>NZ_CM128801.1:0-2620059 GCF_052931395.1 Testudinibacter sp. P27/CKL/0425 | reverse complement strand
TGGGACGCTCCAATAATGATTGATTTCTGTTATGCTTATGAATAGGCGTAATCATACAATAAACCGCGATTAAGATCCCGAATCCGGCGTGCAAAAACAGAAAAAAAATTGCTTGCATTCTACAGAATCAATTTTTATCAGCGGCTTGCGCAGATTGCTCGCTGTCGGAGCGGATTATTTTCACCCGATTTGTTGCGGGCGCGCTTTGCCCCGGATTTTGTGCCGCGTTGCGCTGTAAGCGAAAATCGCTTTGCGCGCTGTTGCCGTCGGCATCGATCACCACCAAACGGTAACTGCCCGGATTGGCGTGCTGCAACAGATAACGCTGATCGTTGCCTTGATAAATCAAATGATCATTTAAAAACCACAGATACGGCGGATTGCCGCCGCTGATTTGCAGGTTTAAATCACGAATTTGTGCCAGTTCGAGCGTGCTGCCGGACAGCGGAGCTTGAGTCGCGATTTGCTGAGCGGAAGCTGCGGTTGATTCGTTGCGCGGTAATTCCACCCGCTGCAAGCGAGGTGGCAATTTGCCGCTGCGAATCGTCAGCGGATAGTGCGGCGGCGCATATTGGCGTGGCGGATTGTCTAACAATCCCAACACGCCGCGCAGCAATGGGATCAGATCTTCGGCACTGGCGCGCTGGGTGGCGAATTTGCCGTCGGCACGCCCGCCCCATAACACAATGCTGTAATCGCGGGTGTAGGCGAACAGCCACTGATCGCGCCAGCCGTATGACGTGCCCGTTTTCAGCGCCACGGGTTCTTTGCCCCAAAACAGCCGACCGTTTTGATCTTGGGTTTGCTGTAAGATCTCGGTCACTTGCCAGCACGCACTTGGCGTCGCTAATGCGCCAAACGGCGCTTGAGCATAGCTGCAATTGGCTAAAGTGCGGTACAGTTGCAATAATTCTGCGCCTTTAACCCCCACGCCACCGAGTGCCAGCGAAAGATTGGGTTGTGCATTTTTCGGCAGGTAGAGCGGTAAACCGTGGCGCTGTAAATGTTGGCTGAAGCGAAACGGATTAATCGCACGCAGCAGCCGCACCGCCGGCACATTGCGCGAACGCACTAATGCGCTGGCTAAACTGATCTCCCCTTGATAGCCGCCGTCGTAGTTGTTTGGTTGGTAAGCATCATCGACAATCGGCGTATCTTGAATCAAGGTGGTCGGCTGGTAGTTCAGCCAGTCGAACGCAAACAGTGTGATAAACGGCTTCAGCGCCGAGCCAGGGGAGCGCACCGCTTGCAGCATATCCACTTGCCCGTGGCGTGCGGTTGAGAAAAAATCTGCCGAAGCGACATACGCCAGATAATCACCGCTACGGTTGTCGAGGATTGCCGCCGCCAAATTGCTGTTTTGATGCCGCTGCGGCAAGCTGCGTTTCAGCAATTGTTCCAGTTTGAGTTGTAATCCTTTATCTAAGCTGGTGGTGATGATCGCCTGATCTGCTGCCTTGGCTTTAGCCTGATCGGTAAAGTGCGGTGCAATCAGCGGAAATGCGGTCGGTTGGATCGTGATCGCTTGTGCAACCGCACGTTGATATTGCTCTTGGCTGATTAACGCTGAATCCAAAGCGCGGCTTAACACCCGATTGCGCGCGGCGGTGGCGCGTTCAGGGTAGCGCAGCGGGTGATAAAAGTGCGGTGATTGCGGCAGTGAAACCAGCCACGCCGCTTCAGCCAGCGACAGTTTATCGGCGGGTTTATTGAAATAGTAATGTGCCGCGCTGGCAATGCCTTCCAAATTGCCGCCCATTGGCGCGAGCTGCATATAGATTTGTAAAATCTCAGCCTTGCTGAATTGGCGTTCCAACTGCCAAGCGCGAAAGGCTTCAGTGATTTTACCGCGCCAGCCGCCGGAATGCGGCATCAGCAGGCGTGCGGTCTGCATGGTCAAGGTGGAAGCACCGGAGACAATTTGCCCTTGGCGCAAATTCTGTCCGGCGGCACGCATAATTGCGCGGTAATCAATGCCGTGGTGTTGGTAAAAACGGCGATCTTCATAATTGATTAACAGTATTAAATAATCGTTTGGCAGTTGATTATTCGTCAGTGGCATCCGCCAAGATTGATCGGCGCTGAGATAGCCGCGCAGCCATTCACCGTGGCGATCGGTGATCAGCAGTGAATGCTGTTGGTAGCGGCTGGTGACCAGCGGAAAGAGCCGATCTAAAATGCGTGGCAGACAAATCAGCAGTAATACCAACAGCAACGCGCTAAACAGCAGTGGTTTAGCGCGTGGTGTGAGAGCTTGGCGAATCCAGCTTGTCATCAGTTAAACAGCTACGGCTGGATCGTCACGCCGTTTGCCGGTTGAACCGCGCGATATTGCGGCTGATACATATTTTCCAGCGTGGTGGCTGGCGCTTGCCAGCTGCCCGCTTGCGCGGCGCGCACCACAAGACGGTGCACCATTTTCGTTTGTGCTTTGTCGAAAGTGAATGCCGCCAAATGGCGATCATCGCGGTTTTCGGTAAAGTGCGGTATCAGCGGCTCAGATTCATCGCCTTTGTCGATGTACGCAAACGGGATATTTTCCGCCACTTTAAAACCGGCAGGCAATGAATACACCAACATCATTTCGGCATCGGTTTGCGGCGCATCGGTGGTTTTTTTCAAGCTAAATTCCAGCAACAGATGTTGGTTGAGTTTTAACGCGTTCGGATTTATCGGTTTGCCTTGCAGATCAAGGAAACGCATGTCAAGTTGATAGCCGTTGGTAATCGAGGTCGCGGCTGTCGGCTGAACCCACTGATTCAGGCTGACAAAGATCGGATTAGCACCGCGGTTGTTTAGCTGAATATTAGGGTTGTCGTTGAGTGTCAGTGTTTGCAAACCGTTCACTTTCACCGTTTTACCATTGACTTCAACTGAGGCGGCTTGTGCCGATTGCGGCAGCCAAGTTGCCAATTTTGCCAGCCAGTGTGCGCTTTGGGTGTTCAAATAATGCGTGGTTTTCAACTCGTTTAACAACGCAGGCCAAACCGCACTTGTCGCTTGATCGAGATGTTGCAGAAGCTGAGAATCGTTCAGGTTCAGCTTTTCTGCCTGCTGTTTCAGTTCGTATAACAGCACCATCGAATTGGCGTGATCGCGCAGTGCGTCGCCATAATTGGCATAGCCAAAACTGACCGCACGCGGATTTTGTGCGATTTTTGCCAGTTGTTCAGCCACTTTGCTGACTTCACCCTGCTGTAATAATGCGTTTAAGATAAACAGTCGCGCCGGGTAGATCTCACTGCCGTTTGCGACAATCGGCAATGCTCGCAACAGCGCACCCTGCACCGATTCCCCGCTTTTCGCCAACATATACAACGCATAGGCATAGCCTGTGGTATCGGCGGTGGCAGGTTTCAATTCGGTGTAATCGGCACGGTTCACCGTTTGATACAAATAGCCTAACACGCGATTGAGCGAACTTTGTTGTGCCAGCTGTGGCTGGGCGCTGAACAGGAAATCGGCGACGTAGGCGCTTAGCCACAGGTCGTTCTGTTCATCATTGCCCCACAGCGAGAAGCCGCCGTCGCTTGCTTGTAAGTTTGCCAATCGCAGTTGTGCGCGGTTTAAGTTGTTTTTTCGCTGCGCTTGATCAGGATAGTTTGCTTCCGGTAGATCATAGCCGAGAATCAGATTGTCGAACAGTAGATTGTTCCATGAGGCGCTGGCGGTCTGTTCGACACAGCTGTAAGGGTAGCTCGACAGGTAATCCAGCGCCTGCTGAGGATCGAACGGTGCGCGATTTGACAAGGTAAGTTGCTGCGTTTGCAGCGCGCCCTGTGCCGGATCAAATGTTGGCGATTGCCAGCTTGCACCGCCGTTCAATTGTGCCAGACTCAGACGGCTGAACGGCAACACCGGCTTACGAATATCGGCGCTGCGTTGCAGTTGCTTGTCAATATCGCCGCTGATCCGCACTTCAAATTGCGCTTTGCCGTTTTCAGTCGCTTGGAAAGTGCGGTTAAGGGTGATCTCTTGCTGTGGCTGCAATTTGATCACTTGCTGCTGTTTATTGTCGTTAAATCGTAACAGTGGATTGGCGCGCATTTCGACGTTGAGCTGCAACGGCTGATCGGTGGTGTTGTGCAACCGCACTTTCATCTCGCTTTGATCATCAGGTGATAAAAACAGCGGGGTATTCAGTTGGCTGACCAGCGGTTCTTTAACGATTAGCGTTTGTTCGGCACTGCCAATCTGTTCCGCATTCCACGCCACCGCCATTACCCTCAGTTTGCCGTTAAATTGCGGTAGCTCCAAGTCGATTTGTGCGCTGTTTTGCGCGTCGAGCTGCACCGGTTTTGACCAGAACGTCAATAAATCGATGTCCAGCTCCGGCAACGCCATGCTGCCAAGTTCAGCGCTTTCGTCGCCGTCAGCACCACTGCGAATCGCCGCTTGGCGGGCTTTCAGCTGTTTAATCACGCTGCCCCAGACATCAAACATCTCCAGTCCGAGCTGTTTTTTGCCGTAAAACGCCTGTTGCGGATCGCTGAAACTGGCTTTTGCCAATTGGTATAAACCTTCATCGACCACCGCAACTTGCACCCAGCTGGTTTGCTGCGGCGCACGGCTTAATTTGACCGGCAGGCTGATTTTTTGATTCGGCAACACTTCGGTTGGGAGCGCCAATTGCAGATCAAGATTGATATCTTTCAGATCATTGCCTAACCAATGTAAGCCGACGGCGCGTAAATTTTGATTGGCGGCAGGGGCTTGATTCCAAGCGTTTGCCAACAGCCAAATCCCTTGTGACCACTCTTCGCGCCATTTGAAATCCAATTCCGCTTCGCCGTTTTTAAAATTCAGCTGATGATTATCCAGAATTTTGCCGTTTGCCAGTTTGACACTCAGCGGCCCGTCGAACGGCGCACGCAACCGCACTTTGACCCGATCGCCGTCTTGATAGCGCACTTTGTCGCTGCTGATCGAAATGCTGTCCGGCGCATTGTTGACGCTTGGCTGAGTCCAGTTGCCGTATTCAATCGGCAGGGAAGTGGCGGTGAGCGGATCTTGCCCTTGCACTTCTAACACCCAGCTGCCGTCGTTAATTGGCAAGTCAAAACTGCTTGGTGCGGCGGCATTGGCGTTGAGCGAGCCTTGCGTGCTCAGGCTGCGGCTCTCATTAACGTGATATTGCCAAACGCCGTTGTTGTTCGACCAATACCAGTTGTAGTGAACGCGGTACAGTTTCCAGTCGATTTTGCCGCTCAGTGATTCGCCGCGATCGTTGATCAGCGCAGCTTGCGCCACCCGATCGTTCACTTTCAGCGCCAAATAAGGCTGAGCGCGCTGAATCGGCGCTTGCAGCTGGCTGTTGACTTCTTGCCCGTTTGGTTCGAACACCGCACTTCGTAGTGTTAGACTGAGCGGTTTGCTGCTGCGCGGCAAGTTGTTCAGCGGCAGGCTGAATTGTGCCAGCCCTTGCTGATTGGTGAGTGGCAAGTTATCGTGTTGCGAGCGCGCATTGACTTTTTCGTCAAACAAACCGATTTGCCACTCTTGCCAAGCCGGAATCGGATTGTTGTCGGCTTGAATCGTCCAGTTGACATAACCGTTTTGCCCGCTCGCGGGCGCGCCGTATAGCCAGTTTGCTTGAATGTTGAAACGTGCGGTTTCGCCGCTTTGCAGCTGTGGCGTTGCGCTGCTACTGGTAACTTCAATCTGTTGCGGCAAAATCGTAGCAAGCTGGATGGGGTGCTCTGCCAGATAGCCTTTGCCGTCTTTGGCTAGTGATAAGGTTAATTTCCAACTGCCTAAGCGGGTTGCGGAATCAAAAGCCTGCTCGAAATAATAGGCGCCGTTGGCGTGTGGTTTGAGTTCGGTAACCGAAAAGGTTTTGCCGTCGGGGCGGGTTAGCGTCGCCCAAATAGAGGAGGAATTGAACGCTTTGCCGTCCGGTGTTTTAAATAAAAACATCGCATTGGCAGTGTCGTTCGGGCGATAAACGCCGCGATCAAACCAAATCCAGCTCTGCATCAGCGGGTTTGCCAATTCGCCGGATAAACCTTTATTTGAGAGATCGATACTGTTATCAATCAGATTCAAATAGCCAAATTGCTCCGGATTGGCACTGACGATGTGGCTCGGCTGTGCGCCTTGTTCGCCGATAATCGCGGCTTGCGGGAAAAATGCCATGCCGTTACGGTCGGTTTCGGCGGTTGCCAGAATCTCATTATTTTTGGCGTATAGCGTGACGGTTTGTTTGGCAACCGGCTTTTTGCTGTCGAGATCGCGCATTTCCACCCACAGCCCTTGCGCGGTTTTATAGGCGGTGAAACCGCTGTTGCTCAGAGTGAATGCTAGAATGCTACTGTTGTAATCGTCGTCCTGCTGTTTGGCGCGCAACAGGTAAACGCCGGCTTTCATGTCTTGCTTGTCGTCAAAAAAATCATCGAACAGTAGGTTATTGCTGGCGGTTTGATTTTGTCGGGCATTGTCGACTTGAAAATAACCCTCAAACAGTTGGCGTGCATTATCGCGCAGCAGCGAATCCACCCGCCAATAATAGCTGGCGCCAGGGTTACTGAGTAGATCGCGAATATCATAGTTGGCAAGGTTATTTGCCGGAATTTGCCAGAGTTCGAGCTGAACCCGATCAAGATTAGCGCTTTCTAATGTCAGGTTGCGCTGTTGGTAGGCATTTAACACGCTGCCTTGATTGGCAAAACGCAACATTGGTGTGCGCTGACCGGTTGTTGCGTTCACATTCACGAGCCGGTTTTGATCGGTTTGATTGCTTAAAGACAGGCGATATTCGCTCAGCAGTTTGGCGTTCACTTGAATATGGTAATCACGGTTCCATTCGCCGTTAAAGCAGAGCTGATCCCCTTGATATTGCCATTGAATATTGGGCTGATTATTGACGCTGAGCCACTGTTTCCAATTTTGCAGCGGTTCGGGATTAACCAGTTGTGAAAATGCCAGACAAACTCGCGGCAGATCGGAAGTGCGGTCAATCTCGACATCTGTCAAACTAAACCCATAATTGCGGATAAAACGCTGCCAGTAATCATTGTTTTCTTTGTTATCGGCTTGCTGCGAAATATAGCGCTGGAATAGGGGATAGGCAAATTCGACATTGGCATTGTTGAGGTTGATTAATGAGGAATACAGATTGTAATGGGCTTTGACATCGCCGTTTTGCGCGGCAAGGGCTAAAAACGGAATGGCGTTATCGCCATACACGGTATTTTGCACCAATTGACTTAATGTATCGTTGAAGGCTTTACGGTTTTGCAGATTGGCATAGCTTGGGGCGGTGCCCGGAGTGAATTGTGCGCTGGCGCGCAATTGCTGCAACTGATCGGCGTTGAATAGGCGGTAAAGCTCGGAGTCCGGCGTTTGCGCAAGGAACAAATCAATTTGTTCGATCAGGCGATCGCTCGAACGGTTTAAGGCGGCCTGATCCCAATTGGCGGCAAGTGCGGTGCCGGTTAGCAATGGTAACGCAAGTAGGGGTAAAACAGACAACGCAAAACTAAATTTTTTCATAAGCGATTTCTTCAAACGAGATCTTCAGCAAAAGAAAATAGTGACAATGATTAAAGATATTGACGAAATTATGGATGATTTACCGAATGTAAACAAGTGTACGTTGCATTTGGGGCGTGACATTTTATGTTTTTGCGGGCAAGGATACAGACCGAAAAATAATTTGCCTCTTTTTGCGTCTTTTTTGGAATTGGAATTGACTTAAACGCGATTTGTGATTAAAATTCGGTTCCTTATTTTTGGGTAGTCGTCGTAAAGTCTTTCTTGTGGGAGCGGTGCGGTACCTGAATGATCCTTGAGAAACCTTTATTAAATAATAAGTAGAGATTAGTTATGAAACGTACATTTCAACCATCAGTATTAAAGCGTAGCCGTACTCACGGTTTCCGCGCACGCATGGCAACTAAAAACGGCCGTCAAGTTTTAGCACGTCGTCGTGCAAAAGGTCGTAAGCGTTTATCCGCTTAATTGACCGCACTTGAGTGTGATTACGCACAAGTTTCTTCGGGAATCACGTTTGCTGGTTCCCGAACAATTCAAATTCGTTTTCCAGCAGCCTGTTCGGGCAAGTCGTCCTGAAATCACCATTCTAGCCAGAGCCAACCAACTCGCTATTCCCCGTTTGGGTTTAACCGTGGCGAAAAAACACCTCAAACGCGCACACGAGCGCAACCGTATTAAGCGTCTTTGCCGCGAATATTTTCGGTTACACCAGCACGAACTGCCAGCGATGGATTTTGTCGTGGTGGCAAAAAAAGGCATCGGTGAGTTGGATAACCGCACGTTAACCGAAATTTTGGATAAATTATGGCAACGTCATCGTCGTTTGGCGCAAAAGTCTTAATTTTCCTGATCAAAGGCTATCGTTTGGTGATTAGCCCGCTGTTGGGACCACGCTGTCGTTTCAACCCGACCTGTTCACAATATGGGCTGGACGCCATCCGAACGCACGGCGCGTTAAAAGGTGGTTGGCTTACAGTGAAACGTATATTAAAATGTCACCCTTTAAGTGCGGGTGGTGACGATCTCGTTCCGCCGGCGACTTCTTGTAAGTGCGGCGCCGAACAAAGCCACAAACATTCGACTAACCAATACAGAGAAAAATAATGAATTCAAAACGCAGTTTATTAGTTATCGCTTTACTGTTTATTTCATTTTTGGTGTACCAACAATGGCAAATTGACTATGTGTTGCCAAAACCGGCGCCACAAGAAACCACAACAGTGAATAACAGCAGTGATACGCCGTCGAACCTTGCAGGCGTTGACACCCAAACAACCGGGCGTGTGATTACGGTCGAAAGTGATGTGTTAAGTCTGAAAATCGACACCCTTGGTGGCGATGTGATTGATTCCGACTTGTTGAAATATGACGCAGAATTGAATTCCAATACGCCGTTCTCGTTAATGCAAAATGACAATACCTTGACGTATATTGCGCAAAGCGGATTGGTCGGTAAAAACGGGATTGATACCCCGGCAGGCCGTGCGCAATATCAAATCAACGGCGACAGCTTCAAACTGGCGGACGGACAAGATCAGATTCAAATTCCATTAACCTATGAAAAAGACGGCGTACAAGTGATCAAAACCTTCACTTTGACTCCCGGCAGTTACGCGGTTGATGTGGATTACCAAATCACCAACCAAAGCGGCGAAGCGATTGAACTTCAGCCGTATGCGCAAATTAAACACAGCTTGATTGATGTTTCCAGCAATTTGGCGATGCCGACCTATACCGGCGGGGCATATTCCTCTTCTGAAACCAACTACAAAAAATACAGTTTCGAAGATATGCAGAAAGCTAATTTATCGATCGCGACCAAACAAGGCTGGGTTGCATTGTTACAACACTATTTCGTGACCGCATGGGTGCCGAATCAGCACGCAGACAACCAATTGTACAGCAGCACCAATCAAGATTTCGCCTTTATCGGCTTCCGTGCGCCGATCGAAGTGATTGCGAGCGGTGCTTCACAAACTGTCAGCAGCAAATTATGGACCGGTCCTAAATTGCAAGATCAAATGGAAACGGTGGCGCCAAACTTAGATTTAACCGTGGATTACGGTTGGGCGTGGTTCATTGCAAAACCATTGTTTGGCTTGCTGCAATTCATTCAAAGCATCGTTTCTAACTGGGGCTTGGCGATTATCGGCGTAACGATTGTGGTGAAAGCGATTCTGTATCCGCTGACCAAAGCACAATACACCTCAATGGCGAAAATGCGGATGTTACAACCGAGAATGCAAGAACTGCGTGAGCGTTTCGGTGATGACAGACAACGCATGAGCCAAGAAATGATGAAGATGTATAAAGAAGAAAAAGTGAACCCGCTGGGCGGCTGTTTACCGATTCTGTTGCAAATGCCGATCTTCATTGCGTTATACTGGACATTTATGGAAGCAGTTGAATTGCGTCACGCACCGTTCTTCGGCTGGATCCAAGATTTATCGGCACAAGATCCGTACTACATTTTGCCTCTGTTAATGGGCGGCTCAATGTTCCTGTTGCAAAAAATGTCACCGACACCGGTGGCGGATCCAACGCAACAGAAGATCATGATGTTTATGCCGGTGATTTTCACCGTATTCTTCCTCTGGTTCCCTGCAGGCCTGGTGTTGTACTGGTTGGTATCAAACGTGATCACCATTATCCAGCAGCAACTGATTTATCGCGGGCTGGAGAAAAAAGGTTTACATTCTCGCGGGAAAAAATAACCTACTGCGAAATCACAAAATACGGCGTCCCGAAGTGGACGCCTTTTTGTTATACTGAATCGAAATATTAAAGTGCGGTTTATCTAAGGAATAAACATGACAAAAGAAACCATCGTAGCACAAGCCACCGCACCAGGGCGGGGCGGAATCGGGATTTTGCGGGTATCAGGGCCGAAAGCCGTGGCGGTTGCCGAAGCGGTGTTGGGCAAATGCCCGAAGCCACGCATGGCGGATTATTTGCCGTTTAAAGACAGTGACGGCACGGTGCTGGATCAGGGGATTGCGCTATATTTTAAAGCCCCGCATTCCTTTACTGGCGAAGACGTGTTGGAATTGCAAGGGCACGGCGGGCAAGTGGTGCTTGATCTGTTGTTAAAACGGATTTTACAGCTCGATGAGATTCGAATTGCACGCCCGGGGGAGTTTTCGGAGCAAGCCTTTCTTAATGATAAACTGGATTTGGCGCAGGCGGAAGCGATTGCCGATTTAATTGATGCCAGTTCGGAACAGGCGGCACGTTCGGCGTTGAAATCGCTGCAAGGTGAGTTTTCCACGAAAGTGAATCAGTTGGTGGATTCGGTGATTTACTTGCGTACCTATGTGGAAGCGGCGATTGACTTTCCTGATGAAGAGATTGATTTTCTGGCAGACGGCATTATTGAAGGGCGTTTAAACGAGATCATTCGCCAGTTGGCAAGTGTGCAATCGGAAGCCAAACAGGGTTCGCTGCTGCGTGAAGGCATGAAAGTGGTGATTGCGGGTCGCCCGAATGTCGGTAAATCCAGCTTGCTGAACGCCCTTGCGGGGCGGGAAGCGGCGATTGTCACCGACATTGCCGGCACAACCCGTGATGTGTTGCGAGAACATATTCATATTGACGGTATGCCGCTACATATTATTGACACCGCAGGGTTGCGTGAAGCGACCGATGAGGTAGAGCGGATCGGGATCGATCGCGCGTGGGCAGAGATCGAACAGGCGGATCATGTGCTATTGATGATCGACAGCACCACCACTGCAGAGCTGAATCCGCATAAAATGTGGGCGGAGTTTATTGATCGCTTGCCGCCGTCCATGCCGATTACTGTGATTCGCAACAAAGCCGATCTCAGCGGCGAAGTGGAAGGGATTGAGCAGCACGACGGCTACACGATTATTCGTCTTTCTGCCAAAACCAAGTGCGGTATCGAGCTGCTGCGTGATCACCTCAAACAGTCGATGGGCTACCAAACCGTTACCGAAGGCGGCTTCTTGGCACGTCGTCGCCATTTGGAAGCGCTGGAAATCGCCGCGGAACATTTGCAGCGTGGGCATGTGCAATTAACCCGATTCTATGCAGGCGAGCTGCTGGCAGAAGAGTTGCGTATGGTACAAGATGCGTTGAGTGAAATCACCGGGCAATTCACTTCCGACGATTTGCTTACTAACATTTTTAGTTCGTTTTGTATCGGGAAATAATTCCCCTAAATGAGAATTGCTATTAATCGGAAGTTTTGCTATGTTGCGACTTCCGATTAATTTTTATGGTTTTTATATGCAATTTTTACTTAAGTTAAATCATTTTGCCGGCAAAACGTTTGCCCTTTGGGTATTGCTGTTTGCCTTTTTAGCCTTTCAATTTCCTGCTTATTTTTCCCATTTTGTCGCTTATATTCCGTATTTACTCGGGATAGTGATGTTTGGTATGGGGATAACCTTAACCTTTAAGGATTTTGGTGAAGTGGCACGTCACCCGAAATCGGTTTTTATCGGGGTCGTCAGTCAATTCGTGATTATGCCGTTGATTGCTTTTGCGCTCGCTCATGCTTTTCAATTACCGACTGATTTAGCGGTTGGTGTCATTTTGGTTGGATCTTGCCCCGGCGGAACCTCTTCCAATGTGATGACTTATTTAGCGCGCGGTAATACCGCACTTTCAGTGGCTTGTACTACGATTTCCACCTTATTGGCACCGATTTTAACCCCGGCGGTTTTTTATGTGTTGGCGAGTCAATGGTTGGATATTGATGCGGCAGCCATGTTTGTATCGGTATTGAAAATGGTGCTGTTCCCGATTTTCTTGGGGTTAGTGGTGCGAGCATGCTTTAAAAAGCAAATTGCACAAGTCAGCCAAAGTATGCCGTTGATTTCCGTTATAGCGATTGTGCTGATTCTGTCCGCTGTCGTTGCGGTGAGTAAAGCGAAAATTATCGAATCGGGCTTTATTATTTTCGGTGTTGTGGTGTTGCATAACGGCTTAGGTTATCTCATCGGCTATTTCACTGCCAGATTATTCAAGCTCAGTAGCTATGACAGCAAAGCGGTTTCAATAGAAGTGGGTATGCAAAACTCAGGGCTTGGTGCGGCTTTAGCCAGCGCCCACTTTAATCCATTAGCGGCAGTGCCAAGTGCGGTATTCAGTTTCTGGCACAATGTTTCAGGCCCTATTCTCGCGACTTTTTTCGCATCACTAAAAGATAAACCGAAGCCGCATTAAGGTAAGTTGATGAAGTTGTTGATATCCAACCAGCATGGAGCAATTGTGATGGCATTGCTGCCGTTTTTATACGGGATGCTGTCATCAAATCCGGTTTGGCAGCATCTGTTTTTGCTGCTGGCGTGGTGCTGTTTGTACTTGTTCACTTACCCGTTTTTTAATCTGTTCAAAGGGCGCAATCTGGGGCTAAATCGTCAATGGTGCTGGCGCTACGGTGTGACTGCACTTTTGTTCGTCTTGCCGGCGCTTGCTTATAATTGGCGGGTGCTCTACTTTTTACTGGCGATGTTGCCGTTCGGCTTGCTGAATATTTACTACGTCAAACAAAAAGACGAACGCGCACTGGGCAATGATTTGGCGGCAATTGCGATTTTCGGGCTTGCCGGTATGGCGGCGTATTATTTTGCCGAGCAGGCGTTTGATCGTCAAATCGGATTGGTCTTTTTGTATCCGTCGCTGTTTTTTATCGGCACGACGTTGTACGTCAAAAGCGTCTTGCGCGAGCGAAAAAATCCGCGCTATTTACAGCTTTCAATTGCCTTTCATGCAGCATCGCTGTTGATTGTCGCTTTGATTGATTGGCAAACCGCACTTTGCTTCCTGCCGCCGCTGTTGCGTGCCGTGATTGCGCCGCGCTATAAATTGTCGGTCAAACAAGTCGGCTTGCTGGAATTTGCGGTTTCAGGTTTATTTCTACTGGGATTATTGATACAAGTGCGGTGATTAAACCGCACTTTAAGGTTGAGTTTAGCACTGATTTGAATCGCAGGCTTTGCCAACGGGTTAAATCACCGGCTCCACTTCCATATTGCCTTTAATTTGGCAGCTGCACGCCAGCACATAACCCTGTTGGATCTCTTCCTCGGTTAACGGGCCGGTGGTGCTGACTTCATATTCCCCTTGGAATACTTTGGTTTTGCAAGAGCCACAAATGCCGGTGCGGCAAGCGGCGATCACCGGCACTTCGTTTTCTTCCAATGCGCTCAACAACGAAAGCCCGACCGGCACTGCCAAGGTTTGCTCGCCGAGGATACCGTGCACGGTCAAACTGACTTGTTTGCTGTTGTCGGTCATGCAGACTTCGGTTGAGGAGTGGAATTGTTCCAGGAAAAACCGCTCTTTCGGTACGCCGAGCTGTTCGGTGATCTTGCGGATATGCTGCATATAACTTTCCGGACCACAGGTTAACACCGTGCAATCGGCGATGTTCGGCACTAATTCCTGCAACATTTGCTGCGAGATGCGTCCGGCGTAGAAACCGTCACTGGCGCCTTGCGAGGAGTTCATATACAGTTTCAGATCCGGATATTGATCTTTCAATTGCTGCCACTCTTTTTTAAAGATCACGTCTTTCGGCGAGTGGACGCTGTAGAACACGGTTAAATTGGCTTGCGGACGATTGACCAGCAACCAGCGCACCATTGACATGATTGGCGTCACGCCGCAGCCGCCGGCAACCAGCAGATAGTTATCGCTGACGATTTGGTTACAGGTAAATTCGCCTTTCGGATCGGACAGCCAGAGTTGATCACCGGGTTTCACCTCTTTGGTCAACCATTGCGAGCCGACACCGTTGTCGATTCTGCGCACGGTTAAGGTGAGGTAGCGGCTTAAGCCGGGCGTTGAAGAAAGGGTGTAGGCGCGCATCACGTTGGCGCTGTTGCGGATGCTGACCAGCGCATATTGCCCCGGTTCATACGGATAAAAATCCTGCGCGATCAGTTCCAAGGTATAAACATCATCGGTTTCCTGAATGATGTTATTGACCATCATTTCATTCTGGCAAAAACTGTTTGGGTTTGACATAAAAAATCCTACGGAGATGATAAAAGTGCGGTCGGACCGCACTTTGTATCGACTATTCGGGAGCGGCGGATTAACGCGCCAATGCTTCCTGCATATCTTGTTGCGGATTGGTTAATCCGCGCAGGCCGAATTTTTCATTTAAAATCGCCAGCAGATTGTCATTTAAGAATGCCGGCGCTGTCGGGCCGGTGTAAATGTCTTTCACGCCCAGTGCCAACAAGGTTAATAAGATGACAATCGCTTTTTGTTCGAACCAAGAAAGCACTAAGGTCAACGGCAGATCGTTCACGCCGCAGCCCAGTTTTTCCGCTAGGTTGACCGCTAACATAATCGCGGAGTAGGAGTCATTACATTGACCGACATCCAACAGACGCGGCAAGCCGCCTTCCAAGGTGCCGAATTCCAGTTTATTGAAACGGTATTTGCCGCAGCCTAACGTCAAGACGACACAATCTTCCGGTACATTGCGTGCAAATTCGGTGTAGTAGCTGCGCTCGCCGACGCTGCCGTCACAGCCGCCAACCAAGAACACATGGCGCAACTTTTTCTCCGCCACTAAGTTGATTACCGCGTCAGAGGCATCCAACAGGGTTTGGCGTCCGAAACCAACGGTGATGTTGTGTTCGATTTCGCTGTACGGGAAGCCAGGCATTTTTTGGGCTTGTTTGATCACTTGGCTGAAATCGCGATCGTCTAAGTGAGTCACGCCCGGCCAGCCGACAATGCTGCGGGTGTAGATACGATCGGCATATTTTCCGACATTCGGATCGATAATACAGTTAGAGGTCATAATCACCGGGCCCGGGAATTTGGCAAATTCGCGTTGTTGATTCTGCCAGCCGCCGCCGTAGTTGCCGACCAAGTGGGTGTATTTTTTCAATTCAGGGTAGCCGTGTGCCGGCAGCATTTCACCGTGCGTATAAACATTGATACCGGTGCCTTCGGTTTGCTCTAGCAGCGCTTTTAAATCTTTTAAATCATGGTCTGAAATCAGGATACATTTGCCGGCGATAGGCTTAACATTCACGCTGGACGGAATCGGATTACCGAATGCGGCAGTTTCGCCTTTATCCAGCAAGCCCATCACACTGAAGTTCATGGTGCCGATGCCCAACGCGTTTTTCAGCAGGGTGTCAATATCGGTCGGGCTAGTGCCTAACCATGACATATATTGGTGGAATTCCAGATAAACTTGGTTGTCGAACTGTCCTAAAACATGGGCGTGCTCCATATAAGCCGCTGCGCCTTTTAAGCCATACAGGCACAACATTCTTAAGCCGTGAACTTCTTCGCTGATGTCGTTGATGTCTTTATTTAATGCGAAATCATCCGCTTGTGCGGTTAGGCTGGCGATGTCGCTGCCGTTTAATTTCAGATGTGCTAACGGGTGATCGCTGTCAGTACTTGGATTCACTGCGCGGCAGCGCTGAATCAGTTGATCGCGATAGGCTTCTGCTTGTTGTGCATATTGTACGATGCGTTGCGAATCAAAGTTCATATTGGTCAAGGTTGAGAAGAATGCTTGTGCGGCAAACGCATCGATTTCATTGTCGATAATCGCCAGTTCGCGTGCTTTAATCGCCCAAGTTGAAAGGCTGTGCAGCACGGCGATCAATAAATCTTGCAGGTCAGAGGTCTCCGCGGTTTTGCCACACATCCCTTGAGAGTAGCTGCAACCGTTGCCGACAGGGGTTTTCATGGTTTGTTCTACATAGTTCACATTCCTTCTGTAGATAGCGTATAAGTAAATTCGATGTTAATTCGTTTTAACGCCGCTTATCATAAAAGGAACATTTTTATAAAAGAAGTATTTTATATACTATTTAAAATTTTTTTGATTTAGATCGTGTTTTGTTTTTAATGAGAATTAATACCACCGAGGCTAAATCAAAAATCGACAGATAAGCCGGGTTGATAAGGATAATAGCACCAATAAAATAACAAACGCCTTAACCCGTTACCAAGTTAAGGCGTTTTATCCGATAGTTAAAACTTATTGTGCGGCGTTTGGTGCCAAGACATTCGGCACGGTCAGTTCTAAATCGCCTGCGGGCACCGGAACTTCTGCGAACGTTTTGCCTTCGCCTTGTTTAATTAATTCTGCGATTTTGGCAGCCGGTTCTTTCAGGTTCATTGCCAGGTAGGATTTTTCCAGCAACGGCAGAGCGTTGTGGGTGGCTTCCGAATCAGGATAAGTATCGAGCAGACCTAATACGCGGTTCACGGTGGCAACATAGGCGTTGCGTTTGAAATAAAATTCGGCAACGCGCTGTTCGTGGCGTGCTAAGGCGCTGCGCAAATAGTTGGCGCGCACCGCGGCATCAGCGGCATATTGGCTGTTCGGGAAATGTTGCTGCAAGGTTTCGAAGTTATGCAGTGCATTGGTCAGCGTCAGCGGATCACGCAGTGCGCGATCGATGCCGAAGGTTCTTTGCATGAAGTGATCACCTAATTCGGTGTTGATCAATCCAGCCAAATATAACACGAAATCCAAATGTTGGCTGTTGCTGTGCAAACGCAGGAAACGTTCCGCATTGGCGAGCGCCAAGGTGTATTCGGAATCTTTGTAGTTGGCATAAATCAAGCCTAATTGGGCTTGTTCGGCATACGCGCCGAAAGGATAACGGCTATCCACCGCATCAAGATAGCGGATTGCTTCCGAATAATTTTCATCCAAAAGGTATGTATTGGCTTTGCTATACAGATCTTCTACCGGCAAATTTTCCACTTGTTTGTCGCCTGAGGAACAGGCGGTGACGGCAAATGCGGTAACTAATAGCAAGGCAAGTGATTTCAGTTTATACATAAATAACAATCCTAAATAATTTTTGTCGAAACAGCAGTTTTGATAACAGCACCGCTTTTCCACCTAAGTTTGGTTACTTCACTGTAAACTTCAGTTACAATGACCGCCATAATCTTGTTGTGCTTATGTTGCGTTAAGTATTTTAACCATACTGAGCAAATAAGCAAATTAGAATTAAATGGATTCAATTGATTTATGACGAAACAACTACAATTAAGCACCCAAATTCAATTACATCAGCTCGGACAGCGCCTGGATCAGGCGTTGGCGGAGAGCTTTCCCGATTATTCCCGCTCACGGATTAAAACCTGGATTGAGCAGGATAAAGTGCGGGTAAACGGCGCAATCGTGAATAAACCGCGTGAAAAGGTGTTCGGTGACGAACAAATTTTGATTGAGGTGGAGATCGAAGACGAGAACCGTTTCGTGGCGCAGGATATTGCACTGAATATTGTGTATGAAGATGATGATATTCTGGTGATCAACAAACCGAAAGATCTGGTGGTTCACCCCGGTGCAGGCAATCGCGACGGTACAGTGCTGAATGCGCTGTTGCATCATTATCCGCAAATTGCCGAAGTGCCGCGCGCGGGGATCGTACACCGCCTGGATAAAGACACCACCGGCTTGATGGTGGTGGCGAAAACCATTCCGGCGCAGACGCGGCTGGTGTATGCACTGCAAAAGCGCCAAATCACGCGCGAATATGAAGCGGTCGCCTATGGCATTATGACTAAAGGAGGCACGGTTGATCAGCCGATGGCGCGCCACGCCACCAAACGCACTCACATGGCGGTGCACCCAATGGGCAAACCGGCGGTGACGCACTATCGGATTATGGAACGTTTCCGTAATTATACCCGCTTGCGGTTGCGCTTAGAGACAGGGCGCACCCACCAAATTCGGGTACACATGGCTCACATCGCTCATCCGCTGTTAGGCGATCAGGTTTATGGCGGTCGTCCGCGTCCGCCGAAAGGGGCGAGCGAGGAGTTTTTACAGGTGCTACGCGGGTTTCAGCGCCAAGCACTGCACGCGATTATGCTGCGGCTGGCACATCCGATCAGCGGTGAAATCATGGAATGGCACGCGCCGTTGCCTGATGATTTTGTTGAGCTGATCACCGCGTTGAAACAGGATTATGAATTGTATAAGGACGAATTGGACTATTAATGGAATTTTTGAAACCGGATTGGAAGGTCGAGAAAAACATTAAGGCGTTATCCACGCAGCGCAGCAGTGGCGTTAGTGACGCACCATACGACAGCTTTAATTTGGGCGCTCATGTCGGTGATGTGCCAAGTGCGGTCACGGCAAACCGTTTGTTGCTGATTCAAGAGGGCAAACTGCCGCAAGCACCGCTGTTTTTGAACCAGATCCACGGCACTGACGTGCTGCGCTTGCCGAGCGAGGAAAGTCAACCCGATGCCGATGCGGCGTATAGCAATCAGCCGGGGCAAGTCTGTGTGGTGATGACAGCGGATTGTTTGCCGGTGTTATTCGCCAGCGAAACGGGCGATGAAGTCGCCGCAGCGCACGCCGGATGGCGCGGTTTATGCGACGGCGTGTTGGAAGCCACTGTGGCGCAGTTTACCGCGGCGCGCTCGCAGATTCACGCATGGCTCGGGCCGGCAATTGGCGCGCAAGCGTTCCAAGTCGGCGCGGAAGTGCGGTCGGCGTTTATCCAGCAGGATCCGAATGCGGCGCAAGCATTTAAGGTCGATCCCGCCGATTCGGAAAAATATCTGGCGGATCTGTATCAATTGGCAACTCTGCGCTTGAATAAATTGGGGATCAGCCATATCTATGGTGGAGAACATTGCACATTTAACGAAAAAGAGCGGTTTTTTTCTTACCGCCGCGACGGCGTGACCGGGCGCATGGCGAGCCTGATTTGGTTTGAGTAAGCCGCTGAATTTAGATTTGACTTTTGCTACGCGAACCCTTATTTTTAGGGTCTGCTTTAATTCAATTGATGACAATAATTTGGGAGAAATCAATGCAACAACGAATTGTTACCGATGTCCGCCGTACTGAACAATCGGTTTTGGCGACCAACAAAGTTTTACGCAACACCTATTTCTTACTCGCGCTGAGCGTCGCTTTTTCAGCCTTAACCGCGTATGTCTCAATGGCGATGAATCTGCCGCGTCCGGGATTGATCGTAATGCTGGTTGGTTTTTACGGCTTACTGTTTTTAACCCATAAATTAGCGGATAGCGCATTAGGGATTTTATCCACTTTCGCGTTTACCGGCTTTCTTGGTTACACCATCGGACCAATTTTGAATGCTTATGTCGGTGCAGGTTTGGGCGATGTGGTAGTGTTGGCATTTGGCGGCACGGCGGCGGTATTCTTCGTTTGTTCGGCTTATGTATTGACCACCAAAAAAGATATGTCATTCTTAAGTGGCATGCTGTTTTCACTGTTTATCGTGCTAGTGATCGGCGTGATCGCCAGTCTGTTCTTTAATTTCCAAGGTTTACACTTGGCGTTGAGCGCGCTGTTTGTGTTGTTCTCAACCGGTGCGATTTTGTATGAAACCAGTAACATCGTACACGGCGGCGAAACTAACTATATCCGCGCCACGATCAGCATTTATGTCTCGTTATACAACTTATTCATCAGTTTATTGAACTTGATTGGTGTGTCACGCGATTAAAGTGCGGTTATAATCACAATAATTGTTTTAACCGTTTTTATTATGCCCCGTTCTAGGGGCATAATTGTATCCGGCAAATAGGAGTGGGAGAGAAAGACAATGGACGTCAATGGTGAGCATATCGCACTTGATAAAGACGGCTATTTACAGTGCAGTGCGCAATGGAACCGTGACGTTGCCGAAGCGCTGGCGAGCCGAGAGCAAATTAGCCTGATGGACGCACACTGGGAAGTGATTGAATTCGTGCGCGATTTTTACCAAGAATATAAAACCTCACCGTCAATTCGAATGCTGGTGAAAGCGATGGCGGATAAGCTAGGCGCAGAGAAAGGCAACAGCCGTTATTTGCAGCGTTTGTTCCCTGAAGGGCCGGCAAAACAGGCGACGAAACTGGCAGGTTTACCCAAACCGGCAAAATGCTTATAGTCGGCGTGTTGGCAAACTGTGTAAAGATAATAAAAATAATACGATTTGATAACCATTATCATTTAAGAGGGGCGGCTTTATTGGTATAGTGCTAACGGGACAAAAGATTGTCTTGCACGTTTAACCCAATGACCAATAAAGGAGATCAAAAATGAAAACAGCCATAAACAGAATGATTAAAAATGCGATGATCGCGCTTGCTTTCGGTTCGGCGCTGCTCAGTGCGCAGGCGGCGGACAAGCCGTTTAAAGTGATGACCACGTTCACTGTGATCCAAGATATTGCACAAAATGTGGCAGGTGATGCCGCAACGGTGGAATCGATCACCAAACCGGGCGCAGAAATCCATGATTATCAGGTCACGCCACACGATATTATCAAAGCGCAGCAAGCCGATTTGATCTTATGGAACGGGTTGAATTTAGAGCGCTGGTTTGAACGCTTCTTTGAAAATATGCCGAACAAACCGGTGGCGATTGTCACCACCGGCATTCAACCATTGCCGATTTCGGAAGGCGCTTATCAAGGTGCGCCGAATCCGCACGCATGGATGTCGCCAAGCAATGCGCTGATTTATGTGGAAAATATTCGTCAAGCGTTGGTGCAATATGATCCGAAAAATGCTGACACTTATAATCGCAATGCCGCCGCCTACAGCAAGCAGATTAAAGCGATCGATGTGCCGCTGCGTGAAAAAATTGCTGCGATTCCGGCGGAAAAGCGCTGGTTGGTCACCTCAGAGGGTGCATTCAGTTATTTGGCGAAAGATTATGGCTTCAAAGAGCTTTATCTGTGGCCGATCAATGCCGAGCAGCAAGGTTCACCGCAGCAAGTGCGGTCAGTGATCGACCAAGTGCGGTCGAATCAGATTCCGGTGGTGTTCAGTGAAAGCACAGTTTCCGATCGCCCGAGCAAACAAGTGGCGAAAGAAACCGGCGCAAAATACGGCGGCATTTTGTATGTGGATTCGTTGTCGCAAGCCGGCGGTGCCGTGCCGACCTATCTCGACTTATTGCAAGTCACCGTTTCGACTATTGTAAAAGGATTTGAATAACTATGGTTCGAGTGGCAGATAACGATGTGTTATTAAATGTCCGTGATGTGAGTGTGCGCTACAGCAATGGGCACACCGCACTTCACGATGTGTCTTTCAGTCTGCAAGGCGGCACAACTTGCGCGTTGGTTGGCGTGAATGGCAGCGGTAAATCCACCCTGTTTAAAAGCCTGATGGGGTTGGTGCAGCCGCTACAAGGCTCGATTCGTCTGTTTGATTTGCCGGTGAAAAAGGCGTTAAAGCAAAATCTGGTTTCATATGTGCCGCAGGCGGAAGAGGTGGATTGGCAATTTCCGATTTCGGTGTATGACGTGGTGATGACCGGGCGCTATGGCTATATGAATTTTCTGCGGATTCCGTCGGCGCAAGATAAGCAAAAAGTCGAACAGGCGATGCAGCGGGTCGATATCGGGCATTTGCGCAATCGTCAAATCGGTGAACTGTCGGGCGGGCAGAAAAAACGGGTGTTTTTGGCTCGTGCATTGGCGCAAGAGAGCCGAATTATTCTGTTAGACGAACCGTTCACCGGTGTCGATGTGAAAACCGAAAATGCGATTGTCGAACTGTTGGGGCAGCTGCGCAGCGAAGGGCATTTGATTTTAGTTTCCACCCATAACCTAGGCAGCGTACCGCACTTTTGCGATCAAGTGGTGATGATTAACCGTACCGTGATTGCCGCCGGCAGCACTGAAACCACCTTCACCCAAAAAAATCTGCAATTGGTATTCGGCGGCGTGCTGCGTTACTTGACGTTGGGCGGCGAAACGCTGCACGACGATGAAGACAAACGCACCTTAACCGTGCTGACCGACGACGAACATCCGGTGGTGTTTTATGGAGAGCAAGGCGTGGAATTGCCGCCGACCGCACCGATAAGCAAAACGGAGCGCTGATATGTGGGAATTATTATTACAGCCGTTTAGCTACGAATATATGTTGAAAGCGATTGTGATCAGCGCGCTGGTTGGCGGTGTTTGTGCATTTTTATCGGCGTATTTAATGTTGAAAGGCTGGTCGCTGATTGGGGACGCGCTGTCGCACGCGGTGGTGCCGGGCGTGGCGATTGCCTATGCCCTTGCCTTGCCGTATGCCGTCGGCGCATTTTTATCGGGGCTGCTTGCCGCATTGGCGATTTTATGGATTAAATCGATCACTAAGCTGCGTGAAGATGCGATTATCGGCTTTATTTTCACCACTTTTTTCGCTTTGGGCTTATTTATCATTTCGCTCAATCCGACTTCAGTCGATGTACAATCGATTATTCTGGGCAATGTACTCGGCATCGCTGATGAGGATGTGCTGCAAGTTGGGATTATTATTGCGGTTTGCGTACTGTTTTTGCTGGTTTTCTGGAAAGATCTGCTGTTGGTGTTCTTTGACGAAAGCCACGCGGTGTCGGTCGGCATTTCACCAACGCGTTTGAAAATTCTGTTTTTTACCCTGCTGAGTGCCTGTGTGGTTGCCGCGCTGCAAACCGTGGGTGCTATTTTGGTGATTGCGATGGTGGTCACCCCAGGCGCAACCGCTTATCTGCTGACCGATCGCTTTGGACGCTTAGTGGTGATCGCAATTTCACTCGGCGTGAGTACAAGTGCGGTTGGCGCTTACCTCAGCTATTTTCTGGACGGCGCAACCGGCGGGCTGATTGTATTTTTGCAAACCGTGCTGTTTTTACTGGCGTTTTTCTTTTCGCCAAAATACGGTGTGTTAAGGCGAGGCGCGAAACGGAGAACTCATCATGCTTAGTGCGCTGTTTAACTGGTTTTACGAGCCCTTCTCTTTTGCTTTTATGCAGCAGGCGTTGCTGACCGCACTTTTGGTGGCGGTGGTGTGTGCGTTGTTGTCTTGCTTTTTGGTGCTGAAAGGCTGGTCGTTAATGGGCGATGCGATTTCTCATGCAGTGCTGCCAGGGGTGGTGATCGCGTTTTTGCTCGGTTTACCGTTGACGATTGGCGCTTTTTTTTCCGGCATCTGTTGCGCATTGGCAACCGGTTATCTGAAAGAAAACAGCCGCTTGAAAGAAGATACCGTAATGGGAATTGTGTTTTCCGGTATGTTCGCCTTCGGCTTGATTCTATTTGTCAAAGTGGAAACCGATCAACACCTCAGCCATATTCTATTCGGCAATTTATTGGGCGTTACTCAGTCGGAGTTTCAGGTTACGCTGTGGATTTCGTTATTCACCTTTTTTGTGGTATTGCTAAAACGGCACGATTTTCTGCTGTATTGTTTTGATCCGGTGCAGGCGGCGGTGGCGGGCTTGTCGGTGCGCGTGTTGCACTATTTGCTGCTGGTGCTGTTGGCATTAACTATTATCAGCGCGATGCAGGTGGTCGGGGTGATTTTGGTGGTGGCGCTGTTGATCTCGCCCGGAATCACCGCTTTTTGCCTGACCAAATCGTTTAACCGAATGTTGGCGATTGCGATCGGGGTGTCGATTTTTTCCACTTTATTCGGCACGATCGCCAGTTATCACCTTGATTCCGCCACCGGCCCGACCATCGTGTTGATGCAATCGCTGTGTTTTATTGCAGCCTTGCTATATCGCGGCTACCGCCAACAGCGGGATAAAGTGCGGTTTAGTAAGCAATGGCAAACTCGCTGAATATTGCCTCGCCCTGATAAACTTGCTCTACCACGCGTTCGACGCTGGCGGAGCGCGGGCCGCCTTGTTGCAGCCAGTTGCGCAGGGCATTGATTTGCATCTCACTTCCCTCGGCGATCACCAACACACTGCCGTCGGAAAGGTTGCGCACATTGCCTGTTAGTCCCAGTTCCACCGCTTTTCGCCATGTGAAATAACGAAAGCCGGCCCCTTGTACAATGCCATAGACATTGAATTGCACCCGCAGAAATGTTTCACTCAACATCGTCTCGCTCTCAATTTTGGATAAAAATAGTAAATCACTATTTTATTTTATAATGTTTTGGCATAGGATAAGCACAACCAATTTGGTTTTTGTAAAAAATTCGACAGAGATCGGATTTTTTACCGACTTTTCTATCATTGAGGAAATAACATGAAATTAGCTCATTTAGCGATCAGTGCTGTAGCGTTGTTAACCGGTTTGAGTGCAGTAGCGGCAGAAATCAGTACATCATCAAATGTCGAAATCTTGGCAGTAGACGGGCAAAAAGCCAGCGGTGGTTTATTGAAAAAAAATAAAACCGTCACGGTTTCCGATAATGAAACCCATCAAGTGGTGGTGCAAGTGGCGGAGATTATCCGTTCCGGTTCCGACCGCCGCCTGTTTGAGTCGGCGCCGTTGGTAGTGAAATTTAAAGCCGGCAGTGAAAATATCGTCATCAAAGCGGACAGCATCGGAGATGAGCGCGGCGCGACCAGTTTTGAGAAAAATCCGGCAGTGAACGTGGTTACCGCAAGCGGACAAGCGCTAGCCAACCAGCAAGATCGTTTAGTGCAAGACGGTTTGTTCCCGGGCAAAAACATTGCCGAAGATTTGTCGGCGTATAACAGCAGCAACGGCAAAGCGGCAGTTGCCGGATTCGCCAGCGCCAGTATGCCGGTCGCGATGGGCATGGCAAATGTCGGCAAAGCGCAAAAAGGCAAAGTGACCGTGCAGGGCGAAAATGTTGCCGAACAGCAGTTGCAATACTGGTTCCAACAAGCGGACAAAGAGACACAACAACGCTTCTTGAACTGGGCAAAAAAACAATAATAGTCAATGACTAATCAAATAAAAAAGTGAGCCTTGCTCGCTTTTTTATTTATTGACGAAAAGGAGAACAAAATGCAAAAAACCACCCGCCAAATTGCGGTCAAAAAACAGATTGCACTGGTCGCGCACGATCACTGTAAACAGAGCTTGGTTGATTGGTGTCTGAAAAACCGCACTTTGCTGGCGGAACACCGTTTATACGGCACCGGCACCACCGGCAAGCTGATTGAACAAAAGAGCGGTTTGACGGTGAGCGCGTTGTTGAGCGGCCCGATGGGCGGTGATCAACAACTGGGTGCGATGATTGCCGAAGGCAAAATTGATCTGCTGGTTTTTTTCTGGGATCCGATGAACGCCGTGCCGCACGATCCGGACGTGAAAGCGTTACTGCGAATTTCAACGGTGTGGAATATTCCGGTCGCGATGAATCCGGCAACCGCCGATTTTCTGATCAGCTCACCTTGCTTTAACAATACCGTCGAGATCGAAATTCCCGATTATGCCGGTTATCTGGCGGAACGTTTAAAATAACGGGGGCGATATGAACCTGGCGCTGAATATTTTCAATTTTGTATTTTTTGGTTTCAGTACCGTGCTGGGCTGGTTTTTCGCCACCGTGCTAAGTGCGGTATTGATTGTTACCTTGCCTTACACCCGCAGTTGCTGGGAAATTACCAAAATGTCATTAGTGCCGTTTGGCAATCAAATCGTACACGTTAAACACTTGCAGCCGACGAGTTCGGTTGCCAACAGCCTCGGCAGCGTGCTGAACATTATTTGGTTTATCGCTTGCGGTTGGTGGCTGTGCTTGCTGCATATTATGGTCGGCATTTCACAGTGTATCACCATCGTCGGCATTCCAAGCGGCATCGGACACTTTAAACTGGCGCAAATTGCCCTGTTTCCGGTCGGACAAAGAGTGGTGCCGAATGCCGTTGCCGAAGCGGTGAAATTGCAACAATTCAATCAACAATTTGATCGTCGGAAATAAATAGAGACCGCAACAAAGCGAGCGCAAGGGTGAAAAAAGTCAATTGGCTGAACAGCAAGACGATTGCGGTGATTCCGGTGTTCATTGCGGTGAATATCGCCGCACTGTTGGTGTGGAGCTGGAATATTTCCGCAGCGGCAATGCCGTTTGTGCTTGGAATTATTGCCGCCGGACTGGTCGATTTGGATCACAGCTTGAGCGGCAAACTCAAAAACATCATGATCACCATCGCCGCATTTGCCACCTCGGCGTTCGGCGCACAGATTTCGCTGAATAATCCGCTCTATTTTGCGCTGATGATGACGATGTTCACCTTTGTGTTTACCATGATGGGCGCATTGGGGCAACGTTACAGCACCATTGCGTTCGGCACGCTGATTGTCGCGCTCTACACCTCGCTGACCTATTTGCCACAAACCGAATGGTATATCAACCCGCTGATGATTGTATGCGGCACGTTGCTGTATAGCTTATCCTCGGTACTGACTTATCTGTTTTTCCCACGTTATAAAGTCGATGAAAATTTAGCCAACGCCTATTTGGCATTGGCGGATTATCTGGATTGCAAATCAAAATTTTTTGACCCCGACGAAGCGGACAGCTCCGGAGCATTGCAGTTTGAATTATCACGCCTAAACAGCCAAGTGATCGCCGCTTTCAGTTTGTGCCGCCAATCACTGTTTTACCGCTTGGGCGGGCAGCATCGCCACTCCAAAACCAGCCGTTTAATCCGCTATTATTATGCCGCACAAGATATTCACGAGCGCGCCAGTTCGTCGCATTTTAACTACCGCAAATTGGTGAAAAAGCTGCAAAACAGCGATCTGATTTTTCGTATTCAGCGTCTATTGGAATTGCAGGCAGACGACTGCCGCGACATTGCTACCGCAATTTTAAATCGCGAACCGTATCAACCGAAAGATCGACTGCAAAGAGCGGTTGCCGGTGTGGATTCGTCATTTGAACATTTTACCCGGCACTATCCCGACAGTTCGCAACTGGAGAATTTGCGCACCTTGATCGGCAATTTAAAACACATTTTGTGGCAACTGCTGTTTCTCGGCAAAGAGGGCAATGACATTCAGCACTCGTTCAGCCAAATCATTACCACTGATCGGGTGCGCGGATTGCGAGAAATCAGCGCGGCGAGTAAAAACCACCTCAGTTTTGAATCGCAGCTGTTTCGTCATGCGGTGCGTTTGGCGCTGGTGGTGTTGCTGTGCTGTTTAATCGCCAACAGTTTTAATTTGGAACGCGGCTATTGGGTGTTGCTGACCGCGATTTTTGTCTGCCAGCCGAACTATTCCGCCACCAAAAAACGCCTGCGCGAGCGGGTGATTGGCACGCTACTTGGCGTTTTTATCGGCTCATTATTGCCGTATTTTATGGCGACATTGGAAGCTAAACTCGGCATTCTGGTTGCCAGCAGTACACTGTTCTTTTTCTTTAAAAACAATAATTACAGTTTTTCCACGCTGTTTATCACCGTGCAAGTGCTGGTGAGCTTCGACATCAGCGGGTTTGATATTTACGGCGCAACGCTGCCGCGAATTATCGAGACCCTCATCGGTGCGGCGGTGGCATGGCTTGCGGTTTCGTATTTGTGGCCGGATTGGAAATACATGAAACTCACGCGGATTTTGCAGCGCAGCATTAAAGCCAACGCCCGTTATTTGCTGTATATCATGGCGCAGCTGCAATTTGGCGAACGCAATCATGTGAACTACCGCAGTGTGCGGCTGGCGGCACATGAAAGTGCGGCAGAATTGAACACGGTGATCGGCAATATGAGCAGCGAACCGGAAAAATACCGCACTTTACTGGCAAACGGCTTTAAGCTGTTAAAACAGAACTACTGGCTGCTGGGCTATATCTCGGCACTGGGCGCATTTCGCCATTCAATGGGCGAACACGGCGATGATAAGTATTTTTTGATGGCGTTATACCCGGCGACGCGCGAGCTAATTGAAGTGCTACAAACCTTGGATCAGCTGCCGGAAGAACAATTACAGCGCAAAATCATGCATATTCAGCAACGGTTGCAGGCGGAAAGCGAAACGGTATTCAGCAATCAAACGCAACTCCAGCAAGACCGCGTGCTTCGCCAACAGCTCAGCATGATGACCCAACTGCTGCCGGAATTTTATCAAAGCATTCAACAGCAGTTGCGGTTAGAGGCGGGGAAAGTGGATAACCTGTCAGAAAGTAATCGAATCGACTAAACGGATTGGTTTGATCTGAGGTGGAGAAGCCGCCGTTTTAAGTTGCCAAATATCGTAAGCCGCTTGTAATTTCAGCCATAAATTGGCACTGCTGATGCCGGCTAATTCTAAACGATACGCCAGATTCGCGGAGACCGGTGCTTTTTCATGTAAAATGCGTGAAATCGTTTCTCGGCTAAAACCGAGGTGTGCGGCAAAATCAGTCACCGTCATCTGTAATTCGGGTAAAACATCTTCACGCAAAATCGCACCGGGGTGTGTTGGCTTCCGTGTGTTCATCTTTTTGCCTCTTAGTGATAATCTTCATAGTCTAAAATATAAGCATCTCCCTGTCTGAATTCAAACGTAAGACGCCAATTTCCTGAAACCGTCATCGACCAAATGCCTTTTCTGTCGCCTTTTAACTCATGCGCTTTATGAAAAAAGCAGAAATCCTCTACAGTAGTTGATTTATCAATCAGATCCAGCATACGCAACAGTTTTGCATAATGGGCTGGATTGAGGCCTTTTCCGGTTCCTCGCTCAAATAGCTGTTTTAAGCCTTTATGTTTAAAACTTTTGATCATAATTGAATATTGTGTGATGTATCGTATCACAGATACGGGGCGTATGTGAATAAATGCTGTTATTCTAATTTGATGAAAATAGGTGTCTTGGAGAGGAATTTATTTTTGCGATATGGATCGTGGAAATGAAAAATATTGAATAAAGTCATTTGACTGGCATATTGATTTGATCATAGCTGAGACGGCTGATGCTATTATGTGCAACAGATTGTTGCACATAATAGTTTTAAGAATGGCGGAATATCAATTATTCCTCACCCTCAGCATTTTCCTCTAACTCATCCGCCATCGCAGCGAGAGCGTCGCGGCACAGTTGTGCTAATGCACGGTAGAAGCCTTGATCGTGGGTTTCTACTTTGCCTAAAAATTTGCCGAGCACCGGTAGCAGGAATTGTTCGAATAGGGTTTGTTGTGCTGCCAGCGAGTCGACATTATCTTCCAGCCATGAAGCGGTCAACAATAAATGCGCCACATGATCCGGCTGCGGCAGTGGTTCCATGCCGCGAGCATTGCGAAAGGCGATAAATTCGTCCAGATAATCGCCGTAAGCGGAAATGCGGCTATCAACCGCGCCGTTTGCTTCGAATAATTGCTGATAATCTGCGGCGAGTTTGTCATCGGCAACCGCACTTTGCAGCTGCTGTAACGCTTTTTCGCTTTGCGTATCGGTGCTCAATGCCCAAAGTGCGGTCAAGTTGCCTTGTTGCAGCCAAGCAAAAACCGGGGCGAGCACCGGATCTTGCGGCGCACGGTAGAACAGGTTGCCGAACAGGCGGCACAGCATGGAAAAGTCATTAATAGTGGTTGTCATAATGATACCGATAGGTTTGTTAAATTCAGTGATAATGCTACCATAAAAGCCGAATCAAAAGAGGAAAATCAGATGAAATATATCGGAGCACACGTCAGCGCCAGCGGCGGCGTGGAAAATGCGGTTGCTAATGCGCAGGCGATCGGCGCTAATGCGTTTGCGTTATTCACCAAAAATCAACGTCAATGGGTTGCCAAACCGTTAAGCGAGAGCAGCATTAAACAATTTAAACAGGCATTTCAGCAGGCGAATATCAGCCCTCGCCACGTGTTGCCGCATGACAGTTATTTGATCAATCTAGGCCACCCTGAAGCGGAGGGATTAGAAAAATCACGCGCGGCGTTTGTCGATGAAATGCAGCGCTGTGAGCAATTGGGGCTGAGTTTGTTGAATTTTCATCCCGGCAGCCATTTGCGCAAAATTTCTGAGCAGGTTTGCATTGAAATTATCGCCGAGTCGATTAATCTGGCACATCAGCAAGTGCCGAATGTGGTGGCGGTGATCGAAAATACCGCCGGGCAAGGCTCGAATATCGGTTATCGATTTGAACATCTAGCGGGCATTATCGAACGGGTTGAGGATAAAACACGGGTCGGGGTTTGCTTGGATACCTGCCACACCTTTGCCGCCGGTTACGATATTTCCTCGCACGCCGGTTGCGAACAAGTGTTTGGCGAATTTGCGCAAGTGGTCGGTTTTGATTATCTGCGCGGAATGCACCTTAACGGCTCGAAAACCGCACTTGGCAGCAGGGTCGATCGCCATGATAGTTTGCGTGCAGGCACTATCGGCACCGCAGTGTTTGAATATATTATGCAACACGATGAATTTAACGATATGCCGCTGATTTTAGAAACCATCGAGCCGGAAATTTGGGCGGATGAGATTCGTTGGTTGCGTAGTCTTGCTGCGAAGGCTTAGATCGTATCTTATAATTTACGAATTTTGTTATTGATTTTTTGAAGTCCGTCAAAAAAATGCACTTATTTGTTATTTAAATACGGTTTTTACTGGAAAGCCGTTACGGCTTAACGTAGAATTTGGGCTAATTTTAAGTAACATACCGTTACCGATTAATCTAACTCATTAATAACAATATGTTTCGCAAACTCATTTTTATTTTAAGTATCGCCACCTTGACAGCGTGTAACAGCGGGCCGCAAACCGTTTTTCAGTCGCAAGACGCGCGCATTCGCACCAACTTGCCGGAAAATATGGGCAACGGTGTTACATTGGATCAATTCGCCAAATTGCATGATTTTTATAATAACTGGCAGGGTGTGCGTTATCGCTTGGGCGGCACGACTAAGCACGGCGTCGATTGCTCGGCATTTGTGTTGAATGCGTTCGATCGCGCCTTTGGTATGACAATGCCGCGCAGCACCGCCGAGCAGCGTTATGTCGGCAAGAAAATCAGCAAAAGCGAATTAGAATTTGGTGATTTGGTGTTCTTCCGCAAAAATAACCATGTCGGGATTTATATCGGCAACAATCAATTTATTCACGCCAGCACCAGCAAAGGCGTGACCACCAATTCATTATCCGACAGCTACTGGGCAAGAAATTACACCCAATCGCGTCGAGTGATCAACTAAACAGGCAAAGTGCGGTATGGCGGCTACTCCGATTCTCGGGTTTCATCATGTCGCCTTGATCGTTTCTGATTATCTGCGTTCCAAGTCTTTTTATTGCGATGTTTTAGGTGCGCGGATTATCGATGAAAGTTATCGTGCCGAACGGCAGAGCTATAAATTGGATTTAGCCTTTGCCGACGGCAGCCAGATTGAACTGTTTTCCTTTCCAAACCCGTCTGCAAGAGCCAATAACCCTGAGGCCTGTGGCTTGCGCCATTTAGCATTTAAAGTGGCAGATGTGCAAAGTGCGGTTGAATATCTACAACGGCATAACATTGATTGTGAGCCGATCCGCCGTGATCCGCTGACCGGCAAATTATTCACTTTCTTTAAAGATCCCGACGGCTTGCCGTTGGAGTTTTATCAAACTGATGTGAATGGGTAGCAAGTGCGGTCAGACCGCACTTTAGTTGGGTAATATCACATTAAGCCTTTTTAAATTCAGCGAGCCGTTGCAAATGCTGCGAGATTTTTTTGAATTTATGGCTTTCGTTTTCGTCCCAGATGATGTCGTAGAACGGCGACAACGTATCGGCACTGCGTTGTGAGTCCAAAATGCCGTCGTTGCGCGATAAAAACACCAAACAGTGGTTGCGGTTTTTCTCACGGAAGTGATCGACGCATTTGGTGGCGATGTCTTGATACTCCTCCGGGCGGTCGATTTTGCCTTGCATATTTTCATACGGAAATAGGTTCGGATTGAACACCGCTTGTTTAATGCCGCATAAAAAGCCGATCCGTTCCGCCCAATAGCCGCCCAGCCCGACGCCGCAAATCAGCGGATTCGGATCTTGGCTTTCGTTCGCCAGTTTATGTACTTCGTTAAGCAAGTGCTGCATATCGTGGCGCGGGTGCAAAGTGCTGTAGGTTACAAAACGCACATCAGGATCAATAAACTTCAGTTGCAGAATTTTTTCATGATTTCCCGGGCTGTTACAATCAAAACCGTGCAGATAAATAATCATTTGTTCATTCCTTCAAATTATTGTCATATAACCATAAACAATTTAGGCGTATCAAGCAACTGCCGCAGCCGAAATCTCAACATCCTTTTTAATTTTGTCTTCCGCCCGTTGCAGGACCTGCTTTTCCAGATAGGCGATCATCTGCAATGCGATGTTGATTTTGCTGGTTTTTTCAATCAATTCCAAACCGGGGCTGGCGTTCACCTCTAAAATCAACGGGCCGTTATTTGAGCGGATAATATCCACGCCGGCAATATCCAAACCGAGAGCCTGTGCGGAATTGAGCGCTAACGCTTTCTCCTGTTCACTTAACGCAATTGCTTGCGCCTGCCCGCCGCGGTGTACATTGGCACGAAATTCGCCGTTTTGCCCGCTGCGCTGCATACTGGCGATCACCTTGCCGCCAATCACAAAACAGCGAATATCCGAGCCGTTGGCTTCGTGGATAAAATCTTGCAACAGCGAGGAAATATTCGCCTGTTTCAAGGTTTCTAAAATGCTGACCGCACTTTGCGCTCTTTCCGCCAACATCACCCCGATGCCTTGCGAGCCGGACAGCGTTTTCAGAATGGTCGGCGAGGCGACTTGATTGACCGCATATTTGGCATCAAATTCATTGCCGCACAGCGCGCTCGGCGGCACGGAAATACCGTGCTGCTGCAACAGCATTAAACTGTGCCATTTATCCCGTGCGTTTAAAAACGCCTGCGAGCCGTTTAAGCACGGAATATTCATCGCTTCAAAATGGCGCAACAGCGCACAGCCCATTGCAGTGCTGCCCGAACCAAAACGCGGGATCACCGCGTCATAATGTGGCAGCAAATACGGCTCTTTATCAAACCGCACTTGGTAATAAATTTTGAATTGGCGGGTTTGTTCTTGATCCAATTTCAGCAAACAGCGGTTCGGATCGATAATATCCAGCGTGTGTCCGCAGCTTTCCGCCGCTTCCAGCAAGCGCTGGCAACTGTAGAGCCGCGGCTCACGACAAAGCATTAACAGTTTCATCTGCCGCTCCGTTATTTTTTTGCAAAACCCTGTTGCTGTAAATACGCCAGCACCTGCGGACGCACCGGTTTGTCTAGGCTTTTAATTACGTTGCGAGTCCAATTCATATCTAACTGATTGCGCTGCCAATAATAATCGGCAACCAAACGATCATAATCTTGCAGCAAGTGCGGTTCCAGCGCTTGATAGCGGTTTTCACTCGCCAGCACTGTGGTTGGCAGCCGTGGTTTCAGCGGCGGATCTTGATCCGGATAGCCTAAGCACAGACCGACCAACGGCACAACGTGTTGCGGCAAGCCGAGCAGTTCGCCGACTTCGGCGATTTTATTACGGATTGAGCCGATATACACTTCGCCCAAACCGATTGATTCCACACTTAACAGCACATTTTGCGCCATAATTCCGGCATCAACACAACCGATCATCAACACCTCGGTGTAATCGGTTTGTGCTTGCGGCAAAATTTGATGATGACGGTGGAAATCAATACAAAACACCCAAAATTCGGCAGCGTCTTCAACATATTGCTGATCGGAAGCGCAGTGTTTTAATTGCGCCCGCAGGGTTTTGTCGGTCACCCGAATGATCGATACACATTGCAAATGGTTTGAACTTGACGCCGCACGTGCGCAATCCAGCAGGGTTTGCACCGTTTGTTCGGCAATCGGCTGCGAGGTGAATTTACGGATAGAACGGTGGGCAAGTGCGGTTTCAATTGTAGTGGAAAGCGGTGTGTTTGCGGTGGTCATCAGCAGTCTCCAATCATAAAGTAGGCGGGTTTATGCGCAATAGTCTTGATATATTACACCAATCGCAGTAATGCGGAAAAAACTTTTCTTATTTGCCGCCAAATCAGCTAAAATGACTGTGTTTTATACATTCATTCACTATTAGGAGTAAGCTATGTTTACCGTTATTTTTGGCCGTCCGGGCTGCCCATATTGTGTTCGTGCAAAAGAATTGGCTGAAAAATTACAAAATACTCGTGACGATTTTGAGTACCGTTATGTCGATATCATCGCTGAAGGCATCAGCAAAGCAGATCTGTCTAAATCCGTCGGCAAAGAAGTACAAACCGTACCGCAAATCTTCGTTGACGAACAACCGATCGGCGGCTGCACCGATTTTGAAGCGCTGGTGAAAGAGAAATTCGGCGTGTTCGCATAATCCGTTTTTATTATTACAACATCAAACGCTTTGCGCTTCGGCACAAAGCGTTTTTTTATGCTATACTGCGCCGGAATTTTATATGAGGAAAACACCATGGAACAAATGCCAAATTGCCCGAAATGTAACGGCGAATATGTTTATCACGACACCATCCAATTTGTCTGCCCGGATTGCGGCAACGAGTGGAGCGGCGAAGAAGCGGCGGCTGACAGCGGCGATGAATTTATCGTTAAAGACAGCAACGGCAATATTTTACAAGACGGCGATTCAGTGATTTTAATTAAAGATCTGAAAGTCAAAGGTTCAGGCTCATTGGTGCTGAAAAAAGGCAGCAAAGCGAAAAATATCCGTCTGGTCAACTCGGATCACAACGTAGATTGCAAAATCGACGGCGTCAGTCTGGCACTGAAATCCGAATTTTTGAAAAAAGCCTAAGCGGCAGTTTCAATCCGGTTTAGACCGCACTTTGTAGATGCAAAGTGCGGTTTTTTATAGCCAATTTTCCAGCTTAAGTTGGGGAATGCATTCAAACTCCTTGGTGTTGTTGCTAACCAACACACAATCGCTAGCGAGCGCATGGGCGGCAATTAACATATCCAAACTGCCGATCGCCTGCCCGCGTTTTTCCAGTGATTGGCGAAGATCGGCATAGTGCCAGATAATATTGTCCGACAATGCCAGTGTGTCCAAGGGCGCTAAAAATTTTTCTAATGCGAGTTTATTTTTTATTGAGCCGGATTTAGCCACGCCAAAAGCCAGTTCTGCCGCTGTGATGCTGGAAATACATAAATCCCCCAGCTGGAATTGCTGAAATTTTTGAAAAACGCTAGCCGGCTTGTGATTGATAATATAAATGCAAATATTGGTATCCAACATATACATTAGAGCAGTTCCTCGTGCAGTGTGTCGGTTTGTTCGGCGCGTTGCAATTCAAAGTCTGTTTCAAATTCATGCACGGCTTCTTGCATGATCTGCCAGGGATTATCAATCGGGAGTAGTAACACGCCATTGGCAAACTGTTTGATTGCCACCTCAGTCGAATCAAAACGATATTTTTTCGGCAAACGAACCGCCTGACTTCTGCCACTGGTGAAAATTTTTGCGGTTTCCATACAGCCTCCTTGTGCTATCTATCATTGATATATAGCATATCTTACGCCGGATTGGGGGGCAAGGATTGTTGATTTTTTAAGCGCACTATTAGACGGTTTAAATATGGACTGGCGACTACAAATACAGCGCCATTACCAGGGCATCTTCGCGTTGGTTGTCGGCGGTGGGGTAGTAATTTTTGCGTTGGGTCACCAGATTGAAGCCGAGACGATCATACAGTTTTTGCGCTGCCAGATTGGATTGGCGCACCTCCAGCCACAAGATCAACACCGCACTTTGACGCAGTTCGTTGATTAATTGCAGCAAGAGCTGTTCGCCGAGCCCTTGCCGTTGATAAGCAGGATCAATCGCGATATTAAACAGTGTGGCTTCGTCCAACACCGTTTGGCAAATGGCAAAACCGACAATGGTTTGATTTTTAATGATTTTCAGGTTTAGGTAACGTTCGCCTTGATTATTCAGCAATGTGCCTTTCGACCACGGGATCAAATGCGCTTGCTGCTCGATTTGATAAAGACGGTCAAAATCGGCGGCGTCGAGCGGCTGAATAGCAATCATGGTTGTGATTCCTGTAATGCAAATTGTTGTAACTGTTGCCAAAGTTGGCGTTTAGCTTGCGGACTTTGGCGCAACTGTTGCCAATTCAGCGAGGTGATCTGCGGCAGTTGCGCAACGGCGGTTGGTGGTGTTTCTTGTTCTGTGGGGGCGTCGCCGACCCGCCATAATGCCGGGGAATGACTGAGTGCCAAACGTTGCAATTGTTCGTGGTTAATCAGCAGGCACTGCTCGGTGCTGACACCCAATGCGCGATAGAGATCGGCTAAAAGTGCGGTCGGCGGCGCGGGATCGTCACTGACAATCACCAATTTAATGTGCGCTGCCACCGCAATTGCCGATGCGCCTTTCAGGGCTTGCGGACGGTGCAAAACCCATTGTTCGATTCCCATTTGTTGAAGCAACAAGGCGCGGCGCAGCGGCATAATAATCCTTAAATAAATAACGGAACACGGCTATAATAGCGTTCGATTTTAACCAATAACCAGCAGGATTTATAGTGATTTCAGTCGAAAGCCAAGTTTTACAGCGCCACCTCGCGTTTTTTGATGATAAGTCGGTGCTGTTTGCCGGCAGTTTGCATGACAACTTCCCCGCGCAGCTGAAAAATAGCCGTTCGGTGCAGGTGGTCAGTTGTTATTACGATTATGTGCGCCAAATTGAAGCGGCGGTTGCCACCGATTTCAGCGTGGAAAACCGACACGACGCAGATTTAATCGTGTATTACTGGAGCAAAAACAAGCAAGAGGTGCTGTTTCAATTAATGCAGCTGCTGGCGCGTGCGCCAATCGGACAAAGCGTATTAATTATCGGTGAAAACCGCTGCGGCGTGCGTTCGGTGGAGAGAATTCTGCAGCCGTTCGGTAATATTCACAAAATTGATTCGGCGCGCCGTTGCGGGTTATATCATTTTCAGTTGCAACAGCAGCCGAAATTTGCGTTGGCGGATTATTGGAAAAGCTATCAACATCCGCAGCTGCCCGAATTAATCGTATATAGCCTGCCGGGGGTGTTTAGCGCGAATGAACTGGATCAAGGCACCGCACTTTTGCTGTCGAGTTTAACCCCAAAAGTGCAGGGCAGAGTGCTGGATTTAGGCTGTGGCGCCGGGGTGATCGGCAGCTATTTAAAACGCCAAAATCCGTCAATCGAGCTGGTGATGAGTGACATTCACTCCATGGCGTTGGCGTCGGCAAACCGCACTTTGCAGCAAAATCAGCTGTCTGCCGAGGTGGTGGCGAGTGATGTGTTTTCCGATTTGAACGGCAAGTTTGATTTGATTATTTCCAATCCGCCGTTCCACGACGGCATCGATACCGCGTATCGTGCGGTGCAGGAGCTGATTTCACAAGCGAAATGGTTTTTGCGTCAAGGCGGCGAGCTGCGAATTGTGGCGAATGCGTTTTTGCCGTATCCCGAATTGCTCGATCGGGCGTTTGGCGAGCATCGGCTGCTGGCGAAAACCAATAAATTTAAAGTCTACGCGGCTTATGCTTGATTGTGCGGGTGCGTAAGCGCTGAAATCTTGTTATACTTTTAAAAATACACTGCAAGGATTGATTATGGCTGACAATAGCTCAAATTCCACCGCCCAAAATGAACCTAACAATACGATCATTATTGCTATCGCCGGTGCGTCGGCGTCCGGCAAAAGTTTAATCGCGTCGACCATTCACAAAGAATTGTGTGAAGAAGTCGGCGGCAACGACATCGGGATCATTTCCGAAGATTCCTACTATAAAGATCAAAGCCACCTGTCGTTTGAACAGCGCACCGCAACCAACTATGATCATCCGAATTCGATGGATCACGAGCTGTTGGTCACCCATTTGCAGCAGCTGAAACGCGGCGAGGCGATTCAAGTGCCGGAATACAGCTATGTTGAGCATACCCGCACCGCCAACACCCACGAATTTAAACCGCGCCGAATCATTATCTTAGAAGGCATTTTGCTTTTGACCGAAGAGCGGATTCGCAACGAAGTGAACGCGTCGATTTTCGTCGATGCGCCGTTGGATATCTGCTTTATCCGCCGTTTGCAGCGCGATATGCAGGAGCGCGGTAGAAGTTTGGAGTCGGTGGTGTCGCAATACCGCAAAACCGTGCGCCCGATGTTTTTGCAATTTATTCAGCCGTCAAAACAGTTTGCCGACATTATCGTGCCGCGCGGCGGAAAAAATCGTATTGCGATCAATATTTTAAAAGCACAAATTTTGCAGATGTTAAAACAAAAATAGGGGAAACGGCATGAGATTATGTGATCGTGATATTGAAGCCTATTTGGATCAAGGGATTATTGCACTCGATCCGCGCCCGTCGAATGATAAAATTAACGGCGCAACCATTGATGTGCGTTTGGGCAATTCGTTCCGCGTATTTCGCGAATACAGCGCGCCGTATATTGATTTAAGCGGCCCGCGCGAAGAAGTGTCGGCGCAGTTGGAACGGGTGATGAGCGAGGAGATCGTGCTGAACGACGATGAGGCATTTTTCCTGCATCCGGGCGTGTTGGCACTGGCGACCACTTATGAGTCGGTCAAACTGCCGGCAAACGTGATCGGCTGGCTGGACGGACGCTCTTCCTTAGCGCGTTTGGGCTTAATGGTACACGTTACCGCGCATCGGATCGATCCGGGCTGGGAGGGCAAAATCGTGTTGGAGTTTTTTAACTCAGGCAAGCTGCCGCTGGCATTGCGCCCGAAAATGGTGATCGGCGCGCTGAGCTTTGAAATTTTAAGCGGTGAAGCGGCACGACCATACAACAGCCGCCAAAACGCGAAATATAAAAATCAGCAAGGTGCGGTCGCCAGCCGTATCGACGAGGATTAAACCCGATGCGAAACAAGCGCGTGTTGTATTCTGTGGTTGCCGCAGCAACCGCGCTCGGTTTGTCACTTCATTATCAATTAAACAGTTTAGAACGCCGCGCAAATGACTACCTGCGCGCGCTGCCGAATCTCCAGTTTGCCAGTGCGGATATCCGTTATTTTCCCTCGCCACGTTTAACGTTATCACAGCTTAACTATCCCTATCAGCAATGGACGCTGTCTGCCGAACAGGCTACGTTACAGTTTTCTTGGCTTTCTTTGTTCAGCTTTGCGCCCAAAGTGCAGCAAGCCGAGCTTGTCGGCGGCGAATTGTCGGCGGCGCAACAGCCGCAGTGGCGCAATTTGGCGTTTAAACTGCGTGATATTGATTCGAACTACCGCACGGCGTTATTAGATTTGAGCGTTGAAAGTGCCGGACGCGATCGGCTTCAACTGAATGCGCAAATCGGACGGTTCCCGAACGGAGTTGAGTTGTACGATACCGCACTTAAGGCGGAAATGGCGGAAGGCTATTTTCTGAATAATCAAGCGCTGGAAATGCACGCTCGAAAGATCTCGTTGTCACAACAACAAACTTTATTGCAACTGGTGCTGCAACAAGCGCAACTTAATCAATTGCCGCTGAAAAGTGCGGTATTGCACTATTCGCTGGTGCCGACTGCCGCACCGAAACCGCACTTTCGCCTGCAACTCAGCCAACAAAGCGGCAATTTGACGGTGGATTCAATTCGGCGCCAGCAAGATAACTTGTTGGTAATCAAAGGACGAAAATTAGAGTTGTCCCCATTATTGGAATTTTTGCAGCTGCCGGTGTTACTGCGTGGCAAGGCGGATTTCGACGGCGATGCGGTGTTTGAGCAAGGGGTGTTGATGCAGGGCAAGCTGCGCTTGCGTGCGACGGAAACCGCACTTAACGGCTTGAACTTGATCGAAATGATCAGTCAATATTACCCGCTGCGCCAAGGCGCACAGAAATACGCCGATCGTATTGAAACGCCGTTTAATCAGCTGGATATGGCGTTGAACTGGAGGCGTGACAAACTCAACCTGACCCGAATTCAGGCACAGGGCGAGGATTTGAATCTGAGCGGCAAAGGGGAGATGAACCTGATGGATTTGACCTGTCGCTTGGATTTACGGCTCTCACCGACCCAGAGTGGTTATTCGCAATTTCAGCTGCCGGTCAGCTTGTTCGGGCCTTGCCAGTCTCCACAATATCGCATCAGCATTGATCGCAAATTGGGCAATCAGTTAAAGCAATTGTTAAAAGAGAAGTTGAAAGAAAGAAACTAGCGCGGACAGAAGGAATAAAAGAAAGCCGCACTTGCTTGGTAAAACGGCAAGTGCGGTTTTTTGTTGACTTACATTGCGCCTATCCAGTTAGGCAACGCAAGGGAGATCGCCGGAATGTAGGTGATGGCGATCAGGAAGCCGAGCATCAGCAACAGCCACGGAGTTGCCGCTTTGATCACTTGTGGTAGGCTCAAATTGGTGATGGCAGACGCCACGAACAGATTCAAACCGACTGGCGGCGTGATCATGCCGATTTCCATGTTAACCACCATGATGATCCCCAAGTGAATCGGATCAATGCCTAATTGCATTGCAATCGGGAACAGAATCGGCACTAAGATTAGGATAATCGCAGACGGCTCCATAAAGGCACCGGCAATCAGCAACACGATATTCACTACAATCAGGAATTGCCACGGCTGCAGATCCATTTCAACGACAAGTGCGGTCAGCTGCTGCGGAATTTGCTCAGTGGTCAACACATGAGCGAATAACATGGCGTTGGCGATGATAAACATCAGCATAATGCTGAGTTTACCCGCTTCCAATAATACTTTCGGGCACTCGCGCAATTTGATGTCTTTATACACGAACACCGCGACAAAGAACGAGTACACAGCCGCTACGGCGGCGGCTTCGGTCGGGGTAAAGGCGCCGCTGTAAATTCCGCCCAGAATGATCACCATTAAAATCAAGCCCCACAGCGCTTTGCGAGCGGCGGAGAACCACTCGCGCACCGAGGCGCGCGGCAAGGCGGGCAGATTTTTTATTCGCGCAACAATATAAATCGCCACCATTAATGCGCCGCCTAACAATAAGCCCGGCACAACGCCTGCCATAAACAGACGTCCGACCGAGGATTCGGTGGCGGCAGCATATACCACCATCACAATCGACGGCGGAATCAGAATGCCCAAGGTACCGGCATTACAGATAATCCCGGTGCCGAACGCCACCGGATAACCGGAACGCACCATACCGGCAATTGCAATTGAACCGACCGCGGCAACGGTTGCCGGGCTGGAGCCGGACAGGGCGGCGAATAGCATACAGGCAAGCACCGAGGCGATTGCCAAGCCGCCGCGAATGTGTCCGACCGTGGCATTGGCAAAGTCAATTAAACGTCTCGCCACGCCGCCGGTGGTCATAAAGGCGCCGGCGAGCAGGAAGAACGGAATCGCTAATAACGTGTAGTGTTCCGAGGTTTCAAACAGTTTGATCGCTACCGAGCTGATGGAATCTTGGCTGAAGAAAATAATAATCAATGAGCCGGATAAACCGAGCGCGACTGCAACCGGCACGCCGATCAACATCAGGGCGAACAGGCAAATAAATAAAAATACGACAGTCATGGCGGCTCCTTAATGGGTTTCTTCTTGTAATTTCATAGCGTCTTTAGCTTCATCAGCTAAACCCAAATCGCTTTGCTGACCTTTCAGTAAGCGAATAAAAATTTCGCCGAAACGCATAAAGATCATCAGATAGCCGATTGGGATAATCAGCCCGATATGCCATAACTGGATACCGAAATGCTGTAAATCTTCGGCGCCGATCTTTGCTTTAAACATCGCACTCACCCACTCGATACTGGCGTAGGCGATCATTGCGGCATAAATCAAGCAAGCAAGACAGGCAACAATACTGATCACACGCTGCACCGGGGTGTTAAATTTTTTGACCAGCGCATCAATGCCGATATGTCCGGCGGTGCGCACACCATAAGAGGCACCAAAGAAAATCAACATCGCAAAAAACAGCTTGGTTAATGCCACGCTCCAAGTCATTTCCTGTGCGATATTAATTGAAAAATCGGCAATCGGCAGAAAAACCGATTCCAGCGAAGGGTAGGCGTCTGCCAAATCATAAAATGGAGAATAAAGGTTGTTAAAAAGCACATAAACAAAGGTGATGATAGTCATCAACGCCAGTGACACGGCGATCATAAACTCTTCCATCTTTCCCCACAAGAATGCGAGCGACTTCATGGTAATTCCTTAAAACGTAAAATCGCAAAAGTGCGGTCAGGGAAACCGCACTTTTGCAGATAATGGGTTATTGCTGGTTGGAGGCTTCGGCAGCTTGGATCAGCTCGGCACCGATTGCGCCTTCAAATTTTTTCCATACCGGACGCATCGCTTCACGCCATTGCGCTCTTTCTTCCGCAGTCAGGGTAATGATTTCAGTGGTTTTCGCATCGACGATTTTTTGCTTGTCAGCCAAATTAAATTCATGGGATTTTTTGTTCACTTCATCACTGACTTCAGCCATGATGTCGCTTAAACCGCTGCGTAGTTCCGGCGGCAGTCCTTCCCAGAATTTGGTGTTGACAATTACCATGTAAGACAACAAACCGTGATTGGATTCGGTGATGTATTTTTGTACTTCATGGATTTTTTGCGAGTAGATATTGGAATATGGATTTTCCGCGCCGTTCACTACGCCGGTTTGCAAGCCTTGATACATTTCACTGAATGCCATTTTGCGCGGCACGGCGTTCAACTGTTTGAACTGCGCATCCAACACTTCAGAGTTTTGTACGCGGAATTTTAAGCCGCGCGCATCTTTTGGCACACGCAAAGCTTTGTTGGCAGACAGTTGTTTAAGGTCGTTATTCCAGTAGCCTAATCCGGTGATGCCTTTGTCGGTCATGCTATTCAACAGGCTTTTGCCGGCGTCGCTTTTTTCAAAACGTTCCACCGCCTTGATGTCGTCAAACAGGAAAGGCAAATCGAATAATTGAATTTGCGGCGCGTATTTGTCAAATTTTGCCAATGAAGGCGCCAACATTTGCACGTTGTTTAACAGCAATGCTTCCATTTCTTTACCGTCGCCGTACAGCGAGGAGTTGGAATACACTTCCACCTTGACTTGATCAGGGAATTTTTCTTCAGCCAGTTTTTTAAATAGCAACGCACCTTGTCCTTTAGGGGTTTCGTCGGCAACAACGTGTGAGAATTTGATGATCACCGGATCGGCGGCAAACGCGTTGGCACTGGCAAGCACCGCAAGCGCACCGGCGGAGGAAACGAGTTTGAACAGTGTGTTCTTCAATTTCATAACATAATTCCTTTTATTAGTGTAAAAAGAGGGAGGGATAAGACAACTTTAACAATTAAGATAGAGAATCGGCTATTTTTAGTAAATCGGATTTTTATCAAATGTTGATCCGCTTCACAAAAAATTAACATTTATTTTACAGAGAATGGGACTTTTTCACAGGGTAAGCTAATTTAATCCTTTTATAGTAACGGAAGTTATAATAAAATTGATATACTATTTACTCAGTCGTTAAAGGAGTTGGCAATGCGAAATTTCGCCGAAATAGAAGCCTCGATTAAGCAGAGTGCTAAGTCTGAGCCGGATTGGCCAGTGGATAAAGTGTTATTACTGCGTTTGTTATTGCATTCCGCCAGCAGTTATCTGGAACACCGCAATAGACTATTGAAGGAATTTGACCTGAATGACACCCTATTTATGGCGCTGGTGGTGCTTTATACGCAACCTAATAACACCATTCAACCGTCAAAACTCAGCAGTATTTTAGGGTCATCGCGCACTAACGCCACCCGAATTTCAGATGATTTAGTCGGGCGCAACTGGATTGAGCGCGTGGTGAGCGGTAGCGATCGTCGCTGTTTTGAATTGCGCCTAACCAATATCGGCAAGCAGTTTATTCAAACCAATTTGCCACAGCAATGGAAGTATATTCATGGAGTTTTTCAAGGAATTTCAGACGAAGAAATGCAGCAGTTGTCGTCGATTTTGCATAAAATCGTCACCAATGTGAATAAAGATCGTAGTGTGAGTGAATAAAAGAAACCAAAATGCCGGAAGTCCGGCATTTTTTATGTGTCGTGGTTGAGGTTTTGCCGCGTGATGGTTGCGGCTTGCATCAACATAGCTTGGCGCGCCGCCTGATCAATAAGATGAATGTCGCCAAAAATGGTGTGTTGAATGTCAACGATGCCGCAATAGTCGAACAGCCCGTCGACTAAGGTGTCTTTCAGCGAGTGGCTAAAACCGCACTTTTGATAGCTTTCCGGGCTGCTGCCGATCAAGATAAACTGCTGCAATTTTTTGCCTTGCAGCAGACCTTGCGAAACGCCGTTTTCGGTTTTGTATGCAAAACCGTGGGTTAATACGCGATCCAGATAGCCTTTCAATATCGCAGGGAAACCCATCCACCACAACGGATAAATCAAGGTAATCAGATCGGCACGGTTGATCAGATCCTGCTCGTAGCGAATTTCTGCCGGTACAATGCCTTGGTATGAGCCTTGCAACTCTTCATGCGACAAAATCGGATTAAAATCCATGCGGTAGAGATCACGCACCACCACATCACAACCGCATTTGCGGCTGCTGTCGGCGCAGTCGTCAACCATCGCTTTACTGAAGCTGTTTAGATTCGGGTGGGCGTAAATAATTAAATGCTGCATTGCCGCTCCGTTTATGCCATTTTTTCGACGATTAAGGTAATGCCGTTGACTTCAATCACTTTTACCACGTCACCTTGCTGCAAGGCTTCGCCTTTAATCCGCCAAGTGGTGTCGCCGAAATGGGCGCGTCCGATATTATTTTGCTGCACTTCGGTGACCACGCCACGCTGTCCGAGCATCGCAATGCCGCGTTGATTCAGCGCGGTATGCGGATCTGCTTGTTGATCTTTGCGGTGTTGATAGCGCCACCAGATTAAGCTGGCAATCACCGCGAGGGTGGCGAAAATAATCCAATCCCACGCCACAGGAATGCTGACAATCGCGTTCAGAATGCCGACCACAAAGGCGGCAAGCCCCCACCATAACAGGAAAATGCCGGGAATCACCGCTTCGCCGATCAGCAGGATAAACCCCAACACCAGCCAATACCAAAACTCCCATGTGCTAAACCATTCCATTTGCCACCTCGCGGGTTAAGTTAGGCTTTTTTGTCGCCTTTCAATAATTCACTGATGCCGGCAACCGAGCCGATCAAATTGCCCGCTTCTAACGGCATCAAGACCACTTTGCTATTATTTGCCTGTCCGATTTGTTGCAGTGCTTCGGTGTATTTTTGGGCAATAAAGTAGTTGATCGCCTTAGTGTCGCCATGCGCAATCGCATCGGAAACCATTTGGGTTGCCTTGGCTTCCGCTTCTGCCGCCCGTTCGCGCGCTTCGGCTTGCAGGAAGGCTTCTTGTCTTTCCCCTTCGGCTTGTAAAATGCGCGATTGTTTTTCCCCTTCGGCGCGCAGAATTGCCGCTTGGCGAATCCCTTCGGCTTCTAAAATGTCGGCACGTTTGTTACGTTCGGCTTTCATCTGGGCGTTCATCGAATCGATCAGCTCTTTCGGCGGACGTACGTCGCGAATCTCGATCCGCGTAACTTTCACGCCCCACGGATTAGTCGCTTCATCGACAATGGTCAGCAAGCGGCTGTTGATCGAATCTCGCTGCGACAACATTTCGTCCAGTTCCATCGAACCGAGTACGGTACGAATATTGGTCAGCGTCAGGTTGATAATCGCCTGTTCCAAGTGGTTGACTTCATAAGCCGCATTGCGTGCGTCGATCACCTGCACAAAACAGACCGCATCAATCGACACGTTGGCGTTATCTTTCGAAATCACCTCTTGCGACGGAATATCCAACACCTGTTCCATCATGTTAATTTTGCGCCCGACGCGATCGATAAACGGCACAATAAAATTCAAACCCGGGGTTAATGTGCGGGTGTAGCGCCCGAAGCGTTCGATCGTCCAGTGGTAGCCTTGCGGCACGGTTTTCAGTGCCGAAAGCAGGGTAAAGATCACAAATAGAACGAAAAACAGGGCAACAATCGGCAAGCCGTCTAAAAATTCCATCTTTTTAACTCCTATAGTTTATTCAATCCTAGTTTGATAATAATCGTAACCTTCGTCGTTTGCAATAAATTCAAAAGTGCGGTTAATACACTTCGGCTGATCTTCAAGGTGGTGCGAAACAAACAGCAGTTGAGTTTGGCTGTTGTCGATCAGCTGCTCGATAAAGGTCAGTACCAGGTGGCGGTTAATGCCGTCCAAGCCCATTAGAGGCTCGTCTAAAATCAAAACCGGCGGATGTTTCACCATCGCGCGTGCAATCAGCAACAGTCGCTGCTGCCCCCAAGAGAGCGAACGGAATGGTTTGTCGGCAAATTGCTGCATTTTAATGCGCTCCAGCCATTGCATTGCGTTGATTCGCAAGCTGTCGGGAATGCGCTGATAAACGCCGATCGAATCAAAATAGCCGGAAACGATCACCTCCAATGCTTTGCAATTTACCCGATAATCGAGGTGCAATTGATTACTAAGGAAGCCGATCTTCTGCTTAATCTCCCACACCGTTTCTCCGCTGCCACGCTGTTTGCCGAAAATATGTACATGATTGCTGAAGGCTTGCGGATGATCGCCGCTGATCAATGAGAGCAAAGTCGATTTGCCGCAGCCGTTCGGGCCTTTAATCCACCAGTTTTCACCTTTTTTCACCCGCCAGTTAAGATCAGTCAGAATGCGCTTGTCGCCATAGCCGACGTTGACGTTAGCTAATTCAAACACCGAATCCAATTCGGCAGGCAGTGTTTGCGGCGGCTCGGCAGGCATGGGAATCGGCTGTTGAACCGCACTTTCGGCATCGCGCAGTTGCTGAAAAATCGGGCTGTCGATCATCTCGGCGGCAGCGGCTTGCTGCAATAGGCGGCAATTGCTCATCATTGCGATACTGTCGGCTTGCGGCGGAATATCGTTCAGTCGGTTAATGATTAAAATCACCGTCATTTCACGGCATAAATCCGCCAGCAATTGCAGCCAAAAAGCTTGTGAAGCCTGATCTAAGCCTTCAAGCGGCTCGTCTAAAATCAGCAACTGCGGTTTGCTGATCAGCGCTTTGGCGAGCAGCACCTTGCGTCCTTCGCCGGTGGAAAGCAGTTTGAACGGGCGATTGAGCAGTGGCGTGATATTTAATCGTTGCGCCAGCTCGGTTAAATCTGCCGGATCGGCTTGATCTTCCAAAATCAATTCGGCGGCGGTTTTGCCGTGATAATCCGGATCGACACAGTCGTTGTTGAGGTCACGAAAAATCTGCTCGATAATCTGCTGTTGCTGCTCGAACGACAGCAGGTTGATATGCGCAAACGGGTTCTGGTATTGCCCGTTATATGGCGGGTTTTTCTGTGCTAGAAATTTTGCCAGCGTACTTTTGCCGCTGCCGTTATGCCCGACAATCACCTCAAATTCATGCGGCTTGATTTGAAACTGATCAATTGTTAAAAACAGTCGGCTGGTGATTTTAATTTCAGCTTGTTGGAGTTGAACCGCACTTTGCATAATGATTTCACTCTATTTTGATAATAAAAAAGCGAATCCACGTTGAGCGTTCGGATTCGCTTACTTGAAATATACAGCTAAATTAATTAGCCGTTTTTACGTTGTTCCGCTAAATCAGCTGCCGCGGTGAACACGATGTCAGTCGATGAATTCAGTGCGGTTTCAACCGAGTCTTGAATCACACCAATCGTAAATCCGACGCCAATCACTTGCACCGCGATGTCGTTTGGAATCCCAAACAGGCTACAGGCTAGCGGAATCAGCAATAAAGAACCGCCGGCAACACCGGATGCGCCGCAAGCACATACACTGGCGACCACGCTTAATAAAAGTGCGGTGCCGAAGCTGACTTCGATGCCCAAAGTGGTAACCGCTGCCAGCGTCAGAACGGTCACCGTGATTGCTGCGCCTGCCATGTTGATGGTTGCACCCAATGGAATAGAAACCGAATAAACTTCTTCATCTAAGTTCAGACGTTTTGCCAAGTTCATGTTAACCGGAATATTGGCAGCGGAACTACGGGTGAAGAATGCGGTTAAACCACTTTCGCGCACCGCCGTCCAAACCAACGGGTACGGATTTTGACGGGTTTTCCAGAACACCAGAATCGGGTTGATCACAAATGCTACAAACAGCATTGAACCGACCAATACATACAGCAAGCTAGCGTAGATCCCTAATTCTGATAAGCCTTTATCCGCCATTGCCGCAGCAACCAGACCGAACACCCCGAACGGTGCAAAAGCGATTACCACTTTCACGATCATGGTAACGGCTTCGGCTAATTCGTGAACAATACGCTTGGTGCTTTCAGAAGCATGGCGCAAAGCGATCCCTAAACCGATTGCCCAAGCCAAAATACCGATGTAGTTGGCGTTATACAGGGCTTGAATCGGATTATCGAAAATATTCATCAGCACTGTCAGTATAACTTCACTGACATTTTTCGGCGGGCTTAATTCGGCACTGCCGGTTCTCAATGTTAATGCGGTAGGGAACAGGTAGCTGGCGATAACTGCGGTTAATGCAGCCAAGAAAGTGCCAAGAATATACAACACGATAATCGATTTCATCGCTTTGCTGCTGTGTTCGGCGTTGCTTGGTTTGCGGTTGGCAATTGCTGACAGTACCAGAATAAAAACTAAAATCGGCGCAATCGCACGTAAACCGCGTACAAACAGCGTACCTAAAATACTGACGCTTTCCGCAAGGTTAAAGCCTAACGAGGGGACCAATGGATGAGCGATTAAACCGACAATGATCCCGAGCACGAGACCGATGGCGATTTTGACAATCAAGCTGCCTTGGAATAAGAGTTTGGTTAAAAAGTGATTTGAGCTACTCATAATTTTCTTCTTTTTATGGTGGATGAAAAATAAACAGACCCGAGTCTTTTTACATAATTGACAACACCCCGCAAGCGAGATGAGAGCTAAGATTAGCGCAAAATATTCCAGAATAAAACATAAAATTAATTAAAGTGCAGTTTTAATAGGAAAATGTCTATTTTTCTTTGATTTTTTTAATTATTCGCTAAAAAATCTGCCCGACGCTTATCAGATTTTGGGATCAACGGAAGATCTTTTTTAGCGGTTGTATAAAAAACCGCTTGAATGCTGTATGGAAAAACAGTATAAATAACTGTATATAAAAACAGTATTGAATGCAATGTGCACAAATGTGCGGCAAACTAAAGGCAAGCGGAGGCACTACAATGTATAACCATCTGAATAATAATGTAAATAATTATGTTGATCGCAATTACTCATATCAGCCGATGCCGCTGTATGACGATCATCAACAACCGCACTTTCATTTTGCTCAACGCAGTGCGGTGAAATATAAAATGGATCTCAATCTGTATTGCATCAAAAAACCAAAGCAAACGTTTTTTATGCGAGTAACCAATCCCAACCTCACCTCATGGGGCATTGAAAAAGGCGATATGTTGGTGATTGAGGAAGAAAGTGCGGTCAGCCCGGGCGATCTGGTGGTGATTGAGCAAGACGGGAGTTTGCAGCTGTATGAATTTTTTTCGGCGCAGCAGGACAAGCTGATCTTTTTCTCTTTGGATTCTAAACACCCCAATTTACAAGTCAGTAGCTTGCAAGCGCTGGATCTGCGCGGCGTGGTCACCAATACGATCCATCAATTTCGCGGGCGGAGAGCAGCATAGAAAAGTGTGTGATTTTTGAGGTTAATTTAAGCTCAATTTGAAGCACCTTCTATGCTATAGTAAACGGGTTCAATCAGAATCGAATCCGGAGTGGAAAAATGGATTTTTTACAAAAAATCTTGCCTGTCAGCCCACAATTGGCACTAGTATTGGTTTTATTATGTATTGCGATTTGGCTGTTTATCTCGAATAAACTGCGCATGGATGTGGTGGCACTGCTAGTGATGATCGCATTCAATTTGAGTGGGATCCTCAGCGTACAGGAAATTCTGGCGGGTTTTAGTGATCCGAATGTGATTCTGATTGCACTGTTATTCATTGTGGGAGAAGGTTTGCTGCGCACCGGCGTGGCATATCAAGTCAGCGAATGGCTGATCAAAGCAGCAAATAACAATGAAGTTAAAATTCTAGTCTTGCTTATGGTTGCGGTTGCCGGACTGGGGGCGTTTATGAGTTCAACCGGTATCGTGGCGATTTTTATTCCGGTGGTCTTGGCAATTTGTGCTCAATTGAATATTTCGCCTAAGCGCTTGATGATGCCGTTGAGTATCGCCGGCTTAATCAGCGGCATGATGACCTTGATTGCGACGCCGCCGAATTTGATCGCAAACGCCGAATTGGTCAGAGCAGGGCATTCCGCACTGAACTTTTTTTCTTTCACCCCGATCGGTTTAATGGTGCTGGTGTTAGGCATTGGTTATATGTTGGTTGCCCGTCGTTTGCTAGACAGCGGCGATACGAATGCAAACAATAAAGCCAATTATAACCGCACTTCGATGAATGATTTGATCGTCAGCTACCAATTACAAGGACGCTCGAAACAAGCGTTAATTATGCCCGGTTCCCCGCTTATCGGCAAAACCTTAGATGAACTGCATTTGCATTCAAAATACAATATTTTAGTTGTGGCGGTGGAACGTTGGCGGCGTATCCGCCATATTGTGGTGACGGCTTCCGCGTTAACCGAACTGCGTGAAAAAGATATTTTGCTGTTGGACATCGCCGACAATCAGCTGGACTGGCTGTCCTTTTGTGAAGAATATAAGTTAAAACCGATGGCGGTGCGGGGCAACTATTTCAGTGAAAAATCTAAATCGGTCGGCATGGCTGAAATTTCTCCTATCCCGGAAAGCGTCAATTTAGGGCAAACAATCCGTAAAATTCAGTTTCAAAATAAATATGGTTTAATTGTTGCCGGCGTGAAACGAGGCAATAATCTGATCAGCGGTGAGCTGGGCGATGTGGAAATCAGCATCGGGGATCAATATCTGGTGATCGGCGAATGGAAACAGATCAATGAACTGCGCAGTAGCAATCAAGATTTCTTTATGTTGAATTATCCGAGCGAAATTGACCAAGTCGCGCCGGCACTGACACAAGCGCCACACGCTGTATTTTCAGTCGTGGTGATGGTGGCACTGATGGTTAGTGGGCTGGTGCCTAATGTAATTGCCGCCCTGATCGCCTGTATGATGTTGGCAAAGTTCCGTTGTGTAGACGCCCGCAGTGCGTACAATTCGATACATTGGCCGAGTTTGATCTTGATTGTCGGCATGATGCCGTTTGCCATTGCCTTAAATAAAACCGGTGGTATCAGTTTAGCCGTAAACGGGTTATTAGATTTAGTCGGTGGTTTGGGCATTCATGCTATTTTGGCGAGCTTGTTTGTACTATGTGTTGTGGTCAGCTCGTTTATTTCCAACACCGCGACAGCAATTCTGATGATGCCGATTGCGATGGCAATGGCGCAAGAACTCGGTATTTCCCCGCTGCCGTTCGTGATTACAATCGCCGTTGCAGCTTCCGCCGCATTTATGACGCCGGTAGCATCACCGGTGAACACCATGGTGCTCGGCCCCGGCGGCTATAAATTCTCCGATTTCCTCAAAGTCGGCGTCCCGTTTACGCTTATTGTGATGATTGCCACAGTATTGGTCGTGCCGATTTTGTTTGGGTAGTCCAGCCCTTCTTAGCATCTCGCTCCACAGGCGGAGCGAGAGAAAAATACTGCACTTTGGCTTAGACATTATTATCATATTCAAATGGCGTTTTGGGCTAATTTAGAAACTATGTAATATATTCGCCCCCTCCGTAAACGGAGGGGGCTGCCGAAGGCTGGGGGAGGGCGAATCAATGATATTCACCCAATAGTAAACCAGCAAAAGAAAACCCGATAACACCAGGTGCTATCGGGTTTATTCTCAGCGGGCTGAAGTGCGGTTACATCATGCCGCCCATTCCACCCATGCCGCCCATGCCTGCGCCCATATCCGGTGCTTCAGGTTTTGGCAGTTCGGTTACCATACATTCGGTGGTGATCATCAAACCAGCGATAGAGGCTGCGAATTGCAACGCAGAACGGGTTACTTTAGTCGGATCTAAGATCCCCATTTCAACCATATCGCCGTAAACTTCGGTTGATGCGTTGTAGCCGTAGTTGCCTTCGCCGTCTTTCACGTTGCGTGCAACAACAGACGCTTCTTCACCGGCATTGGTCACGATTTGACGCAACGGCGCTTCCATCGCACGCAAGGCCAGTTTAATCCCTACGTTTTGCTCTTCGTTGTCGCCGGTCAGCTCGGTTAGCTTCGCTGCAACACGCACTAACGCCACGCCGCCGCCTGCAACCACTCCTTCTTCAACCGCTGCACGCGTTGCGTGCAACGCATCTTCAACACGGGCTTTTTTCTCTTTCATTTCCACTTCGGTTGCTGCACCGACTTTGATCACCGCAACACCGCCAGCCAATTTAGCCACACGCTCTTGCAGTTTTTCACGGTCATAATCAGAAGAAGATTCTTCGATTTGTTGACGAATTTGCGCCACACGGCCGCTGATTTGTGCTTGATCGCCGATACCGTCAATGATAGTGGTGTTGTCTTTAGTGATAACCACACGCTTCGCTTGACCTAACTCTTCGATTGTTGCTTTTTCCAGCTCCATACCGATTTCTTCAGAGATCACTGTACCCGCTGTCAACACAGCAATATCTTGCAACATCGCTTTACGGCGATCACCGAAGCCCGGTGCTTTCACCGCAGCCACTTTCACGATACCGCGCATGGTGTTGACCACTAATGTTGCCAATGCTTCGCCTTCTACGTCTTCAGCCACGATGAACAACGGTTTGCCCGCTTTCGCCACCGCTTCTAACACCGGCAGTAATTCGCGGATGTTAGAGATTTTTTTGTCAACCAATAAGATGTACGGGTTTTCTAATTCGGCACTACCGGTTTCCGGTTTGTTGATGAAGTATGGTGATAGGTAGCCACGATCAAACTGCATCCCTTCAACCACATTTAATTCATCTTCCAAGCCGCTGCCGTCTTCCACGGTGATCACGCCTTCTTTACCCACTTTATCCATCGCTTCGGCGATCAATTGACCGACAATCGTGTCAGAGTTAGCCGAGATCGTACCCACTTGTTCAATCGCTTTTGAATCGGCGCAAGGTACGGATAATTTTTTCAGCTCTTCCACTGCGGCAACCACGGCTTTATCAATACCACGTTTCAGATCCATCGGGTTCATGCCTGCTGCAACCGCTTTTAAGCCTTCGTTCACAATCGCTTGCGCTAAAACAGTCGCAGTGGTGGTGCCGTCACCTGCTGCGTCATTGGCTTTTGATGCTACTTCTTTCACCATTTGTGCGCCCATGTTCTCGAATTTATCTTCCAATTCGATTTCACGCGCCACGGAAACGCCGTCTTTAGTGATAGTTGGTGCGCCGAACGCTTTGTCTAATACCACGTTGCGACCTTTCGGGCCTAAAGTTACTTTTACTGCGTCTGCCAATACATTCACGCCTTGTAACATTTTAACGCGTGCGTCGTTGCCAAATTTAACGTCTTTTGCTGCCATGTTATATTCCTTTTAGTCTAAATAATGAGAAAATTCGGTTGGATTATTCGACAATCGCCAGAATATCGCTTTCAGAAATAATCAACACTTCTTCACCGTCGATTTTTTCACTTTTCACGCCGTAGCCTTCGTTGAAGATCACGCTGTCGCCGACTTTCACGTCTAACGGTAGTACTGTGCCGTTTTCCAAAATGCGACCTTTGCCCACCGCCAATACTTTGGCGCGAGTGGATTTGGTTGCCGCCGAGCCGGTCAGCACGATGCCGCCTGCGGAAAGGGTTTCGACTTCTTCACGTTTGATAATAACGCGATCATGTAACGGACGAATATTCATCTGATTTCTCCTGATTAATAGATTAAATAAAACACACCTCAAACATGAAACATGATCAAAGTGCGGTTTTAGAAACGAGTGCAACCTTTATATGGGCGGTTTACAACGCTTTCAAGGGGCAAATAGAAAAAATTAGCGCAAGCGTTTGTCCTCATCGGTTTTTTTGTCGTATTCGGCTTCGAAAACCGTGTCGCTGTTGTCATAGCCTTGCTGTGTCTGCTGTCCAAAGCCGCGCATAAAGGTAAAAGATTTGATTTTGTTGGCAAATAATTTTTCCAATAAGCGGCTGCTGATCGGCAGTAATAATAGGATTGCAAACAGATCGCTTAACAAGCCGGGAATCACAAATAAAATGCCGACAAACAGCCAAAGTGCGGCTTGAAACAGGCTGTGGGTCGGCATTTCGCCGCGTGCCAATTGCTGTTGAATTCTCACCATTGTGTACCAGCTGCGCAGCCGAATCAGCGCAATGCCGACTACTGAGGCAAGAATTAATAATAAAATCAAAGGCAACACGCCAATTGCGCCGCCAATGGCGACTAACAATGACAACTCCAGATAAACATAAATGCCGAAAACGGCAAGTAGAATCAATAACGGCATAATTTGACCTTCTTTAAGAGCGAATCATTTTTTTTATATCGGGGCAAAACCGCACTTTTCAAGGCAAAGCGCGGTTTAAAACCGGATTAGAAAAACTAATGGATACAATCAATTTATATCCAATGATCAAAAATTTTAAAGGGCTAGAATAGTTCCAAGAGGCAGTTGCGGTGTGGCTCCATCATAAAGAAGCAACTGGCATGGGATGACAACTAACCGAACAACAAGGAGAAAGAGATGACAGCGACAAGATTAGAAAAAGATTTGTTAGGCGAAAGAGCGGTTCCGGCAGAGGTTTATTGGGGGATCCATACCTTAAGAGCGATTGAAAATTTTAACATTTCCAATGCGGTGATTTCCGATATTCCCGAATTTGTGCGCGGCATGGTGATGGTGAAAAAAGCTGCTGCAATGGCAAACGGCGAATTGAAAGTGATTCCGAAAAAAATCGCACAGGCAATCATTGCCGCTTGCGACACCATTTTAGAGCAAGGCAAATGTTTGGATCAGTTCCCGTCCGACGTATTCCAAGGCGGCGCGGGCACGTCGGTTAACATGAACACCAACGAAGTGGTTGCCAACTTGGCACTGGAATTGATGGGGCACCAAAAAGGCGAATATCAATACCTCGATCCGATGGATCACGTTAACGCTAGCCAATCAACTAACGACGCTTACCCAAGCGGTTTCCGCATTGCGGTGTATAACAGCTTAATGCTGTTGATTGAAAAATTACAATATCTAAAACAAGGGTTTGAAGCCAAAGCCGGCGAGTTTTCGTCGGTGTTGAAAATGGGGCGCACCCAGTTACAAGATGCCGTGCCGATGACAGTCGGGCAGGAATTTTTAGCATTTTCGGTGTTGATGGAAGAAGAAATCACCAATTTGCACCGCGCGGCGGAATTGTTGCTGGAAGTCAACTTAGGCGCAACCGCGATCGGTACCGGCGTTAACACCCCGGAAGGCTATCCGGAATTGGCAACCCGCTATTTGGCGGAAGTCAGCGGGTTACGCTGCGTGTTGTCGAAAAACCTGATTGAGGCGACCTCCGATTGCGGCGCGTATGTGATGATGCACGGTATGCTGAAACGCACCGCGGTAAAACTGTCGAAAGTGTGTAACGACTTGCGCTTGCTTTCATCCGGGCCGCGCGCCGGTTTAAATGAAATCAACTTGCCGGAATTGCAGGCTGGTTCATCAATCATGCCGGCTAAAGTCAATCCGGTGATCCCGGAAGTGGTGAACCAAGTCTGTTTCAAAGTGTTCGGCAACGATTTAGCGGTGACTTTTGCCGCCGAAGCGGGGCAGTTGCAGCTGAACGTAATGGAGCCGGTGATCGGGCAAGCGATGTTTGAAAGCATCAGCTTGCTGGGCAACGCCTGCATTAACTTGCGCGATAAATGTATCGACGGCATCACTGTGAACAAAGAAATTTGTGAAAGCTATGTGTTTAATTCAATTGGTATTATCACCTACTTGAATCCGTTTATCGGACACCACAACGGCGATGTGATCGGCAAAATCTGCGCCACCACCGGTCGCAGCGTAAGAGACGTAGTGTTGGAAAAAGGCTTGCTGACCGAAGAACAACTGGACGATATTTTATCGCCGGAAAACTTGATGAATCCGCAATATAAAGCGAAAACCTTTGATGACGAATAAGTTTATCACTCGATAGAAAACCAAGCCGCAGTTCACACTGCGGCTTTTTTGTTACCGCACTTTCGCCAGCATAACCGCCGTTTTAGTGGCATAATGGCACTATCTGTTTTGGATTTAGGATTAATTATGCGCTTCTACCGCCCTTTGCACCCTTTTAAACTGATCAGCTTTGATCTGGACGACACGCTATACGACAACCACGCGGTGATTATGCGGGCGGAACAGCAGTTTCTACTGGCATTGCAGCAATTGGCGCAGTTGCCGGATTTGACGGCGGAAAAGTGGAATGCACACAAAAGTGCGGTGGCGGCAGCCGAGCCGTTATTGAGCGAAGATGTGGTGCAGTGGCGGATTCGAACGCTGGAGATCATTTTGCGCCAACGGGCATTTTCGGTGGCAGACGTGAAAAGACTTACAGCGGAAATTATGGCGGTGTTTGTCGATTGGCGACATCAAGTGGACGTGCCGACGCAGAGTTTGCAGATTCTTGACCAATTGGCGCAGCGCTATCCGCTGATTGCGATTACGAACGGCAACGTGGAGCCCGAAAAAATCGGCTTTACGCAATTTAGCCTTTGCCTACGCGGCGGCGAACACGGCAGGGCGAAACCGCACTTTGAGCTGTTCGCTCAAGCCGCCGCGCGCTTTCAGACGACAACGGATCAGATCCTGCATATCGGCGATAATTTGGAAACGGATGTGCAAGGGGCGATTCAAGCGGGCTGTCAGGCAGGCTGGTTGAACCTGAATGCAGACAGCCTGCGGCTGCACGCGCAAAGCCGCAATTTGCCGAGTATCGAATTGAGTGAATTAAACCAATTGCTATTGCTGGCGTGACCGCACTTTGCGATTACACAGCAACAAGCCGCCGATAATCAGTGCGCTGCTGATAAAATGATAGCCATAAATCGGCTCGCGCAGCACCAAAATACTGAGCGCTGCGGCAAACAGCGGCACGGCATTGGTGAAACTGGCGCCTTTCGCCGAACCGACCACGCTGATGCCGTAGTTCCAAAATACATACGACAGAATCGACGGAAACACGATCAAATACGCCACAATCCACCACTGATTCAAACTTAATTCGGCATAAACCGCACTTTCACCTTGTATAACAGCATATAGATACACCGGCGTGAACAGCAGCACGCCAATTGTCACTAATGCGGTGACAAAAACGCTGTTAACCAATTGCGGCGGTTTCAGGCGCACAATCGAGCAGTACACCGCCCAGCTCAGCGCCGAGCCGATCGCCCAAACATCTCCGCGGTTAATGCTCAGTTGTGAGAGATTGGTAAAATCGCCCTGCACCAATAAATACAGCACACCGACAAAACTTAAGAGCGCGCCGAGCAGCATTCGCCACTCGATCGAATCGTGAAAAATCAAGCGGTTAATCAGCAAGGTTGCCATCGGCACCGCCGCCAGATAAATACTGGCGTTAAGTGCGGTGGTGGTTTGCAGCCCTTGATATAAAAACACCGGAAAGAAAATAATTCCTAAAATCCCAAGTGCGGTCAGCAGCAACCAGTGGCGGCGAATTAAGGCAAAGTGCGGTTTTATTTGGCGGTGGAACAGCAATAACAGAATAAGCGCAGCTGGGAACCAGCGGCTGAAATTCAATACAATCGGCGAAATCTCGCCGCTGATGATTTTGCCGAACATAAAATTGCCGCCCCAAAACAGCGCGGCAAACAACAGCCCCAAATAGCCGTAAAGTGCGGTCGGCATTAACGCTGTCCCCGCTCGACCACAATCCCGACCGCTGCGGCTTGCGCCACCGCACTTGGCTTGCTGAGTTTCAGTTTCAGCCACGGAATCGCAAAGCGTTGCTGCAACTGCTCGGCAACTTGATATGCTACGGTTTCAATCAATAAAAACGGCTTGCTGCCGACATAATCAATAATAAACTGGCTGACTTCAGCATAATTCAGGCAGTATTGCACATCGTCTTCTGCGGCGGCACGGCGGCTGTCCCACGCCATTTCCAAGTCAAATACCAGCTTCTGCTTAATCTGCTGTTCCCAGTCATACACCCCAATCGTGGCGAACAGCGTCAGTTTTTCAATAAAAATGATATCGTACATATTTTTGCCTTTTTAGAAAATTTAACGCAGATTATGCCATTGATTTTCGGTACAATGAACGACATTCTCATATTTTGTTGCCAACCCGAGAGGTCGCCATGAGCTTGTTTGCTGTTTTTTATATGATCTTTGCCTATCTGATCGGATCGATCTCCAGTGCGATCTTAATTTCACGCTTGGCGGGTTTGCCCGATCCGCGCAGCGCAGGCTCAGGCAACCCGGGGGCGACCAATGTGCTGCGCAACGGCGGCAAATGGGCAGCACTGGCGGTGTTACTGTTCGATATGCTGAAAGGAATGTTGCCGGTGTGGGCAGGTTATTATTTGAACCTCACTCAATTTGAACTCGGCATGGTGGCGCTTGCCGCTTGCTTGGGGCACTGTTTCCCGCTCTATTTCGGCTTCAAAGGCGGCAAAGGCGTCGCCACCGCATTCGGCGCCATCGCCCCGATCGCTTGGAGCGTGGCGGGCAGTATGTTCGGCACTTGGCTGCTGGTGTTCCTCGTCAGCGGCTACTCGTCATTGAGTGCGGTACTCACCGCACTTTTAGTCCCGTTATACGTTTATCTGTTCAAACCCGAATTCACCTTCCCCGTCGCATTGGTGTGTTGCTTGCTCATCTACCGCCACCACGAAAATATCCAACGCCTGTGGCGCGGACAGGAAGATAAAATGTGGAGTAAGTTTAAGCGGAAGTCTTAGGGAGGTTTTATTTTTTTAACACGATGAATATTTTGTATGAGCAAATAATAAAGCAAGTTGCTGGAATGAACGTGTTAGAATGATGGCGTGCTGGACCAATCAAATTGATTTTTTTAAGGGAATTATGAAGAAACACGGAATGACGGGCAAAGCAAATGCACGCCAAGGCGATCAAAACAAGAGCGCAACAATACAGCTCCGTTGCACGCAGAAGCAAAAGGATCAAATTACGTTTGCAAGCCAGCAAGCAGGAAAAAGTATCAGCCATTATTTACTGGATCTGGCTGATAAGGACATCAATCAAAAGCCCTGAATATACAGGGCTTTTATCTGTAGAAGATTATTTCAACCCCGCTGCACTGCGCAATTCTGCGGCGCGATCGGTTTTTTCCCACGGAAATTCGTTGCGTCCGAAGTGACCGTAGGTGGCGGTTTTGCGGTAGATCGGTTGAATCAGATCTAACATTTTGATTAAGCCGTATGGGCGCAAGTCAAAAAATTCGCGCACCAATTTCACTAACAGATCTTCGCTCACTTTTGCCGTGCCGAAGGTTTCAATCATGATGGAAGTCGGCTCTGCCACGCCGATAGCGTAAGAAAGTTGAATTTCACAGCGATCCGCAAGCCCTGCGGCAACGATGTTTTTCGCCACATAGCGAGCGGCATAGGCGGCGGAGCGATCCACTTTTGATGGATCTTTGCCGGAGAATGCACCACCGCCATGACGAGCCGCACCGCCGTAGGTGTCAACGATAATTTTACGACCTGTTAAACCACAATCGCCCATTGGTCCGCCGATCACAAAGCGACCTGTTGGATTGATGAAGTATTTGGTGTTGGCGGATAGCCATTCACTTGGCAGAATCGGCTTGATGATCTCTTCCATCACGCCTTCATAAATTTGCTTTTGATCCACGTCTTCTGAATGTTGGGTGGAAAGCACCACTGCATCAATGCCAACAATATTGTGGTTGTCGTATTGGAAAGTGATTTGGCTTTTCGCATCTGGGCGCAGCCAGTTCAGCGTGCCGTTTTTGCGCACTTTTTCTTGCTGTTCCATTAAACGGTGTGCATAGGTGATCGGTGCCGGCATCAGCACATCGGTTTCGTTGGTGGCATAGCCAAACATAATCCCTTGATCGCCAGCGCCTTGCGCTAACGGATCTTCACGGTCAACCCCTTGGTTGATATCGGAAGATTGCTTGCCAATCCCGTTTAACACAGCGCAAGAGTGCCCGTCAAAACCCATGGTTGATGAGGTGTAGCCGATGTCGCAGATTACTTGACGTGCAATGTGTTCAATATCAACCCAAGCGGAGGTGGTGATTTCACCGCCGACTAACGCCATGCCGGTTTTCACGTAGGTTTCACAAGCAACGCGGGCTTTTGGATCTTGTTCGATAATCGCATCTAACACCGCATCAGAAATTTGATCGGCGATTTTGTCAGGGTGCCCGGCGGAAACGGACTCGGAAGTAAATAAATAACTAGACATAGTTTCTCTTTCTGTTTGACTATTACATAATTTGGGTGGAAACCGCACTCTTTAGACGGGTAACCATCTGGACGGCTATAATACCGATTTTGCGTATAAATACCAAACGGTTTTTTTGTTATTTTCAGCGAAATAGGGTTCGGCTGACCGGACTTTCAGGGCAAACGCGCACTTATGGTTAAGAACCGGATTTCAAGAAAGGGATATTTTTGAAAAAAGTGCGATCTTGCCCCGAGATGGCTTAGAAAAAGAAATAAATATGACTGCAACGCAAACTGGATTTAGTCATCACACAGATGGTTTAGAAAGATTAACGGAAAATATGGTAATCTTCGCCATTTTGCCTTGGCTTTATCGCGTTGATCACATTTTGGTTGCTTCTAGCTAATCAAACCAACCAATACAGCAGATTAATTCCCAGCACGCCGAGCGCGACGCTGAGCAAAGTGTTGCGCAGCCAAATATAGCTGAGCAGCACCGCACTTAGCGCCAATAATTCAACGCCTAGCGCTTGCAGCGAATCGGAAAGTACGGTCGGAATGCTTAAACTACTGAACAGCAGAATCAACATAATACACAGCGGCAAAGTGCGGTTTAGGCTTTGCAGCCAACCCAGTTGCAGCCAACGTTGCGGCAAAAACAGCGGTAATGCTCGACAGGCAAAAATCGCCGCAGCCATACCAAGCAGAGTGAGTAGTAATTGGCTGTTACTCATGGGTTTCACCTTTTATTTGGCGCTGCAAATTCAAATTGTAGCGCGCTAAAATCACTAAAATACAGAATAAAATTGCGCCTAACATCAGCCAATCGGCAGCAAATAATTTCGCCAACACAAACGCCAGCACCGCCAGCAACAGCGGAAAAATTTGCCGTACTTGGCGGTATTGTTCGTATGCCAAAATAATAAACAGACACGGCAGGGCAAACTCCAAGTGCGGTATTGCGCCCGCCAATTCAGCGCCCAACAGTGCGCCAATCAGTGAAGACGACACCCAATAAAACTGGCATAAAAAATTAATTCGGGTGGTCAGTGCTGCACGTTCGGCTTTCGGCTGAGTGGAAATCAACGCATAACTTTCGTCGGTGATAGACGCGGTGCTATACCAACGTTGCCAGCCCTTTTTCGGCAAATCCGAATGCAGTGCCAAGGTATAAAAAATCTGGCGAAGGCTGATCAACAACGTGCCGATGACCAGTGGGAAAAAGCCCGCCGCCGAAGCGAATAACGGAATCGCCGCATATTGCGCAGCCCCCGAATAAACGAAAATGCTCAAGCCGACAACCAGCCACAGCGGCAAGCCGGCGCTGACACCAAGAATGCCGTAAGCGATGCCCGCGGCGTAGTATCCCATTGCAATCGGCAAGGTCATTTTGATTAAATCCGACCAGCCGAATGCGGTCGAGGAATAGGCGGTTTTCATAGCAGATAAACAATTGTTATTTTGTGCAAAAGTCGATAGTCTAACCAAGACACATCAACTTGTCATTAATCAATTGGGGTAAACGAATGCGAAGTGCGGTTATTTGGGGCAATTTATCGGAAATGCCGTCCGATGAACGATTGCAGCAAGCTCTGCCGGCGGATTTGCTGCACAAACGTCAACACCTGATGGCACGAGCCAATCCTCGCCGCCAACAGCGTTTGCATTGCAGCCTATTGGCACATTTTTTACTGGCGCAGCTGTTGGATACATTCCAGTTGCCGCGAACGTTGCTCAGTCAGATTCAACGCACCGCCAGCGGTCGCCCGTATTTCGCCAATCAGCCGCAATTGGATTTTAATATCAGCCACTCTGCCGATTGGGTGGCGGTGGTGCTGGCAATTACCGAACCGGGTGAAAGTGCGGTCGCGGTGGCGATTGATATTGAAAGCCCGCAGAAAACACGCAATTTTGACGGCTTAATCCGCTTTTATGCTTCAGATGAAGAACGTTTTTGGTTTGCTGAACAACCGCAGTCCGAAGCCGCGTTCTACCGCACTTGGTGCCTACGCGAGGCGGTGTTGAAATCACAAGGTGTCGGGATCGTAAAATTGCGTTCGGTGTGCCATCAGCCTCAGCAGTTGCAAATTCAGTGTGACTACGCCCCGCGCGGCAAGCTATTTTTTACTGATGAACTGCCGTTCTATCTGGCATATTTTGTGCAGCAGAACAATGAAAACCCACCTGAATTATTTTATTGGCAAGATCGCATGATTTCTGCTAATTTGACAAAACAACTGATTTATCAAGTAAATGGTGACAAAACATGACAGAAGAAATGGAGCGAGACAAAAACCGTCGCCCGCTGGCAGTGAGAGGCAGCCGCTGGGCGCAAGCATTGGCAAGCAAACTGGCACGGCAAACTATTCCCACCCCGAATCAAATTTCATTACTCAGTATTGTGTTTGCGTTGTTCGGTGCGCTACTCTTGGCTTTTTTGCCGAATACCTTCGGCTTAATCCTGACCGCACTTTGTATCCAACTGCGGTTAATCTGTAATTTGCTCGACGGCATGGTCGCGGTTGAAGGCGGTAAAAAAACGGCAAACGGTGCGTTGTATAACGAAATTCCCGATCGAGTGGCGGATTCGCTGTTGATCGTGGCACTCGGTTTTGCAGTCGGGCAACCGTGGCTAGGCTGGTTGGGCGCGTTATTGGCGGCGATCACTGCTTATATTCGCCTGTTAGGCGGCTCACTAGGGCTGGCGCAGCGTTTCAGCGGACCAATGGCAAAACAGCACCGCATGGCGGTGTTGACGGCGGCGTGTATCGTTGGCGCCATTGAAACGTGGAACGGGCATTCGCAATATGCGTTGTGGTTTGCGTTGCTCGCGATTGTGATAGGCTCACTGCTCACCTGTGTGTTACGTAGCCGTGCGATTTCACGCGAACTGGCACAAAAATCGGAGGCAGCATGATTGCCACGATATTAGCCGCGCTGACCAAACTGTTTATCGGTGCATATCCTTACTGGCGCAATAATACGCCAAGCACACACCAACGAATCTATTTTGCCAATCACAGCAGCCATTTAGACACCCTTGCTATTTGGTCATCTTTTGCGAAAGCGTTTCGACACCAAATTCGTCCGGTGGCGGCAAAAGATTATTGGGACAAAGGCGGATTGCGCGGGTTAATTGCCAAATGTGCGTTGAACGTGGTGATGATCGATCGCCAAGGCGGCAGCGACGATCCGCTAGAACCACTTTATACCGCACTTGAACAAGAGGATTCATTACTTATTTTTCCCGAGGGCACTCGTTCCGATGCCGCCGAACCCGGCGAATTTAAAGCCGGTTTATATCACTTATCACAGCGCTATCCGCAGGTGGAATTAGTGCCGATTTATCTGGACAACACCCGCCGCAGTTTGCCGAAAGGTGCTTTTTTACCGCTGCTGTTCACCTGTTCGGTGACTTTCGGTGCGCCGTTAGTGTTTGATCCGCAACAAGAGAAAGCCGCTTTTTTACAGGCGGCACGGCAAGCGGTGATTGCGTTATCTCACCCAATAACGAAGGAGTAGCACTATGTGGCATTTTTTAACCGAAAGAATCAGTGCGGTTCCGTCTAAATTTTGGTGGGTATTGGCTGGTATGCTGAGTTTGTTACTGCTTGCCACGCGGATTGGGCGCTGGTTGGCACACAAAAAAAGCGGTGAGGTGGTTGAGAATCTGAATCATCGGATTAACGCATGGTGGGGCATGGTGGCGGTGTTAGTGCTGTGCTTTATTTTCGGCAAAGTAGCCACTTTAATCTTGTATGCCGCATTATCCTTTTTCGCTTTGAGAGAATTTATCACCCTCACACCAACCCGACGCGCCGATTATTGGGCGTTGGTGTTCTGTTTTTATGTGGCAATTCCGTTGCAATATTGGCTGATCGGCATTGAGTGGTACGGGCTGTTCGTGATGTGCCTGCCAGTTTATGGCTTTTTGATTTTGCCCGCGATTCAAGCCCTTTCCGCTGACACCGAACAGTTCTTTGAACGCACTACCGAAATTCAATGGGGTATGATGCTCACCATTTACTGCTTAAGCTATGCCCCCGCCTTATTGTTATTGCAAGATCTAGAATTTCAAGGGCAAGGCTTGCTGCTGTTGATGTATTTATTGATTGTGGTGCAGTTAAGTGATGTGTTTCAGTATGTGGTCGGCAAACTGTTCGGCAAGCATAAAATTGCGCCGAACGTCAGTCCGAGTAAAACCGTAGAGGGGTTATTCGGCGGCGGCTTGATTGCGGTGTTAATCGGCACTTCCCTTTGGTGGATCACCCCGTTCAGCATTGGCTATGCGGCACTGTTTTCATTGGTGATCGTGATTTGCGGTTTCCTTGGCGGACTGTCGTTATCGGCAGTGAAACGCAGCATGGGCGCAAAAGATTGGGGCACCATGATTTCAGGACACGGCGGCATTATGGATCGGATCGATTCGGTGTTATTCGCAGCACCGGTGTTTTTCCATCTGGTGCGTTATGTTTATTTTTGATAGCCTACAAAGCAAAAGTGCGGTCAGCAACCACTGACCGCACTTCACATCTATCGCTTATTGCTTATTTGCTTAAGCAAGCAATTTATTCACGCGCTTAATAAACGCCGTTGGGTTTTCCAACGTACCGCGCTCGGACAGCATCGCTTGATCAAGCAACAGCTCAATCCACTCACCAAATGCAGCTTCATCACTGGTGTCGGCGGTTTTCTTCACCAACGCATGCTCTGGATTCAGTTCAAAGGTGTATTTCACCTCTGGAACAGGCTGCCCTGCAGCGGCGAACAGTTTTGCCATTTGAGTGGTCATTTGATCGTTATCCGTAGAAACAATCGCTGGCGTATCGCTTAAACGGTGGGTCAACCGCACCTCTTTGACACGCTCGCCTAAATAGCCTTTCACACGATCAATAAACGAACCAAATTCTTTATCCTGTTCTTTTTGTGCTTCTTCCTGCTCTTTATCCGCCAAGTCGCCCAGATCCAGATCCGATTTACTGATCGCTTGTAGCGGCTTGCCATCAAATTCAGTGAAGTAGCCCAACACATATTCATCAATGCGATCCGACAACAGCAACACTTCAATGCCTTTTTTGTTAAACAGCTCCAAGTGCGGGCTGTTTTTCGCGGCCACATAGCTGTCGGCGGTGATATAGTAAATCGCTTTTTGCCCCTCTTTCATGCGCGCAACATACTCATCAAGCGATACGTTTTGTTCACTGCTGTCTTGCTCGGTGGAAGCAAAACGCAGTAGTTTGGCGATCTCTTGTTGGTTGGCGTGATCTTCCGCCAAGCCCTCTTTCAGCACTAAACCAAACGCTTTCCAGAAGTTTTGATATTGGGCTTTGTCTTCATTTTTCGCCAGTTTTTCCAGCATACCCAATGCACGCTTGGTTAAGGCTTTGCGCAGCGCAGCGGTCACTTTGTTGTCTTGCAAAATTTCGCGTGAAACGTTCAACGGCAGATCGTTAGAGTCGATCAAGCCTTTCACAAAACGCAGGTAATTCGGCATAAATTGCTCGGCATCGTCCATGATAAACACACGCTGAACATACAATTTCAAGCCGTGTTTGTGCTCACGGTTGAACAGATCCCAAGGGGCTTTTTCCGGTAAATACAGCAAGCTGGTGTATTCTTGTTTGCCTTCCACTCGATTATGCGCCCACAGCAACGGATCGCTGAAATCATGGCTGATGTGCTTGTAGAACTCTTGATACTCTTCATCGCTGATTTCGGCTTTGTTACGAGTCCACAACGCTTGTGCTTTGTTGATTTTCTCCCATTTCACGCCGCTTTCTTTGCTTTCGTCGTCAAACTCTTTCACCAACAATTCCACCGGCAGATCGATATGATCGGAGTATTTGCCGATGATTTGGCGCAAACGCCAATCGTCTAAAAACTCTTTTTCATCTTCACGCAAATGCAGCGTAATTTCGGTGCCGCGATCCGCTTTTTCAATATCCGCAACGTTGTATTCACCTTCACCTGCCGATTCCCACAGCACGCCTTGCGCCGCACTTTCACCTGCCGCACGGCTTTTTACCGTCACTTTATCGGCAACGATAAACGCAGAATAGAAGCCGACGCCGAATTGTCCGATCAGTTTGCTGTCTTTGGCTTGATCAGAACCTAGATTACTCAGAAATTCTTTAGTGCCGGATTTGGCGATTGTGCCGAGATGATCGATGATTTGCTCACGGTTCATGCCGATGCCGTTGTCGCTGATGGTCAGCGTGCCTTTGTCTTTATCCGCACTCACCCGCACTTTTAAATCGCCGTCGCCCTCATACAATTCCGGCGCAGACAGGGCTTTGAAACGCAATTTGTCGGCGGCATCGGAGGCGTTGGAGATCAGCTCACGCAGGAAGATTTCTTTATTGGAATAGAGGGAGTGGATCATCAGTTGCAGAAGTTGTTTGACTTCGGATTGAAAACCACGGGTTTCTTGATTGTTGCTCATTGTTATTTCCTGTTTCAATGTTAAACAAAAAGGTGATAGAAAGATGATGAAATTAGATATGGGAACACTTCAGCGGATTTCAAGGGGGAAGTGCGGTTTAGAACTAACTGTGTTTTTGTATTTTTGGAAATGCAACGATCGGGTTTCGCCGATGGTGTAGTGGTCTAATAATTCAAAAGTGATAAATTTCAGACAAAAAAGCCTCTTGTGGGCAAATTGACATAGTGGCATGAAATGTTGGAGTGTTTTAAATCAGTATATTGAATTTTAGACAAAAAAAAGCCTCTTGTGGGGAGAGGCATGAAATGTTGGAGTGATTATCTAGATTTATAGAATAAATGTTATCTAGTGAGTTAATGATAATAATTCTCACTAACAATGGAAACCGAAATTACATTTCTTTACGTTTTAATTCTACTGAAATCGATTTCGTCAGTTCAAGTGCGGTCGGAACGCCTTGTTGTTTCTCAAAGCGGCAAGCATAGCTCAGCAGCTGTACACCGGCGGATTGCGCTTGTTGCAGCAATTCGGCATATTTCGGATCAATCTGCGCGGCAGGGCGGAATGTGCGCACTGCGCTGTGCAGGGCGGCGAAAAAGATCACCGCGCATTTTCCCTGTTGGGTCATTTGGATTAATTCGCGCAGGTGCTTCTGCCCACGAGCAGTTTTGGCGTCGGGGAACATTCCGACCGCACTTTCAACCAAGGTAGTGGATTTCACCTCAACATAGCAATCGGCAAGTGCGGTTTGTCGCAACAGAAAATCAATTCGGCTGTTTTCCTCGCCGTATTTGACTTCCGGCAAAATCGTTTGATATTGGCTTAACTCGCTGATCCGCTGTTGCAACAGTGCTTCATGCACTAATTGATTGGCGCGAATGGTATTCACACACACCAAATCACCGTTCGGCTTTTCAGTCAGCTCCCAAGAGTGCGGGTATTTGCGTTTCGGATTGTCCGAAGTGGAATACCACACCGTATCGCCCGGCTCGCCACAGCCGGTCATTGCACCGGTGTTGGCACAGTGAATGGTGATCATCTCGCCGTTAGGCAATTCAATATCAGCCAAAAAACGTTTATAACGGCGGAGTAGAACGGCGGGCTGTAAGTGCGGTAATTGCATAAGATTAGCTCTCTTTATTAGAAAATAGTTAAATAGCATATTCCGATTTAAACAGATAGATTTTTTTCAAAAATTTTTTACCCATTTTGCGGAGATAAATGATAAAGTTAAACCGATTTGATTTTTGCTTTTCGGCGTGAATCGAGCGGCAGAAATCGTAGCAAAGATTGGAGTCAGTCTGCGCTTTTTGGGTTGAGTGCGGTTGCGTGCTCAAGCTGTTTTTAACCAGCCAATTAAGGAAGTAAACGATTATGCGAATTGGTGTACCTAGAGAACTGCTCGACAATGAAAGTCGGGTAGCGGCAACGCCGAAAACCGTACAGCAGATTTTAAAGCTGGGTTTTGAGGTGGTTGTAGAACACGATGCCGGTTTTAAAGCCAGTTTTGAAGACGCGGCTTTTAGCGAAGCCGGTGCTACTGTCGGCACGGCGAGTGATGTTTGGAATTCCGATATTATTTTCAAAGTCAATGCGCCGACCGATGCGGAAATTGCCCAAATTAAAGAAGGAGCTACCTTGGTCAGCTTTATTTGGCCTGCTCAAAATCCTGAATTGGTTGAAAAGCTGTCAGCGAAAAAAATTAATGTGCTGGGTATGGAATCCGTTCCGCGTATCTCGCGCGCACAATCGTTAGATGCCTTGAGTTCAATGGCAAACATCGCCGGTTACCGTGCGGTGGTGGAAGCAGCGCACGAATTTGGCAGCTTCTTCACCGGTCAAATCACCGCTGCGGGGAAAGTGCCACCGGCGAAAGTGCTGGTTATCGGCGCAGGTGTTGCCGGTTTGGCGGCGATCGGTGCGGCAAACAGCTTGGGTGCAATTGTGCGAGCCTTTGACTCACGCCCTGAAGTGAAAGAACAAGTACAAAGTATGGGCGCATCGTTCCTTGAAATCGATTCCAAAGAAGAAGGCGGCAGTGGCGACGGCTATGCCAAAGTGATGTCCGATGAGTTTAACCGTCGTGCGTTGGCGTTGTATGCCGAGCAGGCGAAAGAAGTGGATATTATCATCACCACCGCACTTATCCCGGGCAAGCCGGCGCCACGCTTGATCACCAAAGAAATGGTGGAAAGCATGAAACCGGGCAGCGTGATTGTCGATTTGGCGGCGGCAACCGGCGGCAACTGCGAATTGACCAAAGCCGGTGAAGTGGTGACCACGGAAAATCAAGTCAAAATCATTGGCTACACCGATTTACCAAGCCGCTTACCGACCCAATCCTCACAACTGTATGGTACAAATTTAGTCAACTTATTGAAATTACTGTGCAAAGAGAAAGACGGCAATATCAACATCGATTTTGATGACGTGATTTTGCGCGGCGTGACCATTGTGCGTGAGGGCGAAGTCACTTGGCCTGCACCGCCGATTCAAGTTTCGGCACAACCACAACAAAAAGCGGCTGCCGCACCGGTGGCGAAAAAAGAAGAGAAGCCGGTCAACCCGGCGGTGAAATACGGCATCATGGGTGGCGCGGCAGCGGCGTTCTTATGGCTTGCGTCGGTTGCACCGGCGGCATTTTTGTCGCATTTCACGGTGTTCGTGCTGGCTTGCGTGGTCGGTTATTATGTGGTGTGGAATGTCAGCCATGCGCTGCACACCCCGCTGATGGCAGTGACCAACGCCATTTCAGGGATCATCATTGTCGGTGCCTTGCTGCAAATCGGGCATGGCAACGGCGTGGTGACATTCTTGTCGTTTATCGCAGTGTTGGTTGCCAGCATCAATATTTTTGGTGGCTTTAAAGTAACCCAGCGTATGTTGGCGATGTTTAGAAAAGGTTAAGGAGAAGAAAATGTCAGCAGGTTTTGTACAAGCCGCTTATATTGTAGCAGCGCTACTGTTTATTATGAGTTTGGCGGGCCTTTCTAAACATGAAACGGCAAAAGCAGGTTGTTGGTACGGAATCGTCGGGATGGCGATTGCGTTGGTGGCAACGATTTTCGGACCGGATACTCAAGGTCACTGGTGGATTATCATTGCTATGGCGATCGGTGCGGTGTTAGGCATTCAGCGCGCATTGAAAGTGGAAATGACCGAAATGCCGGAATTAGTTGCGATTCTGCATAGCTTCGTCGGCTTGGCGGCGGTATTGGTCGGTTTTAACAGCTATTTTGAACCGCATGGCATCACCGATGCTGTGATGCAAAATATCCACGATGTCGAAGTCTTTTTAGGCATCTTTATCGGTGCGGTTACTTTCACCGGTTCGATTGTGGCGTTCGGTAAACTGCGCGGAATTATTGATTCCAAAGCGTTGGCATTGCCACATCGCCATAAATTGAATTTGGCGGCGGTTGTGGTTTCCGTATTATTGATGAGTACGTTTGTCGGCGATGCCAGCCTGTTCCCATTGATTCTGATGACCATTATTGCGTTAGCGTTCGGTTGGCACTTGGTCGCCTCTATTGGCGGTGCGGATATGCCGGTGGTGGTTTCAATGCTGAACTCGTATTCCGGTTGGGCAGCGGCAGCGGCAGGCTTTATGTTGAATAACGACTTATTGATCGTAACCGGTGCGCTGGTGGGTTCTTCCGGCGCGATTCTGTCTTATATCATGTGTAAAGCGATGAACCGCTCTTTCATCAGTGTTATTGCGGGCGGCTTCGGTAACGACGTTCAAGCGTCATCAGACGAAGAACAAGGAGAACATCGTGAAACCAACGCCGAAGAAGTGGCGGAATTGTTGAAAAACGCCAGCTCTGTGATCATCACCCCGGGCTACGGCATGGCAGTGGCGCAAGCGCAATATCCGGTAGCGGAAATCACACAAAAATTGCGTGATAAAGGCGTGAACGTGCGTTTTGGTATTCACCCTGTTGCAGGGCGTTTGCCGGGGCACATGAACGTGCTGTTGGCGGAAGCGAAAGTACCTTACGATGTGGTGTTGGAAATGGATGAAATCAATGAAGATTTCCCGGACACTGATGTGGTGTTGGTCATCGGTGCGAACGACACCGTTAACCCGGCGGCATTAGACGATCCAAACAGCCCAATCGCCGGTATGCCGGTGCTGGAAGTTTGGAAAGCACAAAACGTGATCGTGTTCAAACGCTCGATGGCAGTCGGCTATGCCGGCGTGCAAAATCCACTGTTCTTCAAAGACAATACTCAAATGTTGTTCGGCGATGCCAAAGAACGCGTGGACGATATTTTGAAAGCGCTGTAACCGCACTTTTAAATTGCAAATTGAACCCGCTATCACCTGATGGCGGGTTTTTTGTGGGTTGGTTATTCTCGGTTGTTTGCTATTTAACTATCGTATTTCGCCGCTGGCGACTTACTTTTTTTGCTTGTCCAAAAAATATTTTGCCTTTCTTTATCAAACAGTTTGACTGATAAGAGCCGCCATAAATCAAAGTGCGGTGTGAAGGATTTTAATCTTTTTTACGACTAAATGTTATGAGTTTGCTCGATATGTAGCAACTGTGTTTGCTGCAGCGATGAAATAAAATCCCTCTCTCTGCCCTTTGGTGTAGTGGTCAACTACAGCTGCTAGGTAGAGGGATATTTAGGAATGATAATAAGTTTATTTCAATACAAAGTAATTGAAGTAAACTTATTATTTAATATAGGATTATTCAAAAACGATATTATCTTACTTATTATTTTTTTAATATTTATTTTCAATAACCCGAAATATTAAAATCCGGGGTGAATAAATTATCGGGGATGCGTTTGACTCGGGTTTGCAGACTGCCGTCCGGATAAAGTTCAAATTCGCGCCAACCCGGTGGCATGACGCCGAGATTAAAATGATAACTGTCGGATTTGAATTGAATGCAGCTGGACGGCGTGGTTAAAATCCGATAGTTATTCCACTGAATATCCATCGCCTGATGAATATGCCCGCTGATAATCGCTTTAATCCGTTGATGCGTTGCCAGGCAGCTCAGAAATTCGGAAGTATTGCGTAAGTTATGTTGATCCAACCAAGCCGAACGCGTTGGAGCGATATGGTGATGCAGCACAACCAAGGTGTGTAAATCGGGATATTGCTCTAATTTAGCCAGCAGCCAATCCAGTTGATATTGATTTAAATAACCGTGCGGCACATTAAGCACTTGGCTGTCGAGCATCAGAATCTGCCATTGCTGATTGATCACAATATGTTTCAGCGGGGAAATCGCCTGCGGATACTGATTCAGCACTTCGACCATGTGCGGTTGGTAATCATGGTTGCCGGGAATCCAAAATGTTGGTTTTTGCAGGGTTTGAATTTCTTCACAGAAAGTGCGGTAGCCTTCCGAGCTGCTGTCTTGCACCAAATCACCGGTCGCCAACACAAATTCAAAATCGAACGGTGTTTGTTTTATTTCAGACAGCACTGCCGTGAAGCTATCGTAGGTGTTAACTCCCAATAACTCGGATGTTTTATCGGCAAACAGGTGCGGATCCGTTACTTGAATAAAACGAACCGGTGTGCTGTCGGAATGGTGAAGATAGGTTGTTTTCAAAATGCACCAACAAAAACAATAAGAAATCAAAAAATTTTATAAGGTATAAGATACTGTTTTTTATCCGAATGTCAGCATTTTTCTATTAAAAGTGTTAGTAAGCGCACATTTTATCGTAAACAAACGGCAAGAATTTGCGCAATATCACTTTTTCTTCCGTGATCACCAACGGTTTTGCAACTGCTGATAATTCAACTGTAGCCACTGTAAACCAATCACTGCAATACTGTTGTCGATCCGTCCGTTTTCGACCCATTGATAAGCCTGTTCGCGGTTGACCACATGGACTTTAATGTCTTCATGCTCTTCTGCCAAACCGTGCAGACCGCCGACTTTTGTCGCGTTGACTTTGCCGGCGAGCAGATGAATCCGCTCGAATACACCGCCCGGGCTGTCCCACACACTTAACGCCGGTTCGATCAGTTCAATTTCAATACCGGCTTCTTCTTGCGCCTCGCGTTGCGCCACTTCCAACGGCTGCTCGTTCTCCTCAACCATACCGGCGATCAGCTCTAGCAACCACGGCGATTTTTCGCTGTCGGCAACATAAGCGCCGATCCGCACTTGCTCCACCAACACCACTTCATCGCGTTGCGGATCGTAGGCGATGACGGCAGATGCAGCCCCTTTATACAGCAATTCGCGGCTAACCGTGCCGCTGTAGCCGCCGGCGAACAGTTTATGCCGAAATTGGATTTTATATAGTTTGAAGAAACCGTCGTAAACCAGATCTTGCTGCTGAATTTCTAGGTCGGCGGCGGAAAATTGTTCGATAGACATAGTGGATTCCTTATGGCGTTAATCTGCGGATTAGTTTAGCAAATTAACGGTTTTTTTTGCACCGGCTTTTAGGTAAAATGAATGAACGATCATTTAGTGGAGAAAAGAAATGAAAAAAATCACATTGTTGCTGTCAGTGCTGAGCTTGGGATTGACACAACAGGCTATGGCGGCGTCATTAATGGAAGCCTATGAACAGGCGAAAAACAGCGATCCGGTAGTGAAAAAAGCGTATGCCGACAGCCAACAGATTATCGAAGGGAAAAACCAAGCAAAAGGCGCATTGCTACCGCAATTGAACGCTAGTGCCAGCTACGGCTCAAGCCGTTATGTCGATCACGGCACGCAACATAACAGCGGTTATAACAACAGCTTCAGCCAAAACCGCACTTTCAGTGTCGGATTGAATTTAAGCCAAACCTTGTTTGATATGAGCCTGTGGCGCAATTTGTCGCTGCAAGAAAAAACCGCAAAACAGGCGGAGGTTTCCTATCAGGCGGCACAGCAAAATTTACTCTACCGCGTGGCAACCGCCTACATTTCAGTGTTGAACAGCATTGAAACCTTGAAATCGGTTGAAGCGGAGAAAAAGGCGGTCTACAGCCAACTCAGCGACACCACTCAACTGTATCAAGTCGGATTGGTGGCGATCACCGACGTTGATGAGGCGCAGGCACAATACGACAGCGTGATTGCCAATGAGATCATGGCAAAGAATAGCGTGGATAACAGCGTTGAAGCCTTATATGAAATCACCGGGCAATATCCGTTAGACATTAATCGTTTAGCAACCCAAAAATTTAAAACGCAAACTTACGCCAACCCGAATCAATATATTGCCCAAGGCGAAGAGCAGAACTTGACGCTAACCTATTACAAAATGGGTAAAGAGCTGGCGAAAGAGGGGATTAAAGTGGCGGAAAGCGCTTATTTGCCGACCGTCAACTTGGTCGCGGGATTAACGCATACCAACTCGCGAATGCCGATTGCCAGCAACTACGGCATCCCTGATCGCAGCGTGGATCAAGCCACTATCGGCTTAGAAGTGTCGATGCCGTTGTACACCGGCGGGCGAACCTCCTCGCAGGTGCGCCAACAGCAGCACGCCTTTGTCAGCAGCTCAGAAGGCTTGGAATCGACTTATCGTGACTTGGTGCGCAACATCCGCTTCACCGTCAACAGCCTGAATGCCTCGTCGAGTTCGATTAAAGCCTATCAGCAATATGTACGCTCTTCGGAAAGTGCGTATCAAGCGACATTATCCGGCTACAATGCCGGAACGCGTACTATCTTAGACGTGTTGACCAGCACTCGCACTCGCCATGAAGCGCAGCGCCAGCTGGCTTCGGCGCGTTATAACTACCTGTTGCTGGAATTGCAACTGCGTCAATTGGCAGGTACGCTGAATGAAAATGATTTGACCCGTTTGCACAATCTGCTGACAGTGAAAACCAAGTTATAACGACTTAATAATAACGGAAAGGCAACCAGTGGAGCACAGGTTGCCTTTTTAATTCATGCTGATTTACTACTTTAACAATCCGCTGCTTTTTAATGCTGCGCTGACAACCGGTTGCGCTTCTTCGCTTAAAACGGTTAACGGCAGGCGCAGGAACGGTTCGCTGATTAAACCGATTTTGTAGCACGCCCATTTCACCGGAATCGGGTTGGACTCAACAAACAGATCTTTGTGCAACGGCATTAAACGATTGTTGATTTCTTCCGCTTGTGCGAAATCGCCTTTCAGTGCGAAACGGCACATTTTTGCCATTTCGGCGGCGGCAACGTTATTGGTGACCGAAATCACGCCTTCACCGCCAGCTTTCATCGCTTCTAGGCCGGTCGCATCGTCGCCGCTGAGAATAATAAAATCGTCACCGGCAAGTTCTTTAATTTTGCCGACGCGGCTGACATCGCCGGTCGCTTCTTTAATGCCGACGATATTTGGAATTTTTGCCAAACGAGCAACGGTTTCCGGTTTCAGATCGCTGCCGGTGCGCCCCGGTACGTTATACAGGATTTGCGGCAAATCGGTGCTTTCGGCAATCGCTTTAAAGTGCTGATACATACCCTCTTGGGTCGGTTTATTGTAGTAAGGCACAACCGACAAACAACCGGCAACGCCGCTGCCGTGTAATAACTTGGTCATAGTGATCGCTTCGCTGGTGGCGTTAGCGCCGGTGCCGGCGATAATCGGAATACGACCGGCGGCGTATTCGACGGTCTTCAGAATAACCTTCACATTTTCATCAATACTGAGCGTGGCGGATTCGCCGGTGGTACCAACCGAAACAATGGCGTCGGTGCCTGCTTCGATATGAAAATTGACCAGCGCTTCGAGTTCGGTGTAATTCACTTCGCCGGAACTATCCATTGGCGTGATAAGTGCAACGATACTGCCTGAAAATAAAGGGTTACTAGCCGACATAGAGTTTCTCCTGTACGTTTCTTGTTGTTTTATTGATGAAATAAACTGATTAACCTAGATTGCCAAATTTGCCGCAGTTTGCAAGTGGTTTTTGTATTTTCTTGCAGATAAATCAAAAAAAGTGAAAAGGGGCTGATTTAGTGGTAGTTTAAGTGCGGCTCAATTCGATTAAAAGGAAGGAAAAAACGATGTTATCTATTTTAAACAGCGGCGTTGCTGCACCACAATTTACCCTGAACGATCAAAACGAGAATGCGGTCAGCCTGAGCGATTTCAAAGGCAAAAAGGTGTTGGTTTATTTTTACCCGAAAGCGTTAACGCCGGGCTGTACCACACAAGCCTGCGATCTGCGCGATGCCAAAGCCGAGCTAGAAAAAGCAGGCGTGGTGATTTTGGGTATCAGTCCGGATTTGCCGACAAAATTACGCAATTTTGAGCAGAAAAAAGATTTAAATTTCACCTTGCTGTCTGATCCCGATCATCAGGTTGCGGAAGCGTTTGGGGTGTGGGGCGAGAAAAAATTTATGGGGCGCACCTTTGACGGCATTCACCGCATCAGCTTTTTGATTGATGAAAACGGCGTAATCGCCAAGGTTTTCGATAAATTCAAAACCAAAGATCATGCCCAGGTGGTACTGGATTATCTGAACGCCTGACAGCGGCTCAAGTGCGGTCGGTATTGCAAAAAACGGCACGCTGATATGTTAGCGTGCCGTGATGGCGTTTACTCCGATGATTCTGATTGTAGCTGCTGTGGCTGATGATAAATTTCACCGCCTTTTTGTTTAAACTCCTGCGCCATTTTCGCCAGCCCTTGTTGCTGTTCCGGCGGCAGTGCAGCCGCATAATCACGCACTTCTTGTGAAATTCTCATCGAGCAGAATTTTGGCCCGCACATCGAACAAAAATGGGTGACCTTGCCGGATTCTTGTGGCAGTGTTTCGTCGTGGTAGGCGCGTGCGGTGTCGGGATCGAGCGACAAATTAAACTGATCCTCCCAACGAAATTCAAACCGCGCTTTCGACATTGCATTATCGCGGATTTGTGCCGCGGGGTGTCCTTTGGCAAGGTCAGCCGCGTGGGCGGCAATTTTATAGGTGATTAGCCCCTGTTTCACGTCCTCTTTATCCGGCAAGCCCAAATGTTCTTTCGGCGTCACATAACACAACATGGCGCAACCGAACCAGCCGATCATCGCCGCGCCAATGCCTGAAGTGAAATGGTCGTAACCCGGTGCGATATCGGTGGTGAGTGGCCCGAGCGTATAAAACGGCGCTTCATGGCAGTGCCGTAGCTCTTCTTCCATGTTGCGTTGAATCATCTGCATCGGGATATGCCCCGGCCCTTCGATCATCACTTGCACATCATATTCCCAGGCGATTTTAGTCAGTTCGCCGAGCGTGTATAATTCGGCAAATTGTGCCTCATCATTAGCGTCTTGAATTGAGCCCGGGCGCAAACCGTCGCCGAGCGATAGCGCCACATCGTAGGCAGCGCAAATTTCACAGATTTCACGAAAATGGGTATATAAAAAATTTTCTTGATGGTGGGAAAGACACCATTTCGCCATAATCGAACCGCCACGAGAAACAATTCCGGTGAGGCGTTTGGCGGTCATCGGCACATAGCGCAGCAGTGTGCCGGCGTGAATGGTGAAGTAGTCCACGCCCTGTTCCGCTTGTTCGATTAAGGTGTCTTTAAATACTTCCCAAGTGAGATTTTCGGCAATGCCTTTGACTTTTTCGAGCGCTTGATACAGTGGCACTGTGCCAATCGGCACCGGGCTGTTGCGTAGAATCCATTCACGGGTTTCGTGAATGTTGCGCCCAGTGGAGAGATCCATCACCGTATCCGCGCCCCAGCGGGTTGCCCACACCAATTTTTCCACTTCCTCCTCAATTGATGAAGTGACCGCCGAATTTCCGATGTTGGCGTTCACTTTCACTAAAAAATTACGCCCGATAATCATCGGTTCGGATTCGGGATGATTGATGTTACAAGGAATAATCGCGCGTCCGGCGGCGACTTCTTGACGCACAAATTCAGGGGTGATTTCAGCGGGTAACTTAGCGCCGAAGGCTTGTCCGGGGTGTTGTTGAAGCAATACCGCACTTTCCATCCGCGATCTGCCCATATTTTCACGAATCGCGATAAATTCCATTTCAGGCGTGATGATACCTTGGCGGGCGTAATGCAGTTGGGTCACGATTTTGCCGGCTTGTGCGCGTCGTGCCGGGCGCTGTAGCCGAAAGCGAAGCTCATCAAGTGTGTTGTCTTGCTGTCGTGATCGGGTGTAACTTGAGCTGACCGTACTTAGGGTTTCGGTGTCTTGTCGTTCGGCGATCCACGCCTGCCGAAGTGCGGTAATGCTTCGATTGACATTAATGGTTTGTGATTCGTCGCCGTATACACCGGAGGTATCATACACTGGAATCGCTTCGTTCGGCTCGAATTGTGGATTGAGCTTATCGCCGCCGACGAGTGTTGGGTTTAGTTGAATTTCGCGCATCGGCACGCGCAGATCAGGGCGTGAACCTTGCAGATAAATTCGTTTGGAATTGGGATAAGGCGTCCCTTTCAAACTGCGGATAAATTGTTGCGCCGCTTCGCGTTTTTGGCGACGGCTATTTTTTTCGACATAAATAATGGTGTCAGACATGGCAAGTTCCTTTATGCAAAATAAGCGATAACAAGCTTGTCTGGAGCGGAAGAACACAAACAGCAATAGTGCTGTTGATGACAACTCAAGTGCGGTTTATTGAGGTTAGAAAATCATCATGAGGCAAAATGGATGATTGACTTGTTCCCTTCGCAGGTCTTAACCCGAGCAGGTTCTACGGATCCCGATTTACGGTCTCAGCCAATCGCAATTGGCACTCCGACAAGAACCGGCAGTATAGGCAACTGGCGGAACGCAGGCAATGGCTAAGATTGAAAAGTGTGATTTCGGTAGGGTTTTCACAGAAATCAGCACTTGAACCAGGGCAAAGTGCGGTTTGAAACCGCACTTGAAAGGCTAAAAAATATTATTAGTGCTGTTCCAATTCTTCATCTGACGGCCAGGCGGCACCGACCACCGCTTTGACCAAGGTTGCCAGCGGAATGGCGAAAAATACGCCCCAAAACCCCCATAAGCCGCCGAAAATCAGTACTGCTAAAATAATAATTAACGGATGCAGATTCACGGCTTCCGAGAACAATACCGGCACTAATAAATTGCCGTCCAGAATTTGAATAATTAAATAGCCTAGCATTAAATACCAGAAAGCCGGGGTTACGCCGAATTGTACCAGCGCCACTAAGGCAATCGGAATTGTGATCAACACCGCGCCAACGTAAGGCACTAACACCGATAAACCGACGCCAAGCGCCAACAGCAATGGGTAGCGAAGCCCGAAAAAGAGGAACAGAATATAAGTGACGGCGCCGACAATCACAATTTCCATAAATTTTCCGCGAATATAATTGGAAATCTGGGTTTTCATTTCCAGCCAAACTTGCGAGGCTAAAGTGCGGTTGCGCGGCAGAAAGCGCATCACGCCTAGAATTAATTCATTTTTATCTTTAACCAAGAAAAACACCATTAGCGGCACTAAGAACGCATAAATCCCGATAGTTACCAGACTGAGCAGTGAGGAAAGCGAATAACGCAGCGCGGATTCGCCGAATGCCAACAGTTTAACGCGTGCATTGCTAAACAGTGCGTCTAACATCGGATAGTCGATCAGGTCAGGGTAGTGTTCCGGCAGGGTCAACAGCCATTCGTGCAGCTGGTTGATCATGTTCGGCAAATCTTGCACCAGCGAGATAGTTTGCGTCCACAGCCGCGGTACGACAACAATCATAATAAACACAATCAGCGTGACGAACAGCAACAGCGTGATGCTAACCGAGGCGATTCGTGGTAGTTTAAGTTTCTGCGACAGAAATGTGATCGGCGTTTCCAATAAATACGCCAACACTAGCGCGATCAGCAATGGTGCGATAATATCGCTAAAAAAATAGATGGCAACGAAAAGGAAAAATAAGATGGCAAACAGCCCCAAGGCTTGTGGATCAGTAAAGCGGCGTTTATACCATTTTTGAAACATTTCCCACATAGGCGTTTTCCTGTTGTTAAGTGTAGAGTCAAGTAAATCAGACTTTTTGATTATAACAAGTTATTGACTCAAAGGAAGATTAAAACTATTTTCACACCGACAAAAATTAATTAAGGAGAGCAGCATGAGCGTAAAAATTTTACATAATCCAAAATGTTCCAAGAGCCGTGAAACCCTAAAATTGTTGCAAGAGCGCGGAATTCAGCCTGAAATCGAACTTTATTCGCAAAAACAGTATTCGGTGAGCGAATTGCAACAGATTCGCCGCCAACTGGGGATCGATGACGTTCGGAAAATGATGCGGGTGAATGACGAGTTATACCGCACTTTGGGTCTGGATGATCCGGAATTTACTCAGGAGCAGCGATTAGCAGCGATCGCACAAAATCCGGCGCTGTTGGAACGCCCGATTGTGATCAACGGCGATCAGGCGCGGTTTGGGCGTCCGCCGGAAGCCGTGTTGGAAATTTTATAAATTCAGGCAGTGTTTGACAAACGGGATGGTCAATTTGCGTTTCGCCTGCAGTGAGGCTTCATCCAGCTGTTGCAGGGTGTTGAACAGGCTGCGGGTGTCGCGCTCTAGCCGTTTGAGTAAAAACAGCCCGACTTCGTCCGGCAGCTCCAGCCCGCGCAGGTAAGCGCGTTGTTGCAGCACTTTGAGTTTTTGGGTTTCATCCAGCGGCAGGAGTTTATGGATTTCGCCCCAGCTGAGGCGCGAACGTAGATCGTTGAGTGAAACGGCGAGATTACGCGGGGAGCTGTCGGCACTCAGAATGAGGGTGGTGTGCTTTTGCTCCTTGATCCGATTATATAAATCGAAAAGTGCGGTTTCCCATTTTACCTGCCCGGCGATCATTTGCAGATCGTCGATACACACCAAATCCTGATTTTCCAGATTATCCAGCACGTCCGGAGAAAAATGCACCGCGTGTTTCAGCGGAATAAAACTGGCACTGCCGCCGCGGTCAAAGCGTTCGTGGCAGCAGGCTTTGAGTAAGTGGCTTTTTCCGCTGCCGTTTTCGCCATATAAATAGAAAAATTGTTGCTGCGGTTGTTGCAATTGACGACGCAAACTGTCCAACAGCAGGCGATTATTCTCCGCGTAAAAATTATCGAGAGTCAAATCGTCCGCTTGTTGGATAGGAAGTGTGAGTTGTATTGCTGTCGTCAAACGCTCACCTGGTCTTTCGATTAAATCATGGTTTCTTCTTTGGCGCGTGGCAAGACCAGATTCATAATCACCGCAACGATCGCACATAAGCTGATGCCTTTTAACGATACTTCGCCGACATTTAGCATCATGCCGCCGATGCCGAAGGTCATTACCACCGAGATAATACACAGATTACGCGGCTCGGACACATTCACCTGCGCTTTGATCAAGGTGCTCATCCCGACCACCGCAATTGAACCGAATACCAACATCATAATCCCGCCCATTACGATAGTCGGAATGGTAGACAAGAAGGCGCCGACTTTGCCGCAGAATGAAATCGCAATCGCCCAACACGCCGCCCAAGTCATAATATTCGGATTGAAGTTACGGGTCAGCATCACTGCGCCGGTTACTTCGGCGTAAGTGGTGTTCGGTGGGCCGCCCAAGAATGAAGCGGCAGACGTCGCGATGCCGTCACCAAGCAAAGTGCGGTGCAAGCCCGGTTTTTTTAAGAAATCTTTGCCGGTCACCGAGCTGATCGCCATAATGCCGCCGACGTGCTCAATTGCCGGTGCAATTGCAATCGGCAATAAATACAAAATCGCTTCCAGTTTAAATTCCGGCGTGGTTAAAGTCGGCACGCTAAACCAAGCGGCGTTGCTGACGGCGCTGAAATCAACCAGCCCCATGGTCAATGCCAAAATATAGCCGACTGCGATGCCGAACATAATCGGCACTAATTTCAGTAAGCCTTTGGCGAACACAGCCACCACCAGTGTGGTGATCAAGGTCGCCATCGAAACCAGAACAGCTTGTTCATACGGATAAAGCTGGGAACCGTCGCCGCCTTTGCCGATTGCCATATTCACCGCGAGCGGCGCAAGCCCCATGCCGATAATGATGATAATCGGCCCGACCACTACCGGCGGGAACACGCGTTGTAAAATCGCCGCGCCTTTCAGTTTCACCAAGGCGCTCAAAGCGACATACACCAAACCGGCGCCCATCAAGCCGCCCATGGTCACCGGCAAGCCCCAGGTGGCGATGCCGTATTGCATCGGCGCAATAAAGGCGAAAGAAGAGGCGAGGAAAATCGGTACTTGACGGCGGGTGCACAGTTGGAACAGCAACGTGCCGACACCGGCGGTTAAAAGTGCGGTATTACTGTCAAGCCCGACAATTAAAGGCACTAACACCAATGCGCCGAAGGCGACAAACAGCATTTGCAGCCCGACGAAAGCCTGTTTCGGTAAACTTTGTGCCGGCAAATCGTCGTGAGCCGGAATTGAATTTTGCATGATGAATTTTCCGTTGCAGAAAGAGGTTATTTAGTACCGAAAATTTTATCACCGGCATCGCCCAAGCCCGGAATGATATAACCTTGTTCGTTCAAGTGATCGTCGATAGACGCGGTGTACAGCTCAACATCCGGGTGCGCTTTTTCCAACACCGCAATCCCTTCCGGTGCGGCAACCAGCACCAACACTTTGATGTGGCGGCAGCCTTTGGCTTTCAACAAATCAATGGTCGCGACCATCGAACCGCCGGTTGCCAACATCGGATCAACCACAATCGCTAACCGCTCTTCCAGATCGCCCGCCAGTTTTTGAAAATAAGGCACCGGCTCTAAGGTTTCTTCATTGCGGTACATCCCGACCACGCTGATTCTGGCGCTGGGAATATGCTCCAGCACCCCGTCCATCATGCCTAAACCGGCACGCAGAATCGGCACCACGGTGACTTTTTTGCCTTTAATCCGTTCCACTTCGACCGGACCGTTCCAGCCGTCGATAATCACTTTTTCGGTTTCCAGATCGGCGGTGGCTTCATAGGTCAGCAAACTGCCGACTTCGGTGGCTAATTGACGGAAATTTTTAGTATTGATTTCAGCGGCACGCATTAAGCCGAGTTTGTGTTTGATGAGAGGGTGTTTGACTTGAACCAGTTTCATTTTCAGCTCCTTGAGTTTTTATCCGCTAAATTTTAATAGATAGCCCAAAGAATTAATAGCTTTTTATCTTGAACGCCGCGAAATTCGTGTGGTTGCGCTGAAAAATTATGAAGCGCAACGATTCCTGCATTTAGCTATCGCCAATAATCCGTCGGGCGTGCTACAATTATCACCGTTTGAATAATGAGCGGTGTTGATCGCACAAACCTTTTATTAAACATTTGTCTTTTGCTAAACAACTGAAACAGGAACTGATCGTGGAAAAGAAATCATTAAGTTATAAAGATGCCGGTGTTGATATTAATGCGGGTAACGACTTGGTTGACAGAATTAAAGAAGATGTCAAACGGACGCGCCGTCCGGAAGTGATGGGCGGGCTTGGTGGTTTCGGCGCACTGTGTTCTATTCCGAGCAAATATAAAGAGTCGGTGTTGGTGTCGGGCACCGACGGCGTCGGCACCAAATTGCGTTTGGCGATTGATCTGAACAAGCACGATACTATCGGGGTGGATTTAGTCGCGATGTGCGTCAACGATTTGGTGGTGCAAGGTGCTGAACCGCTGTTTTTCCTGGATTATTACGCGACCGGTAAATTAGAAGTCGATGTGGCGGCGGATGTGATTAAAGGCATTGCCGACGGCTGTGAACAATCCGGCTGTGCGCTGGTCGGCGGCGAAACGGCTGAAATGCCGGGAATGTATCACGCCGGTGATTACGATTTAGCGGGTTTCTGCGTCGGTGTGGTTGAAAAAAGCGAGATTATCGATGCTAGCAAAGTTAAAGTGGGTGATGCCTTAATCGCGTTAGCCTCTAGCGGCCCACACTCAAACGGTTATTCCCTAATTCGTAAAGTGTTGGAAGTGAGCGGTGCCGATGCGGCAAGCGAATTACTGGACGGCAAACCGTTGGCAGAACACCTGTTGGCGCCGACCAAAATTTATGTGAAATCGGTGTTGCAACTGATTAAACACGTTGATGTGCACGCGATTTCCCATTTGACCGGCGGCGGTTTCTGGGAAAATATCCCGCGTGTGTTACCGGCGCACGTGAAAGCGGTGATCAATGAAAACAGCTGGCAGTGGCCGGCGGTGTTTAACTGGCTGCAACAGCAAGGCAACATCGATCGTCACGAAATGTACCGCACGTTTAACTGTGGCGTAGGCATGGTGATTGCACTGCCTGAAAAAGATGTGGAAACCGCACTTGCATTGCTGCAACAAGCCGGCGAGAAAGCTTGGGTGATCGGGCATATCGACGCGTTGGGTAATGATGAAACAGAACAAGTGGTTATGCCGGCAGTATGATCAGAATCGCAGTTTTAATTTCTGGCGACGGCTCGAATTTGCAGGCATTGATTGATGCCTGCGCAAACGGCAAAATCAACGGCAAGATTGTCACGGTGGTCAGCAATAAAGCCGAGGCTTACGGATTACAGCGCGCGCAGCAAGCGGGAATTGAAAACCGCACTTTCCTGCGTAAAGCCTATGCCGACAATCAAAGTATGGATTTGGCGATCGCGGATTATTTGCAGCAACAACAGGTGGATTTAGTGGTGCTTGCCGGTTATATGAAAATTTTAACCGCCGAGTTTATCCGTTGTTTTCCTGCAAAAATCCTGAATATTCATCCGTCACTGTTGCCGAAATATCCGGGCTTGGATACTTATCGCCGAGCGATGGAAGCCGGTGATCAGGAGCACGGCACCACGGTGCATTTTGTCAATGAAATTGTCGACGGCGGCGCAATCGTGCTGCAAGCGAAAGTGCCGATTTTCGAGGATGATCAGCAACAAGATGTAGTTGAGCGGGTAAAAGCACAGGAATTGCAAATCTATCCGCTGGTGGTTGCTTGGTTTGCCGAAGGACGCCTGCGTTTGCAAGACGGCAAAGCCTATTTGGATAACCAACCGTTAGCGGAAAACGGCTACGCGGCGGATTAATTCGCCGCAAATTGACAGAAATTGCCTAACAATTAAGCGATTAACCGCCTGATTTGGAATTTTTTTGCAAAAATAGGTTCTAAGCAACGTATCCTTTTAATGATGAGAATTGGAAGAACAATGAAATTGAACAATATCAAAGCAAAAGTTATTTGTAGTTTAGCGTTTTTCTTCGCTTTCGTCCTGCCGCTGCAAGCCGCAGAGAAAGTGGTGGCGACGGTGAATGGTTATCCGGTGCTAGCCAGCCAAGTGAAAAAAGGGCTGGGCAAAAAAGCGGATAATGCGGCGAACCGCCAAAAAGCATTAGACGGTTTGATCGATGATATTCTAGTGCAACAAGCGATTCGTGAATCCGGCGTGCGGATCAGCAGTGGACAAGTCGATCAAGTGTTCCAAAGCATTGCCGACAGCAACGGTTTAACCTGGGGGCAATTGCTGGATGTGTTGGATTACCAAGGTATCAACTATCATCAATACCGCAACCAGATTGCGCATCAGTTATTAATGAGCGAAGTGCGTCAGCAAAATATCGGCAAAAGCATCAGCGTTACCCGTGAAGAAGTCGAAGCGTTAGGCAACAGCTTGCAGCAACAAGCGGAAAAGAGCGGTAAAGTGAAAAAGCACACCGCACCGGAATATCGCGTGCGCCATATTTTACTGAAAACCAATCCGATTTTGACCGATCAAAAAGTCAAAGCCGAATTGAGCAAAATCCGCGCCGACATTTTAGCCAAGAAAACCAGCTTTGAAGCGGCGGCAAAAGCCCACTCTAAAGATTACTTGTCCGGCGACAAGGGCGGTGATTTAGGCTTTGCTTTCCCGGATATTTATGTGCCGGAATTTGCCAAAATGGTGCGCGGCAGCAAACAGGGGGTGATTTCACAGCCGTTTAAAACCGAACACGGCTGGCATATTTTAGAAGTCACCGACAGTCGCAAAGGCGACCGAACGGATGATTTCTACCGCCAAAAAGCATACGAGCAAATCGTTAACAAACAAGCACAAGCGGAAGCCCGTGATTGGGTCAGTGGCTTGCGCAAACGGGCTGAGATTAAAATTTTAGATTAATCAAACCGCACTTTGTCAACAAAATCCCGCATTCGTCGGGATTTTGTTTTATACTTAGCGGCAATTTTATTGCGAACAGACAGACTATCCATGAATTCAAAAAGACATTTGGGACACACCGCGCGCAAGCGTTTCGGACAGAATTTTTTACACGATCAACACGTTATTCAAGGCATTGTGGCGGCGATCCATCCGCAGAAAGATCAGTATCTGATCGAGATCGGGCCGGGTTTGGGCGCACTGACCGAGCCGGTTGCCGAGCAGCTTGATCGCTTGACGGTGATTGAGCTGGACCGAGATTTGGCGGAGCGCTTGCGCCACCATCCGTTTTTGCATCAGAAATTGACCGTGATCGAACAAGATGCGATGACTGTCGATTTTCGCCAACTGTTTGAGCAGGCGGGGCAGAAAGTGCGGGTGTTCGGCAATTTGCCGTATAACATTTCCACACCATTAATGTTCCACCTGTTTAACTACTACGACAGCATTCAAGATATGCACTTTATGTTGCAAAAAGAGGTGGTGAAACGGCTGTGTGCCGGCCCGAACAGCAAGGCTTACGGGCGCTTGACCATCATGGCGCAATATTTTTGCCAAGTGATGCCGGTGTTGGAAGTGCCGCCGTCGGCGTTTAAACCGGCGCCGAAAGTGGATTCGGCAGTGGTGCGTTTGATTCCGCACCGCACGTTGCCGCATCCGGTGAAAGATCTGTATTGGCTCAACCGAGTGTGCAGCCAAGCCTTCAACCAACGGCGCAAAACCTTGCGCAATGCGCTTTCCACGCTGTTCAGCGCAGAACAGCTGACCGCACTTGGGGTTGATCAAAATGCGCGCGCGGAAAATCTGTCGATTGCCGATTATGCCCGCTTGGCAAACTGGCTGCATGACAATCCGCCGCAAGTCGAACGCGAACCTTTGAGCGACGCAGACTAGGCGGCATAATATGGCAACTTATATCGTCGGCGATTTACAAGGCTGTTTTGATGAATTGCAGCTGCTATTGCAGAAAGTGGCGTTCGATCCGCAACAGGACGAACTCTGGCTGGTCGGCGATCTGGTGGCGCGTGGCGATAAATCGTTGGAGTGTTTGCGCTTTGTCAAAGGGCTTGGCGAAGCGGCGAAAACCGTGTTGGGCAACCATGATCTGCATTTGATCGCAACCGCACTTGGTTTGAAATCGGTGAAGAAAAAAGATCGGGTCGATGCGATTTTTGCTGCCGATGATTTTGCTGAGTTGATTGACTGGCTTCGCCATCAGCCGTTGCTGCGTCAACACCCGAAACACGGCTTTTTACTTTGCCATGCCGGAATCAGCCCGGATTGGAGCCTACGCCGTGCGAAAAAATGTGCCGCCGAAGTAGAAGCGGTGCTGCAACACGGTGATTACCGCACTTTGATCAAAGAGATGTATGGTGAGCAGCCTGATCGTTGGAACAAGCAGCTGAAAGGCATCGAACGTTTGCGCTATATTATCAATGCCTTCACCCGAATGCGTTTTTGCTACGCTGATCACCGCTTGGATTTTGCCTGCAAAACCACTTTGGCGGAAGCGCCTGCCGAGCTTTTTCCGTGGTATGAATTGGATAACCCGACGTATCAACAACAGCCGATTTTGTTCGGACATTGGGCAAGTCTAGTGGGCGAAACGATGCCGAAAGGGATCTATGCTCTGGATTCCGGCTGTGTTTGGGGCAACTATATGACCATGCTGCGTTGGGACGATCAGCAGTATTTCTATCAAAGAGCGGTCAAAAGTTACACCTGATTCGCACAATAATCGCGAAAGCGGGTTGCTTTTTTGCCATTTTCCCTTATCCTTAGCGGTGCTTATTGTCAACTCACCCGATAAGCACGAGTTATATAACAAGTTTTGTTTATATCAATACAGGATTCTAGCCATGAAAAAATTAATGCTCGCCACTGCATTGGCGTGTGCTTTCGGCGTTGCCAACGCTAACACCACCGTTCAACAACAGAACGTCAATACCGATTCCCACACTTTTGAACTGACCAAGACCTTTGATATTGTTGCCCCGAAAGGCGCAAGCGGCGAAACTCAACTTTGGGTGCCGATTCCGTTCAGCAATGATTACCAAAATTTGAAATCCATTCGGTATGAAGGCAATTTCCAACAAGCGTATATCACCGAAAATAACGCCTATGGCGCAAAAACCTTATATGCTACTTGGGCGGACAATGCCGAGAAACGCGATTTGAAAGTGACAATGGTGATTGAAACCAAAGATCGTGAACAGAAAAAAGCGGTGCGTTAAACGGATACCAAGTGCCGGAAAAAATCAATTATTCGGTCGATGTGCAGGAGTATTTAAAACCGACTCAACACATTAAAACTGACGGCATCGTGAAAGAGTTTGCCGATAAAATTGTCGGCACGGAAACCAATCCGCTGAAAAAAGCCGAATTGATCCATCACTGGATTGTCAACAACATGGAGCGTGATAACTCGGTGTTGGGCTGCGGCGACGGCGATGTGGAAAAAATCTTAACCACCGGCGTGCTGCGTGGCAAATGTACCGATATTAACTCAGTGTTTGTCGCTTTGGCGCGGGCGGCGGATATTCCGGCGCGTGAAGTGTTCGGCGTGCGTTTAGGAGCAGCACCGAAATTGGAACAGTATTCAAAAACTGCTTTCGGCAGCGCAGATGAACATCAAGTGGCGAATGTCAGCGGCGGACAACACTGCCGCGCCGAATTCTATTTAGCCGGTTTCGGCTGGGTTCCGGTCGATTCGGCGGACGTTGCCAAAATGCGTTTGGCAGAGAAAAAAGCGGTTGATGACGCCGACGTACAAACGGTGGCGGATTATCTATTCGGCAACTGGGAAATGAACTGGGTCGGCTATAATCACGGACGTGATTTTGACTTATATCCGGTTCCTGAACTGACGCCGCTAAATAACTTCGGCTATCCGTATGCTGAAATCGGCGGCGATCCGCTAAATTTCTTTGATCCGAAAGAATTCAAATATGAATTTATTTCCAAAAAATTATAATCGTCGGTTTTTTGCCGCCGGAATGGCGGCATTAACCTCGGCGGTGGCGTCAACTTTGTGTTGCATCGCGCCGTTGGTTTATCTGGTGTTCGGCATTTCGTCGCCGTTTCTGATGGAACTCAATCAGCTGGCGTTTTTGCAAATTCCGATGTTGATTTTGTCCTTGACGCTTTTCGGCTATGGCTTCTGGCTATTGGTGTTTTCAAACAAGATTATTTGCAGCAAGTATGTTTCTCACCGCACTTTGGTGGTGTTGTATTGCTTGGTGTTTGTGGTGATCCTGTTTTTTCTGTCATACCCGATAGTGCTGCCTTGGCTGTTATAGTCAGGCTTTTTAGAATAATTTATTGATAAGAGAATAGATTTATGATCAAAAAAATAGTCACCTTGATGATGTTGTGGGCGGCATTCAGCGGGTTTGCCACAGCTGCGGAAACGGCAAACACTTCCGGCGAGCGCCAGCTCACGCTGCAAGTTAATGAAATGAATTGCCAATTGTGTGCGTATTTAGTTAATAAAGAGCTGCGTAACCTTGACGGCGTGGTTTCAACCAAACCGAACATCAAAACGCAATTGGTGAAGGTGGTGGTTAAAGAGCCGTTTGATAACCAGCGCTTAATTCAGGCAATGGACGGCTTGCATTATACCGCCGCAGTGTTGCCGGCAGAGTAGTCTGATCATCGATTTTCAGCTTGCGGAATGAGCGGCAAAATCTGCTAATCCGCGGGCTGTATCATCAATAAATTCTGTTATTCTAAGCCATTCTAGGCTATCCTATATCCCATTTTATATTGATAACCGCAAAGTGCGGTTTTTTGTGTTGATAAAAGGTAATTTCGCCATGCAAGAACAAGCTATGCAAGAACAATATCGTCCGGATCTGATTGAACCGACAGTGCAGAATTATTGGCTGGACAACAAAGTGTTTGCCGCCAAAATCGATCTCAGCAAACAAAAATATTACTGCCTCTCGATGTTCCCTTATCCGTCCGGACGTTTGCATATGGGACACGTCCGTAACTACACTATCGGCGATGTAGTGGCGCGCTATCAGCGAATGAACGGCAAAAATGTGTTGCAGCCGATCGGCTGGGACGCTTTCGGGATGCCGGCGGAAAATGCGGCGATTAAAAATAAAACCGCACCTGCGCCATGGACTTATGAAAATATCGCTTACATGAAACAACAGCTGAAAATGCTGGGCTTTGGTTACGATTGGGATCGTGAACTCACCACCTGTAAGCCGGAATACTACAAATGGGAGCAGTGGTTCTTCACCGAGTTATATAAAAAAGGTTTGGTTTATAAAAAAACCTCAGTGGTGAACTGGTGTCCGAACGATGAAACCGTATTGGCAAACGAGCAAGTGGACGAAGGCCGCTGTTGGCGTTGCGACACCCCGGTGGTGCAAAAAGAGATTCCACAATGGTTTGTGAAAATTACCGACTACGCCGAGCAATTATTGCAAGGACTGGACGGCTTGCCACAATGGCCGGATCAAGTAAAAAGTATGCAGCGCAACTGGATCGGACGTTCCGAAGGGGTTGAAATCAGCTTCAAACTGGCGGACAGCGATCAAACCGTGGCGGTGTACACCACCCGTCCGGATACCTTCTTTGGCGTTTCCTATTTAGCCGTTGCCGCGGCGCACCCGCTGGCAGAACTGGCGGCGCAAAACAATTCTGAATTGGCGCAATTTATTGCCGACAGCAAAAATGCCAAAGTGGCGGAAGCTGATCTTGCCACCATGGAAAAGAAAGGCATGGCAACCGGGCTGAGTGTGATCCATCCGTTAACCGGCGAAAAAGTACCGGTGTGGGTGGCGAATTTCGTGTTAATGCACTACGGCACCGGCGCAGTAATGGCTGTGCCGGCGCACGATCAACGCGATTATGAATTTGCGCAAAAATACCAATTACCGATCAAGGCGGTGATTCGCCCAGCCGATCAAACCGCACTTGATATTAGCAGCGCGGCGTTCGTTGAGCCGGGCGTGTTGTTTAACTCCGACAAGTTTGACGGCTTGGATTTTGATCAGGCATTTAATGCGATCGCCGATGAGTTGGAAGCGTTAGGTGTCGGCAAACGCCAAGTGAACTACCGCTTGCGTGATTGGGGCGTTTCGCGCCAACGTTATTGGGGCGCGCCGATCCCGATGTTGACCTTGGAAAACGGTGATGTGGTGCCGGTGCCGATGGACGATTTGCCGGTGATTTTGCCTGAAGATGTGCTGATGGACGGCGTGCAAAGCCCGATCAAAGCTGATCCGAACTGGGCGAAAACCAGCTTTAACGGACAGCCTGCACTGCGTGAAACCGATACCTTCGATACCTTTATGGAATCGTCATGGTACTACGCGCGCTACACATGCCCGCAATATCAAGGCGGCATGTTGGATTCGGAAGAAGCGAATTACTGGCTGCCGGTCGATCAATATATTGGTGGGATTGAACACGCCACCATGCACTTGCTGTATTTCCGCTTCTATCACAAATTGCTGCGTGATGCCGGCTTATTGCGTGCTGATGAACCTGTCGAAAAACTGTTGTGTCAAGGCATGGTGCTGGCGGACGCGTATTACTATATTTCCGACACCAACGAACGCATTTGGGTTTCGCCAACCGAAGTCAGCGTTGAACGTGATGAGAAAGGGCGCATTACCAAAGCGGTCGATAAAGAGGGACACGTATTAGTGCACGCCGGCATGACCAAAATGTCGAAATCGAAAAACAACGGTATCGATCCGCAAGAAATGGTGGAAAAATACGGGGCGGACACCGTGCGTCTGTTTATGATGTTTGCTTCCCCTGCGGAAATGACCTTAGAATGGCAAGAAGCCAGCGTGGAAGGGGCGAACCGCTTTCTGCGTCGCTTGTGGAACTTGGTGTTTGAATATCAGCGCAACCCGGCAACCGGCGCACTGGACGTGGCAAGTTTGTCAGCGGCACAAAAATCATTGCGCCGTGCTCTGCACAAAACCATTGCCAAAGTGAGTGATGACATCGGTCGCCGTCAAACCTTTAATACCGCGATTGCGGCGATTATGGAATTGATGAACAAGCTGACCCGTGCGCCGTTGGAAAGCGAGCAAGATCGTGCAGTGATGGCGGAAGCGCTAAGTGCGGTGGTAAGAATGTTGTATCCGATTACACCACATATCTGTTTCACTCTGTGGCATCAATTGGGCAACCAAAATACCATTGATTTCGCACCGTGGGTACAAGCCGATGCTGAAGCGATGGTGGACGATGAAAAACTGATCGTGGTGCAGGTGAACGGCAAAGTGCGCGGTAAATTGACCGTGGCGGCAGATGCGATTGAAGATGAGATCAAGCAAACCGCACTTGCCGATGACAACGTCGCCCGCCATTTGGACGGCTTGAATATCGTGAAAGTGATTTATGTGCCGGGCAAATTATTGAGTTTTGTGGCAAAATAGCAGGGTGTTATTTAATATCTTTGAGGCGTATGACATACGCCCGAAGATAGCCAATTGATAATCCGAAACCAATCCCCCAAGTGCGGTTTTAAGATCAAGACGTTAGTCGCAACACAAGGATTTTAATATGTTGAAAAGAAGCTATTTATTGTTTGTTTGCACCATGGTGGCTTTATTAAGCGGCTGCGGCTTTCAATTTTCCAACCAAGGCGGCATTGAGCAACAATTTCAAACGGTTAAACTGAGCAGTTCCGATCCGTATGATTATTTAACCCGTGAAGTGCGCAACCAATTGCGGCTGCATCAAGTTCGTGTGGTTGAAAGCGGCGACGTGCCCGAGCTGCGGATTAAAGGGCATTCGTTATCTTCCAATGTGGTGTCGGTGTTTAAACAGGGTAGAGAAGCAGAAAAACTGCTGACCTTAAATTTAAACGCAACCATGTATGTGCCGGGACGCGGCGAATTTCCGTTGAGCCTTCGCAACAGCCGCACTTTCTTTGATGATTCCCGCGCAGCATTGGCGAAATCGGCGGAAGAAGATGTGATTTATAATGATATGCGCACTCAGGCGGCGCGCCAGCTGCTGATTAAAATGATCAGCTTGGAAAAACAGTTGGCAACAGCAAAACCATAGTGATTCAGCATTTCGAATTGGCGATATTGTGAAGCGCATTCCTGCCATTCAGCTAAAAACACAGCTCAAACAGTCACTTGCACCGAGCTATCTTTTGCTCGGGCAAGACCCGCTGTTGCTGGATGAAGCCCGCCAAGGGTTGCTGCAAACGGCAAAAAAACAGCATTTTGATGAAATCGTGCAGCGCACGGTGGATAACGGCACCGATTGGGACGAGCTATATCAAAGCTGCCGTTCGCGCGGGCTGTTTTCCGATAAATCGGTATTGCTGCTGATCTTGCCGGACAGTCTGAGCCAAGCCCTGCAAAAAAAATTACATGCACTGGTCGAACTGTTGCATCAAGATGTGCTGTTGATCCTACAACTCAGCCGTTTTAACTTGCAGACCGAAAAACAGCCGTGGTTTACCGCACTTGAGCAATATTCCAACGGCGCGACCATTTTGGTGAACTGCCAAACGCCGACGGCGGAACAATTGCCGCAATGGATTCAACAACGCGCCAAAGAGGAACAACTCAGCCTTGACAACGAAGCGTTGCAGCTGCTCAGTTACAGCTACGAAAGCAATTTGTTGGCATTGAAACAGCTGCTGAATTTGTTGAAATTATTGTATCCCGAAGGCAAAGTGAGCTATCTCAAAGTCAAAGAGTGCGTCGAGCAGTCCTCGATTTTTACCCCTTATCAATGGCTGGATGCGATGCTGGAAGGCAAAACCAAAAGAGCGGTACGGATTTTGCACGCGCTCAAAAATGAAGACGTTCAGCCGCTGATTTTACTGCGCAGCGCTCAAAAAGAACTGAATACCTTGTTACAGCTCACCGGTGGGGAAAGTGCGGTTGACAGCAGCGCGCCATTGCCGTTGCAGCAACTGCGCCAGCAATTTGACCGCCTGCGGGTGTGGCAAAACCGCCGAATGTTGTTTACCAAGGCGATTCAGCGAATGTGCTATGCCGATTTATATCGTTTGTGGCAGAAGCTGGCGGAAATCGAGCGACAATTGAAACGAGATTTTGATGCCGATGTTTGGCCGATATTTGAAGATTTTACCTTGGTCTTTTCTCACCACTAACAACCGATTGACGCTGGTCACATGAAGTATTTTTGGTTAAAATAACAGCAGTTTAATGTTGATTGTTTTATCATGAAAAGGAGCAGAGTATGAAAAAAGGATTATTGGCAACTTTAATTGCTGTCGGCGTGGTCGCCTCAAGTGCGGTACAAGCTGTGCCGGCAGGGCAAACTTTTGTCGGCCCCTCAGTCGGATTAAATCTGGCAACCAATAAAGGCACCTCCAGCGGCGGCACCGAAGTTTCCTTCAAGCGTTTCACCTCGTTAAACTTAATCGGTGATTACGGCTTTGATTACGGCAATGATTTTGTCGGCTTGCCGTACGCTTCAATTAAATTGTTCGGTGACAAACTCGGCCAATCGGACACCTTGAATATCAGCAACTCTTCGCGCAATAAAATTGAACAGCGTGATCATTACACCTTAGGCTATGCGCAAGGGTATCGCATCACTCCGAACCTACTGGGCTTCGGCAAATTGAACTACAACTATTCCGAAATCAAATTTGAAAATTTGAACAACGACAAACGCAATTTTAAAGGTTTCGGCTATGGTGCCGGTGTGCGCTATGCGTTGGATTCGGATATTGAACTGGGCGTGGAATATATCCGTTCTAATCTGAAACACGGCGACGATAAACTGAAATTGAACACCTTTGATTTTTCCGCTTCGTACCGTTTTTAAGCTCGACGCACAAAATGATTTGCACACCAGCCTCGTTTAGTAAAACGAGGCTTTTTTGTTAACTGGATCACAAAAACAGATTTCAACTAAAACGTTTTAGTTAAAGTGATGGCGCAACTAAAACGTTTTAGTTAAAATTGCACACATTATAATCAGGCAGTTTGAACTACAGGAGAAAAATCATGGATTTTCCAAAAATTGCCCGACAAGTGATTGAAAAACTTGGCGGAAAAGACAACATCAGCGCCTTGGCGCACTGTGCCACCCGTTTACGGATTGTGTTGAAAGACGAAACGCAAGTGGATAAAGAAGCGATCGAGAATATCGACGGCGTGAAAGGGCAATTTTCCGTTGCCGGGCAGTACCAAATTATTTTTGGTTCCGGCACGGTAAATAAAGTGCATGCGGAAATGAGCGGGCTGCTTGGCATGGGTGATATGACCAAAAGCGATGTCGCTGCCGCTGGCGCACAGAACCAAAACCTGTTGCAGCGCTTAGTGAAAGGGCTGGCTGATATTTTCGTTCCGATTATTCCGGCAATCGTTGCCGGCGGTTTGTTAATGGGGCTTGCCAATGTCTTTATGGCAAAAGATCTGTTCGTTGAGGGAATGTCGTTAATCGATACTCACCCTGAATTGGCGGATTTAGCCGCAATGATTAATGCCTTCGCCAATGCGCCATTTGTGTTTTTACCAATTTTGATTGCATTTTCGGCAACCCGCAAATTTGGCGGTAACCCGTTCTTAGGTGCTGCATTAGGGATGTTGTTGGTGCACCCGGATTTGGTCAACGGCTGGAACTACACCAGCGTAGTTGCCGAGGGCAAATTGGCATACTGGAATATTTTCGGTTTTAATATTGAACGTGTCGGCTATCAAGGCTCAGTGTTGCCGGTTTTGGTTGCATCTTGGATTTTGGCGACGCTGGAAAAAGCACTGCGCAAAGTGGTTCCGTCGGTCTTGGATAACTTGCTGACACCGCTCTTGGCGCTGTTTATCGCCGGTTTACTGACCTTCAGCTTTGTCGGACCTATCACGCGTGAAGCCGGTTTCTTGCTGGGCGCAGGCTTAACGTGGTTATATGACACCGCAGGCTTTATCGGCGGCGCGCTGTTCGGGGCGTTGTATGCGCCAATCGTAATCACCGGGATGCACCAGACCTTTATCGCGATTGAAACGCAATTATTGGCGGATTTCGCCACCACCGGCGGCACCTTTATTTTCCCGATTGCGGCAATGTCAAACATCGCGCAGGGCGCGGCGTGTTTGGCGGTATTCGTGATTATGAAAGACGTGAAAACTCGCGGCATCGCCTTGCCGTCAGGCATCAGTGCGCTGTTGGGCATCACTGAGCCGGCAATGTTCGGGGTGAACTTACGCTACCGTTATCCGTTCATCGGCGCCATGGTCGGTGCAGGTTGTGCCAGCGCCTTCGTTGCCTTGTTTAATGTGAAAGCGCAGGCATTGGGCGCAGCCGGTTTACCGGGAATTATCTCGATCAAACCGAACGACATCAGTATGTATGTGATCGGGATGCTGATCTCGTTTGTGGTGGCGTTCTCAGTCACCGTCGTACTGGGCAAAAGAGCACAGAAAAAAGCGAAATAATCGGTGATTAACGCTAAAAACCAACCAAACTGAAAAGTGCGGTTTATTGAAGTAGGTTATTTCAGCAGATGTTCGCCGCCCAATAACGGGATAACGCGTTTTAATACTTCATCGTAGATATGCGGCTCGGCAACGTCGATCAGCTTAACTTTGCGAGTTTTCCAATCGAGGGTTTGAATCAAGGTGGTGGCGACCACGCACGGCGAGGCTAAATTAGTGATTGGAACTTCCGTTTTTGCTCCACGAATGCTGGTGCTTATCGGACAGCAGATGATCAGTCCGGTCGATTTGTTATAGATTTCATGACTCAGAATCAGCGCCGGACGATATTTGCGAATCTCTTTGCCTTTGGTCGGCTCAAAATCCAACCAAACAATGTCATTACGTTTTGGAATATACATCACTTAATAATCCGTTTCTGAGGTTAAAAGCGAGGCTAACTCATCTCTATGTGCGCTGCTTGGCGTTAAATCACTGAGTAATTCCATTTCAGTGTAGCGGGTGGTTTTTTGTTTGAGAATGGATAGTCCTTGCTCGGTTATTTCAACGTCGACAACTTCACCAATTGAAAATTGTGGAATTTTTCTCAGATTGCCGGTGATCCGTAAACCGATACAATTTCCCCAAGAGCTGAGCGTGGCTTGTTCTTTTAAAATCATGTTGCCTCCTTCCGAATATTTTTCAAAATCGTATCATTTTAATATCAATTTAGCAATGTGTTGGTATAGAATTTAATCCGGAACCCAGGTAGAGAATGTGATATAGAAAGTGCGGTTGGTTTTTTATTTTTCGGAAACAGCAAACGGCTAGCGGAGCCAGATAAAATATGCTAGTTTGTGAAAAATAATTTCATAATACGATCGATAACACAGTAAAGAGTATGAGCGAAGAACAAACAACGAACGACAATCAAGAATCCGGGGCAAAACGGGGATTTTTTCAATCGCTATTCGGCGGTTTATTTCAAGGCGAGTTGAAAAACCGAGAGGAATTGGTCGAAGTGATTCGTGATTCCGAACAAAACGAGCTGATTGACCAAGACACCCGCGAAATGATTGAGGGCGTAATGGAAATTTCCGAGCTGCGGGTGCGCGATATTATGATCCCGCGTGCGCAGATTGTATTTATTCACAAAGAACAGACGTTGGACGCTTGCTTAGATGTGATTATCGAATCGGCGCACTCACGTTTTCCGGTGGTGAGCGATGAGCGCGATAATGTTGAAGGCTTACTGTTGGCAAAAGATTTGTTGCCGTTTTCACGCAGTAATGCCGAACAGTTTGATATGTCCTCGATTCTGCGTCCGGCGGTGATTGTGCCGGAAAGTAAGCGTGTGGATCGGATGCTAAAAGAGTTTCGCTCCGAGCGGTTTCACATGGCGATTGTAGTGGACGAATTTGGCGCGATTTCCGGTTTGGTCACGATCGAAGATATTTTGGAACAGATTGTCGGCGACATTGAAGATGAATTTGACGAGCAGGAAGCTGCTGATATTCGCCAGCTTTCGCGTCACACTTATTCGGTGTTGGCGCTGACCGATATTGAAGATTTCAATGAAAAATTCGGTACCCATTTTGAATCCGAAGAAGTGGATACCATCGGCGGCGTGATTATGCAGGCGTTTGGCTATTTGCCGAACCGTGATGAGGAAATTGAGCTGGAAGGAATGCAATTCAAAGTAGTATCTGCCGATAGCCGCAAAATTATTCAATTGCGAGTGCGGGTGCCGGATGAAATTGTGGTAGAAACCGAATCGGCGGAAAATATTTAATGTCGGCGTTTTTCTCCTCTCCGTGGGTTAAGATCCCGCTCAGCGTACTGCTGGGAACAAGTGGCGTGCTGGCGTTTGCGCCGTTCGATCTTTGGGGCATGGCATATCTCAGCATCGGCGGACTGATTTTACTTGCCACGCAAAGCTCACGCAAAACCGCACTTTATTGTAGTTATTTTTGGGCGCTGGGCTTTTTTGCGTTCGGAATCAACTGGATCCATGTCAGCATCAATCTGTTCGGCGGCGTGCCGCTGCTGTTAAGCTATTTGGCGGTGTTGCTGCTGGCGGCGTATTTGTCGCTCTATCCGCTGCTGTTTACCTACCTTATCCAACGTTTCCAAGTGCAAAGTGCGGTTTTATTCGCGATTTTATGGACCTTCACAGAATTTCTGCGCGGTTGGGTGATGACCGGTTTTCCTTGGTTGCAATTCGGCTATTCACAAATCGACAGTCCGTTTTTCGGTTTGGCTCCGCTGTTCGGCGTGCAGGGATTGACCTTTTTTGTGGTTTGGACTGCGGCATTGTTAGTCAGCTTGATTAAATGTGCGATACAACCGACAGCTAACCGCACTTCGCTGATTATCAGTTCCTTATTGATGTTAAGTCTATTGGGCGGTGCGGCATTTTATATCGGACAAAAAGCCGATTATCGGGTGAAAAACCAACCTGAAGCTAAAGAATTAACCATTAGCTTGGTACAAGGCAATATTGAACAAAATTTGAAATGGGATCCGGAATATTTCAGCAAAACCATCAATATTTATCAAAGCCTTATTGCACCGCACTTGGGCAAAAGCGATCTGATTATTTTGCCTGAAGCGGCGATTCCGACGCTGGAAAATCAAGTTCAACCGTTGTTTGAAAGTTGGCAGGCGGCGGCGCGACAAAGCGGCAGTGAGTTGATTGTCGGGACGGTGTATCACGACAGTTTGACTGACCGCTTCCATAATTCGGTGGTGGTGCTCGGCAATCCGCAGCAACCGTATCAGCTTGATAGCGAAAATCGCTATAATAAGCACCACTTAGTGCCGTTTGGCGAATATGTGCCACTGGAAAATCTGTTGCGCCCGCTCGGTAGTATGTTTAATTTGCCGATGTCGAATTTTAAACAAGGGGATTATCTGCAAGCGCCGCTGCGAGCCAAAGGGCTGGAGTTGAATACGGCGATTTGTTATGAAATTATCTTGGGCGGCCAGCTGCAACAAAATCTGACGCAAAATAGCGATACCGATTTCATTCTGACCGTCTCGAACGACGCTTGGTTTGGGGATTCTATCGGGCCTTGGCAGCATTTCCAAATGGCAAGAATGCGCGCGCTGGAAAACGGCAAAACAGTGATTCGCGCAACCAACACCGGCATCACGGCATTTATTGATGCCGACGGCAGCGTCATCGCACAAGCGCCGCAGTTTGTGGAAACCACGCTGACCGCCACACTGCAAACGGAAAAACGGATTACGCCTTATACAACCTTTGGCGATAAGCCGTTATATATCTTATCGTTGCTGTTATTAGGCTTACACATTCTGACCGCACTTTTCCGCCGAAAATTATTACAGCTGGCGGCGAAAGCGCAATAATAAGTAAGAAAAAAGGAAACACAAAAAGCACTGTTTACTCACAAGCAGTGCTTTTTGTTGTCAGATAGGAAATAGCGAGATTAGCGGCTACGGAAAATAATGCGCCCTTTACTTAAATCGTAAGGGGTCAATTCAACGGTGACTTTGTCGCCGGTTAAAATCCGGATATAGTTTTTACGCATTTTGCCTGAAATATGCGCAGTAACAACGTGGCCATTTTCCAATTCAACCCGAAACATGGTATTTGGCAAGGTTTCCAAAATCGTTCCTTGCATCTCAATGCTATCTTCTTTAGCCATTCATTCCTCTGAAATTTTTAATCTTAATGACATTCATTCGCCGGAAACCAGCACCGCACTTGCGCATCGCTACCAATCAGTTTCCGTTACAAGGCGCAGATTATACCTGTATCAACGGGATTCGGGAAGTTTTTTTATATTTTAGGCCGTCTTAAAATTTAATTTGTTTCTTGTCAAAAGAGTATATACTTTGTGGCAAGAATATTTTCTTGAACCAGGATGTAGTTAGTTATTTATGAATAAAAAAACCATTTTCATCACCGGCGGAGCCGGTTTTATCGGTTCGGCGGTTGTGCGCCACATTATTAACGACACGCAAGACAGCGTAGTGAATATTGATAAGTTGACCTATGCGGGCAATTTAGATTCGTTGCAGAGCGTGGCGGATAATCCGCGTTATTATTTTGAGCAAGTTGATATTTGTGATACGGCGGCGCTACAAGCGCTGTTTGCCAAATATCGTCCAACAGCGGTAATGCACCTGGCGGCGGAAAGCCATGTGGATCGTTCGATTGACGGACCGGCGGCATTTATTGAAACCAATATCGTCGGCACCTATACGCTGCTGGAAGCCGCGCGGGCATATTATGCGTCATTGGACGGCGAGCAGAAAGCCGCTTTCCGTTTCCACCATATTTCAACCGATGAAGTATTCGGCGACTTGGAAGGCACAACCGCACTTTTCACCGAAACCACGCCGTATGCGCCGAGCAGTCCGTATTCCGCTTCCAAAGCTGCAAGTGATCACCTGGTGCGTGCCTGGAACCGCACTTATGGCTTGCCGGTGGTGCTGACCAATTGCTCGAATAATTATGGTCCTTTCCATTTTCCTGAAAAATTGATTCCGTTGGTGATTTTAAATGCGCTGCACGGTAAACCGTTGCCGATTTACGGCAAGGGCGATCAGATTCGCGATTGGCTGTTTGTAGAAGACCACGCGCGGGCGCTGTATTTGGTGTTAACGCAGGGCAAAATTGGTGAAAGCTATAATATTGGCGGACATAACGAAAAGACCAATCTTGAGGTGGTGAAAACCATTTGCGCGATTTTGGATGAAATTAAACCGTGCGCTGAAAATACCGCACTTGCTGATATTCAGCATTATGCGCAGCTGATCACCTTTGTGCAAGATCGACCGGGGCATGACAAACGCTATGCGATTGACGCGGCGAAAATCCAGCGCGAATTAGGTTGGAAGCCGCAAGAAACCTTTGAAAGCGGGATTCGGAAAACCGTGGAATGGTATTTGGCGAATCCGAGATGGTGGCAACGGATTCAAGACGGCAGCTATAACGGACAACGCCTAGGTTTGGGGGAATAAGATGAAAGGGATTGTACTTGCCGGTGGTTCCGGCACGCGGTTATATCCGATCACGCGCGGCGTTTCCAAACAGTTACTGCCGGTGTATAACAAGCCGATGATCTATTATCCGCTGTCAGTATTGATGCTGGCGGGCATTCGTGAGATTTTAATTATCACTACGCCGGAAGACAGTGAGGGTTTTCAGCGTTTGTTAGGTGACGGCAGCGATTTCGGGATTGAACTGAGCTATGCGGTGCAACCGAGTCCGGACGGTTTGGCACAGGCGTTTATTATCGGCGAAGAGTTTATCGGCAAGGACAGCTGTTGTCTGGTATTGGGAGACAACATCTTTTTCGGACAATCCTTCACGCCGTTGCTGCAAAAAGCGGTTAACCGAGAACAAGGCGCCACGGTTTTTGCTTATCAAGTGAAAGATCCGGAACGCTTTGGCGTGGTGGAGTTTGGCGAAAACTATAAAGCGTTGTCGATTGAAGAAAAACCGTCAATGCCGAAATCCAGTTGGGCTGTCACCGGATTGTATTTTTACGACAATCGGGTGATTGATTTTGCCAAAAAAGTTAAACCGTCAGCGCGTGGCGAGCTGGAAATTACGTCGATTAATCAGATGTATTTGGAAGCCGGCGAATTGAATGTGCAGCTGTTGGGGCGCGGCTTTGCTTGGTTGGATACCGGCACCCACGAAAGCCTGCTTGAAGCCGCTTCTTTTGTACGCACGATTGAAAATATTCAAGCGCTGCAAGTGGCGTGCCTGGAGGAAATCGCTTGGCGCAACGGCTGGATCAGTTCGCAACAATTGCTTGATTTAGCCAACAAAATGGCAAAAAACAGCTACGGGCAATATCTGTTAAGTGTGGTAAAAGAAAGAATAGATAGTCGGTAAAGATTGATTCATTAGCTTTATTCATCATTGTTGGTATAAGAGAGGAGGCCATGAAACTGAAATATTTTAAAAAGTTTTTCGCCTCCGCATTTTTATAACCACAGTGCGGTCATTTCCCCATTCGCTCTTTGTAATGGCGGCGGCAAACGGAAAGATAGCTGTCGTTGCCGCCGATTTGAATCTGTTCGCCGGCTTGCACCACTTCGCCGTTTTCATTTAAGCGCAGCACAAAATTGGCTTTGCGTCCGCAGTAGCAGATGGTTTTTAACTCTTCAAGCTGATCCGCCCATGCCAGCAAATAGCGGCTGCCTTCAAACAGTTCGCCCTGAAAGTCGGTACGCAGTCCGTAACACAGCACCGGAATGTGCAGCTTATCGACCACATCGCTTAATTGATAAACTTGTGATTTAGTCAAAAATTGTGCTTCATCAACTAAAATACAGTGCAGCGGCTGTTGCTGAATCTGCTGTTTGATTTGGTTGTACAGATCGCTGTCGGTTGTGAACACCAGCGCATCTTGGCTGATGCCGATGCGCGAGGTGACTTTCGCCGTGCCGAAACGATCGTCAATTGCCGCGGTGTAAACCAAGGTGTTCATCTGGCGTTCTTGGTAATTGTAGGACGATTGCAGCAAGGTGGTGGACTTGCCGGCGTTCATTGAGGAATAATAAAAATAAAGTTTTGCCATATTGGATTAATTTTTTAACCAATAATAGAGCCAGTAACAAAGGGTGCTGACTAGCGGTGGCAAGCAAGCCAAGACGAAAATGCCGATAGTCGTACTCGCGCCAAACCAATTCCCAAGTGCGGTCAGGTGATCCATCAATTGTGCGGTCGGTAGCGAAAACAGGAAGAATGCGATAATTACAATCGTAATCACACAGCCCAGACCGGCAATCCGCATCGCCTGAATTTTTTTAAGATTTTCCATATATTATCCTGCAAATAAATGATTGTCAGAATCCTATCACAACGTAAGGGTTTAGCAAACTATCGGCGGATGAATCATTTAGACATTCTCCCGGCTTGGTTCTATAATGCCGCTATCAATAAAATTTAAGGACTGTTTATGCAATTTTCAAAAATGCACGGCTTGGGGAACGATTTTATGGTGGTGGACGGCATCACCCAAAACGTGTTTTTTCCGGAAGGCACGATTCGCCGTCTGGCGGATCGTCACCGCGGGGTTGGATTTGATCAGCTGTTGCTGGTCGAGCCGCCTTACGATCCCGATATGGATTTCCATTATCGGATCTTTAACGCCGACGGCAGCGAAGTGGCGCAATGCGGCAATGGCGCGCGTTGTTTTGCCCGTTTTGTGCAGCTGAAAGGCATGACCAATAAAAAAGAGATTAAGGTCAGCACTGCCAAAGGCAAAATGGTGTTGAGCATTAAAGATGACGATCAAGTTCGGGTCAACATGGGCGAACCGATTTGGGAACCGGCGAAAGTACCGTTTACGGCCAATAAATTTGAGAAAAATTATATCTTGCGCACCGAGTTGGAAACGGTGCTGTGCGGGGTGGTGTCGATGGGCAATCCGCATTGTGTGTTGACGGTCGATGATGTAGCAACTGCACCGGTGCAGCGGTTGGGTGCCTTACTGGAAAGCCATGAGCGCTTTCCGGAACGCGCGAATATCGGCTTTATGCAGATTTTAAACCGTGGGCAAATTAAATTGCGAGTGTTCGAACGTGGCGCAGGGGAAACACAGGCGTGTGGCAGCGGCGCTTGTGCGGCAGTGGCAGTCGGGATTATGCAGGGGGCGTTAGACAGTCAGGTCGAAGTCGAGCTGCCGGGCGGAAAACTGCTGATTGAGTGGCAAGGCGAAGGCAAGCCGCTGTTTATGACCGGCGACGCCACCCATTTATTTGACGGTTACATTCGTTTATAGGACAAGATGATGAGTGAAGCATTGACAGCCGCAGCGGTGGCGGAGTATTTGCAACAGCACCCTGATTTTTTTCAGCAATACCCGCAGTTGTTAGATGAATTGCAGGTGGTGCATCCGCAGAAAGGGATTTTATCGTTGGTGGAAGCGAAATTGCAACGCCAGCGCGATCAGCTGCAACAACAGCAACGGGATCTGGATAAAATTCATCAATTGGCGGAGCACAACGAACGAATGTTTTTCAGTTTATTGCCGCTACAGCAACAATTCGCTCAAGCAAAACGCTTTAACGATGGGTTGGAAATGTTGCAGCAATGGACCACCGCACTTGGGCTACAAAAAGGCACGGTGTTGTTGTTTCGTGACAGTTGGGTCGAAAGCGGTGAAATCGCCGAACAAAACTGGTTGGATCGTACCGCCTTTGAAATTATCCGCTTAGAACGTTTCGGCTTACAGCGCCACTATCTCGGCACTTTGAGCCATCGTGAAAAAACGCTGATGTTTTTGCCACAAGATTTCCCGCTGGGTTCGGTGGCATTTTGTCTGTTAGGCAAGCGTAAATCACGCCACCCTTACACCGCCGTACTGGTGTTTGCCGCCAAAGACGAGCGCCATTTTCACCGCAATCAGGAAACCACCTTTTTGCGCCAGTTGGCAGAGATGGTGGAGCAGCATCTGGATCATTGGCTGATTGAGAAAATGTAAATGAGTGACGCGCTGCAAACCGCACTTTCACACCCGCTGCAAGGTTACTGGAATTACCTGCGGATTGAACGTCAGCTCAGTCCGCACACCCTGAGCAATTACCAACACCAACTCGCCGAAATTATTGAGATTTTACACGCACAAGGTATTGAAAACTGGCAACAGGTCGATGCCGGCGTGGTGCGTTATGTGCTGGCGAAAAGCCGACAGCAAGGCTTAAACGCCAAAAGTTTGGCGTTGCGCCTTTCCAGTTTGCGTGGCTTTTTAACATATTTATTATCGCAAGGTGTGATCGAGGTGAATCCGGCAACCGCCGTTTCTGCCCCGAAACAGGCGAAACGGCTGCCGAAAAATATTGAGGCGGAACAGGTCGGACAGCTGTTGGATAATAGCAGTAAAGAGCCGATTGATTTGCGTGATTTGGCGATGATGGAGCTGATGTACAGTGCCGGTTTGCGTTTAAACGAGCTGCAACAACTGAATCTGCAAGATTTGCAAAGCCGCACGCGCGAACTGCGGGTGATCGGCAAGGGCAACAAAGAGCGGATCTTACCCTACGGACGCTTCGCTGCCCAAGCGATTCAAAAATGGCTGGCGGTGCGGATTCTATTTAATCCGGAAGATGATGCCTTATTTGTCAGCCAACGCGGCAAACGCATCAGCCACCGTGCGATTCAAAAACGCATGGAGGTGTGGGGGCAGCGACAAGGACTACCGACGCATCTTAATCCGCACAAATTGCGCCATTCGTTTGCCACACATATGTTGGAATCCAGCTCGGATTTAAGAGCGGTGCAAGAGCTGCTAGGGCACTCTAATTTATCAACCACTCAAATCTACACGCATTTGGATTTCAAACATTTAGCCGATGTTTATGATTCGGCGCATCCGAGAGCGAAGCGGAAGTGAGAAAATCTTAATTTTGCGATCAGGATCGTAAAATATTTGCTATTCACTACGTTTTTAAACTGCTTTTCATATAGTCATCTCATATTTGCAAAAATCAAAGTAATCAAACTTGATTACTTTTGCTGTTGTTTGTATGATAAAAAGGCTAAATGATGTTTAAGATATTATTGACGAAGCAAGCAGAAAAAGAGCTGCTTTCTTTGCCGATTGCGCTACAGGCGGCAACTTTGCAGGCGATTGAAAAATTGGCAAAAGAAGGGCATTTGTTGCGAGAACCGGATGTTAAAACCTTGGCAAAGGGATTAAAAGAGCTGCGAGTGAACAGTAAAGAGGGGATTTCGCGCAGTTTTTTCTTTTTCATGCGAGGAAAGCGCGCATATATCGTGCATATTCTGCAAAAGAAAGCCCAAAAAACGCCGCAAAGGATATTGGCGCTAGCCTATAGCCGAATGCAAAAATTACAAAAGGAGCTGGAAAATGATGAATGATCCTGAATTGGAATTGATCTCGTTGGCGGAGGTAAAAGCCAAATTAATGCAGAATGCTGATTTTAAAGTGGAATATGATGAGTTGGAAGAACGGCGCAGGTTAATTGATGCGCTGAAAGCGGCGCGTCTGCAATTGAATTTAACTCAGCTTGATGTAGCACAAAAATCAGGCATTAATGTTAAAAATATCAGCCGCTTGGAGAGGGGCGTCGGTGCGCCAACCTTGAAAACATTATCACGCTATGCGCACGCATTAGGTGGCTGGTTAACGTTTGAATTTCAGCTTTCATCGTCGATTGCGGACAGTTCCGTTTTACACAACCGACAATGATACCGCACTTTGTTTTTGACGATGTTCTGATGGCGGCGCAAGCTGAGTTGATGAGTTTGGCAATCGCAGCGGTAAGCTACGGTTTTGCCTTGTACGCGTTGAATATCAAATTGATGGCAGGTGTCGGGCGGCAGTCGGAAAAGCTGTTGCATTACAAAACGCCACTCTTTGCCGTGCGGTTGCACCCGCCCGTGTTGTTGATAGACGATTAAATGCGCCAGTTCATGCGGCACGACTTGCTGGAGAAAATCATCGCGGTTTTCTAACAGCAAAGTGCGGTTCATGCGGATTTCATTTTGTTGCAGATAGGCAACACCGGCTTTCATGCCACGCAAGTTAAAATTCACGCTCGGCATAGGGAAAGTGCGGTTAAAATGTCGCTCGGCAAGATCCAAACAGGCACGCAAACTGCGTGCGATCTGAATGTTGAGATGGCGCAGCTGTTGTTGCTGTGCGGCAGAAAGTGCGGTTGACATGTTGAGCTTAAATCGCCTGACGTGCCATTTCCAGCCCTTCGGCTTCTGTTGGATAATGCGGATTGTCCGGCGTGTGGCGCAACAGAATTTCACCGTCTTGAAACAACGCCAGCTCGTTAACCGCCAGTTGCTGCCAGCTTTCGTTATCGGTCAGCGGCAGTGTGGCAATCACCGCCACCCTATCGTTCGGGGTGGTAACCGAGGCAAAATCAATCTGCACATCATCATCGACCAATTTAGCCTCGCCGAACGGTGCTTTGCGCACGATATAATGCAATAGTGATCCGGTGTGGGTGATCAGCCATTCGCCGTTCGATAGCAGAAAATTCAGCAAACCATATTGGCGCAGTTCTTGTGCAATTCGATCCACTTCGGCAAAAATTTGCTCAATGCTTGGGGCTTGCTCGAATTTTTGGCGCAAGGTTTCCAGCAGATAACAAAAAGCGGTTTCCGAATCGGTGTTGCCGACCGGACGGTAGTATTGCCCCGTTGCCGGATTGAAGTTTTTTAAATTGCCGTTGTGCGCAAACAGCCAATATTGCCCCCACATTTCGCGCATAAACGGGTGGGTGTTTGCCAGCAAAATTCTCCCCTGAGTTGCCTTGCGGATATGTGCGATCACATTTTTCGATTGAATCGGATAATTACGCACCAAATCCGCCACTGGGGAAGTGGCACTGGCTTTGTCATCGTGGAATAGCCGCACGCCCTGATCTTCAAAAAAACCGATCCCGAAGCCGTCGGCGTGCGAATCGGTCAAACCGCCACGGCAGCGAAACCCTTCAAACGAAAACACAATATCGGTCGGGGTGTTGCAGTTCATTCCGAGTAGTTGGCACATTAAACATTCCTGTCGATTCAGTCAAATTGATTGCCTTATACTACAAATTTCTGAGAAAAAGTAAAATAATCAGATGATATAAATTAGATTTTTACGAATGGAAGCAGAATGTATTATTGGGTTCAATACATTCTGCTTGTTCTTTTTACAATCCGGGGGCTTTCCAAAGTGATGTTGTGAGATTGGAATCAACCAGCTGTAGCTGTTGATGGTAAATTTCAATCCATTTTTGTTTATGTATTTGGTATAACCTATGATTATCAGCATTCGGTTTATGTTGGCGTTCGAATGTAACCAGTTTTTTCCCGGCTTCTGCTAGTGAAGGATAGACACCAGCGCCAACACCCGCTGCAATAGCACAACCAAGTGCGGTCGCTTCTTTGACAACCGGAATATTGACGGTTAGTCCTGTAACATCAGCTAATATTTGGCTCCAAAGATGACCTTTAGCCCCCCCTCCGGCAAAAACAACAGAATTAAGTTTTACGCCAGAAAATTTCTCAACTTGATCTAAGTTACAGGAGGAAACTATTGCTGCATTTTCTTCTAACGCCCGGAATAATGCCGCTTTATTACATTTATCCGAATCAAGAGAAAGATTGATAAATGATGGTGAGGCATGGTACCAAGACTTAAAGTGCATGGCATCGGAGAAAATAGGCACAATATCATTTGATCCGACGGGTACTCGAGCTGCCATTTGTTCCAGTAACGTATAAGCATCTATGCCTAGTTGGCTTGCAAGATGTTTTTCAGCTTCACAAAAGGCATCTCTGAACCAACGCATCGTTAATCCGGTGAAAAAACTGATCGATTCGGCTTGTACAAGTGGCGGGATCACATGAGGGTTAACTCTGATATTCATCTCAGGATCAGTTGAAGCTTTTGGCAGATTTACTATTTGTTGCCAAAATGTTCCGCCAATAATTGCCGCTTGAGCTGCATCGGTAATACCTAATCCTAAACATCCTAATTGGACATCACCACCACCAACGACGACTAACGTTTTGGTTGATAGACCGGTTAGCATGGCTATTTCACTTGTAATATTGCCCAGTATGGTTCCGGTTTCTTTCACCATGGGTAATATTGTCGAATCAAGGCCAATTGTTTCTAACAATTCTGCTTGCCAATTTCGGCTACCTAAGTTGAGTATTCCGGTTGTTCCCGCATTTGAAGGTTCTACAGCAAGCTCCCCGCTTAACATAAAAGCTAACCAGTCGCTAATCATACTAAGAGAACGGACTTTTTTATAAAGTTCAGGCTGATGATTCGCAAGCCATAATAGACGGGGAATTGCACTTAATGCTAATGTTTGTCCTGAAATATCATAGATTTGCTTTTCAAAAGTACCGTTATTTAATGTTTTTAAATATTTAACCTCTTCAATTGCTCTTGCATCAACATTTCCACAAGCCCAAATGGGATGATTTTTCTCATCATAAAGCACAATGCCTTCGCGCATAGAGCAGGTGGAGAGTGAAATAATTTGTTCAGCATCAATTTGTGCATTTTGAATTGATTGCTTGATACATTGCACGGCCAGTTGCCAATTTGTAGGTAAATCAAAATTCATTGAACCGGGAATTTGAGGATCGCTGAAATGAGTCCATTCTTTTTGAGCTGTGCTGATTTGGTTCCCATTCAAATCAAAAATAACCGCTCTTATACTGCCGGTTCCCGCATCGAGCGCCATAAGATAACGTGCTGATTGACTATCCATTTAATTTCTCCTCAATGAAATTAATGTTGTATTCGCCCCTATACTGTTTTGGCGAGAATCATTTTTGCTGTCATTTCTTCGGTAACTAATGAATTAATATATTTTCCTTTTAATGCACTTAGAATGGCATCGACTTTATTTTCCCCACCGGCGATACCGACTATTGTTGGAATTTTTACTAATTTATCCAATGGGACGCTAATCAGTTCATCGTGTAATGGCGTATCAGGCTGGATTGCCCCGTTTTTCTGCATGAAATAGCCTAAAATATCGCCGATTGCGCCTTTGCTGCGTAATTCTTGCTGACTGTCTTCATTTATATATCCAGAGCGTAATAGTGTTGCTTGCCCTTTTTGTTGTGTGGAGCCAATACCAACAATGGCAACATCGGCGGCTTCGGCGGCTAGCATGATATCTCTGACGCAGGCTTCACGTTTAAATAGATTGGCGGCTTCAATGGACGATGCTCTTAATGGCGCAGGAATAATGCTAATGCTACAAGTGCCATCTAATTCGCCGATACCTTTCATGTAAGGCCCAACTCCGCCGGAAAGCGTGATCAGTTTTAACTGGTTGTTGGTAATAAACTCATTGCTGTATTTGATTGTTTGCATAATCGTTTCGCCAAAGCCAATCGCAAGCAATTGATTTGGACGCATTAGTGACATCAGCATCTGTGATGCAGCAATACCTAAACGAGTATTGACTTCATGCTGCTCAAGTGCCGGCAATACTCGAATATGTTTTAACTTGAAGTGTTGCTGTAATGCTTCTTCGAGTTCTAAACAGCCTTTAAAGCGGGAGTTGATTTGGACTTTAATTAAACCGATTTGCCGTCCCTTCTCCAGTAAGCGAGAAACTTTTAACCGAGGAATATCCAAGCGTTTTCCAATTTCGCTTTGGGTCAAATTATCGTGATAATAAAACCATGCAATCCTTGCCAGCATTTCTTCTTCGCTCATGCTGTGTGGGAATGAGGCGTTTTCTTTAATATGGTTCATGGTGCAGCATCCTTAATAGCAATTGAACTTATTATTCATGTGATTTATCAATTTATCAATTGTTCATTTAAATTTTTTATATAAGCGTGACAAAGATCACGATAGGACTACTTTTTCGCTATTTTGGTGAATTTTCCATCGATTTTGTTTTCATTTCGTGATCTTTGTCACTGTTATTCGAAAAATTACCTGATAGGGTATTGAACAAATGAAAATTAAAAATACATTTATTCATCTTGAATGGGTGTGGAGGAATGAGCGTGAATCATATTTCTGATCGAAAATGCTTGCTTGCAATTCGTCATGTCAGCAAATCTTTTTCAGGTGTTGAAGTTCTAAAAGATATTCATTTTGAACTCTATTCTGGGCAGGTACACGCTTTGTTAGGCGGGAATGGTGCAGGAAAATCGACATTAATGAAAATTATTGCCGGAATTCAACCGCAGGATTCAGGTGAGATCGAAATTAACGGTGAGATGCACGGTTCGCTGTCACCAAACAAAGCACATCAACTGGGTATCTATCTTGTACCACAAGAGCCACTGTTATTTCCTAATTTAAGCGTTAAAGAAAATATTCTATTTGGATTGGAGCAAAACCATAGTAACGATAAAAAATTGAAAGGGTTACTTGAGGAGATGGATTCTCATTTAAAACTGGATACACAGGCGGGTTTATTAGAGGTTGCGGATCAACAATTAGTTGAAATTATGCGCGGATTAATGCGTGATGCTTCTATTCTCATTCTTGATGAACCAACCGCATCATTAACTCCCGTAGAAACAGACAGTTTATTTATCAAAATAAGATCCTTATTAGCCAAAGGCGTTGGGATTGTTTTTATTTCTCATAAATTACCTGAAGTTTGGCAGATTTCTGATTTTATCAGTGTCATGAGAGATGGCTGTATTGCCTTGAGCGGGAATACTAATGAATTAAATCGTGATGATGTGATTTCAGCGATCAAACCAAAATCGAAGTCTGGAGAGTTGACCGAATCACAAAAATTATGGTTAGAACTTCCTGGCCATAATCGTATAAAAACAAAAGAGCATCCTATATTAAAAATAAAGGACTTAACAGGAGAAGGATTTAAAGAAATTAGTTTTGAAATTTATCCTGGAGAGATTTTAGGATTAGCAGGAGTTGTTGGTGCTGGTAGAACAGAATTAGCAGAAACATTGTATGGCTTAAGAAAAGAAAAGTGCGGTCAAATACTATTTGATAATGTAGATATTAACCGATTTGGTACCAAAGAACGGTTAGAAAGAGGCATAGTTTATTTACCGGAAGATAGACAAGCCTCAGGGCTTTATTTAGATGCACCGCTCTCTTGGAATACTTGTGGGCTTACTTATACAAATATGGGATTTTGGATTGATAACTCAAAAGAAGAAGCCATTCTTGAGCGTTATCATCGTGCAATTGGCATTAAATTTAATCATGCTCAGCAGCCAGTTAGAACATTATCTGGTGGCAATCAACAGAAAATTCTTATTGCGAAATGCTTGGAGGCAGATCCCGCATTACTGATTGTTGATGAGCCAACCAGAGGGGTTGATATCGGGGCAAGAGCTGATATTTATCAATTAATTAAAAGTATTGCTAAACAAAATGTTGCGATTCTTTTTATTTCATCTGACTTAGAAGAAATTGAACAAATGTCTGATCTAGTTTTTGTTATGCATGATGGAAGAATAGGTTCACCTCTAACAGGTAATGACATTAATTCAGAGAATATTATGCGCATGGCATTTAGTGGCGATGCTAGATAAGGATAAAGTATGTGGAAATTTATACAAAATAATCGTGAGCTGACAATTGTATTTGCAATTTTGTTCCTTTTTATCCTATTAATGGTTTGGGGAAGTGGTTTTAACTTTCAAACGATTACTATGATCTTTAATTCGGCTCAAATTGTGATGTTACTGTCGATTGGTGCGACCTTTGTTATCTTAACTCGAAATATAGATGTATCTGTCGGTTCGATTATGGGACTATCCGCAGTCATTATGGGAAGTTTATTAAACTTAGGTTATTCATTGCTTCCGGCATTTTTAGGTACGGTTTTATGCGGTTTATTAGCGGGTTTATTTAATGGTCTCTTAGTCACCATTTTGCGCATCCCAGCTATCGTTGCAACATTGGGTACATTGGGATTGTACAAAGGCATCATGTTGTTAATTACCGGAGGGAAATGGATTGAAGGACTGCCACAAGAATTAAAATCACTTTCTGAACCGATATTTCTCAATATTTCACTAATTGGTTGGATCTTAATAGCATTGATTATCGTAGCGTATTTTTTATTAACTAAAGTGTGTTTAGGTCGAAATTTTTATGCTATCGGTGATAATTTGCAAGGTGCGTTACAGTTAGGCGTTAGAATCAATACGGTTAGAATTTCAGCATTTGGTATCAATGGCGTGATGGCTGCATTAGCTGGAATTGTATTTGCTTCTCAAATCGGTTTTGTACCCAATTCAACAGGAAATGGATTAGAAATGAAAGCAATTGCAGCTTGTGTTCTCGGTGGTATTAGTTTGCTTGGTGGTTCAGGTAATATTATCGGGGCAATCTTAGGTGCTTATTTTTTAATTGAAATTGATACAATTTTAGTGTTATTAAAAGTCCCTGCTTATTGGAATAACTTTGTCGCAGGAATTGTTTTGCTTGCAGTATTGGTGTTTGATGGAAGAATTCGAATTATGATCGAAAAAAGTATCAAACAACAGAGATATGCTCGCTTCTTAAAATAATGATGTCCAATATAAAACAATCTTAGGTGAATAATATGTTGAAATTAAAACGTTATGGCTGGGAGATAACACTGTTTATATTGCTTGTCGTAGAAATATTAGGATTTGGATTAATCAATCCAAGAATGTTAGATCTTAATGTTTTGCTATATAGCACCAGCGATTTTATTTATATTGGTATGCTGGCATTACCACTAACGATGATTATTGTTAGTGGCGGAATTGATATTTCATTTGGTTCAACAGTAGGACTTTGTGCCATTTTTCTTGGTGTACTATTTAAAGCCGATGTTTCATTGTTCATTGCTATTCCTTTAACTTTCTTTTTGGGTGTGCTATGTGGATTAATTAATGCTGGATTAATTATTTATACCAAAGTGAACCCATTGGTCATCACCTTAGGCACAATGTATTTATATGGTGGCGGGGCATTATTACTATCAGGATTCGCAGGCGCAACAGGCTATGAAGGAATTGGTGGTTTTCCTGATAGTTTATTGCATTTTGCTAACCAAACCCTATTAGGGATTCCGACACCAATTATTTATTTCGCTTTTATGACGCTTGGTTTTTGGCTGTTAATGCATAGAACCACAGTGGGAAGAAGTACATTTCTTATTGGACAAAGTGAAAGAACAGCTCGTTATAGTGCAACTCCAATCAATAAAACACTGTTTATTATTTATGCGGCAATCGGATTAGTCGCGGCATTTGTTGCGGTATTGTTAGTATCTTATTTTGGTTCAGCGCGTTCTGATTTAGGGAGTTCTTTATTAATGCCAGTTTTAACTGCCGTTGTATTGGGTGGTGCTAATATTTACGGTGGTTCAGGTTCTATTCTAGGCACAGCAATCGCTGCATTATTAATTGGTTATTTACAGCAGGGATTACAGATGATTGGCATTCCGAATGAAATATCCAGTGCATTATCCGGTGCTTTATTAATTATTGTGTTAATTGGAAAATCAATCAGTTTACATTATGCCTCAATTCGTTATTGGATTAGCCGTAAAACAGGAAAGCAGGTTGTTGGAAGCCATTAAATAATGGTGAATGAACGTACTGATACTAGTATGTTTTATCAAACTCAATAAGGAGAAATTTTATGAAACACTTAGTTATTAAATCAACCGCACTTGCCGTTGCTCTAGGATTTTCAGCTCTCTCAGTACAGGCAGCAGATAGAATCGCCTTCATTCCAAAGCTCGTCGGAGTGGGTTATTTCACAAGTGGGGGGCAAGGTGCGGTTGAAATGGGAAAAACACTTGGCGTTGATGTGACTTATGATGGTCCAACAGAACCCAGTGTTTCGAATCAGGTTCAGTTAATTAATAACTTTGTTAACCAAGGTTATAACGCAATTGTAGTGGCGGCGGTTTCTCCTGATGGATTGTGTTCCACATTGCAGCGAGCCATGAAACGCGGCGTTAAGGTGTTAACTTGGGATTCGGATACCAATCCAGAATGCCGTAGTTATTATATTAACCAGGGTACGCCAACACAGCTAGGTTCAATGTTAGTCGAAATGGCTTCGAGCCAAATTACAAAGCCAAAAGCGAAAGTCGCATTTTTCTATTCTAGCCCGACAGTAACCGATCAAAACCAATGGGTTAAAGTAGCAAAAGATAAAATTGCGGCAGAACATCCTGAGTGGGAAATTGTAACAACACAATTCGGGTATAACGATGCAATTAAATCGTTACAGACTGCGGAAGGGATTTTGAAAGCTTATCCTGATCTTGATGCAATCATTGCGCCAGATGCAAATGCACTACCTGCAGCCGCTCAAGCAGCAGAAAATTTAAAACGTGAAGGTGTGGTGATTGTTGGTTTTAGTACGCCAAACGTGATGCGCCCTTATGTGAAACGTGGAACTGTCAACCAGTTTGGCTTATGGGATGTTGTGCAACAAGGAAAAATTTCTGTAGCGGTCGCAAATGATGTACTTAAAGGGAAATCGTTAAAAGTAGGCGATAAATTAAATGTTGAAGGAGTTGGCGAGGTAGAGGTTTCACCAAATAGCGTACAAGGTTATGAATACGAAGCGGCAGGCAATGGCATTGTGGTATTGCCAGAACGCGTCGTGTTCACTAAAGAAAATATTGATAACTATAATTTCTAAATGTCAGAGAGGAGAAAATAATGGCTGATTTAGATGATATCCGAGACGGAAAAGATTTCGGATTAGATAAACCACAAACGAACAAAGCGTTTTATATGAAAGGGTTGGGGGCTTTAGATTGGGGGATGCAATCCCGTTTAGCCAATATTTTTAATCCTAAAACAGGCAAAACGATCATGTTGGCGTTTGATCATGGTTATTTTCAAGGGCCAACAACCGGTTTAGAACGTATTGATCTGCACATTGCGCCACTTTTTGAATATACCGATGTATTAATGTGTACACGCGGAATTTTAAGAAGTGTAGTGCCGCCAGATACTGGAAAGCCAGTCGTATTACGTGCTTCAGGCGCAAATTCAATTTTGACTGAATTATCCAATGAGGCGGTTGCTGTTTGTGTGGAAGATGCGGTTCGTTTGAATGTTTCGGCAATGGCAGCTCAGGTTTATATTGGCTCAGAGCATGAACATCAATCGATCAAAAATATCATTCAGCTAGTCGATCAAGGAACTCGCTATGGTATTCCGACGATGGCGGTAACGGGTGTTGGTAAGGATATGGTCAGAGATCAACGCTATTTTTCATTAGCTACTCGAATTGCTGCAGAAATGGGGGCTCATGTCATTAAAACCTACTATGTTGATAAGGGGTTTGAACGGGTTACTGCCGGCTGCCCAGTGCCAATCGTTATTGCTGGTGGGAAAAAATTACCTGAGTTAGATGCATTAGAGATGTGCTATCAAGCGATTGATCAAGGTGCCGCAGGGGTTGATATGGGGCGTAATATTTTCCAATCAGATGCACCAATTGCGATGCTTAAAGCGGTTCATGCTGTGGTACATGGGGGAGAAAGTGCAGAAAAAGCCTATCAACTCTATTTAGATGAGAAAAATCGCTAATAGTCTGAGATGTTGGCTAGCTCCTAGGCTTGCCAACATATTTTAAAAAAGAATATGTTTAGGAGTTTATTATGTTTGCGATGTTGGTAGAGATTAATGTTAAAGAGGGAAAAGAGGATGAGTTCCTAAAAGTCTTTGCTGCTAATCACTATGGTACGCGCAAAGAACCCGGAAACTTACGGTTTGACGTATTACAAGATCCTGAGGTTTCAACCCGCTTTTATGCTTATGAAGTGTATGACAGCGAATCGGCTTTAGAGCAACACCGGAAAACAGAGCATTATCATCAGTGTGTAAAAGAACTTGAACCGTTGATGACTGGAGCCAGAAGCAAAAAGATTTTTAACTGGATTTTGCCTCAGGACTGCCGTAATGAAAAAATCTAAGTTAGCATTAATTCAGGAACTAAAATCACAAAAAATAAGCGTCGGCATCCTTGCGTCCAATTGGTTAGCATTAGAGGAAACACTGCCTGTATTAAGTCATAATCAAATTAATCTGTTACATTTTGATATTGCGGATGGACAGTTTTCGCCAATGTTTACGGTTGGTACGGGCGCGATTAAACAGTTTCCAACTCACTTTCATAAAGATGTTCACTTAATGGTAAAGAACCAAGCTAAACAAGCAGCAGAGAGTGTTAAGAGTGGTGCAACAATAGTAACATTGCAGTTGGAAAGTGATGGCAATATAGATGAAATTTTAACCTGGTTGAATAAGCAAAGTGCGGTTCATGATGATAACCAGCCTATTTTGAGTGGTCTGAGTGTGTGTCCTGAAACGGATTTATCACAATTGCAGCCTTTTCTTGATCAGATAGATATCATACAACTTTTAACATTGGATCCAAGAACAGGGATAAAAGCTGACGAATTTTCTGTTGTTACTCGAATTAAGTCGATAATTAATATCCTTGGAGAACGAAGAAAAGACAAAATTATCACTGTAGATGGCTCAATGACACTGGAATTAGCCGTCAAAGTGAAGCAGCTTGGGGATCGACTGGGTTGTTTCAGGCAGTGCTTTATTTACCGATAAAGATTTGGATAATCGCTTAAAACAGTGGAACAATGATCTGTAGAAGATCAACCCCAATCTGACAGTCGTCCATTTAGAACAGAGTGTCTGTCAGATTAATTTGAGCTTAAATTCTTTTCAGCCCAAATGCGTTTTCCATCCGGCAATGTCTCCATCGGGGGCGCCCGCAGCACATTTTACCTTGATGGGTTCGATGGTAATTGTAATAACTCAGCCACGCATCTAAATCAGCCTGTAACTCAGCTAAATCCGTATAAATACGTTTTTTACCACAATACTCACTGCCTCTGCCGGTTAAAATACGCAACATTGGCAATTGGTGATGCTCAAAAAACGGAAGTACTTTATCATTGAGCATATCCGCTGCTGTGATGGCTGTTTTCATCGTATAGAGCTTAACAAAAGCAACTTTACTGTAAGTATCAACTAAACCTTGCCCACTCCCTTAAAATGCCCGACATAAAACCTATCTTGCGAGCCGAGATAGCTGGGGTGTGCCGTTTCAATATGCTCAATCGCACACGGTGAGTGTGCGGAGATCGGCATCAGCATGAATTGATAATTGAAGGTGTAAACAACAGAAAATAGCCAAGTGCGGTTAGCTCTCAATTCAATAGATGATAAATCGGTAAACAGGCAGCTGCGAGAGAAATACTCACTATATTGTTTTCCGAACAATACAGAATCGGTTTAGGTTTATTCGGTGGTTCTTGACAGAACAGTGATTGTTTAATGTTGTGAATAATCTGTTCGGTCAGGCTCGGCGGCAGTAAACCGGTGAGCACAATTACTTCCGGATCCAGCCAATACAGCACCGATTGAATCACCAAGCGTAACTGTTCGCTCACCCGAGCCAGCCATTGCACAATCACGGGGTGGTTTTCCGCAATTAAGCGATCTAGCTGATCGAGTGGCAAATCGGCGACGATCAAGGTTTTTTTCAGATCTTTCCATGTCGGGCGACAATCGCCGCTAGGGAAAAATGCGCCAATCTCACCGGCATTGCCAAAACCGCCTTTGGTCAGCTTGCCTTGATTGATCACCCCGGCGCCTAAACCGTAATCAATGCTGATCACTGTCATGTCTTTAATTTTATTCCAATTGCCGGAATAAAACTCACCAATCGCACTGACATTGGTATTGTTCTCCACCCATGTTGGCAAGCCGAGCTGTTGCTCAAAAATATCCGACAGGTTTGGTTTATGCTGTAACATCGGCAGCCAAGGAGACGAGCGAGAGCCGTCTGCCTGTAAGTAGCCCGGCACAGCATAGCCGATGCCGAGAATGCTGGCGGTGGTTAAAAATTTCTTTTCCAGCAGCGTAGCAACCGCACTTTTAATCTGTTGCACAATGTGGGTAAACTGCTCGGCAGGGCCGGAAAGCTGTTCGGTATGGTGGTATTTTTCACTGTAGGTAGCGAGCTTTTTACCGCTTAAATCGACAATCGACACATCAAAACGGTCTTCAGAAAACGACACCCCGACAGCGCAGCAACCGGTAGGATTCAGTTCTAAATGGTATGACGGCAATCCCCGTTTGCCGACAATTTTATCGCCTTCTTTAATCAATCCCAAAAACAACAGCTCACGGCAATATTGGGTAATTGCACCGGGTGTTAAGCCTGATAGCTGGCTCAACTCAGCCCGAGAAGGGGAGTATTGACGGATTAAATTCAATAATAATTTTTGGCTGGGGCGTAACTCAAAGCTGAAATAGTCCGATTTAGGCATGATGATCCAAATTTAGGGTTAAAAAAGGGGATAACGCATTATCCCCTATTCCGAGTTGTGATTCTAGTGTGAAACGACTTCTTTGGTGAAGCCTAACACTTGCGCTTTGCCCCAGTCTGCGCCGAAGCCGACAATGTCTTTTTTGCCGGATTCACTGCTTAACGGACGCACACCGAAATGGGCGTTCAGTTTTTGTTGGGTTTCAGGTGAAGTTAACCAGTGGGTGAACAACAACGAGGCCGCCGGACGTGGTGAATTTTCCGCTACAATCACCGCGTTACCGCCGCCTAACATGCCAAATTCAGGCACATAAAACGCTAAACGTTTGGTGACTGCGCCTTGTTGTTGTAGGCTGAACAGGTGATCCTGCCAAGCCGCAACCAAATTCAGCTCACCGTCGTTTAAACGGGTTAAGCTGTCGGCATTGGACGAGGTGCGGGTCATGTTGGCACTGTTGTCTCTGAACCATTGCCATGTGGTTTCCCATTTTTTCACTTGTTCATTGTCAACAGTCGGCTGTTGGTAGTCATACTCACCGGAGGTATAAACGATGGCGCGTTGAATAAACGCATTGCCTGAGCCGCCGCCGTTCGGATCGGAGTAGCCGAATTTTTTCGGATTCGCCTTGATATAGGCTTCCATTTGCTGCCAGCTTTGCGGCAACTCTTCCGCTTTCAGGCGCATTGGATCATACGCCAAGCCGGTTTGGTTGCCCCAGAAGCCGATGGCTTTAGTGCCCAAATCTACACCTTGCAGGTAGTGATTCAGTTTTTCAAAGTTTGGCAAACCGCTCAAATCTTTGTTCACACCGAAGTTGTTTACCATACTGACGCGATCTGCCGCAACGGCGATCACGTCCATTTTACCGGGGGCAAGATTTTTCTCGGCGATCAGCTTGTTAACGTTGCCGTCCAGCGTGCCTTCCGGAATCCGCACTTTAATGCCGTATTGGTTTTCAAAATCTTTGACAAAAGTGCGCCAAGCCGGTTGCAGATACCAGACGCTGAAGGTGACTTCGCCCTCTTGTTTGGCAAGGGCTTCAATTTCCGCCCAAGATTTGCCGTCAAGCGTGGCGGCTTGCGAAACGGTGGCGAGGGCTAAAGTCGATACGGCAAGACCCAGTTGAGAGAGTTTTTTGAAATAACGCATTAGAGAGCTCCTGTTGTGAATGAAATAAGATAAACACGAATTACGCTTTACCGGTGGATTGAGAAAGGTAGTTCCCTTTCAACAATTTCTCGATAATCATGAGTAAAATAATATTCGGGATTAACAAAATCAGTGAAACCACCGCCGCATTCGGACGCACAAAAGAGTAGCCGAGGAACGAATACAGAATGGTCGGCACGGTGATGAAATCCGGCGAACCGATAACAAACGAGATAGCAAATTCTTCAATACTTTTTACCAGACAGAAGATGATCGAGGCTAAAAAGCTCGGTTTTAACATCGGTAAATAGACATCTTTGAAGGTCGTGAAACGTGATGCGCCTAAATCACGGCTGGCGTCGATCAGATCTTGTGGCACGGACGAGAAGCCTGCCGATAAAATCCGAATGGCATACGGCAACGTCATCACGGTGTGTCCGATTACGATGCCGATAAACGGGCTGCGAATATCCAAATCCAACAGCACAGCACTGAAAAACAGTGCAATAATCATGCCCGGAATGACTAACGGGATTAAGGTCAGCATTTCGGCAATTTTTTTGCCGCGAAATTCCATGCGTCCGAAGGCGTAGGCGGTCGGTAACGCGAGGGTAATGGCAAGGGCGGAAACGGTCGGGGCAATGGTGTAGCTGTTCAGCATCGCTTCCGGAAGTGCGGTATTTTCCCACACGTCAAACCAACGGGCGAACGAGAGCGACTGCGGGAACAGATCCGGATAGCTCCACGGGTGTTCGGGATCAACCAGCGACCACAGCCCTGCCATGACTAACGGGATTACCAACCAGACCACATTGACGAGCACAAAAAAGATGAGGGATATTTTGGCAATCAGTCTGCCGTTTTTGGTTTTCACTGCGCTCATTTAATATCTCCTCGTTTAGTTGCCAAAGGACGGATAATCACGGAAATCAAGATGGTGAAAAATGCGGAAGTGAGCATGATCATCATGGCCATAATCGCACTTTGATTCCACTCTTCAAACTGGTAGGCGGTCATTTGCATCAGGCGAGCCAGTGAGTAGGTGCTGCGAGGACCGGCGATGGTGTAGAACGCAAAGTCGCCCAGTGCGCCGATAAAAATCAGCACGAATGCCACTTGCACCGCACCGAGTGTCATCGGAAAAATCACGTAGCGAAAACGTTGCCACGCATTTGAACCCAAGTTGGCAGCCGCATCAAGCAGATCGTTTTTCAAACCGTTGACTGCGCCGCCGATTAAGATCAGGGCGAACGGAATGTTTTTCCACATTTGCAAAATCACCACACCCCAGCCAAATTCATCGTTTTGCAGGCTTTTCGGTTCAGCCCAAATGCCGAGCCAAACCAGTGATTCGTTCAAAATGCCGTGATAGGAGATCACATTGATAAACAGGAAAGCCGCCACCAACCCCGGCACTAGCATTGGGGCACGCAAAATGGTGATGATGCTCACTTTGCCCGGAATCGGTTTTCTTAACCACATAGCGATGGGATATGACACCATAATCGACAGCAGTGCACCGAGTAGTGAAACTTTGATCGAATAAAACAGTGATTTTTGGAACACCGAATCGGACAGCACGGTTTGCCAAAACGCCAGCGTAAAGTGCGGTTCGGCGTTGTTGACATTGTGCAAGCCGAAACTTTGTGCCACCACAATATAAAAGGTTGATCCCATCAGCAGCAAAATCGTGCCTAAGCCGCTACAGAGTAGCAGCCATGCTTTTAAATCGTTTCTCAGGCTTTTCATTGCACCGCCTCCAAGAAGTGAATCGCATTGCGGGGCAGGGCAAAGCGCAATTTGGTTTTGCCTTGAATTTGCAGAAAGTTTTTCACTTGCAACCGCACTTTTTGGCTTTCGCGCCCCCGTTCAACTTGTGCTTGAATTTCGGTTAAATTGCCCATAAAGGCGGTTTGCAGAATATCCACTTCAAAGCCGTTTTCAGCGTTGCTGTCGTCGCACAGCTCCGCATCTTCAGGGCGGAAGCAGATGTAGATCCGCTCGGCTTGCGGTGCAATTTCCGACTCGACGGTAAAATCGCCGAATACCGAGCTGACGTGATACCGATTTTCACCGCAAGACAGCACTTCGGCTTCCGTGATGTTGGCAACCCCGATAAAATCGGCAACAAAACGGTTTTTCGGGCGGTAATAGATCTCTTCCGGTGTGCCGATCTGTTCTATATTGCCTTTGTTGAGTACGATGATTTTATCCGACATGGCCAACGCTTCCGCCTGATCGTGGGTGACGTAGATACTGGTCAGGTTGTATTGGTGGGAAAGCTGTTTGATTTCAAAACGCACACTTTCACGCAGTTTGGCATCGAGATTTGACAACGGTTCATCGAACAAAATCACATCAGGGCGGGTAACCATTGCCCGAGCCAACGCCACACGCTGCTGTTGTCCGCCGGAAAGTTGACCCGGTAGTTTTAAACGGTGAAGTTCCAGATCCATCTGTTTCAATGCGACATCTAACCGCTCTTTTTGTTCCGGCGGAATGATTTTACGTTGTTGCAAACCGTAGCAGATGTTGTGCGCCACATTCAAGTGCGGAAACAAGGCGTAGGATTGGAAACACATGGCGGTGTTGCGTTTTTCCGGCGGTACGTTGTTCACGTTTTTGCCGTCGATTAAGATTTCGCCCGAATCCGGCACATGGAAACCGGCAATCAGTTTCAATAACGAGGTTTTGCCGCAGCCGCTAGGCCCAAGCAGGGTTACAAACTCGCCCTCTTCCGCCGTGAATGAAATATTGTTTGCCGCATAATAATCACCGAATTTCTTCGTGATATTGTTGATCGTTAACGTTGCCATACACCCTCCGTTGAAGAAATCATTGAGCCTGTCGGCTCGGTTGCAGCGATAATACAGCACAAAGATGACAGTTTCATTACAGTTTAAAAAATAAATTCAAATTTTTATTTAAATTGTGATTTTGATCGCAATAATCTGATATATTGCTATTAAGTTAAGCTTAATTGTTTGATAATTAAATTCAATAAGTGGTTGGTTTTTAGAGCGAGGAAAAATGGGTTTTAATTTTATTGTTGCCGATCAAGGCGTTGTGTTAGCAAACAGCCATCGTGGTTACAGCCATTGCTATCCGGAAAATACCATGCCGGCATTTGAAGCGGCATTGGCAGCCGGTACGCATTCGATTGAGTTGGACATTCACATGACCAAAGATGAGAAATTGGTGGTGCATCACGATTTCACCATCGACCGAGTCTCAACCGGCACAGGCTATGTGGAACAGATGACATTGGCCGAGCTGAAGCAATATGACTACGGGGTGAAGTTCGATCCGAAATTTGCTGGTACGCAGATTCCCGAATTGAGCGAAGTGTTGCTGTGGGCGGTGGCAAATCATGTCGGCGTGGTGCTGGAAGTGAAACAGAAACAGCATCATCAGCGTTGTGCCGAAGTGTTGGCAGAGGTGCTGTTAGCGACCAATGCGGTGGATAATGTATTGTTGTTGGCGTTCGATCATGTGTTGATCAACCGTGTTAAAGCGATTATTCCACACGTGAAATTACAGGTGGTTACATTGGCGCGCTATCACAAACAGCTGGAAGCCACGCTAGGCTCGAATGCGTCCAGTGCCTGTGTGGAATATCACTATATTCATCGTGATGATTTGATTGCCTACAAACAAGCCGGCTTGTCGGTGCGTTTATATCTGCATGAATCACCGAAAGGGCAAGAGATCACCCAAGTGTATAACGAAAAATATGGTTTTGATGTGGAAAGCGAAATTATCGGTTGGCTGCGTGAGGGGCTGATTGATATGTTGAGCCACGATGATATTCCGTATCTTTGTAAGCTGATCGAAAAAGCCGGCAAAAAACCGTATTAATCCTGTCTTAATCCATCAACCGCACTTGTAAAGTGCGGTTTGCATGCGATCAATTATCGGCTAGCGGCGCAAGCTCGGTCATATTCCAACGGGGTTTGACCTCAATTGCCAGATCGGAAGTCTGCCCGTTTTTTAAACGTAAGAATCCCGCATAAGCAATCATTGCGCCGTTGTCGGTGCAGAATTGCGGCTGAGGATAGAACACTTCGCCGCCTAATTGCTGCATCAAGGCAGCCAACCCGCTGCGAAGTGCGGTATTGGCACTCACGCCACCGGCAATCACTAAGCGTTTTAAGCCGGTTTGTTGCAGCGCACGGCGGCATTTGATCATCAAGGTATCGACCACTGCCTCTTGAAACGCAAACGCAATATCGGCACGGGTTTGTTCGTCATTCGGGTTGTTGGCAATCGTATTGGCGGCAAAGGTTTTTAAGCCGGAAAAACTGAAATCCAGCCCCGGACGGTCGGTCATCGGGCGTGGAAAGGTGAAGTGCGGTTTGCCTTGCGTTGCCAGTTTGGCGAGGGTTGCGCCGCCGGGGTAGTCTAATCCCAGTAGTTTTGCGGTTTTATCAAATGCTTCACCGGCGGCATCGTCGATCGATTCGCCCAGCAGTTGATATTCGCCCACGCCGTCCACCTGCACCAATTGGGTGTGTCCGCCGGAAACCAGCAACGCAATAAACGGAAATTCTGGCGGGTTGTCTTCCAACATCGGCGCAAGCAGGTGTCCTTCCATGTGGTGAACGCCCAATGCCGGCACGTTCCACGCATACGCCAATGAACGGGCGACAGTTGCGCCGACCAACAGCGCACCGACCAAACCCGGACCGGAGGTGTACGCCACGCCGTCAATTTGATCGGCGCTTAAATTCGCTTCTTGCAATGCGGCCTGAATCAGCGGGGCGGTTTTGCGGATATGATCGCGCGAGGCAAGCTCCGGCACTACGCCGCCGTAATCGGCGTGCAGGGCGATTTGGGAATAGAGTTGATTGGCGATCAAACCGTGTTGTTCGTCATAGATGGCAACACCGGTTTCGTCACATGAGGTTTCAATGCCTAAAATCCGCATTCTTTGTTTACCTGTCAGTTAAAAAAATGATTGGCGGCTATTTTACGCAATTCCGCGCCACTTTGCATTTTTTCTCTGGCGCCGGTTCAAATCCACACGGTTTTTTAGAAAAAGGAGAAACTTTGTTTTGACTTTTACCCGCCTTTTGCATTAGAATTGCAAACCTTTATATAGTCCTGTCGCCATAAGTGCGGCAATTTAGTTTAAAATAACAAAATTCCTTTGAGGTGAATGGCACATGCCTGTAATTAAAGTACGTGAAAACGAATCATTTGACGTTGCATTACGTCGTTTCAAACGTTCATGCGAAAAAGCCGGTATCTTAGCCGAAGTTCGCAGCCGTGAGTTTTATGAAAAACCAACGACAATCCGTAAACGCGAAAAAGCGTCTGCGCAAAAACGCCACGCTAAAAAATTGGCTCGTGAAAACGCACGTCATACTCGTTTATACTAATTTCAGCCATTTGACCGCACTTTGGCACAGCCGAAGAGACGAAGTCATTTGCTAAAATTCGATAAAACCGTGAGCCTTTGGGGTTCACGGTTTTATTATATCAGCCGCTAGGCATATCCTTTTGATAGATTTCTGTTTCGCCGCTTGAAGCCTGATAACGGAGCAACCGTACCGATGAAAGGACCGATCCCCAGAACCTTTATTGACGATTTGTTGGCGCGCACCGACATTGTCGAGCTGATCAACGGTCGGGTTAAGCTCAAAAAAGCCGGTCGGGATTACCAAGCCTGTTGTCCGTTTCACCACGAAAAAAGCCCCTCTTTTACCGTTAGCCAAAATAAACAGTTTTATCACTGCTTCGGTTGTGGTGCGCACGGCAATGCCATCGGTTTTTTAATGGAATATGACAAACTGGAATTTGTCGAGGCGGTTGAAGAACTGGCGGCAATGCACGGTTTGGACGTGCCGCGCGAGCAGAGCAAATTCGATCAGGGCGGTGGCACGCGGCTAAATTATCAAAGTAAGCGCGATCTGCATCAATTAATGCAGGATATTGCGCTGTTTTATCAGCAAAATTTGCAAAATGACATTCCGGCGCAGGCGTATGTGGAAAAACGTGGACTATCGACTGAAGTGGTGCAACGTTATCAAATCGGTTTTGTGCCGAATCGTATGGATGCGGTGCTGAAGCAATTCGGCAGAAGCAAAGATGCGCAGCAGCAGTTGTTAGACACAGGAATGCTGTCGAAAAATGATCGCGGTTCGGTTTATGATCGTTTTCGCAATCGGTTGATGTTTCCGATTCGTGATCGTCGTGGACGAGTGATCGCCTTCGGTGGGCGAGTGCTGGGCGATGAAAAACCAAAATACCTGAACTCGCCGGAAACCGCCATTTATCACAAAGGAAATGAACTTTACGGGCTGCATGAAGCACTGCAAAGCGATGATGAACCAAGCTTTTTGCTGGTGGTGGAAGGCTATATGGACGTGGTGGCGTTGGCGCAATTCGGCGTAAATAATGCGGTTGCGGCTCTTGGCACGGCGACCACTTCCGAGCAAATTTATCAGCTTTTCCGCAGTTGTGAACAGATCATCTGTTGCTATGACGGTGATCGTGCCGGCCGCGATGCGGCATGGCGTGCGTTGGAAAATGCGTTACCGCACTTGCAGGACGGGCGGCAGCTGAAATTTGTGTTTTTGCCCGACGGCGAAGATCCGGATTCGTATATCCGCCAAGTCGGCAAAGAGGCATTTTTGCAATTTGTCGGGCAAGCCAAAAGTCTGAATGAATTTCTGTTTGAGCATCTGTTGGCGCAGGTGGATCTCACCAGCAAAGAAGGCAAAGCCAAATTGGCGGCGCTCAGCGAACCGTTGATTCAGCAAATTCCGGGTAAACTGTTGCGCACCTATTTGGTGGAAATTTTAGGTAGCAAACTGGGGATTATGAACCCGAATCAGTTGCAACAGTTGCTATCATTGCCAGCGGATAAGCCGGAAAAACCGCACTTTAGTCAGCCGAAAATCAAACAGACACCAATGCGCCTGCTGATTGCGCTGTTGCTGCAAAATCCTAAATTGGTGGGGATAATCCCCGATATTGAGGCGCTGCAAGCGTTACAAGATCCGGGTTTTCAGCTGTTTTATGAGCTGGCGAGCCTGTGTCGCGAGCGGGTGGGATTAACTACCGGGCAGATTTTGGAATATTGGCGCGGAAAAGAAAACAGCCGACACCTTGAAATGTTGGCGCTGTGGGATCATCTTATTAATGACGAGAACGTCGAAAAAACCTTTACCGATAATTTGAGTTATCTGTATAACCAGTTAATTGAAAAACGCATGGAATTGCTAATCGCCAAAGATCGAAACCAAACCTTAAGTCTCGACGAGAAAAAAGAGTTAGCACAATTGCTGATGGCAAGTAAATAAATCCATTGGGTAAGCACCGGCGGTTATGTTACAATAACTAGCTGTAATTTGCCTTTTAACCTCAATAATCAATAAGTGCGGATATCTAATTTATGGAGCAAACCTCTAAATCTCAATTAAAATTGCTAATTGCTCAGGGAAAAGAGCAAGGGTATTTAACCTTTGCCGAGGTGAACGATCACCTGCCTGAGGAATTGGTCGATGCCGAGCAGATTGAAGATATTATTCAGATGATCAACGACATGGGGATCCAAGTGTTGGAAAGCGCCCCGGATGCCGATGATCTGATGCTGAATGAAACCATTGCCGATGAAGATGCGGTGGAAGAAGCAACCCAAGTGTTGTCCAGCGTTGAAGCCGAATTAGGGCGCACCACCGATCCTGTGCGGATGTATATGCGTGAAATGGGCAGCGTGGAGTTGTTGACCCGCGAAGGCGAAATTGACATTGCCAAGCGCATTGAAGAAGGGATCAACGAAGTTCAAAGTGCGGTTGCGGAATATCCGGAAGCGATTACCTCGTTGTTAGAACAATACGATCAAGTGGAAGCGGGCACTATTCGTTTAACCGATTTGATCACCGGCTTTGTTGATTTGAATGATGTGGTGGCGGAAGAAACTGCCGAATTAGACGAATTTGCCGATGAAGACGAAGAAAGCGGCGCTGCTGTTGACGATCTGGATGACGACGAAGAAGAAAGCGAAAGCGATGACTCCGGCGATGCAGATGATTCCGACAACAGCATTGATCCGGAGTTTGCCCGTCAAAAATTCACCGAATTAAAAGAACACTACAGCGTGACGCTGGAAGTGATCAGAAAACACGGCCGTACCAGTAAAAAAGCCCGTGAACATATTGCAGTGCTGTCGGACGTGTTCCAACAGTTCCGTTTAGTGCCGAAGCAATTCGACAGCTTGGTGTTGTTGATGCGTGGCATGTTAAAACGGATTCGCACCGAAGAACGTCAATTGCGCCGTTTGGTCAGCGACTACAGCAAAGTGCCAAGTAGCCACTTCCCGAAAGGTTTTATCGGGCATGAAACCAGCGATGCGTGGTTGGTGAAAGCGTTGACCGCCGGCAAACCGTGGTCGGAAAAACTGCAAAACTACGAAACTGAAATCCGCACCATTATCGGGCGCTTTGAAGTGATCGAAAAAGACAGCAGTCTGTCGGTTTCGCAAATCCGTGAAATCGGTGAGCGCATTTCACAAGGTGAGCTGAAAGCCCGCCGTGCCAAAAAAGAGATGGTGGAAGCCAACTTACGTTTGGTTATCTCGATTGCGAAAAAATACACCAACCGTGGTTTGCAATTCTTGGATCTGATTCAAGAGGGTAACATCGGCTTGATGAAAGCGGTGGATAAATTTGAGTATCGTCGTGGCTACAAATTCTCCACTTATGCAACCTGGTGGATTCGCCAAGCGATCACTCGCTCGATTGCTGATCAGGCGCGCACGATTCGTATTCCGGTGCACATGATTGAAACCATCAACAAACTGAACCGCATTTCTCGCCAAATGCTACAGGAAATGGGACGAGATGCCACTCCTGAAGAGCTGGCGGAACGCATGAATATGCCGGAAGATAAAATTCGTAAAGTGTTGAAAATCGCCAAAGAACCGATTTCGATGGAAACCCCGATTGGTGATGATGACGATTCGCACTTAGGCGATTTTATTGAAGACAGTACCTTAGAGCTGCCGTTGGATTCTGCTACCGCAGAAAGCCTAAAAATGGCAACTCAAGAAGTGTTGGACGGTTTAACCCCACGCGAAGCAAAAGTGTTGAGAATGCGTTTCGGGATCGACATGAACACTGATCACACTTTGGAAGAAGTGGGTAAACAGTTCGACGTGACCCGTGAACGGATTCGTCAAATTGAAGCGAAAGCGCTGCGTAAATTACGCCACCCGAGCCGTTCAGAAAATCTGAAAAGCTTCTTAGACGAATAGTCGAAAATGCTTAGGCTTAAATAGAACAAAGTGCGGTTGATTGATAATGATCACCGCACTTTTTGTTTATCTGCGGATTACGTTTGTTTTTTCAGCAACTCTTCGCTCACTTATGGACTTAATACCGCACTTCCTCTATAATCTCAACTCCTTATGCAATCGCATACCGCACTTGGCCCCATAGCTCAGTCGGTTAGAGCAGTCGACTCATAATCGATTGGTCACAGGTTCAAGTCCTGTTGGGGCCACCATCTTATTTTTGGGCATAGTAGCCAAAAATGTGGCTGATTTTGAGATCTAAGCTTCTATTAGACATTTTTGTGGCTACTCCTCTTAAAGCGCTAGTTTTTCTAGCTCTTTTTATTCAAAAAATCCTGTATAAACATAATCTTATTCCTTCGGTTTAGTCCATTATGAACGGATAATTTCTGCTTTAAATCCTTAAACAGCCCTTCCAGCCGATTTGTCGTTTTTTCTATCCGTAACTCCGGGTATTTTTCAAAGACAAACAAGTAATCCATATAGCGTTTAATACTGGCATAAGCCCCTCTCAATTTGCGATGTTTATAAGGAAATTTACCCTGATTATCGGGTATATCAGACCGTTCTTCTAAGTAAGCTTTATGCTGCAAAAACCAGTGATGCAAACGGACATAAAAGTCATTTTTGTGACTCTGCTTGAGTGTTTTAACCATTGTTTTCAGTTCCTTTCCGGCAACGGATTTAGGGTTTCTCGTCAGCTTGCGAATCACCATTGCAACAAGGTGAAATTGGCACATTTGGGTTGGCGTATTAAATATATCTTTCAATAAGCCCCGTCGCCCATCGCAAGTAATAGATTGAATAATAAATCCTTTTTTACGCAATCGATTGATGGCTTTGGTATAGTAAATGTCCTTTTCGGTACGAACGATTTGGTGGTAAATCACCTTTTTTGAGCGGGAATCCATTATGACTAATACGCCGAATTGTGGCCCGAAAAAAGTGACATCCATAATAAGATTCAACATTGTGGTTTGCGGTGTGCTGAGTGGCGTTTTAGGGGCTTTTTTCAGGTGCCTTTGGATAGTCCTGACCGAACAATCATAGGTTAACGCAAGCTGCTTATACGTCTGTTTTCCGACGGTGTAATCGTGCCAGATTTGGGCGGATTGAAGGTAATTTGTGTGAGAATATGTCCGTAAACAATCCAAGCATTTATAGCGTTACTTGCCTGAATTTTTACCGTGTTTTTTAATGTGTTCTGAACCACAGAAATAGCAATTTTTTGGTCATTTTAAAAAATCTCACTTAACGCCTTATTCTATAAGGGATTAAGCGAGATTTCAGCCACATTTTTGTCTACTATGCCTTAAATCATCTATATCTATATAGAAAAATAGGCTAGTGACGACGATTAAATGTATTGTTCAGTTGTATTACTGCTAAACTATAGAAAAATGTGATGGCATATACCATCACATTTTATCGAAGATGAATTTCTAAAATTACCCCAAAACCACTCTCGCATTTCTAAACAACCGCATCCAAGCGCCGTCTTCAGACCACTCTTCCGGGTGCCAGGAGTTGGCGACGGTGCGGAATACGCGTTCAGGGTGTGGCATCATGATCGCGACGCGTCCGTTAGTGTTGGAAAGTGCGGTGATGCCGTCTACTGAGCCGTTCGGGTTGGCCGGGTAAACTTCGGTTGGTTGCAGGTTGTTGTCGATATATTGGGCGATCACTAAGTTTTGTTCGCGCAATAATGCCAGTTGCTGATCGTGTTTAAATTCAACGCGACCTTCACCGTGTGAAACGGCAATTGGCATATGGGAACCTGCCATGCCGTTGAACCACAGCGAATTGGTGTCGTTGATCCGCACTAGTGCCGCACGTGCTTCGAAGCGTTCTGAAGTGTTGCGCACAAAACGCGGCCAGGCTTCGGTGCCCGGGATGATTTCGGCTAAGTTGGAAACCATTTGGCAGCCGTTACACACACCTAATGTTAAGGTGTCGTCGCGGTTAAAGAAGGCTTCGAATTGATCGCGAAGTGCGGTATTGAACAGAATGGATTTCGCCCAGCCGCCGCCGGCGCCCAATACGTCGCCGTAGGAGAAGCCGCCGCAAGCGACTAATGCGTTGAAGGAATCCAGGCTGATGCGTCCGCTCATCAGATCGCTCATGTGCACGTCAATCGAATCAAAGCCGGCGCGATCAAATGCTGCCGCCATTTCCACATGGCTGTTAACGCCCTGTTCGCGCAGCACCGCAATTCGCGGTTTCACACCGGTGACGATATACGGCGCGGCGATGTCGTGGTTGATGTCATAGCTTAACTGTGAGGAGAAGCCTTTATCGTTCGGCTCTTTTTTCGCTGCAAATTCTTGATCGGCGCAAGCCGGATTATCGCGCAAGCGCTGCATTTGGTGGGTCAATTCCGCCCAGATGCCGCGCAGTTGGTTGCGTGATTGTTGTAACACAACGCCGTTTTGGTTGCGAATAACAAATGCGTCACCTTCGGTCACACTGCCTAAATCATGGCTGACCGCACTTAAGCCGTGTTGTGCCAAGATAGCATTGACTGCCGCTAAATCAGCAGTTCTCACCTGAATCACTGCGCCCAATTCTTCATTGAAAAGTGCGGTCAGCGCATCGTCGCCGAGGCTGTCGATTTGCACGTCCACACCACAATGTCCTGCGAACGCCATTTCCGCCAAAGTGACGACTAAGCCGCCGTCGGAACGGTCGTGGTAAGCCAGTAATTTTTCTTGTTGCACCAGCTGCTGCATGGCGTCGTAAAAGCCTTTCAGTTTTGCCACGTCGACTACATCGGCTGGTTTGTCGCCCAATTGTTTATACACTTGCGCAAGTGCGGTCGCGCCGAGGCGGTTTTTGCCTTCGCCCAAGTCAATCAGCAATAAACGGCTGTCGCCTTTGTCGGTGCGCAGTTGCGGAGTAACGGTTTTGCGCACGTCTTCTACGCGGGCAAAGGCACTGATCACTAATGAAAGCGGGGAGGTGACTTGTTTGTTTTCGCCGTTTTCCTGCCAAGTGGTTTTCATTGACATTGAGTCTTTGCCGACCGGAATGGTTAAACCTAACGCCGGGCAAAGTTCTTCGCCGACTGCTTTCACCGCTGCATATAAACCGGCATCTTCGCCTTGGTGACCGGCAGCGGACATCCAGTTGGCGGACAATTTAATCCGTTTAATATCGCCGATATCGGTGGCGGCAATATTGGTGATTGACTCGGCAACCGCCATACGGGCGGAAGCAGCAAAATCCAACAGTGCAATCGGTGCGCGTTCGCCGATTGACATCGCTTCGCCGTAGTAGCTGTCGAGGCTGGCAGTGGTGACCGCACAATCGGCAACCGGAACTTGCCAAGGTCCGACCATTTGATCACGTGCCACCATGCCAGTGACGCTGCGGTCACCAATGGTGATTAGGAACGTTTTTTCTGCAACCACCGGCAGACGCAACACGCGGTGTAACGCATCGGTTAGTTCAATCGCTTGCGTATTTAACGGCGGATTGCTCACCACCGCACTTTGCACGTCGCGAGTCATTTTCGGCGGTTTGCCAAGCAATACGTTCAACGGCATATCAATCGGCTTGTTGTTGAAATGCGAGTCGTTCAGGGTCAAGTGCGGTTCGGCAACCGCTTCGCCGATTACTGCATAAGGAGCACGTTCGCGTTGGCACAGCGCTTCGAACAGCGGCAACTGCTCAGCGGAAACCGCCAACACATACCGCTCTTGCGATTCGTTACACCAGATTTCCAGCGGGCTCATGCCCGGCTCATCGCTTAAAATTTTGCGTAATTCGAATTTGCCGCCGCGCCCGCCGTCGTTGACTAATTCCGGCATTGCATTGGATAAACCGCCGGCGCCGACATCATGGATAAACAGAATCGGGTTGTCATCGCCCAGCTGCCAGCAGCGGTCGATCACCTCTTGGCAACGGCGTTCCATTTCCGGGTTGTCGCGTTGCACCGAGGCAAAATCCAGATCTTCCTTAGATTTGCCGGAAGTCATTGATGATGCCGCGCCGCCGCCCAAGCCGATATTCATCGCCGGACCGCCGAGTACGATCAATTTCGCACCGACCGGAATCTCGCCTTTTTGCACGTGTTCGGCGCGGATATTGCCGATTCCGCCCGCCAGCATGATCGGTTTGTGATAGCCGCGAACCTCCATGCCGTTGAAACTATTCACTTTTTCCTCATAAGTACGGAAATAACCCAACAATGCAGGGCGACCGAATTCATTGTTGAATGCCGCGCCGCCTAACGGGCCTTCGAGCATAATATCCAATGCCGAAGCGATTCGATTTGGCTTGCTCAGCGTATTTTCCCACGGCTGTTCAAAGCCCGGAATGCACAGGTTGGAAACCGAGAAACCGACTAAACCGGCTTTCGGTTTTGCGCCTCGCCCTGTTGCGCCTTCATCACGAATTTCGCCGCCGGAGCCGGTGGCGGCGCCTGGGAACGGTGAAATCGCCGTCGGGTGGTTGTGGGTTTCCACTTTCATTAAAATATGTGCGTCTTCTTGGTGGTAACGGTATTTGCCATCGCTGTCGGCAAAGAAACGCCCGACTTTCGAACCTTCCATTACCGCTGCGTTGTCTTTATACGCCGACAACACGAAATCCGGAGTTTGTTCGAAGGTATTTTTAATCATTTTAAACAGTGATTTCGGCTGCGCTTCGCCGTCGATAATCCAATCGGCGTTGAAAATTTTATGTCGGCAGTGCTCAGAGTTGGCTTGAGCGAACATATACAGTTCAATATCCACCGGATTGCGGTTTAATTGAGTGAACTGTTCCAACAGATAATCAATTTCGTCTTCCGCCAGTGCCAGTCCCAAATTCACATTGGCTTGCTCAAGTGCGGTGCGGCCGTGTTGCAAAATGTCTACGGTGGTGAACGGTTTCGGGGTTAACTGGCTGAACAGGGCTTGAGCATCTTGAGGCGATTCGATTACCGATTCGAGCATTTGGTCATGTAAAAGTGCGGTCAGGGTTTGGGTTTGTTGCGGGGTTAACGGAGATGAAGTTTGAATATAATAAGCCAGGCCACGTTCCACCCGTTTGACTTTGTCCAATCCCGAGTTATGTGCAATGTCGGTCGCTTTGGACGACCAAGAGGAAATGGTGCCGATGCGCGGAATCACGATAAAACAGTTTCCGACCGGCTCATGTTCCGCTAACGTCGGGCCGTAGTGCAGCAGCTGTTCCAACTGCTCGGTTTCCGTTGCGGTCAGGGCTTGCGTCAGATCCGCAAAGTGCAGATATTCGGCATAACATTCGCTGACCGGCAGCTCGGCTTGGCGGAATTGGGTCATCAATTGATTTAAACGAAAGTCAGAAAGGGCGGGAGAGCCGCGGAAAATTTGCATCATCATCTTTTACCGTATTTTACCGTAGGTTGTCGAGGGAGTTAAAAATCGTACATATTGTACAGTAAACTCCTCTTGAACGGAACAGATTTGGTTTTCTGCTTAAGAACAGTTAAAATGCGCTATCTTTGGCGACAAGACGGGATTTTTATTTGAAAGGGTTAATTCTGCGCACGATTTTTGCAATCGGTTTATTGCTGTGGGCAATCGACATGATTTTCCCGTGGCAAAAAATGATGTCGTCGGAAAAAAATCATTATGTCACGGTGCTGGAAAAGGGCGAATTGGTGGTCGGCACGGTCAATAATCCGGTTTACTACTTTATCGGCAACGAGGAAGCGCAGGGGCTGGAATATGAATTGAGCGCCGCATTTGCCGAATATTTAGGCGTGAAACTGAATATTGTCAGCCTAGATAACAGCAGCCAATTATTCGATGCGTTAAAGAGCGGTCAAATTGATATGGCGGCGGCGGGATTGCGCTATCAGCATGAAAAAACCAGCGATTTTCAAACCGGCCCGGGCTACACCTCGGCATCATGGCAGTTGGTGTATCGCATGGGCGAAAGCCGTCCGAAAAATTTTGCCGAGGTGACCACCTCGATTCTGATTCCGTTTAGTAAGGAACTGATCGCGCTGTTGCAAAAAGCCAAGCAGAGCTTTCCTAACCTCAATTGGCAGGTGAACGAGAACCTGACTCAAGAAGAAATTTTGCTGATGGTGGCGGAAGGCAAGCAGGATTATGCGATTGCCGGTTCGATTGATATTGCCTCGGCGCAGCAAATCAAACCGCAATTAAGCGTGGCTTTTGACGCCAGCGAAGAATCCAGCGTGCATTGGTATTTCTCAAAAAATACCTACAACGAGCTGCAAGCAGCATCGCTGGAATTTATGCACACCGCACTTGAGACCGGTTTTGTCGCGCGTTTGGAGGAAAAATACTTCAACCATATGCAGAATTTTGATTATGTCGACGCCCGCACCTATTTAAACGCTATCGAAAACACGCTGCCGAAATACATTGATTATTTTAAACGTTACAGCGGCGAGCTGGAGTGGCACACGCTGGCGGCGATTGCCTATCAAGAATCACACTGGAATGAAACCGCCACTTCACCGACCGGGGTGCGCGGGATTATGATGTTGACCAAAGAGACAGCCGAGCGAATGAAAGTGCAAGATCGCACCAATCCGGAACAGAGCATTCGTGGCGGCGCGGAATATCTGCATATGCTGATGCGCCAAATTCCGGACACTGTGCGGCAAGAGGATAAAATTTGGTATGCGCTGGCGGCATACAATATGGGCTTGGGGCATTTGTTGGATGTGCGGCGTTTGACCAAAGAACTGGGCGGCGATCCGGATAACTGGTTGGATGTGAAAAACAACTTACCGCTGTTGGCGGAAAAACGCTACTATTCCAAGCTGAAATACGGCTATGCACGCGGCTATGAGGCTTACGCCTATGTGGAGAATATTCGCCGCTATATGAGTAGTATCAGCAAACATTACCGCTTAAAAGAAATTGAAAAAGCGATTGATCGCAAGCTCACCCCGGCAGATACCAGTCATAATGCAATAAAAGAGAACGAGTACGGCGTTCCGCTAAGTTAATTAAAAAGGAGAAAACATGAGAAGGTCGCGAGTATTTTTTAAACCCAAAAAATCCCTCTCGCTACAAAACAACCATCGCCGTTTACTGCGCCTGCGTCGTCGCAAACGGATCAAAGCGCGAATTGAAGAACGCCACTGGTTTCAGTTTTTAGTGGAACAGGATTAAGCTTAAAACAGCCCGACAAAAAATATTGTCGGGCTGCTTGATCTTATAGCGTCAATAAATGACGGTTTTTCTCCAGTGTAGCTTTGCCGATGCCGGACACATCACTCAACTGTTCAATGCTGATGAAATTGCCGTTTTTAGTGCGGTATTCCACAATCGCCTCGGCTTTTTTCGCACCGATGCCCAATAAGCCTTTTTCCAACTCTTGCGCGCTGGCGCTGTTGAGATTGATTTTTTGCTCACTGCTGACGCTGATATTGGTAGGTTCGACCGCACTTGAGCTATCCGGCTTGGCACCGGCAAATGCTGCGCCGGAAATCGCTGCGCTGAATAAGGCAAGCAGAGTGAGTTGGCTTAATTTGGAGGTTAATCGCATTTTCATAGACATAATATTTCCTTGATTAATAAATAAAAAACGCTGCCGATCAAATCGACAGCGTTACTTTGCCTTTATTTGTTCAAGAAACCGAGTGCAGTGAGAAATTTTCTCGATCCGGATCGCAAAATGGCAAATGAGTGCGATCAAACGCTTGCAATTTTACTGAACTTCCTGAATCTGCAGCTCGCGCGGTACTTCAAACACCGTGTTCTCCTCGCAGCCTTCCAAATCCTCCACGCTGTCAGCGCCCAATTCGCGCAGCCGACTGACCACCGATTGCACCAACACTTCAGGCGCAGACGCCCCGGCGGTAATGCCGATTACGTTTACATCGAGCAGCCAGTTCGGATCAATATCGTCCGCATCATCAATTAAGCGTGAGGTCACGCCCATGCGTGAAGCCAATTCCGCCAAACGATTAGAGTTTGACGAATTTTTAGAGCCGACCACCAGTACCAAATCCGACAGCTTTGCCAGCTCCTCCACCGCATTTTGGCGGTTGGTGGTGGCGTAACAAATATCATTTTTGCGCGGACCTTGAATCGCAGGATATTTCTGCTTCAGGCTGTCGATAATCGAGCTGGTATCATTGATCGACAAGGTGGTTTGAGTCATAAAGGTTAAATCATCTTGCTGATTCAGCGGCAAGTGGGCGATGTCTTCCACCGATTCGACCAAATAGATCCCGCCGTCGTGGTTATCGTATTGCCCCATGGTGCCTTCCACTTCAGGGTGTCCTTGGTGTCCGATCAAAATCGCTTTGGTGCCTTTGCGGCTGGCACGCGCCACTTGCATATGCACTTTGGTCACCAATGGGCAAGTGGCATCAAACACTTTGAGCCCACGGGCTTTTGCCTCTTGCCGCACTTGCTGCGAAACGCCATGAGCGGAGAAAATCACAATTGCACCGTTTGGCACTTCGTCCAATTCCTCGACAAACACCGCGCCGCGTTCACGCAAGCCGTTAACCACAAAACGGTTGTGCACTACTTCATGTCGCACATAAATCGGTGCGCCGTGAATTTCTAACGCAAGTTCCACAATGCTGATCGCCCGATCAACCCCAGCACAAAATCCGCGCGGATTGGCTAAAATAATCTTCATTTTGTTTCACCTTGTTCTTTGGATTTGGCTTTTTCGGGATTGAGAAAATAATCCAAAATCAGCAAGCTGGCGCCGACGGTAATTGCGATGTCGGCGATATTGAAAACCGGATAGTGGTAAATATCCCAGTAAACGTGAATAAAATCGACCACAAAGCCATGATAAGTGCGGTCAACCATGTTTGCCAACGCACCACCGATGATCAAAGCATAGCCACTGTTTGCCAGGGTTTGCGTGAAACGGCTGCGTGCCAGCCAGCTGATTAACAGTGCCGAAATTCCCAGTGCCAGTAAAATAAAAAAGTATTTCTGCCAACCGCTGTGATCCGCTAAAAAGCTAAATGCCGCACCATAGTTACGCACATAAGTGAGGTTAAACACGGGCAAAATCGTGATGCTTTCATATAATTCAAAACGGCTCACCACTAACCATTTGGTGAACAGATCCAGAATGAATGCCACCGCACTTAACCAAAGAAACGGCAGCCCTGTTTTGGGTTTATTCATTGTTACGCTCATTAATAATCAGGGGCAGAAATGCCCCAGAGAAAGATTTTCATACGGTCATATTGCCCCATGTTGTGGGGCACAATATCACGCTTGTGATTACGCAAATTGGCGCGCTTCACCATTGCCATCAACATTTTCCACGCAACGACCACACAACTGCGGGTGTGCAGGGTTTAAACCGATGGTATCAGAATAGTGCCAGCAACGCGGGCATTTTTCATGCGGTGAACGAATCACCTTAACCGCCAAGCCCTGAAGTTCGCCTGTTTCAACGTCAGCTTCGTTCAGTGGTTTCACATCGGCTTTCGAAGTGATTAACACAAAGCGCAGTTCTTCGCCCAATTGCTGTAGTAATGGCAGCAATTGTTCATCGGCATAGAGTGTCACTTCTGCTTCTAATCCTGAACCGATCACTTTGTCGCCACGCGCTTGTTCTAACACGCGGTTCACTTCCGACCGCACTTTCAGAATTTGTTGCCAGTAGGCATCGTTCATCTGTTCGCTGTCGTTTAAGCCGAACAAGCCGTCATAAAACTCCTCGGTGAACACAAATTCACCGCGCTCACCCGGCAGGTATGACCACACTTCATCGGCAGTGAATGATAAAATCGGCGCAATCCAGCGCACCGCGGCTTCGGCGATATGGTAAAGTGCGGTTTGGCAGCTGCGGCGGGCAATGCTGTCGGCTTTGGTGGTGTATTGACGATCTTTGATAATATCCAAATAGAACGAGCCCATCTCAATCGAGAAGAAGCGCATTAACCGTTGCACCACTAAGTGGAATTGGTAGTTATCGTAGTTGTCGGCAATGTCTTGCTGCGCTTGTAACGCACAATCCACCGCCCAACGATCTAAGGTAATCATCTCATCGCGAGCCACCATATCGGTTTTCGGATCAAAACCGTTTAAGTTTGCCAACAAGAAACGCATGGTGTTACGGATTCGGCGATACGCATCAGCGGTGCGTTTGAAGATCTCATCAGAAACCGCAATTTCACCGGTGTAATCGGTGGAAGCCACCCATAAACGCAGAATATCCGCACCGTAGGTATTCATCACTTTTTGCGGCTCAACGGTGTTGCCGATCGATTTCGACATTTTGCGCCCTTGCCCGTCAACGGTGAAGCCGTGAGTCAATACTTGACGATATGGCGCTCTGTTTTCGGTGGCGGTGGACAGCATTAATGATGACATAAACCAGCCGCGGTGCTGATCCGATCCTTCCAGATACATATCCGGCGATTTGCCGTTCAACTCAGGACGGTGTGGCACAACGGCGCCAAATGTTGCCCCTGAATCGAACCACACATCTAAGGTGTCCGGCACTTTGGTGTATTGATCCGCTTCGTCACCTAACAATTCTTTGGGATCTAAATCCCACCACGCTTGAATACCGCGCTTTTCAACCCGTTTTGCCACTTCTTCCAACAATTCTTGCGAACGTGGGTGCAGCTCTTCGGTTTGTTTGTGAATAAACAACGCTAATGGCACGCCCCACGTGCGCTGACGAGAAATACACCAGTCAGGGCGGTTCGCGACCATGGTTTCAATCCGTGCTTGCCCCCAATCTGGAATCCATTGCACGCCTTGAATTTCTTTTAACGCTTGTTGGCGTAAGCCTTGGGTCTCCATGCCGATAAACCATTGTGGTGTGGCACGGAAGATAATCGGGGTTTTGTGGCGCCAGCAGTGTGGATAGCTGTGGGCAATTTTTTGCATTTTCAGCAATGCGCCCGTTTCGTTGAGTTTTTCGATCACCACAGGGTTGGCTTTAAACACATTTAAGCCGGCAAAAAATTCGGCTTTGTTGTTAAATGTGCCGTCATCGTTCACCAAGTTGACCATGTTAACGCCGTATTTTTGCGACACATTATAGTCGTCCAGACCGTGATCCGGCGCAGTGTGTACCAAACCGGTACCGGCATCGGTGGTAACATGATCGCCTAAAACTAGCGGCACGCTGTAAGCATAGAACGGGTGATTAAAACGCAGCAGTTCTAAATCCGCACCATTGGCTTCGCCTAATACCGCATAATCACTGATGTTCAGTGCTTTCATCACGCTTTCAACCAGTTCTTTCACCAAAATCAGTGCTTCAGGTTGTTCACCGTTTAATTGCACTAATTGGTAACAGAGTTCAGGGTTGATTGAAATCGCTTGGTTTGACGGCAGCGTCCACGGCGTGGTTGTCCAAATCACGGCCGAAATGTTGCCGTTTGGCGTAGCATTAAATTTGGCCGCAACCGCACTTTGATCGCAAGCCCCAAAGCGCACATAAAGTGATGGCGATGTGTGTTCTTCATATTCCACTTCCGCTTCCGCCAAGGACGAAGCGCAATCCAAACACCAGTGAACGGGTTTGTAGCCTTTATATAAATGCCCGTTTTGAATCACTTTGCCGAGGGTGCGGATAATGTTGGCTTCGGTGTCGAAGTTCATGGTTAAATACGGATTTTCCCAATCGCCCAACACGCCGAAACGGATAAAATCTTTTTTCTGCCCCTCCACTTGTGAAGCGGCATATTTGCGGCACTCTTCACGAAATTCGGCGGCACTGATTTTTTGATTCGGTTTGCCCACTAAGCCTTCGACTTTTAATTCAATCGGCAAGCCGTGGCAGTCCCAGCCTGGGATATACGGCGAATCATAGCCCAATGCGGTTTTGGATTTGATGATCACGTCTTTCAAAATTTTATTGACCGCGTGCCCGATGTGCAGCGTGCCGTTGGCATACGGCGGACCGTCGTGCAGAATAAAGCTTTTTTTGCCTTTTGCCGATTGGCGAATTTTTTGGTACAGCGATTTCTCATACCAGTTTTCCAACATTTTCGGTTCGCGTTTCGCCAAATCGCCGCGCATCGGGAAGCCCGTTTCCGGCAAGTTGAGCGTGTTTTTATAGTCAATAGTTTCGTTCGACATTGTTTATTCCATGTTTTTAAGCAAATAATCGTCACATTATACGCAAAGTGCGGTGGTGTTGCCATTGATTATGTGCTGTTGTTTGAGATTCAATTATTGGATTTCTTTGATGAGGTCTTCAACTATTCATTGTTGCAATACGATAGTGATAATTTAAATATCAAAGAATGGCCAAGAAAAGTTTGTGTGCCGACAAACCCAAATTATTAACCGGCATACATTGAAGCAAAAAATTCTTTCGCACTTTCTGCATCTTGCGCAATCTGCTGTTTTAATTGTTCAAAATCAGCAAATTTAATCTCATTGCGGATTTTATGCCGAAACACCACCTCAATGGCTTGTCCGTAGAGGGTTTGTTGAAAATCAAAAATATGCACTTCTAATAACGGGCGGGTTTTGCCGTCGATGGTAGGGCGGTTGCCGACGTTGGCGACACCTTGATAACGTTCGCCTTGCTTGGTCAGAATTTCGACCGCATAGACGCCTTGAACTGGGTTCACTTGGCGGTGCAGGTGAATGTTGGCGGTAGGGAAGCCGATGGTGCGTCCTAACTTATTGCCGTGAGCCACGCGTCCGTGAATGCTGTAGGGTTTGCCAAGTAGCGAGGCGGCAAGCACAAGATCGTCGTTGGCAAGCGCTTGGCGAATTAATGTGCTGCTGATGCGTTGTTGATTGAGGAAAAAACTGTCGTTGTTTTCCACCTCAAAACCGAACGTTTTTCCCGCTTTTAACAGGGTTTGGAAATTACCTTGCCGTTGTGCGCCGAAGTGGAAATCATCACCGATCGATAAAAAGCGAATATTTAGCTTCTCTACTAAATAGTGGCGGATAAATTGATCGGCACTTAATGCTGCGAAAGTGCGGTCGAAGCGAATACATAGTACATAATCCACGCCCGCCTGTTTTAAAAACCGCACTTTGTCGCGCAGCCGCATCAGCCTTGCCGGGGCTTGTTCGCGGCTGAAAAATTCGTTCGGTTGCGGCTCGAATAACATTACCACCGTCGGCAAATCGGCTTGTGCCGCTTTATGGCGCAAGTGAGCCAAAATGTGCTGGTGCCCCAAATGGCAGCCATCGAAATTGCCGATGGTCAGCGCAGAGCCTCGGGGAAAGGCGGGGAGATTGTAAATGCCGCGAATCAGTTGCATAGCGTTATCGTAAAATCATCAAAAAAGTTGAGCCGAATCATAGCATATTAGTGGCGAAAATGCTGTTTTCGCACGCCGAAAAGCGCCAATAACAGCAGATAGATTAATGCCGCTCCGACAATCAGCCAGCTTAACCAGTGAATGCGGTCAAACAACGCCATTGCCGCCCACTGATTTAGTGTCGGCGAGTGATACCAGATAAACGCCCCCATACCGAGTGCCGCTGCAAGCAAACGCAGTGCAAACAGCCACGTGGTTTTGCTGAATTGATACACGCCGGCTTTGGCTAAACCATGATACAGCAAATAGGCATTCAAGGTTGCCGACATTGCCGATGCAATCGCCAAGCCGACATAGCTGAACGGAATTGCCAACAGGTTAAAACCCATATTGCTCACCATCGCGATAATCCCGTAACGAACCGGCGTTTTGGTGTCTTGGCGCGCGTAGTAGCCGTTGGCGAGAATTTTAATCAACATATAGCTCAACAGTGCGCTAGTGAACGCCCACAATGAATACGATGCAGCGACCACGTCCGATAGCAAAAAGCTGCCACGCATAAATAACACCATTAACATCGGCTGCGCCAATACCGCAATCCCGATTGCCGCTGGCATACCGAGCAGCAAAATCATGCGCACGCCCCAGTCCATCGTATTGCGAAAATCTTGGCTGACGACCGCACTTGCCGCATCACGATTGACATGGTGGCGTGCCAGTGTCGGCAAAATCACCGTCGAAATCGCAATGCCGAATAAGCCTAGCGGAAATTCTAATAAACGGTCGGAATAATACAGCCAGCTGATCGAACCGGTCATCAGGAAGCTGGCAATAAAAGTATCCAGCAACAAATTGATTTGGCTGACCGACACCCCAAATAGTGCAGGGATCATCAAGGTGCGGATTTTTTTTACCCCCGGATCGTTCCATGCCCATTTCGGTTTCACCAACATATTCGCCTGTTTTAAAAACGGAATTTGGAACAAAAATTGCAGCAAGCCGCCTAGAAAAATCCCGATTGCCAGTGCCATATCCGGACTATCCATGCGTGGCGCAAGGAAAAGTGCGGTGGCGATCATCGCAATATTCAGCAGCACCGGCGAAAATGCCATCACCCCGAATTTACCGAGAGTGTTTAAAATCGCCCCCGATAGCGCGACTAAGGTGATGAACCACAAGTAGGGGAAGGTGATTTTCAGCAGCAACGAGGCTTGTTCATATTTATAACCGTTCGCGCCGTCATTAAGCCAATCGATAAACCAGCCGGTGCCGAAAATGGCGGCGATCACAGGGGAGCCAAGCATCGCAACCACGGTGACGATTGCCACCAAGCCGCCGAGTGTACCGTTTACTTTTGCCACAAACTCCTGTGTTTCACTTAAATTGCCCTCTTTGCGGTATTCGGCGAGCACGGGGATAAAGGCCTGCGAAAATGCGCCTTCGGCAAATAGGCGGCGAAGAAAATTGGGAATGCGATTGGCAAACAGGAAAATATCGGCAGCCGCACCGGCGCCGAGCAAATTGGCGATCACCACATCGCGAATCAAACCCAAAACACGCGACAGCAAGGTCATGCTGCTGACAATCATGCCGGATTTTAATAATGGTCTACTCAAAACAGGATCTCGGAGTTAAGGATCAATCTGGGATAATTGTATAGAAAATTTGTTTTTTAGCTATATTCTGATAAAAAAAACTGCTAAAATTCCATCCTTGTGTGGAAGTGGCTCTTTCACTCTAAACCAGTTTTCGCTGTGGCTGCGGCTTAAATCGTGTCTTGTTGTAGCAATGCGCGGCGATAACGAACAAAATACAGATTACTATTTGACAAACGCATAGAAAGCAGGCATATTTTACGCCTTATTTTTATGTCTCATTTTTACAGAAATTCTTGGGAGTTTGACCTTGGCTAATATCAAGTCAGCTAAAAAACGTGCGGTTCAATCTGAAAAACGCCGTCAGCACAATGCAAGTCAACGTTCTATGATGCGTACTTACATCAAAAAAACTTACGCAGCCGTAGCAACTGGTGACAAATCCGCAGCAGAAACTGCATTCGTTGAAATGCAAAAAGTTTTGGACAGAATGGCTTCTAAAGGCTTAATTCACGCCAACAAAGCTGCAAACCACAAATCAAAATTAGTTGCTCAAATCAAAAAATTAGCAGCTTAATTTCCATTTGTTGTGATTGTTAAATAAAAACCGCACTTTAAAGTGCGGTTTTTTATTATAGCGAGACAACGTCTCGCTATAAAAACCATACGCTATGTGTATGGAACCAAAAAGCTTAAGCGGTGAAAAGAAAATCCTCGCTAAATAATGAATAAGGCTGACAACCAAAATTCAAAATATAGGAGGATAAGTCATGGTAAGTAAATCCAATGACGATTCGAGTCTATCACACACAAGATGGAACTGTAAGTATCATGTCGTGTTTATTCCGAAATATCGAAGAAAGGCAATTTATGGAAAATTGCGGGTAGATATAGGCGGAATATTAAGGCAATTATGTAGTTACAAAAATGTAGAAATAATAGAGGCGCATGCAATGAAAGATCACATCCATATGCTTTTAAAGATCCCGCCTAAACTGGCGATATCAAGTTTTATGGGATATCTGAAAGGTAAATCCTCACTGATGATATTTGAACGGCATGCGAATCTAAAATACAAATATGGTAATAGGCATTTTTGGGCGAAAGGTTACTATGTAAGTACGGTAGGTTTAAACACGAAAGTGGTAGAAGAATATATCAGGAATCAAGAAAAAGAAGATATGATTCAGGATAATTTATCGAAGAAAGAATATATAGACCCCTTTAAGGGGTAAGCCATAGAGTTATTGTACGGTTGTCAGTGTTCACATGCCCCTTGAGGGGCATGTGAAGTAATAGGCCCTTATAGGGTAGCCTAAAAACCGCACGTTTTACGTGCGGATTGTTATTTGCTAGATATAGCTTAAATGGATTGGGCTAGCCTAAGCCAAATCCAAATCTGTTTATTCAGAGGAAGCGGTTATTTGAAAGCCATTATTTTGGATGCAAGTTTGCGCGCGAGGCGTGTTCAGAAATTGAAAATAGTGATCGATATATGGATGCTGGGTGAGTTGCGCTATCGGGTAGCTTGCAATAATGATTAGCTCTTTTGGCAAAGAGTATGTTTGCAGTCTAGGATTTTGTTGCAGAATTTTGGCATAGTGGGAGTAACCAAGAAAAACATCCGTATAGCCATTTTCTAATAAATATTGTGATGCAATTTCTCCTTTAGGAATGGGAATCGTATTTTCTCCTCCCACCAAAGAATGTGCCTTGTTTTTCAAAAGTATTCCTTTACCAGGGTATAATTTCTCAATCAATGCAAATAGCTGGTAAGCATAGTCTCCACAGGGATCGCTTCCAGGTGTTGATATTCCCAAGCGTAGTTTAGGATTCAGCAGCAACTCTAAGGGAGAGCTGTTTTGATATTCGGGGTTGTTTAGTGTGGTTATGCCAAGCTGATTAAATGCAATCGTTTTTTTCCTAATTATAGTGATATGTCGAGCAAGTTTGGTTATATTTTCTTCGTTGGCGCTAATAAAAATGTCACATCGTTCTCCTTTTTCGATACGCTCTCGTAATAATCCTGCAGGTCCAATATGAACTTGAATAACGCATGGATTTACTTCTTGAAATAATGCGTTAAGTTGTTGTAGCGCTTTTTTAAAGCTTCCCGCACTAAAGATAATTAACGGTTTCATAATCATTTGATTCCTGAGAGTCTTGCAATAATGTTTTATACAGCGGAATGATCGTATCAAAAGTGTTTTTTTGATAAGCAATTTGTTCTTTAAGCATTTTTATTTTGAATAAACGACTAAGATTTTCTATGCTAAGGATCGTTTTCGTACAGCCGAATAGTGGCGAATTTGGATTCATGAGCAGTGTTTTGTCTGCAATTGCACTAGCATGATTCGGTTGATGAGTGGTGAATATGATTGTCAGTTGGCGTTCTCTTGATAAACGATATAACAAAGAGAGTACCGTATCTTGGTTATGTAAGTCTAATGCGGAGGTTGGTTCGTCTAGCAGCATGGTTTGACACTCTGTCGCAATGGCTCTAGCAATTAAAATCAATTGTTTTTGACCGCCGGATAATAGTGAAAAATTATGATGGGCTAGAGATACTAACCCGAGATCATCTAATGCCTGCAATGCAATTTGCTTATCTCGTGCACTTGGTACGGAAAAAGTGCGAATATGCTTCACCCTTCCCATTAAGACGATGTCTAACACACTATATGAAAAGTTTGGGGTAAAAAATTGCGGCACAAATCCAAAAGAGCACTGGCTTTTTATTGTGCCGACTTGTGGTCGATGAATAGTTAATAAAATATCTAGTAGGGTACTTTTTCCGCAACCATTCGGTCCTAAAATGGCTAATATTTCGCTTTTCTTAAGTTGAAAGGTAAGATTGTTGAATAACCATTCCGTCGGGCGATAATAGAAGCCTAGCTGTTGTATCTCAATAATTTTATTATGATTCATGCAAATGACCTTTCTTTAATCGATATACCAGAAAAGCAAATAGTGGCGCACCCAGTAGTGAAGTTAAGATACTAATTGGGATTTCGCCATTCGTTAATCCTCTTGCAAGATTATCAATAATAATCATATAGATACTGCCAATTAACATGGAGCAGGGAAGTACAATTTGGTGATTTGAACCAACGATCATTCGGCTAATATGCGGGATGATAAGTCCAATCCAGCCAATACTACCGCTAATTGCAACTTGGCAAGCAACAATAATACCGCTACAAAATAAAACACTCCAACGTAATAAATTGATATTGATCCCTAACGCACGAGCCTCTTTACTGCCTAAAGAGATTAAATTTATTCTCCAACGTAGCCCCAATAAAATAAGGCTACACAATAGAAAAGGGATGAGAAAAAAAGTGAGTTTTTGCATATTTGCGGTGGCAAAACTTCCCATGAGCCAAAAAATAATACTAGGTAATTTTTCTTCCGTGTCAGCAATATATTGTAATAAGCTTACAAGCGCGGAAAAAAAACCGCTCAAGATCATGCCCATTAAGATCAAAATTAATAAGCTGCGTTTTATAAAATGATGACTTAGCAAAAAGACAAAAATTAATGTTGCTATTCCAAATATAACAGTCGAAAAAAAGAGGCCAACGACATTAAATTCCAAGAAAATAGCCAGGCAGCCCCCAAAAGCGGAACCGGAAGTTACGCCTATCACATGGGGATCAACCAAAGGATTGTGAAATATTCCCTGCAGTGTAACCCCACTCATAGCTAAACCGGCTCCAACAACTGCGGCAGTCATGATACGCGGAAAGCGAACCTGAAAGAGTACCTGTTCTTGAATCGGATCTAATGGGGCATTTGTGAGTTTTGCGAATATTAATTCAAAAATTTGGGGAATAGAAAGGGAATACCGCCCAATTCCTAGTGAAATGAGGGCGGTAAAGATCAATACTATAACAAGCGATAAAATAATTTTAGAATGATTACTTGGCATTATCAGTTGCGTATGGTGTCCGATAAAACTGCTGGTAGTAGCTATTGACTTTCTCATCTAAGTCAATATCTGCAAAGCGCTGTGGGTAGAGCTTTTTCGCCATCCAAAGTTCACCCAAAGCAAGTGCTTCAGGCATTGGATATCCCCAAGCTTTAGCATATTCGGGCATTAAAAAGACTTGCTGGTTTTTGACGGCATTAATATTTTTCCATTCCGCAGAAGCGGTAATTTGTGGGACAACATCCGGATAGCGATCTTGTACGAAGATAACCTCGGGGTTCCAATCTAACACGTTTTCTAATGAAACTTGCTGATAGCCTTTGATTGTGCTTGCAGCAACATTATTGGCTCCGGCATGATTCATCATTAATCCGGTATATTTTCCGGAGCCATAGGTCGTTAAATCAGGATTTGCCATATATACTTTTATGCGCTGCTCGGCACTGACATTTGCTAAACGCTTAGCCAAGAGCGGTCTGTTAGCAAAGGCGGCTTGAATTAATGCTTCGCCTTGTGGCTGTTTGTTGAACACCTCGGCAATCAAGCGGATTCCTTGTTTTAAACCTTCGTTATAGGCATAGTCTTCATCTTCCAGAGACGGATTTAATTTTGCTTTTTCATCTTCGGATGAAATGCGCAGCGATATCGCAATCACGGGCAGGCCAGCATCACTAATTTGTTTGATAATTTCGGGTGAAATATAATTAGTCACAAAAACGACATCAGGATTAAGACTTAAAAGGCTTTCCAAGTTGACTTGGTTTAAATCGCCCGGCATTGGTAATTGATCTAGTTCTGGGGCAAGTCGTTGGTAGTTTTTGCCTAATTGCTTTTTCCAATTAGATAATATGCCGGCGATTTGCTTAGTGGCGTCGAGTTGTACGGCAATATTTAATGTTTGGTGCTGTAAGATAACCGCTCTTTCAATCTGATCGGGAATGATCACTTCACGATCTAATTGATCGACAACGGTTCGCTGTGCGCTTACTGAAAAAGATATACAGCAGCAGATGAGTGTAGCTAAAAAAGCTAATTTTTTCTTGAATAACATAGAGTTCCCTTTCTATATCGTGATATATTTTTTTATATATCGAATGTTATCAGTAATTGTAGGGAAGTTCAAATAAATCCAAATCGGATTGAAGTTAGCTGCTATCTAAATTTTCTTCGTCTGGAATGGAATTGCCGTGCAGGGTTATTAACAGTTGCTTTAACCGCACTTTTACCCTCTTTATTGATCACCACGATTTTACGTCGCTTGCGTAGGAAATAGTGAATGCTGCTGGCGAGGAGTGCACCGCATAGGAATACGATAATCAGTTCGCCGTACAGATGATGAAACAAGGCATTGATTTTATTTTGGCTGCTTTGCCCGCCGTATTGAGTGTCGAAGGTGACGCGCAGATAACCGAGCAAGCCGCGTGAGGCGGAGTGAATTGGTTCGACGATTTGCTGGCTGCTGTGGTTTTCATCGCTGCCCGAGTTATCTAAGCTGATTCGTTGGCGAAAATTAAAATTGTTGCTGCTTTGTGCCAGAATGGTGCCTTGCGCAGAATAGACTGTGGCGTCGAGTACAAACTCCTGCAAGCGGAATTGATCGAGACTATCTGTAAGGCTTTCGGTTTTGGCGTTGTTGACTAACAGCACTGACAGTAGATTCGCCTGTTGGCGCACCAGAGTATGCGACAGATAAGAGACCTGATTGATGCTGGCGAGCTGCGAACCGACCTTAAACTGGTTCACGCCGTACAGAATCACACTCATAATCGCTGCGCAAGCCAGAATAATCGTCAGCAATAAAGCCGATTTAATGACTTTTTCTTTGTTTAAATAGACCAACGTCGCCTCGTATCCATTTCAAATCAATGTTCAAAACTGTCAAATTATGCTATTAATAACGCCCAGCAACCGCAAATTATAGCATATTAAAACATTCTGGAACGATTATGCCACAACACGCTTTAAATACGATCACCGGTTTTTGGAAATTTCCAGCTGAATTAAATCCGACTTATGCCACCGGCGCGCCGCAGCACACATTTGTGCTGTACGGCAAAGCGCTGGATAAAGCGCAGCTGTTGGCTTTTTCCGAACGCAGCGTACAAGCGTTGTTGCTGTGCGATGCTTGGGTGACAGAACAGTACGTTGCCGTGATATTAAAAACCCAGTCAAGCCCGACATTGCTGCAAACGGCACATCAGTTGGAATTGGATCTGGCGGTGTTAGGCGAAGCGCCGCAATTGCAGCAGCCCGGCTTGTTAGTGATGGATATGGATTCGACCGCCATTCAGATCGAATGTATTGATGAAATTGCCAAATTGGCGGGAACCGGCGAACTGGTGTCGGAAATCACCGAGCTGGCAATGCGTGGTGAACTGGATTTTGAGCAGAGCTTGCGTCGCCGAGTCGGCACGTTAAAAGGTGCGTCGGAAAGTATTTTACAGCAAGTGCGGTCGAAGCTGCCGTTGATGCCCGGTTTGGAGAGAACTCTGCAAGTGTTGCAACAGCACGGCTGGCGCACCGCGATTGCTTCCGGTGGCTTCACCTATTTTGCCGATTATTTAAAGCAAAACTTAAAATTAGATGCGGCAGTGTCGAATCAATTGGAAATCGCCGACGGCTTTCTGACGGGGCAAGTGGTCGGGCAGGTGGTCGATGCGGCGTATAAAGCGGAAACCTTGAACCGTTTGCGCGAAACCTTTGCCATTGGCCAGCAGAACACTATTGCTATCGGTGATGGGGCAAATGATCTGCCGATGTTGACTGAAGCAGGTTATGGCGTAGCGTTTCATGCTAAACCAAAAGTGCAGCAACAAGCACAGATTGTGATTAACTTTGCCGATTTGACCGCACTTTTGTTATTATTAGAGGCAAATCGCCGTTTTCAAATGCTGGCGTTTTAAATATTAAAAACCAAAAAATTGAGATTTAGGAGAAATAAATTATGCCTTCTTTTGATATCGTATCGGAAGTAACCGTCCACGAAGTCAGAAATGCGGTGGAAAATGCCAACCGTGATTTGACCAACCGCTGGGATTTTAAAAACGTTCACGCCACGATTGAGCTGAACGAAAAAGACGTCAAAATTAAAGTCAGCAGCGAGTCGGATTTCCAAGTGGATCAGCTGTTGGATATTCTGCGCAATGCGATGATTAAACGTGGAATTGAAAATAATTCGCTGGATATTGACGATCAATTTGAGCACAGCGGCAAAATTTACAGCAAAGAAGTAAAAATTAAGCAAGGGATCGAAACCGAGATGGCGAAAAAAATCACCAAACTGGTGAAAGACGCCAAAATTAAGGTGCAAACCCAGATTCAAGGCGATCAAGTGCGGGTGACCGGTAAATCGCGTGATGATCTGCAAGCGGTGATTCAGTTAGTGAAAAGTGCGGAATTGGGGCAGCCGTTCCAATTTAATAATTTCCGTGATTAGTCGACAAGTTATCTACGGCGAATCGTTTATTTAGGGGAAAGATATGGGACAACAAGAACAGTCTGCAACGCAGAAAAAAGGCTTATTCAGAAAAGTATTGGATAAATACAACGAGCTTTGCAGCGACATGGGCGTTGATCAAGGCGGCGGCTGCCGTCGTTGCGTGCCGATTGTGAAACAAGATCCGGAACTGGAAAAGAAAGATAACGCAGGCGAAACGAAATAATCTCTAATCGCCACCGCATCAAGAATAACCCCCTGCTTCGATTGCACTTCAATTGAAGTGGGGGGGTTATTTGGGTTTTATCGGCAGCGGAGCGATTCTATTCCGGCAACAGAATGGCAGTTTTGCTACCTCGAAATGGGGGATTAATCTGATTATTTGTTCATGTTTGCAGCCAGCTTGTAGACAAATTGTGTTTTTTATCACATTTCTGATATAAAATTATTCAATATTTTTTTACATTTCTTTCACTCATCATAAATTCTGGTAGAATGCCCGCACCCTAATATGTCAAATTTTTGAGGTGCTTACTATGTTATGGTTCTTACTTTGCGTTGCATTACTGCTCGCTGGTTATTTCATCTACGGTTCGATTATCGAACGAATTTTCAAAATCAATCCCGCGCGAGCGACACCTGCGCATCAAATGGCGGACGGCGTAGACTATGTGCCGATGTCAAAGAAAAAAATCTGGTTAATTCAGTTATTAAACATCGCCGGAACAGGCCCGATTTTCGGACCGATTTTGGGGGCGTTATATGGTCCGGTGGCAATGTTGTGGATTGTATTCGGCTGTATTTTTGCCGGTGCGGTACACGACTATTTCTGCGGAATGCTCAGTATCCGTAATAAAGGGGCGAATATTCCGTTCTTAGCCGGTAAATACTTAGGACAACCGGTCAAACATTTTATGAATGTGTTGGCAATTTTATTGTTGTTATTAGTGGGCGTGGTGTTTGTGGCAAGTCCGGCATCGTTGTTAACCAATATTACCGGTGATTTATTGAATTCCGGTGCTGTCGGTGCAGTGAATGAAGATGCAGGCGTAAGCAATGCGCAAATTTTGGTGATTTGGACTACGATTATTTTTGTTTACTATATCATTGCCACCTTAGTGCCGATTGACAAAATTATTGGTCGAGTTTATCCGCTGTTTGGCGCATTATTGTTGTTTATGACAGTTGGTATGCTGTTAGGATTAATCTGGAACGGTATTCCGATGTTCCGCTCAATCGGCATGGATGTTGATTTCTCTACTTTCCTGCAAAATCTGCATCCGAAAGAAGGGTTGCCGATTTGGCCGTTACTGTTCATCACGATTGCTTGTGGTGCGATTTCCGGCTTCCACGCCACACAATCTCCGTTAATGGCACGTTGCACCGAAAATGAAAAAGAAGGTCGCTTTATTTTCTACGGTGCGATGATTGGTGAAGGGGTTATCGCACTGATCTGGTGTATGGTCGGTTTGAGTTTCTATGAATCTTCCGAAGCGATGAATGCCGCGATTGCAGCCGGTACACCGTCTAAAGTGGTGTATGATTCGGCTATCGGTATGCTGGGCGTGTTCGGTGGTGTGTTAGCGGTGTTAGGCGTGGTTATTCTGCCGATTACCTCTGGCGATACTGCCTTCCGTGCAGCTCGTTTGTTAATTGCGGATTTCTTCCACTTAGATCAACGTAATATTGCTAAACGTCTGATGATCGCGATCCCATTGTTTGCGGTCGGTTTTGCGGTGTCAAAAGTAGACTTCTCTATTTTATGGCGTTATTTCGGCTGGGCGAACCAGACAACGGCGACCGTAATGTTATGGGTGGCAGCAGCTTACTTATACCGCTATAACAAGTTCCACTGGGTATGTACTATTCCAGCGATCTTTATGACGACTGTCTGTACGACTTTCTTGGCATACGCGCCGATTGGCTTCGGTTTAGAATATCAAACTGCGGTTTACGTCGGTTTTGCTATCACGGTTGTTATTACCTTAGCGTTCTTCCTGATGTTAAAACCAATCGCCAACGGCGATCCGGATTCAGAAGTCGCCGGTTAATTTGTCTTAACCATGAAAAACCTCGCCGTTACGCGAGGTTTTGGCATAGTAGCCAAAAATGTGGCTGATTTTGAGATCTAAGCTTCTATTAGACATTTTTGTGGCTACTCCTCTTAAAGCGCTAGTTTTTCTAGCTCTTTTTATTCAAAAAATCCTGTATAAACATAATCTTATTCCTTCGGTTTAGTCCATTATGAACGGATAATTTCTGCTTTAAATCCTTAAACAGCCCTTCCAGCCGATTTGTCGTTTTTTCTATCCGTAACTCCGGGTATTTTTCAAAGACAAACAAGTAATCCATATAGCGTTTAATACTGGCATAAGCCCCTCTCAATTTGCGATGTTTATAAGGAAATTTACCCTGATTATCGGGTATATCAGACCGTTCTTCTAAGTAAGCTTTATGCTGCAAAAACCAGTGATGCAAACGGACATAAAAGTCATTTTTGTGACTCTGCTTGAGTGTTTTAACCATTGTTTTCAGTTCCTTTCCGGCAACGGATTTAGGGTTTCTCGTCAGCTTGCGAATCACCATTGCAACAAGGTGAAATTGGCACATTTGGGTTGGCGTATTAAATATATCTTTCAATAAGCCCCGTCGCCCATCGCAAGTAATAGATTGAATAATAAATCCTTTTTTACGCAATCGATTGATGGCTTTGGTATAGTAAATGTCCTTTTCGGTACGAACGATTTGGTGGTAAATCACCTTTTTTGAGCGGGAATCCATTATGACTAATACGCCGAATTGTCGCCCGAAAAAAGTGACATCCATAATAAGATTCAACATTGTGGTTTGCGGTGTGCTGAGTGGCGTTTTAGGGGCTTTTTTCAGGTGCCTTTGGATAGTCCTGACCGAACAATCATAGGTTAACGCAAGCTGCTTATACGTCTGTTTTCCGACGGTGTAATCGTGCCAGATTTGGGCGGATTGAAGGTAATTTGTGTGAGAATATGTCCGTAAACAATCCAAGCATTTATAGCGTTGCTTGCCTGAATTTTTACCGTGTTTTTTAATGTGTTCTGAACCACAGAAATAGCAATTTTTTGGTCATTTTAAAAAATCTCACTTAACGCCTTATTCTATAAGGGATTAAGCGAGATTTCAGCCACATTTTTGTCTACTATGCCGAGGTTTTTTGTGCTTAAAGTAAGGCGTAATGTGAGCTGACGGATAGTCTTTCTTTCCGAACCGCACTTTAGGTTTATTTGGCAGAGAATCGAATCCTCAATCGACAGATAAAAAAATACCGCACTTGAAGTGCGGTATTTCATCACAACGGTCTGCTCAATTATTTAGCAATGTGAGCAACTAAGTCTAATACTTTGTTTGAGTAACCGGTTTCGTTGTCGTACCAAGAAACTAATTTAACGAAAGTGTCAGTCAATGCGATACCGGCGTCTGCATCAAATACAGACGTCAGCGCACAGCCGTTGAAATCAGTAGAAACTACAGCATCTTCAGTATAGCCTAATACGCCTTTCAATTCGCCATTGAATGTTTTACCTTCAGCCGCGTCTTTGATAGCTGCTTTGATTTGCTCGTATGAAGCTGCTTTTTCTAAGTTAACAGTCAAGTCAACCACAGAAACGTTTGGTGTAGGAACACGGAACGCCATACCGGTCAATTTACCGTTCAATGCAGGCAATACTTTACCTACCGCTTTAGCAGCACCGGTTGATGAAGGGATAATGTTTTGTGCCGCACCGCGACCGCCACGCCAGTCTTTCGCTGAAGGACCGTCAACAGTTTTTTGAGTTGCAGTGGTTGCGTGAACAGTGGTCATTAAACCGTCTTTGATGCCGAAAGTTTCATGGATAACGCGAGCCAAAGGCGCCAAGCAGTTAGTGGTGCATGATGCGTTAGAAACGATATCTTGACCTGCGTATTCGCTGAAGTTTACGCCACTAACAAACATTGGGGTGTTGTCTTTAGATGGACCGGTTAAAACAACTTTTTTAGCACCGGCAGTAATGTGTTTACGTGCGGTTTCATCAGTCAGGAACAGGCCGGTCGCTTCAACAGCGATATCAACACCGATTTCGTTCCATTTCAGATTTGCCGGATCACGTTCAGCTGTTACACGAATGCTTTTGCCGTTAACAACTAGGTTGCCGTCTTTCACTTCAACTGTGCCGTCGAAACGGCCGTGAGTTGAGTCGTATTTCAGCATATAAGCCATGTAGTCAACATCGATTAAGTCGTTGATACCAACAACTTCGATATCATCACGTTGTTGCGCTGCACGGAAAACAATACGACCGATACGGCCAAAACCATTAATACCAATTTTAATTGCCATGAGATTTTTACCCTTCATTAAGTTTAACAAAATTACTACATTTCGCTGCTATTTTGCCGAAAAACATTACATTTCGTAGTGTTTTCCTGCGTAATGGCAGTTTCATGTAACTCTGTGAAGTATATCACAGGTTTACCTCGCCCTGAAACAACAAATTATTGAGGCAAGTCAAGATAGCGGGAAAAATATAGCAGATAATGAAAAAGAGGTATAGAGGCAGAAAAATCAAGATATTTTGCCGTATTTTGTTTTAGAATGGCTTCAGTTTAGGAGATGAAATTTAAGGGAAAATATGAAAACCAAAGAACAACTCAGTGCGGAACAGCGGAGAATTTGTCTGGAACAGGGAACCGAGCGGCCGTTTAGCGGAAAATTATTGCAACAACAGAATGTCGGATTGTATCGCTGTTTATTGTGCGATTCGCCGCTTTTCTTTTCGGACACCAAATTTGATGCCGGCTGCGGCTGGCCGAGTTTTTATCAGGCGGTTTCGGATCAGGCGATTCGTTATTTGGATGATTACAGCCTGGCACGTCATCGCACCGAAATTCGCTGCGGGCATTGTGATTCTCATCTGGGACACGTTTTTGACGACGGTCCGCCGCCGACCGGTTTGCGCTTTTGCGTCAACTCGGTTTCGCTGATTTTTGAAGATCAAGCGAACGGAGAACGAATCGAAGGTTAGTTCGTTAAAATGTGATTTAGCTAGCATTTTTTTACATTCGCTCACAACGAACCTATCCTTTTGAGCAATCTTGATTACAATAGGCTTCAATTTATTATCATATTTAAATTAAAAAGCATTTCAGGACAAAAAAATGAATTATAGTCGTGCGATTTTGCGTAATTTTTTAGGGAAAACACCGGATTGGTATAAGCTGTGTATTGTCGGGTTTTTAATTATTAATCCGATTGTTTATTTTGTTATCAGCCCCTTTTGGGCTGGCTGGCTATTAGTCGCCGAGTTTATTTTTACCTTGGCAATGGCATTAAAATGTTATCCGTTGCAGGCAGGGGGATTGCTGGTTATTGAGGCGATTTTTATCGGCATGACCACGCCGCATCAAATTATGCACGAGGTAATGGCGAATATTGAAGTTCTGTTGCTGTTGATGTTTATGGTGGCGGGAATTTTCTTTATGAAGCAGTTGCTGCTGTTTATTTTCACCAAGTTATTATTGGGAATCCATTCTAAACTACGCCTTTCGCTGGCATTTTGTCTCTGTTCGGCGTTTTTATCCGCTTTTTTAGATGCGTTAACCGTGGTGGCGGTGATTATCAGCGTCGGCACCGGATTTTATGCGGTGTATCATAAAGTGGCGTCCGGTTATACCTTCGATGATAATTCCGACGATATTTTTAACGACCAAAAAATTGATATGTCGCGCAATACGTTGGAACAGTTTCGTAGTTTCTTACGCAGCCTAATGATGCACGCTGGAATCGGAACCGCACTTGGTGGGGTGATGACCATGGTTGGGGAACCACAAAACTTGATTATTGCTGCGCAATCCGGCTGGGGATTTGGTGAATTTTTCCTTCGAATGCTGCCGGTCACTTTGCCGGTGTTGATTTGCGGAACTTTAACTTGTGTTGCATTAGAACGCTTTAAAGTGTTCGGCTACGGACAACGCTTACCGCAAAAAGTGTGGGTGGTATTGGCTCGTTATGAACGCGAACAAGCCCGTAAACTGAGCGATCAGGATCGTGCGAAGTTGTATATTCAGGCATTAGTCGGAATCTGGCTGATTTGCGGCTTAGCCTTCCATTTGGCGGCGGTCGGTTTAATCGGTTTGAGCGTGATTATTCTGGCAACGGCATTCTGCGGCGTGACCGAGGAACACGCCTTAGGCAAAGCATTTCAAGACGCGCTGCCGTTTGCTTCCTTGTTGGTGGTGTTCTTTGCAGTGGTGTCAGTGATTATCGATCAAGGGTTATTCCAACCGATTATTCAATTCGTTTTGAATGCGTCAGAAGAAACGCAATTAGCGCTATTTTATATTTTTAACGGCTTGCTCTCAGCAATTTCCGATAACGTATTTGTCGGCACGGTATATATCAATGAAGCCAAAGCGGCACTCACGGCGGGCACTATTTCTCAGTCGCAATTTGAACTGATTGCCGTGGCGATTAACACCGGCACCAATCTGCCGTCGGTCGCGACGCCGAACGGACAAGCGGCGTTCTTATTCTTGCTGACTTCGTCATTTGCGCCATTAATTCGCTTATCTTATGGGCGAATGGTTTACATGGCTTTACCTTATACTATCGTTTTATCGCTAGTTGGGTTAATATCAGTAGAATTATTTTTACCGAAACTGATGCCTTGGTTTGAAAGTCTCGGTCTGCTTGTTACACCATAAGAAGGAAAGCGAATGTTCAGTTATTTAAAGCAAGCCTCGCTCAGTCGCGGCAGTTGGTTTTTGTTGCTGCTCTCTTGTATTGCATTTGAGGGCGCGGGCTTGTATTTTCAGCACGGCATGAAACTTGAACCCTGCGTGATGTGTATTTATGAACGGGTGGCGATTCTTGGAATTGCATTGGCGGCAATCATTGGAATGTTAGCACCGCGTTCGCTGCTGATTCGCTTACTGGCATTGGCAATCGGCTTGTTCAGTGCGGTGAAAGGCTTGTTGCTGGCGTTACAGCATACGGATTACCAACTTAATCCGGCACCGTGGAATCAATGTCCGTTGATGGTGGAATTTCCAACTACGTTGCCGTTAAACAAATGGCTGCCGCAAATGTTCGAAGCTTACGGCTCATGTAGCGAACTGCAATGGTCATTCCTGGGCTTCGCCATGCCGCAATGGCTGATTGTGGTGTTTGCCGCTTATATTTTGGTGTTAGGATTGGTGTTGATTAGCCAATTGAAACCAACTCGTTCACGCCACCGGAATTTATTTAAATAACCATAATATCAAGCGAATAAATGCTAAAGAGCGGTTTTCAAAACCGCTCTTTGTCTGTTATGCCTTAATTTCATCAAACTGATACCTGTTTTGTGTATAAACTAAAAATGGTGCGCTGTCGCGCCAATCGCCAAGCACGATTCGAGTAAAAGTGCGGTTTTCCGTATCAATTTGATGTGTTGCTTGTCGGTGGGTATGTCCATGAATCAGTTGAGTTACGTTAAAGTGTTGTATGATTTTCACCACAAAATCCGGATTAACGTCCATGATCTCGGCGCGCTTTTCCGTTTTTTGTTTCTGGCTTTTACGGCGGATTTTATTGGCAATCCATAAGCGAATCCATAACGGCAAACACAAAAAGATCCGCTGCCGCCAGCGAGTATGAACTTTCTTGCGATATTGCTGATAATTCAGATCGTCAGTGCACAGCGTATCGCCATGGCATAATAATGTTGGCGCGCCGTATAAATCGATCACATGATAATCACCTAATAGCACCAGACCGCACTTTTGTGCAAAACGTATACCAAGTAAGAAATCGCGGTTGCCGTGCTGAAAATAAACCTGAATACCGCGTTCGGTTAGGCGTTTAATTTCTGCTTGCACCAGTTGTGCAAGGGCGGAGTTTTCATCATCGCCAATCCAAAAATCAAACAGATCACCTAAAATATATAACGCTTCCCCTTGCACGGCTTCTTCGCGCATAAATCGGGTGAAAAGTGCGGTTAAGTGCGGTTGCTGCTCGCTTAAATGTAGATCGGCAATAAAATAGGTTTTTGTCATGTTTTCGGTCTATTTTTATTGGAATTATGCTGATTTGATACACATATTTTGCTATTTTCGCTATACTCTAGCAAAATTTTTAGGAATGTGTCTATGTTATTATTTTTGCGTGCTGTTGCGGTGATTTTCGTCGCACTTTTAATCTGTATCTTAGGAACGATTTATTCGCTTATCCGTTTTAAAAACCCAAGCAATGTCGGCGTGGTCGCGCGTTGGTTTGGGCGCCTGCATCCGTTATTTGGCATTGAAGTCGAACACCGTTTTGCGCCGAATGCAGACAATAACGGGTCGTGTATTTATATCGGTAACCACCAAAATAACTATGATATGGTGACGATGGCTTATATGGTCAGACCGCGAACTGTGAGCGTAGGTAAAAAAAGCTTGGCGTTTATTCCGTTTTTCGGGCTACTTTATTGGGCAAGTGGCAATATCTTGCTTGATCGTGACAATAAAAGCAAAGCGCACTCGACCATGGGCGAGTTAGCAAAACGGATCAATCAAGATAAGGTATCGATCTGGATGTTCCCGGAAGGCACGCGCAGCCGTGGTCGCGGGTTGCTGCCATTTAAAACCGGGGCGTTCCATGCGGCAGTTGCGGCGGGCGTGCCGATTGTGCCGGTGTGCTGCAGCAATTTGCACAATAAAATTGATTTGAACCGTTGGGACAACGGCAAAGTGATTTGTGAAATGTTGCCGCCAATTGACACCTCTGGTTACAACCGTGAAAACGTACGCGAACTGATGAATCATTGCCATGCGGTGATGAAACAGAAAATTGAGCAACTTGATCAAGAAATTGCACAATCCACCAAGGCTTAAACGGCAGGCTCAGATGAAACCCGATTTATCTCGTCGAAAATTACTGAAAAACGCCGGCCTGCTGGGAGCAAGTGCGGTTTGCCCGCCGCTGGCGATAGCCGCCGGCAAGCAGCCGTTGCATATTCCGCCATTGTTGGACATTGGACGCGGTCGTCCGGTGTTGCTGACAATGGGAAGCAGCAATCGGGTGTTTGATCACAATAAAAAAGTTGAGGCTTGGGGATTTAACGGCTTGTATCTCGGTCCGACGATTCGTTGTAAGCAAGGCGATTTCGTTCGTCTGAACTATAGTAACCAGCTGCCGCAGGCGGTTTCGCTCAGCTTGCAGGGCTTGCAGGTGAGTGGAGAATTGTATGGCGGTATCGGGCGACAGTTTCAGCCGTCCGCCTCGTGGTCGCCGATTGTGCCGATTACTCAACCCGCAGCAACTTGCTGGTATCATGCCGATACCTTGGCGCATTCCGCCTATCAGGTGTATCGCGGCTTAGTGGGAATGTGGTTGATTGATGACGCCGAAAGCCGCAAAGCCAATTTGCCGAATAAATACGGGATTAATGATATTCCATTAATTTTACAAGATTTAAGTTTGAACAGTCAGGGTGAACAGCTGTTCAACTTGAATCAACAACACTTTTTGGGCAACCGACTGTTCGTTAACGGCGGTGAAGCGCCTTATCTCAATGTGGCGCGTGACTGGGTGCGGCTGCGCATTTTGAACGCTTCGGTTTCCCGTAGTTACCAATTAAGTCTTGATGACGGACGCAGCTTGTTTGTGCTGGCAGGCAGTCTCGGCTTCTTGCCGCAACTGCGCGAAGTGCGGTCAGTATTTGTGCCGCCGGGCGAACGAATTGAGATACTGGTTGATCTGAATGAAGGCGGCAATGTGTCGTTGATCAGCGGCGAAAAACGCGGCTTTTTGGATTCATTGACCGCTTGGTTTGCCGATGATGACGAGCTTGTGGATAACACCGTGTTGGAGCTGCGTCCTGACGGCTTGCTTTCGGTGTTTAATCAAAAACCGGATTTTCAGCGCGCGGAGCAACTTTCGCATCAGGTGGAGGTGGCGCAGCAGCGTGACTTTGTGATTGATGTGGATAACGCCTTAATCAACCGCCAAAAATTTGATCCGCGCCGTATTGATGTGAATGCGAAATTAGGTTCGTATGAACGTTGGAATTTAACCGCCACTTCGCCAATTGGCTTTAGCGTGCAAGGGGCGAGATTCATGTTGGAATCATTTAACGGGCAATTGGTGGATGCTTCACAATTAAGCTGGCGAGATACCGTGTGGTTGAACGGCAATATTTCATTGCTGGTGAAATTTGATCATGCCTCGTCGAATAATTATCCTTTCACCTTTGGCAGCAGTGATTTAATGTTGGCGGATAAAGGCTGTATGGGTATGTTGGTGGTGCAGTAACGGTTCATCACATTGCGGACTGACGTTTTACTCTGAAATGTAAGTGGGCTGGCAAGCCCACACTACAGTTGAAAGAGAAAAATCAGTCGCGCCATCGGCAAAACCCGATCGTTAAATCACAACCAACCGAGAATAACCAGCGCCCAGCTACAAGCCTAACGCATACTTCAACGCTTGCTTTTTCAGCGGTGTTGCCTTATCCACCGCCAATAACGCCAAATTACGTGCGATTTTTAGCGGCAGCAGATCGTGCTTAAAACCTTTATAAAACAGATCCATGCCGCTTTGCATCAACAGATTATCAGGCTTGCGCAACCGCTGATAGCGCGCTAACACCGCAGGATTATGAATAGCCTGACCGCACTTTTGTGCCTCAGCAACCACGGATAAAAACACGTTCACATCTTTAAAGCCCAAATTCACCCCTTGCCCTGCTAACGGGTTAATGGTGTGCGCCGCATCGCCCAACAGCACAATGCCGTTTTTCACATACGCTTGCGCATGGCGGCGCGTCAGTGGAAACGCCGCGGTGCTGCGGCTTTTCACGCTGCCTAAACGAGCAGGGAATGCGCTGGCAATGGCGTGATCGAGTTTATCTAATGACAGTTGTTGCAGCTGGCGAATTCGCTCAGGGCTGTCGTACCACACCAAACAACCTTGATTGCCCAACAGCGGCAAAAAGGCACGAGGGCCACTCGGGAAAAACTGCTGCCAAGTGGCATCTTGCTGCTCAAGTGCGGTTTCAACTAAAATTAACAAGCAGCTTTGGCGATATTGCCAGCCCGTCAGCCCAATGCCAGCCAGTGGACGAAGTTGAGAATTTGCCCCGTCGCAGGCTAACAACAACGGCGCAGTGTATTGTTCGCCATTCGTTAGGGTGATCTGCCAGTGATCGTCATCGCATTTTTCAATCTGCTGAATGTCCGTGCCGACACTGCAACTCAAATTCGGGTAATGACTAAATTGCTGCCACAACCCAAGTTGCAGCACATTGTTTTCCACCATATAACCTAATTCAGGCAAATTCAGATCCTCGGCGGAAAAACGGGTGGAAAAGCCGTCAATTTCCCACGTTTCCAAATGACGATACGGGCAAACGCGCATCTGTTTGATGCTTTGCCACGCTTGTAACTGCTGAAGAAGTGCGACTGACGCGGCGCTGATCGCAGAAATGCGAATATCGTACGGCTGTTCAGGGGCAAAGTGCGGTAGTGGAGCGCGTTCAATTAAATGCACCTTCACACCCAATTGCGCCAACCCTAGCGCAGCCGCCGAGCCAACCATGCCGCCGCCGACAATGATCACCGCTTGTTGATGTTGCATATCCGCCCCTTACCGTCTGATTGAATTGCGGTTTATTCTACTCGCAGCACGCCATTTTCTAAAGTAAATCACAAATAAAATCGCTTTTTACTGGTCAGCAATCATGCAAATCGGTAGAATAGCGCGGCTTGAACTCATGGCAACATGAGCCTCACCCTTAATCTTAACTATTAGTGCGGTCGATAACCGCGTCCTAACGAAGAACGAATCATGACACAAAAATTACACATTAAAACCTGGGGCTGCCAGATGAACGAATACGATTCATCAAAAATGGCGGATTTATTAAATAGCACGCACGGCTTTGAATTAACCGAAAATGCCGATGAAGCCGATGTGCTGCTGCTGAATACCTGCTCGATCCGTGAAAAAGCACAAGAGAAAGTGTTTCACCAATTGGGGCGCTGGAAAGATCTGAAAAAATCCAACCCGAATTTAGTGATCGGCGTGGGCGGCTGTGTGGCATCTCAGGAGGGCGCGCACATTCGTGATCGCGCGCCGTATGTGGATATTATTTTTGGACCACAAACTCTGCACCGCTTGCCTGAAATGTTGAACCAAATTCGCGGCGGCAAAAGTTCAGTCGTAGATGTCAGCTTCCCTGAAATTGAAAAATTTGACCGTTTGCCAGAGCCAAAAGCTGAAGGCCCAACCGCATTTGTCTCCATTATGGAAGGCTGCAACAAATATTGTTCATTCTGCGTGGTGCCTTACACCCGTGGCGAAGAGGTGAGCCGCCCTGTTGATGACGTGCTGTTTGAAATCGCACAACTCGCTGCACAAGGCGTGCGTGAAGTGAACCTATTGGGGCAAAACGTGAACGCTTACCGTGGGGCAACTTTTGACGGCGGCATTTGTACTTTCGCTGAATTATTGCGTCTGGTGGCATCAATTGACGGCATTGACCGCTTGCGTTTCACCACCAGCCACCCGATTGAATTTACTGATGACATTGTAGATGTGTACCGTGATACGCCTGAATTGGTGAGTTTCTTACACTTGCCGGTACAAAGCGGTTCTGATCGCGTGTTAACGATGATGAAACGTAACCATACCGCACTGGAGTACAAAGCGATTATCCGCAAACTACGCCAAGTGCGCCCAGAGATTCAAATTAGCTCCGATTTTATCGTGGGCTTCCCGGGGGAAACCACGGAAGATTTCCAGCAAACGATGGATTTGATCGCACAAGTAAATTTCGACATGAGTTTCAGCTTCATCTACTCCGCACGGCCCGGCACGCCAGCGGCAGATATGCTAGATGATGTGAGCGAAGACGAGAAGAAAGAGCGGTTATATTTGCTACAACAACGCATCACCCAACAAGCTATGCAGTTCAGCCGTAAAATGCTCGGCACGGAACAACGCGTGTTAGTGGAAGGCCCATCGAAAAAAGATGTGATGGAACTGACAGGCAGAACCGAAACCAACCGCATTGTGAATTTCGCTGGCACGCCAGACATGATTGGCAAATTTGTGGATATTAAAATCACCGACGTGTGGACCAACTCGCTGCGTGGCGATGTGGTGCGCACCGAAGATCAAATGGGCTTGCGCGTGCAACAAAGCCCACAAAGCGTGATCCAACGCACCCGCCAAGAAGATGAACTGGGCGTGGGGCAGTATGTGGTGAATTTGTAACATCATTTGATAATCATAAAAACCCTTTTGTTATGAAGCTAGCAAAAGGGTTTTTTAATAATTACCGGTTATTTTTATAAATTATTCATCAAATTAAATTTTAATATAAAAAATATTTATCAATTATTGCTTTTTAAGATTTGAATGCTATTGTGAAAGAGATATTAAATTTACAGTCATTTGAAACTTTAATACATAAGGAGCATTTTGATGAAATTCAATAAATCTTTCCTGATTACCTCACTCACACTCTCCGTATTTAGTGCCTCGATTACGGCGCCAGCCTTTGCTGCGAACGTGATCCCGACTCAAAGCCAACAGGCGTCGATTCGCTATGATCAGAGCATGGATATTTTTCATCCTGTGTATGCGGCAAATGGCATGGTAGCGACTGAGCAAGCATTAGCGACTCAGGTCGGGCTGGATATCCTAAAGCAAGGCGGCAATGCGATTGACGCGGCGGTTGCGGTTGGGTTTGCATTGGCGGTGGTGTTGCCGAATGCCGGCAATATCGGCGGTGGCGGTTTTATGGTGGTGTATGATGCCAAGAGTAAGCAAAGCATTGCACTGCACTGGATTTCCGCGAAATGGCGCCGTTAAAAGCTACTCGGGATATGTATTTAGACAAAGATGGCAATGTGGTTGACGGCAAATCGTTGTTCACGCACTTTGCTGTCGGCGTGCCGGGAACGGTTGCAGGCATGGAGCACGCATTGAAAAAATGGGGCACCATGTCTTTGGCACAGGTGATCGCGCCTTCAATTGAGCTAGCAGAAAAAGGATTTGTGGTGAGTGATACCCTGGGGCAAACGATTGCCACAGAAAAAGAGAATCTCGGCAAATGGCAGGATAGCAAGGCGATTTTCTTTAAAGGTGACGAGCCGTTAGGCGTTGGCGATCTGCTAGTGCAAAAAGATTTAGCTAACTCGTTGCGTTTGATTAGCGAGCAAGGCGCCAGTGCATTTTATCAGGGTGAGATCGCACAAAAAATTGTGGCTGAAATGGAAAAACATGGCGACTTGATTACTTTAGAAGATATGAAAAATTATCAAACGGTCGAACGCCAACTGATTGAGGGAGAATATCGTGGTTATAAAGTAGTCACCATGCCTCCGCCAAGCTCCGGCGGGATCCATTTAGTACAAATTTTAAATATTTTAGAACGTTACCCGCTGCAAGAGTATGGGCAAAATAGTGCCAAATCCATTCGCCATTATGCGGAAGCCATGAAACTGGCGTATGCCGATCGTTCCGAATATTTAGGCGATCCGGATTTTGTCAACATTCCGGTGAAAGGGTTGGTATCGAAAAAATATGCCGATGAATTGGCGACCACCATTAAAGCCGACAGCATTCGCCCTTCGGCGGAGATCAAACCGGGAAAACCGCATCCTTATGAAAGCGATCAAACCACGCATTATTCGATTATGGATAAAGCCGGTAATGCGGTGGCGGTAACCTATACCTTAAACTTAAATTTCGGCAGCGGTATTGTTGCCGAAGGCACTGGAATTTTGCTGAATAATGAAATGGATGATTTCTCAGCCAAACCGGGTGTGCCAAATGCGTTCGGCTTGATTGGCGGCGATGCCAATGCTGTGGCAGCAAAAAAACGTCCGTTATCCTCGATGACACCAACGATCGTGATGAAAGACGATAAACCGTGGTTGGTCACAGGAAGCCCGGGCGGCGCGCGGATTATCACAACGGTATTGCAAGCAAAGCATCGTGAATACCATTGATTATGGTATGAATCCGGCGGAAGCGATTATGGTGCCGCGAGTGCATCACCAATGGCTGCCGGACGAAATCCGCATCACATATAAATTTTTGTGAGGTAGTTCTAGGAATCAAGCCCAGTTAAGTGTTATAAATAAAATAACAGCCAGAAATTTTCATGGAGATTACATAGTTGAACAGTAAAAAATCTGAATCACTAATTCCACAAATCAGAATGATTCAAGAAAATATGACCTCTTCTGAACAGAAAATTGTGGAGTGGCTACTGAATCCAAAAAATTTAACAAACAAAACCGCACTTCATACGGTTGCCAAAAGTCTTTCGGTTTCAGAGGCTTTGGTCGTTAAAGTTGCAAAATTATTAGGTTTTAGTGGCTTCCGTGATTTAAGAGCTAATTTATCGCGCTATTTTCATGATAAAAATACAATTGATATTGAGCTGTCAGAACATAATACGGTTCATGAGCTGGTGCATAAAGTCTTTGATATTTCGTTACAGACTATCAAAGAAGGTAAATCGATAATTGATTCTAAAGTAATAGAGGAGGCGGCAAAACATTTTTTTTATGCCAAAAATCGAGATTTATATGCCGCCGGTGGTTCTAACACCGTTACAGACGATATTGCTCACAAATTTTTAAGGCTAGGAATTCGTTGTAATACATACCGAGATATTCATTTGATGATGATGTCAGCTTCAATGTTAAGTGGCGAGGATGTTGTGCTTGTGGTATCGCATTCAGGCAAAACGAGCGACTTATTAGAAGCAGTCAGTGTAGCAAGACGAAATGGCGCAAAAATTATATGTATTACAAATAGTTACACTTCACCAATTGCAGAGTTATCTGATTTTGTTATCTGTACCCCGGCGCCTGATACACCATTATTAGGCAAAAATGCATCTGCGCGCATTCTCCAGTTAATTCTTGTCGATGCCTTTTTTGTTTCTGTAGCATTGCAGAATATGGCATTTTCAGAAGTGAATTTAGAGAAAACACTTCATATTACAGACTATTTCCGTCAGAAATAGATGATCATCTTAAGTTTATTATCATATCAATCAATACCTAAAGATAAATTGAATCTCATTCAATATTGGGAATTACTTATTTTTCAAATTGTTATATAAAATTCATCTAATCATATCCACCGTTAAAATCAGTCCTTCTCGAAAAAAACTTCACAAAAAACATTATACCGTGAAGTTGATCGCTTTTTTTAATCGATTTTAGTGCTATAAATACGAACATCTGTACAGAATCACATCAGCCGTAAAGTATGAGTGGTGAGTTCAGTGATTGGCATTATCTCTGTTCAGATTAAAACTTGACAGGTATTGGTAACTAAAAATGAGGACGAATCATGAAAAAGAACTTTAGAGTAATTGCTTCCTGTTTAGCTATTTTAGGAATGGCATTTTCTATGGCGGCAAAAGCTGCTGATTATGCAGTGATTTTGAAAACACTGTCTAATCCTTTTTGGGTTGAAATGAAACAGGGGATTGAAGAAGAAGCGCAAAAATTAGATGTGACGGTAGATATCTTTGCCTCCCCTTCGGAAGGAGACTATCAATCACAATTACAACTTTTCGAAGATTTGATCAATAAAGGATATAAGGGGATCGCGTTTGCGCCTTTATCGCCAGCAAATTTGGTCATGCCTGCCGCTAAAGCCTACCGGCAAGGAATTTATTTGGTGAATCTTGATGAAAAGGCCGATCTAGATAATTTACGTAAAGCAAAGGGGAACGTTGAGGCATTTATTACAACAGATAATGTTGCTGTTGGGGCAAAAGCGGCTCAGTTTATTGTAGATAGATTAGGAGAGCAAGGCGGAGAAGTTGCAATTATTGAGGGAAAAGCAGGAAATGCTTCAGGTGAGGCTCGTCGGCGTGGGGCAACTGAAGTTTTTGAAAAGAACCCTCAAATTAAATTAGTAGCAAGTCAGCCTGCAGATTGGGACAGAATTAAAGCACTAGATGTTGCGACGAATGTTTTGTCTCGCAATACCGGCATAAAAGCATTTTATGCAGCTAATGACACAATGGCAATGGGAGCTGCTCAAGCTGTAATTAATGCTGGAAAGCTTGATTCCGTATTAGTGGTTGGTACTGATGGAGTGCCTGAAGCTAAAAAAATGGTTGAGGAAGGAAAATTAACTGCAACTATCGCACAAAACCCAGCCGAAATCGGGGCTAAAGGATTGGTGATATTAGTCGATGCTGTTAAAAGCGGAAAACAAATCCCTGTAGAACAAGAACCTAATTTTGAAACGATTGATTCAATTTTAGTTACTAAATAAATCTTTTATTAAAAAATGGGGATAGTCATTATCCCCATCCCCTACTTCTAAGCGAGGTTTTTATGAATGAATTATTAGTCAGTATGAAGGGGATATCTAAGAATTTTGGTATGGTTAGAGCATTAAAACATGTTGATATTGATATTTATACCCATGAGATTCATGCTTTATTAGGTGAGAATGGAGCAGGAAAATCAACTTTAATGAAAGTTCTATCCGGTATCCATAAGCCAACATCTGGAAAAATAACTATACAAGAAAGTGAATATGAATATTTAGATCATAAGATCGCATCTGAATTAGGTATCGGAATTATTTATCAAGAGCTTAGTCTTATTGATGAGCTTACAGTATTAGAAAACTTATATATAGGAAGATTATTATATAAAAAAATCTTTGGCATTCCTGTTATTGATTGGAAAACAATGCGTGTTCAGGCAGCAATTATCCTTCTAAGATTAGGGATTAAAGTTGATTTAAATCAGAAGGTTTCAGAGCTTTCAATATCTTATAAGCAAATGATTGAGATCGCTAAAGTACTGATCTCTGATGTAAATATTATTATTATGGATGAACCTACCTCATCCTTGACTAATTCGGAAATTGAATATCTATTTTTAATAATGAATCAATTGAGAAAGGATGGTAAGGCTATTATTTATATTTCGCATAAATTAAATGAAATAAGAAAGATATGTGATAGATATACAGTGTTAAAAGATGGTGAAAGTATTACATCTGGAATGATTAAAGATGTGACTAATGCAGATATAATAAGATTGATGGTTGGAAGGGAATTGCAATCTCATTTTAAACAAGTTCATAGAAGTGAAGTAGATAATGATGTTGTTTTTGAGGTGAGAAATTTAACTGGAAAGAATAAAAAGCAAGTTAATGATATCTCTTTTTTATTGAATAAAGGAGAGATTTTAGGATTTGCTGGATTGGTTGGGGCTGGAAGAACAGAATTAATGAATTGTATTTTTGGTGTTGACAAAAAAACAAAAGGAGAAGTTTATTTAAATAATGAAAAAATAACACCAACATCTCCATTTGACGCAGTAAAAAAAGGAATGGCATATATTACAGAAAGTAGGCGAGAAAATGGATTCTTTCCTAATTTTACTATAAATAAGAATATTGCACTTTCCAAAAGTCTAAAAGATGGTGGCTTTAAGGGGGCTTTTGGCACTTTTAATACAAAGAATGAGATTAAATTAGCAGAGAAACAAAAGACAGCATTATCAATAAAGTGTTCGTCTATTGAACAAAATATCACGGAGTTATCTGGAGGGAATCAACAAAAAGTCATTATTGCTAAATGGATGGCTTGCGAACCTAAAGTTATTATATTTGATGAGCCAACAAGAGGAATCGATGTTGGAGCTAAGGCAGAAATATATAAAATAATGAGAGAGTTAGCAAATGATGGAAAGGCAATATTGATGGTGTCATCAGAGTTACCTGAAATAATGTCAGTATGTGATAGGGTTGCAGTATTTAGAGAGGGTAAAATATCAGCCATATTAGATAATGATGATAGATTGACAGAGGAATTAATTATGAGTTGGGCACTGCCAGATGGAGAAGGAGTTACTTTCAATGAAAAATAAATTTAATTTCCCTGAGTTTTGGGAGCAATATGGAACATTTTTTATACTTGCAATTATTGTTGTTATTTTTGGTTCTATTTCTCCGCAATACTTTTTAACTGGAAATAATATTCAGCAAATATTTGTTCAAAGCTCAGTAACAGTATTAATCGGTATGGGAGAGTTCTTCGCTATTCTGATTGCAGGAATTGATTTATCTGTTGGTGCAATCTTAGCGTTATCAGGTATGGTGACAGCTAAATTAATGTTAGCGGGCTTTGATCCCTTATGGGCATCTGTTATTGGTGGTGTTTTCGTCGGAGGCGGGTTAGGCGCTATTAATGGGTTATTAGTGAATTATACTGGATTACACCCTTTTATTATTACATTGGGAACCAATGCGATTTTTCGTGGTATGACATTAGTTATTTCTGATGCTAATTCAGTATACGGTTTTTCTTTTGAATTTGTTGATTTCTTTGCACAGAGTGTAATAGGTATTCCTGTCCCTGTCATATTTGCGATTGTCATTGCGATATTTCTATGGTTTTTAACAACTAAAATGCGATTAGGTCGAAATATTTATGCATTAGGCGGAAATAAAGAGTCAGCCTATTATTCAGGTATTGATGTTAAATTTCATACCTTAGCTGTATTTATTATTTCAGGAATATGTGCTGGATTAGCTGGAGTTGTATCAACTGCCAGATTAGGCGCCGCAGAACCATTAGCGGGAGTTGGGTTTGAAACTTATGCAATTGCAAGCGCAATTATTGGTGGCACAAGCTTCTTTGGTGGTAAAGGTAGAATTTTCTCAGTTGTAATTGGCGGCTTGATAATTGGAACTATTAATAATGGTTTGAATATTCTTCAAGTGCAAACCTATTACCAACTTGTTGTAATGGGTGGATTAATTATTGCTGCGGTAGCTTTAGATAGATTGATAAGTCGTTAATTTTAATAGTAGAGGGATTTATGAATAAAAACATTTTAATTTCACCATCCTTAATGTGCATGGATTTAGTTAAATTTAAAGAGCAAATTGAATTTTTAGATAAAAAAGTTGGATATTTTCATATTGATATTATGGATGGACACTATGTTCCTAATATTACATTATCTCCATTTTTTGTTAGTCAGGTGAATAAAATTTCGACAAGCCCTTTGGATTGCCATCTTATGGTAACGAATCCTGAAAACTATATTGATGACTTAGCTGCTGCAGGTTGCGATATGGTGACCGTCCATGTAGAGACGATCTCCGGTCAAGCATTTAGGCTATTTGAAAAAATTAGAAATTTAGGAATGAAAGTCGGTTTGATATTTAATCCTGAAACATCAATTGAGTTTGCCAAATACTATCTACATAAAGTCGATAAAGTTACAGTATTGACTGTCGATCCTGGGTTTGCAGGACAGTCCTTTATTCCCGAAATGCTAACCAAAATCACTGAACTTAAAGAATTCAGAGAGAATAATAGCTTATCTTATGAAATCGAGATAGACGGTTCTTGCAATCCAAATACTTATGAAATACTGATTAATGCTGGTGCAGATGTATTGATTGTGGGTACATCGGGGCTATTCAATAACGATCCAAACATTGAAAAAGCATGGAATATGATGCAAGAAAATCTATCACAATATTGCTAGGTTTGGAGGCAGTATGCTAACAGAAAAAGCTGTAGTTATTGGTGTTGATATGGGGGCTACGCATACTCGAATTTGCCTTATGGGATTATCGAATGAAATACTGATAACAGAGAAAAAGAAAACAAAAGACATTATTGGAGAGAGCTTTTTACAAGGAGTAAGAGATTTTTGTTATGGCTATTCAAAGGGATATTCTGTTCAGGGTATAGTAATAGGATTGCCAGCAGCAATATCACGAGATCGCCAACAAGTGTTATCGGTTCCTAATTTATCCATATCTCAACATGAGTTTAATCGATTAGCACCTTATCTTCGTCATACTTTTAACTGTGAAGTGCGGTTGGAGAGAGATGTTAATTTGCAACTTATATATGATGTTTCACATTTTAATTTAAAAGATAAATTGGTGCTTGGATTATATTTAGGTACAGGTATGGGATTTTCGGTGTGGAATGAAGGACGAATATTTTTAGGCGCACATGGCGTAGCAGGAGAGCTAGGGCATATCCCTTATGGTGATGATGATTTATGTTGTGGGTGTGGAAATTATGGATGTTTAGAAACGAATTGTTCTGGGATTGCTTTAAAGCGCTGGTACGATAGTTCAGCTAAAAATTATCCAATTGATGACCTATTTAGCTATGCAGAAGCGGATGGATTTATACATCGCTATTTAATAAGAGTTGCTAAAGCAGTGGGGACTTGTATCAATCTCTTTGATCCTGATGCCGTGGTTTTAGGTGGAGGGGTTATGGATATGAAGGATTTTCCTTATTCTACATTAAAAAAATATTGCTTATCCTATGCTCGAAAACCATTGCCTCATGATCAATTAACCTTATTGAAGGCATCGTCATCTTCATTTAACGGTGCAATTGGTGCGGCATTGTGTGCAATTCAAGGAGAATTATAATGAGTAAAAAAATCGCGATTGGCTCTGATCATATCGGTTTGGTGCATAAACAATTCTTAATTGAAAAATTGGAAAAGCAAGGCTATCACATTGTTGATGCAGGAACGCTTTCGACAGAGCGGACAGATTATCCTGTTTATGCTGAGAAAGTTGCAAGTTTAGTCGTTTCTGGGGAAGTGAATTCAGGGATTTTAATTTGTGGCACTGGTATTGGTATTTCAATTGCTGCTAACAAAATTAAGGGTATCCGTTGTGCTTTATGTGCTGATGAATTTAGTGCATTGATGTCGCGTGAGCATAATAACAGTAATATTATTGCTTTTGGTGCAAATATTATCTCGCAAGAAAAGGCATTAGCTTTAGCAACCCTATGGCTGAATACATCTTATGATGGAGGGCGACATCAGAAACGACTTGAAATGATTGAGCATTTTGAAAGTTATTAATACTACTTGTGCAATTTAAATAAACCACCCCAAGTGCGGTACAATAACCGCACTTGAGTTTTCTTTCCTTTCCCAATCTGGCGAAAAACCTTTATACTAATTTCACGCAATCTAACAAGTAGTGAGGCAGTTTTGAGCGAGCAAATTATTGAATCTTTTACCTTAGAGCCGCAGGATAATGCGCGTTTGCAATCGCTTTGCGGGGTGTTTGACGATCATCTGCAGCGGATCGAAAAGGCGTTTAATCTGCAAATTGCCAGACGCGATTTTCGTTTCAGTTTGAAATCCGAGGCGCAGGATTCGCATGTCGGGGCGAGGCTGAAAGCGGTGGCGAAGCTGATTAAGCAGCTGTACGCCGAAACTGCGCCGCTCAAAGGCAAAATTAAAGAACTGGAGCCGGAAGATGTACATATCGCCATTCAGGAGAGCCGAATTTTGTCGCAGGCGGACAACCAAGAACAGAGCGAAAAAGGTGCGAAAGTTCACGCCACGGCGATTAAAACCAAGAGCGGGGTGATCAAGCCACGTGGAGCGAATCAGGTTCAATATTTGCACAATATTTTGCGCCATGACATCAGTTTTGGAATCGGGCCTGCGGGCACGGGTAAGACGTTTTTAGCGGTGGCGGCGGCAGTTGAAGCGTTGGAAAAACAGGAAATCCGACGGATTTTGCTGACCCGTCCTGCGGTGGAAGCCGGGGAAAAACTCGGCTTTTTACCGGGCGATTTAGGGCAAAAAATCGAGCCATATCTGCGCCCACTCTACGATGCGTTGTTTGAAATGCTCGGCTTTGAGCGGGTGGAGAAGTTGATTGAACGCAATGTGATTGAAATTGCCCCACTTGCCTATATGCGCGGGCGCACATTGAATGATGCCTTTATTATTCTCGATGAAAGCCAAAATACCACGGTTGAGCAGATGAAAATGTTTCTAACGCGTATTGGCTTTAATTCCAAAGCGGTGATCACTGGTGATGTCACCCAAGTGGATTTGCCACGCAGCCAGAAATCCGGTTTGCGACATGCGATGGAAGTGCTGCAAAATGTGCCGGAATTGAGCTTTAACTTCTTTGAAAGCGGCGATGTGGTGCGCCATCCGGTGGTGGCAAAAGTGGTGCAAGCCTATGAAATTTGGGAAAAGGAAGATGAAATCCGCCGCCAGCAGCAAGCAGAGCAACGTAAATTAGAGCGACAACAAGAGCGGTTACAAGCGCAGGTGGAATCGGCATGAAAAATTTGATTATTGATTTACAACTGGCGAGTGAAAACCAACAGGGTTTGCCGAGTGAAGCGCAAATCGCACAATGGGCGCAAAGTGCGGTGAAGCCAACCCTTGATGACTTAGAAATGACGGTGCGGATTGTGGACGAGGCCGAAAGCCAAATGCTGAACCGCACTTATCGCAGCAAGGATTACCCGACCAACGTGCTATCGTTTCCGTTTGAATCGCCTGCCGAAGTGGAACAGCCGTTATTGGGCGATTTGGTGATCTGTCGCCAAGTGGTCGAACGTGAAGCCGACGAGCAGCAAAAACCGTTGCTGGCACACTGGGCGCACATGGTGGTGCACGGCTGTTTGCATTTGTTGGGTTACGATCATATTGAAGATGACGAAGCTGAGGAAATGGAAAGCCTAGAGCGCGATATTATGCAGCAGCTGGGTTTTGACGATCCGTACTTGAGTGAAAAGCAGTAGTAGTGGCTACGATCGCGCATGACAACAGCAATGCCAATAGACGAGCAGTTTTTCCGCCGCGTGGCGATTTTGAGTGGCGATGATGATTGGCTGCAACCACAATTGCGCCGCTTTTTTGCCGCCAATACTGGGCGAAGTGCGGTTTATACCTCTGCTGTTCCGATTGAAAATTTGCCTCAAAACGGGGGGTTTTACCCGTTTTCGCAAGCCAAAAACCTGTTAGGGCAAGAGTTTGAACTGGCAATTTATGACGCACGCCAAGCAGACGGTTTAAACGTGAATTTAGAGGCACTGGCGATTGTGGCGGCAACGGTGAAAGCGGGCGGCGTACTGTTGCTGCTGTTGCCCGACTGGCATCGGCTATTAACCTGTCAAGATTATGATTCAACGCGCTGGAATGGCACGAGCGATGCGATTGTGCCGCAGCATTTTTATCGCTGGCTACAAGCGTCAATCAAGGCTCATCATATTCCTTGTTATCAATCACAGCATACGCCATTTGAGTTGCCGCAGTGTTCACATCAAATCTGGCAGTTGTCACCGACCGCACTTCAGCAACAACAGCAGGTGTTGAACCAAATCTTAGCCGCACAGCAGGATTGCTACTTATTAACCGCCGCCCGAGGGCGCGGCAAATCTGCGCTGGCAGGTATGTTGGCGGAAAAACTGGGTGCAACGCAAACGGTGTGGCTGACCGCTCCAAATCAACGTGCGGTGCAAACGTTGTATGCCCACTGTCCAAATCATAAACCGCACTTTATCGCTCCCGATGCGCTGGCGGCGCAGCTGGAAAGCAATTCCGAGGCGTTCTGCGCAGATTGGTTGATTGTCGATGAAGCGGCGATGATTCCGCTGGAAATGCTGACGTTATTTAGTCGCCACTTTCAGCATATTTTATTCACCACCACCATTCATGGTTACGAAGGGACGGGGCGCGGCTTTGAACTGAAATTCAAACCGTACTTGCAGCGCAGTTGTGAAATTTTGCATCTGCAACAGCCGCTGCGCTATCCGCAAAACGATCCGCTGGAGCGCTGGATTCAAGCGTTGTTGTGTTTAGAGGAATCGGTTAGCGATAATCCATTGCCGACAGACACCTCAGAGCAGCCGCCACGATTGGCGGAAATCACACAGCCGGAGCTGGTGGCGGATCGTACCAAGCTGCTGGCAGTTTATCGCCAGCTGACACTGGCGCACTACCGCACTTCGCCGCTTGATTTGCGGCGTTTACTCGATGGGCAAGCACAGCGTTTTTGGCTGTTGCAACATGGCAGAGAAATTGGCGGCGCTATTTGGGCGATTGCTGAGGGTGGAATGGACGATCCAACGTTGATCGCACAAATTTGGCGTGGTGAACGACGACCTAGCGGCAATTTAGTGGCACAGGCGTTGTGCTTTCAAGCCGATTTACCTGCGGCGTGCAAATTGCGATCGCTGCGGATCTCCCGAATCGCACTGCCACCGCCATTGCAGCGTCAGGGCTTGGGGCGGCAGTTGGTTCGGAAACTGATTGCTGATTGCCGTGACAAGCTGGATTTTATCTCAGTCAGTTTCGGCTACAGCGACGCACTGGCGGATTTTTGGCAAAAGTGCGGTTTTATACTGTTGCATCTCAGCAGCCGCACCGAAGCCAGCAGCGGCTGTTACAGCGCAATGGCGATTTGCCCGCTATCGGCGCAAGGCGAACATTTGTGCCAACAAGGGGAACAGCAATTTTTGCGCAATTTCCCGCTCAGTGAACATCCGCTGCTAGCAAGGCTGCAACAGCGGCTGGATTTCCCGCCAATTGATTGGCAATTGACGCTTGATGATCAACGTCAATTACACGGTTTTGCCTATACCAACCGCACTTTGGCCTCCACTTATCCTGTACTTCGCCGCCTAGCGGCAAGCCGACCGTACTTGGGGTTATCGCCCCTCTTACAGCTCGCTGATTTAAGCAAAAAGCAGAAATTGGCACGCCTGCGCCAAAAAGTGGCTGAAGTTTACTAACTTTACAATTAAGCGCTTTTTCTTCAGTTCAGCAACCGGTCAAGTAAAAATACTTGAGACGAAATCCCTAATTGGTGTTCTCTATTCTTGTTATTCCACAAAATGCTTAAAAAATAATCGATTAAATGTGATCCTTACCACACAAATAATTGACAAAAAACTTGCAACAAGCGTGCTCAGATAATAAACTTAGTTTGAAGTGGTGAATTGTGGGGTTTTGTGGGATAAAATGACCGAAATCGCCATTCAGTGGAAAATTGTGGTAACAATCAGCAAAAAATAGGGCTTCTATGTTTCGTGGTGCGACTTCAGTCAGCTTAGATAGCAAAGGACGGCTTGCCGTGCCTACCCGCTATCGCGCCGAAATTTTAGAACAAAACGAGGGGCAGATGGTGTGCACCGTTGATATTCGCCAGCCTTGCTTATTGTTATATCCACTGAATGAATGGGAAATCGTTGAAAAGAAATTATCCGAACTCTCCAACTTTGAACCGCAGCAGCGCCGTTTACAACGGGTGATGCTGGGCTATGCCAGCGAATGCAATCTGGATAAAAGCGGGCGAATCCTATTGACCCCGACTCTGCGCAACCACATTAAACTCGATAAAAATATCATGTTGGTCGGGCAGTTGAACAAATTTGAGATCTGGAGTGAAGAAGCGTGGCTGGCGCAAATTGCCGAAGATATTGAAGTCGGCAGCAGCGGCGCATTCGCTCTCTCGGAAGAATTAAAAACGCTGTCATTGTAAAAGAGAAAGAACAATCTTTCCGCCGGTGGCGGCAGCACTAGCAGGGCAAGCGGCATATATGGATATGCCGCGAACCCATTTTAATCAAATGGAATAAAAATATGAGTTTGCCTGTAGGACAGAATAAAAATCCGCATATCACGGTGCTGTTAAACGAAGCCGTGCAAGGATTAGCGGTAAAAAAAGACGGCACTTATATTGACGGTACCTTTGGGCGTGGCGGACATTCACGCCTGATACTTTCTCAATTGGGCGACAACGGACGGTTGCTGGCGATCGATCGCGATCCGCGAGCGATTGCGGAAGCAAATATGATCCAAGATCCTCGTTTTATGATTGTGCACAGCGCATTTTCGCAGATTGAGGAAATTTGTCAGCAGCAGGCGTTAACCGGCAAAGTTGACGGAATTTTACTGGATTTAGGCATTTCTTCGCCGCAACTCGACGAAGCGGAGCGCGGTTTCAGCTTTATGAATGACGGCCCGCTGGATATGCGAATGGACACCACGCAAGGGCTTTCGGCGGCACAATGGTTGCAGCAGGTTTCAATTGACGATTTGGCGTGGGTGTTGAAAACCTTTGGCGAAGAGCGGTTTGCCAAGCGGATCGCCACCGCGATTGTGAATTTTAATAAGACTGCGCGTGAGAACGGCGAAAGCGGCTTAAACCGTACTTTGCAACTGGCGCAGCTGATCAGCGATGCCGTGCCGTTTAAAGACAAACACAAACATCCGGCAACCCGTTCGTTTCAGGCGATTCGGATTTTTATCAACAGTGAACTGGACGAATTGGAACGTGCGCTGGAATCGGCATTAAAAGTACTGGCGCCACAAGGACGATTGTCGATCATCAGCTTTCATTCGCTGGAAGATCGCATGGTGAAACGCTTTATGCGCAAACAGAGCAAAGGCGTGGAGATTCCGAAAGGGATCCCGCTGCGCGAAGATCAAATCGAACGTAACCAAACCTTAAAAACGATCGGCAAAGCGATTATGCCGAGCGAACAAGAACAACAGCAAAACCCGCGTTCCAGAAGTGCGGTGTTGCGTGTAGCGGAAAGAATGGGATAAGAGATGAGCGGCGAACGTTATCCGTTAAGAAAATTGATTTTGGACGACTTGTTTGTTTCAAACAAAATTGCGTTGTTGCTATGGCTGGCAATGGTCGGAAGTGCGGTAGCGACGATTTGGATTATCCACCAAACTCGCCAGTTGAACGCGCAAAACGGCGAATTGATTCTGGCAAAACAAGCATTGGAAAACGAATATATTAATTTAAAGCTGGAAGAACGGACACTGGATGACAATGTGCGGATCACTTCCATTGCAAACCGCTTGAAGATGGGCTATGTCAGCTCTGATCAACAAGTGGTTATTATTGAAAACAATCACTAGGGTGCTGGCAATGGCGATATTTAACAAAAATAAAAACCGGCAGGGCGCGCAACTCAACAGTAGTGCTGCCGCCCGAACCACAGCGAAAAGTGCGGCGAAACCGATGAACACTTTCGTCAGTTGGCGCTATTGGACGGTGATCAGCGTGATTTTGGTCAGCATGGCGTCGCTGGTGGCGACCGCGGTTGATGTGCAAATCAGCAGCTCGAAAAAGTTGAACCAAGAAGCGGACAAGCGTTCGTTGCGTACACAGGCGATCCACTCCTCGCGCGGTATGATTTTAGATCGCAACGGACAATGGTTGTCGGTGAGCGTGCAGATGTTTTCCGTGGTTGCCGATCCGAAAGAAATTTTTGAAAAGGGCTCGTTGCAGGATCAAGAACGTTGGAAAGCCTTGGCAGATGCGATTGGCACTTCAAATAAAATTTTAAAAGACAAAATCAGTAAAAATCCAAAAAGCCGCTTTCTGTACTTGGCGCGCCAAGTGACGCCGAGCGTTGCGAAATATGCACGTGAGTTGAAAATTCCGGGTGTGACCCTACAAACCGAATTCCGCCGTTTTTATCCTAAAGTAGAAGAAACCGCACATTTGATTGGTTACACCAACATTGACGGTGTTGGGATCGAAGGGATCGAAAAAAGTTTTGATAAGCTGCTGATCGGACAAGACGGTTCGCGTACTTATCGTAAAGATCGCTACGGCAACATGGTGGAAGCGGTTGACGATACCAAGAAATATGACGCGCACAATGTGACCTTGAGTATTGATGAGCAGCTGCAATCCATGGTGTATCGCCAAATTAAAGAAGCGGTTGCTGAAAATAAAGCCGAATCCGGCACTGCGGTGTTGGTGGATATTCGCACCGGCGAAGTGTTGGCGATGGCGAATGCACCGTCATATAACCCGAATAACCGCACCGGCGTGAAAGCGGATTTAATGCGTAACCGCGCGATTACCGATACCTTTGAACCGGGTTCGACCGTGAAACCGTTTGTGGTGCTGACCGCACTTCAGCAAGGTGCGGTGCGCCGCGATGAAGTGATTGACACCGGGCCGTTGGTATTGAACCGCCATGAGATCAAAGACGTGGCGCCGCGCGACAGACAAACCCTTGATCAGATTCTGGAAAACTCCAGTAACCGCGGGGTCAGCCGCCTTGCATTGCGGATGCCGCCGAATGTGTTAATGGATACTTATAAACATGCCGGGTTGGGCACTGCGACTAATCTTGGGCTGGTCGGCGAACAGTCGGGATTATTGAATGCCGAGCGTAAACGTTGGTCGGATATTGAACGGGCGAACGTGTCGTATGGCTACGGTATCAGCGTGACGCCATTGCAACTTGCCAGAGCCTATGTTTCCTTGGGCAGTTTCGGGATTTACCGCCCGCTGTCGATCACCAAAGTGGATCCGCCGGTGATTGGCAATCGCGTATTTTCTGAGAAAAACACCCGTGAAGTGGTCAACATGATGGAAAAAGTGGCGATTAAAAATAAAGCTGCGATGGTTGACGGTTACCGCGTCGGGATTAAGACCGGTACGGCGAAAAAACTCGAAAACGCCAAATATGTCGATAAGTACATCGCTTATACCGCAGGCGTTGCGCCAATCAGCAATCCGCGCTATGCGCTGGTGGTGCTGATTAATGAACCGAAAGCCGGAAAATATTACGGCGGTGCGATTTCCGCGCCGGTGTTCTCGAAAATTATGGGGCACACTTTGCGCTCACAAAATGTGAAGCCGGATGCCTTGAACGAAGAAGAGACCGCCGCACGGATCATTCGTTTAGATCAACAGCAATCATCGGTTTCCTCACAGCCGAGTCACATTAATTAAGGGGCGGTTATGCAAAGATTGGCGAAGCTCTTTTCTCTGCAAGGACTTCCCCGACTGTCACTGCAGCGCATCACGCTAGACAGTCGCAAAGTGCAAACGGACGACTTGTTTGTCGCCCTGATCGGACACCGGCAAGACGGGCGAAAATTCATTTTGCAGGCGCTCGAAAAGGGGGCAAGTGCGGTCTTGGCGCAGACCGAAGCGCCCGAACAACACCTAACAATCACAACGCAGCAAAACGTTGTGATTATTCATTATTATCAACTGGATAAACATCTTTCCGCGATTGCCGGCGAATTTTACAATCATCCTTCAAAACAGTTAACGCTGGTCGGCGTCACCGGCACGAACGGCAAAACCACCGTGGCACAACTGCTGGCGCAATGGGTGCAACTGTTGGGCAAACCGTCGGCGGTGATGGGAACGATTGGCAACGGGCTATACGGTAAAACCGTGGAAGCGGCGAACACCACCGGTTCGGCGGCAGAAGTGCAAGCCAACTTAGCCGATTTTGTGCAGCAAGGCGCAGAATTTGCGGTGATGGAAGTGTCATCGCACGGTTTGGTACAACATCGCGTTGAAGCCTTGCACTTTAAAACCGCACTTTTCACTAATCTCAGCCGTGATCACTTGGATTATCACCAAACCATGCAAGCCTATGCGGCAGCCAAGTTCAGACTGTTCAGCGAACTTGATTGTGAAAATCAAGTGATCAACGCTGATGATGAAATCGGCGCGGAATGGCTGGCGCAATTGCCACAAGCGGTGGCGGTGAGCTGCGATCCGAATTATCAGATTGATCACCACCCTTATCTGTATGCCGAAAAAATTGCGTTCCATGATGACGGCGCAACGATCGGCTTTCAGTCCAGTTGGGGCAGCGGCGAGCTGCGCAGCCGTTTAATCGGTTCGTTTAATGTCAGCAATCTGTTATTAGTGACCGCCACCATGCTGCAACTGGGTTACTCTTTGGCGAAATTGTGCGTCACGGTCAATCAATTGAATGGGGTTTGCGGGCGAATGGAAATGTTCAGCGCCAAAAACCGCCCGATGGCGATTGTCGATTATGCTCACACGCCCGACGCGTTACAAAAAGCGTTGCAAGCGGCACGTTTGCATTGCAAAGGGCGGTTGTGGTGCGTGTTTGGTTGCGGTGGCGATCGCGACAGCGGCAAGCGCCCGTTAATGGGGGCGATTGCCGAACAATTTGCCGACGAAGTGATCTTAACCGATGACAATCCGCGCACCGAAGATCCGTCGTTGATTTTGCAAGATATTCAAGCGGGATTAAAACAGCCGCAGAATGCCAGCATAATCCACGGGCGCGAATTGGCATTGCAATATGCGATACAGCAGGCACAGGCTGACGATGTGGTATTGATTGCCGGTAAAGGGCATGAAGATTACCAGATTATCGGCGATATCAAACTGCATTTTTCCGATCAAGAAATCGTGCAGCAACTTATGTTAGAAGAACAACAATGATTAATTTGGATATTTGCCAATTGGCAGAAATTTTGTCTGCCGAATTGATTGGCACAAACGGCGCGCAAATTGTGGTGTCGCAAATCACCACCGACACCCGCAAAGCGAGCCAAAACGCGCTGTTTTTTGCGCTCAAAGGCGGCAATTTTGACGCACATAATTATCTTGCACAAGCCGTCGAACAAGGCGCTGTCGCTTTGGTGGTTGAAAAAGCGCAAGCAGACATTAATGTTCCGCAGTTAGTGGTGGCGGACACGCGTTTGGCGTTGGGGCAATTGGCAAAGTGGCTCAAAGCCAGATTAGCGCCGACCACTGTGGCGATGACCGGCTCGTCCGGCAAAACCACGGTGAAAGAGATGACAGCGGCAATTTTGAGCCAAAAAGGGCAAGTGCTGTTCACTCAAGGCAATTTTAACAACGACATCGGTGTGCCGTTAACACTGTTACGCTTAGAGCCGCAGCATCAATTTGCGGTGGTAGAGCTCGGGGCGAATCATGTCGGTGAAATTGCCTATACCACTGATTTGGTGCAACCGAATGTTGCGTTAGTTAATAACGTAGCGGCGGCGCATTTAGAGGGTTTCGGATCACTGGAAGGGGTGGCAAAAGCCAAAGGCGAAATTTACCGTGGCTTAGCTGAAAGCGGCTGTGCGGTGATCAATTTAGATTGCCATTATCTTGCTGACTGGCAACAAGAAATTGGCAACCATCGACACTATTCATTTTCGCTTTCTCAGCCGGAAGCAGACTTTTATGCCGATCAAATCCGTCTGCATCAACAAGGTGCGGATTTCACCTTGGTGACAGCGCAAGGCAGCATTGCAATTCAGCTGCCCTATTTAGGCATTCATAATGTCAGCAATGCGTTGGCGGCGACCGCACTTGCCATGTTGGCAGGGGCGGATTTGATGCAGGTGAAGTGCGGTTTAGAGCAAAAACAAGCGGTTAAGGGGCGATTATATCCGATTCAAGTTCAGCCGAATATTTTGTTGTTAGACGATACTTACAACGCCAATGTCGATTCGATGGAGTCGGCGATTGCGGTGTTAAAAAATTATGCCGGATTTCGCATTTTTGTTGTTGGAGATATGGCGGAATTGGGCGAGAATAGTCAACTTTGCCATCAACAAGTGGCGGAATTTACCGAACAGGCAGCACTGGATCTTGTCGTCAGTTTCGGCAAGCAAAGCGAGGTGATCAGCCGATTGTCGCACGGAAAACATTTCGACGACAAAGCAGAGCTGGTTTTATTTTTACAACAACAAATTCACCAACAATCAAACAACAAAAAGAATGTCGTATTGTTGGCAAAAGGATCACGCAGCATGAAAATGGAAGAGGTGATCGATTCATTGAAGGATAAATTATGTTAGTTTGGTTGGCGGATTATTTAGTCCAATATCATTCAATTTTTAATGTGGTGTCATATTTGACCTTTCGCTCAATTATTGCACTGCTGACCGCACTTTTAATCTCGCTTTGGATTGGCCCGAAAGTGATTCGTCGTCTGCAAATGCTGCAAATCGGACAAGTGGTGCGCCACGACGGACCGGAAAGCCACTTCAGCAAACGCGGCACGCCGACTATGGGCGGGGTGATGATTTTGTTTTCGATTGGATTGAGCACCTTGTTATGGGCGGATTTAAGCAATGCCTATGTGTGGTGTGTGCTGTTTGTACTGTTCAGCTACGGCGCAATCGGGTTTGTCGATGATTATCGCAAAGTGGTGCGCAAAAATACCGACGGATTAATCGCGCGCTGGAAATATTTCTGGTTGTCGGTGGTGGCATTGGTCGCGGTGTTTGCGATGTATGCGATCGGCAAAGACACTAACGCCACCCGTTTGGTGGTGCCGTTTTTTAAAGAAATTATGCCGCAGTTGGGGCTGTTTTATATTGTGCTAGCCTATTTTGTGATTGTCGGCACCAGTAATGCGGTCAACCTGACCGACGGCTTGGACGGCTTGGCGATCATGCCGACCGTGTTGGTGGCGGGCGCTTTTGCATTCGTAGCATGGGCGACCGGCAACGTGAATTTCGCCGACTACCTGCATATTCCGTATATCAAATTGAGTGCCGAGCTGGTGATTGTGTGCACCGCAATTGTCGGCGCAGGGTTAGGCTTCTTGTGGTTCAATACCTATCCGGCGCAAGTGTTTATGGGCGATGTCGGCTCGTTAGCGTTGGGCGGCGCATTAGGCACGATTGCGGTATTGGTGCGCCAAGAGTTTCTGCTGTTGGTGATGGGTGGTGTGTTCGTGATGGAAACCATTTCGGTGATTTTGCAAGTCGGTTCGTACAAAATCCGCAAACAGCGCATTTTCCGCATGGCGCCGATTCACCACCATTTTGAATTGAAAGGCTGGCCGGAACCGCGCGTGATTATCCGTTTTTGGATTATCTCGTTGGTGTTGGTGTTATTGGGGTTAATCACCCTGAAACTGCGTTAATCGCGACTGCCAAACGAGGATACCAACATCATGCAACCGGATAACAGCTATGATTACCGCGGCAAGAAAGTCACCGTCTTGGGGCTAGGTAAGAGCGGCCTTTCTTGTATTGAATTTTTTAAAGATAAAAATGTAGACTTGCGGGTGATTGATACCCGCAATTTGCCGTTAGAAAAACAGCCTAGTTTGCCGACGTTTGTTAAACAGGCGCATTTTGGTGAGATTCCACAACAATGGCTGTTGGAATCGGATTTGATTGTCATCAGCCCGGGCTTGGCATTGGCTACGCCGGAAGTGCAAACCGCACTTGCGAACGATGTGGAAGTGGTCGGCGATATTGAATTGTTTTGCCGGGAAGCTAAGGCGCCGATTATCGCGATCACCGGTTCAAACGGCAAAAGCACCGTCACCTCACTCGTGGCGGCAATGGCAAAAGCCGCCGGCAAAAAAGTCGGCATGGGCGGCAATATCGGGATTCCGGCGTTGTCGCTGTTGCAACACGATTGTGATTTGTATGTGCTGGAGCTATCGAGCTTCCAACTGGAAACCACCACGTCACTGCGTGCCAAAGCGGCGACGGTACTGAATGTGACCGAAGATCATATGGATCGCTATGCGGATTTAAATGCTTATCGTCAAGCAAAATTGATGATTTATCAAGGGGCGGAAACCTGCATTATCAATGATGAAGATCCGCTCACGATGCCAGCCGTAGCGCAAAGTGCGGTTGCACCGCTGCGTTTTGGTGAGCAAGGTGATTATCATCTGTTAAAACAACATGACCGCACTTTATTGGCAGTGAACAAGCAAGCGGTGTTGGCAACCGACGAAATGCAATTAGTTGGGCGTCATAATTATATGAATGCCTTGGCGGCACTGGCGCTCGCTGATGCTGCTGGGATTGAACGCGCCGCTTCATGCCATGCGCTGTGCGAATTTTCCGGTTTGGATCACCGCTTTCAATTAGTTCAACGTCAAGACGGAATCACTTGGATTAATGACTCGAAAGCCACTAACGTCGGCAGTACGTTGGCGGCGTTGCAAGGTTTAGAAGTAGCAGGCACGCTGTATCTGTTACTCGGCGGCGACGGCAAAGGCGCGGATTTTTCCGAATTGGCAAAAGCGGTCAATCAGCCGCATATCCAATTATATTGTTTCGGGCGCGACGGCGCGGCATTGGCAGCCCTTTCAACACAAAGTCAGCTGTTTGACACCATGCAACAGGCGGTAGCCGAATTACGACCGCACTTGAAGGCGGGGGATTTGGTGCTGTTGTCGCCGGCGTGTGCCAGCTTGGATCAGTTTGCAAATTTTGAACAGCGCGGCGAAATGTTTGCCCGCTTGGCAACCGGAGCAGAGGGATAAAATGTCGGGTTGGGATTTGATCAAATCAGGAACGGAGCGTTGGGTCAGAATTGTGCCGAATAATCTGCTGTATGATCGCGCACTGTTTTGGCTGTTTATCTCGCTAATGACCTTAGGTTTCGTGGTGATCACCTCCGCCTCGGTCGCCGAAGGCAGCCGTTTATACGATGATCCGTTCCACTTTGCGTTGCGTGATTTGGTGTATATGGCGCTTGCCTGTCTGACTGCGTATATTTTTGTGTTTATTCCGGTCGAGAAATGGGAAAAATGGAGTCCGTATTTGCTGTTGATTGCGCTATTGTTGCTGGTGTTAGTGCTGGTGCCGGGCATCGGCAAAACGGTAAACGGCGCAAGACGCTGGATTCCGTTGGTGCTCTTTAATTTCCAGCCGGCGGAATTTGTGAAATTTGCGCTGATTTGTTATCTCTCCAGCTATTTTGTGCGCCGTTATGATGAAGTGCGCAACAAACAGTTAAGCGTGGTCAAGCCAACCGTGGTGTTGGTGCTGATTTCCGGCTTCCTACTGTTTCAGCCCGACTTGGGTAGCAGCGTAGTGCTGGGCTTTATCGTGTTTATGATGTTGTTTATGGTCGGCGCCAAAATTTTCCAATTTATCGCCTTGGCGGTGTTGGGCTTTTTTGCGATTTATCTACTGATTCTTACCTCAGAATATCGCTTGAAACGATTAACGTCGTACACCGATCCGTTTGCCGATCCGTTCGGTTCCGGCTTTCAGCTGAGTAACTCGCTGATCGCATTCGGGCGCGGCGAATTTTGGGGAACCGGGTTAGGCAATTCGATTCAAAAACTGGAATATCTGCCGGAAGCGCACACTGACTTTATTATGGCGATCGTCGGCGAAGAGTTTGGCTTGATCGGAATTATCGCGGTGATCACCCTGTTCACGCTGCTGTTATTCCGCATTCTGAAAATCGGCAAAGAATCGTTATTGTTAGAGCAGCGCTTCGGCGGTTATTTTGCATTTGGGGTTGTGGCATGGTTTTTCTTCCAAGGTGCTTTTAATTTGGGCATGACCATGGGGATTTTGCCGACCAAAGGGTTTACTTTTCCGTTTGTCAGTTATGGCGGCTCCAGTTTGATCATTAATGCGCTGGTGATTGCCATTTTATTGCGTATCGACCACGAAAATCGGCTGATGCGCGGGCATGCACATTTGAGGGACGATTAAATGACGGAACAAAAACGGTTATTAGTGATGGCGGGCGGAACCGGCGGTCATGTTTTCCCGGCGATTGCGGTCGCACAAAAATTACAACAACAAGGCTGGCAGATTTGCTGGCTGGGCACGCGTGATCGAATGGAAGCGACTTTGGTGCCGAAACACGGTATTCCGATCGAATTTATCCAGATCTCCGGCTTGCGTGGCAAAGGCTTGAAGGCCTTGTTAGTGGCGCCGTTTGCGATCGCAAGAGCGGTTTGGCAGGCGTGCAAAATCATTAAACGCTATCACCCGCACGCGGTGTTAGGGATGGGCGGCTACGTTTCCGGCCCGGGCGGGATTGCTGCAAAACTGTGCGGCGTGCCGATTGTGCTGCATGAGCAAAATGCGGTGGCGGGGCTGACCAATAAATGGCTGGCAAAAATTGCAACCCGTGTGCTGCAAGCGTTTCCGAAGGCGTTCGCTGATGCCGAAGCAGTCGGCAATCCGGTGCGTCAGGCGCTATTTGAGCAGCCGGAACCGCAAGTGCGGTATCAGCAGCGAGAAGGCGCGTTGAAAATTCTGGTGGTCGGCGGCAGTCAAGGGGCGCGCGTGCTAAACTTATTGATGCCGGAAGTGGCGAAGCAAGCCACACAACCGCTGGAAATTCGCCACCAAGTCGGACAAGGCAATGTCGAAAGCATTCAGGCTCGTTACCCTGAAAATGCCAATGTACAAGTGACGGAATTTATTGATGATATGGCGCGAGCCTATGCTTGGGCGGATCTGATTATTTGCCGCTCTGGTGCGTTGACGGTGTGTGAAATCGCCGCGGTCGGCAGTGCGGCGATTTTTGTGCCGTTTCAGCATAAAGATCAGCAGCAATATTTGAACGCCTGCTATTTAGCGGACGTCGGCGCGGCGACGATCGTGCCGCAAAGTGAGCTGAACGCGGAGCGGATCACCGCACTTTTGCAGCAGCTTGATCGCAATAAACTGGCGGCAATGGCGGAAACAGCCAAAACTATGGCGAAACCGCTGGCGGCGGATCGGGTGGCGGAAGTCATTGTCAGCGTTGCTGAATAATGAATTTAAGTATCAAAAAGAGAAAAGAGTAAAAAGAATGGAAGAACATGATTTTCAAAAACGCCTGCGTGATTTTGTGCCGGGTATGCGTCGGGTAAAACAGATTCATTTTGTCGGCATCGGCGGCGCCGGAATGGGCGGGATTGCCGAAGTGTTGCTGAACGAAGGCTATGTGGTGACCGGCTCGGATATTGCCGACGGTGCGGTGACTCGGCGTTTGGCGCAATTAGGCGCGAAAATCTTTTTTAAGCATGAAGCGGTGAACGTCAAAGAAGCTAGTGTGGTGGTGGTATCCAGCGCGATTAAAGCCGATAACCCGGAAGTTGTTGCCGCACGCGAAGCGCGGATTCCGGTGATCCAGCGGGCACAGATGTTGGCGGAAATCATGCGCTTCCGTCACGGCATTGCGATTGCCGGCACGCACGGCAAAACGACAACAACCGCAATGATCGCGATGATTTACGCGCAAGCCGGATTGGATCCGACTTTCGTCAACGGCGGCTTGGTGAAGTCCGCCGGCACCAATGCCCATTTGGGATTAAGCCGTTATCTGATCGCCGAAGCCGATGAGAGTGACGCTTCTTTCTTACATTTGCAGCCGATGGTGTCGGTGGTGACCAATATCGAACCGGATCACATGGAAACTTATCAAGGCAGTTTCGCCAAAATGAAACAGACTTATATTGATTTCCTGCATAACTTGCCTTTCTATGGCTTGGCGGTGATGTGTGCCGATGATAAAGAGTTAGAGGAAATTATTCCAAGTGTCGGGCGGCAAGTGATCACTTACGGTTTCAGCCAACACGCCGATTATCGAATTGAAAATTATCGCCAAACCGCATTTCAAGGGTTATACGATGTGATTTATCCGTCCGGCAAACGTATTTCGGTGGTGTTGAATGTGCCGGGTAAACACAATGCGCTGAATGCGATTGCCGCGTTAGCAGTGGCGAAAGAGGAAGGCATCGGTGATGAGGCGATTCTGACCGCCCTTGCGGATTTCCAAGGCGCAGGGCGCCGTTTTGATCAGCTCGGTGTGTTTGAACGCCCGTGTGGCAAAGTGATGTTAGTGGACGATTACGGCCATCACCCGACAGAAGTGAATGTGACGATTGAAGCAGCGCGTTCAGGCTGGCAAGATAAACGGGTGGTGATGGTGTTCCAACCGCATCGTTATTCACGCACTCGTGATCTGTTTGATGATTTCGTGCAAGTGCTGTCGAATGTGGACGTGCTGATTATGCTCGACGTATACGCGGCGGGCGAAGAGCCGATTGCCGGTGCGGACAGTCGCGCCTTGTGCCGTTCTATCCGCAATCTGGGTAAAGTCGATCCGATTTTATTGTCGGATGCCGAAAAATTGCCACAGATTATGGAACAAGTATTGCAAGACGGAGATTTGGTGTTGGCGCAGGGCGCCGGCAGCGTAAGTAAATTATCCCGAAATTTAATGGATTTGTGGAATAATAAAAAATAAGAGCGAATACGGGTAAATGATGAAAGCGTTAAAACAACAAAAAATTGCCGTGTTATACGGCGGCACGTCGGCGGAACGTGAAGTTTCGCTCAATTCAGGTAAAGCGGTGCTGGAAGCATTACAAAGCCAAGGTTTCGATGCGCATGGCGTTGATCCTAAAGAAGTGAGCTTGGAACAGCTCAAACTGCAAGGTTTTGATCGAGCGTTTAATATTCTGCACGGGCGTGGCGGCGAAGACGGCACGGTGCAGGGCGTGTTGGAATTTTTAGGCATTCCTTATACCGGCTGCGGCGTGCTGACCTCCTCCTTAACCATGGATAAAATGCGCACCAAAATGTTATGGAAAGGTTTTGGTTTGCCGGTTGCCGAAATGGAAGTGGTGCATAAAGCCCGTTTTGCAGGCTTTGATCCGCAAGCGGTGGTGGCTAAATTAGGTTTGCCGTTAATGGTGAAACCGTCGTTGGAAGGTTCGAGTGTCGGTTTAACCAAAGTAAAACGCACCGAAGATCTGCAAAGTGCGGTTGAATATGCGTTTCAATATGATGAAACCGTGCTGATCGAAGAATGGCTTGCCGGTGAAGAGTATTCTGTGCCGGTGCTGGACGGCGAAGTGTTGCCGCCGATTCGTATTCAGCCGAGCGCAGAATTTTACGATTACAATGCGAAATATATTTCGGATGATACTCAATATTTCTGCCCGGCAGGCTTGAGCGAAGCGCGTGAGCAGGAGCTGAAAGATTTGGTGAAATTGGCGTATGATAGCGTCGGCTGTCGCGGTTGGAGTCGAGTGGATGTGATGGCAGACGCTGAAGGACGTTTTAATCTGGTGGAGGTCAACACCACACCGGGTATGACCAGCCACAGCCTGTTCCCGATGGCGGCAAAAGTCAACGGCTACAGTTTCGAGCAGCTGGTGGTGAAGATTTTGGAGTTGAGTGTATAAGTTATGGCGGTAAGACCTAACCGGAGTCAGCAACGCATTCAGCCGCAACGAGCGGAGGAGAGCGGTTTTAAGTTTTTTCTGCCGCTTAAATCGCTAGTTGTGATATTATGCGTAGGATTTGGTTATTATTGCTACACACATTGGCAAGATTTTTTAGCCTCGTTGGATTCACAGCCGCTAAATTCGTTTGCCGTCGTCGGACAGCCTCAGTACACCTCGTATAACGATATTCGAGACAGTTTGGTTGAGTTTGGCGAATTGCAAGGCTATTTTTCACAAGATGTGAAAGCCATTCAGCAGCAAATTGAAAAAATGCCGTGGGTCAGAGGCGCGCTGGTGCGCAAGCTTTGGCCGAACAAATTGAGCATTGCAGTGGCGGAATATTCGCCGGTGGCATCATGGAACGGTGATCAGTTATTGGCGGCAGACGGTGCGATTTTTAGCCTACCGGCGGAAAAACGCGGCAATTTACAGTTGCCTGCCTTGCAAGGTAACGATTTTCAGAGCCGTGAAGTGTTATCGGCTTGGTATCAAATCAGCAATGCGTTAAAAGCGAAAAATATGACGTTGCAAGCCATGCAGATTGACGGACGCGGCGCTTGGCAGGTCAGCCTGAGCAACGGCATTGTATTGAAATTAGGGCGTGGCGAATGGAAGCAAAAAATAGAACGGTTTGCCACGATCTACCCGCAAATCGAAGTGCCTGAACATCAAGTGCTGGATTATGTGGATTTGCGGTATAACCGTGGCGCGGCGGTCGGCTTTAAAGCGATGCCGCAAGCGGTACAAACGCCGGCAGAGAGCAACGGAAATTAATTAATTGACAACTAAGTAAAACAAATATGGCAAAGATTGTTGAAGCGAAAATCAAAGTAGGACTGGAAGTCGGCACTTCCAAAGTCGTGGCGGTGGTGGGCGAAGTCCTGCCGGACGGTGTCGTCAATGTACTTGGCGTAGGCAGTAGCCCGTCAAAAGGGATTGATCGCGGCAGTATCACCGATTTGGATGCGGTGGTTAACTCGATCCAACGCGCGATCGAAGGAGCGGAATCGATTGCTGATTGCCAGATTGTCAGTGTTTCATTGGCGATCACCGGCGAACATATCCAAAGCCTCAATGAAAGCGGCTTGGTGCCGATTGCAAATGACGAAGTCACCCAAGATGAGATTGAAGGTGCGATGAATATCGCACAATCGGTCAAAATGGGCGAAGGGCTGAGCATTTTGCACGTCATTCCGCAAGAATTTGCTGTTGATAAACAGTTGAATATTAAAAATCCGCTCGGCTTGCAAGGCGTACGCTTACAGGCGCAAGCGCACTTGATTGCCTGTCATCAAAGTTGGTTGAATAATCTGAAAAAAGCAGTGTTGCGCGCCGGTCTTAAAGTTGATGAAGTGGTGTTTTCCGGCTTGGCGTCGAGCTATTCGGTGTTAACCGAAGATGAAAAAGAGCTGGGTGTGTGCTTAATCGACATCGGTGGCGGTACGATTGATATTATTGTCTATACCAACGGTGCACTGCGTTTCAGCAAAGTGATTCCTTACGCTGGCAATCGAATTACCGATGATGTGGCGTATGCGTTTGGCACTTCCAGAATGGAAGCCGAAAAGATTAAAGTGGCTTACGGAAGTGCGGTCACACCGGCACGCAATAATCCAGATAAGAAAATTGAAGTGCCAAGCGTCGGCGGGCGTGCACCGCGCAGTTTGGCAAAAGAGATGTTGTCAGTGGTCACCGCAGCGCGTTATAAGGAGCTGTTGAAATTAGTAGAAAAAGAGTTGACGCTGCTGAAGCATGAACTGGACGCGAAACAAATTAAATCCGATTTGATTGCCGGCGTGGTATTAACCGGTGGCGGCTCGCAAATCGAAGACATTATCGAATGTGCCGCCGATATTTTCGGACCGCAAGTGCGGGTTGGTACGCCGCTAAATTTGGCGGGCTTGACTGATTATGTCAATAAACCGCAATATGCGACAGTGTTGGGGTTGTTGCACCATAACTACAATAATGCCGACGAAATCCGACAACGAGATTCCTCCGCCGGTTCAATTGGTGTGGTGTCGGGAATCAAGGAAAATATCGTTAAATTTTTTACAATGATAAAAAATCAGTTTTGATAATTTCCGGTTATCGCATAGAATAGAAAATTATTGGTTTGCAAAATAAAACAAACATAACGGGGAGAATATATGTTTGAGCCTATCGAGTTTGACGACATTACTGATGCCGTAATTAAAGTTGTCGGTGTTGGTGGTGGTGGCGGTAATGCCGTTAATCATATGGTGCAGGAAGAAATGCACGGTGTTGAGTTTTTCTCAATTAACACTGATGCGCAAGCTTTGCGTAAAAGTTTGGTTAAACAGACTGTACAAATCGGTGGCAATACAACCAAAGGCCTCGGTGCTGGTGCGAATCCGAACGTCGGTCGCCAAGCGGCGGAAGATGATAAAGACGCGATCCGTAATATCCTAGAAGGGGCGGATATGGTGTTTATCGCAGCCGGTATGGGTGGTGGAACCGGAACCGGTGCCGCTCCAGTTGTTGCGCAAATTGCTAAAGAATTAGGCATTTTGACCGTTGCGGTGGTGACCAAGCCATTCAGCTTTGAAGGCAAAAAACGGATGCAATTGGCAGAGATGGGCATTCGTGAATTGTCTAAATTCGTCGATTCCTTGATCGTCATCCCGAATGAAAAATTATTAAAAGTCTTAGGCAAAAATATCTCCCTGGTTAATGCCTTTGCGACAGCCAATGAAATTTTGCGTAATGCGGTGCGTGGTATTTCCGATATGATCACCTCTCCGGGTTTGATCAACGTGGACTTCGCCGACGTGAAAACCGTGATGCAGGAAATGGGACACGCCATGATGGGAACCGGTATCGCCAACGGCGAAGTCGGTGACGGTCGTGCCGATAAAGCGGCGCAAGATGCGGTTGCCAGCCCATTATTAGAAGATGTGGATTTATCCGGTGCGCGCGGTGTGTTGGTGAATATTACCGCCGGTATGGATTTGTCATTAGATGAATTTTCTACCGTCGGTGACACCGTGCGGGCGTTTGCTTCAGAAGATGCGACCGTGGTTATCGGCAGCACCCTGATTCCGGAAATGAGCGAGCAAATTCGCGTGACGATCGTCGCAACCGGGATTGGCAGCAAAGAAGAACAACACGAATTGAAAGTGATTACGCCGAAAGCAAATAATATTCCGGCGCCACAAGCGAACCCGGTGCAATCCGGTTTTGAAGGACAATCGAACTTTAATTCGCAGCAGCAGTCTAATAATCAGGGATATAATAATTATGGCAATAAAACAGCCGTCGGGGCTGAAGTTGCCAAACCGAAAGAATTTGATGAAAATAACTTATTTGATATTCCGTCATTCTTGCGCAATCAGGCCGACTAGGCGGCACTGTATCTAAAAAGGTACTCAGATATTATGATTAAACAAAGAACATTAAAACAGAGTGTAAAAGTCACCGGTATCGGATTGCACAGCGGGAAAAAGGTCACCTTGACCATGCGCCCGGCTGAAGTCAATACCGGCGTGATCTATTGTCGTACCGATCTGAATCCGCCTGTCAGCTTTGTAGCTAATGCCGATGCGATTCGTGACACGATGTTGTGTACTTGTTTGGTAAATGACGACGGCGTGCGAGTTTCCACCGTCGAGCATATCAATTCTGCCTTGGCGGCACTGGGAATCGACAATATTATTATTGAAGTCGATGCACCGGAAATTCCGATTATGGACGGCAGTGCGGCACCGTTTATCTATTTGCTGTTAGACACCGGTATTGAAGAGCAGGCGGCAGCGAAAAAATTCATTCGCATTAAAAAAACGGTGCGGGTTGAAGACGGTGATAAATGGGCGGAATTTAAACCGTACAACGGTTTCCACTTGGATTTCACTATTGATTTCAAACACCCGGCGATTTCCGGTGATGTAACCAATTATAAACTGGATTTTTCAACCCAAGCGTTTATTCAACAAATCAGCCGTGCGCGTACGTTCGGCTTTATGAAAGACATTGAATATCTGCAAGCGCAAGGCTTGGCACTGGGTGGCAGTCTAGATAATGCGATTGTGTTAGATGACTACCGTATTCTGAATGAAGACGGCTTGCGCTTTAAAGATGAATTGGTGCGGCATAAACTATTAGATGCGATTGGCGATCTTTATATGGCGAACCACAATATCATCGGCGCGTTTAAAGCCTATAAATCCGGACACGGATTAAACAACAAACTGCTAAGAGCGGTGTTGGCGGATCAGGAAGCGTGGGAATATGTCACCTTTGAGCGCGAAGCGAGCGTTCCTCAAGGGTACTTAGTGCCTGCTCAGATTATGATCTAAGCCGAAGATTCACAAAAAGCCATATTTCAATTGAAATATGGCTTTTTTCATGGTGCAAGGCTTAAAAAATACAAAGTGCGGTTTAAAGTGCGCTACAATAAAACGGTTATTGATACGGAACTTCTTGAAATAGGACAAAGCAATGCAACAAATCAGCTTAAAGAAAATTTATTCGGGTAAAGTGCGGGATCTGTATGAGATCGATGACGAAAGAATGTTGATGGTGGCGACCGATCGCCTCTCGGCGTTCGACGTGATTTTAGACGATCCGATTCCGGCGAAGGGTGAAATTTTAACCCAAATCTCCAATTTCTGGTTTAAACAACTGGCGGATATTATGCCGAACCACTTTACTGGCGATACGGTGTATGATGTGTTGCCGAAAGAAGAAGCCGATCAAGTCAAAGATCGCGCGGTGGTGTGCAAACGCTTAACGCCGGTGAAAATCGAGTCGATTGTTCGTGGCTATCTGACCGGTAGCGGTTTGAAAGATTACCGCGCCACTGGCACAATCTGCGGGTTAGAATTGCCGGAAGGGCTGCAAGAAGCGAGCAAACTACCGGAACCGATTTTCACCCCGTCCAGCAAAGCCGAAGTGGGCGATCACGATGAAAACATCAGTTATGCGCAGTGTGAACAGCTAATCGGAAAAGAGCTGGCGGCAGAAGTTAAACAAAAAGCGATTGCACTATATACCGCTGCGGCGGAATATGCGCTGACCAAAGGAATTATCATCTGTGATACCAAATTTGAATTCGGCTTGGATAAAAATGGGGTATTGACGCTGATGGACGAAGTGTTAACACCGGATTCCAGCCGTTTTTGGGCGATTGAAAATTACCAAGAAGGCACGAATCCGCCGTCATTTGATAAACAATTTATCCGTGATTGGTTGGAACAAAGCGGCTGGAATAAACAGCCACCAGCGCCAAAAGTCCCTGCGGATGTGATCCAAAAAACGGTCGATAAATACCGAGAAGCCTTGGAATTGCTGACGAAATAACTGAATTATGCGGTTTAAACCGCACTTTCATCACTGACTAGGGGCGGATTGTAGATCCGCCCCTATTTTTCAAGTGAATGTTCTTGTTGAGCAGCCGAATTAACCCGAATCTAAAAATAGTATTATGAAAAACGTAAAAATCTATCTGCAAAATTACATTGACTGGATTATCCGCATCGGCAAAATCAAGTTTTCCGTGTTGGGCTTGTTGATTCTGGCGGCTTATGCGTTGTTGATCCAAGCCGGCAGCACGCTGTTATTCACCGGTTCGCTTGATTGGGGCGATATTCTGCGTTCGGTGATTTTCGGACTGTGTTCCGCACCTTTTGTGATCTATTTTTTCTTGGTGATTGTTGAAAAATTAGAACTGGCACGGCAAGGCGCGGAAAAAACGCTGGTGCAGCTGAAAGTGCTGCGAATGCAGGATTACCAACTGAATCAGGAATTGAACAAAAAAAATCTATTGTTGAGCCGTGAAATTGAAGAGCGAGCCAAGGCAGAACAGGAATTGACTTCCGCGTTGTTGCACTTAGAGCTGGAGATTAAACAGCGCGGACGTATTCAATTGGAATTGGAACAGAGTGCCCAGTTGTTACGTTCCTTTTTTGATGCCTCGCCGGATTTGGTGTTTTATCGTGGCGAAGATCACCGTTTTCTGGGCGCAAATCGGGCGATGGAACAGCTGACCGGCAAAAAAAGTGACGAGCTGAAATTGATGACGCCGCTTGATCTGTATAGCGAGCGGACAGCAAAAAAAGCGATTGAAAGTGATTTGCAGGTCAGTCGTGAGAAGCAAGGGAGGCGCTATGAGCAGTGGCTGTATTATCCAGACGGGCGGGCTGCGTGCTTTGAAATTCTGAAAGTGCCGTACTACGATAAAATCAGCAAACAAAATATGATCATCGCATTCGGGCGCGACATCACCGAGCGTACCACTTATCGGGAAGCGATTGAAAAAAACAGCCGTGATAAAACCAATTTGATGACTACGATTAGCCATGAATTGAAAACGCCGCTGAACGGGATTATCGGCTTAAGCCGCATTTTGCTGGACGGCAAGTTGAGCGAACAGCAGCGGAATTATCTTCAAACTATTAAGGTAAGTGCGGTCTCACTCGGGCATATTTTTAATGATTTAGTCGATCTGGAGAAAATTGAAACTCACCGGATCGAGTTGTTTGAAAAAGATTGCGATTTCAACGGGTTATTGAATGACATTCATAATATCGCTTCGGTAATGGCGGAGCAGAAAAATCTGAGATTCGAAATGAAGCTGGCTGATGATTTGCCGGAATGGGTGCGGATCGATCCGATTCGTTTAAACCAAATGCTGTGGAATCTAATCAGTAATGCGGTGAAATTTACCAAGCAAGGCTGGGTACGGTTGTCGGTTGCTAAAACCGGTGAGGACGAGCTCAGTTTTCAAATCAGCGATAGTGGCATCGGCATCCCGCAAACCGAATTGAACAAAATTTTTACCATGTATTACCAAGTGAAATCGCAGGACAATATGCGCGCGCTCGGCAGCGGGATCGGGCTGGCGGTCTCGAAACAGATCGCTTCATTGATGTCCGGCGATTTAACGGTGGAAAGCGAGGAAAATGTCGGTACGACCTTTACTCTACGAGTGAAAGCACCGCAAATTGCTGCGCTGACCGCACTTGCCCCCCAGCCAAGCCAAGCGGTGAACCGCACTTTGACTATCCTGCTGGTGGAAGACATTGAGGTGAATATCATTGTTGCCAAATCGGTGTTGGAAAAATTGGGGCATCAGGTCGATGTCGCTATGAGCGGCAGTGAAGCGTTGGAAAAATTTCATCAGCGTGAATATGATCTGCTGTTGTTGGATATTCAACTGCCGGATATGTCGGGCTTTGATATTGCTCAGCTCCTGCGACGTGAATATCAAGAGGATGAAATTGATTATCTGCCACCGCTGGTGGCGTTGACGGCGAACGTGATGAACAGCAAAGCCGATTATTTGCAGCAAGGGATGGATGATGTGTTGTCGAAACCGTTATCGCAAGAGGCGCTGAATACCACGTTGGCATACTTGTTTGATGAAGATGGATTTGCGCCTGAGCCGACCACGTTGCCGGCGGAAAGTGAACATAAACAAGCGGCAATACAGTTTGATTACCCGTTATTAAGTGAGCTGATTGAATTGCTGGGCAAAGACAAAGTGCTGGCGAGTGTAGAGCTGTTTGAACAGTTAATGCCGACTTATGTGGACGAGCTGAATCTGCATTACAAGCAATATCAAGCCGATCACAGCCGGAAAAAGGCGGTGGCGGAAGATGCGCATAAAATCAAAGGCGCGGCAGCCTCAATCGGTTTAAATGCGATTCGCGATGTGGCAGAAGCGGCACAGCATGAGGATGCGGAAAACTGGCAAGAGAATATTGCCCGTTGGGTGGCGATGCTCCAAGAGTGGCAGTCGTCATTGCAGGCATTGAAAAAGTGGCTAATCAGCCGTTAATAAAATAAAAATACCGCCAATCGGCGGTATTTTTTTAGCACTGTAAGATATTACAGGAACAGATTGGCGAACAACAAACCAAAACAGATGCTGAATACCATACTCAATAGCCCAGGGATCATAAAGCTGTGGTTAAAGATGTATTTGCCGATTTTGGTGGTGCCGGTGGTATCAAAGTCGATTGAGGCAATGATCGGGCCGTAGTTCGGAATAAAGAAATAACCGTTTACCGCCACAAATACCCCGATCAAAATCGGTGCAGGAATACCTAACATAATCCCCACCGGGAACAACGTAGCAACCGTTGCGCCTTGGCTATTAACCAAAACCGATAGTACAAATAAGGCAAAAGCAAACGCCCAAGGTGCGGTTTCAACCAACACTTTCACGCTTTCTTTCACTTCGGTCATGTGTGCTTGCATTAAGGTATCGCCCAACCATGCAATACCGAAAATCGCAATCACCGCACGCATACCGGCGTGGAACACTGAGCCTTGAGTAATCGCATTGCTGTTTGGCTTGCATAATAAGATAATCAACGCACCGACCGACAGCATCACGATTTCAATCGTGTGTGCCATGCCCATCGGTTTCCCGTCAAATGCCGGACGTAATGCCGGAAATGCGCCCATAAGAACGACTAACAATGCGCCGAATAGGAATAGACCGACTGAGATTTTAGCCGTTTTGCTGATTTGAATTTCAGCCGGATTAATATCGGAATGGTTATTTTTGACATATTCCGGATCTTGCAGCAAACGTTGGTAGCCGGGATCGTCTTTCAGCTCTTTGCCCATTTTATTAACAAACACACAAGCCAAAGCCAAACCGAGAATGGTTGCCGGCATCGTGACCATCAATACATCGCCTAAATGAATGCCTTGTGGCTCAAGGTAAGCAACCACCGCAACCACCGCCGCTGCAATCGGGCTGGCAACAATCGCAAATTGCGATGCGATAACCGCCATTGACAGCGGACGCTCAGGGCGAATTCCGTTGTGACGGCTAACTTCGGCAATAACCGGTAATACAGAATAAGCAACGTGCCCGGTTCCCGCTAATACGGTAAAAGTCCAAGTCACAGCTGGCGCCATGAATGTGATATATTTTGGATTTTTGCGCAAAATATTGGTCGCAATTTTGATCATATAGTCTAAACCGCCCGCCGCCTGCATGGCCGCTGCGGCTGAAACGACCGCCATGATCATTAACATAACATCGATTGGTAATCCCGCAGGTTGTAAGCCGAATCCAAAGGCTAAAATCGCTAAGCCCACGCCCCCCATGACACCAAGTCCTATTCCCCCAATCCGCGCACCAATCAGGATGCAAATTAAGACAATAGCAAATTGAATTAAAAACATAATTGCTCCACTGTTTTCGTTATAAATAATGATATTCTCTATGATAAAAGAGAACGTTGATTGGAAATCAAATTTTGACCTGTAGCCAATGTCAAGCAGGTAAAATCAGATGGCGCATATTTTATCAGGTGCAAAATAAAAAAGAAGTGTAAATACGCGAAAACGGGCTTTATATCAAAAACAAGGCAGATTTTGATAAAATTGAAATGCAGAATGGCGAACGTGGGCGGATTTGAACCGCCGGCCTATCCCTTAGGAGGGGATTGCTCTATCCGGCTGAGCTACACGTCCGTAAAGATTAAGCGGTTTTATGTTTGCTTAATGATAAATGCTGAATCTGCACTTTTTTGCCGCGGCTTAAAAAATACTCGCCGAGTTGTTGTGCAATGTAAACTGAACGGTGCTTGCCGCCGGTGCAGCCGATAGCAATGGTTAAATAGCTGCGGTTGTTTTGTTCCAATAACGGCAACCAGGTTTCGATATAGTTGCGGGTGGTGTAGATAAAGTTATGTACTTCGTTATGTCGATTGAGAAAATCGATCACCGGTTCATCCAGTCCGGTCATTGGGCGCAGTTGCGGATCCCAGTGCGGGTTGGGCAGAAAGCGCACATCGAACACATAATCGGCATCTAAAGGAATGCCGTATTTGAAACCGAACGATTCAAACACAATATTCAGCTCTTTATCTGACTTGCCGCGCAGAAATTGGCGCAATTTTTCTGCCAGTTCGTGAGTGGAAATGGTTGAGGTATCTAACACCAAATCCGCGTGTTGGAATAGCGGTTCTAATAACTCGCGCTCAAATTCAATTGCGGATTCCAGCGTCATGTTTTTGACTGAAAGCGGGTGTAAACGGCGACTATCGCTATAACGGCGGATTAAAATATTCGGTTCGCAGTCGAGGAACACCACTCGGACTTTAATACTTTCCGGCAGCTTGCTCAATAACCGTTCCATTTGAATGGGCGATTCCGGCATATTTCGAATATCTAAGCTGATCGCAACGGCGTCCTGTTTTTGTGTCAGCAGCTCGATCGCTTCGCTGAACAGCGCCAACGGAAGATTATCAATGCAGTAGTAGCCGATGTCTTCCAACACGCGTAAAGCGACGGACTTGCCTGAGCCGGAGCGGCCGCTGATGATGATCAGTTCCATAAGTATTCCTCTTAAGTCCCGCGGTTTTTTCGCTATGCTTCGCTTAAAGCGACTTCAGGCGCGCTTTCCGGTGCTTCTACTTCTTCGTTGTGCAGATCCAGTTTAGAAAAAATATCCCAGATCTCTTCTTTGCTGTGTGCGGCACGCAACTGTTTTACGATGGTTTTATTGCTTAATTTTTTTGCGATTTCAGGTAGCATCAGCTTGCAGTCGCTACATAAATTTTCAGGAATAAACAGGGCGAACAGCAAATCCACTTCACGGTTGTCCGCTGCTTTATAATCAATCGGATTGGCTAATTGCAAAAACACCGCAATCGGTTGATTGCCTTCAGCCAGTTTGGCATGTGGCAGGGCGATGCCGCCGCCAAGTGCGGTACAACCAACTTTTTCCCGTTCACATAAGTGTTCAAAACACGCCCTAGGCTTGGCGTCGGTTTGTGTGCTGACAATCTCACTCAGGATTTCCAACACTCTTTTTTTGCTAGATGCCATCAAGCCTTGACGAATATTGTCTAAGCTAAGCAAATGAGTCAATTTCATAATACAACGTCTCTGATTGGGCGGGAACAGATCTATAATTTAAACTGATCGCCCAAATATACTCGTTTCACATCTTCATTTTCTAAAATTTCGCGCGGGGTTCCGGTGGCAATCATGTTGCCGGCGCTGACAATATAAGCGCGCTCACACACGTCTAAGGTTTCGCGCACGTTGTGATCGGTGATCAACACGCCCAAACCGCGATCTTTGAGGTGTAAAATAATTTTCTTAATATCAATCACCGAAATCGGATCGACACCGGCAAAAGGCTCGTCTAACAAAATAAATTTCGGATTCACCGCCAACGCCCGCGCGATTTCCACCCGACGGCGTTCGCCACCTGACAGCGATTGCCCTAAATTATTGCGAATGTGATCGATATGAAATTCTTCAATCAACTCCTCGGCGCGCTGTTTGCGCTGTTTCGGCGTCAGATCTTTGCGGATTTCCAACACCGCCATCAGGTTGTCATACACGCTTAAACGGCGGAAGATCGAGGCTTCCTGCGGCAGATAGCCGATCCCTTGTTGAGCGCGATTGTGCATCGGCAGCAGGGTAATATCTTGATCATCAATTTTAATTGAGCCGTGATCGCTTTTGACCAAGCCGACCACCATATAAAAAGTGGTGGTTTTACCGGCGCCGTTCGGACCCAGTAAGCCGACAATTTCGCCGGAATTTACGTTCAGACTGACATTGTGCACCACTTGGCGACCTTTATAGGATTTTGCCAGACTTTGTGCCGAAAGAATAGACATAGAATCTTAACCTGTTATTTTTATTTCTGCTGTAGCTGGGATGGATACAGAATGGTTTTCACCCGTCCTTTTCCGCTGTTTTTAGCAATCATTTTTTGTTGCTGCACATCATAAGTGATCACTTCGGCATTGATCTGGCTGTCTAATTGTTTTAACTGTGCATTGCCGGTCAGCACCAGATATTGGCTGCCTAAATCGTAATTCACTTTACTGGCTTTGCCGTTAATCGGTTTGCCGTTATCTAATTGCTGCTGGAAAGTCACCGGATTGCCGGTGGCTTCAATTTTCTCTTTGCCGCTGTCGTTGGTTGGGCGAATAATCGTGACCTTGTTGGCATTAATCAGGATCGATCCCTGGGTAATCACCACATTGTCGGAAAAAGTCACAATATTATTTTCCAAATCCAACGACTGATTATCTGAACTGATATTAATCGGCTGCTGAGTGTCACTTTTTAACGCGGAGGCGGAAAAAGAGAGCGCCAACGCAGTGACCAAGGTCAAGGAATTAATGAGTTTGGATTTCATAGTGAGTTTTCACCTGTTCTTTTAATGTTGCGACCTGTTGACGAAGATTGCCGACCAAGCGTTTCCCTGTGGTGGTGAAACTTTGACCAACAACACTAACCATTGTATCAGATGTTATATCTTGTGTCGTTAAATTGACAACCGCACTTGAGGTTTTCAAACTGTGGATTTTGCTTTCCGGCAGCAGGCTTTCAATCGTCACATTATCATCAAGATACAGGATTTTATTGCTGTCAATTTTAGCTTGATCGGCGCTCAGCTTCCAACTGCGCACCAGATTATTGCTGTCTTTGGCGGTTTCAAATAAGTAAACCACCGGAAATTTAAATACCGTATCGCCGTTCTGTTGAAAATATTCCACCTGATCGGCGGTGGCGACATATTGTTTGCGACCGTCAACGGAATACAGGGTGGTTTTCATGCGGTTCGCCACATAATCGGGGCTGTCACTGGTTTGAATGCGAGCGCTCAAAACACTTTCGTCTTGTTGGTTCAGCGAGTAATACCAAGCCAGCAATCCGAGTGCAATCACAACCAAGACAATGTTCCAACGAAAATTCATTCGCTTTCCTGTTAAGTATTGTCAGAATTTATTATTGCGAAATTCTAACATAAATTCGCCGCTTTTAGGCAAGTCCGCCACAATTAATCGCGCTTCAAGTGCGGTGAATATTTGACATTACCCTGAAATTCATACAAGATTCCGCCTAATTGCCTCTCGGCAAAGATGACAAATGCGCAGCGCAACACAAGGCGGAAAATGAATAACTATTTGGTTGAAGTGAAAGATCTCACCTTCAAACGCGGTTCAAGAACGATTTATCAGGGGCTGAACCTGAAAGTCGAACGCGGCAAAATCACCGCAATTATGGGGCCGTCGGGCATCGGAAAAACCACGTTGTTAAAGCTGATTGGCGGGCAACTGTTCCCCGAATCCGGTGAAATTCTGTTCGACGGAAAAGACATCACTCGGCTATCCAATGCCAAACTGTACCAACTGCGCAAGCGAATGGGAATGCTGTTCCAGTCGGGCGCGCTGTTCACCGATATTTCTACTTTTGACAACGTGGCATTTCCGCTGCGTGAACACAGCAATCTGCCGGAAGCATTGATTCGCCAGTTGACGTTGCTGAAATTGGAAGCGGTCGGCTTGCGCGGCGCGGCGGATTTAATGCCGTCGGAATTATCAGGCGGCATGGCACGCCGGGTTGCCCTTGCAAGAGCGGTGGCGCTCGACCCCGATTTAGTAATGTATGATGAACCGTTCACCGGGCAAGATCCTATCAGCATGGGCGTGATCGTCAGCCTGATTAAACGGCTGAATAAAACCCTACATCTGACATCAATTGTGGTGACCCACGATGTGAGCGAAGTGTTGAGCATCGCCGATTATGCGTATATCGTGGCGGATAAAACGGTCATCGCCGAAGGCACCGCGGAACAACTGAAACAAAGCGACGATCCGCGCGTGATCCAATTCTTGGCGGGCAACGAAGACGGGCCGGTGCAGTTCCACTATCCTGCCGAAAATTATATAGACGAGTTATTTGTATGATCAGTTCAGCCATTTCCAAATTGGGCGCTTCGGTGATCAGCGTGTTTCGCGCACTGGGGCGTTCGGCGTTTATGTTGTACGGCGCATTGGTCGGCGTGCCGCAGCCGAAAAAATATTTCCCGTTATTGATAAAACAGCTGTATGTGCTGGGCGTGCAGTCATTGTTGATTATTCTGTTATCCGGGCTGTTTATCGGCATGGTGCTCGGGCTGCAAGGCTATGTGGTGCTGGTCGGGTTTGCCGCCGAAAGCAGTTTGGGGCAGCTGGTGGCGTTATCGCTGCTGCGTGAATTGGGGCCGGTGGTGACCGCACTTCTATTTGCCGGACGCGCCGGATCGGCGTTGACCGCTGAAATCGGCTTAATGAAAGCCACCGAACAGCTTTCCAGCCTTGAAATGATGGCGGTTGATCCGCTGCGTCGGGTGATCTCGCCGCGTTTTTGGGCGGGGATTATTTCGATGCCGGTGCTGACCGTGATTTTCGTGGCGGTCGGCATTTGGGGCGGTTCACTGGTCGGCGTTGACTGGAAAGGCGTGGACGGCGGCAGTTTCTGGTCGGTGATGCAAAATTCGGTCAGCTGGAGTACCGACATTCTCAACGGAATTATTAAAAGTGCGGTTTTCGCCGTCGCTGTGGTGTGGATTGCACTGTTTAACGGCTATGACGCGCGCCCGACATCGGAAGGGATCAGCCGTGCTACCACCAAAACCGTGGTGCACGCGTCATTGACCGTATTGGCTTTGGATTTTATTTTAACCGCCATGATGTTCGGCGGGAATTAACGCTTGACGAATCGTTCAAGAGACAGCAAAGGAAAGAAAAATGCGTCAAACTATTAAATATGAATTTTGGGTCGGATTATTTTTATTGTTAGGGATCGCCGCGCTGGTGTTCTTAGGCTTGCGTGTAACCAACGTGCAGGGCTTCAGCGAAAGCAAAAGTTATAATTTACAAGCAACTTTTAACAATATTGGTGGTCTTAAAGTACGGGCAGCGGTAAAAACCGGCGGTGTGGTGATCGGAAGGGTCACGGCGATCGATCTGGATCCGCAAACCTATTTGCCGAAAGTCAGCTTGAGTATCGATCAACAATTTGATCAGATTCCCGAAACCAGCTCGCTTTCGATTAAGACTTCCGGCTTGCTGGGAGAACAATATGTTGCACTGAACATCGGATTCGATGACGGTGAAATTGCCATGCTGAAAAATGGAGATACGATCCACGACACAACTTCGGCAATGGTGTTGGAAGATTTAATCGGTCAGTTCCTTTACGGCGATAAAAGCGAGAACAAACAGACCGACGCAACAACAGAATAGCCGTTGAACCGATTCACGGCTATCAGACAGGAGAAAGTTAATGTTAAAAAGAATGTTAAACAAATGGTTTGCCACAAGTGCGGTATTGGTTATGGCGCTGTTCACGACGGTGCACGCCTCGGCGGCGGATAACCCGTATAAACTGATGCAACAAGCGTCGGACAAACTGTTTGCCTCAATCAGCAGCAATCAGGCGAAAATTCAGCAAAATCCGAATCAGGTGCGCACTATCGTGAAACAAGAATTGATGCCGTATATTCACGTTAACTACGCCGGTTCATTGGTGCTGGGGCAATATTTCAAAAGCACCACCCCTGCGCAGCGCGACCAGTTTTTCAATGCGTTTGCTAATTTCATCGAGCAGTCTTATGCGCAAGTGCTGACCATGTATAACAATCAGCAAATTCAGATTGAACAGGAAAAACCGATTGGCGATCAAAGCATTGTCAGCATTCGGGTCAATATTATCCAAACCAACGGCGCGGCGCCGGTGAAACTGGATTTTAAATGGCGCAAAAACACCCGCACCGGCGAGTGGCAAGCCTACGATATGGCGGCGGAAGGCGTGAGCATGGTCGAAACCAAGAAAAACGAATGGAGCAATATTCTGCGCCAGCAAGGGATCGACGCGCTGACGGCACAAATTGAGAAAAGCGCCGCCGTGCCGATTAAACTGGAAAAATAAGGTGTCGATTTGAGTTTTGAATGGAATGTCAGCCACAGTGAAAAAGAGCTGCACCTGCAACTAAACGGCGATTTAACCCGCAGCACGCTGTTGCCACTCTGGCAGCGGCGTGCTTTGCTATTTGCCGAAAATACCGATTTACCCGTCGAGTCTTGCCTATATATTGAACTAAATCATCTGGAAACGCTGGATTCTGCCGGTTTTGTGTTAATATGTGAAATTCTTCATCACTATTCGCAGCGCAACACGGTGAAATTAACTGCGGTACCGCACTTGGTGCAGGATTTTGCCGAATTGTACGATCTGGAACAGTGGTTAACCCCTTTTATACAGCAGTAATCAAGGAACGAAAAATATCAATGGACGCACAAGCAATAGAAACGATTTTGCGCGAGCAACTGAATTTAGACGAAGTGTATGTCAGCGGCGAAAACGCACACTTTAACGTGACCGCTGTCAGTGACGATTTTGCCTCAATCAGCAAAGTGAAACAGCAGCAGCTGATCTACGCCCCGTTAATGCAATACATTTCAACCAATGAAATTCATGCGTTATCAATCAAAACCTTCACGGTCGCAAAATGGCAGCAAGTGCGGTTATTGAACGGACTTTAAGTTAATCTCGAATTACAGCAGCAAAGCAAGTAAAAGGAAAAATCATGGAAAAGTTTCGTATTTACGGTAAAACCTGTTTAAAAGGCAGCGTAGATATTTCAGGCGCAAAAAATGCGGCATTGCCGATTCTGTTTGCCGCGATTTTGGCGGAAGAACCGGTGACATTGACCAATGTACCTGACTTGAAAGACGTGTCCACAACACTGAAAATTTTAAAAAAATTGGGCGTAGCGGTTGAAAAAAGAGACAACAACACGATTTATCTGGATGCATCCAACATCAATAATTTCGTCACCCCTTATGAACTGGTAAAAACCATGCGTGCCTCGATTTGGGCGTTGGCGCCGCTGGTGGCGCGCTTCTGCCAAGGGCAGGTTTCCCTGCCGGGCGGCTGTTCTATCGGCGCACGTCCGGTGGATCTGCATATTTCCGGTTTAGAGAAATTGGGTGCGAAAATTAAACTGGAAGACGGCTATGTTAAAGCATTTGTTGACGGTCGCTTGAAAGGCACGAACATCGTAATGGACAAAATCAGCGTGGGCGCGACTTTGTCGGTGATGATGGCGGCAACTTTGGCGAAAGGCACGACGATTATCGAAAATGCGGCGCGCGAACCGGAAATCACTGATACCGCACTTTTCCTGAACAAACTGGGTGCGAAAATCAGCGGCGCAGGCACCGATTTAATCACGGTTGAAGGCGTTGAGCGTTTAGGTGGCGCAGAACACCATGTGATTCCGGACAGAATCGAAACCGGCACTTTCTTGATTGCCGCTGCCATTTCAGGCGGGCGAATTGTCTGCCGTGGCACGCGCGCTTCCACACTGGACGCGGTGATTGAAAAACTGCGCGAAGCCGGTGCGCAAATCGACACCACCGAAGACACCATTACACTGGATATGCTGGGCTATCGACCAAGAGCGGTCAACATTCGCACCGCTCCGCATCCGGGCTTTCCGACCGATATGCAGGCACAATTCACACTGTTAAATATGGTGGCGGAAGGCACCGGTGTGATCACCGAAACCATTTTTGAAAATCGTTTCATGCACATTCCGGAATTGGTGCGGATGGGCGCGAAAGCCGATATCGAAGGCAATACTGCAATTTGCTACGGCGTTTCCACCTTGAACGGCGCGGAAGTGATGGCAACCGATCTGCGCGCATCGGCAAGTTTGGTGCTGGCAGGTTGTATTGCCAACGGCGAAACAGTGGTCGATCGCATTTACCACATCGATCGCGGTTACGAACATATCGAGGAAAAACTTCGCGGCTTAGGCGCTCGGATCGAACGTTTTTCTGAGGCGGAAGTAGAGCAGTAATGTTTTGTATTTATGTTGTCTTTTTAAGATAACGGATCAATTAAAACCCGGCTTGTCCGGGTTTCTTTTTGCGCTTCATCACAATAACAAAAAAATAACCCGACGAAATGCAAATCCAATTTCTGCCAAGTGCGGTTTTACGATAGAATACAACGCATTAATTTAAAAAGAGAACGGATATAGTATGGCCTCAAGTGTAGAGTTATTGGTGAATGTCACACCAAACGAGACCCGAATTGCGCTGCTTGATACCGGCGTGCTGAAAGAAGTGCATATCGAACGGGAAGCCAAACGTGGTTTGGTCGGAAACATCTATAAAGGACGGGTGATGCGGGTGCTGCCCGGAATGCAATCGGCATTTGTCGACATCGGCTTGGAAAAAGCGGCGTTTTTGCACGCTTCCGACATCGTTTCGCACACCGAATGCGTTGACGAATCCGAGAAAAAACAATTCGTGGTGAAAGACATCAGCGAATTGGTGCGTGAAGGGCAAGACATCGTGGTGCAAGTGGTGAAAGATCCGCTCGGCACCAAAGGCGCACGCCTGACCACCGACATCACGCTGCCGTCGCGTTATCTGGTGTTTATGCCGGAAAACAGCCATGTCGGCGTTTCGCAGCGGATCGAAAGCGAAGAAGAGCGTGCGCGGCTGAAAGAGTTGGTGGAAGGCTATTGTGATGAATTGGGCGGCTTTATTGTGCGCACCGCCTCGGAAGGTTGTTCCGAGGACGAATTGCAGCAAGACGCACAATTCCTCAAACGGCTGTGGCGCAAAGTGATGGAGCGCAAGCTGAAATACCCGACCCGTTCAATGCTATACGGCGAATTGGCGCTGGCGCAGCGGGTATTGCGCGATTTTGTCGGCACGCCGATTGATCTGATTCGGATTGACTCCAAACTGACCTTTCAGGAAGTGCAAACTTTCACTCAAGAATTTATGCCGGAATTGACCGAACGGCTGGCGCTGTATGCAGGCAATCAGCCGCTGTTTGATCTGTACGGCGTGGAAAATGCGATTCAGCGCGGGCTGGAAAAGCGGGTGAATTTGAAATCGGGCGGCTATCTGATTATTGAACAGACCGAAGCGATGACCACGATTGACATCAACACCGGTGGCTTTGTCGGGCACCGAAATTTAGAGGAAACCATTTTCAACACCAATGTTGAAGCCACCCAAACTATCGCGCAGCAGCTACAACTCCGCAATCTGGGCGGGATCATCATCATTGATTTTATTGATATGCAAAGCGAGGAACACCGCGAGCGGGTGTTGCAATCGCTGAACGAAGCGCTGTCGCGCGATCGGGTGAAAACCAGTGTCAACGGTTTTACCCAGTTAGGTCTGGTCGAAATGACCCGCAAGCGCACGCGCGAAAGTTTGGAACATATTTTATGCACCGAATGTCCGGCGTGCAAAGGGCGCGGCAGTTTGAAAACCGTGGAAACCGTCAGTTATGAAATCGTGCGCGAAATCGTGCGGATTCACCACCAATACGACAGCGAACAATTCTTGGTTTACGCCTCAAGAGCGGTGGCGGACTATCTGATCAACGAGGAAGCGCACGGCATTTTGGCGGAGTTGGAAGTGTTTATCGGCAAACAAGTGCAGATTAAAACCGAAGTGTTTTACAATCAGGAACAATTTGACGTTGTCATCATGTAGCGACAACGCGTTTAAACAGAGAACATTCATGTTAACAAAAGTATCATCCAATTTATTGGCAGCCGACAACCTGTCACTTTCGCAATTAGCCAACATTTTAGATCGTTTTTCCGATCGCGACATTGACTATGCCGACCTGTATTTTCAATCGTCCACCGACGAAAACTGGGTTCTGGAAGACAGTATTATCAAAGAGGGTGGCTTTCATATCGATCGCGGCGTGGGCGTGCGTGCGGTCAGTGGTGAGAAAACCGGTTTTGCGTATGCCGATCAAATCAATTTGGAACAACTGCTGCAATGCGTTGACGCCAGCAAAGGCATCGCTCAAGCACAGGCCTCAACCCGCACGCCGATTATTTTAAAACCGACGACGGCGGAAATGCGCTATGCAGCGATCGATCCGCTGCAAAGTTTAAGTCGTGAGAAAAAAATCGAACTGCTGCATTTGATCGACCAAACCGCGCGCCGCGAAGATCCGCGCGTGATTCAGGTTTCCGCCAGTTTAAATTCGCTGTATGAGGAAATCTTGGTGGCGGCAAGTGACGGCACATTGGCGGCGGATATTCGCCCGTTGGTGCGGCTGTCGGTGTCGGTGCTGGTGGAACAAGACGGCAAACGTCAAAGCGGCAGCGCCGGTGCGGGCGGGCGTTTCTCGTTGGATTGGTTCTTGCAGGATTATCAAGGTGTCAGTCGCGCAGTGTGGTTCACCAAAGAAGCGGTGCGGCAAGCGTTAGTCAAGCTAAGTGCGGTGCAAGCGCCGGCGGGCATGATGCCGGTGGTGCTGGGCGCAGGCTGGCCGGGCGTGCTGCTACATGAAGCGGTTGGGCACGGCTTGGAAGGCGATTTCAACCGTAAAAAATCCTCGCTGTTCAGCGGCAAAATCGGTGAATTGGTCACCTCACCGCTGTGTACGATTGTTGATGACGGCACGATTGCCGATCGTCGCGGCTCATTAACCGTCGATGACGAAGGCGTGCCGAGCCAGCGCAATGTATTGATCGAAAACGGTATTTTAAAAGGCTATATGCAGGACAAAATGAACGCGCGTTTAATGGGCGTCGCCCCGACCGGCAACGGACGGCGCGAATCCTATGCGCATTTGCCGATGCCGCGCATGACCAACACCTATATGCTGGCAGGTGAAAGCCATTTTGACGATCTGATTGCCTCGGTGGATCAAGGCATTTACGCACCGCACTTTGGCGGCGGGCAGGTGGATATCACCTCGGGCAAATTTGTGTTCTCGGCAGCCGAAGCCTATTTAATCGAAAAAGGCAAAATCACCAAGCCAGTGATCGGCGCCACCTTGATCGGCAGCGGAATTGAAGTGATGCAAAACATCTCAATGGTCGCCGATAAATCCGAACTCGATCCCGGCATCGGCGTATGTGGCAAAGAGGGGCAAAGCGTGCCGGTCGGTGTTGGGCAGCCTGCGTTGAAAATCGACAATATTACCGTCGGCGGCACTAACTAACGCCGACGTTTCGCCAATTCAATCGCGGCGTTAATCGCCGCTTTGGCTTGCGGGCTGTTCCGCCAGCAGGAACTATCCAGCATTTCCGCCACTTGGCGGCAAATATCCTCATAACATTCATTTGCCAATTGTTCGAAAGAGTGAATGCCGATTTGCTCCAGTCGTGCGATAATGGTATTGCCTACGCCTTTGATTTGTAGTAGTTGTTCCCTTTCGGATGCTGAAAACATCATCATTTCCTCTCGCTGTGTATTTGGTTAAGTTTCATTCAAGTATGACATAAAGGCGAAGCGAGATTCAACTGGAACACCGCGCTTGAGAAATTACCTTTCGATAACTATTGATTGCTTGCGCAAATCGTTTTATTTTAGACAAAGTATTTATTGGACCGCACTTTTATTTATCGTACACGCGCTAATCAGATTAAGGAACAACCATGACACAATACACCAGAGCGACCTTTGATCAGGTCTTAATTCAAAATTACAGCCCGGCGGATTTTATTCCGGTGCGCGGCAAAGGCAGCACGGTTTGGGATCAAAGCGGCAAGGATTATATCGACTTCACCAGCGGCATTGCGGTGAATGCGTTGGGGCACTGTCCGGATGAAGTGGTCGAGGTGCTGAAGCGTCAAGGCGAAACCTTGTGGCATTCGAGCAACTGGTTCACTAACGAACCGGTGTTGGAATTGGCGTCGAAACTGGTGGAAAAAACTTTCGCCGAGCGTGTGATGTTTGCCAATTCCGGCGCGGAAGCCAACGAAGCGGCGCTGAAACTGGCGCGGCGTTATGCAGTCGATCATTTCGGTTACCAAAAAAGCAAAATTATCTCGTTTAAACAGAGTTTTCATGGCAGAACGCTGTTCACCGTCAGCGTCGGCGGGCAGCCGAAATATTCCGACGGCTTCGGGCCGAAACCGGCGGATATTATCCATGTGCAGTTTAACGATTTAGACGCGGTGAAAGCGGTGATCGACGATCACACCTGCGCGATTATCGTCGAACCGATCCAAGGCGAAAGCGGCGTTCAACCGGCGACGCCGGCGTTTCTGCAAGGGCTGCGCGAGTTGTGCGATCAATATCAAGCGTTGCTGATTTTCGATGAAGTGCAAACCGGCTTAGGGCGCACCGGCGCGCTGTTCTCGTATATGCAATACGGCGTGGTGCCCGACATCCTGACTTCCGCCAAAGCGTTAGCGAACGGCTTCCCGATCAGTGCGATGTTGACCAGCGACAAAATCTCGAAAAGTTTCGCGCCGGGCGTACACGGCACCACATTTGGCGGCAACCCGCTGGCGTGTGCGGTGGCGGCGAAAGTGGTGGACATCATCAGCGAACCGCACTTTTTACAGCAAGTGGAAAAGCGCTCGCAGCAACTGATTCAAGCGCTGGAACAGCTTAATCAAAAAGCCAAACTGTTTACCGTAGTGCGCGGCAAAGGGCTGTTGGTCGGCGTCGAATTAATTGAAAAATACCACGGCAAAGCGGCGGATCTGTGCAAAAAAGCCAATGACTTCGGCTTAATGATCTTAGTCGCCGGACCCAACGTGCTGCGTTTCGCCCCGGCACTGAACATCAGCGATGACGAATTTTCCCTCGGAATGCAACGTTTCGAGCAAATGTTGGATTCGTTATCGGAATAATATACAAACCAAGAGTAAGTATTGATCTGCCTTTTAAAAGTTAAATGAATATAATCAATTTTTATAGGCAGATTTTTTTGTTTATTAATATCACTAATTTTAAAAGCAACAGCCATTCCTTGTTTAATAATGATATTTTCTTGTGGTATTACTTGCTTAGCCATCTTTCCTTTAATGGTTTAACATATTAAATAAACAGTGTATAAATAGTTTATTTCTCAAATTTAATCATTATCTATGTTATAAATTCCTCATCTAAATTAGATGATGTTTATTAAAAAAGTGGATGAATTTTATATTAAAAATTAGTAATTATTGAGCTCGAAACAAATAATCTTAGAAATAATTGTCTAATTATGGAAATAGGATATTGAGTTATCTTTTTAGTTCGCAGGAGATACAATGAAACATTCTAATCAATATTTAGCCCCGTCAGATTTAAAAACGATTTTACATAGTAAACGAGCGAATATTTATTATCTTGAACATTGCCGTGTTATGCAAAAAGACGGGCGAATTTTATATCTAACTGAAACCAAAAAAGAAAATTTGTATTGGAATATTCCGATTGCCAATACCACCAGTATTATTTTGGGAACCGGAACGTCGATCACCCAAGCTGCGATTCGAATGTTGGCAGCGGCAGGCGTGTTAGTCGGGTTTAGTGGCGGGGGCGGCACACCGCTCTTTATGGGAACGGAAATAGAGTGGCTGACACCACAAAGTGAATATCGCCCGACAGAATATGTGCAAGGTTGGCTAAGCTGGTGGTTTGATGATGAAAAGCGTTTTCAGGCGGCAAAACGCTTACAGCAAGCTCGGATTCAGTTTTTACAACAAACGTGGAGTAAAGACCGAGAGTTAAAGGCGGAAGGTTTTGACACGGCAAATCAGGAATTAAATTCACTTTTGTTGCAGCAATTACAAGATTTGGATTCGCAGCGGGATGTTAGCGCATTATTGCAGCAGGAAGCACGCTTTACCAAAAAACTGTATAAATTTGCGGCACAAACCACGCAGAATGGCGAATTTACCCGCGATAGAGATGCCGGAGATCGAGCCAATATTTTTCTCAATCACGGCAATTATTTAGCTTATGGGCTAGCGGCAACCACAACGTGGGTGCTAGGTATTCCGCACGGCTTTGCGGTTATGCACGGCAAAACTCGTCGTGGCGCATTGGTGTTTGATATTGCTGATTTAGTGAAAGATGCCATCGTGTTGCCACTTGCTTTTATCTGTGCCAAGGAACAAGCAAGCGAGCAAGAATTTCGGCAGGAATGCCTAAGGGCTTTTACACAACATAGTGTGTTGGATTTTATGTTTGATGTGGTGAAAAAACTGGCGTTAGAACATAACGCCAGTGAATGAACCTATCGGTTGGATAGTTAACTCTATATAAAATAATATTTTTTCTAAGCTACTGTAGCAGTAGATCTATAGTATATACGAAAATCTCAGTGGGACGTCAATAATTAATAATTATATTAAATAACATTTGGTTTGAAATTTTGTGGTAAGAAGGTTAGTATTTAATCAATCTAAGGTTGAAACCGGCTTTAGTGCGATCGGTCACTCACCAAGGATTCGGATATGCTCACTACGTATGTGATATAGACGTTAAAGTGCGGTTAGGGGCTCCTTAACCGCACTTAGCTTATTTTTGAAATGCGACCTGTTTGAATTGTTCTTTTAAAATATATTATTTATCAAATAATTACAGGCGTTGAGAAAATAACGGGATAATTTAGCTTTGATGTTTATCTTATTGTTTTACCGGTTATTTGTCGAAAAGTATTCTTGTTAGTTATCACACAGATGGCTTAGAAAATTGGTCACCATATAGCAGCGTTCCCGCGAGTGTTAGCCATCGCACCGATGGCAGAAAATATTGACTGAATTAATGTGATGAAAGGCAAATTTTCCGATTTAACTGTTTGATAAATAATTATTAAGAAGAGTACAATTTTTCAATTGTGAATTAAATCTGTTTAGTGGCGGTAGGTGAAGCAGTATGATGGTGATTTTTGTCAGCCAGTGTGAAAAGAAGGCGCTTACCCGCAGCAGAAAAGTGTTAGATGCGTTTGCGAATCGGATTGGCGATAATACTTGGCAAACGGTGATCACCGATGACGGTTTGCAAACAGTACGGCGATTATTGCGGCAAACCGCCAGCAAAAATACTGCCGTCAGCTGCCATTGGATTCGTTCACGTTCTCGCTCGGATTTGTTATGGATTGTCGGCAATCGACAGCGTTTTAATTTACAGGGCGTTGTGCCGGTGAATCATACTCGGCGTAATTTATTGCACAGCGAGTGGGAAAATCATTGTATTGCTAGCATTCAGATTATAGCGACCTTGGCGGCATTGCTGCACGATTTAGGCAAATCGACTGTGGGCTTTCAAGGGAAATTACGACAAAGTGCGGTCAAAGGCGATCCTTATCGGCATGAGTGGATCTCTCTTAAAATTTTTGAATGGCTGCTGCAGGGCTGTAGTAACGATCAAATGTGGCTGACACGCCTTGCTGATATTAAAGCCTATTTGGCAAACCCTACAATTTCACTTCAAGATTTTTTACAACAGCAGCGTGATGCGGCAAAAGTTGACACATTCCCGCCATTAGCACAATGGATTGCTTGGCTGATTGTTACCCACCACCGAACAGCACCTTTTGATAAGGTTCACTATAATTCCGGTCAGATTAAGCAGCGAAAACAAGATAAACAATACTTAAGAGAAGCATTGCTGCGAGTTTATCAGCACATGAAAGCCGTTGATTTCTGGGTGAAAAATCCAACGGCACAGGAGGCGTTGCCGAAGTCGAAACAAGAGGAGTATTGGCAGTTTGATACCTTGATTTTAGCCAGTCCGGCTTGGCAAAAAGCAGTAAAGCGCTGGGCGAGAAAAGCGTTACAACATCAACCGCTGTTGCAGCTCAGTGAGCTGGCGGCGCAGAGTGGTAAACCGATTGAAGATACATTATTACTACAGTTTTCACGATTATGTTTGATGATGGCGGATTATCATTATTCCAGCCTTGATCGTGATGATAAGCGCAGAGTGAGTGGAGCTAAAGAGTTCGCTACGCTGTGGGCGAATACCGATAAAACCACCAAAGAGGTTAAGCAAACGTTAGACGAGCATTTGCTGGGCGTTGCGGGTGCAGCGGCACAATTTGCTCGTGTTTTACCGATTGTTGCGGCTGAACTGCCTCGATTGATTCAGCAAGACAGCTTGATTAAAAATACGGCGATTCCTCGATTTACTTGGCAAAATAAAGCGTTTCAACTGGCAAAATCGGTGCAGGAATTATCGCAAGAAAACGGCTTTTTTGGTGTCAATATGGCATCAACCGGCTGCGGAAAAACCATCGGTAATGCTCGAATTATGTATGCGTTGGCGGATAAAACACAAGGCGCACGCTTTACGGTGGCATTGGGGCTAAGAGTGCTGACATTGCAAACCGGTCAAAGTTACCGTGATAATTTAGGCTTGAATGCGGCACAGCTAGCCATTTTGGTCGGCGGCAGTGCACAGCGTAAATTATATGAAATGTTAAATTCAGGCTCTGCAGACAAATCGGAGCAGCCAGAAGAAATAGAAAATGAATTAGATGAGAATCCAGCGCTGCAAACGGCATGGGGAAGTGAATCGGCAGATGAGATTGTTGAAGGCTTTGTCGATTCGACGCTTGATTACAGCCAGTTCGACAATTTAAATTTAGAAACAATTCTGGATAGCTCAAAAGCCAAACAACTGCTGTTTTCACCGATTACGGTGTGTACGGTTGATCATCTGATTCAGGCGAGCGAGTGCAAGCGTGGCGGCAAATATATGTTGCCGATTTTGCGCTTGTTAAGTAGCGATCTGATTTTGGATGAACCCGATGATTTTGACCAAGCGGATTTGCCGGCTTTAACTCGCTTAGTGCATTTGGTCGGTTTGTTGGGCGGACGGATTTTGCTGTCATCGGCAACGTTGCCGCCGGATTTAATTCAAGGATTATTCAACAGCTATTTGGCGGGCAGAACCGCCTATCATCGTCATTACGGCAAGCGCTTGCCGAATGTGGTGTGCGCTTGGATTGACGAACAAGACAAAGCAATGAAAACGATTCAATGCCAGCATAGTGCTAATTTTGAACGTGAACATCTTGCGTTTGTTATCAAGCGGATCCTCTTTTTGCAACAACAGTCTGTGCGGCGAATGGCGGAAGTGATGCCGTTGAATGTGCAATATCGGAAGGATAACCCAACTCAATTTTTTGATGAGTTAGCGCAATGTTTGGCAGATTCAGCGCTATTACTACATCAACGACATCATATTCAACATCCGAAAAAAGCGGAGGCGGTGAGTGTCGGTTTGATTCGGATAGCCAACACGATCAACATTGTTCAGCTTGCCAATGCGTTTAATCGGGCAGTGAAACTGCATGAGGACGTGCATATTCATTTGTGCTGTTATCATGCAAGGCAACTGTTGCTGCTGCGCAATATCTTAGAGAGTCGTTTAGACCGCACTTTGAAGCGTGATGCCGCACGTCCGGAATCCCTTTTTGAACAGCCTGACATTTGTGTAGCAATAAAACAGTATCCGGCAAAACAGCATATTTTTATTGTATTGGCGACACCGGTCGCCGAGGTGGGACGTGATCACGATTATGATTGGGCGATTGTGGAACCGTCGTCAATGCGCTCAATTATTCAGTTGGCAGGGCGAATTTGGCGACATCGTCCGGATAAAAAAGCGGAATCGGCTAATCTTTTGATTCTACAGAAAAATATTCGTGCCTTGCAGCATGAAGCTGTGGGATTTACCAAACCCGGATATGAAAGCGAACAATTCAAACTGGCAACGCATGATATGACTCAGCTCATGCCCGCCGAACAGCTACAAAGCGTGGATTCCATCGTCAGAATTGCCAAGCCGGAATCACTTCAGCCACAGGAGATTCTGGCGGATCTGGAACATCAGGTGATCAAAGATCTGTTAAATCACGACGAGATTAACTTTGTTAATGCCTATTGGAGTGAAACTGCAACCTCTAATCGGGCAACCAGCCATTTGCAAGTGTTGAGCCCGTTTCGTGCGGGAAAAGCTGAGGACGAATGGTTATTGATTCCGAGTGATGACGGTTTTGATGTGTATTCATCTGAGCAGGTGAGAAAGCTGACTTTAGCAGCGTCTGCTCGACATAATCATTATGTTCGATATGAGCCAATCACATTTCAAAATCCACAATTGAGTGCTTGGCTTTGTATTGATTTAGAAACCGCACTTGCGCAGTTGCAGCAGCAAAACTCAGAACAGCGCAGTTTAAAAAGTTTAGCCATCACTTATTCGTGTGTTACGTTGGACGAAAATCGACACGGTTGGTTTTTTAATGAATGGCTGGGATTTTGGCGTAATAAATAAGGAGACAATATGGAGCAGATTACCAGCGAGCAGATTAAAAGTGCGGTTCAGGCATTTCTAACCGCTCAATATGAGAAGAAAACCGAAGCTGAACGCAAGCAGTTGGCGAAAGCAAAAGAGACAAATGATTTGGCTAAAGTCAGCGAGCTGGAGGCATCATTAGCAGGCACTCGGAAAAAATATCAGTTGGACAACTGGATTGTCGAAGCGGAACGCATGGCGAAGCAGTTGAAATTTGGTACGCATATCTCGAAAGGGATTCACCCTGATGCCAAAGGTGATAATATCAATTTTCAGACTGACCGCACTTTGCCTATAGGGCTGGTCGGCTCACAGAGTATTGATAGCCTTTTATTAGATGCTAACGGCAATGCTGCGGCACTGCCCTTAGCCGCTTTTTTTGATATAAATATTGGTGAAAGCCCAACGAAACTTCGGGCTTTGATTATGCAGGATAGCCCATTATTAGACGGCGTATTTGCCGAAAATAAAACGCTATCGGCACATTATCAACGCCAATTTAAAGCGGCGTTATCCAGTGAATTACAGGAACCGACTACTCACGAACGCAATAAGCAATTGCTCTTTTCGCTCGGAACGGGAAATTACCGTTGTATTATTCCGCTCTATCCTTCCGTGTTAACGCACGAATTTTACCAACGCATTATTGGGTTGCGCTTTTCTGAAGAAAATAAAACGGCAAGAGAGAATCGTTTTAAGAAAACCGCAGAGCAAAAACCTTACCTCAGCATATTAAATACTGCGACAACTCAATTAGGTGGAACTAAGCCACAGAATGTCAGCCAATTGATGAGCAAACAGGGCGGGCGAAATTATTTGTTGCCTTCTTTACCACCGCACTTTCAGCGGCAACGAGGTTTGAGAATTGGTGCAAGAACAGAGAGTATCTTTGCTAAAAACTTAGCTTATATTTGCAGAGAACCGTTAGAGGCGCTATTTAAACTGATTGAAAGGGATTATAAAAGTTTCAGGATTCGAAATGCTCGAGAATCTATTTTAGATGATATTTTATTTCGTATTTTACAGCAGGCTATGGCGATTCAAAGCAGTAAAGCGCCGGGCTGGACAACGGCGCTTGAATTAAATTATCACGAAAAATTATGGTTAGATCCGCAGCGTGCGGAATTAGCTGATCAGGAACAGTTTAAAATTGACCGCAATGAAGGACGTTGGCGTGAAAAAGTCGCAGAGCGGTTTGCGAATTGGCTGAATTATGAGCTGAAACAACACTTCAAAACAATTAAAGATGATTTTGCCGATCCCGAACATAGCGAATGGCGTGGGGTGATGAATGATGTGATCAAGGATAGCTTGTTAAGTGGTAAGGAGGTGTTCCAATGAGTATGCAAACAAAAGCAATTGCCGGATATTTGGTGTTCAATCGGGTAAAGGTGCAAAATGCCAACGCTATTTCTAGCCCGCTTACTTACGGCTTTCCGGCAATTAGCGGGTTTCTCGGTGCATTTCATGCCATGTCTCGCCGATTAGAACAACACCAATCACTGTCGCATTTGTCGTTAGACGGTGTGCTTATTGCCTGTCATCAATGCGAAGTGAAAGCCTATCGCCAAAGCAGTTACAGTGATTTCACCTTTAATCAAACTCGCAATCCGGTTAAAAAAGACGGTTCAACGGCTTCCATTATTGAAGAGGGCAAATGCGATCTGCTGCTAACACTGGTTGTTGAAGTGCGCACCGATGATATTTGGAATGTCGAACAGCATATTCAGACGCTAATCACACTTAGCCAACAATGGATTCAACAACAGCGTCTTGCCGGTGGCAGCGTGATGGGGCTGGCAAATTATGAACCGGTGCGCTATGTGGCTGCGGAAGATGTGGAGCAAATTAAACGTTACTTATTGCCGGCGTTTGTATTGATGAACGCACAGCAAGATTTGCAAGCGATCACCGAAACGTTGCAGCAAGAAAACGCTGCAGCGACCGCACTTGACGCTTTGATTGAAGCGGTTACGTTGCGCCATATTCCGGAATCAAACCAACACGGCGGGGTGGATTGGTACACGAAGTCGGAAAAAAGTGGGCGTGGTTGGTTAGTGCCGATACCGTTAGGTTTTCAAGGTATTTCAGCGTGTTTTGAGCCGGGAGTTATGCAGCATAGCCGCAATCCCGAATACGGCAGCCAATACGTCGAAGCGGTTTATAGCTTGGGAAAATGGGTTTTCCCCCATCGAATCGATGATATTCAGCAAGCATTTTGGCATTACCACCACGATGCTGAAAAACATCTTTATTTAACCATTCAACCGAACCAAACAGATCATATTTAGTTCTATAAAAGGAGAATACAATGAGTAAATTAACTGTTGCCAGCGTCTTAGCATTTGAACGTAAACTGGATATTTCCGATGCCTTTTTCTCACAACGGAATAGTAACGATCCGACTGCGGAGGAAAGTGCGGTCAACATTCGTGAAAAATCGGTGCGAGGCACTATCAGTAATCGCTTGAAGAATGCCATTATCAACGATCCTGCTAAGCTTGACGCAGAAATTGAAAAAGCCAATTTACAACGAGTGGATATGGCGGCGTTAGATGCCGAAAATGACACCTTGGTTGTAAAATGGACTTGTAAAGTGTTGCCTTTCTGCGGCAAACCGAGTGTTTGCAATAATCAAGAATATCAAGCAGCATTGGTTGAAACGGTGCGAGGTTATTTGAACGAACATGGCTTTTCGGTGTTGGCGCAGCGTTATGCCGTCAATTTAATTAATGCCCGTTGGTTGTGGCGTAATCGTGTCGGCGCAGAAACAATTCAAATTCAGATCAAGTGCGGTCAGGAATCGGTAACCATTTCAGATGCGTTGGATTATAGTCTGAATGCGTTTCCTGTTGATGAGAATGTGCAGAAAGTCGCTGGCTGGATTGAAAAAGGCTTTTCCGGTGAGGCGTTTACTTTACTGGAAATTGAAGCCAGCGTGAAAATTGGCTACGGACAAGAAGTGTATCCGTCCCAAGAATTGGTGCTGGATACTGGAAATAAGAAAAGCAAAATTCTTTATCAAATCAATAATAAAGGGGGAATGCACTCACAAAAAGTCAGCAATGCAATTCGCACGGTTGATACTTGGTATCTCGATGCTGAATTTCCGATTGCGATTGAACCTTATGGGGCGGTAACCACCATGGGGAAAGCCTATCGTCAACCAAAACAAAAACAGGATTTTTATACGTTATTTGATAATTGGATCATAAAAGGCGAGAAACCGGAAGCGGAACAACAACACTACGTGATTGGTATTTTGATCCGTGGTGGGGTGTTCGGCGCCAGTGGCAAGGAGTAGTGCGTTATGCAGTATTACCAAGAGATCACGATTATCAAAAATCCGGAGATTTCGCCTTATTTTATCTGGAGCAAGCTTTATACTCAGCTGCATTTGGCGCTAGTAGAGCAGCTTGATTCAGAGAATCGCAGCGACATCGGCGTCAGTTTTCCGGAATATCGATGTGTTGAAGATACAGAGCAATCGGTTAAAACGCTCGGTTGTAAACTGCGTGTGTTCGCACATTCTAAGGCAGAACTTAAGGAACTGAATTTACCTCAATGGCTTGTACGACTTACCGATTACGTTCATATTCGCAGTGTACAGCCAGTGCCGGATAACATCACGCAGCATTTGATTGTCAGCCGATTACGGCAAAAATCAAATAATGACCGAATTACTCGAGCCTATGCTAAAAAACATCAACTCAGTTTTGAGGCGGCGAAAGAGGAACGGATTCAAACGTTTGCGGATAAACATCAATTAACCTATAAACAGTCTGTGGCGCACTATCATAATCCAATTTTGAAAGAACGCCCGTTTATTAAAATCCAAAGTCTGCATTCTCAATTGCAATATTCTTTGGAAATAGAGCAAACGTTGACTGAAAGTGCGGTTAAGGGAAGGTTTAATAGTTACGGATTAAGCAGTACAGCCACCGTACCGACATGGTAAAAACCTATTTTTCAACGCTCTTTTAAAATATGTTATTTATCAAATTATTATAAAACTGCCAAAAATAATGGTCAAAGTATGATCTTCTCACTAGAGTATTGCTTTGACTGTTATTTTGCAGATAATAGTCTTGTTAGCCATCACACAGATGGCTTAGAAAATCAACGCCCTGTAATAACGCGGATATTTCTCGTTAGCCATCACACAGATGGCTTAGAAACACCTAAGTCTCCGGGAGAAACGTTAATGGATGTTAGCCATCACACAGATGGCTTAGAAAATTACGCAACTGGACCGGCTCTCCAGCAAGTGGTTAGCCATCACACAGATGGCTTAGAAAGAATGCAAGAAGCGGTTTCCTGCTTGCTTACAGTTAGCCATCACACAGATGGCTTAGAAATTTGCTTAACGCAGTAATATCAGGCACTGATGATTAGCCATCACACAGATGGCTTAGAAAAGTGTGATTATTAAACAATGGTCAGCGTTAAAGTTAGCCATCACACAGATGGCTTAGAAAGAACCGACGTAGCAATTTTGAGATATTTTCAAGTTAGCCATCACACAGATGGCTTAGAAACATTCGGATATTTGTAACTGCTTTTCCCAAACCGTTAGCCATCACACAGATGGCTTAGAAATGCATAATGGCGTCCGTCAAGTGTCCATGATTGTTAGCCATCACACAGATGGCTTAGAAAACGCTGGATATGAATATGTTGACGGACAATTAGTTAGCCATCACACAGATGGCTTAGAAATATCGCAAGCTTAGCAAAGTTGAAAAACAGCAGTTAGCCATCACACAGATGGCTTAGAAAGACAGCCCCGCCTTGTCAGCCTCGCGCTGAAAGTTAGCCATCACACAGATGGCTTAGAAACTCCAGCGGCAGTCTAGCCAACAAACTGATCGGTTAGCCATCACACAGATGGCTTAGAAATAGAAGCTCATCATCGGTATCAAGAAAGTAATGTTAGCCATCACACAGATGGCTTAGAAAACCACCCACATCTATCGGTATTACATAGCCCCGTTAGCCATCACACAGATGGCTTAGAAACAATTCCGCAATAAACTTTACTGCATCGTCATGTTAGCCATCACACAGATGGCTTAGAAACTAAAAATTTATCTAACGATTAAGTATGATGTGTTAGCCATCACACAGATGGCTTAGAAAGTCTTGCTCACCGCGTCGCACTCGCTCAAACAGTTAGCCATCACACAGATGGCTTAGAAACTGCACTTTATGGCGGGGAGGATGTCAAGCTATGTTAGCCATCACACAGATGGCTTAGAAAAACCGACATTGGCAGCGACAAATAATCACGGAGTTAGCCATCACACAGATGGCTTAGAAAATGCCGAAAACCAAATAAAGGAAAAATAAAATGTTAGCCATCACACAGATGGCTTAGAAAGGAACGCAAAACATCAGGAAGAATAGCTGAAAGTTAGCCATCACACAGATGGCTTAGAAAATTAACGTGGCTACAGGTGAAGTTGAGGTTAAGTTAGCCATCACACAGATGGCTTAGAAAGACCTAGCTAATGCGTTAAACAGTCAGATCAAGTTAGCCATCACACAGATGGCTTAGAAATCACACATTAATTTCATACTCATAGTTCAAGCGTTAGCCATCACACAGATGGCTTAGAAAGCCTAAGGTTTTACCCAATGCCAAAATTGGACGTTAGCCATCACACAGATGGCTTAGAAATTATCAGTGTGGATAATTACACGGGGAGTAAAGTTAGCCATCACACAGATGGCTTAGAAAATATTGAGTATAGATGGAGCGCCTCCTTTCTTGTTAGCCATCACACAGATGGCTTAGAAAATTAGCTGATCGGTTTCGTCATTTAAAAGCTCGTTAGCCATCACACAGATGGCTTAGAAAGATGACGCATTCCAAAGTATTCAACGCAATAAGTTAGCCATCACACAGATGGCTTAGAAACTATTAAAGCCATGACTGGGTACTCATTAAATGTTAGCCATCACACAGATGGCTTAGAAATCGAACGTACATAGCTTTGCAATATTCAGGGAGTTAGCCATCACACAGATGGCTTAGAAACAATTATCAAATTCAACAACCGGAAATAGTCAGTTAGCCATCACACAGATGGCTTAGAAAATATACCCATGCATTGCCGTATACCAATGCATGTTAGCCATCACACAGATGGCTTAGAAATCTTAGGTAAGATGATTTCATTGTATCCAATTGTTAGCCATCACACAGATGGCTTAGAAATCCCATATTTCTGCACGAGCCACGATTTATCAGTTAGCCATCACACAGATGGCTTAGAAATCATTGGGTTGTTACTCCTGTGTCATTGTCTAGTTAGCCATCACACAGATGGCTTAGAAAATACCGAAAGACACTAAAATAACAGACTATACGTTAGCCATCACACAGATGGCTTAGAAATTACACAAATCTCAGCAATTATCGTTACCAGAGTTAGCCATCACACAGATGGCTTAGAAAGCATTGAACGGAAGAGAAATATCCGCGTTATTGTTAGCCATCACACAGATGGCTTAGAAAGATCCAACCTTATCTGACAAATCAATTAGAAAGTTAGCCATCACACAGATGGCTTAGAAATCGCATTGATTACGACAATAACGGACGGGTTAGTTAGCCATCACACAGATGGCTTAGAAACCGAAAAATTAACGTTTGAACATTTTTATAATGGTTAGCCATCACACAGATGGCTTAGAAATTCTAATGCACGCTCAGCACTCAATCTAACCCGTTAGCCATCACACAGATGGCTTAGAAACTCAAGCGGTAGACGCGCCAACAAACTGATCGGTTAGCCATCACACAGATGGCTTAGAAATTGTTTAATTGCTATGGAGTATAAGGGGAGGAGTTAGCCATCACACAGATGGCTTAGAAAGAAATCTTACTGATTGAGGGAGATATCTCCGGGTTAGCCATCACACAGATGGCTTAGAAAGCCCTAAAGGACGGAGTTTTACAGCACGACTGGTTAGCCATCACACAGATGGCTTAGAAACGCCTCTTCAAGCCGTAACGCAAGATTAGTCGGTTAGCCATCACACAGATGGCTTAGAAAGAACAACGCTGCTGACATTGCAGCAGAAAAAGGTTAGCCATCACACAGATGGCTTAGAAAATCAAGCGGTATCAGTGGCAACATCGAGGTACGTTAGCCATCACACAGATGGCTTAGAAATGTAGCTGTTTTGCTAGCAAAAACCCCTCACCGTTAGCCATCACACAGATGGCTTAGAAATGAGTATGAAGTCAAGACGTGGCAGATACAGGGTTAGCCATCACACAGATGGCTTAGAAAGGTTGGAAGATGACAATAAAATGCTTATCGATGTTAGCCATCACACAGATGGCTTAGAAAGTTATTGATCACCTTAACGCTTACATTTGGTTGTTAGCCATCACACAGATGGCTTAGAAAGATCGGCAAGTTGGTTCATCACTTCATGACCGGTTAGCCATCACACAGATGGCTTAGAAAGGCGTGCGACTGACTAGAGTTAAAGTGGGTGAGTTAGCCATCACACAGATGGCTTAGAAAATGATATAGCCTTCGCCGCGCTTATAAATAATGTTAGCCATCACACAGATGGCTTAGAAATTGCCGATGGCGTGCATATTCTCGCGCAACCGGTTAGCCATCACACAGATGGCTTAGAAAACGCGGTGATAATTATAGCAATATAATTATTAGTTAGCCATCACACAGATGGCTTAGAAATCTAGGCAACTTACTCAAATCGGACAGCAAATGTTAGCCATCACACAGATGGCTTAGAAATAAACAGCTTTTCTCCCGTTGAGAATGTTATAGTTAGCCATCACACAGATGGCTTAGAAACGCTCAAAAGGGTTTGATTTCAGTCCGAACACGGTTAGCCATCACACAGATGGCTTAGAAATCAAGGCTGCCGTAGGATTTATTGATTTCGTCGTTAGCCATCACACAGATGGCTTAGAAACATTACTTTGTGGGAAAGAGTTTGGATAGTAAGTTAGCCATCACACAGATGGCTTAGAAATGATAGAAAAAAATCACCGTCGGTGAACTTGTGTTAGCCATCACACAGATGGCTTAGAAATCAACGCAATAATAAACAAATTGTTTATCAGAGTTAGCCATCACACAGATGGCTTAGAAAGCCAATCTAAAACGGGCGGAAAAGCAATTGCAGTTAGCCATCACACAGATGGCTTAGAAAGCCTTGTGTCGAAACAAGGCTAACATTATCGAGTTAGCCATCACACAGATGGCTTAGAAATCAAAGGTTAATCGAGGCTCTTTTAAATCAGTGTTAGCCATCACACAGATGGCTTAGAAAGAATTTGGCTTTAACTGCGGCCCGTTGTTCGGGTTAGCCATCACACAGATGGCTTAGAAAACGATCACGCCATTGATACAGTTGGACTTGATGTTAGCCATCACACAGATGGCTTAGAAAATTAACTAAAAGGCTGCTGATGTTTTACATCCGTTAGCCATCACACAGATGGCTTAGAAATATCTCGTCTTGATGAGTATATTGTATTATTGGTTAGCCATCACACAGATGGCTTAGAAAGCACTGGCGAAACTACCAAGTCACGAACAGTAGTTAGCCATCACACAGATGGCTTAGAAACGGCATAGCGCGGGGCTTCATGTCGCTCAACAGTTAGCCATCACACAGATGGCTTAGAAAATATTGCATGAATTGTTGTTAAAAGGCTTTATGTTAGCCATCACACAGATGGCTTAGAAAGTTAGCAGAATAGTAAATAGATTAAATAGGTTGTTAGCCATCACACAGATGGCTTAGAAAACTAGTGAATTATCTTACAAATACAGAAATAAGTTAGCCATCACACAGATGGCTTAGAAAAGGATAATCTCGCCACCAAAATTCACTTCTGTGTTAGCCATCACACAGATGGCTTAGAAAAGGATAATCTCGCCACCAAAATTCACTTCTGTGTTAGCCATCACACAGATGGCTTAGAAACACGCATAGACGGCAAACCAATTGCAGAAAGGGTTAGCCATCACACAGATGGCTTAGAAAGATATGAGGGGGAAACATGGACACATTAGACCGTTAGCCATCACACAGATGGCTTAGAAAAATCAGAAATGCCCCAACTAACGAATACTCAAGTTAGCCATCACACAGATGGCTTAGAAAGCTCATCAACCTTACGATTAAGCTGTGATAACGTTAGCCATCACACAGATGGCTTAGAAACCTGTAATTTGTGTCGCATATTGCAAGACTGTGTTAGCCATCACACAGATGGCTTAGAAATTGCTGCAAGCCAGCCAGATCTAACGCTAACTGTTAGCCATCACACAGATGGCTTAGAAATTTTTCCTAATTATCGTCATATACCTTGTATCGTTAGCCATCACACAGATGGCTTAGAAAATCACATCACGCGCCTGTGCGCTCAAGCCACCGTTAGCCATCACACAGATGGCTTAGAAAGTTACAAGGGCAAACAAAAATCAACCATTAACGTTAGCCATCACACAGATGGCTTAGAAAGCTTGCATTTTCGCGACCATCAACCGCACTTCGTTAGCCATCACACAGATGGCTTAGAAAGTTACAAATGAGCCACCAATCTAGCGCAGAATGTTAGCCATCACACAGATGGCTTAGAAATGCTGTTGGTTTTACATGCGGGTCAATGATAAGTTAGCCATCACACAGATGGCTTAGAAAAAATGAAATGTGTGTGATTTTTAAAGAAATATGTTAGCCATCACACAGATGGCTTAGAAACAAGAAAATCCCGAAGTATGCGGATTGAGACCGTTAGCCATCACACAGATGGCTTAGAAATAAAAAAAGGGGGTTCGCTCGGAATGGTTATCGTTAGCCATCACACAGATGGCTTAGAAACTAAAAACCTCACTTTCCCTCTTTCTGTTCTCGTTAGCCATCACACAGATGGCTTAGAAATTGACTGCCGCTCATCTAGTGATGATGAAGCTGTTAGCCATCACACAGATGGCTTAGAAAATCTATACTCAATATGGATGTTTCAAAAGTGAGTTAGCCATCACACAGATGGCTTAGAAAACTGGTGAATTATCTTACAAATACAGAAATAAGTTAGCCATCACACAGATGGCTTAGAAAAAAATAATGCTTGACTATATAATCATGATTATGTTAGCCATCACACAGATGGCTTAGAAAGAAATATCGTAGAGAAAAAAGGGTCGGTGCTGGTTAGCCATCACACAGATGGCTTAGAAATTTTTATTATCTCAAGCGAGCCTATCTCGTCTGTTAGCCATCACACAGATGGCTTAGAAAAACGCCTGCATTTAAAAGCGGTAGCTTGTTAGGTTAGCCATCACACAGATGGCTTAGAAACTACAACCACACAGAAAGGGTTTTATCTTGATGTTAGCCATCACACAGATGGCTTAGAAAAGATTTCAGTCGCACTGCCAACTGCCGCCAGTGTTAGCCATCACACAGATGGCTTAGAAACGGATGAGGTAGCTGATATTGTTGATGATCAGGTTAGCCATCACACAGATGGCTTAGAAAGCCCATATCGGATATGTCGTCAATTTTAATCAGTTAGCCATCACACAGATGGCTTAGAAACACAACCAACCATCCGGCAAATTATGATTTATGTTAGCCATCACACAGATGGCTTAGAAATGACAGCGAAAGTGAAAAAGGCAAGCCGATTTGTTAGCCATCACACAGATGGCTTAGAAACGATAGCTTCGCTGGCTTTTTTGATATTGCCTGTTAGCCATCACACAGATGGCTTAGAAATGCTTAAAAAGGGAAGCTTGAAAGGGGTCTACGTTAGCCATCACACAGATGGCTTAGAAAAAACGTTTAAAAACGTGGCGACGGCGTGGCAAGTTAGCCATCACACAGATGGCTTAGAAAACTAATTCGAGCGCTCATAATTAATCCCCTAAGTTAGTCATCACACAGATGGCTTAGAAATTGCGAGATCACTACAATCGAATGCATCATTTGTTAGCCATCACACAGATGGCTTAGAAAATATTGATCTTAATCGTGTAGTAAAAGAACAAGTTAGCCATCACACAGATGGCTTAGAAAGAGGACAGGGAAAACATTCCCGCTCCCTCACCGTTAGCCATCACACAGATGGCTTAGAAATAACTCAATGAGTTAGGCTTATTTGTTAATTTATTAGTCATCGTACAGATGGCTTAGAAATGCCATGCCGATTATGTTCTTACTGAACAAGAGCAAGCACTTATGCCTGAGGTACAACAAAAGCTGGCACAGCAAATCGGTGCAACGCCTACCCGCATTGCCGCCAGCCATATGCCGATTTTATCGCAACCTGATGCCGTGGTAGAAGCCATTTTACAGCAGTGAAATAGGGTATTGTGTTTTATTTAGGCAGAAAAAAGCCTATCTGAAAGCCGCTTTCACAATGAAAGTGCGGTTTTCAGACAGGCATTTAACGCGCCTGCCACATATCCCACAGCAAACCCGCCGCATCCCGCCACAAACGCACGCCGAGTCACGCCAGATAGCAGGCGGCGATTCTCATGATTTCAAACGCCAGCGACAGCATCAGCAGCATCAGCAAGCTGAGGGTGAGTCCGACCAGCGTGTAGAGCGTTTTTTTGAAACCGTAATTCAAGCCGAATTGGAACGCCAACAGCATATTGGAGCCGAGCGTGGCGGAAATAAAAAAAGTGGCCGATACAAACAGCAGCCAGGTTTGGAAAGACATGATGTTCCTTATTTTTTCAGCAAACAGTCTTTCTTGCCGTCACTGCGAAACCGCACTTTGGCGGTGTTTCACTTTATCGTTATTCTATCCGCTCGATATACACCTTATTCCACGCCAGTGGCAGGTTGAAGCTGCAAACCAATTCACTTAAGCTTCAATTTGCCTAACGTCAATTTTGGAAGATAAGTGCGGTTTTAACTTGTGGTCCATTCGCAAATTCGTGAATTTTATTCATAAGTTTATGCAAGTTTACGCGCTTAATCGGCGGCGGCAAACGCGTTACTATTAATTTATTCAAATTTTGCGTTTTTAGGAGAACAGTATGCGTAAGCTAACCGCACTTTTGGCGATAAGCTTTTCCGCTGCGTGCAGTGCCGACACGCCGAATCAGGCAGAGCAGGGTGCTGCGGCGGTGGTTGAAAGGGGGGCGCCGTTTGAAAACGTTCGCAATCGGTTGGGCATGGAGTTTGTAGCCATTCCTGCCGGGCAGTTTGTCATGGGTTCTAACGAAACCGGCGTCGACCGGCGCGAACAACCGGCGCACACAGAAACCATTGCGCGCCCGTTTTATCTGGCGCAACACGAGGTGACGCAGGCCGATTGGGAAAACGTGATGGGTGAAAACCCGTATGTGCGCGACCGCTCCAATCCATATTACAACCTGCCCGGCATGGCCGCTCGGATTACCCGCCCCAACCACCCTGCCACCGTATCGTGGCGTGACGCGCAGGAATTTATCGCCCGCTTAAACGCGCAAGACACACAATACCGCTACCGCCTGCCCACAGAAGCTGAATGGGAATATGCCGCACGCGCAGGCAGCCGCAGCCGCTATTTCTTTGGCGACAGCCGCGCCGATTTGGGGCGTTATGCTTGGTTTGGCGAAGATTTTGCCAGCGGCGGCACGCATCCGGTCGGCCAAAAAGCACCGAATCCGTGGGGCTTGTATGATATTTACGGCAATGCGTGGGAATGGGGGCAAGATGCTTGGCGCGCTGATTACGCTTCCGCCCCCACCGGCGACAAAACCGTGCGCGGCGGCAGTTGGCACAGCACCGCCGGCGGCTGGTACAGTGCATGGCGCAAACCGTATTCCGCCGATTACCGCGGTATCAGCATCGGTTTCAGATTGGTGGCCGAGCCTAAATAAGAGGGGAGTAAGTGATGATGAATAAAGATGTTATCGTAGTTATCGGCGCCGGTGCGATTGCTGTTGCCTGCGCCCGCCGTGTGAGCGTGGGCAAGCGAGTATTGCTGGCGGATGTACGTTTGGAAAATGCTGAAGCCGCTGCGCAGAGCTTGCGTGAGGCGGGGTTTGAATGTCAAACCGTGCAAACCGATGTTGCTGACCGCACTTCGGTGCAAGCATTGGCGGATCTGGCGGGTGCGCTTGGTGAGGTGGTCGGCGTAATTCATTTTGCCGGCGTGTCGCCTTCGCAAGCCACGCCGCAAACCGTGTGCCGAGTCGATTTATACGGTACGGCGCTGGTGTTAGAATTGTTCGGCAATATTATTGCCCGTGGTGGTTCCGCCGTGGTGATCGGTTCGCAATCCAGCGACCGTCTGCCGCCCTTAAGCGTGGAAGAAAACTGCGCCCTTGCCACCACGCCCATCGAAGCGCTGCTCGATTTGTCACTAGTCAAAACCATAGACGACAGCCTGTATGCCTACCAAATCGCCAAACGCGGTAATGCCCTGCGCGTGCAGGCGGAAGCCGTACGCTGGGCGAAACGCGGCGCACGCGTCAACTGCATCAGCCCCGGCATCATCTACACCCCGCTAGCGCTGGCTGAATTAAACAGTAAAACGCGCGGTGCAATGTACCGAACCATGCTTGCCAACAGCCCGGTTGGGCGCGGCGGCAGCCCCGATGAGGTGGCGGCAGTGGCAGAATTGCTGATGGGCAAAGACGGTGGTTTTATCACCGGCAGTGATTTGCTGATGGACGGCGGCGTGAGTGCCGCGTATTGGTATGGCGGGGCGGGTTTGCCGCATAACTAACCGCACTTGCTGAGCATATCTTGGGTGAGAACTGGCGAATAAAGCGTACGTTAAAAAATCGCGCAACGGTTTCCGTTGGATGTGTTGTGAATCAAAATTGATTGAGGCAAGATAGCGCTGAAGTGCGGTTTTTATCGTTGCCCAGTCGTCTTCAATGATCGAAAACCAGGCAGTGTCGCGATTTCGCCCTTTGTAAACCACGGCGTTTCTGAATGTGCCTTCGTGTTGAAAGCCTAACCGTTGTGCGGCATTGCGTGACGGCGCGTTGAGCGCATCACATTTCCATTCATAACGGCGAAAACGCAGTTGATCAAACACATATTGCATCAATAAAAATTGTGCTTCGGTCGCCATTTTGCTGCGTTTTAAGCGATTGGAATATATCACCCAGCCGATTTCGATGCTGCGATTTGCGGTGTCAGCCCGCATGAGGCAGAAAGTGCCGAGCACCGATTGTCGCTGCGGATCCATGATCACATAACAATATAGCCCGTTGGCGGGGGTGAATTGTTGCACCAGCGACCGCACTTGCTGTTCGTTGCGTGGCGGATCAATCGGCAGATAAGTCCAATCTTGCGGATCCATGTGGTTGAGGTAGCAATCGCAAATCAGGGCAAAATGGTTGGCGTAATTTAGCCGTTCGAGCAGGCAACTGCTGCCGTTAAAGCCGCTTGCGTCGGGCAAAGTGGCGGGCGGGTGATCGGCAACGGGATTGCCGATCGGCTGATTGAATGCGTTGTATTGCATGGCGGTGTTCCAATTGTCGATTTTGAATATTGCCACTTTAGCACGAAATTTCAGCCACATTTTTGTCTACTATGCCAAAATGCCTCTATTTTTCAATAAAGGCATTCTTTGTTTATTGTCGATCCGCTTTGATCGGCAATATTACAGACTTTCAGTGAAAGTACGCGCGATAACGTCGCGTTGTTGTTCCGGCGTTAATGAGTTGAAACGCACCGCATAACCTGAAACACGAATGGTTAATTGTGGGTATTTTTCAGGGTTGTTCACCGCATCTTCCAAGGTTTCGCGACGCAATACGTTCACGTTCAAGTGTTGACCGCCTTCAACTTTCACAGTCGGCGCCACGTCAACCGGCAATTCGCGATATTCGATTTGACCTAATTCGTTCACTGCCACAACTTGATCTTCTGCGTAGCCGCCTTTGGCGCACAGGCAGCGCGCTTCGCCTTTGTCGCTGTCCAATAACCAGAAAGAGTTTAATAAATCGTCGTTAGCCGCTTGTGTAATTTGAATACCTTTAATCATAATAGAACTCCAATAATATTATCGTGGGTGGATTAAAATCGTTGCTTAATTGCTCAGAATTTTATCACTTTGGTTGAAACTTTCAAATAAATTTAAGTTTAATTGACCCAGAACAACTCACTATTTCACACGCAAATCTATTTATTTGACCTAGGTCAAATAAATGCCAAAACCCAATGCTGAATATTAACGGATATTTTATTTTGCATTTACATCTTGCTAACAAAATCATCAGCCGAATACAAATAGCCGCTAGGATTTTCACCGCACTTTTTCTATAATTTCCAAAACGGCAATTGAGGGACAAGCAATGAAAACATGGCATGATGCGATCGGGCAGGAAAAAAATGAGCCTTATTTTTTAAATATTATGGCGCAGGTGGAGCAGGCAAAAAAGAGCGGTAAAACCGTTTATCCACCGCACGACGAAGTGTTCACCGCTTTTCGACTGACTGAGTTTAATCGGGTGAAAGTGGTGATTTTAGGGCAAGATCCGTATCACGGCCCGAATCAGGCGCACGGCTTGGCGTTTTCGGTCAAGCCGGGGATCGCGCCACCGCCGTCGTTGCTGAATATGTATAAGGAATTGGCGAGCGATATTGACGGTTTCCAAATTCCGCAACACGGCTATTTAAGCCATTGGGCGGAGCAGGGCGTGCTGCTGCTGAACACGGTGTTGACCGTCGAACGCGGGCAGGCACATTCGCACGCTAAATTCGGCTGGGAAACCTTTACCGACAAGGTAATCAGCCAATTGAATCTGCACCGCGAAAACCTGGTATTTTTGTTGTGGGGCAGCCATGCGCAGAAAAAAGGGCAGTTTATCGATCGCCAGCGCCACAGTGTTTTAACCGCGCCGCATCCGTCGCCGCTGTCGGCGCATCGCGGCTTTTTCGGCTGCCGCCATTTTTCACAAGCCAACGCCTATTTAGCGCAACACGGGCAGGCGGCGATTGATTGGCATTTGCCGTCGACGATTTAAGTAAAAGTGCGGTTCAGGATTAGAGAATTGGCGTGATTCTTGCTATAATCGCGCCCTGTTTACTTCATTCACGGAAGCCCTATGTTAGCAATCATTTCTCCGGCGAAAACGCTGGATTTTCAAACCGAAACGCCTCAATTTGACTTCACCCAACCGACATTAACCGACTACAGTCAGCAGTTGATTGAGGTTTGTCGTGAATTGACGCCGGCGCAAATCGGCTCGTTAATGCACATCAGTGACAAACTGGCGGGGCTGAATGTCGCGCGCTTTGCCGAATGGCAGCCGGAACATCATTCGCAAAATGCCAAAGCGGCGATTTATGCGTTTAAAGGCGATGTCTATACCGGATTGGATGCCGAGAGTTTGACCCGTGATGAGGTGCTGTATGCACAGCAGCATCTGCGAATGCTGTCGGGGCTGTACGGCTTGTTGAAACCGCTGGATTTGATGCAGCCGTACCGCTTGGAAATGGGCACTAAACTGAATAACCCGAAAGGCAAAAATCTGTATGAATTTTGGGGCGAGGTGATCACCGAGCAGCTGCAAACCGCACTTGAGCAGCAACAGGACACTGTTTTAGTCAATCTTGCATCAGATGAATATTACAAGGCGGTGAAACCGCAGGCGTTAAACGCGCGAATTGTGAAGCCGATCTTTTTAGATTTTAAAAACGGCAAGTATAAAGTGATCAGTTTCTACGCCAAAAAAGCGCGCGGTTTGATGTGCCGTTATATGATCCAAAACCGCACTTCGACGGTGGAGGAATTAACGCGCTTCGATTTGGGCGGATATTGGTTCGATGAAGCGCAGTCCAGCGCCGATGAACTGGTGTTTAAACGCGATTCACAGGATTAAACGATGAAAAACAAACGCTATTTTTGGCTGCTGCCGCTGATTATCTGGCTAAGCGGGTGTACGGTTGAGCCGACCGCAATCGAAAACCCGCTGACTTTTCAGCCCGACAGCAAAGTGCGGTTTAACGGAAAAACCTTTCAGCGCGGCAAAACTTTGGATTTGACCGAAATGGTGCGCTATGTGTATAACCCGAACGGCGACACCACATCGCGCGAAAAAGTGACCTTATTTTTCGATAAAAATAAACAGGGGCTGAGTTTACAACAGCGTTTGGAATTGCGCCAGCGCAGCTATCAGCAAAGTGAAAACACCTTGGCGGATCTGAAAATCGATCAGCAGACGCTGTATTCGATGTTGATCTACCGCCCGAGCCGCCAGTTTAGCGATTGGGGTGTGGAACTGAGCAAAGGTAAAAATATCGACCAATGCGGCTTTTTAGAGTTTCAATATCGTTACAGCGTGAACGGCAAAGCGCAGCCAAAAGCGCAGGAAGCGGCGTTTCTGGCGCGCAAAATTTATCCGCGCGCCCGTCAGCATTTAACCCGGTTGCAACAACAACCTTGGCAATGGCAGTGCCAATAATAAAGCGGTGAGAGTATGTATGAAAAGTACGGGCGCTTGGTTCGTCGGGCGTCGATCTTTGCGGTGTGTACCGCACTTAGCCTGATTTTAATCAAAGGCGTTGCATGGTGGCAGACCGGCTCGGTCAGTATGTTAGCGTCGATTATCGACTCGTTGCTTGACCTGCTAGCGTCTTTTACCAGCATGATCATTTTGCGCTTTTCGTTGATGCCTGCCGACGACAACCACTCGTTCGGGCACGGCAAGGCGGAATCGTTGGCGACCTTGATTCAAGGGGCGTTTATTTCCGGCTCGGCGATTTTGCTGTTGCTGCAAGGCGTTGAACGGATTATCAATCCGCAGCCGCTGCAATCGGCAGCGCTTGGCATTGTGGTGACGTTGATCACGCTGATTTTGACATTTGTATTGATTCGTTACCAACGCTATGTGATCAGCAAAACCCAAAGCCCTGCAATTCGTGCCGACAAACTGCATTATGAAACCGATTTACTGATGAATGTGGCGGTATTAGTGTCATTGGGGTTGAGTGCATTTGGCTATCTGTATGCTGACGGCATTTTTGCGCTGCTGATCGCGGCTTATATTCTGCTGAATGCGCTAAAAATGCTGTTTGAAGCGGTTCAACTGCTGCTAGACCGCACTTTGCCTGAAAATGAGATCGACACAATCTGGAAAATTGCCTCCAGCCAAGCAGAAATTATCGGCATTCACGATCTGCGCACCCGCCGATCCGGTGCGATTCGCTTTATTCAGCTGCATTTGGAACTGGACGATAACCTGCCGTTATGGAAAGCGCATCAAATCACTGACAACCTGGAAAACCGGCTGTTGATGGCGTTCCCGATGTCGGACATTATCATTCACCAAGAGCCGACCTCGGTGGTGCAAAAAGAGCAGCAATTACTGAAAAACTGAAGTGTTTTGAGTTTGTCATAAAATCGAAACACAAAATTGATAAAATGTTAAAAGGCGATAAAAATATCACGAAAAAATCATTTTTTTATAGAGACTGAACAAGGGATCGTGTACCCTACACACAACATTATTTTTCAATCAAAATTAAATAGAAGGTAACTCAACATGGTAAAAAAAGTTGCTATTTTAACCAGCGGTGGTGATGCGCCGGGCATGAATGCAGCCATTCGTGGCGTGGTGCGTGCGGCGCTGTGCGAAGGCATGGAAGTTTATGGCGTATATGACGGTTATTTGGGATTATATAATAATAATATCAAGAAATTAGAACGTTTTTCCGTGTCCGACATTATTGGACGCGGGGGTACATTTTTAGGTTCGGCACGTTTCCCGGAATTTAAAGATCCGGCGGTGCGCGCCAAAGCGGTGGAAAATTTGCGCCAACACGGGATTGATTCGTTAGTGGTCATCGGCGGTGACGGTTCTTACATGGGCGCAAAATTGATCACCGAAGAATACGGTTTCCCATGTATCGGCATTCCGGGCACGATCGATAACGACGTCGCCGGCACTGATTACACTATCGGTTTCCAAACCGCACTTGAAACCGCACTGGAAGCGATTGACCGCCTGCGCGACACTTCAAGCTCGCACCAACGCGTTTCGATTATCGAAATCATGGGGCGCCATTGCGGTGATTTAACTTTAGGCGCGGCAATTGCCGGTGGTTGTGAGTTCATCGTAGTGCCGGAGCGTCCGTTTGAGCGCGAAGCGTTGATCAAAAAAGTAGAATACGGCTTTGAGAAAGGTAAACGCCATGCGATCATCGCGATCACCGAACACATCTGTGATGTGAACGAATTAGCAAAAGAAATTGAAGCGCGTGTTAAATTGGAAAGCCGTGCCACCATTTTAGGCCACGTTCAACGCGGCGGCGCACCTTGCGCATTCGACCGCATTCTTGCCTCACGCATGGGCGTTTATGCGGTGGAATTGCTGAAAGAAGGTATCGGTGGACGCTGCATCGGGATCCAAAATGAAAAACTGGTGCACCACGATATTATTGATGCGATTACCAACATGAAACGTCCGTTTAAAGCAGACTGGTTCGAAGCCTCAAGAAAGTTGTATTAATCACTTTGAAATGAGCAAGCCCACCGATGTCGGTGGGTTTTTTTATGGTGATCTTCTACGGTTAAAGTGCGGTACTTCCCCATTCGCTCTTTGTAATGGCATAGTAGACCAATCTGCTTATACATCAGACTCTGATATTACTTATCTCTATTTAACTGTGTACTTATAAGCTGCGATAAGTCAAAAAATAATAACTCAGCACCGAAAGTAGCGTACATAAAAACATCGACAGCAACATCGGCACCGCACTGGTGATTGGCACCAGTGAAATTAAAAAGCCGACCACCGCGCCCATGCCGAAACGAATGGTGCCGGCAAGTGAGTTGGCGGTGCCCGCCACCTGCGGAAAGCGATCTAAAATCGCAGCCATGGCATTCGAACCGATGGTGGAAAGCATGCCGACAAACGCCGAAATACCGAGCGCCATTGGCCAAAAGCCGAAATCAAACAGCGCCACCAGCAGCAGCCAACAACCGGCAAGAAATTGTAGGGTTAAGCCGAAACGCAACATTTTTTCCGCGCCGACTTTCACCACCATGCGCCCGTTAATCGAGGTGAACAGGATCATTACGCTCATATTCATAATGAAAAAATAACCGAAATGTTCGGGAGAGACCTGATAAATATCGATATACACAATCGAGCCGGACGTCAGGAACGAGAACATTCCGGCAAACGAAAATGCCCCCGCTAACACATAACCAACCACCGCTTTAACGCGGATTAGCGAGGCGAAATTGCGCAACACGATGCCCAGATTAAACGGCACGCGTTTTTCGACCGCGTGCGATTCGGGAATTTTCCACCACACCAGCACACAACTTAAAATGCCGAAAAATGCCAACACATAAAAAATCGAGTGCCAATGGAAAAACTTCGCCAGATAACCGCCCATAAACGGCGCAAGCAGTGGCGCAATCATCGACACCAGCATGATCATCGACATCATTTTAGAGAAGTAGTTTTTCGAGAACAGATCACGCAGCAATGCCCCCAACACCACCGCCGGCGCCGCACCGAAGAAGCCTTGAATGAAGCGCAACAGCAGGAAATTTTCAATATTATCGACTTGAGTCAAGAAAAGTGCGGTACCGGCGAACACCAAGGTACCGATCATAATCGGCAGTTTGCGCCCGAAGCTGTCGGCAAAAGGCCCCCATAATAACTGCCCGATGGCAAAGCCGAGGGTAAACAGCGCCAGCGTATTCTGCACCCGCTCCGAATTGACAGCCAAATCTCGGGCAATATCCAAAAACGAAGGCAAATACATATCGATTGCCAGCGGCGGCAGCATTGCCAGAATACCTAAAATTAATACGAATACGGGGCTTTTCTTAATCTGTCTGATTTGTTCTGTTTGTAGCATGAGTTGATCCAGTTGTTGCAACGGCTAGTTAAAGCTGTCAATTTCCATTGGTGTCAAAGTGCGGTATTCGCCTTCGTCCATCTGTTCGTCCAAGACGACCTCACCGATTCGCCAGCGGTGCAGCCCGACGACTTTATTGCCGAGCGCGGCAAACATCCGTTTAACTTGGTGATAACGCCCTTCGCTGATTGTCAGGTTCAGGTTGTAATCGTCTATGATCTCCAATTTGCCCGGCTTGGTCGGCTGTTTCTCGCCGCGCAGTAAAATGCCTTGTTCGACCGCACTTTGATAATTGCCTTCAATCGGATCGGCAAGGGTCACCAAATAGGTTTTTTCACAGTGATATTTCGGTGAGGTAATGCGGTGCGACCATTGTCCGTCATCGGTCAGCAACACCAGCCCGGTGGTGTCTACGTCTAAGCGCCCGACGGCATGCAGTTTGTTTTTTAACGGATAATCAAAAAATTGATAAACCGTCGGGTATTCGCCGTCGTCATGCGAACAGATGTAGCCCTGCGGCTTATACAACATCAAATATTGCCCGCTTTCCAGCCAGTGTAACGGCTCGCCGTCAAACAGAATTTGATCCGCCCGACTGATTTGCGTTGCCCCCGACTTCACCGAGGCACCATTCAGTTCAACCAGCCCGCCACTCAACATTTTAGTCACCTGTGATCGGCTCAACCCCGTTTGTTCTGCTAAAAATTTATCCAAGCGCACAATTTTGAAACCTTTTGATCCATAAACAGTGTATTGTACCTGTTTCAAACCAAAGATACAGGCAGGATTAAATTTTAAAACAAAAAAAATTCTGTGTGCTGTATCACATACTCCTTTATGGGTTTTTAAATTTGTAAAAATAAGGAGTATAATTTCTTCCAATTTTTAACGTTGATAACATTTTATTTCGATAATCTGATCAATTACGTTCACCCATGCCATGAGGAAACCAAGAATGGATAAACAACTACGTCAAGCCGCCCTCGATTTTCACGAATTTCCGGTTCCGGGAAAAATTGAAGTCACTCCGACCAAATCCCTCGCAACACAGCGCGATCTGGCATTAGCCTACTCCCCGGGGGTTGCCGAGCCTTGTTTAGAAATTCAGGCGGATCCTTCCGCTGCCTACCGCTACACCGCCAGAGGCAATCTGGTGGCGGTGATCTCCAACGGCACCGCGGTTTTGGGATTGGGCAATATCGGCGCATTAGCCGGTAAACCGGTGATGGAAGGTAAAGGCGTGTTATTCAAAAAATTCGCCGGTGTCGATGTGTTCGACATTGAAATCGACGAAAAAGATCCGGATAAAATCGTCGACATTATCGCCTCTTTAGAGCCGACTTTCGGCGGGATTAACCTTGAAGACATCAAAGCGCCGGAATGTTTTTATATTGAGCAAAAACTGCGCGAACGCATGAAAATCCCGGTCTTCCACGATGATCAACACGGCACCGCGATTATCTCTGCCGCCGCCGTGATCAACGGTTTGCGGATTGTAAACAAAAAAATCGAAGATGTCCGTTTGGTCGCTTCCGGCGCCGGTGCGGCTTCGATTGCCTGTTTGAACCTGTTGGTTTCACTGGGCATGAAACGCGAAAATATCACGGTTTGCGACTCTAAAGGGGTTATCTACAAAAATCGTGACGATCGCATGGACGAAACCAAAAAACTGTACGCGATTGACGACAACGGCCAACGCACCCTTGCCGATGCCGTGCCAAATTCCGACATTTTCTTAGGCTGTTCGGCTGCCGGGGCATTGACGCAAGAGATGGTAAAAACCATGGGACCAAGCCCGCTGATTTTAGCCCTTGCCAACCCTGAGCCGGAAATCCTGCCGCCGCTTGCCAAAGCTGTTCGTCCGGATGCGATCGTCTGCACCGGCCGTTCCGACTATCCGAACCAGGTGAACAACGTGCTTTGTTTCCCGTTCATTTTCCGCGGCGCGTTGGACGTGAGTGCCACCACCATTAATGAAGAGATGAAACTGGCGGCGGTGTATGCAATTGCCGACCTGGCACTTGCCGAGCAAAGCGAAGTGGTGACTTCCGCGTATGGCGACAGTGCGGAATTGTCGTTTGGTCCGGATTATCTGATTCCAAAACCGTTCGATCCGCGTTTGATCGTGAAAATCGCGCCGGCAGTCGCGAAAGCCGCAATGGACAGCGGCGTCGCCACTCGTCCGATTACCGATTTTGATGCTTACATCGAAAAATTGACCCAATTCGTTTATAAAACCAATCTGTTTATGAAGCCGGTGTTTGCGCAAGCCAAACAAAACAAAAAACGTGTGATCTTAACCGACGGCGAAGAAACCCGCGTATTGCACGCAGTGCAAGAGATCGCCACCTTGGGCATTGCTACGCCGATTCTGTTGGGGCGCACCAATGTGATTGAACAAACAATCAAAAAATTAGGCTTGCACCTTGAACAAGGGCGCGATTTTGAGATCATCGACATTGAAAACAACCCGCATTATGATGCGTGTTGCAGCGCGTATTACCAAAAATTAAAACGCAAAGGCATGACGCTATCCGGCGCAAAACGTAAAATGATGCACAACCCGACCGCACTTGGCACTATGTTGCTGGAATTAGGCATCGGTGATGCAATGCTTTGCGGTTTGGTCGGGCCTTATGCCTCACACCTGGGCTGCATTAAAGAAGTGATCGGCGTAAAAGACGGCTTGATTCCGGCAACCGTCAACGGCTTGGTATTGCCGACCGGCAACTTGTTTATCGCCGATACCTTTGTAAACCAAAACCCGACGGCGGAAGAGCTTGCCAATATCACGATCATGTCCGCTGCGGAAGTACGCCGTTTCGGGATTGAACCGCAAGTCGCACTGGTTTCTCACTCCAACTACGGTTCGATTGATGATCCAAGTGCGGTTAAAATGCGCAAAGTGCTGGAATTGGTTAAACAACAAGCGCCGGATCTGATTATCGACGGGGAAATGCACTGTAACGTGGCGCTCACCGAAAGCCTGCGCAAAGAGATCATGCCTGACAGCCCGCTCAAAGGGGCGGCAAATGTGTTGATCATGCCGAACATGGAAGCGGCGCGTATCAGCTTAAACTTGCTGCAGGGCACCGCAACGCCGATCACCATCGGGCCAATCTTGATGGGCGTTAACAAAGCCGCTCACATTCTGACGCCGGTTTCCTCCGTGCGCCGGATCATCAACATGGTTGCGGTTGCGGCGGTGAATGAGTCGAAAGCCTAACATCACGCACTAATCCCAAAAGAGCAGGATTGTCCTGCTCTTTTTTTAACACAAAATAAACATTTAATGATCTTGATCAATTTTTTTGCTATACTGATCGAGAAAATTCACCCCGCTTTTCCTAACAAAAAGCCTTTAATAGCATTTTTTATTCAACTAATGAGGAGATTAAAATGGCTTATACTCTACCTGAATTACCTTACGCATACGATGCACTAGAACCGCACTTTGACAAAGAAACCATGGAAATTCACCATTCCAAGCACCACCAAGCATACGTTAACAATGCTAACGCGGCGCTGGAAGGATTGAGCGAATTTCAAGACAAGTGCCTGGGCGAACTGATTGCCAACTTGGACAAACTGCCTGCCGACAAACGTACCGCACTTCGCAACAATGCCGGTGGACACGCAAACCACTCACTGTTCTGGAAAGGCCTGAAATTAGGCACAACCTTACAAGGCGCATTGAAAGACGCAATCGTGCGTGATTTCGGTTCGGTGGAAGCGTTCCAAGCTGAATTTGAAAAAGCGGCGGCAACCCGTTTTGGTTCAGGATGGGCATGGTTATTGATCAACGACGGCAAATTGGCGGTTGTTTCCACTGCGAACCAAGATTCCCCGTTAATGGGCAAAGACGTTGCCGGTGTTGAAGGTTACCCAATCTTAGGCTTAGACGTTTGGGAACACGCCTACTACTTGAAATATCAAAACCGTCGCCCGGACTACATCAAAGCCTTCTGGAACGTCGTCAACTGGGACGAAGCCAGCGCCCGCTTTGAAAAGAAATTAGCCGGTTGCGGTTGCCAAGATAAATAATCTTATCAAGATGAAAAAAGCACCCGGATGAGTGCTTTCAGACAGCGGATAAAGGTCTAGACATTTTGCTAGGCCTTTGATCTAATAAGGGTATCAATAAAAGGAATACCCTATGTTAAAAAATCCGCAGCCACACCAACACACCATCGAAACCATCACCCAAGAGCTCGTGCCTCAAGACCACTTAGTGTGCAAAAAGGGGAGAAAGTGATTGCACGACATATTTATCAGGAAAGTGTCGATCAGGAGAATCGAATGAGGCTCACAACGCAAGGCAAGCGCCTTTACCGACGCCAAACAACATCACGGACACCGTTATGCCGGCTTTAGAGGGCTGAGCAAGATGCAAATGCAGTGCTTTTTAGCGGCTATTGCACAAAATATGAAGAAAAACGCTGAATGGTGCGGCTGCTTTTTTTCCTGCTGATGGGCATGATCGCGGGCGCAATCTCATCTGAGTTGAGCGGTCTGAAGTGCGGTTGAAAAACCGCACTTTCATTTTGATCTATTTAATTTTCACTCCAAAATAATTTTTACCTCTCCCGCTCACATTGTCGGCTAAAAAATTAGCCGAAATATGTTTTTATTTACACTTCCTAATTTGTTTTCATCAATCAGTCACAACTTCAACCTGCTTTCCATTTGATTACGCCAACATGACAATACAAGCCAATTTCCTTTTATTTGTAATATCAATTAAATATAAAAATAATTCAGCAATAAAATTATAAGTCATTGTCAATTTAAAATGATGAAATATAATAAACAAAATGTTTTTTATTCTGCGCTGATCGTTTTTTTGTTTTTTAATGCAATGAAATGATTTTAATTTGTTATTTAATGTCAAATGGAGCTTATGGGAGCTAAAATGAATAAGCTATACAAAGTAATTTGGAACAAATCGACACAAACATGGACTGCGGTTTCAGAGTTGGCAAGCGGATATTCCCGCAGTTCGCGTTCCGGCGTGGTGCTTGGCACGTTAGGTTCGGCATTTTTACTTTCGAGCGTTTTGCTGGCGGGCTTTAGCGTTAGCCCTGTCGCTCACGCAGTGAATGCGGTTTGTGTTGATTCAGCCGGAACGGCAGTCGGCACGGCAACAGGAACAAATACAGTGGCGTGTGGTGACGGTGCAAGTGCGGCGGGCACGGGCACTGTTGCGGTCGGCAATGGAGCAAGTGTTACCGGTACAAATTCTATCGTAGTAGGTAAGTCAACTGTAGCCAATACAACACAAGCGATTGCAATCGGTACATCAAACAGCTTAGCAGCCAGTGCCAATTATACATCGGTTGTTGGCAATTCAAATAATGTAGGCGGTAGCTCTCAACAAAGTGCGGTTGTAGGAAATCAAAACACACTAGGAACAGGCAATAACTATGATAATGTGTCAGGTTATAAAAACGTCTTAGGCAACAGCAACACCAATACCGTAATCAACGGTAATGAAAATACACTGGGTAACAGCAATACATTTGACAATATTGCAGGCTATAAAAATACTTTAGGTAATAGTAACCAGCATTCAACCATTCAAGGCAATTCAAATACCGTTGCGGCAAACAATAATAATGTACACGTCAACGGTTCTAGTAATTTAGTGGGGACAATCAGCGCAGCTGCAACAGACAATGTAACTAACACCACAGGCTCCTCAAGCAATTCAACGATCACCGGATTATCAAATCAGATCTTAAAACTCAGTTATGGCAATATTGTCGGCTCATCAAATAAAGTCGGGATCTTGAACCCGGCACAGAACAATGCGGATGCAAGCCGTAATATTCAGCAAACGACTGTGAGCGGCAACAGCAATACGTTATATCGAAATCTAAACGGCGTTACTGTCAGCGGAAACAGCAATACCGTTGGTGACGGCAGTAATTTAGCGGTAACGTCGGTGTTGGTTGACGGATTTAGTAATCGAGTTCAGGGTAATGTGGCTACCAGCACTGTTGAAGGAGCAAACAATGTTGTTGGTGATGGCACAAATAAAATTACAGCTGCAACGGTAAACGGCACACAAAATAATCTTGCTGGCGTGGTAAGCAATACCAGCGTTACCGGTTACAACAATAAAACCCTTGCCGTGGCGGGTGCTAACGGCAACGTGGCTGCGGTTAGCGCGGTTGCTGTTTCAGGCAGTACGAACACCGTAAAATCCAATGTATCCAACAGCACGATTGAGGGTTATAACAATACGTTGGGTGACGGCAAAAATGCGGTAACGCAAACGGTGGTTAATGGTGTAAGCAATACAAAACTTGAAGGAAAATTAACCAGTGTCATTATTACCGGTGCGTCTAACCAAACACTTGCCTCAGCAGGTGATACGCAAGTGGGGATTGCTTCAGTCACTGTAACCGGTGGTTTGAATACCATTAAAGATAATACCACAACCAGCGGTGTAACCGGTTATTCCAATACCTTGGGCGACGGCACAAACAAAGCACAGAATATTACGTTAACCGGCAATAGCAACAATGCACTCGGCACGGTGTCTAATTCGGTGGCGATGGGGCAGGGGAACCGTGTAGGTGAAAGTATCAGAGCGGTCAGCGGCGTGGTTCCCGCCGACACCACTCCAACCACCAACAGCGTTGCCGTCGGGGTGTCAAACGCAATCAGCAGTAGTAGCGTGTACGCTTTCGGTCAGAGCAATACCGCAGAGATTGTTAATTTCCCTGACGGCACAACAGATGCCAATAAACTAATGTATTCAACTTTAGTGGGGCAGGGTAATAGTATCACCAATGTGGCAGCGAGATATTCGGCTGCGGTTGGTGTCGGCAATAGACTTGCAGCAGAAAATACGTTTGTATTAGGGCGAAATGTGAGTGCCAGCATTGCCAACTCGGTTTATTTGGGGAATCAATCGAATGCAACCGCCGCGAAAACAGGCGGCACCGCGGGTGTGGTTACCTATGCCGCTGAAAATCTATTCAACAATGCTCAAAGTTTTGCTGGCGGCACGCCGGTGGGCGTGGTTGCGGTCGGCAATCGTCGGATTCAAGGGGTGTCGGCAGGCTTGGTTGCATCGGGCAGCACCGATGCGGTGAGCGGCAGCCAGTTGTATCGTGCTTTTGAAACCATTAATCGAGATAAAACCCGTTATTTCAGCGTGAATGCGAATAAGATTGACAGTAATAACAACAACTCAAGAAATGACGGTGCAGTAGGCGGCAGTGGTATGGCTATGGGCGTTAATGCCGCGTCGGCAGGCAATTATTCGTCGGCATCAGGCTATAACAGCAAAGCTTACGGCACCAGCAGTTTAGCACAGGGAACAGGCGCTCAAGCCTACGGCACAAATAATACCGCGATCGGTAATGCTGCGTTTGCCGGAGATTCAACCAACACCGCAGGTTCAGTGCGTAAAACCATTGATGAAGCGCAAGCGGCGTTAAATACTGCACGCACCAATTTAGCGACTAAACAAACCGCACTTCGCACCGCACAAACCCAGCTTTCAGCCGCACAGTCCGCTTTGGCTGTTGCGACAACAGATACAGCCAAAACAGCGGCACAAACACAAATTGATACCTATACCGCAACGATTGCGACATTGAACGCTGAAATCACAACCCTGACCAAGGCGGAAACGGATGCTAAAGCGGCACTGAATACGGCAACAACCGCTGCGACGGTGACAGCAACCAATGCAACCGCAGTCGGTTCTGGTGCAACAGCAACCGCACTTCGTGCAACGGCAATTGGTGTGTCTGCAAAAGCAACGGTAGAACATGCCAGTGCGCTTGGTTATAATGCTAATGCCAGAGGCGAATTTGCCACTGCAATCGGAGCAAATTCATCGGCAGTGAAAAGTGCGGTTGCAGTCGGGCAGGCGGCAGCCGGTACGGAAAGCAGTGTGGCGATTGGTGACGGTGCAAGAACCTATCATCAAGCAAACGGCATTGCGATTGGTAAAGGTGCGGTGGCACAGAATGATCGTGTCTCCAGTCGGGTAAAATCACCGAATGCCACGTCGGGGATCTCCATTGGTGCCGGGGCGCTCTCTACGGAAAATGCGATTGATATCGGTCATCGCAACAATCCGACTTACAATGGTGCGAACCATCAAAATTATCGAGGTTCGACAACAGTTGGTACGAACTCATACGGTGGTGCCACTTACAGCACCATTATGGGTACGGGTTCGGTGATTCAAAATAACGGCAGACAAGTGATGCTGAGACCGGCAACATTTTTTGGATTAGTTCCTGAAGTGGTCTTCACCGCGGGTGGTTTTGCGTCCACCATTTCCGGCTCTTGGAACAGTGTTACCGGCACGTCTAATTTTTCCGATAGCACGCCGAAATATTTTGACGGCATGTCGAGCATTATTAACGGGGTGGCAAACAGTTCAGAAGCCAGCAACGGCTCGATTCAGATCGGTGTCGGCAACAGCGTGCGCAACAGTTATTTAAACCTGTATAACCCGACAACCGGTGCAATGTGGTTAGGCGGGCTGTTGGGTGAAGAAAACATTTCTGATCCGCAAAAATTTCTGGGTGAAATTGCCAATCTCGGCGAGTTGGCGTCGGTCAGCACTTTCGGTTCGGGCAACCATGCGGATTATGCGCTGTTTTCAACTTTGAGCGGGGTAGGAAACCGTTTGAGCGGCAGCGAACCAAACGGATTCAACTATTTGAACAACGCGCAGAATATCAGTGACGGCTACAGCACATTCAGTGCCTTTAACTCGTTAAACGGCTATCGCAATATCGGTACGAATATCGATAACACGGTGGTCACAGGGAGCTATAACCGCGTTGAAAATGCTAATGAAAATATCGTAATGGGTAATTTCAACAAGCTGAAAGGGGCGGATGCCGATAATTTGGCTCAACGCAATGTGGTACTCTCATTCCATGACGGGGATGACGGCGCCGCTAATTTTGATGGTTCTGACTCCGAGACTAGATTTAAACGTTCGCCGAAAGAGACCTATTTGGGAACCAATTTGACCAATAACTTTATCAGCGGCAGTAATGTAACCGTGGGCGATAATGTGGATAACGGGGTTGTAATCGGTACCGAAGCTGTTTTAGGTAAAGATGCCGACAACGCGATCGCTATCGGCTACGGCGCTCAAGCCTTGGCAGTGAACACGATTTCAATCGGTTTAGGCAATATTGTACGCGGTGTCGGTTCAAGTGCGATTGGTGATCCGTCGATTATTGACGGCAGCTACAGCTATTCTTACGGATATAACAATGCGGTCGGAAAATCGACCAGCAATGCCTTTATTTTCGGTGGTCGGAATGATCTTGGCGGTGCGGCGGTAACGCGTGATGCTAACGGCGTAATCACCACTGCCGACGGTATTAAAGATGAAACTGATGCGTCTAATTCAGCGATTGTCGGTTATAACAACAGCGTGCAACATCAAAACGTATTCGTGCTGGGTAATCAGGTGAAAAATACTGTTGCAAATTCGGTATTCCTGGGTGATTCTACCGCGTATTTAGCAGATGATAATATGCGAACCAAAGGTATCGCGAAGGATTATCTGAGCTATAAAGTTAACGACACCACAACGTTGGATTTTGCCGGTGGCGAGCAAGTGGTGGGTGTGGTTAGCGTTGGCGGTGGCACGAATGCAGACGGCACGCTGCAAACCCGCCGCATTCAAAATGTTGCGCCCGGTTTGATCGCAGCAAACAGCACCGATACCATTAATGGCAGCCAACTGTTTGCCGTGATGAACAGCGGCTGGAACTTTAGCATTGGTAAAAGCAATGGCACCAATACTAGTGTCAAATACTCAGAGAATGGCGCAATATCCGAAGCCGTGAAGCTCGGTGACACCATTAAATTTATCGCCGGCGATAATATTGACATCTCATCAGATGGACAAGAGATCACCATTAGCGCGAAAGTGATGAAAGGCGACCAAGGCGAAAAAGGTGATACCGGTGCTCAAGGTGAAAAAGGTGACGTTGGAGCCAATGGCAAAGATGGCGTAGACGGTAAAGATGGTACAATCGGTGCTACAGGTGCTACAGGTGCTACAGGTGCTACAGGTGCTACAGGTGCTACAGGTGCTACAGGTGCTACAGGTGCTACAGGTGCTACAGGTGCTACAGGTGCTACAGGTGCTACAGGTGCTACAGGTGCTACAGGTGCTACTGGAGCCACAGGTGCAACCGGAGCTACAGGTGCTACTGGAGCTACAGGTGCGACCGGCGCTACAGGTGATACCGGTGCAATCGGCAATGGCACACCATGGCAGTTAGCAACTGAAGGGGATAAAGAACAATCTCCGGCACAAGATCCGAGCGAAGTCGCAGGGCAAACCGTCACCGTCAACCACGGCAAAAACACCCAAACTTCTGCGATAGCGAAAGATGCGCAAAGCAACTACAGCTATGAAATTGACGTCGTGGGCTTGCCGATGGAGTATTTGGATGCGAGCGGCAACGCCTTGACCAATGTGGGCGGCAATTTCTACAGCTCACAAACCAATGCCGACGGCACTATCACGCTGACACCGGCAACACCGGCGAAAGTGCGGATTGTGAGTGATCAACCAATGCAACTGACCAACGTTGCCAACGGTGCAGTGAATGCCGACTCAACCGATGCGATTAACGGCAGCCAGTTACACGGCACTGCGCAATCGGTGGCGAGCGCACTTGGCGGCGGTTCAACGGTGGATAAAGACGGCAAAGTGACCGCGCCGACCTATACCATCACCGGCACCCAGGGTGGAACAACAACTGCCAACTCAGTGGGCGCGGCATTGAACGCCTTGAATAACGAAGTGATTAAGCCGATCACCTTCGGCGCCGACAGTGGCACTGCTTATGCGGCGACATTGGGCAGCACGGTAAACATTCAGGGCGACGGCAAAAATATCAGCACCGAGTCTGACGGCAAAGGCAATATCAAGGTGAAAATGAGCGATACGCCGACCTTCACCAGTGTGACGGCAAACAGCTACAAAGTAGGTGATAAAACCTATATTAGCAAAGACGGCATCAACGCTAACAGCCAAACGATCAATAACGTCGCAGACGGCGAAATTTCTGCCGACTCGAAGCAAGTGGTCAATGGCAGCCAGTTACATCGCACCAATCAAGCGATCAACAACGTGAGCAACCGAGTTGACGGCTTGGCGAAAGATATTGACGGCGTGGGCGCGACAGCCGCGGCAATGGCAAGCTTGCCACAAGCTTACTTGCCGGGTCATTCAATGGTGGCGGTTGCCGGAGGGGCGCACAAATCGCAAAATGCGGTTGCCTTGGGTGTGTCTCGCATTTCGGATAACGGTAAAGTTATCCTGAAATTGAATGCGTCGCATAACAGCCGTGGTGATTTAACCGGCGGTGTTGGCGTGGGTTATCAGTGGTAATACAGCGTAAACCGCACTTGCCAACAAGTGCGGTTTATATCCGAGCGATTTAACGAACAGGATTATCAATATGAAAAAATTTAAATTATCAGCATTATTATTACCGTTGGTTGTTGCAGCAACCCTGACCGGCTGTCGTTTAAGCGATGTTAAAGCCGACGGCACCACCGATGAACCGATTTTCCCGAAAATCGAAGACGCTGGCGTAAATTATAGCGGCTCACAATACGGCATTTGGCCAAATTGGGACAATGTGCGCCAAATCGAAGCGGGCATGAACAAAGATCAGCTGTATTATTTAATCGGTCGTCCGCATCATTTAGAAGGATTGTTCGCGGTACGCGAATGGGATTATGTGTTCAACTATCGTCAAAATGGTGTGCATAAAATCTGTCAATTCAAAGTGTTGTTCGACACCGATATGAACGCACAATCGTTCTTCTGGAAACCGGCAGGCTGTAATAACCAGTTTGAGTTGTCAGGCGATTTTTTGTTTGATTTTGATGCGGCAGGGTTGACGACGAAAGGTAAAAATGTGCTTGACGGTGTGATCAGTGGTTTGAAATCGCAACAGGTGAATGCGGTTGAGATCGCCGGTTATACCGATCGTTTGGGATCAGACCGCTATAATTTGGCACTGTCGCAACGTCGTGCCGAAGCGGTAAAAGCGTATTTCGTTCAACAAGGTTTTGCGCCAAGTGCGGTTAGTGCAGTCGGCTATGGAAAAGCGGATCAAGTTGTAGCGTGCGAAGCGGAGCAGGGGCAGGCATTGCGTGACTGTTTGAAACCCAACCGCCGTGTGGTCATCTCGGCTAAATAACGCCGGTTAAACTTTATTCCAACCGCACTTGGCTGTTCAACGGCAAGTGCGGTTTTTTTGTTTTCGCATTTATTGAGAATCAATTGCTGAATTTGGCGCCAGCCCCATATACACATCAAAACGGTGATTTTTGGTGGTTTGGCTGAAGTGCGGTTTCTGCTCGGCGAGAAATGGCGCGTAGTCGGGGCGTTTCACCACCACGCGTTTTTTTGCCAATTGCAATGCCGGCTGAAGCAATAGATCAGCATCAAGATCAGCACCGACTAAATGCTGAAAAATCCGCATCTCTTTTTTCACTAATGCACTTTTTTGTTTATGCGGATACATCGGATCGAGATAGACCACATCGGCGCAGTCGTTGGGCGGATCAAGTGCGGTCAGGCTGTGGCAAGGCAGCAGTTGCAGCCGTTGTTGCAGCCAGTCCCCAATCTCAGGATCTTGATAACCGCGTTGCAAGCCGTCTTGCAACAGCGCAAATACCACCGGCTGGCGTTCGATTAACCGCACTTGGCAGCCGATCGCCGCCAACACGAATGCATCGCGCGCTAAACCGGCGGTGGCGTCAATCACCGTTGGCAGATAAGCTTGTTTGATACCGACCGCTTTTGCCACCGCCTCGCCGCGTCCGCCGCCAAATTTGCGCCGATGCGCCATCGCACCGCCGACAAAATCCACCGCTACCGCGCCTAATTTCGGTTCGTCAAGTTTGCGCAATTCTAACCGCACTTCGGTTTGCACTAGGGCTAAAATCGCATCGGGATCGTGCTGCAAGCCGAGAGTTTGGCAAGTGCGGTCAAACGCTGTTTGCTTGGCTGCCGCTTCGCATACCAGCTGAATGCTCATCAACGTTTCACTAACCAAACACCACTTTCCATGTGATCGGTGTAAGGGAATTGATCAAACAACGCTGCCCGTTCAATTCGGTGGGTTTGGCACAAGCTGTTTAAGTTATCGCACAAGGTATGCGGATTGCAGGAGATATATAAAATCCGCTCGTATTGTTGCACCATGTTCACGGTGTCCTGATCCAAACCGGCACGCGGCGGATCAACCAGCACGGTTTTGCATTGATAATCGCTTAAATCAATCCCCTGAAGGCGGTTAAATTGGCGTACGCCTTGAATGGCTTGGGTGAACTCTTCTGCCGACATTCGGATAATTTGCAGGTTATCACAGCCGTTTGCCGCAATGTTGAACTGTGCCGCTGCCACCGACGGTTTGGCGATTTCGGTCGCCAGCACTTTGCGGAAATTCTGCGCCAATGCCACCGAAAAATTGCCGTTGCCGCAATACAGCTCCAACAAATCGTCGTCACTGTTTTCGGTGCAAGACAGTGCCCATTCGATCATCTTGACATTGATACCGGCATTCGGCTGAGTGAAGCTGTTTTCCACTTGGCGATAGGTGTAGGCTTTGCCGTTAATGCTCAGCACTTCGTCCGCATACTCTTGCTCAAGGCTGATTTTCTGCTTGCTGGCACGCCCGATCAGTTGCAAGTCAAAACCCTGCTGTTGCAGCTGTTGGCGCAATGCCTGCGCCTGTTGCTGCCACTGGTCGTCCAACTTTTTATGGTACAGCAGGCTGACGATAATTTTTCCGCTTTCGGTGCTGAGATAATCAATCTGGAACAGTTTATGGCGCAGAATCGGCTGTTGTTGCAACAGCGGCAAAATGGCACTCATCATGCGGTTGATTAAGCGGCTTGCCACCGGAAATTGATCGACCCGATAACGTTGCTTGGTCTGCGGATCAAACATGATGTGATAGATCTCGCCTTGATCGTGCCAAATGCGAAATTCCGCACGCATACGGTAATGTTGTTCGGCAGAGGCGAACACCTCGATCTCAGGGGCGGAAAACGGTGCAAGCAGCTGTTGTAGTGCGTGGTGTTTGTCGGCTAACAGTTGAGCATAATCGGCAGTCGGCAGGGATTGCATAGCGTTTGGCATAATCAGGGAAATTCGTTGTTAAAATCAGAATGTCGGCAAGTGTACCACTTTTTGCCGTTCGGCAGAAGAAAAGTGCGGTTTGTAAGGCAGGCGCACATCGCGTGCGCCAACGGAATTATGCGGCTGTTTAGTCGTTGTTGCTGTAATCGTCAACGCTATCGCCGGCAGCCAGTCCGGACAAGGTGTAAACGCGTTTAACGCTGGCAATGCGCGAACGGTATTTGCACCAGGTTTTTTCAAAGAAAGTTTCCGGCTCGCGCTCTTTGCGGCAAACGGCAACGAATTGTTTTTCTTCGTCAGTGGCTGGCGCACGGTTGCCCAGATCCAATTCAATAAACGCTTGTCCGTGTTTTTCTAAAGTGTCGGATTCGCGAATGGTATAATCGCCGTGGCGGGAAAAGCCGCGCGGGTAGTTTTTGTCATCAAAAAAGCGGCGGGTTACGCTAAAACTTTCAGCCATAATGGTTCCTCTATAATACGAAAGATAAGTCGGCAAGCATTAAACCAACTCATAAAAATAAGTCAACTTTTTTTTGTATTATGGCGGAAATTTCTGCCGGTGGCTTTTGTGGTGAGGCAAGTTTGGCGGAAAATCGCCCGTGCCTCCCTCTGTCCTTCGGACATCTCCCTCCGCCAGCGGAGGGAGAGAAAATTGTGTTTATCATCAATTACAAGCAATAAAATTTGCTTCGCCCTCTCCGTTTACGGAGGGGGCTGCCGAAGGCTGGGGGAGGTTACTTGTTCAACAAATACAAAACCGTATTGGTGTAATTCTCAACAAATTGTTCCACGCTGGCGGAATCGCTGAAACCGCTCATGTTGATTTGCTTGTTGCCGTTGACGAAAAATGCCGGCACGCCGCGCACTTGATATTGCTCAAGGGCTTTCACCTGCTTGTTCACCAAGCCGTTCACCGCAAAGCTGTTGATACCGTTGTCGAACTGTTCGGCGCTGATGCCTTTGGCTAAAAAGATTTCGCGAATATCGGACATACTGTTGATTTTATTGGCTTGTGCCGCTTCGAACAGCGCGTTTTCAACTAAATCGGTGTTGTTGGTCGCCATTGCGAATGCCCACGCGCGGGTTAAATCTTCTGAAGCGCGGCCTAAGAAGTTAACGTGGTATTTCACGAATTGAGTGCCTTCTGGCATTTTGTCTTGAATCGCTTGCGGGATTTTATATTCCATTTGGAAATTGGCACAATGCGGGCAGTAGAATGAGAAAAATTCAATCACTTCTTTATCGACCGTAGCCGGTTGTGCAACGGTGATAAAGTGTTTGCTTTCCTGTGGTGCAAAGTCAGCGGCTTGCGCTGCGTTAACGCTGAACAGAGTTGCCAAAATCAAAAGTAGTTTTTTCATACATATCCTTATTTGAAAAAGTAAATTCAGTTATTTGAGAATGCCGCGCGCTTTTAAAAGTGCGGTTTTGAAATCGTCTTCATAATCTTTTTTAATGCCCGGAATCGGCTCGTGTTTGTCCGTGCCGCGCATTTTCAGATGATAAATGATAACTTCGTCGCTCAGTTCGGCAATCGGTTTGTCGAACCCAGCTTCGACAGCGATTTTTTGTAAAAATTCCATTAAACTGAGATCCGGATCTTGCGACCAGTGCGGCTGAATCAGTTCCAGCACTTCGTTAAGGCGATGACATTTCATAGTTTGTCCTATAGGTTTCATTTTTGATTTGTGCAATGATAGCACCGAACAACGGAATTGCAAAAGAGAGATTGTATGAATAAACAACAGCTGACGGCGGTGATTTTATGCGGCGGATTGTCGCGACGAATGCAAGGCGCGGATAAAGGATTGCAACTGTTGCAGCACAAGCCGTTGGTTGTTCATGTGCAGGCACGTTTGCAGCCGCAGGTGCAACAGATTTTGATTAATGCCAACCGTCACCAACAACACTATGCCAAGTGCGGTTTGCTGCAGTTTAGCGATGAGTTGGACGGCTTTCTCGGACCGTTAAGCGGCATGTTAAGCGGGCTAAAACACAGCCAAACGGAATGGGTGCTGTTCGTGCCTTGTGATGCGCCGTTTCTGCCGTTGGATTTGGCGCCGCGTTTGTTAAGTGCAGTGCAGCAAGCGGCGCTGGATTTGGCGTATGTCAGCGATGGCGAGCGTGAGCACCCGACGTTTGTGTTGATGAACAAAAGGCTGATCGCCAATTTACAGCAATATCTGCTCGACGGCGGGCGCAAGGTGCGTGATTTTATGCGGGCGCAACGCCATGTGGTGGTCGATTTCAGCGATCAGCCGCAGGCGTTTGCCAATTTTAATTATTTGTCGCAACTGGACGAAATCAATCGTAGCACCACAAGTGCGGTCAGCCCGATTCCGATGCTCGGCATCAGCGGCTATAGCGGCAGCGGCAAAACCACGCTGTTGGAAAAACTGTTACCGCAATTGCAGCAAAAAGGGTTGCGAGTGGCGGTGATCAAACACACTCATCACGATCTCCACACCGACAAAACGGGAAAAGACAGCTGGCGCATGACTCAAGCGGGCGCGTCGCAAGTGGCGGTGGCGTGCGATCAGCGTTGGGCATTGATGACCGAAACGCCAAACACAACTGAAACGGCGCAAAGTGCGGTTTCACTCGGTTATTTGGCGCAGCAACTCGATCCGGCGTTGAGCGATTTAGTGCTGGTGGAAGGCTTTAAACACGAGCCGTTGCCGAAAATTTTATTGCACCGCCAAACCTTAAGCAAACCATTGCCGGAAGTGGATCATTATGTGTTGGCGCTGGCGACCGATTACGCATTGCCAAACGCGATTGCGCCGTCGATACGGCGCTTAGATTTAAACGCCGTGCCGCAGATTGCCGAGTTTATCGCACAGTGGCTGGCAGCCGAAAATCAACAACGGACAGGATATGAGTAAAAGTTATCAAGGTCTGGCGTGGGTGGCATCGACCGCACTTTTTATGCAAACGTTGGACGCGACCATTCTAAACACTGCGCTGCCGGCGATTGCCGCCGATCTGCATGAAGCACCGCTGGAAATGCAGCTGGCGGTGATTAGTTATGCGTTAACAGTGGCGCTGCTGATCCCGCTCAGCGGCTGGTTGGCGGATCGCTTCGGCACGCTGACGGTGTTCCGTTCGGCAATCGTGCTGTTTATTGTCGGCTCGATTTTTTGTTCGTTGGCGGTGAGTTTGGACACCTTGATTTTGGCGCGAATTGTACAGGGCGCGGGCGGCGCGTTGATGATGCCGACCGCACGTTTGGCGATTATAAAAAGTGTGCCGCGCCACGAGATTATTTCCGCTTTAAATATGATGGTGATGGCGGGGCTGATCGGCCCGATTGTCGGCCCGATTCTCGGCGGCTGGCTGGTGACTTATGCCAGCTGGCACTGGATTTTTTTGATTAATATTCCGATTGGGGTGCTGGGCTTTTTCCTGTGCGGCCTGTTTATGCTGAATATGACCGGCAGCGTGTTCCGTTTCGACTGGCTCGGTTTTTTACTGTTCGGCGGCGCGTTGGTCGGCATCACCCTCGGCATGGATATGATCGGCAACCGCACGTTTAACGTCGGCTCGGCGATCATCGTGCTGGTGGCGGGCTTGGCGCTGTTCACCCTGTATTTTTATTATGCGCGCAAGGTGAGCAATCCGTTAATCGGCTTTTCACTGTTTCAATACCGCACTTTCAATATCGGCACCCAGGTGAATCTGGTGTTGCGGATTTGCGGTTCGGGCGCGCCGTTTTTATTGCCGCTGATGTTGCAAGTCGCCTACGGTTATCCGGCGGACATTGCCGGTTGGCTATTGGCGCCGATTGCGATTAGCTCAATTTTTTGCAAACCGTTCCTGCGCCCGCTGTTGATCCGCTTCAGTTATAAAAAGGTGTTGCTTGCGGCCACTTTCTTGCTGTGCAGCAGCTTGATTTTGTTCGGTTTAATGCAAAAAAGTTGGTCGGTTTGGTGGCTTTTGCCGCCGCTAGTATTGTACGGCGCGGCAATGTCCACGCTGTTTACCGCCACCAACACCCTGACGATCAGCGAATTTTCCAAAGAGAGCAACAGTGAAGGCAGCACGCTGCTGAGTGTGACCCAACAAGTCGGTTTGGGCTTGGGGATCGCGTTCGCGGCGGTGGTGTTGAACATTTATTTGGAAATGCTGGATCAAAGTGCGGTTGCGCAGGCGTTCAGTTACACTTTCTTCACCGTAGCGGCAATCGGGGTTTTGCAACTTTGGTTAATCCTTAAACTCGACGCCCATGACGGCGAAAACATGAGTCGCCACAATCAATAATCTGGCTGGCTATTTTTTAGATGATTTGGTTATAATCAAGATGATTTTGATCTTTTGAAATACGCCGGACAACGGTATTGTAGCAGCCACATCAAACTCGATACTTTACTTTATTCTTCGGGAGATTCTATGAAATTACGCAGCAAACTTTCGCTGACCGCACTTTTAGTCGGTCTCAGCACAGTGGCACAAGCCGCTGACAAAGACACCTTTATCAATTGCACCAGTCGCTCGCCGACCGGCTTTAGCCCTGCATTGGTGATGGACGGCTTGTCGTATAACGCCAGTTCACAGCAGGTTTATAACCGTTTGGTCGAATTTGAACGCGGCACCACTAATTTAGAGCCGGGCTTGGCGGAAAGCTGGGATATCAGCGACGACGGGCTGGAATATACTTTTCATCTGCGTAAAGGCGTGAAATTCCATTCAAACAAACAATTCACGCCGAGCCGTGATTTCAATGCCGATGATGTGATTTTCTCGTTCCAACGCCAGTTGGATCCGAACCACCCGTATCACGGCGTTTCAAACGGCACTTATCCGTATTTTAATTCAATGAACTTCTCGAAACTGTTGAAAGCGGTGGAAAAAGTTGATGATTACACGGTGAAAATCACCTTGAACTATTCGGATTCGCCGTTCTTGTCGAGCCTTGGCATGGACTTTATTTCGATCTATTCGAAAGAATACGCCGATAAAATGCTGGCGGAAGGCAAGCCGGAAACCATCGACACCACCCCAATCGGCACCGGTCCGTTTGTGTTTGCCGGTTATCAGATTGACCAAGCGGTGCGTTTCTTAGCCAATAAAGATTATTGGAAAGGCGAAGCGCCAATTAAGCGTTTGATTTTCAGCATCACCCCTGATGCCACCGCACGTTACGCCAAATTGCAAACCGGCGCGTGTGACATGATGGATTTCCCGAATAGTGCTGATCTGGAAAGAATGCACAGTGATAAGAAAATTCAGTTGATGTCGCAGGAAGGGTTAAATGTCGCCTATATTGCGTTCAACACCGAAAAAGCGCCGTTTGACAATGTGAAAGTGCGTCAAGCGTTGAACATGGCGGCGGATAAAGACACGATTATCAAAGTGGTTTACCAAGGTGCGGGCGTACCGGCGGTGAATCCGTTGCCGCCGACCATTTGGGGCTACAACACCGAAGTGAAAGATTATCCGTATGATTTGGAAAAAGCCAAACAGCTGTTGGCAGAAGCCGGTTATCCGAACGGTTTTGAAACCCAGCTTTGGGTGCAGCCGGTGGTGCGTAACTCAAACCCGAACCCACGCCGTTTAGCGGAAATTCTGCAAAGCGACTGGGCGAAAATCGGTGTGAAAGCGGAATTGGTCAGCTACGAATGGGGCGATTATATTAAGCGCACCCGTGAGGGCTTATTGGCCGCCGGGATTTACGGTTGGTCAGGCGATAACGGTGATCCGGACAACTTCTTCACGCCATTATTAGGCTGCGACAGCGTCGGGCACAGTAACTATGCTCGTTGGTGTAATACGGAGTTTAACGATCTGTTGAAGCAAGCATCGGCATTGTCTGATAAAGCTCAACGCACCGCGTTATATGAGAAAGCACAGGTGATTGCAAAAGAGCAAGCTCCGTGGATCAGTGTGGCACATTCGATCACGGTAACGCCATTAAGCCTGCGTGTCCGTGATTATAAGCAAAGCCCATTCGGTTATAGCGCGTTTTATGGTGTGAAATTAGCGGATTAGTCAATCTGTTAATGGCATAAGACTATTTCAATCGCTATCAGGGCAAGCGCGCACTTTGCTTATTAATTAATCACCAGCCCCAAGTATTAAGGCAGACCGGTATTCATCTGACCAGCCTGCCATCTTCAATTTACCCCGCATGCTCCTTTTATCAGGGGGTAGGCGGGATAAATTTAAGGCAAAGCGACGTAAGACGGCCATGTTCTCCGTACCGGCATCTGACCTGCTGATATAAAATGCAGTTTCAACTTGTTGCTTACCGCCCTTTTTCTCTTCCCGAGTCCGATTGACACACAATACCGATTTAATCTCCGGCTAATCCGCCGAACCTCCGCGTCTGAATGTAGTAGTCAACTACACCAATAACAAACCGGCAGCCGGCAAAATAGCAATCGGCAGCATAAAGGCTTTACCGATTTTCTGTAGTGTTTTAAACATGGATTTCTCCTCAACCCCTATCCAATAAAAAGATCAACCCATTGGGTTTATCCCAGACCGCTGACAGATAATGTTAGCTTTTAGTTAGCGAAAATTTAATTATATTCCTGTATTCAATGGTAAATCATTAAAGGTTGCTAAAGAGCTATTTGTGAGTCTCTTTATATGAACTTCATTCCCTTATCATCTGCATCACAAATTAAAATATTTATAATATTAAATATTTCCCTGTCATTGACATAACTAGCCTTACTCTTTACGGTCATTATGGTTTTCTTTTTATGAGGTGCTATTTATGTAAGTTTTATTCTGTCTATATCCGAGAAGGAGGTTTCCATGTCTATCGTTAATCAAAATACCTTTATTGACGATCTAAAGCATTTGGTTAATCTGGAGTCGTATAGTTATGATCCGGCGGTAGGTTCGGCGCTGGTGTGTATGAATCGAAAAGCTGAACATTTTGACGTATTGCTTTCCGGCCACATGGATACGGTATTCAAAACAGGCACTACACAGGAGCGACCATTTAGTGAGGATGGCGAAAGAGCATACGGACCGGGGGTCTGTGATATGAAGCAAGGGCTTATCCAAGCCTATCATATCTGTAAAGTGTTGACGGATAATGATGAAATTGGTGATCGTACCATTTGTGTTATTTTCAACCCTGACGAAGAAATCAGTTCTATTTATTCCCGCCCATTACTCGAAAAATTTGCCGCAAAAGCCCGTTATGCCATTGTTTTAGAAGCTGCCAGAGCAAATGGGAGTTTAGTGAATGAACGGCGTGGTGTTGCGCGATATGTTATTGAATTTCATGGAAAGGAAGCGCACGCGGCGGTGAATCCTGAAGCGGGAGCGAATGCGATTAATGCTTGTATTGGAATTTGCCAAAAATTGCTGGCGCAAGTGGCGCCGGAGAAAGGCACGGCGCTCAATATTGGAACCATTGAAGGAGGCACCACGCCGAACACCATTCCGGCATACGTTAAAATTCAAGTGGATTGCCGTTTTACAATTCCGAAAGAGGCAGAAAGGCTCGATTCATTTATTCGGGCGTTGCATGATTCCGTGACGGAAGAAGGCGTGAGAGTTAATGTTAAAGGATGCGTTACTCGACCGCCGTGGGCTAAAACTAAAGAGAGCTTGGCATTTTGTCAGGCTGTTGATGAGATTAAGCAAAAATTGGGCATCGATGCGGAGTGGGTTTCAACCGGTGGGGCTTCGGACGGAAATTTCTTTGCCGCGTTAGGTGTGCCGACCATTGATGGAATGGGGCTTGTCGGCGGGAAATACCACAGTCCGGATGAGTACTTGGAACTGGACTCCATTATCCCACGCACAACGCTGTTATATGAAACAGTTAAATTCTGTTTATCACATAATGAGGAGACCTAGATTATGTTTGGTTTAATTATTGCTCTCATTGTTACGGTTGGTGTCGGGTACCTTATTGTCAAAAAATATAAGGCGCAAGTGGTCTTGATGTGCGGCGGGATTATTTTGATGTGTTTCGCTGTTTTGTTTGGCTTGGGGGAAATCTTGCCTGCCGATAAATCAACCGGCTGGGTAGGCTTTGATATATTTGAATTTATCAAAACTGTATTTAGCTCTAGAGCGGCGGATCTGGGTTTAATGATCATGGCTGTTGGCGGTTTTGCACGTTATATGGATCATATTGGTGCGAGTAAAACCCTCGTGAACTATTCCATCAAGCCGTTGCAAAGCATTAAAACCCCTTATTTGATGCTGGGATTTGCTTATATTATTGGGCAATTGTTGAACATTTTCATTCCAAGTGCTTCAGGTTTGGGGCTATTGCTGATGATTACGCTATTCCCAATTTTGGTCAGTCTTGGGGTAAGCCGCGAAGGGGCAACGGCGGTGATTGGAACGACCGCTTGTCTTGATTTAGGACCTGCTTCAGGGAATGCCGTGTTAGCGTCAAAAACCGCCGGAGTTGATATTGCGGTCTATTTTGTCAGTTATCAGGTGCCGCTTGCGGTGACCACGATGTTAGTGATTGCAACGGCGCATATTCTTGTTCAGCGTTGGTTTGATCGGCGCCAGCAAGCTACAGATTTAGAAGCACAAACAGTGGAGTCTGCCACAGATCTTACCGCCGATGATGCACCACCGTTAGTGTATATTCTGTTGCCATTGTTACCGCTCTTTTTAATTTTGACGTTCAGCAAGCTGGTCTTTGCCGGAATAAAAATGAATGTGGTGACTGCCATGCTGATCAGCTTATTTACCGCGATGGTTTTTGAGCTAATCAGAAAACGGGATATGAAAACCGTATTTGTGAATATTCAGGTGTTCTTCGATGGCATGGGGAAACAATTTGCCATCGTGATCACGTTGATTGTTGCCGGGGAAACGTTTGCTAAAGGTCTGACTGCCGTCGGGGCGATTGATACCATTATTTCAGGCGCGCAAGATTCCGGTTTCGGGGTGTTTACAATGACTGCCGTGATGGTGGGAATTATCGCTCTTTCTGCTGTTGTGATGGGATCAGGCAATGCGCCATTTTTCGCATTTGCCGCCTTGGCACCTAAGGTTGCCTCTTCCATTGGCGTGCCATCGGTACTGATGTTATTGCCAATGCAATTGGTCGCCGGGATCGCGCGAAGTGTGTCGCCGATTACTGCGGTGATCGTTGCGGTATCCGGTGTGGCAAACGTATCGCCGTTTGATGTGATTAAACGAACTGCGATCCCAATGGCGCTGGCGTTATTAACCGTGTTATTCGGTACTTTTGTGCTATATCATTAAGTAACATATTTACATCAAGTGCCGTAATTCAGGGAAGGATTACGGCGCTACCGCACTTTTCACATACCCCGGCAGATCCGCCACTGAATCCAACACCGCATCCGCCAATATCTCCCCCTCAGCGGTGACAGGTTTACCCGTGCGCACGAGAATGGTATGTGCCACACTCGCTGCTTTACCGGCCATCACGTCTTCCAGTTTATCACCGATCATAAAAGAGCGGTTGAGATCGATGTTCAGTTCTGCTGCCGCTTGCAGTAGCATGCCGGGTTGCGGCTTGCGACAATCGCATTGTTGGCGATATTCCCCGATGCCGTCCGGCAAATGCGGGCAATAATAGATGCCGTCAAAATCCACCCCGCGATCGGCAAGCGACCAGTCGAACCATTCGGTCAGTTGCAGAAATTGTTTTTCGCTGAAATAGGCTCTGGCGATGCCCGATTGGTTGGTGACCAGCACCAATAAATAGCCCATGCGTTTTAGCTCCAGCAGTGCTTCGATGCTGCCGTCAATAAATTCAAATTGATCGATTTGATGCACATAGCCGTGATCGACATTCAGCGTGCCGTCGCGATCTAAGAAAATGGCTTTATTCACACTAACCTCGTTAATACCGATATTAATGGCGGAATTATAGCGAAAATTTGCCGCTATTGGGGGATTACCGCACTTTTATTGTATAAAACGGCATAAAAAGCCTAGCTTATAACCCGTTGCTATAAAAAACGGCTAACTAGCGGTTGACATGGCAATCTGGACGTCTAAAATAGCGAAATGATTTTAATAATCCTAATAATAAAGGGCTTACATGATTAAGCTAAAAAATATCAATAAAATTTTTGAGGCGAACGGTAAAAAGCTGACCGCACTTGATAATGTCAATTTAGAGATTCCGAAAGGGCAGATTTGCGGTGTAATCGGTGCGTCAGGGGCGGGCAAAAGCACCCTGATCCGTTGTGCCAATTTGCTGGAGCAGCCAAGCAGCGGGCAAGTGTTTGTGGACGGCGAAGAGCTGACTGCGATGAACAGCGCTCAATTGGTCAACGCCCGTCGTCATATCGGCATGATTTTTCAGCATTTTAATTTGTTGAGCAATCGCACGGTGTTCGGCAATGTTGCCTTGCCGTTGGAATTGAACGGCAGCAACAAAGCGGCGATAGCCAAGCGGGTTGATGAGCTGCTGGAACTGGTTGGATTAAGCGATAAGAAAAATGTTTATCCGAGCAATTTGTCCGGCGGGCAAAAACAGCGGGTGGCGATTGCCCGTGCATTAGCCTCCGAGCCGAAAGTATTGCTGTGCGATGAAGCAACCAGTGCGCTTGATCCGGCAACCACGCAATCAATTTTAAGCTTGTTGCAAGAGATTAACCAAAAATTGGGCTTAACCATTTTGTTGATCACCCACGAAATGGAAGTGGTGAAACAGATTTGTCATCAAGTGGTGGTGATCGATAAAGGGCAGTTGGTGGAATCCGGCAGCGTGAGCGAAGTGTTCTCCAATCCGAAAACCGAACTGGCGAAAAGCTTTATTCAATCTACCTTTCGGATTAACTTGCCGAAACAGTATATGGATCAGTTGTCGCCGTCGCCGAAAGGGGCAAATTCCTATCCGATTATCAAATTCGAGTTCACCGGTCGTTCGGTGGACGCGCCGCTATTGTCGCAAACCTCGAAAAAATACGGTGTGGATCTCAGCATTCTGGTGTCGCAGATTGACTATATCGGCGGCGTGAAATTCGGTTTCACCATTGCCGAAGTGGAAGGGCCGGAAGATGCGATTACCGAAGCGAAAATTTATCTCATGGAACACAATGTCCGCGTGGAGGTGTTAGGTTATGTTTGATCGCTTAACGCCACAAGTGTGGCAAATGATTCTGAATGCGACCGGCGAAACGCTGTATATGGTGTTTGCGTCCGGTCTTTTAGCGGCACTGTTTGCGATTCCGCTTGGGGTGTTGCTGTTTATCACCCGTCCGGGCGAAATTAAGCAGAATCCGAAACTGTACCGCACTTTAAGTATGGCAGTGAATATCGGGCGGGCGATTCCGTTTGTGATTTTGCTGTTTTGGATTATTCCGTTTACCCGCGCGTTGGTGGGGGAATCAATTGGCACCACGGCGGCAATTGTACCGTTAACGGTGGCGGCGATTCCGTTTGTGGCGCGTTTAGTTGAGGGCGCATTGCTGGAAATTCCGGCAGGGCTGACCGAAGCGGCACGCGCAATGGGCGCCACCAATTTACAGATTATTGTTAAATTTTTATTGCCGGAAGCGTTACCGGCGTTGATCAACGGCTTGACCATTACTTTGGTTACGCTGGTCAACTATTCGGCAATGGCAGGGATTGTCGGCGGCGGCGGTTTGGGCGATGTGGCGATTCGCTACGGCTATCAAACCAACGTGCCGGAAATTTTGACTACCGTGGTCATCATTTTGGTGGCAATGGTACAACTCATTCAATTTATAGGGGATTCTCTGGTCCGCTATGTTGATCACCGTTAATTTATCCATTTATAAGGACAATATCATGAAATTAAAAAATGTATTTACCCTGACTGCGTTAGCAACCGCTGTGGCATTTTCCGGTTCAGCATTGGCGAAAGACGGCAAATTAAAAGTCGGCATTCAAACCGGTCCTGAATTCTCCGTTGCCGAAGTGGCACAAAAAGTGGCAAAAGAGCAGTATGGTCTGGAAGTTGAACTTGTACCGTTCACTGACTATGTGACGCCAAACGTGGCATTGGAAGAGAAATCGATTGATGCCAACGCCTTCCAACACAAACCGTATTTAGACGCACAAGTCGAAGCCCGTGGGCTGAAGGGCTTGGTGATTGTCGGCAACACCTTTGTGTATCCGATTGCTGCTTATTCTAAAAAAATCAGCAAATTGGACGAACTGAAAGACGGCGCAACCGTTGCCATTCCAAACGATCCGACCAACGGCGGACGTGCTTTACTGTTATTGCAAGCGCAAGGTTTGTTGAAATTGAAAGACGGCACCGGCTTGACACCGACCGCACTTGATATTATTGAGAATCCGAAAAAACTGAAAATCCGTGAACTGGAAGCGCCATTGTTGCCACGAGTGTTGCCGGAAGTGGATCTCGCGGTGATCAACAACACCTATGCCGGACAAGCAGGCTTATTCCCTAGCAGCGATGCGATTTTCGTGGAAGATAAAGATTCACCGTATGTGAACATCATCGTGGCACGTGAAGACAACAAAGACGATCAAGATGTGGTAAACTTTGTGAAAGCGTACAACTCAGAAGCGGTTTACGAAAAAGCGAAAGAAGAATTTAAAGATTCTGTGGTGAAAGGCTGGTAAGCCAGACCGCACTTTGAAATTTAATTCTTAAATAAATCAATAGGTTGATTGGGAGTCTTTCTCAATCAACCGATTTTTTGTGTACAGGAAAAATGACAGAATTAGCCACCCCTTATTATCTGATCGATAAAACCAAATTATTGGCAAATATGCAAAAAATCGCCTATTTGCGTCAGCGTTCCGGCGCCAAAGCGTTATTGGCTCTTAAATGCTTTGCGACGTGGAGCGTATTTGATTTTATGTCTGACTATATGGACGGAACGACCTCCTCTTCGTTGTATGAAGTTAAACTGGGGCAAACCAAATTCGGCGGTGAAACCCACGCCTACAGCGTGGCGTATAGCGATGCTGAAATTGACGAAGTGATCGCCAACGCCGATAAAATCATTTTTAACTCGATCAACCAATTAACCCGTTTTGCCGATAAAGCGCAGCAGATTCAGCGTGGTTTGCGGGTCAATCCCCGAGTCAGCACTTCGGATTTCATTCTTGCCGATCCGGCACGTCCGCACAGCCGCTTGGGCGAATGGGACATTGCAAAAATTCGTGAAGTGATGCCGTTGATCAACGGGTTTATGTTTCACAACAACTGCGAAAATGCCGATTTTGATCGCTTCGATCAAATGCTGCAAAAAATCGAAAACGAATTTGGCGAGCTGCTGCAACAAGTCGATTGGGTCAGCCTTGGCGGCGGCATTCATTTCACCGGCGAAGATTATCCGCTGGATCAATTTGCCGATCGTTTAAAACAGTTTGCCGAGCGCTATGCGGTACAAGTCTATTTAGAACCGGGCGAAGCGGCGATCACCTTAAGCACCAGTTTGGAAGTTACGGTGTTGGATACGCTACACAACGGCAAAGATTTGGCGATTGTTGACAGCTCGATTGAAGCGCATATGCTGGATTTGCTGATCTACCGCCAAGCCGCTAAACTACAGCCGAATAGCGGAAATCATCACTATATGGTCTGCGGCAAATCCTGCCTTGCCGGTGATATTTTCGGGGAATATCAGTTTGAACAACCGTTGAAAATCGGCGATCGCCTGTCGTTTTGCGATGCCGCCGGTTATACGATGGTGAAAAAGAATTGGTTCAATGGCGTCAATATGCCGTCCATTGCCATTAAAGAATTGAACGGCGAGATTAATTTAGTTAAGCAGTTCGATTTTGACGATTACGTTGACAGCTTGTCGTAACGCTTGAAATCCTTGCGATTTCAATGCGTTTCAAGCGGCTTCAACGAATCAATCAGGTTTTACCGCACTTTGCACTGCGGTGAAACATTTTTGCTCATGCCAATCGTGATCGGGCCTCAAAGTGCGGTTGCGGTTTGACATTAAGGAGGATTATGCAAACATGAAAAAAAACATCTTAATTATTGGTGCCGGTGGTGTGGCGCAAGTCGTCGCACATAAATGCGCCCAACACAACGACATTTTAGGTTCTATCGCCATTGCTTCACGCGGCATCACCAAGTGCCAAGACATTGCCAACAGTGTGCGTGAAAAAAACGCTTTCAAAATCCCCGCAGAAATCGCCTGCTTTGAACTGGACGCATTCAACATCGAAGCGACCAAATCAATTATCAAAGAAACAGAATCCCAAATCGTGATCAACGTCGGATCGGCATTTTTAAATATGTCGGTGCTACAGGCGTGTATCGAAACCGGCGCGGCATATCTGGATACGGCAATTCACGAAGAACCGCATAAAATTTGTGAAACACCGCCGTGGTACAATAATTACGAATGGCAACGTCGCGAACTGTGTGAAAACAACCGCGTCACCGCCATTTTAGGCGTCGGCTTCGATCCGGGCGTGGTGAATGCGTATGCCGCCGTTGCAGTCAATGAGTGTCTGGATCAAACCGACAGCATTGACATTATCGACATTAATGCCGGCAGCCACGGGCGTTATTTTGCCACTAATTTCGATCCGGAAATCAATTTCCGTGAATTTACCGGACAAGTCTGGAGCTGGCAAAACAGCCAATGGACCAGCAACCAAATGTTTGAAGTCAAACGGACGGACGATCTGCCGGTCGTCGGGCTGCAAACCTCCTATATGACAGGGCATGATGAAATTCACTCCTTGTCGCAAAATTTAAATGTACCGAATATTCGTTTCTGGATGGGCTTCGGCGATCACTATATCAACGTGTTCACCATCTTGAACAACCTAGGCTTGTTGTCCGAACAGCCGGTGACCACCGCCGAAGGGCTGGAAGTGATTCCGTTGAAAGTGGTGAAAGCGGTGTTGCCGGATCCGTCTTCATTAGCACCGGATTACACCGGCAAAACCTGCATCGGCACTTTGGCTAAGGGCAAAAAAGACGGTCAGGATAAAGAAGTCTTTATCTACAATGTTGCCGATCACAAAGAAGCCTTTGAAGAAGTCGGCAGTCAGGGCATTTCCTACACCGCCGGTGTGCCGCCGGTTGCGGCTGCGATTTTGATCGCACAAGGTGCGTGGAATGTTGAGAAAATGGTCAATGTGGAAGAGCTTGATCCGAAACCGTTCCTGAATTTGTTAAATCAAATGGGCTTGCCGAATCGGATTAAAGACGAACACGGTGATCGTGAACTGGCGTTCTAATCGCCATACCGCACTTTGCTTTTTGCACTAGGCAAAGTGCGGTTTAAACCGTGATTACAGAATTTTCTTGCGCAGCGACAGCACAATCGACAGCAGCAAAATCACAAATACCGCGGTCATCGACAGTGCAATCGGCAAATGAATGCCGATCATCAACAACAGCATTTTCGCCCCGATAAAAATCAAGATAGTTGCCAAGCCGTATTTCAGATAGATAAAGCGATCGGCAATATCCGCCAGCACGAAATACATCGCCCGCAGTCCAAGAATCGCAAAAATATTCGATGTCAGCACAATAAACGGATCGGTAGTCACCGCAAAGACCGCCGGAATGCTGTCCACCGCAAACACCACATCGCTCAATTCCACCATAATCAGCACCAGTAATAACGGCGTGAACACTTTCTTACCGTTCTCGACGGTGATAAATTTCTCACCGTCGAACTGTTTGCTGAGGCGTAAGTGGCTGCGCAGCCAGTTTAGCAGCAGATTTTTTGAAAAATCCTCGTTTTCATCGCCGTGGTTTGAGGTGAAAATTTTGATACCGCTGTAGATTAAGAACGCGCCGAACAGATATAAAATCCATTCGTATTCACGGATCAGAATCGCACTGATACCGATCATCACCGCCCGCATCAAAATTGCGCCGAGCACACCGTACAGCAACACTTTATGCTGATAGATCGGCGGCACTTTGAAATAGCTGAAGATCATCAAAAACACAAACAGATTATCGACCGACAGCGATTTTTCCAACACATAACCGGTCATAAACTCCATCACTTTTTCAGCGGCGATTTTGCTGCCGAAAGCGGGGTTTGATGCCAATTCAAAATACAGCCACAAGGCAAACAGGCAAGAAACGCTCACCCAGATAACACTCCAGACCACCGCCTCTTTAATACTCACTTTATGCGCGCCGCTTTTTTTCAGACTGAGTAGATCCACCACTAACATAATGGCGACCACAATAAAAAACACGGTATAAAACATCGGACTGCCGATGTCAGGTAATGACGAACTCGCCATAAAAACTCCAACGTAATAATAAGAATCACCGCATTATCGGTGATTTGAGTTTTTATACAAGCGGTAAGCCACGCTACGGCAAAGAATTTTACGTCTTTTTTAGTTTTTCGAAATAAATGAAAGCAAAGTGCGGTCAGCGCGCCGCTCGGCAAGCGCTGGAAACCGCACTTGGTTGTGTAGCCGATTAAGGTGAAGGTGCGCGCTCAAGCGTCAGACTGGTCGCTTGCGATAAAGCGGAAAAATCACCGTCAAATTGCCCTAAATGGACGAGCCCCGCAGCGCTTGGGCCGGATTTATAAAACAGAGCGAAATTGCCCCACGGCGCATAGTAGGTGATATCGCCGGGTTTGGCTTGATAGCGGGCGGGCGCCTGACTGGTGTTGAGCTTGAAAGACGGGTGAGCAATCTTTTCACTGGCGGCGTAATCCTCCAGCGGCAAACTGATTGGCAGACGGTTAAACAGATCTTCGGCACTGGGGTTGTCCGCCAGCGTGGCAGGGTAGGTTTTGCCGTCTAAAATAACATGAATTTTCATCGTATGAGCCTCTAAATAGGGAGCAATCACCATGAGGGCGAATGTAAGAAGGAAAAACATTGATTTCATTGAACGCCTCGTGGTGATGTCGCTTTCAAACTTAAAATCACAACCGCACTTTACCTATTCTCCGCCGTTGTGCGGTTTCAATCAATAATGATTTTAGAAGGCTTTTAATTTCAGGTAAATTCATGAATGTTGAATTTATAATTTCTAAAATGGAAATTATAAAGCCAATCTAAACCGCGTTCAGCGCAAAGTGCGGTTCAGATCGGCTTGCAGATAGGCTAAGTTAAATATCGAAAGTATAGCCGTGCATAAAGCGCACCGCTTCAATACTCTGGTGATTGAAAAACAGGCTTTCGCCTTGTTCCAAAGTCGCAATTGCGGCTCTGTCGGCGTCATCGAGTGCAAAATCAAATACGTTCAGATTTTTTGTCATTCGCTCCGGTTTCACTGATTTGGCAAGCACCACGATATTGCGTTCCACCAGCCAACGGATAATAACCTGTGCGACGGATTTTGTATGTTTTTCGCCGATTTTACGCAACACCGTATTGTTGAAAATATCGTTTTTGCCTTCGGCAAACGGTGCCCAAGCCTCAACGATAATGTTTTCCGCCTGCAGAGCGGCAACCTGTTCGTTGCATTGATGGAACGGGTTGATTTCAATTTGGTTAACTTGCGGCATGACCTGGTTAAACGTGCCTAAATCGACCGCCCGATCGGGCGAGAAATTGCTGACTCCGATAGCGCGGATTTTGCCCGCTGCTTGGAATTCTTCCAGCGCACGCCAAATGCCATACACATCACTAAACGGCTGATGAATTAAGACTAAGTCCAAATAGTCCAACTGCAAGCGGGCAAGCGAACGTTCAAGCGAAGCTTTGGCATTTTCATAGCCCGCATTTTGTAACCAAACTTTCGTGGTGATAAACAACTCCTCACGCGCCACACCACAATTGGCAATGCCACGCCCAACCTCGGTTTCATTCACATACGCTTGTGCGGTGTCAATATGGCGGTAACCCGCTTGTATTGCGGCGATCACAGCCTGCTCGGTTTGCTCCAGCGGAATTTGAAAAACACCAAAACCTAAAATAGGAATTTCAACGCCATTACTCAAGATAAGATTTTGCATAATTTGCTCCGATTAAAATGATTTCGGCTTGCATTATAACGTTCAGAATTGGCTGGATTAAGCCATTAAACTCGCATACACCTATGAGTAAATTTCATTAATATACGATTAACGGCATAATAACGAACCAAATTATTTCAACTTCAACATCTCAATCCACGCCTGCGCCGCTTGGGTTTTATGGCGGTTTTTCGGGTAATACAAACCCATCGGCGGATAGGTGATACGTTTGTCGGCAAACAGCTCCACCAGTTCGCCGCTTGCCAATTCTTGCTCCACCGCATAAATCGGTGCCCAGCTCAGCCCCAGCCCGTCGAGCAGCGCCTGTTTGATCAACACGCTGGAATTGAAGGTGAGGCTGGCGGGGGCAGTGAGGCGCAGCAGCTGGTTGTTGTCTAAAAATTCCCATTCGGTGAGGCGGTTGAAGCTGTTGAAGCTGTTGAAGCTGATAACGATGCAGCGGTGGCGGGTGAGTTCTTGCAGGGTTTGCGGCGTGCCGCAGCGTTTGAGATAGGCGGGCGAGGCGACGATGCCCATTTGCCGCTCTTCGGAAATCTGCACCGCCACCATATCCTGCGCCACTTCGTGCATCGGGCGCACGCCGAAATCGAAGCCTTCTTTGACAATGTCTATATGATTGTTGTTAATCATGATTTCCACTTCCACCGCAGGATGGGCGGCGAGAAATTCGCGCATTTTCGGGTAGAGCAAGGTGTGGGCGGGATTTTCGGAGCTGTTGATGCGCAGTTTGCCGACAATTTGCTGTTGAAAATCGCCAAGTGCGGTCAGCTCGTCTTGAATCATGCCGAACATCGGGCTGATGCGCTCATAGAGCTGCTGCCCGGCTTCGGTGGGCGACATCGAGCGGGTGGTGCGGTTGAGCAGTTTGATGTTGAGGCGGTTTTCCAAATCGTTCATGCGGTGGCTGAGTGCCGAGGGGTGCACGCCCAACGCTTTGGCGGCACGGCTGAAATTGTGAAAACGCACCACTTGCACAAAGGCATAGAGGTCGTTGAAATTTTTGTTGTCTTGCATTGCGTTATCCTTCAGACGGCCTAACGGCAGGGTTGAACGTTTATAGCCAAATAAATTGGAATCAGGACAAGGAAAACGAACGAAGATAGTACAAGTAGTACAGCTAGTGAGTTTGACGATGTACTGTTTTCAATTTAAAAGACTATATTTGTGAGATTTTCTCATCTTCCTATATAGAATACAGCATCTTATCAAGAGATTGAATCTTCGTATAATGGTTTGTATTCATTGATGATTGAGGAGCAAACCGATGAAGCAACCACGACATTTTCTCAAAAGCCTGATTGTCACCGCACTTTTAACCGCAGGAGCTAGCGCCATGGCCGCCGATTACCGACAAAACCCGTTCACCCTCACTTATGAAAACGCCATTACGCAAAACCAGCCCGGCAAGGTGAATATCCATCCGGTGCGCTATCAGGCGCGCCCCGCTATACCGACAAACCCGCCAACCGTATTGAAGACATCCGCGCCGCAGCGGACTTTATCAGCCAATATGCCGGAGCAGACAGCGAACGCCTCGGCCTGCTCGGCATTTGCGGCGGAGGCGGCTATTCGGTGAAAGCGGCGCAAACCGACAAGCGTTTCAAATCGCTGGCGACGGTGAGCATGTTCAACAGCGGCGATGCACGGCGTAATGGTTTTCAGCGTTCGCAAACCGACAGCGTGCAAGCCCGCTTGGCGCAAGCCGCCGAAGCGCGTGCGGCAGAAGCGGCAGGCGGCGAAGTGCGTTATGCCCCCGGTTTTGCCGCCGGCATGACCGACGAGCAAGTGGCGGCGCTGCCGTATGAAATGTATCGCGAAGGCTATGAATACTACGCGCGCAGCCACGTTCACCCGAATTCCCAAACCAACTACACCTTGAGCAGCCTGCTGGATTTGATGGAATTTGACGTCAACACCAATGTCGATTTAATCAACCAGCCGCTGTTGATGATTGCGGGCGACAAAGCCGACAGCCTGTATATGACCGAAGAAGTGTTTGCCAACGCCACCGGCACGGGCAACAAAGAGCTGTATAAAGTGAAAGGCGCCACCCATATTCAAACGTATTGGAAGCCGGAATATGTGCAGCAAATCAGCGCCAAGCTGGGCGATTTTTACGGCAAAAACCTGTAAACCGCTTCAAGGCCGTCTGAAAACGTTCAGACGGCCTAATCCACATCCACCAAGGGAGACACCATGAGCAAATTGCTATTGACCGCCGCCCTCATCATGAGCACCGCCGCCGCGCCCGCCGCCGACGCCAAAGCGAGATGACGGCGGTTTCCGCGCCCGCCGCCAATTTCAGCGGCAAAGCCGAATTTACCCGCTTTCCGGTGATGCCTGCGTCTGGCGATGTTGCCCCTGCGATTGTGCACTTTGACGCGGGCACGATTACCAATTGGCACATCCACCCCAAAGGGCAATACATGATTGTCACCGAGGGCGAGGGGCGCACCCAACATTGGGGCGGGCCGATTGAAATCATTCGCCAAGGCGATGTGGTGTGGTGTCCGCCCGGTGTGAAACATTGGCACGGTGCGGGCGAGCACACCGCCATGAGCCATGTGGTGATCAGCCCGGTGGCCGATAATCAGCCGGTGCAATGGCTGGAAAAAGTCGATTTGCCGCCCGCTGCTGCCGCACCGGCACTCATCCGCCAAACCACGCCGCTCACCCGTGCACAATTGGCGATTGCGCCGATTGCCGCCTTGAGTGCGGTGGGCGATTTGGAAAAACTCAAACCCGCATTGGCAGCGGGGCTGGACAGCGGCTTAAGCCCCGCCGAACTGGAAGAAGTTTTCGCCCATCAATATGCCTATGCTGGTTTTCCGCGCGCTTTGAACGGCTTGTTAACCTTGCAAGCCGTGCTGAAAGAACGCGGCATCACGCCGCCACAGCAAGCCCCGATTGACTCTCGTCGCGATTATTACCAACTCGGGCAACAAAACCTTGCCGACTTGAGCGGCCGCGACCCGAACGCGATTTTGTTTGATTCAAACGGCATCGACTACGCCTTAAAAGCGCATTTGTTCGGCTATCTGTTCAGCCGCGAACAGCTCAGCAGCGTCAACCGCCAGCTGGTTACCGTTTCCACCCTGTCGGCGCTGGGCAATGTGCAGCCGCAGTTGGCTTCTCATGTGCGCAACACGCAAAATCTCGGCGTGAGCCAAGCCGAATTGGCGCGCCTTGCCGATGTGTTACAACGTGAAGTGGGCGCGGAAACCGCCAACCATTTGCGCACAGCGTTGAATGCAGGGCGTTAACCGAATCCGCCGCCGAGGCCGTCTGAAACACGGCGGCAGACGATGGATGCCAACAAAAGAGGAAAACCAAATGAAAGCACTATTCAAAACCGCCTGCGCCGTTGCCTTGTGCAGCTTGGCGCTGCAAACCCCAGTCGCGCCGCTCAGCATGGCCGAACAAGGCAGTTTTGCCGTCGGCGGCAGCGTGTTGCGCAGCGAGGGCAGTTACAATCCGCTGCCGGATGCGGTGAAAGGCAAAACCGGCAACAATTTCATGACTGCCTACGACGCCTCCATCGAAGCGGGCGGGCAAACGCTGCACGGCGACCACGCCACCGTGTTTTACCAAATCCCGACCAATCCGCGCCCGCTGCCGCTGGTGTTTCTGCACGGCGCGGGGCAATCCATGCGCACTTGGCAAACCACACCCGACGGGCGCGAAGGCTTTCAAAACATCTTTTTGCGCCGCCAATTCCCCGTTTACCTGATTGACCAACCGCGCCGCGGCCAATCCGGACGCGCCACCGTTGACGGCACCATCCGCGCCACGCCCGACGACCAATTCTGGTTCGCCCAATTCCGCATCGGCACTTATCCGAATTATTTCGACAACGTGGTCTTCCCGCGCGACCCCGCCGCGCTGGCACAATTCTTCCGCCAAATGACCCCGAACACTGGCGCATTTGATGCCGAACTGATTGCCGACAGCCTCGCCAAACTGTTCGACCGCACCGGCGCAGGCATTTTGGTGACGCATTCGCAAGGCGGCATGCCGGACTGGTTGGCAGGCATCAAAAGCGCCAACGTCAAAGCGATTGTGGCGTATGAACCGGGCACTTTCCCGTTCCCGCCGGGCGAAGTGCCGCCGGCGATTACCAGCAAATTCGGCGATGTCGCCCCCGCCACCGCCAGCCGTGAAGATTTCGACAAACTCACCCGCCTGCCCATCATCATCTATTTCGGCGACAACATCAGCCGCGAGCCGTCAGACAACCAAGGCGAAGACCAATGGCGTATCCGCCTGCAACTGGCGCAGCAATGGGCGCAAGTGGTCAACCGCTACGGCGGCGATGTTACGGTAATCGAGCTGCCCAAAGTGGGCATACACGGCAACACCCACTTTCCGTTTTCGGATTTGAATAATATCGACGTGGCGGATCATCTTTCCGGCTGGTTGCAACAGAAAAAGCTGGATTAAGTGCAGGTAGACAAAAGGCCGTCTGAAAGCAATCACGCTTTCAGACGGCCTTTGTGCATTATGCTTCATTCTACCAATACAACGGATAGCGCCTGTCTTTACCCCAATTATTAAAAAACAACGCCACCAGCACCAAAATCAACGCGCCGATTAAAGTGGGCGTAATCAAAAAAGACCATTTTACTGCGCCCAGCATCACAATCAACGGGTTGGAACCTGCGGGCGGATGGGGTACGCGCAACAGCAACATCAGCGCAATAGCCGTTCCCACGCCGATTGCCATACTCCAACAATGCACACCGAATATCGCCATCACCACCAGCCCGGTTAAGGTAGCAATAAAGTGCCCGCCAACCACATTGCGGGGTTGTGAAAACGGGCTAGCAGGATAGGCAAACACCAGTAAACAACTGGCACCGAAAGAACCCAACACCAAAGACAGTTGCGCCATTTCGCCTGCACCTGCAAACGCTGCGGTTGCCAAAAAGCCACCCAACCAAGCCACAGCAATAGCAGCCAACGGCAAACGTGCCGGACGTGGTTCATTGGCTGTCCGCCAGTTATACAAACATTTCATTTTTTCTCCTTAATATTTAAAAATACACCGGTCGGTATACTTAATAATAAGATATGCTAATCGGTGTACTTATGCAAAGGAGAATTTGAATTTAATGAGTAAGCGTAATCAAATTATTGAATTTTCATATGAAATTTTTTATCAAAACGGCTTTCATGCTTGTGGTGTAGAGCTGCTTGCCCAAAACGCCGGCATAACCAAGCGCACGCTATACAGCTATTTCGACGGCAAAGATGATTTGATTGCCGCGAGCCTGAGCCATCGTCACGAGCAATTCATTGTACAAATGCAAGAAACGTTGGATGCCTATCCGCCAGAGGAAACTACGGTGGCTTATTTGGCTTTTTTGCAGAATTGGATTGAATCAGCCGATTTTTATGGCTGTATGTTTATTAATGCGTGTGCTGAATATTCAGATGCACAGAATCCATTACATCAACAGGCAAAAGCACATAAAGAGTCGGTTAAGAATATTCTTTTGATACGTTTTCAAGAGACGGGATTCAGACAGGCTCAAACCATGGCAGATTTGCTTTTTATCGGTGGTGAAGGGCTGATTGTTTCTGCCCAAACGTTGGGTAGCAAGGCATTGAATACACATTACGACCTCATCAGGCAGGCGGTGGAATCGCTAGAGCAGGATAGGTAAACGCATAATCAAAGGCCGTCTGAAAGCAAAATCTTTCAGGCAGCCTTTAACTCAACCAATCAGCCTTACAAATCCCATTCTTTCCACTGCATCATCATCTCAACAAAATTCGGGTCGTGGTGGTCGAAAAAGGTCGGGAACGAGGTGGATAAGGCACTATGCCCTGTATCCATGGTGGCGATTTTCAGCATTTCTTGGGCGGAGAGTTCAAAATCCAGCACCGCAAGATTCTCTTTCATCCGCTCGGCTCGCACGGTTTTTACCAGCGACACGATATTGCGTTGATACAGCCAGCGCAGCGCCACTTGCTCCGCCGTTTTGCCGTGGGCTTTGCCGATTTCGGTCAGCACGGGGTGGTTGAAAATATCGTATTTGCCCTCGGCAAACGAGCCCCACGCCTCGGCGACAATGCCGTTTGCCTGCATGTAGTTCACATCTTGCACACGCTGGTGAAACGGGTTGATTTCAATCTGGTTCACCATCGGTTTCACCTGATTAAACGCCGTCAAATCCGCCAAACGGTCGGCATGGAAATTGCACACGCCAATGGCTCGGATTTTACCCGCCGCATACAATTCCTCCATCGCCCGCCAAGTGCCGTGCACATCGCCAAACGGCTGGTGAATCAGATACAAATCGACATAATCCATTTGCAGACGGTTTAAGCTGCGTTCAAAAATGCCCTTGGTTGCTTCATAGCCCGTGGCGCTAATCCAATGCTTGGTGGTGACAAAAAGCTCATTGCGGGTAATGCCGCTGTCGCGAACCGCCTTGCCAACTTCCACTTCATTAAAATAACCGGCGGCGGTGTCGATATGGCGGTAGCCGCTGTTTAAGGCGTTTAGGGTGACGGCTTGGGTTTCTTCAGGGGCGACTTGGTACACGCCAAAGCCCAAAAGCGGCATTTCAACACCGTTGGATAAGGTGATGGTGTTCATATTAAACCTCGCTTGTTTGTTTAAGATGAATGTATTTTAGGTATTTACAATGTTAAAATAAATCACCCAATAACAAACAAGCCGTTTAGAAAATCGAAACAATGAGCCATTTTGATGATTTATATTTACTCGTGTGCGTGGTGCAGGCAGTTTTACCAAAGCGGGGCAACAGCTTGGCGTGTCCAAATCTGCCCTTAGCCAAAGCATCAGCCAACTGGAAAACCGCCTGAATATTCGCCTCTTGAAGCGCACCACCCGCAGCATTTCGCCCACGCCCGAAGGATTGCAATTATTAAACGAAATCACACCGCACTTTGCCGCCATCAATGGACAGCTCACCCAACTGGCACACAATCAAACCTCCGCCACAGGCATTGTGCGGATAAACGCCAGCCAAGCGGCGATTGAGATGGCGATATTGCCCAAACTCGCCCCGCTGCTCGCCGAATATCCGCATATCCAAGTGGAGCTGCACAGCGATAACCGCTTTGTGGATATTGTCAAAGCAGGCTTTGATATGGGCGTTCGCTTAGGCGATGCGGTGAGCAGTGATATGGTGGCGGTAAAAATCAGCAAGCCTGTACGCACCGCCATTGTCGCAAGCCCCGAATACCTGCACGACAAACCACCGATTCACCGCATCGCCGATCTGGACCGACACTGCCTCATCGGCACGCGTTTTGATGTTGACCGCCCACCTGTGGCGTGGGATTTTCGGCAAGAGGGCAAATTGGTGGAATACCAACCCAAACCGCAACTGCTGCTCAACGGCGACCCGAAACAAGCCGCCCTCAATCATCTGGGACTGGCTTTTGTCGCCCGTTCGCAGGTGGCGGCGGAATTGGCACAAGGGATTTTGGTGGAAGTGTTGGCGGAATTTGCCCATCAATACGAACCGTTTTACGCCTATTACCCAAGCAGAAAGCACCACTCACGGGCGTTTGAATTGGTGCTGTCGAGGCTTAGGGTGTGAATGAATAAAGGCCGTCTGAAAGCCGTTTTTTAATAGAGAGTGCGGTTTCAGCCAGCGTTTGATGATCAGATAATATTTCCTATTCTAATGTATCAATCCAATTTTTCCATCGTTGGTCGGTAGAAAATTCATTTGGTGAAAATAATGAATTTAATTAATTCATCGTGAAATGTGTATTCTTTAAAATACGTTGTAATTAGCTTACATAGTTTTTTGATTTTTATCTGTGGATTCTTGTAGAAAAGTTGAAATAAAATCATTCAAGTTGCTTGGATATTGATGAATTTCTGATATACATAAACTATCTGCGTATAGTTTAATATTGTCAACCGAAAAATTGAAATAAGTCCTTAAAATAACCGTCCAACTTATAGGGGTCAGATCATCCTGACCGCACTTTAGCTATGCAACTTCAAATCTCCATCTTTAATCCAGCCTTTGCGGCGGAATGCGGTGGCGATCATCAGGGTTAGGATTGCCGGCATCACAAAATGTAACAGAATGATTGCAAACCATACTTTGCCAGATGCGCCCATGGCTTCAATTGTGCCGATTTGTCCAACCAAGCCGCTGGTGCCCATGCCGGCGCCGCTTGGGATATTCGACATTTGATAGGCGAGGGTGGCGACGGGGCCGAGCAGCGCACTGGCGATAATCGGCGGCAACCAGATTTTCGGATTGCGGATAATATTTGGCATTTGTAGCATACTGGTGCCTAACCCTTGACTGAGCAGCCCGCCCCAACGATTCTCTTTAAAGCTCATGCAGGCAAAGCCTACCATCTGGCAGCAGCAGCCGACGGTTGCCGCACCGGCGGCTAAACCGCTGAGTGATAGTGAAATCGCAATCGCCGCGCTGGAAATCGGCAGAGTCAGTAAAATACCCATTGCCACCGAAACCACCATGCCCATTAATAGCGGCTGCAACTCGACCGACCAGATAATAAAATCACCGATCTGCGTCATCAATGCGGCAATCGGCGAGCCGAGCAGTTGTGCGGTGGCAACGCCGGCACACAGTGTTATGGCTGGGGTGACGATAATATCAATCACGGTGACTTTGCTCACCAATTTACCAAATTCCGCGCCAACGGCAGCAGCGAGAAAACAGCCCACCGGCCCGCCTAATGCCGCGCCGGTTAAGCCGGTGATCGTGCTGCTGAGTAACACCAGTGGCGGCGCTTGTAATGCATATGCTACACCCACGCCAATTGCGGCGCCCATTGCCTTTTGTGCCTGGGTACCCACTTCGACTAACCAAGGCAAATCGATCCAAGCCCCGATATTTTTCAGGATTAAGCCGATAATCAGTGAAGAGAACAGTCCCAGCGCCATAAAATTGAGTGCGTCGATTGCGTAGCGTTTTAAGTTGAACTGAATATTTTGTCGTTGTAAGAAAGCTCGAATTGTCATGGTTAAATCCTAGGTTAAGTTTTTATGTAGCATATCCTTTTCATTTTGTGCGTCAAGATGTTTTTTGATTTGATATTTGAAATTTATAGGCGAGATCACAAATCAACTGAAAGTGCGGTCGGATTTGCTATCTAAAACCGCCGTGAACGGCTAAAATAAGCTGATGTAAAGGAGGTGGGTATGCAAAAAACCGTGATTTTTGATCTGGGCAATGTGTTACTAAATTGGTCGCCGGAAACAATTTTACAGCGTTTCAGCGCCGATCCGCACGAGCGTGAGCAGTATCGCGCGGTCTTTTTTAACCAAACCTGGCTGGCGTTAGACGCTGGCTTAATCGAATATGATAATGCTTTGCGGCTATTTTCGCTGTTGCTGGAAAAGCCGCTGAGCGAAATGGAACGCTTCATGCAGGTGATGCGCGAGTCGCTAGAGCCGTTGCCGTTGGCACAGGATTTGTTGCATGAGCTGCATCGGCGCGGGGTGGGTTTGATCTGTATCAGCAATATGCCGCTGCACGCCAACGCTTATTTAAAACAGCGTTATGACTACTGGCAGCTGTTTCGTGGGATTGTGATTTCAGCGGAAGTGCGGTTGATCAAACCGCACTTGGCGATCTTTCATCATGCAATTGAGCAGTATCAGCTCGATCCGCAGCGCACGCTGTTTATTGACGATTCGCAAGCCAATATCGACGCGGCACAAAAGTGCGGTATTCGCGGGGTATGTTACCAAAATAATCAGGCGGGCATTGACCAAGTTTATGCTTTTTTAGCCGAATGATAAGGGAAAAAAATGCAACAAAAAATCGTACTGGCAACCGGCAACCCGGGCAAAGTGAAAGAGATGGCGGATGTGTTGGCGCAATTCGGCTTTGAGGTGGTGGCGCAAAGTGAATTTGGGATTGAAAGCCCGGAAGAAACCGGCTTAACATTTGTTGAAAATGCCATTTTGAAAGCGCGCCATGCGGCAAAAATCAGCGGGCTACCGGCGATTGCCGATGATTCGGGATTAGCGGTCACCGCACTTGGCGGCGCACCGGGCTTGTATTCCGCGCGTTATGCCGGCGAGGATGGCAACGATGCCAAGAATCGCGCCAAATTACTCACAGAGATGGCAGCGGTGCCGCAGGCGGAACGCGGTGCGAAGTTTGTCAGTGTGGTTGTGTTATTGCAGCATGAACATGATCCAACCCCGATCATTGCCGAAGGCGAGTGCCATGGTGAAATTTTGTTCGCGGAGAAAGGCGAAAACGGTTTCGGTTATGACGCATTATTTTTCTACCCACCGAAAAACGCCAGCTTTGCCGAATTGCCGCAAACTGAAAAAAAACAGGTTTCGCATCGTGCAAACGCATTGGCAGTGTTGAAGCAAAAATTACAAGGACGTAAGCTGTGAGTGCTATTTTACTGCCACCACTGAGCTTATATATCCACATTCCATGGTGTGTACAAAAATGCCCGTATTGCGATTTTAATTCGCACGCACAAAAAGGCGAGATTCCCGAAGCGGAATATATTCGCCATTTGCTCAATGATCTGGATAACGATTTGCAATATGTGCAAAACCGCACTTTGCATTCGATTTTTATCGGCGGCGGCACGCCGAGCCTGTTTTCTGCGCAGGGGATTGCCGATTTATTGCAGCAAGTGCGGTTGCGAATCCCGTTTTCAGACGAGATTGAAATCACCCTTGAAGCGAATCCCGGCACGGCAGAAGCCGAACGGTTTATCGGCTACCGACAAGCGGGCGTGAACCGCATTTCAATGGGGATTCAAAGTTTTGAAGCGGAAAAATTACAACGTCTGGGGCGGATTCACAACGTCGAGGAAGCGGTGAATGCGATTCAGTTTGCCAAAAACAGTGGGTTGTATAGCTTTAATATCGATCTGATGCACGGCTTGCCGAACCAAAGCGTGGAGCAAGCGCTCAATGATTTGCGCCGCGGCATTGAACTGGTGCCACCGCACTTGTCGTGGTATCAACTGACGATCGAACCGAACACGATGTTCTACTATCGCCCGCCGATTTTGCCTGATGACGATGCGCTGTGGGATATTTTTGAGCAGGGGCATCAGCTGTTGACGGCTGCCGGTTATCAGCAATATGAAACTTCAGCGTATGCCAAACCGGGTTATCAATGCAAACACAATCTGAACTATTGGCGCTTCGGCGATTATCTGGCAATCGGCTGCGGCGCGCACGGTAAAGTGAGTTTCCCGAATGGTGAGATTTTGCGCTATGCTAAAACCAAGCACCCGAAAGGCTATATGCAGGGCAACTATCTGCACAGCCAAAGTGCGGTCAGCGCCGCCGAACGCCCGTTTGAGTTTTTTATGAACCGCTTCCGTTTGTTAGAACCGGTGGCGAAACAGGATTTCACCCAGCTGACGGGATTAAACATCAATCAAGTCGCCGAACAGATGAATTGGGCGACACAACAAGGTTACCTCACCGAAACCGACCGCACTTGGCAAGTCACCGAACACGGCAAACTGTTTTTGAATGAATTGTTGCAGCGGTTTTTGGAGTAAGCAAGGAGTATTCAAATGATTCGTACTGCATGGCGTGAACATTTTCCAAATACGGTGATCGATCGGAAACTTGGCGATGCGACATCACATCAAGAATATTTAGCGGCAAAAGCAGGCGATATTATGGCAGCTTATCGCTTGGCGCAAGACTTAGTATCAGTTGAGGCAATACATAACTTGGAAGCCATTATCGGCGATAGGGATTGTGTTATTGTGCCAGTTCATGCGGAAGAAGCCGTTGGTATCAATATGATTCCACTGGCGGTAGCAAAGGTTCTTGCTGAAAAATTGGGAAAAACGGTTGATTTATCGATCGTCCAAGCAACCAAAGTATCACGCACGGGCAGTAATGGTTGGCATAGATTAGCCAATTCCCCTCAATTTGATGGTGTTTTTCCATCAAATCAAAATGCGTTAATTCTTGATGATACGCAAACGCAAGGCGGAACATTGGCAAGCCTGAAAGGTTACATTGAACATCAAGGTGGCAAAGTTATTGCGGTTTATGCTTTAACCGGTAAACAATATTCGGTACAATTAAAACCATCAGAAGCGACATTAATCGAATTAAGGAGAAAATATGGCGAACTTGAAACATGGTGGGCAAGTCTATTCGGCTACTCCTTTGACAAATTCACCGAGTGGGAAGCCCGATTCCTCATCAATTCAGGTAAAACAACTGAGCAAGTCAGAGATTTTATCATTGCGGCAAAACAAAGTTGAATCCTACCGAAAATTAGAAATGTTATACCATTCAAACTAATGATTAGCCTTGATAGATGATTATCAAGGCTTTTTTATTTCTTATCTCCCCAAACCCATTGAACAATCCCGATAACGTAGTAAGATAAATCAATATTTTTATCAACATAAGGATTAGTCATGGATCAGCTGGAAATGAAAAAACAGGCGGCTCAAGCAGCGTTAAAGTATGTTGAAGCGGGCAGTATTGTCGGGGTCGGCAGCGGTTCGACAGTGAACTGCTTTATCGAAGCGCTCGGCACAATGGCAGACCAAATTAAAGGCGCGGTGGCGGCGTCGAAAGAGTCGGAGCGTCGCTTGCAGGCGTTGGGGATTGAAGTGTTTAGCGCCAATGAAGTTTCCGGACTGGATATCTATGTTGACGGCGCCGATGAAATCAATCCGCAAAATATGATGATTAAAGGCGGCGGCGCGGCGTTGACGCGCGAAAAAATTGTCTCTTCATTAGCAAAAAAATTCATCTGCATTGTGGATTCCACAAAACAAGTGGATGTGTTAGGCTCAACATTCCCGTTACCGGTGGAAGTGATCCCGATGGCGCGTTCGTATGTGGCGCGTAAGCTGGTCGGCTTGGGCGGGCAGCCCGAATATCGCGAAGGCGTGGTGACCGATAACGGCAATGTGATTTTAGATGTGCATAATTTTAAAATTATGCAGCCGGTCGAGATGGAAAAAACTTTAAACAATATCGCCGGGGTGGTGACCAACGGAATTTTTGCTTTGCGCCGTGCGGACATCGTGATTGTCGGCAGCGGGCAGGGCGCACAGGTTTTAGCGTAAATTAAACAAAGGAAATAACATGACAGCAAAAGTCTCATTGGATAAGGCAAAAATCAAATTCCTGCTTTTGGAAGGCGTGCACCAAAGCGCACTGGACAGCTTGCACCACGCGGGTTACACCAACATTGAATACCACCAAAAAGCGCTGGACGACGCCGATTTGATCGAAGCGATTAAAGATGCGCATTTTATCGGGATTCGCTCGCGCACCCATTTGACTGCCGAGGTGTTGCAGCACGCCCAAAAATTGATTGCTATCGGTTGTTTCTGTATCGGCACCAACCAAGTGGATTTGGACACGGCGAAACAGCGCGGGATCCCGGTATTCAATGCGCCGTTTTCCAATACCCGTTCGGTTGCCGAACTGGTGCTGGGTGAAATCTTATTGTTAAAACGCAAAATTCCGCAGGCGAATGCCGAAGTTCATCGCGGTTTATGGAATAAATCGGCGACCGGTTCGCACGAAGTGCGCGGCAAAAAACTGGGGATTATCGGATACGGGCATATCGGCTCGCAACTGAGTATTTTAGCTGAAGCGATCGGGATGCGGGTTTATTTTTATGATATTGAAAATAAATTGCCGCTGGGCAATGCCCAGCAGATCCGCACGTTAGAGGAATTACTGTCAACTTGTGATGTAATTTCATTACACGTGCCTGAAAATGATTCGACTAAAAATCTGATGAGTAAAGAGCGGATCGAACAGCTGAAACAAGATTCGGTGCTGATCAATGCCGCACGCGGCACGGTGGTGGATCTGGACGCGTTAGCTGACGCACTGGAGAGCGGACGCGTGTTAGGCGCGGCGATCGACGTATTCCCGGTTGAACCGGCTTCAATTAACGATCCGTTTGAATCGCCGTTGCGCCGTTTTGACAACGTGATTTTAACCCCGCACATCGGCGGCTCGACTTCCGAAGCGCAAGCCAATATCGGCTCGGAAGTGGCGAATAAAATGGTGAAATATTCCGACAACGGCTCAACCCTGTCGGCGGTGAATTTCCCGGAAGTGTCGTTGCCGGAGCACTCAGGCACCAAACGCTTAATGCACATTCACCATAACCGCCCGGGCATCTTGAACAAGATCAACCAAATTTTCACCGATGAAGGGGTGAATATTGCCGCGCAATATTTGCAAACCAACCCGCAAATCGGTTATGTGGTGATCGACGTTGAAACCACCAACACCGACAACGTGCTGCAGCGCCTGCGCAGCATTGAAGGCACGATTAAAGCGCGCGTGTTGTTTTAATTCGGTTTGAAATCATCAAAGTGCGGTTTCCTGAATCAGGAAGCCGCTTTTTTAGTTTTAAGTAGAAAAAATGTCTGAATCCTCACAAACTCATTATGCTGCCCCGTTATTGGTTATCGGCTGTGTTATTTTTGGGCTGGGCAGTCTGATCGTCAAATTTGTACCGGTCGGTGCTTACGCGATAGCCTTTTGGCGTTTATTGGTTGCCGCCTTGATTTTTTTGGGACTAATGCGAATGTTCCGCCAATCGTTCCCCACCAGCCGCAAAGCGATCGGTATGGGCTTGCTGTCCGGCGCCTTTCTAGGCTTTGATTTGGCGTTATGGCACGAAAGCATTTATGCGGTCGGGCCGGGTATTTCGACCTTGTTGAACAGCCTGCAAATTTTCTTTTTATCGGCAATCGGTTTTATCTGGTTTCACGAACGGCTGACCAAATTACAGCTGTTCAGCTTATTGCTGGCGATTTCGGGGGTAGCGATGATTGCCAGTCCGGAATTCGGGCATAACGCGGAAGCCGGCTGGGGCTTTGCCAGCGGTATAATTTCAGGTGGAATGTTGGCGCTTTCGATGGTGTTTGTGCGCAAAACGCAGCAGGTGGAAAAAACCGCACTTTTCCCTTTGATGTTGCTGATCAGCCTTGGCGGAATGCTTGCACTCTTGCTGCCGTCATTGTGGTTCAACAGTGAGAATCTGTATCCGACCACTTGGCGTGATGTGGGTTTGATCGTGATCTATGGCGCATTAATGCAGTGCTTTGCTTGGGGGCTGATTGCTTATGCGATCCCGCTGTTATCACTTTCGGTAACCGGCTTATTGTTATTAAGCGAACCGGTCGCCGCCTTAATTATTGATTACTTCTGGCTGGAAAAATCGATTAACAGCCTGCAATGGCTGGGCGCGGGTTTAACCCTGCTAGCGATCTATTTGGGATCATTGCGTGGTAAAAAAGTGAAACGAGCAGGCAGAAAAGTTGCAGTGTAGCTTGAACATATCCGCTATTCTCTGATGTCTCGGTTACGGCTTCCTGTTGCTATCATCTCACTCGGATTCCTGCTAGACTAGGGCGTTTTTATTGGAAAAATTGGGTGTTATGAAAAAACTGTTTTCATTTATATTTTTATTGGCCTCACTGGCGGCAGTCGGGATCTTTTGGGGCTATCAGCAAATTCAGAATTTGGCGAACCAGCCGATTCAAGCGCAACAAAATCAATTGTTGACTATTGAACGCGGCACCACCGGCAAAAAATTGGGCGAATTTCTGCAACAGCAGGGGCTGATCGACGACGCCACATTTTTTCCGTTTTTGTTGCGTTTGCAGCCGGAGCTAAGTGCGGTCAAAGCCGGGACATATTCGCTGAACGGCGTGAATAACCTGAGCGAATTATTGCGCCTGCTGAACAGCGGCAAAGAAGCACAGTTTGCGATTCGCTTTGGCGACGGCGAACAGTATAAACAGCTGCGGCAAACCTTGGCTAACGCACCGCACTTACAGCAATCGCTAGGCGAAAAAAGTGAAAGCGAAATTGCCGAGTTATTGAATTTACCGTTAGCCGACGGACAACCAAACCAAAAACTGGAAGGTTGGATCTATCCGGATACTTATCATTATGCGGTCAACTCGACGGATTTAGCCCTGTTGCAACGTGCGGCGCAGCGAATGCAGCAGGCGTTGGACAACGCGTGGCAAAGGCGCGCGGACAATTTACCGTTAAAAAATCCGTATGAAATGTTGATTCTCGCCTCGATTGTGGAAAAAGAGACCGCACTTGACAGCGAACGCGCCCAAGTGGCGGCGGTGTTTATTAACCGCTTGAAGCGAAAAATGCGGCTGCAAACTGATCCGACCGTGATCTACGGCATGGGCGACAACTATCAGGGCAATATCCGGCGTAAAGATTTAGACGAAAAAAACGCATACAACACTTATCAAATCGACGGCTTGCCGCCGACCCCGATTGCGATGCCGAGCGAGGCGTCATTACAGGCGGTGGCGCACCCGGCGGACACCACCGCGCTGTATTTCGTGGCGGACGGCAGCGGCGGACATAAATTCAGCAACACCTTGGCGGAACATAATCAAGCGGTGCAGCAATATTTGCGCTGGCTGCGTTCACAGAAAAACGGAAAGTAATATGCAAAAGCAAAAGTGCGGGAAATTTATCGTGTTGGAAGGGCTGGAGGGCGCGGGCAAAACCACCGCGCGTGATGCCGTGCTAAACGCGCTGCGTGCCAACGGGATTGAACAGATTGAGTTTACCCGCGAACCGGGAGGCACGCCGCTGGCGGAGAAATTGCGCCAACTGATTAAGTTCGGCGACGGCGACGAAGTGATCAGCGATAAAGCCGAATTGCTGATGTTATATGCCGCACGGATCCAGCTGGTGGAAAATGTGATTCGTCCGGCGTTAAAGTGCGGTCGTTGGGTGCTGGGCGATCGGCATGATATGTCGTCACAGGCGTATCAAGGCGGCGGGCGACAAATCGATCGCACGCTATTGGAAACCTTGCGCGATACGGTGTTGGGCGATTTCAAACCGGATCTGACCTTGTATTTGGACATCGATCCCGAATTGGGCTTGAGCCGCGCGCGCAGCCGTGGCGAATTGGATCGAATCGAACAGTTGGAGCTGGATTTTTTCCACCGCACTCGTGCCCGCTATTTGGAATTGGTGGCGGCGGATCCGAACGCAGTGCTGATTGACGCCTCACAATCCATGCAGCAAGTGGCGGCAGACGTGCAAAGTGCGGTCTGCGACTGGCTGTCAAAACAGGATTGATACCATGTACCCGTGGTTTGAACCGCTATTTCAGCAGCTCGACACCAGCTTTGCCAACGGGCAAGGGCATCATGCGCTGCTGTTCAAACGCGACAGCGGCTTAGGCACGGAACAGCTGCTGACCGCTATTGCGCAGGGAATTTTGTGTTTAGAAAAGCCGGGGTTGCAAGCGTGTGGTAAATGTCACAATTGCCAGCTGTTCAGCGCCGGTACGCATCCTGATTTTCACCCGTTGCAACTGCAAGAAGGCAAGAATATCGGGATTGACCAAGTGCGGGAGCTGATCGCCAGTTTGCAGCAATATGCCCGCCAAGACGGCAACAAAGTGGTGTATCTGCCGACGCTGGAACTGTTGAGCGAAGCTGCCGCCAATGCGCTGCTGAAAACATTGGAAGAACCGAGTGCAGGCAGCTATTTTTTATTATCGGCGGATTTGAGCGCGCCGCTGATGCCGACGATTTACAGCCGCTGCCAAGTCTGGACGCTGACCGCACCGAGCACAGCGCAGGGCAAAGCCTGGCTGCAATCCCAAATTCAAGCGGATGACGCCGATATTGAGGCGGTATTGCGGATTAATTATAACCGCCCGCTGGCAAGTTTGAAGGCGCTGCAAAAAGAGTGGTTGCCACTGCGCAAACAATTTTTGCGCCAGTTTTGGCTGTTCCAACAGCACCGCGCGATTGAGCCGTTTTTAAAACAGTTTGCACTGGATGATGAAGAACTGTTGCAGCGCCAGCTCAATTGGCTGAGTGCGTTTTTCAGCGACAGCTTAAAATGCCGTTTGCAGATCCGTGACGGCTGGATCAATCAAGACATCAGTAAAGGCATCGAACAATTCAGCCGATTGCTGCCGCAAACCGCACTTTTGCAAGCCAACCAATTGGTGCAGCAGCTGCGTCAGGATCTCAGCCAGATCAACGCCGTCAACCAAGAGCTGATGATTCTGGATTTTTTAACCCAATTAATTACCCTAGTTTTTGAAAATAGAGGTTGAGTAACCGTGTTTATTGTTGATTCACACTGTCATTTAGACAGCTTAGATTATGAAAATCTGCACCGCGATATGGACGAAGTGGTCGGAAAAGCCAAGCAGCGTGAGGTGCAACATCTGCTGTCGATCAGCACCACCTTAAGCGGCTTTGAACAACTGCAAACCGCACTTGCACACCGCAGCGACGTGTCGCTTTCTTGCGGAATGCACCCGCTGAATGTCGAGGATGAGCCTTTTGATCCGCAAAGAATGCTGCAACTGGTGCAAGCGCCGCAGGTGATCGCAATCGGCGAATGCGGTTTGGATTACTACTACAGCGCCGAAAACAAAGCCAAGCAGCAGCAGATTTTCAGCCAACAGATCGACATTGCCAACCAACTGGCGAAACCGTTGATTGTGCATACCCGTTCTGCACGAGAGGACACCATCGATTTGTTGCAACAAGGCAATGCACAACAGTGCGGCGGCGTGCTACACTGTTTCACAGAAAATCAATGGATGGCGGATCAAGCGCTGGAATTGGGCTTTTACATCTCCGTTTCCGGCATCATCACTTTCCGCAACGCAGAAGAACTGCGTGAGGTGATCAAAACCGTACCGCTGGAACGGCTGTTGATCGAAACCGACTCGCCGTATCTGGCGCCGGTGCCGTATCGCGGCAAACAGAATCAACCGGCGTATGTGCGTGAAGTGTGTGAATATCTGGCGGTGTTGAAAGGCGTGAGCGCCGAGCAACTGGCGCAGATCACCACCGCCAATTTTGAACGCTTATTTAAAATCAACTTACAATAAGGAAAAAGAATGGCTAAATTTACTCTACGCAGGGGCATCACCCTGTTTTTCATTTTGGTCACGTTATTGATTCACGGCGTGCTGTTTGCCACGGTGAATTTCTATTTCCCGCATTATGACGTCACGCACGTGACCGGAGTGGAAGTGAAGCGGGTCGACAAAGACGGCCCAATCACTAAAGCCAATCCGGCAGACGGCCCGACTCGTGATGTGTACTATATTTATACGCAAAATCCGCAAAACGAAAAAGTGATGGTCTATCGCAACGAAGACACCCGCTGGGGCTTCCCGTTCTATTTCAAATTCAACTCCGCCGATCTACAAGCCAAAGCGCAAGGCTTTGCGGTCGAAAAGAAAAGCGTGCAGGTGAAGTACTACGGCTGGCGTTTGGTGATGTTCGATGAATTCCGCAACATGACCTCAATGAAAGAAGTCAGCGCCGACTCCGAAGCCAGCTGGCCGATCGCCAGCTATGTGATGTATTTCCTGTTGCTGATCACCTTGTTCCTGTCGATTCAATTTATCCGCGGCTGGTTTGCTAGCGGGAATGAGCAGGCATAAGCGGTTATTACTAACTAAATTTATCGCTTATTTTAATCAAGTCGGGTAGCAACTGTGCTTGTTGCAGTTATGAAATAAAATATCGCAGAGCCTCCCTCTGCCCTTCGGGCATCTCCCTCCGCACGCGGAGGGAGAGAAAATCATGTATATCACAATAATGAGAAGTAAAATATCTTTCGCCCTCTCCGTTTACGGAGGGGGCTGCCGAAGGCTGGGGGAGGGCGTGCTATGTTAATCGGGGCGGGTAGTGTGGGCTTGCCAGCCCACAAGCCGCACTTTGATTATTCTCTATTTTTTGAATTATCGCTATCGGGTTTCGCCGATGGCGACTGATTTTTTTTTGCTCGTGCAAAAAAAGTCAGCAAAAAAAGCACGCCCCTATTGCGCAGCTGATCCTCGCTTACTGTGAATTTGCTTAACGGAAAATTTTTAATTCGCCCGCGTTGCGGGCAGACTCGCTGCGCTCAAACAAAAAAATTTCCCTACAAATTTCACAGCCGCTCAGGCAGCGCAGAAGGGGGAACTAAAACCAAGCGCACCGTACTTTGATTTTTCTACGATCGGGGTTGGTCAAGGTGGGGGCAGATTGTATATCCGCCTGTGGTGATCGTGATGTCCACACACGACAAACGCTCAGACATCAGGTTATGATTTCTTTTTTTGCTCCGGCTTGTAGCCTTTCGGATAGGGATTTTTTTCAAGATATGCTGCCCCAATTGCACCACAAATACCGATAAGCAAAAACACGGTTAATCCAAAAAAGATATCCATTATTTTTCCTCCATCTTATTTAATGAGTTTTTGATTGCTTTCCCAACAAAAAGAAATGTATATACGCTGGTAATCAAAAACACCGAAATTCCAGCTTTTATTGGCAGTGGGTTATTTTCATACAGAATAATAGGTATCGCTAATATTGCAACTTTGGCGATGTCGTCTGCCATTGTTGCCCAACCATCGAGTGTGGTTTTGCCGATCGGGCGTTTTAATACATTGATGTTTAACACAATTTTCTCCAATGTTGATCGAAAATTGCATCGTAGCGAAATGCAATAAAAAATCCCGTATTGGAAATTATTTTTACGAGCCGGATCGCAAAACCGCACTTTGCTTAGCCAAGTGCGGTTTAGGGGCGCTATGAAGCCTGTTGCCAGCCATAATTCATGCTCCAAAAAAGAGATACTAAAAAAGTAATTTGTAAATGAAATCCTTAAAATGATGAAGCATACCTTTAAATAATAATTTAACGTTAATTGCATTGTAACTCTATATTACTATTTTATTGTCATTTAAGTTTAGCAATGTGTATTTTTATAGAAAAAACATAAAAAATGTGATTTAATGCTCGGGTTTATACATTTTTAATCTTATTTGTTTAAATTAGTTATAGTTAGTTATTTTTTGTTTTTTCTGAAATAGTCAAACATAATCAAGGGGTTATAATATGAACAAGGTTTACAAAGTAATTTGGAACAAGGCACAGCAGCGTTTTGTCGTTGTCTCCGAATTAGCATCATCTCATGGAAAAGCAGCGAGCGAATCAAACGGTTATGCGGTTAAAAAATGCACGTTTTTCTTTACATTCAGTAAGGTTATCTTGGCACTGTCAATAGCTCTAAGTGGAGCAACCGCTTTTGCAGCACAAGTTGCTATTGACGGTTCTAATGGCACAACAGGTACAGCACAAGCGACAGGGAATCATGCAATTGCTATTGGAAATAAATCAAAGGCGCTAACAAATTTTGCCATTGCCATTGGCTCAGAGGCTGAGGTTTCTACGGAAAATCGTGGTATCGCGATTGGTCGTAAAGCAAAAACCACCGGTTATGAGAGTCTTTCTTTCGGTAATGAAGCGGCGGCTAGTGCGAATAACGCTGTAGCAATCGGCAATAAATCAAAAGCCAGTGGTAGCTTCAGTATTGCCCAAGGACAGCAAGCTAATGCAGATGGATTGTTGACCGTCGCTATCGGCAGCAAAGCGGGTTACACTACCTTGGATGCTGATGCTGTCAAAGACAATCGTGATAATACCTTTGTTGGTGGTTGGGCAGGTCCCAATGTGGTTGGTACTCGTAACACCGCGCTCGGTAGTTCTGCCGGTGGCGTAAGAATTGTGGACGGAGTTACTCCCGAAGGTATATTTGAAGGCAACAGCAACACTGCAGTTGGTGATAGCAGCGGTCAAAATGTTCAAGGCGACAGCAACGTTGCTATGGGTAACCATGCCGGTCGTCAAATTGAAGCCAACCACACTATCAGCATCGGCTCGGGCGCAACTGCCGCCGCAAATAACAGTATTGCTATCGGCAGTGCAACAGAAGTGAGCAGCTCAGGCGCAGCCAACGCAACTACAATTGACAGTAATAATGCCAACAGCACCGCAGTAGGCTTTAACAATACTGTTCAAGGCCAATATTCCCGATTTTTGGGCAGTGGCAGCAACAGCGTATTCGGCCAAAACAACACCACCACCCGCAGCACCAACACTTCGGTGGTCGGCGGTGGCAATACTGTTAAAAAATACATGTATGCTTCAGTGGTAGGTGCCAATAATACTGTGAAAGCTGCTACAGTAAATGCGCTGCAATCCGCGGCAGTCGGCGTTTACGGTATCGGCAACACTGTGAATGATTCATTCGGTGTCAGCATCACCGGCGGCCAAAATACGGTTGATGATTCACGCAACAGCTTTATCGTCGGCGGCAACAACACTGTGAGCAAAGGTGCAACTGAAGGAGTTTCCAATGATATCGGCATTTTCGGTGCTGATAACTCTGTTACTGATACCGAAACCCTGAGCATTGTTGGCGATCATAATATTGTTAAAGGTGTCAGCAAAGCAACGGACAGTGCGAGCGGTATTCATGGCTCGAATAATATGGTTACTAATGCCAATGGGGTGCGTCTACTTGGTAATTCAAACGAAGTAGTTGCTGATGATTCATTTGTACTTGGTAATAATGCCACGGTTAAAGGGGCAGGTAGTAAAAATATTAGCGGTGCAGTTGCAGTCGGTCTTGGCGGTACTGTCAATGCTAGTAATGGTACAGCCATCGGCACAGAGGCGAAAGTTGCCGATAGTAACGGTATTGCAATTGGTAAGCAGGCTGAATCTAGTGGTCATGCGCCATCTATCGCTGTAGGAACAGAAGCCGTTGCACGTGAAGGCGATGTAGCAATTGGTGAACAAGTTGGTCTTGGTGGTAGCGGTCAATTCAATACGCGTATTGGTCATTGGGCTGGTAAAAACGCGAATGGCAATCAAAATATCGCCTTAGGTTATAATTCAGGTGAAAATATTAATTCCAGCGAAAATATCACCATCGGTTTATGGGCGGGACGAAATTCAAAAGCTGCCGATGCGCCAGTTGCAGAGTATAAGTATTCTAAAGGACATAACACTTATATTGGTAGTAGTGCAGGTCGTTCGACTACTGGTGATGTCAATGTCGCAGTCGGTCAATTAGCAGGACAAAATAGTAACGGTAGCGCTAACGTTAACTTGGGGCTATTTGCAGGTATGAGCAGTGAAGGTGACTATAACGTCGCAATTGGTCAAGGCGCAGGCGTGAGTATTGACGCCGATAAAACAGTTGCTATCGGTAAGGTGGCGACAGCACAAGGTAATAGTAGTATCGCATTAGGCGATAGCGCCAAAACAGGTGGCGTTGGCGCAATTGCAATCGGTATGAATGCTTCCACTGATTTCGAAGGCAGCACAGCAGTTGGGCGTGATACTCAAGCAACTGCTCATCGTTCAACAGCTCTTGGTGTAGGTTCACAAGCTACACAAACTTCTGCAACGGCAGTGGGAAATGGGGCTAATGCAAGCGGGTTAGCTGCATCGGCGTTTGGTACTGCAGCAATGGCTAGTGGTCCGAATGCAACTGCATTAGGGAATGCCACAAAAGCAGCTGGTGCGTATAGCGTGGCTGTTGGTCAAGGTGCAAATGCTTCCGGTGGTTATTCTATTGCACAGGGTAATAATAGTGCCGCGAGCAAAAATTATGCTATCGCTCAAGGTGATAGCAGTGTAGCAAGCGGTGAAAGTGCGGTTGCGATTGGTAAAGATGCTCAAGCCACTGCGAAAAATACTATTTCTATTGGTACCGGCAATATTGTCAGCGGTGAAGGTTCGGGGGCGATTGGTGATCCGTCAATTGTTGCGGGTACTAACAGCTTCTCAGCCGGCAACAACAACGCCGTTGGCAGCACTACAGATAATGCGTTTGTGCTGGGTGGTCAAAACAATATTGGCGGCGAAGCGAAAACCCGTGATACCAATGGGGTGATCACCACCTCCGGCGGCGTTCAAAATGAAGTTGCTGCATCTCACTCCGCGATTGTCGGTTACAAAAACAGCGTGCAAGACACCGATGTGTTTGTAATGGGTAATGAAGTTACGGTGGCAAATGGCATGAGTGGCGCGGTGGTATTGGGTAATAAATCTACTGCTGATAAATATGTACAAACCACCCAAACGACCGTGAATGGCGTGACTTACAACGGTTTTGCCGGCTCAGGCACATTGACTGATGGTTCAATTGTTTCGGTTGGTGCAGCAGGCGCTGAACGCCAAATCAAAAATGTGGCGGCGGGTCAAGTCAGCAGTTATTCTACTGACGCGATTAACGGTAGCCAGTTGTTTGCCGTGATGAACAGCGGTTGGAATTTCACTGTTGGTAATAGTGGTGGAACTAGCAGCAGTTCTTATACTGGCGGCGCTGCGTTTGAAGTGGTGAAACTGGGACAAACGATTAACTTTATTGCCGGTGATAATATTGATATCACTCAAAACGGTAAGGATATCACCATCAGCGCGAAAGTGATGAAAGGTGAAAAAGGCGATACTGGTGCTACAGGTGCTACAGGTGCTACAGGTGCTACAGGTGCTACAGGTGCTACAGGTGCTACAGGTGCTACAGGTGCTACAGGTGCTACAGGTGCTACAGGTGCTACAGGTGCTACAGGCACTACAGGCACTACAGGCACTACAGGCACAGGCGGTTCCGGCGGTTGGACTGTCAGCGTAGACGGTAAAGGTGGCAGCGTGGTCAATGCGGGCGATACGGTTAACATTGAAAGCGGTAAGAATATTCAGGTGAGCAAATCCAGTAATAATATTACGGTTGCTATAACCGATGATCTGAATGTGAACGGTGTGACAGCCGGTGATACTAAGTTAGACACCAACGGCTTAACCATTAATAATGGCCCAAGTGTAACCGCGGGTGGCATTAATGCCGCAAATACGAAAGTGACCGGCGTAGCAAACGGTGACATTTCCGCCGGTAGCAGCGATGCGATTAACGGCCGTCAAATGTTCGACCATGCGACTTCAGTTGCTAATGCGTTGGGCGGCGGTTCAACCGTTAACAGTGACGGCACAATTTCGGCACTGACTTATGAGGTTACGAATGATCCGTCAAGCGGAACGTCGGTTAAGGTTAATAGCGTGGGAGCAGCCCTGAGCAATTTAACTGAAGCGGTGAGAAAACCGTTGACCTTTGATACTGACAGCGGCAAGGTTATTGCTAATCTGGGTGGTATTGTCGGCGTTAAAGGAGATGGAAATAATATTTCAACTTCTGCCGATAACAGCGGCAACATTACGGTGAAAATGAGTGATACGCCGACATTTACTAGCGTAACAACCGGCGGCACTGTGGTGAATAACGACGGTATTACCACCAATAATGGTAAAGGTCCTAGCTTGACCACTACTGGCATTAATGCGGCTGGTACTAGAATCACGAATGTGGCTGCAGGTGTTGATGGCACCGATGCGGTGAATGTTAATCAGCTGAATGCTGCAACCAGTAACTTGAACAACCGTATCAACAAAGTTGATAATCGTGCAAGTGCGGGTACAGCGTCTGCCATGGCGGCAGCGGGCTTGCCACAAGCCTACTTGCCGGGTCATTCGATGGTTGCGGTTGCCGGTGGTACACATCGTGGTGAAAATGCGATTGCGTTAGGGGTTTCCCGCATTAGCGACAATGGCAAAGTGATCATCAAATTGACGGGTGCAACCAACAGCGAAAACGATACCAGCGCAAGCATCGGTGTCGGTTATCAATGGTAATGTAATCAATACCGCACTTTGCTCATCAACGGGTAAAGTGCGGTTATGACGAATAAGGAATATGCTCAAAATGAAAAAACTTGCGAAATATCTATTACCTATGATTGCGGCAGTGGTGTTGGCGGCTTGCGGTAACATCAGTAACGTAAAAAATGACGGCATGACCGATGAACTGATTTTCCCGGAAATCAATGATGCGGGTGTGAACTATAGCGGTTCACAATATGGAATCTGGCCAAATTGGGACAATGTACGCCAAATCGAAGCGGGCATGAACAAAGATCAGCTGTATTATTTGATCGGACGTCCACACAACTCTGAAGGGTTGTTTGCCGTGCGTGAATGGGATTATGTGTTCAACTATCGTCAAAACGGCGAGCACAAAATCTGTCAATTTAAAGTATTGTTCGACACCGACATGAACGCGCAATCGTTCTTTTGGAAACCGGCGGGCTGTAATAACCAATACGAACTGTCCGGCGATTTCTTGTTTGATTTCGATTCGACAGCCCTAAGTGCAAAAGGAAATGCGGTGCTTGACGGGATTATCAGCGGATTGAAAGCGCAGAAAGTGAATGCGGTGGTGGTTGACGGCTACACCGATCGTTTGGGTTCGGAGAGCTACAACCAAGCGTTGTCGCAACGCCGTGCCGAAGCGGTGAAAGTCTATTTTGTGCGTAACGGGTTTGCAGCGGGCGATGTGATCGCGGTAGGGCATGGCAAGGCGGATCAAGTTGTGGCTTGTGAAGCGGAACAAGGGCAAGCACTGCGTGACTGTTTGCGTCCAAATCGCCGCGTGATTATTTCGGCTAAATAACGCTTGAATAAACCGAGTTAGTTAACAGCCCCTCAGTGAATTTCACTTGAGGGGCTGTTTTTATGGGGTTTCAGTGATGTATTGTTCGAGATAACTCAATATCTCTTTGCCGGTTGGGTTAGGCTGCAATGCTAAATCAGCGGCTAATTGATCATACAGTTTTTTCACATTTGCCGTTGAATCTTGCGCTGCTTGTTGTTGATAAAATTTAAGATTATTAATCGTAATATTTCGGACATTAGGATTAGGATCGGATAACAAAATCTTTTTGCAGCATTCATAACCCAATTTGAAATTATTCACATAGTAGGCGCTGATAGATAATTCGAAGAAAATCCAAAAATTATGGATAGCTTTTTTCACGAATAAAATGTCATTTTCAGGGAACTGAATATCTTTTGCGATCATACCGAATTGATAAGCTAATTTGCATTTTCCTTGCAGCCGGAGCAAGCGGGCGGCATTGTATAAACACTCGATCCGATTTGGATTATAGTCATAACCGTCTAACCAAGCGCAGAGTGCCGATTTGTGATCGTTAAGTTGCTCATAACAAATTCCCAACGATTCATAAGCGCAGGTGACTTCCTCTATCCAGCCGCCAAGGTTGATGCGTTTTAAATACCACTCGGCAGCCTGTTGGTAACATTCCGCGTCACGGTAGGATTGCGCGCAGTAAAACGCATAGCGCGGTTTTAAATCCTCGTCCTCTTTTTGGCTGTAAGCCTGTTCTAATAGTTTGGCATCTTTCAGGTATTTCTCGGGATCTTGGCTGCGATTTCCGAAACGTCCTGAAATGACGGTGTAATTGCCGGAGATAAATGCTTTTGTTCTGTTTTTTTCCTTTGACTCCAAAAATTCATGCAATACACTACGCCAGAAAAATTGACCGTCATTTTTAATCAGTAATGGGCGGTAATATTGAGTACCGTTATTCGACATTGAAAGGTGGTAGCTGTCCTCGGTTAATTCCGGCAGGATCAACTCGCCCTCGATCCGATCATCGGCATCGAAAATTAACACATAATCCGATTTTCCTTGGCATCGCTGCAGGGCGACATTGCGATTATGGGAAAAATTGACCCATTCGGCGTGGTGAATTTCACCGGCAATCTTTTTTTCATTGAAAAAATCGGTGATGATTTGTACGGTGTTATCTGATGAACCGGTATCACAAATAACCCAGTAATCCAGTTGCAGGTGGCGGGCGATATTGTCGAGGGTGTCGCGGATGATCTTTGCTTCATCTTTGACAATCATATTCAGGCAGATTGTTTTTTTCATATTGGCACTATTATTCATTTTGCTAGCAGGAATTTAATCTAGCTTTCGTTGATTAAACGCGTAATAATTTTTTTATTCGCAGGCGGGAATTGTCCGCTGTCGAGGGTGTGCTGTTCGATCCAGAAGCCGTCTTGCCCTTCGCGTCCGAAAGGTTGGTGCAGCCATTCGTCAACCAAATAAAAACTCAGCTCAATCACTTTTTTCGGGTATTCAAACTGCAAGCGTTCGTATAGTTTGGCGTTCAGCACCATAATGCCGATTTCTTCTTCCAGTTCGCGTTTCAGGGCTTGTTCCGGGGTTTCATCGGCTTCGACTTTGCCGCCGGGGAATTCCCAACTTTGCGCGAAATCCTTTCCTTCCAAGCGGCGGGTGATGAAGATTTGTTTAAATTCATTACGGATAATCCCGACTGCGACTTTGATTAACGGCTTGGCTGTGGCGGAATTTGATGAAAGTGCGGTCATGTTTTTTCCTTGCTAAATCAAAGGCAGGGAGTACCTGCCTTTGATTGTGGTTCAAGATAATCTATTTAATTTTGCCGTGACAATATTTATACTTTTTGCCGGAGCCGCAAGGGCAAGGCGCATTGCGACTGACTTTTGCCACATCATCTTGTGCTTGTTGCTCATTGTTTTCTGTTTCACCGTGCTGATGATATTGCATCGAAGCGGCTTCGCGTTCTGCGGCCTCACGGCGTAAACGTTCCGCTTCTTCTACTTCTTCTTGAGTGCGCACCTGTACTTTACTTAACGTGCTGATCACAGTGAATTTCAACGTATCCAACATTTCAGTGAACATTTGGAACGACTCTTTTTTGTACTCTTGCTTCGGATCTTTTTGGGCATAACCGCGCAAGTGGATTCCACGACGTAGATGATCCATCGCCGCCAAGTGTTCTTTCCACAGTTCGTCCAGAATTTGCAACATCACGCCTTTTTCAAAGGCGCGCATATTCTCTGCGCCGACCAACTCCTCTTTGCGTTGATGTTCACTGACCGCGGCTGCCAGAATACGTTCGCGCAGGGTTTCTTCATGCAGGTTGTTGTCTTGCTCCAGCCAGTCGGTGATCGGTAACTCCAACGCAAAATCACTGTGCAGACGATGTTCCAAGCCTTCGATATTCCACATCTCTTCCAGTGATTGCGGCGGAATATATTGGTCGATCACGTTGTTGAATACATCTTCACGGATCACGTTAATGGTGTCGGAAATGTTTTCATTGTCTAGCAAGTCGTTACGTTGCGCGTAAATTGCATGGCGTTGATCATTGGCGACATCGTCAAATTGCAGCAGGTTTTTCCGCCCGTCAAAGTTGTGCGATTCCACTTTGGCTTGTGCACTGGCGATCACCTTTGCCAACAGTTTGGATTCCATCGCTTCGCCCGGCTCGCTGAACGCTTTGCGCATCATGTTCAATTTGCCTTCATTGAGGTAAATTCGCATTAACGCATCGTCTAACGACAGATAGAAACGCGATGAACCCGGATCGCCCTGACGACCGGAACGTCCGCGCAGCTGGTTGTCGATACGGCGTGATTCATGGCGTTCGGTGCCGATAATGTGCAAACCACCGGCCTTCATCACAATTTTATTGCGTTCTGCCCAGTCGGATTTGATTTGGGTGATCTGTTCCTCGGTCGGATTTTCCAGTTTTGCTACTTCGGCGCGCCAGTTACCGCCCAATACGATGTCAGTTCCGCGCCCCGCCATGTTAGTGGCGATGGTGACCGCACTTGGCACACCGGCATCGGCGACGATTTCTGCTTCTTGGGCGTGAAATTTGGCATTCAATACATTGTGTTTGATACCGGCTTTGTTTAATGCTTGCGACAGCAACTCGGATTTTTCAATTGAAATCGTACCGACCAGCACCGGCTGATGACGGGCGGTGGCATCTTTAATGTCTTCAATAATTGCGGCAAATTTATCTTCTTCGTTTTTGTACATTAAATCGGTATGGTCATCACGAATCATCGGTTTATTGGTCGGCACAACCACGGTTTCCAAACCGTAAATTTGTTGGAATTCAAACGCTTCGGTGTCCGCCGTACCGGTCATGCCCGCCAGTTTTTCATACAGGCGGAAGTAGTTTTGGTAAGTGATTGACGCGGTGGTTTGGTTTTCGCTTTGAATTTGTACGTTTTCTTTGGCTTCGATCGCTTGGTGCAAGCCCTCAGACCAGCGGCGACCTTGCATGGTGCGCCCGGTGTGTTCGTCCACGATCACGATTTCGCCGTCTTTCACGATATAGTCAACATTGCGCTCAAACAGGGTGTGCGCACGCAAAGCGGCATAAACGTGGTGCAACAAAGAGACTTTAGACGGCGAATACAGCGACTCACTCTCTTTCATCAAGCCCGCTTCGGTCAGTAAGTTCTCGATTTTCTCTTGTCCGCGTTCGGTTAAAAATGCCTGTTTGTTTTTCAGATCCAGCGTGTAGTCGCCGTCGCCTTGAAACTCTTCGCTGTCCTCTTTCTCTTGGAAGATCAAATTTGGGATCAGTTTATCAATTGCGATATACAGATCGGAGCTGTCTTCCGCTTGTCCGGAAATGATCAGCGGGGTGCGCGCTTCGTCAATTAAAATTGAATCAACCTCATCGACCAACGCATAATACAGTGGACGCTGGAAGCGATCTTGTGCCGAATGCGCTAAATTGTCGCGCAGGTAGTCAAAACCCAGTTCGCTGTTGGTAGCGTAGGTGATATCGGCGGCATAAGCGGCGCGTTTTTGTTCAGGTTGTAGCCCCGGAATATTCACGCCGACGGTCATGCCTAAAAATTCAAACAGCGGGCGGTTGGTTTCCGCATCGCGGCGTGCCAAATAATCATTGACGGTCACCACGTGCACGCCGCGTCCGGTCAACGCATTCAAATAGCAAGGCAGGGTGGCGGTCAGGGTTTTCCCTTCGCCGGTGCGCATTTCGGCGATACAGCGATCATTTAAGATCATGCCGCCTAACAGCTGCACGTCAAACGGACGCATTCCCAGCGTACGTTGACTGGCTTCGCGTACGGTGGCGAACGCTTCCGGCAGGATTTTTTCCAAAGTTTCGCCCTGTTCTAAACGGGCTTTAAATTCGGTGGTTTTGGCTCTCAGTTGCTCATCGCTGAGCGCTTGATATTCCGCTTCCAGTTGATTGATTTGTTGGACGCGTTTGTTAAGGCGGCGCAGGATACGGTCGTTGCGGCTGCCGAATAATTTGGTTGCAATCGTTCTAAACATAATTTTATTTCTTTATCGTATTAAGTGATTCGGGCACCGATCGCAACGCAAAACCGCACTTGGCTGTTTTGCAGGGGATTCGGCAAATTTCAATGGATTAAATCGGTTAAATTGTCGGTTGCAAGTGCGGTCCGGCGCGAATTGGCGGCAGCGCTTCAAGCGGATTTTGCGGAAGCGGTTGTTGGCTCAGTGGAATCTGCTGCGGCAAGGCGCGGCTGATTTGTTGCTGTAAGCGGATTTGCTGTTGTTGCTGTTGATAAAATTGCGGCGCAATCGGTTGGCGCTGCTCCAGCTGTTGTGACTGCTGATATGCCGAATCATAACTCTGTTGGTTGGACGCCAAATTGGCACTGCCCGGCAACGACAAAATAGCCAACATTCCCAATAGGAATTGTGACCAAAAGTGCGGTTTGCGACCGGCTTTGCGGTGGCTGCGGAACAGATTCATCAAGTGTGTCGCCCGGGTTGCGTTTGAATACAGGGTTATCAAAAATGTGTGTTATTATAAAACATCATTCAGCTTATGTCATAAATATCGGGATAAATGGCGGAAAAACAAGTATGCGCAATCAAAAAATGAAAAATATCAAAGAAATTGTCGAACGCAGTGCCTTTGCCGAGATTGCCCGGCGCGGGCTGTTTCTCAGCGAAGCGAACGCCCGCTTGCAGCAGCATTTTCCCGAAGCGTTTAAGGGGCGGTTTCGTTTGGCGAACATTCGCAATGAGGTGATTTATTGCGAGGTGCAAAATGCCACGATTAAACAGGGGATTTTATTTCGTCAGGCGGAATTACTGCATTTGACCCAGCAACTCTTTCCGCAGGTTACGCGGCTGGAGTTTAAGATTAATCCTGAATTGGCGCAATCGTAGCCGTAGCTGACGGTTTGCCCGCTTTAAACACGGCGATTAATTCGTTGACTTTGCCGCGATTTTCACCATTTTGGCTGATATGGCGCTGCACAATCAGCTTTTTGAAACGTGCGCCGCGGTAAATTTGGCGGGTGAATGGCGTGTCGTGGTTGGAGATCACCACGGTTGTGCGGTGTTGTTCAGCCGACTGTTTGGCAAGATCGGCAAGTTGTTGCTGTTGTTGCAAGGTGAAGCCGTTGCCCGCATAGTGGGTGAAATTGGAAAGCTGTTGTAACGGTGCGTATGGCGGATCGCAATACACCACGCTGTCGTGGGTCACCAGTTGAAAGCTGTGATCGAATGCGGCACAGATAAAAGTGGCGTGTTGTGCTTTTTGGCTGAAATAGCGGATTTCCGATTCGGGAAAATAGGGTTTGACGTAGGCGCCGAACGGCACATTAAACTGCCCTTTGCTGTTGTAGCGGCAAAGCCCGTTATAGCCGAAACGGTTGAGATACACAAACAGCACCGAACGCAAAAACGGATCGGAAGTGCGGTTGAACTCGTCGCGTTGGCGATAATAAAATTCGGCGCTGTTGGCATCGGGGTGTTGAAACAGTTTGGCACTTTCCGCGATAAAATGTTCTACCTCGTTTTTCACCACATTGAACAGATTGATCAGATCGGCGTTCAGATCTGCCAAAATATAGTGCTTAAAATTGGAGTTTAGAAAAACCGAACCGGCGCCGACAAAGGGTTCAATCAAGGTAGATTTGTTTTTGGGCAACAGCTTGTTGATTTCATCGGTCAGACGAAATTTTCCGCCCGCCCATTTTAAAAACGGGCGGTGCTTAAGCGGAGGGTTGATCGCTGTTGACATCGAGGATTAATCAAACTGGCTGCAAAGGTTGATTGCTTGCCGCACCAGTTGCGGATCGCTGTCTTTGGCGACATAGGCTTGCCCCAGTTTTTTCAGCAGCACCAGCCGCAATTTGCCGGCGAGCACTTTTTTGTCGCGCATCATCAGCGGCAGATAGTCATCGGCGGTCATGCCGTCCGGCGAGACGGTCGGCAAGTTGGCTTGCGCTAACAGTTTTTCCAAGCGGAATACTTCAGCACGGCTTAAATCGCCGAGCAGATTAGACTGTGCCGCCGCCATCAACATTCCGACTGCGACCGCTTCACCGTGCAGCCAGTTGCCGTAGCCTAAATGGGTTTCAATCGCATGGCCGAAAGTGTGCCCCAGATTTAACAGCGCACGGTCGCCTTGTTCGGTTTCATCGCGCGCGACCACTTCGGCTTTCAGCTCACAGCAGCGTTGAATGCAGTATTGCAGCGGTTGAGTTTCCAGTTTAACCAACTCGTCAATATGCTGTTCCAACCATTCAAAAAAGGCGATATCGAAAATCGCTCCGTATTTGATCACTTCCGCCAAACCGGCAAATACTTCCCGCTTCGGCAGGGTGTTGAGAGTGCTACTGTCAATTACCACCGCGCAAGGCTGGTAGAACGCGCCGATCATGTTTTTGCCGAGCGCATGGTTAACGCCGGTTTTGCCGCCGACAGACGAATCGACCTGAGAAAGTAAGGTGGTTGGAATTTGCAATAAACGCACGCCGCGCTGATAACTGGCGGCGGCAAAACCCGCCACATCGCCGACCACACCGCCGCCGAGCGCCACAATGGTGGTGTCGCGACCGTGATTGGCTTGCAAAAGTGCGGTAAAAATCAGATTTAACGAGTCGAGAGTTTTGAACTGTTCGCCGTCGGGAATCTGCACCGATTCCACTTGGCAGCCAAGCTGCTGCAACGCATCGCTCACCGTTGCCAGATAGTGTTCGGCAACGGTCGGGTTGGTGACAATCATGACTTTATCGCCGCTTTTTAACGGCGCATAGCTTTCACTGCGGCTGAGTAAGTCGTTGCCGATGCGGATCGGGTAACGTCGATCTTTCAGTTCGACAGTGACTTCGGTCATGTCTGTTCCGAGAGTATTGGCTTCAATCATGTTGTCATCTCAACTGGTTAGGTTTAAAGGGCGAAATTAATTGACCGAGTTGTATTGTTCCAACAAATCGATCAGCTGATTTGCCATGTTTTTGGCATTTTGTTCGTCGGTGCTCATGGTGATGTCGGCAATCTCTTCATATAGCGGATTGCGGACTTTCGCCAAATCTTCCAACACCTGACGCGGATCGGTCACATCTTGCAACAGCGGGCGTTTTTTGTCGCGCAGGGTGCGTTGGTGTTGTTTGTCAACGGTGGTTTCTAAATAAACCACAGTGCCGCGTGCCGATAAATGGTTACGGGTCTCTTTCGATAAAATGGCGCCGCCGCCGGTGGAAAGTACGATGCCTTGACGTTGGGTCAATTCGTTGATGATCCGCTCTTCGCGCTTGCGGAAACCGCTTTCGCCTTCGACATCAAAAATCCAGCTGATGTCGGCGCCGGCGCGCTGTTCAATTTCATTGTCGGAATCGACAAATTCCATGCCGAGGATTTGCGCCAATTGGCGGCCGATGGTGCTTTTGCCGGCACCCATAGGACCGATTAAAAAGATATTACGTTTTTCAGCCATGTTATTCTAATTTCTTGTTAATGTTATTATTCATAAGATTTGCAATCAGCAAATGCAGTGTTGAAGGAATAAAAAGCGGGCGAGTGTATTTGTCTAAGACTTCAGACTTAAGAGCTCAGATAAGAACGGTGCTTAAAAACGGCAACTTAAGCGGTAAAACACCCCACAAACTTCAACTTCGAGTTAAGGGGGGCAATTATCGCAATAAACCGCACCGCTTTTCAACCGTCTTACCCGATTTAATCAATAAAAACTCAAATTCGGCGGAAAAAGGTGCGCAAACCTATCAGAATCCGTAGCCAAACGGACGCGGCGGTTTACCGGGCTGAGAGTTGGCTTTTTTCGTCTCGACGCGGTTTTGCGGCTGCACGATATGCGGCGTGACAAAAATCACCAGTTCGCGCTTTGCCTGGCGTTTAGTGGTTTTACCGAACAGGTGTTTGATGCCCGGCACATCGCCCAGCAGCGGCACTTTGTCTTGTCCGTCGACCAAAGTATCGTGAAACACCCCGCCTAGCACAATGGTTTCGCCGTGGCGTGCGAAAACCTGGGTTTGAATTTCCTGTTTATCAATGGTCGTCATCTGATTATTGCCGTATGCCACGCTGTTGCCGGGAGAGTTTTGGCTGATCAGCAGATCCAGCAAAATCGTGTTGTCATGGGAAATATGCGGCGTCACTTCCAGCCCCAACACCGCGTCGCGAAATTCGACGCTTTGGGTGTCGTTGCGCGCGTTGTTGACCAGATAAGGAATTTCGGTGCCTTGTTTAATGCTGGCGCTGCGTTTGTTAACCGTCAACAAACGCGGGCTGGCGATAATATTGACGTTATTTTCACGCTCAAGTGCGGTCAGTTCCAGATCCAGCAAGCGGCTGTTGATGTTCGCCACTTGCAGCGACACGCTGGCGGCATTGGCGTAGTCACTGCCGAAATTCACATTCAGCTGTGAGCCGAGCTCGGCAAAACCGTTTGCCTCTAAGCTGCCGGCAACCCGATGTGCCTGTGCACTTGGTTCGAACAGTCCCCAACGCGTGCCGAGTTCACGCAGGCTTTCATCGCTGATAGTGACAATCCGCGCTTCGATCAACACCTGTTGCGTCGGCTGATCCAACAGCTGAATCAGGCGCCGCAGATTGGCGATCGTTTGCGGCTGTTCCTGTAAAATCAAACTGTTGCTGCGATCATCAAAACTGATGCTGCCGTTCGCCGACAAAAACGAACCGCTGCCGCTGTTCAGCGTTTGCAACACTTCGGCGGCTTTGGCGTGTTGTAGCGTGATTTTGACCGTTTGCAATGTCGGGGTGGTGAGCGCTTCGCTCACGGCTGGTGTTGCCGCAGCGGGATCGGCGGCGCTGACGTAGTAATGCCCGTCAAAGCGTTCGATTTTCAGGTTGTGAATTTTGCCGACCGCTTGCAGCAGCTGATCAAAGCGGGTGTTTTTCAGATTCAGGCTGATATTGCCTTGTAATTCGTCGGCTAAGATCAAGTTCACATCGTGTTGTTGGGCTAAATAGTGCAACGTGCCGGCGAGCGGGGCTTGCTTCAGCGAAAGATTGAACGCATCAGCGGCGGCGGAGTCGGCGGCGACCGCACTTGCCGTCAAGCATAGGCAGAGCGACAGGCATTTTGGGATGAAACGTAACATACATTTTCCTTTATAGATGAATGGTTTTTTGTTGCGACGGTTGTTGGCAATGTTGCAACCGCACTCTTTGCGCTTCGATTTGTACAATTTGCCATTGTTCTTGCGCGATCAGTTGGTCTAAACGGCTGTCGATCACCACCGCACTTGGGGTTAGCCACAGCGCAACGGCGTGATCCGCATATTGGATCAAACCGATCAACTTGAGTTGTTCCAGCGGCAGATGATCAAGCAGCCAATCTTCAGTTGAATTGCAATTGGAGGCGGACGGTAGTTCGGCGGTGAATTGCGGCGCGAAAGGATCATGAAATGCCGAGGCGGTGAGATTATCGTTTGCGTGTGTCGATAAACACACAAAACAACAAAGTGCGGTTAGAAAAAATTTAATCATCGGAATTGTGCTCCTTAAGCAGTAATAACGTGAGTTTGGCGCGGGTGTGCGGCTGGTTGTCAGGGTGTTGCAATTCGAGCCTGATCAGCTTGAGTTCGGCAAATTGCGTCGGCAGCTGCTGCAACAGGCGGCTGATAGCATAAAATCGCCCTTCTAATTCCAATTGCAGCAGCGGCATAGCGGAAAATTGCCATGCTTGTTGGTTGATTTTCAGCGAATTTTGTGCCGCCACCGCCTGTTGTATTTGCTGATTCAGCGCCGGAATTTGCGCCGCCAGTTGCGGATCCAACGGGCTGTTCTCAAGTGCGGTTTTTTGTTGCAGCACAGCAATCACCTGCTGCTTTTGCTGTTGTTGCTGCGTTAATAGCTGATTGTCTTGTTGTACGCTTTCCAACTGCTGGTTTAAATCGACAATTTCCAGCAACGGATAGGCGCAGACGAGCGTGACAAAGATTACCGCACACAGCAGTTGCAAACGCCGTGGGGCGGCGATTGCCCGCGCAATCGGGGAATAAGGCGTGATGTTCATATTCAGTGCCCTTTAGGTTCGGGCTGAGTCAGCCGAAACGCAAATTCCAGCCGTTCGGCGTTCAAATCGAATTGCTCCAGTTCGAAGCGACTGTCTGGCGGCAATTGCTGTTCAAGATGATTTTTGAGCCGTTCGAATTCCGGCGCGGAGCGCGTATAGCCGTGCAGACTCAGCAGCCGCTGTTCAGGCTCGGCGCTCAACTCAGCAGCGGTCAAACGTCCGTGATTCAGCGGCAGTCGCCCTAATAGCGTTGTCAGCCAGTCTAACGCGGCAGCGCTGATGACGTGCGGTTGCTTGTCGTTGGCGGTTGTTTGCAGTTGTAATTGCTGCAGCTGCTGTTGCAGCGTTTGATTGCCTTGGCGCAGGGCGGTATGTTGCTGCTGTTGCCGGCTCAATGTGTGTTGCAACTGTTGCTGATAGCGGTGCAATGCGCCGAGAAGCGCCGCCGTAACTAACAGCAGAACACTGAGCAAGCCGAGGAATTGGAATAATTGGCGGCGCAGCAGCAAAGGGCGCCAGTCTAACAGGTTAATTGACATCAAAAAATTCTCCGGTTTGCCAGCTTTCGCTTTTCCATAACGCGCAGCCGAGGGCGATAAAATACGGGTATTGTTCGGCGGCAATCTCGATCAGTTCGACGTGCGCGGGGATCATCGCACTTGCCGCTTGTTGTTCCGCCGGTTCGGCATATATTCGCAGCGTTTGATCAGTTTTTCCGGTGCGTGTTGGAAAAACAGTTGCAAAAGTGCGGTCAGCGACAGCTTTTTTTCATAACGTTGAATCAGCCGATCCTGATATTGTTGCAGCAACACGCTCTGTGCCGGATCTTTTTGCGGATTGTGATACAGAAACAACGTGCTTTGATCGGCGGGCGCGTCGCAGCTGTAGCGAAAGGCGCGCAGCAGTGCGTGGGCGTAAAAATCCAGCGCGTTTAATTTCAACGGCTGAAAGCGTTCGCAATGCTGGCGGACATTTTTTCGTTTCACCGCAAAAATCTGCACATAATCAATCCGCTGTGAAGGGCCGGTGATCGGCAGCGGGCGCGAGATGAAATCGAATTGGATTTGCGATTCATCGGTCGGCAGCTGCTGTTTCAAAATCATCCGCACTTGTCGGTAGCGCTCATGCGCCGCAACGCGCGGCAGCAGCAGGTGTTTTTGCCACAACAAGTGCGGTTCTAAACAGGAAATATAAAAAAATCGCTGTTTTTTTACCTATTTTTTCCGCAAATTGTTGTCTTAATACCACAGGCAGTTGCTCAAGGTGTTCTAAGTGGTAAAAGTGCGGTTGGCGTTGTTTGTCAAGAAATGCCAACTCGAACCCTTGCGGATTGGGAAATACGCCGACGCGAAGTTTGGGGGTTGGAAAAATAGTGCTGTCCATCTGTAAAAAGATCCTCAATGTTTGCCATATAACGTGTAAAATAGTATTGTTGCGGCTGACAGTGTGACGCAAATGTGTTTGATGATGGATTTTTTAGAGAGAAGTTTTCGGTGAAGATCGTAAAATTAATATTTAGTAGTTTATTAACCTTGACAATTCTGGGCTGTGTGGTAGTCGCAGTTGCCTATTTTCACATCAAATCCCAATTGCCGGATGTGAACGCGCTACGGACGGTTGAACTACAGCAGCCGATGCAGATCTATACCGCAGACGGCAAGCTGATTGGCGAGGTTGGCGAGCAGCGACGCATTCCGGTGGCGCTGGCGCAAATTCCGGAAAAACTGAAGCAAGCGGTGCTGGCGACCGAAGACAGCCGTTTTTATACCCATTACGGTTTGGATCCGATCGGGATTGCACGCGCCTTGAAAGTGGCGATCAGCGACGGCGGCGCGTCACAAGGGGCGAGTACCATCACTCAGCAGTTGGCGCGAAACTTTTTCCTGACGCCGGAAAAAACGCTAATGCGCAAAGTGCGCGAGGCGATTCTGGCGATTGAAATTGAAAAGAGCCTGAATAAAGACGAAATTCTGGAATTGTATCTGAATAAAATTTATCTCGGCTACCGCTCTTACGGGGTGGCGGCTGCGGCGAAAACCTACTTTGGCAAAGATTTAAATCAATTAACTTTAGGCGAAATGGCAATGATTGCCGGCTTGCCGAAAGCGCCTTCGACCATGAATCCGCTGTATTCGTTGCAGCGTGCCACCGAACGCCGCAATGTGGTGTTGAGCCGAATGTTAGCGGAGAATTACATCAGCGAGTCCGAGTTTCGACAAGCGCGTGACGAGCCGCTCATTGCCAGTTACCACGGTAGTCAGCTTGAATTTCATGCGGAATATGTCACCGAAATGGTACGCCAGGAAATGGTGAAACTGTATGGCGAAGAAAATGCCTACACTAAGGGCTATAAAGTCTATACCACCGTTGATTCTTTTGATCAGCGCAATGCCCAAATCGCGGTGCGTAATAACCTGATTAATTATGATATGCGCCACGGCTATCGCGGCGGTGCGCCGTTGTGGAAAGCGGGCGAACAGGTTTGGGACAACGAACGGATTGTGGCTTTTCTGAAAAAAATGCCGAATTCCGAGCCGTTAGTGCCGGCGGCGGTGATCGCCATTGATAAGAGCGGTGTCAGCCTGTTGCTGGCGTCGGGCGAACCGATGTTATTGCCATATTCAGCGATGAAATGGGCGAACGCCACTGCCGCCAGTCCGAAAGTGAAAATCGGAGAGCAGATTTGGATTCGTCAAAACAGCAAGCAGGAGTGGCAATTGGGACAGTTGCCGCGTGCGAATTCCGCGCTGGTGTCGTTAAACAGCGACAACGGCGCGATTGAAGCGATCGTCGGTGGCTTCAGCTTCGGGCAGAGTAAATTTAACCGCGCCACGCAATCTATGGTGCAGGTCGGTTCGTCAATTAAACCGTTTATTTATGCCGCGGCAATGGATAAAGGGTTAAGCCTAGCGACGATTTTAAACGACAGCCCGATTACGATCCGTATTCCGGGGCAAAAACCGTGGTCGCCGAAAAACTCGCCGAACCGATATGACGGGCAATTGCGTTTGCGTCAAGGCTTGGCACAGTCGAAAAACGTGATGATGGTGCGTGCGGTGCAAATGGTCGGAATCGACTATGTCGCCGACTTTTTACCGCGTTTCGGTTTTAAGCGTGATCAATATTTAGCAACCGAAGCACTGGCACTCGGCGCCGCGTCTTTCACCCCGCTGGAAATGGCGCGCGGCTATGCGGTGTTTGATAACGGCGGGTTTTTGATTGATCCGTTTATTATTGAAAAAATTCTGGATAATGAAGGCAAGGAAATCTATCTTGCCAACCCCAAAGTGGCGTGTTTCAGCTGTAATGATATTCCGGTGATTTATGGCGAGCAACAACGGTTAGAATTGTTGCAGCAGGACGAAAGTCAGGCAGAAAATGAGATTGTGAGCAGTGAAGAGATTGGGGAAGGTGATCCTGATCAGCAGCCGGAAACCGTGCCGGATATTCCGGAGTTGCAAATTGCCAACAGCCAGCTGCAAGACGGGCCGCAACTTTTAGCACAAGCACGTGCGCAAAGCCAAGAGCCGCAAATGGCACCTCGGGTGATCAGCGGCGAGTTGGCATTTTTAATGCGCAGTGCGTTGCAATCCGGGATTTACGGTGAGCAGGGCAGCGGTTGGAAAGGCACCGGCTGGCGCATGGCAAACGAGATTAAGCGGAAGGATGTCGGTGGCAAAACCGGAACCACCAATAATTCCAAAGTGGCTTGGTATACCGGCTTCGGCGCCAATTTTGCCACGGCGGTGTATGTGGGCTTTGATGATAACAAATATGACTTAGGCCGCGGCGAAGCGGGCGCAGCCACCGCAATGCCCGCATGGCAGGAATATATGAAAAAGGCGTTAGAGAACAAACCGGAACGCGCCGATCCGTTGCCGCCGAATATTATCGAAAAACGCATCGACAAATCGAGCGGCTTGCTGGCAGGTGGCGGCGGTAGAATGGAATACTTCATTAAAGGCACCGAACCGACTCGCCGTTATATTCGCGAACAGGGCTATCAAATCATGGTTAACCCGAGCGACGGCAGCGGCCCGAGAACCGAAGAGTTGTTTTAATCGAGTAAGTGCGGTTTGCAAGACATAAAAATACCCACGTTGCTGCGTGGGTATTTTGTTATTTGGGGTGAGGCTTATGAACGCTTCATAATCTCGAAAAACTCTTCGTTGGTTTTTGCCATTGAAAGTTTGTCGATAAGGAATTCCATTGCTTCGATCTCGCCCATCGGGTGAACGATTTTGCGTAGGATCCACATTTTTTGCAGTTCGTCCGGCGTAGTAAGCAGTTCTTCTTTGCGCGTGCCTGAACGGTTGAAGTCGATTGCCGGGAACACACGTTTTTCCGCAATTTTGCGTGATAAATGCAGTTCCATATTACCGGTTCCTTTAAATTCTTCGTAGATCACTTCGTCCATTTTAGAGCCGGTGTCAACAAGTGCGGTTGCAATAATGGTTAAGCTACCGCCTTCCTCTACGTTACGCGCCGCACCAAAGAAGCGTTTCGGACGGTGCAGGGCGTTGGCATCGACACCACCGGACAATACTTTGCCGGAAGCCGGGGTTACGGTGTTGTAAGCGCGCGCTAAACGGGTGATGGAGTCGAGCAAAATCACCACGTCTTTTTTGTGTTCAACCAAACGCTTGGCTTTTTCGATCACCATTTCGGCGACCTGAACGTGGCGTGCCGCCGGTTCGTCAAAGGTGGAGGCAACCACTTCGCCTTTCACTAAGCGTTGCATTTCGGTTACTTCTTCCGGGCGTTCGTCGATCAGCAATACCATCAACACGCATTCCGGGTAGTTGTAGGTGATGCTTTGCGCGATATTTTGCAATAACATGGTTTTACCGGCTTTCGGCGGTGCAACGATTAGACCACGCTGTCCTTTCCCGATTGGCGAAGCCAAATCCAGCACGCGCGCAGTCAAATCTTCGGTTGAACCGTTGCCGCGTTCCATCCGCATCCGTGAATTGGCGTGGAGTGGCGTTAAGTTTTCAAACAGGATTTTATTGCGGGAAATTTCAGGACGATCGGCGTTGACTTCTTTGATTTTTAACAGGGCAAAATAGCGTTCGCCCTCTTTCGGCGGTCGGATTTTACCTTCGATCATGTCGCCGGTGCGCAGGTTAAAACGGCGAATTTGGCTCGGTGAAACATAAATATCGTCAGGGCCAGCCAAATAGGAGCTGTCGGCGGAACGCAAAAAGCCGAAACCGTCTTGTAAAATTTCCAACACGCCTTCGCCGAAGATGTCTTCACCGCTCTTAGAATGTTGTTTTAAAATAGAAAAAATGATGTCTTGTTTGCGTAAACGGGCTAAATTTTCTAACCCCATTTGTTCTTCCCCAATGCGCACAAGCTCGGAGATCGGGGTATTTTTAAGTTCTGTTAGATTCATAATAAAAAGAAATATATTGGATGATTAAGATTAGATTAATGAAATAGTGAATTTGTCACTGGAAAGTATGATACAGATTTTTTGAGTGGCGATAAAATTACCACTAAAAGCGCGAGCTGTCTAGTTGGAATTTGTTTTTATGCTTGAGAAAGCGCAAAAGTGCGGTCTAAATCGCTAAATCGGGGGCGAATTTCGGCAGAAAACGTATTTATGCAAGCGTAGCAGGTGAGTTCGTGTTATCCTTAAATAATTTTGAATCATTTGAAACCGTTAAATCCCGAATTTGCCCTGCGCAAGGGCGGATATCACCAAGAGATAAATAGAAAATATGCAGAAAAATCAACATTTAAGCCAAGTTCGTTTTAGCGATTTTGTGTTGAACCCACAAGTCTTAAGCGCATTAAACGATAGCGGTTTTGAATACTGCACCCCGATTCAGGCATTAACGCTGCCGTTAACCCTTGCCGGACGCGATGTCGCCGGGCAGGCGCAGACCGGCACCGGCAAAACCATGGCGTTTTTGATTGCGACCTTTCATCAGTTGTTAAGTCAACAAGGCGGTGGCGTAAATTGCCAATCCAATCAACCGCGTGCGTTAATTTTAGCGCCGACCCGCGAGTTGGCGGTACAAATTGATAATGACGCCGCCAAACTGGCGAGCCGCACCGGATTGAAAACCGCACTTGCTTATGGCGGCGACGGTTACGACAAACAATTGAAAGCGATTGAAAATGGCGTGGACGTTCTGATCGGCACCACCGGACGGGTGATCGATTATGTCAAACAAGGGATTATCAATCTGGATAAAATTCAAGTGGTGGTGCTGGACGAAGCGGATCGAATGTTCGATCTCGGCTTTATTCGCGATATTCGCTATCTGATGCGCAAATGCCCGCCGGTGCAGCAGCGTTTGACCCTGTTATTCTCGGCGACACTCTCTTTCCGGGTGCGTGAACTGGCGTTTGAAGATATGAATAATGCCGAATATGTGGAAGTGGAACCGTTGCAAAAAACCGGACACCGGATCACCGAAGAGCTGTTTTATCCGTCTAATCAAGACAAAATGCGGTTGCTGCAAACCTTGTTGGAAGAAGAGTGGCCGGAGCGCTGCATTATTTTTGCCAACACCAAACAACAATGTGAGGAAATTTGGGGGCATTTGGCGGCGGACGGACACCGAGTCGGGCTGTTGACCGGCGATGTGGCGCAGAAAAAACGCTTGGCGCTATTAGAGAAATTTACCCAAGGCGAATTGGATATTCTGGTGGCGACCGATGTTGCCGCGCGGGGTTTACACATTCCGGCGGTGACTCATGTGTTTAACTATGATTTGCCGGACGATTGTGAAGATTACGTCCACCGCATCGGGCGCACCGGACGGGCAGGTGAAAGCGGGAAATCACTCAGTTTTGCCTGTGAGGCTTATGCCATGAATCTACCGGCGATTGAGGAGTATATCGATCATACGATTCCGGTCAGCCAGTATGATGCCGAGGCGTTATTGCAGGATTTGCCGAAGCCGTTTCGTTTGCGCCGCAGTAGCAGCGCGGGCGGCAATCGCAGCAATCAAAAGCGCCAAAACAGTCGCAAACCACGACGTTAATCCGTTAAGTTTTTCTTAAGTATTGTTGTGTAACCTCAGCCGCATACCGCACTTGGTGTTTTTATCAATTGTGCTAGAATATGCGGCTTTTACTTTTTTAACCTTTAATTTTAAGCTGATTTTACGAGGAAACTTTTGCAAAATTCATTAGTCAAAGCTGTCATTGAAGTGCTCGATGATTTGAAAGCCACCGATATTTCCATTTTTGATGTGCGCGGCAACAACGGCATCACCGACAATATGGTGATCTGCACCGGCACCTCCAGCCGTCATGTCGGTTCAATCGCACAAAATCTGGCTGAGAGCTGCAAACAGCAGGGAATTGAATCTTTCGGCTCGGAAGGGATTGAAACCGCCGATTGGGTGGTGGTCGATTTCGGGCAAGTGATTGTGCACGTTATGCAGCAGGAAAGCCGCGAGCTGTACCAGTTGGAAAAACTCTGGGGCTAGTATGAAGATCCAGCTTATTGCGGTCGGCACAAAAATGCCGGCATGGGTGACCAGCGGATTTGAGGAGTATCAACGCCGTTTTCCGAAAGATATGCCGTTTGAATTGATCGAAATCGCGGCGGGAAAACGCGGCAAAAATGCCGACATTAAACGGATTTTGGAAAAAGAGGGCGAGCAAATGCTGGCGGCTTGTGCCAAAAACAGTTTGATCGTGACGCTGGATATTCCGGGCAAACCGTGGACCACACCGCAATTAGCCGAACAGTTGGAAAGCTGGAAACATGACGGGCGGGATGTCAGCCTGTTAATCGGCGGACCTGAGGGGTTATCTCCACAGTGTAAACAAGCGGCTGAGCGCAGTTGGTCGTTATCGCCGTTGACGTTGCCGCATCCGCTGGTGCGGATTGTGGTGGCGGAAAGTTTGTATCGCGCTTGGAGTTTGACCACTAATCACCCGTATCACCGCGAGTAAGTTAAACCACAAACGTGAACGCAATATTTAGACATAATAGATTAGCAATCATGGCAAAAGAGATTATTCGAGACAACAAAGCGGAGCAGAACCTGTTTTTACGGCGGGTGCTGGTGGCGTTTGTCGGCGTTTTGTTACTGCTGTCGATTTTGCTGATGAATAACTATAACCTGCAAGTGCGGGATTATGATAACTATCAAACCCGTTCAAACGGTAATCGGATTAAATTGTTGCCGGTGGCGCCGACGCGCGGGTTGATTTATGACCGCAATAATAAAGTGCTGGCAGAGAATTTGACTTTTTTCGGCTTGTATATCGTGCCGGAGAAAACTGAAAATTTGCAGCAAACCTATGATCAATTGCGCCAAATTGTCGGCTTGACCGATGACGATATTGAAGCTTTCACCAAAGAGCGGCGCAGAAATTCGCGTTATACGCCGATTTTATTAAAAGCCGATTTAACCGAGGAGCAGATCGCTCGCTTTTCGGTAGATCAGCACCGTTTTCCAAGTTTGGAAGTTCGCCCGTATTTTAAACGGCATTATCCGTATGGTGAGGATCTTACCCATATTTTGGGCTATGTAGCGAAGATCAACGATAAAGACGTTGAGCGGTTGCGAGAAGAAGAGAAACTGGCAAACTATGCCGGCACAAACGATATCGGTAAATTGGGGATAGAGCGCTATTACGAACAACAGTTACACGGTGAAGTGGGTTTTGAGGAAGTGGAAGTCAATAACCGAGGCAAGGTGATCCGCACTTTGCGTCAGCAACCGGCAGTATCGGGTAAAAGTATTAAGCTGACGATTGATTTGGAATTGCAGCGTTATATCCGCCAGTTACTGGACGGACGGCGCGGCGCAGTGGTGGTGATGGATCCGCGTGACAGCAGCATTTTGGCGATGGTTTCCAGCCCGAGTTATGATAATAATTTATTTGTCGGCGGTATTTCATCGACCGATTATAATGCGCTGTTGAACAATCCGGATCGTCCGTTATATAGCCGAACGACACAAGGAGCGTTTCCACCTGCATCAACAGTTAAGCCGTTTATTGCGGTTGCCGCTTTGCAAGACGGGATCATCACCCCCAATACGACAATGTTTGATCCGGGCTATTGGGTATTACCCGGTACGGAACGGCGTTACCGTGACTGGCTGAGAAGCGGGCACGGACGGGTGAATCTAAACAAAGCGATCATGGAATCTGCCGATACCTATTTTTATCAGTTGATCTATGACATGGGGATTAACCGTTTTTCCGAATGGATGAAACGTTTTGGCTTCGGGATGCCGACAGGAATTGATATTCGTGAGGAAACCAGCGGCGTGATGCCGACCCGCGAATGGAAACAGCAGCGCTATAAAAAGCCGTGGGTCATCGGCGATACGATTCCGGTAGGAATCGGGCAGGGCTATTGGACGGCAACACCGTTACAGGTTACCAAAGCGTTAGCTGTGTTGATTAATAACGGGCGGGTGGATACACCGCACTTTATGCAGCAGATCATCGGTAATGAAATTGAACCGTATCGTGATCCTAAATTATATGAGGACATCAGCGGTGTGCCTCAGGCGCATTGGAATGCGGCGAAAGCGGGCATGTACAGTGTGTTATACGGTAGTAGCGGCACCGCCAAAAAAGCGTTTACCAATATGTCATATCTGGCGGCGGGTAAATCGGGCACGGCGCAGGTATTCGGACTAAAAGAAAACCAAAAATATGATGCTTCGAACTTGGCGTCACATTTGCATGATCATGCGTGGTTTATTGCCTATGCACCATATAATGAACCGAAAATTGCGCTGTCGGTATTTTTGGAAAATGCTGGCGGCGGTTCAAGCCAAGCCGCGCCAATTGCACGCTCGATTATGGATTATTATTTATTAAGCATGGGACAACTGAAGCCAAGTGCGGTTGTGGATAGTGAAAATCAAACGGACGAGGATGCCCGATGAGTGAAGAAAAGCATTTTTTCAGCAGCCTGTGGCAGCGTTTTCATTTGGATTTTTTATTGTTGCTCGGATTATTAATGATTTCCGCATACGGATTACTCGTGCTGTACAGTGCTTCCGGTGGCAGCGAAGAGATGTTTAGAAGCCGTATCGTGCAAGTTTCGCTTGGATTCGGCGTCATGTTAGTGATGGCGCAGTTTCCGTTGCGGTTTTACGAAAAAATCGCACCTTATTTATATATCGCAGGCGTGCTGTTGCTGGTGTTGGTGGATTTAATCGGCACGACCAGCAAAGGCGCGCAGCGTTGGCTGGATTTAGGGCTGTTCCGTTTTCAGCCGTCGGAGATTGTTAAATTGTCGGTGCCGTTAATGGTTGCCAGCTATTTAGGTCGGCAAAAACTGCCGCCAACGTTAATGAGCACTTTGATTGCGTTAGGATTAATCTTTGTGCCGACCATTTTGGTGGCAATTCAGCCGGATTTGGGAACCTCGATTTTAGTTAGCGCCTCCGGCATATTTGTTGTATTCTTAGCCGGAATGAGTTGGCGCTTGATTGTAGTCGCAGTTGTCGGCTTGGCAGGATTTATTCCGGTGATGTGGTATTTTTTAATGCACGATTACCAGCGAACGCGGGTGATGACCTTGTTAGATCCGGAGTCCGATCCGCTTGGGGCGGGCTACCATATTATCCAATCGAAAATTGCGATTGGTTCGGGCGGCATTTTTGGCAAGGGCTGGATGCAAGGCACCCAGTCACAATTGGAATTTTTACCGGAACCGCATACCGATTTTATCTTTTCGGTTCTGAGTGAGGAACATGGAATGGTCGGCGTTTTAGTCTTGCTGGCGATTTATATGTTTATTATTATTCGGGGATTGATTATCGCCGCCAAAGCGGAAACGGCGGCCGGTCGGATTTTGAGCGGCGCAATCACCCTAATCTTTTTTGTGTATATTTTTGTAAATATTGGGATGGTGAGCGGAATTTTGCCGGTGGTCGGCGTTCCGCTGCCGTTAGTGAGTTATGGCGGCACATCGTTTGTGACGCTGATGGCGGGCTTCGGGCTGATTATGTCGGTCTATAGCCATAAACGCACTCTCACACATTTTAGATAAATATTTACGTTAAAATAGGAAATTTTTTTATGACTTTTTTAAGAACGACGGTTTACGGATGCTTAATGCTGATGGCTTTCACCATCGGCAGCGCCCAAGCGGCAGGTTCGACCCAAACTCGATTTGGTGTCAGCGGACCGAAGGCGTTATCTTCCACCACCGCAGCGGCAAAAAGCCAAACATATAGCGTGAAAGGGAAAACCTATCAAACCCTTAACCGTGAGAATGCGAAAGAGTATTCAATGACCGGGACGGCGAGTTTTTACGCCAGTAAATTTCACGGTCGCAAAACCTCAAACGGGGAAATTTATAATGAAAATCTGATGACCGCCGCGCATAAGCGCCTGCCGATTCCGTCTTATGTATTGGTGACCAATATCAAAAACGGGCGTCAGGTGGTGGTTCGGATTAACGATCGCGGGCCGTTTGTCGGTGATCGCAAAATTGACTTGTCGAAAGCGGCGGCTAAAGAGCTGGGAATGTTAGGCAGAGGTACGGCTCAAGTGAAAATGGAAGTGGTGCACGTTGATAAAAACGGCAAAGTCAGCGGACCGGGCGGCGCTAAGTTGACCCAATTAGCAAAAAATAAAAATTTACCGCTGCCGAAAGACGGTGAAAAATCAACGCTACAAACCGCTTCGGCTAAACCGGCTAAAAAAGCGCAACCGAATATCAGCGTTCAAAAAAGCTCGGATGTAGTTACCGCCAGCAGCGGACATAAACCGCTCTTGAAAGCAGAACCAGAGAGTCTGGCTTATGAATTGCAAAGTGTTAATTTAGACAGCGATGCGAAAGCCAAAGCGTTGATCGCCCAATTATCAATGAAAAATGTAAACAGTGAAATCATTAAGGAAGGACGAAATTTCAAGGTGAAATTCGGGCCGATCGATTCACGCGAAAAAGTGAACCAATTGAAAACCGAACTGGTGCAAAACGGTCAACACGACAACATTTTATACTCTTATCAAGCTCAATAATTAAAGGATTTTGTTTGCTATGTTTTATGGACGTAAACTGAAAACAACGTTGTTAGCAACGTCACTGCTGGCGGCAACGTCGGCTTTTGCCGCCGGTGAAGCGATTGATTTTAATATCGCCGCGCCGCAATTAAATGCGCAAACCTATATTTTGCTGGATTACAACACCGGTACGGTTTTGGCGGCAAAAGATCCGGATCAGCGCCAAGCCCCGGCGAGCCTGACTAAAATTATGACCAGCTATGTGGTGGGTGATGCGATCAGACAAGGCAAAATCCGTAACGAAGATATGGTGACTGTCAGCGAAAATGCGTGGGGTAAAAACTTCCCGGGTTCATCGAAAATGTTCCTAAATGTGAACCAACAGGTGAGCGTTAGCGATTTAAACCACGGGATTATCATCGCATCGGGCAATGATGCTTGTGTGGCGATAGCCGAACATATTGCCGGTACCGAAAAGAATTTTATTGATATTATGAATCAATATGTACAAAAATTCGGGCTGAAAAACACTCATTTTGCCACCGTACACGGTCTGGATGCGGAAAATCAGTATTCCTCCGCCAGAGATATGGCAACCATGGCATCACACATGATCCGCGATTTACCGGAAGAATATGCGATCCACTCCGAAAAAGAGTTTACCTTTAATAAGATCAAACAACAAAACCGTAACGGCTTATTGTGGGATAAAACCTTAAAAGTGGACGGCATGAAAACCGGACACACCGATCAGGCAGGCTATAATTTAGTGGCGTCGGCAGTTGACGGCGACACCCGCTTTATCACCGTGGTGATGGGCGTGCCGACCATTAAAGGGCGCGAAGTGGAAACCAAAAAACTGCTACAGTGGGGCTTCAACAACTTTGAAACCTTGAAGCCATTAAATGCCGGCAGCGTGGTGTCAGAACAAAGCGTGTATTATGGTTCTGAAAACAAAGTGAAGCTGGGCACAATTGATAACGGTTATATTACGATTCCGAAAGGCAAACAGGCGGAACTGAAGGCGCGCTATGAACTGAGTCAAAAATATCTGGAAGCGCCGTTAAATAGAGGAGACGTGGCCGGGCATATCGTCTACCAACTGGACGGCAAAGATGTGGCAACGGTCAACCTGCAAGTATTAGAACCGGTTGAAGAAGCCGGATTCTTCGGCAAAATTATCGACTGGATTATTTTAACCGTGAAAAGTTTATTCAGCTGAACGCGCTGAAGTCTTGAATGCGGGCGGCGAAGCCCCATCTACCATGACAACCAAATCCCTGCCTGGCAGGGATTTTTTAACAAACAATGAGAGCAAAACAATGCAAAAAACCAAATTAGATGAGCTGTTAGAATTTCCGTGCGACTTTCCGTATAAAGTTATGGGCTTGGCGCAAGCCGATTTGCAAGATAAAGTACTAGAAGTGGTACAAAAACACATTCCGGGTGACTACGCACCGACGATTAAGCCTAGTAGCAAAGGCAACTATCATTCGGTCTCGATCACCGTCAGAGCGGATAATATCGAACAGATTGAAACCTTATATAAAGAATTGGCGGAAATTGATATTGTCAGAATGGTGCTGTAACTGAGAAATTCAGCCAAGTGCGGTTGAAAACCGTTGAAAATGTTAACAAGAGGATAAATGATGCAGCTTGCCAAACAACTGAGAATCCGCCAACTGGGGCTGCAGCCCTACCAAAACGTGTGGCAGCAGATGCAGCAGTTTACGGATCAGCGCGGTGACAATACGGTCGATGAAATTTGGCTGGTGCAGCATCCGGCAGTGTTTACCCAAGGGCAAGCGGGCAAGGCGGAACATTTATTGCAGCAGTCAATGATTCCGGTGGTGCAATCGGATCGGGGCGGGCAAATTACTTACCATGCGCCGGGGCAGCTGGTGATGTATGTATTGCTGGATATTAAGCGTAAAAAGAGCCAAAATAACAGTGAATTCAGCGTGCGGCATTTGGTGTCGGCACTGGAGGAGTGTGTGATCAAAACCCTTGCCGACTATCAGATCAACGCATACGCCAAAGCCGACGCGCCGGGGGTGTATGTGGACGGACGCAAAATCTGTTCGCTCGGGCTGCGCATTCGGCGCGGCTGCTCGTTTCATGGGCTGGCATTGAATATCAATATGGATTTAACTCCGTTTCAATATATTAACCCTTGCGGTTATGCGGGTTTGGAAATGTGCCAGTTAAGCGAATTAATCGGTGATCGGGCTTTACTTTGCGAGCAGGTTGCTCCACAATTACTGCAACATTTTATTAACTTAATGGATTACCAGCAAATCCATTACTCGAACGACGCGTTCGACAGCCAAACATCAATCGAGAACAACCAAATCGAGAAAAACAATGGGTAAACCTTTTAAAATGGAGCGTGGCGTAAAATATCGCGATGCTGCCAAAACCTCAATTATTCCGGTCAAAAATATCAATCCTGATCAAGAACTGTTGCCGAAACCGGCATGGATGAAAATCAAATTGCCTGCTAGCAGTGCTAAAATTGAAGGCATTAAAAGCGCGATGCGCAAGCACGGGCTGCATTCGGTGTGTGAAGAAGCATCTTGTCCGAACCTGGCGGAATGTTTTAACCACGGCACCGCAACCTTTATGATTTTGGGCGCTATTTGTACCCGTCGTTGCCCATTTTGCGATGTGGCGCACGGCAAGCCGCTGCCGCCGGATCAAGACGAACCGAAAAAACTGGCGTTGACCATTCGCGATATGAAATTGCGCTATGTGGTGATCACCTCGGTTGACCGCGATGATCTGCGTGACGGTGGGGCGGCACATTTCGCCGAGTGTGTGAAAGAGATCCGCGCCTTGAATCCGGAAATTAAAATTGAAATTTTAGTGCCGGATTTCCGTGGCAAAATTGATGTGGCGTTAGAGATCTTGTCGAAAAACCCGCCGGATGTGTTTAACCATAATTTAGAAAATATTCCGCGTTTATACAAAGAGATCCGCCCGGGCGCTGACTATCAATGGTCATTGCGTTTGCTGCGTGACTTTAAAGCGTTATTCCCTGAAATTCCAACCAAATCCGGCTTAATGGTCGGTTTGGGCGAAACCAACGAGGAAATTTTAGAGGTGATGCAGGATTTGCGTGATAACGGCGTCACCATGTTGACCTTGGGGCAATATCTGCAGCCAAGCCGCCACCATTTACCGGTTGATCGTTATGTTTCACCGACCGAATTTGATGATATGAAGCAAAAAGCCGTCGCGATGGGCTTTGAGCACGCGGCTTGCGGGCCGTTTGTCCGCTCGTCTTACCACGCCGATCTACAAGCGCAGGGAATGGAAGTGAAATAGTTCTTACTTATTGATCGCGTTAGTAATAATTAACCGCACTTGGTGTTAAAAACAGCCTTAAGTGCGGTTTTTTTATGCATTTACAGTACTCATTTAGAGGCATAGTAGACAAAAATGTGGCTGAAATCTCGCTTAATCCCTTATAGAATAAGGCGTTAAGTGAGATTTTTTAAAATGACCAAAAAATTGCTATTTCTGTGGTTCAGAACACATTAAAAAACACGGTAAAAATTCAGGCAAGCAACGCTATAAATGCTTGGATTGTTTACGGACATATTCTCACACAAATTACCTTCAATCCGCCCAAATCTGGCACGATTACACCGTCGGAAAACAGACGTATAAGCAGCTTGCGTTAACCTATGATTGTTCGGTCAGGACTATCCAAAGGCACCTGAAAAAAGCCCCTAAAACGCCACTCAGCACACCGCAAACCACAATGTTGAATCTTATTATGGATGTCACTTTTTTCGGGCCACAATTCGGCGTATTAGTCATAATGGATTCCCGCTCAAAAAAGGTGATTTACCACCAAATCGTTCGTACCGAAAAGGACATTTACTATACCAAAGCCATCAATCGATTGCGTAAAAAAGGATTTATTATTCAATCTATTACTTGCGATGGGCGACGGGGCTTATTGAAAGATATATTTAATACGCCAACCCAAATGTGCCAATTTCACCTTGTTGCAATGGTGATTCGCAAGCTGACGAGAAACCCTAAATCCGTTGCCGGAAAGGAACTGAAAACAATGGTTAAAACACTCAAGCAGAGTCACAAAAATGACTTTTATGTCCGTTTGCATCACTGGTTTTTGCAGCATAAAGCTTACTTAGAAGAACGGTCTGATATACCCGATAATCAGGGTAAATTTCCTTATAAACATCGCAAATTGAGAGGGGCTTATGCCAGTATTAAACGCTATATGGATTACTTGTTTGTCTTTGAAAAATACCCGGAGTTACGGATAGAAAAAACGACAAATCGGCTGGAAGGGCTGTTTAAGGATTTAAAGCAGAAATTATCCGTTCATAATGGACTAAACCGAAGGAATAAGATTATGTTTATACAGGATTTTTTGAATAAAAAGAGCTAGAAAAACTAGCGCTTTAAGAGGAGTAGCCACAAAAATGTCTAATAGAAGCTTAGATCTCAAAATCAGCCACATTTTTGGCTACTATGCCCATTTAGAGGTATTTTAATCGAGAAATTTGATCAAGAACAAATATCTTGAATATAACTATGCAAAAAATAAGGGTATTTGCTAATTTACTCTCGAAGAACTTTAGTCTGTGACAGCCATGTTATCAGTCGAACCGATTGATTAGCATGGCATTTAAAATCCAATTCTTGTGGGAAAGTCTCTACGGAGGAAATTATCGTGAATATCGTAAAACAAAAACTGACTTCGCTCTTGGGCGTGGCTGCATTAATCGGCGGCAGCTGGTTTGCTGCGCAAGATGCGATGGCTGAAGAACAAAAAACAGAAGCGAATCCGAACGTGGTTATTCAATCCGCTAATCACAAATTCGCGGAAAAATACCCATTGCAATTTAACACTTGGACTCAAACCTCAGAGTCTGATGAAATTGTGTCCGCTATCGGCGAAGATCCGCGCATGATCGTGCTGTGGGGCGGTTATTTATTTTCTCACGATTACAACAAACCGCGCGGTCACTTCTATGCGATTAAAGATGTGCGGGAAATTCTGCGCACCGGTGCACCGACAGGTCCGAATGACGGTCCTCAGCCAATGGCGTGTTGGACTTGTAAAGGTCCGGATGTTCCGCGTTTGATCGCTGAATGGGGCGAAGACGGTTATTTTAGCGGCAAATGGTCAAAAGGCGGTGCGGAAGTGGTGAACAGTATCGGCTGTGCCGACTGTCACGATACTACTTCAGCCGATTTCGCCGAAGGTAAACCGGCATTGCGGATTGCGCGCCCGCACGTTTTACGCGCTTTGGATAAAATCGGGGAGCCGTTTGCTAATCTAGATAAAACCGATCAACGCGCAGCGGTGTGTGCAAACTGCCACGTTGAATACTATTTTGCCGGCGAGACGAAAGCGGTAACCTTCCCTTGGGATAAAGGCACCACCGTTGATCAAATCGAAGCCTACTATGACGAAATCGGTTTCCACGACTGGATTCATTCACTGTCTAAAGCACCGATGTTGAAAGCACAACACCCTGACTTTGAAATCTGGTCGGCTGGGATGCACGGCAAAAACGGCGTAACTTGTATCGATTGTCATATGCCGAAAACCCAAACCGCAGACGGCAAAGTGTTTACCGATCACAAAATCGGCAATCCGTTCGACGCGTTTGAAAACACCTGTGCTAACTGCCATGATCAAAGCAAAGAGAAATTGCAAGGTATCGTCGCTTCACGCAAACACGAAGTGAAAGATGTGATGATTCGCTTGGAAGATCAACTGGTGAAAGCCCACTTTGAAGCGAAAGCCGCTTGGGATGCCGGCGCGAACGAAGATGAAATGAAAGCCGCATTACAAGATATCCGTCATGCACAATGGCGTTGGGATTACGCGGCAGCCAGCCACGGCGGCTATATGCACGCGCCGGATGTGATGCTACGCGTATTGGGAACCGGGTTGGATAAAGCCGGTGACGCACGCGTGAAATTGGCGCGGGTCTTGAGTGCTCATAATGTGAATCAACCGATTGTGATTCCGGATATCTCGACTCAAGCGAAAGCACAGGCAGTCATGGGCATTGACTTTGAAAAAGAGAAAAGAGCAAAAGACGAATTCTTGAAAACCCTTGTACCTCAATGGGATAAAGAAGCTAAAGAAAAAGGTTTAATTAGCGAGTAATGGAAATAATACCGCACTTTGCGGCGCGAGCGGCAAAAGTGCGGTAATAACCATAATAACCATTCAGATTTGAGGAAAGAATTATGAGGGCGACTATTCTCTTAAGAGCTGTCAAAATGATAGCGGTTTTAGGCGCGGGTTTGCTGGCGACGACGATTGCATCGGCAGCGGCGAACGCGCAAGCCGGTGGTGCAAGCAGCGAGCTGACTTATCAACCGCAATTGGAAAATCAACGTGATCCGAATAAATATTGTGCGCAGTGTCATAAATTTAATGACGAACAATTTCATGGGATCCATTTAAGCAAAACCAATCCGTCAACCGACAAACCGATTAATTGCGTCAGTTGTCACGGCAATATTTCGGAAGATCACCGTCGCGGCGTGAAAGACGTGATGCGGTTCCACGGTGATATTTTTGACGGCAAAACACCGATGTACAGTGTACAAGAGCAGAACCAAGTCTGTTTCTCTTGTCACCAACCGGAAAAACTGCGTGAAAGCCTGTGGGCACATGATGTACACGCGATGAAATTGCCGTGCGCCAGTTGCCATACACTACACCCGAAAACCGATCCGATGCAAGGTATTCCGCATAAAGATCAGGTGAAACTGTGTGTCGATTGCCATGGCAAACAGCAGGAACTATTGCAAGAAAAAAACACTCAACAATCTGTCATTCAGAATAAGGATCAAAAATGAGTTGCTCGCGCCGAAACTTTGTTTCCGGCATGGGGGCTGGGGCTCTTATCCTGATGACCGGAAAACCCGCTCAAAGTCTGGCACAGACTTTGACGATTAATGATGTGCGTTATGGGATGTTGCACGACGAAAAACTCTGTATCGGCTGTACCGCCTGTATGGATGCTTGTCGTGAAGTGAATAACGTGCCTGAAGGGGTATCGCGTCTGGAAATCATTCGGGGAGAACCGCAAGGGGAATTTCCTGACGTAAAATATGAGTTTTACCGTCATTCTTGTCAACATTGCAGCAATGCACCTTGTGTGCACGTTTGCCCGACCGGCGCCTCGTTTATTGATGCGTCCACCGGCATTGTCGATGTCAAAGCGGATCTATGTATAGGTTGTCAATATTGCATTGCGGTGTGCCCGTATCGGGTGCGTTTCATTCACCCTGAAACCAAAGCCGCCGACAAATGTAATTTCTGCCGTGATACCAATCTGGCTCAAGGCAAATTGCCGGCTTGTGTTGAAGCCTGTCCGACCAAGGCACTGACCTTCGGCAATTTAGACGATCCGAACAGTGAAATTTCGCGTCAAATTCAGGAAAAACAGGTTTATCAAACTAAAGTCGAATTGGGAACCAAGCCGAATTTGTACCATGTGCCGGCTAAAGCAGGGGAGATCAGACGATGAACAGTCCATTCCACTTCCCGTCATTAGTATGGGATGAAATCATTGCGATTTATCTTTTCCTGCTCGGGATCTCCGCCGGTGCGACACTGTTGGCAGTGTTGCTGAAACGTAGCCAAATTTTGGCAGGCAGCGACGCCAGCCGTAACACCATTATTCGCAGTGCGGCGATTATCGCTCCGCTGAGCTTGATTGTCGGCTTGACGATTTTGATTTTCCACTTAACCAAACCGTGGACATTCTGGATGTTGATGTTTAACTATCAACCGCACTCTGTGATGTCGATGGGGGTTATGCTGTTCCAGGTGTATATGTTGTTCCTGTTCCTATGGCTGGCAATCGTGTTTAAACATTTGCTTGCCGATTGGATCGAACGTTATATTCCGGCATTGGGTTTTGTGAATAAAATCATTAATGCGGCTGAAAAATGGGTCAACCCGATTGAAGTGGTTTTGATGTTGCTGTCGATCCTGCTTGGCGCTTATACCGGCTTCTTGCTGTCAGCGCTGATCAGCTATCCGATGCTGAATAATCCAGTGTTGCCGATTCTGTTCTTGGCGTCCGGAACATCATCCGGCATCGCGGCATTGTTGCTGGCAGCAGTGTGCCGTGGAGAATCCACCCATTCGCCTTCAGTCAGCTTTCTGCATAAATTTGAAACGCCGGTGGTGTTGATCGAAATCTTCCTGCTGTTTGCGTTTTTTGTCGGCTTGTATTTCGGCGGCGGACAAAAAACCGTTGCGATGATGACGGCAATCGGCGGCGGTTTCTGGGCGTGGGTATTCTGGATTGGCGTAGTGCTTATCGGGCTTGTGTTGCCGCTATTGCTGAATGCCGTGAGCGGTGAAGAGCTGAAACACCGCAAAGGCTTTATCCTGTTTACCGCACTTTGCACCCTGTTCGGCGTGTTCTGCCTGCGCTTCTTTATTCTCTACACCGGACAAATGACGCTGGCGTAATAAGTTGTTAGAATAGCGGGATTATGATTGTTAATCCCGCTTTTTTATTGAGTGAAACAAAATGCCTCCAGAAATCGGCTATTTAGCGCTAATTTGCAGTCTGCTTACCGCACTTTTGTTGTTGCTGATCCCATTTTTGCCTGCGCGAAATCGTCTGCCGTTAAATAGTACATTCTTGTCGGTGCTGCTATTTTTATTTTCCCTGTCAGCAATCACTATTCTGGCTTACTCTTTTGTGCAAGACGACTTCTCGGTGCTGTATGTCGCCGCCCATTCAAATACGGAACTCTCGCCGCTGTTCAAAGTGGCGGCAACTTGGGGCGGACACGAAGGCTCAATGCTGTTTTGGCTGGTGACGTTATCACTCTGGACGATGCTGTTTGCCTGTTTCAACCGCACTCAAATGCCGCAATTTAACGCACGGGTGTTGGCGGTACTGGCGCTAATTTATACCGCACTTTGCCTCTATACTTTGCTTTTATCCGATCCGTTTGAACGCCTATTTCCGACGCCGTTTCAGGGACGCGATCTCAATCCGATGTTGCAAGATATTGCGCTGGTGTTTCACCCGCCGTTGTTGTATTTGGGCTACGTCGGTTTTTCAGTGAATTTTGCGCTTTCAATCGTTACACTGTGGAGCAAAAGTGACAACCGCCAATTTGCCGCCGACAGCCGCAGTTGGGCGCTGCTGAGTTGGGGCTGGCTGAGCTGCGGCATTCTGTTAGGTGCGTGGTGGGCGTATTATGAGCTCGGCTGGGGCGGCTGGTGGTTCTGGGATCCGGTGGAAAATGCCTCGCTGATTCCGTGGTTGCTGGGGCTGGGCTTAATCCACAGTCTTATCGCCACCGAACGCAAAGGGTTGTATCCGTATTGGAGCTTGCTGTTGTCGTTGTTGGTATTTTCCGCTTCGCTACTCGGCACGTTTGTAGTACGTTCCGGCGTGATCACCTCAGTCCATGCTTTTTCTATCGATCCGTCGCGCGGCTATGCGTTGCTGGCGATGTTTTTCTTTTTCAGTGGCTTGGGATTATTGCTGTTCGCATTGAATGCCAAAATCGGTGATGCCCAATTTGGCTGGCACTGGACAACGCGCCGATTATCAACCGAAAGCGGCGTATTATTGCTGAATATTATCACCGCGATTGCCACATTTAGCGTGTTACTCGGTACGTTTTATCCACTGCTGTTCAGCACCTTCGGCTTCGGCTCGATTTCAGTCGGTGCGCCGTATTTCAATACGATTTTTACCCCGCTCGTGCTGCTGAGTTTGCTGGTGATGTTACTGTGGTTGAACGGGCGCGGCGTATCGCGTAGCGGAATGTTGCTCGGTGCAATTGCCGCAGTGATTGGCAGTGTGGCTATTATCGTTTGGAATCTGCAGCTGGATCCGCTGAAACAGTGGCAATGGCTACCGTTTGCTTTCGTATCGGCGGCGTTTGCGCTGTTGATGAGTTTGCTGTATTACGCCTATAAGGCTTTCCATCAACAGCGGTTGGTAACCGCACTTCCGATGTTATTGGGGCACGGCGGCTTAGCGCTGGTGGTGATTGCGGCAATGATGAGCGGTTACTATTCCTCCGATTTAGGCGTGAAGCTGGCGCAAGGCGAACAAGCCGAACTGCACGGCTATCAGTTCAATTTTGATGGCATTGAATATCGCCTTGCGGCTAATTACACCACTGAAACTGCACATTTGACCGTTCAGCACTCGGCACAACCGTTCATTTTACAGCCGGAAAAACGCTTTTATGATATTCGCAGCAGCATGATGAGCGAAGTGGCGATCAAACCGGGCTTATTGGGCGATCTGTATGTGGTGCTGGGCGACAAATCCCCTGAACAGCGTTATTCATTTGGCTTTCACTATAAACCGTTGATTCAGTGGCTGTGGTTTGGCGGGCTGTTAATGGCGCTCGCTGTGTTTTTTGCGATCGTATTGCGCGCTCGCCGCGGCAAAAGTGCGGTTAAGGAGTTGGAATGTTAAAACAACGACTGCGCCTATTCCTGCCGTTAATCGGTTTACTGGCTTTAGGGCTGATGTTATTGCTGGGATTACAACGTGATCCGTCGCAACTGGCATTGGCGCAGCAAGGCAAAGCCTTTCCCGAATTTGAATTGCCCGATTTGTTGCAGCCGACCCAGCGGATCGACAACCGCACTTTGCCTGCCGAACCGTTTTTATTGAACGTTTGGGGCAGTTGGTGTCCGAGCTGTATTACGGAATTTCCGTTTTTAATCGAATTAAAACAGCAGGGTTATGCGATTTACGGTTTGAATTATCGCGATAATCCGCAAGCGGCAAGGCAAATGCTGGTCAGCAAAGGCAATCCGTTTGCGCGGGTGCTGAACGATCATGACGGCAAGCTGGCACTGGCGCTCGGCGTATATGGCGCGCCTGAAACCTATCTGATTGACGGCGACGGCATTATCCGCTTCCGCTATGCGGGAGAATTGGATGCGCAAATTTGGCAGCAACAATTTGTTCCGCTGCTGCAACAACTTAACGCGGGCGGAGGGAAATAAAATGTGGCGTAGATTCAAGCTGTTGGTTGGATTGCTGATATTACTGCCCGTTGCCATGCCGCGCGCCGAAATGGTGGATACTTACCAATTTCAATCGCCGGAAACTCGCGCAAGAGCGGTGAATTTGGCGAAATCGTTGCGTTGCCCGCAGTGCCAAAATCAGAATTTGGTCGAATCAAATTCGCCGATTGCCTATGACTTGCGGATCGAAGTCTATAAAATGGCGGACGCCGGTGCGAGTGATCAACAAATCGTCGAACAAATGACCGCCCGCTTCGGGGATTTTGTGCGTTATGATCCGCCGTTTAAAACCACAACATGGTTGCTGTGGGGGGCACCGTTTCTGTTGTTGCTGTTGGCGTTGGGCTTAGTGTGGGAACAGGTGCGGAGACATAAAAGCCACCCGCAGTATGAGCCACTGACGACTTCTCCGCTCACAGCTGAAAATACGCAATCACACCAAGTGCAATCCCCTCAGCATGATAAGCAGAGATCTCATCACGGATTTGCAGCGCTGCTTGTGCTATTGATTGTCGCTGCTTCCGTGGCAATTTATGCGCTCAGCCCGCGTTATTCGGCATTGCAGCAAGGTTTGGCGATTGCCCCGCAAGTGATTCAGAGCGGCGCAGAACAGCGACGCGAGCATCGGCAAGAGCTGCAAAATGCGCTAAGTGCCGATTACAACAACGGCGAAAATTGGTATCAGCTCGGCTTAATCTACCTGCAAGAGGAAGAATATGCCAATGCGCTGGAGTCGTTTTCGCGTGCCGAATACTTATCCGGCGCGAACAGCGAATTGTTAGCGGCGGCGGCAACCGCACTTTACTATCAATCGAACAACAACCTCAGCGAGAAAGCCAAACACTGGCTGGATTTGTCTTTGCAACAAAATTCGAATCAGCTGCGCGCGTTGTCTTTATTGGCGGCAGATGCGTTTGCCAAGGGCGATTATCCGCAGGCGAAGCAGTATTGGCAGCGGCTGCTCGACAGCGATCATCCGGATTTGGATCGGCGTAACCTAATCCAAAATCTGCAAGCGGCAGAGATGTTGGGCGGTTTGCAACAGTAAGCATCAAAATTGCGTTATAATTCCATTTTTAATCAGATTTGAGGCGTTGCCTATATGCAAAAAGATTATGACGTGATTATTATCGGCGCGGGCGCCGCAGGGCTATTTTGCGCCGGGCGCTTAGTGCAAGCGGGCAAATCGGTGCTGGTGCTGAATAACGGCAAGAAAATCGGGCGCAAAATTTTGATGGCGGGCGGCGGTTTTTGTAATTTCACCAATCTGGACATCACCCCGCAGCACTACCTTTGCCGCAATCCGCACTTTGTGAAATCCGCCTTGGCACGCTACACCCAATGGGATTTTATTTCACTGGTCGCAGAATATGGCATTGCGTATCACGAAAAAGAGCTTGGACAGCTGTTCTGCGATAACAGCTCGCAGGATATTGTCGATTTGCTGCTGGCGGAATGCCGCAAAGGCAAGGTCGAAATCCAATTGCGTCAGCAAGTGGCGGAAGTCGAACGGTTAGAGCCGGATTCCGATTCGAAAGTGCGGTTTCAATTGCAAAGTAACGGGCAAACATTCCGCTGCCAACATCTGGTGGTGGCGACAGGCGGCTTATCCATGCCGGCGCTGGGCGCAACGGCTTTCGGCTATAAACTGGCGGAGCGGTTCGGGTTACAGGTGATCGCCCCACGCGCCGGCTTAGTGCTGTTCACTTGGCGCGAACAGGATAAAGCCTATGCTACGCTCGCCGGTGTTTCATTAGCGGTTAACGTTGAGGCAGAATCCAGCACACAATTTTATAATCAACTGCTGTTCACTCATCGTGGGCTTTCCGGTCCGGCAATGCTGCAAATTTCCAACTATTGGCAACCGAATCAAACGCTACAAATTGATTTATTGCCGAATGAAAATGTTAATGAATATCTCATGGATTTACGTCAATCATCACCTAAATTACAACTGAAAACCGCACTTGGGCGAATTTTGCCGAAGCGCTTGGTCGAATTGTGGTTAGAGCAGCAATTATTTGATGATCAACCGTTGGCACAGCTTGCTAAAGTGCGGTTACAACAGCTTGAACAGTTGATCCACCACTGGCAATTCGAACCGAACGGTACCGAAGGTTACCGCACCGCTGAAGTGACATTAGGCGGCGTGGACACCGACGCGATTTCCTCAAAAACCATGCAAGTGAAACAGCAGGACGGCTTATATTTTATCGGCGAAGTGCTCGATGTCAGCGGCTGGCTCGGCGGCTACAATTTTCAATGGGCGTGGAGCTCGGCGTATGTATGTGCTGAGGGGATTGTGTCGTCGTGAAGTGATGGCTCATACACACAAAATTGAGTTAGTAAGAAATAAGAAAATAGTTAGTGAATGTTATAAAGAGGATTGAAAATGGATAAACTAAGTCCTATTGGTTCTAATTGGAATGAACTTGAAGAAACAATTTTTAGTGAACAAGAAGTTAGAGAGAGCGATTTGCGCGTAGCGTTAATTGGTGAATCAATTCGAGAACAGCAAGAATCAAAATGCTCACAGAATAAAGCGGAAATTAAATCACACAATTAACGCAACAAGAAATTACGATCGCGGTTAAACACTTGCAGGAATAGTGCCAGCGGCGGTTTTTCCGAGGCTAAGCGTTGGTATTCGGCACTGTATTTTTGATATTCCCCTTGTGAGTCAATATGATATTGCTCGCCGTTGGCGGTGATGATCACATTCCAACGTTGGTTGGCGACAAAAATCCAGTTAGCACGGTTTGCATTTTCACTCAATAAATCTGCGCCTTGAGTATAATCAGACAGCGGGTTTTCAGCACCGAACAGATTGCGCATCAGTGTCGGCAACAGATCCATTTGCGAGCTCATGCTGTCAATTTTTTCCGCAGCCTGATTCGGCAGCGCGATCAGCAATGGCACTTGAATCCGATCGCGCCCGAAATAGTTGTCATCGCGATTGTGATCCACCTGATAAGAGTAGCCTTGATCCGCAGTGATCACCACCACGGTTTGTGGCGAGACTTGCGCTAAAATTTGTGCCAATTGACGATCGATTTCCGTGAGCTGACGGCGATAGAATTGCTGTTGTGCATCGGTATCAGTTTGTTGGTAGTTGCTCATCACGCTAAGCAGATCGTATTGCAAATAACTGAACCACGCCTGATCTTGCCCCTGCATTTGCTGGTGCCAGTTCAGCCATTGGCGTGTGGTCTGCTGGTTTGAGGCATGGTTAAATTGCAGCGGCAGTTGTTGGAACAGTGAACGACGATAGAGTGGCGAACTTAACGGCGCAGTGGTGAACAAGCCGAATTGATATTGCAACTGGCGCATTCTTTCAATCCAAACCGACGGCTGGCGTTGGCTCAGCAGACTGTCGAAATAATTGGCGTTCAAGCCGTAAAATAATCCGACCAACGCGCCGTTTTGGCTGTTGCCGGCGCTGTAATTTTGCTGGAAATCTAATGCAGTTTCACCGAACGCCGCCAATGACGGCATCTTGTCAGGCTGAATTGCATCGTGGCGCAAGCCGGAAACATTAATCAACAAAATATTCGGGCGCTGGCTGTTGTCGGCAAACTGTAGCGGATGCTTCGGATAATCCAAATAAGGCGCGTCCAAACGCCCGCTGTTGGTCAGCTGATTTTGATAATTATCGCGATTCAGCAGCTGGTTTTTCTCCAAAAATGTGCGTGCCGTCATCGGATAAGAGAGCGGCAGATTCGATTTTTGCACGGTAACCGGGCGATAAAAATAGCCGTCCGCCCAGGCATACAGCAAATGCGACGCCACAAAACAGAACATCAGGAAATAAGCCGCTTTGCGGATCCAGGTTTGCCGCTCTAAACTGCGCAATTTCTCCCATGACCAGCGGGAAAACAGCATCACAATCAGGAAAATCAGTGGCATCGGCACAAAGAAGCGTTCCCAATTGCGCGCCAAATCGCCGTTGTCGGGGTTGATTAAAATATCCAAAATCAGCACCGATAAATGCAGATGGAAGCGGTTAAACACCTCGGTATCCAGCAGAAGCAAGGTTAAACCGAGGGTAGAAAGCACCACGCCGACTGCGCGGAATGTGTATGGATTTTTAATTAAAAAACTGAGCGGAAACAAAATCAGCAGATACAACGCAAACACGATGAAGCTGAAATGTCCGAGAATATTCAAAAAAAAGTAGATCTTGCCGATCAGCGTCGCCGGCCAGTCGGCGATGAACGCATAACGTGAGCCGATTAAAATCGCCACGGTAATATTGAAAAATGCAAACCAATGCCCCCACGAAATTTTTTGTGAGGTGGATTCCCAATATTGGCGTGGAAACTTCAGCATGGCGCGATCCGTAAACCTAAAGTGCGGTTAGTGGCGCGGCTTCAACGAATCTTGCAGCGCATTGCAAAATGCGTCGGCAAGGGCTTGCTGCTGATTGCGTCCGACGGTGGAGTGCAGCAGATTGGTGATGGTGTTGCCGAGCGCCATTAGCGACAGATCGACCGACGCTTCGTGCTGTTCCAAAACTGCCGCCAAATCATTTAATAAGGCTTGCACTTGTTGATCGCTGTATTTTGATTGTTTTGCCATAAATCATATTCGTCCATTGTCAGATCGGTTGTGGCGATATTAGCATATTTTTCGCATAACCGCTAAAAAAGCACGGCTCAATTGAGTATAATAACTCGGCTTTTAACAACAAAAATAAATGGATACTCCCATGAGCATAGAAGTTAAACAAATTATCCTGCATCAACTGGCATTCAGCGAAAGTAGCGAGCCGGAAAGCGAGCGCTTACAAACCCGCCTGCGCAGCCAGCTGCTGCCGATTAATGATGAGATTCAGCAGATGATGTTGCAGCTGCACCAAAATTATCAAGGCAAAGCGCAAGCCTACGGCGTGTTTCAAGCCGAATCGACATTTGCCCGCCAGCTAAACCGTTTTATGGAAAACGAGTTGGCGTTTCTGGAATTTAGCCAACAGAGTGCGCAGCAATTGGGGAAAGAACTGGGCAAATATGCGTTCGCCGACAGTGGCACGTTTATCTTTTGTGAATACACTTTTTTAGCTACCGATTACCTGTTTATCGCGCTGCTCGACAGCCGTCACAGTATGTTGGTGGATGATAAACTGGAAATTCAGCAAACCTCTTATCTGAATATCAGCCAGTACGACATTGCCGCGCGGATTAATTTAACCGAATTGACTTCCTCGGCAGGCTCAAACCGCTATCTGAGTTTTATTAAAGGGCGCGTCGGGCGGAAAGTGTCTGATTTCTTTATGGATTTTTTAGGTGCAGACAGTGGCTTTGATCCGAAACAGCAGAATTTAACTTTATTGCAAGCGGTTGATGACTTTTGCCAGCAGGGCGAATTGGACAGCAAACAAACGCAGGAAATCAAAAAACAGGCGTTTGATTATTGCAAAGGGCAATTAAAAGTGGGCGAAGAGATTGTTTTACAGGAACTTTCGGACAGTTTGCCGAGTCTAAACCAGCAGGATTTCAACCAGTTCAGCCGTGAAAATGCGTATGAACTTGCCGACAGCATTCCGCCGATGTCGGGCGCATTGAAATCGTTGACCAAATTTTCCGGCTCGGGCAAAGGTGTTACCTTGAGTTTTGACGCCGCGCTGCTGAATGAACGGATTATCTGGGACGAGCAAAACGACAGTTTAACCATTAAAGGCTTGCCTGCGAATTTGCGTGATCAACTGCAGCGTTTTGCTAAATAATGTGAAGCCGTAATCACGGCGGCATAAGGCTTTAGCGTTTCAAATTCTGGTAGCATTTCAAGGCAAGTTTAGGTATTATCGCTAACAATTTAAATAAAAAGGTAGAAAAAAAACATGAGATTGAAATCAGTTTTGAGCATTCTTTTCATTAGTATCAGTGTGACTTCATGCTCGTTGTATAATAAATTGGTTTATCGGATTGACGTGCCGCAAGGCAACTATCTGCAAGCGGAACAAGTGGAGCAACTGCAAAACGGCATGACGCCGGAACAAGTGCAATATCTGCTCGGCACGCCGTTGCTGACCGATCCGTACAGCAGCTACACTTGGTATTATGTTTATCTACAACAAAAAGGCTACGAAGATCCGCAGCAACACACCTTGACGGTGAATTTCAACCAACGCGGCGTGGTCAGCGATTTCCATTTGGATAAACCGTTGCCGGAACAGCAAAATTCAGACATCAAACCGTTGGAATTGGAAGAGAATAAAGGCTGGTGGCAATCGGTGAAAAACTTTTTCAGTTTTTCCTAATTAATTCAAACTTTAACGAATCCGCTATGTAACCCATAGCGGATTTTTTTATCGGCATGATCTCGCCGTTATGCCGCCCAAATATCGCTTCCAATCAAAATATTTGCCCGGATCAATTTTTCTACCGGGCGAAATATCACAATGCCCGACGATACGATCAGTCGTAATTTGCGGATAGGTTTGCATGATTAATTCGGTCAGTTGCTGCAAAGTGCGGTATTGTACTTCGCTGAACGGCTGGTTGTCAGAGCCTTCCAACTCAATGCCAATGGCAAAATCATTACATTTTTCCCTTCCCTGAAAACAGGAAATTCCGGCGTGCCAAGCGCGATCTTGAAAGTTCACATACTGGGTGATTTGCCCTTGGCGATCGATCAAACAATGCGCCGACACCCGCAGTTCGGCAATTTCGGCAAAGTACGGATGTTCGTTCGGATCCAGTGTGCCTTGAAAAAATCGATCAATAAAATCACCACCGAACTGCTCCGGCGGCAGGCTGATGTAGTGGATCACCAGCAGTGAAATATCCTGCGGATCGGGGCGTTGGTCAAAGTGCGGTGAAGGCACTTTCCTTACCGGATCCAGCCAGCCGTTTGCAATAATCTGTGGGGGGAAAATCATCATTTTGCGATCTCGATTCCAATCTTTTTTCGTGCTTTTCGCTTTTTCAGCATAATTTTGCGATGTTAGTCGCGTCAATTATACACATGAGCACACAGAGATCCTATCAGGAGGGAAAATGTTGACACAAAAATCGAACGTGAAAAAAGGCTTTACTTTAGTGGAATTGATGATCGTGATTGCGATTATTGCGGTGTTGGCGACAATCGCCATTCCGTCTTATCAAAATCATACCCGCAAGGCGGCGTTGTCGGAATTGCTGCAAGCCTCAACGCCTTACCGCGGCGAGGTGGAACTGTGCATTTACAACACCGGCGCGACAGCCAATTGCAGCGCAGGCAGCAACGGGATTCAGGCGGATAAAGATGCCACGAACAAATCCAAATACATTAAAACCATCACCACGTCGGCAGGAAAAATCAGCGTTGAAGGGCGAGCAAGCCTTGAAGGGTATGGCTATGTAATGACAGCTAGTGGTGGCGCAGGAAATGCAATCAGTTGGGAAGTGAGTTGTAAAGGCGGCGATCTCTCGATTTTCCCGAGCGGCTTCTGCTCTTAGCGGTTTGCAAAAATAGAGGGAGAAAGTGCGGTGAGTTATTCGGTGCAGAGTGCAAGTGGCGAGATTTTTCGGATTGATGCGCAATTGTGGCAACAAAACTGCCAGCAACAGCCGTTATTATTGCGCTATTTCGCATTGCCGTTGAAAGAGGAGGCGGCGTGTCTGTGGCTGGGTGTCGAATCCGATCAAAATCTGAATGCCTGCGAAGTGTTTGCATTTTTGCATGATAAAGCGGTCGAGCCGGTGATTTTAGACAGCGCCGTGCTGAAAACCGCACTTCAGCAACTGGCACAGGATCCCGCGCAAAGTGCGGTTCAACAGCCGGTGCAGGATTATGCGCAATCGGTGTATCAGTATCAGTCGAGCGATCAACACGAGCTTACGCAATCGCAGGATGAACCGATTATTCAGCTGTTGGAGGAGCTGTTTGAACTGGCATTAAATCGGCGCGCATCGGATATTCACCTTGAGCCTAACTCAGACGGGCTACAAGTGCGGTTTCGGATTGACGGCGTGATGAGTGTGATTCGCCAAGTCGGTCACAGTTTTGCCGCACGTTTGATTTCTCGGGTTAAGCTGTTGGCGCAGTTGGATATTGCCGAAACGCGTTTGCCGCAAGACGGGCGCTTCCAATTCACCACTGCCTTTAATGATGAGCTGGATTTTCGGCTGTCGATTTTGCCGACCCGAGCGGGCGAAAAAGCGGTGTTGCGTTTGCAGCAAAACAAACCGGTCGAACTGGCATTTTCAGAGCTGGGCATGAATGCGCAACAGCAGCAACGCTTTCAGCAGGCGCTGCAACAGCCGCAAGGACTGATTTTGGTCACCGGCCCGACCGGTAGCGGCAAAAGTATTTCGTTATATACCGCACTTCAGCACCTCAATCAGCCGCAAAAGCACTTGCTCACCGCCGAAGATCCGATTGAAATCAGTTTGCCCGGCATTGTGCAAACGCAGGTGAATCCGGCAATTGGGTTGGATTTCAAACAATTGTTGCGCACTTTCCTGCGCCAAGATCCCGATGTGATCATGCTGGGTGAAATCCGCGACGAGGAGAGTGCCGCGATGGCAATTCGTGCCGCACAAACCGGGCATTTGGTGTTATCGACTTTGCACACCAACGACGCACCGTCGGCGATCGGACGCTTGCAACAGCTGGGCGTGAAAGAGTATGAAATCGCTTCCAGCTTGTTATTGGTGGTGGCACAACGGCTGCTGCGGCGGCATTGCGCTTGTCGCCAGCCAGCACAATCAACGACGTGTGAGCATTGCCAACAAGGCTATCACGGACGAATCGGGACATATCAATTTTTGCAACCGCACTTTGACGGTTCAACTTTCAAACATGAGCTGGATTTTAACAGCTTGTATCAAAGCGGATTGGAAAAAGTGCGGTTGGGCATCACCGACAAGCAAGAGTTGGCGCGGGTACTGGGCGCAGAAAGTTAAGAGGGAACAGCAAGATGGCGGAGTTTCGTTGGCGTGGTATCAATGCGTTGCAATGTGAACAGCAGGGCAGTTTATTGGCGGACAATGCCGAACAGGCGCAGGCGATTTTGTTGGGGCGCGGTCTGCAGCAGCTGAAAATCCAACGCAATTGGCGTTTGCCGAGCAAGGTCAGTCACGCCGAAATTTGTGAGTTGATGCAGCAAATGGCGCTGTTGCTGCAAGCGGCATTGCCGTTGAAAAATGTATTGCTGATTTTGCAGCAGCATACCCAACAGGAAAAACTGCTGCGTTGGTTACAGCAGCTGATTCAAGGGCTTGAAAGCGGCTATTCCTTTTCGCAAACGTTGCAACAAAACCCGCAATTTTTGACTGAACGCGATCGACAACTGATTCGGATTGGCGAGCTGAGTGGGCGCTTGCCGCAGATTTGTCGGCAAATTGCCGATGATAAAAACGAGCAGCTGGCGTTGCAGCGAAAACTGCAGAAAATTTTGCTTTATCCGTTGTTGGTGCTGGGCGTGTCGCTGTTATTGACGGTGTTGCTATTGCTGTTTATCGTGCCGCAATTCGCCGAAATGTATCAGCAAAATCAGCAGCAATTACCGCACTTTACCCGCTTTTTGCTGCAACTTTCCGATATTTTGCACACTTATGGCGGACGTTTGTTGATATTGTTATCGATATTTTCATTCGGTGCGCGATATTTTTATCAGCACAATCGCAGTTTCCGCGCAGGCTTACAGCACATCGCTCGGTGCTTGCCGTTGTTCGGCGGTTTGAATCAACTACGCAATGTGGTGGATTCCAGCCGCAATTTAGGTTTGATGCTGAACGCCGGTGTGCCGTTGAATCAGGCGTTACAGAGTTTTCTCAATTCAAGCGACGCGCCGAAAACCGCACTTCAACAAGAAATCACCCATAGCCTGCAACTGCTGCAACAAGGTTACGCGTTTTCACAGAGCGTCAGCAGCCGTTGGATGCCGCAGCAGGCACAGCAAATGCTGGTGGTCGGCGAAAAGAGTGGCGCGTTGGGGCCGATGTTGCAGCATATTGCCGAGAATTATCAGCGCCAGCTAAATCATCGGATCGATCTGCTGTCGCAACTGCTGGAACCGTTGCTGATGTTGGTGATTGGCGGTTTAATCGGCGCGGTGATGTTGGGAATGTATCTACCGATTTTTGATATGGGAGCCATGTTGGGCTGATGACGCTGGAGATTTTATTGTTAGCGGCGTTAGGTGGGCTGTTCGGTTATGGCGTGCAGCGCTATGTTAATCGCTTTGCTGATTGTTTTAACCGCACTTTGCAACAACATTACCGAGAGTATTATGCCGATCTGCTGTTGCCAAGCCGATTAGATCCGAGCCACCAATGGTTGCCGCCATTGCGCAGTCGCTTCCGCCTGTTACCATTTAGCTTTGCGGGCGCGGGATTGTATTTGGCATTTGTCGGTGAGGGATTGTTGCAACAAATTTGGTTTTTATATTGCCTTGCGTTGCTGCTGGCAATCGGACTGGTCGATGGTTATTACCGTCTGATTTCTACCACAATGTGCCAACAACTGCTGGTGCTGGCATTATTCGGCTCGTGGCAGCAGTTAGGTTTGGTTTCATTTCATTGGCGCAAAGCGTGCAGAGTTTGTTGATTGCGCTGTTGTTCGTCAGCTTGTTTTTCGGGCTGACAAGTTGGGTTTATCGGCGCGAGGTGTTTGGCGAAGGTGATTGTTGGCTGATCACCGCACTTGCCGTCTTTTTTCCGTTTGAAACGCTGCCGCTGTTATTGCTGTTGGCAAGCGGGCTGAATCTGCTATGGGTGCTTTGCAAAGGCAAACGAAATGCCGCTCGGCTTGAATTGCCGTTTGCGCCGGCATTGAATTTGTCGGCGCTGTTCTGCTTTTGGCTTGGTTAATGTCGGGATTACAGTGCCAACAAAATAATTTTTTGTGGCTCAATATTCACATACACCGACTCGCCAAGCTGATATTGTTCGGCGTCTTGATAGCTGGCGCACAGTTCAATCTCGGGGGCAACCTGAATAATCGCTTCGTTGCCGCCTTGTTGCTGTTGAAGTGCGGTAATTGTGCCTTGAAAGGCGTTCACGGCGTTGGGTTGCTGATGTTGTATAGTCAGCCAAGGCGCTTTAAACATCAGTAGCAATTCCTGATTAGGCTGCAATTGCAGCCGTTGTCGGCTACTTTCGGTGATATTGGCGGTGATTGGTGCGCTGAGTCCGTCAATCCGAATATCCACCTCGGTGCTTAAACCATGAGATCGTAGTGCTGAAACGTTACCGATTAACTGGTTGCGCGCGCTGCTTTGTAGGCTGAATTTTGCGGTGGCGGAAAGCAGACTGGTGAGCGGAACGTTTTCGTCTTGCAAAATACGAAAAGCACGCAGCTGGGTTTGTTCAAGCAATTCATATAGCCGCAACACCCGCTCGGCATAAGCGGTGAGCGTGGTACCGCCGCCCTCTTTGCCGCCGCTGTTACGTTGCAGCAACGGTTTCGGGCTGATCAAATCCATTGCATTCAGATTGTCCCATGCGGTTTTATAACTCAGATGGCAATTTTTGGCGGCTTGTGAAATAGAACCGCATTGCTGAATGGCTTTGAGCAATGCAATGCGGCGCGGATCGACAAATAATTCTTGTTGTAAGCGAATGGTTAGTGTGATTTCAATATCCGTCATAACTTAGCCCTGTGTAGCCGATGAAAATGTGATAGGAGTGATACGTTCGAAAATTATTTTTTCAAGCGGTTTGTAGTTTAATTTTAGCGCTTGTTTGGATGCTTCAATCATTTGAACTTGGCTGATGTTTCTAAAATTGAGCTCATATCCAGCTTCTTTTGCTAACTAGCTGATAAAAATACGCTGGGTTCTACCGTTGCCGTCTCTGAATGGGTGTATTACATTTATTTCACCTAGATAGTAGGCTAAGCGGTTGGATACCCTTTCATTATCTAAGCCACTTCTTAGGTAATTTTCTTTTTTTAGCTTTTCAAATAACTTTTGTGATTCCGGTACGATACGATAACCAAGGGTAAAATCTTGACCGTCTTTTTGCAGATACCCGTCTCGGATTTGACCCGCCCAAGCATAAATATCGCCAAATAAATGTTTATGGATAGCTTGTAGATGTGCGAGATCAAATTTCCCTTTAATCGGGCTATGTTCTAGTTTCATTGCTTTAAGATGAGTAATATCACGTTCTTTCAACTCTAATTCAGCTTGTGTTTTAATACCGAGCTTATTAACAAGCACACCATTTTCATCAGTAAACGGATCAGATCCCGTGTATTTCATAAACTTTTGTCTCTAGCTCACTATAGCTGATTTCTCCATTCACCCATTTCTGAGATAAATCCAAAACAATTTGACTAGGTTCTAACCCCTCTAAACGATTATTATCAATGGCAAACTCAAACGCTTTTTTGCGTGCTGTTTTTTCCGATTCTGTAATGGTATTGTGTTGCATAGAAGCGTCCTATTTGTCTCTTTTGAATGGCTTTCAGAAATAATTATACCACTACTTAGAACTTCGGTGTAACTAACTCGAATGCCTATACTGGCTTGTGTAATATCGGTGCTGCCATCGCTTAATCGTGAGCATGATTTTAATGTCAGCCATAATTTAATCCTGTATAGCCCACGAAAATGTGATCGTCACAATAGTTTAAAGTAAAAAATGAAATTGTCATAGACTTTCGCACTGGACATTGCGGAATAACGCTATATAATTTATTTCATATCGAATTTTATCCTCATCACTTTCATTCATTTTGGAGATCTTATGTTGAAATTATTTAAAAAATCCTGTTGGCTGTTAGCATTAATGCTGTTTTCATTACCGGGTCTAGCGCAACAAAAACTCACCATTTTTGCTGCCGCGTCGATGACTAATGCGCTGGAAGAAGTTGCCAGCGAGTATAAAAAACAGCAGGCGGACAGTGACATCGTGTTCTCTTTTGCTTCTTCTTCCGTATTGGCGCGCCAAATTGACGAAGGCGCACCTGCAGATGTTTTTATTTCCGCGAATCTGAAATGGGCGGATTTTTTACAGGAAAAAGGCAAAATTATTGTCGATTCGCGTCAAATTGTCGCCGGTAACAAACTGGTGATGATCGCGCCAAGCAGTGCTGGCGATCTGAAATTTGATTTGAGCCAGGATCAGTGGTTGACGCACTTAGGCAAAAATTTCTTAGCGGTCGGCGATCCTGATCACGTTCCAGCAGGGCAATATGCCAAAGCGGCACTGACAAAATTGGATTTGTGGAATAAAGTTGAGAAGCAATTAGCGCGTGCGGCAAATGTGCGTGCGGCGTTGGCGCTGGTTGAGCGCAATGAAGCGCCATTGGGGATTGTGTATGGCACCGATGCGGCAGCCAGTGAGAAAGTGCAGGTTGTCGGCACATTCCCGCAAGAAACGTATGATCCGGTTGAATATCCGGCGGCAATTGTGAGCGGGCACGACAGTCAAGCGGCGCGCGATTTTATGGCGTTTTTACAATCCGATAGCGGCAAAGTGATTTTGCAGAAATACGGCTTTAGTGTAGAGTAGAACAGCCTAAGTGCGGTTGAAATGTCGCTATCGGATTTCGCCGATGGCGACTTACTTTTTTGCTTGTGGCAGCCCCAGAATAAAACAAGGTGTACCGCACTTTGTTTTTAATTTGTATTGTCGTCGTGTATTGATGGAAAAGGAAATTCTGTGTTTGATAGTTTGATTCAAACGTTAAGTTTAAGCCCGGGAGAAATCAGCGCGATTCAGCTGAGTTTGAAAGTTGCGCTGTTTTCGATGTTGATTAGTTTGCCGTTTGCGGTGTTTTTCGCTTGGCTGTTTGCGCGCTATCAGTTTATCGGTAAAAACCTACTCGACGGAATTATTCATCTGCCGTTGGTGCTGCCGCCGGTGGTGATTGGTTATCTATTATTGGTGACATTTGGTCGCAATGGCGTGATCGGCAAATACCTTTATCAATGGTTTGATTTCAGCGTGGCGTTCAGTTGGCGCGGCGCGGTGATCGCTTCGGCGGTGGTGGCGTTTCCGTTAGTGGTGCGTGCGATTCGCTTGGCACTGGAAAATGTCGATCCCAAGCTGGAACAAGCTGCCCGCACCTTGGGCGCATCGCCGTGGCGGGTGTTTTTCAGTATTACCTTGCCGCTTTCGTTTCCCGGCATTTTAGCCGGCATGGTGTTGGGTTTCGCTCGTTCGTTGGGCGAATTTGGCGCGACTATTACTTTCGTTTCGAATATCATCGGCGAAACCCAAACGGTTCCGCTTGCGATGTATTCCTTTATCCAAACCCCGTCGGCGGAAGGCGCTGCGGCACGTTTATGTGCAATTGCAATTGTGATTGCGCTGTTATCATTGGCGTTATCCGAATGGTTGGCGCGCCGGGCAAAATCGCGTTTAGGACAGGGCAATGCTTGAAATTAATCTCACAAAACAGTTAGGCGAATTAACCCTCAGCGCCGATCTACAGATTCCGTCGAGCGGCGTGACCGCACTTTTCGGCTTGTCGGGTAGTGGAAAATCGTCGCTGATTAATCTGGTCAGCGGTTTATATACGCCGGATCAAGGTTATATTCGATTAAATGACCGCACGTTGGTCGATGTGGTGCGCAAAATTAATTTGCCGCCGGAACGGCGCCACTTGGGCTATGTGTTTCAAGATGCGAGGTTGTTTCCGCATTACACGGTGAAAGGCAATCTCGGCTACGGCATGAAAAAGGTCAGCAAAGCGAATTATCAGGAAATTGTCGAATTATTAGGCATCGAACATTTACTGAAACGCTATCCGCTAACCCTCTCCGGCGGCGAAAAACAGCGGGTGGCGATCGGCAGGGCGTTGTTAATGCAGCCGGAGATGCTGCTGATGGACGAGCCGTTGGCGGCGCTGGATTTGCCGCGCAAGCAGGAATTGTTGGATTATCTGGATCGGTTGGCAAAAGAGATCCAAATTCCGATTTTATATGTCAGCCACAGCCTCGACGAATTATTGCGCTTGGCGAAACGAGTGATTTTAATGCAACAGGGCAGTGTAGTGGCGTTTGATGAGCTGGAAAACATTTGGCAGAGCCAACATTTTCTGCCATGGAAAGGGCAGCAACAGCAAAGTGCGGTTTTCAATCTGCCGATTGCCATGCACCACCCGTTATATCACATGACCGGTTTAAACTTTGCCGGGCAGGCGCTTTGGATCCATGAAATTCCGCAAAAAGCGGTGGGCGAGACGGTGCGAGTCTGTATTTACAGCTCCGATGTATCGCTTATCTTGCAACCGGCGCAGGGCAGCAGCATTCGCAATGTGCTGGCGTGCCGGATTAGTGCTATTCAAACGGCAGCTCAGCAGGTCGAAGTGCGGTTAAACGCCGACGGTTTGGCATTTTCCGCATTGATTAGCCACTGGGCGCTGGCGGAACTCAATCTCAAAGTCGGCATGACGGTTTACGCCCAAGTGAAAAGTGTGTCGGTCGTGGCTTAGTGCAAACCACTTAGTTAACGGCATAGTAGCCAAAAATGTGGCTGATTTTGAGATCTAAGCTTCTATTAGACATTTTTGTGGCTACTCCTCTTAAAGCGCTAGTTTTTCTAGCTCTTTTTATTCAAAAAATCCTGTATAAACATAATCTTATTCCTTCGGTTTAGTCCATTATGAACGGATAATTTCTGCTTTAAATCCTTAAACAGCCCTTCCAGCCGATTTGTCGTTTTTTCTATCCGTAACTCCGGGTATTTTTCAAAGACAAACAAGTAATCCATATAGCGTTTAATACTGGCATAAGCCCCTCTCAATTTGCGATGTTTATAAGGAAATTTACCCTGATTATCGGGTATATCAGACCGTTCTTCTAAGTAAGCTTTATGCTGCAAAAACCAGTGATGCAAACGGACATAAAAGTCATTTTTGTGACTCTGCTTGAGTGTTTTAACCATTGTTTTCAGTTCCTTTCCGGCAACGGATTTAGGGTTTCTCGTCAGCTTGCGAATCACCATTGCAACAAGGTGAAATTGGCACATTTGGGTTGGCGTATTAAATATATCTTTCAATAAGCCCCGTCGCCCATCGCAAGTAATAGATTGAATAATAAATCCTTTTTTACGCAATCGATTGATGGCTTTGGTATAGTAAATGTCCTTTTCGGTACGAACGATTTGGTGGTAAATCACCTTTTTTGAGCGGGAATCCATTATGACTAATACGCCGAATTGTGGCCCGAAAAAAGTGACATCCATAATAAGATTCAACATTGTGGTTTGCGGTGTGCTGAGTGGCGTTTTAGGGGCTTTTTTCAGGTGCCTTTGGATAGTCCTGACCGAACAATCATAGGTTAACGCAAGCTGCTTATACGTCTGTTTTCCGACGGTGTAATCGTGCCAGATTTGAGCGGATTGAAGGTAATTTGTGTGAGAATATGTCCGTAAACAATCCAAGCATTTATAGCGTTGCTTGCCTGAATTTTTACCGTGTTTTTTAATGTGTTCTGAACCACAGAAATAGCAATTTTTTGGTCATTTTAAAAAATCTCACTTAACGCCTTATTCTATAAGGGATTAAGCGAGATTTCAGCCACATTTTTGTCTACTATGCCTAGTTAACGCAAACAAAAACGCTCAAACCATGCCGGTTTGAGCGTTTATTTATGTAAGTGCGGTAGCGCTAGATATTAATCACTGCGAAGAACACCAATACGGAATACAGCATGGCTAAACCGTAGAAGATCACGCCGCTTGCCGGAATATGCAGTTTGAAATCGTGCATTCCGTGGTGCAAACGGTGCATTGCCGCCCACATTGGGAAAATCGCCACGGCTAACAAAATCAGTTTGCCGAGAATGCTGTGTGCGAATGCGATCATATTATTCGCATCGACTAAACCCAGCGGATACAGGAACAGCAGGATTAACGCTAATACAGGGAAAACAATGGCGCTGATTGTTCCGCCTGCACCAAACAGCAACCATACCACAGGTTCATTGGAACGTTTTGGAGCTTGTTTCATTGTTCTCTCCTTAAATATACACAAGAATCAGTGTTAACACGGAAACGACAATTGTAATCAGCCACATCAGGTTTTTGATTACGGATTGTGGTAAACGCTCGTTTTTGTAGATCAGGTTTAACGCTTTCGGCGTTAATCCGTACCATGTCAGGGTGTTAAACACCACACCCGCCATGGTGATCACACTCAGGATAATCACTAACGGATTTTTCAGGAATGAAACAAAGTTAGTTTCAAAGGTTCCGTTGCCTAAGCATAAAAAACCGTAAAGCAGGACGATACAAAACCAGATTGTCGGCAATGCGGTGGATTCGCGCAAAATATACATTTTGTAAAAATCCAGTTTTTGCCACCAGTTCGGTTTGATTTCACGCACATATTTATTGCGTTTGCTGGTTGTGGTTGTCATTCTTTCCTCCTTACTTTTGCGGTTTCAGCATGGCAATAACGTAGTCTTTGGCAGACTCGACTTTACCCTGATTCACACCCGCCGCCGGATCAACGTGTTTCGGACAGACTTCTGAGCAGTAGCCCACGAAAGTACAGCTCCAAACGCCGTTTTTGCCGTTCATGATTTTCAAACGCTCGGCTTTGCCGTTATCGCGGTTATCCAGATTATAACGATGCCCTAAGGTTAATACCGCCGGGCCGACGAATTCAGGATTCAAACCGAATTGTGGACACGCGGCATAACACAGCCCGCAGTTGATACACATTGAGAAAGTGCGGTATTTCTCCAACTGCGCCGGTGTTTGCTTGGTGCGTTCGCCCGGAGGTGCTTTGTTGCCGATGATATAAGGTTTGATCGATTCTAGGCTTTCGATAAAGTGGCTTAAATCCACCACCAAATCGCGCTCAATCGGGAAGTTCGCCAAGGCTTCAATCCGCATATGACCGCTGTAGTCGCGTAAGAAAGTTTTACACGCCAGACTCGGCTTGTTGTTCACCATCATGCCGCAAGAGCCGCAAATCGCCATACGGCAAGACCAACGATAGGAAAGTTCCGGATCAAGCTGATCTTTAATATAGCCTAACGCATCCAACAGCGAGGTTTGATCGTCATAAGGCACTTGATAGGCTTTCAAATAAGGTTCTTTGTCCACTTCGGGATTATAACGAAGCACTTCAACCGTCATTGTTTTCATTTCTAAATTCCCCATGGCTGCTTACCCCTCACTCGCCTTATTTTTTGCTGCTTCGGCGGCTTCCGCTTCCGCACCATATACCCGTTTAGCCGGTTGAGATTTGGTAATCTTCACATCGCTGTATTCAATGCGTGGCGCACCGTCGGCATTGTAGTAGGCGAGCGTGTGTTTCAAATAGTTGGTATCGTCACGCTCAACGTAGTCTAAACGTTGGTGTGCGCCGCGTGATTCTTTCCGTGCAATCGCAGATGAAGAAATGGATTGCGCCACGTCCAGAATCGTACCGAGTTCAATGGTGTAGAGAATGTCGGTATTGAACACGCTGGAACGGTCGGAAACGCGCACTTTTTTGAAGCGCTCTTTCAGTTCGGCAATTTTGTCCACGGTTTTCTGCATGGATTCTTCGGTACGGTAAATACCACAGCCTTCTTCCATTGAATCGCCCATCTCGTCACGAATTTGCGACCAGTTTTCGTTGCCGTCTTGATCCAACAACGCTTGCAGGCGGCCGACCACATCTTTCGTTTGCGCATCAATGGCGGCAGCATTGACGTTTTGGCTTTCAACTGCTCTTTGTGCGGCATATTCACCGGCAACTTTCCCGATCACCACCAATTCGGCCAACGAGTTGGAACCTAAACGGTTCGCGCCGTGTAAGCCGGAAGAGGCACATTCGCCCACCGCGAACAATCCTTTAATTCGGGTTTCGGCTTGTTGATTCACTTCGATACCGCCCATGGTGTAGTGAACCACCGGACGAACCGGAATCGGGGCTTTCGCCGGATCAACGCCTTCATAGGCTTTCGCCAGTTCACAAATGAACGGTAGACGCTCGTGCAGGTATTTTTCACCCAAATGACGCAGATCCAAATGCACCACGTCCACGCCCTTGGCGGTTTTCAGGGTGCGGCCTAAGCGCCACTCTTGCCAGAACGCTTGTGAAACTTTGTCACGCGGACCCAGTTCCATGTATTTGTTTTCCGGTTTGCCGATTGGCGTTTCAGGGCCTAGACCGTAGTCTTGCAGGTAGCGGTAGCCGTCTTTGTTCACCAAAATCCCGCCTTCGCCGCGGCAACCTTCGGTCATCAAAATTCCGGTGTTTGGCAAGCCGGTCGGGTGATATTGTACAAATTCCATATCACGCAACGGCACGCCGTGGCGATATGCCATAGACAACCCGTCGCCGGTTACGATGCCGCCGTTGGTGTTGAAACGGAACGCACGGCAGCCGCCGCCAGTCGCGATCACCACCGCATTGGCATTGATTTGCACCAGTGTGCCTTCCATCATGTTCATTGCAACCACACCGCGGGCATGACCGTCATCGGTTAAAATATCTAGCACAAAATGTTCGTCGTAACGAATGATTTGCGGGAATTGGATAGACGTTTGGAACAAGGTGTGCAGCAAGTGGAAACCGGTTTTATCGGCGGCGAACCAAGTCCGCTCGATTTTCATTCCACCGAAACGACGCACATTGACTTCACCGTCATCACGGCGGCTCCAAGGGCAGCCCCAGCGCTCTAATTGGGTCATTTCAATCGGTGAATGCTCAACGAAATGTTCGACCACGTCTTGCTCACACAGCCAGTCGCCGCCGGCTACGGTATCGTGAAAATGCTTGTCATAACTATCTTCGGATTTGATGACCGCCGCAGCGCCGCCTTCGGCAGCAACGGTATGACTACGCATCGGATACACTTTTGAGATTAATGCAATTTTCAGGTTCGGGTTTGCTTCCGCTGCCGCAATCGCAGCGCGTAAACCACCGCCACCGGCTCCAACAATTGCAATATCGACATTGATAGTTTGCACGATATTCCTCCAGTCTAGATGTAAGTAAAAAAGTAATGATATAGCGTCAAAAAGTAAAATGAATACGGGTTTGAATTTTTGATCAAGGTCATTCTGCCATTTTTTTACACGCAACTTAATTGTTTTTTCCGAAATAGGTCAAAAAAGGAAACGTTTCGTGATCTACCTCAAAAAAGTTAGTAGATTGAATAGCTTACTTTTATAGTCAAGTATTCGTTCATGGGGTTATTTGCGGGCTTTTGCGAATCGGCAATATTCGATTGTGAGTTGTGGGGATAACCGATAAAATGCGCATTCAATTTCAAGCAAGACGGAATCATATTGATGATTTTACAACAACAGTGGCAGCCTAGTGCGCCGATCAAAAATATTATTGCCAGAGCGCGGATTATGGCGGAATTGCGCAGCTTTTTTATCGACCGTGGGCTATTGGAAGTGGAAACGCCGATTCTCAGCGAATACGGCGTGACCGATGTGCATCTATCGGTGTTTGAAACTCGCTTTGCCGCGCCGTTTCAGAGCCAAGAAAAACCGCTCTTTTTGACCACCAGCCCGGAATATCATATGAAGCGGCTGTTGGCGGCAGGCAGTGGGCCGATTTTCCAAATTTGCAAAGTGTTCCGCAACGAAGAAGCCGGGCGCAAACATAATCCGGAATTTACCATGCTGGAGTGGTACCGACCGCACTTTGATATGTATCGCCTGATCAACGAAGTGGACGATTTGTTGCAGCAGATTTTAGATTGCGAACCGGCGGAATCCTTTAGTTATCAGTTTATTTTTCAGGAATGCGTCGGGCTGGATCCGCTGTCGGCGGAAAAATCCGAGCTGATTAAAAAGGCAAAAGAGCACGGATTAGTCGGGGCTGAAACCGAGAATCGTGACACTTTGTTGCAATTCTTATTCAGCCAAGTGGTCGAACCGAAAATCGGACAACAAAGACCGGTGGCGGTGTATTATTTTCCAACCTCGCAAGCCGCCTTGGCACAAATCAGCTCGGAAGATCATCGGGTTGCCGAACGTTTTGAGTTTTATTACAAAGGGTTGGAATTGGCAAACGGCTTTAACGAGCTGACCGACGCCAGCGAGCAATTACACCGTTTCGAGCGTGACAATAAACAGCGCAGCGCAATGGGATTGCCGCAACGCGAAATCGACCAACGCTTTATTTCCGCACTACAACAGGGAATGCCACAATGCGCCGGCGTGGCGTTGGGGGTTGATCGCTTATTGATGATCGCATTAGGACAGCAAGATATTGCCGACGTGATCAGTTTTAATATTGATAATGCATAAACATATAACTAATGTAGGGTGGGCTTGCCAGCCCACCGTATAATAATATTCTTGATTATTTGAAATGGTGGGCTGGCAAGCCCACCCTACAGATCGGAAAAAGGAAACACTATGTCAGAACTTTTTATTGCCGCCATTTTAGGCATCGTTGAAGGATTAACCGAATTCTTGCCGGTTTCCTCAACCGGACACTTGATCATCGCCGCTCACTTCTTGGGATTCACCGGCGAGAAGGCGGCGACGTTTGAGGTGATTATTCAGCTCGGATCGATTCTCGCCGTAGTGGTGGTGTTTTGGCGCAAAATGTTCGGCTTGATCGGCATTCATTTTGGCGAAAAGCCGGATCGCAGCCAACCGCACTTGACCTTACTGCATATTATTTTAGGCATGATTCCGGCAGTGGTGATCGGCTTGGCGTTTCACAGCACCATTAAATCTTGGTTTAATATTCAAAACGTAATTTATTCGCTGGTCGTCGGCGGGGTGTTGCTGTTGATCGCAGAAAAGTTTCGTCCGAGGGTCACCGCTAACAGCGTTGATCAAATCAGCTACAAACAAGCCTTTGCGATTGGCGTATTCCAGTGTCTTGCGCTATCGCCCGGTTTTTCCCGCTCTGGCGCCACCATTTCCGGCGGCTTGTTGATGGGCGTTGGACGCCACGCGGCGGCAGAATATTCGTTTATGCTGGCGGTGCCGATGATGATGGGCGCCACGGTGTTGGATCTGTATAAAAGCTGGCATTTCTTAAGTTTGGCAGATCTGCCGATGTTCATTGTCGGCTTTGTAATGGCATTTATCGTCGCGATGTTGGCAATTAAATGGCTGCTCGCCTTAATCAAACGCATCTCGTTCGTGCCGTTTGCGATTTATCGCTTTGCGGTGGCGATTGTGTTGTATTGGGTATTTTTAGCGTAATCAACTCTACATTTTCAACCAGCCGATACTATTGCTAGTATCGGCTTTTTTATTCGTTTATTTGAAAAAGCGGCGATATTGTTCCACTCTAAAATCCAGAGTGGTGAAGTCAGGATTTATCGCTTTGAGGGCTTTATACTCCGCCATCGCGCCCACCGCACGGTTTGCGGCGCCGGAGGGGGCGGTGAGTGAAACGGTGGTGAAAGTGCGGTTTTGCCAGTCGAATTGATGAATGCGCGGGATGTTGTCATCGACTAATTGCAGGCGCAACCCGGCGGTTTTCAGATGTTGCCGAAACAGATATTCAGGGCCGTTTTTGCTGTTGCCGCCGGTGAACAGCAGGGTTTTAATCGACGGGTTGTCGCTTAAATATTGCAACAGCGGACGCAGTTCGATTTTTCGCATCCCTAAATCTGAGGCATCAATTTTTTGTCGCCGGCATTGTTGCACCATGTCGCAAATGCCAATCCGTTGTTGAATCAGAAAATCGCGCCGTTGCTCAACCGCACTTTGACTGTTTTCAAAGCGGAAATCAATGTCGAAAATCCGCCCTAAAATTAACCAAAGTTGTCCGTCGCGGCTGCCGTAGCAAAAATCGACATCATCGGGTTTGAGCAGGCGCTGTGAAAAGCGAGGCGGTGGCAGCGTGCCGACAATCAGCTTGTCGGCATCGGCTGGAATGAAAGGGGGATAAGGGTGAATATGCAGAAAATCAGCGTTCACCGCGGTGGCGCTCATGCTCGCGTTCATGTTCAAACAGATTTTGAATCAAAATTTTGGATTTACGCTGGTAGTTATAGTGTTCCTGCTTATCACGCGGCAAATCCTCGACACTGGCAATTTTGAAGCCGCGTTCTTGGAACCAATGTACGGTGCGGGTGGTCAGCACAAACAGTTGTTTGATTTTCAATTTGCGCGCGCGTTTTTGTACTTCTTCCAACAAAATATCGCCACGAGAGGAATTGCGGTAGTCCGGGTGAACCGCCACACACGCCATTTCCGCCATATTTTCTTCCGGATAGACATTCAAGGCGGCACAGGCGATCACCACGCCGTCGCGTTCGATAATGGTGTAGTTGCCGATCTCCATTTCCAGCTGTTCGCGCGAACGTTTGACCAAAATACCTTGCTGTTCGAACGGTTGAATCAATGCCAACAAACCGGCGATGTCTTGAATGGTGGCGATCCGAATGGTTTCGGAGCTTTCCATTGACACCTGAGTCCCGATCCCGTCGCGTGAGAACAACTCTTGCAGCAAGGTGCCGTCTTCTTCATAGTTCAGCAAGTGCGAACGTTTAATGCCGGCACGGCTGACATCAATCGCCGCTTGCAGGAAGCGGGCTTGCGAGCTGTGATAGTGCCCGTTTTCGATCAGTTCATGCAGATGAACCGCCGCACGTTGTGGGAATAGATCAGCGATAATGTCGCCGTTTTCATCACGAATGCCGTCGTCGGCGCAGAAGCCGATCAGCTTTTCCGCATTCAGTTTAATCGCCACTTGAGTGGCAATATCTTCAAACGGCATATTGAAATTTTCACCGGTCACCGAAGCCCCAATCGGACCGAGCAGCACAATCGCATCGTTATCCAGCTGTTGTTTAATCGCTTTAATATCGATGCGGCGGATTTTGCCGCTCAACATATAATCCACGCCGTCATCAACTCCAATCGGCTGGGCGATCACAAAATTGCCGCTCACCACGTTAATGCTGTTGTTGCTGTGATTGCTGGAATTAAAGGTGCGCACCGACAAACGCGCGCTAATGTCGAATTGCAGCTTGCCGACCACTTGTTTCACCAGTTCTAAGGTGTCGGCATCGGTAATGCGAATATTTTTGTGATAAACCGGATCAAGATTATGGGCTTGCAGCGTTTCATTAATTTGATGACGCACGCCGAACACCACCACCAGTTTAATCCCCAAACTGTGTAGCAAACTGATGTCATTGATGATATTAATGAAATTCTTGCTGGCGATGGTGTCGCCGTCCAGCATGATGACAAAGGTTTTGTCACGGTGCAAACTCACATAGGGGGTGGACTCCCTAAACCATTCCACTAATTCGGTATCTCGTATCATAGCTGTCCTGTAATGATGTGTGTTGTCGTGTAGTAATGATATTGTTATAAAATCGCCGGTCCCCGTTTTGACAGCCCTCCGCAAGTGGAGGGGACAAATTTCTCTCCCTCCGCGTGCGGAGGGAGATGTCCGAAGGACAGAGGGAGGCGTTGCCGATTTGCATTCCGCTACAAACGCTATTTTGCGTTGTTATATCCTGAGGCGCAAGCCTATTTTATGCCTCAAACAGCTGTTGCCAGATTTCCCTGACGAACGCTCTTTCTACAACAAACGCCTGATCGCTGACAAGTGATTTTTTGCCGACCAGATTTAAATGGTGGATCTGATTGCGCAAATCCACATAACAGCGTTTCAGTTTTTTGCTTTGTTCAAGGCTCAACACACCGGCTTGCGCCATGCTGTCGAAAATCCGCACGTTGTCCGACCAGCGGCTCAGTTCAGGGTGTGTCGGCGCATTTGCCAACACCAAATATTGGGCGATAAACTCAATATCGGTGATTCCACCGGCGTCGGTTTTGATGTTGAATAAATCCGTTTGAGCGTTAGCAAGGTGCTGATACATTTTTTCGCGCATTTCTACCACCTCAGTTTTTAACTGTGCTAAATCGCGCGGGGTAGACAAAATATCTGCTCGAATTCGTTCAAAACGTTCACAAAGTGCGGTTTCGCCATAAATCGCACGGGCGCGCACCAAGGCTTGCCGTTCCCATGTCCAAGCGTCTTGTTGTTGGTATTTTTCAAAGGCGTCTAAACTGCTGACCAACAGCCCCGACGAACCCGACGGGCGCAGCCGCATATCCACGTCATACAGCACGCCGGCACGGGTATTGATGTTAAAAATGCTGATGATTTTTTGCGCCAAACGCAGGTAAAACTGGCTGCTGTCGATGCTGCGTTTGCCGCCGACGGTCTGGCTGTTGGGCGGCGCATCGTATAAAAACACCAGATCTAAATCGGAATTGTAGCCCAGTTCAATGCCGCCCAGTTTGCCGTAGGCAATCACCACAAAATGCTTTTCATCGTCTTGCAAATGTTGTGGCGTGCCGAAGCGTTGAGTGGCTTGTTGCCACGCTAAATTCACCACCGCACTGACAATCGCTTCCGCCAGATAAGTCAGATGATCGCTGACTTTCATCACCGGCAGCACTTCTAAAATATCGGCGGCGGCAGTGCGTAGCAGTGTTGCTTGTTTGAATTGGCGCAGCGCATCAATCTGCTGTTCTTCGTCCTCTTGCGGAATCCGCAGCAGATAATCGCTTAAGGTGTAGCGATATTCGCTGAACGGCGGCGGATTGAACAGGGTTTTGTGATCCAACAATTCATCTAATAAAATCGGATAATTGGCGACTTGCTCGGCGATCATCGGCGAAGCGGCACTCAGTCGAATCAGCATATTTAACGCTGCAGGGTGTTCCAATAACAGTTCAAGGTAGGTGGTGCGGGTGGCGATTTTGCTGATGATGTTCAAAATTTTTGCCAACACATTTTCCACTTGCGGCTGAGCAAACAGCCGATCGAGCAGTCTCGGCATCAATTTATTCAGCACATCTCGCCCCCGTTGCCCGATTTGGCGGCGTTGAATTTCATGTTGAAATTGGCTTAAGGTGTCATGCAGATTCTGCTGTAGTTCAGCGGAAAAAACGTAGTGCTGCAGCACGCTGTCGAGGTATTCCGTTTGGTTGCCGAGGTGCAGAAAATCATTCCACACCGATTCGTTTTGCTGTTGCTCTTGGGTTTCGTTTTCATCGCCAATCAAATGCTTAAATACATTGCGCACACTTTGATGATGCTGTTGCAGGCAAGCATAAAAACTGTCCCAATCCTCAATCGGATTGCACACCTCAACCGTTTCGCCCTGTGCATTCAGCACCGTGAACCGTCGGCAGGCATACACCAACCGCACTTTGTCTTGTTCCGTTTGCGGCAACAGCTGGGTTTGCTGATCGCCTATCGCTTGCAACACATTTTCAACCCGACGCAAAAACAGATATGCCGCTTGCAGTGCTTCGGCTTCCGGCTCGGCAATCAGATTCAAACGCACCAAGTGCGGTATAACCTTTAGCAGCGAACGGTGTTGTAAATCGGGTTCACGCCCGCCACGGATCAGCTGAAACACCTGCACGATAAATTCCACTTCGCGAATGCCGCCGGCGCCCAGTTTAATATTATCCACCAGTCCACGGCGGCGGATTTCACGCTCAATCATCGCTTTCATATCACGCAGTGATTGAATCACGCTGAAATCAATATAACGGCGATAGACAAACGGCATCAGCATTTTTTTTAATTGGGCATAATACGGATTGGCAGCTTCATCGCCCATTAAACGTGCCTTAATCATCGCATAGCGCTCCCAATCGCGCCCCTGTTCCTGATAATAATCCTCCATGGCGGCAAAGCTCAACGCCAGCGCACCGGCATCGCCGAACGGACGCAGCCGCATATCGGTGCGATACACAAAGCCGTCAATGGTGCGTTGATCCAACGCCTTGATAATCCGCTGCGCCAAACGGATAAAAAATTGGGAATTATCGACACTGCGCCGTGCGCCGACCGTTTCACCCTTTTCAGGATAGGTGAAAATCAAATCAATATCAGAGGAAAAATTCAGCTCATAACCGCCCAGTTTGCCCATGCCCAAAATCAGTAACGGCTGCGGCTGACCGCACTTGTTGGTCGGTGTGCCCAATTCCTGACAGAGTTTCGGATATAACCAATCACGCGTCGCCACAATCAGGCTCTCCGCCAGCAGCGAAAGTGCGGTATAGGTCTGCTCAACCGACATCAAATTCAGACTTTGACAAAAACTCAACGCCGCCATTTCCCGATTACGAAATTGGCGCAACACCCGATAAAGCTGTTCCTCGTCATTCACCTCGTTTAACAACTGCGCAAGCCGCCCAGCATAATCGCCACAAGTCTGCAACGACGGCGGATTTTGCGCCCACAGCGCCAACAGCTCCGGCTGCTTAGTTAACACCTCAAACAGAAAATCAGAAAGCGAAAGTGCGGTTTGGAGTTGTTGCCAGAATGGATTAGTGTTGAGCTCGGTGTCTGAAATCGAGGGGGCTAAATGTGACAGCAGGGTTTGCAATTTTGGCAATGAATTAGCGAGCATGAGCGGCTTCCTGAATGACAACAAAATAAGGAAAACTTTAGCATATTGTCTTGACAAATGTCAGGTTTTTTCAAGCCATTCAAACCGCACTTTGCCGCTATTGCGCTTTCAGTAACACCACTAATTCTTCTTCGCTGGCGCAGGCGTTGACGGCGGCGACGTCTTCCGGGCTGAGGTGCATGAGCACGATATATTCGCCGTGCTGGTCGATGCCGGTGATAAATTCGCCGTCTTCCGAATCTTTGCCGCCGTATTCGATCCGTTCACAGAAGGTGAGCATCGCTTTTTCCAACCGTTCGGCGGCTAAAGTGCGGTCGGCGATATACTGCTTGGCTTTGCTGGCGGGGATCAAATAGGCGTCTATTTTTACCATCGGTTGAAATTGTTTCGCTTTTGTCATATCTGGCTCGCTGTGAGTTATTGAGTCGTTAGGTTGGCAGGATAATACAAAAAATGGCTTTTGTGGGAAAATTTAAGGCGAGTTGTGAACTCGCCCTCAAGTTGAATTAGTCGATTTGGCTGCCGATTACGCCACCCAGTGCGGCACCACCAAGAGTTGCGCCGGTGCTGTTGCCGATCACATTGCCGGCGACACCGCCTACGGCTGCACCAATTGCAGTGTTTTTTTGCCGTTGGTTCATGTTTGAACAGCCGGCTGCGAATAAGACGACTAAGGCTAAAATAGATGATTTAAATGCAATTTTTTTCATAATAATCCTCACTTTTTAGAATGAACCCAATTCAGAATAACAAAAAATAACCGAAATGCGTAATTTTTAGTGTAAAAATATGTTTGTAAGGGGCGATTTTCTCGCTTCAAATAAAGCGAAACGGCGCTTAGCAGTGATGCAGAGCGCCGTTTTTTTATTCAAAAGTTGGGTGATTATTTTACTGTCACTTTAGCAAATTTGCGTTTACCGACTTGGTAAACCGCACTTGAGGCGGTGATCACCAGCTTGGCGTCGTCCACTTTTTCGCCGTTAATTTTTACGCCGCCTTGTTGAACCATGCGGTTTGCTTCGGAAGTGGAAGCCACCAGCCCGGCTTCTTTCAACAAGTTCGCCAAGCCGATTTCGCCTTCAAATTCAAATTCCGGCATTTCGTCCGGCATTGCGCCTTTTTGGAAACGGTTGATAAAGGTTTGCTCGGCAGCGTCGGCGTCGGCGTCGCTGTGGAAGCGCGCGATGATCTCTTTTGCCAACAGCACTTTGACATCACGCGGGTTGCGTCCGTTTTCAACCTCGGTTTTCAATTCGGCAATCTCGCTCAGTGGGCGGAAAGAGAGCAGATCATACCAGCGCCACATCAATTCATCGGAAATTGACATCACTTTGCCGAACATATCATCCGGCGCTTCGCTGATGCCGATGTAGTTGCCAAGAGATTTCGACATTTTTTTCTCGCCGTCCAGCCCTTCAAGCAGCGGCATGGTGATTGCGACTTGTGGTTTTTGCCCGGCGGATTTTTGCAATTCGCGTCCAACCAGCAGGTTGAATTTTTGGTCGGTGCCGCCCAGTTCGACGTCGGCTTGCAGCGCGACTGAATCATGTCCTTGCAATAATGGGTAGATAAATTCGTGGATTGCAATCGGTTGGTTATTGCTAAAGCGTTTTTTGAAATCGTCGCGCTCCAGCATTCGCGCTACGGTGTAGTTTGACGCAAGGCGAATCATCCCCTCGGTGCCCAGTTGCCCCAACCACTCGGAGTTAAACACGGTTTTGGTTTTTTGCGGATCCAGAATTTTGAAAATCTGCTGTTTATAGGTTTCGGCATTTGCCAACACGTCTTCACGCGTCAACGGAGGACGGGTGGTGTTTTTGCCGGACGGATCGCCGACCATGCCGGTGAAATCGCCGATTAAGAAATAGACTTCATGCCCTAATTGTTGGAATTGGCGCAATTTATTTAACACCACGGTGTGCCCTAAGTGAATGTCCGGCGCTGTCGGATCGGCGCCCAATTTGACTTTCAGTGGGCGATTTTCTTTGAGTTTTTCGATTAAGTCAGCTTCGGAAAGCACTTCTTCAACGCCGCGTTTGAGTTCGGCAAGGGTGGTGTTTAAATCAGTCATAATTTTCTCGATTGTAGTTAGCAACAATAAACCGAATATTATAAGCATAAAAAAGTAAATAGAAAGTGATTATCGGGGATATTTTAGGCAGGCTGTGAAAAAGCGTATTGGGTTTGAACACGACTTACTTTTTTGCTCGTGCAAAAAAGTAAGCAAAAAACACACCCCCAATTGCGTCGCCGATCTTCGCTGAGTGTGAATTTGCTTAACGGAAAATTTTTAATTCGCCCGCTTTGCGGGCAGACTTGCTACGCTCAAACAACAGCGAATAACCAAGTGCGGTCTAAACGAAACCGCACTTGAGATTAATTATTGCCGGGTGAGCAGCCAACCGCCGTCGGGTTGGACATGCAAGAAATCACTGTGGAAGCGTTTTAAGGTTGAACGATGTCCTACACTGATAATGGTGCTTTGCGGCAATTCTTGTTGCAACAAACGATACATCGCATCTTCCAAACCCTCGTCCATACTGGCGGTGGCTTCGTCTAAAAATACGATTTGCGGCTTATTCAACAACAAACGCGCAAACGCAACACGCTGCTGTTCGCCTAATGACAGAATCTGCGTCCATTCATTGCGCTCACTCAATTTATCCGCCAAATGTGCCAGCGCGACTTTTTGCAACACCGCTTGCTCGTCTTGATAGTCGCTTTTTTGCGGCGGGGTATTCGGGTAATACAACGCATCTAGCAATCGACCTTGCGGCAAATACGGTTTTTGCGACAAAAACAGTGCATTGCTCGGGGCGGCGATTTCGCCTTCGGCGTATGCCCATAATCCGGCTAAAGTGCGCAGTAGCGTGGTTTTCCCGACACCGGACGGGCCTTGGATCAACAGGCAGCTGGTCGGTGCAATTTCCAGATTCAAATTGTGAATCAAAGGGTGATGCGAAGGTGTTTTAACCGTTAGCGCTTTGACGTGTAAATGGCTGGTGTGCTCACAAATCTGCGGCATCGGCAGCTGCTCGGCGCTGCGCATTGCGGCGTTGAATCCGGTTAAACGGTCGAGGGTGGCTTTATATGAGGCAAATTCATCATACGAGCTGCGGAAAAACGACAGACTGGTGTGCAGTTGCCCGAACACATTGACGGTCTGCATCAGATCGCCGAGTGAAATTTGTTTGCTGAAAAAGCGGCTAGCCTGAATCAGGAACGGAAACACCACCGAAGTTTGGCTGACCACCAAGTTAAATCCGCTGAATTTCAATGTGCGGTAAACAATTTGCCACACATTGCCGATCACTTTGTCAAACTGGCTTAACAAGATGTTTTGCTCGGTTTTTTCGCCGCCGTAGAAAGCGATACTTTCGGCATACTCTTTCACTCGAATTAATGAATAACGATAATTAGCGTTCAGTTTTTCATTTAAGAAGTTGAGGGCGATTAACGGACGCCCTAATTTGAATGCGAACAGCGAGGTGATCAAAACATACCCAAATGCGACAAACACCATGCCATGTGGGATTTCCATGCCGAAAAGTGCGGTTGGGCCGGAGAGTTTCCATAATAAAATGGTGAATGCGATGATTGAAGTTACCGCGCTGATCAAGCCGGTGGAGAAACTCAGCGAGCTGGAGACGAAAGATTGAATATCTTGTTGGATACGTTGATCGGGGTTGTCCAATTGGCTGTAATTATATTGTGCTTTATAGTAAGTGCGGTTTGCCATCCAGCGATCAACAAACTTTTGGTTGAGCGTGGTGCGCCAATTAATGGTAAAACGTTGCGACAGATAATAGCTGCAAAGCACCAATACCACGTTGACCGTTGCCAACACGCCAAAGACCGCCATCATCTGCCAAAAGAGCGGTGCATTCAAATCTTGCAGCGAGCCGTACATCACGTTATACCAGTTCGACAACACCACATTCAAGCGCACGCCCATTAAGGAAAACAGCACGATCACTAAAAATAACAGTATCGCTTTCAGGTTATTTTTCGGATCAATATAGTCGGCGGCGAGCTGCCAAAATTGCTTGCCCCAACGGCTAAATTTGATCAATAAACACGCCAGCACCACTAAAAACAGCATGCTGCCGATAAAGGCTTGTGCCAGCCAGACGGCGGAGTCGAACAGTTCTTGTTGCCAATTCATGATAATCCTACTTTTACAAACAACAGTAACAAACGTTAAGCATTTGATTCTCAAATAGCGAGAAAGTTTAACAATACGCTCAAATTTTTACATAAAAACTATCAGCTTTGTTTTAAAAGTTTGCACTATAGCAAATTTTTGCTGATTTAACATGGGTATAATAGACGCAGTTTATTATTTTAAAATTTTAAAGAAAATAGGAGATGTTATGAGTGATATTGCTATCACGATTAGCCTGCTTGCTTTGGTTGCCGTGATCGGATTGTGGTTGGGGCATTTGAAGATAAGAGGTATCGGAATTGGAATTGGCGGGGTGTTGTTCGGCGGAATTTTTGTCGGGCATTTTATTAATCAATACGGATTGAATCTTGATCCGCATACGTTGCACTTTATTCAGGAATTCGGCTTGATTCTGTTTGTGTACACGATCGGGATTCAGGTCGGACCGGGCTTTTTTGCCTCCTTGCGGCAATCGGGGTTAAAACTCAACCTGTTTGCGATGATGATCGTGCTGCTTGGCGCGCTGTTAGTGGTGGTGCTGCATTTGGCTTTCGGCGTGGAATTGCCGATTATCTTGGGGATTTTCTCCGGAGCGGTCACCAATACGCCGTCGTTGGGGGCGGGGCAGCAGATCTTGGCGGAATTGGGCATGACCAATATCACCGAAACCATGGGTATGGCGTATGCGATTGCCTATCCGTTCGGAATTTGTGGCATTCTGCTGGCGATTTGGCTGGTGCGGTTATTCTTCAAAATCAAGATTGAGGAAGAGCATCAAAAATTTGAAAAAGAATCTGGGCACGATAAAGAGAGCTTGAGTACACTGAATGTGAAGATTACCAATCCGAATATCAGCGGGCTGAAAATTCGTTCGATTCCGGGTTTCGAGGCGAAAAATGTGCTGTGTTCGCGTTTGAAACGCGGCGAGGAGCTGATCGTGCCGCACGCCGACACCGAAGTGCAGCAGAACGACATTATGCACTTGGTCGGCGATATGCCGGATCTGCATCGTGTGCAACTGGTGGTGGGCGAAATCGTGAAAGAGTCACTTTCAACCCGTGGCACGGATCTGCGTTCAGTGCGGGTGGTGGTGACCAACGAACAGGCGCTCGGCAAAAAAATCCGCGATCTGAAAATCAAGCAGAAATACGAAGTGGTGATTTCCCGCTTGAACCGTGCCGGGATCGAACTGGTGCCGACCAGCAACACCAGTTTGCAATTCGGTGACGTGTTGAATCTAGTCGGGCGCTTAGATGCGATTGAAGCGGTTACGGCGGTGATCGGCAACGCACAGCAAAAATTGCAGCAAGTACAAATGCTGCCGGTGTTTATCGGGATTTTGCTCGGTGTGTTAGTCGGTTCAATTCCGATTTCACTGCCGGGCTTTCCGGTCGCCTTAAAATTAGGTTTGGCAGGTGGTCCGTTAGTCGTCGCCCTGATTTTGGCGCGGATCGGCAGCATCGGCAAACTTTACTGGTTTATGCCGCCAAGCGCCAACCTTGCACTGCGTGAAATCGGAATCGTGCTTTTCTTATCCGTTGTCGGAATTAAAGCAGGAGCCAACTTTGTCAACACCTTATTCAGCGGGGATGGCTTGGAATGGATGCTATACGGCGCGATCATCACCTTCGTTCCGTTGATGGTCACCGGCATCGTCGCCCGCCTATACGGCAAAATGAACTATCTCACCCTCAGCGGTTTACTCGCCGGTTCAATGACCGATCCGCCTGCGCTGGCGTTTGCCAACGGCATCAAAGAAGACAGTGGCGCTGCCGCACTCTCTTATGCAACGGTTTACCCACTGGTGATGTTTATGCGGATTATCTCACCGCAAGTGCTGGCAGTGTTGTTGCTGTTGTTTGCGGGGTGATGAATAAGATAAAAGTACTAAATAAAGGGAGGTGATTACCTCCTTTTTTGCAACGGAAAAGAGAGGTGGTATGAAACCAACAAAAATATACTATGCCCATTCGGGTCATTTAGGCGATTATTCAAATTGGCAAACATTAATCAGCCATGGGGAAAATGTAGCTACATTAGCAGCAGAATTTGCGCGTTTTTTCAATAGCTCGCAGCTTGCTTATTATAATGGAAAATTACACGATCTCGGGAAATATACGTCTGAATTTAACGATCGATTACATGGCGGTCAATCTGTAGATCACGCCACTGCCGGAGCAAAAATCGCTTTTGAAAAATGGCCGATAGTTGGCAAACTGATGGCTTTTTGCATTGCCGGGCATCACGCAGGCTTGGCAAACGGCGATGGCGAGGGCGATAACCGCCGCACCTTAAAGCAGCGGTTGGCTTTGCAATTTGGCAAAGACATTCCGCAGCTTGATGACATTTGGCAACAAGAAATCAATCTGCCTGATCAGATACCAGCACCAGCGTTGCAAAGGGATAAATATCATCCTCTTTTTTCCTACGCCTTTTTCACCCGAATGCTGTATTCCTGTTTGGTGGACGCTGATTTTCTCGACACCGAAGCCTTTTACGCCAATTTAGAAAATAAGCCCGTTTTACGCGGCGAATCGCCCGATTTAAATGCCTTACAGCAGCAGTTTAACGAATTTATCCACACTTTCAGACGGCGTATCGCCGCCGCACCCGAGCAAACCGAAGCACAAAAGCGTCATGCCGAGCTCAACCGTTTGCGTAGCGAAATTCTCGACCACGCCACCTCACAAGCCGAGCAGCCCAAAGGCTTATTTACCCTTACTGTGCCGACCGGTGGCGGCAAAACCTTCACCTCCATGGCATTTGCCTTGGAACATGCCAAACGCTACGCCATGCGGCGGGTGATTTATGTGATTCCGTTCACCAGTATCATCGAACAAAACGCCGCCGAGTTCCGCAAAGCCTTTGGCGAATTGGGCGAAAGTGCGGTGCTGGAGCACCACAGCAACTTTGACGACACCAAACTGTACGACACGCACAGCAAAGACAAATTGCGGCTAGCGTCGGAAAACTGGGACAAGTCCATTGTGATTACCACCGCCGTGCAATTTTTTGAATCACTGTTTGCCGACCGCTCTTCGCGTTGTCGCAAACTGCACAATATTTCAGGCAGCGTGATTATCCTCGATGAAGCGCAAATGCTGCCCTTGAAACTGCTGTTGCCGATTATGCAGGCAATTAAGGAGCTGGCACAAAACTACCATTGCACCGTGGTGATGTGCACCGCCACCCAACCTGCGGTGCAGGCAGAACAAGGCTTTTATCGTGGTTTTGATAATGTGCGTGAACTTGCCCCCAATCCGAACGCACTGTTTGAGCAACTGCGTCGCACCACCGTTGTTCACATCGGCAGTCAAACCGATGTCGATTTACAGGCAAAACTTGCCGGACACCCACAAATCCTCATCATCGTTAACAACCGTCGCCACGCCCGCAGCCTGTATGACAACACCAAACAGTCAGACGGCGTGTACCACCTCACCACCTTAATGTGTGCCAAACACCGCAGTCAAATACTGGACGAAATCCGCAGCCGCCTCAAAGACGGCAAGCCTTGCCGTGTGATTGCCACCTCTTTGATTGAGGCTGGCGTCGATGTCGATTTTCCGCTGGTAATGCGTGCTGAAGCAGGCTTAGACAGCATTGCCCAAGCCGCCGGACGCTGCAACCGTGAAGGCAAAAGGCCGCCTGAAAGAAGCTTTGTATGGGTATTCCAACCCGAAAGCCAATGGAAAGCCCCGCCGGAACTGGGCGAACTCACCGGCGCCATGCGTGCCATTGTGCGTCAATATGCCGACGACTTGCTCTCCATTGAAGCAATCACGGCTTATTTTAAAGAAGTGTATGCGCAAAAAGGTAGCGAATTAGATAGCAAACAAATCTTAAAAATGCACAGTGATGCGGGAGCTAGTATGGATTACCCATTTCAAACCATCGCCCAAAAATTTTGCATGATAGAAACCCACATGCAGCCGCTGATTATCCCGTTTAACAAGGAAGCCAAAACCCTGATTAGCCACCTGCGCGAAGCAGAACAAATCGGCGGTATCTTGCGAAAACTGCAATCCTACACCGTACAAATTCCTACAAGTGCTTTGGTTGAGTTGTATAAAGCCGGACGGATAGAGCCGATTAACGAGAAGAAATTCGGCAAGCAGTTTTACAGTTTGATTGGGTTGGATTTGTATGATGAGGTGGCGGGACTTGGTTGGGAGAATCCTGACTTTATCAGGGCAGAACAATCGGTGTTTTAAAGAAATTTTATTATATCATTCTTAAAAGTTGTATTTAAAATAGTGAAGCACTATAATCATTTCAAATCGGCTCAATAACGGATAAACAGATGTTAAAGCAAGCGCTTACCCTTCATCAAAGTCAATATTACGCATGGATGCTTGCCCGTCAAGCGGAAGACGGCAGCATGGCATCATTAGCCAGTACTTTGGTGGATGCACAAGTTGATTTAAATCCGCATCAGGTAGATGCGGCTTTATTTGCTTGTCAAAATCCCTTATCGCGCGGCGTGATATTGGCGGATGAAGTCGGCTTGGGTAAAACCATTGAAGCGGGTCTCGTGATTTTGCAACGCTTTGCGGAGCGTAAACGCCGTATTCTGATTATCACGCCTGCTAACTTACGCAAACAATGGCACCAAGAGTTGCAGGAAAAATTCGGCTTACAAGGCATTATTCTAGAAGCCAAAAGCTACAACGCCATCAAAAAACAAGGACAAAACCCTTTTCGGCAAGAAGTGCCTGTCATTTGTTCCTATCAGTTTGCCAAGTCAAAAGCGGCAGATATCAAAGCCATTGATTGGGATTTGGCGGTGCTGGATGAAGCGCATCGCCTGCGTAATGTGTATAAAAAAGGCAATGTTATCGCCAAAGCCTTGCAAGAAGCACTGGCACACGTTCATTCTAAAGTGTTGCTGACCGCCACGCCACTACAAAATTCATTGCTTGAGCTTTACGGTTTGGTGAGCATGATTGATGAGCGTGTTTTTGGCGATTTGGACAGTTTTCGTGGTCAGTTTGGTGCAAGGGCAACCGAGCAAACCCTAAGCAATCTGCGGCAACGATTGAATCCGGTGTGCAAACGCACCTTGCGTCGGCAGGTTCAGCCTTATGTTGCCTACACCGAACGCCGTGCCATCGTGCAAGAATTTACCCCATCCACACAGGAGCGGGAATTTTCTGACTTAGTGGCAGATTATCTGCGTCGCCCTGATTTAAAAGCATTGCCGGAGGGGCAAAGGCAATTAATCTCGCTTGTGTTGTGGAAGCTATTGGCATCAAGCAGTCGGGCGATTGCCGGAGCGCTGGATACCATGAGCAAGCGGCTGCAAAATGTGTTGGCAGAAGCACAAATTCCCGATTTGGTGGAAACGCTGGATGAAGACTATGAAAGCCTGGATGAAAAGGCAGAAGAATGGACTGAAGAAGCGGATGAAAAGCCGCAATTGACCGCCACAGAATATGAAGCCATCAAAGCAGAAATTAAAGAGCTGGAACACTTTAAAAATCTGGCACTCGCCATTCAAGACGATGCAAAAGGCAAAGCACTATTGAGCGGATTGGAAAAAGCATTCGCTGAACTCAAACGTTTGGGGGCGGCACAAAAAGCCATTATCTTTACCGAATCCAAACGCACCCAAGATTATCTGTTGCAATGCTTATCCCAAACCGCTTATGCCGGAGAAAACGGCGAAAATATTGTGCTGTTTAACGGTACCAACAGCGATGCTAAAGCCCAAAAAATCTACAAAGATTGGCTAAAACGCCACGAAGGCAGCGACAAAATCACCGGTTCAAAAACTGCCGATATCCGTACCGCTTTGGTTGAATATTTCAAAGAACAAGCCACCATCATGATTGCCACCGAAGCTGGAGCAGAAGGCATCAACCTGCAATTTTGCTCGCTGATTATCAACTATGATCTACCGTGGAATCCGCAGCGTATCGAACAGCGTATCGGGCGTTGTCACCGCTATGGGCAAAAGCACGATGTGGTTGTGGTGAACTTTGTCGATCGCAACAACGAAGCCGATGCCCGTGTGTATGAACTGCTGAAACAAAAATTTCAGTTGTTTGACGGCGTATTTGGTGCCAGTGATGAAGTGCTGGGAGCGATTGGTTCGGGCGTGGATGTGGAGCGACGCATTGCCGACATTTATCGCCATTGCCGTTTGCCCGAAGAAATCAAAGCAGGCTTTAACGACCTGCAACAAGAGCTTTCGGGTGAAATCAACCAAGCGATGATGAAAACCCGTCAAACCCTGTTCGAAAACTTTGATGAAGAAGTGCAAGAAAAATTACGCATTCGTGCTGAAGACAGCCAAGCCACTCGCAGCAAATACGAACGTATGCTGCTTGAGTTGACCCAAAGTGCATTGGGTGATGATGCCGAATTTAATCCGCAAGGGTTTGTGTTAAACAAACTTCCCGATAATCTTTCAGGCAGCCTTGGTAGCGTAGCAACAGGTCGGTATGAATTGCCACGTCAAAGCGGCGAAGCACTGCTTTATCGTATCAATCACCCCTTGGCGCAAGCCATCTTAAACCAAGCCAAAAACCACGTCTGCCCACCGGCACGGCTCACCTTTGATTATGAAGCTTATGGCAGCCAAATCAGCACACTAAAACCCTATCGTGGGCAACGTGGACAATTGATTGCCAAATTAATCAGCATTCAGGCACTGGGCAATGAGGAGCAGCATCTGCTGATTGCCGCCATCAGCAACAGTGGCGAGGTGTTGACCGCGGACGACCCCGAAAAACTGCTTCGTCTGCCTGCTACTATAGCGGAGCAGCTGTCTGCCATCAGTATTCAGACAGGCTTAACCCAAGACATAGCAAGCCGCCGTGAAGCCTTGTTGAGCGAAGCGAGCCAGCGTAACCTTGGCTATTTTGTTCAAGAGCTACAAAAGCTGGACGACTGGGCGGACGACCTCAAGCTTGGGCTGGAGCAAGCCATCAAAGATACCGACCGTGAAATCAAAGAAGTACGCCGCACCACCGCCACAGCTGCCACATTGGAAGAGAAATTGAATTGGCAAAAGAAGCAACGTGAACTTGAAAACAAACGTAGCAAACAGCGGCGTGAACTGTATGACAAACAGGACGACATCGACAGACAGCGTAATGAATTGATTGACGAGTTGGAGGCAAACTTGCAGCAGCAAGTAGAGGAAAAAGAATTGTTTGTGATTGAATGGGAGGTAGTGTGATGAATAAGAGAGAGCAACAGCGTGGTTCAATATGGAGACAGTGGGATTTACATATCCATACACCAGCTTCATTTCATTGGAATGGTGATAAATTTAATGGTAATAATACCCATGATAATCAACTGATTGATGAGATGATTAATGCTTTGAATCAAGCGGAGCCAGCAGTTTTTGCAATTATGGATTATTGGACATTTGATGGTTGGTTTAAATTGCAAGCTAGGTTGAAAGATTCGGATGCACCTGCGTTAAATAAAGTTGTTTTCCCTGGAATAGAATTGCGTTTAGCAGCCCCAATGAAAGGGCGTTTGAATGCTCACGTTATTTTTTCAAATAAAATTGAAGATCAGGTGCTTTTAGATTTTCAATCCGCTCTTAAAGTTGAATTGGTCAATAGACCATTATCTGCATCGGCATTAAAGGAACTCGCTCGTGAGCATGTGGGTGAGGATAAGTTAAAGAAGCATGGTTTTGACAAACAGAAAGTCGCTTGTGAAGAATCTGCATTATTAGCAGGTTCGATAATTGCTGAAATCAATCCTGATTCCTATAAAGATGCAATTGCAAAAGTACCTAATGGCTATGCTGTAGGGTTTATGCCTTGGGATACCAACGATGGCTTAGCTGAAATTAAATGGCAGGAGCATTACGCGTATGCAATGGGGCTTTTTCAGAGTTCACCTATTTTTGAATCTAGGGATAATGCTGATTTGAGAGCAGCATTTGTTGGAGAGAAGACATCTGGAAATGCTAAATATTTTGATAATTTTCAAGATGGTTTAAAAAATACACCTCGCTTGGCTGTTTCTGGTAGTGATGCTCATTGTTTTGTGGGCGATACTGGTAATAATGATAAACGTGGTTATGGTGATTTTCCTTCCAATAAAAAGACTTGGGTTAAAGCAGAGCCATCATTTAGAGGTTTGCAACAGGCAATTCTAGAGCCTGCCAAACGATCTTATATTGGAGAAAAACCTCCCAAGTTATATGAAATTGAGACCAATAAGACTTTTTATATTGATTCTTTGGAAGTCTCCCGAACAGGTAATAAATCTGAAATAGGTCAGTGGCTTGGTGGTTGCGATATTCCGTTAAATCCTGATTTAATTGCAATTATTGGGAATAAGGGCAGTGGAAAAAGTGCTTTGGCTGATATTATTGCAATGTTGGGCAATTCTAAACAATTAAACCACTTTAGCTTCCTTAAAAAAGGGAGGTTTTGTGGGAAATCAGGAGAGCCAGCCAATCATTTCACAGGTACGCTAACGTGGTGTGATGACAGCACGGAATCAAGAAAGCTAAATGAGCAGTCTCCTGAGGAAAGAGCGGAACAAGTTCGTTATATTCCACAGGGTTATTTTGAAGAATTGTGCAATAGACACACATCAAACGAGTCAGATGCATTCGAAAAAGAATTAAGATCTGTTATTTTTTCTCATACAAATGAAGAAATTCGGCTAGACACTCTTGATTTTGAGCAGTTGGTTGATAAACAAGAACAATCTCTTAGAAATAGGATAGCGGAATTTAGAAAAAATTTATCTGTTACTAATGAGAAAATTGTTCGAATTGAAGAGCAGCTTCAACCTATTGAGCTTAAAAAATTAGAAGAACTTCTTTTGCTTAAAATAAAGGAAATAGAAGAGTATCAAAAATTAAGACCTGTAGATGTAGCCGCTCCTTCTGAGCAATTGACGAAAGAAGAGCAAGAATATTCTGAACAACTAAGCCAAATCAATTTAGATATTGATAATTTAAAAAATCAAAAGAATGAAGAGCATATTAAAAATATTCAACGTGCCAAAAATAAAAGAGCAGTTGAAAATATTCGAGAGCAATTAAGGCTGCTTGAACATGCATTTTTGCAAGCAAAACAAAATTTAGCTGATGATCTCCAGTCATTGAATATTGATTGGATCGATTTAGTAAAGGTTGATATAAGTGAGTCCATTCTTGATGAGAAACAAATAGAATTTGAGCAACAGCAACAAGCTTTTTTGCTTAAGCAAGAAGAAATTGATCAGTACTTAATAGTTAAAGAATCTACTAAAAATGAATTAACTGGAAAATTGAATTTTCCCCAACAGCAATATGAGAAATACCAGCGTGATATTTTTGAGTGGCAAAAAAGATTGGATAAATTAATTGGAGCTTCAACCGAACCTGAAACTAAATTAGGTTTAGAGGCAAGAATAGAGCAAATTAAAGGGCTGCCCGAAGAGTTGTCTGAGCTTAAAGAACAACGCTTAGTACTTACAGGTGAGATATTTGATATTTTAAATGAGCAGAGAAAAGCACGAGAGGCATTGTTTTCACCCGTTCAAGAACTTATTGAAAATAATGATTTGATTCGAGAGGATTATCAACTAAAGTTTTTAGCCACGCTTGCAACTTCACCAGAAGCTATTTCTAATCGATTATCTTCTTTTATCAAACAAAATGTGGGTGAATTTCGTGATCAAGGCGAGGGGATTGGTGTTGTTAAGCAATTATTCGATAACTATGCTTTAGATACGAAAGAAGGAGTATGTAATTTTGTAAAACAGTTAGTTGATAAAATTGAAGATGCATCTAGAGGTAATAATTTAGATTCTGTGGGTATCTTTAATATGCTTAGAAAAAATCAAACAGCAGAGGATGTGTATGATTTGATTTTTGGATTAGATTTTCTTAACCCCAAATACTCATTATTATTTCAAGGAGCACAAATTGAACAATTGTCGCCAGGACAGAGAGGTGCATTATTACTAATTTTTTATCTGCTTGTTGATAAAGGTAAAATGCCGATTATCTTGGATCAACCAGAAGAAAATTTAGATAATGAAACTGTTTATAGGTTATTAGTTCCTGTTTTATCGGAGGCTAAGAAAAAACGACAAATTATTATGGTAACGCATAATCCCAACTTAGCCGTTGTTTGTGATGCAGAACAAATTATTCATGCACATTTTGATAGAGCTGATAATTTCAAAATTACTTACCAATCAGGATCAATTGAAAATCAACAGATTAACGAGAGGGTTATTACGGTATTGGAAGGAACAAAACCTGCATTTAATAACCGCTCAGGGAAATATTTTTCATGAAAAAACAAAAACTAGAACTCACTTGGATAGGCAAAGAAAAACGCCCCAAGCTCGAAGCTCGTATTCTTTTGGAAGATGCGGACAAGTCCTATCATGCCAAAGTGCGGTCGGAGGGGGCGATTTTTGATAATATACTGATTTTTGGCGATAACCTGCTGGCACTCAAAGCCTTGGAGCAGGAGTATGCCGGCAAGGTGAAGTGTGTCTATATTGATCCGCCATTTAATACAGGAGAAGCGTTTGAAAATTATGATGATGGGTTGGAGCATTCGATTTGGTTAGGTTTGATGTATGAACGGTTTAAAATACTTAAGTTGCTATTAAATGAACAAGGTTCCATATTTGTTCATTTAAATGACGATGAATTGGATTATTGCAAGGTAATACTTGATGAGATATTTGGTAGAAGTAATTTTGTAAATAGAATAACTATTGAAGCAAGATCTCCATCTGCATTTAGCACCGTAAACCCTGGGGTTTTTAAATCATCAGAATATATTTTATGGTATGCCAAAAATAAAAATGAATTTATTGAAAATTCTGGTAGGGTTTCTCGTGTTCCTGATTATGCATATAACAAATGGCTGGTAAATCCAGATGAAGATTTTTCCAATTGGAGACTAGTATCATTAATGGATGCTTATGAAAATTCACCGCCCTCACGTTCCTGCAGACCAGATTCTTTATTAGAGCATTTTCATAACTTTATTTTAAATAATGCAAGTCAAGTATGCCGCCTTGCCTCGATTAGTGATTCTGGAGCTGGGGAAAAAATAGTTCAGCTTAAAAGAGAGTCATTAAATAAAGCGGGTAAGGTTTTTAAGTTAGAGCGAGCCGTTGGTTTAGAAGATGTATATGTTTTAGATGGACAGCAATTAATTTTTTATAAGAAAAATGTTGCAGATATTGATGGAAAATTATCCGCAACTGCATTGTTAACAAACGTATGGAAAGATATTGCATGGGAAGGGATTGCGAATGAAGGGGGGGTTACTTTCCGTAAGGGGAAAAAACCAGAAAAATTAATTAAAAGATGCCTAGAGCTTGCCACCAACCCTAACGACCTCGTTCTAGATTCTTTTGCAGGCTCTGGCACCACAGGTGCGGTTGCCCACAAAATGGGACGGCGTTGGATTATGGTGGAGCTGGGCGAGCATTGCCACACGCATATTATCCCCCGTTTGCAAAAGGTGATTGACGGTACGGATCAAGGCGGTATTTCCAAGGCGGTGAATTGGCAAGGTGGTGGCGGTTTTCGTTATTACCGTTTGGCGCCGAGCCTGATTGTCAATGATAAATGGGGCAATGCGATTATCAATCCTGATTATAACCCTGCCATGTTGGCAGAAGCGATTGCACGGCTGGAGGGCTTTACTTATCAGCCGTCTGAAAGCGTGTGGTGGCAACACGGCTTTTCCAGCGAGCAGGATTTTTTGTATGTGACCACGCAGACGCTGACTGCCGAGCAGTTGCAAGCCTTATCCGATGAGGTGGGCGAGGGGCGTAGCCTGCTGATTTGTTGTGCGGCGTATCGTGGGATGACGGGGGCGCAGGTGGCCGAGCGTTTTGCCAATTTAAGCGTGAAAAAAATCCCCAAAATGGTATTGGCACGCTGTGAATGGGGACACGATGATTACAGCTTAAACATTGCCAACTTGCCAATGGCGGAGCCTGAATTAGAGCCAAAGTCAGAACCTGCAAGCAAGCCGAAAACGAAAACCGCCAAGCGTCAAAGTGCGGTCAGTAATCAAGACGGATTGTTTGATGGGGAAGATGAGTGAGCATCTGTTTTTATGAATGCTGTATTGGTGCAACAGGCTGTTGCACAATTGTCATGACACAATAAAACAAGAGATTAAACCATGAGCATTAGAACTCAAAACCACATTAACGGCCGTTTGTCGTTGCGTGCACCACAAGCCGAGAGTTTGGCACGCTTAAAGCAGGCTTTGGATGCCGCCCCCGATATGCTAACCCACAAGCGTGATGTGGCGGATATTTTGGCGGTGTTAAAAGCCGAATTTGCCACCTTGCAGGATTTTGAACGGGCGTTTCCTTCCTTGTGTTTTGCCTTGGCAACGGGCGTGGGCAAAACCCGCTTGATGGGGGCGTTTATTGCCTATTTGCATTTAGCACATGGGCTGAATAACTTTTTTGTGTTAGCCCCAAACCTGACGATTTATAACAAACTGATTAGCGATTTCACACCGAATATGCCCAAATATGTGTTTAAAGGGATTGGCGAATTTGCGATTAATCCGCCGCGTGTGATTACGGGTGAAGATTATGAGCGGCAGGATATTGCCAGTGGCGACTGGATTACCGAAGTGCGTATCAACATTTTTAATATTGCCAAAATTAATTCGGAAGTGCGTGGTGGCAAAGAGCCGCGTATCAAGCGAATGCGTGAGGTGTTGGGCGACAGTTATTTTAATTATTTGGCAGAGTTACCCGATTTGGTGCTGCTGATGGACGAATCGCACCGCTACCGTGCCCAAGCTGGTATGCGCGCGATTAATGAGCTAAATCCGCTGTTTGGCTTGGAGCTGACCGCCACGCCGTTTGTGGAATCCACCAAAGCTCCTATTCCCTTCAAAAATGTGGTGATGGATTATCCGTTGGCACGGGCGATGGACGATGGGTTTGTCAAAATACCGGCGGTGGTAACCCAGCGTGATTTTAATGCCAAAAACCACACGCCTGCAGAAATCGAAAAAATCAAGCTTGAAGACGGTATTCGCCTGCATGAGGCGACCAAAGCCGAGCTGTTGACTTATGCCCGTGAAAACAATGCGGCGGTGGTGAAGCCGTTTATGCTCGTGATTGCCCGTGACACCACCCATGCGGCACAGCTATTGGCACTGCTTGAGTCGGCGGCGTTTTATGGCGGACGCTATGCCGGCAAGGTGATTCAGGTGGATTCGAGCAAATCGGGTAAAGATGAAGAAGAGATGATTGCCCGTTTGCTGGCGGTGGAAAGTGTGGACGAGCCGACCGAGATTGTGATTCATGTGAATATGCTCAAAGAAGGTTGGGATGTGACCAATCTTTATACCATTGTGCCGCTGCGCGCTGCCAATGCCCGCACGTTGATTGAGCAGTCTATCGGGCGTGGTTTGCGGTTGCCTTATGGCAAGCGTGTGGGCGTGGAGGCGGTGGACAGGCTCAATATCATTGCTCACGACCGCTTTCAGGAGATTGTGGATGAGGCAAATAAAGGTGATTCGGTATTGCGGCTTCAGCAGGTGATTTTGGATGCCCCTAGTGCGGATGATAAAAAAGTCAGCGTGCAGGTGGCAAGCCTTGCAGAGGAAATGTTGGGGCTGGTGTCAACGCCGTCTGAAACGCCTCAAAATGAAGGGGTGAAGCAGACAGTAGCCCAAACGCCCGTCTTTCAAACTGAACGTGAAAAACAGATTATGCGTGAAACGGTTCATGTATTAAAGAGCTATGAATCCCGTCCCACTGATACGCCAACCTCTCAAGATTTATTGGATACCGCACGGCAAGAAGAGATTGTTGCCGAAGTGCAAAAGCGGCTATCGTCTATACAGGGTGAGCTGGCAGTCGATACGGACGCTGTGCTGAATGTGGCGGATATTGTCGCCAAAACCACACAAGTGCTGGTGGATAAAACCATTGATATTCCATGCATTACGGTGGTGCCAAGCGGTGAGGTAAATATGGGCTTTCATCCGTTTACGCTAGGGGCGTTGCCAAACTTTCAGCCGGGGCAGCGTGAGATTGTCTGGCAGCATTTGAGCAAAGACAATCAGCAGTTCACCTTGAGCCGTGAAAGCGGTGTTCGTGAGCCACATTTGGAGAATTATATTGTCAAAAAGTTGATGGATTTTGATGATGTGGATTATCTGACGCAAGCCGATTTTTTGTATGACTTGGCTGGGCAAGCTGTCGCCCATTATCAAACGCAAAATTATTCACAAGATGAATTGCATGAAATCATGGATACCTATGGCGGTGAATTGGCAAGATTGATTCATGCCCAAATGGCGATGCATTTTTGGGAAGAAGCGGCGGATTATGAGGTGAAAGTGAACAGAGGATTTACCGCACTCAAAGCCTGTCATTACACAGTGGCGGAGGGAGAGGGCGTGCATTCGGTGCGAGATACGCTGGTTGACAAAACCCGCATCAAGCAAATGCTGTTCGGCGGTTTTGCCAAATGTCTGTATCCCTTACAAAAATTTGATTCCGACACCGAACGCCGTTTTGCGGTGATTTTGGAACGAGATGCGGATAAATGGTTTAAACCGGCAAAGGGGCAATTCCAGATTTATTACAAACTGGGGGCAGAGCAACACGAATATCTGCCTGATTTTGTGGTGGAAACCGAAGATTCGCTGTGGATGGTCGAAACCAAAGCACGTGTAGATTTACAAAGTGCGGAGGTGGAGGCAAAAGCGATGGCGGCAGCAGCGTGGTGTATCCATGCGTCTGATTATGCGGTGCAGCATGGCGGCAAACAGTGGCGTTATGTATTGATTCCGCATGATGAAGTGGATGAGGCGAAGAAATTGGCGGATTTTTTGCGATTTGAAAAGAGAGCCGTCTGAAAAGCAGTAATACCGCACTTTAATGTGTGTGGGTTGAAACTAAGATTGATAATTTAGTAAGCAAATCAGCCGCCTTCGGGCGGCTGTGGATGATAAATATTTTATATAAATAACAAATAGTTTTATGTGAAATAATATACAAGACTGATAGAGTTGAAAATAGATAGTGTGAAAATATGATGATATTGAGTTGTAAATAAAATATTAATCAAGATTATTGGTGAATTTTATAGGGATTTATGGAGATTCAATAATGATAAAAAATATTCTTGAACTTACAGATTATCCATCATTAAAAAAATTTGCATCAGCACTTTGGCAACAAGATAATAATTATCATGGTGCAGCTATTCTGATTGGGACGGGGTTTAGTAGAAGTGTGGCTATAACCGGAGATGGCAATAAAAAATTACCGCTTTGGCTTCATTTTTCGGAGGCTTTAAATAAAGAATTAAATTCAAATAATTCCGACCCTTTACGTTTGGCAGAAGAATATAGCGCCTATTTCGGTAAACAAGCACTTTATGATTTAATTAAAAAGGAAATAAATGATGCCGCATGGGAGCCTGGAGAATTACATAAATCATTATTGGAATTACCATGGTCGGAAGTATTAACAACAAATTGGGACACTTTGCTTGAGCGGGCATCTGAGGATGTTTATCAGCCAGTATATAGCGTGGTCTCTAAACAAGAAGACCTTTCCAATGCTCGCTCGCCTCGTATAGTAAAGTTGCATGGAACGATTGATGTAACTAAAAATTTAATTTTTACTCAAGAAGATTATCGAAAATATCCAGAACAATATGCTGCTTTTGTTAATGTTGCAAGGCAAGTATTTATTGAAAATGAATTATGTCTATTGGGTTTTTCTGGAGATGATCCAAATTTTTTACAATGGACTGGTTGGGTAAGAGATCACTTAGCAAATCACTCTAGACGTATTTATCTTGTTGGGGCATTAAATTTGAGCTCTGCCAAACGTAAATATTTAGAGTCTATCAATATTGCGCCTATTGATTTATATAGTTTAGTTGAGGATTACGATGATTCTGATACACGTCATCTTAAATCTACAAGAATATTCATTCAGGCTTTATATGATCTGAAACCTAAGCCAGCATGGGAATGGGCACCTACTCAATTACACCCTTCAACAATGACTGAAGATGAGATGAATAGACGTTATCAGGATCATCGTTATGCAGCTAACATTTTAGAAGGGCAAGTAATATCTTTGGAAAAGGATAGACAGTCTTATCCTGATTGGTTGATATGTCCCAATCACTTGAGATTTCAATTGCATATGCAGTTATCAGATCCTTGGCCTAATGCTGATAATTTGTTAGCGATGAATGTTGATTTGAAGGTGAAGTTACTTTATGAAATGGCTTGGCAGCATAAAACAACTTATAACATCCTGCCAATATGGTTAATTAAAGAGTTGTTGAATGTATGTGATATTGACAATCCCTGTGTATTATCTAAGAGGCAACAGTTAGAAATAGCTATTATTATTTTGAAAAATACACGGTGGATAAATGAATTGGAATGTGATCCCATTATCAAGAAAGTAACAGCTATATTGGATAAAGGGAAAAAATATTGGTCAGAAGTTAGCAATGAGCTTGCCTATCACTCAGCTATATTGGCTCGAGATAGATTTGATTACGCTTCGTTGGAAGAGTGTATTGAAAATATTGTTGTGAGTGATCCTGTTTGGAAGTTAAGAAAAGCCTCTTTATTTGCAGAATTAGGTGATTTTGATAAAGGTAAGCAATTAATCGGTGAGGCATATAGCGAATTACTCAAGCAATATCGTAATAATCCTAATTCACTTTATTTATTTTCTCGTTTGGCATGGGCACACTGGCTAGTTCGAGGAATTAATCTTGGTGAGCTTGAAGAAAAAATTAAAATTTTTTCTTTTGATTATAAAGAAACAAAATGTGATCCTTGGGATTATATTGAGAGTTTAGAAGATAAAATCACAAAAAAATTAGCTAAACAGCAAGAACAAGATATTGAACCATTATTTGAGCCTGGCCGCTACAAAAATAATGCCAATACAGTTACTTTGAGTAATGAATTACACCCATTACTTATCTTTGATGGAATATCTAATACGGTTGGAATGCCGTTTAGGTGGGAGTTTTCCAGCTTTCTTGTAGATAAAGCGGAAAAAATTGCCATTGGCAATAAGCATACTTTTACATTGGCTATTCGAGCTTCTAATAGTGATACTTCCAATGCTCTTAAAAAGGTATTTTCGAGAGTTCGAGTTGCATGTTTTCCAAAGGAAGATATCGATTTTTTAATAAATCAAACTATAACCTCAATTGAATATTGGTGTGGTAAGCGGGAAGCTCAATCTGAAAAAGTTGCTCATTATGCGATCGCTCGGTTAAGGGTTTTCATTGAAGTATTAGCACGTATATCAGTGAGAGCCACTCCAGAGCAAGCTAAAAAAATTTTCTGCTTAGCGGTATCTTTAGGAAAGAATACTAGACTTCATGATTTATGGTTATTTAGTTCAATTAAAGACCTCGTTGAATTTTCCCTTAAAAGTATCCCAGAGTCGGAGCAAGATGAGATTTTATTAGAGGCTTTATCATTTCCACTTCAACAAGAAGTACAGGTTAGAGGTTTCAAATGGGGTAATCCAGTAATCAAGTTTCCTGGATAAAGACAACAAAATATTAGTTTAGATCATCGTATAGATGAAATTATCGAAAGGATAACATTAGATTCCACACAACAAGGACCTGAATTATTGCGTTTATTACCTTTGATAAAACATGGGTTTCTGACTGAGGGGGAACTTAAAAAAATTGCTTTAAAAATATGGGGTGATAACCCTGACTATCAGGATATTCCTGAAATTGGGCTACTTAGCTATGTGCTGCTTGAATTGCCTAGTCATGATCTTGAAAAAGTACAACATTTAATTAGAAAATATTTGTTTGAACCGAAGGATGAATATTTGTTTAATTGGAGCTTTTTGATGGATGTAGCCAATGCCGCACAAGCTGAGAATGTTAAAGAGTTTCCGACAGAGCAGCAGGCTATTTATCTTTTTGATAAATTGGTTTCTTGGAAGATAGAGCTTGATGAAAACGATTTTTTGGGTTATGCGAATCAAGTGAAAAATGAAACGGCTAAATTAATTACTCATGTCTTATCTTGTTCTATAGTCCCAGCATTGCCGATAGATTCAATAAATGAAGAGAATTTTCAAAAGTTATATAGCTTATATATTGAGACGAAAAAACCAGAGATTTTGAGGGCTTTTGTTTATTTTTCTGCGTCAGATAATATGTTTGTTGAGAGGGTGGAAAATATAATTAAGAAAAGCTTACAATCTTTAGATGCTAATGAATTGGCTCATGTATCTTATGCAATTTTAGTTTGGAGAGATCTGCAAAATTCTTCTGTTGTTGACGGTCTGATTAAGAGGTTTATCTATTTTATTGCCTCAAATCGTATACAGGGATTAGCTCAACTTCTTTGGGGTGCTAATCAAATGTATAAAAAACAATATCTTTCCAGTGAAGATATTGAATCATTAATAGAGATACTACCTATTATATTTGACAGCTCAGGCTACGAGAGAATTGCTCCTTATAGTAAGGAATCTGTTAGTATTTCAGTTGTACGGGCGGCTTGTGTGAAGTTGGCTAGGGATATTTTAAAAGATTATCCAAATAATATTAATCTGGTAAAAATATTGGATATGGCTAAACAGGATCCACTTCCAGAGGTGCGGTTTGCGGAATTCGCAGAAGAATGAGTTATCTGGTTAATTATCACTTGGTATAAAATATAGATAATCTGTATATTCATTAAATAGTGAGAATGATATGAGAAATAATGTAAGGCTACATATCTGGGGCGACTATGCCTGTTTTACCCGCCCTGAAATGAAGGTGGAGCGGGTGTCTTATGATGTTATTACGCCGTCGGCGGCGCGCGGGGTGTTGGCGGCGGTGCATTGGAAGCCGGCAATTCGTTGGGTGATAGACAAGATTTATGTGCTCCAGCCGATCCGCTTTGAGTCGGTGCGACGCAATGAGCTTGGCAGCAAGATTTCCGCCAGTAAGGTGAGTGGGGCGATGCGGCGTAAGAGTGTGCAGGATTTATACACGTTGATTGACGACGACCGCCAGCAGCGGGCGGCAACGGTATTGAAGGACGTGGCGTATGTGATTGAAGCACATGCGGTGCTGACGCCGAAGGCAGGTGAAGGCGATAACATCACTAAACATATTGAAATGTTCAAACGCCGTGCGGCAAAGGGGCAGTGTTTTCAGCAGCCTTGCATGGGTGTGCGTGAGTTTCCGGCACATTTTGCTTTGGTTGACGAAGATGAGCCGTTGCCGCCGCAATGCCTGTCTGAAAGCGAATTAAACCGCGATTTGGGTTGGATGCTGCATGATATTGATTTTGACGGGGATAATTTGTCCCGTTTTTTTCGAGCCGAGATGCAAGGCGGAGTGATTGAAGTGCCGCCATTTTATGCCGAGGAGGTGAAAGCATGATTTTAACCGCACTGGCATGCTATTACCGCCGTTTGGCGCCCCAAACTGATGTGGCGGGTAATCCGAAAGTGCCGCCTTATGGATTTAGTGAGGAGAAAATCGGCTGGATTTTGGTGCTGGGTGCAGACGGCGTATTGGTGGATGCGGTGCCAAATTTCACCACCGATAAAAAGCCGCAGCCGCGATTGATGAGCGTGCCTCGTCCTGAAAAACGCACCTCTGGCGTGAAGCCGAATTTTCTGTGGGACAAAACGGCGTATGCCTTGGGCGTGGATATTTCTAAAGATAAGAAGCTTACGTTTTCTGAAAAAATGTTTGAGGCATTTAAGGTTTTTCATTTATCTGCTCTTAATGAAACCAAAGATGAAGGCTTGCTTGCGTTTCGTTATTTTTTAGAAAAATGGAAGCCCGAGGAATTTGAAAGCCATTCTTGTTATTCGCCTGATATTTTGGGGGCAAATATTGTTTTTGCTTTGAATTCGCCATCGGCTCTTATTCATAAATCTGAAGACGCTCAAGAGATTTGGGCTGGCCGTCTGAAAAATGATGCAGCGGAGCAAGGCTTGTGTCTGATTAGTGGCGAACACGCGCCGATTGCCCGTCTACACCCCGCGATTAAAGGAGTGTTTGGCGGACAGAGTTCGGGCGGTTCGATTATTTCGTTTAATAAAGAATCGTTTGCTTCGTTTGGCAAGGAGCAAGGGGCAAACGCTCCTGTATCAGAGGCAGCGGCGTTTGCTTACACCACCACTTTGAATTATTTATTAAGGCGTGAAAACGGGCATTGCCTTTCCATTGGCGACAGCAGCACGGTGTTTTGGGCGGAAGCGGCGGACGGGCAAAGTGCGGTCGCGGCAGAAGATTTTTTTGCCGCTTTGCTGGAGCCACCCACCGATGAGCAGGAAAGCCAAAAGCTGTTTAATGTGTTGGTGCAAATCGCTAAAGGGCGACCGATGCAGGAAGTTGCCCCCGAGCTGTCACCCGATACCCGTTTTTATGTGTTGGGGCTGGCACCCAATGCCTCGCGGATTTCGGTGCGTTTTTGGCTCGACACCACTTTTGGGCAGTTGGCGGCAAATATGGCGGCACATTGGCAGGATTTACGGCTTGAACCACCGGCATGGAAGGGGAATAAAGCACCCTCTATTTGGCGAGTTTTATTGGAAACGACACCAAAACGGAAAGGTGCTGATGGTCGTTTGAAAAAATCAGAGAGTAAAGATATTCCACCACAGCTTGCCGGGGAATATATGCGTTCAGTTTTAACAGGTAGGGCATATCCTCAAACTATGCTTTCACGCATGATTGGTCGGATACGTTCAGACGGTTATATTACAGGACTTCGAGTTGCTGTTATCAAATCTGTTTTAAATCGTAATCATCTTTACAAGAAGGAGATTTCTATGGAAGTGGAAAGTAACGGAAGAGAGAGTCAAGTACCAGTAGGGCTAAATAAAGCAGAGAACGATATCCCCTATCGTTTGGGGCGCTTATTTGCTGTTTTAGAGGTGGCTCAAGCATCTGCCTTGGGTAATTTGAACGCAACCATTCGGGATAAATTTTATGGGGGCGCTTCAACTTCGCCGCAATATATTTTCCCTCGTTTGTTGGAGAATTATAACAATCACCTTGCCGTATTGCGTAAAGGCAGAGGAGCCGAGTGGGTTAAGAAACCAAAATCAACTGCGCTCTGGTTGGAAAAAGAGGTAGGAGAAATTTTGCAGGAGTTTTTTTCAGGTAAACCATTTCCACGGCATTTATCTTTAGAAGAGCAGGGGCGTTTTGCAGTCGGTTATTACCATCAGAAATATACCAAGCAAAAAGAAGCACCGGAAGATCTTAATTCTGTGTTGGAAAATGAAAATAACGAAGTTGAAGAAATTGAAGAATCTCAAGGAGAATGAAAATGTCTATTCAAAACCGCTACGAATTTGTGTTCTTTTTTGACGTTACCAATGGCAATCCCAACGGCGACCCCGATGCCGGCAATATGCCACGCCTCGACCCCGAATCCAGCAAAGGCTTGGTGACTGATGTTTGCTTAAAACGCAAAATCCGCAATTTCATTGAAGTAAGCGAAGAAAATGCCGCCGGTTATGAAATTTATGTCAAAGAAAAAAGCGTGTTAAACCTGCAAAACAAACGTGCTTATGAAGCTTTGGGCGTGGAGAGCGAAGCCAAAAAACTACCCAAAGACGAAGCCAAAGCCCGTGAAATCACCGCTTGGATGTGCAAAAACTTCTTTGATATCCGTGCATTCGGAGCGGTGATGACCACCGAAGTCAACAGCGGTCAGGTTCGTGGCCCTGTGCAACTGGCATTTGCCCAATCCATCGACCCGATTGTACCGCTTGAAATCTCCATCACTCGCATGGCGGTCACCAACGAAAAAGACCTCGAAAAAGAACGCACCATGGGGCGTAAATACATCGTGCCCTACGCACTCTACCGCGTGCACGGCTTTATCTCCGCCAAATTGGCAGAAAAAACCGGCTTTAGCGATGAAGACTTGCAAAAGCTGTGGCAATCGCTGCAACTGATGTTCGAGCACGACCGCTCCGCCGCTCGAGGGGAAATGGCCGCTCGCAAACTGATTGTGTTTAAACACGACAGTGCACTGGGCAGCCAACCGGCTCACAAACTGTTTGATGCCGTGACAGTGGCTCGTGTCAACGGCGAAAGCGGCACGCCTGCCGCTGCATATGGCGATTACCAAATCAGCATCGATTCAGACGGCTTACAAGGCGTGAGCGTGGAAGAGCTGCTGTAACCATGTGCCCAATCGCCCTCTCAGCCCTGCAACACTACGCCTTTTGCCCGCGTCAATGTGCATTAATCCACAACGAGCAGGCGTGGGCAGAGAATTTTCTTACCGCACAGGGCAGGGCGTTGCACGAGCGGGTGGACGGCGGTGAGTCGGAAACCCGCAAGGGCGTGAGTTTTGAGCGCAATGTGCATGTTTCGGCGGAAAAACTCGGCATCAGCGGCATCCTCGATATGGTGGAACACGAGTTGGATTCAGGCCGTCTGAAACCCGTCGAATATAAACGTGGCCGCCCCAAAATCGACAGCTGGGACAAAATCCAGCTTTGTGCCCAAGCCTTGTGTTTGGAGGAAATGAGCGGGCAAGCGGTGAGCGAGGGGGCGTTGTGGTACGGACAAACCCGCCACCGCGAGCCTGTTTTCTTTAGCGATGAACTGCGAGCCGAAACGTTGGCGGTGATTGCTGAAGTGCGGTTGCTGCTGGAGAGCGGCAAAACCCCACCGCCTGTTTATGGTAAACATTGCAAAGCGTGTTCATTGGTAGAGGTTTGTCAGCCGCAGGTGTTGGGGCGGGATAAGTCGGTGGGATATGTTGAGGGGTTGTTTGGGGAGTGAATTGAAAAGAGGTAATCATTAAAGTAATGTTAGCCTTTTAATATTTCGATAAAGATAAGGTGGGATGAATATGGATTTTAAATTAATTGCAAATCAAGCTTATGAATTAGCTATTAAAGAGCAAGGTGAAGATAGTAAAAACTTAAAAGATATTGCTTTCGAGGCATATAAGATTTATATAAAATTTCAATTTCCGGAAATGTTAAATTATTGGCCTGTTGTTGCGGGAACTCATTACAAGCTTGGAGGCTGTGATAAATTTTATGTTGTTATATTGATTGATCAGGGACCAACCTCTTTCATACAAACGCTGGGTGTTGGCGAGATTAATTTGCAGATGTCAGAAAAAGATCGGAGTAACCCTGAATTAATTAGAAGAGAAATATTTAAACTGTTTAATCTTAAAAATAGGGATGCAGTTTTTTTATTTAATAGTGATAATAATTTTGAAAACTGGGTGAGTGATTTGGAGCGAGATTTAAAAATCAATTGTTTACAACATAAAATGGTGATGAATATGCAGCCAATGAAGATTTTTCTTAGTCATAAGAGTATCAATAAAGATAAAGTTAGAAATTTTAAAAGTACTTTATCTCTTTTAGGATTCCGGCCTTGGTTGGATGAAGAGGCCATGTCTGCAGGTACAAATTTAGAAAGAGCATTACAGCAAGGAATGGCAGATTCGTGTGCTGCAATATTCTTTATTACCCCTGACTATAAAGATGAGAGGTACTTAGCTAGTGAAATTGATTATGCAATTGCCAGAAAACGCCAAGAAGAAAATTTTTCAATCATCACTTTGATTTTTTCTAATGAAAGTGGAGAAAAGGGGATTGTCCCTACTATGTTACAACCATATGTTTGGAAGGAGCCTACTAATGATTTAGTTGCACTGAATGAAATATTAAAAGCATTACCACTAGAGGTTGGTGGTGTACGGTTTAAATAGCAAAATTTGGTTAGGCTACGTGGGGGCTAACCAAAAACCTTTCAGACGGCCTAAAAGCAAAATAATCAAAATAACAAGTGCGGTCAGAACCAAGGGGCTTTAAACCATGCGCAAACTCCAAAACACCCTCTACATCACCACGCAGGGTAGTTACCTGCATAAGGAACGTGAAACGCTGGTGATTGAGCAGGAACGCAAAAAAGTGGCACAGCTTCCTGTGCATGCCATCGGGCATATTTTTTGTTTTGGCAATGTGATGGTGTCGCCGTTTTTAATGGGGTTTTGCGGGGAAAATAACGTCAATTTGGCGTTTTTTACCGAAAACGGGCGTTATCTCGGACGCTTGCAGGGGCGACAGAGTGGCAATGTGTTGCTGCGGCGTGCGCAATACCGCCTGTCTGAAACCGACCCTGTGCCGATTGCCCGTCATATTATTGCGGCGAAAATCCAGTCGGCAAAACGGGTGTTGCAGCGGCGGCAACGTAATCATGGCGAGGTGGCGGAGGTTCAGACGGCCATTACCGCACTGAATTTCAGTTTGCAACAGCTGTGTGTTGAAACTTGCTTGTTGAGCTTTGTAATAAATATCGCCTAATCAGCTGCCCGCGCGCAGCTGTGTGTTGAAACGTTATAAACTTCTACTCCGTATCCGTTAGTTTTCCCAGCTGCCCGCGCGCAGCTGTGTGTTGAAACCGCCCATACTAAAACAGTGATATCCAAGGGTTGGACCAGCTGCCCGCGCGCAGCTGTGTGTTGAAACTAACGAAGTGTTGGGTCTGCTTGATAATAAATCTCCAGCTGCCCGCGCGCAGCTGCGTGTTGAAACCCGACACCGGTCAAAACGCCATCGCAGCGCGATCAGAACAATTATCCATCATACAGATGGCTCAAGCAACTCTTCTAACAAACAAAAAACCGGAAACACATCATGTTTCCGGTTTGTCAAAGTGCGGTTTGGTTATTCTAATTCGCCACAGAAACGGTATCCTTCGCCGTGGATAGTGGCGATAATTTCCGGGGTGTCGGGGTGTGCTTCGAAGTGTTTGCGAATGCGGCGGATTGTAACATCCACGGTTCTGTCGTGTGGTTTTAATTCACGACCGGTCATTTTTTTCAGCAAATCGTCGCGGGTTTGGATTTTACCGGGATTCTCGCAGAAGTGCAGTAGTGCGCGGAATTCGCTGCGTGGCAATTTATTGCTTTCGCCTTCCAGTGAAATTAATGTACGGCTGTTGATGTCCAGCGTCCAGCCGTTGAAACGGTATTGTTCAACGTGTTCGTGGGAAACCGGTTGTTCTTTTTCCGACATGGTGCGTTGCAGTAAATTTCTCGCACGAATAGCCAGCTCACGAGGATTAAATGGTTTGGTGATGTAGTCATCGGCGCCGATTTCTAAACCGAGGATCTTGTCGACTTCGTTGTCTCTGCCGGTTAAGAACATCAAAGCGGTATTGGCGCTTTCGCGTAATTCGCGTGCTAGCATTAAGCCGTTTTTGCCCGGCAAGTTGATGTCCATTACCACAAGATTCACACTGGTTGTGGAAAGAATCGTGTGCATTTTATTACCGTCGGAGGCTTCCATTACTTCGTAGCCTTCAGCTTCGAAAATATTTTTTAGAGTATTTCTGGTAACAGCTTCATCTTCGACGATAAGGATTTTAGGAGTACGCATTATTTTTACCTATAAAATCACAGGAATGATCAGTCGCCATGCGCTTGATATTTGGCATGGCGACGAATTTTACTTTTAATCAACAAATAAAATATTAATTGCAGAATTGCAACCTAACTATAACATAAAGAAAACGAAAAAGAACATAATTCTGCCCGGAAGTTTGACTTATGTCATCTTTTTAGACGGACTTTAGCGCAATAGGTGAAAAAAATGGCGATAAAGTCCTGTTTGTGCAATATATATGCTATATTTTAATGTTCCTTGGTTTTAAAGAATTTTACATCTGGATAACGTTCATGTGCCAGATTCAGATTTACCATTGTTGGCGCGATATAGGTGAGATGATCGCTGCCGTCCAGCGCTAGATTTTGTTCATTTTTGCGTTTAAATTCTTCAAATTTTTTCACGTCATCGCATTCTACCCAGCGCGCGGTGGTGACGTTCACAGTTTCATAAATCGCTTCCACATTATATTCGCTTTTCAGGCGAGCAACGACCACATCAAATTGCAAGACCCCAACCGCGCCGACAATCAAATCGTTATTCATTAATGGCCGGAATACCTGCACGGCACCTTCTTCGGAGAGTTGAACCAGCCCTTTGAGTAATTGCTTTTGCTTTAATGGATCGCGAAGGCGGATACGGCGGAACAGTTCCGGAGCAAAATTTGGAATGCCGCTGAATTTTAATTTTTCACCTTGAGTGAAGGTGTCGCCGATCTGGATTGTGCCGTGATTATGCAAGCCGATAATATCGCCGGCATAGGCCTCTTCCGCGTGAGTGCGGTCACTCGCCATAAAGGTTAACGCATCAGAAATCACTACGTCTTTGCCAATTCGAACATGGTGCATTTTCATGCCTTTTTCATATTTGCCGGAAACGATTCGCATAAACGCCACGCGATCGCGGTGTTTCGGATCCATATTGGCTTGAATTTTAAACACGAAGCCTGTTAATTTATCCTCAGCAGGCGAAACATCTCGTGCGTCCGTCTGGCGGGTTTGTGGGCGCGGCGCCCATTGTGTTAAGCCGTCTAACATATGATCAACGCCGAAATTGCCAAGTGCGGTTCCAAAAAACACTGGCGTCAGTTGCCCTTGCAGAAACAGCTCCAAATCAAATGGATTGGAAGCCCCTTGCACTAATTCCAGCTCATCGCGCAGCTGCTGTGCTAAATCTTCACCGACCGCAGTGTCGAGTTCAGGATTATCTAAACCTTTAACCACTCGCACTTGTTGAATGGTATGGCCTTGCCCCGTTTGGTATAAATAGGTTTCATTATTATAAAGATGATAAACGCCCTTGAATAATTTGCCACAGCCAATCGGCCAGGTAATCGGCGCACAATGAATATTCAGCACATTTTCAACTTCGTCGAGCAGCTCCATCGGATCGCGAATATCGCGATCCAATTTATTCATAAAGGTTAAAATTGGCGTATCGCGTAAGCGGGTTACTTCCATTAACTTGATGGTACGTTCTTCAACCCCTTTTGCGGAATCGATCACCATCAAACAGCTGTCAACCGCAGTCAAAGTGCGGTAAGTGTCCTCGGAAAAGTCCTCATGCCCCGGAGTATCCAGCAAGTTAACCAAGCAATCGCGATAAGGGAATTGCATGACGGAAGTAGTAATTGAAATTCCACGTTGTTTTTCCATTTCCATCCAGTCGGACTTTGCGTGCTGGCTAGAGCCGCGTCCTTTCACAGTGCCGGCGGTTTGAATGGCTTCTCCGTAAAGCAGCACTTTTTCGGTAATGGTGGTTTTACCAGCATCGGGATGAGAAATAATGGCAAACGTGCGGCGTTTGTCGATCTGTTGTGGGTATTGATTTACTGACATCGGTCGTTTTATCTCTGGTTAAGTATCTTTTAAGTGTTTTCGTCGCGGTGTATTGTCGCTTATATATAGGCTAAAAACAATTAGTGATTATTCACAATTGTGAAGGTTTTGTACGAAACAAAAGCAAAAAGGGGAGCTTAATAAGGGTTTGGTATAAAAAAGCAACACTCAACAATGAAATTGCAAAAAACTTTCAAAAGGGGCTTGCAAAGATTTCGTGAATGTCTATAATGCGCACCTCACAACGACGCAGTGATGAACGAAAGGTTCAAGTCGTTGTGTTGTTCTTTAACAATTTATCAGACAATCTGTGTGGGCACTTGTGCAAGACATTGGTATGAAAATTTTAAATATTAAAGTCTTAATGAGTGCTGAAGTAAATTTATTTTAGGTCAGATATTCATTGAGCGATTGAACTTGAATTGAAGAGTTTGATCATGGCTCAGATTGAACGCTGGCGGCAGGCTTAACACATGCAAGTCGAGCGGTAACAGGGGGGAGCTTGCTTCCTTGCTGACGAGCGGCGGACGGGTGAGTAATGCTTGGGGATCTGCCTTATGGAGGGGGATAACGACGGGAAACTGTCGCTAATACCGCGTAGTATCGAGAGATTAAAGTGTGGGACTTTTCGGAGCCATGCGCCATAAGATGAACCCAAGTGAGATTAGGTAGTTGGTGGGGTAATGGCCTACCAAGCCCGCGATCTCTAACTGGTCTGAGAGGATGACCAGTCACACTGGGACTGAGACACGGCCCAGACTCCTACGGGAGGCAGCAGTGGGGAATATTGCGCAATGGGGGCAACCCTGACGCAGCCATGCCGCGTGAATGAAGAAGGCCTTCGGGTTGTAAAGTTCTTTCGGTGATGAGGAAGGGGCTAATTTTAATAGGGTTAGTCATTGACGTTAGTCACAGAAGAAGCACCGGCTAACTCCGTGCCAGCAGCCGCGGTAATACGGAGGGTGCGAGCGTTAATCGGAATAACTGGGCGTAAAGGGCACGCAGGCGGATAGATAAGTGAGATGTGAAATCCCCGAGCTTAACTTGGGAACTGCATTTCATACTGTTTATCTAGAGTATTGTAGAGAGGGGTAGAATTCCACGTGTAGCGGTGAAATGCGTAGAGATGTGGAGGAATACCGGAGGCGAAGGCGGCCCCTTGGACAAATACTGACGCTCATGTGCGAAAGCGTGGGGAGCAAACAGGATTAGATACCCTGGTAGTCCACGCTGTAAACGATGTCGATTTAGGGGTTGGGTGTATATCTGGCTCTTGTAGCTAACGCGTTAAATCGACCGCCTGGGGAGTACGGCCGCAAGGTTAAAACTCAAATGAATTGACGGGGGCCCGCACAAGCGGTGGAGCATGTGGTTTAATTCGATGCAACGCGAAGAACCTTACCTACTCTTGACATCCAGAGAATCCTGTAGAGATACGGGAGTGCCTTCGGGAGCTCTGAGACAGGTGCTGCATGGCTGTCGTCAGCTCGTGTTGTGAAATGTTGGGTTAAGTCCCGCAACGAGCGCAACCCTTATCCTTTGTTGCCAGCGATTCGGTCGGGAACTCAAAGGAGACTGCCGGTGATAAACCGGAGGAAGGTGGGGATGACGTCAAGTCATCATGGCCCTTACGAGTAGGGCTACACACGTGCTACAATGGCGTATACAGAGGGTGGCGAGTCAGCGATGATGAGCAAATCTCTTAAAGTGCGTCGTAGTCCGGATTGGAGTCTGCAACTCGACTCCATGAAGTCGGAATCGCTAGTAATCGCAAATCAGAATGTTGCGGTGAATACGTTCCCGGGCCTTGTACACACCGCCCGTCACACCATGGGAGTGGGTTGTACCAGAAGTAGATAGCTTAACCTTCGGGGGGGCGTTTACCACGGTATGATTCATGACTGGGGTGAAGTCGTAACAAGGTAACCGTAGGGGAACCTGCGGTTGGATCACCTCCTTAGTAGATTGATGTGTTGTATAGGTGTTCACACAGATTGTTTGATAAGAAAGAAGAGAGTATTCCTCGGCAGGCTTGTAGCTCAGGTGGTTAGAGCGCACCCCTGATAAGGGTGAGGTCGGTGGTTCAAGTCCACTCAGGCCTACCAATTCTACTTATTCTGCGCCCTTTTAATGGTTGCGATGCTCATGTATTAACATACATTGCGCTTCTCACCTTAAAATGACTTTGAATAAGCGAATTGGCTAACGGAAGGGAATACAAAAGACTGACGAGGGGCTATAGCTCAGCTGGGAGAGCGCCTGCCTTGCACGCAGGAGGTCAGCGGTTCGATCCCGCTTAGCTCCACCAATCCTGTTGGTTGTTAGGTTTTGCGATTAATAGTGAATTTTCTTCGAGCACGGTAATATCGAAGTGCGGTAAGAGAATTGAGTATTGGTTGAAAAACTGATTTGTTCTTTAAAAATTTGGACACAAGCTAAAAACTGAAGAGAACTCAAGCGAGTTGTTTTTGATGAATGAAAGTTTATTGAAGATAACATCGTAAGAGCTGAGTAATCGAGAAATCGAAGGACTTGTTGAGTGATAAAAGGCACTTGATAGGTCAGCGTAGGGAAACTTACGCACGAGTCAATTGAGACAGCGTCAGGGATGAAAACTCTTGAGGTTGTATGGTTAAGTGACTAAGCGTGCAGGGTGGATGCCTAGGCAGTCAGAGGCGAAGAAGGACGTGCTAATCTGCGAAAAGCGTGGAGGAGTTGATAAGAAGCGCTATCACTCCACGATATCCGAATGGGGAAACCCAGTGGGTGAAGAACCCACTATCAACACATGAATCCATAGTGTGTTGAGGCGAACCGGGAGAACTGAAACATCTCAGTACCCCGAGGAAAAGAAATCAACCGAGATTCTGTAAGTAGCGGCGAGCGAACGCGGAAGAGCCGTTAGTGATAGCGATGGAATTAGGAGAATGTGCTGGGAAGCACAATCGTAGAGGGTGATAATCCCGTATCCGAAGATTCCATTGTGGTACTAGGCTAACAACAAGTAGGGCGGGACACGAGAAATCCTGTTTGAAGATGGGGGGACCATCCTCCAAGGCTAAATACTCCTGACTGACCGATAGTGAACCAGTACCGTGAGGGAAAGGCGAAAAGAACCCTGGTGAAGGGAGTGAAATAGAACCTGAAACCCTGTACGTACAAGCAGTGGGAGCCTCTTTAATGGGGTGACTGCGTACCTTTTGTATAATGGGTCAGCGACTTATATTATGTAGCGAGGTTAACCGAATAGGGGAGCCGAAGGGAAACCGAGTCTTAACTGGGCGAGTAGTTGCATGATATAGACCCGAAACCCGGTGATCTAGCCATGGGCAGGTTGAAGGTTGGGTAACACTAACTGGAGGACCGAACCGACTACTGTTGAAAAAGTAGCGGATGACTTGTGGCTGGGGGTGAAAGGCCAATCAAACCGGGAGATAGCTGGTTCTCCCCGAAATCTATTTAGGTAGAGCCTTAGATGAATACCTTCGGGGGTAGAGCACTGTTTCGGCTAGGGGGTCATCCCGACTTACCAACCCGATGCAAACTGCGAATACCGAAGAGTAATATCTAGGAGACACACGGCGGGTGCTAACGTTCGTCGTGGAGAGGGAAACAACCCAGACCGCCAGCTAAGGTCCCAAAGTACTAGTTAAGTGGGAAACGAAGTGGGAAGGCTTAGACAGCTAGGATGTTGGCTTAGAAGCAGCCACCATTTAAAGAAAGCGTAATAGCTCACTAGTCGAGTCGGCCTGCGCGGAAGATGTAACGGGGCTAAAACTAGTCACCGAAGCTGCGGCATCAGGCGTATCACTAATACGCCTTAAGCTTAACAACTTACGAGTGGAATGAGTAAGTTGGTCAAGCCCTTTAAACGTTGAGACGGTATGCTGTTGAATCGGCGTGAGGAAGGATTATTAGTGATACGCCTGTTGGGTAGGGGAGCGTTGTGTAAGCGGAAGAAGGTGTATTGAGAAGTATGCTGGACGTATCACAAGTGCGAATGCTGACATAAGTAACGATAAAGGGGGTGAAAAACCCCCTCGCCGGAAGACCAAGGGTTCCTGTCCAACGTTAATCGGGGCAGGGTGAGTCGGCCCCTAAGGCGAGGCTGAAGAGCGTAGTCGATGGGAAACGGGTTAATATTCCCGTACTTGTTATAAGAGCGATGTGGGGACGGAGCAGGTTAAGTGAGCCGGGTGACGGAAGTCCCGGTCCAAGCGTGTAGGATGGATGATTAGGCAAATCCGGTCATTTAAATCAGAGGCGTGATGGGGAGACTCTACGGAGTCGAAGTTGCCGATACCACACTTCCAGGAAAAGCCGCTAAGCTTATCTTATAATAAACCGTACTGAAAACCGACACAGGTGGTCAGGTAGAGAATACTCAGGCGCTTGAGAGAACTCGGGTGAAGGAACTAGGCAAAATAGCACCGTAACTTCGGGAGAAGGTGCGCTGATGGTAATTGAAGTCCTTATCGGATGGAGGTGAAGTCAGTCGAAGATACCAGCTGGCTGCAACTGTTTATTAAAAACACAGCACTCTGCAAACACGAAAGTGGACGTATAGGGTGTGACGCCTGCCCGGTGCTGGAAGGTTAATTGATGATGTGAGAGCATTTGATCGAAGCCCCAGTAAACGGCGGCCGTAACTATAACGGTCCTAAGGTAGCGAAATTCCTTGTCGGGTAAGTTCCGACCTGCACGAATGGCGTAATGATGGCCAGGCTGTCTCCACCCGAGACTCAGTGAAATTGAAATCGCCGTGAAGATGCGGTGTACCCGCGGCTAGACGGAAAGACCCCGTGAACCTTTACTATAGCTTGACACTGAACATTGAATTTTGATGTGTAGGATAGGTGGGAGACTATGAAGTAGCAACGCCAGTTGTTATGGAGTCGTTGTTGAAATACCACCCTTTAAGGTTTGATGTTCTAACACAGACTGCGGAACGTGGTCGTGGACAGTGTCTGGTGGGTAGTTTGACTGGGGCGGTCTCCTCCCAAAGCGTAACGGAGGAGTACGAAGGTTTGCTAATCACGGTCGGACATCGTGAGGTTAGTACAATGGTATAAGCAAGCTTGACTGCGAGACGGACATGTCGAGCAGGTGCGAAAGCAGGTCATAGTGATCCGGTGGTTCTGAATGGAAGGGCCATCGCTCAACGGATAAAAGGTACTCCGGGGATAACAGGCTGATACCGCCCAAGAGTTCATATCGACGGCGGTGTTTGGCACCTCGATGTCGGCTCATCACATCCTGGGGCTGAAGTAGGTCCCAAGGGTATGGCTGTTCGCCATTTAAAGTGGTACGCGAGCTGGGTTTAGAACGTCGTGAGACAGTTCGGTCCCTATCTGCCGTGGGCGTTGGAGAATTGAAAGGGGCTGCTCCTAGTACGAGAGGACCGGAGTGGACGCACCGCTGGTGTTCCAGTTGTTTCGCCAGAAGCATTGCTGGGTAGCTACGTGCGGAAGAGATAAGTGCTGAAAGCATCTAAGCACGAAACTTGCCTTGAGATGAGTTCTCCCCGACTAAGAGTCGGTAAGGGTTGTTTAAGACTAAGACGTAGATAGGCGGGGTGTGTAAGTGTAGTGATATATTGAGCTAACCCGTACTAATTGCCCGAGAGGCTTAACCATACAACGCTCAAGGGTTTTTGAGTTGAGGATAGAGTCAACTAGAGAACCTGATAAGAAAGAGTTTTTGAAGAGATTAGCTTGTGACCGAATAAAGAATAGCGTGACGCACGAAAGAATAGATACGAAAGTATAGATAAGTACGAACGAACAAAATGACAATCAAGCCGAATTATTCCGGCGGCGATAGTGCAGTAGTCCCACCTGATTCCATGCCGAACTCAGAAGTGAAATGCTGTAACGCCGATGGTAGTGTGGGGTCTCCCCATGTGAGAGTAGGACACCGCCGGATTTTATTTTCTAAATCAATTTAGATAAGTTGATTTAGAAAATAAACATTTTGGTAGCCATAGTGCAACAGACCCACCTGATTCCATGCCGAACTCAGAAGTGAAATGTTGTTACGCCGATGGTAGTGTGGGGTCTCCCCATGTGAGAGTAGGTCACTACCAATTATCAAATTTAGCGGAGTGGTAGTTCAGCTGGTTAGAATACCTGCCTGTCACGCAGGGGGTCGCGGGTTCGAGTCCCGTCCATTCCGCCAACTTACAATCTAGGGGCGTAGTTCAATTGGTAGAGCACCGGTCTCCAAAACCGGGTGTTGGGAGTTCGAGCCTCTCCGCCCCTGCCACTATTTCCTATCTTTATTATTCCCTATTTATATCAGCGATAGAAGAATGTCACAGCTAAATCTAGTAAGATTAGATGTGGTTTTTGTGAAAATATGCGGTAAATGATCCGAGTGTTTATATCGGTATTTATTTGAATTTTATTGTTTTTTCTACCTTCTGAAGCACAGAGATTTTAGTTTTGAGCATTTTAAAATCTCACTTAGCGCTTTAATTTATAAAGAATTAAGCGAGATTTTAGGTATGACTTCATTGTTATACCTCATTGAATCAGAAAGACTAACTTTTTGAGGTACTTAGTAGCCTGGCTTTTCTATTTAATAAAACTATCCTTTCTCTGCTCGCATTCCTTCCCGTTGCAAATACAAATTCAGTTTTTTAAGGCAGTGTTTTTTATACTCTGACGATAGTAATGCAACGGGAAGATTTTGTAATGCACCGACTAAATTCCAATAAAAATCTAAAGTAACTGAAAAACCTAGCTTTTTCATGCGGATATAGGCCATTTCAGCGCCAACTTGGCGCAGTTGATTAACATCATTTATATTGATTTTGATTAAAAGCCGCTCATGCTTGACTCCTAAATTACATAACTCTTTGATACGAGTTTTCTTTGATAATTCAAAATCAAGCTTTTGTTGTTTGATCTGTGAGATAGATTGTAATACAACTGAGTGATATAAAGCATCATTATCAGTAATATTAGTATGTAGCCCGTAATAGCGTTTTAATGATGGTGCATGATTATTCTTGCTATATGGGCAAGGGAAGGCACCGTGTCTTTCGATTAATCTGGCCAAATCACCTTCTGCACGTAAATAAAAAATTCCATTTTGAACAATACCAAACATATGATTATCTCGATAAAAGCCATAGCCGGAAAATAAACTTCTTACAACAACATCGCCAATTAAACGATTCAGCTTTTCTTTTGTCGAATGTACGTACGATTGCATATTACTCATAATAAACTAGCTCCATTAAGTTAAGATTAATCATCCATACACATATTAATTTACACTCAAATACAGTCTAGAGGGAAAATGTTTTTTTGTGATCTGAATTCCTAAATTTAATATTTTTTGCTTTATTTTTATTCAGTTAAACGGGTTTTTGAGTGGTTTTTTAACATGTTAGGCTATCTCATTTTACATTTGCATATATTTCATCTGATTGAAAGTTAGGCTGGAATTGTAATGAGAGGTGGTGTAGGGATAACTACTCAAGAGGCCTAATAATAGGGATATCTTTTAATGAGCTAAACATTACAAAGGATAACTGTAGTGGTCAACTACACTGGGGAGGGTAAATATAACCGTATTTCACCCAACGGGGCGAGCCATGCTTAACCGCACACGGGCGGAAATTCATTGAAATATCAATATATAAATATTTAATTTATTAAAATAAATCAAAGTGCGGTGTATCGTATTTTTTGCACGAGCAAAACAAAACCGTAGGTTTTGAATGTTGCCTTTAGGCAACAGCCCGAAGGGCGAACTTGTGAGTAAAAGTAAGTCGCCATCGGCAAAATATAATAGTTAAATAGCAAACAGCCGAAAATAGTCTGCATCTTGCAACAGAGGTGAAAAGTTTATAGAGTCTGAGACAGTAATCGTTATATCATAGAACACAATCTCTTAAAGACTAAAGGATTCAAATGACCCATATCATAGGCTTAACCGGCGGCATTGGCAGTGGCAAAAGCACGATTGCGGCGATGTTTGCCGAACATGGCGTGCCGATTGTGGATGCGGATATTGTGGCGCGTGAAGTAGTGGAAAAAGGTTCACCTCTGTTGGCGCAAATCGCCGAGCATTTCGGTGAACATTTACTGACGAATGATGGCGAACTGGATCGCGCGGGGCTGCGTCAAATCGTGTTTAATGAACCTGCGCAAACCGAATGGTTGAATCAACTGCTTCACCCTGCAATTCGCGAACGAATGCTGCAACAACTGCAAAACCAAACCGCACCTTATGTACTGTGGGTGGTGCCGCTGTTAATTGAAAATAACCTGACTGAATATTGCCAGCGAGTGCTGGTGATCGATGTCAGCGAACAGACACAACTCCAAAGAGCGGTGTTGCGCGACAACAGCAACCTTGAACAGATCAAAAAAATCATGCGGGCGCAAGTCAGCCGTGAACAACGCTTGGCAAATGCCGATGATGTGATTAATAATGACCGCACTTTAAACCAAGCCGAAGCGGATCTGCGCCGTCAGGTTGCCGATCTGCACCAAAAGTATTTAGCATTAGGACAGAACAATGAGTAATGAAATCACCCGCGTACCTTGCCCGATTTGCCATAAATCGGTGGAGTGGAGCGAAAAAAGCCCGTTTCGACCGTTTTGCAGCAAACGCTGCCAGTTAATTGATTTGGGCGAATGGGCGAACGAAGAAAAAGCGATCGCCTCAGATACCGCCGATTTTGCGATTGACAGCAGCGTTGGCGGCGAAGATTGGACGAAACACTAAATTCACGGAGTACAATCATGCAAATTCAACATCAGCACAATGCACAACACGGCGCATTTTTTATTGAGCAAAACGGCAGCCGCATCGCCGAATTGTCCTACCGCACTTTGAATGAAAATACGCTCGACGCCAATCATACCTTCGTCGATTCCAGCCTGCGTGGGCAGGGGATTGCCGACAAACTGTATCAGGCGTTTATCGAATTTGTCGATCAAAACGGTTATCAAGTGCGGCCGAGCTGCAGTTATATCGAAAGTAAAATGCGGCGTGAAAAACGGCTGGTTTAGGCAGGAATCGACGGAAAAAAACGAATGGAAATAATGGGTTGTTTTGTGTAAGGTTCGCAACTATCCTGAATATCATAACAACTTTGACATAAAATAAAAGCGGAATTCTTTGATTTTTTGGCTTATGCCTATTTTTTAATAAATTGTATTATTGATCAAACAAAAGGGCTTGAAATCTTTGAATAGTAGGACTATGTTGTAACTAAAGATAAATGGATTTTTTCTTGAGTGTCATCACTCGGCAACCTACCTAAAAAAGAGGTAAATACTATGACAGTAAAAATTACAAGCAAACAAATGGAAATTACCCCTGCAATCCGTGCCCATGTTGAGGAGCGAGTCGCCAAATTAGATAAGTGGCAAACTCAACTGATTAATCCGCATTTTATTTTGAATAAAACCCCGCAAGGTTTTGCGGCGGAAGCCTCAATCGGCACGCCGATCGGTGATTTATTTGCTACTGCCGAAGGCGAAGATATGTACAAAACCATTAACGATCTGGAAGATAAACTAGAGCGTCAACTGAATAAACTGCAACACAAAGGCGAAGCCCGCCGCGCCAACGAAAGATTAAAAGATTCGTTTGAATAATTTGGCGCAATCCGTTTCATATTTACTTAACCCGACGAATGTCGGGTTTTTTTCGGCTTTTTGCTGAGGAAACTTGAGAAAAATCGGTTTACTACATAGAATGAGGGAAAAAATAAGGAATCGAAGCCGTTATGCCGAAAGATTTGAATGAAATTCGCCAGCAAATTACTCAGCTGGATCGTAGCCTGTTGAAATTATTGTCAGAACGCCACCGCTTAGCTTATGACGTGGTACGCAGTAAAGAACAGACCAAAAAGCCGTTGCGTGATATCACGCGCGAACAGCAATTATTGCAAGAGTTAATCCATTTTGCCGAAGCGCAGAATTATCAGCTCGAACCGCAATATATCACTCAAATTTTTCAGAAAATCATCGAAGATTCGGTGTTGACCCAGCAAGCCTATCTGCAAAATAAACTGAACGAACAGCGTGAAAACAGCATCAGCATTGCGTTTCTCGGCGTGCGCGGTTCCTATTCCAATTTGGCGGCGCGCCAATATGCCGAGCGTTATCAAAAGCAGCTGGTTGAATTAAGCAGCGACAGCTTTCAGCAAATTTTCGATAAAGTGGAAAACGGCGAAGCGGATTATGGCATTTTGCCACTGGAAAATACCACCTCCGGCTCGATCAACGACGTGTACGACCTGCTGCAACACACCCAATTGTCGATTGTCGGCGAACTGACTTACCCGATTAAACACTGCGTGCTGGTGGCGGGCGAAACCGCACTTGAGCAAATCGACACTCTGTACAGTCACCCGCAAGTGATCGCACAATGCAGCCAGTTTATTCAGGGGCTGGAACGGGTGCACATCAACTATTGCGAAAGTAGCTCGCACGCCATGCAGCTGGTTTCACAGCTGAATAAACCGAATATCGCAGCGCTCGGAAATGCCGATGGCGGCAAATTATACGGCTTGCGCGTGCTGAAAACCGACATAGCCAACCAGCCGAACAACATCACCCGCTTTATCGTGATCGCCAAAAAAGCGATCGTGGTTTCGCCGCAACTGCAAACCAAAACCCTGCTATTGATGAGCACCCAACAAACCGCCGGTGCGCTGGTGGACGCGTTGTTGGTGTTCAAAAATCACCATATTCAAATGAGCAAACTGGAATCGCGCCCGATTTACGGACGCCCGTGGGAAGAGATGTTCTACTTAGAAATCGAGGCGAATATTCACGATCCGCAAACCCAAACCGCACTTGAGGAGCTGAAACAGGTCAGCACCTACCTCAAGATCCTCGGTTGCTATCCAAGCGAAATTGTGCAGCCGGTGAAGCCGGTTTAAAACAAGCAACAACCAAGTGCGGTTATTTTTGATATTTCATCAAAGTAACCGCACTTTTTGAACTGCCCCCTATAAGTTGGACGGTTATTTTAAGGACTGATGTCGATATTGTATCGGGCTCAGTCCTTTTAATTTAAGTTGAATACGTTCTTCATTATAGTAGCGAACATATTCATTAATCACGCGCTCAAGCTCATTTATGCTCTCAAAGCGTTTTCCGTAAAAGCATTCCACCTTCATTCGCCCGAAAAAGCTTTCCATGGCGGCATTATCTAAGCAGTTCCCTTTCCTCGACATGCTTTGCTGAATACCATTTTTCGCTAATAGGCTATTTGGGCTTCGACTCAATCCATAAGCGATGAGTTCATTATTAAAGCAGTCAAGAATCGGTGAAAAATACAGTTTATCGTTTTTCACCCGAAATTCGGTAATATCGGTCAGAATTTCTCGACCGCACTTTTTGTTTTTGGTGTGCAGTCATATTTCTGTCACATAAATTTCCTACAATAAATCGAATTTTATTCAACTTAAAGGAGACAGAAAATGGCATTAAAAAAACAATTTACATTAAGCCTGACCACACTTTTAACATTCGGTATGGCACAAGGCGCGCTGGCTGCACAAGCACAGCCGGCAGTGTTGGCGGGGCACGTTGTGCTGCCGGCGGAGACCTTTGTCGCGGCACCGAATGATGCGCCGAAAAGTTTACAGCACAGCGGCAAATTCACCACCGGCAAACGCAACGAAACGCTGCGCAGCATTGAAGGCTTATCCGACGGGCGTCCGACCGGCGTTTCACTGCCGTTTGACGGACAGCCGCTACAAGGGCATTCTGGCATCAAACGTATGAGCGACGGCAGCTACTGGGTGTTGATTGACAACGGCGCCGGTTCAAAAGCCAATTCGCCGGATTTTATGCTGTATCTGACCCAATATGAGGTTGATTTCGGCAGCGATAAATTTGCGCCGAAGAAAACCATTTTCCTGCATGATCCGGATAAAAAAATTCCATTCCATATTGTGAATGAAGCCACCGACAAGCGCTACCTGACCGGCGCAGATTTAGATCCGGAAAGTTTTCAAATTGTGGATAACAAGATTTGGATCGGTGAGGAATTTGGACCGTACCTGATTCAAACCGACATGGACGGCAAAGTGCTGAACTTCTTTGAAACCCAAGTGGACGGCAAACTGATCCGCTCGCCGGATCATTTCACTCAACGCCTGCCGGGCACGCCGAATGATAAGATTAATTTTGAAGTCAAACGCTCAAAAGGCTTTGAAGGCATGGCATCAGCGCCGGACGGCAGCAAATTGTACCCATTATTAGAAGGCGTACTATGGGATTCAGCTGCAAGCAGTTATGAAAATGACGGCGGCAAAGAGTACCTGCGGATTTTGGAATTTGATGTGGCGAAACAGGCGTGGACAGGCAATTTCTGGAAATATCCGCTTGAAGCCAATCATCACGCGATTGGTGATTTCAACATGATTGACGCCAACCGCGCCTTGATTATCGAACGCGACAACGGGGAAGGTGTTGCGGAAAAAGCCTGCGCTGCTGATGCTAAAGACAAAACCGCCTGCTTCCCGAATCTGCCGAAATTCAAGCGGGTTTATCTGGTCAAATTTGCTCAAACGAACTACGGACAAAATGTCGAAAAATTGGGTTATATTGATTTAATGAACATTCAAGATCCGAACAACATCGCCAAAAAACCGTTAAGTCAAGAGGTGTTCACCTTCCCATTCTTCACCATTGAGAATGTAGATTTGGTTGACGACAAACATATTATTGTCGGCAATGACAACAATTTGCCGTTCTCCAGCAGTCGTGACCCAAATAAAGCGGATGATAACGAGCTAATCTTATTAAATGTCGAGTCATTATTACAGTTGAAATAAACCGCACTTGATAATTCTTAATTCGATATTCAATGCCTTATTCCCCCGAATAAGGCATTTTTCTGTAAACAGCCCTGTCAAATCAGCCTGAATTTGTTATTATCTTGCCATCTTTTATTGCCACAACAGGAATCCAATATTATGAGTAAACTTTTTGAAAACGTACAACAACGCAACAAGGCCCCTTTCCGTTATGACATCGTGGGCAGTTTTTTGCGCCCTGAAGCATTGAAACAGGCGCGTGCGCAGTGCCAGTGTGGTGATCTTAGCCATGCGGAATTAACCAAAGTTGAAGATGCTGAAATTACACGTTTGGTGGAACAGCAAAAAGCAGTCGGTTTACACGCCGTAACCGACGGTGAATTTCGCCGTACGTTTTGGCACATGGATTTCTTGGCGGCGTTAGACGGCGTGCAAGAAGTGGAAGCGGAAAAATTTTCAGTACAGTTTAAACATCAAGACGTGCGCCCAAAAACCTTGAAAATCGTGGATAAAGTCGATTTCTCCGCACACCCGTTTTTGCAGCATTACCAAGCCTTGCAACAAATTGCCGGTGATTTTCCGGTGAAATACACCATTCCTTCGCCGAGTATGCTGCATTTGATCTGCTGCGTGCGCGCTACCGATTATCAGCCGATTGCGCGTTATCAAGACAACAACGCTCAACTATTAGCCGACATTTCGGCGGCATACAAAAAAGCGATTCAGGCGTTTTATGACTTGGGTTGCCGCAATTTGCAGCTGGACGACACCAGCTGGGGCGAATTTTGTTCGGCGGAAAAACGTGCGGCATATGCGGAGCGTGGCTTCGATGTCGATCAAATCGGACGTGATTATGTGAAAATGATCAACGATGCAATCGCAGATCGTCCGGCGGACATGGCGATCACCATGCACATTTGCCGCGGCAACTTCCGTTCGACTTGGTTCTCGTCCGGCGGTTATGAGCCGGTGGCGGAAATTCTGTTCGGCGGCTGCCAAGTAGATGGCTTTTTCTTAGAATACGACAACGATCGTTCCGGCGATTTCAAACCGCTGCGCTTTATTAAAGATCAACAAGTGATCTTGGGCTTAGTGACCTCAAAGAGCGGTGAGCTGGAAGATAAAGCCACGATTATCGAACGCATTCGAGAAGCAGCGCAATATGTCGACATCAACCAGCTGGGCTTAAGTCCGCAATGTGGTTTCGCTTCAACTGAAGAGGGCAATATTCTGACCGAAGAGCAGCAGTGGAATAAACTGAACTTTATCCGCGAAATCACCGAAGAAGTATGGGGTAAATAATGGTCACGGTTTACGGCATTAAAAATTGCGACACGGTGAAAAAAACGCTGCAATGGCTGGCGGACAACGGCGTGGCGGCAGCTTTGCATGATTATCGAGTTGACGGGATTGACGCAGCATATTTGCAACAGGTGGAAACGCTGTTCGGCTGGCAGGTGCTGGTGAACAAGCGCAGCACCACTTGGCGCAATTTGGATGAGGCAATCAAGGCGAATTTGGATCAGCAGACCGCACTTGAGTTGTTGCTGGCGCAGCCGACCTTGATCAAACGCCCGATTGTACTCGGCGGCGACAAACCGTTAATCGGCTTTGACGCTAAAATCTATGCCGATGCGTTCGGCGGCTAAAAGAGCGGTGAGATGAAACAGACTATTATTGGATTAGCGCAAGATTTGATCCGTCGTCCGTCGATCAGCCCGCAGGATTTAGGCTGTCAGCAAGTGATCGCCGAGCGGCTTGCCAAGTGCGGTTTTCAGATTGAATGGCTGCCGTTTAACGACACCTTGAATCTGTGGGCGCGGCGTGGCAACGCAAGCCCGTGTATCGCCTTTGCCGGACACACCGATGTGGTTCCGGTCGGCGAGGAAAAAAATTGGCAACATCCTCCGTTTGAAGCGGAAATCGTTGACGATATGCTGTTTGGGCGCGGCGCAGCGGATATGAAAGGTTCACTGGCGGCAATGGTGGTGGCGGCGGAACAGTATGTCGCCGACAACCCGAATCATCAAGGCAGCATTGCATTTTTAATCACTTCCGATGAGGAAGCGGCGGCAACCGACGGCACGGTGCGAGTGGTGGAAACCTTAATTGCGCGTGGCGAAAAAGTCGATTTCTGTATGGTCGGTGAGCCGTCAAGTGCGGTTCAATTAGGTGATACGATTAAAAACGGTCGCCGCGGTTCGATCACCGCCAACCTGTATATTCAAGGCGTTCAGGGGCACGTTGCCTACCCGCACTTGGCGGATAATCCGGTGCATAACGCGTTGCCGGTGTTGGACGAATTGGTGAAAATCGAGTGGGATCGGGGCAATGAATTTTCCCCGCCGACCAGCTTACAAATCGCCAATATTCAGGCGGGAACCGGCAGCAATAACGTGATTCCGGGCGAACTGTATGTGCAGTTTAATCTGCGTTTTTCCACCGAAGTCAATCCGGAATTGATTCAGCAAACCGTGTCGCAGCTGTTGGATAAACATCAGTGCCAATATCGTATTGAATGGAATCTGTCCGGCTTGCCGTTTGTTACGCCGCAAGGCGAATTTATTCAAGCGGTGAAAAGTGCGGTCGAGCAGCATTTGGCGATTAGCCCGAAACTGGATACCGGCGGCGGCACGTCCGACGGGCGTTTTATCGCGCAAATGGGCACGGAAGTGGTGGAATTAGGGCCGTTGAACGCCACCATTCACAAAGTGGACGAATGTGTCAGCTGCGAAGCGCTGTATCGCTTGGGGCTGGTGCACCGTCAACTGTTGCAAAACTTGCTGGGCTAGCGCTGTATGAGCTCGATTAAACTCAGTGCCGAAATGCTGACCGGTAAAAGTGAAGCGCATCTCTTGCCGTTAGCTTCACCGTATGCCGATCATCACAAACTGCAAGCTGAGGCGTTGCGCGCCTTTACCGCTCTTCAACAAAGTGCGGTCAGCGCAGGGTTTGATCTGCAACCGGCGAGCAGTTTCCGCGATTTTTTCCGCCAACAATACATCTGGAACGGCAAATTTTGCGGACAGCGCAAGGTGCATGATGATCTGGGAGAACCGCTCGATTTGAGCTGTATGGACGAGTGGCAGAAGTGTCAAGCCATTCTGCGCTGGTCGGCATTGCCCGGTGCTAGCCGCCACCATTGGGGCACCGAAATTGATATTTACGACCCGACACGCCTACCACAAGGGCAAACGCTGCAACTAGAGCCGTGGGAATATGCACCGCAAGGCTATTTCTATGAACTGTCGCAATGGTTGAATGAGCAGCTACCGCACTTTGATTTCACGCTACCGTTCCAACCCGCGTCAACGCTGGAAATCGGCTGCGAGCCTTGGCACATCAGCTACCAGCCGCTTGCCGAACAATGCCGCGCGCAATTTAATCCGGAGATTTTACTCGCCAGTTGGCAAAATGAGGAAATTGCCGGCAAAGCAATATTGGAAACCCAGCTTGACAATATCTTTACCCGCTTTATCGCCTAACTGCATTTTATTTACGCTATTTATTTTTTTAAATTAAAAAAATGTGATCTAGATTTTATTTTAGCGTTTTAGTTAATAAAAGAGGTTGGTAGTTTGCGCGCAGATCGTTTATAGTTCGCCCCACTTACGTGGTTGTGGGTATGCGCGTAATCTGAGGCGAGCGGACTAACCGCCGATTTCTCATCAAAGCATAAATTTATCAGGAGTTCTCATGTCAAGTAATCTGTTTGCCATTGCTCAAAAGGTCGGCAAATCACTTATGTTGCCTGTATCGGTGTTGCCGATTGCGGGGATTTTATTAGGCGTCGGTGCGGCGCATTTCAGCTGGATGCCGGATGTGGTTTCCAATCTGTTGGAACAAGCGGGCGGCTCGGTGTTCGGGCAAATGGCGCTGTTGTTCGCGATTGGGGTGGCATTAGGTTTCACCAATAACGACGGCGTTGCCGCGTTGGCATCGGTGGTCGGCTACGGCATTATGATTGCCACTTTAAAAGTGATGGCGCCGGTGGTTGGCGTTGAACACATTGAAACCGGCGTATTGGGCGGGATCTTAGTCGGTGCGGTTGCAGCATGGGCGTTCAACCGTTTTTATCGTATTCAATTGCCTGCTTATCTCGGTTTCTTTGCCGGTAAACGGTTTGTGCCGATTGTCACCGGTTCGTTGGCGATTGTTTTGGGCGTGGTGTTGTCGTTAATTTGGCCTCCGATCGGCGGTTTGATTGATACCTTCTCCCACTGGGCGGCAGAGCAAAACCCAGCGTTGGCATTCGGAATCTACGGCGTGGTTGAGCGTAGCTTGATTCCATTCGGCTTGCACCACATCTGGAACGTGCCGTTTTTCTTCCAAGCGGGAACCTGTGTTGACGCCAGTGGCGTGACCCAACACGGCGTGGTAACCTGCTTCCTGTCTGCAACCGAAGCCTCGCGTACGCCGGAAATGAGCTATTTTGGACAATTAGCCGGTGGTTATATGTTCAAAATGTTCGGTTTGCCAGCGGCTGCGATTGCGATTTGGCGTGCCGCTAAACCGGAAAACCGTGCGCGTGTCGGCGGGATCATGATCTCCGCAGCCTTGACCTCATTCCTGACAGGGATCACCGAGCCGTTGGAATTCTCTTTCATGTTTGTTGCGCCGGTATTGTACGCAATCCACGCACTGTTGGCGGGTTCTGCTTATGTGGTCACCAATATGCTGGGCATGGTACACGGCATGACTTTCTCACACGGCTTTATCGACTTCACCTTGTTGTCGGCTAATTCGCACAAATTGTGGTTGTTCCCAGTGGTCGGTGGAATCTACGCAGTGATCTACTTCACGGTATTCACCGTGGTGATTAAAGCCTTGAACTTGAAAACGCCGGGGCGTGAAGACGAAAGCGAAGCGACATCCGTTACAGGTGCTGCAGCCGGTGACGAAATGGCTGCTAGTTTGGTTGCCGCATTTGGTGGCAAACAAAACATTAAAAGCTTAGATGCCTGTATCACTCGCTTGCGTATCGGCGTGAACGATGTCAGCAAAGTCGAACAAGCTCGCTTAAAAGAGCTGGGCGCAGCAGGCGTAGTCGTGGTCGGCAGCGGTATTCAAGCGATTTTCGGTACGAAGTCTGAAAACTTGAAAACCGATATGGATCATTGGATTCAGAAGAATTAGTTAGAGCTTAAGTTCGTTTTATTTAAATCTAACCATCGTAAGGTGGTTAGGTTTTTTTTAATAAAAAAAATCACTGTATTTATGTTTGAGATGATGATGTAACTCTGCTTCTGTCATATTTTTTATTTCTGAAACAAATTTTTTTCGAGATATTTTATGTTTAATACTCGGAAATCCAGCTTCGATCAATAATGCAATATCTTGAGCAGGAAGATTGAAATTCACTTTAATGCAAGAAATATTTTTTTCCTTTAAATAATTAGAGATTTTATTGGTGAATGTGATAACAAAATCAGCATTCGAGTGTTCTAATATATAAAGCTCATTGATATTTATACAACTCACTATCTGGATATCGAATGTGGCTGCCAAGAGTGCTTTGAAATAGCCTATTTTTCTTTCTGATGAATTGGTTACGATGTAAACTCTTTTCTGTTGTCGAAATTGCAATTTTTCTCTGATTTCAAATTTTTTTAAAATCAATACGATGGTTGCGATCATATTTTTGGTGAGTTGCTGCTGATAGATATGATTTATCTCTTTAACAAAATGCTTCACCTGCTGAAAGAGCTCACGGTGCAAGAGATCAACATCGCTGAGTTTTTTATCATCGAAATCAAGCATAAGATAGCTTTGCAGTAAAGATGATGAAAGTACCATGTATATTTCTGATAACAGCTCGCTTTCATCTTCCTTCATAATGGTGATAGTTTGAGAGATATTGTGATAAAAGGACTCGATTAGTTGATATAAAAATTGGTTTTTAATCTGTATCTGCTCATGCCTTTGATTTAGGGCAGAAAGTAAAATATTTAAAAAAGCATCTTCCTTAGCGATTTGAAAGAACGTAATAGTGTGATCGAACTCCAGTGGTGGTAAGCTTATATTGTCGATAATATTCTTGTTTTTGATCCTCAGCGTAGTAAGGGAAAGATAGAGTAACAAATACTTTTTTGAATTATAGGATAATTTAATTTTTTGATGTATGTCATGGTATTGCTTCATAATCAATGACGATTCATTTTCTATTTCAGATAAAAATTGCTTTGCAATCAGCTGATCAAATGGAAAATTGGCTTTGTGTAAGATCAGCATGTTGTTATGATCAACTTCGATAGTATGAAATATTGAACTACAAAAATACATGCGCAATGCTACTTCATCACCGGAAATTGTCCGCATGCCTTTTTTTGTAATGTTTATTTTGAGATTGACCGGAATTTTATTATCCAATGATTTTAAATCATTTTTAATCGTACTATAACTTATATTCAGCTCGGAATAAAATTGCTCAAGATTGACCTCACCAGATAAAATAAGCTTCAGTAAAAGTAGCTTTATCCGTTCATTTGAATTAGAAATATAGTGTTTAGGATTAAATTGATGAATGAAGTTAATATAGTCTTGGTATGTTATTTGAGTGATAATTTTTGTATTGATAACATGGATTTTACTTCTGTCATGTAACGTGTCATTGATTTCTTTAATTGCCCGTTTTATTGTAGAAAGGGTCTTTTGGTACTTAGATAGTATAATATGAAGATCAATAGGCGCATTTTCTTGAATGAACTTGATTAATTCAAAATTAAAATGATTCATTGGCAAATTCCTATGATAACGACTTTAGATATTCATATTATACATAAGAGACAATGTTAATTAAGCTGGAATGTTATTACGCCTTTAATTGCTCAACGCCTCGACAGTAAACTTGTTTTAAATTCAGCTCTGTATCTAAGACTAAAATATCAGCGTCTTTTCCGCTCGTTAAGCTCCCTTTTCTGGCGGATATGCCTGCAAGGTGTGCAGGATTTTCACTGGCAATTTTAGCGATAGATATTAAACCTCTCTCTAACCGAGGATAAATGGCTTGCACCGACTCCAAGAAACTCATTTCTAAGTTTTTGACATTATCATAGATTGATGTATCAATATTTTCGAACGAACCGTCTTCCTGTTCAATATGCAAGCATCTATTGGATTTTACAGTAAATTTTTGTTTTCTCAAGTAGTGGTAAAACGATTCTCCCTCAGGGAAATCTGCAAATCCGACACAATCGGTTGTTAATACCATACGATTGTCGGTTTTTAGTCGATAGAGAATGTCAAAGGCTTCTGGTTTAATCGTGATGCCGGTCTGTTTAGCAACTTCCGCATAGGTATCTTGGTGATACATAAGAGCCCCCACAACACCAAGCTCTCGATGGTGAAATCCACGCATTGCGCTATAAGAGTGCGTGAAATGGTTTAAACCTGCTTCTTTGATCGCTTGAGTAATCTGCGCAAAGGTAGCAGCCGTATGCCCTGCGGCTACCGTGATATTCTGATTTCTTAAATGTTTGATCAACGCTAAAGCATTCGGCAGTTCAGGCGCAATAGTCATAGATCGGATAGATTGACGAGCGATTTGGTTGAAGCGATCAAATTGAGAAATACTAGGAGATTGTAATGCGTCTGCACGCTGCATACCGAGATAATCTTCACTAATATAAGGACCTTCCATATGGATACCGATAACTTCAGCACCATTTTCGGGATCGGCAGTTTCAATAAAATTTGCAGCTTGATCGAGAGAATATTCAAGAAAATCATTTGGCATGACCCCTGATGTCGCTAAATAAGCGGTTGTACCGGTATGAATAAGATCTTTGCTCATTCTTTCCAATGACGTGAAACTACCGTTATGTGCAAATGCACCTCGTCCCCAGCCGTGAATATGAATGTCTATGAAACCCGGCATGATGATGTTGTGTTCATAATCGAGGACTTTACCCGAATATTGTTGTTGAAAGCCGGTAATTTGATCATTTTTAACAATGAGATAACCGCTTTCGATGCTATTTGGAAATACAATATTTGATGATTTAATTGCCCATTCCATGTAGTCTCTCCATATTGTTAAGTTTGTTTCTGGCTCGTTCCGCAGTTTCTGTTGCTAAGGTAGAACATAGCCCTAAATAATTTTCAGGTAGCAACATCTCATCTATTTCAGCTTTTGAAAAAGCTTGTTTAATCATTGGATTGGCTTGCAAGACAGCCGAATAATCTTGTCGGCTTGCGGTGCTTTCCATTGCGATTTCATAGACTAATTCATGTGCTTGATCTTTTCCAAGCCGTTCGACTAAGCTAATCATGATTTTTTCACTATTGATTAAGCCTTTTGTGATCATAACATTGGCATACATTTTTTCTTTGTCAATATGAAGTGTTCTTGTTAATTCTTCTGCACGCATCACTATTTCAGCGGTTAACTCCATGCTTTCTTGTAAAGAGGCATCAAAAATAAAATAAGCTGAACTGTCTGCTTCAAAAGGGCGAGGGGAGACATACAGTGCTGCGGTGAGAACGGAATAGAGTTTTTGTGCATTGGAAATAATGCCTTTTGCTAATTTTGGATTGATTTTCTGAGGCATCGTGCTACTGCCCACAGTACCTTTTGTAAAAGCTTCTGATACTTCAGCGAACTCTTCACTGGAGGTTTGATAAACTTCTTCGGCAATTTTATGAAATGTTGTCGCTAACAAACAAAGATTACTGATGTATTCAGTACGGAAGATTCGGCTATTGCGTGAGGGTAAATTCATTGTACGCATGTTCAATTTTTGTGCCATTAATAATTCCACTTTTCGTCCGGTCTCACCACTGGCATGATACGCACCGACAGCACCACCAGCCATAATTCTAAACACTCGTTTTTCAGCTTCCTCCAAGCGTTCAATGGCAGACAGTAATTCATCGATCCATACGGCAACTTTATAGCCATAGGTGATAGGTAGAGCATGCTTTCCGTGAGTTCGCCCCGGCATAACGGTTAAATGGTGCTGATCAGCCAATCGGCTCAAATTGGACAGAATATCACTTAAGAATTCCATCAGAATATGATGAAATTTTTTAGCTAGTAGCAGATGCCCGCTTTGTTGAATATTTTGTGTGGTTACACCATAGTGGACATATTTGCCGCTTTCCGCATCACAAGCGTTAATCAGCACTTTGATTAAAGGGACGAATCCGTGTCCAATTTGTTGTAATAGTCTATCCATTTCGTTTAGATCAATGCAATCTAAGTGACATTTTTCAGCGATTTTTTTTCCTGCGGAGGCGGGAATAACCCCGTATTCCGCCTGTGATAAAGCCAGTGCTGCTTCTATATCCAACCAAGATTGTACTTTAGCTTCAAAACTAAAGAGCGCTTTAAAACCACGATCATCGATCGTTTTGCTTTTAGAATCATATAATGCTCTCATTTTAGTTCCCCTGCGGTGGTGCATACAATTGATCATCAACTGCATTTCTGACAAATTCAACATGCGGGCCAAAAACAACATGGATATGGTTATTTGATGGAATAAACGTACCCAATGCACCGGATTCTTTAATCAAATTCATATTTAATTTTTTCTGATCGACAACATCTACTCTTAGGCGAGAAATACAGTTTTCGACCTGCTTGATATTTTCTGCACCACCTAATGACTCAATAACGATTTGTGCAACTTTGTCATACTCTTTGTTATTTAATAGGGTGCTGTCGGAAATTTCCTCCTCCCTTCCCGGAGTTTTGATGTCGAATTTACCGATGGCGTAACGGAATACCGCATAGAACACAATGAAATTTACGATACCTAATAAAACGAGGTTTACCCACTGTGTATTCTCATACATTAAGCCAAAGATACCGAAATCAAAGATCGTGCCTCGAATATATCCGATTGAGATCCCCAGCATTTGTATAGGGATGGTGAATAAGCCACATAAAATGGCATAAATAATAAATAATTTTGGCGCAATAAAGAGGAATGAGAACTCTAAAGGTTCAGTGATATTGCCTAAAAATGCAGCGAGTACAATCGTTAAAATCATGCCTTTGGCAAACTTTTTATTTTTAGTGTATGCCATGTGATACATCGCCAATCCGATGGCAGGAATCCTAAATAGGGTTGTTTGCATTTGAGCTGAGGCTAAATAGCTGGCAAGGGTTGGCATATGTTCTTGCCAAGCTGCACTATTAGGGCCGAGTTCAAATAGAATTTTATTCATGGCAGGCAAAATACCGACATACATTTCACCATCAATTAAATATGTGCCACCGGCTTCAGTGAAGCGGATAGTGGAGCTTAACACATGATGCAAACCAAAAGGAATTAGCAGCCGATTTAAAGTCATCACGATACCGGCTCCAATATCCGGTAGCATTAAAAGGCCGGATAATTTTTCCATGCCGAAGGTGAAGATGCTCCAAATAAACGGCAATAATAAGCCGATAGGGATCATTAAACCAATAGAGATAATCGCAACGGATTTTTTACCACTAAAAAAGGCAAACGCCAGTGGAAGTTGCAAGCGATAAAAACGATCTGTTACTTTAGCTGCTAATAGCCCTGATATAATTCCGCCTAATGCTTCGATTTTTAGCGTATGAATTCCTAGTACCATTCCTTGCCCAACAAATGCCATATTTTCCTTAACCAGTTCACCAGATAATTTCAAATGAACATGCATGGAAATGAGCAGCGTCAGGTAGGCAATGACCGCAGCAAAAACAGCAATGCCTTTTTCCTTTTTAGACATGCCGTAAGCAACACCCATTGCAAATAACAGAGGAATATTCTGGAAGACGACGCTGGAAATAGAACCGGCAGATGAAAAAATGGCACGACAGTATTCATTACCCAAAAATGGGAGTTTCTCTATCATGTAATTTTGCCCTAAGGCACTGCATATTCCCATCACCATTCCGACAGGCGCTAATACAGCGATTGGTAACAAGAGTGAACGACCGAATGTTTGTATCTCATCTTTAAAATTTGATTTCATGGTAGCACCTCATCATTGTTATAAAGACTGCAATTAGACTAACAAATCGAAAAGGCAATAATCAACGGTAAATCTTGCGCCTACAGGATAGCAAGATTTATTATCAAAGTTAGTATTAGAATTTGGGGGAATAAAGAAGAAACGAAATCGGCAATAGTATTATTGCCGATTTCATATAGGGAAGTGGTAGATAATATTTATACCACTTCAATCTCTACACCGCTATGCAAACCACGTGGCAGTTGCCCGCCACGGCGACCGCGTTCGCCACGGAAATTGGCGAGGTCGTCCGGTTTGAGGGTGACTTTGCGTCGTCCTGCATGGAAAATCAGGCTGTTTTCCGGCTTGATCAACAGAATACGGCTTAACAATTCGCTGCGTGCTTTGGCGTTGGCAGACGGAATACCGATGATTTTATTGCCCTTGCCTTTGGATAAACTCGGTAGATCCGCCACCGGGAAAATCAGCATTTTGCCGATAGAGGAGATGGCGACCAGCAACATATCGTCAGCCGACACCGCTTGCGGCGGCAGCACTTTGGCGTTTTCGGTCAGGCTGATCAGCGCCTTGCCGGCTTTATTGCGCGACACTAAATCCTCAAATTTACACACGAAGCCGTAGCCGGAATCGGACGCCATTAAATACGCCTGTTCTTCTTTGTCCATTAACAGTTGTTCCACCACTGCCCCGCTCGGCAGACTGAGTTTGCCGGTGAGCGGTTCACCTTGTGAACGGGCGGACGGCAACGACAGCGGATCCAGCGCATAGCTGCGCCCGCTGCTGTCGATAAACACCGCCGCTTGATTGCTCTTGCCATTGGCGTGTTGCAGGTATTTATCACCGCTCTTATAGCTCAAACCCTGCACATCAATCTCGTGCCCTTTGGCGCAGCGCACCCAGCCCATTTCGGACAGGATCACCGTCACCGGCTCGGCAGGCAGCATTTCGCTTTCGGCAATCGCTTTGGCTTCGGCACGTTCGACAATCGGTGAACGGCGCGGGCTAGCGTAGGTTTTGGCGTCTTGCTGGATCTCTTTTTTGATCAAGCTGTTTAAGCTGCGCTCCGAGCCTAAAATCAGTTGTAACTGATCGCGCTCTTGTGCCAGTTCGTCTTGTTCCGCTTGAATTTTCACTTCTTCTAATTTTGCCAAATGGCGCAATTTTAAATCTAAAATGGCATCGGCTTGAATTTGGCTGAGGTTGAAGCGCTGCATCAATACCGCTCTTGGCTCGTCCTCGTTGCGGATAATTTCGATCACTTCGTCAATATTCAGATAGGCGATCATCAAACCGTCTAAAATATGCAGACGCGCCAGCACTTTATCGAGACGATATCGCAGGCGGCGGGTGACGGTGGTGCGGCGGAAGCTCAGCCATTCGCTGAGAATGGTGTGCAGATTTTTAACCGCCGGTTTTTGATCCAGTCCAATCATGTTCATGTTGACGCGATAGCTTTTTTCCAGATCGGTGGTGGCGAACAGGTGATCCATCAGCGGCTCGACCTCCACTCGGTTGGAACGCGGCACGATCACGATTCGGGTCGGGTTTTCGTGATCGGATTCATCACGCAGATCGTCAACCATCGGCAGTTTTTTATTGCGCATTTGCGCGGCGATCTGTTCGATCACTTTTGAACCGGAAGTTTGGTGCGGAAGTGCGGTTACGATGATTTCACCGTCCTCTTTTTTCCACACCGCGCGCATTTTAATCGAGCCGCGACCGGTTTGGTAAATTTTGGCAATATCCGCTTTCGGGGTGATGATTTCCGCTTCGGTCGGGAAATCCGGACCCTGTACAATCTCTAACAGTTGTTCTAAGCTGCTGTTCGGATTGTCGAGCAGCAACACCGCGGCGTCTGCCACCTCGTTCAGATTGTGTGGGGGAATGTCGGTCGCCATGCCGACTGCAATGCCGGTGGTGCCATTCAGTAAAATATGTGGCAGGCGCGCCGGCAGATATTGCGGCTCTTCCAGCGTGCCGTCAAAGTTCGGCTGATAATCGACCGTGCCTTGTCCCAATTCGGAGAGCAGCACTTCGGCGATTTTTGATAAACGCGATTCGGTGTAACGCATTGCTGCAAACGATTTCGGATCGTCTGCTGCGCCCCAGTTGCCTTGCCCGTCAACTAGCGGATAGCGGTAGGAAAACGGCTGTGCCATCAGCACCATCGCTTCGTAACAGGCGCTGTCGCCGTGTGGATGGAATTTCCCTAACACGTCACCGACGGTGCGCGCCGATTTTTTATATTTCGCCGAGGCGTTCAAGCCCAGTTCCGACATGGCGTAGATAATCCGACGTTGCACCGGCTTCAGCCCGTCGCCGATAAACGGCAGCGCACGATCCATAATCACATACATCGAGTAGTTTAAATAGGCTTTTTCGGTGAAATGCCGCAACGGCATTTGTTCCACGCCCTCGTAATTAATTTGGCTCATTCTTTTTATCCTTCATTTATTCCGTTTAAACTACCAAATCCGCCTGATTGCCGTTATTTTGCAACCAGTTTTTGCGATCTTCCGAGCGTTTTTTCGCCAGCAGCATATCCATCAATTCCAGTGTTTGATCGCCGCTTTGTTCGGCGTTGCTGACCGCACTTTGCTCGTTGCTGTCATCGTCTTGCGCTTGGTTTTCTGCACCGAGCTGATAAGTTAATTGCACCAAGCGGCGAGTGTTCGGATCCATAGTGGTTTCGCGCAATTGCAGCGGATTCATTTCACCCAAACCTTTAAAACGCTGGATGTTCGGCTTGCCGCGTTTGCCTTTCAGGCGATCGAGAATCCCTTCTTTTTCGCCCTCGTCCAGTGCATAAAACACCTCTTTGCCTAAATCAATTCGATACAGCGGCGGCATCGCAACATACACATGACCTTGGCGCACCAGTTTCGGAAAGTGACGCAAAAACAGCGCGCACAGTAGGGTGGCGATATGCAGTCCGTCGGAGTCGGCATCGGCAAGGATACAGATTTTGCCGTAACGCAGTTGCGATAAATCGTCGCTGTCGGGGTCGATTCCCAATGCGACGGCGATGTCGTGGATCTCTTGTGAGCCAAGAACTTGATCGGACGACACTTCCCAGGTATTTAAAATTTTCCCGCGCAGCGGCAAAATCGCTTGAAATTCTCGATCGCGCGCCTGTTTTGCCGAGCCGCCGGCGGAATCCCCTTCGACTAAAAACAGCTCGGTTTTGTTTAGATCTTGGCTGCTGCAATCGGCAAGTTTACCCGGTAGGGCAGGGCCGCTGACCAATTTTTTACGCACCACTTTTTTGGCGGCGCGCAAACGGCGTTGTGCCGAATTGATCGCCATTTCCGCCAACAGTTCCGCTTGCTGCACGTTTTGATTCAGCCAAAGACTGAACGCGTCTTTCACCGTGCCGCCGACAAAAACCGCACTTTGACGTGACGACAACCGCTCTTTGGTTTGTCCGGCGAATTGCGGATCTTGCATTTTCAGCGACAGCACATAGGCGCAACGTTCCCAAATATCATCGGCGGTCAGTTTCACGCCGCGCGGCAGCAAACTGCGAAATTCGCAAAATTCCCGCATTGCATCGAGCAAACCTTGGCGTAAGCCGTTGACGTGGGTTCCGCCTTGCGGCGTTGGGATTAAATTCACATAGCTTTCGCCGAGCAGTTCGCCGCCGTCCGGCAACCACATCAGCGCCCAAGTCACCGCTTCGGTTTCACCGTTAAATTCGCCGACAAACGGCGTGGCGGGAACAGTTTCCACGCCTTGCACGCTTTCTTGCAGGTAGTCGGACAGTCCGTCTTGATAGCACCAGCTCTCTTGTGTGCCGTTGACGTGGTCAATAAATACGATTTCCAGCTTCGGACACAACACCGCTTTGGCGCGCAATAAGTGGCTGAGGCGGTGAACGGAAAATTTGGCGGAGTCGAAATATTTCGGGTTCGGCCAAAAGCGCACGGTGGTGCCGGTGTTGCGGCGTCCGCAGCTGCCGATGACTTGCAAATCTTCGATTTTTTTGCCGTTGGCAAATGCGATTTTATAGATTTCGCCGTTGCGCTTGACCGTAACTTCCACCCGATCCGACAACGCATTGACCACCGAAATCCCCACACCGTGCAAGCCGCCGGAGAATTGGTAGTTTTTATTCGAGAATTTGCCGCCGGCGTGCAGTTTGGTCAGAATCAATTCCACGCCTGAAATTTTTTCAACCGGGTGAATATCCACCGGCATTCCGCGCCCGTTATCGATCACTTCTAACGATTGATCGGCGTGTAAAATCACTTCGATTTTTGAAGCGTGCCCGGCAAGGGCTTCGTCCACGCTGTTGTCGATCACCTCTTGCCCTAAATGATTCGGGCGGGTGGTGTCGGTGTACATACCGGGGCGCAGCTGCACCGGCTCCAGATCTTTCAGAACGGTAATATCATCAGCTTGATAGTTCGAGGTCGTTGCCATATTAACTTCTATCTTGTCTTTTTAAGGTTAAAAAATAGAGCTAATTCTATCAAACCTGCCGCCAATCGGGTACTGTAATTCGCAGTATTTGGGCGAAATCATCTTTAATCCGAATTGACACTTAAAAAGCATTTTTACATTTGCTGCTTTCTCTATAGAATAGAAAAAATAGTTTCATCACGTTAGTTTTCAATAAATAATCACAATATTCAGTGTAATGGCATAAGAAAAATGAATTTAATTAAATTTGGGTTAGCGGCATCATTTTTATTGATGCTCAGCGGTTGCCAAACTGATTCGGCTACAGCGTGCTGTTGCACCAGTTGGACTAAGCTTATTTAATTGACCGCTTGACAGCGGAGTGTGGCATAATGCGCAATATTCCTGTGCGGTATTGAATTTGTGAAAGGGCAAGATCGTGGCGCTAGACTTTAATTATTCCATTTATATTCAATTTTTTATCGGCTTAGTGGCGGTGGTGAACCCGTTTGGGGTGCTGCCGATCTTTGTCGGCATGACCTCTAATCAGTATGAAGCACAACGCAACAAAACCAATTTGCAGATGTGTATTGCGGTTGCGGTGATTCTGCTAACCAGCTTGTATTTGGGGCAGATTATTCTCAATTTGTTTAATATTTCGTTGAATGCGTTCCGAATTGCCGGCGGGATTTTGATTGTCTCGATTGCGATGAGCATGATCAGCGGTAAATTGGGCGAACAGAAACAAAATAAAGAAGAGAAAAGCACTGATTTGTCTGATTACGGCAACATTGCAGTTGTGCCGTTGGCAATGCCGATCATGGCAGGGCCGGGAACGATCAGTTCGACTATTGTTTGGGCATCGCGCTATCACAGTTGGATGGATTTTATCGGCTTTACCTTGGCAATCCTGGTTTTTTCCGTTTTTTGTTATTTTTTATTCCGTTCCGCGCCGTTTGTGGTGAAAACATTGGGCAACACCGGCAGCAACGTGGTGACCCGTATTATGGGGGTGATCCTGATGGCTCTGGGGATTGAAGTGGCGGCGGCGGGAATCGGCAATCTCTTTCCGGGTTTATTACATTGATGATGAAACGATGCGATTCTCTTTCTCTTTTCAGCCTGCGGCGTTTGGTGCGCGGTTTAGGGCTATCTTTGCTATTAACCAGTCTAAACGGCTGTGATTGGTGGGCGTCGCTTTCCGAACCCAAAACGGCGCCGCAGCCTCAACCGGAATTATCACCGGAAGCACAATTGCAACAGCAAGCGGAAGCGCGTCGCCAGCTGTTAAAACGCGGTTTAGAGGTTCAAGCCTTTAATCTGCAACCGCAACAGCTACAAGACGATCGCCAATTGCCGTTGATTCGTGACTTGTATGAAGGCTTGGTGCGAGTTGATAAAAACGGAATGCTGCAACCTGCGGCAGCGGAATCTTGGCAACAACAGGATTATAAAATCTGGACCTTTCGTTTGCGCCCGAATTTAAGCTGGTCAAACGGCGAACCGTTGCGCGCGCAAGATTTTATTCAGAGTTGGTACGCACTGGCGGCACAGGGCAATGATAACCCGCTGAGTGCTTATCTGCGATTTATGGCGTTGGAGAATATCGAACCGGTGCTGAATAAAACCCACGGAGTCGAAATGTTGGGTATTAAGGCGCTAGACGATCAAACCCTGCAATTGACGCTGTCGCAGCCGGTGCCTTATTTGCCACAAATGCTGAGCCATGTGGCGTTGTTGCCGAGTTATCAGGGCGAAAATTCAGGCGCGCTTGTGAGCAACGGGGCATATCGGGTGCTGTATGGCAATGATCAAGAGTTACTATTGGAGAAAAACCCGTTCTATTGGAATGCACCGGCGGTGTCATTTCGCAATGTGAGTTATCGCGCGTTAAACGACAACAGCTTGCAACCGGAGGCGCTGAGCGAGTTGGATTTATTGCCGCAACTCAGCATGGCGACCGCACTTGAGGCGTCGGGTAAAATGCATGCGCTGCACTTGCCGTCGTTGTGCAATTATTATTATGAATTTAACTTTCGCCACCCAAAATTAAAGCAAAGTGCGGTGCGCAACGCCCTTGCCGGCATGATTTCTTTGCCGGAAATTGTCGCCGACATTCCGCAAGCGCGCGCCAATGCTAAATTCTTGCCGCGTCAAATGCAGGCACAGGATGCGGAACAAAGTTGGACGCGGACGATTGTCGAACAACTGTTGGCGCAAGCCGGGGTGAATAGCCAAAATCCGCTGCGTTTACGGCTCAGCTATGAAGAACAGGGAATCCACCCGCAAATTGCCGAAAAAATGATTCGAATGTTATCGCAATCGGATTTGATTCAAATTGAAGCCGAAGCGTTGACGCGCCAGCAGCTGCTTGAAAAACGCGTGGCGGGAGACTTTGATTTGATCCGTTCCGGCTGGTGCGCCGATTACCGCGATCCTTCAGCGTTTTTGAATATCCTGCACAGCCAAAGCGCCAACAATAAAATGGCATTTTCTAATCCGCAGATTGATCAGCTGTTACAGCAAAGTCAGGCGAGCGACATCAGTGGCGCGAAACGGCTGCGGCGTTATACCCAAATTGAAAATATCATCAATCAAGAGCAGATCGTGTTACCGCTGTTTCAATATTACACCCCTTATTGGATCAGTCGAGATTTGGCGGGCTATGAAACGAGCAACAGTGTGATTGACAGCCAAGATGTGTATCGCAAGGTGAACCCGGCGGCGCACTAAGTGCGGTGTGGCGGATTGCATTTGGCAACCCGCCGGAAAGGATTATTTAGACGGAAGTTGTTCTTGCTGGCAAGAGCAGCAAACGCCGTGCGGTTCGGAATGCAGCTGATCGTGCTGTTCGTCATGCACGATAAAATGCCCCATTTTTGCCGCTTTAGTGCTCAGGTAAGCCGTGTTGTAACGGTTCTCACCCACATTCAATGGCAGGCGCTCCACCACATTAATGCCTGCATTGCGCATGGTGTCGATTTTATTCGGATTGTTGGTCAGCAACCGCACTTGCTTTACGCCCAATAGCTCAAAAATATCCGCACACACCGAAAAATTGCGCTCGTCGGCGGCAAAGCCTAACGCTTCGTTGGCTTCAATCGTATCCAGCCCTTGATCTTGCAGGGCATAGGCGCGAATTTTATTGATAAGCCCGATGCCGCGCCCTTCTTCGCGGTGATAAATCAGCACCCCGCGGCCTTCTTGGCTGATTTGAGTCAATGCGGTTTCCAACTGAAAGCCGCAATCGCATTTTAAGCTGTGCAACGCGTCGCCGGTTAAACATTCGGAGTGGATCCGTGCCAGCACCGGCTGGTCGCTGTTGCTGATGTCGCCCATTACTAAGGCAACGTGTTCTTTGTGCGTATCCGGAAATTCGAAGCCGACCATGCGGAAAATGCCGAATTTGGTTGGCAATCTGGCTTCCGCGACTAATTGAATCTGAGACATGACGCTTATTCCTTACAAATGAATTATTTTTTTATGCGCGAAGTATACCGCCTTTCCGAACCATTGATGATCTCTTTTTTAAAGATAGATTCGATAGTCGATAATGATTAAGACTAAAGCGAGGATTTCTCTGCGAAATTCGGCTATTTTTTTGCAGAAAGTGCGGTTTGTCAAAGAAAACGGCGGAAATTTTCGGTAGAATCAGCAAAAAATAAATAAGGAGCTGACGATGTATTACTACGGTCTGGATATTGGCGGAACAAAAATTGAATTAGCGGTGTTTAACCAAAAGTTGGAAAAGTTACATTCCGAGCGGGTGGACACCCCGAAAGAGGATTATCAAGCCTGGTTAGACGCAATTGCGGGCTTGGTTGAGCGGACGGATATGCGGTTTGATTGCAAAGGCACGGTCGGCATCGGCTTGCCGGGTTTTGTCAATCGAGAAACCGGTTTGGCGGAAATCACCAATATCCGTGCGGCGGACAATCGCCCGATTCTGGCGGATTTGGCCGCTCGTTTAGGGCGCGAAGTGCGGGCGGAAAATGACGCCAACTGTTTTGCAATTTCCGAAGCCTGGGCGGAGGAGAACCAACAATATCCGTTTGTATTGGGGTTGATTCTCGGCACCGGCTTCGGCGGCGGCTTAGTGTTTAACGGCAAAGCCCATTCCGGTCATGTCGGTATGGCGGGCGAGTTGGGACATCTTCAATTGAATTATCACGCGCTGAAATTGCTCGGTTGGGACAGCGCGCCGATTTATGATTGCGGCTGCGGCAATCGGGCGTGTTTGGACACTTATCTTTCCGGACGTGGTTTTGAAATGCTGTATCGCGATCTGCAAGGCGAAACGTTGTCGGCAAAAGAGATTATCGAACGTTTTTATGCCGGCGATCAAACCGCGATCAAATTCGTGCAGATGTTCGTCGAACTGGCGGCGATCAGTATCGGTAATATCATTACCGCACTTGACCCCGACATGATTGTGCTCGGCGGGGGATTGTCTAATTTTGACTATTTGTATGAAGCCCTGCCGAAAGCCTTGCCACCGCACTTGATGCGAAGCGCAACCGTGCCGGTGATTAAAAAGGCAAAATACGGCGATTCCGGTGGCGTGCGCGGCGCGGCGGCGTTGTTCTTGAGTCGTTAACGCTATGAGTCGTTAACGCTAATTGCGCAGTGTTTAACCACACTTTCGATACCGCACTTTAGATTCAAAGTGCGGTCTGTCGAGAAATTAAAGCACGGTCGGCAGGGTTTCCAGCACCACTTTGCCCGGTTTTATGCTCAGTTTTTTCACCATGCTTTTAATCAAATTTTGGGTTTGATCGTTGCTGTCTAAGGTGTAAACCGGGAATTGGTTTAACAGCGTTTGCAGCGTGCCGTTTAACATCGGCATAATGATTTGCAGTTGATCGGCATATTGCTGCGGCTCGGACGACCAGCGCAGCATTCGCAGATTTTTCAAATACACCGAACCTTGCTGCGGATCATATTCCGGCTCAACATCAAACACCAGATTCAGCTCACTGTTAAAGTGCTTATTGCCATAAAAGAAACCGGCGCTGACAACGCTGTCCAACTCAATTTTATTGCTCTGATTTTGACCGACTTTTGCCTTGATTTGATCGATTTGATAGTCGATTTTCAAAATGCCGGGCAAACTAAATTCATCGCTATAGCCCAATTTTTCAGTGAGATAATGGTTGATCTGCGCTTCGCTGATTTCAAAATTACTGGCGTGCAGCGAAAACGGAAAAAGAAAAAGCAGTAACGCAATTAAGCCGCCGAGTCGGCTTTTAATCACTGAGGTTTGCAACATAAAATATCCTTGAAGGTTTAAATTCACAGAAAAAAAAGATAGAATGAGCCAATTTTACACAATAGCCCCGATTAAACCATCGGATTTTGATTCGATAAGGAATGATATGAAACACACCATTACCAAAATCGCCGCATTGAGCACCGTGTTAGCCTTGACCGCTTGTAGCACTTTGACCGGTGAAAGCACAACAAGTTCAACTTCAACCGGTGCACCGGTCGCCAATACCGCGTTGAACCAATCGTTCGCTCAATTGGAGCAAGCGGCAGCGGCACAGAACAGTTTCCAATATCAGCTGAACAGCGACGTGTATAAAGCCTATTTGAGCGGCGGTAGCGTCAGCTATGCCAGCAAACAAACCAAAGACGGCAGCAGCAAAGTCTTTTATAAAGGCGGCAAACTGTACGGCGTGCAAGATGCCAGCGGCAGCTATGAATTTGACGCGGCGGGCAAGTTAATCACCGTATTAAACAGCAGCGGCAAAAGCGTTGAATTATCCGCGCAAGAACTGGCGAAAAAACAAACCGAATTGAGCGCAAGCGCGAAAAAATTGTCGGCGATGTTGGGCATGAATGCTGCAGATCGCGGTGTGGGCGCAGTCAGAACCGGCGGTGATGCTAAACTGAACTATTTGTGTATTGCAAAAATTCAACAAGTGGCAGGCACGAAACGCGTGTTCCGCAGCTCGGCGAACAAAGCCAACAGCAGTAGCCGTTTGACTGCCGATGTGCGCTTGAACGGTAACCAATTTTACAACATGGATTGCCAGTTACAGGGCGAACGTGTTGCCAGCTTAACGCTGAAGAAAAAATAGTTTTATTCCTTTATCGCAAATAAAGAGCGGTTTAAACCGCTCTTTTGATTTTAACCATTATGAGTCTGACTGAAACCATTCATCAAGTATTAAACGCCAACAAAGCCGTGCGCGTTGTGCCGTTTGATTTCGACAGTAAAAAATACTGGCTGAAACAAACGGAACAGCCGAGTGGTATAATGCGCTTGTTAAAGGCTAATCCGCAGCAAGCATTGCGCATTGAGGCGGAAGCGCTGAGGCACCTGAATAAAGTCGGCGCACCCTGCGCGGAGCTAGTCGAATTCGGCGAGGATTATCTGGTGTTGGAAGATGTCGGAATCACCGCGAATCAGTGGCTGCGCAACAGCCAAATCAGCCAGCAGCAAAAACAGCAGGTGCTGAACGATTGCGCGCAGGCATTGGCGGAGTTGCACCGTTTAGATTTGGTGCATGGCAGACCGGCAACCCGTGATATCGGCTGGGATAACGGCAAAGTGCGGTTTATTGATTTTGAATCCAAACTGAAAATCGAGCGTTTGCAGTGGAATAAAATTCGCGATTTGTTGATTTTTATTCATGATTTATACCGCAATCAATTGCCGCAAAACATGATTGAAACGGCGGTGGCAAAATATCGTGAACATCACGGGGAAACGATGTGGCAGCAAGCGCTGGAGTTAGTCAGGAAGAGCCGGATTTTGTATCGTCTGTTTAAGCCGTTTTATCCGATTGCCGGTAAAGATTTATTAGCCAGTTTGAAACTGTTTGAATATTTATTGGGAGTGACAAAATGATGAAATGGATCTTAGCAATCGGTTTAGCTTTGAGCGTTGCGGCGTGCAGCAACACTGGCGTCAGCGGCAGTGTGGGTGGTGGCAGTCTCGGCGTGGGCGGTTCAGTTGGAATTTCCGGCGGAATCGGCTTTTAGCAGACCGCACTTTGAATTAAAAGCGAGAAAAAATGTGTTTAAAGCGGCTTTCTTTGGTTGAGAACTTGCTATTTGCCGTTGAACTCATTACAATACGCGCATATTTCGGACGCGGGGTGGAGCAGCTTGGTAGCTCGTCGGGCTCATAACCCGAAGGTCGTTGGTTCAAATCCAGCCCCCGCAACCAATTAAATCTGTGATTTTTTATAGATTTAATATTAAGCCAAAATGCAACGGGTGCTTTGTTTTAGCTGTTTTGAAACAAAAAAGATGAGCTTCCGGTTCTAGCCTATAAAGCCCCGATATGGGGTTTTTTTGTGTACGAATTTTGACTGTTTAGCCTGAGCTAGACAATTTTAAAATGGGCTATCAGCCCTTTTTTTATATCTTATTTTTCATTGTATCGAGTAAATTGGGGGTTGTCTTGGCAACGTTGGAACAAAAAATACAGGAACTGGTGCAGGATTCAATCGACGCACTGGGCTGCGAATTAGTCGGCATCGAATGTCAACGCAGCGGGCGCTTTTTAACCGTGCGAGTTTATATTGATAAACAAGGCGGGGTAAGTGTGGACGATTGCGCCGATGTCAGCCGCGAAGTCAGTGCGATTATGGACGTTGAAGATCCGATCGCCGATAAATATAACCTGGAAGTCTCCTCGCCGGGCTTGGACAGACCGCTGTTTACTTTGGAACATTACCAACGTTTTATCGGGCAGCAAGTGACGATTCATTTGCGCGTGCCGGTGTTAGATCGCCGCAAGTGGAGCGGCAAGCTGGAAAGTGTTGAAGGTGACATGATCACCCTGCTGGTTGACGACAATCCGCAAGTGTTTGCATTCGGCAACATTCAAAAAGGCAATATTATTTATCAATTTTAAGATTAATTTTAGACATGGCAGCGGATCGCAAATGCCGTGTTATGCAGAGTAGAGGCAAAAATGAGTAAAGAAATTTTAATGGCGGCAGAAGCCGTATCAAACGAAAGATTATTACCGCGTGAAAAGATTTTTGAAGCGTTGGAAAATGCGTTGGCAATTTCAACCAAGAAAAAACATGAAATGGATATTGATGTTCGTGTGGTGATCGATCGCAAAACCGGTGATTTTGAAACCTTCCGCCGCTGGTTAGTGGTGGAGGAAGTGACTGCGCCGACCAAAGAAATTACGTTGGACGCTGCCCGCTATGAAGAGCCGGAAATTCAACTGGGTGAATTTATCGAAGATGAAATCGAATCGATCGCTTTTGACCGTATTACGATGCAAACTGCACGCCAGGTGATCAGCAGCAAAATCCGTGAAGCCGAGCGCAACAAAGTGTTGGAACAATTCCGCGGACAAGAAGGCGAAATCGTGACCGGCGTGGTGAAAAAAGTCAGCCGTGAGACGATTCAGCTGGATTTGGGCAATCAAGCGGAAGCGGTGATTGTGCGTGAAGATATGTTACCACGCGAAAATTTCCGCCCGGGCGACCGTGTGCGCGGCGTGTTGTATCAAATCAAGCCGGAATCCAAAGGGGCGCAACTGTTTGTTACCCGTGCGAAGCCGGAAATGATTATTGAACTGTTCCGCATCGAAGTGCCGGAAATCGGCGAAGAGCTGATTGAAATCAAAGGCGCGGCGCGCGATCCGGGTTCTCGAGCCAAAATTGCCGTGAAAAGCAACGACCGTCGTATTGATCCGGTGGGTGCGTGTGTTGGGATGCGCGGTGCGCGCGTACAGGCGATCACCAACGAATTGGGCGGTGAGCGTGTAGATATCGTATTGTGGGACGACAATCCGGCGCAGTTTGTGATTAACGCAATGGCGCCGGCAGATGTCAGCTCTATCGTGGTTGACGAAGACAAACACTCAATGGATATTGCGGTTGAAGCAGGCAATTTGGCGCAGGCGATCGGGCGTAACGGTCAAAACGTGCGTCTTGCCACACAATTAACCGGTTGGACACTGAATGTGATGACCACCGAGGAGTTGGCGCAGAAACACCAAGCGGAAATCGGCAAATCGTTAAGCCTGTTCGTACAACATTTGGATATTGATGAAGATTTCGCCGAGCTGCTGGTGGACGAAGGCTTCAGCACCTTGGAACAAATCGCGTATGTGCCGGCTGAAGATCTGTTGGAGATCGACGGCATGGACGAAGATTTGGTCGAAGAGTTGCGCGATCGCGCTAAAAACGCGTTGACCACCATTGCGTTGACCGAACAAGAGAAATTATCACAAGCCAACATTCAGAAAGAGTTGTTGGAGCTTGAAGGCATGGATCGTCACTTGGCATTCAAATTTGCCGAGAAAGGCATCACCGATTTGGAAGAATTGGCGGAACAAAGTATTGACGATCTGTCAGATATTGAAGAATTAAGCGAAGAAAAAGCCGCGGATTTGATTATGGCGGCGAGAAACATCTGCTGGTTCAACAATGCAGAGTAAATTTAGGGGGAATTCATGAGTAAAACAGTCAAACAGCTTGCTAACGAGATTAGCACCCCGCTTGAACAGTTATTAAAACAATTGTCGGATGCCGGTATCAAAAAAACCGAGAACGATCCGATTAGCCTGGAAGAAGAAGGGCAGTTATTAAAATCGTTGAGTGGCGAAGGCGTTAAACCGAAAAAATTAACGCTGCAAAGAAAAGAACGTAGCACGTTGAAAATTGCCGGCAGCGGTGGCAAGAATAAAGAAGTTCAGGTGGAAGTGCGTAAAAAACGGGTGATCAACCCGACTTCCGCTGAAGATTTAGCAAAGAAAAAAGCGGAAGAGCAAGCGCGTCTAGAAGCTGAAGCGCAAGTAAAACGTGATGCCGAAGAAAAAGCCAAACGCGAAGCGCAGCAAAAAGCGGCGAAAACCGAGCAAAGTGCGGTTGAAAGCAAAAAAGCCGATCCGGAAAAAGAGAAATTGAAAGCGGAAGAAGCGGAATTGCGTCGTAAAGCGGACGAATTAGCAAAACAAAAAGCGGAAGAAAAAGCCCGTTTGGCTGCGGAAGAAGCGCGCCGTCTGGCAGAAATGGCAAGCGACAAAGAGCCTGCTAAAGCAGACGAACCGGCTGTGGTGGATGCGCATCTGACTTCACGCTATGCGCAAGAAGCGGAAGACGAGGAAACCCGCCGCACCGAAGGTCGTGGTCGTAATAAGAAAATCAATAAAGCCAAAAAAGGCGGACGTGATGACGAGACCAACAAAACCGAGCGTGAAGCTAACCGTCGCAACCAGAAAAATATCCGTGGTGGCAAAAACCAAAAACGTGGCAGTTCGTTGCAACAAGAATTTACCAAACCGACCCAAGCGGTGAACCGTGAAGTGGTGATCGGCGAAACCATTACTGTCGGTGAGCTGGCGTCAAAAATGGCGGTGAAAGCCACCGAAGTGATTAAAACCATGATGGGCATGGGCGCGATGGCGACCATTAACCAAGTGATCGACCAAGAAACCGCGCAACTGGTTGCGGAAGAAATGGGACACAAAGTGGTGCTGCGCCGTGAAAACGAACTGGAAGAGTCGCTGTTAAGCGATCGTGATAGCAACGCGGTGGAAGTCACCCGTGCGCCGGTGGTGACCATTATGGGACACGTTGACCACGGTAAAACCTCGTTGTTGGATTACATTCGTAAAACCAAAGTCGCATCCGGCGAAGCGGGTGGGATCACCCAGCATATCGGTGCTTACCACGTTGAAACCGAAAACGGCATGATCACCTTCTTGGATACCCCGGGACACGCCGCGTTTACTTCCATGCGTGCGCGTGGTGCGAAAGCGACCGACATCGTGGTATTGGTGGTGGCAGCTGATGATGGCGTGATGCCACAAACTATCGAAGCGATTCAACACGCCAAAGCGGCAAAAGTGCCGTTAGTGGTGGCGGTGAACAAAATTGATAAACCGGAAGCTGATCCGGATCGGGTGAAAAACGAATTGTCGCAATACGACGTAATTTCCGAAGAATGGGGCGGCGATACTCAGTTCGTCCACGTTTCGGCAAAACAAGGGATGGGCATCGACGACTTGTTAGAAGCAATTCTGATTCAGTCCGAAGTATTGGAATTGACCGCGGTAACCGATGCAATGGCGAGCGGTGTGGTGATCGAATCCTATTTGGATAAAGGTCGCGGCCCGGTTGCAACCGTGTTGATTCAATCGGGCACATTGCGTCGCGGCGATATCGTGCTATGCGGCTTGGAATACGGACGCGTGCGTGCGATGCGTAACGAAAACGGCAAAGAAATTGAACAAGCCGGCCCTTCGATTCCGGTCGAAATTTTAGGCCTTTCCGGTGTACCGGCGGCAGGTGACGAAGCGACTGTGGTGCGCGATGAGAAAAAAGCGCGCGAAGTGGCATTGCACCGTCAAGGTAAATTCCGTGAAGTGAAACTGGCGCGTCAGCAAAAAGCCAAACTGGAAAATATGTTCACCAACATGACCGAAGGCGATGTAGCCGAAGTGAATATCGTGGTGAAAGCCGACGTACAAGGCTCGGTCGAAGCGATTTGCCAATCATTGGTTGAATTGTCAACCAATGAAGTGAAAGTGAAAATCGTCGGCTCCGGCGTGGGCGGGATTTCCGAAACCGACGCAACCTTGGCTGCCGCCTCGAATGCGATTTTGGTGGGCTTCAGCGTGCGTGCCGATGCTTCAGCTCGTCGGGTTATCGAAGCGGAAAATATCGATCTGCGTTATTACTCCGTAATCTATGACTTGATTAACGAAGTGAAAGCGGCGATGAGCGGTAAATTAGCACCGGAATTCAAACAGCAGATTATCGGCTTGGCGGAAGTGCGCGATGTGTTCCGTTCACCGAAACTGGGCGCAATTGCCGGCTGTATGGTAACCGAAGGTGTGGTGAAACGTAACAATCCGATTCGCGTACTGCGTGATAACGTGGTGATCTATGAAGGCGAGCTGGAATCACTGCGCCGCTTTAAAGATGACGTGAACGAAGTGCGTAACGGCATGGAGTGCGGGATCGGGGTTAAAAACTACAACGATGTTCGTGTCGGCGATCAAATCGAGGTGTTTGAAACCGTCGAGATTAAGCGCACGATTTAATCACATACGAAAGGCGGTCATCAGATCGCCTTTTGTTTATAAAGTGCGGTATCATGCTTAACGACGCAACATAATGAAAATAGGAAATAATATGGCTAGAGAATTTAATCGCTCACAGCGAGTGGCACAAGAGATAAAAAAAGAGATCGCCGTGATTTTACAACGTGAAGTCAAAGATCCGCGTATCGGCATGGTGACCGTGTCGGACGTGGAATTGTCGCGCGATTTGGTTTATGCCAAAGTATTTGTTACTTTCTTGTTCGATCAAGACGAGCAAGCGGTGAAACAAGGTATGGACGGTTTAGAAAAAGCGTCCGGTTATATTCGTTCATTGCTCGGCAAAGCAATGCGGCTGCGAATTGTGCCTGAATTACGTTTTGAATATGACAATTCATTGGTGGAAGGTATGCGAATGTCGAATTTAGTCAGCAAAGTGCTGAATGAAGACAAAGCCAAACACAAAGATGACGAATAGAGCGAGCAATAGGAAACAGCGTGTCTAAACCAAGAAAAGGTGGGCGCGACATTGACGGTGTGGTATTGCTGGATAAACCGCAAGGCTTTAGTTCCAACGATTTATTACAAAAAGTCAAACGCTTATATCAAGCTAATAAAGCGGGCCACACCGGCGCCCTTGATCCGCTGGCAACCGGGATGTTGCCGATTTGTTTAGGCGAAGCGACTAAATTTTCCCAGTTTTTGCTGGACGCCGATAAGCGTTATCGCGTGACTGCAAAACTGGGCGAACGCACCGATACTTCTGACGCCGAAGGGCAAGTTGTTGCCAGCAAAGCGGTGAAGTGCGGTTTAGATGAGATTCTGGCGGCGCTACCGCACTTTCGTGGTAATTTGATGCAGGTGCCGACGATGTTTTCCGCATTGAAACATCAAGGCAAGCCGCTGTATGAATATGCCCGCGCCGGGATCACGGTAGAACGCGAAGCACGCCCGATCACCATTTTTGAACTGGAATTTATCGACTATCAAGCGCTATTTTTGACCTTGGAAGTTCATTGTTCAAAAGGCACTTATATTCGTACCCTCGTCGATGATTTGGGCGAATATCTAGGCTGTGGCGCACACGTCACCGTGCTGCGCCGAAGTGCGGTTGCCGGTTATCCGACCGAAAAAATGCTGACGCTGGAACAACTGCAACAGCTTGCCGAACAGCAGGATTTGGCGCTACTGGATCAGCATCTGTTGCCGATGGATACCGCGGTCAGCAATTTGCCGAAACTGGAGTTGAACGTCGAACAAACCACCGACATTGGTTTCGGACGGCGGGTTCGATTTGACAATCCGCAGCAATTACAAGGGCAAGTGCGGTTGTACGGCGCGGAGCAGCAATTCTTAGGCATGGCGGAAATCACGGACAATGTGATCCACCCTAAGCGGTTGATTAACCGTTGAGCTAAAAAAGGGGCGGCATAGTAGGCAAAAAAGGCGCAAGTTGAGTAACAACCTGCGCCTTGTTTATGCAGAACGGAAATTAGGCTTCGCTTTCGCTCACTATTTCAGTTTCACCGTTCTCTTCATCGTCGTCTAAATCACAGATTTTTTCCAGACCGACCACTTGCTCATCTTCAGCGGTGCGGATTAAACGCACGCCTTGGGTGTTACGCCCAACCGTGCTAACTTCGCTCACGCGAGTGCGCACCAGTGTGCCGGCATCGGTGATCAACATGATTTGATCGCTGTCTTCCACCTGCACCGCGGCAACCACTTTGCCGTTGCGCTCGCTCACTTTAATCGAGATAACCCCTTTGGTGTTGCGGGATTTGGTTGGGTATTCCGCCAACAGTGTACGTTTACCATAGCCGTTTTGGGTGGCGGTCAAAATTGCACCGTCATTTTTCGGCACGACCAATGACACCACTTTGTCGATATTCAGGTCAAGTGCGGTATCCAAATCGTCAGTGCTGCTGTCATCGTTGTCGTTTTCATCGGCATTCAGATCATTGGTTAATGCCAAACGAATACCGCGCACGCCAGTCGCTGTCCGTCCCATCGGGCGAACGGCTTCTTCACTGAAGCGCACCACACGCCCTTGTGAAGAGAACAGCATAATTTCGTTATCGCCCTCAGTAATATCAACGCCGATCAACTCATCGTTATCACGCAGATTAATCGCAATCAATCCGCTGGCGCGTGGGCGGCTGAACTCGGTCAGTGCGGTTTTCTTCACCGTACCGCTAGCGGTTGCCATAAAGATAAATTTATTTTCGGCATATTCGGCAACCGGCAGAATCGCGGTGATCCGCTCATCAGGCTGCAACGGCAGAATATTAACAATCGGGCGGCCACGTGCGCCACGGCTGGCTTGCGGCAGCTGGAACACCCGCAACCAGTACAAACGCCCACGGCTCGAGAAGCAGAGAATGGTATCGTGGGTGTTGGCAACCAACAAACGTTCGATAAAGTCTTCTTCTTTCATTTTGGTGGCAGATTTGCCTTTACCGCCACGGCGTTGCGCTTCATAGTCTGAAAGCGGTTGGTATTTCACATAACCTTCATGGGAAAGCGTGACCACCACATCTTCAGGTGCAATCAGATCTTCCAAGTTAATATCCGCCGAGCTGGCGGTGATTTCCGTGCGGCGCGGATCGTTAAATTGTTGTCTGATCTCGTTTAACTCTTCACGAATCACTTCCATTAAGCGTTCAGGGCTGTGCAAAATATGCAGTAAACCGCCGATAATCACCAATTTTTCTTTGTATTCATTTAGCAATTCATCGTGCGCCAAGCCTGTTAAGCGGTGTAAACGCAAGTCTAAAATCGCTTGTGCTTGTACTTCCGTGAGGTAATAGGCATTATCACGAATGCCGTATTCCGGCGCTAACTCTTCAGGGCGAGCAGCGTCAACGCCGGTGGCCTCCAACATTGCGGCGACATTACCCAGCTGCCATGCTTGCGATAACAAGCCTTCTTTCGCCGCAGCCGGTGTCGGTGCTTGGCGAACCAGTTCGATCACCGGATCAATATTGGCTAACGCAATCGCTAAGCCTTCTAAAATATGCGCACGCTCACGGGCTTTGCGCAGTTCAAACACAGTGCGGCGGGTTACCACTTCACGGCGGTGCAGCACAAAGGCTTCGATTAACTGTTTTAAGTTCAGCAGTTTCGGTTGCCCGTGATCCAATGCTACGGTGTTGATCCCAAATGTTACTTGCAATTGTGTCAGGGAATAGAGATTGTTTAACACCACTTCGCCGACGGCATCACGTTTGATTTCAATCACAATCCGCATACCGTCTTTGTCGGATTCGTCACGCAGTGCGCTGATGCCTTCGATTTTTTTCTCTTTCACCAAATCAGCGATTTTTTCGATCAAACGGGCTTTGTTCACCTGATACGGAATTTCATGCACGATAATGGTTTCTTTGCCTTTGGCATCGGTCTCCACTTCGGCACGGGCACGCACATAGATTTTGCCGCGTCCGGTTTTATACGCGTCTTCAATCCCTTTGCGACCATTGATAATCGCCGCAGTCGGGAAGTCGGGGCCGGGAATGTAAGTCATCAGCTCATCAATGGTAATATCGCTATTGTCGATATACGCTAAACAGCCGTCGATCACTTCGCCTAAATTATGCGGCGGAATATTGGTCGCCATACCGACGGCAATACCGCTTGAACCGTTGACCAACAACGCCGGTACACGGGTCGGCAGCACTTCAGGAATCAATTCCGAACCGTCATAGTTCGGCAGGAAATTGACGGTTTCTTTGTCAAGATCAGCCAACAGCGAATGGGCGATTTTGGTCATGCGTGCTTCGGTATAACGCATTGCCGCAGGGGAGTCGCCGTCAACTGAACCGAAGTTGCCTTGCCCGTCAACCAAAGGGTAACGCAATGAGAACGGCTGCGCCATACGCACCAACGTATCATAAACCGCACTATCACCGTGTGGGTGATATTTACCGATCACTTCCCCGACAATACGTGCTGATTTACGGTAGGGTTTGTTGTAGTCGTTGCCGCCAACGCCCATCGCAAAAAGCACGCGACGATGCACAGGTTTTAAACCATCACGCACATCAGGCAATGCACGGCCAACAATCACCGACATCGCATAATCGAGATAGGAGGATTTAAGTTCTTCTTCAATGTTGACTGGCGTGATATCTGTTGCTAATTCGCTCATTCAAAGTTTTCCTAATTGACTGAATGTAAAGCTCAAAAAACGATTTTTCGCCAAGCACAAACTTGCGCAAAATCATTAATCAAAAGTGGGCGAATTATAGCACAAAACCGCCCCTTTCCCTAATTTTTATAGTGAATTTTCAACAGGAATTCTGCATAATAAAAAGTCTGTTCCGGCGCTTCGGCAAAGCAGCGAATTAGGCGAAAGTGCGGTATTCACATCAAAATTAATAGGCAGACTCAATGCAAAACGTCGATCAACAAGAAATAGAAAAATTTGCCAAAATGGCGCAGAGCTGGTGGGATCCGGAAGGGGATTTCAAGCCGATTCACCGCTTAAATCCGCTGCGCTTGGAGTATATCCTGCGCCAAGCCGACGGGCTGTTCGGTAAGCGGGTGTTGGACGTCGGCTGTGGCGGCGGGATTTTGTCGGAAAGCATGGCGCGCCAAGGGGCGAATGTGGTTGGGATTGATATGTCGCCGCAGCCGTTGCAAATTGCGCGCGAACACGCCGCGCAAAACGACTTACAGATCGACTATCAACAGACCACAATCGAAGCCTTTTTAGCGCAATTGGAACAAAATCAAGACGAAAAATTTGATGTGATCACCTGTATGGAAATGCTGGAACACGTGCCGAACCCAAGTGCGGTAGTGGCAAGTTGCCGTGCTTTGTTGAAACCGAACGGCGTGTTGATTTTCTCTACGATTAACCGCACGTTGAAAGCGTGGGCGTTGGTAGTACTCGGGGCGGAATATTTGCTGAAAATGTTGCCGAAAGGCACTCACGATTATGAAAAATTCATCAAGCCGGCGGAGCTGCTGGATTGGTGCGATGCGGCGGAGTTAAATTGTCCGGATATGGTCGGCTACCACTATAATCCGCTCAGCGGTAAGTTTTGGCTGAATCAGGATGTCAATAGCAATTATATGCTGACAGTGAAGCACAAGTAGGAAAGCAAGCTGTAAAAGTAAAAAACCGCACTTGAAGTGCGGTTTGGATAGGTTTATTTCTTATTCGGCTCGTCGCAATTTTTGATGTTGTTGCATTTGCCGTACAGATACAAGCTATGGTTTTCCAGTTGGATCCCAAACTCTTTACTGATCTCTTTTTGGCGTTTTTCGATCACATCGTCGCTGAATTCGATCACTTTGCCGCAGTCCATGCAGATGATGTGATCGTGGTGATCGGTCGGCGCCAGTTCAAACACCGATTTATTGCCTTCAAAGTTATGACGGGTCAGAATATCGGCTTCATCGAATTGATTTAACACACGATAAACCGTTGCCAAGCCGATTTCTTCTCCTTGTTCCAACAGCATTTTATAGATGTCTTCTGCAGAGAAATGTTGATATTCGGTGTTGTGATTGCTTTGCATCAACGCCAAAATTTTTAAACGCGGTTCGGTGATTTTCAAACCGGCTTTTTTTAATAGTTTCATGTTCTCTTCGGACATATTAACCTCGTGTTGACCTACTGTTGACGATTGAATTTAACAGAATTATAACATAATAATGTCAATTATTTTCAATTTTATTCCTTATATTCTATGTGGAATACTTCTCAATTGCAAATAGTGGTTTAAAATACTTCCGATAGTTTTTAGCTATTAAACCAGCTCTGCCAAATACATTTCATCGTAAATTTGTTTAACCCACGCGCTGACACGTTGTTCGGTCAGCTCCGGCTGGCGATCTTCGTCGATACACAAGCCGACAAAGGTGTTGCCGTCAACCAATGCTTGCGAAGCCTCGAAGCTGTAGCCTTCGGTTGAGCAGTGCCCGACAATGGTTGCGCCGTGTGGTTCGATGATATTGCGCACCGTGCCCATCGCGTCACAGAAATATTCGGCGTAGTCTTCCTGATCGCCGCAGCCAAAAATACCGACGATTTTATCGGTGAAGTCGATCTCTTCCAAGGTCGGGAAGAAGTCATCCCAGTCGGCTTGCGCTTCGCCGTAATACCAAGTCGGAATGCCGATTAAAATAAAATCGTAGGCTTCGATATCTTCTTTGCTGCTTTTGGCAATATCACGAATATCGACAAGATTGTCGCCCAATTTCTTTTGGATCATTTTTGCGATATTTTCAGTATTGCCGGTGTCGCTACCATAAAATAAACCAACAAGTGCCATGTTTTATATCCTATTTTTGTTGTTCTGCTGTTGCTAAATATTCGGTCAGTATCGTCTCAATCAATTGCGCCCGATTGATCTGCTGTTGTTCGGCTAAGGTTTGCAGCCGTTCGATCAAATCGGTGTGCAGTTTCAACTCGACTCGTTTCAGCCCGGAGGCGCGATCTCGGCGCAGCTGATTGCGCTTATTAATGCGTGCCTGCTGTTCCCGACTGAGGGGATTGGTTTTTGGCCGTCCGACTTTGGGAAGATTGTGGAATAAATCCAGTGTAATGCAATCCGCTTCTTGTTTTGCCATAAACCTGTCGTTAAAAACCTAATTGAGAATGATAAGCTAAAGTCCGCGAACTATAGCATAATTTCTTTTAAAGATAAATCGCCCAAACGCGGCTTAATTCGTCATTCCGTCCAGATCCATAAAGCGATTAATCGCGCCAATCACCGCACTTGGATTATCGGCATGAATCCAGTGCGAACCCTGTGCAATCAGAAACGAAGTGGCGTTCGGCAATTGCTTCAAAATCGTTTCGCGATGCTCTGCCAAAATGTAGTTGGATTTGCCGCCTTTGATAAACAGCGTCGGAATGTCGCAATCAATCGGTTGCCAATCCATTACTTGCGGGTAATTTTGATAAAGTGCGGTCAGGTTAAATAAAAACGATTGTTCATGTTTCGGCGAAAATGATTTCAGCATAAATTGTTGCACGCCTTCCGATTGAATATAGCGGTTTAAAATTGGTTTTGCCAGTTGGCGGCTGCTCGGGCGCTCGGCTTGCACCGCCAACAGCGCGGCGAAAACGTCGTCGTGGTGATGCTCGCCGTAGGCAACCGGCGCAATGTCCAACACCACCAATTTTTCTACTCGCTGCGGAATTTGGGCGGCGACTTGCATCGCGGTTTTCCCGCCCATTGAATGTCCGATCAAAATCACCTTGTCTAACTGCAGATGATCCAACAGCCGAATCACATCGTTTGCCATCAGCGGATAATTCATTTGATCGCTGTGAAATGATTGCCCGTGATTGCGCAGATCTACACGCAAAATCGGAAATTGCTCGCGATATGCACGCGCAATCACGCCCAAGTTGTTCATGTCGCCGAACAGCCCGTGTAAAAACACCAGTGTCGGCTGCGAAGTGCGGTTCGTTGCCGCAAGTTCAAATTGATAGTTTAATAACGGCTCGGATTGATTTTCTGTTGTCATGTTGGCTCGCGGCGTGTTGGTTTGAATGTTGATGATTAATGTTGCCGAAATCGGTATAATGTGCCAAATTAGTAATTGAATCAAGCTGTCTGTTGAATCGCGCAGGGAAATCGCCGATAAATGCGACTCAAACACCATACAGCCGCCGGAGAAGAAGGAGAGAATAATGAAAATAATAGAAGTAGATGAAGAACTTTATCAGTATATTGCCGCCAATACGCAATCCATTGGAGAAAGCGCCTCTGATATTTTGCGCCGTCTGCTGAGCTTCTCCCCTCCGAAAATCGTGGCAAAAGAGCTCAACAGCGTCAGTGAAGCCGGTCCAAAAGCGGATGCCGACAGCCAGCAGCCGACAGCCAGTGCGGTGAACCATGAAAAAGCAGAACCTGCGCCGGCGCCGAAAAAACAGTCACAGGAAGCGATCCAAATGGTGATCAACCGCTTAAACAACGTGCTGCAATCGGACGCTTTTCAACAAGAAAGCAAAGGCGTGGTGCGTTTTTTAATGATTTTAACCGCACTTTACCGTGCCAATCCGGAAAGTTTTGCGCAAGCGACCGAATCGCTGCAAGGGCGCACCCGTGTTTACTTTGCGCGTGATGAAGCCACCTTGCTGCAAGCGGGTAACCATACCAAGCCGAAACAGATTCCGGAAACGCCGTATTGGGTGATCACCAACACTAACAGCCAGCGCAAAATGCTGATGTTGGAGGGGGCGATGACTTCAATGCACCTGCCGGACGAACTGGTTGCGGAAGTGAGAACCTACTTTTCTGCCTAATTGATGATGAATCGAATTGCCGTAGCGCTCGCACAATTGAGCCAAACAAAGCGCTGCGCTATTTTTTACCCCCTAGAAAAAGCAAGTGAGCGCAGCGACGTTGACTTGCTTTTGTCGTCTCTCGTCACTGCGAATCCCGCCGCTGAAACCGCACTTGAACTGAGCTGGCAACAGGTTTTTTCGGCGGTGGATCAGCTGGCGGATCAATTCGCGGCGCAAGGTTTGCAAGCCGAGGACGGCATCGGGCTTGTCGGCAAAAACAGTTTGCAGCTGCTGCTGTGTTATCTGGCGGGACTATCGCTTGGGGCGCGGGTGATGGTGATCAATCCGCAATTTCCGTCTGAAAAAATCGCACGGATTTTGCAACAAAATCAGCTGAAGTTTTATCTGGCAAGCAGTTCACTGAATTGTGATGCACTTCGTTTACAGCCAAGTGCGGTTCAAGTGCGAGATCTCTCGTGCGCTAACCGCACTTCGCCACGCGCATGGCAGCGGGCATACACCATGACGCTGACTTCCGGTTCAAGCGGCGATCCGAAAGCGGTGGTGCACAATCTACCTGCGCATTGGCAAAATGCGTTGGGGGTGAATGCGTTTCTGCGGTTTGATTCACAGAAATCATGGCTGCTGTCATTGCCGTTATATCATGTTTCCGGGCAAGGCATTATCTGGCGTTGGCTGAGTAGCGGCGCGTGCCTGCATTTCAGCGGCGAGGATTTTTATGCGGCAATCCAGCAAACCAGCCATGCCTCACTCGTGCCGACTCAACTGCAACGCTATCTGGATTATTTAACGCACACTGGGCAAAGTGCGGTTCAAGCCAGTAAAACCGAAGCGATTTTATTGGGCGGCGCGCCGATTGAACGCGCGTTGTGCGAATGCGCACAAATGGTCGGTTTAACCACGTTCAGCGGCTACGGTATGACCGAAATGGCGTCTACCGTTTATGTACGCAAAAACGATCCGCAGCAACCTGAAGTACGGTTGCTGCAAGGGCGCGAGCTGACGTTGCAGGCGGGGGAAATTTGGGTGCGTGGCGCGGGGCTGGCACACGGCTATTGGCAGAATGGAAAAATTGTCTCATTATTGAACTCTGCGGGCTGGTATCAGACTAAGGATCGAGGCGAATGGCAAAACGGCGAACTGCAAGTTTTGGGGCGGATCGATAATCTGTTTATTTCCGGCGGCGAAAATATTCAGCCGGAAGAGCTCGAAGCGCAGCTGTTGCGGCATCCGTTAATCGAACAAGCGGTGGTATTGCCGCAGCCGGACGTTGAGTTTGGCGCCCGACCGGTCGCGCTGCTGCGCTGTTCGCAACCGTTTTCAGCCGAATTGGCGTCGCAAGTGCGGTGCTGGTTGCAAGATAAAGTCGAACGTTTTAAACAACCGGTTGCTTATTATCCGCTGCCGGAGCAAAACGACCCGACGCAGCTTAAAATTTCACGTCGGCAATTACAGCAAGCGTTGCAACGTTTACAACAAAAAAATGATCAGGAATAAAAATGAAAAAAATCTATTGGCTGTTTTATCTGTTGAGTTTGCTGTTTATCGGCGGGCGGGCGTTGGCGAGCGAAATCGTACTGCCGACTCAAGCTGAATTGGAAGTGGCGATTAGCGCGGCGGAGAGCAATGAAAATAAAACTGCTGACACCACATTATTGCTCGACAACCTGCGCGGCACCGTGAGTTTGTTGGAGCAAATTGAGCAGCAAAAAGAGGCGATTGAAACGTTACAAAAAAATATCGACCAGGCGGATACGCAGCTACAGGCAAGTCAGGAAAATTTAAATCGGTTGAATGCCGGCGATAAGCTGGAAGCGCAGTTGAAAAAATGGGATACGATGTCGCTTGCCGATCTGAATCAATTACAGAATGAAAATGATCTGAAGTTGCAGCAAATTCAAACCGAGTTGAGCAGTTTAAACGGTTCATTGGTGGCGCAGCGCTCGGTGCCGGAGCGGGTGCAGACCGCACTTGCCGAAAATTTAGTACGCACTCAACAATTGAATAAACTGTTGTTCAGTGCGCAGGTCAGCAACTCGCTCGCCAATAAATATCACGCCGAATTGCGTTTAATCGAACTGAAAAATCAATATAATCAATTGAGTTTAAACGGCAATTCAAAGCTGGCTTCGCTATACGAATCGGAAGTGGCGGAAAAAACGCTGGAACAAAAACAGCAGCAAACAATTCAAGCGGCGCTGATCGAGAAAATCAACGAACTGCGGCTGCAACAATCGCAGCAACAAATTGCCGAATTGGAACAGCAGAGCACAGGTAATCAAGACGATCATCCTTTATTGCGCCAAGAGGCGGCATTGAATACCCAAGTCAGCCAGTTTTTACTGGAGCAAACCAATAACAATAACCAGTTGACGCAAGAGGGCTTGCGGATTCGCAATACGCTGGATAATCTGCTGCAAACGCAGCGTAATATTGATGAGCAAATCAGTGCGTTGCAAGGTACGCTAGTGCTGTCGCGAATCATCAACAAGCAGCGGCAGGCGTTGCCGAAAGACAGTTTAATCAGCGGATTGTCAAAGCGGATCACTGATTTACGGGTGCAAATTTTTGATGTGAATGAGTGGCGCGACGCACTGTATAACACTGCAGATTACATTGCTAATCTAGAGAAAGATCGCAAAACGAGTTTCAGTGATGCGGAAAAAACGCAGCTGACTACGATTTTACAAGATCGGCGCAAACTGCTGACTGATGTGATCACCGAATTAAACGCGCAGTTGAATCAGTCAATTAATATCGATCTGAATCAGCAGCAGGTGATCAGCATCAGCAATGAATTGCAGGCGAAGCTGGAACAGCAAAGTTTCTGGGTGAAAAGCAACAGTCCGATTGATTTTGATTGGTTCGCCCGTTTCACCACCTTGGCAAAAATGCAGCTCGAACAAATCGTGAAATTGCTGGATTTCAGCAATTGGCGTGATTACCTACTGCCGATCGGCTCGCTGGTCGGCGGGTTAATACTGGTGGTGGCGCTCATCGGTTGGCGCAAAGAGTGGATTAAGCGTGAAATCAGCTGGCATAACAGTAAAGTCAACACCCTAAGCGGCGACAATCAATGGCGCACGTTGATTGTTTTGTTCTATACTCTGATTTTGGCACTGCCGAGTACATTGTTGTTTTTATCGGCGCTGATTCTGGTGATTTATTTCTGTTTCCATAACCCGATCGGGATGCTGCCATGGGCATTGAAAATGGCGGCGTTTTGGTTTTTTATCGCCTTTACTTTATCGCTGCTGCGTCCCAACGGCATTGCGCATCGTCACTTTGATTTTTCAGCGGGCACCAACGCCCAATTTCGCAGTACTTTGAGACGTTCAATCCCGATTTTGGCGGTGCTGCTGAATGCGTCGGTATTGACCTCGCTGGAAGTAACCGGCATTGCTAATGATGTGTTGGGCGAAGTGCTGATCATTACCGCACTTTTGTTTTTCCTGTTCCAAATCCGCCCGGATTTCAGCAGCGCGATTGAAAGTGTGAATCAAGATTTTCCGTCGGGCAACGGCAATGAGAATACGGGTTATCCGAAATTGTTTAAATTTTTGCGCTTATTGCTGCTTCTATTGCCTATCACCTTGATTGTGCTGATTGGATTGGGCTATTACTACACTGCGCTGACCTTGATTCGGCATACGATTTACACTTATGTAGTGTTGATTTTATGGGTGAACCTACGGGAAATCGCCCATCGTGCGATTCGGGTCTCTTCCAGACAATTGGCCTATCGTCGACTGAAAGAGCAGCGGCAGAAAGAGGCGAAAGAGCGTGCGGAGCAGCAAAACGAGCTGCCGGAAGAAGTGGTTATTGACGCGCAAGATGAAAAAATTGCACTTTCAACGGTGAACCAGCAAGTCACCAAAATGACGGATATCGGAATGTGGCTGCTGCTGATCGGCTTGTTCTATTGGGTATGGTCGGATCTGTTGAGTGTCGCCTATTATCTGGAAAATATCAGCCTGTGGCAGCAAACCTCTACCGCAGAAAACGGCACAACCGTCACTGAATCGGTCACCTTGCTGAATTTACTGACCTCGATCGTGATTTTGTGGGGAACGTATTTGGTGATCCGCAATTTAGGCGGGGTGTTGGAAATTTTAATTTTTTCGCGGGTGAATTTGTCGCAAGGCTCGCCGTATGCGATCACCACGATTTTAAGCTATCTGTTTATTGCAATCGGCGCCGGCACTGCGTTTTCCAGTTTAGGGATGTCGTGGAGCAAATTACAATGGCTGTTTGCCGCGTTATCGGTCGGGCTGGGATTCGGCTTGCAAGAGATTTTTGCTAACTTCGTATCAGGGATTATTATCTTGTTTGAGCGTCCGGTGCGAATCGGCGATTTGGTGACGATCGGCGAATTTAGCGGTTCGGTATCCAAAATTCGAATTCGCGCCACCACAATCGTCGATTTTGACGGCAAAGAAGTGATTGTGCCGAATAAAGCCTTCGTGACCGAACGATTAACCAACTGGTCACTGAGCAACACCACCACGCGCGTGGTACTGAAAATTGGTGTGGCATACGGTTCGGATGTAAAATTAACCAAAAATCTATTGTTGCAGGCGGCGGAAGAAGCGCCGTATGTTTTGAAAGATCCGGCACCGGTGGTTTATTTCCTTGCATTTGGCGCCAGTACCTTGGATCATGAGTTGCGGATTTATGTCAATAAAACCAACGAACGCAACCCGACGATTGACTTCTTGAATCGCAGGATCGATCAATTATTTGCCGAAAACGGCATTGATATCGCATTTAACCAATTGGATGTGTATATTAAAAATTTGGATAACGGACAACAGTTAAAACTTGAGAAATCACCGAATTAAAGAGGAAAGCAAGTAACATGGCAGGAAACAGCATTGGACAACTGTTCAAAGTAACCACCTTCGGCGAATCGCACGGGATCGCACTGGGCTGCATTATTGACGGCGTGCCGCCGGGCATGGAACTGAGCGAAGCGGATATTCAGCCGGATCTGGATCGTCGCAAGCCGGGCACATCGCGCTACACCACGCCGCGCCGCGAAGACGACGAAGTCAGTATTTTGTCCGGCGTATTTGAAGGCAAAACCACCGGAACCAGTATCGGCATGATGATTAAAAACGGCGATCAGCGTTCACAAGACTATGGCGAAATTAAAGATCGTTTCCGTCCGGGACACGCCGATTATACCTATCAGCAAAAATACGGGCTGCGCGATTACCGCGGCGGCGGGCGCTCTTCGGCGCGAGAAACCGCAATGCGGGTAGCGGCGGGCGCGGTGGCGAAAAAATATCTGCGCGAACAGTTCGGCGTCGAAGTGCGCGGCTTTCTCAGCCAAATCGGCAGTGTGAAAATTGCGCCGCAAACCATCGGACAAATCGACTGGCAGCAAGTCAATAGCAATCCGTTTTTTTGCCCCGATCCAAGTGCGGTCGAGCAGTTTGACGAATTGATTCGCGAATTGAAAAAAGAGGGTAACTCGATCGGCGCTAAACTGACCGTGGTTGCCGAAAATGTGCCGCTCGGCTTGGGCGAACCGGTTTTTGACCGTTTGGATGCCGATTTGGCGCACGCCTTAATGGGGATTAATGCGGTGAAAGGTGTGGAAATCGGCGACGGCTTTGCGGTGGTGGAACAGAAAGGCACCGATCACCGTGATGAAATGACGCCGCAAGGCTTTTGTTCCAATCATGCGGGCGGGATTCTCGGCGGCATCAGCAACGGGCAGCCGATTGTGGCGAATATTGCCTTAAAACCGACGTCCAGTATTACTATCCCTGGCAGAAGTGTGAATTTAGACAATCAAGCGGTCGAGGTGGTCACGCGCGGGCGGCACGATCCTTGCGTCGGCATTCGTGCGGTGCCGATTGCCGAAGCGATGGTGGCGATTGTATTGTTAGATCATTTATTGCGTCACCGGGCGCAAAACGGAGCAAATTGTGGTAAGTAAAAAATTCACTCGCGGCGCACGCTGTTTATTCGGGCTTTTATTGTCAGTGTCGGCGAGCTATGTTTCGGCTTCTCCGTGGGAAAGTATCAGCCGTCCGGTGCAGGGCGAACCGAATCCGGTCGGTGGTTACAGTAACGGCTGCATTATCGGTGCCGAACCGCTGGCACTGCGCGGCGAAGGCTATCAGGTGATCCGCGCCGGAAAAAACCGTTATTACGGACACTCCGAATTGCTGGACTATTTAACTCGTTTAGGCAAAAAGGCAAAACAGGCGGGGTTGCCAAACGTATTGGTCGGCGATATGGGGATGCCGGCAGGCGGGCGTTTTAACAGCGGACACGCCAGCCATCAAACCGGCTTGGATGCGGATATTTGGTTGCGGTTCGGACCGTTGAGCGACAAACAGGCGCTTAACCCGACAGCCACCCTCATGGTCAACCGTAAAGCGCAGCGGGTTGATGACAACGTCTGGACGAATCAACAAACCACCTTAATCCGCTTGGCGGCGCAAGATCCGAAAGTCGATCGGATTTTTCTTAACCCGGCGATCAAATTGAAACTGTGCCAAACCGTGCAGGGCGACCGCACTTGGCTGCGCAAAATCCGCCCGTGGTTCGGACATGACGCGCATTTACACGTGCGTTTAACTTGCCCGAAAGGCGCGAGTCATTGCGAAGCACAAACGCCGGTGCCGAATGGTGAAGGCTGCGGCAGCGAATTGATGTCATGGTTTGAACCGCCGAAACCCGGTGCGCAAGCCAGCAAACCGAAAACACCACCGCCGTTGCCGCAACTGTGCCAGATGATTTTGTCACAGCAAGGCAAAGGATAGGGGTGAAAAATGGAACTCACTTTGGATATGTATGCGCTGCTGTTTGCCGTGGCGCTGTTGGCAGGCTTTATTGATGCGATTGCCGGAGGCGGCGGGCTGATTACCATTCCGGCGTTGTTGGCGACCGGAATGCCACCGGCGCTGGCGCTCGGCACCAATAAATTGCAGGCGTGCGGCGGCTCGTTTTCCGCCAGCTGGTATTTTATTCGGCGCAAAGCGGTCAATCTGAAAGAGATCATTTGGCTGATCGCGGCAACTTTTCTCGGCGCGGTGCTCGGAACGATTTTAGTACAGCAGATGGACGTCAGATTCCTGAAAAAAATCTTGCCGTTTTTGATTTTTGCTATCGGGATCTATTTTTTATTGACGCCGAAACTGGGCGAAAGCGATAAACAAAAGCGAATTTCATATTTGGGATTTGCGTTGACCGCAGGCTTGGGAATCGGCTTTTACGACGGCTTTTTCGGGCCGGGAACCGGCTCATTCCTAGGCTTGGCATTTGTGATGTTGTTAGGCTTCAATTTGGCAAAAGCCACCGCACACGCCAAAGTGTTGAATTTCACCTCGAATTTCGCTTCACTGTTGTTTTTTGTGATCGGCGGACACGTTTTGTGGACGATCGGCTTTGTGATGCTGGTCGGGCAGTTTTTGGGCGCACGCATGGGCGCGAAAATGGTATTGACCAAAGGGCAAAAATTGATCCGCCCTATGGTGGTGATTGTGGCTTTCATCATGGCGACAAAATTAGCATTTGATTACGGGTGGTTTGGCTAATGACGGGACAAGACAAGCGAGTGACCGCACGAGTGGGTTATGAACCGCACTTTTCTTGGCGCTACCTGCTGCCGCGCTATTGGGGCGTTTGGCTGGGGATTTTCGGCTTGCTGCTGCTTGCTTATGTGCCTTATCGGCTGCGCGATCGCTTAGCGGCAAAGCTGGGAAAACTGATTGCACACAAAGCGAAAAAACCGCGCCACCGGGCAATGGTGAATTTGTCGCACTGCTTTCCGGATTGGAGTGAGGAAAAAAAGAATCAGGTTATCGATCAAATGTTTGAAACGGTAACACAAGTCATGTTGGCGATCGGCGAAGTGGCGGTTCGCTCCGAAGCGCACTTACAGCGGCGCACCGAATTTTTGGGGCTTGAGCACATTCGCCAAGCGCGTGCCGACGGTAAAAATGTTATTTTGCTAGTGCCGCACACTTGGGCGATTGATGCTTCCGGTATTATTCTGCATACTCAAGGAATGCCGATGACGGCGATGTATAATCCGCACCGCAATCCGCTGGTGGACTGGCTGTGGAACCGCACTCGCGAACGCTTCGGCGGCAAAATGCACGCCCGCCAAAATGGAATTAAACCGTTTTTAAATACCGTGCGCCGCGGTGAGCTGGGTTACTATCTGCCGGATGAAGATTACGGCGAAGCGCTGAGTGTGTATGCTGATTTTTTCGCCACTTATAAAGCCACTTTGCCGGGGCTGAACAAAATGGCAAAAGTCGCCAAAGCGGTGGTGATCCCGATGTTTCCGCGCTATATCGCCGGCCTCGGCAAATATCAGCTGGATATTCATCCGCCGATGCCGTTAAGCGATGATGACGAGGAAATGGCAAGGCTGATGAATCAGCAAATTGAGTCGTATGTCACCGCCACGCCGGAACAATACGTCTGGATTTTGCGCTTGCTGAAAACCCGCAAAGACGGGCAAGATATTTATAAGCGTTAACGTTCACAAAAAGCGAAAGAAACGATTTGCAACAGACTTGAGTTTTGCTATGCTTACTCGCTTGCCGTGTTGCAGAAAACACATATTGAAACGTTTATTTAGGTCATATAGGTCATAGCGATGAACCAAACATTAGAATTAGTCAAAGCCTCGATTAAATCCATTCCGGATTATCCGAAACAAGGGATTGTTTTCCGTGATATTACCAGCCTGTTAGAAGTGCCGGCGGCATTCCAGGCGACGGTGGATTTGATCGCCGCACAGTATAAAGATAAAGGTATCACCAAAGTGGTCGGCACCGAATCGCGCGGCTTTATTTTCGGTGCACCGGTAGCGCTGGCGCTGGGTTTGCCGTTTGTGTTGGTGCGCAAGCCGCGTAAATTACCACGTGAAACCATTGCGCAAAACTACCAACTGGAATACGGCGAAGACACGCTGGAAATTCATATCGACGCAGTGAATGCCGATGATAATGTGTTGATTATCGACGATTTGCTGGCAACCGGCGGCACGGTAGAAGCCACAGTGAAACTGATTCGCCGTTTGGGCGGCAAAGTGGAGCACGCCGCTTTTATCATCAGTTTGCCGGAATTGGGCGGCGCGGAGCGGTTGCAAAAATCCGGCATCAACAGCTATCATCTGGTGAGTTTCGACGGACATTAAGTTTTATTGATCAATGAGTAACGCAATGAGCTATCAGGTACTTGCCAGAAAATGGCGTCCGCAACGCTTTTCGCAAGTGGTGGGGCAGGAACACGTTCTGACCGCACTTGCCAACGGGTTGGAAAATAATCGGCTGCACCATGCCTATCTGTTTTCCGGCACCCGCGGCGTGGGCAAAACCTCGATAGCACGGCTGTTTGCCAAAGGCTTGAACTGTGAACAGGGCGTGACTGCCGAACCGTGCGGCAATTGTGAAAATTGTCGGGCGATTGAAGAAGGGCGGTTTATCGATCTGCTGGAAATTGACGCTGCCTCGCGCACCAAAGTGGAAGACACGCGCGAGTTATTGGATAACGTTCAATATAAGCCGGTGCAGGGGCGCTATAAAATCTACCTAATCGATGAAGTGCATATGCTGTCGCGTCATAGCTTCAACGCGTTACTAAAAACGTTGGAAGAACCGCCGGAATACGTCAAATTCCTGCTGGCAACCACCGATCCGCACAAATTGCCGATCACCATTTTGTCGCGTTGTATCCAATTCCATTTAAAAGCGTTAGACGGCAAACAAATTGCCGATCATTTGGAATATCTGCTACAGCAAGAAAAAATCCCGTATGAATTTTCTGCCCTAGAACAACTGGCAAAAGCCGCGCGCGGCAGTATCCGCGATTCGTTGAGTTTGACTGATCAGGCGATTGCGATGAGCAATGCGAATATCACCGCGGCGGTTGTACATCAAATGTTAGGCACGCTCGACAGCGAACAATCGCTGGATATGATCCAAGCCTTGCAACTGGCGGACGGCGAGGCGTTGATGCGCAGCGTGCAACAAGTGGCGGAAAAAGGTGTCGAGTGGGATCAACTGCTACAGGAAATAGCGGCGAATCTGCACCAAATCGCGATGCGTCAGCTGCTGAAACCCAGCGAGGAAAGCTCGGATCGAATTGATTTTCTGGCAAGAAATCTGCCGCCGGAAGATGTACAGTTTTATTACCAATTGATGTTGAACGGACGCAAAGAGTTGCCGTTTGCGCCGGATCAACGCAGCGGTGTTGAAATGACGCTGCTGCGCGCCTTGGCGTTTCATCCGAAATTATTGCAATTGGATAAATCGCTTGCCGCGCCGAATTTGGTCAACGAGAAGCAGGCGGAATTAGCGGAAAATACCGAACACCAATTACAGCGGATTCGTGAAAACTTGCCGAAGCACGAGACGAAACCGGCTGCGCAACCGCACTTTGCCCCCGAAACGCAAACAAGTGCGGTCAATACAAGCGAAGTAAATACAAATGCGGTCAGTACAAGTACGGTAGAAACGACAATCGAACAGACGCCAAACAACGAAGCCGCTGCGCCGATGTCGCCGGCATTAAAAGCACTACAAGCCAGACAGCAACTGCAAAACGCACAAAAAAAAAACAATAAGCCCGCACTAAAAACCACCACCGGCAGCGAGCCGGTGCAAGCTAAAACGCCGAATACTAGCAGTTCCCCGGCGACTCAGTCGGATAAATCCTTAAATTTAATGGAGCGTTTGAACCGAATCAGTGCGGAACAGACTGCGCCGGTTAAGATCCCCCCTAATGTCGAGCAAACTCCCGCAACGCTGTCTAATTCGGATGGCGAAAATGAAGCGGAGAGTGAAGAAGGAATCGGCGAGGATTACCATTGGCAGTGGCTGAATCCCGAACTGGAAAGTGAGGACAGCAATCGCCTGCGCCCGTCGGACATCAAACAGGCGATTTTGCAGGAAAGAACCCCCGAATTGGTGGCAAAAGTGCTGAAGCTGAGCGCCGAACGCGATCGTTGGTCGCATATTTTGGAACAACTGACTTTAAGCGGCATGGTGAAACAGTTGGGTTTAAATTCGCTGTTGCTGGCAGAAAACGAGGGCGCGCTGACGTTGGGGCTGCGTCCGGAGCAATCGAATTTAAACAACGCGCGCTATATCGAAGCATTGCAACAGCAGCTGAGCGAATTTTATCAGAAGCCCGTGCAGTTAAGCGTGGTGCAAGAAGCGGATCCGCAGCGGTTGACCCCATTGGAACAACGGCGGCAGATTTATACGGAATTGAGCGAACAGGCAAGATTGGCGTTGCAGCAAGATCCGCAACTGGCGCTGCTGCAACAGGAATTTGACGCGCGGCTGGAGCCGGAGAGTATCCGTCCGGTCGGTTAGGATAAAACCGATTGTGGCTTTGCAGGTTGGCAAATTTACGCTAGAATGCAGGCCTATTGATTGAATATCGACTGATAACAAGAGAGAAAATTATGTTTGGAAAAGGTGGATTGGGCAATCTGATGAAACAAGCCCAACAAATGCAAGAGCGGATGCAAAAAATGCAGGAAGAAGTCGCCCAGCTGGAAGTGACCGGTGAATCCGGCGCTGGCTTGGTGAAAGTGACCGTTAACGGTGCACACAACTGCCGCCGCGTGGAGATCGATCCGTCCTTACTGGAAGACGACAAAGAGATGCTGGAAGATTTAGTGGCAGCCGCTTTCAATGACGCGGTGCGTCGCGCAGAAGAACTGCAAAAAGAAAAAATGGCATCGGTCACCTCCGGAATGCAATTGCCACCGGGCTTCAAAATGCCGTTCTAACCGATTTTCGGCTTGAAATGATTAACCGCACTTTAAAGTGCGGTTTTGTTTGTTAAGGATTCAGTTATGCAAATCAGCCCGTTATTGGAACATTTGATGGAAGCGCTGCGCTGCTTGCCGGGAGTCGGCCCGAAATCGGCGCAACGCATGGCATATCATCTGTTGCAACGCAATCGCAGCGGCGGCGTCAATCTGGCGCAGGCATTGCAAGAAGCCATGAGTAAAATCGGGCATTGCAACCAGTGCCGCACGTTCACCGAGGAAGAGAGTTGTGCGATTTGTCGCAACCCGCGCCGCCAGCAAAATAAGCAGCTGTGCGTGGTGGAAATGCCGTCGGATATTCAAGCACTGGAACTGACCGGGCAATATTCGGGACGCTATTTTGTGTTAATGGGGCATTTATCGCCGCTCGACGGTATCGGCCCGCGCGACATCGGACTGGATTTATTGCAACAGCGCTTGCAACACGAAGCGTTTGACGAAATTATCTTGGCAACCAACCCGACGGTGGAAGGCGACGCCACCGCCAACTATATTGCCGAATTATGCCAGCAATTCGGCGTCTCGGTCACCCGAATCGCCCACGGCATTCCGGTCGGCGGCGAACTGGAAAACGTCGACGGCACTACCTTGTCGCACTCGTTTTTAGGGCGGCGGGAAATTAAATAACCGCACTTTCAGCATCAAAGTGCGGTTGCGGCTATTCGGTCTTAAAGCGTTTATCAACCGCGGTTTGCAGTTGATCCAGCATTTCATAGCGTTTGCGGTACATACTGCGTTTTTTGCTTGCTATCTCGTCTAAATTGCGGCGTTCAATTGTAGTCGGCAGTTGCCAATATTGTGTGTCGCGGTTGAACTCGGCGCTGTTTTCAGCCCAAAAGTGATCGTAATTAAATAGCAGTTTTGAGTTGTCATTCCAGCGGTATTTGGCTTGGTTTTTGTGTTTGATGCCAAGCAGGCTGCACTGGAGTTGAACTGCAATCATCTTGATCAAAATAATCAACATATATGACGGGCGGATGCCGTGTAATTGCTTGGTCAATTGGCGTACTAAATCTTGCGCATTCTCGCCGCTTGGTCCTTGGATCGAGGTGATCAGCAGCTGTTTTTCCGGCAGAAATGAAAACGACAAATCATATAATCGCTTGCCTTCGCCGTCTTGCAAATTAATCGAAAAAAGCCTTCCAGCGGATCGATTTTATTAATGTTCAGATAGGCAGAGATGTTATCGGTCAAGTTCGCGATCGGTAGCGAATCGCTTTCCACCAACTGATGACAGAGCGCACCGCCAAACGCACTTTCCGCAAACACAAAGTTCACTTCCAACGCCTTAAAACGCATTTTGGGGCTAAAACGTTTGTCGCAAAATCGATATAAAATGCTGTTGAAGCGATAAGGATTTTCGATAAATAATTTTTTCCACACCGAGTGCCGGTTTAAAAATGCGGTGAAACGTTGGCAATATTTGGCACTGCGGGCGTAGCGCAAGTAATAGCGCGAACGCAGCAGTGCCAGTTTAGACAATTTTTTATCGGCTTTAGGAAACATGACCTTTGCCGCCGGGAATGTTATTTGATTATTCATTTGGAGCTTATTGTTATAAATAAAGCTCCGAATTTTAGGGGATGATGATTTCCAAATAAATAGTCACCATGGTGATTAGTTGAAAATTTACTCGTTTATTTCCAATCCTTTCAAATATTGAAAAATCTCACGATAAAACTTCGGCGGCTTTTGCGCGGCACGTTCTTTTTGTGCACCGCGGATCAAATTGCGCAGATGTTGAATATCCAGTTCCGGATATTGGGCAATTAGCTGTGATAATACGGTGTTATTCTCACTTTCTAAAAGCTGATCACGCAAATGTTCTAAACGGTGAAATACCGCTTGCTGCTGATTATGTTTGTTTTCCAACTTGTCCAGCGCTTCTTGCAGTGGCTCGACGTCGGTGTTGCGCAGTAATTTACCGATATATTGCAACTGGCGGCGCAATGCACCGCGTTGTGAACGTTGTGCCAGTTCAATCGCATCGGCTAATTTTTCGTCTAAGGGAATTCTTTCCAGATTGGCAGGGGTGAGCGCTACCAGCTTAGCGCCGAATTTTTTCAACGCTTCGGCATCGCGTTTAATTTCGCTTTTGCTGACCCAGATGATTTCGTCATCTTGCTGTTCATCGTCAGTTAAATCGTCAGCCAAAAAGTCAATGTCTTGATCGTGTTTCATGTTGATTATCTTATTTAAAAATAGAAAAGTGGCTAATCATAGCATAAATTTGAGCAAAACAGGGCAGGGAATTTCCGACCGCACTTGGCAAGCGTAAAAATGCCACCAAGTGCGGTCGGTTAAAGGGTCATTAGCAAACGCCGAACGGTTCAGCCAGTTTATACAGGCTCAGCTCTTCCGCTTGATAGGTTTTGGTGTGAATTTTGCCGTTTTCCTCCCATTGGCAAATCACGCCGTCAGCGGTCACTGCCGCGACCTGCATTTTGCGTCCACCAATATTCGGCTGTACTTCATCGCCTAAATTAAATTCCATTGCAGTCTCCTTTTAAATTGGTGAAGTTGAAATACTAGCAGATTAGTGGTGAGAAAAACGCCGTTTTGATTGCAACTTTCGGTGGTTTGGTCTTAACGTCGCTGAATACAGCATTAGCAAAAAATGGGCAAAATAGGATAGAATATAACGCTAAAAAACGGAATGAGAACAAGAATATGGCACAACAAGGGCAAGATTTATTGAAACAGCAGCAAGACGATCTGCTGGCGGCGGCGGAGTTAGCGTTGACTTTGGCAAGACAAGCGGGCGCGCAGGCGCAGGTGGGGGCGACCAAAAGCTCCGGTTTGTCGGTTTCCACCCGTTTGCAGCAAATTGAAAATATCGAATTTAATAATGACGGCGCGCTGGGGATTTCAGTTTATCTTGGCAAGCGCAAAGGCAACGCCTCAACGTCTGATTTGTCGCCACAGGCGGTGCAAAGTGCGGTTGAAGCGGCGTTAAGTATCGCTAAATACACCTCAGAAGATGAATATAACGGCTTGCCGGACGAAGAACTGTTGGCGGTGTCGCCGCCGGATTTGGATTTGTATCATCCTTATGAAATTGATGTCGACAGCGCCACACAATTGGCGCTGCAAGCCGAGCGGCAGGCGCTGGAAGCAGACGCGCGGATCGTCAACAGCGAAGGGGCGAGCTTTAATGCGCATAAAGGGATTCGGGTATACGGCAATACCTACGGCGAAAATCGCGGCGTGTTGAACAGTTATTTATCGAGCCGTTATTCGTTGTCGTGCAGCGTGATTGCCGAGGCGCAACAGCAGATGGAGCGGGATTACGAATACACCGTTTCGCGCCGTTTCCAAGATTTGGAATCGCCGCAGTGGGTGGGGCAGCAGTGCGCACAGAAAACCGTCGCCCGCTTGTCGGCACAAAAATTGGCAACCCAAACCGCGCCGGTGGTTTATCTGAATGATGTCGCCACCGGTTTAGTCGGTAGCTTGGTGGGCGCGGCGAGCGGCAGCAGTATTTACCGCAAATCCAGTTTTCTGCTGGATAAACTCGGTGCGCAGGTGTTGCCGTCGTGGTTTCAAATCAGCGAACAACCGCACTTATTGCAACGCTTGGCGTCATCGCCGTTTGACAGCGAAGGGGTCAGAACCGAAACGCGGGAAATCATCAAGCAAGGGATTCTGCAAACTTATTTATTGACCACATACAGCGCCAAAAAATTAGGCATGCGCAGCACAGGACACGCCGGCGGGATTCATAACTGGTTGGTGAAACCAAATCTCAGCGGCGGCTTGACCGCACTTTTAAAACAAATGGGAACCGGCTTATTGGTGACCGATTTGATGGGGCACGGCGTGAATATGGTGACCGGCGATTATTCGCAAGGAGCGTCGGGCTTCTGGGTGGAAAACGGCGAGATTCAATATCCGGTGCATGAAATCACCATTGCCGGGCAGTTGCAAACTATGCTATTGAACATTCAGGCGGTGGCGGATGACATTGAACACCGCTCGAATATTCAAACCGGATCGATCTTGTTAGAGGAGATGAAAATCTCCGGTAATTAATTTTCTTGCAAATAAGAATAATTATCATTGACAGGCTGGTTTTATCTGTTATGATGGCTCTCAGTTACACAGCGTGTAACGATAAATCCGCAAAGATTGTGATAGCAGTCAAGCAGATGTAGAGTAAAAAGTAAATTCGTTAGGGTCACTGGCTGGAGCTTGCTCCAGCCTTTGTTTTTTTATAGAACCGCTTTTTATAGAATAGCTTTTGTAGAACTGTTTTTTGCTGAAAACCGTATTGCGCTCACACTGCAATCCTAGTTTCATGCCGCATTATCATGTTATGATAGCGCCCAGCGAAATTGACGATATAAAGGTAACTTTAATGAAAAAACATCACGTTGAAATCTTGATTCCCACCGGCGACATCTACTCTCGAATCCAAGAGTTGGGCGCTGAAATCAGCCGTTTTTACCAACATCAAAATGCAGAAAAAATTGTGATTGTCGGCTTGCTGAAAGGCTCGTTCATGTTTATGGCGGACTTGGTGCGCGAAATCACCTTGCCGACCGAAATTGATTTTATGACCACCACCAGCTATGGCACGGGAATGTATTCTAACCACGATGTTAAAATTTCTAAAGATCTGGACGGCGATATCAAAGACAAACACGTTTTGATCGTCGAGGACATCATCGACACCGGCTACACGCTGGATAAAGTGCGCCAAATTTTATTACTGCGCGAACCGGCTTCTCTCACCATTTGCACCTTACTCGACAAACCGTCGCGTCGCGAAGTGGAAGTACCGGTGGATTGGGTCGGCTTTGCAATTCCCGATGAATTTGTGGTCGGCTTCGGCATCGACTATGCCCAGCAATACCGCAACTTAGGCTATATCGGCAAAGTGGTGTTGGAAGAAGAATAAACCCGATTATTTAAAGCAGAACGGCAGCCTAATCGCTGCCGTTTTGTTTTAACGCTTAAAGTGCGGTCTAGCCGACAATCTCGCCCCAAAGATCGTATTCGTCGGCATTGGAAATCGTGGCTTTAACAATATCGCCAACCTTCACCGCACTTTGCTGCGGATTATCCAAATAGACTAAGCCGTCGATCTCCGGCGCGTCAGCCATCGAACGCCCGATAATGCCTTGTTCGTCGATTTCATCAATGATCACCGCCAGCGTTTTGCCGATTTTTTGTTGCAAACGTTCGGCAGAAATGCGTTGTTGCAGTTGCATAAAGCGGTGGAAGCGCTGTTCTTTCACCTCTTCCGGCACTTGTTCCGCCATGTCGGTTGCCGGCGCACCGTCTACCGGGCTGAATTTAAAGCAGCCGACGCGATCGAGTTGTGCTTGTTCTAAGAAATCCAATAATAGTTGGAAATCTTCCTCGGTTTCGCCGGGGAAGCCGACAATAAAGGTGGAACGCAGAGTTAATTCAGGGCAGATCTCGCGCCACTGTTTAATCCGTTCTAAAGTGCGGTCGATTGAGCCGGGGCGTTTCATCGCTTTCAGAATTTTCGGGCTAGCGTGTTGCAGCGGAATGTCCAAATACGGCAGAATTTTGTCTTCCGCCATTAGTGGAATTAGTTTGTCAACGTGCGGATAAGGATATACATAGTGTAGCCGCACCCATGCGCCAAGGCACGAAAGTTGTTCACACAACGACAGCAGATCGTTTTTAATCGGCATTCCGTCCCAGAACGCAATATTGCTTTTGTCTTTTTTGGTTTTGTCTAGTGTATAGGCGGAGGTATCTTGCGATACCACCAACAACTCTTTCACACCGGCATCCACTAAACGTTTGGCTTCGTCCAACACGCTGTTGATCGGGCGACTGTCTAAATCGCCGCGCATAGACGGGATAATGCAAAATGTACAGCGGTGATCGCAGCCTTCGGAAATTTTCAGATAAGCATAGTGTTTCGGCGTGAGTTTCACCCCTTGCTTTGGCACTAAATTGACAAACGGATTATATTCCGGCTTCGGCACATATTTATGCACCTGCTGCAATACCGCCTCATAGCTGTGCGGGTCGGTCACTTCCAGCACTTTCGGATGCACTTCGCGGATTTGATCTTCTTTCGCGCCAAGGCAGCCGGTGACGATCACCTTGCCGTTTTCTGCCAACGCTTCGCCAATGGCTTCCAGCGATTCCTGCACCGCACTGTCGATAAACCCGCAGGTGTTGACAATCACCAGATCGGCATTGTCATAACTCGGCACAATATTGTAGCCGTCGGTGCGCAATTCGGTCAGGATTCGCTCGGAATCGACCAGATTTTTCGGACAACCCAGGCTCAAAAAGCCGATATTGGGGGTATTGCTCATAGTTACTCTCAACATTTCAAAAAATAAAAAGCCTAAGCGAAGCAACCGCCAGCTTAGACAGATTCAAAAATTGTGGCGATTGTATAGAATTTAGCGTGAAAAGGCTAGTCACTAACGACGGGCTGAAGGGGAAAAGACGCCAGGTTTTGGAGACCGGCTGCTTTGCATGGCGTTCAGCAACAAAATGGCACTGATTGATAGCGTTGCAAATAGTGAAATATATAAAATTAATGAACGGGAGAATTGAATCAATGCCAGATAGTGTAGAAACTCGACAAAAGCCAGCCCCAACATAAGTATTAGTACCCATTTTAATAACGCCGCATTTGTTGTGTTGCTGGTGGATAAAGCAATAACATGAACGAACAGTAGTAATGTCATCAAATACAGCACAACGGATAAAAGTGCGGTTACAAAGACGGGCGGAATTATCCATAATAACAACATGAATACGCCGGAAAAATAAAGCGAATAGCGTTCTGACTTCCATGTCGGTTGATGAATAAAATGGCGAAGAAAGATATTAAAACAAAAGATAAAGGCGATAAGAAAAGAGATGTCTAATTTTGAAAGCGGAATGCCATTATCAAACACCGTATGATCGGGGCGCAATAAACGGTAAATAAATGCCAGCCAAAATGCGGCAGAGAGTAGACACCAAATAAAACGCTTGGATTTTTCATAGTACAAATAACAAAACAGACACAGCATAATCAGAAAGGTTAATCCCAAAATATTCACCAGGAATAGATGATAACCCACTGAAATATCGGTTTCATAGATTAACGCATTCATATTATATCAATCCAATTTTCCTTGCCTTACTGATCGCTTTGGTTCGGTTGGATACCATTAATTTCCGGTAAATATGGCGCAAATGTGTTTCTATTGTATAGCACGATAAATACAATTTATCGGCGATTTCCTGATTACTCAATCCGTTGGCAATATGCCTCAATATTTCCTGTTCTCTCATGGTTAAGTAAATATTATTATTTTCCGACAACATTTCGCCATCAAAATGAGTAAGCCGATTGCAGTGTGGCAATAAATTAATAATATGGTGAGTGATTAACGGATCGATCACCAATCCGCCTTTCAATACATTTCTTATCGCGCTGAATAATTCAAAATCCTCACGATCTTTCAAGATATAAGCCGTCACGCCCGCTTGGAGCGCATTCACAATCATTGTTTCACTGTTGCAGGAGGAGAGTACCAAAATAGGCAGTTTGCGATTCGAGGCGTTTAATGTATTGATAACGCTGAGTCCGTTTCCGTCCGGCAGTTCAAGGTCAATAATGGCAAACGCGATGGTTTTCAAATTCATTCCGATAGTCGAGCCAATGGAATGAGTAAAAATTAAATCGGAAGATTTATACCCAAGATTCAGTAACACAGCGTGCAATCGCTGTCGTGCATGGACGTCGTTTTCGACGATCAGAACCGGAGCGAGCAAGTTCGGCATGATTTTTATCCTAACAATAAGTTTTCTATTTCATTTTTATAGGTACTTGATCATCTGTCTCATGAAAATGATAAAGCAAATTATTTCAAATAAGCGCTAAAAGTGGAAGGATAATATCGGAAATAGGCGTTTTCCGCTATCGCAAAAACTAGTTATATAATCTTGTTTTTTGGTCATGAAATATATTGGATGTGATCATTTTTTTCAAATGGAGTAGGGTTTATTTCATTTGTTGTATTTGGGTATTCTAATCTAAAGAACAATAAATCACTGAGTTTTGTGATAGCAAGGTTATCAGTTTGAGTGTTCTAATCAGGTTAAGTTAAACATCGTTCTTAAATATCGGGTTAGACATGAAATGAAAATATTTATTATGGTTTCCTTAGTTATTATTTTGTTGGTTATTAGTTTTTTCATCTTAAGTGCGATTAAGGATAGCATATTTATGAGCTTTGGTGGTAATCCATATGATGAATAGGATGAATGAGTTTGTCGGGATTGTAATTACTTAATTTGAGTGTTAATTCATGGAATTTGGGGATGTTATTAAGGCTGAACTAAGTGGTTTAATATGGCTCGCATAATTGGTTTATATATTAAGTGCTTTTTGTAACTGCTTTTTATATAAACTTTATTAGCTTATTAAAATCAATTGATTAATTTACTTTAAAGGATACCAATATGAAAAATTTTAAAAAATTAACCCTGTCCAGTTTGGTTCTGGCGGCGTTATCTTCAAGTGCGGTTTGGGCGGAGAATGATAGTAGTTTGTTGTTAAAGGAGGAGTTAGGCAGCGATAAAGAATATAATTTGTCCAATGGCGGTAGTCTATATGTTACATCAGGTAATGAAGACAATACTAGAATTACCTTTAGAGAAGATAAAGAAAAAAAAGATTATTTTATTGAAATAGAAACTGCAACTCCACCTTTGCGGTATACAAATAAGGATAATACTAATAATGCTTATGTACAACAGGATCAATTTCAACCTACAGATTATGTAACTCTTATTGGGGGGAAAACGACAACAAGTAGCGGAGTAGTTATTCATAATGTTGGTGAAGGTAGATTAGAAAAAGACGGTAAACAGGCAGTGAATGGTGGACAGCTGTTTAAAGTTCAAGAAGATTTAAAATTTACTGAAGATCAACGCCAAACAATGTCCATCAACCTTAACGCTAACAACGTGAAGCTTGGTAATTTGGAAGATAAAGTTAACGAAGTTGAAGCGCAACGTGAAACCATGTCGATCACGCTTAACAGCAACAATGTGAAAATCGGTAACTTGGAAGAAAAAGTGGCTAAGCATGACGGACAGTTGGAAACGCTGGAAAAACGTGCTGACGATACTGACAGCAAATTTGAAGAAGTCGTTAAAGGCTTTGAATCAGTCAACAACACCATTGCAACCAATGACAAAGCCACTCGCGAAGCGTTTGAAGGCGTTGGTGAAGCCTTTAAGGGTGTTGCAACCAGATTAAACGGTCATGGCGAACAGCTGACGGCGTTGGATAAACGCACAACCGACACTAATACGGAAGTGACAGCCGTGAAAACGACTGTTGCCGGTTTAGACAAGGTGCAAAAAGAGCATACAACTAAATTGGATACGTTGACCGGCCGTGCGGATGCTGCCGATGCGGCGCGTCAACAAATTTCCGTTGCATTATCCGGTTTGGAAGGACGCTTGAGCAAAACTGATACAACTGTTGGCACGTTAGCAACTCAACTTAACGATCACGGTGTGAAATTAAACGCACTGGATAAGAAAATTGCGTCAGTAGACAAAAAAGCGCAACAAGGCATTGCCGCGGCATTAGCGGTTGCAGCGTTGCCACAAGCGGTGTTGCCGAATGAAAGCGTTGTCGCTTTCGGTGCCGGTAACTGGAGAAGTGAAAACGGCGTGGCTATCGGTGTGTCACACGCTTCAGGCAACGGCAAATGGTTGTTCAAAGTCGGCGCAGTCAATGCCGGCAGCAACTTTGGTGCGAATGCAGGTATTGGTTACTGTTGGTAATCAGTGGCTAAAACCGCACTTTTAATCTAAAGGCAATCCGCTATTTACCCCGATAGCGGATTTTTTTGTTTTCTGTGGGCAGGCATCGGCTAGACGCCGTGTTAATTCGTATTTGCCGTGAACGACATCACTGGTTGAATTACAAGCAAATTTCAACGAAAATTAAGATTTTTATCAAAAAAGTTGAAAGATACGGAGATATTTTAGGTGAAGGGATTAATCTTTGTGTGATTTTAAGCTATATTAGATAAGATAATTTTTAGCATTTTTATTACAAATTCTTAAAGAAACAGAGTAAGTTTTAAAATGCCTTTGTTTTTAATAACTTAGTTTTTAAACACTTGCTTGGGATCTGTGGGTTCGGTAGTAGGTATCGAATCTTCGTGTTTTTCATCAACAAAAAGGAAATTACCATGTCCGAAACGGTTAAAAATGACGTGGATGCAGTTGAAACTAATGATTGGCTGTTGGCAATCGATTCTGTAATCCGTGAAGAAGGGGTAGAACGTGCCCAATTTATCATTGAACAAATCATGCAACGAGCCAGAGCAAACAGCGTTTCTCTGCCGAGTGGCATTACAACTGAGTATGTAAATACCATTTCAACCGACGAAGAACCGAACTATCCGGGCAATTTAGATCTGGAACGCCGTATTCGTGGCGCAATCCGCTGGAATGCGATGATGATGGTGTTGCGTGCATCGAAAAAAGATTTGGAATTGGGCGGACACATGGCGTCGTTCCAATCTTCCGCGACCATTTATGAAGTGTGCTTTAACCACTTCTTCAAAGCGGCGACCGAGAAAAACGGCGGCGACTTGGTGTTCTTCCAAGGTCATATTTCTCCGGGAATCTACTCTCGCGCGTTCTTAGAAGGGCGTTTAACCGAGGAACAATTGGATAATTTCCGTCAAGAAGTGCACGGCAAAGGAATTTCCTCTTATCCACATCCAAAATTGATGCCTGAATTCTGGCAGTTCCCGACCGTTTCAATGGGCTTGGGACCAATCAATTCTATTTATCAAGCGCGTTTCTTGAAATATCTGCACAATCGCGGCTTAAAAGACACCGCGGATCAAACCGTTTATGCGTTCTTGGGCGACGGCGAGATGGACGAAGTGGAATCACGCGGTGCGATCTCATTTGCGGCGCGCGAGAAATTGGATAACTTGGTATTTGTTATCAACTGTAACTTACAGCGTTTAGACGGTCCGGTAACCGGCAACGGCAAGATCATTCAAGAATTAGAAGGCTTGTTCACCGGCGCTGGCTGGGAAGTGATCAAAGTGATCTGGGGACGTCGTTGGGATCGTCTGTTACAACGCGACACATCAGGCAAATTGTTGCAACTGATGATGGAAGTGGTTGACGGCGACTACCAAACCTTCAAATCAAAAGACGGTGCGTATGTACGCAAACACTTCTTCGGCCGCTACCCTGAAACCGAAGCACTGGTTGCCGATATGACCGACGATGAAGTTTGGGCGTTGAACCGCGGTGGTCACGATCCGATTAAAGTCTTTGCTGCGTTTAACAAAGCGAAAAAAGTGAAAGACAAACCAGTGGTGCTGTTGGTGAAAACCATTAAAGGCTACGGCATGGGTGAAGCGGCGGAAGGCAAAAACATCGCTCACCAAGTGAAGAAAATGGATATGTCCGGCGTGCGTCACGTTCGCGATCAATTCGCTATCGAATTAAGCGATGAAGAAGTCGAAAAACTGCCATATATCAAGTTTGAGGAAGGTTCGGAAGAGCACAAATACTTGCATCAACAACGTCAAGCGTTGAACGGTTATTTGCCAAAACGCGCACCACGTTTCACGGTTGATCTGCAAGTGCCTGAACTGGAAGAGTTTGCACAATTGTTTGAAGCGCAAGCACGTCCGATTTCAACTACCATGGCATTTGTGCGTTCATTGAACGTGTTGTTGAAAAACAAATCTGTCGGCAAACACATTGTGCCGATTATCGCGGACGAAGCGCGTACCTTTGGTATGGAAGGTTTGTTCCGTCAAATCGGGATCTACAACCCGCACGGTCAAAACTATACGCCACAAGATAGAGAACAAGTCTCTTACTACCGTGAAGCGATCGACGGTCAAGTGTTGCAAGAAGGGATCAACGAACTGGGCGCAACCTCCTCTTGGTTAGCGGCGGCAACCTCTTACAGCACCAACAATATGCCGATGATTCCGTTCTTCGTTTACTACTCCATGTTCGGTTTCCAACGTGTTGGCGACTTAATGTGGGCGGCAGGCGACCAACAAGCACGCGGCTTTATGATCGGCGGAACTTCCGGTCGTACAACGCTGAACGGCGAAGGCTTGCAACACGAAGACGGACACAGCCACATTCAGTCCTTAACCATTCCAAACTGTATCTCTTACGATCCGGCGTTTGCGTATGAAGTAGCGGTGATCATGCAAGACGGGGTGCGTCGTATGTACGGTCCGGAACAAGAGAACGTGTACTACTACATCACCACTTTGAACGAAACTTACGACCAACCGGCAATGCCGAAAGGGGCGGAAGAAGGGATCCGTAAAGGTATCTACAAATTCGAAACCATCACCGGTCAAGGCAAAGGCAAAGGCAAAGGCAAAGGCAAAGTACAGCTGCTGGGTTCCGGCGCGATCCTGCGTTATGTTCGTGAAGCGGCGAAACTGTTGGCTGACGAATACGGCGTGACCTCTGATGTATACAGCGTGACTTCATTCACTGAGGTTGCACGCGAAGGCGCAGATGCGGATCGTTGGAACTTGTTGCACCCAACCGAAAAAGCACGCTTGCCATACATTGCACAAGTGATGAACGATGCACCGGCAATCGCTGCGACAGACTACATGAAACTGTTCGCCGAGCAAGTGCGTCCGTTTATTCCGGCACAAAGCTACCGCGTACTGGGTACCGACGGCTTCGGTCGTTCAGACAGCCGCGAAAATCTGCGTGAGCACTTTGAAGTGAATGCGCAATATGTCGTAGTCGCCGCATTAAGCGAATTAGCGAAACAAGGTGTGGTCGAAACCCAAGTTGTTGCGGATGCGATTAAGAAATATGGCATCGATGCAGACAAAATTAACCCACTGTATGCTTAATTGTTATAGAGAAAGGAAATATCATGTCTAAACAAATTCAAGTACCGGATATTGGTAGCGATGAAGTCACCGTTACCGAAATTATGGTTAGCGTTGGCGACAGCGTTGAGGTTGAACAAAGTTTGATTAACGTGGAGGGCGACAAGGCCTCCATGGAAGTGCCGTCGCCTGAAAAAGGGGTGGTTAAAGAAATTTTGGTGAAAGTAGGCGACAAAGTCTCTACCGGTTCACCGATGATGGTCTTTGAAGGTGCGGCAGCGGCTGCGCCTGAAGCACCAAAAGCGGAAGCTGCTCCAGCAGTGCCAGTGGCAGCCGCAAGTGCGGTCGTTGACGTGGTTGTGCCGGATATCGGCGGCGATGAAGTGAATGTGACCGAAATCATGGTGAGCGTTGGCGACAGCGTGAGCGAAGAGCAATCGCTGTTAACCGTTGAGGGCGATAAAGCCTCAATGGAAGTGCCGGCTCCGTTTGCCGGTGTGGTAAAAGAGATTCTGGTTGTCGCTGGCGATAAAGTGTCGACAGGTTCTTTAATCATGCGCTTTGAAACTGCGGCAAGCGGTGAAAGTGCGGTTGCGGCAGAAGCACCTGCTGCGGCACCGGCGGTCAATACTGCACCGTCAATTGTGGATGTGAACGTGCCGGATATTGGCGGCGATGAAGTGAATGTGACTGAAATCATGGTTGCGGTCGGCGACAAGATTGAAGAAGAGCAATCATTGATCACCGTTGAAGGCGACAAAGCCTCTATGGAAGTGCCTGCACCGTTTGCGGGCGTGTTAAAAGAAATTTTGGTCAAAGCCGGTGATAAAGTTTCCACAGGTTCTTTAATCATGCGCTTTGAAGTGGCGAATGCCGCACCGGCAGCAGCTACAGCTCCTGTTGCTCAAGCCGCTGCACCGGCAGCCGCACCAAAAGCGGAAGCAGCTCCGGCGGCAAGCTCACAACAAGATGTGACAGCAAGTGCGGTATTTGCACACGCCACTCCGGTGGTTCGCCGCTTGGCGCGCGAATTCGGTGTCAATCTGGACAAAGTGAAAGGAACAGGGCGTAAAGGCCGTATCCTGAAAGAAGACGTTCAGGCTTATGTGAAAAACGCAATTAAACTGGTTGAGTCAGGTTCTGTTTCTGCCACAGCAGGTGCAGCACCGGCCGGTGCCGGTTTAGGCTTGTTGCCATGGCCGAAAGTTGACTTCAGCAAATTCGGCGAAGTGGAAGAAGTGGAATTGGGTCGTATCCAAAAAATCTCGGGTGCGAATTTACACCGCAACTGGGTGATGATTCCACACGTAACCCAATGGGACAAAGCCGACATCACCGATTTGGAAGCGTTCCGTAAAGAGCAAAACGTGCTGGCTGAAAAACAAAAACTGGATGTAAAAATCACCCCGTTAGTGTTTATCATGAAAGCGGTGGCGAAAGCATTAGAAGCGTACCCACGTTTCAACAGCTCTATTTCGGAAGATGCACAACGCCTAACCCTGAAAAAATACATCAATATCGGGGTTGCGGTGGATACGCCAAACGGCTTGGTTGTGCCGGTGTTCCGTGATGTGAACAAAAAAGGTATCATCGAATTGTCCCGCGAATTAGCGGAAATCTCGAAAAAAGCCAGAGCGGGTAAATTGACCTCGTCCGATATGCAAGGCGGCTGCTTCACGATTTCCAGCCTTGGCGGAATCGGCGGCACGCACTTCACGCCAATCGTGAACGCACCGGAAGTTGCTATTTTAGGCGTCTCCAAATCCGAAATGACACCGGTTTGGAACGGCAAAGACTTCACACCTCGCTTAATGTTGCCATTGTCATTGTCTTACGATCACCGCGTAATTGACGGTGCCGACGGGGCACGATTTGTCACCTTTATTAACGGTGTCTTATCTGATCTGCGTCGTTTGGTCATGTAATACGTCACGCCGTGCAGTGAGTACTGCGCGGCGAAATAAGATTTAATTCGTGTAAAGTGCGGTTGCGCACTAAACCAACTAAAAGAGGTTATCATGAGTAAAGAGATTAAAACACAAGTCGTGGTATTGGGCGCAGGCCCTGCGGGTTATTCCGCCGCTTTCCGTTGTGCCGATTTAGGTTTGGACACCGTGATTGTCGAGCGCTATTCCACTTTGGGCGGCGTTTGCTTGAACGTGGGTTGTATCCCGTCTAAAGCCTTATTGCACGTTGCCAAAGTGATCGAAGAAGCCAAAGCCTTGGCACAACACGGCATCGTATTCGGCGAGCCGAGCACCGACGTGGAAAAAATCCGCGGCTGGAAAGAGAAAGTTATCAACCAATTAACCGGCGGGTTAGCCGGAATGGCGAAAATGCGTAAAGTGCAGGTCGTCAATGGTTACGGTAAATTCTCAAGTGCCAACTCACTGATCGTTGAGGGTGATGAAGGCGATGTAACGATTAAATTTGACAATGCGATCATCGCCGCAGGTTCACGTCCGATCCAACTGCCGTTTATTCCACATGAGGATCCGCGCATTTGGGATTCAACCGACGCGTTGGAACTGAAAACCGTGCCTGAAAATCTATTGATTATGGGCGGCGGGATCATCGGTTTGGAAATGGGGACGGTTTATCACGCACTGGGTTCAAAAATCGACGTGGTTGAAATGTTCGACCAAGTGATTCCGGCGGCGGATAAAGACATTGTTAAAATTTATACCAAACGCATCAGCGACAAATTCAACTTGTTGTTAGAAACTAAAGTAACGGCGGTGGAAGCGAAAGAAGACGGTATCTATGTTTCAATGGAAGGTAAAGCCGCCAATGAAACCCGCCGTTATGACGCGGTGCTGGTGGCGATCGGACGTACCTCGAACGGCAAATTGATCGACGCCGGTGTGGCGGGCGTTGAAGTGGATGAGCGCGGCTTTATCCGCACCGACAAGCAAATGCGCACCAACGTTGATCACATTTTTGCGATTGGTGATGTGGTCGGTCAACCGATGTTGGCGCACAAAGGCGTGCATGAAGGGCACGTTGCCGCAGAAGTCATTGCCGGTAAAAAACACTATTTCGATCCGAAAGTGATCCCATCTATTGCCTACACTGAACCAGAAGTGGCATGGGTAGGGAAAACCGAGAAAGAGTGTAAAGCCGAAGGCATCAACTATGAAGTGGCAACCTTCCCATGGGCGGCTTCCGGCCGTGCGATTGCCTCTGACTGTTCTGACGGTATGACCAAACTGATTTTCGATAAAGACTCTCACCGCGTAATCGGTGGTGCGATTGTCGGCACCAACGGCGGCGAGCTGTTGGGTGAAATCGGCTTGGCGATCGAAATGGGCTGTGATGCCGAAGATCTGGCTCTGACCATTCACGCGCACCCGACCTTGCATGAGTCAGTCGGCTTGGCGGCGGAAGTGTTTGAAGGCACGATCACCGACTTGCCGAACGCAAAAGCCAAAAAGAAAAAATAAGTTGGCGTTAAGTAAATAATCGAGCCGCTTTGTGCAAACAAAGCGGCTTTTTTGTGCGCTACAGATTCATATTTTGAAACAGATTCAGATTATCCGGAATCAAATATACAGAATCGCCGAGTTGGTAATTTTCACGCAAGAATTGTTCTTTGGTCAGAATTACCTCAATCGGTTGTTGGCTCTGGCTGCTGTGCAATTCGACCCGAGTGAGAAAACCGATGTTGTAAATATGGCGGATTTCACCTTGTGCCAGTGCATTTTCGCTGTGCCGGGACAGGGTTAATTCATACGGGCGCACATAGGCGGTGGCGGCGCCGTTCAGATTAGTGTTGTGCTGAGTTTTGAGCTGGTGGGTAAATTCGCCGATCACCAAAGTATCCTGATCCAGCTGCCCGTGAAAAATGTTATTGCTGCCGACAAATTCCGTGACAAACTCCGTTTGCGGGGCATAGTAGATATTGGATGGAAAATCGACCTGTTCCACCTTGCCTTGATTCACCACCACCACCCGATCCGACACCTCTAACGCTTCCTCTTGATCATGGGTAACAAAAACGGTGGTAATGTTGAGTTCCTGCTGCACGCTGCGCAGCCAACGGCGCAAGGTTTTGCGCACTTGTGCGTCTAAGGCGCCGAACGGTTCGTCCAGCAGCAGAACATCCGGCTTCACCGCTAAAGCACGGGCTAATGCGATCCGTTGCCGTTGTCCGCCGGAAAGTTGATGGGGATAGGCATTGGCAAGATGCTCCAGCTTTACCAGCTTCAACAACTCAAACACCCGTTGCTGCACAGCGGCTTTGTCCAGTCTTTGCGCACGAGGCTGCACCGTTAAGCCAAACGCCACATTATCGAAAATCGTCATATGGCGAAACAGCGCATAGTGCTGAAACACAAAGCCGACTTTGCGCTGCGCCGCCGTCAGGCGGCTGACATCACGCTCGCCGAATAAAATCGTGCCGGAATCGGCAAATTCCAAACCGGCGATAATCCGCAGTAGAGTGGTTTTGCCGCAGCCGCTCGGGCCTAAAAGTGCGGTCAGTTCGCCCTGCTTTAATTCCAGATTAATCGCTTTTAAGGCGGCAAAATCGCCAAATTGTTTATTTAAATTGTGAATGCTAACAGACATAAACCCCTCGTGAAATTCAGTTATGCGCTTTCGCTGCCGGTCAGATAATCGCTTAACGGCTGTGTTTGGCGATGTTTACGGCGTTGGAAATAACCGACCACATTTTGCAGCAATAACGTCAAGATCGCGATCAGTGCCAACAGGCTGGCGCAGGCAAAGGCGGCGGTGAATTGGTATTCGTTGTATAAAATTTCCACGTGCAGCGGAATGGTATTGGTCAGGTTGCGGATATGCCCCGACACCACACTGACCGCCCCAAATTCGCCCATTGCACGGGCATTGGCAAGAATCGCGCCATACAGCAACGGCCATTTGATTTTCGGCAGTGTGACACGCAACAGAATATGCCAAATTGACGCTCCCAAGGTCAGTGCCGCTTGTTCCTCGCTGTTGCCCATTGCTTTCATACTCGGCAGCAACGACTTCACCACCAACGGAAAGGTAACAAACAAGGTTGCCAACACAATGCCCGGCAGGGCGAAGATCACCGTGATGTGATTCGCATCTAACCATGCGCCGAACAAGCCGTTCACCCCGAACAGCAATACAAACATCAAACCGGCAACCACCGGCGACACCGACAGCGGCAGATCAATCAGGGTAGTGAGCAGATGCTTGCCTCTAAAGTCAAAATTGCTTAACAGCCACGCCATCACCAGCCCGAAAAGCAGATTCAGCGGCAAACAAATGGCCGCAACGAGCAAACTGAGTTTTATTGCATTTAACGCTTCGGTTTGTTGCAACGAATCGACAAACACCGTCCAACCCGACGACAACGCCTGATAAAAAATGGCCAACAACGGCACAATTAACAATACGCTCAGAAAGGCTAGGCTGATGGCAATCAACAGCCAACGCAACCAACGGGCTTCTTGATATTGGGAATGGATCATCTTGCACCTCTTATCTGCTAACGCTATTTACTGACATAGTGGCGGCTGAGATACCACTGCCACAGATTGATCAGCAACAGCAGTAAAAACGAGATTAACAGCATCAGAAAAGCCACCGCCGATGCGCCTTGCATATCATAAATATCCAATTTCGACATAATGATCAGCGGCGCAATTTCCGACACCAGCGGAATATTGCCGGCGATAAAAATCACCGAACCATATTCTCCCAACGAGCGAGCCAGCCCCATGCCGCCACCGCCGATCATCGCCGGATACAATGCCGGCAGAATCACGCGGCGAAAAATGGTTAAACGGTTTGCGCCGAGCGTGGTTGCCGCTTCTTCAAAAGCACTGTCCAATTCACTCAACACCGGTTGCACCGCACGCACAATAAACGGAAAGCTGACAAAAATCAGCGCAACCGCAATGCCGAGCGGGGTGAAAGCAATTTGAATCCCAAACGGCGCGAACCACTGCCCGAATAGCCCGTTGGGCGCATATAGCGTGGCGAGCACGATGCCGGCGACCGCTGTCGGCAGGGCAAACGGCAGATCGATCAGCGCATTCACCACCGCTTTACCCTTAAATTCATAACGCACCAACACCCAAGCGATCAGCGTGCCGAACAGCAAATTAATCAAGGTGGCAAGAAATGCCATTTTGAATGACAGCCAAAGAGAGGCGATCACCCGTTGATTGCCGATAGTCTGCCAAAAGCTGTGCCAATCCAATTGCAGGGTGGTCAGTAATAACATCAGAAACGGCAACACCACCATGCCGCCAATCCAAAACAGGCTCAATCCCAAGCTGGCTTTGAAGCCGGGCAAAACCACTCTTGAATATAAGATCTTCATTTCCTTGCACCTATAACCTGATTTTCTCAACTGACTGGCAGCCACTATGTCTGAGGAAAAGCCGAGAAGCAAAGAACATAAAGTTCTCACTTATTTCAATATGGAATAAAAGACGGATAAAACCGCACTTTTGGTTCTTATAGTCTGAAAGCGACTAATTTATAACTTTTTATTATTTTTGGGCATAGAGGAATTCTTTTATAACTTATAGCCAGACGAAAAACAGGCATATTGCCGACAAGTGCGCTGAGGGCGAGATGAAAAAAATCAGACGGGAGAGAAAATCATGGCGATTCGGGCGAGTGAGCTTGGCGTTGGCGGCAAGTGCGGTCAGCCTGAATGCGCTGGGCGACAGCACGATTTTACTGGCGTCATACGATGTGATTCGGGATTACTACAAACAGTACACACCGCTCTACACCGCCGATTATCAACAGCAACAGCATGAAAAATTGACCATTGCGCAATCGTTCGGCAGTGCCAGCAAACAGGCGATTGCGGTGCGTAACGGCTTGCCTGCCGATGTGGTGACGCTCAATCAACAAAACGACATTGATCTGCTGGCGGAAAGCGGCTTGGTGGCGAAAGACTGGCAGCAGCAATATCCGAATCAGGCGATCCCGTTTAACAGCGTGACCGTGTTTTTGGTGCGCAAGGGCAACCCGAAACAGATTACAGACTGGGACGATTTAGCCGCAGAAAACATCAGCGTGGTATTTGCCAACCCGAAAACTTCCGGCAACGGACGCTATGCTTATTTATCGGCTTTCGGCTATGCCAAACGTCATTACCCGAACGAAGCGGCACAACAAGATTTTATGCAGCGGCTGCTAAACAATATTCCGGTGTTTGATGCCGGTGCCAGAGCCGCCAGTATCACCTTCACCCAACGCATGATCGGCGATGTGTTGGTTACGCCGGAAAACGAAGCCGGTTTGGCGGCGCACGCATTGGGAGCCGATCAGTTTGAAGTGGTGTATCCGAGCTATAGCGCCAGTGTCGATGTGTTCGTGGCAGAAGTGCAACGCAACACCGAACGCCACCAAAACCGCCGTGTTGCGCAGGATTTTATCGCTTCATTATGGCAAGAAACGGCGCAGCGGGTGGCGGCAGAAAATTATTTTCGCCCGCTTGATCCGAGCGTCCGAGCAGAATACCAAGTGCGGTTTCCGAGTTTGGAAACGTTTAACGTTAATCAGCTGTTCGGTGATTGGGCAACGATTAACCGTCAACATTTTGCCGACGGCGGTTTGTTTGATCAGCTGTATTTAGGGAATCGGCTTTCAAGTAGCAAAACAGAATAAATAAGGTGGCAGCAATATGAAATATTTACCGATTTTTGTCGATTTACAACAACGACCGGTGTTGGTGGTCGGCGGTGGTCATGTGGCACTGCGCAAGATTGAAGCGTTATTGAAAGTCGGCGCACGGGTCAGGATCGTGGCGGAACAGTTTCACCCGACACTGCAACAATGGCAGCAGCAACAGCGGATCGAATGGCTGGCACCGCATTTTTCTGCCGAACAGTTGCAAGCGGTCTATCTGGTGATTGCCGCTACCGATGACAACGCCTTAAATCATCAGGTGTTTCTGGCGGCGGAGGCACAGCAGCGTTTAGTGAATGTGGTCGATGATCAGCCGCATTGCAGCTATATTTTTCCGTCAATTATCGATCGCAGCCCGATTCAAATTGCGATCTCCAGCGGTGGCACAGCGCCGGTGTTGGCACGGTTATTGCGTGAAAAATTGGAAGCATGGTTGCCGAAAAATCTCGGCGTGATGGCGGAGATTTCAGGGCGCTGGCGCAGCCGAGTCAAAGTGCGGTTTGCACAGCTGACCCAACGCCGCCGCTTTTGGGAAAAACTGTTTAGCGATCCTACTTTCCAACGTTTAAGCGAAAACCAACAGCCCGAGCAGGCAGAACAGTTTTTGCAGCAACAGCTTCGCCAACCAAACCCGATTGTCGGCGAGGTTGCCTTAGTCGGTGCAGGTCCGGGGGATGCGGGGCTGCTGACCCTGAAAGGCTTACAAACCATTCAACAAGCCGATGTGGTGCTGTATGACGCGTTGGTTTCCGAGCAAGTGTTGGAATTGGTGCGGCGTGATGCGGATAAAGTGTTTGTCGGCAAACGTGCCGGCAAGCACAGCGTAGCGCAAGCAGACACCAACCAACTGCTGCTGGATTATGCCAAACAAGGCAAACGGGTGGTGCGGCTGAAAGGCGGTGATCCGTTCGTGTTCGGACGAGGTGGCGAGGAGTTGGAGGTGCTGAAGCAAGCAGGCGTGCCGTTTTCGGTCGTACCGGGGATCACCGCTGCATTAGGCGCAACGGCATACGCCGGTATTCCGCTGACCCACCGTGATTATGCGCAAACGGCGATGTTTATCACCGGACACTGTCAGCCCGACGGCAAAACGCTGCGTTGGCAAACTTTGGCGCAGGGCAATCAAACGTTAGTGGTGTATATGGGCACGATTAAAGCCGCAGAATTGAGCCGCCAATTGCAAGCGCACGGGCGCAGTGCTGACACGCCGGTGGCGGTGATCAGCCACGGCACATTGCCGCAACAGCAGGTGCGAACAGGCAAATTAAGCGAACTGGCAACCTTAGCGGAACAGGCCGAAAAACCGGCATTGATTGTAATTGGCGAAGTGGTGGCGTTGCAACCGCACTTGCGTTGGTTTGGCGAACAGGCGGTGAGTGAAACCGTGCAATTTGTGCCGACACTCGATAGTCGCAACCCTGAATATTTGGCGCAAGTGGCGTAACAGGAGGAACGATGTTTAAACCGAGCTTATGGCAAATTCCACAGATTGAAAGTGCGGTGCAACAGCAGTCGGCACGGCGAGCCGACACGTTATGTCAACGGCTTGAGCAGATTGCCGAACAGCATAACAAGGTCAAATTCGCCAGCAGTTTAGCGGTGGAAGACATGGTGATCACCGACATGATCGTCAAAAGTGCGGTCAAGATCGAGGTATTCACCTTAGAAACAGGGCGTTTGCATTCGGAAACCTTAGCATTAATGGCGCAAATCGAACAGCTTTATCCGAGCCTGCATTTGCAGCGTTACGCTCCGCAAGCGCAGTCGGTGCAGCGCTATGTGGCGCAGTTTGGCAACAATGCGTTTTATGACAGCGTCGAGTTGCGCAAACAGTGCTGTTTTATCCGCAAAGTCGAGCCGCTGAATCGGGCATTGCAACAGGCTGACGCTTGGCTGAGCGGACAACGGCGTGAACAATCGGTAACCCGCAGCGAACTGGCGTTTTTTGAACAGGATTCACAACGCAATATCGCCAAATACAACCCGATTTTCGACTGGTCGGAGCAGGACGTGTGGGCATACATCTTAACCCACAATGTTCCGTTTAACGCCCTGTATCGTCAAGGTTATCCCAGCATCGGCTGCGAGCCCTGCACCCGTGCGGTTAAGGCGGAGGAAGACATTCGTGCCGGTCGCTGGTGGTGGGAAGCCCGCCAAAGCCGCGAGTGCGGTTTACACAAATAATATCGAATATTCACCGGAGGAGAGAAAAGATGACAGAGAGAGCGGCACAACAGTTACAAGACGGGCACCTGGATTGGTTAGAAGCGGAGTCGATCCACATTATTCGTGAAGTGGTCGCCGAATGTGAAAAGCCGGCACTGCTGTTTTCAGGCGGCAAAGATTCGGTGGTGCTGTTGGCATTGGCTTGCAAAGCCTTTCAGTTGGAAGGGAGAGAGTTGAACCTGCCGTTTCCGCTGGTGCATATCGACACCGGACACAACTATCCCGAAGTGATCGCCTTTCGTGATCAACTGGTGGCGAAATTAAACGCCCGTTTGGTGGTCGGCCATGTGGAGGATTCAATCCGCAAAGGCACGGTGGTGCTGCGCAAAGCCACCGATTCCCGCAATGCGGCGCAAGCGGTAACGCTGTTGGAAACCATTGAACAGCACGGCTTCAGCGCCTTAATGGGAGGTGCTCGGCGAGATGAAGAAAAAGCCCGCGCCAAAGAGCGGATCTTTTCATTCCGTGATGAGTTCGGACAGTGGGATCCGAAAGCGCAGCGTCCGGAGTTGTGGTCGCTGTATAACGCCAAATTGCACAAAGGCGAAAATATGCGGGTGTTCCCGATTTCCAACTGGACGGAATTGGATATCTGGCAATACATCGCACGGGAAAAATTGGCATTGCCGTCGATTTACTACGCTCACCAACGTGAAGTGGTGCGTAAAAAGGGCTTGTTAGTGCCGGTAACCCCGATCACGCCGAAAGCGGCAGACGAAACCAGTGAGCTGCTATCGGTGCGTTTTCGCACCGTCGGCGACATCAGCTGCACCTGTCCGGTTGCCAGCCATGCGGCGACCGCACTTGAGATTATTCAAGAAACTGCGGTGGTTGAAATTTCCGAGCGCAGTGCCACGCGTCTGGACGATCAAGTCAGCGAAGCGGCAATGGAGCAACGCAAAAAACAGGGCTATTTTTAAGTTTAATGGCAGACAACCGATAAAAATCGCAGCACAAGATAAGGAAAATGTATGAGTAAGTTAACCCAACACGCCCCCCTGCGCTTTATCACCGCAGGCAGCGTTGACGACGGCAAAAGCACCCTGATCGGACGTTTATTGTATGACAGCAAAGCGTTGTTAAGCGATCAGCTGCTGAGTTTGGATAAATCGAAAAACAGTAGTGAAGTGATCGACTTTTCGATCCTCACTGACGGCTTGGAAGCCGAACGTGAGCAGGGCATCACCATTGATGTGGCGTACCGTTATTTTTCAACCGCGAAACGTAAATTCATTATCGCCGACACACCGGGACATGAGCAATACACCCGCAATATGGTAACCGGCGCTTCGACCGCCAATGCGGCGGTGGTGCTGGTTGATGCTTCACAGTTGGATTTCAGCCAAAATCCGTTGAGCCTGCTGCCGCAGACCAAACGCCATTCGGCAATTTTGAAGCATTTGAATTGCCGACACATCTTGGTGGCGGTGAATAAAATGGATCTGCTTCAGTTTGAACAGGCAAAATTTGACGCCATTTGCAGCGCATACCGCACTTTGGCGCAACAACTGGGGCTGACGGAACAGCAGATTCATTTTGTGCCGGTTTCGGCATTGCAGGGCGACAACATCGTACATAAAAGCGACAACACCCCGTGGTATCAGGGCGAACCGTTGCTCAGTATTTTAGAGGCGTTGCCGAGCGAAGCGCAATCAGCGGCAGAGCGCAGCGATTTTCATTTTCCGGTGCAGCTGGTGCTGCGACAAGACAGCGACAAACAAGATGATTTTCGGGGTTATCAAGGGCGAATTGAGGCAGGCAGCGTTGAAGTCGGCGATCAAGTGCGGATCGAACCGAACGGACGCAGCAGCCGGGTGAGTGAAATTTTTAACCCGAACGGCAGAACGCAGCGTGCGCAAGTCGGCGAACAGGTTACGATTCGGCTGGCGGACGATATCGATATTTCACGCGGCGACACTTTGCTGGCGCAGGATTCTGCGATTCAGCCGAGCAAACAGATCAAAGCGACCTTGTGCTGGTTTGATCAACGTCCGCTGAATTTAGCGCGCAAATATCTGCTCAAACACAGCACGCAAACGGTGTTTGCCAAAGTCAACCAAGTCGATCATGTGCTAGACGTGCACACCTTAAGCAAAGTAACCGAATCCCATGCGTTGCAGATGAATGATTTGGGCGAAGTGGTGATCACCTTACAAAAGCCGATTTGTTGCACCGATTATCAGCAAAATATCGCCACCGGTTCGTTTATTTTGATTGATGAAGCCACCTACCACACGGTAGCGGCGGGCATGATTTTAGCGGTTGCATAATGAAACGGGTGGGGATTTAAAACGATGAGTACAGAACAGCACCATAACTTGCCGCTGCCGTCGGAATTGTTGACGACACTGGCAACTTTTGAACCGCTACAGCTGGCGTGGCTGTCGGGCTATTGTTGGAGTGAAGCGCAGCAGCGTAGCAAAGCTCAAAACGGGCAAGTGCCAATTGAGCAACCAATCAGCGGGATTGCCGCAAGTGTGCAAACCGCACTTCAACCGCTGAGCGTGACGATTATTTCCGCTTCGCAAACCGGCAACGCCCGCAAAGTGGCGGAGCAGTTGAAAAGCCGGTTAGCCGCAACCGCACTTAAGGTGAAGTTATTTGCGGCGGCGGACTATAAACCGAAAAATCTGGCGAATGAGCGGCTTGTGCTGTTGGTTACCTCAACCCAAGGCGACGGCGAGCCGCCGGAGGAAGCGATCAGCCTGCATAAATACCTGTTCGGCAAAAAAGCGGCGCAATTGCCACAAACCGAATTTGCGGTGTTGGGTTTGGGCGACAGCTCCTACCCGGATTTCTGTCAGGCGGCGAAAGATTTTGATCGTAAATTTGCCGAACTGGGGGCGCAGCGTTTGCTGGAGCGGCAGGATTGCGATTTGGATTATCAAACCACCGCCGAGGCTTGGATTGAACGGATTGTCGAATGTCTGCAAGCGAAAGCGTCTGCCGTGCCAAGTGCGGTTGTGCCGCCGAGTGCAGCAGCGGTTTCAACAGAGGTTTCGAGAACTGTTTCACGTTACAACAAACAAAATCCGTTCACCGCCAGTTTAGCGGTGCGGCAAAAAATCACCGCACGCAATGCGGAAAAAGACGTGCGCCATCTGGAAATTGATTTAAGCGGTTCGGATCTGCACTATCAGCCAGGCGATGCGTTGGGTGTGTGGTTTAACAATGATCCCGATTTGATCGAGGAAATCTTGCAAGCGGTTTCCCTCAGCGGCGATGAGCAAGTGCGGTTGAACGAGCAAACGTTCAGCATTCGGCAGGCGTTGATCGAACAGTTGGACATCACACAAAACACACCGCACTTTGTCAAAGGTTATGCCGATTTTGTCGGCAACCAAACTCTGTCTGCCCACTGCGCAACGGCGGCAGCGATTCAAGATTATATTCAAACCACCCCGATTATCGGCGTGCTGCAAGCCTATCCGTTTGCTTTGAGTGCCGAGCAATTGCTGGGGCTATTGCGTCCGCTGACCCCACGACTGTATTCGATTGCCTCGGCGGCGGATGAAGTGGGCGATGAGGTGCACGTTACCGTTGGCGTGGTGCGCTATCAGCACGACGGCAAAATTCGCAGCGGCGGCGCATCAAGCTATCTGGCGGATCGCTTGCCGGAAGACGGCGAAGTGCGGGTCTTTATCGAACATAACGACAATTTCCGCCTGCCGCAAGACAACGACACGCCGATTATTATGATCGGTTCGGGAACCGGTATTGCACCATTTCGAGCATTTGTGCAGCAGCGGGCGGCAGAGCAGGCGAGCGGTAAAAACTGGCTGATTTTCGGCAATCAGCACTTCACCGATGATTTCCTGTACCAAACCGAATGGCAGGCTTTCGCCAAAGAGGGCTATCTGCATCGTTATCATTTTGCATGGTCGCGTGATCAGGCGGAGAAAATCTATGTGCAGCACAAAATCCGTGAGCAGGCGCAAGCTGTCTGGCAGTGGCTGCAACAGGGGGCGCATATTTATGTATGCGGCGATGCCTCGAAAATGGCAAAAGATGTCGAACAGGCATTGCTAGAGGTGATCGCCCAGCAAGGTGAATTAAGTGCGGAACAGGCAGACGACTATCTGGACGAACTGCGCCAAGCCAAACGTTATCAACGTGATGTGTATTAAGTTTAAACGGAGTGAAATATGAGCGATAAAAAAACCGAATGGAAAGCCAACCCGTTGGCAGACAATGAACGGCTGAAAGGCGAGAGTGATTATTTGCACGGCACGATTGCCGATGATTTGAACGAACAATTGACCGGCGGCTTTGTGAAAGACAATTTCCAGCTGATCCGCTTTCACGGAATGTATGAGCAGGACGACCGTGATATTCGAGCCGAGCGACTGGAGCAAAAACTGGAGCCGAATAAAAACGTGATGTTGCGCTGTCGTTTGCCGGGTGGAATTATTGCGCCGAAACAGTGGCTGGGGATTGATCAGTTTGCCAGCGAACACACCAACTACGGCAGTATCCGCCTGACCAACCGCCAAACTTTTCAGTTTCACGGCGTGTTGAAACACAATATCAAACCGATGCACCAGTGGCTGCACCATTTGGGGCTGGATTCGATCGCCACCGCAGGCGATGTGAACCGCAACGTATTGTGCACGTCTAATCCGGTGGAAAGCGATCTGCACCGAGAAGCCTATGAATGGGCGAAAAAAATCTCCGAACACCTGTTGCCGAAAACCACCGCTTATGCCGATATTTGGTTAGACGGCGAAAAAGTGTTCACCACCGAATTGTCGCAGCCGTTGCTGAAAGAGTCGAGCGACAAAACCGAACCGGTGTTGGGAAAAAACTATCTGCCACGCAAATTTAAAACCACGGTGGTGATTCCGCCGCACAACGATGTGGATTTGCACGCCAACGATCTGAACTTTGTGGCGATTGGCGAAAACGGCAAATTGGTCGGTTTCAATGTATTGGTCGGCGGCGGCTTGTCGATGGAACACGGCAACCACAAAACCTACCCGAACACCGCCCGAGAGCTGGGCTTTATCGGCTTAGATCATGTGTTAGCCTGTGCCGAAGCAGTAGTGACCACCCAACGTGATTGGGGCAACCGCAGCGATCGCAAAAATGCGAAATTGCGTTACACCATTGAACGGGTCGGCATGGCGACTTTCGTGCAGGAAATTGAAAGCCGAATCGGCGTGAAATTAGAACCGATTCGCCCATATCACTTCACCGAGCGGGGCGACCGCATCGGCTGGGTTCAAGGCGAAGATAAAAAATGGCACTTAACCCTGTTTATTGAAAACGGACGCCTACTGGATTTTCCGAATCGTCCGTTAAAGAGCGGTATGCGAGAAATTGCCAAAATCCACAAAGGCGATTTCCGCCTGACGGCAAATCAGAATTTGATCGTTGCCGGGGTTTCCACCCGTGATAAAGCGAAAATTGAAAAAATCGCACGCGAGTATAAATTGATTGACGACAGCGTAACGCCGCAGCGGGAAAACAGCATGGCGTGCGTTTCCTTGCCGACCTGCCCGCTGGCAATGGCGGAAGCCGAGCGTTTCCTACCGCACTTTATCGATCAGATTGACGGCTTAATGCAAAAACACGGCGTGCAACACGAACATATCGTGCTGCGTGTAACCGGCTGCCCGAACGGTTGCGGGCGGGCGATGTTGGCGGAAATCGGTTTAGTCGGGAAAGCGATCGGACGCTACAACCTGCACGTCGGCGGCAACCTGCAAGGCACTCGCATTCCGCGCTTGTTTAAAGAAAATATCACCGAAGCAGAAATTCTCACGATTCTTGACGATTGGATTGGCGACTGGGCGCAACACCGCCAGCCGCATGAAAGCTTCGGCGATTTCGCCATTCGCACTGGCATCACCCAACCGGTCGTCAATGCAGCGATTGATTTTTGGGATGTGAGTAAAGTGGCGTAATCAAACCGCCTATTTGCCTCTCTCTTCGCAAGCGGGGAGAGAGAATTCTAAATGGACGGTACAATTTGTTGTATCGGGTAAGATTCGTCTCTTTTTTTAAAAATTGTTATCCTGTTTCTTTTATTTGACCCTCATCACAAAATCCAAACTTTCTAGATTGACCCCCTCAAAATAACCTGTTGTAGTCTACTGCCCACTGGCGCAAATGATAACAATTATCATTTGTAAATTATTATAAAACTAATCTCTCAATAATATTAGGCATTACAATGAAAAAGACAGCGAATCCCCGCTTTCGAGTTAATCTCTTAAGCAAACTCATCACCTATGCACTGTTTGGCAGCGTTGCCGTATCACTCGCTTATGCTGAGGAGAAGCTTGATGAAATCCAAGTGGTTGGTAAAAACAGCGGCGAGAGCAGTAAAGCGCAGCGTAGTTTAACCACCACCGTCAAGACCGCAGAGCAGCTCAAAAAAGAACAAGTTGCCGATATTCGCGAATTAACGCGCTATGATCCGGGCATCTCAGTCAATGAGCAAGGCACCGGCGCATCAGCCGGTTATTCGATTCGCGGGGTGGATCGTGATCGGGTGGCGATTACCGTTGACGGCATTCCGCAGTCACAAAACTATGCGCCGAGTTCTGATTATGCCGAACGTTTTAGCGGCGCAAAAATGAAATCGAATTTGAAAATATTAAGAGCGTTGAAATCAGCCAAGGGGCAAACTCGGTGCTGTCCGGCAGCGGCGCGCTCGGCGGCGCGGTAATTTTCACCTCAAAAGATCCGGATGATGTGATTAAACCGGGGCAAAATTACGGCTTAGATATTACTAATCGTTACAGTAGCAAAGACGATCGCTGGAGCAAATCATTCGCGGCGGCAGGGCGCGCTGGCGGTTTTTCGGCGTTGTTGCAATACACACGTCGCGACGGACATGAAATTAAAGCGCATAAAGACACCCCAAACCAAACGTTGTGGCGGATGTTTCCGACCGAATATCAGTATGATGATTTGCGCGCTGGTGGCTGGAATGCAGTGCGCCCGAGCCATTTTCCACAACATGAAAATTGTAGTAGCGACAGCCAATTGCCTTGGCGCTGTTTTGACAAGGTTAACCTTGCACCTAATGATGTGTATGGCGAAACCCGGAATGCTGCCGATCCAATGAATTACCGTTCTGATTCGTGGTACGGCAAAGTGCAATACGAGATCACGCCGTCACACAAAATTGGGTTTTTGTTTGAAGATACCAAACAGCTGCGAGAAATCGAAAAGCGTTCTTACTCATGGGCAAATGGCAGGAGTGTGAGAAGGGCGTTTTATCATAATCTTGATGAAGCGAACACCAACTGGAACCACGCTTATCCATATTATGCCTTATTTCCACGCTATGATTTCGTCGATCACGATCACAGCAAAAAACGCATCGGTGTATTTTATGAATACCAAGCCGCCGAGAAAAATCCGTTTCTTGATAAATTGAAAGTGGAATTGGATCACGATCGCACGATTGTTGCCTCACGTTATACGTTGTCTCGTTGTACTTTAGTCGGCGAAAAGCCAAATCGTGACTGCTCTATTTTTGACTATAAAGGCGAATTAATCACCGACAGCTATGATGTCAACGGAATCGGGCATAACAACCATATTGAATTTCAAAAATGGCGACAAACCCAAACCGCACTTGATGAAACTTATGATCGTCTGCGGCTCACCGCTCAGAAATCTTGGAACTATTTCGGGATCAAACACGATCTGGATTTGGTTGCCGGAATTGGACGCTCTAAATTTGATCTCAGCGAGCTGTATCTCCAAAAAGGCTATCTCCGTCCTTGGTCTGTCCGTGAGTCGAAAACCTTGCCGAATATTCAATTCCAACCGGTAGTGGATACCGATACACAGTCGCCGAATAACTATCCGATTTATGGTAAATCTTATTATGTCGGTATGAGCCACAATTTGGCGGTGGGGCGCTATCTCGATCTGATCGGCGGTTTGCGCTATGACGGACATAAATTTGATTCTCAACTGCCGTATTTTAAAAATGATAAATACGACAGTATTTCTTGGGCATTAGGCGCTAGCCTGAATCTGAGCGACCATTTTTCAGTGCATTACAAATCAAGCACAGGGTTCCGTATTCCTAATGCGCAAGAAATGTATGGCAGTGATTTCTTACGCGAACGCGAACGGAATTTAAAGCAAGCATTGGGGCGTGAAAAAATCAAAAAAGAAGAAGCCTTGAACCACGAAATCGGCTTTGATTTACACGGCAACGTAGGTTATTTAACCGTGAATGTTTTCCGCACGGATTATAAAAACTTTATCACTGTGAGAAGCAAAAAAGTCACGGATGTGCTTAATTATCCAATGACGGTTTCTTACACCGGCAACCAAACCGAAGCCTTTTCCGAAGGTTTCAATATCCGCGGGATGATTGATTTCCATGAATTGTGGGATGTGATCCCTGCCGGTTTCAGCGGCAATGCGGCTTATAGCAAAGTGCGTCCACGCAAAATGGGTAAAATTTCCGGCGATAGATCCAACTGGCAAGAGGAAAGTTTCGCCATGGACACCTTACAGCCGGCAAAAACGGTGCTAGGTTTGGACTACGATGCGCCAAACGGAAAATGGGGGCTTGGCGTGCGCTTCACCCGTTCCGATGCGAAAAAAGTCAGCGAGTTAAGACGCGTGCTGCCGAATATCGATATTCGTGGCTCACGCGAATTAAATATCGTGCCGAAGGTCAGCAAATCTTGGTACACCTGGGATGTAAACGGCTATGTGGAATTACACAAAAATGTGATTTTGCGTGGCGGCGTATACAACCTAACTAATGCCAAATACATCACTTGGGAATCGTTGCGTCAATTGGGTAAACCGGGTATTTCCACCGCAGACGCCACCTTCGCACACGGCTTGGGCTACGATCGCTTAACTGCGCCGGGACGCAATTTTGCTGTTAGCCTAGAAATGAAATTTTAATCCATAATCGAATAACTACAGGAACAAAAAAGATGAAACAAAGAACCCTATTTTTCTACTCCATTTTATTGTCAACCGCACTTTTATTAGCCGCGTGCGGCGGAAACGGCGGCATTGTCGAAGATCCTAAACCGGTCAATAGTAAACCGGCAAAAGCACCGGTGGTTAATTTCACCGGCGATGTGTCGTTGCCGGAAGCCAGCAAAAAAGTACCTGAACAGGGGAGCTTTTTAACCAAAGATTTTAATTATGATCACCGAGTATCGCCAACAGTGCGTTTACAAAGTCGTAAGAGAGACGGTAATGAAACGCTTACGGTTGAATATGAGGCGATGGAAGGCACGGCAGGAAATGGTAAAAAATTCAATACTGGCTTGCGTACAGTGTACTATGATAAAGATGGAAAGCTGGAAGCAATTTTAATGGGTTTTCAGAATCCGGATATAAAGTTAGCAGAGACCACAATTAGTAAGAAGTTTAAATTAGGTAAGGAGTTAAAAAAAGTCACCACCTATGATGAAGCTTTTGGACTGGGTACATATCGTGATGCCGGTTTAAAACAAGGGGACAAATATGCAGGTGCTTATGCCAGTAATGAAGATGGGGAGTCTTATATCTGGCGTGATCCGGCGGTAGCTGGTTGGAATTATCAGACTTATGGTGCATTTTCTCAATGTAACGAGCAAACTGAATCTGTGTGGGTTTATCAAAGCGTCGGTGATCAGACCAGAAAAGCAATTCCGACTCAAGGCAAAGCCGAATATAAAGGCATTGCCAGTGCAAGTCATTATGATAAAGGAACTGATAAGCCTAAATCTATTACCGCAGAGGTCTTGCTAAAAACGGATTTTGCTAAACGTGAAATAGAGTTTAGTACTAGTAAAACAAAAGTTTATATATTAGATAGCAATAGCCGGTTAGGTGATGGCGTTGATAAAAAAGAGTGGGACTTATCCGGTAAAGCTACTTGGGATAAAGGCACAAATAATTTCAAGGGTGATGATCTCGCCACGACGGATAAAAAATTTACAGGCGGCAAGATCGATGGACGCTTTTATGGCGAAAGGGTTGAGGAAGTTGGCGGCGTGTTTGGTCTGTCAAATAAAGATGGAAAAGAACAATTATTGGGAGCATTCGGCGCGCGCCGCGAATAGCGCGTGACCGCACTTTTAATTTTTCAAAGGAATGGGTTGGTTTGATCAACGCATTCCTTATTTCATTTCTGCCGAAACGGCGGGCATGAAAATGTGTTTTCTCCTTCTTTTTCAGGATCAAATTAAGTATGCGTTTTTCTTTTATTTTTCGACTGTTTTTGATCAACGGCACGCTGTTGAGTACGATTCCGGCAATCGCGAATCTGCAAAATGAAGTGCCATTGCAAACAGAAAATCTTCCCCAGCCACAAGTCTATCAACGGCATACCGCACTTGATGATTTGTCGGCAGCACAGACGGTTAAAACAGCGCAACCAACGCCGGAGCTGGAAAACCAAATTTTGCCACAAACCCTAGCGTTGATGAAAAGGGGGCAATGGCAGCAGGCAAAACAAACACTCGCGCCGCTGTTATCGCGCGTTCCGCCGTCGTTGCATGGCTTGTTTCTTGCCGGGCAAATTGCCGAACAGCAACAAGATTGGCAAAGTGCGGTCAGCTATTATCGCAAAATGTTGGCGATTGATAGCAGCCTGCACCGCCCACGCTTAGAGCTGGCAAAAGTATTTGCCAAAACCGGCGACAATAAAGCTGCAGAATATCAGTTTAATTTGGTGCTAAGCCAGCAGCTGCCGCAGCAAGTGGAACATAATGTCTATGCTCATTTGCAGCAGCTGAGATCAGAAAATGCGAGTTTTAATCTGCAATTTGCCTTGTTGCCGAGCAGCAATATTAATCAAGGCACGGCACAGCGCTCAGTGGTGCTGAAGGACGGGCGAGTTTATCAATTGAGCGAAAGCAGCCGCGCCAAGAGCGGTATCGGTTGGCAAGTTTCATTAGACGGTGAAAAACGTTTTGGCGCGAGAAATCAATGGTTTGTCAACGCTTCATTATCTCATTTGGATTACGCCAACCGTCGCCACGATCAAACTTCCAGCCGTTTGGCGGTAGGGCGGAGTTTTGGCAACCAAAAAGGGCATTCACTCGACGTTTCATTGGGCGGACATCATTTGTTGTATCAGCATAAAGGATTATACCAAGGCGTGCTTGGGCGTGCGGATTACGGCTGGCGTTTAAAACCGGATTGGAAATTATCGCTATCGTGGGAATCGCAACAGCTGCACTACCGACCGGAATACGCTTATCAGCGCGGTTGGCAACATTGGTTGACTGCGCGGCTAACCCACATTTCACAAGGCAAAACTCTCTATTATTGGGGCGTGCAGCAAGGCTTTAAGCAAACGGCGGAACGCAGCTATTCCTATCGCAGCACCGCACTTCAAACCGGCGTGCGCCACCAATTTGATTGGCAGCAATTAACCGTGGGCGGGCATTTGTCTTACAGCAAAACCGATTATCGAGATGTCATGCCAATTTTTGGCAAAATCCGCCACGATAAACGTTGGAGTGCCAGTGTGGATATTTTAAAGCGCGACTAGTCATGGAGAGGCTTTGCCCCGCGCTTGTCGTTTCACTACACCCACAATGACTCAACCATTCCGCTGAATGCGTATAAAAACCAACAAATTCGCTTGGTGTTTTCTAAAGCATTTTAAATATAAGAGTTTTGAACTTATAAAATAGCCTCTTTAGGACTTAAATTCCTTCAAAGAGGCTATATAAAATTACTACTTTATAAAAGAATAAATTTACGCAAACGGATCACGCAAAATCATAGTTTCAACCCGATCCGGGCCGGTGGAGAGGATATCAACCGGTACGCCGGTGACTTCTTCAATGCGTTTGATGTAGTCGCGAGTTGTTTGTGGCAACTGTTTTACATCGGTTACGCCGAAAGTGTTTTCTTTCCAGCCTGGAAGAGTTTCATAAATCGGCTCTACGCCGTCCCAATCTTTGGCTGCAAGTGGTGCGTATTCGAGAATTTCACCGTTTGGCATTTTGTAGCCGACACAGATTTTGATTTCATCAAAGCCGTCTAATACGTCCAGCTTAGTCATACAAAAACCGGAAATGGAGTTGACTTGAATCGCACGGCGAATTGCAACGGCATCAAACCAGCCACAACGACGCGGGCGACCGGTGACCGCACCAAACTCATTACCTTTTTTAGCAATTTCCGCACCGGTTTCATCGAATAGTTCTGTCGCGAATGGGCCACCGCCAACTCGGGTGCAGTAGGCTTTCACAATCCCTAACACATAATTGATATGACGCGGACCAAAACCGGCACCGGTAGAAACACCACCAGCGGTCGTGTTAGAACTGGTAACATACGGATAAGTGCCTTGGTCAATATCCAACATAGTCCCTTGTGCGCCTTCGAACAGGATATTATCGCCATTTTTACGCGCGGTATCTAAAATTGTGGAAACATCAGCCACCATACCGGTGATAATATCGGCAACTGCGAACACATCATCCAAGGTTTTTTGATAGTCAACCGCGTCAACTTTATAGTAATTGACCAGTTGGAAATTGTAGTATTCCAGAATATTTTTCAGTTTTTCAGCAAAAGCTTCACGATCAAACAGATCGCCGACACGTAAGCCGCGACGTGCCACTTTGTCTTCATAAGCAGGGCCGATTCCGCGACCGGTGGTGCCGATGGCTTTTTTGCCTAACGCCGCTTCACGCGCGTGATCCATTGCAACATGGTAAGGCAGAATTAACGGACAAGCTTCAGAAATCAGCAGACGCTCGCGCACATTCACGCCGCGATTTTCTAATTCGCCCATTTCTTGCATTAAGGCAGCTGGGGACAGCACCACGCCGTTACCGATCAGGCAAGTGACATTATCACGCAAGATGCCGGACGGGATCAGACGCAATACGGTTTTTTCACCATTGATAATCAAAGTATGACCGGCATTATGCCCGCCCTGATAACGCACCACATATTTCACGCGGTCAGTCAGCAGATCGACAATTTTACCTTTCCCTTCGTCGCCCCATTGAGCGCCCAGGATAACAACACTTTTCCCCATAATAATTTTACCTTTTAAGATTTGAAGATGTATCGACTAATTGTTTACTTTACTATTTTCCTTCGCGAACTACAATCAAAGTGCGGTTAAAAAACGGCTTTTTGATTGTGTTTTCGATAGAAAATAAAAGCCCTAGTTGTAATTAGGGCTAGGGTATCGGTTTGGGTTATTTCTCCGGCTGCATATAGCGGAAGAAATCGCTGCCCGGTTTCAGAATCATCATGTTGCCGTCGTTTTTAAAGCTCTTTTCATACGCTTTCAGGCTGCGCACAAAACTGAAAAATTCAGGTTCGTTGCGGAAGGCGTCGGCATACACTTTTGCTGCTGTGGCGTCGCCGCTACCGCGCAATTCTTGTGCCGTTTTATTAGCGTTCGCCAGAATCACCGTGACACGGCGATCAACATCGGCTTGAATGAATGCGGATTTTTCACGCCCTTGCGAACGGTGTTCACGCGCCACCGCATCACGCTCGGCACGCATCCGTTGGTAAATCGAGGATGACACCTCTTGCGGCAGGTTGATTTGCTTCACCCGCACATCAATCACTTGGATTCCCAGATCAGACGCGCTGTCGGCGCCGCTGTTCAAGGCGTTTAACGCGCCGGTCATCAACTCGCCGCGTGTGCCGGAAACGATGTCTTTAATCGTTCTTGAACCGATTTCAGAACGCAAACGGTCATTCACTTTACGACGCAGCAGGTTATCGGCATAGGTATAATCGCCGCCGCCGGTACTGGTGTAAAAACGTCCGAAGTCGCTGATTCGCCATTTCACATACGAATCGACCAACAGGTCTTTTTTCTCAACGGTCACGAAACGATCGGCTTGTCCGTCTTGCGTTTGGGTGCGGGCGTCCAACACTTTAATATTGTCGATGAACGGAATTTTAAAGTGGATGCCCGGATTATAAATGCTGACTTTGTTGTCGGCGTCACGCAATACTTTATTAAAGCGTAACATAATGCCGCGCGATCCTTCGCTGATCACCACAATGCTGGAATACAGAATAGCGGCTGCCAAAATACCAACAGGCAATAAAAACTTACGCATTATTCAAATCTCCCTTGGCGAGTGCTGTTTTCGTAACGTTCTTCTTGTTGTGAACCGATATAGCCGTTGTCGTTATTACTCGAGTTACTGCGTGTCGGTGCGGTGGTTTTTGCCGGGCTGCTGCCAAGTGCGGTATTTGAACCGGCGCCTTTGGCTTGTGGTGCGTCGTTGGTGCTGCTCACCGCACTTTCAGCGACTTTCTTTTGGTTTAGCATCTGTTCTAAAGGCAGAACGGTTAAATTGTTGCCGCCGCTGGAATCCAACATCATTTTCGGCGTATCCGCCATGATATTTTCCATCGTTTGAATGTATAAACGCTCGCGCAGTAATTCCGGCGCTAATTTATATTCCGGCAACAATTGCTGGAAGCGCTCCACTTCCCCTTGTGCATCAAGCACTACTTGCTCTTTATAGGCGGTGGCTTGCTCAACAATGCGTTGTGCGTCCCCGCGTGCAATCGGCTCGGCTTCACGCGCGTAGGCTTCAGCCTGGCGGATAAAGCGTTGTTCGTCCTCTTGCGCTTTGATCGCATCGTCAAACGCGTCTTTCACTTGTTCCGGCGGACGGGCGGATTGGAAGTTGACGTCGATCACTTCTAAGCCCATATCATAAGGCTTGATCACGTTTTCCAGGTAGCGCCAAGTGTCTTCCCGCACCACTGAACGACCGGTGGTCAGAATATCGTCCATGGTCATATGACCAATCACATAACGCAGCGCACTGTCGGTTGCTTGCGATAGGCTGTTTTCCGGATTGGTTACGCTGAACAGGTATTTTTCCGGATTGTTGACCCGATATTGCACGGTCATTTCGACCACAACCATGTTTTCATCTTGGGTCAGCATGCTGCCTTGGGTTTTCAGTTCGCTGATTTTTTCGATATTCACCGGATAGACTTGATCGATAAAGGTCGGTTTCCAGTTCAAACCCGGTTGCACGATCGAATTGACTTTACCGAAACGCAACACCACGCCGCGTTCCGCTTCTTTCACGGTATAAAAACCGCTGACGCCCCACACGATCGCCCCGATCACCGCGGCTAACGGCAGCAATTTGCCTAAACCGTTGAAAGAAGGTGAATTGCCGGATTGACGATTGCCGCCGCCACCCATTTTTTTCAATAGGTTATTGAACATATCTTCTAAGTCTGGCGGGCCTTGTTGTTTGTTGCGTTGCTCGCGCGGTTCATTCTCCGACTCCGGATTCCGCTGCCAGCCTTGCTCTTTTTCAGGCTTTTTTTGCCCGCTTTGCCCTGGTTTGCCCCAAGGGTCTTGATCTGAATGATGGTTGTTATCAGAACCATTCCACGACATAATATCGATTTCTCCGTCAGTTAAATATAAGTGCGGTTACTCAAAAATTGTAACAAACTGCTAACCAAAACAGCTTTTGATTGTATCACTTACCGACAGGATTACCAGTCTTTTTAGTCCGATCAACCTTTGCATTCATCGCCTTAAACCGTTGGAGGTAAATTTCAGCAAAGTGCGGTTTGTCAGGCTATTGATCGCGCCAACACAGTTCAGCGGGAATCACTTTATTATCGACCGTTTTTTTATCTAACAGCTTCAAGATCGAGGCAAACAGCTGATTGGCGATTTGTTCGTGATCTTGGCGGATCGAATTGATATTAAACGGCAGGCAATTCAGCAATTCATAATCGTCGAAAGTTGCCAAGTGCAGTTGTTGACGGCTGAGTTGATCGAGCAGATTTTTTTCGTTCAGAAAATGCAGCACGCCGACCAATAAGCCGTAAGAGGCGACAAAAACCGCTTGCGGCAAACGGCCTAAACGTTGTAGCAGCTGTTCCATCATCAGATAGCCCGATTCCGAATGATAATCGCGGTGCTGAATCCACTCCTGCTGCAATGGCAAGCCGGCTTGCTGCAAACCGCACTTGAAGCCACGCAGCCGCGCTTTACTCGGCGTGAGATCCAGCAAGCCGCCGAGATAGTAAAATTCGTTGAGTCGGTGCTTTTCGATCATGCCGCTGACCATGGCGGAAACCGCACTTTGGTCGTCGGTGATCACATATGGCAGATTGTCGGCGTCTTGAATAAAACGATCCAGTTGCAGACAGGGAATGCTGCCCAAGTGCGGATACGCTTCTTGGCTTTGCTGCACCGGGGTGATGATCAGCAGGTCAATTTGCCGTTCCAATAGATTTTCAATCGCTTTAGCTTCCAATTCCGGCTGTTCGTCGGAACAGCTGATGATCAGTTGCAGTCCGTGCTGGCGGCATAACTTTTCCAAAATTCGGCTGGTTTGCGCAAAACCGAAATTGGAAAAATCCGGAATCACCAAGCCGATAGTGTCGGTGCGCTGCGATTGCAGTGCTTTGGCGTAGATATTGGCGCGATAGTGATTTTGTTCGGCGATCGCCAGCACTTTTTCGCGCGTTTCCTCTTTAATCCGAAACTCGTCCGCACGCCCGTTCAGCACCATGCTGACGGTGGTTTTTGAAACACCGCTGAGTTCGGCGATGTCGCTCAGCGTACAACGTTTATGTTTTGTGATCATAATAAATTAGTCGTGATCCGTCCGATAGTGAATAGCCGGCAGCGGGGCAGTTTGCAGTTGTAACGGGCGAGATATTTTTAGCGTATTATCGCGATTTTTAATAAAGAAGCGCGAAGTTAACGCTTTTTCGCCACCGTTTAAGAAAATTTCAATCACCGAGCGATCGATAAAAATTTCAACTTGCTGCAAATCGGCAATCTCGCAATAACGCTGCTTGCCCAGTGTTAACATACTGTCTGTTTGCTCTGTGGTGCTGCGATCGAGGCAGAATACGCCGTCTTGATAGCTGACGGTTAAATGCTGTCCTTGCGGATTGGAAAACAGTTGCAGCTGAAAATCTTGCCGTTCGGCATCAAAGCGTAGCAAGCTGCAATCCAACTGTTCGAGTGTCGCCAGTTTTTCAACCGCAAGTGCGGTCAGCGTTTGCGGATAGCATTGCGGCAGCGGTTGCTGATAGATTTGGTTATTATGTAAGCGCAATTGGCGCGGCATGGTTAGAGTGGAGTGCCAGCCGTATTGATCGGTCGGGTATTGCAAATCCGGCAGCCCGACCCAGCCGAGCATTACCGCACTTTGGCTGTTGTCCAGTCCGGCGAAAGTTTGCGGCGCATAAAAATCAAAGCCGTAATCCAGTTCACCAAACGCTTCCACATCAAAATACAGGTTATCCAATTTGCCAACTACATAGGTCGAATGGTAATTATTTTGGAATTGGCGTACTTCACGCGCTTTGCCCTGCGGCGACCAGATAAACAGATCTTTATCGCCGATTTTCAGCAGATCAGGGCATTCCCACATAAAAATATCGGCATTGTTGAAATCAGACAGCGTCAGCTCGCCTAATAATCTCGGCGGCGTGTTGATGTTGTCCATTTCAAATACAAGTGCGGTGCCGCTCAAATTATCGCGCTGTGCACCGCAGATAAACCGCACTTTGCCTTCAGTACTGATGTACGGCTTCGGATCGCGAACGTGCTCGCTGTAACCGGCGGGCGCGCAAGTCACCAGCGGGTATTTATCCAACAATTTGCCGTCACGGCTAAACACCGCCAGATTTTGATACGGAATGCGTTGATTATCGCTGTTGCGGCGGGTGTTGCCGGTATAAAACGCCACCACATGCTCTTCCAACAGCAACGCGCCGCCGGAATAGCAGCCGTGCGATTCGAACATTTCAGTCGGAATCAGCGGCTCGGCAAGGGTGAAAGTTTGCAGATCGGGGCTGGTATAGTGTAACCAGTGTTTCATGCCGTGCAGCGCATCGTAGGGATACCATTGATAAAAAATATGGTATTTTTCGCCGTCAAACACCAAACCGTTCGGATCGTTAATTAAGCCGAATGGTGCAACCAGATGGCAATTCGGGCGAAAGTCGCGGTCGGCGGCGACTCGCTCGGCAACCGCATCTAATTCGCCCGGTTCGGCGGCGAGCAGACTTTTATATTTTCCCTGATTGAAAATCAACATAACCAATCCTTTTAAGCGTTAGGCCTGTAAATATTGTGCCAGCTGCGCTTGGTCGGGCAGGGCTGCCATCGCGCCTTTGGCGGTGATGGCCAGCGCACCACAGGCATTGGCTTGCTGAATAATCGGCACTAAATTTTCCCATTGTTGCCAATTTTCCGTTTGTGATAGTCCGGCAAGTAAACCACCAACAAACGCGTCGCCTGCGCCGGTGGTATCAACCGCCTGCACCGCTTTGCCGCTAATCAGCTGCTGTTCGCCGTTCAAATGTACCAATGCGCCGGATTTGCCCATGGTGACGATAATCAGTTTTTCAGGATAGTAGTCAGTGATAGTGCTGAGAGCCTGCTCCAGAGTATCGGTTTCGGTCAGCAAGGTAAGCTCCTCTTCGGAGAATTTCAGCACATCGGCAAGCTCGACCGCTTGCATCACGGTCATGCGCATAATTTCTTGGTTTTCCCACAGCGATTCGCGCAGGTTCGGATCGAATGAGACCATGCCGCCGATCTGTTTGATTTGCTGCATAGCGGTTAAGGTGGCTTGTTGCGACGGATTATTCAGCAACGCAATCGAGCAGCAGTGCAGCCACTCGCCACGGTTAAATTGCGGCACATCGTCATTTTGCAGGAATTGATCTGCACTTGGGTTGACCATAAAGGTGAAACTGCGTTCGCCGTCGTCATCCAGATCGACAATCACGGTGGAAGTGCGGTGCAGCGGATCGAGCAACATGAAATCGGTATTGACGTTTTCTTGCTGCAACACGTTTTTCATAAAGCGACCGAGCGGATCGTCACCAACTCGACCAATAAACGCACTTCTGCCGCCTAAGCGGGCAATTCCCACCGCCACATTCGCTGGTGCGCCGCCTGCTGCTTTCAAATAGTGGTTTTCGCCGTCGGGGATCAAATCCACAACCGCATCGCCTAATACCCAAACTTTCTGTCTCATACCGTCTCCCTTTTTCCGCTTATACAGGCTCGTAGCTAAAATTTTAGCTAAAACGGTTTAGTCTGGCAACAAAAGAGCGGTTATTGGCGGTAAAACTGTGATCGGGATCGAAAAACGGCAAAATAATTTCACTATTTTGCCGTTTAATGTAGGAATTAATAAATAACGTTGTGGTGATACTGAGAAAGGATTGCTTGAATGTGATCCATTTTTTCTTTGCTTGGCGGCAGCACGTCCTCAAGCTCGTATTTTTCGCCCATCGCTTCCCATTTGTGTTGCCCTAAGCGGTGGTATGGCAGCAATTCGATTTTTTCGATATTTTGCATATCTTTGATAAATTCGCCCAGTAGGGTAACCGAATGATCGTCATCGGTGTAACCCGGCACCACCACATAACGAATCCAAGTGCGTTGGTTGCGCTTTTGTAGGTAGCGGGCGAATTCTAAAGTCCGTTTATTCGGCACGCCGATCAGGTTGTGGTGGATAGTGTCATCCAGCTGTTTCAGATCTAACAGCACCAAATCGGTGGTGTCTAACAGTTCGTCGATCACTTCGTCATAACGGCGCACAAAGCCGTTGGTGTCTAAACAGGTGTGAATCCCTTGTTCTTTACAAGCGCGAAACCAATCGCGCACAAACTCCGCTTGTAGAATCGCTTCGCCGCCCGACGCCGTCACTCCGCCGCCCGATGCGTTCATAAAATGGCGATAAGTCACCACCTCTTTCATTAGCTCGTCAACCGTAATTTCTTTGCCGCCGTCCAGATCCCAAGTATCGCGGTTATGGCAGTATTTACACCGCATCAAGCAGCCTTGCAAAAACAGGATAAACCGAATCCCCGGCCCATCCACCGTGCCGCAAGATTCAAAAGAGTGAATACGCGCTTTAATCGTCATAATCGTCCAAAAAATAGAGTAAAAGTGCGGTCAATTTTACCTGAAATGACCGCACTTGGCGACAGTAAAACCGTGTTAAGTATATTTTTCAAGATATTGAGCAGGGGTGAGAATTTCGAGTTCAAGATTGTTTAAATCTGTGAAATCTTTATCGCCGGTGATTAAGATATCTACATTTTCAAGAATGGCGGTTGCGACAACGGGATAATCTTTTTGATCTCTGATATATAGGTCTAAAGAAAATGTGTTGGGTGTATAAACCAGTTCGTAGCGGATAATGGAAAGCAGGCGATCAATCACATCCAGTTTATCGGGAAATTTCCGTTCAGCAACCTGCTTTAATTCGTTTAATACATAAGCGGACAACACCATTGTATTTTCAAGCGCAACGGACTCAATCAGGCGGTTCATTCTTGCTGAAGGAAACAGCAGAACTGAAAGCAGCACATTGGTATCTAGCATGACTCTCATGTTTTTTCTTTCCGAAGTAATTTAATAAATTCGGTTACATCGTCTTCTGATGAAAATCCGGCTTTTTCAGCTTCGCCTTCAAAGGCTTGTTGCGCCTCTTGGATTGCAAGCATGGTAGAGTTGAGAATTTCAATTTTGCCGTTATGCTCGATAAATAGCAATTTATCACCTTCTTTTACGCCGAGCCGTTTACGAATGGCAATCGGAATAGTAATTTGTCCTTTAGACGTGACTCTGGCAAGTTCCATAATTAAGCTCCTTTAATTCCTTACTTTCCTTGTTTTCATTGTTTTCATTGTTTTCATTGTTTTCATTGTTTTCATTGTTTTCATTGTTTTCATTGTTTTCATTGTTTTCATTGTTTTCATTGTTTTCATTGTTTTCATTGTTTTCATTGTGGCATTGAATATCAGTGAATGCAATCAAAACAGAGCAAAAAAGCCCCGCCGATATGGCAGGGCTTATGCAACAGTTTAGACTAAAATTACATACTTTGAGTAAAGGTACGCGTAATCACGTCTTTTTGCTGTTCTTTGGTTAGTGAGTTGAAACGCACAGCGTAACCGGAAACACGAATGGTTAATTGCGGATATTTTTCCGGATTTTCCATTGCGTCTAACAGCATTTCACGGTTCATTACGTTGACGTTCAAGTGCTGACCGCCTTCGATAGTGGCTTCGTGGTGGAAGTAACCGTCCATTAAGCCCGCAAGATTGCGTTTTTGCGCTTCGTAGTCTTTACCTAACGCATTTGGCACGATAGAGAAGGTGTAGGAAATCCCGTCTTTGGCGTAGGCAAATGGCAGTTTAGCAACCGAAGTCAAAGAGGCAACCGCACCTTTTTGGTCACGACCGTGCATTGGGTTCGCACCCGGTCCGAATGGCGCACCGGCACGACGACCGTCAGGGGTGTTACCGGTTTTTTTGCCGTAAACCACGTTAGAGGTGATAGTCAATACCGATTGGGTCGGCACTGCATTACGGTAGGTTCTCAGTTTCTGAATTTTCTTCATGAAACGTTCAACCAAATCACAGGCAATGTCATCTACACGGCTGTCGTTGTTACCGAATTGCGGATATTCGCCTTCGATTTCAAAGTCAACCGCAATGCCGTCTTCGTCACGGATTGGTTTCACTTTGGCGTATTTAATTGCAGACAAGGAGTCGGCGGCAACAGACAGACCGGCGATACCACATGCCATGGTGCGGTAAACGTCGCGATCATGCAATGCCATCAGTGACGCTTCGTAGCTGTATTTGTCGTGCATATAGTGAATGATGTTCAGTGAAGTGACATATTGCACTGCTAACCAGTCCATGAAACTGTCAAGGCGAGTCATCACATCGTCAAAGTCTAACACATCGGCGGTGATTGGCTCGGATTTAGGACCGACTTGCATTTTAAGTTTTTCGTCCACGCCGCCGTTGATCGCATACAGCATGGTTTTCGCCAAGTTGGCGCGTGCGCCGAAGAACTGCATTTGTTTACCGACGATCATCGGGCTAACGCAGCAAGCGATCGCGTAGTCATCGTTGTTGAAGTCAGGGCGCATTAAGTCATCGTTTTCATACTGTACAGATGAAGTATCGATAGAAACTTTGGCACAATAACGCTTGAAACCGTCCGGTAATTGCTCAGACCATAGGATAGTCATGTTCGGTTCTGGAGATGGCCCCATGGTGTACAGGGTGTTCAAGAAACGGAAGCTGTTTTTGGTTACCAAAGTACGACCGTCTAAACCCATACCGGCTAAAGATTCAGTCGCCCAAATCGGATCGCCTGAGAACAGTTGATCGTATTCAGGGGTACGCAGGAAACGCACCATACGCAATTTCATCACCAAATGGTCGATCAATTCTTGCGCTTGTTCTTCGGTGATTTTACCGGCTTTCAGATCACGTTCGATATAAATATCCAAGAATGAAGAAACACGACCGAATGACATTGCCGCACCGTTTTGTGATTTCACTGCCGCTAAGTAAGCGAAGTAAGTCCATTGCACCGCTTCTTGTGCGTTGGTTGCCGGGCCTGAAATATCGTAGCCATAGCTGGCTGCCATTTGTTTAATTTGACCCAGTGCGCGGTGTTGCTCGGCAATTTCTTCACGCAGTTGGATGGTCATTTCTAAATCTTCGCCTTTTTCTAAGCGAGCTTGCAATGAACCGAATTGTTTGTATTTGTCTGCCATCAGGAAGTCAATACCGTATAGCGCAACGCGGCGATAGTCACCAATGATACGACCACGACCGTACGCATCCGGCAAACCGGTCAGAATACCGGATTTACGGCAACGCAGGATGTCTGGAGTGTAAACATCAAACACACCTTGGTTATGGGTTTTGCGATATTCGGTGAAGATTTTTTTCACCTGCGGATCTAATTGACGACCATAAACTTGGCAAGAGCCTTCAACCATTTTAATGCCGCCGAATGGGATAATCGCACGTTTTAACGGTTTATCGGTTTGCAAACCAACGATTTTTTCCAAATCTTGTTGGATATAGCCGGCAGGGTGAGAAGTGATGGTTGACGGTAGATCAGTATCGAAATCCAATGGCTCATGCGTGCGGTTTTCTTCTTTGATCCCTTCCATGACTTTGTCCCATAACGTGCTGGTGGCTGAGGTTGCACCGGCAAGGAACGCTTCGTCGCCTTCATACGGGGTGTAGTTTAATTGGATAAAATCACGCACATCGACGTTTTGCTGCCAATTGCCGTCTTTAAATCCAGCCCAGGCTTGTTGTTGAAGTTCAGTTAATTGTGTCATATCAATACATTCCTTATTTATCAAAATGAAAAATGAATACTCGCCAGAACCGCACTTGCATTGCAAGCCAAGACTGCCGATATGTTAAAACGGTTTTTAGTGGTGCTGACGATTCAAGAACCACTGCATTAAGGCGATACAAACCGCACCACCCACGATATTCCCCAGTGTAACCGGGATTAAATTCTTTACAATAAAATGCGCCATATCTAAATCGGCATACTGTGCGGCGTTAATGCCTAAGGCTTGCCAAAATTCAGGGCTGCTATAGTGCGCAGTGATGATTCCCATTGGAATCATAAACATATTCGCCACGCAGTGTTCAAAGCCGGAGGCGACAAACATCGAAATCGGTAAAATCGCCGCCAGTGTTTTATCGGTCAAGGTTTTGCCGGAATACGCCATCCACACCGCAATACACACCATGATGTTACAGAAAATCCCCAAGCTGAACGCTTCAATCCAAGTGTGATGAATTTTGTGTTGTGCGGTGTTTAAAATCACCAAGCCCCATTGTCCGTTTGCCGCCATGGTTTGCCCGCCAAACCACACCAATGCCACAATAAATAAGCTGCCGACAAAATTGCCGCCATACACCACCACCCAGTTTCTCAGCATTTGGTAAGTGGTAATTTTCTTTTCCACTCGCGCTAAAATCGTCATGGTTGAGGAGGTGAACAACTCATTGCCGCACACAATCACCATAATAATCCCAAGCGAGAACACAATCCCACCGACAAATTTTGCCATACCCCAGGCAACATCGCTTGCGCCGGTTTGGGTGGTGGCATAAAACACAAAAGCAATCGCAATAAATGCGCCCGCCGGAATTGCCGACATAAAGGAAAGAAACTGATTTTTTTGTGCTTTATACGCCCCCGCATTCACGGCAACGGTGGTGATCTGCGCCGGATTCAGCATATTGGAGGAATTATTTGTATCTGTGCTCATTTTTGAAACTTGCCCTCGAAACTAAACATTTTTTTAAGATTTATTATTTTTTTTTAGCATTATAATTTTTTGCTGATACACAAACAAATCATTTTAAGACTCTGTTTTATGTTATCTCATAAAGTGTGATATAGATCAAATCGGGCTGTTACGGCGCTGTAATGGTGTTAATGTAGTGTAAAAATCTCGTACGCTTTTTTAACTAAAAAAGTCATAAAAGATCAAATTTACGCGTTAATGTTATAATTCCAAAATGGGGTGTGAGGGGATTTTTAGTTTTTGTTGTAACGGAGTCTTATGCGACTCGATTAAAATAGCATTCTATCCCTCCCCCAGCCTTCGGCAGCCCCCTCCGTGAACGGAGAGGGCGAAAGAGAATTATTATTGATATATATGATTTTCCCTCCCTCCGCCTGCGGAGGGAGATGCCCGAAGGGCAGAGGGAGGTTATGCGGTATTTCATTTTATATTATAGTCGTATAGCAAATACAGTTACTGCAAACGAACGCGTAACTTGCTAAAACCCGCTAACTTCATTATTCTTGCCAGAATATCAGACAAAAATTTTTGAATAAAAATCTGGCTATAAAGGAGCAAATTATGTCTCAAGAAACCATTTTCAGTAAAATTATTCGACGTGAAATTCCGGCAGATATTGTGTATCAAGATGAGCTGGTCACCGCATTTCGCGATATTTCCCCGCAAGCTCCGACCCATATTTTGATTATTCCGAATCAATTGATCCCGACCGTGAATGATGTCTCGCAGGAAGATGAGCAAGCCTTGGGGCGGTTATTTGTAGTAGCGGCGAAAATCGCACAGCAACAAGGAATCGCCGATGACGGTTACCGTCTGATTGTGAACTGCAATCAACACGGCGGGCAAGAAGTGTTTCATTTGCATATGCACTTACTCGGCGGCAAAAAGCTGGGCGCGATGTTGGCAAAATAACGCAGGAAAAAATAATGAAACGATTTCTCACTCTTTTAACCGCCAGCCTGATTCTGGCAGCCTGTTCCAGCGCGCCGCCACGTTATCTGGCGGACAAACAGCCGATCGTCAATCTGGATTCGGAAATTGCGCCGCTCACCGAGATTAAAGCCGGCACACAACAGGTCAACTTAACCAATCTCAGCCGTGAATTGTTGGCATTGCAATACCAAATCACTTGGTACGATAACGACGGCGTCACCCAGCTTAGCGACTGGTCGCAATCGCCGCAATGGATGAAATTACTATTGCAGCCGAAACAGACTGAAACCATCGGGCTGGAAAAACCGACCTTGAACAGTAGTAATTACCGTATTTATGTTAAAGGAACGCCTTAACTCCCATGTCACTGTCTCGCATTCTTGCCGCTGGTTTTTGGCATTCGGAAGTGGTTTCCTGCCAGCCTTTGAACGGAATCAGCGGTTATTCCTATTCGGTGTTACTGCAAAACCAACAGCGTTTTGTGCTGCGTTTGCAACATGAAGATTTGTTGCGACTCGGCAGCCACCGTGCATTTGAAGCCGATCTATTGTTTAGTTTGCAACCGTTGCCGTTTGTGCCGCCGGTGTTTTATCAAGCTGAGGATTTTATGCTACAGCCGTGGCTTGAAGGCGAAATATTGCCGGAGTGGAACGAACCGCACTTGGCACAATTGGCTGCTTGTTTGCAGCAACTGCACCATTTTTCCGCGCTACACTCGGCGGAAATCAGCCCTCTGCCGCCGATTGATTTGATCCAACGGATCTTTTCGCTGCTGCAGCAATTACCGCCGGAACAACATGGCGCATGGCTGGTGCAACTCGACCAACTGCCGCCGTTTGTTGAAAGCGAATTACAGGTGATCGCCCACCATGATCTGCACCGACAAAATATTGTGCTACAGCCCGACGGTTCGTTCAAACTGCTGGATTGGGAATATGCCGCATGGTCCGAACCGGCGCTGGAAATGGCGTTTATGTTTGCCAACAATGAATTGGATAGCGCGCAGCAAGCCTATTTCTTGCAAGCGTATTTGCAAAATAATCCGCTGGTGAAAAATAAAACCGAGTTTCGGCGCGCGGTGGCGCTGTATTTGCCGTGGGTCAAGTTATTAAACCGCTTGTGGTTGCAAGCGCAACAGCACATTTTTGCGCCACAAGAGATCAACACATAATCAACATAACAGGAAAATCCGATGTCCACGCTTTTAATCGACTTGCAATCATATGAGTTGCAAGCGGAAGAAATTGAATTATTACAGCACCCGCTGGTTGCCGGGCTGATTTTGTTCAGCCGCAATTTTCATGATCGTCGCCAGCTACAAGCCTTGATCCAATCCGTGCGTCAGCGAGTGAAAAAACCGCTGCTGATCACGGTCGATCAAGAGGGCGGGCGAGTGCAACGTTTTCGCGACGGCTTCAGCCGTTTGCCTGCAATGCAGGCGTTTGCCGCAATGGAAAGCGATCCGCAGCGTCAGCAGCAATTGGCGCAAGATGCGGGCTGGTTAATGGCGGCGGAAATGACCGCATTGGATATTGATTTGAGTTTTGCGCCGGTGCTGGATTTGGGGCATCAAAGCAAAGCGATCGGCGATCGCAGTTTTGGCGATGAAGTGCGGTTAATCACCCGTTTAGCCGGTGCGTTTATTGACGGTATGGCACAAATGGGCATGGCGGCAACCGGCAAGCATTTTCCCGGACACGGACACGTTCTCGCCGATTCACATCTGGAAACGCCGATTGATGATCGCCCGAAAGAGGTGATTTTTGCGCAGGATATTCAACCTTTCGCCCAACTGATCCAAGCCGATAAATTACAAGCGATGATGCCGGCACATGTGATTTATCGCCAATGCGACAACCAACCGGCAAGTGGATCGAGCTATTGGTTACAACAGGTATTGCGCCAACAATTGCAGTTTGACGGTGCGATTTTTTCCGATGATTTAGGCATGAAAGGCGCCGGTTTTATGGGCGATTTTGTTGAACGCAGCCAAGCGTCGCTTAACGCAGGCTGTGAGTTGCTGTTACTATGCAACGAACGTGAAGGCGTGATTCAGGTGCTGGATAATCTGCAACACACCGCCAGCCAACAGAGCCAAGTGCGGTTGAGTCGTTTATTTAAACGTAAAACCGTGGATTGGAACAGCCTACAAGCCAGCAGCCGCTGGCTCGACGCAAACCGCACTTTAGATCATTTGCAGCAGCGTTGGTTAGATAGCAAAATGAGTTAATGATGTTTTTTGAACGTATTTTATTGTAGCAAACACCGTTGCTACATTTGGGCACAAAATTAGTCGCCATCGGCGAAACCCGATCGCGATTAACCAAACACGCAATAACAACCAACACCGTCAACCCTGTACAATCCTCCCATCTCTCTTTAAAATAACAACCTTATTTTCAGGCGCAAATCGCTAGTCTGAAACACCGATTAAACGAGAACCCATGCAGAAAAATAAACACAACAAACCGCACGTTAAGCGCCAACTCGCGCCGTTATCACCGATCCAGAAAACGCTATTGTCCCATTTAGACAACGTGATGCTGGTGGATAAACGCCGCTTATCAGGGCGGATCTACGGCTTGTCGGCGATTAAACAGGAAAGCGCACAAGCGGCAGTGGTGGCGGAGATTGAACAGGCGATTGCGCAGGCTAAAGTGCGGTTGGCACAGCGTCAAACCGCACTTGCCATTGAATTTCCTGACAACTTGCCGGTGAGTCAACGCAAAGCGGAAATTCTGAAAACCATTGCCGAACATCAAGTGGTGGTGATTGCAGGGGAAACGGGCTCGGGCAAAACCACCCAATTGCCGAAAATGTGTTTGGAGTTGGGGCTTGGCACGAAAGGCATGATCGGGCACACCCAGCCACGGCGGATTGCCGCTCGTTCGGTGGCGGCACGGATTGCCGAAGAGCTGAAAAGCGAATTGGGCGGAGTGGTCGGTTATAAAGTGCGGTTTAGCGATCAGGTGAGTGAAGACAGTCGGATTAAATTGATGACCGACGGGATCTTACTGGCGGAAATTCAAACCGACCGTTATCTGAATCAATACGACACCTTGATTATTGACGAAGCCCACGAACGCAGCCTGAATAACGATTTTATTCTTGGTTATCTGAAGCAATTATTGCCGAAGCGCCCTGATCTGAAGCTGATCATCACTTCTGCAACCATTGATGTGGAACGCTTTTCCCAACATTTTAACCATGCCCCGATTATTGAAGTTTCAGGGCGCACCTTTCCGGTGGAAGTGCGCTATCGCCCGTTGAGCGAAGAACAGGATCAAGACCAAATTCAAGCGATTTTAACCGCGGTTGACGAGCTGCAAGCGGAAGGACGTGGCGATATTTTGGTGTTTTTAAGCGGTGAACGGGAAATTCGCGATACCGCCGATGCGCTGCAAAAACAACAAGCACGTGGCGGGTTGAAACACAGCGAAATTTTACCGCTCTACGCCCGTTTGTCGGCACAGGAACAAAACCGCATTTTTCAACCGAGCGGGCTGAATCGGATTGTGCTTGCCACCAACGTGGCGGAAACCTCGCTTACCGTGCCCGGGATTAAATATGTGATTGACCCCGGTACGGCACGGATTTCACGTTATAGCTACCGCACTAAAGTGCAACGTTTACCGATTGAAGCGATCTCACAAGCGTCGGCAAATCAGCGTAAAGGGCGCTGCGGACGGGTTTCGGAGGGGATCTGCATTCGGTTGTATTCTGAGGACGATTTTAACGCACGCCCAGAATTTACCGACCCAGAAATTTTGCGCACCAATTTAGCCTCGGTGATTTTGCAAATGACCGCACTTGGCTTGGACGATATTGAATCCTTCCCGTTTGTTGATGCACCCGACCGCCGTTATATTCAAGACGGCATCAAGTTGCTGGATGAGTTGCAAGCGTTCACGCTGGTGAAAAGCAAACAAGGCGAGCAGCGCAAGCTCACCCCTGAAGGCAGACAACTGGCGAATTTGCCGGTTGATCCCCGTTTGGCAAAAATGGTGTTAACGGCGGCGGCGTTTGGTTGCTTGCGAGAAGTGATGATTATCGTCGCAGCGTTGTCGATTCAAGATCCGCGTGAACGGCCGCAAGAAAAACAGCAAGCCGCCGATGAAAAACATCGCCGTTTTGCCGATGAACAGTCCGACTTTTTGGCATTTACCAACCTGTGGGAATACCTGCAACAGCAGCAAAAAGCCTTGAGCAACAACCAATTCCGCCGTTTATGCAAAACCGAGTATTTAAACTATTTGCGGATTCGGGAATGGCAGGATATTTACCACCAACTGCGCTTAAGCGTGCGTGAAATGGGGCTGCACCTCAATTCCGAACCTGCCGATTATGTGGCGATTCACCGTGCGTTATTAAGCGGCTTGTTATCGCATATCGGGTTGAAGGAAGCGGAAAAACAGCAATATTTAGGCGCACGCAACGCCCATTTTTCGCCGTTTCCCAATTCGGTGCTGTTTAAGAAAAATCCAAAATGGCTGATCGCTGCTGAACTGGTTGAAACCTCTAAACTGTGGGGGCGCATGTTGGCGAAGATCGAGCCGGAATGGATCGAACCGCTGGCAGGGCATCTCACCAAATCCAGCTATTCTGAACCGCACTGGGAAAAAGCCAAAGGCGCGGTGATCGCCAATGAAAAAGTGGTGTTATACGGCATTCCGATTGTGGCGGCACGTCCAGTGAATTACGGCAGAATTGATCCGCAAGAGAGCCGTGAGATCTTTATTCAAGCGGCACTGGTGGAGGGCAATTGGAATACTAAACACAAGTTCTTCTACCAAAACCTGAAACTGATTCGTGAAATTGAGGAGCTGGAACACAAAAGCCGTCGGCGTGATATTTTAATTGATGAACGCCAATTGTTCGAGTTTTACGATCAGCGTGTCGGGCAAGAGGTGGTGTCGCAAAAGCATTTCGACAGCTGGTGGAAAACCGCACAAGCTAAAAATCCAGAATTATTGAATTTTGAAAAATCGTTTTTAACCAATGACGACGCACAGAAAGTCAGCCATTTGGATTTCCCGAATTTTTGGCAGCAAGGCAATTTAAAATTAAAACTCAGCTACCAATTTGAACCCGGCAGTGAAGCCGATGGCGTCACGGTGCATATTCCGTTGTCGTTGCTGAACCAAGTTGAACCGCAAGGGTTCGATTGGCAAATTCCGGGGCTGCGGCGTGAGCTGGTAATCGCCCTGATTAAATCATTGCCGAAAGCGATGCGGCGCAATTTTGTGCCCGCGCCGAACTATGCCGAAGCCTTTTTAGGCAGAGCCGAGCCGCTGGTAAAACCGTTGCTAGAGAGCCTGCAATATGAATTGCGCCGCATGACGGGCGTAACGGTCGATCCTGAACTGTGGAACAGTGAGCAGCTTGAACCGCACTTGAAGATCACTTTTCGGGTGATTGACGACAACGGACGTAAACTGCGGGAAAGCACCGATCTGGATCAGCTCAAATTTGAGTTGAAAGATCAGGTGCAGCAGAGTTTGTCGGCGGTGGCGGATGACGGCATTGAACAGAGTGGCATTCACATTTGGAATTTCGACAGCCTACCGCACTTTTACCAGCAGAAGAAACGGGGTTATAGCGTTAAGGCGTATCCTGCACTGGTGGACGAACAGCAATCGGTCGGGATTAAACTGTTTGAAACCGAATTTGAACAGCAGCGTGCGATGCAACAAGGTTTGCGCCGTTTGCTGCTGCTGAATGTGCCGTCGCCGATTAAATACCTGCATGAAAAGCTGCCGAATAAATCTAAGCTCGGGCTGTATTTCACCCCGTTTGGGCGCGTGTTGGATCTGATTGATGACTGCATTGCCTGTGCGGTGGACAAACTGATCGCCGATTTTGGCGGCGTGGTGTGGGAAGAAGCGGATTTTCAACGGCTGCGTGATCATGTGCATGAGCAGTTAAATGAGATCACGGTGGATATTGCGCAGCAGATGGAGCGAATTTTAACCCAAGCGTTTGAAATCAATAAACGGCTGAAAGGCAAAATGGACTTCACCATGGCGTTTGCGCTGTCGGATATTAAAAGCCAAATGGCACAGCTGATTCATGCGGGCTTTGTGCAGCAAAACGGCTATCAGCGTCTGCCCGATCTGTTGCGCTATTTGCAAGCAATCGACAAGCGGATCGACAAACTGGTGCAAGATGTGAACCGTGATCGCGCCAATATGCTGCGGGTGGAAAAAGTCAGTGAAGCGTATCAACAACTGCTGGCAAAATTGCCGAAATCCCAGCCGATCAGCGATGAGATTTTAGCGATCCGCTATATGATTGAAGAGCTGCGCGTGAGCCTGTTTGCGCAACAATTGGGCACCGCGTACCCGATTTCCGATAAACGGATTATGTCGGCGATTCAAGCTGCTTCGTGATGCGATAACTCCGCCCTGATACACAGGGCGGTGTGTGAAAAGCGAGACTTACGCCCACTAATACCGCACTTTACCCTTTTTGCAGCTTGGCTTTTTGCAGCTTGTCGTAAGCCGCCAACAGTTTTTGGTGTGCGGCAAATGTTGTTAGAGATTCATCGCCGGCGATCAAATCATAGAAAGGGTTGCCGCCGTTAATCGCATTCCAGCAGGCTTCAACCGCACTTTGACCGTATAGACGCTCGAACACCGCACGATATTGTTGCGGATCACGGCTATTGTCGATAAATAACTCCAACGACTGCACCAAGCAGCGGTAGTAGTTATTGCGCTCCTGCGTGAACACCGATGAGGTGGTGTCAATCGTCCACGTCGCCCATTCCAAAGCGTTTTCCAAATCGCCGCAAGCCAGATAAAGCATGGATTTCAGTTCGCCGATGCGCAAGGTTTGCCAACCGGATTTCGGCGGCGCAACAACCCCGATAAATTCACGCACTCGGGTGTAATCATCAATCGCTTGCAGATCTAACTGTTCCAATAATTCAAGATAATCGGCTTTTTGGTGGTGAAAGTGCGGTAAATCGAGCAGAATTTCACGCCACTCCATGCCCATATTGTTATTGGCATAGATCAGATCGTCCGCCGGATAAATATCCGACATCCCCGGCACGATAATCCGACAAGCATAAACATCTAAATGGTTGTAATCCATGATATAGACTTCTTTCTGAGCGGCATTGAAAATCGCCATCAGGTTGGCAAATTCCTGTTCGGTGCTGCCGGAAAAATCCCAATCAACAAACGGATAATCACTTTGCTGTTTGAACAGATCCCACGAGATCAAACCGCTGGAATCAATAAAATGGGTTTCCAAGTTGGCGTGTTCGGCAACATCGTCATTGTCAAACGAAGGCGGCGTAAACACATCGAGATCTTTCAGGCTACGCCCTTGCAGCAGTTCTGTTACCGTGCGTTCTAAAGCCACTTTAAAATTCGGGTGTGCGCCAAATGAGGCAAAGCACGTGCCGTTATTCGGATTCAGCAAAATCACACAGATCACCGGATATTTCCCGCCTAATGACGCATCATAGGCTAAAATCGGGAAACCCTCTTTTTCCAGTGTGGCAATCGCTTCTTGAATTTCCGGATAGCGATCCATTACGTTGCGTGGAATTTCCGGCAAACTGATAGCTTCGGCGATAATTTTATTTTTAACATAGCGCTCAAACACTTCCGACAAGCCTTGTACTCGTGCTTCGTTTTCACTGTTGCCCGCTGACATGCCGTTGGAAACGTATAAATTGGCGATAATGCTTTGCGGAATATACACCGTTTGTTGATCACGCTGGCGCACATACGGCATCGCAACAATGCCGCGTTCAATGTTGCCGGATTGCAGATCCACCAATTGCTCCGGAGTCAGTTCTTGATTCGGGTTGTAATATTGATGCAAATAGTCGTCTAAAATCCCTTCCGGCAAACGATCTTCATCATCAATTGCAAACCATTTTTCATTCGGGTAATGCACAAATTCGCCGTTGGCAATTTGCTTGCCGAGGAAAAAGTCAGCAAAAAAATAGTTGGTGGAAAGCCGCTCAAAATATTCACCCAATGCCGAAGCCAGTGCGGCTTTGCGACTTGCGCCTTTGCCGTTGGTGAAACATTGCGGGCAGTCGGTATCACGGATATGCACCGACCAGACATTCGGCACAGGATTCAGCCATGAGGTTTCTTCAATGTTGAAACCCAGTTGGGTCAATTTGGCTTGAAAGCGTTGAATACTGTCTTCCAAAGCAGCGTCTTTGCCGGTGATATAGGTTTGCTGGCTCATGTTCTTCTCTCATTACGAATTAAATTGAACGGCATGATAGGCAAGAACCGCACTTTCAGCAAGAAACATTTGTGATGAAAGCCGATTTTTGATTAAAAACTGATTGAAATTTAGTGTAAAAAACTTATTCTAATGTGAGTGTTTCGGAAGGATTTTATCCTTCGAAATTATCGCGTTGTTCAACAGAAAAGGAGAAAGCAATGGCACAAGGGTGGTATGAATTAAAAGTGGCAAAAGACGGGCAGTTCATGTTCAATCTGATCGCGGCCAACAGTCAGGTTATTTTAACCAGTGAGTTATATAAAACCCGCGCAGCGGCAGAAAATGGTATTGCATCGGTGCAAAAAAACGGCGCAGATGAAACCGCGTATGAAATTCGAGTGGCAAAAAATGATAAGCCGTATTTTATTTTGAAAGCCAAAAATCATCAGGAAATCGGACGTAGTCAGTATTACAGCTCAGAAGCCGTCGCCAAAAAAGGCATCGCCTCTGTTGCTCGCAACGCGTCAACTACGGTGATCAAAGACAAAACCGCAGCATAATTTGCGATTTTCATCATCTAAAAAACCGTGACCGGATTGCCGGTGACGGTTTTTTGTTTAAATCAAACGTTGGTTGGGAAGTTGATGTCGTGTGGGCTTGTAAGCCCATGCTACACGATCTGATTAAAATTACACGCTATCCCTCCCCCAGCCTTCGGCAGCCCCTCCGTAAACGGAGAGGGCGAAAGAGATTTTATTGTTCATTATTAGTCATATAAATGATTTTCTCTCCCTCCGCGTGCGGAGAAAGATGCCTGAAGGGCAGAGGGAGGCTATGCAATATTTTTCAAACACAATTGTTACACAGGTTGATACAACAAAAGTGCGGTACACCTGATCTGCACCCCAAAAGTTTTAATAAGGCACTTCCAAGCGTCCGCCGTCTAAATATTGAATGCTTTTCGGCAGGGTTACTGCTTCGATTTCCGGGTTTGGCGAAAGGAAAAAAATGCGGTTATGGCGGGAAATCGAATGAATCGGGAACACGAAATCGACGCTACGGTTTTGATTTTGATCCATACCGGAGTTGAATACCACCTGAAATTCTTTATTGAAAATAATATGTCCTTGGTAGGTATAAATTGCTAGCCATTCCACCGAATGAATCGGCTTTTGTGAGGTGATGTTGATTTTATAGCGCAACACCAAATTGGTGTTTTCCTGATCCGTAGTCAAAAAATATTCCGGGCCGTCGAGGTCGACCCGGGATTTAAATTCGTTTAGCAACGGCGAATTCGGCGATGCATAAGTCGCAATGTCTTGGGATTCCTCAGTTGTTTTTTCGGCATTGGCGTTGAATAAAGTCGAGCCGATAATCAACGACGTGACAATCACAAAAATTGAACCGTATTTTATTATTACATTCATTATGCCTTACCCGCGCGCCGCGACTTATAATCACAATGCAGAACGACGAACATACGATACCATATGCCACATTACATTGTGATTTAATTACGGTGTTTGAATCAAACCTCTTTTATTGATCTCGGTATTCTGACATAAATTGGGTTGCTTTTTCCACCATATTTTTTGAGCCGATAAACAACGGTGTGCGTTGGTGCAGTTCGGTCGGCACAATATCAAGAATGCGGTGGTAGCCGTCACTCGCCAAGCCGCCCGCTTGTTCCGCTAAAAATGCCATAGGGTTGCCTTCATACAGCAACCGCAGTTTGCCCAACGGATAGTGAGTTGAGGTCGGATAAATATAGATTCCGCCTTTCAGCATATTGCGGTGGAAATCCGACACCAGCGATCCGATATAGCGCGAAGTGTAAGGGCGGCAGCTGCTGTCGTCTTCCTCTTGGCAATATTTCAGGTATTTTTTCACGCCCATCGGGAATTTGAGGTAGTTGCCTTCGTTAATCGAATAGCAAGTGCCGTCTTGCGGAATGCGAATATTTTCGTGCGAAAGAATAAACACCCCCAAGGACGGATCATAAGTAAAGCCGTTCACCCCATTGCCGGTGGTGTAAACCAGCATGGTGGAAGAGCCGTATACGATATAACCGGCGGCAACTTGTTTATGTCCGGGCTGCAAGAAATCCTCCAGCGTCACGGCATTGCCGATCGGCGAGATGCGGCGGTAAATCGAGAAAATCGTACCGACCGCTACATTCACATCAATATTTGACGAACCGTCAAGCGGATCGGTCAGAATTACATATTTTGCGTTGCGCCCGCGTTCGGTATCAAACGCGACAAAATTTTCTTCTTCTTCCGAACCGAAACCGGCGACTTCATCACGCGCAATTAATGCGGCTTTCATTTTTTCATGGGCGAAGGCGTCGAGTTTCATTTGTTTTTCGCCTTGCACATTTTCGACTCCGGAATTGCCGATAATATCATTGGTCAGCCCGGCTTTATTAATGTCGCGATGAATAATTTTCGCAACCAGACGGATCGAGGAAAGAATGCCGCTCAATTCCCCTTTGGCGTTCGGATAGTCCGCCTGTTTTTCAACGATAAATTCGCCTAATGTTTTCATCTTTCCTCCAGATAATTAAACGCAATAATTTAAACAGAAACCTGCGATGTTTTATTGTATAATCAGCAAATTTTCTTGTACTTGATATTATAGCAGTCATTTCTTGCGCCCGTTGTCGACAGGTTGCAAGTTGTGATCTCAAGCACAATTTTAATTGATTAAAGAGCGGTTAAAGCATGACGAAACAACAACATATTCATATCTTAGGCATTTGCGGCACATTTATGGGCGGCGTGGCGATTATCGCGCGGCAAATGGGATACAAAGTCACCGGTTCGGACGTGAACGTTTATCCGCCGATGAGCACCTTTTTGCAAAAGAGCGGTATTGAGATTATTCCGAACTACGATCCGACGCAATTAACCCCGCAACCGGATATGGTGATTATCGGCAATGCGATGAAACGCGGCAATCCGTGCGTGGAATATGTGTTGGATAACGCGATCCCGTATACATCCGGGCCTCAATGGTTGCATGATAATTTATTGCGCCAGCGCAAAGTGTTGGCGGTATCCGGCACGCACGGCAAAACCACCACCAGCAGCATTTTGGCATGGATTTTGGCGGATAACGGCTTGAATCCGGGATTTTTGATCGGCGGCGTCACCGGCAATTTCGCCACCTCGGCACAATTGGGCGACAGCCCTTATTTTGTGATCGAAGCCGACGAATACGACACCGCCTTTTTCGACAAGCGTTCCAAATTTGTACATTACAACCCGAATACCTTGATTATTAACAATATCGGCTTTGATCATGCGGATATTTTTGACGATCTGGCGGCGATCCAACGGCAATTCCACCACATGATTCGGATTATCCCGCAATCAGGCTTGGTGTTGTCGGTGAAAGACGATGCCACGGTGAAACAGACGCTGGAAATGGGCTGCTGGAGCGAACAGCAACATCTCGGCGAAAGCGAAGAGTGGTTTGCACAAAAAATTTCTCAAGACAGCAGCCATTTTGCCGTGTATCACCGCCAACAAAAAGCTGCGGAAGTGCGCTGGGATGTCTTCGGCGAACACAATATGCACAACGCGTTAATGGCAATTGCCGCGGCTTATCGTGCCGGCGTCTCGATTGAAAATGCCGCCGCGTCTCTCAGCCGCTTTGTCAACACCAACCGCCGCTTGGAAGTGAAGGGCAAAGTGAAAGAGATTACCGTGTATGACGATTTCGCCCACCATCCGGCGGAAATTACAGCTACGGTCGGCGCATTGCGTGATCGCGTGGGCGGCGCAAAACGGATTTTAGCCGTGCTCGAACCGCGCTCCAACACCATGAAAATGGGCTTGCACAAAAACGAGCTGGCGGCGTCGCTGGTGAAATCGGATTATGTATTTTTATTACAGCCCGACAATATTCCGTGGGAAGTGGCGGAAATTGCTGAAAAATCGACGGTGCCGACAAAATGGAGCGGCAATATTGATTTATTAATCGAATTGATTATTGCCGAAGCACAGCCGAACGATCATATTCTCATTATGAGTAACGGCAGTTTTGACGGTATTCACCAAAAATTACTAGATAGATTATCGGCATAGGTCAAAAATAAGCTGTAATAATGTGACCTTTTTCACAGAATTAACATTAAAACGCTAGATTTTTGAAATATAGAAAATAAAACGTGTAATTTCCGATGTATGTTGGTACTATTCTACCGCTCTTTGAGTAGCAGAGATTTACCAGGTCATGAAAATCAAACTTTTTTGGTCGTAGTGTTGTAAGGTAAGATTTTTTTAATTATTTATTTAGGATGTAAGCGATGTCGCAAGCAAAAGGAACCGTAAAATGGTTTAACGAAACTAAAGGTTTTGGTTTTTTACAAGTTGAAGGTGGCGAAGACGTATTCGTACATTTCTCAGCAATCCAAAGTGAAGGGTTTCGTACTTTAAAAGAAGGCCAAGCAGTGCTTTTCAATATTGTTGATGATCAACGTGGTAAAAAAGCTGAAAACGTAACAGTTGTTGCTTAATTGAGCTGAACTTATCGAATTCTTAAAAAGCCGTCTTAAAGACGGCTTTTTTATCGGTTATAATTTGTGCATCAGCAAAATTTGTGTTGGTTTTTCTAACATAAAAAAGCACCTCGAAAGGTGCTTTTAGGAATCTGGTTGCGGGGGCTGGATTTGAACCAACGACCTTCGGGTTATGAGCCCGACGAGCTACCAAGCTGCTCCACCCCGCGTCTGTGAGTGGCGTACTATACGCTTTTTTTAAGAGAACACAAGTCGATTTGATAAATTTTTTTTCAAGCGCTCAAAAAGAGCGCGGTTTGATTTTATTTTCAGCAAAAGCCAGCTTGCAATGGCGATTTTTTATTCTTTCCAACAAACTGCGTCAGCCTCTATATTTTTTGTCCTTTTTTTGCTAAGGTATTCGCCCTTGAGGTAACGCCTTTCCCTAGTTAGACAGAGATACAGACACATTTTATGAAATTTCATTTTAAACTCGGTGTAGCAATTGCTACGGTTCTTTTTTTATCCGCTTGCGGCTCATCCTCGAATAAAACCGGCAGCGTGCAAGATGAGCGAGCAATGCGTGAGAAACTTGGTGCGGTTTATCAAGGGCGTAGTTACGTTAGCCTGAGTCAATATTGGCTGCCGGTGTCGCGGGTGGCAAGTAACGACAGCGTGCTGAATCAGGGCGATTTTTTAACCCAATTATCCGAAGTGCGCCGTTATTCGACCAGTTTGCTGAATCGCCATGCCGGAACTTACGGCAAAATCACCAATTGGGTGCTTGCCGGCGGCGATGTCAGCCAATTAGCGGATTTTGGATTGAACTTTAGACAATTGAGCGGCGAAGACGGTTATCAAAACGTCTTGATGACCGGTTACTACATTCCGGTTTTCCACGGCAGCGCGGCTAAAAATAGCCGTTATCAGCATCCGGTTTATGCGTTGCCTAAAAATAAACGCTACAGCCGCGCACAGATCTACTCCGGAGCGTTGAACGGGCAGGGCTTGGAATTGGCGTATAGCACGATGTATGACGTGTTTGCGATGGGCGTGCAGGGCAGTGGCTTTATGGATATGGGAAATGGGCGCTTAACCCATTTTGCCTACGGCGGACAAAACGGGCATTCGTATACCGCAGTCGGGCGTTTGTTGGTTGAAGACGGCGAAATCCCGAAAGAAAAAATGTCGATGCAAGCGATTAAAGAGTGGGGCGAACGTAACCCTGCGCGCTTCCAAAGCCTGTTAGAGCGCAACGCCTCTTATGTTTATTTTAAAGTCGATCCGACCGATAAGCCGAAAGGGGCGGCGGGCGTGCCTTTAATCGCGCTCTCTTCGATTGCCGTTGATAGACGGATTATTCCGCTCGGCAGCATTTTATTGGTGGAAATGCCGCAGCTCGATAGCCGCGGTAACTGGACAGGCAGACACGATTTGCGTTTAGTGGTGGCGCTGGACGTGGGCGGCGCAATTAAAGGACAGCATTTCGATCTGTATCAGGGCATTGGCGACAAAGCCGGTGAAACCGCCGGATTCTTAAAACACTACGGACGATCTTGGATTTTAAATTAACGATAAATGGAACGGATTGATAATTATGAGCGCCGCTTCGGCGGCATTGCGCGTTTGTACGGACAACAGGAGTTGTCCGTTTTAACTGCTGCGCATATCTGTGTGATCGGTATCGGCGGTGTCGGCTCTTGGGCGGTAGAGGCATTGGCGCGTAGCGGGGTCGGCAAAATCACCCTGATTGATATGGACGACATCTGCGTCACCAATGTGAATCGCCAACTGCACGCCCTGAGTGACACGATTGGCGCATTGAAAACCGAGACCATGCAAGCGCGGATTGCGCAGATTAATCCGCAATGTGAAGTGCGGATCATTGATGATTTTCTCAGTACTGAGAATCTTGCCGACTATATTCAACCGCACTTTGATTATGTGATTGACGCAATTGACAACGTGAAAGTCAAAGCGGCGCTGATTGCCTATTGCAAACGCAATAAAATCAAAATAATCACCACCGGCGGTGCCGGCGGGCAGACCGATCCGACGCAGATCCAAATTGCGGATTTGAGCCGCACCATTCAAGATCCGCTCGCCGCCAAAGTGCGGTCGTTGCTGCGCAAAAATTACCATTTTAGCCAAAACCCAAAACGAAAATTTGGGGTCGAGTGTGTTTTTTCGACCCAACCGCTTATCTTCCCGAAAATGGAAGGTGATTGCCGTTTGTCCGCAACCATGAATTGTGCGAATGGTTTCGGCGCGGCAACCATGGTGACCGCAACCTTCGGTTTTTTTGCAGTCGCCAGAGTGTTGGAGAAGCTGTTGCAATCTTCGGCAAAATAATCGGGGGCTTATCCCCATTCAAAACAAGGAAAAAAGCATGAAAATAATAAATAAACCATTGGCAGGCGTGCTCCTCTCAACTATTGCCTACACTGCCCAGGCAGATATTATCACCACGGTAAAACCACTCGGTTTTATTGCTGCGGCGGTTGCCGACGGCGTGACGCCGACTCAAGTTCTGCTGCCGACCGGCGCATCACCGCATGATTACAACCTGCGCCCGTCGGATCTGCAACGTTTACAAAAAGCCGATCTGGTGGTGTGGATTGGCGCGGACATGGAAACCTTTCTCAGCAAAAGTATCGGGCGCTTGAAAGCCGGCAGTGTGCTGCAGATCGACAAAATGGAAAATATTCAACAGTTGCTGGGCGAGGCGTTGCACGTTCATGACGACCACGACCACGACGGTCCGCCGGAACATCAACATGATGACCATGAGCACGAACATGGAGGATTGCAAACCGATTGGCACGTTTGGTTTTCTAGCGACATCAGCGGAAAAATCGCCGAACAGATTGCGCAACGCTTAACGGCAAAATATCCGAATAAAGCGGAGCGAATCACCGCGAATTTGCAGGCGTTCCAACAAGGGATTGCGGCTAAACATCAGCAGCTGAAAACCCAGTTAGATCCGATTAAACAGCGCGGCTACTATGTTTTCCATGATGCCTACGGCTATTTTGAACGCCAATACGGCTTGAATCACCTTGGCGCTTTCACTATTAATCCGGCAGTCGCACCGGGGGCGAAAACATTGAATGAGATTAAAGCCGACATCAGCGCCAATCATGCGCAATGTCTGTTTGCCGAGCCGCAATTCACGCCACGCCTGCTGGAAACATTGCATAAAAACACCGGCGTTAAATTGGGCGTGCTGGATCCGATGGGCGAAAAAATCGCGGTTAGTAAAACTGCTTATACCGAGTATTTGCAATCGTTGGCGGATAGCTTTTCGCAATGCTTAACCCAAAAATAATTTAAACTTTTTACACGATTAAACGGTCTAACACCTTGTACTATTACAAGGTGTTTTTTTATGCCTCTTGTGGGGCAGTTTGGTTGGAGATTGTCGGAGCGAAAATGAAAAAGTTACTGATCAGCATGATATTGAGCGCATTCAGCCTACCATTGGCGGCGGAATATTCGTTAACACAGCAGCGCGAAATATATCGCAAAGCGGAAATGTTATTGCCGTTGTCGGCGGAAAAAAATAATTTTGCAGTGGTAGATCGATTGATAGCGCAACTGAATGATTACCCGTTGCTGCCATATTTGCAATATCAGCGTTTGGTGAGTGACAGTGAGCAATTGAGCGCTGAAAAAATTGATGCGTTTGCCCGGCGTTATCCGGAGCTGGCGCAAAGCCGCAATCTTAACCGCACTTGGTATCAAACCTTACAAAAACGTGGCGATTGGCAAGGTGTGCTGCAATTCAGCCAAACACCGCCAACCGATTTGATCTCGCGTTGCATCTATTTTTCGGCACAAGCCAGGACGGTGGAGGACAAAACCGCACTTTGGCAAGCGGTCGGCGAAACTTGGCTAAACGGCAATTCGCTGCCGTCGGCGTGTGATGATATTTTTAACTTATGGCAAGCGGCAGGGCAGCAGAGCGCAGAGCAAGTGCGGCACGCGCTGCTGGCGTTTGAGCGCGGCAGCGACGGTTTGTTGCGTCACTTGCGCAATCAAAGTGCGGATATTGTGTTGAGCGGCTGGCTGGAGAGTTTGGTTGAATTGCGCAATAGTCCGCTAACGTTGCGTCTGTTTGTGCAAACCGCCGCCATCGACGCACCGAATGCCAAAATTGTCGATCACAGCTTTGCGCGTTATATTCAGCAACTGCCTGAAAACCAATTTGATCCGCAAGACCCGTTCGCCGCATATCACGAATGGGCGGCACGTTTCGGTTTGAATGCCGCTCAAATCCACGCTTGGCGCGCGACCGTGGTGAGCAAATTGTTCGATTCGGATAATCCGCAGATTCAGCGTTGGCGCGATCAACAAGTGACGAATTTAAAGCAAGATACTCTAACCGAACGGCGTATCCGTTTGGCGATTTTGGCGCAAGATAATCTGGACGATTGGCTGAATTTGTTGTCCGACAGTGGCAAAAATCAGCAAGAATGGCGTTTTTGGCGTGCATTTTCCGCCAACAAAAAAGGCGCTAGCACGCAGGCGCAACAACAATGGCACCAGCTGGCGCAAGAGCGTGGATTTTACCCGATGTTGGCAGCAGAGCAGTTAAAACAAGATTACCAACCGCACTTTGCGACCTTGCCTGAGAGTGATAAAGCACAACAGCTAGCAGCGGTGCAGCGCGAATTGAGCCAAATTGAAGAATTTTTGGCGCTCAACCAATATTCGCAGGCGAAACAGGCGTGGTTCGGGTTGTTGGCGAAAAGCGATAAAATACGCCAACTGGCACTGGCGGATTATGCCAATCAAAAACAGTGGTACGATTTCGGCGTGCAGGCAACCATTCAGGCAAAAGCCTGGGATTACTTGGCGCAGCGTTTGCCGCTTGCTTATCCGCTGTGGTTTGAGCTGAACTTGCAACAAAAATGGGTGCCGAGCAGTTTTGCGATGGCGATTGCCCGCCAGGAAAGTGCGTGGGATGTGAATGCGCAATCGCACGCCAATGCGCGCGGTTTAATGCAATTATTGCCGAGCACCGCCAAAGCTACCGCCGATAAATTCGGCTTGCCGTATAACAATGAACGCCAATTATTTAATGCGTTTGATAATATTATGCTTGGTACTCAACATTTACAGGAATTAGCCGATCGCTTCGGTGAGAATCGCATTTTTATCGCCGCCGCCTACAATGTCGGCAGCAGTCGGGTTGATCGTTGGCTGGCTCGTGCCGGCGGGCGGCTGAGCATGGCGGAATTTATCGCCACCATTCCGTTTTATGAAACCCGTGGTTATGTGCAAAATGTGCTGACCTTTGACTATTATTATCGAATGTTATCCAATCAAACGTTAATAAAATTCGCCAAAACCGAAACCGATCGCTTATACTAGTGCGACAGTACAACTAAAACAGACGGGTGTTCAAATGCCGAATATCAAACAACAACAATGGACGGATTTTGTCGAATTATTACGCCGTGCCTTTGCCGACGGGCGGGAAGAGGAATTGCTGACCTTGCTGCTGACTTCTGACGAACGTGACGCAGTGGGCTTGCGGGTGAAAATTGTCGATGAATTGCTGGAAAAAACGCTGTCGCAGCGCGAAATTCAGCAAAAGCTCAACACCAGCGCCGCCACCATTACGCGTGGTTCAAATATGTTGAAAACCATGCCGACTGAATTTGTACAGTGGCTGCAACAGCCTTAAATATTGATGAAGAAAATTCAGAAACGCCGATTGCAGCGCAGCGGTCGTGCGATTTGGCAGCATAGCACTTGGCGCAAAGTGCGGTCGTTCTGTTGCAAATGGGGCTTGCGAGCGCTGCTGTTCGGCTTGGCGCTGACCGCACTTTTGCGTTTTGTGCCGATTCCGTTTTCCGCCTACATGGCACAGCAACAGCTTTCACACTGGGCGCGCTTCGATTTTTCTTATGATCTGAAATATGATTGGGTCAGTTTGGATAACATCAGCTGGCAAATGCAAATGGCGGTGATCGCCGCTGAAGATCAGCGTTTTGATCAACATTTTGGCTTGGATTTTGACGCCATTCAATCGGCGCTGGAGCACAATGCCGAATCGAACCGCACGCGCGGCGGCTCAACCATTTCACAGCAAACCGCAAAAAATCTCTATTTATGGCACGGGCAAAGCTGGCTGCGCAAAGGGATTGAAGTGCCGACCACGCTGTTGCTGGAAACCTTGTGGAATAAAAAGCGCATTTTGGAAGTCTACCTGAATATCGCCGAATTCGGCGACGGTATTTTCGGGGTGGAAGCCGCCGCCCGCCACTATTTCAACAAGTCCGCCGCCCGCTTAAATATCAATGAAGCCGCCTTATTGGCAGCGGTGTTGCCGAACCCGATTTTGTATAAGGTTGACAAACCGTCGGCGAGCGTGCAACGTAAACAACAGTGGATTATCCGTCAGATTAACGCCTTGAGCGGTAAAGGATTTTTAAGCAAATTTGATCAATGAATAATTTGCAAATTAAGCTAAAACTGTAGAACTTTTTTATTCGCCGATACTCTAAGCGGCATCCTGTTTAAAATAATAAAGGCAGTTAAATGGCTAATTTTAAAAAGTTTTTTGGTCCGTTATATCCGATCGTCAGTTTCTTTTTTCTCAATCTGATTATTCTCTCAATTAGCCGTATTTTATTGGCGCTTTGGCAACACGAACGCGTAAGTGCGGTTGACGGCTGGGGCGAACTGCTGCTGCAAGGCGTGCGGATTGATGTGGTGGCGCTGTGCTGGCTATTTGGCTTATTTGCGCTGTTGAGTGTGTTGCTCATTGCCGACAATCCTGTTGGGCGTGCTTATCTTTGGCTGTTGCGCGTGGTGTTAACCGTTGGCAGTGTATTCATTCTGTTTATGGAACTTGCCACGCCGGAATTTATCGCCACCTACGATTTTCGCCCGAATCGGCTGTTTTTAGAATATTTGGTGAACCCGAAAGAAGTGTTCACCATGTTGGCAAACGGACATCTGCCGGCGCTGCTGGCGGTGCCGATCATCACGGTTGTGATCACTTCGATTTATTGGCGTTTGGCGAAAAAAGTCACGGCGAATCTTACGCCATTCCGTTGGCGCTATCGCCCGCTGCTGGCGTTGTTGGTGGCGGCACTGGTGTTTGTCGGTGCACGTTCCAGCTTGCAGCATCGTGGCATCAATCCGTCAATGGTGGCATTTTCCTCTGACGGTTTAGTTAATTCGCTGGTGCTTAATTCGGGTTATTCGGTGTTGTTTGCGCTGCAACAGATGAAAAATGAGGACACCTCGTCGGAAATCTACGGCAAAATGCCGTTTGATGAGGTGATCGACACCCTGAAAATGGCGCGCGGACGTGATGCTTCGGACTATATTAATCCGGAACTGCCGACCTTGACCTATAATGCCGCCAGTTATCAAGGCAAGCCGAAAAATATCGTGATCATTTTACAAGAGAGCCTTGGCGCGCAATTTATCGGTACACTGGGCGGCAAACCGCTTTCACCGCACTTTGATCGGTTGGCGCAACAAGGCTGGCTGTTTGAAAATCTGTATGCCACCGGAACGCGTTCGGTGCGCGGCATTGAAGTCGTCACTAGTGGTTTCACGCCAACACCAGCAAGAGCGGTAGTGAAACTTTCGGGCAGCCAAAACGGCTTTTTCACCATAGCCGAATTGTTGAAAAAGCAGGGCTATCACACCTCCTTTATCTATGGCGGCGAGAAGCATTTTGATAATATGGCGAGCTTTTTCTACGGCAACGGCTTTGAAACCATCATCGACCAAGCGGACTATCCACAGCCGAAATTTGTCGCCACTTGGGGCATGAGCGACGAAGATCTGTTCGATAAAGCCCATGAAAAATTCAGTGAGTGGCAAAAACAGGAACAACCGTTTTTTAGCTTAGTCTTCACCTCAAGCAACCACGATCCGTTTGAATTTCCCGACAATAAAATCGAGCTATTTGAACAGCCGAAACAGACGCGCAACAACGCCGCCAAATATGCCGATTTTGCGTTAGGTTATTTCTTTGACTTGGCGAAAAAATCCGATTATTGGCAAGATACTCTGTTTTTAGTGGTGGCGGATCATGATTCGCGGGTGTCAGGCGCATCGCTGGTGCCGATTAAGCACTTCCACATTCCGGCTTTGATTGTCGGCGAAGGGATTGAAGCGCGTCGTGATCCGCGTTTGGTCAGCCAAATCGATTTGCCGACCACTTTACTGTCGTTGGCTGGTGTGAGTGGCGAATATCCGATGTTGGGTTATGATTTGACCAAAGCCGATAATCCGAACCGTGCACTGATGCAATTTGATAAAAATATGGCGTATATGCAGGGCGATCAAGTGGCGATTTTGCAACCGCAGCTCGTCGCCAAGGGCTTCCGTTATGACAGCAAAACCCAGACGCTGATTGAAGCGGAAGTTGATCCGCAATTGAAGAAAACTGCGCTGGCTTATGCGTTGTGGGGCAGTCAGGCATATAAACAGAAATTACACCGTTCAAGCGACAAATAATCGGCGCGCGGATTAACAGTTGTTTCAACGCGGCAAAGTGCGGTAAGATCGGTTTCTTTACCGCACTTTTGCGTTCAAGATTGCTTTGAAGAACTTTATTATGCGACTGTTTATTGCCGAAAAACCAAGCCTTGGGCGCGCGATTGCCGATGTGCTGCCGAAACCACACCAGCGTGGCGACGGCTTTATCAAGTGCGGTGCAGATGATTATGTTACTTGGTGCATCGGGCATTTACTGGAGCAAGCAGAGCCGGACGCCTATAACCCGATTTTCAAACAGTGGCGTTTGGAACACTTACCGATTGTGCCGGAACAGTGGCAACTCAACCCCAAAAACAGCACCGCCAAACAGCTGAATGTGGTGCTGAAACTGATCAAACAAGCCGATCAATTAATCAATGCAGGCGACCCTGATCGCGAAGGGCAGCTATTAGTCGATGAAGTCTTTAACTATGCCGGGCTGGACGAGAGCAAACGCGGCGCGATTCAGCGCTGCTTAATCAGCGATTTAAACCCAAGTGCGGTCGAAAAAGCGATTCAAAAACTACAGCCGAACCGCGATTTTATTCCTTTGGCAACTTCCGCCTTGGCGCGTGCGCGTGCTGATTGGTTATACGGCATCAATATGACCCGCGCTTACACTATTCGCGGCAGACAAGCGGGCTATAACGGCGTGCTGTCGGTCGGACGGGTGCAAACGCCGGTATTGGGGCTGATCGTACGGCGTGATCTGGAAATTGAACATTTTCAACCGAAAGATTTCTACGAAGTGCAAGCGCACATTCAAACTCACGATCAACCGCAGCAAACCTTTACCGCACTTTGGCAACCGAGCAAGGCGTGCGAGGATTACCAAGACGAAAACGGGCGGGTGCTGTCGCACGCATTGGCGGAAAACGTGGTAAAACGCATAGCGAATCAACCTGCGCAGGTAACACAATATAGCGACACCCAAGAAAAAGAAACCGCACCGCTGCCGTATTCGCTTTCCGCGTTACAGATCGACGCAGGCAAACGCTACGGTTTATCGGCACAGCAAGTGCTCGACATCTGCCAGCGGCTGTACGAAACCCATAAACTGATCACCTATCCGCGTTCCGATTGCCGCTATTTGCCGGAAGAGCATTTTGCAGGGCGAAGTGCGGTACTGAGTGCGATTTCAAGCCACAGCCCTGACTATCAAACCTTGCCGGAGATTGTGAATCCGCAGCAACGCAATCGCTGCTGGAATGACAAAAAAGTGGAAGCGCACCATGCGATTATCCCGACGGCTAACAAAAAACAGACCGCACTTTCGCAGTATGAACAACAGATTTACGACTTAATCGCGCGTCAATATTTAATGCAATTTTGCGCCGATGCCGAATACCGCAAAACCAAAATTTCACTGGAAATTGCCGGCGGGCACTTTTTAGCACAGGCAAGAGGCTTACAAACCGCCGGCTGGAAACAGCTGCTCGGCAAAGATGACCAAGATGAAAACCAACAACCGCCACTGCCGAAAGTGAAAAAAGGCGATAGCTTGCATTGCGAAAAAGGCGAGATTATCAGCAAAAAAACACAGCCGCCGAAGCCGTTTAATGATGCAACCTTGCTGGCAGCAATGACCGGCATCGCGCGTTTCGTACAAGATAAAGAGCTAAAAAAAATCCTGCGTGAAACCGACGGACTGGGTACTGAAGCGACGCGCGCAGGGATTATTGAACTGCTGTTTCGGCGCGGCTTTATCGTCAAGAAAGGGCGTAATATCATCAGCACCGAAGCAGGGCGAATTTTGATCCAAGCCCTGCCGGAAAGTGCCACATTGCCCGACATGACCGCCCATTGGGAATCGCAGCTTGACGGCATCAGCCGAAAACAAGCAAGTTATCAGCAATTTATGCAACAACTGCTGACAACCCTGCCCGAGATGCTACATCAATACAGCTTTCAATCGCTGCGGTTACTAAGTGCGGTTTCATCGCAAGTGAAAGCCAAGCCGGCAGCACGTTCCGCTAAAACGCGCACGACGACAAAGAAAGCGGCGAGTAAAAAGGCAAGTGCAGTACCCGGTTGATTGAAATTAAGTCAGTTAAAGCACATTTCACAAAATAAACTTGCACAGTTTTCAGGCTTTCGCTACTATGCGCAGGCTAAACAAATTACTTTTCGCTTTGCCGATGGCGAGGCGGTACTGCAAAGTACAACATAACCCTTAAGTGTAGAGAATTATGTACGAAATTTTAATTATTGCTTATATTGTGGTCTCCATTGCGTTAATCGGTTTCGTCTTGTTGCAACAAGGCAAAGGCGCAGACATGGGCGCCTCTTTCGGTTCAGGCGCATCAGGCACGATTTTCGGCGCAGCCGGTTCGGCAAACTTCTTATCGCGCAGCACTGCCATTTTGGCGATCCTGTTTTTCATCATCGCCTTGGTTATCGGCAACATCAACACCCATCGCCAAGCACCACAAGGCACGTTTGATGATTTGACCAACGAAGCACAGCAACTGGAACAACAAAATGCCGTTCCGACGCTAGACGTTCCGGCAACTAAACCAAACAGCGATATTCCTCAATAAATTCAAATTGCTCTGGTGGTGGAATTGGTAGACACGCTATCTTGAGGGGGTAGTGTCCATAGGATGTGCGGGTTCAAGTCCCGCCCAGAGCACCAAAAACCAAAAGACTGCATTTTACGCAGTCTTTTTTTATGTTCTTTTTTCTTACGTTTTAATACGCTCACCCCTTGCCACTACTGACTTTAATCCATTTTTCTATTTATTTTCTCTTTCGTCCTGTTACGTCTTAATACGTTGACAGCCAGAAATTTTAGTAGTGCGTTTAGTAGTACATTCTAAAGATACTACTAAAACAGTGAAATTCCGTACTACTAAAATCACGCTAAGGCGTACGCAGTAAAGGCTAGTTAATTTTCACGAGATAAGGGGCATTGGATTGGCACGTTTAACTAAACCGCTTACCACTACGGAGATAAACAATGCAAAAGCAAAGCCAAAAGATTACCGGTTAAGCGATGGCAAAGGGCTGTTTTTATTGGTTAAGTCCAATAATTCTAAGCTATGGCGGTTTAATTATTACAAGCCCTTGAGTGTACCGCCTAAAAGAACCGAGATGAGCTTAGGGAAGTTCCCTGACGTATCACTGCAGCAAGTGCGGGCAATTCGTGGAGAATATTTAGCTTTATTGGCTGAAAATATCGATCCCCAATATCACAAAGAACAGACAGAGCGACAAGAGCAGCAACGAATTATCAACACCTTTAAAGGCGTAGCGGAAAGTTGGAAAGCGAGTAAGCAGGGGAATATAAAGCCACTCACCCTACTGAAGTATTGGGGGATAGTGGAAAGCTATTTAATGCCAAGACTAGCCAATTATCCGATTAGTGAAATTACCCCGGCATTGGCAAAAAGTGCATTAGATGTTCCCTATAAGCAGGGCAGGGCAGAAATGTACCGAAAATCTATAAAGTTGCTTAATGCGATTATGAATCATGCGGTTTATTCGCTTTTCTTAATTCCTACTAATCCATGCCAGAAAATAAGCACTGCATTTGAGCCGCTAAAGCGTGGGAAAAATCCATCTATTAAGCCCGATGAATTGCCAGATTTCTTTGACCGGTTAGAAAATTCAGATACTGACTTATTGACGAAGTATCTTATCCAGTGGCAATTATTAACGATGGTGCGCCCGAATGAAGCCGTTACTGCAGAATGGGCTGATATTGATTTAGATAAAGCGTTATGGACGATTCCCGCTGAAAAAATGAAGCAGACAAAAGCGAACGAAGGCATACCGCACTTAGTGCCCTTGTCTAAGCAAGCAATGCGGCTTTTAGCAAAGATTCAGCGGCTGGATAAACCGTCCCCGTATGTTTTCCCTAGCGTAAGAGCTGTTAGCCGACACATTAACAGCCAGACAGCAAACAAAGCGATTAGGGATAATTTAGGTTATCGGCACCAGCAGACAGCGCACGGATTGAGGAAAGTAGCGAGCACTTATCTGCATGAATTGGGCGTTATGCCTGATGTGATAGAGATGTGTTTAGCGCACACAATCAAAGGCATTAGAGGCGTTTATAATGAAGCGGATTATTTTCCACACCGTAAAAAGGCATTGCAGCAATGGGGCGATTTTGTCGCTAAATGCCAAGTGCAGGCGACAAGTAAGCATTTGCGGATTGTTGTGTGATTCTTGAGAAGATGAGCTAGGCAGTTTGCAAAATTAGTAAATAAATCGAATTAGTGAGGCTAGGAGCGGATTAATTACCCGAGCCGAAAGACAGAAATCTGTAGAGGAAATAAATATGAAAGGTAAGATTTATAAATTTAAAAAATGGCTAACTTTAGAAGATGCAGCAAAAAAATTATCGTTAGAATTAGAAGATGAAATTAGTGTTTCTGATATTTTACAGCTAGCAGTCGATGGGGAATTAAAAATATCCGTATATTTTCCACATGATTGGACTGGTATTGTTTGTGATGTAACCAGTGATCAAAAAAAGGCAAATGCTAGCTATAAAGATGTAATTGGGTTAGAAGGCGAAAGGGTAAGGATTTTCAAATATGAGAAATGTAGTGAGTTTGAATATATAAAGAGATTGGATAAATCATCATTTATAGCAGGTGTTTATGAGCTGAAATTAATAGGTAATGAAAAGCTAGATCTAGAATTTGAATTAAAACAAAGGAAAAGCTTACCTACCGTTGATGTAATAAATCTTAGTGGGTTTTATGTTAAAGATAAAAATGGATTAATAATAGAAAGACAGACAACTGTTTATCGCTATAAAGAAATTCCATTTCAAAGAAAAGAAGTGATTAAAACGGAATTTATCGAGCGGTTACCTGAATTAAATCAATTCCTTGAAGAACAAGGATCTAATAAAAAGGTGACAGAAGATGAAATGCATAAAATATTTAATAAGATTGAAACTAGATGTGATTACCCGACAGAAACCTTTTCTTATCCATGCGCTGGAATTGGTGAAATTGAAGGTGCTTTTTTTGTAATTCAAAGTGAGCATTTAAATGAATTTATAGCAAATTTAGAATGTGAAAAAGAGAAATTTGATCTCAATAATGCTATTTATTTGATTGGCGAAATGATAAGGGCGGTTAAATCTAAGAGAAATCAATGGAGTCAAGGGGCTATTATAGATGAAATTCTACAACAGAGAATTAATGATAGCCAAAAAATAGTAGGCTTAGAGAAGCGAATGATTGAAGATTATTTCTCAGCGGCTAACAAACAATTGAAAGCCAAATAAACCCATAAGCGCCCAAATCAAGGGCGTTTTTTCTTATCTAAAAATCCTTTTTATCAATATGTTATTTTCGTAACGAAAATCATTTTTCGGCTGCGATGACAGATTCACCCTTGATTTTGTTTAATCAAAACCGTTCAAAACGTAAACCAAAAAACGAGGACGGCAAAACATGAACATTCAACCCCAAATCGACACTACAGAAAACCGCAAATTACTTAAGCAATTATTGACCTTGAAAGAGGTTAAGACCGTAACGGGGCTTTCTACTACTACGATTTATAAACACATGGAAGCTGGCGAGTTTCCTAAGCCTAAAAAGTGCGGTAGCCGTGCAGTGCGCTGGCGTTTAGCTGATATTGAATCTTATATCAACGCATAGGGGGCTAGTATGAACGTATTAACCTCAGCCCAAGCGAAAGCATTAACCCCAGTCAAAGCACCAGCAGAAGCGGTTATTTTTGCGAATCAATTACCGATTCAAGAAAGCTATTTTCAGGGCGTAACCACGCACAGCATTAATGCGAGAGATTTGCACCGCTTTTTAGAAAGTAAGAGGCAATTTGCCAACTGGATAAAAAGCAAAATTGACCAATATGGATTTAAACAGGGTGAAGACTTTGCCATTGTTGAAAGTTTTTGCAAGCCAGAAATGACTAGCAAAAAATCCACTGGTGAAAATTTGAGCTTAACAAATTTGTTAAGCGCAAAAAATAAACAATCCACAAAAGCACGCCCGCAAATGCAAATTGACTATCACATTTCGTTAAACATGGCGAAAGAATTAGCGATGCTGGAGCGCAACCAACAAGGCAAATTAGCCCGTAAATATTTTATTGATTGTGAAACCGAGCTGAACCGAGTAGCACCACAGACGGCGGAGATGTTGCGCCTTGACTGGCTGGCGCAACGGGAAGCCAGCCTAATCCGTTCAGGGCGAGATCCGCAGAAGCGCTATCACTACAGCAACGAATCGGCAATGGTTTTATCGGTGGTGCTAGGCAAAAGCGATAAACAATACCGCAAAGAACGGGGCATTGTTGGCAATATTCGCCCAACTTTAAACGTTGAACAGTTGGAGAAATTAGCCTATTTGGAACAAGCGGACGCAATGCTACTGAACGCAAATATTGACGATTTTCATGAACGGAAGCAGAAATTAATTATCGCCTGTTCTAACCATTTTTGCAGATGTTAAGGGGGAAATTATGCAATCTATCAGCACAAACACAAAAACCGCACTTTTAACCGATGCGCCAGCAGTTCAGCCATTGCCAGAAGTGATTTACCACAAGCATAAAGCCCTGACAACGTCGCTAGCGGTGGCGAAGTTTTTTGGTAAACAGCACAAGAATATTTTGCGAGCAATCGAAAATTTAGAGTGTTCGCCAACATTCAACGAGCTCAATTTTGAGCTGGTTAAATACACCGATGAAAAGGGTGAGCGTCGCCCAATGTACCGCATGACCCGAAGCGGATTTGTATTTTTAGCAATGGGATTTACCGGGAAGAAAGCAGCTCAATTCAAAGAAGCCTACATTACTCGATTTGATGAAATGGAACGCTGGATTGTTTCAAGGGAATCACTAGCCAAAACCAACGACAGATTAGGCGATGCGGTGAAATTCTATTTGCAGGCAACAGGCGCAACCGATCCGCACGCTTACAGCCGTGAGCATACCTTGATTTATTGCGTGGTGTTAGGTTGTAGCCGTAAGACATGGCTAGAGAAACACGGATTGCCACCAGACAGTGAAATCAGAAACCACTTGAGCCAAACACAATTAGATTTGATTGATGTTTTAATCCCGCAATCAGCGGCAATGCTTAACATGATGATGACCTACAAAGACCGTAAAAACGCCTTAACCGAGTTTGCATTGCGATTCATTACACAATCGGAGCAAGTAGCACCGCAGGGGGGAAGTCATGAAATCCATTAATTCCACCAACACCCACAATCAACGCTTGTTTATTTTGGCGAGATTGCGAGAGGCACCACACAGCACGCTTGAATTTAGAGATATGGGCGTTTGTTCGCCAGCCGCCCGAGTGCTTGAGTTGAAAGAGCAGGGGTACAAAATCACTACCCATTTTCGAGATGAATATGACAGTGCAGGGGTAAAACACCGCATTGGCGTTTATACCCTACGCAACGAATAGCGACAAAACGAAATAAGAAGCGCATAGGGAGGTTTTTATTATGAAGATGAATAAACAACCAGCAAACAAAATAACGGCTTAAAACCAACGCTAGGCGATTTAATCGCACAGCTTGAAAACATCACCGCAATTGCTGCTCACTACGGAAGCGGCAAATTGATTGAATGGAAAAACGAAGACGGGCGCTATAGCCACACCGCAACCGCTGAAGAATCGTTTAATTATCTATCAGAGCTGGCAATGCTGGCGCAGGCTGACGCAATGGCGCTACAGAAACAGCTTAGCGCCTTGATTGGCGGGGGATCAACTTACACCGGTGAGGAAAGTTAAACCCCAAGATTACCACAAGGGAGACGTTAAGATTACGGTAAGGCAGACGTTAAGATTACGGTAAGGCAGACGGTAACATCACGGTAACCTTGCATTGATTGTAACGGCACAAAAAAGCCCACGTTCAGGCATGAAGCAGTGGGCAAATTTAAATCAAGTAACGGTTTTATTATATGGGAAGACGACAGCAAGAGCAACGGAGAGCGCCAAAAGACAAACGGCAAGCTGAATTTAAACGCTCAACCAACGGCCAATCTTATTCTGCCTTACGCAAAGATTTAGTGTTTAGCGATGAATTTTGTGCGCTAAGTGGAAATGCGGTCAAGTTGATGAATATCCTGATGGCAAGTTACAACGGGAAGAACAATGGTGATCTTGCTATGCCGCAAACAGAAATACAAGCAAGCAAGATTGGTATGAGTCCCACCACGTTCAAGAAATCGCTGAAAGAATTACTCGATAGCAAATTTATTGAGGTCAGCAGGCGAGGCGGAAAAAATCAATGTTCACTTTACGCCCTGACTTGCTACAAGGTTGACCGGTTGAATAATCAAACAGAACTATCACCCACATCAACCGCTAAAGATTCATGGAAACGTAAGCCAAGAAGTGAGGCTTGATTGTGGTGGGTGTCTTTTGTTGCGATGACCAAATTTTTTTAATCCTGTTTCTCAGTGTTCTTCGGTGGTGGATTTTGATTTATCCCCTCAATGAAAAGCGAATTAAAAATAAGGTATATGGCAATAAGATATATAAAGGTAGTCAGATTCTGACTATCAGAAATAGCAAAAAAGGGGCTGACTTAGTCAGATTCTGACTATCAACCTCAAAAAATAATCTAATTTAGTCATTTTCTGACTATGGTTTAGTCAGATTCTGACTATCAAAAAATACTTGCAACTTTGAACTATAACGTACGTTACTAATTTATTTTTAGATAAATTTAACAATAAACAGCATCAAAACACAGGAGAAAAAAATGGCATTAACCCAAAAACAAGAAGCGTTTTGCCTGGCTTATATCGAAACAGGCAACGCCACCAACGCATATAAACAAGCATATTCGGTTGAAAATATGAAACCTGAATCGATCAATGTGGAGGCTAGCAAGCTGCTTAATTCCCCTAAGATTTCCCAAAGAATCGAAGAGCTACGTCAGCCGGTTATTTGTTCGCTGCAATATGCGTTAAGTCAGCATTTGAGCCGGTTAGATATATTGAGCCGGAAAGCTGAGGAAGCGGGGCAATTTTCTGTTGCAGTAAATGCAGAAATTGCGAGAGGCAAAGCAATGGGGCTTTATGCTAAGTCAGAAGAGAGCGCCCAAGTGATTTTCGGTAATCGTGAACAGGAGATTAAAAAAATAGCTGACCCAAACGGCTATAAATTAGAGCAACTCATGTCTTTTGATGTGGGTAATTTTAAGTTTCTATCTGAAGAATAATTTATTAAGGACAATAACATGACAGGATTAAATATTAATAGTGACTTATCTGAAATGCAGAAAAAACCCGTAAAGGCTACACGGTTTATTCAATTTCCTAATTTTACTATTTTGCCAAATTTAGACTTTTTTAACGTAATTGTTTTCTTAGGTGAGGGGGAGTATTTAATTTATCGAACACATATTCTAGATATTAGAGAGGCATTTCTACAGGTTAAACTTGCTCAAGAAACAAGTAATATTCCTTTGCTTGTATCGGATGAGGTCATTGCTGCACGGGATATAGTAAGCCATTGCCTAACAATTAACCCAATAGAAATTATAGATCCGGTTGCTGAAATAGAAGCGCCAACCGATTCCATTATTCATTAATAAAAGGATAGCAAAATGAGTGAGAAAATAGGTGATATTCACATTGATATTAGCATGGAAACAGCAGAGCTTTTAAAATCAGCTTCGAGTGCAGATTTTGCATTAGAAAAGCTTGAAAAGAGTCTTGAAAGTGCAGCAAAAACTGTTGAGAAGTTTGACGCTAAATTAAATAAAATGGCAAAAACGGTTAATGAAAATACAACTACTGCGGGTAAATCTAAGCGAGCATTTGAAGAATTAGCTGGTGCCATGCTAAAAGGCGGTCAAAATACGGAAAGTTATATTTCAAGCCTTTCCAGTTTAGGTTATTTATTTGGTGGGCTTGCCGGAGTGGTTGCAACAGCCGCAGGGGTATTACTGGCTGATTTTATTAGCTCACTCAGTAATTCTAAAACAGAAATAGAACGGTTAAAGCAGGCAATGAGCCAGCTTGATAATGTGATCAAGTTTTCTCAAAATGGTGTTGCTGCTTTATCTAATGAATATGCAATATTGATTAAAAGTAATGCAGATTTGGCACAAAGTATCAAGAACGCCACTCTAGCGGAATATAAACTTCAGATAAAAAATTCTACAGCAGCCGTTAAAGAACTTGTTAATGAGCAATCCTCATTCTGGCGCAGTATCATAGGCGGCAAGGTTTCCGTTGCTGAAATGGGAGATGTTTTATCTAAACTGAACATTACAACGGATGATTTTTCTCAAGCAATGGCACAGGCAAGAGCATTAGGCGAGGGCTACGAACATCAAATTACAAGTATTACCGGCACCACCAGCTATCTTGCCAAACAATTCGGCATCAGTGCAGATGAAGCCTTTAAATTGGGAAAAAAACTAACAGATCTAGCTGACAATCCTAGTCCTGACATGATTAGCCAACTCATGAATTATCTTACCTCTTTGAACAGCACCAGCTTAGAGGGTGAAAAACGGTTAAGAGCATTTACGACGGAATTAGGCGAAGCCGGGTTTACTGCAGTTAAAGCGTCCGGCTATGTTGATATGCTGGCAAACAGCGTCGATGCACTCAATACGATTACCCAACAATCTAACTTTGAATCAATGAAGCAAGGATTTGAGCAAGAAGCTATTATGTTGGAAAAAGGAGCGAAAGCAGCTAAAGACTATGCTATCGAGCACGCTAATCTCACCGACGAACAAAAGAAAGATCTGCTTGCGATGAACGCTGAAAATGAAGCATTACGGGAAAATAAAAAGTTAAAAGCAGCCACCAAATCTAAAGGGGGCTCTACCGCTATCAATCAAGCGACAAATCAATTAAAACAGCAAGAGCAGGCATTGGAAATCGTTAGACTGAAAGCGGAAGGCATGGATAAACAAGCTTTTATTTTGGCGGCTACGCAACGATTAGGCGCTAAAGCCACCAGCAAGCAAGTGGAACAGGCTAAAGCCTATGCTGACGTTATGTATGATTTAACACAGGCTGCACCTAAATTTGACAGCTTGAAAAATCAATATGGATTAGAATCTGAACGGTTAAAAGCTGAATATGATCAGAAAATAGCTTTCCTTGATGAATATGCTATTGCCCATGCAGCAAAACACCGAGAGATTGAAGCAACCCGAAATGCAATAGCGCTTGAATATCAGCAACAACGAGAAGAAGCGCAATGGCAAGAATTTATGAAAAGCAGTGAAGGCGCAGCTATGTTAGGCGGTGTTATTGATTCTTTGAACGGCACTATTTCCAATGCCTTTACCGGATTACTGACCGGATCAAAAAGTGCAAGAGAAGCATTAGCCTCAATTTCTAGCACCATTCTAAATCAGGTGGTAAGCTCATTTGTTGAATGGGGAATGGCTTCAACCAGAAGAGCTATTCTTGATATTGCCAACACAAAGAAAGCCACTGCAGCGCAAGTATCAGGCATAGCAACAGCAACCAGCGCACAGACAGCCGCAATTCAAACACAAACAGCCACAAGCACGGTAGCCGCCGCACAAACTACAGCAGCATGGACGCCGGCGGCAACAGTAGCCTCTATAGGTTCATTCGGTGGTGCTGCAACTATCGGACTTGCGGCAGTTATGAGCGCCTTAACAATGGCTGCAAGTGGTAGAAAAAATGGTGGACCGGTGTCGGCTGGCTCAATGTACCGCGTAGGCGAAAATGATCAACCTGAGATTTTTAAAGCCAATAACGGATCGCAATATATGATTCCCGGCAATTCAGGGCGAGTATTTAGCAATAAAGAATCACAAGGCGGCGGGCGTTCAGGCGGTGGTGGCAGTGTAACGGTGGTTGTGAATCAAACAAACCATTTTGGTGATAAAGAATCGAGGGGTGATGATCGGCGATTGGCAATTACTATTAGTGAGATAATTAAAGCTGAGGTGACTCACCAAATTGCCGATCAAATGCGTGATGGTGGAATGTTATCTAAATAGCCTTATCATGGTGCTTACTGCGCATTAATTTTTGCAGTAAGTACCTATTATATTCAAATTTGTGATCTAAATCACTTTACAACATACCGCACTTTAAATTATCTTGATAACGCTTTAGCAAAATCTAAAGCCGAGCCTGGAAACTCGAACGATATACCAACGGCGCATAACACGCCCGAATCAGCGTGTTTTTTTATGCGTACGATTCGCACACCCCAAGAAAAGACCCTTGCCCAAATTTGGACAAGGGGTAATTCTCTCAATGGTGGCGTGCGATGGGAAAGGTTTCGCCCTTTGCTGCTTTCCGTTGGTTGCAGTTTTCCAGCCCGTCGCACGTTACCGCCCAAGCCTGGAAACTTTAGCGGTAACTCTTAAATTGACCAACGGAGTTACAGCCATGATCTATTTATTTATCGGCATTGCCCGAACAGACCGTACTAACAAAATTCATTCTTTCCGCATATTCGCCACCAGCGAGCAGGAAGCCCGAGCCATGCTAGCCCGTGAATATATTCTTGCCTTTGCCGGACGGATTAACCGCACTTTAGCACTTACACAGGAGGTTAGTTATGTCTAATTTATTAGTTAGCCAAAAAATGAAAGATGAATATCTCATTGCCCGAATTGAAGAAGCTGAAAGCATTGTTTGTTTACTTCAAAACTGGTTTGAAGATGATAAGAGTAATCTAACTATCAGCCACGCTTTAGGGGTGCTGAATGGTTGTATAGCGGATGTTTATAGAGTGGCTTTATGGGAAACCACAGAGCAAGCTAATAAAACTGCGGATGTGCAACCGTGATAATAGGGGGTAAAGATGAATAATATCCGTTGGCAGGTAGCGGCACATTTTGACAATCAAAAGCCGTTTATTATTGGCAGCGATAGCGATATTCAAGCGGTGCTGAACCTTATCAAAAGCACGTTAGAAAAGGCGCAGAATCAGCCGCTAACAGGCTTATCCGTTAAGCGTGTAACCACAGCATAGCCAAGTAATACCAGCCTATGAAAGCCACTGTAACAGGTGGCTTTTTTTGCTGGTGGCTTAGGGGAAATAAAAAAGGTACTCCCGAGGGGGTACCCGCTCCACGGGGTTACGGGCTCACGGTTTTAGGCAATTTTTTACATTCCTAGCCGTCATCATCATTCCACCCGCTTAGATAAAATAATTCACCTATCAAGATTTCATTGATACCTTTCCACCACCAAGAAATAAAATCATCATTTGATCATCTATACTGTTACCACGTACAATCAGAACGGCAAGCGCTGGCGCACATGGTGAAAATTATCAAGGGGGAACAATGAGAGAGAGAAATTTATTTAATGAATTAATGCAGGGATTGCAGGAGATTAGCGATCATCAACAGGGCAAGATTACGCTAAAAATGGAAATGTTAGAAAAGCCTGAGCCGATTAGCATTACACCGCAGGAAGTGAGAGCTATTAGAGAGGGATTAAACCTCTCTCAAGCGGTATTTGCACGCAAATTAAGAACCTCAGTAAGAACATTCCAAGCATGGGAGCAAGGGCGCACTAAGCCAAGCCAACAAGCAGCACTACTTTTAAAAATGGTTGAACGTTCCCCGAAAATTTTTGAGGAATTAGCAACTATCTAGGCAGCACAAATTATAGATTTCATCTGCTGACCTGATTTGCGAAAAATACGCTATTTTATGGGTAGCTTTCGATTTTAGTAGTACGTTTAGCAGTACGTTTTGATATTTCAAATTTAACTTTCCAGCATTGACAAGGCTTGAAGTGGTGTACTTCAGATCTCGCCCAGGCACCAAAAACTAAAAGACTGCATTTTTTGCGGTCTTTTTTTATGTTCTTTTTTCTTTTCAGGCACGATTCTCTATCAATTCTTTTAATTTCAAATCGGCATTCTTCAAGATATTTGCGCGGCTAGTTTTAAGCAACTTTGCAAGTTAAGTTGCAAAAATTCGGGGATAAATGAAAAAAGAACGAAGCTAGCTTTCAAAATGCAGCTCGTCGCTTGAAGGTGATCATAAATGACTTAATATGCTTTGTAACAGTTTATCATTATTTATAAGGACGGCATGAAATGAAAAAATTTGTTGCAGAGTTTCCTAAGAATTTTCTTTGGGGAGGCGCAATAGCTGCAAATCAGGCAGAAGGTGCTTTTAATATTGACGGTAAAGGCTTGGATATTTCCAACGGTTTTCCAAACGGAATTAAACACGCTTATGATCCGGTCATTGATCCGAAGAAATTTTATCCCACACATGAAGCGATTGATTTTTACCATCGCTATAAAGAAGATTTGGCATTGATGGAAAAGATGAATTTTAATGTCTTCCGCACTTCGATTAACTGGTCGAGAATTTATCCTAATGGTGATGATCGCGAGCCTAATCAGGCCGGTTTGCAATATTACCGGAATCTCTTTGACGAAATGTTGAAAAGAGGAATGCAGCCGGTTGTCACCTTAAGCCATTATGAAACACCGGTTCATTTAGTTGAAAAATACGGAAGTTGGCGTAATCGTCAATTAATCGACTTCTTTTTGACCTATTGTGAAACCGTCTTTAGTGCATTTAAAGATCAGGTTAAATACTGGTTAACTTTCAATGAAATCAATAATATGCGTCGTATGCCGGGGGCTGCCGGAGGGATTTTCTTTGCCGAAGGCGAAAATCAGCAACAGGTTGTGTATCAGGCAAGCCACAATATGTTTGTGGCACATAGTTTGGCGGTAAAACTTTGCCGCGAATTATGCCCTGACGCAAAAATCGGGTGTATGTTGTCACTCAGCAACGTATATCCCCACACTTGTAATCCGGATGATGTATTTGAAACCATGGAATTAAGACGTCGTTCTTTATTTTATGGTGATGTGATGATTCGCGGCGAATATCCGGCTTATGCGGCACGGATTTGGGAAGAAGCCGGAGTAAAAGTGGAAATGGATCAGGAGGATGAACAAATCATCAAAACATATACCTCGGATTTCTTGGCTTTTAGTTATTACCGCACTTCAACTCATGAATACGGTCAGCCGTTCCATGGCGATACCGGCGGTGATCAGGGAACGCCTAATCCTTATTTAGCAACAACGCCTTGGGGATGGCAGATCGATCCCGTCGGGTTGCGTTATACCTTAAATGAACTTTACGATCGCTATCAACTTCCTTTGTTTGTCGTCGAAAACGGTTTGGGACAAATAGATACGCCTGATGAAAATGGTTATATCAATGATGATTATCGAATTAATTATATTCGAGAACATATTTTGGCGATGAAAAATGCGATTCAAGACGGGGTTGATTTAATGGGTTATACCTATTGGGGGCCAATTGATATTGTGAGTGCCGGAACCGGTGAAATGAGTAAACGCTACGGTTTTGTTTATGTTGATAGAGATAATAAAGGCAACGGTAGCTTGGAACGTCGCAAAAAAGCCTCTTTCGATTGGTATGCGAATGTTATTCGCTCAAATGGTATGAAGCTAGAATAACGCAATTTATTTATTAGAACTTTTCTTTTATATGGTTATAAAAATAAGTTCTTTCGGCTTTATGTTTTGAAAAACGGGTTAAATTATCTAAATTTTTCTCGTAATTCAATGAAAAGATTAACCCATAAAGACAGTCTAGAGTGAATAACATCGAAGTACGCGAGGAAAAAGAACCCATTTTATAGCGGCTTTCCGTATTGGAAATTCGCAATGTCGCGGTAGCAAGGCGATCATAAGGCCAGGCATTTGGATTGGCAGTCAGTAATACGAAAGGTGTTTTTTTACTGATCAGTTCATCAATACTGTAATTAGTTTGCAAGCTGTTGCAATAATGGGAAATAACCAGTGCCGCTTTTTGAATGTTGTTATTGGAATTGGTTGCACTGGCTTCTTGAAATCCGGAAAGGGATTCGAGCTGAGATAATTTGCCGATACGCAATAATTTATAATGGAAATCTTCGGCAATAATGAGTGATTCGCCACGTGCATAAATACGGATAATATCCGCTTTTGCGAATAATTTTGCGGCTTTATCTAACTGATCAAAATTAAGCTGGCGATAAGTTTCCTCTAGTGCTTGATGAGATAAATTAAACAGCTTTTTCGCCACATTTTCTCTACTGTCTTTTGGTTTAAGGGGAATATCGACTGAGATTTGTTCGTTATTTTGGGAAAAAGAAGCTAATTCTGAAGCTAATTGAATTTTAAATTCGGAAAAACCTTTAAAACCCAATTTTTTACAAAAACGAATAATTGAAGCTTCAGAGGTATAACATTTTTGGCTGAGTTCTTCTAAAGAAAGGCTTAATGTCAATTTGGGAAAGGCTTGAATAAACTTAATTAATAATTGTTCGGATCTTGTCCACTTTTTATTACTGATGAGTTGCTCACTAAGCATTTTCGTTCCCCATAAAAAATCGCTTTAGTTTAACATAATAATTTAGGTTTGACCTAATAAAGAGGTTACGATGGACTACAAACAAGTTGCAGAAGAATTAATCGCCTTATCAGGCGGTGTGGAAAATATTACGACTTATATGCATTGTGCAACGCGATTACGCTTTTATACTAAAGATAAAAGCAAAATACAGCAAGCACAAATCAAGGCGATTAAAGGCGTGTTGGGGGTGGTCTTTGTAGGTGAGGAATTACAGATTGTTTTAGGCAAAAATGTTAATCCTGTATATGAAGAGGCTTCTCGCTTGATTGAAGCGACGCGTAACGGTCAGACCGCTAGCATTCATCAAGAGAGCAGTGCAAACTCCACCGAGCAAGTTAAACAAAAGATGACTATTGGTAAAATCTTTACCAGTGTCATCAGCTTTGTGTCTGCAGCGGTGACGCCGATGATTCCGGGCTTGGTTGCCGGCGGGATGTTAAAAGTCTTTTTATTATTGATAAAACTGGCATTTCCTAGTTTTGGCGATACCCAAACATATACATTACTCAGTTTACTCTCTGATGTGCCTTTCTTCTTTATGCCTATTTTTGTGGCGTACGGTGCGGCTAAAAAACTGGGTGCGACCCCGATTTTTGCTATGGTGGTGGCTGCCACATTGGTTTATCCGAATTTTACGACATTCCTGAAGTCTACAGAAAGTATTGAGATTCTTAATATTCCAGTTATGGTAGTGAAATATAGCGGTACATTATTGCCGGCTTTATTAATCGGACTATGTGCCTACTATGTTGAAAAAATCATGACGAAAATTCTACCGGGTATTGTTCGGCCTATTTTGCTTGGCGTCAGCACCATGGTGATCACATATATTCTTGGGATCACGATTTTAGCCCCGCTTGGCGATTTTATCGGTGGCTATGTGGTCAATATTTTCCTCTGGTCATCAGAAAATCTTGGACCGCTGGCGATTGGGCTATTGTCAGCTTGTATGCCTTGGTTAGTCATGACAGGCATGCACCACGCAGTCACCCCTTTCATGGTACAAGCGATTGCAAATCCGGGCTATGATATGTTGTTCCGTCCGGCATATTTGCTGCATAACATGGCTGAAGGCGGTTCGTGTTTGGGAGTTGCTTTGCGTACCAAAAATAAGGCATTGCGAACAGAATGTTTGAGTTTGGCGGTCGGTTGTATTGTAGCCGGTGTTACTGAACCTGCCATTTATGGTGTCAATTTACCACTCAGAAAACCGATGATCGGTGTTATCGCAGGAGCCGCTTCCGGTGGTATTGTTGCCGGTCTGTTTGGCGTCACGGCTTATGTATACGGTTATTCAACAATACTGGCTATCCCTATTTTCCAACATACAATCATGGCGATTATTGCCGCGATCATTACCGCAATTGTGGTTGCAGCGATTGTTACGACAGTGCTTGGTTTTGATGAAAAACATTTGAATCACTAAACTGATGTTGTGACGAAGCAGGCTGAATGATTCCGCCTGCTTTTGTTTTGTTTCTATTTTTGTATAATAAACACAAATGTGGTTAATTTTGAGAGCTAAGCTTCTATTAGATAGACATTTTATAGACAGAACGGCTTTTTCTGGCTCTTTTTATAAGGGCTTTGGATAGTTATGATTGAATAATCATGCGTCAGAGTAAGTTGTTTATAAACATATTTTCCGATGGAGTAATAATGCTTAATTTTTTCGTTTTTTATCAGCTTCGATTGCATTATTAACCGCACTTTCGCCGCGTTCGCGTTCAGCCACGAACAGCAAATATTCCTCTAAATTATCAATCGCATCTTGGCAACGCAGCTTGCGCTGTTCCGTGTGTTGGATTTTTTGCAGTAACAGCGGCTGCTGTGAGGCATCGGCTTGCAACAGCGCTTCATTTTGCTGCGCGATCAAATCATTTAACCGGCGCAAATAGTCATAATATTTCTCCAACCGCTCTTTATGTGGCAGCTGGTGCACCGAATGATTATCTGCCTCGTGCGGAGCAGGGCGGGGGGCAAAGTGCGGTTTGCGGCGGGTATTCGGCTGAAGCAAATCCAGCAGCGCATGATATTGCGCCACTAATTTTTCCGCATAAAATTCAGCTTGCACGGTTTCCGTCACATTTTGCAGAATTCGCAGCGTTTGTTGTGCTTCCACCAGACATTGCCCGACCGTTTCATTTTCCGGTGAAAACAGGCGCGGATCGAGCCGTTGGCGAATTGGTTTATTTTGATGCCCGCTTAACGCCTCAAAATAGTGCCGCATATTATCCAAGTGCGGTTGCATATTGCGTTGTTGCATAAGAATTCCCTACTTATTTTTCGTTTTGCGATCGGGATCGAGAAAAAAGGTTCTAAAAAATGTATTAAAGCAAAATTTATTTTAGATTAGCGGCTCTATGAACACAATTGAAGGATAGTGATTTCTTATGTTAAATATTTTTAGGCGTCCAATCGAAAGGGAAACGCTGAATGATTGGGCTAAAATTATGAATGATGTTGCCAAAGTTGCAATTTAAGCATTCCCTGTTATGCTTTATGGTAAAGATCCGATTTATATCAAAATCACCAATGCAATTCTGCTGATCATCAGCGTGTACGGTAGTGTTTTAATTTCACGCCAAATTCGGCGGCATCAAGCAAAAAACAAGGAGATGACAAAATGAATTTCACATTCGGACTTGCTGTTTTGGCGCTGTTGATATTGTGCATTGCCATCGTTATTCAACGGGTGCTTAAATAACAAAAAGAGCGGTATAAGCCATTTATACCGCACTTTTGCGCTAAATGGGAAATGGTCATGAATAATCAAGCTATTATAAACAAAACTAACGCTAAAGAATTTGAGCGGACATTTGATGAGGGAGAGACCGATATTTTGCAACATTTCGATCTCTCAACCGCGAATCGCCCAAATCAGAAAAGTAAACGTGTAAATGTGGATTTTCCTATATGGATGGTTGAGGGGCTGGATAAACAAGCGGCTCATTTAGGTGTGCCACGACAAGCCCTGATTAAATTATGGATAGCTGAAAAGTTGCCACAATAATGCCACAAATGCTTAAAATAGCACGCTATCCCTCCCCCAGCCTTCGGCAGCCCCCTCCGTAAACGGAGAGGGCGAAACAGATTTCACTGTTCATTATTGGTGATAGGCATGATTTTCTCTCCCTCCGTAAACGGAGAGGGCGAAACAGATTTCACTGTTCATTATTGGTGATAGGCATGATTTTCTCTCCCTCCGCGTGCGGAGGGAGATGCCCGAAGGGCAGAGGGAGGCTGTGCGATATTTTATTTCACTGCTGTAGCAAACACAGTTGCTAGCCAAAAGACGATAAATAATCATATTTGCTTAAAATAGCACGCTATCCCTCCCCCAGCCTTCGGCAGCCCCCTCCGTAAACGGAGAGGGCGAAACAGATTTTGCTGTTCATTCTTACTGATAGACGTGATTTTCTCTCCCTCCGCGTGCGGAGGGAGATGCCCGAAGGGCAGAGGGAGGCTGTGCAATATTTTATTTCATAGCTGTAGCAAACACAGTCGCTACACAAAAGACGACAAACCCAAGCAAGATGATGAATAATCATATTTGCTTAAAATAGCACGCTATCCCTCCCCCAGCCTTCGGCAGCCCCCTCCGTAAACGGAGGGGGCGAAACAGATTTTACTGTTCAATTCTTACTGATAGACGTGATTTTCTCTCCCTCCGTAAACGGAGAGGGCGAAACAGATTTCACTGTTCATTATTGGTGATAGGCATGATTTTCTCTCCCTCCGTAAACGGAGAGGGCGAAACAGATTTTACTGTTCATTCTTACTGATAGACGTGATTTTCTCTCCCTCCGCGTGCGGAGGGAGATGCCCGAAGGGCAGAGGGAGGCTGTGCGATATTTTATTTCACTGCTGTAGCAAACACAGTTGCTTTGTATATCCATATATATACAGCAGCAAACGCATCCAGGTGTATTATCGCCTTGAGCGGTAAGCAGCCACGGTATATAACTTCCCCTCTAAATTTTCCCTCACAACAAAATCGGATTTTTCCAATAAATCAGCATATTACTCATAAAACACGAAATTTATTGCAGAACTTTGATCCAGGTCACACAAACGAACTGAACTTTATCGGCTGGTGCTTTCTGACAATCCGGCGAAATGAATTTACGGATTAAAATTCAATATAAAACAATGAGATAAAAATATTTGTTAACTTTCTACTTCTGAATAGGTATGAATAAACCACTCCAAAAAATAGGGCAAAACGGTTGTAAGATAATTACCGGTAAGTGGTTGTTTATTTTAAATCATTGAAAATAAAATGGTTATGGTTTGTGTTAACAAAATGTTTTAGGCTTGACAGAAAAAATGGATTCTGTCAGTATGTCCTCGGAAATTAAAAACAGGGTTGGACAACTCTGCTGAGTTAAAGTTCAATCTAAGTTCCGTTTATTTATGCATTAGCAAAGAAACATAAATAAATTAACTTTAAACTTAAGTAAAAAGGCAGACTATTATGAAAAAGACATTAGTAGCTTTAGCAGCAGTAGCAGCAGTAGCAGCAACTTCTGCAAACGCAGCAGTAGTTTATGACCAAGACGGTTCTAAAGTTGAAGTAGGCGGTTCTTTACGTTTACTTTTAAATAAAGAAACTGATAAACGTGGTGATCTGAAAAATGACGGTTCCCGTCTGCAATTCAAAGGCACTCAAGATTTAGGTAACGGTTTAAGCGCAATTGCGGCGATTGAATTACGTTTCCGTGGCAATGACAACACTGTTAAAAATGGTCCAGGTCAAAAAACCAGTAGCAGTGATTTTGGTGAAGTGAATACCGAGCGCTTGTGGGCCGGTTTGAAACAAGACGGCGTGGGTACCTTGACTTTCGGTCGTCAATTGACCAATGGTGATAGCATCCAATTGTCTGACTTTATCAACTACAAAGGTGGTAACGTTAACCTGACTGACTATGCAAATAAATCAGTGAAATTTGTTTCTGATAGCTTCGGTGGGTTTAGCTTCGGTTTAGACTATATCTTTGGTAATGAAAATAGAGCTGATGGCACAAAAAAGCCTTACGGAGATTATAAAAATGGTTATGGTGCGGCATTGTACTATAGCGGTGATGTAGCTCAAGATGTGAAATTTAACTTCAGAGCGGGCTATACTCAAGACAGATTGGATACTGTTGAAACAACTAAGCGTGACAGCTGGCGTGTGGCAGGTGAGTTCGTTATTGACCGTGTAACTTTTGGTTATAACTACGGTCAATCACGTGATAAATTAGCAGGTGTTAAACAAGCTAAAGAAACTTACCATATGGCTGGTGCGCAATACCGTTACTCCGATGTATCTGCGTTGAACCTGCAATGGAAACGTAAATCTGAAGGTAGTGATGCAACAAACACTTACATCGTTGGCGTAGATTATAAACTGCACAAAAATGTTTATACTTTCGCAGAATACCACTACGACAAAGTTAAAAATGGTAAAAACCAAAATGATGTTGGTGTAGGTTTACGCGTATTCTTCTAATTGATTAACAATTGGCATAGTAGACAAAAATGTGGCTGAAATCTCGCTTAATCCCTTATAGAATAAGGCGTTAAGTGAGATTTTTTAAAATGACCAAAAAATTGCTATTTCTGTGGTTCAGAACGCATTAAAAAACACGGTAAAAATTCAGGCAAGCAACGCTATAAATGCTTGGATTGTTTACGGACATATTCTCACACAAATTACCTTCAATCCGCCCAAATCTGGCACGATTACACCGTCGGAAAACAGACGTATAAGCAGCTTGCGTTAACCTATGATTGTTCGGTCAGGACTATCCAAAGGCACCTGAAAAAAGCCCCTAAAACGCCACTCAGCACACCGCAAACCACAATGTTGAATCTTATTATGGATGTCACTTTTTTCGGGCCACAATTCGGCGTATTAGTCATAATGGATTCCCGCTCAAAAAGGTGATTTACCACCAAATCGTTCGTACCGAAAAGGACATTTACTATACCAAAGCCATCAATCGATTGCGTAAAAAAGGATTTATTATTCAATCTATTACTTGCGATGGGCGACGGGGCTTATTGAAAGATATATTTAATACGCCAACCCAAATGTGCCAATTTCACCTTGTTGCAATGGTGATTCGCAAGCTGACGAGAAACCCTAAATCCGTTGCCGGAAAGGAACTGAAAACAATGGTTAAAACACTCAAGCAGAGTCACAAAAATGACTTTTATGTCCGTTTGCATCACTGGTTTTTGCAGCATAAAGCTTACTTAGAAGAACGGTCTGATATACCCGATAATCAGGGTAAATTTCCTTATAAACATCGCAAATTGAGAGGGGCTTATGCCAGTATTAAACGCTATATGGATTACTTGTTTGTCTTTGAAAAATACCCGGAGTTACGGATAGAAAAAACGACAAATCGGCTGGAAGGGCTGTTTAAGGATTTAAAGCAGAAATTATCCGTTCATAATGGACTAAACCGAAGGAATAAGATTATGTTTATACAGGATTTTTTGAATAAAAAGAGCTAGAAAAACTAGCGCTTTAAGAGGAGTAGCCACAAAAATGTCTAATAGAAGCTTAGATCTCAAAATCAGCCACATTTTTGGCTACTATGCCTAACAATTAGTAGCTCCCTTAAAAGGTCGGCTTTGCCGGTCTTTTTCTTAGGCATAATAAACAATAAATGCCCTTGCTAATCAAGGGCGTTTTTACGTGTAGTTTAATAACTAACACTGCAATCCAAGCAATAAATATATTGTCCGCCCGGATCATTGAGCTGTTTTAGCACGCCAAGTGAATTTTTAATTTCACGAGTCTGCTGCGGCGCGAGCCCAAACCACTGCAAAACCGCACTTTGCAGCTGAATTTGACCACGGTTTAGGATTTGTCCCACCAAACTTTGTGGTTCTTCAACAAACCATTGCACCGGCAAAAGATCGAATTTTGATTCATTTTCGCCGAGCTTCGCATTCGCCAGCTGCAAGGCGGCGCCAACGGCGGTGCCGAAATCGCCCAATTCATCGACCAGTTTGTGCTTTAATGCGTCTTGTCCAAGCCAAACTTGCCCTTGTGCAATGCTGTCAACCTGTTGCTTGCTTAAATTTCGACCTTCGGAAACCAACGTTAAAAATTGATCATAGCCGTTTTCGATAGTCATTTGAATCGCTTGGCTGACTTCCTCCGGTAGTTCGCGGGTTAGAGATATGTCGCTTAACGGTCCGGTATTCACGCCGTCGCTGTGGATTCCCCAATTTTTCAGGCTGTTTTCCAGCGTAAACATTGCGGCGAAAATGCCGATTGATCCGGTGATAGTGTTCGGGCTGGCAACAATATGATCGGCTTCCGCGGCGATCCAATAGCCACCGGACGCCGCCATGCCGCCCATTGAAACCACAATCGGAATGCCTCGCTGTTTGATTTGCTGCAATTGCTGGCGAATCAGTTCAGAGGCAAAGGCGCTGCCGCCCGGTGAGTTGACCCGCAGAATTAAGGCGCGCACCGCGTTATCGTTCAGCACCGTTTGCAACTGTGCAACAATGCTATCGCTGCCAGCGTTGTCCTCACTAGCTCCGTCAACAATTTCCCCTTCGATATTGACCACCGCAATTTTGTCAGGCGCATTGCTGAGGGTGCGATCCTCAAACTGGTTCAGGTAATCGGCGAATGCCACTTGGTTATAACTGCGGCGTGCATCATCATAGCCAAATTCAGCCTGTAACTGATTTTGAATTTCCCAATCGCTTTTTATTTCATGCACGAAACCTTGCTGTAGGGCATATTGCGCGCTGTTGGCTTGCACCGCTTTCAATTTTTCTAAATATTGTGTGGCTGACGGTAGAACCGCACTTGGCTCGATTTGTCGATTATCGGCGATAACGCGCTGGTAGTTTTGCCACATTTGATCAAGCCATTGGCGAGTGTTCGTTTTGGCTTCATTCGACATATCGTCACGCAGGAACGGCTCGACTGCCGCTTTATAGCTGCCGACGCGGAAAATATGCGGCGTGATGTCCAATTTTTCGATAAGCGATTTGAAATACAGATTATTTTGTGCCAATCCGGTGATGCCGACCTCGCCCAAGCGGTTGAGGTAAATATGATCGGCATAACTCGCCAGCAGATATTGCGACTGCGAATAAGTGCGCGCGAGCGCATAAACCGGCTTGTTCTGCTGTTTAAACGCGTTTAACGCTTCGCCGATAAACTGCATGGATGGCAAATCACCGCCGCTGAAATAATTTAAATCCAGCACAATGCCTTTAATGCGTTGATCTTTCACGGCATAATCAATTGCCTGCACCACATCAAAGGTTGAAATCTGCTGCGGAACCCGTTGGTTGTCCAGCTCGTGCAAGGCACTCAGTAAACTGCTTTGCGGGCGATTATCCGCCAAATAGCCGTCTAGATTGAGCACTAATGCGCCCTTGATATCCACTGGCTGTGAGGACTGCATAAATAAGCCGAACAGGGTAAAGCAGAGTAGAACAAACAGCAGAAAAACTACATTCATCACGACATCACGAATGCAGCACAACCCGCGCCACAGCGTTTTGACGATCTTCAACACGATATTCATCGAAATCCCCTTTAAAAAAGAATAATTCTTAATTAGATGAAAATAGAGTATATTGTAACAAGTATCTTGTTGGAAGCCTTAAAAACAGAAATTAACTCGGAGATAAAAATGGACGCATTGGAACTATTACTCAGCCGCCGTTCGAATAAAAAATTGACTGAACCTGCGCCACAGGGCGAGCAGTTAGATAACATCTTGCAAGCGGCGCTGCATGCGCCGGATCACGGCAGGCTGACCCCGTATCGTTTTGTGGTTATTGAAAAGCAAGGGCGCGATGTGTTGGAAACCTTGCTGAAAAGTGCGGTTGACGAATTCGATTTAGGCGAAGAACGCAAGAAAAAAGCCGAAGATGTCAGCCACCGCGCGCCGATGATTATTGCGGTTATCGCCAAAATCAACACCGATGTGCCGAAAGTGCCGGGCTGGGAACAAATGCTCACCGCCGGCTGTGCCACTTATGCGATGCAATTAGCGGCAAACGCGCAGGGCTTCGACAATGTTTGGGTCACCGGCCCTTGGGGGGACGGCAGCGAACTCAGAAAAGAGCTAGGCTGCGGCGTGCATGACAAAGTGATCGCATTTTTAATGTTGGGAACCGCAGAGCAAAAACTGGAAAAAGCCAAAACGTATGATTTGTCGGAGTATGTGAGCTACATTTAATCTGCTGATTTAAAAAGTAAAACCGTAATTTAATTGCTAAAAGTGCGGTTTGAGCTGTTGCTGAGCGGTTAAAAACGGTATGCCATCAGTTGTTGCAGCAATCCCCCGCCGATGACTAACCACAGCATCAAAATTGACGCCAAGACTAACGGTTTTAATCCGGCTTTTTTGATTGCCGAAAAATGAGTGGTGACGCCTAACGCCGCCATTGCTATCGCTAATAATATGGTATCCAAGGCGATTAACCTTTCAACGATTGCTGCAGGGAGCAGCGCAAATGAGTTAAAGATCACCACGCCGATAAAAATAAAAGCGAACCAAGGAGTGTTTACTCGAGTTTGGCTGTGATTTGCTTGGCATTGCCCGCGCGCGATCAATAAAGACAGCAATAGCAGAAACGGCGCTAACATCATCACCCGAATCATTTTGGTGGTGACTGCAATGTCGGCGATTTCCGGACTGATACTTTCCCCGGCAGCGACAACTTGCGCCACTTCATGCACGGTCGAACCGATATAAATCCCATAGGATTCAGGCGAAAGCCCCCACCAATCCAGAAAGTACATTTTAGGATATAAAAAAATCCCAATCGTGCCGAACACCACAACCGTCGCAATCGCGACCGAGACTTTTTCGGATTTTGCCTTGACGAGCGGTTCTGTCGCCATAATCGCCGCCGCTCCACAAATCGCAGCGCCGGAACCGATTAACAACGTGGTTTCTTTATCCAATTTTAGCCAGCGATGCCCCATATAAGAAGCCAAGCTGAAGGTAATGCCGATTACCAAAATATCCGAAACAATACTCGCCATGCCGACATCCGCCACTTGCTGTAGCGTTAATCTGAATCCGTATAAAATAATGCCGAGCCGCAATAATTTGGCTTTACTGAAATCAATTCCGGCAGCGCAATGCGGCTGGATTTTGGCATATAACGTATTGCCGATGATCATGCCGATAATAATGGCAATCGTTAAGCCGCTAAAACCATAACGAGTAATCGCGTCATAGCTGCTGAGAAAGAGCGCAACAAGGGTAATCACCCCGCTCAAAAAAATGCCCGGAAGGAGTTTTAACATATTATGAAAGTATTATTGAATGATGATACGGCGCAATTATTACCGACGAGGGTAATCGTTTCTCCGCGCAATCTCAAGCAGTAAATTGTATCGTTTTTAGTGAGAGAGTATGGTTAGTTCAAAAAATACAGCATTGATGATAATCCTTTGAATTATTTATGAACATATTACGGGTAATAACGATACAAATTAAAGAGCAAACATCATGAATGAATAATGGTATTCAGTTTTAGTCAAGCTGATTCAGGACCCTATTTAGTAGAGCCTGAATCAGTTTTATTTCGCAATGAGTTAGCTCCATGTCACAAAACACGCCTCGGCAGCATCCAAGGTTTGTTCGATATCCGCTTCGCTGTGTGCCAATGACATAAAGCCGGCTTCAAAGGCGGAAGGGGCGAGGTACACGCCTTGTTCCAGCATGGCATGGAAAAACTGCTTAAAGCGTTCGCTGTCGCACGCCATGACCTGTTGATAGCTGCTGACTTCCGCTTGATCGGTGAAGTAAATGCCGAACATTCCGCCGACGTAGTTAACAACCAACGGAATGCCGTGCTTGGCGGCGCGTTGTTTCAGACCTTCTGCCAGTTGCTTGGTAAGCTGCGCTAATTTTTGTTCGTTACCGCACTTTGACAGTTCGGTTAAGCAGGCAAGCCCTGCCGCCATTGCAATCGGGTTGCCCGACAGCGTGCCGGCTTGATAAACCGGGCCGAGCGGAGCGAGGTGGTGCATAATCGCTTTTTTGCCGCCGAATGCGCCGACCGGCATACCGCCGCCGATCACTTTGCCTAAGCAGGTGAGATCGGGGGTGACTTGATAATGCGTTTGTGCGCCGCCTAAAGCGACACGGAAGCCGGTCATCACTTCGTCGATAATCAATAGCGCGCCATACTGATCGCACAGTGCGCGTAAGCCTTGCAGGAAGCCGTCTTTTGGCGGCACGCAATTCATGTTGCCGGCAACCGGTTCGACGATAATACAAGCGATCTCTTGCGGGTATTGTTCGAATACGCTTTTGACCGAATCCAAATCGTTATATTGGCAAACTTGGGTGTGCTTGGTGAAATCGGCAGGCACACCCGGTGAGCTGGGTTGCCCTAACGTCAGTGCGCCGGAGCCTGCTTTGACCAGCAGCGCATCGGCGTGCCCATGATAGCAGCCTTCAAATTTAATGATTTTATCGCGTTGGGTGTAGCCGCGAGCCAGACGAATTGCCGACATAGTGGCTTCGGTGCCGGAGCTGACCATGCGCACCATTTCCATTGACGGAACCAGTTTGCATACCAGCTCTGCCAGTTCAATCTCAAGTGCGGTCGGTGCGCCGAAACTCAGCCCTTTTTGCGCGGTTTCAATCACGGCATTGCGAATCGCCGGGTAGTTATGCCCTAAAATCATCGGGCCCCAAGAGCCGACATAATCAATATATTGTTTACCGTCGCTGTCATAAATATAAGCGCCATCGGCTTTTTCGATAAATAACGGGCTGCCGCCGACGCCTTTAAACGCGCGAACCGGCGAATTAACGCCGCCCGGGATAACGTGTTGAGCTTGTTGAAAGAGTTGTTCTGAATGTGTCATTGCTTTGTTCCTGTTGCAGTCATCACGAGAGGCGAGTATTGTACTTTAAATTGATCTTTTTTACGCAGAAATAAAAAAAGATTATCGGCTAAATTTATCTTATGCTATTCTTGCGCAATTCGGAGCAGCTGAAAATAAAGCGGCTGTTTTTATCAAGTGGTTGTTAAACCACAATAATATGTGGATGTTATTTCCAGAAAATGAAGTTTTATATGTGGCTGTCCTTATTATTGCCTTTTATCGTTTCATTTTGTGCGCTTATCTTGATTCGGCCTGTGGCGCAAAAAGTCGGGCTGGTCGATAAACCGAATTACCGCAAACGTCATCAGGGGGCGATTCCGCTGATTGGCGGATTGGCGCTGTTCATCGGCAACCTTTGCTTCTATTTGTTGCAATGGAACGAAATGCGTTTTCCTTATCTTTATCTCCTGTGCGTCAGCGTGCTGTTGATTGTCGGTGTGTTTGACGATCGCTTTGATATCAGCCCGTTTCTGCGCGCGCTGATTCAAGTGATTCTTGCCGGAATGATGCTCCATTATGCACATCTGGAGCTAGCGTCACTCGGGCAAATTATCGGGCCGTTCCAACTGCGGCTGGGATCGTTGTCATTCGTGGTGACTGTGCTGATCACTTTGGCGGTGATTAACGCGTTTAACATGATCGACGGAATCGACGGCTTGCTCGGCGGATTGTCGAGTGTCACGTTCGGCGCGGTGGCGCTGTTGATGTTGCTGGACGGACAAATTAATCTCGCCTTGTGGTGTTTTGCGCTGATCCTGGTGATTTTGCCGTACGCGCTGTTTAATCTCGGGGTGTTCGGCGTACAGAATAAAGTGTTTATGGGCGATTCCGGCAGCACCTTGATCGGCTTTACTGTGATTTGGATCTTATTGCTGAGCACACAAGGCAGCGGGCATCCGATTAATCCGGTGACCGCACTTTGGGTGATCGCGATTCCGTTAATTGACATGGTGGCGGTGATTTTCCGCCGTCTGCGCAAAGGCAAAAGCCCGTTTCGTCCCGATCGCTTACACTTGCACCATTTGCTAATGCGCGCCGGCTTAAGCTCGCGCCAAGCGCTGTTTTTAATCACCGCGGTTGCTGCGCTGTTTGCCGGCTTCGGCATTCTCGGCGAAATTTATTATATTGATGAATGGATCATGTTCGGATTATTTATCCTGCTGTTCTTCGTCTACTACTATTCCATTACACGCGCTTGGCGGGTTACACGCTTCATTAAACGAATGCGCCGCCGTACACAGCGTAGTCAAAAACGTCATCAGATCTGAGAAGATCATCATAAAAAAGGAACTTTTTTATGCCTGAAGTATTACAAAAACCGGCAACCCTGACAGCCCCGTATTTGATCGAACGATTGGATCTATTGGCTTTCGTCAACATTTTGTGGCGCAAAAGCTGGCTGATTCTGCTGCTGGTGCTGCTCTCAAGTGCGGTTGCCTATGCGTTAACCGCTTTTGTGATGAAGCCGTCATGGCGCGCCGAGGCGTATATTGAAGTGCCGCAAGAGAGCCAGCTCGGCAATTATTATGCGCTGTATAATATGTATCAGCTGATCGAGGCCAAACCAAGCGAGCAGCCAAGTGAGGTTGAAAGCCCATTGCCGCAAACTATTTTTCAACAATTTAAACAGCAGGTGAAAGCCTATGACGTGCTGAAAAATTTCTGGCTACAGAGTGATTATTACAAACAGATGCTGAACGGTGATAAAGTACACGATGACGCCTTATTAGAGCGCTTGATCGCTGCGATTAGCTTAACAGAAGGCAATGCGCGCAATAACAGCAACGACAAAATCGAATTAACGTTGGACAATCCAAAACAGGCGGCGGAATTGCTGACTGCGTTTATGGCTTATGCCAACCTCAGCACCCGTCAAGCGGAATACGGCAATTTAATCGCCAAATGGAAAAACCTGTTTGATCGCGTAACATTAGCGGCAAATCACAATCTGGGACATGATCAGCAAGGGCAACTGGTTTCGGCTGCCGTATGGCAAAGTAAACTGGCGATGATGACCTCGGTTCAGCCGTTGGACAACCAATTCAATGCGTTTCACTATTTAAAAACCCCGGTGCAACCGTTAACGCCGCATAGCCCGAACCAAATGTTATGGATCTTGAGCGCCGGATTTATCGGCTTATTACTCGGTTGCGCGCTGGCGATTATTTTGGCGCTGCGCGGTTTTGCCCGCGCGACACAAACAAAAACAGAACAGCAAACGGGAGCGAACAATGGCTAAATTCAAAGTATTAACGGTTTTCGGCACCCGTCCCGAAGCGATAAAAATGGCGCCGTTGGCGCAAGCGCTAGCAGAGGATCCGCAAATTGACGCTAAAGTGTGCGTTACCGCGCAGCACCGTGAAATGCTTGATCAAGTGTTAAACCTGTTTGAACTGGTGCCGGATTATGATTTAAACATCATGAAAACAGGGCAGGATTTAACCGACATCAGCGTGCGGATTTTACAAGAACTAAGAGCGGTATTAGCGGAGTTTAAACCCGATTTAGTGCTGGTGCACGGCGATACCACCACCACGTTTGCCGCCAGCCTTGCTTGTTATTATCAGCAGATTAAAATCGGACATATCGAAGCAGGCTTGCGCACCGGCAATATCTATTCGCCGTGGCCGGAAGAGGGCAACCGTTGCCTGACGGGCGCGATCGCAAGTTATCATTTTGCGCCGACCTTAAGTTCACAACAAAATTTGCTGGCGGAAAATAAACCGGCAGACAATATTGTGGTGACCGGCAACACCGTGATTGACGCATTATTGTGGGTGAAGCAAAAGCTCGCCACCGAAACCGCACTTTCCGAATCGCTGGCACAAGCCTATCCGTTTTTGGATCCGCAGAAAAAGCTGGTGCTGGTGACCGGACATCGACGCGAAAGTTTTGGAGCCGGATTTGAACGAATCTGCGAAAGTTTAGCCACGCTGGCAACACGGCATCCGGATATTCAAATTCTTTATCCGATGCACCTCAATCCGAATGTACGCGAACCGGTGGAGCGTTGGCTAAAACAGATCGACAATGTATTTTTGATCGAACCGCAGGATTATTTGCCGTTTGTGTATTTGATGAACCGCAGTTATCTGATTTTGACCGATTCCGGCGGCATTCAGGAAGAAGCCCCGTCATTGGGCAAACCGGTTTTAGTGATGCGCGATACCACCGAGCGACCGGAAGCGGTGGCGGCAGGCACGGTGCGTTTGGTCGGCACCGATCCGCAGAAAATTATATCTGAAGTAGAGCGGTTGTTGAGTGACGATGCCCATTATCAATCAATGGCAAAAGCTAACAACCCTTATGGCGACGGTAAGGCTTGCGAAAGAATCGTTACCGCCATTAAGCAATTTTTAACAGAGTAGATGCAATATGAACACAGAATTTAATACCATTTCCGTTATCGGCTTAGGCTACATCGGCTTGCCGACCGCAACCGCTTTTGCCAGCAGCGGCAAACGCGTTTTGGGCGTTGATTTAAACCGTTATGCGGTCGACACCATTAATCAAGGCAAAATTCATATTGTCGAGCCGGATTTGGATGTGGCGGTGAAAAGTGCGGTTGAAAAAGGGCTGCTGACAGCAAGCACTAAAGTGCTGCCTGCGGATGCGTTTTTAATTGCGGTGCCGACACCGTTTAAAGATCATTATCAACCGGATTTAAGCTATGTCGAATCTGCGGCGAAAAGCATTGCGCCGGTGTTACAAAAAGGCAATCTGGTGGTGTTGGAATCGACCTCGCCGGTCGGCGCCACCGAAGAGGTGGAAAATTGGCTGTCTGAATTACGCCCGGATTTAACTTTTCCGTCGAAAGCCGGGGATGAGGCGGATATTAAATTGGCATACTGCCCGGAACGTGTACTGCCCGGCAAAATTATGCAGGAATTGTTCTCGAACGACCGAGTGATCGGCGGTTTATCATCTGCGTGCGCCGAAAAGGCATCGCGTTTGTACAAATTATTCGTACAAGGTGAGTGTATTGTCACCAACGCACGCACCGCAGAAATGTGCAAACTGACCGAAAACAGCTTCCGTGATGTGAATATTGCGTTTGCCAATGAATTGTCATTAATTTGCGATCACTTGCAGATCAGCGTATGGGAATTAATCAAATTAGCGAATCGCCACCCGCGCGTGAACATTCTGCAACCGGGGGCGGGCGTTGGCGGACACTGTATTGCGGTTGATCCGTGGTTTATCGTGGCACAAAGCCCGGAACAAGCCCGCTTGATCCGCACCGCGCGCGAAGTCAACGATTACAAACCGCACTGGGTGATTGAACAAGTGAAAAAAGCGCTGGCGGAAGCGGTGACCGAGCGCAATTGCAAAGCGTCGGATATCACGATTGCCTGCTTAGGTTTAGCCTTTAAGCCGGATATTGACGATTTGCGCGAAAGCCCGGCGGTGGAAATCACCGCGGAATTGGCAGACTGGCACGCAGGCAAGCTGCTGGCGGTTGAACCGAACATTGAAAAACTGTCGGCGCAATTGCAGCAGAAAGTCGAATTGGCGAGCTTAGAGCAAGCGCTGGAAACGGCTGATATTTTGGTCTTGCTGGTTGATCACAAACAGTTTAAAGCGGTCGATCAGAAAACCGTCAGCCAGCAGTGGCTGATTGATACGCGCGGCATTTGGCGCGGTTAAACGGCAATTTTATGCAGGCGAACAACATCACCCTCGAGCGCAACGCATGGGAAAGTGATTTCTTTGCGACGGAAATCGGTAAGTTATACTTTGCGTCCGATTGGCAGCCAAGTCGCGCGGAGGCAAGCCAAAGTGCGGTATTTGATGGCTTTGATCTGGTGCAATGCAAACTCAGCGCCGATCAAAATGCGCAGATCCGCTATTTGCAGCAACTGGGATTTCAGTTTGTCGAAGGTGAATTGGATTTTTGCTTGCCGTTGACGGCGGTTAACATCACGCCGTCAACCGCCATTCGCGCCGAGCACGATGATATTGCCGAGCTGGAAGCGCTGTTCGGCTCGGCATTTTCCGCCAGTCGTTTTCGTCAGCCATGGTTTAGTACTGAGCAAAATCAGCAATTCTACCGCACTTGGATTCGTAAAGCAGTGCTAGGTGAATTTGATCATCTCTGTTTACTGCTGCGCGATCCGCAAGCTGAACTTCAAGGGGCGATCAGCTTGCGAACGCTAGATGCCAACAATGCGCGGGTCGGACTATTAGCAGTGGCGGAACACGCCAGAGGGCAGGGGATTGCCAAACGACTGTTGCAAAGTGCGGTTAACTGGTGCTTGCAGCAACAGCATAAACAACTCTGGATTGCCACACAAAGCGGCAATCAAGCCGCAATCAATTTGTACCAACAACACGGGCAAATTGCACAGATTTCTTATTGGTTTTATCGCTAAAGGCGATAGCCACTCGCAGAACGAGGGATAACATGATTCCATTTAACAAACCACCGGTTGTCGGTACAGAACAACAACATATTGCTAACGCTTTAATTTCAGGAAAATTGAGCGGCGACGGTCCATTTACCAAGTTGGCTGAACAGTGGCAGCAACAGCATTTTGGCGCGAAAAAAGTATTGTTAACGCCGTCTTGCACCGCCTCGCTTGAAATGGCTGCATTGCTGATCGATATTCAACCGGGCGATGAAGTGATCATGCCGAGCTACACCTTTGTTTCTACCGCCAATGCTTTTGTATTGCGTGGCGCGAAAATTGTATTTGTAGATGTGCGCCCGGATACCATGAACATCGATGAAACGAAAATAGAAGCGGCGATCAGCACAAAAACCAAAGCAATCGTGCCGGTGCATTATGCCGGTGTGGCGTGCGAAATGGACGCCATTATGGCACTTGCCGAAAAATATAAACTATGGGTGATCGAAGATGCCGCACAAGGGGTGATGTCGAGCTACAAAGGCAAGGCGCTTGGCACGATCGGACACATCGGCTGCTATAGTTTCCATGAAACCAAAAATTACACCGCCGGCGGCGAAGGCGGCGCAACTTTAGTGAATGATGAAACGTTAATCGAACGGGCAGAAATTATCCGCGAAAAAGGTACTAACCGCAGTCAATTTTTCCGTGGGCAAGTGGATAAATATACTTGGCGTGATATGGGATCGAGCTTTTTGATGTCGGATCTGCAAGCTGCGTATCTGTATGCGCAACTGGAAGCGGCGGATGAAATTAATCAGCGCCGTTTGGCAATTTGGGCGCGTTATTACCAAGCTTTCCAGCCATTCACTAGCCAACGAGTCCAATTGCCGAGCATTCCACAAGAGTGTCGTCACAATGCGCATATGTTCTATTTGAAACTGAATGACGTGGCTGACCGCACTTCGTTTATTGACGCCTTAAAAGCACAAGATATTTTGAGTGTGTTCCACTATGTGCCGTTGCACTCCAGTCCTGCAGGGGAAAAGTTTGGGCGTTTCGATGGTGAAGATCAGTTTACCACGCGTGAAAGCGAACGTTTAGTGCGTTTACCGCTATTCTATAATATGTGTGATGAAGAAATCGAACGCGTAATTGCCGCGGCAACGGCGTATTTACAGCAAACGGTTTAGTTTGCTGCGCGAACGGATTATGAAAAAATCTCTCGGCTCGACCACCCTTTGGACCGCAGCCTCCACCGTCGCCAAAATTTTTGTCGGTTTGCTGGCGGTGAAGCTGTTGGCGATCGCCTTTGGCACCGAAGGCGTTGGGCGTGCGGCGAACTACATGACGCTGCTCACCGTATTGGGCGTATTTGCGGGGGCGGGCATTTTTAACGGCGTGACCAAATATGTAGCGGAATACGAACAACAGCCATTACAGCTGCAACGGACGCTAGCCACTTCATCAACGATTATTCTTGGTTTCTCGTTGTTATTAGGTGTCACTTTATTACTGTTTGCCACGCCGATTGCCGATTTTTTATTTGCCGAAGCGGGCTATCAAAATGTGATTCGGCTACTGGCGCTGTTGCAATTCGGCATTGCGCTGAGTAACTATTTTTTAGCGATTTTGCGCGGACAGCGTAATGCCAAAGCTAATGCGCTGAGTATTATTCTTGGTGCGTTACTCGGGGTGATAGGTTTCCTGCTGGGGCTGTTTGTGTTTGGGTATCAAGGCGCCTTGGTCGGTTTAGCTATCGTGCCGGCGGTTACTATCATACCGGCTTATTTTCTGTTAACAAAGCGCCAATCCAATTTTTCATTGACACTGTTGAAACCGCACTTTGATCGCGCGCAAGCGAAAAAACTGCTTAAATTTTCCGGCATGGTATTTGTCACCGCGATCACCTTGCCGTTGGCATATATTTTAATGCGTGATTGGTTGCAGGATGCGTACAGTATGCACGATGTTGGCTTGTGGCAAGGGGTGAGTAAAATTTCGGATGCCTATTTGCAATTTATCACCGCTGCCTTTTCGGTGTATTTACTGCCGACGTTTTCCAAATTGAACGCGCCGCAGCCGATCAAGCAAGAAGTGTGGAAGGCGTTAAAATTTGTCTTGCCAACAGTATTGGTGGTGAGCTGTGCGATCTATTTACTGCGCGATCTCGTGATCCGCATTTTGTTTTCCGAGCAATTTTTGCCCATGGAAAACCTGTTTTTATGGCAGCTGCTGGGGGATGTATTCAAAGTTTCGGCATATATTTTTGGCTATTTGATCGTGGCAAAAGCCGCCTTGAAACTGTATGTGTTGGCGGAAATCGTACAATTTTCGCTGTTGCTCGGTACATCTTATTGGCTGATTCCGTTGCACGGCGCGCAGGGCGCGACGCAATCATACATGATTACTTATATTAGTTATTTTCTGCTGTGTGCAATTGGCTTTGCTGTCTATCAAAAACGCACCGCACATAAGGAAACCGCATGAGAGTTTGCCATATTTTAGGCTCGGATATTCCGCAACATAATCAAACCGTTATGCAGTTTTTCCGCACCCAATTATGGGATCGGATTCCGCCGCAGGCGCGTGCCAGTTTTTATCTTGTCGGCAAAGCCCAGCAGGATGATCCGCCGGAAGTGGTGCGTTTTAAGAGCAAAAAAGCGCTGGCACAATTTTTGCGTGCGGAAGTAAAACAGCGCGATGACACATTTTACCTGTTGCACGGGCAATTTAACGTGGCGATTTGGTTGGCGATTTTGTGCAATCAACTGCCGTTAGCGCGTCTTGGCTGGCATATTTGGGGCGCGGATTTATATGAAGATTCTCAACAATGGAAGTTTAAGCTGTTTTATCCGCTGCGTCGTTTAGCACAGAAAAAGTTGCGCCATGTATTCGGCACGGTGGGCGATTTGGCGCAGTTTAAACGGATTAATCCGAATGCCGAGCAAACGGTGCTGTATTTCCCGACCAAAATGGATCCGTCATTGCAACCTGTGCCAAAAGCACAAAGTGCGGTTGAACAACCGCCGTTAACGATTTTGTTAGGCAATTCGGGTGATCCTTCAAATCGTCATCTTGAGGCGTTGCAACAGATCAAACAGGCATTGGGCGATAATGTTCGGATTGTGGTTCCAATGGGCTATCCTGAAGATAATCAGCCGTATATTGCGCAAGTGAAAGCCAAAGCGCAGGCGCTGTTTGCTCCAAGTGCGGTTGAGGTGTTGGAACAACGGATGGATTTTGCTGATTATTTAACTTTGCTGTCAGGCTGTGATTTGGGCTATTTTATTTTCTCTCGTCAGCAAGGAATCGGCACGATTTGCCTGTTAACCCAATTTGATATTCCGCTGGTGCTGAATCCTGAAAATCCGTTTTGTTTGGATATGCGCCAGCAACAGATCCCGTTTATTCCAATGTCAGAACTCACGCCGGCACGCGTGGCGGAGAGCAAAGTGCGGTTAGCGCACTTGGATAAACGGAAAATTGATTTTTTTGCGCCGAATTTCGCCGACGGCTGGCTGCAACTGTTAACCAAATGGGGACAAAAATAGCAAGATGCTGAGTTTAACGCAATTGAGCGCATTGGTGCTGCTATATACTTTTTCGCTGGTATTGATCGGCTATTTGGCGTATCAATCTTTTAAGCAAGTGCGGTTTTCGTTCCAATTATTGTTTACGCTGATCTATCTGCTGACCTTTTATCTCGGCTTCCCGTTCAGTATGCTGCTGGCATTCGGGTTTAACGTGCAGCCACTGCCGTTTGAAACCTTGTTTATCGCGCTGTTTTCGGCATTAGTTTTTTATATAGTGTATTACGTTTGTTACAAAGTGCGGTTATCACCACTAGTTGCAAATTCGCCACACCAACCGACCGCACTTTCGGCTGTTGCGCACGCACGCCAAAACTCAAGCTCTGAGGGAATACTCAGTGCATTGCTGTTATTGCTGGTCGCACTCGGTACGATTGGCGCATTTTTTAGTTTAAACGGCTTTTTATTATTTAAATTAGACAGTTACAGCAAGATTTTTTCCCACGGCAGCGGCACGGCGTTAAAGCGATTTTTCTATTTCTTTTTGCCGGCATTGCTGATTTTTTACTTTTTAAAACCAACCAAATTAAATTGGGTGCTGTTCTTATTGTTTGGTGTCGGCTTTGGGGTATTGACCTATTTGCTGGTCGGCGGCACGCGCGCTAATATTGCACTAGCAGTGGCGATTTTCTTTTTTATTGGTATCAGCAAGCAATATATTTCAATCATGACGCTAGCTATTGCAGGCGCGGTGGCGATTGTAGCAATGTTCGGCTTGGCATTGGCGCGCTATGGCTTGGATGTGAGCGGCAGCGAAGCGTTTTATACTTTTTTATATTTAACCCGGGATACCTTTTCACCGTGGGAAAACTTGGCGTTGCTGTTTTCGCATTACTCGCAAATCGAATTTCAAGGCTTAGCGCCGATTATGCGCGATTTTTATGTGTTTATCCCGAAAGATCTTTGGGAAAATCGCCCGGACTTAGTGGTCAACTCCGCCAACTATTTCACTTGGGAAGTGCTGAACTATTACGCGGGGCTGGCGATTTCACCGACGCTGCTCGGTTCGTTTCTAATTATGGGCGGAATTCCGTTTATGCTTTTGGGCGCAATAGTGTGCGGCTGGCTGCTGAAAGGCATGGATTTTCTATATCAACATGGCAAACAGACCGCCCATCGCAGCCATAGCGCACTGATTCAGGCGTATTGTTTTGCCAACATTTTTAATTTGATTGTATTGGTGCGAGAGGGAATGGATGCGTTTGTGTCGCGTTGGGTATTCTTTTCATTGATTTTTGTCACAGCAGTGCTGATCAGTAAATTAGTTGTACTGCTGTTGCGGCAAACAGGCTGCATTCGGCACAAAGGGATTGCGAAATAAAGCAGGAGAAACAGGATGATTGAAAAAGTCGCGATTCGCGGTATCGATATTTTGGCGGTTCAAGATCAAACCGCATTTTTGGATTTTTTACTAAATGAACAAGGCGTGCAATACGGTAAATTAATTGCGATTAACGCTGAAAAAATCATCACCGCCGAAAAGCAACCGGAAATTAAAGAATTGTTGCAAAATGCCGAATTTAAATATGCGGACGGCATGAGTATTGTGAAATCCATTCATAAAAAATATCCGCAATACCAAAATCTGAAGCGCGTGGCGGGTTGTGATTTATGGTATGCGTTAATGGAAAAAGCAGGTAAGCTGCAAACACCGGTTTTTTTGGTCGGCGGGCAGCCGGAAGTGTTAGAACAAACCCAACAAAAGTTGCAAACCCAGTGGAATGTGAATCTGGCCGGTGTACAAGACGGCTATTTTAAACCGGAACAGCAAACAGCGCTGATTGAAACAATTAAAAACAGCGGGGCGAAAATTGTTACCGTGGCGATGGGTTCGCCGAAGCAAGAGCGGTTTATGTTGGCGTGTCAGCAGGCTTATCCGCAGGCGCTATACATGGGTGTGGGCGGAACTTATGATGTGTTCACCGGCAGAGTAAAACGTGCACCGCTAATTTGGCAAAAAGCCAATCTGGAGTGGCTATATCGCCTGTTAAGCCAGCCGACTCGCTGGCGTAGACAAGTGAACCTATTAAAATATGCTTATTACTATTTCACGAATAAATTGTGATCTTGCCAGCAAAATAAACAGAATGTTGGCAAATAGTAAGCAATCTGCATATTTTAACAGCAGGCAAGAAAAAAAATAAAAAAATCACTAGACAAGCAATTGAGAAACACTTAATATGCGCTCCGCAACGACGCGATGTGCGCTCGTAGCTCAGTTGGATAGAGCGTTGGCCTCCGGAGCCAAAGGTCTCAGGTTCGAATCCTGTCGAGCGCGCCATGCGTTCGCATTTTGATTCAGCTAACGCTTGTCAACAACAATGGTGGCTATAGCTCAGTTGGTAGAGCCCTGGATTGTGATTCCAGTTGTCGTGGGTTCAAGTCCCATTAGCCACCCCAAATTTTGCTTCTGGTTTGTATTAACGAGAAGCAACCATCGGCGAGTAGCGCAGCTTGGTAGCGCAACTGGTTTGGGACCAGTGGGTCGTAGGTTCAAATCCTATCTCGCCGACCATTTCACTTTTATAAAGTTGAAATCGCCTTGTCTTAGTTGAAAGATAAAGCAAGGTTTTTTGTTCTTTAACAATTTATCAGACAATCTGTGTGGGCACTTGTGCAAGACATTGGTATGAAAATTTTAAATATTAAAGTCTTAATGAGTGCTGAAGTAAATTTATTTTAGGTCAGATATTCATTGAGCGATTGAACTTGAATTGAAGAGTTTGATCATGGCTCAGATTGAACGCTGGCGGCAGGCTTAACACATGCAAGTCGAGCGGTAACAGGGGGGAGCTTGCTTCCTTGCTGACGAGCGGCGGACGGGTGAGTAATGCTTGGGGATCTGCCTTATGGAGGGGGATAACGACGGGAAACTGTCGCTAATACCGCGTAGTATCGAGAGATTAAAGTGTGGGACTTTTCGGAGCCATGCGCCATAAGATGAACCCAAGTGAGATTAGGTAGTTGGTGGGGTAATGGCCTACCAAGCCCGCGATCTCTAACTGGTCTGAGAGGATGACCAGTCACACTGGGACTGAGACACGGCCCAGACTCCTACGGGAGGCAGCAGTGGGGAATATTGCGCAATGGGGGCAACCCTGACGCAGCCATGCCGCGTGAATGAAGAAGGCCTTCGGGTTGTAAAGTTCTTTCGGTGATGAGGAAGGGGCTAATTTTAATAGGGTTAGTCATTGACGTTAGTCACAGAAGAAGCACCGGCTAACTCCGTGCCAGCAGCCGCGGTAATACGGAGGGTGCGAGCGTTAATCGGAATAACTGGGCGTAAAGGGCACGCAGGCGGATAGATAAGTGAGATGTGAAATCCCCGAGCTTAACTTGGGAACTGCATTTCATACTGTTTATCTAGAGTATTGTAGAGAGGGGTAGAATTCCACGTGTAGCGGTGAAATGCGTAGAGATGTGGAGGAATACCGGAGGCGAAGGCGGCCCCTTGGACAAATACTGACGCTCATGTGCGAAAGCGTGGGGAGCAAACAGGATTAGATACCCTGGTAGTCCACGCTGTAAACGATGTCGATTTAGGGGTTGGGTGTATATCTGGCTCTTGTAGCTAACGCGTTAAATCGACCGCCTGGGGAGTACGGCCGCAAGGTTAAAACTCAAATGAATTGACGGGGGCCCGCACAAGCGGTGGAGCATGTGGTTTAATTCGATGCAACGCGAAGAACCTTACCTACTCTTGACATCCAGAGAATCCTGTAGAGATACGGGAGTGCCTTCGGGAGCTCTGAGACAGGTGCTGCATGGCTGTCGTCAGCTCGTGTTGTGAAATGTTGGGTTAAGTCCCGCAACGAGCGCAACCCTTATCCTTTGTTGCCAGCGATTCGGTCGGGAACTCAAAGGAGACTGCCGGTGATAAACCGGAGGAAGGTGGGGATGACGTCAAGTCATCATGGCCCTTACGAGTAGGGCTACACACGTGCTACAATGGCGTATACAGAGGGTGGCGAGTCAGCGATGATGAGCAAATCTCTTAAAGTGCGTCGTAGTCCGGATTGGAGTCTGCAACTCGACTCCATGAAGTCGGAATCGCTAGTAATCGCAAATCAGAATGTTGCGGTGAATACGTTCCCGGGCCTTGTACACACCGCCCGTCACACCATGGGAGTGGGTTGTACCAGAAGTAGATAGCTTAACCTTCGGGGGGGCGTTTACCACGGTATGATTCATGACTGGGGTGAAGTCGTAACAAGGTAACCGTAGGGGAACCTGCGGTTGGATCACCTCCTTAGTAGATTGATGTGTTGTATAGGTGTTCACACAGATTGTTTGATAAGAAAGAAGAGAGTATTCCTCGGCAGGCTTGTAGCTCAGGTGGTTAGAGCGCACCCCTGATAAGGGTGAGGTCGGTGGTTCAAGTCCACTCAGGCCTACCAATTCTACTTATTCTGCGCCCTTTTAATGGTTGCGATGCTCATGTATTAACATACATTGCGCTTCTCACCTTAAAATGACTTTGAATAAGCGAATTGGCTAACGGAAGGGAATACAAAAGACTGACGAGGGGCTATAGCTCAGCTGGGAGAGCGCCTGCCTTGCACGCAGGAGGTCAGCGGTTCGATCCCGCTTAGCTCCACCAATCCTGTTGGTTGTTAGGTTTTGCGATTAATAGTGAATTTTCTTCGAGCACGGTAATATCGAAGTGCGGTAAGAGAATTGAGTATTGGTTGAAAAACTGATTTGTTCTTTAAAAATTTGGACACAAGCTAAAAACTGAAGAGAACTCAAGCGAGTTGTTTTTGATGAATGAAAGTTTATTGAAGATAACATCGTAAGAGCTGAGTAATCGAGAAATCGAAGGACTTGTTGAGTGATAAAAGGCACTTGATAGGTCAGCGTAGGGAAACTTACGCACGAGTCAATTGAGACAGCGTCAGGGATGAAAACTCTTGAGGTTGTATGGTTAAGTGACTAAGCGTGCAGGGTGGATGCCTAGGCAGTCAGAGGCGAAGAAGGACGTGCTAATCTGCGAAAAGCGTGGAGGAGTTGATAAGAAGCGCTATCACTCCACGATATCCGAATGGGGAAACCCAGTGGGTGAAGAACCCACTATCAACACATGAATCCATAGTGTGTTGAGGCGAACCGGGAGAACTGAAACATCTCAGTACCCCGAGGAAAAGAAATCAACCGAGATTCTGTAAGTAGCGGCGAGCGAACGCGGAAGAGCCGTTAGTGATAGCGATGGAATTAGGAGAATGTGCTGGGAAGCACAATCGTAGAGGGTGATAATCCCGTATCCGAAGATTCCATTGTGGTACTAGGCTAACAACAAGTAGGGCGGGACACGAGAAATCCTGTTTGAAGATGGGGGGACCATCCTCCAAGGCTAAATACTCCTGACTGACCGATAGTGAACCAGTACCGTGAGGGAAAGGCGAAAAGAACCCTGGTGAAGGGAGTGAAATAGAACCTGAAACCCTGTACGTACAAGCAGTGGGAGCCTCTTTAATGGGGTGACTGCGTACCTTTTGTATAATGGGTCAGCGACTTATATTATGTAGCGAGGTTAACCGAATAGGGGAGCCGAAGGGAAACCGAGTCTTAACTGGGCGAGTAGTTGCATGATATAGACCCGAAACCCGGTGATCTAGCCATGGGCAGGTTGAAGGTTGGGTAACACTAACTGGAGGACCGAACCGACTACTGTTGAAAAAGTAGCGGATGACTTGTGGCTGGGGGTGAAAGGCCAATCAAACCGGGAGATAGCTGGTTCTCCCCGAAATCTATTTAGGTAGAGCCTTAGATGAATACCTTCGGGGGTAGAGCACTGTTTCGGCTAGGGGGTCATCCCGACTTACCAACCCGATGCAAACTGCGAATACCGAAGAGTAATATCTAGGAGACACACGGCGGGTGCTAACGTTCGTCGTGGAGAGGGAAACAACCCAGACCGCCAGCTAAGGTCCCAAAGTACTAGTTAAGTGGGAAACGAAGTGGGAAGGCTTAGACAGCTAGGATGTTGGCTTAGAAGCAGCCACCATTTAAAGAAAGCGTAATAGCTCACTAGTCGAGTCGGCCTGCGCGGAAGATGTAACGGGGCTAAAACTAGTCACCGAAGCTGCGGCATCAGGCGTATCACTAATACGCCTTAAGCTTAACAACTTACGAGTGGAATGAGTAAGTTGGTCAAGCCCTTTAAACGTTGAGACGGTATGCTGTTGAATCGGCGTGAGGAAGGATTATTAGTGATACGCCTGTTGGGTAGGGGAGCGTTGTGTAAGCGGAAGAAGGTGTATTGAGAAGTATGCTGGACGTATCACAAGTGCGAATGCTGACATAAGTAACGATAAAGGGGGTGAAAAACCCCCTCGCCGGAAGACCAAGGGTTCCTGTCCAACGTTAATCGGGGCAGGGTGAGTCGGCCCCTAAGGCGAGGCTGAAGAGCGTAGTCGATGGGAAACGGGTTAATATTCCCGTACTTGTTATAAGAGCGATGTGGGGACGGAGCAGGTTAAGTGAGCCGGGTGACGGAAGTCCCGGTCCAAGCGTGTAGGATGGATGATTAGGCAAATCCGGTCATTTAAATCAGAGGCGTGATGGGGAGACTCTACGGAGTCGAAGTTGCCGATACCACACTTCCAGGAAAAGCCGCTAAGCTTATCTTATAATAAACCGTACTGAAAACCGACACAGGTGGTCAGGTAGAGAATACTCAGGCGCTTGAGAGAACTCGGGTGAAGGAACTAGGCAAAATAGCACCGTAACTTCGGGAGAAGGTGCGCTGATGGTAATTGAAGTCCTTATCGGATGGAGGTGAAGTCAGTCGAAGATACCAGCTGGCTGCAACTGTTTATTAAAAACACAGCACTCTGCAAACACGAAAGTGGACGTATAGGGTGTGACGCCTGCCCGGTGCTGGAAGGTTAATTGATGATGTGAGAGCATTTGATCGAAGCCCCAGTAAACGGCGGCCGTAACTATAACGGTCCTAAGGTAGCGAAATTCCTTGTCGGGTAAGTTCCGACCTGCACGAATGGCGTAATGATGGCCAGGCTGTCTCCACCCGAGACTCAGTGAAATTGAAATCGCCGTGAAGATGCGGTGTACCCGCGGCTAGACGGAAAGACCCCGTGAACCTTTACTATAGCTTGACACTGAACATTGAATTTTGATGTGTAGGATAGGTGGGAGACTATGAAGTAGCAATGCCAGTTGTTATGGAGTCGTTGTTGAAATACCACCCTTTAAGGTTTGATGTTCTAACACAGACTGCGGAACGTGGTCGTGGACAGTGTCTGGTGGGTAGTTTGACTGGGGCGGTCTCCTCCCAAAGCGTAACGGAGGAGTACGAAGGTTTGCTAATCACGGTCGGACATCGTGAGGTTAGTACAATGGTATAAGCAAGCTTGACTGCGAGACGGACATGTCGAGCAGGTGCGAAAGCAGGTCATAGTGATCCGGTGGTTCTGAATGGAAGGGCCATCGCTCAACGGATAAAAGGTACTCCGGGGATAACAGGCTGATACCGCCCAAGAGTTCATATCGACGGCGGTGTTTGGCACCTCGATGTCGGCTCATCACATCCTGGGGCTGAAGTAGGTCCCAAGGGTATGGCTGTTCGCCATTTAAAGTGGTACGCGAGCTGGGTTTAGAACGTCGTGAGACAGTTCGGTCCCTATCTGCCGTGGGCGTTGGAGAATTGAAAGGGGCTGCTCCTAGTACGAGAGGACCGGAGTGGACGCACCGCTGGTGTTCCAGTTGTTTCGCCAGAAGCATTGCTGGGTAGCTACGTGCGGAAGAGATAAGTGCTGAAAGCATCTAAGCACGAAACTTGCCTTGAGATGAGTTCTCCCCGACTAAGAGTCGGTAAGGGTTGTTTAAGACTAAGACGTAGATAGGCGGGGTGTGTAAGTGTAGTGATATATTGAGCTAACCCGTACTAATTGCCCGAGAGGCTTAACCATACAACGCTCAAGGGTTTTTGAGTTGAGGATAGAGTCAACTAGAGAACCTGATAAGAAAGAGTTTTTGAAGAGATTAGCTTGTGACCGAATAAAGAATAGCGTGACGCACGAAAGAATAGATACGAAAGTATAGATAAGTACGAACGAACAAAATGACAATCAAGCCGAATTATTCCGGCGGCGATAGTGCAGTAGTCCCACCTGATTCCATGCCGAACTCAGAAGTGAAATGCTGTAACGCCGATGGTAGTGTGGGGTCTCCCCATGTGAGAGTAGGACACCGCCGGATTTTATATAAGATAGCCCCTGTATCGAGAGATGCAGGGGTTTTTGTTTTGGGACGCTTTTAGAAAAAATAGGCATAGTAGACAAAAATGTGGCTGAAATCTCGCTTAATCCCTTATAGAATAAGGCGTTAAGTGAGATTTTTTAAAATGACCAAAAAATTGCTATTTCTGTGGTTCAGAACGCATTAAAAAACACGGTAAAAATTCAGGCAAGCAACGCTATAAATGCTTGGATTGTTTACGGACATATTCTCACACAAATTACCTTCAATCCGCCCAAATCTGGCACGATTACACCGTCGGAAAACAGACGTATAAGCAGCTTGCGTTAACCTATGATTGTTCGGTCAGGACTATCCAAAGGCACCTGAAAAAAGCCCCTAAAACGCCACTCAGCACACCGCAAACCACAATGTTGAATCTTATTATGGATGTCACTTTTTTCGGGCGACAATTCGGCGTATTAGTCATAATGGATTCCCGCTCAAAAAAGGTGATTTACCACCAAATCGTTCGTACCGAAAAGGACATTTACTATACCAAAGCCATCAATCGATTGCGTAAAAAAGGATTTATTATTCAATCTATTACTTGCGATGGGCGACGGGGCTTATTGAAAGATATATTTAATACGCCAACCCAAATGTGCCAATTTCACCTTGTTGCAATGGTGATTCGCAAGCTGACGAGAAACCCTAAATCCGTTGCCGGAAAGGAACTGAAAACAATGGTTAAAACACTCAAGCAGAGTCACAAAAATGACTTTTATGTCCGTTTGCATCACTGGTTTTTGCAGCATAAAGCTTACTTAGAAGAACGGTCTGATATACCCGATAATCAGGGTAAATTTCCTTATAAACATCGCAAATTGAGAGGGGCTTATGCCAGTATTAAACGCTATATGGATTACTTGTTTGTCTTTGAAAAATACCCGGAGTTACGGATAGAAAAAACGACAAATCGGCTGGAAGGGCTGTTTAAGGATTTAAAGCAGAAATTATCCGTTCATAATGGACTAAACCGAAGGAATAAGATTATGTTTATACAGGATTTTTTGAATAAAAAGAGCTAGAAAAACTAGCGCTTTAAGAGGAGTAGCCACAAAAATGTCTAATAGAAGCTTAGATCTCAAAATCAGCCACATTTTTGGCTACTATGCCAAAAAATATGGAGTCAAAGTGCGGTTGACCGCACTTTACTAAGAAAAAATGGGCAAATATCCAGATAATAACTATAATAGACTAAACGGCTTAGATTTCATGTTTATCTAATGAACTAGCATATAGCATACTGAAATAAAGAGAGGAACTCATGCATTGCCCTTTTTGTTCTGCGGAAGATACCAAGGTTATTGATTCGCGCTTAGTGGCGGACGGCTATCAAGTGCGCCGTCGTCGTGAATGCGCGCAATGTCGCGAGCGTTTTACCACCTTTGAAACGGCAGAATTGGTCACGCCAAAAATTATCAAAACGAACGGCAATCGAGTTCCCTTCGACGAGAAAAAATTACGCTCCGGTATGCTGCGGGCATTGGAAAAACGTCCGGTGAGTGCCGACGATATAGAAAAATCTATCAGTCATATTATTCATCAATTACAGGCTACCGGTGAGCGTGAGGTGCAAAGTAAATTGGTAGGGGCATTGGTGATGGATGAATTGAAGAGCCTGGATAAAGTGGCTTACATTCGTTTTGCGTCGGTTTATTTGAGCTTTGACGATGTTAAACAATTCGGGGATGAAATTGAGAAATTAACCGATGAAATGATCGCAAAAGAGCAAGGATAAGCGCCGATGACGACAGTATTTTCAGAACAAGATCAGCAATTTATGCAGCGAGCACTGGAATTGGCGAAGTTAGGACGTTGGACAACGGATCCTAATCCGCGTGTCGGGTGTGTGATTGTCAAAGACGGCGAAATCATTGGCGAAGGGTATCACTTAAAAGCGGGAGAAGGACACGCCGAAGTCAATGCGTTTGCACAATGTCGTCGGCAAAGTGCGGTCGGCGCAACCCTGTATGTGACATTGGAGCCTTGCTCACACTTTGGCAGAACGCCGCCTTGCGCGTTAAAAATTATCGAAAACGGCGTGAAACGCGTGGTGATCGCAATGCGTGATCCGAATCCTTTAGTTGCCGGAAAAGGGATTGCATTGCTGCAAGAAGCAGGAATTGAAGTTGCTGTCGGGCTATCTGAGGCGCAAGCGGAAGCATTAAACAAAGGATTTTTAAAACGAATGCGCAGCGGTCGCCCGTTTGTGCAATTGAAAATGGCGATGACGATTGACGGTAAAACCGTCACTGCGTCAGGCGAAAGTAAATGGATTACCGGTGAAGCGGCAAGGGCGGAAGTGCAAGATTACCGCGCCAGTGCCAGCGCGATTTTATCGGCGAGCGGCACGGTATTAGTTGACGATCCGCTGTTGAATGTACGCTGGCAGCAGCTGCCTGAGGCGATTCGACAGCATTATCCTGAGCAAAATATACGCCAACCGATTCGAATTATTATGGATTCAAAACATCGTATCCGTCCTTATCATAAGCTGTTTGGCATTGAAAGTGCGGTTTGGTTGGTGGGAAATGGCAATAAACTGCGCGATTTATCAGCGTTTCCTGATTTTGTGGAAGCGATTGAACTGAATGCGCAGCCAAGCCAACTGGCGGCGTTAATGCAAGAATTGGGCAAGCGCCAGATTAATACCCTGTGGATTGAAGCCGGTGCAAATTTAGCAGGTTCGCTGATTAGTGCAAATTTAGTCGATGAATTGATTGTATATATTGCGCCGAAATTATTGGGCGATCAAGCGCGTGGTCTATGTCATATGCCGGATCTGCACAAACTAGCGGACGCACCGCAATGGCAATTGGTCAGCAGTGAGCAAATCGGTGAGGATTTTAAAATGATCTATCGCCCAGCTGTTCAACATCAGTCGGAGGAGCAATGCTGAAAAAACTGTTGCAATCGGGGTTAATCGGTTTATGTGCCGCCGCCTTAGTGTTGGGCTTAATGCCGGTTTGGCAAAAAACCAGCTGGTTTAACGGTTCGGATTCTCCGCAAATTATCTCTTATGCGAGTGCGGTGCGGATTGCCGCGCCGGCGGTTGTCAACGTATATAATCAGGCATTGCAAGCCGATGCGAGTCTTGAAAATCGCGATCAACTGCGGGTCAATAATTTAGGATCGGGCGTGATTATGCGGGCGGACGGTTATATATTGACCAATCGTCATGTGATCGATCGTGCGGATCAGATCGTGGTTGCGTTGCAAAACGGACAAATCTATGAAGCCTCATTAATCGGTTCTGATAGCCTGACCGATTTGGCGGTGCTGAAAATTCAGGCGAGCAATTTACCCACAATTCCACAAAATAAAACCCGCCGAGTTTCTGTCGGCGATGTGGTGTTGGCAATCGGCAATCCGTATAACTTGGGGCAGAGTGTCAGCCAAGGAATTATCAGTGCGACCGGACGCAGTGCGCTAGGGGAAATCGGACGGCAGAATTTTATTCAAACTGACGCTTCGATTAATCGCGGCAATTCGGGCGGTGCGTTGATCAACACGGCAGGCGAGCTGATCGGCATTAATACCTTGAGCATTGGCAAAGACAGCACAGAAATTGCGGAAGGATTGAGTTTTGCGATTCCAATTGATATTGCCAATGATATTTTGAAAAAAATTATCCAAGACGGTCGGGTGATTCGCGGTTTCTTCGGGGTGGAAAGTCAGATTTTCTATAATAATGAAGATCAGTTGGGGCTGAATCAACGCGGGGTATTAGTGACCGCAGTTGCGCCGAACGGCCCGGCTGCACAGGCGGGGATTGCGGTTGGCGATTTAATCGTACAATTTAATGGCAAAGCGGTGAATTCGCCGACTGAGTTGCTGCAAATTATCTCCGATACTCGTCCGGGAACGGTGGTGAAGGTACAAGTTGAGCGTCTTGGGCAGTTGGTGGATTTGTCTGTCACCATTGCAGAATATCCTGCTCAGCGCTAACTAAAACAGAAAGTGCGGTTTAGCGCTTTCTGTTTGCAGCAACGCACTACATCCAATTCAATTGACGCAAAATAATAATGCCGAGAGAAGAACCGAACATCGCGGCGAAGGTAGTGATGCCGATGATATTGGCGGCAGTTTTGGCGTTGCCGCCCATGCTTCTGACCATCGCATAACTGGCGGCGGCGACCGGTGTTGCCGACATCAAGAAAATTACACCCAAATCAATGCCTTTCAATCCAAACGCACGTGCGATTAACACCATTACCAACGGCGCAACCAGCACCCGCCCGACACTTGCCCAAATGGCGACCGACGACGAGCTATCCATGGTTTTCAAATTCAAACTGGCGCCGGCGCATAGCAGCGCTAACGGCAAGGTCATATTTGCCAAATAATCGCCGGTGCTGATCAAGGTTGCCGGCAGGGTGAAGCCGAGGTGGCTAAACAGTAATGCCGCGACAATCGCAATAATCAACGGGTTTTTCAATAGCTGGATAAAAATATAACGCAGATTAGCTTTGCCACCTTCGGCGAGGGAACGACTGAGGGTAATCACCGCCAGTACGTTGAACAGCAGAGTAATCATCGCAGTGTAAACCGATGCGATCGCCAGTCCTGCCGAACCGTAAGCGTTGGCGCAAAGTGACAGCCCGATAATCCCGCTATTGGCGCGAAATACACCCTGCACAAAGGTACCGCGCTCTCGCTTATCGGCAACGTAACGCGCGGCAAACAGTTCCGCCAGTAAAAATAAAATAATCGTGCCAAGCATACCGAGTGCGACAATGGTAATTTGTGAAGCATAGTCAGTCGGGTTTTTAATAATGCTAAGAAATAACAACGCGGGCAGAGTGATATTAAACACCAATTTCGAGCCTTGATTGCTGAAATGGTCGTTAATCATGTTAATGCTTTTCAGGTAAATCCCCAGTAGCAGCATTAAAATATTGGGCAGAGTGACGCTGATTGAAAAAAGAATCGAATCTAAAAATGCGTTTTGCATAGAGTTTCCTTAGATGAAATCTATTTTATGATAGAGATTCTACAAGATAAATGCCAGCACCAAAGCCAATTGTGGCAAAAAAATCGCCGAACGAAGGTTCGGCGAGAGAGAAAGGTTATTTTTTCGATTTCTTAATGAATTTCATCAAACGTTTGCGTTTGCGTAGCTGGTTCGGCGTCAGGGTGTTGCGTCGTCCGGCAAACGGATTGTTGCCTTCTTGGAACTGAATCCGAATCGGCGTGCCGATAATTTTTAAGCTGTGGCGGTAGTAGTTTGACAGATAGCGCTTATAGGAATCTGCCAGTTTATCCAATTGGTTACCATGGATCACGATAATCGGCGGATTATGACCGCCCGGGTGCGCATATTTCAGCTTGATGCGTCTGCCGGATGCTAATGGCGGCTGATGTTCGTCGGTCGCCATTTGCAGAATACGCGTCAGCATCGAAGTAGAGAAACGCTTAGTAGCACACTGATAAGCTTCGGTGATCGAATCAAACAGATTGCCGACGCCGCTGCCGTGCAAAGCGGAAATAAAATGAATTCGTGCAAAATCAATAAAATCAAGGCGGCGATCCAGCTCGGATTTAATCTGATCTTTGGCATCCTGATTCAAGCCGTCCCACTTGTTGACCACGATCACCAATGAGCGACCGGCATTCAGGATAAAGCCTAACAGCGACAAATCCTGATCGGAAATTCCTTCGCGCGCATCAATGGTCAGTAGCACCACGTTAGCGTCTTGAATCGCTTGCAGGGTTTTAATTACTGAGAATTTTTCAACTGCCAGTGTCACTTTGCCGCGTTTGCGTACACCTGCGGTATCGATAATGGTGTATTGCTGACCGTCGCGTTCCATCGGAATGTAAATACTGTCACGGGTTGTGCCGGGCAAGTCATACACCACCACCCGATCTTCGCCGAGAATGCGGTTGGTTAAGGTGGATTTGCCGACATTCGGACGCCCGACAATCGCAATTTTAATATTTTTATGGCTGTCGTCTTCCGGCTGTTCTTCTGCCAGTGCGTTATCTAAAAGTGCGGTATCTTCTTCGTTGTTGAAGTCAAAATCGTGTTCCCACTGATCATCGTCGTGTTCGCCAACCGCACTTTCACCTTGTTCGTTTTGCTGTTGTTGCAGTTTTTCCGCAAACGGGGCTAATACGTCTTCAATCAAGTTGTTGACACCGCGTCCTTGCGCGGCGGCAATTTGTGCGATATCGCCTAAGCCTAATTGATAAAATTCGGCACAGTGTGAATCGGCGTCGATGCCGTCGGTTTTATTGGCAACCACCACCGTGGTTTTTTCACGTTGGCGTAAATAGTGGGCGATGCCGATATCCGGCGGAGTTAATCCGGCGCGCGCATCCACCATAAACAGCACTACATCGGCTTCGTCAATCGCCAATAGCGATTGTTCCGCCATTTTTTCTTCCACGCCTTCTTCGGTGCCGTCGATCCCGCCGGTGTCGATCACGATAAAATCATGTCCGCCGATATGCGCATGACCGTATTTACGATCACGGGTTAAGCCCGGAAAATCGGCAACCAGCGCATCGCGGGTGCGAGTTAAGCGGTTAAACAGCGTGGATTTGCCCACATTTGGACGCCCGACCAGGGCAATAACAGGAGTCATATAAAAACCTCGATTGACGGCAATGCGTCATATTCATTATTTTTGTTTTTATTCGTGATTATCGGTTTTGCTGTCGAAATAATGCGAAAGGGTGATAAGACGAATAAATTAAAGATGTGCCAGATGATACCGAATTTTACCGATAACGAATAGATAAATTTGGAATATCAAGCGAAAAATTGGCGGAATGGACGGGACTCGAACCCGCGACCCCCTGCGTGACAGGCAGGTATTCTAACCAGCTGAACTACCACTCCGCACTGGATATTTGAGATGTCTTTCAATAAAAAACGCACAGTTTGTACTATGCGTTAAAATTTAGTGGCGGAATGGACGGGACTCGAACCCGCGACCCCCTGCGTGACAGGCAGGTATTCTAACCAGCTGAACTACCACTCCGCGTTAGGTGAAGCGCATAATAAAGGGCTATGCGATTACAGTCAACTGTTTTTTGTAAAACTCTTTTTAATTGCTTAATCCATAAACGAATCGCGCGAAAACAGGGCTAATGCCGTTCGTTTTGCGTCCGTTTCTGCCAAAAACAGTTGTCTTTGCTTTTTTGATTGATTAGCTTGAGGTATTCCAAATGCGCTTGCAGCTCTTGTTCGTCCGGTTCAATAGTGCAGAGTTGTGCCAAGTGTGGTTGTGAATCGTGGGCTTGCAGGTTTTCGGTCTGATTGCCTGCGGCGGCTTGCGGCTCGTCTTCGTGCTGTTCCTCATCAAACAGGTTAACTTGCCCGCCGGTCATGCGCAGATAAACATCCGAAAGAATCTCGGCATCCAATAACGCGCCGTGTAAGGTGCGTTTGCTGTTGTCGATATTTAAGCGATCACAAAGGGCATCCAAATTATTGCGTTTGCCCGGATACATTTTGCGTGCCATTGCCAAGCTGTCGGTCACCACGCTGATATTCGCGGTTTTCACCCCTTTTGTGGCGGGCAGTTTGCTGAATTCATAATCCATAAAGCCGACGTCGAAGGGCGCGTTGTGGATAATCAACTCTGCGCCGCTGATAAACTCGATAAACTCGGCGGCAATCGCCTCAAAGGGCGGTTTGTCCGCCAGCATCTCGTCGGTGATGCCGTGTACTTTAATCGCATCGGGATCGACCGGGCGATCGGGCTTAATGTACACGTGAAAAGTTTTGCCGGTCGGGCGGCGGTTTAACAGTTCCACCGCACCGATTTCAATAATGCAGTGCCCTTCATAGTGTGCGCCGAATTGGTTCATGCCGGTGGTTTCGGTATCCAGTACGATCTGACGTTGGATAACGCTGTCTTCCATCAAAGTGTTAGTCGAAATTGTCATGCTTTGCCGCTCGCTTGAGATTAGGGAATTTCTTAAAATTACGCTATTATCGCATTAATTTTAAAAAAGAGTGTAGTACCGATGTTGAAACAAATTGAAATATATACCGACGGTTCTTGTCTGGGCAATCCGGGGCCGGGCGGAATCGGGGTGTTGTTGCGTTATAAACAGCATGAGAAAACCCTTTCGCAGGGCTATCGTTTGACCACCAATAACCGCATGGAACTGCTGGCGGTGATCACCGCGCTGGAAAGTTTACACCAAAGCTGTGCCGTCACCTTGTCGAGTGACAGCCAATATATGAAAAATGGGATTAATCAGTGGATCCACAACTGGAAGCGCAACAACTGGCAGACCAGCAATAAAAAGCCGGTGAAAAACAGAGATCTCTGGCAGCGGCTGGATCAGGCAATTCAGCGTCATCAAATTGACTGGCGCTGGGTGAAAGGCCACGCCGGACATATTGAAAATGAGCGGGTCGATCAACTTGCCAGACAAGGGGCGGAAGCGCCGACGCAAGATGATGTCGGCTATCAGCCCGACTGATCGTCGTACCGCACTTTGGAACTGCCGAGCGCATTTGCCGGCGAAAACAGCGGCGATTTAAACCGCACTTTTTGCGGATTGAGCGACAGCGGGATTGTGCGTTTGCGCGCGACAATCACTGCCAACTGCCCGCCTAAACGGCAAAAGTACGGTAGCCTGCCACGTATTAAGGTTCGGCTGTCCACAATTTCAAATTCCAATAACTCCAACCAGTCGATCACTCGCCAGCTCAGGTATTTGCGCATCGTCCAGCGCGGCTTCTCGCCTTTCTTTTCCAAATGTCGCTTCCACAGCAAGGTGCTGCACGGATTGAACAGCGAAATAAACAGGTAGCCGTCGTCACTGAGCACGCGCGTGACTTCACGCAGAACTTGGTGCGGATCTTGGGTAAAATTTAAGGTATTGGCAAGCAGACAGGCATCAATCGCTTTTTCATAAAACGGTAGGTGGGTAATTGATGCCTGAACGGTCGATAAAATGCGGTCGTCATGCGCATCGCTAAACGAAAGGAAGTCCGGCGACAGCACAATGTGATGTTGATTAGGATTGTGCCAAGCTAATTCCGCACTTAAGCCGCCGATTTTAAGCAGCTGTTGCCCGTAAACTTTGGCAAACCAAGGCTCAAAATAGTGCTCAAGCGCTTGACAATAGCGTTCGCCTTGCTTTAATTGTTGCCAAGAGGTCGGCAATTGTAGGGAATGGGGATATTTTGCACGCCACTTCATCAATCAGACACCTTACTGGTTTAACCGAAATTAGTTTAAAAGGAGTAGTTATGTTAATACCATTACCGGCACTAAATGACAACTATATTTGGTTGTATGCCAAACCGAACGACAAGGTTTTGATTATCGATCCGGCAGAAAGTGCGCCGGTGCTCAGCTATCTGCATGAGCATAAATTACAGCCGCAGGCAATTTTGTTGACCCACGGTCATCATGATCATATCGGCGGAGTGGCGGAACTGTTGCAGCATTACTCGAATTTGCCGGTTTTCGGTTCGTCTGAAACGGCGAATTTAGCGACCACGGTGATTGACGAAGGGGAACTGAGTTGCAAAAATTATACTTTGCAGGTGATCCCGACCGCCGGGCATACGGCGAAGCATATCAGCTTCGTGCTGGACGGCTGCTTGTTCTGCGGCGATACGATTTTTTCTGCCGGTTGCGGGCGGGTGTTCACCGGCGATTATGCCGCGATGTTCGACGGCATTCAGCGCTTAAAAGCGTTGCCGGATGAAACGCGGGTTTGTGCGGCGCATGAATACACCCTGAGTAATCTGCGTTTTGCATTAACCGTAGTTAAAGATCAACGTGCGGTGCAAAGCCAAATCGAAAAAGTGGAACGCTTGCGCCAAGCCAACCAGCCGAGCTTGCCGACCACGTTGGGATTAGAACGGCAAATCAATCCGTTCCTACAAGCGGAAACACTGCAGCAATTTATTGAATTACGCCAGGCGAAAGACCATTTTTAATCTCAAAACCGCACTTTGTAACCTTTCAGGTGCATAAGTGCGGTTTCAGCATTATTTTTTCTCATTCCAAGGTGCGACCCAAAACAGGCAAAGCATGCCGGGAACGGCTAAAAAGAAGCAAAACCAGAAATAATTGTAATAACCGATAAGAATGATCAGTATGCCTGCCTGTGAATTAAACAGTGTGCGCGGCAGTGCAGCAAGGCTGGTAAACAGTGCCAGTTGAGTGGCGGTGTACAACGGATTGGTTTCGCGCGCCATAAACGCTACAAACGCGGAAGTGCCTAGCCCGATACCGATATATTCGGCGGCAACCACAACGGTTAAAATCACCAGCTCTTTGTTGTCGACACTGTCAAAACGCCCGTATGATGCCAGCCAGGCAAAGCCGAGAATGGTCACGATTTGCACCAGTCCAAACAGCCACAGCGCGCGGTTAATCCCGATTTTTAGCATAATAATGCCGCCGACAGTCCCGGCGACCAACATCGGCCATACCGACGCATTTTTAACGACTACGCCGATTTGGGTGGCGCTAAAGCCCATATCCAGATAAAACGGCGTGATCAGTGCGGTTGCCATACTATCGCCGAGCTTGTACAAAAAGATAAAGCCTAAAATGCCGAGTGCCGACCATACGCCTTTGCGGCTGAAAAATTCCTGAAACGGCTTCACCACGGTATCAGCCAAAGTGCGGTTTGTCGGCAGATCGATTTTCGGCTCATAGCTGAGAAACAGCGTCATCAAAATGCCCGGCAGCATGAAAAGTGCGGTGATGATAAACACCGATTGCCACGGCATTAGATCGGCTAAAATCAACGATAACGAACCGGGCACGAAACCGGCAATCCGATAGGCATTCACATGAATCGAATTGCCCAGCCCCAGCTCTTTATCGTCTAAAATTTCACGCCGATAAGCGTCCAGCACAATGTCTTGGGTGGCGGAAAAGAACGCCACCAAAGTTGCGGCGGCGGCAATCAGTTGCAAGCCGCTGTGTGTCTGTGGATCGAGAAAGCCGAACAGTGCCAATGACAGCAACAGCAGCACTTGTGACAGCAAAATCCAACCGCGCCGTCTGCCTAAAAATGGCGGAATATAGCGATCAAGTAGCGGTGACCACAGAAATTTCCAGGTGTAGGGCAGTCCGGTTAGGGCAAAAAATCCGATCGTCGCCAGATCAACCTGCTGCGAACGCAGCCAAAGCGGAATCAGTGAAATTAAAATATACAGCGGCAGCCCGGAACTAAATCCGGTGAACACGCAAATCAGCATTTTGCGGGTGAAAATTTGTGAGATTAGGCTTTTTTGTTGTTCTGTCATTCGGAGATCTCAAAATAAAAATGAACCGCACAATCGGATTGCCGGTTCATTCGGTTAGGCAAAATCGGCTGGCTTAATCGCGGTAGCCGTTCGGATTATTTTTTTGCCAGTTCCAAGTGTCTTTCATCATTTGTTCCAGCGAATATTGGGTTTTCCAGCCCAATTTTTCCGCCGCCAGCGACGGATCGGAATAACAGGTGGCGATGTCGCCCGGGCGACGTTCAACTAATTTATATGGAATGGTGATGCCGTTGGCTTGTTCAAATGCTTTCACCATATCCAACACCGAATAGCCGATGCCGGTTCCCAGATTATAAATATGCAACCCGCTGTCGTTTTTGTGTTTGGCAAGGGCTTTTAAATGCCCGATCGCCAGATCGACCACATGGATATAGTCGCGCACGCCGGTGCCATCCGGGGTGTTGTAATCACTGCCGAACACCGATAATTGTGGCAGCTTGCCGATCGCCACTTGGCTGATATACGGCAGCAGATTGTTTGGAATGCCGTTCGGATCTTCACCGATCAAGCCGCTGCTGTGTGCGCCGACCGGATTGAAATAGCGCAGTACGATCATGCTCCAGCGATCATCGGTTTTCACCGTATCGGCTAAAATTTGCTCGACCATTAATTTCGAGGTGCCGTATGGATTGGTGGTGCCGCCGACTTTGCAACTTTCGGTGATCGGGATGATTTCCGGATCGCCGTAAACCGTTGCCGACGAGCTGAAAACCAGGTTAAACACGCCGGCTTTGCGCATTTCCTGCAATAAATTCAGCGTACCTTGCACGTTGCATTCATAATATTCGATCGGTTTCTGTACGCTTTCGCCCACCGCTTTCAAACCGGCAAAATGGATCACCGAATCAATCGAATGTTGTTTAAAAATTTGCTGCAAAATAGCGGCATCTAAAATATCGCCACGGTAGAAAATCGGCTTTTTGCCGGTGATGGTTTCGACCCGTTGTAAGGATTTTTCTGATGAATTACACAGGTTATCCAGAATAACCACCTCTTGATTGTCATTTAACAGCTCGATGACGGTATGTGAACCGATATAGCCGGCACCGCCGGTGACTAGAATTGCCATAATTGTCTCCTAGGTTAAAAATTGCTATATAGTGTACGGCTTTTTGAACGGAATTTCATGTGTTAGTTGCCATTCAATATCGTTTTGGGCGAAAGATTGTGATAACGCAAAATTTTTCCGCTTGAATGCGGGATTTAATAGATCGCAGCCGGCTGCTCAGGTAAAATATGTGCTCTTTTATTTTTACTTTTCTATTTTTCTTTTAGGACCAACCATTATGACAACGCAAAATCCGTTTTTAGAAAAACGTTTTTTATTAAGTGCCAGAGGCAGTAATGTTCGGCAGGAAATGATCGCCGGCTTGACCACCTTCTTGGCAATGGTGTATTCGGTGATTGTCGTGCCGAATATGTTAAGCGCCGCCGGATTCCCGCAGGAATCGGTGTTTATCGCCACCTGTTTAGTCGCCGGTTTAGGCTCGATTTTAATCGGCTTTTGGGCGAATGCCCCGATGGCAATCGGCTGTGCCATTTCTCTGACCGCCTTTACCGCTTTTAGCTTGGTAATCGGGCAGAAAGTCAGCATTCCTGTTGCATTAGGCGCGGTATTTGTAATGGGGGTTGTGTTCACCCTGATTTCGGTGACCGGCGTCCGCTCTTGGATTTTACGCAACCTGCCGAGCAGCATTGCACACGGCGCAGGCATCGGGATCGGACTGTTTTTGTTGTTAATCGCGGCAAATAATGTCGGCTTAGTGGTCGGCAATGATGCTGGATTGCCAGTGAAAATGGGCGAGTTTACCTCCTTTCCGGTGATGATGTCGCTGATCGGCTTGGCGTTTATCGTTGGTTTAGAACGGTTGCAAGTTAAAGGCGGCATTTTGTTGGTGATCGTAGCAATTACCGTGATCGGGCTGATTGCCGATCCGAATGTCACTTTCAGCGGTAAAATTTTCCAAATGCCGACCTTCGGTGAAAATTCGCTGGTGTTCAGCTTAGATATTATGGGCGCACTGCAACCGGCAATTCTACCAATCGTATTCGCGTTGGTGATGACCGCGATTTTTGATGCGACCGGCACTATCCGTGCGGTGGCAGGGCAGGCGAACCTGTTGGATAAAGACGGGCAAATTATCAACGGCGGCAAAGCGCTGACTTCGGATTCTGTCAGCAGCATGATGTCCGGCGTGTTCGGTACCGCACCGGCGGCGGTATACATCGAATCGGCTGCAGGCACAGCGGCAGGCGGCAAAACCGGGATCACCGCGATTGTGGTCGGGGTGTTGTTCCTGTTTATGTTGTTCTTACAACCGCTTGCCTTTTTAGTGCCAAGCTACGCCACCGCACCGGCGTTGATGTATGTCGGCTTGTTAATGTTGAGCAACGTCAGCAAACTGGATTTTGACGATTTTGTCGGCGCAATGAGCGGTTTGATTTGTGCGGTGTTTATCGTGCTAACCGCAAACATCGTGACCGGGATTATGTTAGGCTTCGCTTCTTTAGTAATCGGGCGTATCGTTTCCGGCGAAGTGAAAAAACTGAATCTGGGCACTATCATCATCGCGCTCGTGCTAGTGGCGTTCTACGCCAGTGGCAGGGCGATTTAATCTTGCGTTTGAACCGCGCATTGGGAACCGCACTTTGAAAGTGCGGTTTTTTATGCCGTGAGATTAGGCTTGAATAAGCACCCCAAGTGCGGCAATTAGCGTATCGCCATAAAACACCAACGGCGTGCGTTGCCGCTGCCACGGCGGGATGCCGGCATTTTGCCAGATTTTTTTAATATCTTGATTGGCGCGATTGGCGGCTAACCGCACTTTGCCTGAATAGGCAAAACGGATTTCAATTTTTTCCGCATTTTTCGGTAACGGCAGCAGAAATTGGCGCGGCTGCTCAGCCTGCCGCCACACCACATTCAGCCCTTCGGCTTGCGGTTCAAAACGGAGCGTTCCTAACTGATCGGGCAGTTGCAGGGATTGCTGCAACTCCACCTTTAGAATGCAAGTCGAAATATCGGCATAACGTGCGGTCAGATATAGCCGCTGTTGATAACGACGAACAAAAAATTCACCTAGCTGTAATTGCGGCTGGCTGTCGTGAGCAGCAAAAATCAGGCTGTCGATCAGCTCATTTAATTGGGTTTGACTTGGCATGGATAAATCGATTTTTTCCAACCATAACCTCAGTAAAAATTGCTGTTTTTGCCGCGAATAATCAACAAAACCTTCAATATTCAACGTTTGATCACTGCTGCGATAGTGCTGCTGAAACAGCGGCAACAATAGTTCTTCTAACAGTTGCTGTTGTTCATAACATTGCTGTGCCGAACGTTGCAAAGTGCGGTCAATCGCCGTCCAACGTTGGCGCAATTCGGGCAAAATCCGGTTGCGCAGGAAGTTGCGATCGTAGCGGTTATCCAGATTGCTTTCGTCCTCAATCCAACTGAGAGCTTGCGCGCGAACATATTCCTCTAACTGCCGGCGCGAATAGTCCAACAGCGGGCGGAAAATCGGCATTTGCCACAGTTCAGACCGCACTTGCATCGCCGCCATGCCTTTAATGCCACTGCCGCGTTTTAAGGCAAGCAGCAGAGTTTCACTTTGATCGTTTAGGTGATGTGCGGTAACCAGCAGTTCATTTTGTTGCAAGTGCGGTTTAATCGCTTGGTAGCGCGCGGTTCTTGCCGCCTGTTCGAGATTGTCTTTGCTATCTAACCGCACTTGTTCAATGATTAACGGAATTTGGAATTGATCGCATTGTTGTTGGCAATGTTCCGCCCAGCGATCAGCATTCGGGCTTAAACCGTGATGAATATGAATCGCACGCAGCTTGAGTTGCGGCAGTTGTTGTTTGAGTTCGGCAAACAGCGATAAAAGTGCGGTCGAATCCAAACCGCCGCTATATGCCAACAAAAACGCGGCATTTTCAAGCCGCAACTGCTGCAAAGTGCGGTGGAGTTTGCTGACAAGATTCTGCATTTGGCTGTCCCAATGAATTGACTTAATCGCTGATAAAATGGATGAGTGGATTTTACTCCAACTCAAACTCGATAAACAACGGATTATGGTCCGAGCTGCTGGTTTGTTCCGTCCAGCTGTTGAGTAGCTTGATATCTCGAACAAAGATATGATCGAGAGGGTTGCCGATAAAGGTCATCCGTTGATCAGGGCTGAACCGCACTTCGTTTAAGCCCGATTGTTGCGCCAGTGTCTGAATTAAATTTAAACGCCGTTCACTCCAGCTGTTGAAATCGCCGGCAAGAATAATCGGACCATTATGTTGCCCCACTAAGTGAAACATTTCGCTTAGTTGCTGACGGTAATTGGACGGATTCCATTCAAAATTTACCAAATGCAGATTGATCACCAGTAAAGTGCGGTCTGCCGCCAACGGATACACCGCCGCTTCGGCAATTTTCGGAATCCGAATCCACGGCTCGTTTTCGCTGCCAACGCAATACCGCTGCGGTTGCAGTGTCGAAAGCAGCATCACGCCCGACATATCTCCGTCATACGCAAATGTACCGGCGTGAATGCCGTACCAATGCTGCTGTGACAACACTTCCGCGATGCGGTTCTGCTCGGTGGCTTCTTGCAGCAGCACAAAATCCGCTTTGTCGGCGTATTGCCGCAACTGTGCCTGCCAGCCGGGATCGTTGCCTTTATGCAAGTTCCAAACCAGCAGTTTATACCGCACTTTGCCTTGTTCCGGCACAGCGTTTGATTGATCCTCAACGAAAGTGCGGTCATAGCACAGCGTATTTTCGCCGACGGTGGCGGCTTGGCGGTAATCCTTTGGATCTAGATGCAGCGTTTCGATTTTAGGCGTAGTAAAAATCGTCAACGGGTATAGATAATAACCGCCGATTGCCACGGCGCTAACGATTAATCCGAATAAAATTCGCTTCACTGTTTTCATCACATTCAAACGCTCAAGAAAAATCTCAGGTCGGCACAATATAACACTTTACATCTGTTGGCTGAATTGTTTTAATTTGCACTACTTTTGAGTTCTCATTTTGCCCAACCATTTGCCAGAGGTTTTTATATGGGTATTTATACCTACATCTGCCTACTTTCCACCCTCTCTATTTTGATCGGTTTTATCACGCATAAAATCAGCCATCGTATTCAGTCAACGATTGCCATTAGTGCGGCGGCAATGGTAGGGTCGCTGTTTTTGCTAATCAGCGGGAAATTAGGTTGGTTTAGTATTGAAAATATCGCCTCCGGCATTATGCAGCAAATTGACTTCAAAACTTTCTTGCTGAACGGGATTTTAGGCTTTTTATTATTTGCCGGTGCGCTGGGAATTAAGTTACCGATTTTAAAAGATCAAAAGTGGGAAATCAGCGTATTTGCATTGTTTTCAACACTCACATCGACCTTTTTAATCGGTGGTTTGATCTATCTGTGCGCCCAATTGATCGGGTTGCAGATTAACTTTATATACTGCGTGCTGTTCGGCTCGCTGATTTCGCCGACTGACCCAATTGCGGTGCTGGCGATCATCAAAAATCTGCGTGCGCCAAAACGGCTGTCAATGCAGGTGGAGGGCGAATCGTTGTTCAATGACGGCGTCGGCTTGGTGGTGTTCGTCACGATTTTTACCGTGGCATTCGGCGGCGTTGAACCGACCGTCGGCGGCATTTTGGAATTGTTTGTACATGAAGCAGTGGGCGGCATTCTGTTTGGTTTCTTAATGGGCTTTGTTGCACATTTACTGATTTCGTCAACTGATGACGGAAGTATGGAAATTTTGCTGACGCTGACCATTCCGACCGCGGGCTTTATTTTAGCCAACAGTATCGGCGTTTCCGGTGCGTTAGCAATGGTGGTTTCCGGCATTATGGTTGGCAACTGGACGCGCACCAAAGGCTTTTCCGAGCAGAGCCAGCGCTATTTAGATCACTTCTGGGAGATGATCGATCATTTCCTCAACTCACTGCTGTTCCTGTTAATCGGTTTGGCGTTACTGCTAATCAATGTCTCTTGGCAGAGTTTTATTCTGATGTTGCTGGCGATTCCAATTTGCTTGGCGGCTCGCTATATCAGTCTGCTAATTCCTTACACGGTATTCAGCCATTTTAGAACCTATAATCCGTATACCCTAAAAATTATGACCTGGGGCGGATTGCGCGGCGGATTGGCGCTGGCAATGGCGCTGTCGATTCCGGCGCAAACGGCAATGATCGGCGACACCGGCATGGACGTGCGTGATGTGATTTTGGTGTTGACCTATGCGGTGGTGATGTTCTCGATTTTGGTGCAAGGCATGACGATTGAAAAAATGATTCAAAAAGCCAAAAAAGTTGATCCGAATAAAGAGGACTACCTACGTCCGGCGGCGGAAAGCAAAGCCAAAAAGAACGATGATCTTAACGCTTATTTATCTAAATAACCGATGACCGAATTAAATCCGAACGAGCAAGCGGCAGAAACCGCACTTCCGCCCCGTTTTGTGCACTTACAGGTGCACAGCGACTTCTCGATGATCGACGGCTTGGCAAAAGTCAAACCGTTGATCAAAGCAGCCGCCGGCGAACAAATGGTGGCGATGGCGCTGACTGATTTCAGTAATTTTTGCGGCTTGGTGCGTTTCTACGGCGAGGCACTCTCCAGCGGCATTAAACCGATTATCGGCGTTGATGTGCTGGTGCATAGCGAACTAAATGGCGACGAGCCGTTTGCGTTGACGCTACTGGCGAAAAACAATGAAGGCTATAAAAACATCACCTTGCTGATTTCCAAAGCCTATCAACGTGGCTATATGGATAAGCCGATCATTGAGCAAGACTGGCTGATCGAACACCGTGAGGGCGTGATTATTCTGTCAGGCGGCCGCAACGGCGATGTCGGTAAATTTTTGCTGAAACAGCAAACCGACAAACTGCAAACCGCACTTGAATTTTATCAGCGCTATTTCAGCAATCACTACTACCTGACGCTGACCCGCACCGGGCGACGCGATGAAGAAAGCTATATTCAGCACGCCCTACAACTGGCGAAACAGCAACAGCTGCCGCTGGTGGCCACTAATGAAGTGTGCTTTTTAAAAGAAAGTGATTTTGAAGCCCATGAAATTCGAGTGGCGATCCACGACAGTTTTACGTTAGACGATCCGAAACGTCCGCAACTGTACAGTGCGCAACAATATTTCCGTACGGAACAGGAAATGTGCGAGCTGTTCAACGATATTCCGCAAGCATTGGAAAACACTGTGTTGATTGCGCAACGCTGTAATGTGACGATCCGTTTGGGCGAATATTTTCTGCCACAATTTCCGACCGGCGAACTCAGCACCGAAGATTACTTGGTCAAGCGCTCGGAAGAGGGGCTGGAAGAGCGGTTGTTAACTCTTTTTCCGGATGAAGAAGTACGCAAACAGCGGCGCCCGGAATATGATGAACGCTTGAAAATCGAACTAGATGTGATTAACCAAATGGGCTTCCCGGGTTACTTCTTGATCGTGATGGAGTTTATCCAATGGTCGAAAGATAACGACATTCCTGTTGGACCGGGGCGTGGTTCGGGCGCGGGTTCATTGGTTGCGTATGCGCTGAAAATTACCGATCTCGATCCGCTGGAATTTGATTTACTGTTTGAGCGTTTCCTCAATCCCGAACGAGTGTCGATGCCCGATTTCGATGTCGATTTCTGCATGGACGGGCGCGATCAGGTGATCGAACACGTTGCCGATATGTACGGACGTGGCGCGGTGTCGCAAATTATTACTTTCGGTACCATGGCGGCAAAAGCGGTGATCCGTGATGTCGGGAGGGTACTTAGCCACCCTTATGGTTTTGTTGATCGCATTTCTAAACTGATTCCGCCAACACCGGGCATGACGCTGGCGAAAGCGTTTGAAGAAGAGCCGATGCTCGATCAGATCTATAACAGCGATGAAGAAGTGAAAGCCCTGATCGACATGGCGCGCCAGCTGGAAGGTGTTACCCGCAATGCGGGCAAACACGCTGGTGGCGTGGTGATTTCACCCACCCAAATTACCGATTTTTCACCGTTATATTGTGACCCTGAAGGTTTGCACCCGGTGACCCATTTCGATAAAAATGATGTGGAATACGCAGGCTTGGTGAAGTTCGACTTCTTGGGACTGCGCACCTTGACGATCATCAAGTGGGCGGTGGATATGATCAACGCGCGGCTGGAAAAAGAGAATCAGCCGTTAGTCAATATTGACCGGATTCCACTTGACGATCAAAAGGCATTTGACGTGCTGCTGAAAGCGGAAACCACCGCGGTGTTCCAGCTGGAATCGCGCGGCATGAAAGATCTGATTAAACGCCTGAAACCCGACTGTTTCGAGGATATTATCGCATTGGTGGCGCTGTTTCGCCCCGGTCCGCTGCAATCGGGCATGGTGGATAACTTTATCCGCCGTAAACACGGTAAGGAAGAGATCTCATACCCTGATGCTGACTATCAACACGCATCACTCAAACCGATTTTAGAGCCGACCTACGGCATTATTTTGTATCAAGAACAAGTGATGCAAATTGCGCAGGTGCTGGCAGGCTACACGCTGGGTGGCGCGGATCTATTGCGCCGTGCAATGGGGAAAAAGAAACCCGAGGAAATGGCAAAACAACGCTCGGTGTTTGAAGAGGGCTCGATCAAAAACGGCGTTGACGGCGAGTTGTCGATGAAAATTTTCGACTTGGTGGAAAAATTTGCGGGTTATGGTTTTAACAAATCGCACTCGGCGGCGTATGCGTTGGTGTCTTATCAAACCCTGTGGCTAAAAGCCCATTATCCTGCGGAATTTATGGCAGCGGTGATGACCTCGGAAATGGACAACACTGATAAAATCGTCGGCTTATACGACGAATGTTTGCGCATGGGGCTGACAGTTACCCCACCGGACATCAATAACGGCAATCACCGTTTCAGTGTGAATGAAAAAGGCGAAATTGTTTACGGCATTGGTGCAATCAAAGGCGTGGGCGAAGGGCCGATCAGTGCGATTATTGAAGCGCGCAACCAAGGCGGGCGCTTTAAAGATCTATTTGATTTGTGCGCCCGTGTTGACCTGAAAAAAATCAACCGCCGCACTTTTGATAGCCTTATCATGTCGGGCGCATTCGATAAGTTAGGGCCGCATCGTGCGGCATTGGCAAAAAACTTGCAAGATGCGCTGAAAGCCTCCGATCAACACGCCAAAGACGAAGCGATCGGACAAGTAGATATGTTTGGTGTACTGACCGAAGCACCGGAAGCGGTGGAAATTGCGTATGCGAACACCCCGAAATGGTCGGAAAAAATGATTCTGGACGGCGAACGCGAAACGCTGGGCTTGTATCTCAGCAGCCACCCGGTCAGCCGCTATTTAAAAGAACTTTCGCACTACAGCTCACATCGCATTAACGAGTTGCAACCGAATTTCCGCGGACAAGTCAGTACTGCGTGCGGCTTAATTGTCAACTCTCGGATTGCGGTTACTAAAAAAGGCAATCGCTTAGGTATTATCACTCTTGACGATCGCTCAGGACAAATCGACGCCACCCTGTTCAGCGATGCGCTGCAAAATTACGGCGAATATCTGGAAAAAGATCAGATAGTGATTATCAGCGGGCAAGTGAGCCACGACGATTTTAGCGGCGGGTTAAAAATGAATGTGCGCGAGCTGCTGCCACTTGATCAGGCGCGCAGCCGCTATGCCAAAAGCTTAGCGATTTGCCTAACTCAAGAGCAAATCACACCGCACTTTGTGCGCCAATTTAAAACTATTATCGAGCCGTACAGCGGCGGGGTGATGCCGGTGCATATTTATTACCAAAGCCCGCAAGGACGCGCCTTGTTGAAACTAGGAACCCAGTGGAGGATTCAGCCACATGATAATTTGCTTGATCAGCTCAGCGAAATGCTCGGGCAAGATCAAGTGGAATTAGAATTTGAGTAATCACGCTGCGAAATAAAATTTAGCCATTGGCACAGAAATAGCTTAGAATACGCAGATAAGTCAGATAAATATTACTATTGTAAAGGCGTAGTGCCTACGTCTGTGAACGATAAATAAAACTAGGAAACACCATGAGCCACGATTTTTTAGATTTTGAAATGCCGATTGCCGAGCTGGAAGCCAAGATTGACTCTTTGCGTTCCGTGACTCAACAAGATGACAAAATCAATCTTGACGATGAAATTAAGCGTCTGCGCAAAAAAAGCGAAGAATTAACCAAAAAAACCTTTGCCAACCTTGACCCGTGGCAAGTCTCAAAAATGGCACGCCACCCGCAACGCCCTTATACGCTGGACTATATCGAACAGATTTTTACCGATTTTGAAGAACTGGCAGGCGATCGTGCTTTTGCCGATGATAAAGCGATTGTCGGCGGGATTGCACGTTTAGACGGCAAACCGGTGATGATTATCGGGCACCAAAAAGGACGCACCGTCAAAGACAAAGTGAAACGTAATTTCGGGATGCCAGCGCCGGAAGGCTACCGCAAAGCTTTGCGTTTAATGCAAATGGCGGAACGCTTTAATATGCCGATCATCACCTTTATCGACACCCCGGGCGCTTACCCTGGCGTGGGCGCGGAAGAGCGTGGTCAATCAGAGGCCATTGCCCGTAACCTGCGTGAAATGTCGACGCTGAAAGTGCCGGTGATCTGCACCGTAATCGGCGAAGGCGGTTCAGGCGGCGCATTGGCAATCGGCGTGGGCGACAAAGTGAATATGTTGCAATACAGCACCTATTCGGTGATTTCGCCTGAAGGCTGTGCTTCGATTTTATGGAAAAGTGCGGACAAAGCCTCCCTTGCTGCCGAAGCGATGGGAATCACCGCTAAGCGTTTGAAAGAACTTAAATTAATCGACAATATTATCGACGAACCATTGGGCGGCGCACACCGCAATGTAAGCTTAATGGCAGAAAAATTAAAACAGCGCCTGCTGCTGGATTTAGAGGATTTATCCGTTCTGGATCAAGACGCCTTGTTAGAGCGTCGCTATCAGCGCTTAATGGATTACGGTTACTGCTAATCTGTTTTTTCTACCGCACTTTTTGCTTTTTAGCCGAAAGTGCGGTTTTATTTTCTCTTTTCGCAAGGTTTATTCAATGAAAAACGTGTTATCTATTCAATCCCATGTGGTTTACGGTTATGCTGGCAATAAAGCCGCGGTGTTGCCAATGCAGCTGTTGGGCGTTGATGTTTGGCCTTTAAATACCGTGCAGTTTTCCAATCATACCCAATATCAAAAATGGAAAGGCATGGTGATCCCGAAAGAGCAAATCGCCGAAATCACCCAAGGCATTGCGGAAATTGATGCGCTGCATGAGTGCGATGCAGTATTGTCAGGCTATATTGGCGCCGCCGAACAAGGGCAAGAGATTTTAAACACCGTGAAACAGATTAAAGCGTTGAACCCGAATGCGATCTATTTCTGCGATCCGGTGATGGGACATCCGGATAAGGGTTGTATTGTCGCGCCCGGTGTGGCGGAATTTTTGGTTGAACACGCCCTACCTGCGGCAAATTTACTAGCACCAAACTTGGTTGAATTGCGCGAACTGACCGGCTTAACAGTTGAGAATTTTGAGCAAGCATTGGAAGCGATTAAATTCCTGTTAGCCAAAGGCGTGAAAAAAGTGCTAGTTAAACACTTAAGCAAAGTCGGCAAAGACGCAACAAAATTTGAAATGCTGCTTGCCACTCAAGATGGCATCTGGCACATCAGCCGCCCATTACACGAATTCGTCGGCAAAGATCCGGTGGGCGTTGGTGATTTAACCAGCGGCGTATTCTTGGCAAACTTATTAAACGGCATGTCGGATTTAGACGCATTCGAACACACCGCCAATGCGGTCAATGATGTAATGAGTATTACTCAACAGAGCGGCAAATACGAGCTACAAATCGTCGCCGCCCGTCATCTTATCATGCAACCGCAAAGCCGGTATAAAGCGGTTAAAATCGCTTAATCCGCCATTATTTTCTTTTCTTAAAACTAGGATGGGCTTTATCAGCCCATCAAAACCTACTATGCTACCTAATAACCACCGTCACAACCCACTAACTCGGCTTTCTTTTGTTTCACCAACGCAATGCGGCGTTGGCTGAGTTGTTCGCGGATTTGTTGGTGTTGGTAGCCGGCGGCGATGATTTGTTGCACGTCGGCGCTGACCGCACTTTGGTAGTAGGCGAGGGCGATTTCGGCTTGCGGGTAGTCGCATTGCTCGAAGCCCAAACGCCCACGGCTGTCGGCGAGGCAGACGGTGATGAGGTTTTTCAAATTGTCCGGCTTGCGCCAAGCATCTAATGAATCAAACAAGCGCACGATAGTCTGCGGCTTCATTTCTTGAATACGATGAATGTGAGTGTGGTAGCGGCAGGCTAGCACTGCCAAGTCGCGATAAGCATTCGGCACTTTTAAGCGTTGGCACAGCTGTTTGGTCGGGGCAACACCACGCTCTTCGTGTCCGTAATGGTGTGGCAGATTGTTTTTCGGTGAAAGGGCTTTGCCGAGATCGTGGCAAAGGGCGGCGAAGCGTACGGCAACCGCACTTTGCGCGTTATCAACCGTGAAGTTTGCCGCTTGTTCCAGCACCATGAGAGTATGAATGCCGCTATCGATTTCAGGGTGGTATTTTGCTGGATTGGGCACGCCGAATAGGGCGTTGATTTCGGGAAACAACACTGCGAGTGCGCCGCATTCCCTTAAAGTTTGGAAATAAACCTGCGGCGAGCGAGTGGTTAAGGCTTTTTCGGTTTCCAACCAAACCCGTTCGGCGCTAAGGTGTTGTAGTTCGCCGCTTTGGCTGATTTGCCACATTAATTGCAGGGTTTCGTCGGCAACGCGGAAGCCGAGGTGAGCAAAGCGCGCATGAAAGCGAGCGACGCGCAAGACACGCAGCGGATCTTCGGAAAATGCCGGTGAAACGTGGCGTAATAAACGCTGTTGCAGATCGGCAATCCCGCCGTACGGATCATGCAGCTTGCCGTCGCTGTCACGCGCAACCGCGTTAATCGTTAAATCGCGGCGCAGCAGATCTTGTTCGAGGGTGATATCGGCGGTGAAATCGACATTAAAGCCCTGATAACCGTGACCACACTTGCGTTCGGTGCGGGCGAGGGCATATTCTTCTTTGGTTTCGGGGTGTAAAAAAACCGGAAAATCACGTCCGACTTGTTGATAACCGCACTTTAATAACTGCTGAAGCGTGGCACCGACCACCACCCAATCGCGATCTTTGACCGGCAAATTGAGCAGTTGATCACGGACGGCGCCGCCGACCAGATAAATTGAAAAGTGCGGTTCAGTGCTGTTCATCGAATTGCTTATGCCCAGCCGTCATTGCGACGACGGCGGCGTGGAATGATGTTTGGTAAAATTAAGCCCAAAATCAATCCGACCAGCATGACTGAGCCGCCGTAGATAAACCAGCGAATGATGATCTCTTGTTTTTCAGCACTTAATAACGCTTCATACTCTTTATTTTTGTTGTTGCTGGTTTCCAGTTGGCGTTTTAATTGAGTGTTTTGTTCCAATAATTGGCTGCTTTGCGCTTCCGATTGGCGGGTGCGGCGCTGCATTTCGGAAACCCGCTGTTGCCACTCTTCATCAATCTTGTTCAATTTCAGGCTGAGTTCCTGAATTTGGTTTTTCAGTGCCGGAATTTGCACATTGGCGCTCGGCTCTTTTGACAATTCACTGCTTAAAATCCAAGCGTCGCGATTGCGGCTGTCGCGAATTTGGGTGTATTTATCTTTTTGTGCTAATACGGTGACTTTTTCACCGGCTTTAATCGAACCCGCAATGCGGTATTCATCGCCTGCGCCACGACGAAGATAAGTACTTAATTCTTCAGTGACATATCGCACTTCAGCGATTGCTTGCGTGCCGAGTAGGAATGTTGTGCCGACGATTATGGCTTTAAAAAAATGTTTCATGCTCTGTCCGATTTGATTAATTGAAAATGTGTGGCTATCTTCACGCCGCCGGAAATGATAAAGGGGGATTGCTCCGCCCCTTTATCGTTGTTAACGGTTATAGAAAGATGGCATTGAGGATATAGTAGAAAATAATAGCAAAAACCGCTCCGGCTGGCAAAGTTACCACCCAAGAGGCGAAAATATTGCGGATCACGTTCAGATTCAATGCGGCGATACCGCGTGCGAAACCGACCCCCAACACCGCACCGACTAAGGTTTGGGTGGTGGAAATCGGCAAGCCGGTGCCGGAGGCGATCACCACGGTGATCGCGCAGGCAAATTCGGCGGAAAAGCCGCGGCTTGGGGTTAAATCGGTGATCCCGCCGCCGATAGTGCCCATCACTTTATAGCCCATCACTGCCAAGCCGATTACAATCCCGATTGCGCCTAACGGCAGGATCCACCAGGCAAGTGCGGTTTTGCTGGCGATAACGCCGCCATGTTCGACGATAGATACCACCGCCGACAACGGCCCGATAGCATTGGCAACGTCGTTTGAACCGTGAGCAAACGCCATAGAACAGGCGGTTAATAACATCAAAATACTGAACACTTTCTCTACGCCGCCGAATGCGCCGCCTTGCACTCGATTTTTAAAGGAGTCGCTGCGGAAGTAGAAATAGCAGAAAATAATTGAAACGGCAGCGATCGACAATGAAATCAAGAAGGTTTGCATACTGCTTAGGTGTAGACCGACGTGTTTTAAACCTTTGGTCATGGTGACGATGCTCAGGATAAAACTGGTTAAACCCATGTAGAACGGACCGTATTTTTTGGCATTATCCATTGGGTTTTCGGTATCAAAAATCAGGCGCTGGGTGCTGATGAAAATCGTGTAGGCAACAATTCCGGAGATAATCGGAGTGACAAACCAACTGCCGACAATTCCCTTCACTGAACTCCAATCCACCGCGTGCGGACCGATGGTGACACAAGCAAAGCCGATAATTGCGCCGATAATTGAGTGGGTGGTAGAAACCGGCCAGCCCATATAAGAAGCGATTAATAACCATGCGCCGGCAGAAAACAGCGCTGACATCATGCCGAGAATTAACACTTCCGGCACTGCAGCAAACAAGGTTGGATCAATAATGCCGCTTTTAATGGTTTCGGTCACTTCGCCGCCTGCCAGATAAGCCCCGGCAAATTCAAATACCATCGCAATTAAAATCGCTTGTTTGACGGTAATAGTGCCTGAACCGACGGAAGTCCCCATTGCGTTGGAGACGTCATTCGCGCCGATTCCGAACGCCATTAAAAGTCCGGCAATCGCGGTGATGATCACCACGATGTTGCCATATTGTGCAATAAATTCCATACAAGATCCCTTATTATCGTTATTTTGAGTATGGTTTAAGAACGAGCGAGCATTAATTCAATGCGTGAGCCGACACGTTGTGCTTGATCCGCCAGCACACCAATCCATTCTAAAATTTTATATAAAAAGATCACGTCCACCGGCTTGTATTGATCTTCAATCGCCAGCAGCTGGCGGCGCAATTGAATTTGCTGACTGTCGGTATCGTCTTCGATCGAGTCCAGCTCGTTAATCATTTTGTTGACGAAATTCACTTCTCGCCCTTTAAAGCCGGTTTCCAGCAATTCGTCCATTTCGTCGATCACTAGTGAGGCTTGATGGGTGGCGTCTAGACTGCGTTTCAGGTATTCCAAAAATTCAGTTTGTAATACCGACGGAATACACAGATTGCGCCCGATCACGCGTCCGGCAATGTCTTTGGCATAGTTTGCCAATTTATCTTGCTGGGTCACCAACTCCAATAGATCAGTGCGTTCCACCGGCATAAATAAGCCGCGCGGCAACTTTAAGCGGATTTCACGTTTCAAAGTATCGGCTTCTTTTTCGGCTTCGGAAATTTTTCTTCTTAATTCTTCTGCCAGCGCCCAGTCGTTATTAAAGGTCGCTTCGAAAAACGGCACTAAAATATCGCAGCATTGGCTGACTTTGTTTGAGTGCTTTTGTAAGGGTTTGAGTGGGGATTGAGCAAATAAGCCCAAGATATTATTGATTGGCATAGCATTAACTCCAATATACGATAAAATAGTCGTGTTGTGTTGAGTATCAATTCGCTGCGCAATAATACCCGAAAGCGCAGGATAACTCACGATTTTAATTTGAGATAGCAGCATTTTTTGCTAGATTGTAACCGATTTGTCATATTTTAAACACAGTATAAGGCCGATGTATGAGCGCAGAAATAGAACTGAAATTACTGGTTAATCACGAATTTGCCGCTTTTTTAAGCAAGGAAATGGCGAGTTTTAATGTGTTGTCGCATTCTCAACAAATCTTGGGCAACTGTTATTATGACACGGCGGACTACTTTTTTTCGTCGCAACGAATGGGGCTGCGGGTGCGCACGCTGAATGAGCAGTTTATTCTTACCCTGAAAACCGACGGCAAAGTGATCGGCGGGCTACATATGCGCCCGGAATATGATGTCGAGCTGCCAAGTGCGGTTCCGCAACTGGCGGGCTTGAGCCGCTTTGACGATTTGCAGCTGATACGCCCGTTAGATCAATTACAAACGCAGCTGATCCCGATTTTCAGCACCGATTTTTTGCGCCAGGCGTGGGTGATCGAGCTGGGCAACGGTGCGAATATTGAAGTGGCGCTCGATCAAGGCGAAATTGAAGCCAATGAAAACAGCGCGCCGATCTGCGAGGTGGAATTTGAACTGAAACACGGCTCGGTTGACGATTTGCTGACTTTTGTTGAGCATTTGAGTCTAACTGACGGGATTCGTCTTGGCGGCGTTAGCAAAGCGAAACGTGGCTATCAGCTTGCCGGGGTGTTACCGCCAGTTACCTTCGATTGGCAGACTGAATGGCAGCAATTGACGCAGCAACTTGAAAACTGCGCGGCTCAAAGTGCGGTTCTCGGCGAATTATTGAGCTACGAGCAGAATTTAAATGATTACTATGCCGAAACCTTAGATGCGAGCCGATTCGAACCACAACAAATAGATTCGGCGCTACAGGCGTTTGCACAATTATATGCGTATTACCAGCAGCACGAAACGTTGTTGTGGCAAGCGTATCGCACGCAAATGGCGTTACAATCGGCGCAAAAAATATGCTTAGATGAGGATTCGGTGCAGGAGTTTATCGAATTGAACCAGCGTTTATTGCAAAAAGTGAAAACGTTACAACAGTCGGCTTTGTCAAACGACAGTGTGCAACGCTTAAGCGAATTACTGTACAGTGGCAACATCGTTAAACGCCAGCTGGCATTAATCAAACTAACTGTGCGTTAAGCAGCCGACGAAAAGGATAACAACATGGCAAAAGCCCCGAAAAAAGCTTATGTCTGCAATGACTGCGGTGCCGATTATGCCCGCTGGCAAGGGCAGTGCAGCGCGTGTAAAGCGTGGAACACTATTAGCGAAGTGCGGTTGGTGAGCAATGTGTCGAAAGGCGATCGCTTCAGTGGCTATGCCGGTGAAACGGCTTCAAAAGTGCAAACGCTATCTGAAATCAGTTTGCAAGAAACACCACGTTTTAGTAGTCGCTTTAGCGAATTAGATCGGGTATTAGGCGGCGGGATCGTGCCGGGCAGTGCGATTTTGATCGGCGGGCACCCTGGCGCTGGCAAGAGTACGTTGTTATTACAAGTGATGTGTGCGTTGGCGGAACAGATGCCGACACTGTATGTCACCGGCGAAGAGTCGCTGCAACAGGTGGCGATGCGGGCTAATCGGCTAGGTTTGCCGAGCGATAAACTGCGAATGCTGTCGGAAACTTCAGTAGAACAGATTTGCAATATTGCCGATCAAGAAAAGCCGAAAGTGATTGTGATCGACTCGATCCAAGTGATGCACTTGGCGGATATTCAATCTTCACCGGGCAGTGTGGCGCAGGTGCGCGAATGCGCGGCATTTTTAACCCGCTATGCCAAAACCCGCCAAGTAGCGATCGTAATGGTGGGGCATGTCACCAAAGACGGCACGTTGGCAGGGCCTAAAGTGTTGGAACACTGTATCGACTGTTCGATTTTATTAGAGGGCGATGCCGATTCACGCTACCGCACTTTGCGTAGTCATAAAAACCGCTTTGGTGCAGTGAATGAACTGGGCGTGTTTGCCATGACCGAACAAGGCTTGCGCGAAGTGAAAAACCCGTCGGCGATTTTCTTAAGTCGTGGTGAGGAGCAAACGTCGGGCAGCTCGGTAATGGTGCTGTGGGAAGGGACGCGTCCGCTGTTGGTCGAAATTCAAGCGTTAGTCGATCACTCGATGTTGGCAAACCCACGGCGAGTGGCTGTCGGTTTGGAACAGAATCGCTTGGCGCTGTTGCTGGCGGTGTTGCACCGTCACGGCAATCTACAAATGTCGGATCAAGACGTGTTTGTTAACGTGGTTGGTGGCGTGAAAGTCGCTGAAACAGGCGCGGATTTAGCGTTACTATTGGCGCTGATTTCCAGCTTTCGCAATCGCCCGTTGCCGCAAGATTTGGTGGTGTTTGGAGAAGTAGGGCTAGCAGGGGAAATTCGCCCGGTCAGCAGTGGGCAAGAGCGGATCAGCGAAGCCGCAAAACACGGTTTCCGCCGTGCGATTGTACCATTTGCCAATAAACCGAAACACGCAATTGACCAAATGCAAGTGTTTACCGTGAAAAAATTAGCCGACGCCATTGCGGTGTTGGATGATTTTTAAGAGCGTAATAAGAGTAACTTATGAGCCGACAACAGACTGTCACCACCGCCTTTGCCGACGACGGCATTTTAAGCCGTCACATCCGTCAATTTCGTCCGCGCCAAGAACAGGTAGAAATGGCACAGGCGGTCGAACAGGCGATCAACGCGCAAGGACAGCTAGTGATTGAAGCGGGCACCGGCACCGGTAAAACCTTTGCCTACCTTGTGCCTGCAATGTTATCGGGCAAAAAAACCATTATTTCCACGGGGTCAAAAAATCTACAAGATCAACTGTTCAAACGCGATTTGCCGACGATTCAAAAAGCGCTAGGCTATACAGGGAAATTAGCGCTATTAAAAGGGCGCGCGAATTATCTCTGTTTAGAACGGCTAGATAAGCTGATTGCCGACGGCGTGTTGGGCGATAAATCGGTGCTGGCGCAGCTTTCCGTGGTGCGTAAATGGCAAACCGCCACTGAAAACGGCGATTTAAGTGAATGTGCCGATTTAGCCGAAGACAGTCCGTTACTGCCGCAGCTAACCAGCACCACCGAAAGTTGCTTGGGCAGTGATTGTCCCAACTATGCTGAATGTTATGTTTCAAAAGCACGTAAAAAAGCGTTGGATGCCGATCTGGTGGTGGTGAATCATCATCTGTTTTGCGCCGATATGGCGGTGAAAGAAAACGGTTTTGGTGAACTGATTCCCGATGCCAAAATCATTATTTTTGATGAGGCGCATCAGTTGCCCGACACCGCCAGCCAATATTTCGGACAGTTGATCACCTCTCGCCAGCTGTTTGATCTCAGTCGTGATATTAATATTTGCTATCGCACCGAGGTGAAAGATCTGAAGCAGCTCGGCACGGCGGCGGATCATTTGCAAAAAGTGGTGCAAGATTTTCGTTTAATGATGGGCGAGGGCAACCAGCGCGGCAATCTGCGCGAGCTGTTGGCAAGTGCAAATGCGCAAAGTGCGGTTAAACACCTGCAAGAAAATCTGCAATTTGTGCGCGATGTGGTGAAGCTGGCACTGGGGCGCTCACAAACCCTCGACAGTATTTTTGAACGGTTAGAGCAGATTCAAACTCAATTTGAACGTATTTTAGACACCAGCATTACTGGCTATTGCTATTGGTATGAAACCTTTAATCGCCAATTTGGTTTGCATTTAACCCCGCTGACGGTGGCGGATAAATTCGGTGAACAGTTGCAACAACAAAAAGCCGGTTGGATTTTCACTTCTGCCACGTTGGAAGTGGGCGGTAGTTTTGACTTCTTCTGTGAACGTATGGGTATTCAACAGGCGCAGCGCAAAGTGTTGCCGTCGCCGTTTGATTACCCGAAACAGTCGCTGTTGTGCGTGCCACGCTTTTTGCCAAGCAGTAACCAAAAGCAAACTTTGCAAAAACTGGGCGAAATGCTGCTGCCGGTGATTGAAGCCAATCAAGGGCGCTGCTTTTTGCTTTGCACTTCATATTTGATGATGCGCGGGTTGGCGGAATACCTGCGTGAACACAGTGAATTGACCGTGTTGCTGCAAGGGGAAATGGCGAAAGGGCGGTTATTAGACGAATTTGTACAACAAAGCCATGCGGTGTTGGTAGCAACCGCTAGTTTCTGGGAAGGCGTGGATGTGCGTGGTGAGGCACTGTCGTTGGTGATTATCGACAAATTGCCGTTCACCGCACCTGATGAACCGCTGCTAAAAGCCCGAATTGAAGACTGTCGCCTGAAAGGCGGCGATCCGTTTAACCAAGTGCAGTTGCCCAGTGCGGTGATTAGCTTGAAACAAGGCGTGGGGCGCTTGATTCGTGATGTGACCGATCGCGGTGCGATTATTATTTGTGATTCGCGGTTAGTCATGCGACCATACGGAGAAACCTTTTTGAAAAGCCTGCCAAACTCGGCGCGAACCCGCAGTTTAGACAAGGTGATTGACTTTTTACAACAAACAGAAACCGCAACATGAAAGAGATATTTTTAGCATTAGACACCGCGACCGAAGGCTGTTCGGTGGCGCTGTCGTATCACGGCGAGATTTTAGCGCTGGACGAATTTAGCCCGAAAGCACACACTCGCCGCATTTTGCCCATGGTCGACGAACTGCTGGCACAAGCCGGAATCGGTTTGAAACAACTTGATGCGTTAGTGTTCGGGCGAGGACCGGGCAGTTTCACCGGTGTGCGAATCGGCAGCGGCATTGTGCAAGGGCTGGCGCTCGGTGCGGATCTGCCGGTGATTCCGGTGTCTAATTTAACCGCGATGGCACAAGCGGCGTATCAACAGCAGGGTGCAACGCAAGTATTGGCGGCGATTGATGCCCGCATGAGTGAGGTGTATGTTGCGGCGCTTCAATATCAACCGCACTTGCAGGACGATGAGCAGTATGCCGCTTGGCAGCCGCTAATTGATGAGCAAGTGCTATCGCCGGAAGCTGTGTTGCAGCAATTACAAGCGCATGAGTTGCAAAGTGCGGTTTGTGTCGGCACCGGCTGGGCGGCGTATCGGCAATTTGAGCAGGCTAACCTGTTGTTAAAAAAATGTGATATTCTGTTGCCATCGGCACAGTATATGCTGCCGCTGGCACGTCTCGACTGGCAGCAGCAACGTTATTGCAGCGCACTGGAAATTGAGCCGGTGTATCTGCGCAATCAAGTGACTTGGAAAAAATTGCCCGGGCGCGAATAGCTCGGCATTAAGGAGCGTAAGATGAAAAAATTTATCTGGATTCCGTTGGTATTAAGTGCGCTGCTAAGCGGCTGTCAAATCGCGCCGCAGGGGCTGGATCGCGGCGATAACACGTTAATCAGCTATAAACAGCTGGCAAATGCCGATTTTGATTGTCAATGTCAAACCGTGCGTTTGGGCGGCAAAGTGGTGCGAGCTAATGCGCAGCCAAGTTACACCGAAATTGAAGTGCTGAGCATGACGATCGATCGCTTCAGTGCCAAACCGGTGCTCGACAGCAACAGCGACGGGCGTTTTATCGCCAGATTAAACGGCTTTGTTGATCCGTTATCGCTGGAAAAACAATATATTACCGTGAAAGGCATTTTAGACGGCAAACAAAACGGCAAGATCGATCAGGCGGACTATGTTTATCCGTTGATTAAAGCCGAGAATTACCGAATTTGGCAGCAAGTGGTCGAATATTATTACGATGAGGAGTGGTTTGATTATTGGGATTCTTATCGTCGTAGGCATTTTTTCGGCGGCTTCCCAATGTGGAAACCGCGTGCTGCGCTTAGATAAGCGTTTGATAAAACAACAATAAGAACAAGGAATTGTAGAAATCGCTATGGAAAAGATTTGGTTTGATAACTACCCGGAAGGGGCGGAGCGCGTGATTAAAACCGATAAATACCGCTCTTTGCTGGAAATGTTTGAAAATGCAGTGCGTGAGCGCCCTGATCAAGCCGCCTATATCAACATGGGCAAAGTGCTGACCTTCCGCAAATTGGAAGAGCGTAGCCGCGCCTTTGCGGCGTATCTGCAAAATGTGTTGAAGCTGAAAAAAGGTGATCGCGTCGCTTTGATGATGCCGAACTTGCTGCAATATCCGATTGCCCTGTTCGGCGCACTGCGCGCCGGCATGGTGGTGGTGAATGTTAACCCGCTTTATACCCCGCGTGAATTGGAACACCAGCTGCAAGACAGCGGTGCGGTGGCGATCGTGGTGGTGTCTAACTTTGCGGCGACGCTGGAAAGTGTGGTCAACGAAACCGAGGTGAAACACGTTATTCTCACCCGCATGGGCGATCAACTGTCATTCGGCAAGCGCAATCTGGTGAATTTTGTGGTGAAATACATCAAAAAGCTGGTGCCGAAATACAAGCTGCCCGGCGCGGTGACGTTTCGCGAAGTGCTGAGCGTCGGCAAAATGCGGCAATATGTTAAGCCACAGGTTGCGCCGGAAGATTTGGCATTTTTACAATATACCGGCGGCACCACCGGCGTGGCGAAGGGCGCGATGTTGAGCCATAAAAATATTTTAACCAATATTTTTCAGGCTAAATGGGTAGCAAATCCGTTTATCGAGGATTCGATGATCCGCGAAGCGATTATCGCTTTGCCGCTGTATCATGCGTTTGCTTTGATTATCAACTGTTTACTGTTTATCGAATTAGGACTGACCGGTGTTCTGATCACCAATCCGCGCGATATTAACGGCTTTGTTAAAGAGCTGCGTCGTCATCCTTATGTGGCGATCACCGGGGTTAACACCTTGTTTAATGCCTTGCTGAATAACGAAAACTTCAGGGAACTGGATTTTTCCGCCTTGAAACTCTCGGTGGCGGGCGGAATGTCGGTGAATCAAGCGGTGGCGGATCGTTGGCACAAGCTGACCGGCAGCAATATTATCGAAGGTTACGGCATGACCGAGTGCTCGCCGCTCATCGCCGCTTGCCCGCCGCACACCACCGAACACAACGGCAATATCGGCGTGCCGATTCCGAACACCGACATCAAAATCATTAAAGACGACGGCAGCGAAGCGCAGTTGGGCGAGCGCGGCGAGTTGTGGGTGAAAGGTGATCAAGTGATGCAAGGCTATTGGCAGCGTCCGGAAGCGACCGCCGAAGTGCTGAAAGAGGGTTGGTTGGCGACCGGCGATATTGTGGTGATGGGTGAAGATAAAAATCTGAAAATTGTCGATCGCAAAAAGGACATGATCATCGTATCAGGCTTTAATGTCTATCCGAATGAAGTTGAAGACGTGGTAATGCTAAATTATAAAGTGCTGGAAGTGGTGGCGATCGGCGTGCCGGACGCTAATTCCGGCGAAGCGGTCAAAATTTTCGTGGTGAAACGCGATGAAACCTTGACCACTGATGAAGTGCGCAAACATTGCCGCGAACATTTGACCGGCTATAAAATGCCGCGCGAAATCGAATTTCGTGCTGAATTGCCGAAAACCAATGTCGGCAAAATTTTGCGCCGCGTGATCCGCGATGAAGAACTGGCAAAACGTGCCGCAAGCCATGAATAGCCAAGAGTAGAGAGCAACAACCGATGAACCAACAAGCGACAACCGCTGAAGTGCGGTCTGAAAATCCGCACTTAGCGTATGTTTGGGTCGACAACGATCAGCAATTGCAAACCGTCTGCCGACAAGCGCAGCAAAAAGCGGTGGTGGCGCTGGATACCGAGTTTATCCGCACTCGCACTTATTACCCGAAACTGGGTTTGATTCAACTGTATGACGGCGAACAGCTGAGCCTGATTGATCCGCTGTCGATCAGCGATTTATCGCCCTTCAGCGCTTTATTGGCTGATGAACACGTGCTGAAAGTGCTGCACGCCTGCAGCGAGGATTTGGAAGTGTTTCAATGCTACTTCCGTCAGCAGCCGCAGCCGATGATTGACAGCCAGATCATGGCGGATTTTCTGGGTTTTCAGCTGTCGAGTGGTTTTGCCAAACTGGTGAACCACTATTTTGAATTGGCGCTGGACAAAGGCGCATCGCGCACCGATTGGCTAGCGCGTCCGTTATCGGCGCAGCAGCTGCAATATGCGGCTGCCGATGTTTGGTATCTGTTGCCACTATATCAAAAAATGGCGCAGTTATTGGCACAAACCGAGTGGCAAAGTGCGGTCGGGCAAGAGTGCGAATTTTTAATCACACGCGCGGCAGAAATGCCGGATCCGGAAACCGCGTATCTGAAAATCGGCAATGCCTGGCGTTTGCAGGGCGTGCATTTGCTGGCGTTGAAACTGTTGGCGAAATGGCGCTTGAACGTGGCGACCGAACGGGATTTGGCGCTGAATTTTGTGGTGAAAGAGCAGGCGCTGTTTCAAGCGGCGGAAACCTTGCCAAAACACACTTCGGAACTGCTGGATTTAGGCTTTCACCCGAACGAAATCCGAATGCACGGCAAAAAAATTCTGCACATCGTCGCACAGGCACAGAAAGCGGCGGCAGAGGAGTATCCGCAACCAATTGAACAAATCGCCACCTTGCCGCGTTATAAAAACACACTGAAAGGGCTGCAACAGCAATTGAGCGAAATTTGCCCGGCAAATATTGCCAAAGAAAATCTGGCGAGCCGGAAAATGCTGCATCAATTGATTAAATGGGCGTGGGCGGACGACGCGGAGCGCCAATCATCGACACCGCCGCGTTTATTGCAAGGCTGGCGGCAGCCGTATGGCGAACAGCTGCTGGCGAGTTTGAACGCTGCTGAGGCGTAATTAAAACGAAAAAACGGGCGGATCAATCATCAACTGCCCGTTTTTCTTCGGCTTAAATCTCAGGGCGATTACTGCAAATAAATTCGCCTTCTTCTCCCTCCCATTCAATTTCGGCAATTGTGCCGGTGCTGAAGCCGACTTGCTGTGGTGATTCGCAAAGTGCGGTTACCAAGTCTTCAACAAATGGCAAATGGGAAACCATTAATACGTTTTTCACGCCTTCTTTCCATAAGGTGGTTAAATAATCGACTACAATCGTACTGTTGCCGTATGGGGTTATCGCCTCCCAAGTCTCGACTTCTTGCGGTAGGGTTGTACTGGTGTTGCCTGCCAAATGATTATAACTTTGCAGCGCGCGGTTATATGGGCTGACGATCACTTTATCAATATGATTGGCTGCCTCGCTCAACCAAGCCCCCTGTTCTTTGGCTTGCTGAATGCCGTGCAACGTGAGATTGCGTTCTGCATCGCTTCTTGCCACCATTTCAGCCTCGCCGTGGCGCATGATAAAAATTCGCATATAACCTCCGTATTGTTTATTTAACGATGTTTCCTATAGCGATAAGATAACCGTTTGTAATGACAAACAAAACAAAAATTTCCAGTTTGTGATCTCGATCTACATTTAATTTCAGCGTATAATACAGCCAATTTTGTGGTCGGTGGCATTTTATTTTAATGGGTATGTCATTAACCGCACTTTACTCATCAATCACCAATACTTTAGAGGTATGTTCATGTCAAGAAGACTGAGAAGAACGAAAATTGTTTGTACTATGGGTCCGGCAACTGACCGTGATAACAACTTGGAAAAAATTATTGCAGCAGGTGCGAACGTGGTTCGTATGAACTTTTCTCACGGGACTCCTGAAGATCATATCGGTCGTGCCAATAAAGTTCGTGAAGTTGCCAAAAAATTAGGCAAACAAGTTGCGATTCTGGGCGACTTACAAGGGCCTAAAATCCGTGTTTCTACCTTCAAAGACGGCAAAATCTTTCTGAATATCGGTGACAAATTCGTATTGGATGCGGATTTGCCGAAAGGCGAAGGCAACCAAGACGGAGTCGGTTTAGATTATAAAGAATTACCGAAAGACGTCGTGCCGGGCGACATTCTGTTGTTAGACGATGGCCGTGTGCAGCTGAAAGTGTTGTCCACCGAAGGTAATAAAGTTTTCACCGAAGTGACTGTCGGCGGCCCGTTGTCAAACAACAAAGGGATCAACAAACTGGGCGGCGGTTTATCTGCCGATGCGTTAACCCCGAAAGACAAAGCGGATATTATCACCGCCGCGAAAATCGGCGTGGATTATTTGGCGGTTTCTTTCCCACGTAACGGTGCGGATTTGCATTATGCGCGTAAATTGGCGCAAGAAGCTGGTTTAGACGCTAAAATCGTCGCCAAAGTAGAACGCGCAGAAGCGGTTGCGACTGACGAAGCGATGGACGATGTGATTTTAGCATCTGACGTAATCATGGTTGCTCGTGGTGACTTAGGGGTTGAAATCGGCGATCCGGAATTGGTCGGCGTGCAGAAAAAATTAATCCGTCGTTCACGTAAGTTAAACCGCGTGGTGATCACCGCTACTCAAATGATGGAATCGATGATCAGCAACCCAATGCCAACCCGTGCCGAAGTGATGGACGTGGCGAATGCGGTATTGGACGGAACCGATGCGGTGATGTTGTCAGCAGAAACCGCAGCAGGGCAATACCCGGCGGAAACCGTCGCATCCATGGCGAAAGTGTGTCTGGGTGCGGAAAAAATGCCAAGCATCAATGTATCTCGTCACCGCATGGACGGTGTATTCAGCAGTATTGAAGAGTCTGTTGCGATGTCTGCGATGTATGCCGCGAACCACTTAAAAGGCGTGAGTGCAATTATCGCGATGACCAGCTCCGGTCGTACCGCACTTTTAATGTCACGCGTCAGCTCGGGCTTGCCGATTTTCGCATTATCGCGCAACCATAAAGCGTTAAGCTTATCTGCGTTATACCGCGGTGTAACTCCGGTTTATTGCGAAGAAGCCAGCCGCACCGTTGACGGCGCGAAAAACGCGATTGAATTGTTGAAAGAAAAAGGCTATTTGGTATCAGGCGATTTAGTGCTATTAACTCAAGGCGATGAATTGGCGGAAGGCGGCACCAACACTTGCCGTACTTTAGTCGTCGAATAATCGACTGACAGCCTAACAAAGAACCTCTCGACTTGGATAAGCGAGAGGTTTTTTATTGGTATAAAATATGCGTAGCTTAAGGGCGCAATCCGGTGGAAAAAATTAATGTACGGCTTTTTCGCTGGTGCTTAACATTTGGCATTCCCAGCCGTTGTATTCTCCGATGTAGTCTGCCGCTTGCTGCTCAAATTCTTCGACCAAATTGAAAATGGTGTCGTCATCTAATGTGCCTTCTTGCTCAAGCGTCACCATATAAAACGTATCATCTTCATATTGCACCGGATTTTCGGTGTATTTAATATCAAATGTGAGTTGTTGAGCGAAATAATCAATAAATTCTTCCATTTTTTCAATATTATAGAATTGGAATTTATGCGTAATTAGGCGAGGTTTAGACAGATCTTCACCTTCTTGCTGCAATAATGCCAGCGTTTCGGCGGTGGCGTTCAGTTTCATTTCCAGCGGCGAGGGCAGTAGAAAATCATAGTACAGATCACAGTTGGGATCCGATTGTTGGGTCACGTTTTCAATGCCACTAAATCCCAACTCATCAATCAGCGAAGTGAAACTCTCGGCTTCTTTGGTATAAAAATACAGCGTGATATTTTCATCCGAGACGATGTAACCGGCAAACAGGCTGTCGCCAATCGCCATTAACGGTAGCAAAGTTTGCGACAACTGATCCAGATACTGCTGCGAACTTGCCACCGATTTTTCCGTCATCGGAGAAAACGGAATTGAAAAATGCACAACATAGGGGTGTTCATTTTTGTCTAACAGTGCCACGATGGCAAGGTTCACCGAAATAATCGCTTCCTTGTCTTTAAGTGCGGTACGGTAAGTCTGCCAGTTATTGTTCAATTCCATGTGATAGCCTTATTTAAAGAGTGCCCAAACCGGCGCGTGATCCGACGGTTTTTCCATTGCGCGGATCTCTAAATCGATCCCGGTTTCGATACAACGCTGTGCAAGTGCGGTATTGGCTAGAATCAAATCAATACGCAACCCGCGATTATCGTCGAATCCTTTGGAACGATAGTCGAACCAAGAGAATTTATCGTTGCTTTCCGGATTCAGCTGGCGGAAAGTGTCAACCACGCCGAAATCCAACAAGCGCTGCAACCATTCTCGTTCTTCCGGCAGAAATGAACATTTGCCGGTGCGCAGCCAACGTTTGCGATTTTCTTCGCCGATGCCGATGTCTAAATCGGTCGGGCTGATATTCATATCGCCCATGATCACCACTTGATTCTGTTGTGGTAGGTGGTTTTCCAGATAATCCTTTAAGTCGGCATAAAAGCGCGCTTTTGCCGGGAATTTGGTTTCGTGGCTGCGACTTTCGCCTTGTGGAAAATAGCCGTTGATCACTGTGATTATACCGTTTTCGGTGGCGAGATCCGCCATGATAATCCGTTTTTGAGATTCCTCGGTGTCATTCGGAAATCCGCGGCGCACCGCTAATGGCTGTTGTTTGCATAATAAAGCGACGCCATAATGCCCTTTTTGCCCATGGTGAAAAACATGGTAGCCTAAATTTTCCACCAAATGATAAGGAAAATCTTCATCGGCGACTTTGATTTCTTGCAATCCGATAACGTCGGGCTGATGTTTGCTGACAATGGCTTCCAATTGCACAGGTCTTGCTCTTAACCCATTAATATTAAATGATAAAAATTTCATTTGCTGCCTTGAGTGATTTTTAAATACTAAATTTTAACAGAATTTAGGTGAACTGTCTGTGCTACAACTCGATTTTTCAGACGGTAAATTTTTATTTAATCATTTATTTATCTTTGTTAAAATAACGCCAATTTTTTTATATCAAAAGGTTAAAAAATGTTCGTAACTCATACAATGTCCAAAGTGTTACGCCTCTCAGTGATCGGCGCTTTGTTTTGTTCAACCTCAGTATTGGCGGAGCAAAACGCAAAGACGGCCGAATCGGTGCAAATCCCGGAAGTGGTGCCGCAAATGATTCAAGCCGGCGCTGAAGCGCAGCAAGCGGTCAGTGAAGCCGTCAATGAAGCACAACAAGCCGGTACTGAAGTGCAGCAAGCCGCCTCTCAGGCGCAGCAAGTTGTCGAAGAAGCAGTGCAAGCGGTTGATGTCACTGCGCCACAAGATGCTGAAGAGAGCAAAAGTGCGGTAGAAGACGCGACGGAATTGGCTGCTAAACAAGCGGCACAAGAGAAGTTGCAACAGCTGCTGGGCGGAACCAAAGTTCAATTTGAAGTCGCATTAGCGGATTTATATGCCGATAACCAATTTTCGCCTATTTGGGCAGATAAAGCGGCTGAAAAATCTTTCTTACGCCAGTATGTCGTTTGGGTGTTGAGTGGCGTATCGAGTTCCGCAGCGGACACCTTGGCGGCAATCAGCCGTGCGGATAACGACATGGTGCGCGATATTCTGCTGAGCGATGCATTTTTGAACTATCTGCATTATCAAGAGAATGTCAGAAAATCATCAACCAAATGGTTATACGGCAACAGCGGCTATAAAGCGAATTTGCCGAGCCAAGCAAAATTGCAATCTTGGAAACAAGCGGTGGCAGACGGGCAATTGAACGCATTCGTGCAGAAATTGGCTTCAAGCAACAGCCGTTATAAGCAAACGGTGGACAAAGTGCTGCAATCGCTGCCGGACAGCATCGGTACTTCGGTTAGCGTTAGCGAAACATTGAAACCGGGCGCGCAATCTGCGGATGTGAAAAACCTGGTCACAATTTTGAAAGGCAAAGGCTTCTTAAGTGCGGGTTACAGCAGTTCGGTGTATGATGATGAATTACTCGCGGCGGTGAAACAATTCCAAGCGGAAAACGGTTTGACCGCCGACGGGATTGTCGGGGCTGGTACGCGCAATGTATTAAACCAAAATTTAACCAGTAATTTGTATAAATTATCGATTAACGCTCAGCGTTTAAGTGTATTACCGAATGAAACCAACGGTATTTTCGTGAATATTCCAACCTATAAACTGTATTACTATCGTAACGGCAAATTGGTATTGGATTCTAAAGTGATCGTCGGTAAAAAAGATCGCCCTACGCCGGTGATGTCGAGCCGCTTAAGCAACGTGGTGGTGAACCCGCCTTGGAATGCGCCAACGCGTAATATCAACCAAGATATTATTCCAAAAGTCCGCCAAGATCCGAGTTATATCTACCGTAAAGGCTACACGATTATCGACGGCAAAGGACGTACCATCGATCCGTACACCATCGACTGGGAAAATATGACGGCGAAAAACTTCCCGTACCGTCTGCGTCAAGCACCGGGCGGCGATAGCGCGTTAGGGAATTATAAATTCAATATGCCGAGCAGCGATGCAATTTATTTGCATGACACCCCGTCCAGAGGACTGTTCGGACGCAATGATCGCGCATTAAGTTCCGGCTGTGTACGCGTGCACAAATCCGATGAGTTGGCGAGCCTGTTGCTGCAAGAAAACGGCTGGAGCCATGAGCGCAAACAACAAGTGCTTGCCAGTAAAAAAACCACTTCGGCAAACCTGAGCAAACGTGATGATGTGTACTTGTATTATGTCACAGCTTGGGTTGATAACGGTAAAATTCATACCGCGCCGGACATTTATGGCCACGATAAAAAATTGGCAAAAACCGATGTCAATTGGAAAAATGTGAAGCAAGCCTTGTTCTAAATCGACAAAATTGTTATATATATCGCAAAATTATAAAAAAGCTATTGATTAATAGCTTTTTTTATGTTTTTCTAGCGCAAATTTGTGAACAAATGAACTTGTTTTGTTTTTTGCAGTCGAAAAAGAGATCCAATTCACTATTTTATTTAAACGAATACAACAACTATGACTGAAATCAACAACTCGCGCCGCAAATGGCTGGCATTAGGCGGGATCGTATTAGGCGCTTCGCTATTACCGGCAGAGGTTCTTGCCGCGGTTTCTACCCCCAAGCCAAGGGTACTGACCTTTCGAAATATTAACACCGGCGAACGCCTCACTTCCAGTTTAAAAAACGGTCAAATTGCCACTAGCACCGATTTAAAAAAATTAGATCACTTATTGCGTGATCGTCGCAGTCAAAAAGTCCACCGTATTGCTCCTCAGCTGTTCAGTAAACTTTATCAAATTCAAGGAAATTTAGGTTTGCGGAATACCGAAATTCAAATTATTTGCGGCTATCGTGCGCCGACCACAAACGCAGCAATGAGCGCTCGCAGTCGTGGCGTGGCGAAAAACAGCTATCACACCCGCGGCGAAGCGATTGATTTTCGGATTGACGGCGTGTCGTTGGCGAACGTACGCAAAGCCGCGACTAACTTGAATAACGGCGGTGTCGGCTATTATCCGCGCAGCAACTTTGTGCATATTGATATCGGTCCGAACCGCACTTGGCGAGGCAGTTGATTTTAGCTTGCCGAGTAAGGGATAAGAATGAATGTTGAGATTATTCCGGTAACCGCTTTTCAGCAAAATTGCTCGGTTATTTGGGACGAACAAAAAAATGCGGCGATTATCGATCCCGGCGGGGAAGCGGAAAAGCTGATTCGGTTTATTGAAGAAAACGAATTGCAGTTACAGAAAATTCTGCTCACCCACGGGCATTTGGATCATGTCGGCGCGGCGGAAAAATTGAAACAGCATTTCCAAGTAGAGATCTACGGACCGCACTTGAACGATAAATTTCTGTTTGATTCGCTGCCGGAGCAGTCGCGTCGTTTCGGTTTATTTGAGGCGGAAGTATTTTATCCGGATCACTGGCTGAATGAGGAAGGGCAAGTGGTAACACTTGGCGATATTCAATTTGAAGTGCTGTATTTGCCGGGACACACGCCGGGGCATGTCGGTTTTATTGAACATCAAAAAAAGATAGCGTTCACGGGTGATGTGTTGTTTTATAGCAGTGTCGGGCGCACCGATTTTCCGCGCGGTGATCATCAACAATTATTATCCTCGATCCGAGAAAAATTGTTTGCACTAGATGATGAGATGATTATTGTTGCCGGACACGGTTCCGCCACTAAAATCGGCATTGAAAAACAGAGCAATCCGTTTTTGCAGGACTAATACTTAGTTCCAGAAACAATAAAACCCGCTGTGAGAGCGGGTTTTATTTTGTCTATATGTCAGATTAATAGAGCGACGGATCACTTTCATTTGGGCGGGTTTTGAAGCGGCGGTGCAGCCACATATATTGCTCGACGCCTTTCAAAATTTCTTTTTCCACCAGTTTATTCATCAGCTGTGCAATTTCAGTTTTATCCGGCACGGCAGGGAAAACGAAAGGATTGGAAATTGAAACGTGATAGCCTGAGCCGTCGGTTTTTCGCAGTGGGGCAAACGGCACAATTTTGGCTTTCGGCGATGATTTCAATAAGTAATACGAACCGGTGGTAGTGGCGGCATTTTCCACCGCAAAAAACGGCACGAAAACAGAGTTTTTACGCCCGTAATCATGGTCCGGTGCATACCAAATCGTATCATCGGCTTTCAGCGCACGGATCATACCGCGCAGGTCTTTGCGATCAAGCAGGGCTTTATTTGAACGCAACCGACCATAATATTGCACCCAGTCAAACACCGGATTGTCATTCGGGCGATAGACCCCAATGCCGGGATGGTATAAACCGATGACGCGCGCCCCCAGTTCCAAGGTTAAAAAATGCACGCCGACCAGAATGATCCCTTGCTCGCCATGATTGCGCAAATGCTCTTCGCCGCTGATGGAACACCATTTTTTAATTCGTTTATCTGACCAAAACCACGCCATGCCGGTTTCGATGATCCCCATGCCAACCGAACGCAAATTTTGTTGTAAAATGGCTTCACGTTGCTGTTCGGTTTTTTCCGGAAAGCAGAGTTCCAGATTGCGACGCGCGATTTTCGCCCGTTTTTTACCAACACTTAAATTGGCAAATAACCAACCGAGCGAGGTGCCAATTTTGAGCAGAATCGGGTAGGGCAATAGCAGAATCAGACGAAAAAAGCCAAGTCCTAGCCAAAAAAGCCAATGCTTAGGATGTAAAAATGCGGGTTGAAACTGTGGGCGCTGATCTGTTGCCATCGGTTGTTCCTGAGTTAATCCTATTTCAATATGGTTATTTGCTGACGGTTCAGCCGCATAGTTTAACGGAAAAACAATTTTTATGATAGAATCACGAAAATTTTCTCAGGAGTACGCTATGACGCAATATTCAACTCAATTCCAACAAGCCAAAGTCGTGGTGCTTGGCGACGTGATGCTGGATCGTTACTGGTTCGGCGCAACCAACCGCATCTCGCCGGAAGCGCCGGTGCCGGTGGTGCGGGTGCAAAATAACGAAGAACGTGCCGGCGGTGCTGCCAACGTGGCGATGAATATCGCGAGTTTGAATGTGCCGGTCACGCTGTTAGGCTTGATTGGAAAAGATGAAGCGGGCAGTGCACTGGAAAACATGTTACAGCAGCAGAACATCGCTTGCGATTTTGCCGCATTGGACACTCATCCTACTATCACCAAATTGCGTATTTTATCACGTCATCAGCAATTATTGCGCTTAGATTTTGAAGAAAACTTCCATGATGTGCAAAGTGCGGTTTTATTGGCGAAACTGCAAACCGCGATTGCTGATTGCGGCGCATTGATTTTGTCCGATTACGGTAAAGGCACCTTGAACGATGTACAACAGATGATTCAGATCGCACGCGCGGCAAATGTGCCGGTGTTGATTGATCCGAAAGGCACGGATTTTGAACGTTATCGTGGTGCGACGTTATTAACACCAAATTTATCGGAGTTTGAAGCGGTGGTCGGGCAGTGTGCCGACGATCAGGCGATTTTCGAAAAAGGCTTAAAACTGATTGCGGAATATGAATTAGAGGCGCTGTTGGTAACTCGTTCCGAAAAAGGCATGACGTTGTTGCGTCCAAACAACGAACCGTATCATCTGCCGACCGAAGCGAAAGAAGTGTTCGACGTGACCGGCGCAGGCGACACGGTGATTAGCCTGCTGGCAACCGCGATCGCCGACGGTCGCAGCATGGAAGAAGCGTGCTATTTGGCAAATGTTGCCGCAGGCATCGTGGTCGGCAAGCTAGGTACTTCCACCGTGACGCCGGTTGAGCTGGAAAATGCGATTCATCACCGCGACGAAATCGGCTTCGGCATTATGGACGAAGTGCGGTTGAAAGAGGTGGTGGCGCAAGCCAAAGCGCGCGGTGAAAAGATTGTGATGACCAACGGCTGTTTCGATATTTTGCACCCGGGGCACGTCTCCTATCTGGAAAACGCCCGCAAACTGGGCGATCGCTTAATTGTCGCGGTTAATTCCGATGATTCGGTGAAACGTTTAAAAGGCGAAAGCCGCCCGATTAACCCGTTGATCGCCCGCATGGCAGTGCTTGCCGGATTATCATCGGTGGATTGGGTGGTCGAATTTCAGGAAGATACGCCGCAGCGTTTAATCGGCGAAGTGTTGCCGGATTTATTGGTGAAAGGCGGGGACTATAAAGCCGATGAAATTGCCGGCAGCCAAGAAGTGTGGGCAAACGGCGGCGAAGTGCGGGTGCTGAATTTTGAAAACGGCTATTCAACCAGCAGCGTGGTGAAAAAGATTCAACAATTGGGTTAAGTTACTCGATTAAAACGGAAAGTGCGGTTAGAACCGCACTTCAATCAAATTCGCCAACAACTGAATGTGATCATCGCTGTCATTCAATGCCGGAATGTAGCGGTAGGATTCACCGCCATGCTGTAAAAAGACCTCACGATTCTCTTCAGCAATTTCTTCTAAGGTTTCCAAGCAATCCACGGCAAATCCGGGGCACGCCACCACCATTTTTTTCGCTGATTTGGCAAGGTTTTCCAGTGTCTCATCGGTGTATGGTTGCAACCAAGGCTCTTTGCCGAAGCGGGATTGAAAGCTGACCAGCCATTGTTGTTCGTTCAAGCCCAGTTGTTGTGCCACTAGAAGTGCGGTTTGGCGGCAGTGTTCGGCATAATAATCGCCCTCTTGTTGATAGCGTTCCGGAATGCCGTGGAAAGAGAACAGCAGAAATTCATCGGCTTGCAACGTCGGGCGAATGCTGTTGGCAAGCGCATGAATATACAACGGGTGCTGATAATAGTGATGAATAAAATCAATTTCCGGCATCGCACGGTGTTTTTTCAGTGCCGCCGCAAACGCATCAAATACACTGGCGGTGGTTGTGCTGCTGTATTGCGGATAGAGCGGTAAGACAATCAGTTTTTGCACGCCTTGCGCAATAAGAGAGTCAACCGCACTTTGCATTGACGGTTCGCCGTAGGTCATCGCCAGTTCAATCAGCAGGTTGTCATGACGGCTGAAATGGTTGCGCAGTTTGGCAACTTGCCGCTGTCCGATAGCCAAGAGCGGTGAGCCTTGCTCCGTCCAGATAGTTTGATACAGTTTTGCCACACGCGGCGAGCGTTTCGGCAGGATTAAACCGTTTAAAATCAGCGACCACTGAAAACGTGGTAGATCAATCACGCGCGGATCAGACAAAAATTGCTTTAAGTAACGTTTGACCGCAGGCGTAGTCGGGGCGCTGGGGGTGCCGAGATTAACCAGTAAGACGCCGATTTTATTATTCATGTTTATCCTTGTTTATTCACCACTGCCAACGTTAAACGTGCGGTGCAGCAGAGTTGTAATTGTTGATCGTACAGATTCACCAGCCACACTTGTGTTGTTTTGCCTAAACGCGCCGGGGTTGCGCGCGCGGTGACGGTGTTACCTTTTTTCACCGGGCGTAAATGGCTGGCGTTTATTTCGGTGCCGACCACAAAAAAATCGTCAGCAACACAACAAAAGCCGGCAAGTGAGCCGACCGTTTCGGCTAAAGTAGCCGAAATGCCGCCGTGTAAATAGCCCATCGGCTGGCAGCTACGTTCGTCTACCGTGAGCGTGGCCTCCAACCAATCATTGCCTTGCGCACTGAATGTGATGCCTAAGTGGCTGACCGCACTATTGTCGCAAAATTGGTTGAGTTGTTGCAATGTCAGCGGCTTCTTCCAAATCATGTTATTTCCTATTATTTAGATAGAGAGGGTTTAGATAGCGACGGTTTAAATAGCGACAGCAAAGCCTGAACAGGGTGCTTCGGCTGCCAGTTTGCCATGCGTTTTACTTGGCTGCGGCAGGAATAGCCGGTTGCCAAGCAGTATTGCGGATCGTATTGTTCCAGTTTTTGCTGCCACGACAACTCATAGATCGCTTTTGACATCGCCAAATGTTGGGTTTCGTGTCCAAACGTACCCGCCATGCCGCAGCAGCCGACCGTTTCGCCGACCAGCGTTTGACCGAAATGGGCAAAAATGGTTTGCCACTGTTTCGGGCTGTTCGGCAGAGCAGTGGCTTCGGTGCAGTGTGGGAACAGATGCCAAGTGCGGTTCTCAGGCTGTTGCTGTTCAACTGCGGTTGGCAATTTGCCGTGATCGAGTTGTTGTAATAACCATTCATGGGCGGTTAAGACATGAAACGCATTTTGCTGTTGCAGAATCTCCGGATATTCCTCACGATAGGACAGCACAATTGCCGGATCAACCCCGACCAGCGGCATCTCTAACGCCGCCAAACGACTTAAAAAGTCGGCTTGATTGCGTGCGGTTTTAGCGAAACGGGTTAAAAAGCCTTTAATATGTTGCGCCTTGCCGTTCGGTTTAAACGGCAGCACAATTGGTTTAAAGCCCAATTTTTGGCTTAATTCCACAAAATCCGCCACCACTTTGGCATCATAAAAGGAGGTAAACGGATCTTGCACAATCAGCAAGGTTTGGCTTTTTTCCGTTGGAGTTAATTTTTCCAATTGTTCAAGCGAACCGCCCTGATAGCCGATTTCGACCAGTTGCTGTTGCAGTGATGGGCTGCTCAAGTGCGGTAAGTCGACCATGCCGAGGGTTTTTTCCGCCAGATAACTGCTGATTTTGCTATCGGTCAACAGATTGAAGAAACGGGGTGCTTTCGCCATCAGTGGCGCAACATATTCGACATTCGACACCACATAATCTTTTAATGGGCGCAAATAGCGGCTGTGATAGGCGTGGTTGAATTGCGCACGGAAAGTCGGCACGTCAATTTTAATCGGGCATTGGCTGGCGCAGACTTTACAGGCAAGGCAGGTATCCATTGCGGCTTTCACTTCGTGCGAAAAGTCATATTCGCCCTGTCTTTTGCGCCAGCTGTTACGCACTTTTGCCACTAAATCGGTCAGTTTCACATTTTGCGCTTGGCGGAAATCTAAGGCTTCAGGCGAGACCTGTTGTTCGGTCAATAAGCGCAACCACTCTCGCACCAATGCCGCTCGCCCTTTCGGGGAGAAAGTGCGGTCTCGGCTGATTTTCATTGACGGGCACATGGTGCTGTGCACGTCAAAATTAAAGCATAAGCCGTTGCCGTTGCAATTTAGCGCACCTTGAAAATCTTCACGCAGCTTAATCGGAATTTGGCGATCAAAATCCGCCCGCATGGTGGAAGTGATCGGATAGAGCTCGGCATCGGATTCCAACGGAGTGCAAATTTTGCCCGGATTCAGACGGTTTTGCGGATCAAACAGACGTTTAATGTAGCGCAGCTCACGCCACAAGGCTTCGCCAAAGAAGCGTTCGCCGTAATAGGAGCGCATACCTTTGCCGTGTTCACCCCAGATTAGGCCGCCGTATTTGGCGGTCAGCTCCACCACGTGATCGGAAATGGTTTTGAACAGTTTCACCTGCTCCGGATCGCATAAATCCAATGCCGGACGAACGTGTAACACACCGGCATCGACATGACCAAACATACCGTAGTTCAAGCCGTGTTGATCCAACAATGCACGAAATTCGGTGATATAGTCGGCTAAATGTGCCGGCGGCACGCAGGTGTCTTCCACAAACGGAATCGGCTTTGCCGCCCCTTTGGCATTGCCGAGCAAGCCAACGGCTTTTTTGCGCATCGCATAAATTTTCAGAATCGAATCTAGATCCTCACACACTTGATAGCCGATAATCCCATCTTGTTGTGCGGCGATGCGTTCGTCCAGCAGCTTGCAAAGTGCGGTTACCCGTTTGCTGACCGCACTTGGTTGTTGTCCGGCAAACTCAACGATATTCAAACCCAAAATCGGATTGTCGGCGTGTTCCTCTAATAAATCACTCACCGAATGCCAGATAATATCCTGCTTGGCAAGATTCAACACGGTTGAGTCAACAGTTTCGACCGACAGCGCATTGGCTTGCAACATCAGCGGCGCATTGCGCAGGGCGGCATCGAACGAACGATATTTAATGTTAATCAGGGTGCGGGCTTTCGGCAGCGGCAATAGATTGAGTTTGGCTTCGCAAATAAATGCCAATGAGCCTTCCGAACCGGTTAAAATGCGGCTTAAATTAAAACGGCTTAAATCCTCATTAAATACGTTTTTCAGATCATAGCCGGTCAGAAAACGATTAAGCTGTGGCAAATCGGATAAAATCGCCGTGCGATTCTGCTTACAGCGTTGATAAACCTCTTGGTGCAGCCGTTGAGCCTGTGCTTGTAACCCAGCATCGCCTTGCTCCAACGCCTGGCTGTCGAGGCTGTCGGTTTGCAAAATCTCACCATTGATCAGCACCGATTTCAATCCCAATACATGATCGGAGGTTTTGCCGTACTGTAACGAACCTTGCCCCGAGGCATCGGTGTTGATCATCCCGCCGATGGTGGCGCGATTGCTGGTCGAGAGCTCGGGCGAGAAAAACAGCCCGTAAGGTTTCAAATAGTGATTCAACTGATCTTTAACCACGCCGGATTGCACCCGCACCCAACGCTGTTCCACGTTGATTTCCAAAATTTGATTCATATGGCGTGACAGATCGACAATAATATTGTTATTCAGTGCTTGCCCGTTGGTGCCGGTGCCGGTGCCGCGCGGGGTGAAAGTGAGGCTTTGATAGGCTTCACGCTGCGCCAATTTGGTCAATCTGACCACATCTGCGAGGTTTTTCGGAAATAAAATCGCTTGCGGCAGCTGCTGATAAACACTGTTGTCGGTTGCCAAACTCAGGCGTGCGGCGTAACTCGATTCAATATCACCCTCAAAATGCTGTTGTTTGAGTTCATCTAAATAGCGAAGTGCGGTTTGATTTAGTTGTGGAGTGGTGTGTAAACGCGGCAGCATGATAGAACGTCCGAAATTGAAAATTAAATTTATAGGAAAAATATTTTAACATATCTATTGGACGAAAAAAGCGTAAAAAAGACGCGGCAAAAATAAAAAATCATTACTTAAGTAACTATCCAAATCGTGAGTTTTGTTAAATTATTGTTCGTTTTTTGGTAAAATTGATTAAAAAGTAAACTGAAATTGCGATTATTGGACTATTTAGGTTGATTTTAGCACAATTGCCCATAATAATAGGCACATACTCAGAGAGCATCCTTCAGGGAGATTTGGGTATAGGACAGTGAAATAGGGTATTTCTTCACTATGAATTGTTCGAATTAACCGATTATTTCCAACTAATATAGCAATCGGTAGAACTCAACTAAATGAAGAGGAATTTAAAATGAAAAAAACTGCAATTGCATTAGCTATCTCTGGCTTAGCATTAGCCACAGTAGCACAAGCAGCGCCACAAGCAAACACCTTCTATGCAGGTGCTAAAGCGGGTTGGGCATCTTTCCATGATGGTTTAACTCAATTTGAAAGCTTAAATGGCAAAGGTACTGGCCATGAGCGTAACTTCGTAACTTACGGTGTATTCGGTGGTTACCAAATCACTGATTACTTAGCGGTTGAGTTAGGTTATGATGATTTCGGACGTGCTAAAGTTAAATACAAAGGCAATGACATTGCCAAACATACTGCACACGGTACTCACTTAACATTAAAAGCCAGCTACCCAGTATTGACTGACTTAGATGTTTATGCACGTGTTGGTACTGCATTAGTTCGTTCTGACTATAAAGTTTATGATGGTCAATTCATCAACAATGGCTTAGAAGGTCGTCGTGGTCATGATTTGAGAGCATCAGCAGTATTTGCCGGTGGTTTAGAATATGCGATCCTGCCTTCTTTAGCATTGCGTGTTGAATACCAATGGTTGAACAACGTAGGTAAAAAATCTAACTCTTTAAGCACTGATTACCGTCCGGATATCGGTTCTGTTTCTGCGGGCTTAAGCTACCGTTTCGGTCAAGGCGTTGCTGCTGCACCTGAAATCGTAACTAAAAAATTCGCATTCAGCTCTGATGTTCTGTTTGATTTCAACAAATCAAGCCTGAAATCAGGTGCAGAACAAGCATTAGACGGCATGACTGCTGATGTTGCTCAATCTGCGTTAACTAATAACCCTAACTACAATGTAGCGGGTTACACAGACCGTATCGGTTCTGACGCGTACAACCAAAAACTGTCTGAAAGACGTGCTGAAACTGTCGCTAACTACTTAGTTTCTAAAGGCGTTGCTCAAACTAACGTAACTGCAGTCGGTTACGGTAAAGCGAACCCGGTTACCGGCAGCAACTGTGATGCAGTAAGCGGTCGTAAAGCGTTAATCGCGTGTTTAGCACCGGATCGTCGTGTAGAAGTTTCTGTACAAGGTGCTAAATCTATCGCAATGTAATCAATATTAATTGATTTCATCAGTTACTAAACCCGGCAAGTTTTGCTCATTTTATAAGCATTAATACGTAAAGGCATAGTAGACAAAAATGTGGCTGAAATCTCGCTTAATCCCTTATAGAATAAGGCGTTAAGTGAGATTTTTTAAAATGACCAAAAAATTGCTATTTCTGTGGTTCAGAACGCATTAAAAAACACGGTAAAAATTCAGGCAAGCAACGCTATAAATGCTTGGATTGTTTACGGACATATTCTCACACAAATTACCTTCAATCCGCCCAAATCTGGCACGATTACACCGTCGGAAAACAGACGTATAAGCAGCTTGCGTTAACCTATGATTGTTCGGTCAGGACTATCCAAAGGCACCTGAAAAAAGCCCCTAAAACGCCACTCAGCACACCGCAAACCACAATGTTGAATCTTATTATGGATGTCACTTTTTTCGGGCGACAATTCGGCGTATTAGTCATAATGGATTCCCGCTCAAAAAAGGTGATTTACCACCAAATCGTTCGTACCGAAAAGGACATTTACTATACCAAAGCCATCAATCGATTGCGTAAAAAAGGATTTATTATTCAATCTATTACTTGCGATGGGCGACGGGGCTTATTGAAAGATATATTTAATACGCCAACCCAAATGTGCCAATTTCACCTTGTTGCAATGGTGATTCGCAAGCTGACGAGAAACCCTAAATCCGTTGCCGGAAAGGAACTGAAAACAATGGTTAAAACACTCAAGCAGAGTCACAAAAATGACTTTTATGTCCGTTTGCATCACTGGTTTTTGCAGCATAAAGCTTACTTAGAAGAACGGTCTGATATACCCGATAATCAGGGTAAATTTCCTTATAAACATCGCAAATTGAGAGGGGCTTATGCCAGTATTAAACGCTATATGGATTACTTGTTTGTCTTTGAAAAATACCCGGAGTTACGGATAGAAAAAACGACAAATCGGCTGGAAGGGCTGTTTAAGGATTTAAAGCAGAAATTATCCGTTCATAATGGACTAAACCGAAGGAATAAGATTATGTTTATACAGGATTTTTTGAATAAAAAGAGCTAGAAAAACTAGCGCTTTAAGAGGAGTAGCCACAAAAATGTCTAATAGAAGCTTAGATCTCAAAATCAGCCACATTTTTGGCTACTATGCCGTAATTTATTCAATTTCAATATATTGTAATGGCAGCTTGCAGAGTGTGGCGAGCAACTGTTTTGCCATCACTTTTTGGTTGATGTTGGCTTTTTTCTCGATCAAAACCGCTCTTTTAATATTTTGCAGCTCGAAACCGTTTAAAATCAAATTATTAATCGCAACTTGCAACGCCGGTAGGCTTGGATTAAATGCCGCATTTTCAGCGTAGCTGCCGATGAAATAGAAATGATCTTCGGTTTCTAACGCCGCCCCGGCATAAGCGTGACTGTACGGCGCGTGGCTGATGTTAATCGCTTCAAGTGCGGTATCGATCAGCAAATCATCGGTATTCAGCAAACCGAAGCCATGATTGCGTGGCGTTAGCAGCAGCTCGGTCACGTTCAGATCTTTCGGTCCGAAGTGATTCGGCAGGTAGCTGTGCAGCGGATTATTTTTGCTTTTCGGCAAGTTAATCAGAAGACTTTCTGCGCTGTTGAGTTCGTTCATAAACTGGCGACAGTGTCCGCACGGTGCGTAATTAACCGAAATCTCCTGAATCCCGGTTTCGCCCTGCATCCAAGCATGGGCAATTGCACTTTGCTCGGCGTGAACGGTTTGCTGCATTCCGGTGTCGACAAACTCCATATTGGCGCCAAAATAAAAATTCCCGCTGGAGCCTATGGCAATCGCACCGACATAAAAGCGAGAAATCGGCGCGAGCGAGTAGGCGGCGGCAATCGGCAATAGCGCGATCGAAAGTGATTGCGCGCTCAACTCAAATTTATGACACAGATGTTGTACCGTAAAGTGCGGTAGGCGACCGACAAAGCGTTGTTCGGTCAGAATAGTCAGCATGGTTTTCGCCAATTCTTGGTCAGCTAATTTGGCACAGGCTGACCGCACTTTTTCAGAAATATGTGATTTAGAGTGATAATGATTAGGCATGAGAAACCCTCCATAAATAACACGCCGTGAACTGAAGTTACTATATGCCATAATAAAAAAAAGATCCTCTAAAGAAGACCTTTTTTGTGAGATTAATCAAGTAACCAATTAATAATTGGCTATTTTTTGCGTCCGATCAGCAAACTGAGGGTGACTAACACCAATGACATTAAAATCATAATGGTTGCCAGTGCGTTGACTTCCGGTGTAACGCCGGTTTTCACCATGGAGAAAATCTTCAACGGCAGCACTTCATAGCTCACACCGGTCACGAATGAGGATACGACCACATCATCAAGCGAAATAGTGAAGCTCAGCAACCAGCCGGAAACAATCGCTGGTAAGGCCAATGGCAGAATAATTTTGCCTAAAATCGTCAATTCACTTGCACCTAAGTCTTTGGCTGCTTCCAACATTTTGACATCAAAGCCTTTCAAACGTGACAGAATCGTCACCACCACATAAGGTAAGCAAAAAGTGATATGCGCCAGCAGTAACGAGCTGAAACCCAATTTGATGCTGAACATCATAAATAGTGCCAACAATGAAACCGCCATCACGATATCCGGCGACATCATCACGATAAACAGCATGCCGCCGACGAATTTTTTGCCGCGGAACGTGTAGCGATATAGGGCAATGGCGGTTAAACCGCCGATAATCGTGGCAAATGTGGCAGCAAAAAAGGCGATGGTTACCGAGTGTACGGCGGCTTGAATCAGGGTGTCATTATTGAACAGCCGTTCATACCAGCTCCAGCTAAAGCCTTTCCACGTTAAACCATAGCGGTCGGCGTTGAAAGAATTGACCACCAGAATGATAATCGGTATATACAAATAGGCATATACCACAAACATAAAACCACTGCGTAGTAAACGACCCATTATTCCAACTCCGGTTTTTTATTCAATAACTTACCTGCACGGTAATAAACATATAACAACAATGCCATTAAGATCGTCAAACCGATGCTGATTGCCGAACCGAACGGCCAGTTACGCGACACCAAAAATTCACTCTTAATCACGTTACCGACTAACAACACTTTCGCACCGCCTAACAGATCGGCAACATAGAACATGCCCATCGCCGGCAGCAGCACCAATAAACAGCCGGCAATAATCCCCGGCATGGTGAGTGGCAGAATAATTCGGATAAAGCGTTGCACGGTGCCCGCACCCAAATCTTTAGCGGCTTCCAGCAGGCGACCGTCCAGTTTTTCAATCGCAGAGTAGAGCGGCAGAATCATAAACGGCAGCAAGATATACACCAAACCGATAATCACTGCCACTTCAGTGTTAATAATTCGAATTGGCGTATCAATAATTCCTAACGAAACTAGGGTATTATTCAACACCCCGCGCACGCCAAGGAAAATTTTCATGCCATAAATCCGAATCAGCGAGTTGGTCCAGAACGGCAAAATCACCATAAACAGCAAAATCGGGCGATATTTGCTCGGCAATTTGGCGATCATAAACGCAAACGGATAGCCGATCAGCAAACAGATAATGGTGGCAAGCCCCGACATATACAGCGAGTTCCACATCACCTGTGCATACAGCGGATCAAACAGTCGTTTGTAGCTGTCGAGTGAAAAAGTAAAATCGATCAGATTACTGGTATCACGGGTTAAAAAACTCGTGCCTAGCACCAACACATTGGGGACCAATACAAAAAAGATCAGCCACCCAAAGATCACGGCAATCGTGATATTCTGAAAATTACGCGTTGTGATTTTCATGGCTTTCTTCGTCTTCCAATACAACTTCCCAACTTTCGACCCAGGTGATCGCCACTTTTTGGTTCAGCGAGTGATCCACATCCGGATCATCTTCGTTAAAGAATTCACTGATCAGCACCATTTTGCCGCTGTTCAGTTCAATCGTGGATTCCAGTGTCATGCCTTTATAATTGCGCTCACGCACATAACCGACGATGCCGTTGACCGCTTCGGTTTCGTTCACTTCTTCCAAACGCAAATCTTCAGGACGCAGCAACACTTTCAATTTGCTGCCCGGTTTAACGCTCTGTTTGGCATAAATTTCACAGATTCGCCCTTCAACATTGGCTTTCAGACGTTTTTCGTCCAGACGTTCGATCACATCGGCATCAAAAATATTGATTTCGCCGATGAATTGCGCCACAAACAGATTGTTCGGCTCTTCATAGATTTCACGCGGTGTGCCGTCTTGTTGCAGTTTACCGGCACGCAATACGATAATCCGATCCGACATGGTCAAGGCTTCTTCTTGATCATGGGTAACGAAAATAAAGGTGATGCCCAATTTACGCTGCAAGGCTTTTAATTCATTTTGCATCTGCTTGCGCAAATTGTAATCCAGTGCGGACAGCGATTCGTCCAGTAACAGCACTTTCGGCTTGTTGACTACCGCTCTTGCAATAGCGACACGTTGCTGTTGACCGCCCGACAGTTGCGCCGGTTTGCGATCGGCAAACTCTTCGAGTTGAACCATGCACAGCGCTTCTAACACGCGCGGTTTAATTTCGCTGTTCGGTACTTTTTGCATTTTCAGCCCGAAAGCCACATTCTCAAAAATACTCAAATGCGGAAACAACGCATAACTTTGAAACACGGTATTCACCGGACGCTGTTCGGCAGGCACATTGCTGATGTCTTGCCCGTCCAGAATAATTTGCCCGCCGTTCAATTCCTCAAAACCGGCAATCAAGCGCAGAATGGTAGTTTTACCACAACCGGACGGCCCTAAGATGGTGATAAATTCGCCATGATTAATCGACAAGTTAAAATCATTGATGATGGCTTTGCCGTCATACTCTTTGCGGATTGATTTCAGTTCAATCACCGGTTTCGCTTTAGCAATGCTGTTCACTAGCTTTGTTTTCCTCCCAAATCATAACTTTTGGTTATGATAGACATGGTGTGTTAATCGTTAAAAAATCGGCGTAAGAATACCATATTTAGTTTATAGATTGAAAAGAGAAATTGCCCGATTTGGCTAAAAAACCGCACTTTGGTTTTTTATTATCTTACCTTGTTAACTTGATTGTAGAGGCGGATTGCATATCCGCCCGTTTGCGAATGCGATGTCCGCACATTTGTCGTGTGCGGTGGGGTTGTATTTTCCCTCCCCCAGCCTTCGGCAGCCCCCTCCGTACACGGAGAGGGCGAAGCAAATTTTATTGCTTATAATTGATGATAGGCATGATTTTCTCCCCTTTTGTAAACGGAAAGGGTGAAGAAAGCGTTATTACTCATAGTTTAGTGGAATACCCAATTTTCTCTCCTTCCGCGTGCGGAGGGAAATGCCCGAAGGGCAGAGGGAGGGAATATTTCATGCCTGTAGTAAATACAGTATCGACAGCCGATAAAAAAGATATTGATAGCAACTCGTGCAAACATCAAAATCAGCTGAATTAAATCAAATAGTGTGATAGAATCCGCCGTCGAAATTCGCAAACATGATAGTTATCACAAGGTAGATTATGAAAATTTTAGAAGGTGCAGTGGCTGCGCCAAATGCCAAAGTTGCGGTGGTTATCGCACGCTTTAACAGCTTTATCAACGAAAGCCTGCTGGAAGGCGCAATTGATGCATTGAAACGTATCGGGCAGATCAAAGACGAAAACATCACCCTGGTGCGAGCGCCGGGTGCTTATGAATTACCATTGGTGGCGCGCCGCCTTGCCGACAGCAAAAAATTTGATGCGATTGTCGCACTCGGCACCGTGATTCGTGGCGGCACAGCGCATTTTGAATATGTGGCCGGCGAAGCCAGCAGCGGTTTGGGGCAAGTCGCCATGCAGGCGGAAATTCCGGTTGCTTTCGGTGTGTTGACTACCGAAAACATCGAACAAGCCATTGAACGTGCCGGCACAAAAGCAGGCAACAAAGGCGCGGAAGCGGCGTTGGTTGCTTTGGAAATGATCAATCTGCTCAACGAAATTGACAACGCATAATTAACGGGGTGAAAAATGAGTAAAGTATCACCTCGCCGTCGCGCGCGTGAATGTGCGGTACAGGCATTGTATTCTTGGTCGGTCTCTAAAAATGAGCTTGCCGATGTGGAATTGGCGTTCATCACCGATCAAGAAATGAAAGGCGTGGATATGCCGTACTTCCGCAAATTATTACAGGGTAGTGCGGAACATTGCGAAGATTTGGAACAAATCTTGGCACCGCACTTGGATCGCAGTACTGGCGAATTAGATCCGATTGAAAAAGCGATTTTATTAATGGCGGCGTTTGAGCTGAAATATCAGGCGGATGTGCCGTATAAAGTGGTGATCAACGAAGCGATTGAAGTGGCGAAAGTGTTCGGTGCGGAAGAGAGCCATAAATACATCAACGGCGTGCTCGACAAATTAGCCCCGGCTTTGAATCGTAAATAACATTAGCAAAGACATTCCGTTTCTAAACCGAAAAGTGCGGTAGGAGGTAGCGTGGAACAGCAACAAAATAGTGAGTTTGACATTATCCGTCAATATTTTAATGCTTCCAACCGAGCGCCGCGCAAAGACGTGTCTTTGGCAATTGGCGATGATTGTGCTATCACCGAAATCAAAGCCAATCAACGCTTGGCGATCACCACCGATACGCTGGTTGAAGGCATTCACTTTTTTGCCGATATTTCCCCTGCCGATTTAGCGTATAAAGCCCTCGCTGTCAATCTGAGCGATTTGGCGGCAATGGGCGCGGAACCGGCTTGGGTCAGCTTGGCGCTAACCTTGCCGAAAGTCGATCATCAATGGTTAGCCGAATTTAGCCGCAGTTTTTTTGATGTGCTCGATCACTATAATGTGGATCTCATCGGTGGCGACACCACCAAAGGTCCACTGTCAATTACGCTGACCGCCCACGGTTTATTGCCGCGTGACAAGGCGCTGTGCCGGCATGGCGCGGAAAAGGGCGACTGGATTTATGTCACCGGTACGCTGGGTGACAGTGCGGCAGGTTTACACTTGTTACAGCAAAAATCCGCATCATCAACTTTCAGCCAAAACGAATCTTATTTAATCGAGCGTCATCTGCGCCCGACACCGCGCGTGTTATTAGGGCAGACCATCGCTCCTTATGCCAGTGCCGCGATTGATATTTCCGACGGACTGCTGGCGGATCTATCACATATTTTAAATCGTAGTCATGTTGGTGCCAGTCTGAAATTGGAAACACTGCCGCTTTCTCCTCAATTGCTTGAGGTATTCGGGCAAGAACAGGCGGAAAAATTTGCGTTAATCGGCGGTGAAGACTATGAATTGTGCTTTACGGTCGCCGATAAGAATAGTACAAAGCTAGAGCGGGCGTTAACTCATATCGGGGTTGATTATACTTGTATCGGTCAGATCCGCAGTAAAAAAGTTGGTAATAGAATCCGGGCAAAACGCGCAGGCGAGAAAGTGGAATTACCGTCTTGCCAAGGGTTCGACCATTTTCAGGAAACGCAAGCATGAATGAAAAACAGCTTGCTTTAACGAAAGTCCGCTTGCGCAATCCAATCCATTTTTTAGCTTTAGGCTTCGGATCAGGCTTGATTTCTCCAGCTCCCGGAACTTGGGGCTCGTTGGCAGGCTGGCTGCTTGGCATCGCATGGCTCTCGGTTTTTTCGCCGCTATCGTTGCTACTTGTCGCGATTCTCGGCTTTGCCATTGGCATTTATCTGTGCGAAAAAACCTCGCACGATATGGGTGTGCATGATCACGGCGCGATTGTGTGGGACGAAATTGTGGCGATTTGGCTGGTGCTGGCGCTACTTCCGTCCTCCGGCTGGCTGTGGTATCTCGGCGCGTTTTTAGCATTCCGTCTATTTGACATCACAAAACCTTACCCAATCAGCTATTTTGATCGGCGCTTAACCAACGGCTTCGGCATTATGGTCGATGACATCTTGGCGGCTATTTATAGCGTGCTGTTGTTGTGGCTAATCAGCCTGTTTTATTGAGATTTAAACCGTGTTATTTGCCAAACTCTTTATTATCCATCTGTTTGCTCTGGCTAGTCCGGGGCCGGATTTTTTCTTTGTGATCCGCAAAGCGATTGCGGAAAATCAACGAAGTGCGCTATTTGGCATTATCGGGATTGTATTAGGGCTGGTGATTTGGCTGAGCGCCAGTTTATTGGGACTAGCGATTCTGTTTAAACTCTATCCACCGATAGAAATTGTGATTTTGTTGCTGGGTGGCGGCTATTTGAGCTACCTCGGCTATTTAATGTTAAACGTGCGTAGCAATATTGATATGCGTCAGATTAATGCAACGGGTGACGGCAGTGTGCCACATTCCGACTGGGCACATTTGCGCCAGGGTTTTTTAGTGAATTTATCTAACCCGAAAGCGATTATTTATTTCAGTGGTATTTTTTCATTACTGGTCGGCAGTTTGACCAATCATTGGCAAATCGGCTTGATTGCGGTGATGATTTTGGCAGAAAGTTTTCTCTATTTTTATATCGTATCGCGGATTTTTTCGTCGCCACAGGTGAAATCATTTTACTTTAATTACAGTCGCTATATTGATAATCTCTCCGGGCTGGTGTTTATCGGCTTCGGTCTATTTTTAATCTATAGTGCCTTCCAATTGCTCTAACCGCACTTCAGAAAAAGAAAAACCCGATACTCAACAGTGAAATATCGGGGGAGGTCTTACAATAAGTAAAATGTAAAAAGACAACTGCATTTGCAGTGCACTAGCATTAACTAAGACTGACCAGTGGGTAAAAAGTTCACAAAAATCGCAAATTTTTTTATTTTTCTTCGCTTTTTATCATTTTCATCATAGTGCCGCTGAAATGCGTTGCTGAATACCGGCGGCGTCTAATTGCAAATCCGCCAGAATTTCAGCTTGTTCGCCTTGCGGCAGGAAATAATCCGGGAAGCCGAGTTGCAGCAATGGCGGCACCGCTATTTTTTTGCTGACGGCTAATTGATTCAAATATTCCGCAACCGCACTTCCGGCGCCGCCTTGAACAGCATTGTCTTCCAAGCTGACCAACAGCGAGCATTCCGCTGCGAGGGCTTCAATTCGCGCCTGATCGAGCGGTTTAACAAAGCGCATATCGATCACCGTGGCATTCAGAGCTTCAGCGGCACTGACCGCACTTGGTAATAACGTACCGAAATTCAAAATCGCCACCTTTTCCCCTTGGCGGATCAGCTTGGATTGCCCCAACGGAATCTCCGCCAATGGTTGCAGCTCACAGCCTGTTCCTGAGCCGCGCGGGTAGCGCACTGCCGCCGGGCTTTCCAATTGATAGCCGGTGTAGAGCAGTTGGCGGCATTCGTTTTCATCACTTGGTGTCATGATCACCATATTCGGAATGCAACGCAAAAAGCTGATGTCGAAAGCGCCTTGGTGGGTTTGCCCGTCTGCGCCGACAACACCGGCACGATCGATAGCAAACAGCACCGGCAGATTCGGAATCGCCACATCGTGAATCACCTGATCGTAGGCGCGTTGCAAAAAGGTGGAATAAATCGCGACAACCGGTCGATAACCACCAATCGCCAAACCGGCGGCGAAAGTGACCGCGTGCTGTTCGGCAATCGCCACATCAAAATATTGTTCAGGGAAACGGTTGGAAAACTCCACCATGCCCGAACCTTCACGCATCGCCGGCGTGATCCCGGCAAGGTTGTCATCCAAACTTGCCATTTCACACAACCAGTCACCGAAAATTTTTGAATAGCTTGGAATGTCGGCTTTGCTTTTCGGCAATTTGCCGAGGCTCGGATCAAATTTCGGCACGCCGTGGAATCCGATCGGATCTTGCTCGGCGGGCGCGTAGCCCTTGCCTTTCTTGGTCATAATATGCAAAAACTGCGGGCCTTTCAGGTTGCGCATATTTTTTAAAGTGGAAACCAATTCATCAACATTGTGCCCGTCGATCGGCCCGATATAGTTAAAGCCTAACTCCTCAAACAGCGTGCCGCCCGGCGAGACGAAACCTTTGACGTGCTCCTCGGTTTTTTTCACAAATTCTTTAATCGGTGGCAAGCCGGACAGAATTTTTTTACCGCCTTCGCGAATCGAGGAGTAGAACGAACCGGACAGCAAGCGTGCCAAGTGGTTATTCAACGCGCCGACATTTTCCGAGATCGACATTTCGTTATCGTTTAAAATCACCAGCATATCGGTGTGCATCGCACCCGCGTGGTTCATTGCCTCGAACGCCATGCCGGCGGTGATAGCGCCATCACCGATCACACATACGGTTTTGCGACCGGCATGCTCTTTTTCCGCGCCGATGGCAATGCCTAATCCGGCGCTGATCGAAGTGGAGGAGTGCCCGACAGACAATGCGTCGTATTCGCTTTCTTCACGCCACGGGAAAGGGTGCAGCCCGCCTTTTTGGCGAATGGTGTGCATTTTTTGGCGGCGACCGGTCAAAATTTTATGCGGATACGCCTGATGCCCGACATCCCAAATCAGTTGGTCAAACGGGGTTTGATAGACATAGTGCAGCGCCACGGTCAGTTCCACCGTGCCTAAGCCCGAGGCTAAATGTCCGCTGCTGCGGCTGACGGAATCCAGCAGAAAGCTGCGCAATTCATCGCACAGTTGCGGCAATTGATCGCGGTTTAATAAACGCAGATCGTCCGGGGTTTGGATTGAAGATAAAATCGGATAATTTTGCATAGTTAAAATAAATCGTTAAATAGTCAAAGTGCGGTTTAGTTATTTCGTTGCACAATATAATCAGCCAGTTGTAACAGCGGCGCAGTGTCGAATGGCAGCCCTTGCAGCTCGGCTTTGGCTTCGGCGACCAATTGCTGCGCTTTTTGCTGCGCGCCTTCCAAACCTAATAATTTAGGATAAGTGCTTTTATCCAACGTTAAATCCGAACCGGCATTCTTGCCCAGTGTGACACTGTCACCGGTTAAATCTAAAATATCATCTTGCACCTGAAACGCCAGCCCGATAGCTTGTGCGTAGCGCACCAAACGGCCGCGCAGGGCGTTATCCTGATAATGCGGCGAACAGAGCTGCCCCATTTCCACCGCGGCGGTGATTAAGGCGCCGGTTTTGTTGCGGTGGATTTTTTGCAGAAAATCCAAGCTGACCGCACTTTGCTCGGCAAGCAGATCCAAACTTTGCCCCAAGCACATTCCTTGCCCGCCGGAGGTAACCGCTAAGGTTTTAATCAATTCCACTTTTTGTTCCGCATGAATTTGCGGAATTCGGCTCAAGCATTCAAACGCAAAGGCTTGCAGCGCATCGCCTGCCAAAATGGCGGTCGCTTCATCGTATTCGATATGGCAGGTTTTCTTCCCGCGGCGCAAAGTGTCGTCGTCCATTGCGGGCAGATCATCGTGAATCAATGAATAACTGTGCACCGCTTCAATTGCCGCTGCGGCATAATCCAACACTGCTAAATCGGCTTGCAACATGGTTCCGCAGCGATAAACCAAAAACGGACGCAGCCGTTTGCCGCCGAGCAAAATCCCGTAGCGCATCGCGTCCGCCAGTGGTGCAGGGGCGCTGTCAAAGGCTTGCAGTTGCTGCTGCAAAAAGCCGTTCACCCGCTTGCGCAGCTGTTGCAAATCGTCAGAAAAAGCGTAATTCATTCTGTTCCTATCGTTATTCGTCGTAATCCGCCAATGGCGCAACCGCACTTTTTTCTAACAAAATCTGCACCCGCTGTTCGGCTTTTTGCAGCCGCTGCTGACCTTGTTGTGCCAATTTAATGCCTTTTTCAAATTCACTTAACGCGTCTTCCAGCGGCAAATCGCCCGATTCCAAACGCGAAACAATCGCCTCTAATTGTGAAAGCGTTGATTCAAAATCAGTTTTTTTGGTCGTGCTGTTTTTTTCCATTTTATGTTCTTCTTTACAATGAAGTGATAAACGGCATATTGTACTTCAGATTCAATTTGTTGTCGGTGTTTTTTTATGAATTTCGTGTACAATGTCGCTAAATTTTTCTTTACCTACAATCTTAATCCATATTTATGAAATTTATTATTAAACTTTTTCCCGAAATCATGATTAAAAGTGATTCGGTGCGTAAGCGCTTTATCAAAATTCTCACCGGCAATATCCGCAATGTGCTAGCCAAACACGATGAAACCGTGGCAGTGGTGCGCCACTGGGACTACATTGAAGTGCGTAGCAAAGATCATATCAAGCGCGAATTGCTGCTTGCCTATTTGCAGCAAACGCCGGGGATTCACCATATTTTAGAGGTGGAAGACACGCCGTTTAGCTCGCTACACGATATTTTCGAACAAACGCTGCAAGCCACCCGCAGCCAGCTGGAAAACCGCACTTTTTGCGTGCGGGTGCGGCGTAAAGGCAAACATGAGTTCAGTTCGCTCGACGTGGAACGTTATGTCGGCGGCGGTTTGAATCAGCAAATTGAAAGCGCTAAAGTGAAGTTGAGCAAGCCCGATGTGACGGTGCGGATTGACATTGAAGACGATCACATGATGTTGATTAAACAACGCCACGCCGGATTAGGAGGCTATCCGATCGGCACGCAGGAAGATGTACTGTCGCTGATTTCGGGCGGCTTTGACTCGGGGGTATCAAGTTATATGTTGATTCGTCGCGGTTCGCGCGTGCATTACGGCTTTTTCAATTTAGGCGGTGCGGCGCATGAAATCGGGGTGAAGCAGATGGCATATCACATCTGGCAACGCTACAGTTCTTCGCACAAAGTGCGGTTTGTGGCGATCAATTTCGAGCCTGTGGTAGCGGAAATTCTGGAAAAAGTCGACAACGGACAAATGGGCGTAGTGCTGAAGCGCATGATGGTGCGCGCCGCTTCGAAAGTGGCGGAGCGTTTCGGCATTCAGGCGATTGTCACCGGCGAAGCGTTGGGGCAGGTGTCCAGCCAAACACTAACCAATCTGCGTTTGATTGACGAAGCGTCAGAAGCGCTGGTATTGCGCCCACTGATCACTCACGATAAAGAGCAGATTATCGAGCTGGCAAAGCAGATCGGCACTGACGACATTGCCAAATCAATGCCGGAATTTTGCGGCGTGATCTCGAAAAATCCGACCGTGAAAGCGATTAAAGCCAAAATTGAAAGCGAAGAGCTGAATTTTGATTTTGCGGTGTTGGAAAGTGCGGTCAGCAATGCGCAATATCTGGATATTCGCCAAATCGGCGAGCAGACCGATCAACAAGTGCAGGAAGTGGAAACTTCGGCAGTGGTGGGCGAAAACGAGGTAGTAATCGACGTGCGTAGCCCGGATGAAGCGGAAGACAAGCCTTTACAGCTGGCAGGCAAAACGCCGTTACAAATCCCGTTCTACAAGCTGGCAACCGCGTTTGCCGGTTTGGACGCGAATAAAACCTATCTGTTGTACTGCGATCGCGGTGTGATGAGCAAACTGCAAGCGCTGTATCTGCAGCAACAAGGTTATCGCAATGTGAAAGTATTGCGGTTTTAGTCATGAATTGATAGCAACTGTGTTTGCTATATTATTATGAAATAAAATATCGCACAGCCTCCCTCTGCCCTTCGGGCATCTCCCTCCGCACGCGGAGGGAGGGAAGTTTATATCATTAATAAAGACCTTTCGCCCTCTCCGTTTACGGAGGGGGCTGCCGAAGGCTGGGGGAGGGTGTTTGCGATGTCCATCAAGTGTACATTACCGCTTCCACAACCCCTCAAATTCCACTTTCGCTTTCAGATATTTCGGTGCAACCACCATGCTGCAATAGCCGGTGTTCGGATTCTGTTTGAAATAGCCCTGATGATATTCTTCCGCCGGATAGAATGTTGTGACAGGGCTGATTTTCGTCACAATCGGCACATCAAAGTGCGGTTTCAAGTCGGCTATTGCCTGTTCGGCGAGCTGTTTCTGCGTGTCATCGAGATAGAAAATCTCGCTGCGGTATTGTGTGCCGATGTCGTTGCCTTGGCGGTTCAGCTGGGTTGGATTATGAATGCTGAAGAAAATATCCAACAGCGTTTGATAGCTGATGATGTTCGGATCGAACTCGATTTTCACCGCTTCAGCGTGTCCGGTGTCGCAGACTTGGCGATAGCTTGGGTTTTCGGCGTGTCCGCCGATATAACCGGAGACCGCACTTTGCACGCCGTTGATTTGATTATAGACCGCTTCGATACACCAAAAGCAGCCGCCGGCCAAAATTGCAGTTTGCATAGTTTGATTCTCCTTCTATTATCTGTCTTTATTATAGTCCAGTCGGTTTATTGTGAGTGAAAGTGCGGTCGAACACAAGTCGGAAGTGCGGTTTGGCTGGGTGGAAAGCGGGCGCGAATTCGGCGGATTGTGCAATCGGCTATTGTAATCCGCGGCAAACCTTGTTATTGTCACCGCATTTTATAGGTCTTACTCAAGATAAGTAGAAAAAAATTCAGCAACCTGATAGGAATAAAATGAGTAAATCATTAGTAATTGTAGAGTCCCCGGCAAAAGCAAAAACCATTAATAAGTACCTGGGGAAAGATTATGTGGTGAAATCCAGCGTCGGGCATATTCGTGACCTGCCGACCGCCGGTTCTTCCACCGGCGAGAAGCGCAAAGCGGTGTCGACCAAAGGCATGAGCGCGGAAGAAAAAGCCAGTTTGAAGGAGAGCCGTGATCGCGAAGCGTTGGTGAAACGCATGGGGATCGACCCGTATCACGGTTGGGAAGCCAATTATCAAATTCTGCCCGGCAAAGAAAAAGTGGTTGCCGAATTGAAGTCGCTGGCAAAAAAAGCCGACCATATCTATCTCGCAACCGACTTGGATAGAGAGGGAGAAGCGATCGCTTGGCACTTGCGTGAAGTGATTGGCGGCGAAGATGCGCGCTACAGCCGTGTGGTGTTTAATGAAATAACCAAAAATGCGATTAAAAATGCGTTTGAAAAGCCGGAACAACTGAATTTAGATCGCGTAAATGCGCAGCAAACCCGCCGTTTTCTTGATCGGGTGGTGGGCTTTATGGTTTCGCCGCTATTATGGAAAAAAGTCGCCAGAGGGCTTTCTGCCGGGCGGGTGCAATCGGTTGCAGTGAAGTTGTTGGTGGAGCGCGAGCGCGAAATTAAATCGTTCGATCCGAAAGAGTATTGGGAAGTGGCGGTCGAAACCAAAACCGCACAACAGCAGCAAATCCGTTTAGACGTTACCCAACTGAACGGCAAAAAATTCGAGCCGATTAACCAGCAGCAAGCCGATAGTGCGGTTGCCGCGTTGCAACGCGCTGATTATCTGGTCAGCGGTTTAGAAACTAAACCGACCAGCTCACGCGCCAAAGCCCCGTTTATCACTTCGACATTACAGCAAGCGGCGAGTACTCGCCTGAGCTTCGGGGTGAAAAAAACCATGATGTTGGCACAGCGTTTATATGAAGCGGGCTATATCACTTATATGCGTACCGATTCGACCAATTTAAGCCAGGATGCGCTGAACATGGCGCGCAGCTACATTGAAAAGCAATTCGGCAAAGAATATCTGCCGGAAAAACCAAATTTCTATTCCAGCAAGCAAAATGCGCAAGAGGCGCATGAAGCGATTCGCCCGTCGGATGTGGCGGTGAAAGATAAAGATCTCAACGGCATGGATAAAGATGCGGTGCGGTTATACGACTTAATCTGGCGCCAATTTTTAGCCTGCCAAATGCCGGCGGCACAATATGATTCCACCACGCTCACGGTGCAGGCGGGCGATTACGAATTGAAAACCAAAGGGCGGATTTTGCGCTTTGACGGTTGGACCAAAGTGTTGCCGATTTTAGGCAAAACTGCGGAAGATCAGGTGTTGCCACAAGTGGCACTGAATGAAAAACTGAATTTAGAGCAAGTGCTGCCGCAACAACACTTTACCAAACCGCCGGCGCGTTATACCGAAGCGGCATTGGTGCGCGAATTGGAAAAACGCGGCATCGGGCGTCCGTCAACGTATGCGGCGATCATTTCGACTATTCAAGATCGCGGCTATGTGCGAGTGGAAAATCGCCGTTTCTATGCCGAGAAAATGGGCGAAATCGTGACTGATCGCCTCAATCAATCGTTCAGCGAATTGATGAATTATGATTTTACCGCCAACATGGAAGATCAGCTCGACCAAATCGCCAACGGCAATGCCAACTGGAAAACCGAATTAAATCAGTTCTTCAGCGACTTCTCGGAAAAATTGAGCAAAGCGGAATTAGACGAGCTGGAAGGCGGTATGAAGCCGAACAGCTTGGTGGAAACCGAGATCAAATGCCCGACTTGCGGGCGCAATATGGCGATTCGCACCGCCAGCACCGGCGTGTTCTTGGGCTGTAGCGGTTATGCGTTGCCGCCGAAAGAGCGCTGTAAAACCACGATTAACCTGATTCCGGAAGCGGAACTGTTAAATGTGTTAGACGACGATTCGGAAACCGATGCGTTGCGTAAGCGTAAACGTTGCCCGAAATGCCACACCGCAATGGACAGCTATCTGATTGACGGACAGCGCAAACTGCATATTTGTGGTAACAACCCGAATTGCGACGGACACATTATTGAGCAGGGCACGTTTAAGATTAAAGGCTATGACGGTCCGGTGGTGGAATGTGACAAGTGCGGTGCGGATATGCACTTAAAGCAGGGGCGTTTCGGCAAATACATGGGTTGCACCAATTGTAGCAACACACGCAAAATTTTGAAAAACGGCGAAGTCGCACCGCCGAAAGAAGATCCGGTGGCATTCCCAGAGTTACCGTGTGAAAAATCCGATGCCTATTTTGTGTTGCGTGACGGTGCCAGCGGCGTATTTATGTCGGCACATAACTTCCCGAAATCGCGTGAAACCCGCGCGCCGTATGTCGAGGAGTTGGTGCGGTTTAAAGATCGCTTGCCGGAAAAATTCCACTATTTAACCGAAGCGCCAACGGTGGATGCCGACGGCAATAAAACCATTGTGCGCTTTAGCCGCAAGGAAAAACGCCAGTACATCACTTCGGAGAAAGACGGCAAAGCCACCAAATGGATCGCGGATTATGTCGGCGGAAAATGGGCGGTTCGTGGAAAATCTTAATTGCATAGGTTCAAGAAAAGCAAAAATGGGTAAAAACTGAAGGAAAGAGAGGGCTACCTCTCTTTTTTTTACACTTCTCAGCCAAGTGAATGATAATATTGCATTAAATTTTGTGATCTGGTACATACTTTTCTAGTTTAGTGATTGCATATTAGGCTAATTTATTTAAGTATAACAACAGGTTGACCTGGTGCCGTAAACTAAGGTTAGCCTTGATAGCCGGGTCATCAAGAAATGAGGTTGCAAAATGCATATCGGAACAGTTAAATGGTTTAACAACGCAAAAGGATTTGGGTTTATTGCTGAGGATGGTGGGGTGGAAGATATTTTCGTACACTACTCAGTAATTGAAATGGATGGTTACCGCTCTTTGAAAGCCGGTCAAAAGGTTCAATTTGAAGCGATCCACGGCGACAAAGGCTCTCATGCCACGAAAATTATCCCGGTGCCACTAGAGCAAAATCCAACCCCTTAATTTGATTCAGATTTAGGTAATGAAAGGCATAGTAGACAAAAATGTGGCTGAAATCTCGCTTAATCCCTTATAGAATAAGGCGTTAAGTGAGATTTTTTAAAATGACCAAAAAATTGCTATTTCTGTGGTTCAGAACGCATTAAAAAACACGGTAAAAATTCAGGCAAGCAACGCTATAAATGCTTGGATTGTTTACGGACATATTCTCACACAAATTACCTTCAATCCGCCCAAATCTGGCACGATTACACCGTCGGAAAACAGACGTATAAGCAGCTTGCGTTAACCTATGATTGTTCGGTCAGGACTATCCAAAGGCACCTGAAAAAAGCCCCTAAAACGCCACTCAGCACACCGCAAACCACAATGTTGAATCTTATTATGGATGTCACTTTTTTCGGGCGACAATTCGGCGTATTAGTCATAATGGATTCCCGCTCAAAAAAGGTGATTTACCACCAAATCGTTCGTACCGAAAAGGACATTTACTATACCAAAGCCATCAATCGATTGCGTAAAAAAGGATTTATTATTCAATCTATTACTTGCGATGGGCGACGGGGCTTATTGAAAGATATATTTAATACGCCAACCCAAATGTGCCAATTTCACCTTGTTGCAATGGTGATTCGCAAGCTGACGAGAAACCCTAAATCCGTTGCCGGAAAGGAACTGAAAACAATGGTTAAAACACTCAAGCAGAGTCACAAAAATGACTTTTATGTCCGTTTGCATCACTGGTTTTTGCAGCATAAAGCTTACTTAGAAGAACGGTCTGATATACCCGATAATCAGGGTAAATTTCCTTATAAACATCGCAAATTGAGAGGGGCTTATGCCAGTATTAAACGCTATATGGATTACTTGTTTGTCTTTGAAAAATACCCGGAGTTACGGATAGAAAAAACGACAAATCGGCTGGAAGGGCTGTTTAAGGATTTAAAGCAGAAATTATCCGTTCATAATGGACTAAACCGAAGGAATAAGATTATGTTTATACAGGATTTTTTGAATAAAAAGAGCTAGAAAAACTAGCGCTTTAAGAGGAGTAGCCACAAAAATGTCTATTTGCTATAGCATCTCTCGCTGAAATCAGCGTTGATATTTCCCCGCCATGCTTTGATAAATCGCATTTTCATAACGCAGTAGATCATATTTTGCCTGCAAAATGCTCAATTCGGAATTTTGTTCGGTTGCAAGTGCCGCCAGCCAATCTTTCATTCCCGCCACACCGGCGTTGTATTGTAAACGGTATGTATTGCTGATATTGCGATCATAACGGTATTTCTGATTCAGATTTTGATAGCTTTTTTGCGCCAATTGATAAGCATTGTAGTTGGCATCAATTTCATTCAGCGCACTGGTGATCCCTTGCTGGAAATTCAGCTTCGCGGTTTCATAAGCGGCCTCGGAAATTTTTACATTCCACTTCACTCGATTCCAATCCAAGAATGGCAAATTAATGCTGATATTGCCGGCGGTCAGCGGTACATCAAACATATTATTGGTTGCCGTACCGGAAGTTTTTAAACTGGCGCCAAGCGTCACACTCGGATACCAGCTTTTTTCCATTGCGTTCAGGTCTGTAAATGACGAAGTTAAGCGATATTGGTAGGCTTTCAAATCCGGACGGTTGGCAATGGTCGAAAGCGGCACATTCAGATTCACACTCTGTAAATTCAGGGTTTTCAGATTAATCGCGTTAAAGCCCAAACTTTGTTGCGGCTGTAAATTCAGCAGGTTGCGCAGGGTGGTTTCAGCGGTTTGCAGCTGGGATTGGTAACCAATCAGTTGGTTTTCGGCGGACAATACCGCTTGTTTCGCCTGATCGGCGTCTAGTTGCAGGGTGATCCCTTGAGTTGCCTGATTTTGGCTGATTTGTCCGATCTGCTTATAAGTGCGGATATTGGCTTTCATCACCTCAATTGCCTGGTTGAGATAGGCAATTTGGTAATACGCGCTGATCACATTGTTAATCAGCGTGAGTTTAGCCGCTTCCAAATCCTGCTCGGTCGCTTGGTGTTCCCACTCGGCAGCATTGGCACTGTCGGCAAGGCGACGCCATAGATCGACGGTGTAGCTGATTCCGGCGGCAGCGCTATAAGTGTGTGAGGTCACACCGCTGGCGGTATTTTTCTGCACTTCGCCGCCGACACTGCCGCTGAAAGTCGGCACTAAATCCGCGCCAAGCAAATTGGCGTTATATAATGCGCGATTAACGTTGATCGCGCTTTTTGCCAAGTCCAGATTATTGGCAAGTGCGGTTTCGATTAAGCGGTTAAGCTGGGCATCGTTATATTGCGTCCACCAATTCGGATTAATTTGATATTGTTCGGTTAATTGTTGGTATTCCCCGAACTGCTGCATTTCCTGTTGATAGCTTTGCTGCTGCCCGTTGGTGGCGCAAGCGCTTAAAAATGCTGTGGCAAGCAGGGCTGTGGCAGTGCGGCGAAAATTGACGGTTAACATCATGGTAAAACTTATTCCCTTGAAAGTGCGGTTATCGGATTTAGCTGAGAGGCATTTTTAGCAGGTAAAAAGCCGAAAATCAAGCCGATTAATGTCGAACAGATCACTGCGGCGACAATTGAGAACGCCGAAAAAATCATGGTGAAATCTGTCATAAAGTAGTTAAACAGCGTGCCGATAATATACGACAACAAAATGCCGACCAAGCCGCCGATCACACAAATCAGCGTCGCTTCAATCAAAAATTGCTGCAAAATATTCGACTGACGTGCGCCGACCGCCATTCTGACGCCGATCTCTTTGGTGCGCTCGGTGACGGAAACCAGCATGATATTCATCACTCCGATTCCGCCGACAATCAGTGAGATCAAGGCAATCGACGAAATCAACAGTTTCATCACGTTGGTGGTGCTTTCAATCGTCTGTTTAATCGTGTCGGTGTTCATCACAAAAAAGTCTTTTTTGCCGTGCCGCGCAGTCAAAAGTTGGGTCAAATTTTTCTCCGCCACTTGGGTGTTGACGTCATTTTTGACTTTTACCGTAATCGAATCAATGGTTCTTTCCCCGGAAATTTTGTTCATCGCGGTGGTATATGGCAGCCAAATATTCAGACTGCTGGACGGCATACCCATATTATTGCTGGTGGCGGCAACACCGATAATTTTTAACGGTTTTTTATCGATCATGATAATTTGCCCGATCGGCGATTTAGCTTGAAACAGTTCGCGCTGGGTGTTTTCATCAATCACCGCCACTTGTGCGCTGTTTTTGACATCATCCAAAGTGAAAATTTGCCCTTGTTTTAAGGTTAGCCCTTTCACGTTAAAAAACTGATCGCCCACGCCGCGCGCTTGTGCGGTCAGTGCTTGGCTGCCGTAAGTTAACGTGCCGCTGACCGCGCTGTTCGGGGTTGCGCTTTTGATATAATGCTGTTTGGCAAGAATCTCGGAATCTTGAATCGTCAGATTTTTGGTGCGATTCGCGCGCCGATCGCCAAAACCGGTGCCGTTATAAATATCCATGGTGTTAGTGCCCATCGCGTTAATATTGGCGAGGATTTTTTGTTGCGAGCCATTGCCGATCGCCACCACGCACACCACCGAAGTGATGCCGATAATAATTCCGAGCATGGTCAGCAGCGAGCGTATTTTGTGGGCTAAAATCGCATTCACCGACATTTTAAACGATTCGATCAGCTGATCTTTAATTTGGCTCAGGCGGTTTTTCTTGATCGCAGCGCTCGGCTGCTTTTCGACGATTTGATCGCCGCGACGGGTGTCGTTGATAATTCGCCCGTCTTTGATTTCAATCACTCGATTGGCATAGTTGGCAATGTCTTTATCGTGGGTCACCAAAATAATGGTATGCCCCTCACGGTGCAGATCCTGCAAAATTTGCATCACCATCAGACCGCTGTTTGAATCCAGCGCGCCGGTCGGTTCGTCTGCCAAAATAATATCGCCGCCGTTCATCAACGCACGTGCGATACTGACGCGTTGCTGCTGCCCGCCGGACAATTGATTCGGCTTGTTATACAGCTTGTCGCCGAGATTCAATTTCTCCAGTAATTCTTTCGCTTTCGCCAAACGCTGATCGTGCGGCAAACCGGCATAAACTGCCGGCAGGGCAACATTTTCCAGTGCATTGAGTGCCGACAGCAGGTTGTAGCGTTGGAAGATAAATCCGAATTTTTTCTGGCGTAAATCCGACAGTTGATCGCGTGACAGCGGTGAGGTTTCGGTGCCGTCAATTTTATATGAGCCGCTGCTGGCGGTGTCTAAGCAGCCCAAAATATTCATCAGGGTCGATTTGCCGGAGCCGGAAGTCCCCATGATCGCGATAAAATCGCCTTTTTTAATTTCAAGATTAATCTCTTTCAGGATATGAACCTGATTTTCTCCGCTGCCGAAGGATTTATTCAGTTGACTGACTTCAATAATGTTCATCGCTGTGCCGTTTCCTTAAAGTGCGGTTTACAGGCGCATCCGCACATTGCCGCTGTTGCCGACCGATTCCCCTTGGCGCATTTCGCCGGTGATCACCTTGTCGCCTTCTTGCAAGCCGGAACGAATTTCAGTATTCACGCCGTCGCTGATGCCGATTTCCACCTCGCGGTTCTCCACTTGGTTATCGGCGGTCAACACTCGCACGCTATGGCGTTCGCCGTTTTTTTGCACCGCCATGCTGGAAACCGAGAGGGCATTATCGCTGTGGGCAATGGTGATGGTATTTTGCGTGGTCATGCCGATGCGCAGCTGTTCGTCTTGGTTATCCACCAAAATATTGGCATAGAAATATACCGCGCTGCTGTCGCTGGAGGATTCGCTGTATTCGTTGTCGGTCAGGGTAGTCAATGCCGGATCGATCGACACAATTTCGGCATGATAAACCGCATTCGGATCGGCAAGCGTGGTGAAGGTCACTTTCATACCCGCGCTGACTTTGGTGATGTCGCCTTCGGAAATTTCGGCCTTAATCAGCATTTTGCTTAAATCGGCAATCTGCACGATAGTCGGCGCGGTTTGATTGGCATTGACGGTTTGCCCCTCGGAAACCGGAATGGAAATCACAGTGCCGTCGATCGGCGCTAAAATTTTGGTGTAGCCTAAATTGGTTTGTGCGGTAGTGACCGAAATTTCCGCCTGTTTAATCGAGGCTTCCAATTGGCTGATCGTCGATTTGGCATTGGCAAGATTCACCGCCGCCGTTTCGAGGCTGTCTTGGGTGGCAGATTTTTGTTTATGCAAACGGTTAATCCGATCATAGGACGATTGCATCGCAGTCAGTGAGGCTTGCGCCGCTTTTAATTGTGCCTGATACGAAGTGAGCTGAGACTGTGCGCTGCTTAAGGCATCCACTTGAGTTTTTGAATCAATCTCTGCCACCAAATCGCCTTTTTTCACCTTTTGCCCTAAGCTCACATGGATTCGAGTGAGCTGCCCGGAAACCTGCGCCCCCACTTGCACCCGATTATTACTGCGCACAGTCCCGGTGGCGATTACGCTGTTTGCCAAAGTTTGCCGACTGACATTTTCGGTCAGGTAAGTGGTTTTGTTATCGGCACTATTACGGCTTTGATAATAATAGTACCCGCCGAAAAGCAGCCCAAGAACGACAACTGCCGTTGCAATCGGTTTCAGTTTATTGGTTTTCATCTTCATTCGGAATATCTGTGTTGGAATAATGGAATTTTTACGAATGCGGCTACTATAACATTAATTTCTTAAGAATTACTTAATCATTCTGACAAGCGGCGGGGCAAGTGCGGTTTGTGCTGGGCTGGAAAGCCCAGCCTATGCGATCTGATTAAAATAGTATGTTATACCTCCCCCAGCCTTCGGCAGCCCCCTCCGTAAACGGAGAGGGCGAAAGAGATTTTTTGTCCATTATTGGTGATATATATGATTTTCTCTCCCTCCGCCTGCGGAGGGAGATGCCCGAAGGGCAGAGGGAGACAGTACGATATTTATTAGTAAAGACAGTTGTTATAATTTGAGCGAACCTCACACTGCTATGGGTTTTGTTCTGCTGTCAAACAGTGTAGAATAGACAAATTTTATAAAGAACAGCCTATTATTTATTTTGAGGAGCGCTATGAGTGAGCATGAGGTTTCTGCGGTAAACGACGCAGAAAATCGCCCGAGTAATTTTATCCGCCATATTATTGATGAAGATCTGGCACAAGGCAAAGTTAACAACGTTTACACCCGCTTTCCACCGGAGCCGAACGGCTATCTGCATATCGGACACGCAAAATCGATCTGCCTGAATTTCGGCATTGCCCGTGATTATCAAGGTATGTGTAACTTGCGTTTTGACGACACCAACCCAGTGAAAGAAGATGTGGAATATGTCGATTCGATCAAACAAGACGTCGAATGGCTGGGCTTTGAATGGCAGGATCAAGTGCGGTATGCCTCGGATTATTTTGATCAACTGCACGGCTATGCGATCGAATTGATCGAAAAAGGGCTGGCGTATGTCGATGAATTGTCGCCGGAGCAAATCCGTGAATATCGCGGCACCTTGACCGAAGCAGGGAAAAACAGCCCGTATCGCGAGCGCAGTGTGGCGGAAAACTTAGCGCTGTTTGAAAAAATGCGTAACGGCGAATTTGCCGAAGGGGCGGCGTGTCTGCGCGCGAAAATCGATATGGCGTCGCCGTTTATGGTTATGCGTGATCCGGTGTTGTATCGGATCAAATTCGCACACCATCACCAAACCGGCAATAAATGGTGCATCTACCCGATGTACGATTTCACCCACTGCATTTCCGATGCGATTGAACGAATCACGCATTCATTGTGCACCTTGGAATTTCAGGATAACCGCCGTTTATATGACTGGGTGTTGCAGAATATCTCGATTGAGCGCCCATTACCGCACCAATATGAATTTTCGCGTTTGCAACTGGAAGGCACGCTCACTTCTAAACGCAAATTGTTGCAATTAGTGACCGATAAAGTGGTGGACGGTTGGAACGATCCGCGAATGCCGACCATTTCTGGCTTACGCCGTCGCGGCTACACGCCGGCAGCGTTGCGTGAGTTTTGCGATCGTATCGGCGTGACCAAGCAAGACAATATGATCGAATTCAGCGCATTGGAAGCCTGCATTCGTGACGATTTGAACATCAACGCACCGCGCGCGATGGCGGTATTAAATCCGCTGAAAGTGGTGATTGAAAATTTTCAAGGTGCAGACGAAAGCCTAACCGCGCCAAATCACCCGAACCGTCCTGAATTGGGTGAGCGCCAATTGTCGTTCGGACGTGAAATTTATATCGATCAAGCGGATTTCCGTGAAGAAGCGAATAAAAAATACAAACGTTTAGTGTTAGGCAAGGAAGTGCGGTTGCGCAATGCGTATGTGATTAAAGCCGAGCGGGTTGAAAAAGACGCTGAGGGCAATATCACCACCTTATATTGCAGCTACGATCCGGAAACGTTGGGCAAAAACCCGGCGGACGGGCGCAAAGTGAAAGGCGTGATCCATTGGGTTTCAGCGACACAAAATCATCCTGCGGAATTCCGCCTGTATGATCGCTTGTTCACCGTAGTGAATCCGGGCGCGGAAGAGGATATTTTATCGGTGTTAAACCCGAATTCTTTGCGCGTGGTGCACGGTGTGGCGGAAGTGAATTTAGCCTCGGTAGCAGTGGAACAAGCCTACCAGTTTGAACGCGAAGGCTATTTCTGTGCCGACAGCAAAGATTCAACGACTGATCACTTGGTGTTTAACTTAACCGTCAGCTTGAAAGAAAGCAGCGATTTTTAAGTCGCATTGAATGTAACCAAAAACAGGCGTACTGAGTATGCCTGTTTTTCTTTGAGCCACGAGTTTATTTAAGAGAAGCCATGAAAGAGCGGTTTTGGCAAAGTAAATCTTTGTTAGACATGAACGAACAAGAGTGGGAGGCGTTGTGCGACGGCTGCGGCTTGTGCTGCTATCGTAAAATGCTGGACGGCTACGGCAAGTATGAACAGCTGTATTTCACTCGGATTGCCTGTAATCAGCTCGATTTGAAAACCGGCAAATGCCAAAACTATCCTCAACGGTTTGAGCTGGAGGAGGATTGCACCAAACTCACCAAGCAAAATCTGCCGGACTTCGGCTGGCTGCCGAAAACCTGTGCCTATCGCTTATTGTATGAAGGCAAGCCGCTGTTTAACTGGCACCCGCTGATTTCCGGCAATGCCGATTCGGTTAAACTGGCGGGAGTACAGATTCAACACGGTATTCATGAAAAAGATGTGATTGAGTGGTTTGACCACATTATCGACGATCTGTAACGCGATAACCAAGAAGCCCGATCTATTACGAATCGGGCTTTTGCTTATCAAGTGCGGTATTAATCCGCGTTTGGATTTTCTAACCGCTGCAAATCAGTTTGTTTCAACCATTTGCTGCTTAACGTACCAGCGGTGATTGCGCCGTTCACGTTAAGTGCGGTTCTGCCCATGTCGATTAACGGCTCAATTGAAATCAGCAAACCGACCAGCGTTAACGGCAAGCTCATAGTCGAAAGCACCACAATCGCCGCGAAGGTTGCGCCACCACCGACACCGGCAATGCCGAATGATGAAATGGTCACGATTGCTACTAACGATAAGATAAATTGCGGCGCCAGCGGATCAATACCGACTGACGGTGCGACCATAAAGGCAAGCATTGCCGGATAAATCCCAGCACAACCGTTTTGTCCAATCGTCGCACCGAATGTTGCCGAGAAATTGGCAATAGTACTAGAGTTGCCCAATTTATTGGTTTGAGTTTCGATATTCAACGGAATTGTCGCCGCACTTGAACGAGAAGTGAAGGCAAACAGCAGCGTCGGCAACACTTTTTTGTAATACACAAACGGATTGACTCCGCTGAAAGCCAACAGCAAGCCGTGCACGATAAACATTACTGCGATAGCCAAATAGGAGGCGATGATAAAATTCAGCAAGTTTAAGATGTCGGCAAGGCTTGAGGTGGCAGCCATACGCGTCATCAGTGCCAAGATGCCGTATGGTGTCAGGCTGATGATGATTCGCACTAAACTCATCACCAATTTGTTCAAACTGTCGATTCCTTGGGTGATGCGTTCCGCCGTGTCGCCGTTTTGTTTGCGCAAACGTAGGGTAGCAATGCCTAAAAATGCCGCAAAAATCACGGTGCTGATAATCGAAGTCGGGTTTGCGCCGGTCAATTCGGCAAACGGATTGCGCGGAATAAATGAAAGCAACATCGCCGGAATGGTTAAATTCGCCACCTGATCAACTCGCCCTAAAACGCGCTCTTGCGCGGCAAGCTCACGGCTGCCGGCAATCAGCCCGTCGGCATTCAGATTAAACAACGCGCTGAAACCGATGCCCACTAACGCTGCAATTGCGGTGGTGATCAACAAAACTGACAAAATACTAAAACTGATTTTGCCTAAACCGCCGGCATCATGCAGCTTGCTGATTGCCGATAAAATCGACACAAACACCAGCGGCATCACAATCATATGTAGTAAACGAACATAGCCGCCGCCGACTAAATTAATCCAGTCCAGACTGGTGCTGACCGCACTTTGATCCGCATACAGATTCTGCAGTGCGACCCCAAACACCACACCCAACACCAGCGCCAACAACACCGTGACCGCCAACGAGTGCCCCTGCTTTTTGAAATAATACAGCGCAAGCAACAACACAAAAAAGACAGCCAAGTTCAACAAAAAAGAGAATGGCATATAAACCCCTGTTAAAAAAAGAATAATCGAGGCAATCAGCATAATCGATTGCAGTGAAAAGACAAATGCCAATAAATGATAAATTATTCCGTAGCGCTATAACAAACGGTTTTGACGATATTCTACGCGCAAACCGGTCGTTTTATTCACATTTTGCTTAAAAAGTTAACAACCGAATGTGCGGAACAAAAAAATACTTGTTCCCGAATCGGAAAATCGCTATTATAGCGCCACTTCAAAATGCGACCGTAGCTCAGTTGGTTAGAGCACCACCTTGACATGGTGGGGGTCAGTGGTTCGAGTCCACCCGGTCGCACCATCAACGATTTCATAACCCCTCGTAACCTTTCATATCAAAGCGCAAAAACCCTTGTAAATACTGGCTTTACCTCAACTTTATCTCTTTTTATATCTCGTAGCTTATCGCCTCTTTTCGTCTTTAACCGCGAATTGTAGTAACCATGGTAGTAACTATGGTGTAAAGTAGCAATTTTCATAGTTACTACGATGTGGGGGATCTATGCCGAGAACAGTGAAACGCCTTAATAACACCGAAGTGGAAAAAGCTAAGCCAAAAGACAAGCCATATACATATACATTGACCGATGGCGATGGCTTGTTTTTATTAGTCATGTCTAGCAGCTCAAAGACATGGCAGTTTAATTACTATCGTCAATAACAAAGAAAAGAGTTAAGTTCAGCTTAGGGGCTTACCCGGCACCATCACTTTCTTAATCTCTCTCAGCTCTCTATTATTCAGATTCTACAAATAAAAAACCTTTCTTGTTTTGTTATTATTCAGCTAAATGACGTTAATTCTCAAAAGTAGAAAAACACCTTAAATTATCTATTTTAATTTATAAAACTATCACTTATTTATAAAGTATCGCGTGTAAAATCCTGCCGCGGTTTAATGGCGATGGATTTAATTAATTATGATTGGTCTATGTCATTGAGTCATACTGTAATAAATTCAAAGAATAAGGAGACACGATGTCTTTAGATACTAAACAAGGAATGAAAGTTTATACTCCGTTTGCGCTCAAGTTATATGATTGGTGGGTGCTGAAAATTTCGAATCAATATGCGTGGCGCTGCGATACCCAAAAACACCTTTTACCGCACTTTAGCCAACATTTGAGCAAAAACCACTTGGATATTGGGGTTGGAACGGGGTTTTATCCGAAACGCAGCGCAAACCAAATCGCCCAGATTTCGTTTTCCGATTTAAATGCCAACAGCCTTGCGGCGGCACAGCGTGTTCTTCCGGCACACAAAATTAAGCACTGTCTATTACAAGATGTATTTCAGCCATTCCCGGAAAACACTCAGGCGCATTTTGATTCTATTTCGATTTTTTATTTATTGCATTGCCTGCCGGGAACCATGTGCGATAAACAAGCTGCCTTGGAAAATATTGTGGCGACCTTGACTCAAGATGGCGTGCTTTACGGCGCGACCATTTTAGGCGAAGGGGTTCGGCACAATAAATTTGGTCAAAAATTAATGCAGGTTTATAACCAAAAAGGTATTTTTAGCAATCGTGCCGATTCGGAAGAGCAGTTACAGCGTTTGCTGTCCGCCTTGTTTGAACGGGTTGAGATTCGGGTTGAAGGTGTTGTGGCGCTATTTAGCGCCAGTAAAAAGCGGGCTTAGTCGCACAGAGCAATAAAAATCACTCATTTGAGTGATTTTTATTGCCGAGAAATAGCATTGATTAAAAAATGCTCTAAAAAAGTCATTTTGGTTTTAGATCAAAGATAGTAAACAGCGAATTAAAAGAAAAAACAGAAAGATCAATATTTTATTTTTATGAAAAAAATCAAATTTGATTTATATCATTTTTATTCTACTCAATTAGAGTTATATTAAGTCAACTACTAACACAGGGTAGTAGCTAGCGATCAGAAGTTGCTCTTTAATTTTAGAGGAAACCAATATGAAAAAAATGACATTAGCATTCGTTGCAGCAGTGGTTCAGTGTTGGCACATGAAGCGGGGAGTGTGATTGTTCGTGGAGGGCCGATTTTAGTTGTGCCGGACGCCTCGACGAAGAATTATACCGGCAATGCGCTAAAATATGACTTTGATGTCAACAGCAATGCGCAGTTGGGGTTAACCGCGAGTTATATGATCACCGATAATATCGGGGTCGAATTGTTAGCGGCAACGCCATTCAGCCATGAATTATCACTGCCGGGCATCGGCACGGTCGGCAAAACCAAACACCTGCCGCCGAGTCTTTATTTGCAATACTACTTTTTAGACAAAACCGCGAAAGCGCGTCCGTATTTTGGCGCCGGGGTGAACTACACCACCTTCTTTAGCGAGAAATCGACCTTTGCACCGGTGACCGATTTGAAACTCAAAGATTCGTGGGGCTTGGCGCTGAATGCGGGGGTGGATGTCGGGTTAACTGAAAATCTGTTCTTAAACACCTCGGTTTGGTACGCCAAAATTAAGACCAAAGCCAGCTTTAAATTGGGCGGGGTGGAACAAAAAGCGGATGTCACCTTAGATCCGATGGTTTATTTTATCGGCTTAGGTTACCGTTTCTAACTTTGCGGATAAGGAAATCCGTATAGCAAAAAAGTACAGGTTTTGCTCACAGTGGGCAAAACCTGTATTTTTTATAGCATCTCTAAAAACAGCCGCATGACGCGATCGTCTTGCCTGAGTTCGGGGTGGAACGCGCAGGCAAGTAGGTTATTTTGGTGAGCCAAGACGATTTGATCGTCAATTTGTGCCAAACTTTCAACCTGATCGGAAAGCCGTCGCGTGATATACGGTGCGCGAATAAAGACCGCCGGAAACGGTGTTTCTAATCCCTGAACCTCAAGTGCGGTTTGAAAGCTGTCGACTTGCCGCCCGAAAGCGTTGCGCCGCACTTCAATGTCCATTAAGCCCAGATGCGTTGACGATTCGCCTTGAATGGCTTTTGCCAGCAGAATCATGCCGGCGCAAGTGCCAAACAGCGGTTTGCCGTCAGCGGCAAATTGGCGGATTGCCTCAATAAAACCGTATTCACGCATTAGCTTGCCGATTGCGGTGCTTTCGCCGCCGGGCAACACCAGCGCATCGAGCGTACTCAATTGCTCGATTTTTTTAATCGGAAGTGCGGTCGCCCCCAGTTTGCTAAGCTGCGCCAGATGTTCGCTCACCGCACCTTGTAACGCCAGCACGCCGACGGTATAAGCGGAGTAATCTCTCATCTTACCAACCACGTTCTTGCATTCTGTCGGCGGCGTTCAATTTGGATATTTCTAAACCTTTCATCGCCTCGCCCAGATCTTCCGATAAGCGGGCGATCAAATCATAATCTTGATAATGGGTGGTTGCCTGCACAATGGCGCGTGCGAATTTTTCCGGATTTTCGGATTTAAAAATCCCTGAGCCGACGAATACGCCGTCTGCGCCTAATTCCATCATTAATGCGGCATCAGCGGGCGTAGCGACACCGCCAGCAGCAAAATTCACCACCGGAAGTTTGCCTAATTGTTTGATTTGTAATAATAGTTCGAACGGTGCGCCTAATAATTTGGCTTCGGTCATCAACTCATCGTGGCTCATCGCAACCACTTTGCGCACTTGCGCATTGACTTTCCGCAGGTGACGCACCGCTTCTACGATATTGCCGGTTCCCGGTTCGCCTTTGGTGCGCAGCATTGCAGCGCCTTCGCCGATGCGGCGCAGTGCTTCGCCTAAATCGCGACAACCGCAAACAAACGGCACAGTGTATTCGCTTTTTAACAGGTGAAATTCCTCATCCGCCGGGGTCAGCACTTCGCTTTCGTCGATATAGTCCACGCCCATCGCTTCCAGCACGCGTGCTTCGGTGATATGTCCGATTCGCGCTTTCGCCATCACCGGAATACTCACCGCACTCATCACTTCTTTCATAATTTTCGGATTTGCCATGCGTGCGACGCCGCCGGCGGCACGAATATCGGATGGCACGCGCTCCAGCGCCATTACCGCAACGGCGCCAGCCGCTTCGGCAATACGCGCTTGTTCGGCGTTGACCACGTCCATAATCACGCCACCTTTTTGCATTTGTGCCATGCCGCGTTTCACCATTTCACTGCCTAAGATTTTATTCATTGCGTTTCTCCTGCTTTTGATTAAATGTTGTTTAATTGAAACTCGAGCTTATTTTCACTGATTCAGATATGATTAAAAGCGTCAGTTTTAATAAAGTGAATGGGGTCAGGAAAAAGGTGAAAAATTGGACGTTTCAGTTAGATAAACAATCGGCTAAACCGCTCTATGTCCAACTGTACCAACAAATTAAGGACGATATTACTTTCGGGCGAATGGCGTATGCCGATCGATTGCCATCGAAACGCAAATTAGCGGAGCATTTGGCGATTAGTCGCAACACGGTTGAAACCGCCTATGCGCAGTTATTGGCGGAGGGCTATATCGAAGCAAAAGTGCGGCAGGGCTTTTTTGTACAATTTAAAGCGGAGCAGTTTTTTATTCATCAACCGACCAACTCGGCACCGCTTGCCACGACGGCAAAGCCGGTATTTCGTTATGATCTGAATCCCAATCAGATCGATACCGCACTTTTCCCGTTTGCGCGTTATAAGCAGATGTTTAAATCAGTGGTACAAACGGATAACGGCGAATTGTTGAACATGGGCGAAAAGCAAGGGGAAAGCGCACTGCGTGAGCAGATTAGGCAATATCTGTATGCTTCGCGCGGAGTGAGCTGCCGGATTGATCAAATTGTACTGGGTGCGGGAGTGGAAACCTGTATCAGCCAACTGATTTTGCTGTTCGATCAGCTTTACCCCACAGCGCCGCTGCACTATGCTATGGAGCAATATGGCTATCCGATGGTGGAGAGGCTACTGGGATTATTCGGCAAATCGGTGTTCAAATTGCCGTTGTTTCGTCAAGATAGCGGCGGCACATTAGAGCCGAAAATGGATTTTGCTTTATTACAGCAAAGTGCGGTCAATGTACTGTATTTGACGCCTTCACATCAATATCCTTACGGCAGCGTGCTGACGGCGAATGAACGCCAGCGGCTGTTGGAATGGGCACAGCAGCAAGAGAATCGTTATATCATTGAAGATGATTATGACAGTGAATTTCGCTATAAAGGCAAACCGATTCCCTCATTGCACCACTTAGACAGTAGCCTTAACCTGAATAATAACGTGATCTATTTAGGCTCTTTTTCTAAACTGCTGATGCCGTCACTGCGGATTACCTTTATGGTGCTGCCGCAAGCGTTATTGCCGATTTACCAACAGACTTGCGGGCAGCTGAACTCAACCGTGCCTAGAATCACTCAACATCTGTTGGCAAAATTTATGCAATCGGGTGAATTTGAAAAACATATTCATAAAATGCGCACCAATTACCGCAAAAAAATGGAATTGTTGTGCCAATTATTGCAGCCTTATCAGCATAACGTGCGTTATTACGGCGAACATTCCGGCTTTTATTTGCTATTGGATCTCTATCGTGAATCGCGCTCAATCAGCGAACTGCAAGATTTAGCCGAGCAACAGGGGATTAAATTATATCCGGTACAACAGGATAGCGCCGATAAGCGCTATTTTTCATTAGGCTTTGGCAATTTAGCTCCGACAGAATTGCAGGAAGCGATCACACGATTAATGCGCGTTTGGGGCTATCGTAGCGGATAAGGTCGGCATGACGGAAAGAATGGCTATGCCAATTTCACTTTAAGAAACCAAAGTGCGGTATTAACCGCACTTTGCTATTTGATCGAATAACTTGCCGGAGATTATGCCGTCAATTGCAATAATTCCTTCGCATTGGCAAGAGTCGCGTCGGTGACTTCACTGCCGCTTAACAAACGGGAAAGCGCATAAACTCGGGTGTCGCTATCAAGTGCGGTCATCTCGGTCACGGTTTCGCCGTTGTGCGTATATTTTTGCACGCTGAAATGTTGATGTCCGTGCGCTGCCACTTGCGGCAAGTGAGTCACACATAAAATTTGGCGTTTTGCCCCCAGCTGTTGCATTAAGCGCCCGACGACTGTGGCGGTGGCACCGCTGATGCCGACATCGACTTCATCGAAAATCAGCGTTGGCGTTGACAGTTTGTCGGCGGTTAACACCTGCAATGCTAGTGCAATACGTGAAAGCTCCCCGCCGGAGGCGATTTTCGCCAATGGCTGTGACAGTTGCCCCAGATTGCTGCGCAACATAAACACCACTTCATCTGCACCAAGTGCGGTGATCGCGCTGGCATTATGATTGATTTGTACCTCAAACTCGGCATTTTCCATTGCCAATTGTTTAATTTGAGCAGTGATAGCTGTTGAGAGTTTTCCCGCACCATTGACTCGCGCTTGATACAACGCCTTAGAAGTCCGTTGTAACCGATCGACCGCACTTTGTAATTGCTGCTGCAACCGTTCTTCGCCGTCGGTCAAATCCGCCAGTTCCGTCAATTGTTGTTTCAGTTCGAGGTGGTGCTGCGGCAGCTGTTCAGGGCTGACATGGTGTTTTTTCGCCAGTTGTAACGCTGTGCTGAGACGCTGTTCGATTTCCGCCAACAGATAAGGATCTTGTTCAATGCCGGCAGAGAGTGCTTGTAATTCCGAAGCGGCTTCTTGCACTTGAATCAACGCACTTTGCAATAAATTTTGCAAATTTTCATATTGATTGCTCATTTGCAGCAGCTCCTCACAATAGCGCTCGGATTTGTTCAACATTGACTCCACATTCACCACTTCGTTTTCATTTAACAACATACTGATCGATTGCGAGAGTTGGGTGATCTGTTCCGCATTTGCCAAGCAGAGGTGTTGTTGTTCCAGCTGCGGATATTCGTCGGCTTGCAGATTAAACTCGTTGAGTTCCTCGACTTGATACTGTAATAGTTGGCGCTTGGCTTCGTTTTCCGTTAACTGTTGCTGGAAAGTATGCAGTTGCTGCTTTGCCTGCTTCCAATTTTGATAGGCGTTTGCCATTTGCTGTAACAACGGTTGGTTATCACAAAATTGATCCAATAGCGTGAGTTGTTCCTTAGATTTTAATAAACGCTGTGAGCTGTGTTGCCCGTTAATTTGAATCAGTAGCGCGCCTAATTCGCGCAGCTGCGAGATCGGCACAGGGTAGTTATTGATAAACGCTTTTGAACGCCCGTCGTTGCGAATCACACGCCGGATATGGCATTGATTCGGTGAATCCAAATCCTCCAACTCATAGTGCTGCAACCAGTGTTGTGCCGCCGGATTAGCGGCAATATCGAAGCTGGACCGCACTTCACCGCGTTCTTGTCCGTGGCGAATCATACTGCTTTCGGCGCGTTCACCCAAACATAAACCCAGTGCATCAATCGCGATGGATTTACCTGCGCCTGTTTCCCCGGTGATTACGCTCATGCCGTGTTGAAGCGCAAGATTGAGTTGATTGACGATAGCAAAATTCTGGATATTCAAATGCGTTAACATAGCAAATCTCTTTACTGGTTATTTATACAGGCATATTATACTGTTTTTTTATCCAGTAAAGTGGTTTTTACAATTGCTGTTAAAAAATAATCAGAACAGTTTTTGCAACCAGCCTAATTTTGCACTTAACACATTGAAATAATTATAATCATTTAAGTGTAGCAAACGTAAAGTATCTGGGCTTTTACGCACGATAATTTTGTCGTCCGGCGAAAAGGCGTGTGCCACTTGGCTGTCGCAGCTGATCTCCAGCTGGCGCACGGTGTATTGTGCAAAACGCAGTGAAATCAAGCTGTTGCCGTCAATGACCAGCGGCCGGGAAGACAAGGTGTGCGGGAACATCGGCACTAGCGCAATCGCATTCAGTTGCGGGGTGAGGATCGGACCACCGGCGGAAAGTGAGTAGGCGGTTGAACCGGTTGGTGTAGAAATAATTAAACCGTCGGAGCGTTGTGAAAAAGCAAATTTGTCGTCGATATAGACTTGAAAATCGATCATGTGCGCGATTTTTGCCGGGTGGATCACCACTTCATTCACCGCGTTATTCAGGTTGATCAGCTGATTATCGCGTTCGACCATCGCTTCGAGTAAAAACCGCTCTTCGATAAAGTAATCGCCGTCTTCCAGCACCGAATGCAGCTGTGAATAGGCATGTTTCGGATCGATATCGGTTAAAAAGCCCAAATGCCCGCGGTTAATGCCGATCACCGCAATGTCGTAACGCGCCAGTATGCGCGCAGTGCCGAGCATATTGCCGTCGCCGCCGATCACGATAGCTAGATCGGCTTTTTCACCGATCTGTTCGATCGGGGCGATGTGATGTTCAGGAATGGATAAATCTTTGCCGATGTCTTCCTCAACTAACACCTCATATTGGCGTTCGCTCAGCCACTGGTAAATGTTTTTGTGCATTTGCAGCGCGTTGTGATTACGCGGACGACCGACCAGACCAATGGTATGGAAATGGCGTTTACCCGACTGCAACGAGGGTGTGGTTAAAGGAGGCGAATTGCTCATTTATATTACTCATGAAACGGTAAAAAGCAGATATTGCTTGAAATAGGAAATTTAACCCCTATATTAGCAAAATAAGTCACGATTGAAAGCACTATTCATAGGATAAAGCTGACTTGATAGTGGCCTTTTGGTTAAAATAGCGAATAGATTTAGTTTTCGGCATAAAACATGGAGAAGAAAATGTCTGATGTAGTTGATGAGAAAAAAGTAGAATCAATGGAAGAGAATGCGGGCGAGGCGGTGGAAACGCAGGAGCACGATTTGGAAACGATTGAAAGCGATCCGTTGGAAGAAGCGATTGCCCGAGTGCAAGAGCTGGAACAACAACTCGAAGAGAGCAACAAGCGTGTGCAAGACGTGCAATTGAGAAGCCGCGCTGAAGTGGATAATATCCGTCGCCGTGCCGAACAAGACGTGGAAAAAGCACATAACTTCGCGTTGGAAAAATTTTCTAAAGAATTGTTAGATGTGATTGATAATTTAGAACGCGCCTTGGAAGCGAAACCGCAAACGGATGATGAAAGCAGTAAGGCGGTATTTGATGGTGTAGAACTGACCTACAAATCGCTGATTTCCACTGTGAATAAATTCGGTGTTGAAGCGGTCGGCGTGATCGGTGAAGCATTTAATCCGGAATTGCATCAAGCGATTTCAATGCAGCCGGTGGAAGGTTTCAGCACCAATCAAATCACCCAAGTCTTACAAAAAGGCTATCTGTTAAACGGCAGAGTGATCCGCCCTGCAATGGTGATGGTTGCCGCCTAAAGTGCGGTTTTCAGCACGCCAAAAATAAAAAATCGCCATCTTTGTAATCTGCAAAGTATGGCGATTTTTGTTAGGCATAGTAGCCAAAAATGTGGCTGATTTTGAGATCTAAGCTTCTATTAGACATTTTTGTGGCTACTCCTCTTAAAGCGCTAGTTTTTCTAGCTCTTTTTATTCAAAAAATCCTGTATAAACATAATCTTATTCCTTCGGTTTAGTCCATTATGAACGGATAATTTCTGCTTTAAATCCTTAAACAGCCCTTCCAGCCGATTTGTCGTTTTTTCTATCCGTAACTCCGGGTATTTTTCAAAGACAAACAAGTAATCCATATAGCGTTTAATACTGGCATAAGCCCCTCTCAATTTGCGATGTTTATAAGGAAATTTACCCTGATTATCGGGTATATCAGACCGTTCTTCTAAGTAAGCTTTATGCTGCAAAAACCAGTGATGCAAACGGACATAAAAGTCATTTTTGTGACTCTGCTTGAGTGTTTTAACCATTGTTTTCAGTTCCTTTCCGGCAACGGATTTAGGGTTTCTCGTCAGCTTGCGAATCACCATTGCAACAAGGTGAAATTGGCACATTTGGGTTGGCGTATTAAATATATCTTTCAATAAGCCCCGTCGCCCATCGCAAGTAATAGATTGAATAATAAATCCTTTTTTACGCAATCGATTGATGGCTTTGGTATAGTAAATGTCCTTTTCGGTACGAACGATTTGGTGGTAAATCACCTTTTTTGAGCGGGAATCCATTATGACTAATACGCCGAATTGTGGCCCGAAAAAAGTGACATCCATAATAAGATTCAACATTGTGGTTTGCGGTGTGCTGAGTGGCGTTTTAGGGGCTTTTTTCAGGTGCCTTTGGATAGTCCTGACCGAACAATCATAGGTTAACGCAAGCTGCTTATACGTCTGTTTTCCGACGGTGTAATCGTGCCAGATTTGGGCGGATTGAAGGTAATTTGTGTGAGAATATGTCCGTAAACAATCCAAGCATTTATAGCGTTGCTTGCCTGAATTTTTACCGTGTTTTTTAATGTGTTCTGAACCACAGAAATAGCAATTTTTTGGTCATTTTAAAAAATCTCACTTAACGCCTTATTCTATAAGGGATTAAGCGAGATTTCAGCCACATTTTTGTCTACTATGCCGAAAATTACAGCGATTTTTATCATCTCAAAAGCCTATTAAATGTACTTATATATATGATCTTGGAATATGAAACAACCGAATTATCATCACTCTAATAGTTGTGTCAAGTATATTTTTTATACTAAAATCTTTAAGTGGTTGAAAACTGTTATGCTTTTAAGTATAATCCTTTTTGTGATTAGTTGAAAGAAATTTTGCAGATGCTCAATCAATCAATCAATCAATCAATCAATCAATCAATCAATCAATCAATCAGCATAAATAATAGTTAGATTCTTTGAATATTATATTTTATGGGCTGTTTGATTTAGAATACTAATACTTAGGTTTTAAATTAAATGAGTAAATTTAAAAAATTAGTTTTTAATCCTTTACAGTTTTTTCATGACTCATGGGTTTTTAGTGGCACTCAGCCTAAAACTCTCAATAAAATAGAGAATTTATTCTTTATTTCAAATCTTGGACAGCTAGCTCAAGTTGAAGCTCTTATAAAAAAAGAAAAGTTTAAAAATTGTTTTTTAATAATATTATATACTAAGAAAAATTTGCGAGCACCAAAAATGACAGCTGGGCATGTTTTAGAGGAGCTGTTTTTAGGTCTGGATTTTTTAGAATTACCATTGAGTCCTAATACTATAGAAATAAAGAGGTTAGTCTATTTAAATAATACATATAACAGGTTAATTAAATCATTGAAACCTAATAAAATTTTCATGCTTAGTTTTGAAAAGCATTATGCTTTGTTAATTGCTAATGCTCGCTTGCTTGGGGTGAAAGTAAATCTTGTTGAAGAGGGAAGCGGCACATATAAATATGAAAATGAAAGTGAAGCGAATAAAGCAATAATATCTAATCTAACTAATCAGGAAAAAAAAACAGCATTTTTTATCCAGTATTTTCCATTTTTCAAAAGTTTAAAACATGCCTTGGTTATTCCGAAGTATTTTGATAATTTATATGTTAGTTTCCCAGAACTATTAGAAAATACCTTTAATTTCAGAAGAAGTTCTGAGTTTTTTCTTTATGATAAAGATGCACCAATTAGCAATAAGATGAAGAATATAAGTGAATCATATTCTTTAAGTGATAATGATATATTTTTTCTAAATCAACGATATTCTTTTTTAAATGAACTATACATTGATAAGTTACTTTATATTTTGAAATCTTATTCTGTTTTTTTTAAAACGAGAGTTTTTATTAAATTACATCCTAGGGACACTCCTGAGTTTAAAAAGGTGTTGCGAGAAAAAATAAAATTCTTAAGTCCAGATATTAAAATCTTTTTGTTAGACGAGCCAGATTTTCTAATAGAACCCTTAATCTTTCTTGTTAAACCTAAAATTATTTTAGGATTAAGTTCAACCGCTCTTATTTATACAATAAAATTATCAGAAAAAACTAGATGTATATCGATATATCCAACTTTAAAGGTAGAAATGCAAACTGAAGCGGATAATGAACAAGATTTTTTGACGCCAGATAATCATTTCGAAATTTTATCTAATTTTAAACATGTTGAAATATTAAATAACTTAAATGAGATAAATTAATCTATGTATCAAATATTAATTATTGCTAGTTATGATTCTTTTTTACGCTCAGGAATTGCGCTGGGTAGGAAAATTAATCACTCAAATATTGAGATTGGAATTCTTCATGTGAAAAATAATAAGCTCTCATACAGACAGTTGCAAGAGTCTCATGGATTAGAGTATAAGATCTTAGATTTATCTTTATTGTCAGATAGTGATTATTATAAATATGATATTATAATAGCTTCTATTGGAAATGTAGCTTTTAGAAAGTTTATGCGTGAATTTTATGTGCGGTTCAGCAATAAAAAAAATCGTCCTATAGTTATAAGTGTATTTCCTGGTGTAATATTCGGTCATTTAGAAAGTATTTGTTCTAGGATTAATTCTGATATTATTATCGCGAATTGTAAGTACGATTTTGATAGGATAAATAAAATATCTTCTCTATATAATTTAAATGTATTAGCAGTAAACTATGGTCTTGTGAATATAAATGAATCATCTAAGTTTGAAAAGCGAGGGTATGAGAAGAACATCTATTTCATAGATCAAGTGAAAATACCAGCATCAAGATCTGAGAGAGAGTATGTTTTAGCTAAGTTAGTTGAGCTCGCAAAAAAAAATCCAGAAAAAAATATAATAATAAAACCAAGAATTTATAAGGGCGAAAAAACTGTACATGATGACATGTACTCGTATTTTGAATTATTTTCTAATTTAGTTGATCCACCGTGTAACATTATGTTTTCACGTTTAGATATAAATGATGTATTCTTAGATATGGATTTATGTATTTCTTTTTCTTCTAGTGTTATTCTAGAGGCAGCATATCATGATATTCCAATTGCTGTAATTAATGATCTTGGAGTAGATGAAAAATACTTTACCGATGCATTTCTAGATAGTGGTGTTTTAATAAGTTTTGATAATCTGATTGCTGGAGAAAGACCTAGTGGAGTGAATCTAAACTGGGCTTCGAAATACCTGAGTTTTGATCGGGGAAGAAATTTAGTGCTAAACAAACTAATTGCTAGTTATATTAAGGATAAGCCAAATATATCTCAAGAACAGTTATTATTTGCTGGTTTATTTCAGTTTTTTGATAAACAAAATTTAAATGAAAGGAAGTTCAGAAAGTTCAGAAAGCTACTTCGTTCGCCAGGTGCTTTCTTTAAGGATTCGATTATGTTTAATTATATTAATAAAAAATTTAATCTGCTTAAATAAAGCTTTTAATAAATTACACGGTTGTGAGATTCACTTTTAAATATAGAGTTTTATATAATGAAAAAACTAACCCTTTGCCTAATCTGCCTCACGCTGGCAGGCTGTAACACAATGCCAACCTCGGGCCCTAGCCAGAGCAAGGTGATGGATTTGCAGAATCAAAGCAATGAAAACCTGCCGTCTGTTGAGGTGGTTGATGTGAATGATGCGGTGGCGACTGCTCTTTTTAATCGTCAACAATCCCAATCATTCAGCAGTTTCTCCGGTGCGCGCAGTTATAACGGCACGGTGAGTTCGGGCGATACGCTAGACGTGATGATTTGGGAAGCACCGCCGGCGGTGTTGTTCGGTGGGGTGCTGAACCAAAGCGGCACAGGTGGGGCTCAATTAACTTCGTTACCCGAACAAATGGTGAGTGAAAGCGGCAAGATCACGATTCCGTTTTTGGGTACAATTTCAGTGCGTGGCAAAACCCCTGAGCAAATCCAAAAAGAGATTGTGAAACGTTTGTCGCCAATGGCGAACCAGCCGCAAGCAATGGTGCGTTTGGTGAAAAACAATTCAGCGAATGTCACGGTGCTGCGCCAAGGCAACAGCGTGCGTATGCCGTTGACGGCGCACGGTGAGCGCGTGCTTGATGCGGTGGCAGCGGTTGGTGGGGCGACCGCCAATGCAGCGGATATTTCCGTGCAGTTGATGCGTGGCACGGAAGTGAAAACGATTTCGCTCGATAGTTTGGCGGCGAATCCGTCCGAAAATATCGTGTTGCGTTCGGGCGATGTGGTCAGTCTGCTGAATAATCCGTTAAGTTTTACTGCACTTGGTGCGGTCGGCAGCAGCCGTGAAGTTGGCTTTTCTGCGCGTGGTTTAACGTTGGCAGAAGCGATCGGGCGAATGGGCGGTTTGATTGACAACCGTTCTGATCCTCGCGGTGTGTTTGTGTTCCGCTATTTGCCGTTTGATAAGTTGAGCGCGAAAGACCAAGCAGAATGGCGTGCCAAAGGCTATAGTGCCGGAATGGACGTACCGACGGTCTATCGAATCAATTTGCTTGAGCCGAAATCGCTGTTTTGGGTGCAACGTTTCCCGGTTCAAAACAAAGACATCGTTTATGTTTCCAACGCGCCGCTGGCTGAGTTCCAAAAATTCTTGAGAATTATTTTCTCGATCACCTCGCCGGTCACCAGCACCGCGAACAGCGTGAATAATTTGTCGGATTAATTGAGGTATAAAATGGCTGAGTCACAAGCAGTTGGCAATCGCGTGTCAATACAACAAAACAAAAAACCAAAGACACCAAAAAGTTTCTGGAAAAAGTTTAACCCGTTCTTTTGGATCACGGTGATTATTCCGACCTTTTGCTCGGTGGTTTATTTCACGTTTTGGGCTTCCGATGTCTATATTTCCGAATCCAGTTTTGTGGTGCGTTCATCACGCAATCAATCTTCGTTAAGCGGATTTGGGGCGCTGTTGCAAGGTATTGGCTTTTCCCGCTCGCAAGACGACACTTACACTGTGCAGGAGTTTATGCGCTCGCGCAATGCGGTGGAAAAGTTGGAAAAAACATTGCCGATGCGTAGTTTTTATGAAGATCAGGGCGATTTGTTCAGCCGTTTCAACCCATTGGGTTTAAGCGATGAAATGGAGTCATTTTACCGTTATTTCCAAAAGCGCGAATCCGTGAGTTTGGATTCGGTTTCCGGCATTGCGACGTTAAGCATTCGCGCATTTGATCCTGAAAATGCACAAAAAATTAATGCGGAACTGTTAACACTGGGTGAAACCTTAATTAATCGCCTGAACGAACGTGCCAGACGAGATACCATTATTTTCGCTGATCAAGCGGTGAAAGAAGCGGAAAAACAAGTGACGGAATCAGCGACTTCCTTGAGCCAATATCGGATTCAACACGGTATTTTCGATTTGCAAGCGCAATCAGAAGTGCACCTGACGTTGATGTCAAAATTGCAAGATGAGCTAATCAGTATTCAAACTCAACTGGATCAAGTGCGTGTGATTTCACCACAAAACCCTCAGGTGAAAACCTTGCAAACACGTGAAAAAAGTATTCGTGCCGAAATGCAACAACAGCTTCAAACTATTTTTGGCGGCAGTGATTCGATCGCCAATCAAACTGCGGAATATCAACGTTTAGTATTAGATAACACCCTTGCTCAGCAACAACTGACCACCGCGATCACCACCTTGCAAAATGCGAAAAGCGAAGCAGATCGTCAGCAGCTTTATTTGGAAGTGATCAACCAACCTAGCAAACCCGATTTAGCCCTTGAGCCATATCGGATTTACAATATTTTTGCGACATTGATTATCGGCTTAATGCTTTATGGCGTATTGAGCTTACTGTTAGCAAGTGTGAGAGAGCATAAAAACTGATGCTGTACGGAGATAAAACAACGTTTCAACAATCATTCACCATTCAACGGCGCGTGATTGGAGCATTGTTGCTGCGTGAAATCATCACTCGCTACGGGCGAAATAACATCGGTTTCCTCTGGCTGTTTGTCGAACCGCTCTTGCTCACGCTGGCGATTGTATTGATGTGGAAATTTTTGCGTGCGGATCGTATCTCTTCCTTAAATATTATTGCTTTTGTGATCACGGGCTATCCAATGGCAATGATGTGGCGAAATGCGTCAAATAAAGCGATTGGCGCAATCAATGCCAATATCAGTTTGCTTTATCATCGCAATGTGCGAGTGCTGGATACCTTGATTTCCAGAATGTTGCTGGAAGTGGCGGGGGCAACCATTGCACAAATTGTGATTATGGCAATTTTGATGGCAATCGGTTGGATTGATCTACCACAAGATATTTTTTATATGCTGTTGGCGTGGTTGCTGATGGCGATGTTTGCATTTGGATTGGGCTTGATCATCTGTTCGATTGCTTTTCATATCGAACCGTTTGGCAAAATTTGGGGAACATTGAGTTTTGTGATGCTGCCGTTATCGGGCGCATTTTTCTTTGTACATTCTCTGCCGGCACAAATTCATCAATATGTTCTTTGGATTCCAATGATTCACGGCACTGAAATGTTCCGCCACGGCTATTTTGGTTCAAGCGTTGCCACTTATGAAGATCCGTGGTATTTAGTGGTTTGTAATTTGACAATGTTGTTAATCGGTTTGATTATGGTGAAAAATTTTAGTAAAGGGATTGAACCATCGTGATTGATGTACAAGATGTCAGTAAACGTTACTTAACCCGTAGCGGTTGGCGCACGGTGTTGCACGACGTGAATTTCAAACTGGAAAAAGGCGAAAAAATCGGCATTCTCGGGCGCAACGGTGCGGGCAAATCGACCTTGATTCGTTTAATCAGCGGCGTTGAACCGCCGACTAGCGGCACAATCGAGCGTAATATGAGCATCTCTTGGCCATTAGCATTTAGCGGTGCATTTCAAGGCAGTTTGACCGGAATGGATAACTTGCGTTTTATCTGCCGGATTTATGATGTCGATATTGATTACGTCAAACGTTTCACCGAAGAGTTTTCCGAACTGGGTGATTATCTGTATGAACCGGTGAAAAAATATTCATCGGGAATGAAAGCCCGTTTAGCATTTGCGCTTTCTTTATCGGTCGAATTTGATTGTTACTTAATCGACGAAGTGATTGCGGTCGGTGATTCACGCTTCTCGGCGAAATGTAAGCACGAATTGTTTGAAAAACGTAAAGACCGCTCGATTATTTTGGTATCACACAGCCCTGCTGCAATTCGGGAATATTGTGATAATGCGGCGGTGTTAGAACAAGGTTATATGCACAATTTCCCCTCGATTGATGAAGCGTATAAGTATTACAACGAGAGTCAAAAAGGGTGACAGGAAATCTCAACGAACCGCTCTTTTAATCCCCATTTCTCAACTCCACAAAAACACCGCGGTAGGCTTGGGCTAAGTCGGTGGATTTCAAACCGAGATCCAAGCCGCGTTTGCCGCCGGAAACGTAGATCACATTCCATTGCTGAGCGCTGTCGTCATAAAGGTCGGGAGCGCTTTTTTCTGCTCGATCGGGCTGATGCCGCTGACTAAATAGCCTGATGATTTTTGCGCAGCATCGACATCAGCCATTTCGACTTTTTTCACATCTAACGCTTTCGCGGCTTTTTTCAGACTCAGCTTGTGCGAAACAGGCAGGATCATCACCGCCAGTTTTTTCTGATCACCGTTGATCACCACCAACAATGTTTTATAGGTTTGTTCTGTAACCATCCCTTAAAATAATACAACTTATGTGTAGAATAGAAATCAACCATGGAGATTTTACATATGAGCAAATGAATGACAGAAACTCAAATTATTGCGATTTTAAAAGAATCTGAATCCGGCATGATGATTAAAGATATCTGCCGTAAATACGGCATTGCCAATACCACGTTTTATAAATGGCGCGAAAAATATGGTGGAATGGACGCCTCAGCCGTTTATCGGTTGAAGAAGAAAACCGCCGCTTAAAACAGATGTATGCCGATTTAAGCCTCAAATCCCAGCTACAAGAAGAAATCATAAAAAAGCTGTAGTGCCTGTTGCCACACGTAAAACATGGGCAGCGGGCTTACAAAATACGCACAATGTGAGCATTGTGACGAGCTGTGACGTGGTACAAATCAGTCGCTCGGCGTACTACTATCAAGCCAAACAGCAAAATGATGGTGAAATTATTGCCGAGCTGAATAAAACGACGGATAAGCATACCCGATGGGGCTTTATGAAATGCTTTAAGTATTTGCGTAAAAAGGGATTTTCATGGAATCATAAACGGGTACATCGCGTGTATGTTGAAAATGGTTTTCAGCTGAAAACACAGAAAAAACAACGCTATCCCAAACGTACTCCCGATAAACTCAGTACGCCAGCTGTGTTTGGGTATTGCTGGTCGATGGATTTTGTGAGTGACAGCTTAGACAATGGGGTCAGGTTTAGAACGTTTAATGTTATCGATGATTATAACCGTGAAGCGCTAGGCATCGATATTGGTTTTGGAATGCCCGCTTCACGGGTGATACGCTATCTTGACCGACTTGCAGAGATTTATGGTTATCCCAATAAAATTCGTTATGATAACGGGAGTGAATTTACCTCGCGTAAATTTAACGCGTGGGCAGGCAAGCACGGGATAAAGATTGATTATATTGAACCGGGCTCACCTTACCAAAACGGCTTTATTGAACGATTTAACCGCTCTTATCGAGAAGAAGTGCTAAATCTGCACTTGTTTAGAAACTTTGCAGAAGTTCAAGATTTAACAGCAGATTGGTTAGAGCAATATAATGATGAACGACCACATGAATCATTGGGTCACATGACACCAAGTGAGTATAAAACAAACAATAATGTCTACTTTTAGGTTGTTTTAATTATGGGGGGGGGGGACAAACAGCCGGTGCAAAAAAATCCGGGGTATAAAAAGCTTTGGAAAAAATTTAATCCGCTGTTCTGAATTACGGTATTAATCCCCACTTTTTGTTCGGTGGTTTATTTCACCTTTTGGGCGTCAGATGTGTATGTATCGGAATCAAGCTTTGTGGTGCGTTCTTCGCGCAGCCAAGCCTCTCTGAGTGGCTTTGGGCATTGCTGCAAAGTGTTGGCTTCGCGCGTTCGCAGGATGACACTTATACGGTGCAGGAATTTATGCGTTCACGCAATGTTCTCACCCAATTAGAAAGTGTTTGACGTCCACCGTTGCGCCGACAGGGTGGTCGCTGTCGAAGAAATACTGCCCGTCATAACACGCCGTAGTGAAACCGTCTTTCAATGCACCGAATACCAGCGTGTCAGGCAATTCACCGGCGGCGCGCCCCAACTCTTCAACCAGCGGCGAATAACCTGCGTTTTATCTGTCGGATCTATGGTGTGGATATTGATTATGTGAAACGCTTTACCGAGGAGTTTTCCGAGTTAGGCGATTATTTGTATGAGCCGGTGAAAAAATATTCCTCCGGTATGAAGGCGCGTTTAGCGTTTGCGTTGTCACTATCGGTGGAATTTGATTGCTATCTGATTGATGAAGTGATCGCCGTTGGGGATTCGCGCTTTTCGGCGAAGTGTAAGAACGAGCTGTTTGAAAAGCGCAAAGATCGTTCGATTATTTTGGTGTCCCACAGCCCGTCGGCGATTCGTGAATATTGTGATAATGCGGCAGTGTTAGAAAAAGGCTATATGCACAATTTCCCGTCGATTGATGAAGCGTATAAATATTATAATGAAAGCCAGAAGGCTTAGTGATTGAATGAGAGACACAATACCGATTGGAAACAGTCGGCATTTTTTGTTGGGCAAACCGCACTCACTTATAGTGTGATTTTCTCTCCCTCCGCGCGCGGAGGGAGATGCCCGTGCAGTGGCCTAATAATTCAGCAGTTTTTATTTCAGTGGTGTTCCCTTCAGCAATTTTCGGATCCAAGTGCGGTTTGGATTGAGCGCGTGTAAAATATCTTCGCCCAGCGGCAGCGGCTCGCCTAGCATCTGGCAAACTAAGGTTTCCGCCAACAGCGGGGCAGAAGTTAATCCGCGCGATCCCAATGCACCCAATAAATACAAATTCGGATAGCACGTTGCCGGTGGAATCGGTTGGCGAAGGCGGCGTAGGTTAAACAGATTGTGATATTGCGTGGCAATCTGTTCAAAGTGCGGTACGTTGCCCATGATCGGCAACCGCTCGCGGGTGCTGCAACGCACCCCGATTCGCGCCTGATTGCCAGATAGATCAATTTCTTGTAGCCAATCACAACCGGCTAAGTTATATCGGATTTTCTCACCGTTTTGTTGCTGTTCCGCCAAACTGAATGTGCGATCGGCGCTATTACGCACATGGCTGGCACCAATGCAATGGCTGGTTGCCGCCTGATCGGCGGGTGTTAAGTAGCCGTCATAACACAACACCGTTTTTAATCGACTTAATTTCTCTCCACTTGGAATTTGGCTGACCTGCCCGCACACCGGATAAAGCGGCAGTTTTTCGGTTTGTTGGAAATCGGTGAGCTATCGGTGAGCTGATGTCCGTTGGCTAAAATCACGACTTGATGAGTAAAACTTTCGTCTTGACGATTGGTGAGTTGCCAGCCGTTTTCAATCGGCTGTAAATCGTTTATTGACTGATTGAAGCGCATTTTCAAACCGCACTTTTGCAAATAAGCAAAGCTGGTTGCGGATCTTCGCAGTATAACGTCACCTGCAAACCGCGTTTTAAACAGGCAAGTGCGGTGAACAGTGACGCCACGCCGCCGATAATCGTCACCTCATCGAGCTTGCCGACCGCACTTTGGCTTTGATACCACGGTGTGTGCGCAGCTTGTGCCGCTTCTGCGATTTTAACGCCGCACAGCATTTCCCGCTTCTGCGCAAAACCATGTCGCTTGTTCACCTCAAAGCCTGCGGCTTGCAGCCCTTTGCGCACCGCACTTGCCGCAGTGAAGGTGGCAGACGTGGCGTTCGGCTTGCTATAGCGCGACATGGCTTGATACAGCGTCTCGCTCCACATATCAGGATTTTTGCTCGGCGCAAAGCCATCTAAAAACCACGCATCGATTTTTTGCCGCATATAGTCACCGAGCTGCGGCAAATTGTGTTGTATATCACCAAACCACAGGTCAAGTGCGGTTTCATCAAAATGCACACGGTGACAGCCGTTTAGCGCGAACGGATAGTGGCGACACAACCGCGCACTCAATTCAGCAAATTCAGGGTAAGTGCGGTGCGCTTGTTGCAGTTGCGGCACGCTCAGCGGGTATTTTTCAAACGAAATAAAATACAGTCGTTTCAGTGGATGAGCGGGATATTGTCGGCGAAATTCACGAAACAGTTGCACACAGGCAAAAAAATTCAGCCCGGTACCAAAGCCGCTTTCCGCAATCACAAAGTGCGGTTCGACGTGCTGTTGCCAGCGTTGCGGCAGGTTATTACCTTGCAGGAACACATAGCGGCTTTCCGCCAATCCGTCTTGCACGGAAAAATAGATGTCATCAAATTGAAATGAAACAGGTGTATTATCATCATTAAAGTGCAGCGCGGCGGAGTCGGTTTTCAGGGTGTTATTCATAGGCGTCTAAGCTAAGGTTTTCGACTATTTTAGCGCGAAAAACACAGAACAGAAAATGCTGTTGATTTTTTAATCAAAAAACCGCACTTTATCCCTTTTAGTAAACAATAAAACTTGCATTATTCTATTTTCATAGTAAGTTATTCAGCTAACAGTTGTACGTTGAAATTTTTTAATAGTCGCTTTATAAGAGTAAGGATTAGAGTAGATGAAAAGAGCAGTTATCACCGGTTACGGAATCATTTCAAGTATTGGTAATAATAAACAAGAAGTATTGGCTTCGTTAAAACAAGGCAAATCTGGGATTACAAATGTTCCGGAATTTGCCGAAGTGGGTATGCGCAGCCATGTGGCGGGCACAATTAAACTGGATCCGAAAGAGTTGATCGACCGCAAAGTGATGCGTTTCATGGGCGATGCGGCGGCTTATGCTTATCTCTCCATGCAAGAAGCGATCGAACACTCCGGCTTAAGCCCTGAAATGGTGTCGAATGATCGCACCGGTTTAGTGGTTGGAGCAGGCACAGGCTCGGCACACGGTCAAATCGTGGCGGCGGATGCAATGCGCAGCCCGCGCGGCGTGAAAGCGATCGGGCCTTATGCGGTGACCAAAACCATGGCATCCAGCGTTTCCGCTTGCTTGGCGACACCATTCAAAATCCGTGGCGTGAACTACAGCATTAGTTCGGCGTGTGCCACTTCTGCACACTGTATCGGACACGCGGTTGAATTGATCCAGCTTGGCAAACAAGATGTGGTTTTCGCCGGTGGTGCGGAAGAGTTAGCATGGGAATGTGCTTGTGAATTTGATGCTATGGGCGCACTTTCTACCAAATACAACGATACTCCGGAAAAGGCATCGCGCACTTACGACACCGCGCGTGACGGCTTCGTGATTTCCGGTGGTGGCGGCATCGTGGTGGTCGAAGAGTTGGAACACGCCTTGGCGCGCGGGGCAACCATTTATGCCGAAATCGTCGGTTATGGCGCCTCTTCCGATGGCTACGACATGGTCGCGCCAAGTGGCGAAGGCGCGGTGCGTTGTATGCAACAAGCGATGGCAACCGTAGACAGCCCGATTGAATATTTGAATGTGCACGGCACCTCAACGCCGGTTGGCGATGTGAAAGAACTGGAAGCGGTGCGTGCAGTATTCGGCGACAACACCCCGGCAATTTCCTCAACCAAAGCGATGACCGGTCACTCACTGGGTGCTGCCGGCGCACATGAAGCGATCTATTCGTTGTTGATGTTGAACAATGATTTTATCGCGCCAAGCATCAATATCGAAGAGCTGGACGAAAAAGCACAAGGCATGAATATTGTGACCGAAGTTCAAACCGATAAAAAACTGACCACTGTGATGTCGAACAGCTTCGGCTTTGGCGGCACCAACGCAACCTTGATTTTCAAGCGTTATGAATAATTAGGCGATTGCGTCATAACAAAAAGGCTGTCTTTTTAAGACAGCCTTTTTGTTGTAAAAAATGATTTACGTTATTTTTGAAATCCTGGCTACACGATTTCAAAGAATTGGGCGTAGAATAGCCGGATTATATTTATGAGTATTGAGTGTGAGCATGAATAATCCTGTTTCAAAGCCGTTTCCTGTTCCGGTTAACTATTTTGGCATTACCTTGGGATTGTTTTCCCTCGGTTTGGCTTGGCACCATGCGGCTGCTATGTTTCCTGATTTTCCGCAATGGATTGATGGCAGTATCGCGCTGATTGGCGGGGTCATCTGGCTGCTGTTGCTTGGGGCGTATATCGCAAAATGGTTTGTCGCGCGGCAAAGTGCCGAGCAAGAGCTGCACCATTTAGTGATGTGCTGTTTTATCAGTTTGATCCCGATTACCGCGATGCTGTTCGGAATGCAGCTATTGCACCGCGAGCCGCCGCTCGGTTTAGCGCTGATTATTGCGGGAACGATCGGGCAATTGCTGTTTGCGGCATATCGTTCCGCCGGTTTGTGGCGCGGGATCCACCAAGCGGAAGCGACCACGCCGGTGATCTATTTGCCAACCGTGGCGGCGAATTTTGTCAGCGCAACCGCACTTGCCGAATTGGGTTATCCTTCTTGGGGAATGTTGTTCTTCGGCATGGGGCTGATTTCTTGGGTTACGCTTGAGCCTGCGGTATTGCAGCGTTTGCGCAATCTCAGCCCGCTCGACGCTGCGGTGCGCCCGATTATCGGGATTCAATTGGCACCGGCGTTCGTTGCCGGCAACACCTATTTTCATTTGAACGGCGGCGCGGTAGACAGTGTCAGCCTATTACTCACCGGCTACGGCTTGCTGCAATTTTGGTTTCGCGCGCGCCTATTTCCTTGGATTTATGCCAACGGCTTCAGTATCGGCTTTTGGGGATTCTCGTTCGGATTAGGTTCAATGGCGAACGTCGGATTATATTTGTGCCACCCGGCGGCTGAAGCGGGCATCGGCGTGTTGGGAATGGGGCTGTTTATTGTCGGCAATCTTGGCATTGCGCTGCTGGTGGTCGGCACTTTGATTCGTATTGCGCAAGGGCGTTTTTTCGTTAAATAAGCACGTTGGAATCACATTCTGATCTGTAAAAAAACTCAAAAATCAGGTAATCTATTGCATTACCTGATTTTTCATTTTTTACTGTCTGCGGAAAAGCGAGAATGTCAAAAAAATTAACCAAAGCCCTTGATGCGATTGATGTCAAAATTTTAGACGAATTACAACGTAACGGCAAAATTTCCAATATCGATCTGTCGAAAAAAGTCGGGCTGTCGCCGACTCCGTGCCTCGAGCGGGTGCGCCGTTTGGAAAAACAAGGAGTGATCACCGGCTACCGCGCGTTGCTGAACCCGGAATTGCTGGACTCGCCACTGTTGGTGATCGTCGAAATCACCTTGGTACGCGGTAAGCCGGACGTGTTCGAGGAATTTAACGAAGCGGTGAAAAATTTAGATGAAATCCAAGAGTGCCATTTGGTGTCCGGCGATTTCGATTACCTGCTGAAAACCCGCGTTGCTGATATGGCGGCGTACCGCAAACTGCTCGGCACCACACTCTTGCGCCTGCCGGGGGTGAATGACACCCGCACTTATGTGGTGATGGAAGAAGTGAAGCAAAGCAACTACCTGCAATTGAAAGCGAAAACAGAATAAAGACGTACAATATGATTCGAAATTTAAGACCGAAATACACCGCCAAGCACTATATCACCGAAATGATCCTAGGCTCTGTTGCCTTATTCGGCGTTTATTTGATTATCGCCTGGTCAAGCTACAGCCCGTATGACAACGCATGGTCGGTTGCCAGCCCGCAGCAGGAAGCCTTAAACAAAGCCGGTGCGTTCGGCGCGTGGTGCATTGATCTGTTATTTGCCCTGTTCGGCTCCGTCGCCAACTTTTTACCGTTTTTGTTGGTGGTCGCGGCGGTGTTGCTGCTGCGCAATAAATGGCGTGATCAATTCAGCAAAGGGCGACTGTTGGTGCGGCTGTTCGGCTTTAGCCTGTTGTTATGCGGTTTAACTTCGCTGGCGACGCTGTTGCTGTCGAATACCGACACCTATCTTGCCGGCGGCGTGTTGGGCGGTTGGATTATTCAAAGCATTTATCCGTCGTTCGGAATGTTCGGCAGTTTTATGGCAGCATTCAGCCTGACGGTGGTTGGCTTTATTCTCAGCTCCGGCATGTCGTTGGTGATGTTGCTGGTCAGTGCTTATCAGTGGCTGACCGCCAAATATGAAGACGAAGCGGCGGAATTGGCGGAAGAAACCGAGTTAGAGCCAACGCCGATGGCAGCGCCATCGGTAGACCAATTGGAAGAAATTCGCTTGCCGGAAAGCGTACTGCGCGCCAGAGAAGCGGCAAACAAGCGCGCATTAGAAAGCCAAAGCGCCGCGCCGCAAGTTGCACAAGCGGAAGGGGAACAAGCAAGTGCGGTCGCGCAGCGAGTGATTATCGGTTTGGATCCGCAGCCGACAATTGCAGCAAGCGAAAGTGCCGACGATCAGCCGCAACTGGCATTTGACGACAATCATTTTTCGCCAACCGACGACTTGCCGGATTTCAGCCGTTATCCGATCGAACAAGCGCCGGAATTGCCGAAAGTGTCAATCAATATTGCGCCTCAGCTAACGCCGGTTCCATCAGCACCAATTCAAGCGACACCCGTTCAAGCGGCAGTGGCAGCGGATTCTGCGCTGTATGTGCCGCCAACGGACGGAATGCCGAAAGTCAGTTTATCGACTCCGGCAATCAGCGAATCGCAAGTACGGTTTGAGGTGAATGATGCGGACGACGATGACGATCAAGCCTTAAATAATGAATTGGCTCGCCAATTTGCCGAGCGAGAACAGCAAAGGCTGGAGGAAATGCAGCAGCAGGCAAAAGCGTTAAACGCCGAAAAAGAGTTGCAAGTGATTTTAAATACTGCTGCACCGACGGCGGAAGCGGAAAGCCATAACAAAGCTGCCGCACCGAATTATAAACCGTACGACAGCAGCCTGATTCATCCGCTGCTACAGCCGAAAATCAGCCACAAAGGTAAACCGAGCACGCCTTTGCCGAGTTTGGATTTATTGGAACGGCGCAAAGCGGAAGAACAAGACATCAGCCGCGAGGAAATTGATGAAACTTCGGCGCAGATCGAACATCAATTGCGCAATTTCAACGTGAAAGCCAAAGTACAAAGCGTATTGGTCGGACCAGTGGTCACCCGTTATGAACTGGAACTGGAGCCGGGCACCAAAGCCTCAAAAGTCAGCGGGTTAGACACCGACTTGGCGCGGGCTTTGATGTTCCGCTCGATTCGTGTGGCGGAAGTGATTCCGGGCAAGCCGTATATTGGCATCGAAACCCCGAACTTGCGCCGTCAAACCGTGAGCTTGCGTGATGTATTGTCCAGCTCACAATTTAAACAAACCAATACGATTTTACCGTTGGCGTTGGGCAAAGACATCAGCGGCGAGCCGATTGTGGTCGATCTGGCGAAAATGCCACACTTATTAGTAGCAGGTTCAACCGGTTCGGGCAAATCGGTCGGCGTCAACAGCATGATTTTAAGCCTGCTGTTTAAACGCAAACCGGAAGATGTGCGTTTTATCATGATCGATCCGAAAGTGGTAGAGCTTTCGATTTATAATGACATACCGCACTTGTTGACCGAGGTGGTGACCGACATGAAAAAAGCGGCGAATGCGCTGCGTTGGTGTGTGGATGAAATGGAGCGCCGCTACCAATTATTGTCGTCGCTGTACGTGCGCAATATCGAAGGTTTCAATGGCAAAATTGATGAAGCCGAAGCGATGAATTTGCCGATTCCGAACCCGACTTGGCGCCCGGGCGATACCATGGACAGTATGCCGCCGGCGTTGGAAAAACTCAGTTATATCGTGGTGATTGTCGATGAATTTGCCGATTTGCTGATGGTGGCGGGCAAACAAGTTGAGGAGCTGATCGCCCGTTTGGCGCAAAAAGCGCGCGCGGTCGGGATCCACTTGATTTTGGCGACTCAGCGTCCGTCGGTTGATGTGATCACAGGCTTGATTAAAGCCAATATCCCAAGCCGAATTGCATTCACCGTCGCCAGTAAAATCGACTCACGCACCATTTTGGATCAAGGCGGTGCGGAAGCGTTATTGGGGCGCGGCGATATGTTGTATTCCGGGCAAGGTTCGTCCGAATTGATTCGGGTGCACGGCGCGTTTATGAGCGATGAGGAAGTCTCGAAAGTGGCGGACGACTGGCGCGCACGCGGCAAACCCCAATACTTGGACGACATTGTGGTGTCGCAGGAAGAAGAGAGCAGTGAAAATGCGGTCAGCACCAGCGAGGAGTTGGATCAACTGTTTGATCAAGTGGTGGAATATGTGTTATCTACCGGCAACACCTCGATTTCCAACGTACAGCGCAAATTCGGCGTCGGCTTTAACCGTGCGGCACGGATTATCGATCAAATGGAAGCGCAGGGTATTCTCTCCGCCGCCAGCAACGGCAAACGCGAGATTTTAGTACCGAGCAATCAGTATGAATAATGGAACTTAAGACTATTTTAAGAACTACGCGTTAGGCTAACAACCTGAAGTAACAGAACGAAAGAACCAATGCGTTGAGAAATGGTCTTAATAGTACCAATGATGTGGAAGGAAACAGGCATGAAATTATTCAATAAAACCGCACTTGCGGTTTCTTTATTCGCCGTTGCGCAATTAAGCTGGGCTGCGGCGGTGGACGATTTGCAGCAACGTTTGTCGGAAGTCGGTTCATACAGTGCCGATTTCAACCAACGGGTGACTACGGCGAACGGCAAATTAGTACAAGAAGGCAGCGGTAAATTTCAGGTGAAACGCCCGAATCTGTTCCGTTTGGATACCAAAAAACCACAAGAAACTCAAATTATCGCCGACGGCAAAACCCTGTGGTATTACGATCCGTTTGTGCAGCAGGTCACTGCACGCAAAACCGAAGATGCGATTGACAACACACCGTTTATTTTGTTGACCAGCAACGATCCGAAACACTGGGCGCAATATACCGTCACTCGCAAAGACGACACCTTCACTTTGAAACCGAAATCCAAAGACAGCGCGATCAAACAGTTCGAAGTGCGGATCGACAGCAACGGTTTGCTGCGCAATTTCAGCACCATTGAACAAGACGGGCAGGCGAATCTGTATATGCTACGCAATATGAATAACGTACCGTTGGATAACAAACTGTTCCAATTCAAAGTGCCGAAAGGCGTTGAACTGGACGACCAGCGCTAATCGAGACACTGCATGGCAAACGATCGCACCAATCTCTCATTTGATTTTGCCGAAAGCGATTTTCGCCCGCTTGCCGCCAGAATGCGCCCGACCACGCTGGAGCAGTATGTCGGGCAATCGCACTTGCTAGCACCGGGTAAACCACTGCGCAAAGCGATTGAAGCTGGACATATTCACTCGATGATCCTGTGGGGGCCGCCGGGAACCGGCAAAACCACGTTGGCGGAAATTTTAGCCCAGCGGATTAATGCCGAAGTCGAACGGATTTCAGCGGTGACCGGCGGGGTGAAAGAGATTCGCGAGGCGATCGAACGGGCGAAGCAAAATAAGCTGTCTGATCGGCGCACGATTTTATTCGTTGATGAAGTCCACCGTTTCAATAAAAGCCAGCAAGATGCGTTTTTACCGCACATTGAAGACGGCACGATTATTTTTGTCGGCGCCACCACTGAAAACCCTTCCTTTGAACTCAACAGCGCGTTGTTATCGCGGGCGCGTGTCTATCTGCTGAAAGCGCTGAGCAGTGCTGAAATCGAGCAGCTATTACATAATGCGTTGAATGACGAACAGCGAGGTTTAGGCGGGCAAGCCATTCAACTGGAAGACAATTTGCTTGGCATTTTGGCGGAATATGTCCACGGCGACGGACGGCTGGCGCTGAACTGCCTTGAGCTGATGATCGATATGGCAGACGAAACGCCGAGCGGCAAACTGCTGACGCAATCGCTGTTGGTGGAAGTGTTGGGCGAACGGCAAGCGCGCTTTGATAAACAGGGCGATCGCTATTACGATCTGATTTCAGCGGTACATAAATCGATCCGTGGTTCTGCGCCCGACGCGGCGCTTTATTGGTATGCGCGAATTATCACCGCCGGTGGCGATCCACTGTATGTTGCACGACGTTTATTGGCGATCGCCTCGGAAGACATCGGCAACGCCGATCCGCGCGCCATGCAAGTTGCACTCAGTGCATGGGATTGCTACAGCCGCGTCGGCGCGGCGGAAGGCGAGCGTGCGATTGCGCAAGCGATTGTCTATCTGGCGGTGGCGCCGAAAAGTAACGCGGTGTATCTGGCATTTAACGCTGCTAAGCAGTTGGCAACCCAATCACCGGACTATGACGTGCCACCGCACTTGCGCAATGCACCGACCAAATTGATGAAATCATTGGGCTATGGCGATGAATATCGCTATGCGCACGATGAGGAAAATGCGTATGCCGCCGGTGAAAACTACTTTCCACCCGAGTTGAAAGCCACTCGTTTGTACCAACCGAGCGAACGCGGAATGGAAGCCAAAATTAAACAAAAACTGGAATGGTTGGCGCAACAAGATCAAAATAGTGCTAAAGTGCGGTATAAATAATTTCAACGATCCAAGTCAAACAAGGAGTGATACCATGTTTCAACTAGACGATAGCCAATTATTGAAAACCGATTGCTATATCGACGGCAAATGGCGTGCCGCAATCAGTGGCGAAACTATGGCGGTGGTGAATCCGGCAACCGGCGAGAAAATTGCCGAAGTACCGAAAATGGCAGAACAAGAAGCCTTAGACGCGGTAGTCGCAGCGAAAAAAGCGTTGCGCGGCTGGCAACAAAAAACCGCCAAAGAACGCAGCCGCCTGTTGCGCAATTGGTTTGAATTGATTGTGCAACATAAAGCCGATCTGGCAAAAATTCTCACTATCGAACAGGGCAAACCGCTGGCGGAAGCCGAGGGTGAAGTGCTGTACGGCGCCTCTTATATTGAATGGTATGCGGAGGAAGCCAAACGGATTTACGGCGACACCATTCCCGCACCGAGCGCAGACAAACGGATTTTGGTCACCAAACAGCCGATCGGCGTGTGTGCCGCAATCACCCCTTGGAATTTCCCGAATGCCATGATCACCCGCAAAGCCGCACCGGCACTGGCGGCAGGCTGCACCTTTGTGATTCGCCCCGCCTCGCAAACGCCGCTTTCGGCATTGGCGTTGGCGGAATTAGCAGAGCGTGCAGGCATTCCACCGGGAGTATTTAATGTGCTCACCGGCAGTGCCGAGCAAATCGGCAAAGTGCTGACCGAAGATGATCGGGTGAAAAAGTTCAGCTTCACCGGTTCCACCCAAGTCGGGCGCTTGCTGATGCAGCAATGCGCTTCGACCATTAAAAAAGTCTCACTCGAGTTGGGCGGCAACGCACCGTTTATCGTGTTTGATGATGCCGATTTAGATGCGGCGGTTGAGGGCGCAATCGCGTGTAAATTCCGCAATGCCGGACAAACTTGCGTGTGCGCCAACCGAATCTATGTACAAGCTGGCGTGTATGATCAGTTTATTTTGCGTTTTAACGCTGCGGTTGCCGAGCTGAAAATCGGCAATGGTTTAGAAGCTGGCGTGACCTTCGGACCGTTGATTGACCAAAGTGCGGTTGAAAAAGTCGAACAGCACATTGCCGACGCACTAGAGAAAGGCGCGAGTTTGGTGTGCGGCGGTTCGGCGGCGGAACAGGGCGGATTATTTTATCAGCCGACCATTTTGCGAGATGTCAGCGCTGAGATGAAAGTGGCAACCGAGGAAACCTTCGGACCGCTTGCGCCGATCTTTAAATTTGAAACCGAGGAACAAGCGGTTGATGCCGCCAATGCCACCGAATTCGGTTTAGCCTCTTATTTTTACAGCCGCAACATCGGACGAATTATACGAGTATCCGAGGCGTTGGAATACGGCATGGTCGGCGTTAATAGCGGAATTTTGTCGAATGAAGCTGCGCCGTTCGGCGGAGTGAAGCAATCCGGTTTAGGGCGCGAAGGCTCGAAATACGGGATTGAGGATTATCTGGAAATCAAATATATCTTGTTGGGCGGTTTAGATCGCTAATAAAAGTGCGGTAGTGAAGCGGGGGAGAAATCCCCCGTTTTGGTTTGTTATCGGCTTGGCTGCGCGTCCTCAACCGGTGCCGGGGCGTTGCTTTGATTTAAATCCAGTGCGTCCCAAACACTAGCCGGTGTTTCGACCGCACTTGGCGCGGCTTGAGTTGGCTTGGATTGGATAGAAACCGCACTTGCCGGTGCTGCGCCGCTTGGCACGGCGGCAGGGGAAGCATAACTACAGAAATTTTGATTTTTGTTCACCCACACCGGAATGGTGCGCGTGCTGTTGCTGCAATTCCAACTGCCGTAGCTGTTAATACCGATCCATTTGATATTGTCGGATTTTGACAGGCTTAAACGTGTCGGCGGAATCAAGCCTAAATAATCCCGATATACCGTCAATGCGCCGGTGGCGCCGGTTAAACCGGTTTTGCCGTTATTGTCGCGCCCCAGCCAAACGGTTGCCACGTTTTCACCGTCAATCCCGACAAACCAAGTATCGCGCGCATCGTTGGTGGTGCCGGTTTTACCTGCCAATTGATACTGCGCGAAATTTTGCTGCAAACTGCGACCGGTGCCGCGTTCCACCACTTGTTGCATCGCGTACAGGGTTTGAATCGCGGCTTCCTCCGGCACAACTTGTTGCGGATTGAATGCGCGCTGATAAATGGCTTCGCCGTTGCGTTGGAACACACTTTCAATCGAGGATAACGCCACTTTTTTGCCGTCATTGGCGATCACTTGATAGAGCTTGGTGACATCATATGGCGAAATGGAATACGAGCCGAGCAGCATTGCCGGTACTTTCGGGATTTTAACCTGATCCCAACCCATGGCTTGTTGGGTATCGATCACCTTATCCAGACCGACTTTCATGCCGATATTGACAGTCGGTATGTTTAACGAGCGTGCCAACGCATCGACCAGCATCACCGAGCCGCCGAATTTGTTATCGTAGTTGCGCGGCTGCCAATCGGCGCTGCCTTTAATTTTGATAGTTAACGGGCGGTTTTCAATTGCGGTGTTGAGCCTGAATTGATCAGGATTGCTTAACGCCGCCAAATAGACGGACGGCTTAACCAACGAACCGATTTGCCGTTGTGAACGCAGCGCACGGTTGAAACCGGCATATTTGGTTTGCACGCCGCCGACCATTGCCAGCACCGCACCGCTGCGATAATCCGCCACCACAATCGCCGCTTCTAAATCGCCGATTTTTTGTTTCAATTTCAGTTGTTGCACGGAATTGACTAACGCTTGTTCCGCCGCGCGCTGTTTGTTTATATCCAGCGTGGTGAAAATGCGCGCGCCCGACAGATTGTTGGCTTTGGCTTCGCCTAATTGTTGTTGCAGATCTTGCTGTAATAGCTGCATAAAGGCAGGCTGCGATTTATTAATCGAACCGCGCGCTTGCACTCCGAGCGGGCGCTGGCTCAGCAAATCATACAGTTTCTGATCGATAATCGCGTGTTCCAACATGGTTTTCAACACCACGTTGCGCCGTTGCAGCGCATTGTTCGGATTGCGCCAAGGATTATACAGCGACGGACCTTTCACCATGCCGACCAGCAATGCAATTTGATCGAGGCTGATTTCCTGCACCGGACGCCCGAAAAAGAATTGGCTGGCAAGGGCGAAGCCGTGAATTTGGGTGTCGCCGTCTTGTGCCAGATAAACCTCATTCAGGTAGGTTTCTAAAATTCGGTTTTTATCGTAACGTGAATCCATTAGTACCGCCATCAGCGCTTCGTTAATCTTGCGGCTAAGACTTCGCTGATTGCTTAAAAACAGGTTTTTCACTAGCTGTTGAGTTAAGGTGCTGCCGCCTTGCACGGTTTGTCCGGCTTGGATATTGGTGATTAATGCGCGGGTGATGCCGAGCAGGCTGACGCCGTCGTGTTCGTAAAAACGGCGATCTTCAATTAATAGTAAGGTGTCGATCAGCAAACGCGGATATTGGTGCAGCGGCGTTGCTAGGCGATCTTCATTATTCGATTGCAGCATCGCGATCAGTTTCGGATCAAAGCGGAATTCATCAACGGCGCGACGATTGACCAGATCTTCAATCACTTTCAGCTGATTCTGCTCAAAGCGCAAACGCAATACGCGCTGCGCTTCCGGCGTGTCGGGAAACGGAAATGCACGGCGAATCATCACCAAGCTGTCGTTTTCGATTTTAAAATCGCCCGGTGTGCCGAGCAGGTTGGTTTGGCGGTAGCCGTTGTCTTGCAGTTGCGCTTTAATGCTGTTTAGACTTGGGCGATCGGCTTGGCGCACGCTTTCAATCCGACCATACACTTCCGCAGGTAGTTGCCATAATTTACCGTCCATTTTTGAACGGATTTGCCCGTCCAAATAAATCAAATAAAACACCAGACAGCAAAGTGCGGTAAAGCCGACTTTCAGTCCGAACATCAGACAATTATGACGGTTAAAACGAGATTGTGGGCGCTTGCCGGATTGTGGCTGCTGATTATCAGCGGTTGAATGATTTTTTTTCGGTTTTTTCGGATTCTGTGCGGTCATGCGTTTCGGTTTCTTCAGCGTAAATATCTGCAAATTGTACCATAGCCGCTTAAAGAAACCGTAACAATAATCCGCATTTAATTGCCATTTTTAATACAGTCAGTCAACGCCGCGTCGATTTCGCTGAAACGGAACTGGAATCCGGCTTTGCTTAAACGGCATGGCAAAATATTTTGGCTGTCGAGCAGTAATTGCGCCCGTTCGCCGAAAACCAATTTCAATGCAAATTCAGGCACAAAGACAAAGTGCGGTCGGCGCAATGTTCTGCCCAAGCTGCGATTAAAGGTTTCATTGCGCACCGGATTCGGGCTGCATAAATTGAACGCGCCTTGGCAGGTCGGGTGGTTGAGCAAAAATTCAATCGCCGCCACCATATCTTGCCGGTGGATCCACGCCCAATACTGTTTGCCGGAACCGAGCTTGCCGCCCAGACCGCACTTGTACAATGGCAGCATTCGCGCTAGCGCGCCGCCGTGAGTGGAGAGGACATTCGAGGTGCGCAGCAGGCAGGTTCGGCTGTTGGCTTGCAGTGCGGCTTGTTCCCATTGTTCACAAAGGCGGGCAGGGAATTGTGAACCTTTTGGATTTTCCTCGCTGACCGCACTTTCGCCGTTGTCGCCGTAATAGCCGACTGCCGAGCCGGAAATAAAACTGTGCGGTGGATTTTTGCCTGCATTGATCAGTTCAACTAAACGTTCAGTGATCGCCACGCGGCTGTCGATTAAGCGCTTTTTCTGCTCGTCGCTCCAAGCATTATCGAAAATCGGTTCGCCCGCCAGATTGATCACCGCATCATACTGATCAAAACTGGAATAGCAATTCAAGGTCGGCACAAATTCGATCTCCTGATCGCGAAAAAGCGTGCGTGCGCGTTCGGGATTGCGGGTTAATAATGTCAGTTTATGCCCCTGCGCCAACAATGCTTGGGTTAACGGTTGCCCGACCAGCCCTGTGCCACCGGTAATAAAAATGTTCATCATTGCCTCCTTGAGTTGTGTGTTCAAGCCAAATTATAGCGATGTTTCAAACAGATGTTGAATATTAGACATCAATTGCGCCATTTCAGTTCCGCGCGTCGGGGTGACAAACACCGTGTCATCCCCGGCAATCGTGCCCAAAATGCCGTCGTTTTTACCCAGCGAATCCAGCAAGCGTGCGATCAACTGCGCTCCACCCGGACTGGTGCGAATCACGATCACCGCAGCATTGTAATCAATATCTAGCACTAAATTCTTTAACGGGCTGCTGGTGTTCGGCAGGCTGAGTTCCGGCGGCAGACAATACACGGTTTGCATTTTGGAATTGCGAATCCGCACTGCGCCGAATTTCGCCAACATTCGCGAAATTTTGGATTGATTCACCTGCGTGAACCCCAGTTGTTGCAAGGCGGCGACAATTTCGCTTTGCGAAGCGTACTTTTCTTCCGCCAGTAAACTACGGAAAGTATTGGTTAAGGAGTCATTTTTGTTGTCGATATTCATTAAATAGCGTCTCTATGCAGAAAATTTGCATAGATAGTGCATATTATTCAGTAGAAAAGCAATGGAATTTTAGTAATTTTGCGAGATGCAACCGCTATTTATCAAAAATATGCTCAAGCTCTCAATATTGAATTTATCCGTTTGAATTGTAAGATTAAACGCACTACACTTAGCAGGAGTTAAGTCATTTTATTTATTACATTAAGGAGTTTCTGAATGAAAGTAGCAGTTTTAGGGGCGGCCGGCGGCATCGGCCAAGCATTAGCATTATTACTTAAATTACAATGTCCGGCAGGAACAGAACTATCGCTTTATGATATTGCGCCGGTTACGCCGGGTGTGGCGAAAGACATCAGCCACATCCCGACCGCAGTTAAAGCCGAGGGCTTTGCCGGAGAAGATCCGACACCTGCGTTAGTCGGCGCGGATTTGGTGTTGATCTCAGCGGGTGTTGCCAGAAAACCGGGTATGGATCGTTCCGACCTGTTCAATATTAACGCCGGGATTATCCGCAACTTAATCGAAAAAGTGGCGGCAACCTGCCCGAAAGCTTGTGTTGGGATCATCACCAACCCGGTGAACACCACCGTGGCGATTGCGGCGGAAGTGCTGAAAAAAGCCGGTGTGTATGACAAAAACAAACTGTTCGGCGTCACCACGCTGGACGTGATTCGTTCTGAAACTTTTGTTTCAGAATTGAAAGGCATTGCGTTAGATAAAGTGAAAGTACCGGTGATCGGCGGGCATTCCGGCGTGACCATTCTGCCACTGTTGTCGCAAGTGGAAGGGGCGAGCTTCAGCGATGAAGAAATCGCTTCTTTAACTAAACGCATTCAAAATGCCGGCACCGAAGTGGTGGAAGCCAAAGCCGGAGGCGGATCCGCAACCTTATCTATGGCACAAGCGGCGGCACGCTTCGGCGTTTCGGTGTTGAAAGGCTTGAGCGGTGAAAGTGCGGTTGAGTATGCCTATGTAGAGGGCGACGGCAAATATGCCCGCTTCTTTGCCGAGCCGGTACGTTTAGGCAAAAACGGTGTGGAAGAAATCTTGCCAATCGGCACATTAAGCGCCTTTGAGCAACAAGCCATCACCGATATGCTGCCGACCTTAAAAGCGGATATCGAGCTGGGCGAACAGTTTGTAAACAACTAAGTTAAGTAAAATCATCTTTAATCAAAAACCGCCTTCAGGCGGTTTTTTTATCGGTTAAACTCAGTATTCACTGCCACCATTTAGCCTGTGGCAGATTATCCAAGGTAAAGGTCTGCCCGATTTGTGGCGTAGCGGTTTGGAACGGCTGATTTTCGGCGGCGGCAAGGAAGCGCACAATCGGATCTTGCCAACTGTGATAGGCGAGATCGAATTTTGCCCAATGAATCGGTACGGCGATTTTCGTTTGCAGATCGTGGGCGGCTTGTGCCGCTTGTTCCGGCGACATATGAATTAATGCCCATGCCGGATCGTAAGCACCGTTTTCGATAAAGGCAATATTAAACGGACCATACTGTGCGGCGATTTCGGCAAAATGCTTGCCGTATCCGCTGTCGCCATTCAGGTAGAGCGAAAGGTCTGGCGATTTGACCACCCACGAACCCCACAGCGTGCTATTGCGGCTGTTGAAATTGCGCCCGCTGAAATCGAGCCGGTGCCAGCGTCAGTTTGAGTTCGCCGTTGGTTAACGGCAGGCTTACAGTATCATGCCAATCCAACTCGGTGATTTTCTCATCGGCAACGCCCCAACGTTGTAAATGTCCTTTTACCCCGAGCGGCGCATAATAATGCCCGACTTTATGATCGATTTCTTGAATTGCTCGGTGATCCAAATGATCGTAGTGATCATGGGTCAGCAGCACAATATCCATAAACGGCAGATCGGCAGTGGCGGGCGGATTGCTCATCGCAAACGGCTTGCCGCCGAAAAACAGTGGTGAGGCACGATAAAACACCGGATCAACCATAATGGTCAAATCGGCGGTTTTAAACAGCAAGCTGGAATGCCCGAACCAAGTAAAACTGTTATTGACGACCGCACTTTGATCCAAGCGAACGGTGGGAAGCGGTTCAGCAGGATGCTTGCCCTCCGGCGGATTTAGCACCGAACTTAGCCAAGAGATTAATGACGGTTGATTACCACCGTTGGTTTCAATGGTGGTCGGTTCTTGGTTGACAAATACCGTGCCGTTGAAATTCGGCGAGGCGTTGATTCTGGCTTGACTTGCGGCATCAGGCTTGTCGCCGAAAGTCGGGGCGAAATAGACATACGCGGCGATCCCGGCTGCAATAATAACTGCCGCCAACAACAGCCATTTGAACAAAATAAAAGTGAATTTAAATACCGCCATACGCTCTCCGAATGAACAATAAGTTGAAAAAATAGATTAACTTAAACCATGTGATTATAGGGGAAAATCAGCGACTGTAAATTAACCATTGTGTATTTTACTTTTTCTAAAACCGAAATAATCGCACTGGCTTGAGCGGCAAAACAGCACTACCGCACTTAAGCTGCTGAATAGCGCAATAACCCAAGCCATTGTCCAAGGTGAGCCGTCGGCGAACAGTGCCAATAGCAGCGACGAAATAATACCGCTGCCGTATTGCAGCGAACCGATTAATGCCGCAGCAGATCCTGCCATTTGCGGCACGCCGTCCAGTGCGGCGGCAGTGGCATTGGCGGCGATAATGCCGTTGATAAAAACCGGTACGATCACACCGAATATGCCGCCGATTCGCCAGTGAACCAACAGGGCAAGCAACAGTCCGGCGAACATCGCAACCAATGCGGCAGTGCGCAGTAAGCCGTCCAAATTCCGTTTTTTGACCAAAGTGCGGTTCAGTAAACTCAGCGTCATAATGCCGAGAATGTTGAGTGCAAACAACCAGCCGTAATGCTGCGGTGCAATGCCATAGTATTCAATATACACAAAGGGTGAGCCGACGATAAACGCATAAGCGGCGACATAGAAAAAGGTGACACACAGGGTGTAACGCATAAATTCGGGCTGTGCGAGTAGATAGCGATAGTTGCGAAACACAGTTAATAACGGTGCATTGCTGCGTTTTTCCGCCGGTAACGTTTCAGGCAGACGAAACAGTGATAGCAACATGGTGACGCCGATTGCTGACAGCAGCCAAAAATCAGATGCCAAGAGCTGATTTTTAATAATTGCCCGCCGAGTAACGGACCGATAATCGGGGCGATAGCCATAATAATGGTCAGGGTGGATAACATCTGTGCGGCACGGGTGCGCGCAAAGCAATCGCGGATCATCGCACGTGCCAACATCGGTGCTGTGCAGGCACCAAAGGCTTGAAACACACGCCAAAAAACGATTTGCTCGATATTTAGTGACAGGGCACAGCCGATAGAGCCGATAATGAATAAAATCATACCGATAAATAGCGGTTTTCGCCGTCCGATTTTGTCACTAATCGGACCCCAGATCAGTTGTGCCACGGCAAAACCGATTAAAAACCCGGTGACGGTTAATTCGGCATTGCCTTGTAGATCTTGCTGCATTTGCGGCATCGCGGGCAGATAAATATCGGTTGAAAGCGAAGTGAACGCCATGAGTGCGCTTAAAATCAATAAAAATCCTAAGCCGAATTGTTGTTTGTTGTGAACCATAATTAAGAATCTCTATTAGAACGACTTGTAAGCGCTTGTAACCATTGCTGGCAGGCAATTTGGGCTTCAGCCTCATTAGGAAGTTGAGTAATAACTTGATTTTGCCCGCGCCCGGCCCCTTGAATCGCCAGCCCGTCGATCACATTGGCAGTTGGGCAAAGCTGCTGCAAGCGTTGCGTTGTTCCCGACAGACCGCTCATGGCATGAGTGCAGAACGGCGCCAGCGTTTTGCCGCCGAAGTCGTGTTGCTGCAAAAACGGATACAAAAAGCGCGGTAGATCCATTGCCCAAATCGGATAGCCAAGAAAAATCGTATGGTATTCGGCTAAATTTGTAATTGTTTGCCGCATTTCAGGATAAATTCCCTGTTCTTGTTGATGCCTGTTCAGCTCAACCACCGCATAATAATCCGCCGGATAGGCGGTTGTCGGGATTATTTCCAACAGATCGCCGCCGACGTGTTGATGAATCAGATTTGCCACTTGGCGAGTGAAACCGGTGCGCGAAAAATAAGCCACCAGCACCTTTCCCAGTTGTGGAAAGCGGGTGTCGGCATGTGCCAGTGGCAAATAGCGAAAATTCGCCATGCCGAACAGGGCAGCAGTGCCAATCAACAATCGGCATCGATTGAAAGTGCGGTTGATTTTAGGTTGTTCATTCATGGCGATTCTCGCGGTTATTCGGGCTTGCTGATGCCCAGATTTTCATTTAAATAACGTGCAGGCTGTGCAAACAGGTTGCAGACAAAGCTGGCAATGCTTTTGCGCGATACTGCACTTCCGCTTTCCGGCTCGCCTTTGCGGGTGAGCGCGTAATCAATTTCATCGGCATTGGTGAACCAGTCGGGGCGCAGAATGGTGTAGTCCAAACCGGAATTTTCGATCAGATCCGCCAGTGCGCGATAAGGCTTCAGAATCGGCTGTAGCGGCGATTGATAAATGCCGATCGAGCTGATGGCGACAATCCGTTTCACGCCGTGTTGCTGCATGGCTTTTACAATATTTGTACCCATTGTAGCCAGATCGCCCGCCAGATTGAGATAAACCAAATCTTGCCCGACAACCGCACTTTGTACATCGGCATAATTCAGTGCGTCGCCTTCAATAACACGAATGCTAGGCGGTAAATTTTTCGGCAAGCGGCTTGGATTGCGTACAAACAGTGTCAGCACGCAATTGTCCAATTTTTGTGCTTCGGCAATGACATAGCGTTCTAAGCTGCCGCTGGCGCCGAAGATCAGAATATTGTGAGTGGAAGTTGGCATACGATTGATTCCTTTTTTATTTGTTATGAAAGAGTATGCGGCTATTCTAGCAAACCGGATTTATATTGATTAGCCGGATAAATTCGCATAAAGTTATGAATAAAATTAATTAATCTGAGGTTGAAATGAAAGAGAATCTGAATGATTTACGCGCGTTTTTATTGGTGGCACGTGAGGGCAGTTTCACTAAAGCCGCCGCACAATTGGGCGTATCGCAATCGGCATTGAGCCATACCATGCGCGGCATTGAAGCGCGTTTAGGCGTGAAATTGCTGATCCGCACTACCCGCAGCGTTTCAACCACCGAAGCGGGCGAACAGCTACGTCAGCGGCTTGAGCCTTTGTTTGACAATGTGGATCAAGAAATTCAAGCACTCGGTGATTTTCGTGGCGGGGTGCGCGGCAATTTGCGGATCGAAGGTACAGATTTAGCATTTAGCGTATTGTGGGATAAATTCGCGGCGTTTATGCGTGAGTATGCCGAAGTGTCATTGGAATTTTGCAGTAACATCGGCTTCAGTGATATTGTGGCGAAGCGGTTTGATGTGGGGATCCGATTAGGCGACGACGTGGCAAAAGACATGATTGCGGTGCGGGTTGCGCCGGATTTGCAGATGTGCGTGGCGGCAAGCCCCGAGTATTTGGCAAAGTGCGGCACGCCGAAAACCCCGTATGATTTAAGCGAACACAACTGTTTGGCGTTGCGGCTGCCGACTCACGGCGGTTTGCTGGCGTGGGAGTTTTTAGATCCGAAAAAAGGCGGCAAGCCGATCAGCATTCAGCCGCAAGGCTCTATGATCAGCAATACACCGATATTAGTTAAAAAAGCGGCGACCGAACATTTTGGGCTATGTTGGACAGCGCTAGAAAGCTTGCAAGATGAAATTCAGTCAGGCGAATTGATACCGGTGTTGGAAGATTGGGCGATCAGCTATCAAGGGCTGCATTTGTATTACCCGAACCGCCGCGCCGATTCACCGTTATTCAGGGCGCTGGTCGATGCCCTGAAATGGCAGGAATGAACGGAAATTAAAGCGGCAGATTGATAAAAAATACCAGCAGAATCGGCACTAAAATATTGATGATAAAGCCGTAGCTGATCGCCAACGGCACGACTTGCATTCCGCCGGAACGTTGGATCACCGGCAGGGTGCAGTCAAGTGCGGTTGCACCGGTGATCCCGACTGCCGTCGAACGGTGATTTTGCATGAAAAACGGCACTAAAAACAGGCTCAAAATTTCGCGCGTTAAGTCATTAAAAAACGCAATACTGCCTAACACCGGCCCCCAAGCATCATTAATCATCACACTCGACAGCGAATACCAACCGATGCCGGAGGCGATCGCCAAGCCTTGTGACGGGGGCATTTTTAACCACGCCGCAGCAAGCAAGCCGCCGAGTAGTGCGCTAAACGTGACAATAATTGCGGTATAAATTCCGCGTTTGTTGAACAACACTTCGCGCAGCCCGATGCCGTTATTGCGCAATTGAATCCCGATCAGAAAAATCAGTGCGATCAGCACATAGGTGCTGCTGTTGAGCGGAATACTGAAATGCCCTTTGCTGAAGAAGCCGAGGATAAATCCGAGTAGCACCATTGATGACATCAGCAGAGAATCGAGCATTAAACGCAGGCGTGAAGGCATCTGTTCGCCGTGGTGGGCTAATGGGCGCGGTGAGAGTTTGTCATAAATTGCCAAACACAGGATATTCAGCCCGATGATCATGGCGATAAAGGTGAGCGATGAAACGGCAATGATCGGTAATTTTTGAGCTAAATCGTCCATTTGCCCGAGTGACAGCCCCATGATCAATAAGATCAAATACAGTAGGAGCATCACTGCCTTGTTAATCCGATTCAGCCAAGCCCGGTTGTTTGTTTTGATTAAGTAGCCGAAAAACATCGGGCCCAAAACGATTAATAATCCACCAATCATAATTACCTCATAAAAATCAGGTTGCGATTATAACGAAAAACATGAGATTAAGCATATTAATGCCCGCTTTTTTTTAGTAAGCTGTTTGGTGAGTCATGTTGATTGAACATGAAAACGCCCAAACGAGGTCAATATGTATTTAAAACAAGTTGATGTAATTGGTTTTAGAGGTTTGAATCGTTTATCTTTGCAACTGCGCTCGAATATGGTGCTGATTGGCGAAAATTCATGGGGGAAGTCGAGTTTATTGGATGCGCTGAGCTTGATTTTAAACCCTGAAAAACGCCTGTACCACTTTAAGCCGAGCGATTTCCACCTTGATCTGGATGAGTATCAAGAACTCACGCCGCAAAATCCCGTTTCTAAACGCAATCATAGCTGCATGGTGTTGTTCACCTTCAGCGAAAGCTACCACGGCGAACGAGATCGCCAAGAATGCCAATTTTACCGCCCGCTGTTTTCCGAGCATGAAGACGGCTACGCGCGGATTTATATGCGAGTCAGCGGCGAATTGATCGACGGCTCAGCCAGCACCGAATATTCATTTTTAGACGGATTGGGCGACCAGATTAAGCTGCGCAACGCGCGCAAACTGGTTTCATTGATCATTTCCCGCCATCCGGTGTTCCGCTTCCGTGATGCACGGTTGCAACGCCACTACCACACAATTCGCCCGTTTTGTATTAAAGGGGAGTGTGAAGGCGATGTGCTGCAAGCAGAAATTCATTCCGTTGCATTGCTGCTGCAATACTATTTTTTAGACAATCAGGATCGGTTGATGTGGCAGCGGCAAATGCACGACACCACCAAAATGTGGACACAGGTAAAATCATTGTGCCAGCGTTTGATTTTGGAGGAAAACGGCAGCCTGAAAAAACGGATTTTATACTATCTTTCATCGATGTTTGAACGCGGTAAAGGGATCAAATTCAGCAAACAGACTCGCCCGATCATTCTGTTTGAAGATTTGGAAACCCGCCTGCATCCGCGGATGGTGGCGATCGGCTGGGAACTTGCCAGCCATTTGCCGCTGCAACGGATCACTACCAGCAATTCGGTGGAGTTGCTGGCGTATGTGCGGTTGGAACATATCTGCCGTTTAGTGCGATACCAAAGCCAAACCAAAGCCTACCAATTGGCACGACGGGATTTAGGCAAAGAGGATATGCGTCGTTTGAGTTTTCATGTGCACTATAACCGCAGTTTGGCACTGTTTTCGCGGATTTGGGTGTTGGTGGAAGGCGAAACTGAAGTGTGGATTTTGACTGAACTGGCACATTTGCTGAACATTAATCTGGAAATGGAAGGGATTCGGATCATCGAATTTGCACAAAGCGGCTTGCGCCCGTTGATCAAATATTGCAAAAAAATGGGCATCGAATGGTTTGTACTGACCGACGGCGACAGCGCCGGGTGGAAATATTCCGACACGGCTAAAAGCTTGGTTGAGGATAATGAATCGGTGCACAGCCGACTGCTGACGCTGCCGAAAAAAGACATTGAACATTTTTTCTATAGCGAAGGTTTTGAAAACGTGTTTTACCGCTTGGCAAACCACGTTCCGCAGCGTAATCAAGTGGTGAGTAAAATTATCCAACGCGCGATCCAGCGTTCGTCTAAGCCGGATTTGGCGATTGCATTGTCGGATGAAATGGAAAAACGCGGGGTGAATTCGATCCCGTTATTGTTTAAACAAATGTTTTATAAAATCATGCAGTTATCGAAACATCAAGAACGGGTTTGAGCCGAGGTGATGAAAAAAGTGACGCATTATTTGCATTGATGTGAATTTTTATGTTATATCTATAGGCGTTATGCAACTTGTTTATTTTATTCACTTTGTTGCGTAATATCCTATCTTAACGTTAAAGGGAGAAGTAATATGTTACATTATTCCATCATTTTTTTCGTAATTGCAATCATTGCTGCGGTATTAGGTTTCGGCGGGATCGCCGGAAGCGCGGTTGGCATTGCCAAAGTCCTGTTCTTCGTATTTTTAATCATCTCCGTGCTTTCATTTCTTTTCGGACGAAGACGTTAGCATAGGCAATATTTTAGCCCTATACAAAAAAGCGGCAGTGGCGAGAGCGCCATTGCCGCTTGTGTTTAGGCAGTCGGATTATGATGTTACGGACAGTTCAGCCGCGATTGCTTTTGCGGTGTTCATTTGTCCGCTTTGAGCAGATTCTAAAGCGCTGTCCAATTCGCGGATTAAGCGTTCCAATTTAGTGCTGGTGTAGTTTACATCAGCAGCCAAACGGTAGTTATCTTCAGAGTCGCCGGTATCTTTCAGCAAGCCGGAAACATTTTGTTTTGCTTGCAATGCCAGTTCTTTCGCAGTTTGTGCATCGGCAACGAATGTGGCACGGTTGTCATTGTGTTTCAATTCTGAGATTTTAGTTTGCAATTCAGCATAAGTGCGGTCAAACGCATTGCTGCTCACCGGCGCTTTTTGTAATTTTTGGCTGGAGATTGCCGCTTCGATTTGCGCGTTCACCGGGTTGTCGCCGGTAATCCGTGCTTTCGGTTGTGCGACGGTAGCTTCTGCCACGTTCACCGTTTGCAGTTTCTGGGCGGAGATTGCCGCTTCGATTTGATCGTTAACCGGGTTTTCAGCCAAAGCGCCGAAGCTGGCGAAAGCGACAGGTAATGCGATCAGAAGTTTGCTTGATAATTTCATAAATAAATCCTCTTAAATTTCGTTTATTAATAAGAAAAGCACGATTGCTTTTGACGGGAGTTATAGTAAGATTATTTTTATTAAATTAAAATAGCTAATTTATAAATTCATAATTAAGTATAATTTAATAATGAGGGGTTTATGCTGGATTTAAAAGCGATGGCAATTTTTGCCAAGGTGGTTGAGAAGGGGTCAATGCAAGGGGCTGCGCAGGAATTCAATATGACTTCAGCGGCAATCAGTCAATACATCAGTAAATTGGAGCTGCGCTATAAGATCAAATTATTGAATCGTACTACGCGCCGCCTTAACTTGACACCTGCGGGAGAGGGATTCTATCAAGGTTGTGTCACCATGCTGAAAGGCGCGGAAAGTGCGGTCGATACATTGGAAAGCTTGCGGGATAACGCAATTGGCACATTGCGAATTTCAGCGCCGACCGGGATCGCCAGTAGCGTATTTGTTAAGGCATTGGAACGGTTATTGAAACAGAATCCGGAAATGAATATCGAATTACAATTTTCCGATTCTATCGTGGATTTAGTTGAAAATAAAATTGATATTGCGATTCGAGGCGGATTGGGATTGTTGCAAACGCCGAACTTGATTGCCCGTCCTTTAGTGGATATTCGGCGGATTACTTGTGCTACACCCCGTTATTTGCAAGAGTTCAATATTCCAATCAAAACACCGCAAGATCTGCTGAAACATCGTTGGATTGGTGCGGCAAGTCCTGAGCTTCATCGCCAATATTATACTTATAGCTGCGAAGGAAAGAATGATATTGCGCTTGTTCCACCGGTGAGTGTGATTTGCGATAGTATGTTGATTCGACGTTTATTGACGATTCAGAATATGGGCATCTCAATTCATTCCGAGAGGGAAATTAAGCCGTATCTGGATAGTGGTGAATTGGTTCACATTTTACCGGAATGGGAATTGGCAAGGGTTCATTTATATTTAGTGACGCCGAACCGTGCCGACTCATTGAAAGTGCGGTTGGGGATTGAGGCGATTCGTGAAAGTTTTTCGGCTTAATCCTGCGAGGGAGATTGTTAGTTTAAAACGAATAATCAATTAATCCGCCGCGTACTTATCAGCTGCTGTTCGGTTCTTTATAATGCCGGATAACACACACTACTTGTTAAGGAACTCAACATGAAAAATATCCTGATTATTTCCGGACACCCGAATTTAGAAAACTCCGTTGCCAACCGCGTGATTCTGGATGAATTAACGCAAGCGTTGCCAAATGCCGACATCCGCAGATTGGATGCGCTTTATCCGAATTACCAAATTAACGTTGCCGCCGAGCAAACCGCACTTGAACGGGCGGATGTGATTGTCTGGCAGTTCCCGTTTTATTGGTATTCAATGCCGGCATTGATGAAAAAATGGCTGGATGATGTGTTTGTACACGGCTTCGCACACGGTTCCACCGCCAAGCTGGGCGGCAAACAGTTGTTGGTTTCCCTCACCACCGGGGCGCCAAAAGGGGCGTATGGCAAAGAAGCGTTTATGCGCCATGATGTCGAAGACTATTTCGCCGCACTGGAAAGCACCGCAATGCTGTGCAATCTGGAATTTGTGCCGCCGATGTACTTAAACGGTGTCAGCTATACCGGAGGCAACCCGGCGGAAGTGGAAAAACAACAGGCGGATTCAAAAGCCTATGCGCAGCAGTTGATCGCTAAAATTAATAGTCTATAAGGGTAAACAAATGTATTTGATCAATATTGTGTTAAAAACCGATCATCTGCCGGCGGATGAACAAGAAACATTGCTAAACCAACACCGCACTTGGTTTGCAACCTATTTTCAGCAGGGCAACTTTTTGCTGTTGGGGCCGTATTTGGATCAGCCTCATGCTGGTGTGATCATCGCACAAGCGGCAGATCGTGCCCGGTTGGAGCAGATTCTGGCGGCGGACGTGTATTACCCGAATCTTGCCGAATATGAAATCAGGGAATTTAAAGCCGCGATGGTGGCACAGACGATTCAAGCGGATTGACCGCATTTTGATGATTGGCTTTTAATACGGCATAGGGAAATCTATGCCGTTTTTTCGATTAAAAAATCAATCAGCACCTGAACACGTTTGGCTTTTTGGCTGTTTTGCAAATAATACAGCGACAACGGCGGATAGGTTTTCCAATAATCCGGCAGTAGCGGAATAAAATCCGCCGCGTCATGTTCCCGTTGCAGAATCGGTTCAAAGATCCGTCCGATCCCCAGTCCTTGTGGCACTGCGTCCAGCACCACTTCTAAGCTGTTGGCGATGATTGGCGTCGGCATTTCGATGTTCACATCCTGCCCGTTGTCGTTTAGCGTGAGCGGAAACAGCCGGTTGGCGGTCATAAAACGAAAGCCGATTAACCGATGTTTCGCCAATGCTTCAAGGCTGGTCGGCACGCCAAATTGCTCGACATAGTGTGCCGAAGCATATAAACCGGCTTTAAATGGCGCCAGCAATTTGCGCGCCACCATATTTTCCTCAATGGCATTGCCGAAGCGAATTCCCAAATCAAAGCCCTGTTTAAGAATATCCACCGTGCCGTCATACACCGAAATCTCAAGTTGAATCTCGGGATAGCGGCGGCAAAATTCGGCAAAGTGCGGTTTTAAAATCAGCAAATAGGCGATACGCGGCACGGTGATTCGCACGCAGCCGGACGGCACTTGCGCCAAATCATGCACGCTTTCCAACGCAAATGCCAATTCCTGCATTGCAGGCTTGGCGCTTTCATATAGCCGAGCGCCCGCTTCGGTCAGTTCAATTTTGCGGGTGGTGCGGTTAAACAGCGGCAAGCCGATATGCTGTTCCAACAACTTCAAAGCATGGCTGACCGAAGGCGAAGCGATTTCCAGCTTTCGGGCGGCAGCGGCAATGCTGCCTTCCTCAACAATGGCATGAAAAATCGTGAGATAACCGTAAACGGAGCCGTTTATATTGTTTGCCATTTTTCCTCTATGTGAGCTTAAATGTAGCGGGTAGGAAATTATAGGCAGGATGGCGAATAAATCGCAAGCCAGAAAATGGCGGCGCAGGGAAGTGCACCGCCGGAGGCGAAATTAACCAAGGCGAAAATTTAACCCGCCTTGGTTACGCAGCAATTCGGGGGTAACGGCGATGATGCGTTGGTCTTGTACCATTTGTGCGGATTGTGCTAAATATGCTTGAAAGTGCGGTGTCTGTTGATGCTGCTGATAGGCTTGCTCATCGGCATACACTTGGTAAAGATACCAACGGTTCGGCTGCTCTTGTTCGGTGGCGGCATACATTGCCAATACCCCGTTTTCAGCCGTCAACGCTTCCGCCATTGCGGAGATCAGCAATCGATGAAAATCGGCATTAAATTCGGGCTTTATTTCAAGCACCTGAAAATGATTTTGGGTGTTCGCCGTCTGTTCGATTTTCTTATCCGCTAAAAATTGCGGATCCAATGCAATCCGCTTTTTATGTTCGGTCAAAATTGTCGGTGCAGCCTGTAAAAATGCCTGATATTGCGGTGATTGCAAATGTGTTTGGTAAGCCGTTTGATCGGCATAGAGCTCCAACATATACGCCATATCCGGATTATCTGCCGATTTGAGGGAATACATCACCAGCGTACCGGGTTCCTCATTGAGTGAGGTGGTGATATTGTTGTGCCCGATTTCGTTGTAGCGTTCAGTCTGTCCGGGCTGGATTCCGAGTTCAAACAGATTAAACATCGGCGCTGCCGATGCAGAAAGTGCGGTGCAGAGTGTCATGGTGGCGATCCATTTTTTTAAAAAAGTCATGGGCTGTCCTTAAGTGAAGCAAAAATAAAATAAAAGTGAAATAAACCGTTACTCCTGCAACCGTTTAATCAATTGTTGTTGATAGTCAGGCAATTGGCTTTGGCTGATATTCTGAAAGGCAAGTGGCGGTAAATAGATCATGCCGGTATGCAAGGCACTGGCTTTCATCGGCAGAAAGACATCTTCCAGGCTGACGCCGATTCTGCCGGCGGAGCCGTAGGTGGAACTGCCGCCTGCCGCAGTGGTGACAACCAGCATTTCTTTACCCTGCCATAAGCCGGGGCCGACGCTGCCCCAAGTATCATTCAGATACGCCTTCATCATCGGGGTGATATTGAACCAATGAGTCGGGAACAAAAAGACGATACGATCGTATTGGCGGGTAATTCGCCGTTCTTCATCTCCGTTGATCGCGCGGGTGTCAAAGCCATAAATCGTTTCTAAATTGCGCACAGTAACGCCGTCCACAGTTTCTGCGGCGGCTTGCAAACCTTTAGTCATCACCGAACGCTCAGGATAGGGGTGAGAAACAATTACCAATGTTTTGATATTCGTTTTTGGATTCGCGTGTGCTAATCCGCTTGTAGGCATGGCGCTAGCGGTAACGGCTAATGCGCCTTGGACAAATGTACGACGATTAAATTCTGACATAATGTCTCCTTATCATTTCAATTTAAATTGACCGATGAACAGCTTAAAAGGTGGAAAACCGTTGCCGCTTATCCAACATATTCAAGGTTTGCATATCATCATGCTGTAATTCAAAGTCAAAAATACTAATATTTTCCCGAATATGCGCGGGATCACTCGAACCCGGAATTGCGATATTGCCTGCTTGCAAGTGCCATCTTAAAATAATTTGAGCGGGACTTTTCTGATATTTTTCAGCAACTTCGACAATAGTTTTATCTGCAAATAAGGTATCCTTCCCTCCGCGACCATAACGATTACGTCCACCTAGCGGATACCAAGATTCCAGTCGGGTACCATACTGATCAAAAAAGCCTTTTAGGTTTTTCCATTGGTTATATGGATGGGTCTCATTTTGCACCACTGCCGGGGTGATGGTGGCGATTTGCATAATCTCTGCAAACTCTTTTTCGTAGTAATTCGATAAACCGATCGATTTCATTTTGCCGGCTTTAACGGCGCGTTCCATCGCTTGATAGGCTTGTTTATCATACGCGGCAGGGTGGTGAAGCAGTAGAAGATCGATATAATCGGTATCCAGTCTTTTTAGCATATGATCAATCTCATTATCAGCATTGGGGAAGTCATTCATCCATAATTTGCTGGTTAGAAAGATCTCGTCTCTCGGTACGGCAGATTTTTTCATGGCACGCCCGACAGCTTCTTCATTGCCGTAAATATGTGCAGTATCAATTAATCGATAACCGTCTTTTAAGGCGTGAAAAACCGAATTTTCAGCTTGTGTCATCGAGAGCATAAATACACCAATCCCGATAATTGGCATTTCTCGGCCATCATTTAACCCCACGGTTTTTTTATTTAAATCAAATGTGCCGCCAATAGCCGGAGTTTGAGCCGGTGGTCGTGAGCCGCTCGTTTGGCTATAAGCGTATCTCGTGGATAGCAAGGATGTTGCCGTAACAGCCAATGCATGTTTGACAAATGTTCTGCGATCAAACGTTGACATAATCTTATTCTCCTTATGATTGACGTTGGTTTAATTAAACATGGCTTTGAAAGTATATTTCCCTCATTCGTTGAATGAATTTTGTAGTGAATTAAATCATAGCATTTTCCCATGCGCCGCGGGTATCGACATCTGCCTCAGCGGCTGATTTCTCCAACTCGGCGATTTCTTCCGTGTTGAGTTTCAGTTGAGCGGCTTTGGCGGCATCTAGCACATGATGAGTTTTGGTTGCCCCAATCAACGGTAAAGTGCCTTTCGCAATCGCCCAAGCTATTGCAATTTGGGCGACAGTGGCATTTTTGTTGTCGGCAATGCGTTGCATCACGGCGGTGAGTTTTTCTAATTGCGGCAATAATTGGTTGTAGGTTTCTGCACGCCCGCTGCCTTGCGGCAATGGATTTTGTGTATTGTAGCGTCCGCTCAATGCACCTTGTTCCAACACCATATAAGCAAAGAAGGTGATGTTATTGGCTTTGCAATAATCTAAAATGCCGGCTTGTTCAGAGGCGCGATAGAGCAGGCTATAATGGTTTTGTACCGCACTTAGTGCAAAACCTGCCTGATTTAAAATTTCATTTACTCGTTTGATTTGCGCCAAATTGTGATTGGACACCCCGACGCGTTTCACTTTGCCGCTTTGGAGCAGCGGAATGAGAGCCGGTGTCCATTTTTCTACATCAAACGGATTGTGAATCCAGTAAAAATCCATACTTTCAACCCTCAGGCGCTCGAGGCTCTCGTCCAGCATTTTTTCAAGTGGCTGAGAAGCGTTTTCGTCGGCAATTTGCGGTGTGAATTTGGTTGAAAGCAGAAGATCCGCGCGTGGATAGCGGCGGATTTGTTTACCAAGCACTTCCTCGGAGGAACCCATGCCATACACGGCGGCAGTATCCCATAAATTTAACCCTTGCTGCATTGCGCTGTCGAAAACCTGCTATCGGTTAAATGATTGCCGAAAACAGTGTCTCCACCGGCAAAGCCAGTGCCCCAAGACCACGTGCCTAATGCGATTTTTGGTAATTGATTCATGTTATGTCCTCTTTGATATAAATGGATTGATTCAGATTATAAAACAAAGGCAGTCAGACGGTAGTGGGGGAATAGCTAATAAACCGTTAGAGAAAAACTACCAATAAGAGCATGATAAAGTGCGGTAGCAAAAATGGTATGGACGCAATAAAACCCATGCGATGGCTTATGATCGCATGGGTTAAGTTAAAGGTATTGGTGGTTTATTATATTATGGATAAAACGGGTAAAATATCGGTAATAGGATAAGGCTTACGATTGTAGCAACAATAATTAGTGGGACGCCGGCTTTGACATAGTCGGTAAATTTATAGCCACCGGCAGATAAGACCATCGTGTTGGCGGGCATACCAATTGGAGTTGCATAGGCGCAAGATGCACCGATAACCGTTGCCATTAAAACCGCTCTTGGATCTGCACCCAGTTGTGTTGCAATGGATAAACTGATTGGCGCCAAAAGTGCGGTCGTTGCGGTGTTAGACATGAAGTTGGTTAAGGTGCAGCTGAGCAAAAAAATGGTCGCAAGTAAAACGAATGGACTCGGGTTTTCTCCTAACCAGCCGATAATGGTATTGGCAATTTCCAGACCGGCGCCACTGTCTCTAAGTGCGGTTGCCAGTGCTAGAGTGCCGCCGAATAGAAAGATAACTTGTGAATGAATCGCTTTATAGGCTTGTTTTTCTGTCATCACTCGAGTTAAGACGAGTAAAATTGCACCGATACAGGCGGAAAGGTAAAACCTTATCCCAATCACGTCTTCAAATACCATTGCTAATAGTGTCGCCACTAAGATGAGCAGTGATAATTGTTGTTTCCAAGCTGGAATATGTTGGTAGTCTACTTGTTCGGAATAGATTGAATCTTGAATGCTCAAATTTTGTGAAGCGGGGGAGAAAGCGATGACCAAGCAACACAAAATAGAGAATACCGACGATCAGAATAGGCAGCCCAATTTTAGCATATTCAAAAAAGCCAAATTTGACTCCGGCACCTTGTTCCAGCACGCCTTGGGCGATTAAATTTCCCGGAGCGCCTATCAACGATAAGTTGCCGCCCATTGCCGCTGCAAAAACCAGCGGCATTAGCAATCTTGAGCGTGAAAAATTGGCTTTAGTCGCAATGCCGATGACTACCGGAATTAAAATGGCAGCAGTGCCGGTATTAGATAACAGTCCGGACATAAGCCCGGTAATAAGCATCACGGCGACGGTTAATTGACGTTCTGTTTTGGCAAATCGGGTTACCAATCCTCCGATTTTATTTGCCATTCCCGTTTCAAATAGTGCACCGCCAATGACAAACATCGCCACGATCAAAATCACATTGGAATCAATAAAACCTAAAAAGGTGGTTTTGACATCTAATACTCCGGTCAGGATCAAGCCGATACAGACGATCATTGCGGTGAGTGCCAGCGGAATTTTTTCCCAAACAAACATAATTACAGCGAACAGGAGAAATAGCAAAGTGATAGTACTTGGGCTCATAGTTGTTTCCTTCTGGAGTGAAATAATTATGTGAAAAGCCATGAATTTTATCGGTGTACTATCCTAGTTAATCTAATTAACATTAGTCCAATATGATTTTTTATATAACAAGTATAGGTTTTAGCCTATGAAATAGTGTGGCGATGGATTGCAGATTTGCTATTCGGTTAGTGTGGCGTGCAATAAAATGAAAGAAAAGTGCGGTCTAGCAAATTTAAACCGCACTTTAATACCGGATTAATGTAATTTTAACGATGGTTTTAAGAAACGGTTAATCCGCCCGACCAGAATAATTAAGCCGGTTTTAATGCAGCCGTGTAGCGCGCGTTGGTGCATCCGATAAAGTGAGATGTAGGCGATTCGCGCTAAACGCCCTTCAATGGTTAATGAGCCGCGCATTAAATTGCCCATTAAGCTGCCGACGGTGGAGAAGGTCGAGAGCGACACCAGCGATCCTTTGTCGTTATAGGTGAAGGTGTTTAGCGGTTTGTCATTGAACAATGCGACAATATTTTTACCGCAGAACGTCGCCATTTGATGCGCGGCTTGTGCGCGCGGCGGAACCGGCGTGCCGTTTGCTTGCAGCAGGAAAGCGCAGTCGCCAATGGCAAAGATCGAATCGTCAACTGTGGTTTGCAAGGAGTCTTTCACGCTTAATTGATTTAACCGATTGGTTTCTAAGCCGTCAAATTGCGCGGTGATTTTAGAGGTGCGCACGCCAGCCGCCCACACCATTAAATCGGCTTTAATGCTTTCGCCGTTTTTGGTGATTAACGCATTTGGCATGGCTTCGGTGATCAGCGTTTCGGTTTTGACATTCACGCCTAATTCTTGCAATTCATGGCGCACTGAAGCCGACAGCCTTTCCGGCAGTGCCGGGAGTAGACGTGGTCCGGCTTCCACTAGCGTGACTTGTAGACAACTGCTGTCGATTTTGCCGTAACCATACGAGGAAAGATGTTCCGCCGCATGATACAGTTCGGCTGAAAGCTCCACGCCGGTTGCCCCGCCGCCGACAATCGCAATATTCACTTTGCTTTCTTCTTCGCCGATGTCGTCGAGTGCGCGGTTTTCAGCGAATTTTAAGAACAGCTCCAGCATTTTATGTTGGAAGCGCAAGGCTTGATCGGAGCTGTCTAGGAAAATACAGTTTTCGGCTACGCCTTTAGTGTTGAAATCATTAGACTTACTGCCAATGGCAAGCACTAAATAGTCGTAAGGCACACGGCGGGCGATCACAATCATGTCGCCGTCTTGCCCGTAAATCGGTGCAAGTTCAACATATTTCTGTTCGCGATTGATCCGCACGATAGAGCCTTGCTCGAATGCAAAATGGTGATTTTTGGCGTGCGCCCGATAGCTTAATGCATCCGCACCGTCGTCTAATGAGCCGGTTGCGACTTCGTGTAATAACGGCTTCCACAAATGGCTGGTATTGCGATCCACCAACGTGACTTTGGCTTTGTTCGCCTTGCCTAATTTGTGCCCTAGATAGGTGGCGAGTTCTAAACCGCCGGCACCACCGCCGACAACAACAACGTTTTTTGAGATGTTTTTCATGTTACCTCTTTGTTATTAATTTGCTAAAAAATGGAATGGGCGGATAGTAACATAGCCATTTGGCAAAAACACTCACCAGAACGGGGAGAGTAAAAAAATTTACCTAGGATCATAAACAGAAGACTTGACTTGATAGGGGCTAATGGTTTTAAAATATTGTTTAAATTCACTCCTAAAGGCAAATTATGTCGGAACAGCATACTCATCAGCAGCATCCAATACAGTCAACAGCGGCAGATCGTCGCCGTTTATGGCTGAGCTTTTTGATCATCAGCGGCTTTATGCTGGTGGAATTTCTCGGCGGTTATTTGTTCAACAGTTTGGCGCTAATGGCAGACGCCGGGCATATGTTAAATGATGCGCTTTCGCTGGGCTTGGCGTTGTTCGCGCTGCAAATTGTGGCGAAAAAGCCGAAAGTGTCAAAATGGCTGGCGTTGATTAACGGCGCGTCGCTGATTTTAATCGCCGGTTATATTATTTATGAAGCCATCGAACGGCTGCAAAACCCAAGCCGAATAATTGCGCTGCCGATGATTATGGTGGCAGTGTTGGGATTGATCGTTAATTTAGTGGTCGCCCGAATGATGAAGCAGGCTGATCAGCACAATTTAAATATTCGTGCGGCGTATTTGCACGTTCTAGCCGATCTGCTCGGTTCGGTGGTGGCGATTATTTCCGGATTAAGCGCGTTATTCCTGAATTGGCAATGGGTCGATCCATTGGCAAGTCTATTACTGAGTGCGATTATTTTACAAAGCGGCATCAAAGTCAGTTATGCGGCAGCCAAAGCGTTAAAGTACAATACCGCACTTGAGGTTGATCCGCACGCCGGGCATAAGCATTAACTGGTGATATACTTATAGGTGCGCAAAGTGCGGTATCAACGGCTTAAAACCGCACTTTGGGTGTCTGGCTATTCAATCAATGCGACGATTTCATCTTATGCTTATCTGCAATGATCAGTATTGATCCTGCCAGTAATGCTATGCTGGCACATAGTAGAGAAAATTCAAAATTCTGCTGAATTTTAGGCAACCAGCGGTCCGATAATTTGTCCGATGCTATAGGAAACGGTCATGACGGCAATCAGGTTAGTGCCGATTTGACGAATGATTAATTGCGCCTGTGCCATGGCAAGTGTGACCGTTCCCATAAAACTTCCTCCGACAAATAATGCACTTAACAGATAGCCTGTAGCCATAAATTTAGAATCAAAGCCTGCCGTGAACCAAGTTTGTCGTGCAACTTTTGCCAGAGAAAACAGGAGGGCGCAGCGGCTAAGCCAAAGGCTGCCCAAATGTGCCCAATATTTAGATTCGGCAAGATCAATTGGATCGATAAAGGTAAATAGGTTGCCGTGATAATATAGCCAAAACCGGCTAATCCGTACATGATCACTAGCGGCTTTGCATGAAGGCTCGGCAAAATAAAATCTGTTTTGGCAGAGGGGATTTGGTGAGGCTTGGCGGTTTGGCGCAAATCTTGCACGACGAATAAAAACACCAATAATCCGATAATGCCCAATATTAGCCAGAGGTTAGTCGAAGTCAGCTGGAGATGATTGCCGATGACTACAATTTCCGCCGACAGTGCGATACCAATCCCCACACCGGCATACAGTAACGGCGCTTGTTGAATCAATCCCTTTTGATTAAATAGCCAAAGTGATGAACCGATAATGGCTAAAGCGCTAAATACACCGGATACACCGCGGATAATGATAATCCATAGGCTTGATAGTGGGAGAGCCAACAGCAATAAGCAAATGACCGTGCCGATGATGGCATATAAACAAAGCAGATTTGCGTGGTGAGCTTTACTTCTTATGGCGAATAAAGCGCCGATTAAATAGCCGGCATAGTTGATTGATGCCGCTGTGCTGCCTTCGGTAATAGTCAGCAGCTGCTCATTTACCATATACGGGTAAAGTGCGGTAAATGCAAAGCGTCCGAACCCCATGCCAACAGCTAAAATGAAGCAGGCTTTCAGCCCGATAATGACAGGATTACTCATATTCCATACCCGCGAAAATAGACGATAACTCACCAAAATTGAATGTATTATACGAATATTACAACAAGATGCGAATGATATGCGTGCGATCCGGACGGGGATCTTCCAGCTTTAACCTGCATTTGGTTTTATAACGCCGTAGCACTGCATATATTTTTGACAAACCGATCGGCAAAGTGCGGTATCAACGGTTAAGACCGCACTTGTATGTTTCTGAAAAAGCATAGCCAAACGAGAATACGCGTGGAGTAGGCAAAGCTGATCAGCATGGCTAAAAAATCGAGATAAAACCGCCAGAGGCTTTCGCTGTGATCAAAAAATGCAAAATCCACCTGATTAATCAGATAGGGAAACAAATCTCGCTGCAGAAATGCGGCAAAGCCGTACAGCGAGATGCCAAGCCAGAATGTGGGCAGAACAAAGCGAGCAAAAACCGAGCCGAGATCCACGCCAAAAATCGGTGCTAACAGCGTTGATAGTGCTTTCCAATGCAAACCCAGATGAACGGCGATCACAATTTGAATCCAGTGCACGCTGAGCATATGAATTTTACGCATCAAATCGCTGGTGCTGTGGAAGCTGAATTCGGCAAAAATATGCTTGGAAAGCATTATTCCGCTGATTGTGGCGGCAATAAATAACAACAATAAAATGGCGTTAAGTGCGGTTTGCAGCACGTGATAAGCCGAATAATTGCCGTGAAATAAACGCTTAAACCACCAAAAATTAAGCCCGTTATGGCTACAGATCAACAGCAGAAACGCCAGTCCGAGCCATTCGTGAATCGGCTCGGCAAACAGGTGGTAGCCCATTAAAGAGAGCAAAAGTGCGGTCAGCAGCAGATCTTGCAGCAGCTGAAAGGCATACTTTTTCGGCATACTTAATATCCTAATCGGCTTAACCAATCAGCTAGGCGGGTTTCCACCGCTTGATCGGCTCGGGTGCTTTTATGCAAATAGGCTTCAAACCCTTCCTGCACATCGGCATTCGGTTGCATTTGGCGGATTTCTGCGCCACTGCCGCTAAAACGGCTGCCGCCATGTGCAACAAACAGAATCACTTTTTTGTCGCTTAAATCGGTCTGTTCAAAAAAGGAATACAGCGGCATCGGCATTTTGTACCACCAAATCGGAAAGCCGATAAATACCGTGTCATAATTGTTTAAATCCGGTAACGATTTTAATGCCGGTTTAGTGTTGCGGCGTTGTTCGGCTTGCGCAAAATCCAGCAGCGGCTGGTGGGTGTCGGGATAGCTTTGCACGGTCTCAAGATGAAACAGATCGCCTTGTGTCTGTTGCTGGATCTGCTGTGCCAGATATTCTGTTGCCCCCAAACGCTGTTGGTTTTTGATGATCACACTGGCGCCGCTCACGCCGTCAAGTTGCTCTGTCGGCACACTTTCCGGCTGAGTGAAATAAATGATCAGGTTATCCGCTTTTGCCATCGCTTGCTGGGCGCCAAATAGCGACAGTGTGCAAATCAATAGTTTATTCAATGTTTTCATCTTCGATTCCTTGTGTGGTTGCATGAAAGAGAGTCAAACTGATTATAAAAGGCAAATTCACTGCTGATTAGTCGGCAATTTATGATTAATGTTATGAGATTTATTCATGAATCACAGGCAAAGTGCGGTCAACTTTCGAAAAGTTATTTTACTTGACTTCATTTGACAGGCGATTAAATTGGGTTTTATTTATTTTTGATAATGGGAAATTACAATGTCTATTCAAATCCGTAAAGCAGAACGAGCCGACAGCAGGCAAATTTGGCGTTTGATGCGTGAACTGGCAATATTTGAAAAATATATCGACAGCTTTGCGATCACGCCTGAGATTGTCGAACACAGTGGTTTCGACAAGAATCCGCCTGATTTTCACTGCCTTGTTGCTGCCGATCAAGGCGAAGTGATCGGGATTGCCGTTTATTATTTTCTGCCGTTCACCGCACAAAACCGTCCGGCGGTTTATTTAAAAGAGTTGTATGTCGATCAGCGCTATCGCGGGCAGCACATCGGCGAACAGTTGATGCAGGCGTTGAAACAACAGGCACAGCAGCACAACTGCCTACAAATCAAATGGACGGTTGCGCCGTGGAACGATGCCGGTAAACGCTTTTATGCCCGCTTGGGCGCAGCGCAAAACAGTGAATGGCTGAATTATGAATGGAATATCGGGGAGTAGTGTTCCCCGATTTTTGATGCCTTGCCGGTTACCATACTAGCGGATGCGTAATGGAGGTGTCCATTGGCAATAAGTTATCAATCGCCGGATTATCACCTTGCCGTTCGCCGATTTCCAAACGTCTTGCACCTTCATTCCATGGTAAGGCAAGTTTACCAGACCGCACTTCGGGCTGTGCTTGGTAGTCTAGCTGCGGTAGATTCAGACTTAACGGCGTATCTGTACCATATAAAAGGGTATATGTGCCGCCCGGAACAGTTTGTTGTTGCGTTGCGGTCAAACGACAAGGTTCGATGTCGTTTTTCGGCGGTGCGCCTTCAACCGGGCACAGTTCTGTCGGTGTTTGGCTTGTTAATTCAAACCGCAAACGGTGCTCCGGCTGTATTCCCCATTGACGAGTATTCATTGATAAATCAAAGCGATAGGTTTGGTTTGGTTCTAAGTAAGCATCCTGCTCAAATGTTTGCCACGGATAAGTGACAGTGCCGTTTGCATCTTTCCATGATTTTTCCTCATCAATAGCCCGTAAACTGCCCACTAATGCCCCTCGTGTGATAAGCTGCTGCGAACCATCCGGTGCAACATCGTATAAATGCCCGATTAAGATCAGATTACTGTTGCTTGATTGTGCATAAATCGTTGCACTAATCGCACCGGAAAGGGTTGCACCCTTGGCAAACGGCTCGGTGGTGTAACTGATTTTGCCGTTGCTGTCTGCCGGTTGGGCATATGCCAACGTATCGTTACCGTGAGTTTGTTCAAGCGTCAGTCCGCCTTGCGAACCGAGTTTCCAGCGTGTTGCGTTGATTTCCGGATAGCCGGTTAAATTGATCCAGCGGTTTGATCCTTGTTCAAATAAGTGCATCGGCGTTTTACTGTGTTGTAAGCCGGTATCTTCGCCTTTCACCCAAGTATCCAGCCATTGCAGATACAATCCCATATCCAGCCCTTGACCATGATCCCAACCGCCCATAATCAGTTGATAGCGTGGGCTGATCTGTTGGGCTGCGTTCATTGGAGCATACACCGAACGGTTGGCATAAGCGTTTTGAAGTGCGGTATAAGCACGCACTGCACCCATTTCTACCACGCCTTTCCAACCGGCGTTAAACATAATCGGCACGTTATTTTCAACGATATTATTGGCGAGCGTAGCTTGCCCGCGTTGCTTCCAAAAATTACCCTGATAGGCAATATCACCGCCGCTTTTCACCGATTGGGTCATCATGTTAAAAAAACGGCTCGAACTTGGCGTGTCGCCGACAAACTCTTTGCCTAAAGCGTCAAATAACCAAAAGGACATACTCGGCATTCCGCCGCTGAACCAAGATTGGCGAGCCATATTTTCCATGCCGGAGCAGGACGCAATCACCGCTTTCAATGCGGAATTTTTACCAACGTAGCCGGCGTCATTAATTGCAATGGCACCCGGCCATGAACAGCCCTGCAAGGCGACTCTGCCATCGGAATGTTCAAGTTGACTTGCCCATTCCACTAAATTTTTACCGTCTTGCCCCTCACGCGGCGATAAGAATTGCACTTCGCCTTCGGATTTGCCCAATCCTCTGGCACGCACTAATACTGAGATATAGCCATGTTCGGCAAAAAAAGTGTTAACCGGAATAGCCACCGCAAATTTTTCATACGGCATATGTTCAATCACAACCGGAAATTTGCCGGCAGCGCGTTTACCGGTGGTTAAATCTGTCGGATATGCCACGCTGGCATTTAATATAATGCCGTCATCCATTGTGATGTTGACGTTCTCTACAATTTCTACACCATACTGTGCGGCTTTGAGTTTCCATTTTCCATTCGGATATTCAACGGATTGCAGTGTCGTGAGATCGGGCTTTGCGGTATCTGCTGCGGCACCGAATGCCATGGACAGAGCAAAAATAAACGGTGCCAATTTAGACGGTAAATTCTGTTTCATGTATTTTCCTTTATCGAATAATTACAACGTTATGCGGCAGTGCCTAACTCACGATGTTCACTAATCATAAAATTGGCAATCCGTTTGCTGATCAGCCATTGTCCGTCAATTTTGCGGTAAGTATCGTTATAGCGTACATAATGCGTGAGCAACATTTCTTTGTCGCCTTGTCGGCTGACTAACGCCACTTGGCAATAGTTGATTGCGGTTGCGTTGTGCCTGCCTTGAAATTCAACGCTGTGCTGTCCGTTAAGATGATAGACGGCGTGAAACGGTGCAAGATAATTGGTAAATACTTCCTCAATTTGAGCGTGTCCCGCCATTTCAAACACCAATTTTCCACCGATAAAGGTGTTCACCACCGCATCTTCGGTAAACAGCGGCATTTGCTCCGCCACACGTTTTTCATCGGCAAGATTGGAAAAGGTATCGACCAGATCTTTTAAGGCTTGGCGTTCAATCAATTGTTCTACGGTGTTCATATCGGTTTCCTTGTTGTAGTGTTCGGTTGTATTACGTTTGTTTGATGCACGGATTATAGGGAAACCGGATTGTTTGATAAATAGGGGTGTTTTTATTAAAGTAATGAATTTTATTCATGAATTGATGAGGAGAGTATTTGATACGTGTTTACAGTGCTTTTCTGTTATTACCGCAGGTGGAATAGGGAAGTGCGGGTGTTGTCAAGATCTAAACCGATAGCAATAAGCATTGAATTAATCCAATCCATTTATCTCTTGCACCGTTTCAATCATCCAATCCACAAACACCCGCACTTGCGGGGCGAGGTATTGCCGATTCGGATACATGATAGACAGCGGTAGGCTGATACTTTCAACTTCCGTCAACAGCTGCACCAGTGAGCCGTCTGCCAGTGCTTGTTTCACCAAAATGGCGGGCACTTGCATCAATCAAGCTCATGCGGTTTAACACACAGGCGAGCATGGCTTCGGCGTTGTTTGCCATGATGTGGCTGGGCAACACAAGGCTTTTGGGTTCGTCCGCCTGCACAAATTGCCATGCTGCGGGGCTGTGTTTTTGCCCCGCAAAGTAGTTGATTGCCGTGTGTCGGCTCAGGCTTTTTAGGGAATTTGGCACGCCGTTTTGTTGCAGATATTGCGGTGAGGCACAGACAATCAATACGAACCGTTTTACGCTTATTATCCAAGCAGAAAGCACCATTCACGGGCGTTTGAGTTGGTGTAGGGTGTGAATGAATAAAAGCCGTCTGAAAATGAGTTTTCAGACGGCCTATCATTTTAAAGTGCGGTTAAAACACCGATTTCCATAAAAGCGTTAAATCAAACTTAACACAAACCACCGCCGGGATTGTCATAAGCCCAGCTGAACAGCAAAACAGATATAAAAGAAAGCACCATTCACGAGCGTTTAAGATGAATGGTGTCTTAAGGTCAGAAAGAGAATACAAAAACCTGTGCAAGTCTCTAAGCTGCTTTCACAGCCTTATCCACCACCACAAAATCCTGCATCAAATCTTCCACCACATCTTTTACCGAGCGAATTATAACCCTCATCGGCACGACCTTCTTCCAACATACCCAGACGCATGCCATAGCCGCCTTTTTGGGCTTCGGCAAGCTCATCACGCGTAGCACCATTGTTGTCCATCGCCACCAATTCATGTGCCAGTTTGGTTGGCAAAGAGCGGTAATACGCAGGTTGGGTGCGAAACAGCAATAAATCTTGTGCAGTACTGTCCACAATTTGCTGTTTTACACTTTGTGCCATACGATTTTCAATGGTTGGTAATAATACTGTGCCCACAAACACGCCTTCTGCTCCCAAAGCAAAACTGGCACGCACGCCACGCACATCAGCAATACCCCCTGCCGCCATCACGGGAACGCTCACTGCATCAGCGATTTGTGGCACGATTGAGAATGTGCCAATTACTTTATCAGGCACTGTGCCGCCTTCATCAAAGCCTGTTGCCACCATGATATCTGCACCCAATTTTTCAGCTTCTTGGGCATTTTCAGGGGTGGGATTTAGTGCACGGAAAATGGTTTTTACCCCTGCCGCTTTGAATTTCGCCATAAACGGGGCGTAATCAACGCCGTCTAGCTGATTGATTAACGCCACTTGCACGCCTTCTTCGATAATCAAATCGGTCAAAGGCATCATGGTAGATAAATCGTAAGACAAAATAATCGGCAAGCCGAAAGGCTTGTTGGTTAAAGCTTTAGTTTTTCGCACTTCTTCACGCATGGCGCGATACAGGTCTTCATTGCTTTTCGGCGCTTTCAGCAAGCCTGCATTCGGGCCCAAAATGCCCAATCCGCCTGCGTTAGATACGCTTGCTACAAATTTTGCATCGGTCATCCAGCTCATTGCACCTTGTACGATGGGGTATTTGATGCCTAAGATTTCAGTAATACGGTTGTGTGCTTTATTGATTGTAATGTTCATGGTGCTTTTCCTACAAAGGTCAATGGATTGAGTGCATTTTAAGACTTTGAAAAATAGAATGGAATGGCTTAAAATGAAAATCTAATTTCCAAATATGAGAATCAAAATGTCAAATATGGATTTAAACGCCGTCCGCCTCTTTGTCGCCACCGTTCAGACAGGCAGTTTATCCAAGGCAAGCCAGCAGCTTGATGTGCCGATTGCCACCATCAGTAGGCAAATCAAGCTGTTAGAAAAATCGCTAAATATGCAACTGCTTGACCGCCACAAAACAGGCGTGAAACCCACCGCGGCTGGGCAGCAGTTTTATGAGCAGGTGTACTTGGATATTGATAATCTGCTGCACACCGAACGCAACCTACAAACCGATAAACAGACGCTCAGCGGCGTACTGCGTATTTCGACCATCCTTGGGGCAGATTATATTTGGGAAATATTGCTGGCTTTTCAACAACAATTTCCTGATGTGCAAGTGTATGTGCAAGCCACCGATCGGGTGGTGGATTTGGTGGCTGATGGCATTGATGTGGCATTTCGTACGGGAGATTTACAGACGGATAACGTCATCGCCATGCCTTTAATGACGGTGTGCGGGGCGTGGGTGGCAAGTACAGACTTTATCGCCAAGTTTGGCGAACCAAAAACCCCACAGGATTTATTAAACCTACCCTGTGCAGGCTTTGGGCGTTTGGGGCAAAAAAGCGTGCCGTTTGCATGGCGGGATTTATCAAATGAAAAAGGTAAAAACGGCTCGCTGAATGTGTCGTGCGTGTTTTTATCCAATGACAATTCTGCCGTGATACACCTTGCCAAAGCAGGCAAAGCCGTGTGTTTGATTGTCGACTACACCGCCCACAAGCTGATTGAAACAGGGAAAGTGGTGCAGGTGCTGGCAGATTACCCCTCCGCCACGATTTACACCGTGAACGCCCTGTATCTGCCGCACCGTCACCAATCGGCAGTGGTGAAGGCGTTTATTGCGTTTTTGAAGGAGCAGGTTTGAAAAGACCTTCTAAAAAACCTGTCTGAAAATAATCCTTCAGACGGCCTTTACATTAAGTCCTAAATTTGACTATAATTTCACATAGTCAAATTTAGGACTTTTTTATTCAAGGCAGAACCATGTACAACTTAGACCAATTAGGCAAAAAAATCGGTGCCATTGACAATTTGGTTGATGAAAGCATCAAACAAACGGGGCTGACCTACAGCAGCTATGCTTTGCTGTATTCGCTGGCGGCTGCGGCAAACGGGCAGGCGACGCAGAAGCAGATTGCGGATGAATGGCTGTTGCCGAAGCAGACCATTTTCAATGTATGCAAAGAATACAAGCAAAAAGGCTGGCTGGAATTTTTGGAAAGTCCGCTGGATAAGCGGGAAAAAATCCTGCAACTGACCGCACTTGGGCAGGCAGAAACCGCTGCATTGCCGTTGCATTCGGCAGCGTTGAGCGAAAAAGTGTTTGCTGCATTCGGCGAAGAAAAATCGGCGTTGCTGTTTGATTTGTTGGGCGAATTTGCACAAGTGTTCGGTGAACAGCTTGGGCAGGTTGATTATGCAAATTTCATTCAGACAGGCAATACAGCATGTGGCAAACCTTAAAGCAACTCGGCGTGCTGCACCGCAAAAAACTGCTGGTTACCTTCACCATTGTGGCGCTGGAAAATATCCTGTTTCTGGTGTACCCGCTGCTCGGCAGCTTTGCCGTGAATGCGGTGATTGCGGGCAAGCCGTGGCAGGTGCTTTCGTATGCGGCGTTGGTGCTGGTGGTGTGGTCGGTGGGGGCGTTGCGCCGCAGCGTCGACACCCGCACCTTTGCCCGCATTTACAGCCAATTGGTGGTGCCGGTGATTGTCGGGCAACGCATTCGCAGGCAAACGCCGTCGGCAATTTCGGCGCGGGTGGCGTTGTCGCGCGAATTTGTCGATTTCTTTGAAATGCACCTGCCCACGGCGATTACTTCGTTGGTGTCGCTGATTGGGGCGAGCGTGATGCTGCTGATGCTGGAATTTTGGTCGGGCGTGTTGAGCGTGGTGATTTTGCTGTTTTTCAGCTGGCTGTTGCCAAGCTTTACCCGCATCGGCAACCGCCTCTATCAAGTGTTGAATAATCGTTTGGAATCCGACGTGCAACTCATCAGCGCCGCCTCGGAAGCCAGCCTGCGCAAGCATTACAGCTTTATCGCCGAGCTGCGGATTCTGATTTCCAACCGTGAAGCGGTGGGCTATCTGTGCATCGGCATCGCCGCCGCGATTTTGTTCGGCTTCACGCTGGTGTGGATTACCGTCAACGGCTACGGCTACGGCTACGGCTCCGCCGGGCATATTTATGCGCTAACGACTTACCTATGGATGTTCGCCATGAGCCTCGATGATGTGCCGCGGCTGGTGGAAACCTATTCCAATTTGCAGGATATTGCCAAACGGGTGGAGATTGACGGGGCGGGGTGAAAGGCGGAGGCCGTCTGAAAGCCGTTTCACGATTAAAGTGCGGTTTCAGACGGCTTTTGCCTCCAACCTAACCAAGCTCATCATTTCTTCTAATTCTTGAAACAGCCCTTCTCCCAGCAGCGGCAATCCCTGCTCAAAATAATACGTCATTGATGCCAGCACCAATGTCGCCGCCATTTCGCCTTGATAGTCAAAGTCCCTGACTTTTGCATCGTTTTCTGTGTGTGCGTTGGCATGGCGGATGAACTGCTGCTTAATCATCTGGTGCATATCCAAACGCAAATGGTGGCGTTTGGTGTGGACTTTCCATAGTGCGAGCAAAGTGCGGTGCTGTTCATAAAGCTTGGGGGTAGTGGTGCGGAGAAATTCAGACAGATTGTCGGTTGCCAAACGTTCATTCAAAAACTGCTGATAATCCGCCTTGAAATCGGCAATCATCTTGCCTGCCAAATCGCTTTTGCCCGAATAATATTTGTAAAACGTGGTGCGGTTGACCAATGCCAATTCCAAAATCTGCTGTACCGAAATTTTTTCAAACGGCATTTGTTGCAGCAGCTCGATAAAGGCGGTGCGTATGGTTTTGTGGGTTTTGACGACGCGTAAATCCATGTTTTTGCCTTAGGGTTTGCCCTTAAAAAATAATTGCTTTATTTTAGCATAATAAGCATACGATTTTTATTATTTGTATGTTTAAGTAGGTAATTTAAAGCAATTTTGGTGATTGTTTGGCTGGTGCTGTTTTTTGAAAATAAGCATCAGTTATTTATCATTCACCATTAGGAGAAACGCCCATGCTTGATTTCACCATCCACTCGGCAGAAACGGCACAAGTGTCCGCCAATGCCTTGAACGTGCTTAAAAATGCCGTGCAAAGCGATATTGACAGCGAGCGTATGTATGGCGGAGTGATGATTGTTGCCCGCTACGGCAAAATCGTGTTGCGTGAGACTTTCGGCACGACAGACGACAAGCGTGCGACCACGTTTGATGATATGTATCTGATGATGTCGGTCAGCAAATCGTTTACCGCACTCTTGACCTTGCAGACGGTTGAGCGGGGCTTATTTGGGCTAGATACCCGCATTGCCGAACGCCTGCCCGAATTTGCCGCACATGGCAAAGAAAACATCACGGTATTTCATTTGTTGACCCATCAGGCAGGTATGTTCGGTATGCTCATCATGCCAGACTTGTCGCCGAGCGATATGGGTAATATCGACGCTGTATTTGCCAAATGCCTGCCGATTTTGCAGCAGGCACCAAAGCCAGTTACAGCAGTTTTGTGGGCTACGGCATACTCGGCAAACTGCTCGAACACACCGACCCCAAAGGGCGACCGTTTGCACAAATCGCCCAAGAGGAATTGTTTGCTCCGTTGCAGATGAACAGCCGTTTTGGTGATATGCAGGACAATCCGCACCGTGTCGCCGTGAGCCATACGCCCAAAATGCGGACGCTTGGCGACGCACATGTGGGCAATTTGGATATGATTGAGCAGTTTTTGAATGGGATGGCAGGGGCGGACAGCATCTTGCCAGCAGGCAATGCGTTTGGCAATATTGATGATTTGTACCGCTTTGCTGAAAATCTGCGTCTAAACCGCATGGGGCAAGGTGTGCGATTGATTTCACCTGCTATGGCAAATTACGCCACGCAAAACCATTGCGGCGAAATGAATAATGTCATTTTTGAAGCCGAATGCGAAAAACTGCACCTCGCCCCTTTAAAAGCCCATTTCGGTTTGCATGGCGGTTATGTGCGTGGGCACGGGCATTTGCTGAATGCGGCAGGCTTTACCGCAAGCCCGACGGCATTTTCTGGCATGGGCGGCGGCTCCACGTTTTATATGGTCGATCCCGAGCGTGGGCTGACGGTGGCATTTTTGAGTGCCGGATTTATCGAGGGCTTGCCACACCTGATTCGCACGGCAAAATTGAATGATTTGGCGATTGCCGCTTGTTTGTAAAGTCAATATTGTGCGTTAAAAAAGGCCGTCTGAAACGCTCTCGGACGGTCTAATTTTTAGAATAAACCCCACTCAAATCTTCAACGTATCCACCACCACACGCAGTGCAGGGGAAATATTGCGACTTGGATAATATAGATACAGAGCGGGCAATGAGGGGCTTTGCTGTTTAAAAATCTGTATCAGCTCGCCGCTGTTTAATTCATCTTTCACCAATTCTTTTGGCAGATAGGCAATGCCCAGCCCCATTTTTGCGGCGATTTTTGTCGGGTGGTCGTCATTCAAAATCCATTGCCCTCGGGGCGTGATTTCTATGGTTTCGTTGCCGTCACCCAGCTTCCATGAAAACAGCCCGCCACCGTTTAGCCTGTAAGCAATACATTGATGATTTTCCAAATCTTTTGGCGTTTTGGGAAAGCCGTTTTTTTGAAAATAATCAGGCGATGCCACCACTGCCATCGGCATCGGCTCGCTGATTTGCTTGGCAATCATGTCTTGTGCCACGTTGTCATCAAAGCGGATACCCGCATCAAAACCCTCCGCCACGATGTCGATAAAGCGGTTTTCGCTGATAAATTCCAACTGTATTTCGGGATATTGGGTACTAAAGTGTGCCAGCTTAGGCAAAAGCAAAGTATCTATCACGTGCAATCCGCAGTTGATACGCACCAGCCCCGACGGCGTGCTGCGGTAATGCTCGATGAGGCTGAGCTCATTATCCAGCCTTGCAAAGCTCGCTTGTGCGGTATAAAACAACTGCAAACCCGCTTGGGTGAGCGACACGCTGCGGGTGGTGCGGTGAAACAACTGCACACCCAGCCGCTGCTCTAACAGGCGTATGGTTTTGCTCAAAGCAGGAGGCGACACCGCCAATTTTGCCGCCGCTTTGGCAAAGCTTTTCGCTTCGGCCACCTGCAAAAAAGCATATAAGTCATTGTAATTTTCCCGCTTCATTATTAGCCCTAATCAATAACCTATGGTTAACAGTTTATGCTGATTTTAGCATATTATCATTCAATTATAAACTTTATATAATACAAACCTAACTTAGACATTCACATTCACCCATTCAAGAGGAATACTCCATGAAATTGAATCAATCCACATTCAAAAAAACCGCTGCCGCTTTATTTCTGGGGGCGGCATTAGCCAGTACAGGAGCAAACGCCATGACAAATAACACATCAGCCACCGTGATTGAAGTGCCTGCACAAACCATTCAACTCACCCAAGAATGGGACAAAATCTTTCCGAAAAGCGATAAAGTAACGCATCGCAAAGTGACCTTTAAAAACCGCTACGGCATTACGCTGGCGGCAGATTTGTATGTGCCGAAAAATGCACAGGGCAAACTGCCTGCGATTGCTGTAGCTGGAGCCTTTGGGGCGGTGAAAGAACAAGTTTCGGGCTTATACGCCCAAACTATGGCGGAACGGGGGTTTGTTACGCTGGCGTTTGACCCGTCCTATACGGGCGAAAGCTCAGGCTTGCCACGCAACATGCCTTCCGCTGAAATCAACACCGAAGATTTCAGTGCGGCGGTGGATTTTTTGGGTTCGCAAGATTTTGTGAACCGTGATGAAATCGGCATTTTGGGCATTTGCGGTTGGGGCGGATTTGCCTTAAACGCCGCCATCAGCGACACCCGCATTAAAGCCGTGGCGGTGAGCACCATGTATGACATGACCCGTGTGATGGCAAAAGGCTATAACGACAGCGTCGATGCAAACGCCCGCTACAACATGAAGCAAGAAATCAATAACGCCCGCTGGAATGCCGCCAAAAATGACTATGCCGATTTATTGCCCGCCAACAATCTGCGTGCCGAGCAATTCACCGCCGACACCCCGCAATTTATCAAAGAATACTCTGATTTTTACACCACCAAACGGGGCTTTCACCCACGTGCGGTGAATTCAAGCCCTGAAGGTTCATGGGCAAACACGGGGGCTTTGGCGTTGATTAATATGCCGATTTTGCAATACGCCGCCGAAATGCGAACCCCCACTCTTGTGGTGCATGGCGAAAATGCCCATTCCCGCTATTTCTCAGAAGACGCGTTTAAAGCCCTTGGCAGCAAAGATAAAGAGCTGTATATCGTGCCAAACGCTACCCACGTGGATTTGTATGACAACCAAGCAGGCAAAATTCCGTTTGATAAATTTGAGCAGTTTTTTAAGGCGAAACTCAACTGAAAGCACCTAAATACAGCGGATAAACACACTCAAGCCGCTGCATGCGTCAGGTTTTATTACTTATGCGAGGCGATAAAAGGAGCAAAAAGTAATGAGCATTGAATTTCCATTAAATCAGTTGATTAGCCCAGACAGTGAAATTTATGCCGAAATTCACCGCATTGTTCACGAAAATGCACCGCTCTTAGCCGAATTAAACAGCGGTTATCACAGTGCGGAAGAAGTGCGGTCGTTATTAAGCCGAATTACTGATAGCGAGATTGACGAGAGTTTTCATGCCAATCTGCCGCTGTATAGCGATTTTGGTCGGCATCTTCGTATCGGCAAAAATGTGTTTATCAACAGCGGGGTGATGTTTACCGATTTAGGCGGCATCACGCTGGAAGACAATGTATTAATCGGCCCGAGTGCCAATATCATCAGCGTCAATCACCCTCTGGAGCCGGCCAAACGGCGAGGCATTATATTAAGCCCCGTGCATATCGGTAAAAATGCGTGGATTGGTGCAAACGCCACCATTTTGCCCGGTGTGACCGTGGGCGAAAACGCTGTAATCGCCGCGGGGGCGGTGGTGACTAAAGACGTGCCGCCCAATACCGTGGTGGCCAGCGTACCTGCTAAAGTGATTGAAAGTATTTGAAAAATGGGCAAGCATAAACAGAAAAAGCCGTCTGAAACTCAAAATACGGTTTCAGACAGGCTTTGTAGGTGAAAAATCCCTAGAACTGCACTTGAGTATTTTTAATCGATAAAATATCAATCGCCAAAACCCTCTGACCACTCTAGCTGATTAATCTCATACTCAATAGCAGAAAAATTATCGGGATAATCCCTAAAGCCTTTTTGCGTTAAGGCGTATTGTTTGGCTTTTTCAACTTCGGCTAGGCTCGAAAAAACACCCAGGCATTTATTATTTTCACAGCCTAATAAATCAGTTCTAGCATGATAAAGAACATAAACGGAATTTGACATATATCACCTATTTTATTTATCGCAGTGGCAAGCTTGTATTGATAATAATCAACTTAAAAATAAAACTTGGTAAAACGATGTTTTAACACAAAAGAGCATTAACCTAATGTAGACACCCCAACCCAATACATTTATCAGCGGGCAATAAATCTAAATCAAAAATCCTAAGCCAGCTTTGCTGCTTTATCTGCTCAAATTCCGATGCACTCAGCTCATTTTCCAATCGTTCATGATAATCATATTCTGCATCATCCAGCGAAAAACAAAAGTTATTTAAAACCGCGTGCCAGCCATCAAAATCGCTAAGAAGCACTTGTTCCTCGGGTATCATAAACTCAATACGCACGCCACGCACACCTTTTTCTAGGTATCCGCCATACCTCAAATCGGGTTTAGATCTCTTATTACCTTGTGCCTGCTGCCACGCCCACACTGGAACATCAATCCCTGCCGGAGCAGGCGTTTTTTGAGCCAAATGGTAAGACATCCATTGATAAGCGTCTTTCCATTCTGGAAGAACAAATTGGCTGTCTGCGGTATAAAAACCCTGTTTTTCTAGCAAAATAAAATCGCTTTCAGGACGAACAGTCCACAATTTAAGACTCATAATATTCTCTTGTAATTTTCATTGGTATTTATATCAACAATCTATTTGCAATATTCCAAGCTGATATTATACAAAAAACACCATTCATACACATTTGAAATAAATGGTGTTATTAAAAAAGAAAGCAAGAGAAAATAAAACCCTTTGAAAGTCACTAAGCCCTAAACTGCTTTTACCGACTTATCCGCAAACCTATCCATAGCTATAAAACCCGGCATTAAATCCGCTTACTTCTTTTATGCTGCGAATTTCGGTAATGTGGGTGTTTCATGAAGTTTTCCTTGGGTTAAAAAAGGCTTGAGCCTGTCAATGGTTTAGATTTGAGCTAACAGATTTAGCTCAACACATCAATCCAACAATGGCGAAAAACCAATCAAGCCTTTCTTCTGCCGCTACTATGAATAAAATACAAAGCAATGCCAAGGCACACCACGGCGGCGAGTCTGGTTGGTGAAAAATCAATGGCGGTGTTGTTTAGCCAGCCGAAATTGTCAATCAGCATACTCATCGCAAGCTGTCCAAAGATGACCGCGACGGTGGCGGTGGCGGCACTCAGCTTTTGTAGTGCGAAAGTCATAATCACAATGTATGGCACGCCCAATAATGCCCCCATCAGCTGCCATTTGGGTACATCAAGCAAGCCCACCGCACGGCTTGGCTCGATAAAGAAAATCAACAAACCCGTTATCAACATACCCAAAAAGAAAGTTAAAAAGGCGGCATGGTACACGCCAAGCTGACTGCCTAAGCGTCCGTTGGTCGCCGCCTGAATGCTGAGCATTGCCCCGCCGATGATGGCGAGTAAAATCATTAGAATTTGCATGGTGCTCCCCTTAAATCATCATCAAAATTAACGCAGCAACGATAAACATCAATGCAATCAAGCGTTTCGGATTAATCTTGGCGTGCGGCATGCCCAGCCAGCCAAAGTGGTCAATAATCAGGCTCTTGCCCACCTGTCCTGCAAGCACCCCCACCATCGTCAACGCAATCCCAATCTGCGGCACTGCGATGGCGAGAATCACCACATAAATCGGTCCCAATAGTCCGCCAATCAGCGTCCAAGATGGCTGGCTTAAATAGGACGGCGTGTTGCGTGGGCTAAAAAATAACAACAGCAAAAAGGTCAGCACCGACCCCACCGAAAAAATACTGAACGTCGCCCACAAACTGCCAACGCTACCGGCAAGTGGCCCCAATAAACCGGCTTCCACCGACAGCCCCATGCCGGCGGCTATCACCAATAAAATCACCAAAAATTGCATCATCACTCCAATTGCTTCACAAGAGGCCGCCATAATACGCTGTTTTATTTTTTTAAAAAATAGTATAATTACCAAAACACTATTGCGAAATTTGCAATAGTATCACCAGCCCAAGAACGCCCAAAATGAACATCGACCAGATTAACTTACGCACGCTCAGGTTCTTTATCGGCGTTTGCCATCACCAGAGCTTTACCACCGCTGCCAAGCTTGAAAACGTCTCGGCATCAATGATTTCACGCAGCATTCAGCAGCTTGAGGACTCGCTTGGCGTGTCGCTGCTGCACCGCAATACCCGCTCGGTATTGCCCACCGAAGCAGGTTTGCAGCTGCTTGATACCGCCCAAAAAATGCTGCAAGAATTTGACTGGCTCGGACAGACCTTGCACAGCCAAGCCATTCAAGGGCTGATTCGCATCAACGCCCCCATCAGCTTTGGCGAACAGCACATTGTGCCGCACTTGGCAGCGTTGCAGGCACGCTACCCCTTGCTGTCGATTGAGCTTGTGCAGACCGATGCCTATGCCGACCCGCTCAAAGACCCGATGGATTTGCTGTTTCGTATCGGCGTGCTGAACGATTCGTCATTCAAAGCACGGGTATTTGCCACCGTCAACATGGGGTTGTTTGCGTCGGCGGCGTATCTGGAGCGGCACGGTACGCCGACTACGCCAAGCGATTTGGCACAGCATAAAAGCGTGGTGTATAAAGGGCATCTCGGGGTCGAGCCGTGGCTGATGTGGCAAGATGACGCTTGGCAACGGGTGCAGCCGCCCGTGGCATTGGCGGTGAATCATGGCGAGAGTATGTTGATGGGAGCGGAGGCAGGCTTGGGCATTGCTCTGCTGGCGGATTGGCTGTCTTATCAAGCGGTGTGTGACGGGCGACTGGTGCCGGTGCTTGATAACCACACATGGACAAACCACAGCGAGCCGACTTATGTGACTGCCATCTACCCAAACAGCCGCCAAGCCCCGCCCAATGTGCGGGCGGTGATTGACTTTTTTGTCGAGCGGTTTGGGGAAGCGGTGTATTGGCAGCGGTTTTAGGGGGGATTGTCCTGCGGTCGCACCGTTGGCAAGATTGAGCAGGGATTGCCGGCAGAATTGAAGCGGTTTGGCCTCAATATAAAAAGCCAAGTGCGGTTCAGATGACCTCTAAACAATAATATGCAATCACAATCACCTTATCTCTACATGGTCTTGGACCAATCTTTTTTCTGCGCTGATTATAAAGTGATACTTCATGGTTAATTTAAAAATCGGTGGATTATCAAATTTTCCTTATTGCTCTATACTGGTTGCTAAAATTTAATCTCGGCTGCGTCAGGCAAGCAGAAAACCGCACAGCCGATAAATCCCCCGTTCTGCATTAAAGAGAGTGTGAAATCATGCGTAAAACAGCATTAGACTATATCGGCAAAGATATTGTGTTCCCCCATGCGCTTGCCGGATTGCCAAGCAAATTATCCGTCGTTGGGTTGCTCGGTGATTTAGGGCTATATCGATTGAAGAAGCCACAGAAATTCGCATAAGAGCTGGATGAATTTTTAAGCGAATAATGGGCTTACGTTATGATTGTTAAGGAAAATAGATGATTGTTAATACCGGTAGGCGTACCGATACCGTCCATTATTACAGCGAGTGGCTATTAAAACACTTTGAGGAAGGCTACGTGTTATCACGTAATCCGCTGTTTCCAAACAAAGTTACCCGCTATGGCATTCATTCGTCAGCTTGTATGACATTAGAGATGCTCGGTAATGCCAACGGCGTGCAATTTCGAGATCTCAAACATAAAGGATTGCGCCAAGGTTGCCACTGCATCGAAAGCCGTGATATCGGCACTTATGATAGTTGCACCAGTGGGTGTAAATACTGTTACGCCAATAAAAGTGCGAAAAAAACGTTAAGCAATGCCCAATTGCACGATCCCAATTCGCCATTGTTACTCGGACACTTGAAAGAGACGGATACCATGATGCAAGGGCAACAGAAAAGTTTTTTGGCAAATAAGCAGATGGATTTGATTATGATGTGGGAAGATGTTGCTTAGCAGAATAAATAAACCCTGTCAGATAACAGGGTTTATTTTTTCATCTTAATAACCTAAAGTGCGGTTAAAACGGAATATCGTCATCAAAATCAATCGGCGGCTCAGGCTGGGCTGCCGGTTTTTGTGCGGCAGGCGCAGGGCGAGAAGCTGGTGCCGGGGCGGAGTAGCCGCTGGATTGTTGTGGTGCGTAGCCGCCTTGTTGTCCTCGTTCGCTACGGGAATCCAACATTTGCAGGTTGTCGCCTTGAATTTCGGTGGTGTAGCGATCTTGCCCGTTTTGATCTTGCCATTTGCGAGTTTTCAAACGCCCTTCGACATACACTTTACTGCCTTTGTGCAGGTATTCACCGGCAATTTCAGCTAAGCGGCGATACAACACGATGCGGTGCCATTCGGTGACTTCGCGCATTTCGCCGGTGTTTTTGTCGCGCCAAGATTCGCTGGTCGCCACGCTGATGTTTGCTACTGCTTCGCCGTTCGGCATGGTACGGATTTCAGGCTCATTGCCCAAATTGCCTACAATAATGACTTTATTTACGCCTGCCATAGTATCCTCTTTACTTATGTTCTAGTTTGTACGTTATCGTGCTATATGTTGCCTGAAAATCAAAAAAAAATCACCCTTTTAAATAAAAAAGATACTGGATATTTACACAGTTTTTTTATTTGTGCGATAATCATTCCAATTTTACACCAGAATTGAGACGAATTTATGGACAACATTGAGGTTCGCGGTGCGCGTACCCATAACTTAAAAAATATTGATTTAACCATTCCGCGCGATAAATTGGTGGTGATCACCGGTTTATCGGGATCGGGCAAATCCTCATTAGCGTTTGATACGCTGTATGCCGAAGGGCAGAGGCGCTATGTAGAGTCGCTTTCCGCCTATGCGCGCCAATTTCTGTCTTTAATGGAAAAACCAGACGTGGATCACATTGAAGGGCTTTCACCGGCGATTTCGATCGAACAGAAGTCCACTTCGCACAATCCGCGTTCAACCGTCGGCACGATCACCGAAATTTATGACTATCTGCGTTTATTGTTCGCTCGTGTGGGGGAGCCACGCTGTCCGACGCATGATGTGCCGCTGGCAGCGCAAACGATTAGCCAAATGGTCGATAAAGTGCTGGAATTGCCGGAAGGCAGTAAAATGATGTTGCTGGCGCCGGTGGTGAAAGAGCGCAAAGGCGAACACGTTAAGTTGCTGGAAAATATTGCGGCGCAAGGGTTTATCCGCGCCAGAATTGACGGCGAAATTTGTGATTTGTCCGATCCGCCGACCTTGGCGTTACAGAAAAAACACACCATTGAAGTGGTGATCGATCGCTTCAAAGTGCGGTCTGATCTTGCCAGTCGCTTGGCGGAATCGTTTGAAACCGCACTTGAGCTGTCGGGCGGTACGGTGGTGGTTGCGCCAATGGAAGGCAGTGAACAACCGTTGGATGAATTACTGTTTTCCTCGAATTTTGCCTGTCCTCATTGCGGATATTCGGTGGCGGAATTAGAGCCGCGACTGTTTTCATTCAACAATCCGGCAGGGGCGTGTCCGACTTGCGACGGCTTGGGCGTGCAGCAATATTTTGATGAAAAGCTGGTGATCCAAAATCCGTCGATTTCGCTGGCAAACGGCGCTATTAAGGGTTGGGATCGTCGCAATTTCTACTATTTCCAAATGCTGTCCTCACTTGCTAAACATTATCAATTTGATATTCAGCAGCCGTTTGAAGCCTTGCCAAAGGCAATTCAAGAGGTGATCCTAAATGGTTCCGGCGAAGACGAAATTGAATTTCAATATGTGAATGATCGCGGTGATATCACCGTGCGTCGCCACCCGTTTGAAGGCATTTTAAACAATATGGCGCGTCGCTATAAAGAAACGGAATCCACTGCGGTGCGTGAAGATTTAGCGAAAAACATCAGCACGCGCCCTTGTGCCGCTTGTGGCGGCTCACGTTTACGCACCGAAGCGCGCCATGTGTTTATCGAGCAATTCAACTTGCCGAACGTGGCGGAGCGCAGTATTGGCAATGCGTTAGACTTTTTTGAACAGTTACAGCTCACCGGGCAACGGGCACAGATCGCTGAAAAAATCCTGAAAGAGATCAAAGAGCGGTTGTCGTTTTTGGTGAATGTCGGCTTGAATTATTTGTCGTTATCCCGTTCGGCGGAAACACTATCGGGGGGGGAAGCTCAGCGGATCCGCTTGGCGAGCCAAATTGGTGCAGGGTTGGTGGGCGTAATGTATGTGTTGGACGAACCTTCTATCGGTTTGCACCAGCGAGATAATGAACGCTTGCTGAAAACCTTGATCCATTTGCGCGATCTGGGCAATACGGTGATCGTGGTTGAACACGATGAGGATGCGATTATGGCAGCCGATCATATTATCGACATCGGACCGGGGGCAGGCGTGCACGGCGGTGAAATCGTTGCCAGTGGCACGGCAGAACAATTAATGAAAAACAGCGCCTCACTAACTGGGAAATATTTGTCAGGGGCTGAAAAAATTGAGATTCCGAAAAAACGCACCAAAGTTAACGACGAGAAATGGTTAACCTTGAAGGGTGCGAGTGGCAATAACTTAAAAAATGTCGATTTAGCGATTCCGGTTGGTTTATTCACCTGTATCACCGGGGTTTCCGGCTCAGGCAAATCCACGCTGATTAACGATACCTTGTTCCCACTGGCACAAAATGCACTGAATAGAGCGGACAACACCCACGTCGCGCCTTACCAAAGCATTGACGGCTTGGGGCATTTTGACAAAGTGATCGATATTGACCAAAGCCCGATCGGGCGTACACCGCGTTCAAATCCGGCGACCTATACCGGCTTGTTCACCCCGATTCGCGAACTGTTTGCTGGTGTGCCTGAAGCGCGGGCGCGTGGTTATAATCCGGGGCGGTTTAGTTTTAATGTGCGTGGTGGGCGTTGTGAGGCGTGTCAGGGGGACGGGGTGATCAAGGTCGAAATGCACTTTTTGCCGGATGTGTATGTGCCGTGTGATCACTGCAAGGGCAAGCGTTATAACCGTGAAACCTTGGAAATTCGTTATAAAGGCAAAACCATTCATCAGATTTTAGAGATGACGGTGGAGGAAGGGCTGGAATTTTTCTCTGCGGTGCCGATGATTGCGCGCAAATTGCAAACCTTAATGGACGTTGGCTTGTCGTATATCCGCTTAGGGCAATCGTCAACCACGCTGTCGGGCGGCGAAGCGCAACGGGTGAAATTGGCGACAGAGCTGTCAAAACGAGACACCGGCAAAACGCTGTATATTCTTGATGAGCCGACCACCGGCTTGCATTTTGCCGACATCAAACAGCTGTTGGGCGTGTTGCACTGTTTGCGTGATCAAGGCAATACCATTGTGGTGATTGAACACAATTTAGATGTGATCAAAACTGCCGACTGGATCATCGATCTGGGGCCGGAAGGCGGCGACGGCGGCGGACAAATCATTGCGCAAGGCACACCGGAGCAGTTGATTAAACAGCAACAGTCGCACACCGCACGCTTTTTAGTGCCGATTTTAGCAAAGAAATAAGCCAAGTGCGGTTTCGTTTCAAGCCCGATCAAATTTGATCGGGCTTTTCAATTGACGAGAATTTAAAGTTGTGAAAAGGTCTGCTTTTTGGTACATTTAGCACAATTTTTTCGCCTTTAAAGGCTTAACCTCTTTCTAAATCGGAATCACTATGTTTAAAAAAATTCGCGGTCTGTTTTCTAATGACCTCTCTATCGATCTGGGCACAGCCAACACACTTATTTATGTTAAAGGTCAAGGCATCGTTTTAGATGAGCCGTCGGTGGTTGCCATTCGTCAGGATCGAGTCGGATCGCTGAAAAGCATTGCGGCAGTCGGGCGTGAAGCGAAAATGATGTTGGGGCGCACCCCGAAAAGTATTGCTGCGATTCGCCCGATGAAAGACGGCGTGATTGCGGATTTTTTTGTCACTGAAAAAATGCTGCAATATTTTATCAAACAAGTTCACCGCAATAACTTCATGCGCCCAAGTCCACGCGTGTTGGTGTGTGTGCCGGCAGGCGCAACCCAAGTGGAGCGTCGTGCGATTAAAGAGTCGGCAATCGGTGCCGGTGCGCGTGAAGTATATTTGATTGAAGAACCGATGGCCGCGGCAATCGGCGCTAAATTGCCGGTTTCGACCGCAACCGGTTCAATGGTGATCGATATCGGCGGCGGTACAACCGAAGTGGCGGTGATCTCCTTAAACGGCGTAGTGTATTCCTCTTCCGTGCGTATCGGCGGCGATCGTTTTGATGAAGCGATCATTGCGTATGTGCGTCGCACTTTTGGCTCGTCAATCGGCGAAGCGACCGCGGAACGGATTAAACAAGAGATCGGTACTGCGTTTATCGAATCAGACGATGAAGTCAAAGAGATTGAAGTTCACGGACACAACTTGGCAGAAGGCGCACCGCGCAGCTTTAAACTGACTTCGCGCGACGTGTTGGAAGCGATTCAACAGCCATTAAGCGGCATTGTGACCGCCGTACGTACCGCACTTGAGTCGTGCCCGCCGGAACTGGCAGCCGACATTTTTGAACGTGGCATGGTGTTAACCGGCGGCGGCGCATTAATGCCGAATATTGATACCTTATTATCCAGAGAATCCGGCGTGCCGGTGATTGTTGCCGAAGATCCGCTGACTTGTGTAGCGCGCGGCGGCGGCGAAGCGTTGGATATGATTGATATGCACGGTGGCGATATTTTCAGCGACGATTAAGCATCGTCTTGAAAACACTCTTTATTTTTCACAAGTGCGGTTTTGGCAATCAGTTAAAACCGCAACTTTTTTAAGAGTAACTGCATGAAACCTATTTTTTCTAAAGCCCCGCCTTTAGGAATCCGTTTGATTTTAGCCGTTGTGGCGTCGGTGCTGTTGATGATCGGCGACGGGCGCAGCAGCGGCATGATCCAACTGCGCAGCCTGATGGAAACCTCGATCAGCGGCATTTTCTATTTCGCCAATATCCCGCGTTCGGTTTTGGACGGTGTTTCGGATAATCTGGCGGACACCTCAAAACTACAACTTGAAAATCGCGTACTGAAAGAACAGCTGCGTGAAAAAAATGCCGATTTGCTGCTGCTTGATCAACTGAAAGTCGAAAACCAACGTCTGCGCTTATTGCTCAATTCACCACTGCGTTACGACGAATACAAGAAAATCGCCGAAGTGCTGACCACCGAAACCGATATTTATCGTCAACAAGTGGTGATCAACCAAGGCAGCCGCGACGGCGTGTATGTCGGGCAGCCGATTATTGATGAAAAAGGCGTGGTCGGGCAGGTGACTTCTGTGGGCGCAACCACCAGCCGGGTGTTGCTGATCACTGATGTCACCCATTCCATTCCGTTGCAGGTGTTGCGCAATGATGTGCGTTTAATTGCCAGCGGAACCGGGCGTGGCGACGAGTTGCAATTGGATAACGTACCGCACTCGGTGGATATTGTGAAAGGCGATCTGCTGGTGACTTCCGGTCTGGGCGGGCGCTTCCCCGAAGGCTACCCGGTGGCGATCGTGGACTCGGTTTCGACGGATAAACAAAACTATTTCGCGGTGATCACCGCCAAACCGCTGGCTTCACTCGAACGTTTGCGCTATTTATTATTGCTATGGCCAGTGAATGATGAGCTGCACCGCGCGCAATCGTTGTCGCCGGAAGATGTGCGCAACACCGTGCGTCAGCGACTGTCAATCCGACAAGATGAATTGCTAAGCCCGGCGGATGCAAATAAAAATTTGAAAGAGCCAATCGATCCGAATCAACCGAATCCGAATGACGCAGGACAAAATCCAGCGGAGAGCAACGAGTTGGATCCGGCAGATGCCAACCAGCAACGGCAGGATGCGTTAACGACTGAGGGGAATCAATAATGCGCAGTAATTGGATTTTTCAGTTTTTAATGGTTGCCTGCACCTTTTTGGTGGCGCTAGTGATGGAAATCACCCCGTGGTCGGCGGAATTTCAAGGCTATCGCCCTTCATGGCTGGTGTTGGTGCTGCTGTATTGGGTTTTAGCCATTCCGAATAAAATCAGTATCGGCTGGTCATTTTTAATTGGCTTGGTTTGGGATTTGAGCCTCGGCTCAATTCTGGGCGTACACGCCTTAGTGTTATCGGTGTTCGCCTATCTGATCGCGTCTAACCATTTGATCTTGCGTAACCTGTCGCTGTGGTTGCAGAGCATTTTAGTGGTTGTTGCGGTGGTGATGATCCACCTTGTGATTTTCCTGATCGAATTGTTTATGCACAATGCGCATTTTAATTCGCAAGAGTTAATCGGCGCTGCGATCAGCGGCGTGCTGTGGCCTTGGGTATTTTTACTGCTGCGCACCTTGCGCCGTAAGTTTCATCTGCGTTAAGACGCTAAAAGTGCGGTTATAGAAGTGGTATAGAAAAGGCGGGATAGTTCCCGCCTTTTGCATATTCGCTTTATTTAGCTTTTGACTTGGCTTAGCCTTTTAACGCGTCTGTCAAGTGCGGTTGGATTTTGGTTAAAATCGCTTTGGCAATGCGCGGCGCCGCGGCAACCAAATTGCCTGATTTCAAATAGTTATGTCCGCCGACAAAATCGGTGACAATTCCGCCCGCTTCCCGCACGATCAGATCACCGGCTGCGCAGTCCCACGGTTTTAAACCGATTTCAAAATAGCCGTCCACACGGTTGGCTGCCACATAGGCTAAATCCAACGCCGCGGAACCGCTACGACGGAAGTCAGCTGCTTCTTCGATCATGGAACCGATGATATTTAAATGTGCAGGCATATGTTGTTTTGCCTTGAATGGGAAACCGGTTGCCAGCACTGTGCCGTCTAAATCGCGACGGTTTTCAACACGCAGGCGAGTTTCGTTTAATTTTGCGCCTTCGCCGCGCACCGCGGTGAACAGTTCATTGCGGATTGGATCATAAACCACGCCGACTTCGGTGCGGCCGTTTTCACGAATCGCGATAGAAACTGCAAAATGAGGGAAAGATTTGATAAAATTGGTGGTGCCATCCAGCGGATCAATCACCCATTGTACATTGCTGTTTTCGCCTTCGATTGCGCCGCTTTCTTCGGTGATAATCGTATGATCAGGATACGATTTTTTGATCACCTCGATAATGGCTTGTTCAGCCGCTTTGTCGATATTGGTCACATAATCATTAGCGCGTTTGGTTGTGGTTTCGATGCTTTCTGGGCGCTCGTAACCTTGGGCAATCACATTGCCTGCTTTTCGTGCAGCACGAATAGCGATGTTTAACATTGGATTCATAATTCCACCGGATTTTAAAGAACGAAAAATAGAGGGTTTGATTTTGTCCTACAAAAACAAAACTGGGCGCATTATAAGAAATTGTACGGAGAATTGCGAGGTAAATTTATTTTTGTCTTATGCGCGACTGAGAAATTAAGGTATGATTGACAACACAAATGACACCATTTTTTAGTGGGGGACGCATGGAGACCATTCATTTTCGGATCGATGAAAAAACCAAGCAATTGGCAATGCAGGCGGCGAAACGGCAGAACACCGATTTGACCAAACTGATGCGTGAAAAGGCAGAGGAGTTGGCGGCGCAAGAGCGGGAATATCAAAGTAATGCCCATGAGTATTGGCTTGAAGCACAAATTGCAGAGGCAATTGAACGCTATGACGGCGGACAAACCCAAGCAATTAATCACAGTGAAAGCCAGCAACGAATGCGGCAATTGCGTCAGCGCTTAATCGAAAAGGATAGCGCATGATGCTGTTTTGGGAACGGAAAGCGCAGGAAGATCGGGAAATGATCTTTCAGTATTTTTTTGAACACGCCGGTTTGGCGCTTGCTGATCAAGTCGAGGCAAAATTTGAATCAATGGCGGAATTATTACAAGCCAATCCACTGCTCGGCAAGCCGATTAAAAACGGCAAAAAGGCTTTTCGCAAACTGGTGATACCGCACTTTCCGTTTATTTTTATTTACGCCGTTGCAGAACAGCGGATTATGATTTTGCGGGTGCTGCACACTTCGCGTAAATTAAGTGGTCATTATTAATTATGATAAATCCTTCGTTATTACATAATATTCGAATTGTATTAGTTGAAACTTCTCACAGCGGCAATATCGGCTCGGCGGCGCGGGCGATGAAAACCATGGGCTTGTCGTTGTTGTATTTGGTGTCGCCCAAAGTCTTGCCCGACGAGCAATCGACCGCACTTGCCGCCGGGGCTTATGATATTGTGCAAAGTGCGGTTGTGGTGGAGAGTTTGGATCACGCAGTGGCGGATTGCGAAATAGTGATCGGCACCAGTGCGCGCAGCCGCCACATTACGATTCCGTTGATCGAGCCGCGTGCGTGTGGTGAACAGGCGATTTATGCCGCTTCGCAAGGCGCAAAAGTGGCGATTGTGTTTGGGCGTGAGCGCGTCGGGCTGACCAACGAGGAGCTGCTGAAATGCCGTTTTCATCTGAATATTCCCGCCAATCCGGAATATTCCTCACTCAATCTGGCAATGGCGGTGCAATTGGTGAGCTATGAAATTCGCATGGCGATGCTGGCGCAGCCTGCCGAGCAGCCAACCGCACTTGCCGCTGAGCCGATTATCGAAAAACCGACTCAACAGGAATTGGAATATTTTTTCACCCAAACCGAACAGCTTTATCGTCGTTTGGATTTCATCAAAAATAACGGCGTGATGCCGAAATTGCGCAGCTTATACGCACGCGCCGATCTGCAAAAAAATGAATTGAATATTCTGCAAGGCATGCTAAGTGCGGTGCGGAAAAAGTGCGGTTAAGCGATAAATGCTTCTGCTTGTTGCTTCGATAGACAAAAACATACAAAAATAGTCAGGTTTAAAGTTGACTAAAATAGTCTGGTATGAAAAAATTCACCTCATCAGATTATCGTTGAGGAACAGACATGAAATTGACATCAAAAGGACGTTACGCCGTGACGGCAATGCTGGATATTGCACTGAATTCACAGCGCGGTGAGATCGAGATGCCGATTACATTAGCCGAAATTTCAGAGCGTCAGCAAATTTCGCTCTCTTATTTGGAGCAGCTGTTTGCCAAATTGCGCCGTTTCGGCTTGGTGAAAAGTGTGCGCGGCCCCGGCGGTGGTTATTTATTGGGAATGCCGATCGATAAAATCGCGATTGGCATGATTATTGCAGCGGTGAATGAAAATATTTCGGCAACCAAATGCAAAGGCAAAGGCAACTGCCAAGGCGGAATCACTTGTTTAACGCATTCATTGTGGGAGCAGTTAAGCGAGGAAATCGAGGAGTTTTTGAACGGCATCACCATCGCCGATTTGGTCAATAAACAGACTCAACGCAGTGCCTTAAAAAAACATTTGGAACAGCAACCCCTTCAAGTCGTTAATCGCGCTTAGCCTTGGTGCAAGTGCGGTTGATATTGTTAATTTTTCAGGAGTGAAAATGAAATTACCAATTTATTTGGATTATGCGGCAACTTGTCCGGTGGACGAACGAGTAGCTAAAAAAATGATGGAATTTATGACCTACGACGGTATTTTTGGTAATCCGGCGTCGCGTTCACACCGTTTCGGCTGGCAGGCTGAAGAGGCGGTGGATATTGCGCGTAACCAAATCGCTGATTTGATCGGGGCGGATTCCAGAGAGATCGTGTTTACCTCCGGTGCAACCGAATCCGATAACTTGGCAATTAAAGGTGTGGCGCATTTCTACCAAACCAAAGGCAAACACATCATCACCTGTAAAACCGAACACAAAGCGGTGTTAGATACCTGCCGTCAGTTAGAGCGTGAAGGTTTTGAAGTGACTTACTTAGAGCCGGAAGCGGACGGCTTGATTGATCTGGCTAAATTCGAAGCGGCAATGCGCGACGATACGATTTTAGTCTCGATTATGCACGTGAACAATGAAATCGGTGTGATCCAAGACATCGAAAAAATCGGTGAACTTTGCCGCGCGAAAAAAGTGTTGTTCCATACTGATGCAACGCAAAGCGTGGGCAAAGTGGAGATCGATTTAAGCAAATTGAAAGTCGATTTAATGTCATTCTCAGGTCATAAATTATACGGACCAAAAGGCATTGGCGGCTTATATGTGCGCCGTAAACCGCGCGTGCGTATCGAAGCGATGGTACATGGCGGCGGACATGAGCGTGGTATGCGTTCAGGTACACTTCCGGTTCATCAAATTGTCGGCATGGGCGAAGCCTATCGCATTTGCAAAGAAGAAATGGCAAGCGAAATGGCGCGGATTAAAACGCTGCGCGACAGATTGTATAACGGCTTGAAAGACATTGAAGAAGTGCACGTTAACGGTTCGTTGGAACAGCGCGTGGCGGGCAACTTGAACATCAGCTTCAACTATGTTGAAGGCGAATCGTTGATGATGTCTTTAAGTGATTTGGCGGTGTCATCAGGTTCGGCTTGTACCTCAGCCAGCCTTGAGCCTTCGTATGTGCTGCGCGCATTGGGCTTGAATGATGAGCTGGCGCACAGCTCCATTCGCTTCTCAATCGGGCGTTACACCACCGAAGAAGAAGTGGACTATGCGATTGAATTAGTGAAAAAAGCAGTCACCAAACTGCGTGAACTGTCCCCATTATGGGATATGTTTAAAGAAGGCATTGATTTGAACACCGTGCAGTGGACTGCCCACTAATCGAGCAACAGGAGAATTTAACATGGCATATAGCGAAAAAGTAATCGATCATTATGAGAATCCGCGTAACGTGGGTTCATTCGATAAAAAAGAACAAAATATCGGCAGCGGTATGGTCGGTGCGCCGGCTTGCGGCGATGTGATGCAGCTGCAAATCAAAGTAGACGATAACGGCATTATCGAAGATGCACGTTTCAAAACTTACGGCTGTGGCTCGGCAATCGCTTCCAGCTCGCTGATCACCGAATGGGTGAAAGGCAAATCACTGGATGAAGCAGGCTCAATTAAAAACAGCCAAATTGCAGAAGAGTTGGAACTGCCGCCGGTGAAAGTTCACTGTTCAATTTTGGCGGAAGATGCGATTAAAGCGGCAATCGCCGACTATAAAGCAAAAAATAATAAATAATCTTAACCCTGTTTCGCGCTGGCGGAACAGGGCTTTTCTCTATTTTAAGTCTCAACTGAGATGGTTTTGAATATAAGGATCTCGTCATGGGTGTCAGTTTAACTGAAAGTGCGGCTAACCGTGTGCGCACATTTCTAGCAAACCGCGGTAAAGGTTTAGGCTTGCGTTTAGGGGTGAAAACCTCAGGCTGTTCCGGGCTGGCGTATGTGTTGGAATTTGTAGATGAAATGAATGAAGACGATCAATTGTTCGAACAGCACGGCGTTAACGTGATCATCGACAGCAAAAGCCTAGTATATCTACAAGGAACGGAATTGGATTTCGTGAAAGAGGGCTTGAACGAAGGCTTCAAATTTCACAATCCGAACAAAAAAGACGAATGTGGTTGTGGCGAAAGTTTCACCGTATAAAGTGCGGTTGAATTAAGGATATGATCATGCAAAACCCTTTTGCCCTGTTCGGTTTGGAAGCTGAATTTCAGCTAGATAGCGCGCGTTTATCCGAACGCTATTTAGCCTTGCAAAAACAGTACCACCCGGACAATTTCGCCACTCAATCCGAACAGCAACAATTGGACGCGGTGCAAAAAGCCGCGGCAATCAATGATGCTTACCAAGTGCTGAAAAGTCCGATCCGCCGCGCCGAAGCGATTTTACAATTGAATTTGACGCAGCAACTCAACCAAGAAGAAACAGTGCATGACGGCGAATTTTTAATGCAGCAGCTGATGTTGCGTGAAGACTTGGAAGCGGCGGCTTGTGGCTGTGATGAAGCGGAAGTGGCGGCACTAAGAACCAAATCGGAAACACTACGCAGCCAACAACTGCAAGCAATCGAAAATGCCATTCAGCAAGCGGATTGGACCGCACTTAAATTACATATCAATCGGTTAAAATTCATCGAAAAATTTTTACATGAAGTCGATCAGATTGAAGATCGGCTCTACGGCTAAGCAGCCCCCGATTGAAAATGCCGATAAGTGCGGTTTGCAGATAGCGATTATTGGTTTTTCACTTTAAAACGAATTTACTTAAACGGAATAACAACATGGCATTACTACAAATTGCCGAACCCGGACAAACCGCAGCCCCACATCAACACCGTTTGGCGGTGGGGATCGACCTTGGCACGACCAACTCGTTGCTGGCGACCGTGCGTAACGGCAGCAGTGAAATTTTGGCGGATACAGACGGCAGCGTGCTGATTCCTTCAGTGGTGAATTACCCACACGAGGACACGCCATTGGTCGGTAAATCCGCACTGGTAAGAGCGGTCAACGAGCCGGCTCAAACCGTGATTTCAGTCAAACGCCTGATTGGACGCAGCCTTGCCGATGTGCAGCAGCGTTATCCAAATTTGCCGTATCATTTTCAAGCCAGCGAAAACGGTTTGCCGCTCATCGAAACCGCACAGGGCAATTTCAGCCCGGTGCAAATTTCCGCTGAGATTCTGAAAAAATTGAATTATCTTGCCGAAGCGCGCTTAGGCGGCGAATTATCCGGCGCGGTGATCACCGTGCCTGCCTATTTTGATGATGCGCAGCGTCAATCCACCAAAGACGCCGCCCGTCTTGCCGGGCTGCAAGTGTTGCGCTTGCTGAATGAACCGACCGCAGCCGCGATTGCTTACGGTTTGGATTCCGGGCAAGAGGGCGTGATTGCGGTGTATGATCTCGGCGGCGGTACCTTCGATATTTCCATTTTGCGTTTATCAAAAGGGGTGTTTGAAGTGTTGGCAACCGGCGGCGATACCGCACTTGGCGGCGATGATTTCGATCATCTGTTAGCAGAGTGGATCGAGCAACAAGCCGGGATTGTCGCCACCGATAGCATTGAGCGTCGTCAACTATTGGAAACCGTGATTGCGGCTAAAGTACAATTAAGCGAACAAGCCAGTGTGGCGGTCAGTTTCAACGGCTGGCAGGGCGAGATTCAGCGTGAACAGTTTGAACAGCTGATTGAACCGCTGGTGAAGCGTTCATTATTGGCGTGTCGCCGTGCGTTAAAAGATGCACAAGTCAGCCAAGATGAAGTGCTGCAAGTGGTGATGGTCGGCGGCTCGACCCGAGTTCCGTTAATTCGCGAACAAGTGGGCGAGTTTTTTGGCAAAACCCCGTTAACTTCGATTGATCCGGATAAAGTCGTGGCGCTGGGCGCGGCAATTCAAGCGGATATTCTGGTTGGCAATAAATCCGATTCCGATATGTTGCTGTTAGATGTCACGCCGTTGTCATTGGGAATTGAAACCATGGGCGGCTTAGTGGAAAAAATTATCCCGCGCAACACCACGATTCCGGCGGCAAGAGCGCAAGAATTCACCACGTTTAAAGACGGACAGACGGCAATGAGCGTTCATGTGGTGCAAGGTGAACGTGAAATGGTTGCCGATTGCCGCTCTTTGGCGCGTTTCACGTTGCGCGGCATTCCGCCAATGGTGGCAGGCGCGGCGCATATTCGAGTGACTTATCAAGTCGATGCCGACGGCTTATTAAGCGTGACGGCAATGGAAAAATCCAGCAAGGTGCAAGCTTCGATTCAGGTGAAACCGTCATACGGTTTAAGCGATAATGAAATTCGCGATATGATCCATTCCTCGATTGAAAATGCCGAATCCGATATTCAAGCGCGCCGATTGGCAGAGCAGCGAGTGGAAGCGGCACGCGTGATTGAAGGCGTGGAAGACGCGCTGAAAATCGACAGCGATCTGTTAGCCTCTGAGGAGCTAAGCGTCATTCAAGCACAAATTGCTACGCTACGACAGCTCATCGACGGACAAGACGGCGATCAGATTAAGCAGGGCATTAAGCAATTAGACGTGGTCACGCGCGAATTTGCCGCCCGTCGCATGGACAAATCGGTGCGCAGTGTGCTGCAAGGCCACAGCATCAGCGAAATTGAAAACAGTAAAATTTAGTTAAGTAAAAGGATAAATAATGCCAAAGTTAATTTTTCTACCTCATGAAAGTTTATGCCCTGAGGGAATGGTGGTTGAAGCAGTGCGCGGTGAAAGCATTTTAGACGCTGCGCTAAATGCCGGAATTGAAATCGAACACGCCTGTGAAAAATCCTGCGCTTGCACCACTTGCCATGTGGTGGTGCGTGAAGGATTCGACTCCCTCAACGAAAGCTCGGATTTAGAAGAAGATATGCTAGACAAAGCATGGGGTTTGGAAATGGAAAGCCGTTTGAGCTGCCAAGCGGTGGTCGGTGACGATGACTTGGTGATCGATATTCCACGCTACACCATTAATCACGCACGCGAAGAACATTAATCTAACGAGGCTCTACAAATGAAATGGCAAGATTCACAAGAAATCGCATGGGCGTTATATGATCGCTTCCCGGATATCGATCCGAAAACGGTGCGTTTCACCGATATGCACCGCTGGATCTGCGAATTAGAGGAATTTGACGACGATCCACAAAAATCGAATGAGAAAATCCTCGAAGCCATTTTATTGCAGTGGCTTGATGAGTTTGAGGATTAAGCAAGCCAAACACCAAAGTGCGGTCGTTGAACAATCAACGACCGCACTTTTTGTTTGTGCACCGTTATAATGAAATTACCTGCCGCTTTTCCGCACTTTCAAAGCATTTTTCCAATAGCATTAGCACATTTTTGGCTTGGGCGACGGTGACGATAAGTGGTGCCTCCTCGGTGATTGCGGCATAGATATTGTCGTAGTAGGCGGCGTAGCTGGCAGCGGGGGACTCGATTTTGCCGTGGAAATGGACGCCATTGAGTTCGGTATTCAGCACGCCCCATTGCTGTTCGGTTTCCACATTCCAATTGCCGATAGGCAAGATGCCTTGTTGCAGTTTGGATTCTTGAATATCGGCAACATATTTTAAATACGATCCGTTACGTCCGTGCAGAGCGATATGCGGACCTTTTTCCCGTGCATATTTGGTGGCACTCAATTCGACTTTCAGATTTGGGTAATACAGGTAGATCTGGAAATTATCATCACTCAGCGCATTTTCATGTTGATAGCGAATATCGGCAAACACCGCTTGCGGCATTCCCAACAGATCAACGGCATGATCCACCAAATGCACGCCCAAATCGTACACCAGCCCAACGCCTTTTTCGCCGGTCTCTTTCCAGACTTTTGGATTTTTTCCGGCGCTATAGCGATCAAACCGCACTTGATAGTCGACAATCTCACCAATCAAATTTCCGTTAATCACCTTTTTGACCGCTTCAAAGCCGCTATCCCAGCGGCGATTTTGGTAAGGCGAGAGTACGACTTGGTGGCGTTGCGCCAACAGCTCCAGCTCTTGCGCTTCGTATGCGCTGACGGCAAGCGGCTTTTCGACGATAACGTGTTTGCCCGCTTCAATCGCTTGTTTGGCAAATTCATAGTGGGTTAAATTGGGGGTAGTGATGATCACTAGATCAATATCATCATGCAACAAAGCGGAAAAATCATGCACCACTTCTACATTCGGGATTTTTTGTTTGGCTTTTTCGCTGCTGCGTTCAAACACTTTTTTAATTCGAAAGCGCGGGTCAACCAATAAAAACGGAACATGAAACACTTGCGCCGACATTCCAAAACCGGCAATCCCTACATTGATGATATTATTCATACTCTTTCCTTATTTGATGCGTTCTAAGTGAGCTAAAAGTGCGGTCGCCGGAATGCGTTGAATTTTCCGTAATCGCCATAGCAGGAAAATCGAGGCAAATAGTAAGCACAGCACAAAACCAATCCAAAAACCTTCCGCCGCCAGTGGCGGCATCAGCCAGTCGGTTAAGCCGGTGATATACCCGATCGGCATACCGATGATCCAATAACAGAACAGTGAAATGATTAAAATCGCTTTGGTGTCTTTATAGGCACGCAATGCGCCGCCGGCGATCACCTGAATGCTGTCGGGAATTTGATAGGCAGCAGCAAACAGTAATAAAAATGACGCCATGGCGATCACCTGTTGGTCAGTCACAAAAATTTGCGCGATTTGAGTGCGAAATAGTAAGGTCAAAATTGCGGTGACGGTGGCGACGGTTAGCCCTAATGCGAGGGCGCTAAAACTGACTTGTTTCGCACCTTCGACATTGCGCTCGCCCAGGCGTTGACCGACTAAAATGGTGGTCGCCATTGAAATGGACAACGGCAGCATAAAAATAAACGAGCTGGTTTGCAGGGTAATTTGGTGGCTGGCGACCACATTGGCGCCAAGCGGCGCAATCAGCAGCGAAACAATGGTAAATAGCGTGACTTCCGCACACAGCGTTAACGCAATCGGCACGCCTAAATTCAGCAATTTGCGCTGGGTGTTCCAATCCGGTTTTTCAAACAGTTTGGGGAAGAGACGAAGGTCGCGCTGATGTCTGGCTCGATAGCAATAGAGGATAATCATTCCCATCATTAGCCAGTTAACAATCGCGGTAGCGATGCCACAGCCGACAGCACCGTAAGCCGGTACGCCGAATTTGCCATAGATAAAAATATAATTCAGCGGAATATTCAGCAGCAAACCGATAAATCCGATCACCATTGCCGGTTTGGTTTTGGCAAGTCCGTCATTCAGCCCGCGGAAGTTGATCATCATCAGATAAGCGAAAATGCCGAATGCCATGGCTTGCAGGTATTGGCTGGAAATAGAAGCCAATTGCGGATCCATATCCATAAAATCGACGATAAAGTGACTGTTATAAATCAGTATAAAGAGCGGTATGGTGATCATCACCACAATCCAAACGCCTTGCCGCACTTGATGTGCGATTCGCTTGCGCTGTCCGGAGCCGTTCAAATAGGCGATAGTCGGCGGCAGCGCAAGCAGCAAGCCTTGCCCGAACAGGACGAGCGGGAACCAAATAGATGCGCCGATGGAAATCGCTGCCATGTCAGCGGCACTCACGCGTCCCGCCATGATCGCGTCGATCATCCCCATTGAACTTTGTGCGATTTGCGCCACCAGAATCGGCGCTGCAATTCGAATTAATTGGCGCATTTCCATACGGTGCTGCTCGCTGGTAATAAACTTTAACATAAATATATTTCTGCTTAATTGAAAGAAAAGATCTATAATCTGCGTTGATAAAAATGAATACGACAAGAGAGAGATTATGTTTACAGGTATTATACAGGGTAAAGCCCGAATTGAATCGATCGAAGTAAAAAAAGATTTTCAAACCCATGTGATCCGAATGCCGTCGGATTTGCTCGACGATCTGAAACTCGGCGCTTCAATTGCGCATAGCGGCGTGTGCCTGACCGTCACCGAAATTAACGGCGATCGTCTGAGTTTTGACTTAATGCAAGAAACCCTGCGCATCACTAACTTAGGCGAGTTAAACGTGGGCGATGAAATCAATATCGAACGCGCGATGAAAATGAGCGACGAAATCGGCGGGCATTTGCTTTCCGGTCATGTATACAGCATGGCGGTGATCGACGAGATTACTCAAACAGAAAATAACTACCAAATCTGGTTCAGCCTGCCTGAACCGCACTTGGCGAAATATGTGTTAACCAAAGGCTACATCGCTATCGACGGCATCAGCCTGACTATCGGCGCAGTGGAAAATCAACGCTTCTGCGTGAACTTAATTCCTGAAACGCTGCAACGTACGATTATCGGCAACAAAAAAATCGGCGACAAAGTGAATATTGAAATTGATTCACAAACCCAGGCGATTGTGGATATGGTGGAGAGGTATTTGGCGGCGAAATTGAGTTAAGCCAAACAGATTAAAAAAGCTCAGGGATGAGCTTTTTTAGTATTTATTATTGGTAGAACGAATCGTACTGGAACCCGGTAGTATTGAGTTTGACTCGATATAAACAGTTTGTTGCCGTAATAAATAATTCATTTTGCAATTTGCCACCCAAGGTACAGTTTGAAACCGTTTTACCAAGGCAGATTTTCGCAACGGTTTCTCCCTCGCGGGTAATCACTAAAATACCGTCTTCACAACTACAATAAATCAAACCGTTTTTATCAAGGCAGAAGCCATCCGGAATGCCGGGATTGATTTCGCAGATTGTGCGGCGATTTTGCAATGTTGCGCCGTTAACATCGAATGCCACGAGATGATGTAGCCCTTCGCTAAATTCAACCTGCGACATATCAGCGACGTATAATATTTTTTCATCCGGAGAAAAAAATAAGCCGTTAGGTCGCATGGTATTGAACGTTGCCAAACTAACCGTTGCCTGCTTAGGATTATAGCAATAAACGTAGCAACCAATGATTTCACTTGCCGCTTGGTAGCCTTCATTATTGCTGAGAATGCCATAAGGCGGATCGGTGAACCAAATCGTACCGTCGGATTTAACTACCAAATCATTCGGCGAATTAAAACGCCTTCCGTCATAACGCTCAACTAATGAAGTTATGTTGCCGTGAAGATCGGTGCGACTGATGCCTCTGGAGCCGTGCTGACAGGTCATTAACGAACCGTCGGGCAACAGCGCATTGCCATTGGCAAAATCAGATGGAGAGCGAAAAACTTCAGTTCCGTTTTCTTCTTTCCATTTAAACATTCGGTTTCCCTTAACATCGCTGAAAATAACGGCATTTTCATTCGGAACCCAAACCGGACCTTCTGCCCAAATTGCATTTTGAAACAGGCATTCAATTTGAGATTGTTCAGTGAATAAATAAGAAAATTCAGTATTATAAATTTCAATATTCATCAAGGTGTCTATCCTATGAAGCAGGGGATACAATGGCCGTATCCCCGTTTAAGTTTTTAGTCAATACCCCAGATCTTTCTGTATGCGTCTTGGTAGCCGTTTTGTGGGTCATACATATTTTTATCACCGCCATCGTAGGCAATATTCTCTTTCGTGACTAAATGAACCGGCGTCACATAGCCGGACGGTTTTTCGCCGGAGAATGCTCTGTTCAGCTCATCGACTAATTGCCAGCCATGTAAATTTAAAGGTTCCGGAACGGTGGCAATTTGATGCTCACCGGCACGAATGCGTTGATAAGCGGTTACGGAACCGTCACCGGCAGAGATATTATATGGCGCTGAATCGCCTTTAATTCCGGCGGTTCTTAATGATGGCGCCATGAAATCAAAGTAGAGATCATTGATTGCCAAGGTGTATTGGAAGTCATCTTGGTATTTTTGCAGGGTGCTGAAAGTTAGCCCCGGCATACGACTAGAGGTGTCGGCAAGCGGAGTGTCAATAAATTCTAACACTTGGCACTCTTTGCATTGTTCAATCGTTTCTTTCATCACATTAGCTTTGCGCAGCGCAATTTCATAGAGTGAATCGGTTAAGATAACGACTTTTGCTTTGCCCTCTGATTTGGCAACGGCAAGTAAGGCCGACAAACGTGAAATTTCATCGGAATCGGAAGTTACATTATAGAAAACATTGTATTTATCAATCGGACCCGGTTCCGGCGTGGCGTGCCAAGCAATTAAGGTAATGTTTTGTTCACCGGCTTTTTTTAACGGATTGCGAGCCACGTTCGGGTTCCAGCCGCCAATCACAATGGCATCCGGCTTTTTGGCGATGGCTTGGTTAAGTGAAGCAAGTTGGTTATTCACCGAACCGGCACCGTCAAGCACATCTAATTTCCAACCGGCAGCGGAAGCCGCTTCTTTCATGCCGTCTAAAACACCCAGCACGCCACCGTTTTTCATATCGGAAGCAATGAAAATAATGCTTTTCTCTTTTTGCAGAGCGGGACCGGTTGTTGGACCGTCCCATTGGGTTTGTGGCGCGGTTGCAGCTTCAACGACTTTTTTGGCTTGCGCAACAAAATCATCTTCTGCGGTCGATGCGCCGGCAAATTGGCTGGCGGCAAGAAGACCACTGACTAATGTAGTGAAAATGGTTTTTTGAAAACGGCTTTTCATAATGTTTTCCTCATAGTTATTAAATGGACGGTGTGCTAGATGATTGAGACGGTTGTTCTGTCTCGGTTTTTTTCTGTACTAACTTCTGATTTAATAAACGTTTGCGCTGGGCATATCCGGCGATGGTAATAGAGAGCAGAAGCGTTGCGCCGTTAAATAACGGTTCAACCCAGAAGGCTCCGCCGAATTGTTGAATGCCTGAAATGCCGATTGCCAGAATGGCGATACCGACAACCGTACCCCAAACATTAACTCGTCCGGGACGAATCGTGGTGCTGCCCAAGAATGCACCGACTAAAGCGGGTAGTAAATAATCCATACCGACACTTGCTTGCCCAACGCCTTGTTGAGCGGCGATCAGAACGCCGGTAAAACCGGTTAACGTGCTGGAAGCAATGAAGGAGAAGATCGTGTATTTTTTGATGGAAATCCCGTTCAAACGAGCCGCTGCAGGGTTTCCGCCGACAGCATACATACAGCGTCCAATTGCGGTATGTTCGGTCACGATCCAAAGTACCACGGCGACAATCAACATATATAAAGCAGAGATCGTAATGCCAAAGAAGTCGAAACTATTCAGTTCATAAAACGCATCGGGCAAATCACCGACAATTTGTCGCCCGCCGGAATGCCACAACGCCACGGCATACAGCACCGTACCGGAACCGAGAGTTGCCACAAAGCTGTCAATATCGGCTAATGCCACTAAAATGCCATTCAGCAAGCCATATAATGCGGCAATGATTAACACGGTGATCACCGCCATTTGCCATGAGAACCCGAATTGTACTTGTAAACTAATGGCGAGAATGTGCCAAAGGACGATCCCGAAGCCCACATTAAGATCAATTTTGCCGACAATCATGGTAATGGTCGCCGCGAGTGCCAATAAGGCAATTTTTGATTTGGTTTCTAGAATAGCATTTAGCGTTAGCATTGAGGCAAATGTTGGGGTGGTGAGTGAAAAAATGACCACCAACAGAATACATAACCATAATAGACCATAACGAGTCGCCTGTTGTGAGAACCAAGGCATAAAACCGTCTTTACGCAATGAGACAGCCTGTTCAAGAGCGGTTGATTTGACAGAAGTTTGAGCCATAATAAAAATCCTATATCGCAGAATGAATAGAAGGTGATGAAAAAGATGCTACTGATGCCGAAGAGAGTTGAAGCAAATTAGAAAACGTAATCTCGTCATTGAATAATTCCCCGACCACATTGCCTCGGTTAAAGACTAAAGCGCGGTTACAAAGGTGGGCGATTTCTTCAAAATCGGTTGAAATCACAATGATAGAAACACCTTGTGCTAAGGCTTTATTTAATACGTCATAAATTTCAGCCCTTGCACCGACGTCAACCCCCGCGGTTGGATCTTCCAAAATCAGAATTGGCGTTTCTAAGTGCAACCAGCGCGCCATCACGATTTTTTGCTGATTACCGCCGGAAAGCGCACTAACTTCAATGAACATATTTTTAGGGCGGATATCAAATAGCTGGAATTTAAACCAGCTTTCTTTTAATTCTGCCGCCCGATCATACCAACGAAGTGAGGTTTTTTGCTTAATGATTGGATTGATAAATAAATTTTCGGTTGTGGTCATCGACATGACTAAACTTTCATTGGTGCGGTCGCCTGCAACTAATGAAATCCCTTTATTGATCGCATCTTTAGGAGAGTGCGGCGTATAGTTTTGATTCAGCAATTGAATATTTCCGGCATCCAGTTCGCGCAAGCCGAATAGCAATCTGCCAATCTCCTCTTGTCCGGCGCCACGCAGCCCGGCCAGCGCAATCATTTCGCCTTTGTGCAAACTGAAAGAAACCGGACCGGTGTCGCCGACCATGACATCACTGAGTTTTAGCACTTCGTCATGGTCCGTCGGCAATGGCATCCGTTGATGACTACGGGTTTCTTCGCCGACAATCACTTTCACCAATTCTTTCACCGAATAATTTTCTGTTTTGCCCTCGGCAACCGGGAAGCCGTCGCGCATAACGTAAATTCGATCGGAAATTTCAATCACTTCATCTAAGCGGTGGGTGACATAAATCATGCCAACGCCTTTTTCTTTCAGCGTTTGCAAGACAGAAAATAAATGTTTCACATCGCTTGCCGGCAATGAGGCTGTCGGCTCATCGAGGATTAACACTTTGGCATTCACCGCGATTGCACGGGCAATTGCCAGTAACGCTTTCTCCGTTCGGGATAAATCAAACACCCGAACATCGGGATCAAGATGAATCCCGACCGATTGCAACGCGTGTTCCGCTTGTGACCGCACTTTGCCCCAGTCGACCATTTTAAAGAGTTTCGGGAATCCCATCACAAACGCCATATTTTCGGCAACGGTCATCCATTCGATTAAACCTAAATCTTGGTGGATAAATGAAATGGGTTGGTGAGTTTCGGTTTTGAGTGATAATGCGGAATTAACAGGCTGATCTTCAAAGAATATTTGCCCCTGATCATAAGGATAAATGCCAGCCAGGATTTTGATGAGTGTTGATTTCCCTGCACCATTCTCGCCTAAGAGGGCGACAATTTCACCGGGGTAAATGTCAAGACTGACATCGTTTACAGCAATATTACCGCCAAAGCGCTTGATAATATGCTGCATACTTAATATAGGATTCTTTGGGGAGATATCAGACATTAAAAGTTCCTTTATTTGAGAATGAATCAGAAATAAGTGGGTCACCTTGTCAAACGGTTCTGCATTATGAAATAATATTTTGATATTTGAAATTGGAAATTTGTCATTTTGTGAGCAATGTCATATTTATGTAAATTTACATAATTGAAGTTAGTTTGAAAATAAACTATCATTGAGCGATAATCGTTTGATAATGCGGCAAAACTGCCGCAATTGAGATGAATATTATAATGTTGCGCCTAACTCGACAGAGATCGAATCGGCGGTATTTTTAAGATGCGTAAGCAGGGTTTCTTTGCCTAATTGATTCAAACGAGCGGTAGAAAGAGAAATAGAAACAGAGTAGATCACTTTGCCGTTAACATCAAAAATCGGGCAGGCGATACAGCTGACGCCTAATTCATTTTCTTCCGCATCCATTGCATAACCGGTTTTTCGGATATGTTCTAATTCTTGTTCCATGCCTTGTAGGGTGGTAATGGTGTTACAAGTCAATTGCTGGATCTGTTTTTGGTTATTGCGCCAGTAACGAGGCAAATAATCGGGCTGATCATAAGCCATAAAAATTTTGCCCATTGCAGAACAATAAAGCCGTAAATGCTGCCCGATATATGAACGAGTACGCATCATGCCTGTTGTCGGTTCTAATTTATAGATCATGATGGCGTGACCGTTTTCACGCATGGAAAAATTAACCGTTTCTTCGGTTTCAAGATTCAATTGTTCTAAAAATGGCGAAGCAAGATTAATAATATTCATCGAAGCCAGTGTTTTTTGCCCGATAGCCAAACATTTGGTGGTTAGGCGATAAGTCCCCATGGTATTGGTCGGTTTAACATAGCCGCAAGCCTGTAAACTCTGCAACATTCGGTGAGTCGTGCTTTTATTTAACTCGGCAATCTCCGACAATTTTGCCAACGGACAGCCATTGGGAAAATTGCTTAGGATTTCGAGCAGGGATAATCCTCGAATCAGGCTTTGGTTGCTGCCGCCTCTTTTCTCTTCTTTTTCAGTGTTTTTGAGCATAGTGTTGACCTTCACGGATAAGGAACTTCATTATTCCCTTTTATACTTTAGTAAAGCAATGCCTAATCTTTTAAAAATGAGACAATGATCACAATATTGAAAACTATTTTTAATTATATGATTTATAAGAAAATTTATTTGAAATTAAATTTGCTTAATTTTTTTAAATCATACAATATGTGAAACATCATTTCACAATATGAAATTCAGACAGTAAAGAGGTTAGTATGAGAGTAAGTTACGAAGACTTAAAAAAAGAATTTAAACGCGTGCTATTAGCAAGAGGAGTGGGCGAGGAAACCGCTGAAGCCTGCGCAACATTATTTGCCGATACTACACAGGCGGGTGCGTATTCTCACGGTGTAAACCGTTTTCCGCGTTTTATTCAGCAGCTTGAAAAAGGTGATATTGATCCGACAGCTGTGCCTAGCAAAGTGCTTTCTTTAGGTGCGATTGAACAGTGGGATGCACACCAAGCAATCGGCAACCTAACTGCACAAGACATGATGGATCGTGCAATGGAATTGGCGGATCAACATGGAATTGGGGTTGTTGCATTGAAAAATGCGAACCACTGGATGCGTGGCGGCGGCTATGGCTGGCAAGCGGCAGAAAAAGGCTATATCGGGATTTGTTGGACCAACTCTATTGCGGTTATGCCACCTTGGGGTGCCAAAGAGTGTCGTATCGGTACCAACCCTTTGATTATTGCGATCCCAAGTAATCCGATCACCATGGTGGATATGTCTTGCTCCATGTACTCCTACGGAATGCTGGAAGTTAACCGTCTTGCCGGCAGACAAACCTTCGTGGATGCCGGTTTTGATGACGACGGCAATTTGACCAAAGATCCGGGAACAGTAGAGAAAAATAAACGCTTATTGCCAATGGGTTATTGGAAAGGTTCAGGCTTATCTATCGTATTGGATATGATCGCCACCTTATTGTCTAACGGTTTATCGGTTGCCGAAGTGACGGAGGAAAAAGATGATGAATACTGCGTTTCTCAAGTATTTATCGCAATCGAAATTGATCGTTTAATTGACGGGGAAACCAAAGACGAAAAACTACAAAAAATTATGGACTATGTCAGAACGGCAGAGCGTGCCGATCCAAATGTAGAAGTGCGGTTGCCGGGGCATGAATTCACCACCATTCTAGCTGACAATAAAGCAAACGGCATTCCGGTTGATGATACTGTCTGGGCTAAATTGAAATCACTGTAAGTTAGGGAATTACTATGTTTTTCGGACATATTTCAAAAGTTGAGGAAAAACATTACCCAAGTGCGGTTTATACCGCACTTGGGTACCTCAAAAATACCGATTTTGATCAATTGGCTGCCGGACGTTATCCGATTAAAGGGGATTTGATTTATGCACAAGTCCTTGATCTGGAAACGCAAAAAAAGGCAGCTATTTTGCCGGAAGTACACCGCCGTTATCTTGATGTTCAATATCTCCATTCGGGTTATGAGCGTATTGGGGTGGCGATCGATTTGGGTACCAATCCGGTTGAAAAAACCTACGACGATACGAGAGATATTTTGTTTTACAGCCATGTCGAGAACGAATCTGAATTGGTGATGCGTCCGGGAAATTTTGCTGTCTTTTTCCCAACGGATGTTCACCGCCCGGCTTGTATTGATGGCAATAGCTGTAAAATCAAAAAGGTTGTGGTCAAGATTGCGGTCAGTGAACTATAACATTTATTAGATTCAGGAGTTCGCATGAATCGAATGATTTCTTATACCAGTAAAATTCTGGAAATTATCGTAGTTTCGATGTTGGCATTGATGGCCTGTATGGTCTTTGCCAATGTGGTATTACGTTACGGCGCAAACACCAGCATCACCATTGCTGAAGAGTTATCGCGCTACCTTTTCGTTTGGGTTACTTTTTTAGGCGCAGTTTTGGTCTTTAAGGAAAATGGACACGTTAGCGTGAATGTGTTGCCGAATAAGCTTTCTCCGCTGAAAAGAAAAATACTGTTTATTTTGACAGATGGCGTGATGCTGTATTGCTGCTATCTGATCTTTATCGGCAGTTATGCACAAATGCAATTAAATATGAGCAATTATGCACCGATATCGGGCATTCCGACGGGGGTTAACTTTTTAGCCAGTGTGATTATGAGCGGATTAATCGGTGTTTTATTAATTGTTCGGATTGTCGGTTCGGCAATGCAGTTAAAACAAGGAGAGTTGTCATGACCATTGTTATTTTTCTTGGCGTCTTGCTCGGCTCGATTGCATTAGGGATTCCGGTCGCATTTTCACTGATTGTTTGTGCCGTGGCATTAATGCTTCACTTAGATCTCTTTGATGCTCAAATTTTGGCTCAAAATTTGGTTAGTGGCGCAGACAGCTTTTCACTTTTAGCGATTCCGTTCTTTATTCTCGCCGGTGAGATTATGAATGTCGGCGGTTTGTCTAAACGAATCATTGATTTACCGATGAAATTAGTCGGACATAAACGCGGCGGTTTGGGATTTGTGGCGATTATTGCGGCGATGATTATGGCAAGCCTTTCCGGTTCTGCCGTGGCGGATACCGCAGCGGTTGCGGCAATGCTTATCCCAATGATGAAAACCACCGGTTATCCGGTTGAACGTTCCGCCGGCTTAATTGGTGCTGCCGGAATCATTGCACCGATTATCCCGCCGTCAATTCCGTTTATCATCTTTGGGGTTGCCAGTGGAGTTTCGATTACCAAGCTATTTATGGCGGGTATCTTTCCCGGCGTTTTGATGGGTTGCTGCTTGGCTGCGCTATGGGCGTGGCAATCCAAACGTTTAAATTTGATGACGTTTTCCAAAGCAACAAAACAGGAACTGTGCATTTCATTTAAGAACAGCGTTTGGGCGCTATTGCTACCGGTGATCATTATCGGCGGATTTAGACTGGGCATTTTCACACCGACAGAAGCCGGTGCGGTCGCCGCGTTCTATGCGTTGCTGGTATCCATGTTTATCTATCGCGAACTGAAAATTAACCAGTTATACAGTGTGTTACTGGCGGCAGGAAAAACCACGGCGGTTGTCATGCTGCTGGTGGCGGCGGCACAAGTATCCGGTTGGTTAATTACGGTTGCGGAATTGCCGCAGATGATCACTGAACTGCTAGAGCCGTTAATTGATTCACCGACCTTATTGCTAATTGTGATTATGATCGCGGTATTTATTATCGGTATGGTAATGGACTTAACCCCAACTGTATTGATTTTAACACCGGTACTAATGCCGCTGGTTGAAGAAGCAGGAATTGATCCGGTTTATTTCGGGGTGCTGTTCATTTTAAACACCTCGATTGGCCTGATTACACCGCCTATCGGCAATGTATTAAACGTGATTACCGGCGTAGCCAAATTACAGTTTGATCAGGCGGCAAAAGGGATTTTCCCTTACCTGCTGATGTTATTAGCTTTATTATTTGTCTTTATTTTCTTTCCGTCACTCATTTTAACCCCGTTAAGTTGGTTACAACCTTAACGCTTATTTTAACTTCTAGGAGAACGATATGAAAAAATTAACCGCACTTTTAACCGGTTTAACTCTGGTCGCAGCAGCTGTAACAGCGCAAGCGGCGACAAGTTTACGTTTTGGCTATGAAGCGCCACGCAGTGATACGCAACATATTGCAGCCAAAAAATTTGATGAATTATTAAAAGAAAAAACCAAAGGCGATCTGAAATTATCACTATTCCCAGATAGCACGTTAGGCAATGCGCAAACCATGATCAGCGCAGTTCGCGGCGGAACAATCGATATCGAAATGTCCGGTTCGCCGAACTTCGGCGGCTTGGTTTCTAATTTGAACGTTATCGATATTCCGTTTATCTTCCGTGATAAAGCCCATGCTTACCGCGTATTGGACGGTGAAATCGGACAAGGTTTGCTAAAAGAATTGGAAGAAAAAGATCTGAAAGGCTTGGCGTTCTGGGAAGTTGGCTTCCGTTCAATCACTAATTCAAAACACCCTGTGAATGGCCCGGACGATGTGAAAGGCTTAAAAATCCGTACTAACCAAAATCCAATGTATGTAGAAGCATTTAAATTGCTAGGTGCCAATCCGGTGCCAATGCCGTTGTCCGAGCTGTATACCGCACTTGAAACCCGTGCTGTTGATGCGCAAGAGCACCCAATCGGTATTGTGTGGTCAACCAAATTGTATGAAGTACAAAAACACTTGAGCTTGACCAATCACGGCTATACTCCGTTATTGGTGGTGATGAACAAGAAAAAATTTGAATCTTTCTCTCCGGAAGTGCAACAAGCGATTCTGGATGCAGCCAAAGAAGCAGGGGCTTATCAACGTGAATTAAATGAAGCCAATGAAAAAGACATCTTGGAGAAATTCCGTAAAGCGGGTATTGAAGTGGTTGAGCAAGTGGATACCAAACCGTTCCGTGATATTGTTGAACAACCGGTTCGTCAATATTTCATTGAACGCAATGGCGATACGCTGATCAAACAAGTTGATGCATTAGTGGAATAATGTAAAGCTTTAATGAGTAGGCTATTTGAAAATAGCCTACTTTGTTGCTAAAAATGGATTATTGTATAATTGATTTGTGTAATATTTATACAATAATTTATTGAAGTGAATGCAAGGGGAATATATGGATTTTTGGCTAGGCATTGATTGCGGTGGGACGTTTATCAAGGCGAGTGTTTATGATAGTGCCGGAAAAGCGTATGGCAGTTATCGTCAAAATCTCGCTGTATTGAGTGAAAAAGCAGGGCAAGCGGAACGGGATTTAGATCTGTTATGGCATGGTTGCGCCGAGGTTATCGCAGGTGCAATTCAAGCGTCCGCAGTCTCCGCCGAACAAATTAAAGGCGTAGGCATTTCAGCGCAAGGCAAAGGATTATTCCTTTTAGACAAAAATAAGAAACCGTTGGGCAACGGCATTTTGTCTTCGGAACAACGGGCACTGAGTATCGTCAAACAGTGGCAACAGCAACAAATTCCACAACAACTTTATCCGTTCACCCGCCAAACCTTGTGGACAGGGCATCCGGTTTCAATCCTCCGTTGGCTAAAAGAAAATGAACCGACACGTTATGCCCAAATCGGCTCAATTTTAATGTCGCATGATTATTTGCGCTATTGTTTAACAGGCGAAATCGCTTGTGAAGAGACCAATATTTCCGAGTCTAATTTATACAATATGCAAACAGGGCAGTACGATCCTGAACTGGCCAAATTATTGGACATTGAAGAGATCGTTGACGCATTGCCGCCGGTTATCGGCTCGTCTCAAATTGCCGGTTATATCACCGCAGAAGCAGCAAAATTGACAGGCTTGAAACAAGGTACGGCAGTGGTTGGCGGATTATTTGACGTGGTTTCAACCGCACTTTGTGCCGGTCTTGATGATGAAACCAAACTGAATGCCGTGATGGGAACTTGGTCGGTAGTCAGCGGCATCACCAAACAGATTGATGACAGCCAAACATTACCGTTTGTTTATGGTCGTTATGCGCAGCAAGGCGAATTTATCGTGCATGAAGCCAGCCCGACCTCCGCAGCCAATTTAGAATGGTTTGTGCAACAGTGGGGATTAACCGATTACAAAGAAATCAACCAATTGGTTGGCTCATTGCCAAAAGCGGAAAGCAGCGTGTTGTTTATTCCGTTTTTATACGGTTCAAACGCAGGGTTGGGGATGCAAGCCGGTTTTTATGGCTTGCAATCACTGCACACCAAAGCGCATTTGTTACAGGCAATCTATGAAGGTGTGATCTTTAGTTTAATGCATCATCTGGATCGGATGTTGCAACGTTTTCCGAATACCACGGTGCTTCGTGTCACCGGCGGGCCGTCAAAATCGGCGGTTTGGTTACAGATTTTGGCAGATTTGAGTGGATTAAAAATCGAAGTGCCGCAAATTGAGGAAACAGGCTGTCTAGGGGCGGCATTAATGGCGATGACCGGACTTAACGTCTTTGCTGATGTGCAGCAAGCGCAGCAAATTGTAAACGCCGATGTGGTTGAGATTACACCGGATCAAGCGGCTTATGATAAATATCAAACGAAGTATAAAAAATATAAATTGCTGCTTGAAAGTCTGAGCCATTTCAATAACCATTAAAAAGTTTCGGATTGATTTAACGTTATTTATTTAAAGCCATTTATTTAAGGTCATTGAGGTGAAAAATGAGAAAACATAAATTAGGCATTTACGAAAAAGCATTGCCTAAAAATTTAAGCTGGCATGAGCGTTTGTCGATTGCCAAAGCCAGCGGATTCGACTTTGTTGAAATTTCGATTGATGAAACTGATGAGCGGTTAGCACGTTTAGATTGGACAAAAGCGGAACGATTAGAAATCGTGAAAGCGGTGCTGGAAACAGGCATCACCATTCCATCAATGTGTTTGTCCGGGCATCGTCGTTTCCCGTTCGGTAGCCATGATGACAAAGTGCGGTCTGAAGCTTACAACATCATGGAAAAAGCCATTCAGTTGGCGAGTGATATTGGCATTCGCACCATTCAGTTGGCGGGATATGATGTGTATTATGAAGAGCAGGACGAAGGCACATTGCAGCGCTTCACAGAAGGAATGCGGTGGGCAGTCGAACGCGCGGCAAGTGCGCAAGTGATGCTGGCAGTTGAAATCATGGACACACCATTTATGAATTCCATCACCAAATGGAAACAATGGGATAACTTATTGGCATCGCCGTGGTTTACCGTCTATCCGGATGTGGGCAATCTTTCCGCCTGGGGCAATGATGTGACTAAAGAGCTGGAGCTGGGCATTGATCGCATTGCCGCGATTCACCTTAAAGACACTTATGCGGTAACCGAAAGTTGCAAAGGGCAGTTCCGTGATGTGCCGTTTGGCGAGGGCTGCGTTGACTTCGTGAATGTGTTTGAAACACTGCAACGTTTGAACTATCGTGGCGCATTTTTAATTGAAATGTGGACGGAGAAATCCGATGAGCCAATTATGGAAATCATCAAAGCACGCCGCTGGATTGAAAATAAAATGAAAGAAGGAAATTTTGTATGTTAAAGAAATTAAAAAAACAGGTTTTTGAAGCCAATCTGGATCTACCGAAATATGGTTTGGTTACCTTCACTTGGGGCAACGTCAGCGGTATCGACAGAGAAAAAGGCTTAGTAGTGATCAAGCCGTCCGGCGTGGATTACGAGGTGATGACCGAAGACGATATGGTGGTGGTCGATCTTCATAGCGGCGAAGTGGTTGAAGGCAGCAAAAAGCCGTCATCAGACACCCCGACACATTTGGAATTATATCGTCAATTCCCTGAAATCGGCGGCATCGTGCACACCCATTCCCGCCACGCAACAACCTGGGCACAAGTCGGACGTGATCTCACCGCACTTGGTACCACGCATGCGGATTATTTTTATGGTGCGATCCCTTGCACCCGCTTAATGACCGACGCTGAAATTCAAGGCGAATATGAGTTGGAAACTGGTAAAGTGATTGTGGAAACCTTTGCTAAACGTGGTATCAAAGCGAAAGACGTTCCGGCGGTACTGGTGAATTCACACGGTCCGTTTGCTTGGGGAACCGATCCGCACAACGCCGTACATAATGCCGTGGTATTAGAAGAAATCGCCTATATGAATTTGTTCAGCCATCAACTGAATCCGAATATCCAAGCAATGCAACAAACGTTGCTAGATAAGCATTACCTGCGTAAGCACGGTAAAAATGCGTATTATGGGCAGTAATAATAGGTAAGCTAAGGGCGATAAAATCCGACAATTTGTCGGATTTTTATTGGCATAGTAGCCAAAAATGTGGCTGATTTTGAGATCTAAGCTTCTATTAGACATTTTTGTGGCTACTCCTCTTAAAGCGCTAGTTTTTCTAGCTCTTTTTATTCAAAAAATCCTGTATAAACATAATCTTATTCCTTCGGTTTAGTCCATTATGAACGGATAATTTCTGCTTTAAATCCTTAAACAGCCCTTCCAGCCGATTTGTCGTTTTTTCTATCCGTAACTCCGGGTATTTTTCAAAGACAAACAAGTAATCCATATAGCGTTTAATACTGGCATAAGCCCCTCTCAATTTGCGATGTTTATAAGGAAATTTACCCTGATTATCGGGTATATCAGACCGTTCTTCTAAGTAAGCTTTATGCTGCAAAAACCAGTGATGCAAACGGACATAAAAGTCATTTTTGTGACTCTGCTTGAGTGTTTTAACCATTGTTTTCAGTTCCTTTCCGGCAACGGATTTAGGGTTTCTCGTCAGCTTGCGAATCACCATTGCAACAAGGTGAAATTGGCACATTTGGGTTGGCGTATTAAATATATCTTTCAATAAGCCCCGTCGCCCATCGCAAGTAATAGATTGAATAATAAATCCTTTTTTACGCAATCGATTGATGGCTTTGGTATAGTAAATGTCCTTTTCGGTACGAACGATTTGGTGGTAAATCACCTTTTTTGAGCGGGAATCCATTATGACTAATACGCCGAATTGTCGCCCGAAAAAAGTGACATCCATAATAAGATTCAACATTGTGGTTTGCGGTGTGCTGAGTGGCGTTTTAGGGGCTTTTTTCAGGTGCCTTTGGATAGTCCTGACCGAACAATCATAGGTTAACGCAAGCTGCTTATACGTCTGTTTTCCGACGGTGTAATCGTGCCAGATTTGGGCGGATTGAAGGTAATTTGTGTGAGAATATGTCCGTAAACAATCCAAGCATTTATAGCGTTGCTTGCCTGAATTTTTACCGTGTTTTTTAATGTGTTCTGAACCACAGAAATAGCAATTTTTTGGTCATTTTAAAAAATCTCACTTAACGCCTTATTCTATAAGGGATTAAGCGAGATTTCAGCCACATTTTTGTCTACTATGCCTTTTGTTATCGGAAGCCCAGTGAACTACATTTTTGCCACGGTTTTAATTCCCAATAAATCCAAGCCTTGTTGCAAGGTTTTTTGAGTTAATGCTGCCAATTGCAACCGGCTGTTTTTCAGGGCTTCGTCATCAGCGTTAAGAATCGGGCAGTGCTCATAGAAGCTGGAAAATGCACCTGCCAATTCATACAGATAAGCGCATAAAACGTGCGGTGTACCTTCTTTCGCCACGGTTTGCACCGCTTCTTCGAATTGCAGCAACTTAATCGCCAAGCTGCGTTCTTTGTCGTCTTGCAAACTGACGTTACCCTGTAACGCTGAGGCGTCAATGCCGCTACGGCTGAAAATTGAGCTGATTCGGGTATAGGCATATTGCATATAAGGTGCAGTGTTGCCTTCAAAACTTAACATATTGTCCCAATCGAACACATAATCAGTGGTGCGATTTTTAGATAAATCGGCATATTTCACCGCGCCGATTGCCACCGCTTCCACCACTTGTTGCAGCTCATCTGCGGTTAAATCCTGATTTTTCTCAGCAATCAACTTGCCCGCACGTTCAATCGCTTCGTCTAACAAATCGGTTAATTTCACAGTGTCGCCGGAGCGAGTTTTGAACGGCTTGTTGTCTTTGCCCAGCATCATGCCGAAATTGAAATGTTCCAAGCTCATGCTGTCGGGAATGTAACCCGCTTTGCGCACAATCGTCCACGCCTGTTGTAAATGCTGGCTTTGGCGGCTGTCGGTGAAATACAATGCGCGATCGGCGTGCAGCACTTCATGGCGATATTTAGCTGCGGCGATATCGGTGGTGGTGTAAAGAAAGCCGCCGTCGCTTTTTTGTATGATCACGCCCATCGGTTCGCCGTCTTTGTTTTTAAATTCGTCTAAAAAGACTACCACTGCGCCTTGATCGTCAACTGCAATGCCTTTGGCTTTTAAATCGGCAACGACGCCTGCCAGCATCGGGTTATACAGGCTTTCGCCCATCACATCATCATTGCTTAAGGTAACATTTAGGCGATTGTAGGTGTCTTGATTTTGCTGCATGGTGATATCCACCAGCTTGCGCCACATGGCCAGGCAGTATTGATCGCCACCTTGCAGTTTCACCACATAATTGCGTGATTTTTCAGCAAATTCGGCGTCGCTGTCATAGCACTGTTTCGCCGCGCGGTAAAACGCTTCCAAGTCACTCAACGCCAAATCTTCCGCGTGTTCGTTTTCCACTTTTTCTAAGTAAGCAATCAGCATTCCGAATTGCGTGCCCCAATCGCCCACATGGTTAGCGCGGATCACATTATGTCCTAAATATTGCAACACGCGCACCACCGCGTCGCCGATAATGGTCGAGCGCAAGTGCCCGACGTGCATCTGTTTCGCCACGTTCGGCGCAGAGTAGTCGGCGACAATGGTTTGCGGCTGTTCGGTGGTGTCAATTAAGCGCGTTTCGGTTAGTAAATGTTGGCTTTGCTCGGCTAGCCAGTCGCGGCTGATAAACAGATTGATAAAACCCGGGCCTGCGATTTCGACTTTTTCTACCAGTTTGCCTAAATCCAGCTGATTCAGCACGTTTTGTGCCATTTCGCGCGGTGCGATGCCGAGTTTTTTGGCGGCTGCCATAATGCCGTTTGCCTGATAATCGCCGAATTGCGGCTTGCCCGACTGGCGAACCAGCGCATCACAGCCGGCGTCCGCACCGGCGGCGATCATTGCGTGTTTAATTTTTTGCGATAGAATGCGTTGAATATTCACAGAAATAGTAGCCTTTTGATTGAATTTCACTTAATAAATTGGGCGCTATGATACCGTTTTATCGCGGTTGAGAAAAGACAGGCTACAGAAAAGAGTGCAGAAAATGACAAATTTACCGCAACAACATCCGCTATTTTTAACCGAAACCGCACTTGAGCAACAATTTGCCGAATTTGAACGGCGGGTTTTGGATTTAGCACGGACGATCGGCATTGCGCCTTCCGAATTTTGTGTGGATCACGTTGCAATTCGGGTTAATAGCGAGCAACAAGGACAAACCTGGCTGGCATCGTTGTTAAAGTGCGGTCGGCTGCTGAGTGATAACATTGTCAACGGCAGACCGATCTATTTGATTGCTTTAGACCAAGCGTTAATTTTAGCGGAGCAAGCGGTTTCGGTGGTGGAATTGCCGATGCCGAAAGGCAAATATTATCCGCAAGAAGGTTGGGAACATATCGAACTGGTCGTACCGTTTTTGGCGAAAGAATCACCAAATGAATGGCGCGAACGCGTAATTCGACAGTTTTCGTTGAACCAAAATGAATTGCTGGCAGTCAAAGTGGACGAACCTAAAGTAACAGGTGAAAAGTTATCGAATCTTTCGATTGCGATAACCTTTATCGACAAAACAAAAAATTATACTTGTATCAAACTGCATCCACATCATATTATGGACGTAGTGAGTTCAGAAAGTAATCAATTTGAAGGGAAAATGTAAATGAAAAAATCTATGTTAGCTGTAACCGTCATGATGGGTTTGGCTGTCGTCGGTTGTGCCAATAAAGATGTGTATAGCGGAAATGTGTATACCGGTGATCAAGCAAAAGAAGCACGCTCAATCAGCTACGGCACAATTGTTTCCAGTCGTGAAGTGGCAATCCAAGCGCCTAATCAAGGTGTGATCGGTACGGTCGGCGGCGGTGCTATCGGCGGTATCTTAGGTTCAACTGTCGGCGGCGGAACAGGACAGGCGATTGCGACAGCAGTCGGTGCAGTTGCCGGTGCGGTTGCGGGCAGCGTGATCGAGCAAAAAGCCAGCCAAGTGGATTCATTGGAATTAGTGATTCGCAAAGATGACGGCAAAGAGATCGTGGTTGTTCAAAAATATGATTCCAAATTAGTGCCGGGTGCACGCGTGCGTATTGTCGGCGGTTCAACGCTGAACGTTTCTGCACTGTAATTTGTCATACAGACCAAAACAAAGAGCGGTTATCATTAAATGATAACCGCTCTTTTCGTTTGTGAATGTAACTTAATTTTTTTGTTCTTCGGCTTGCTGGCGTTTGCGTTTCCAATAAGTATAGCCAATAAAAATCGCCACCGCCGCCAAAATCAAATAAATGCCCATTTGCCCGTGGCGCATTTGTGCTTTGATCCAGTCAATATTCTCCGCGCCGTGATGACCAAGATAGACCCACACCGGAACCGAAATAATTGCCGCCATGAAATCAATCAAGAGAAAACGGATAAAGCTGACTCGGCGAGTAATGCCGGAAATAATATAAACCGGCGTTCTTAATCCCGGTAAAAAACGGGCGAAAAACAGTAACCGGTTGCCGTAGCGATCAAATTTATCTTTGACCATTTTTAAGCGTTTAAAGGTGATAAAGCGTTTGATTAAACGAAAACGCAGAATTTTCACGCCGTAGAACCGCCCCAACAGATACATTAAGCAGTCGCCGAGCAACACCCCAATCATGCCGACCACCACCATCCAATGCGGATTGGCGTAGCCCAAGCCGGAAATAATCCCACCGGAAACTAGGGTAATATCCTCCGGAATCGGAACTCCAAGCCCACACAATAGCAACACGAAAAAGACGGCGAAATAGCCATAATTAGTAAAAAAATCAATAAAAAATTGCACGATTAACCCGTTATTTTAGTTCGTTTAAAGGATTCAATTTCTTTAATTGAGACAAGCCGTTATTTTGCCTCTTTTTACTGACAATTGCCATCATAAAAAGCAGAAATCTAACCAACCTGCATGAATTTGCCAAAAACACCGAAAAAGTGCGGTTTTTATTTGCGCTTAGGCTAAAAATTCACTAGAATAGCCGCCCTTAAGTTTGCAACCGCAGCTTAAGCCATACTTGTCGGAATTGCTGGGTCGCCTGCAATTCTTAATATTGATAAGAAACATACTGTGAGTGTGTTTCATAAATTGAGAAATTTAAAATGTATAAATTTACTGCTGAAGTTCGTCAAGCGCTAGGAACGGGTGCGAGCCGCCGTCTGCGCCATGCGGGTCAAGTTCCTGCAATCGTTTATGGTGGCACCGAAGCCCCTGTTTCTATCGTATTAAACCACGATGAAGTGAATAACGCACAAGCTAATGATAACTTCTATAGCGAAGTGATCACGTTAGTTATCGACGGCAAAGATGTTGCTGTTAAAATCCAAGCGGTACAACGCCACCCGTTCAAACCGAAATTGGCTCACTTGGATTTCAAACGCGTTTAATTTTTAACGTGTAATCTGAAAAACACCAGCAACCTCGGATTGTTTGGTGTTTTTTCGTATCTGAGCGGAGAGAAAATGAAAATTGCATTAGGGATCGAATATGACGGCTGCCGTTATTTCGGCTGGCAGCGTCAGCAATCGGTAAAAAGCGTGCAACAAGTGCTGGAAACCGCACTTAGCAAAGTGGCGGCACAGGACATTGCGGTATTTTGCGCCGGGCGCACCGACTCCGGCGTGCACGCCACCGGGCAAGTGGTGCATTTTGAAACCGATGCCGTTCGTCAGATTCATGCTTGGACGCTCGGCGTGAATGCCAATTTGCCCGACGATGTGAAAGTGAAATGGGCACAGCAAGTTGATGAGTCGTTTCATGCCCGCTTTAGCGCCACCGCACGCCGTTATCGCTATATTATTTATAACAATCCGTTGCGACCGGCGATTTTGGTAAACGGCGTCACCCACTATCATCAGCCGCTGGATCATCAAAAAATGCAGCAAGCGGGGCAGGCATTATTGGGTGAATTAGATTTCAGCTCGTTTCGCGCGGCACAATGCCAATCACATTCGCCGTGGCGCAATGTTCATCATCTGAATGTTAGCCGTTTACGGCAGTTTGTGATTGTCGATATTCAGGCTAATGCCTTTGTGCATCACATGGTCAGAAATATTGTCGGCAGCTTGCTGGAAGTCGGCAACGGCAACCAGCCGCCGGAGTGGATCGGCTGGTTGCAGCAGCAAACCGACCGCACTTTAGCGGCACCGACCGCAAAAGCGGCGGGGCTGTATTTAGTGGATGTGACGTATCCGTCCGATTTCGGGCTGCCGAAAATGCCGTTAGGGCCACTTTTTTTGGCGGATTAAGTGGTTGGTTTCCAGAAAAATGTATAAAAAACGCGATAAATATGGTGTAATAACGCAAAGTTATCGTAACCCTTACCATTAACAAGAATCATCAACAAGGTTAACCAATGAGCTGGATTGAAAGAATTTTTAGTAAAACCTCAGTAAGCAGCAGCAGCCAAAAGGCAAATGTTCCGGAAGGCATCTGGACAAAATGTACCTCATGTGAACAGGTTTTATATCGTGATGAAGTGGTGCGCAATTTGGAAGTGTGTCCGAAGTGCGGTCACCATATGCGTATCGATCCGCGGATGCGCTTGTTGCAACTGTTGGACGAAAACACCGCGCACGAGCTGGCGGCGGAGATTGAGCCGGAAGACGTGCTGAAATTTAAAGATCTGAAACGCTATAAAGATCGTATCACCGCCGCGCAAAAACAGACCGGCGAGAAAGACGCATTAATCGTGATGCAAGGTAAAATCTATGATTTACCGGTGGTGGTTGCTGCGTTTAACTTTAACTTCATGGGCGGCTCGATGGGTTCGGTGGTCGGCGGCAAATTTGTGAAAGCCGCAGAAGCCGCATTGGCAAATCGTTGTCCGTTAATCTGTTTCTCAGCCAGTGGCGGCGCGCGCATGCAAGAAGCGCTATTCTCACTAATGCAAATGGCAAAAACCAGTGCGGTGTTGGCAAAACTGAAAGAAGCGGGCGTGCCGTATATTTCAGTGTTGACCGATCCGACCATGGGCGGCGTTTCCGCCAGTTTTGCGATGTTGGGCGACATTAATATTGCCGAGCCGAAAGCATTGATCGGCTTTGCCGGTCCGCGGGTTATTGAACAAACCGTGCGTGAAAAACTGCCGGAAGGCTTCCAACGTAGTGAGTTTTTGTTGGAAAAAGGCGCGATTGATATGATTGTGAATCGTTTGGAAATGCGCAAAACCTTAGCCAGCATTTTGTCTAAACTCTGCGGGCAGCCGTCGCCGTTTAAAGAAGCGGAATTAGTTGCCGAACAAGACACTGTAGAAGAGAGCGAAACCGAGCTTCCTCAAGAACAAAACTAACAATAATATGACAACAACTTTACAAGCCACCTCTCCGCTGGAGAAGTGGCTTTGCTATATAGAGCAGAGCCACGGCAAAATCATTGATATGGGATTGGAACGCGTGAAACGTGTGGCGCAGCAACTGGAGCTGCTCAATCCCGCGCCTTTTGTGATCACCGTCGGCGGCACCAACGGCAAGGGCACCACCTGTCGCTTGCTGGAAATGCTGCTGCTGAACGCCGGTTATCGCGTCGGCGTATATTCCTCACCGCACTTGCTGCGTTACAACGAACGGGTTCGGATTCAAAACCAGGAACTGCCTGATCATCAGCACACCGAATCGTTTTACTTTCTCGATCAACATAAAAGCGAGTCGCTAAGTTATTTTGAATTTAGCACTTTATCGGCGTTGCAGCTGTTTAAACAGGCGAAGCTCGACGTGGTGATTCTGGAAGTCGGTCTCGGCGGACGGCTGGACGCCACCAATATTGTCGATGCCGATATCAGTGTGATCACCTCAATTGATATTGATCACGTCGATTTTCTCGGCGACAACCGCGAGCAGATCGGCTATGAGAAAGCGGGCATTTTCCGCACAGGCAAAAGTGCGGTTATCGGCGAAGCGGAAGTACCGCAATCGATGTTGGAACACGCCGAACAGCTGGGCTGTAATGTATTTCGTGTCGGGAAAGAGTGGCACTATCAAGTGAATGAGCACGCTTGGCAGTGGCAAAGTAGCGAAACACAGCTGCAAAATTTACCGCTGCCGCAAATTCCACTGGCAAATGCCGCGACCGCACTTGCGGTTTGTCAGCGTTTGCCGTTCGATATTTCGCCGCAAATTATCGCAACCACATTGGCAGAAGTGGAGCTGAACGGGCGTTTTCAAACCATCAGCCGTGCGCAATTGCAGCCGTTGGTGCAAGCGTGGCAGCTCGATCCGGATAATTTGCCGCAAGTGCTTATCGATGTCGGACATAATCCGCATGCCGCACGCTATTTGGCACAAAAACTGCAAACGCTCAAGTTACAACGTCACGATAAACTGAATGTAACCGCAGTGTTTGCGATGTTGAAAGATAAAGACGCGGCGAATGTGGCTGAGCCGTTAGCCGGTTTAATCGATCACTGGTGCTTTGCCGGTTTGGACGGCTATCGCGGGCAAACCGCAGCGGAATTGCAAACGGCGGTGCAGCAACAGCTACCGCAGAGTGCCTTGCAAACGGCGACGACTGCCGAAAGCGTGGCGAAAGCGGTCAAAACCGCACTTCAAGCGATGTCGGCATCGGATCTGCTGTTAATTTTCGGTTCATTTTTTACCGTAGCGGCATTTTTGGTGTTAATTGAGGAGAAAAGTGCGGTTTAGTCCGCAATTTCGGATAAAAAACTAGCCGTACAAAAAGAAAACAGGTAGCATGAAATCATACCGTGTTAAACGTGCACCAAAAGGCGCACCGCAAGGATACGATAACGGACAAAGATGATGAATGTGAACGGTTTTTTTTATTGGGAATATGACAAAGCGACAGACTGTCTGACGCTTTGCTCGCAAACGACCCCGAAAAAAATCCGCACTGCGTTGAAAGGCGAAATGCTCAATCAAAGTGCGTTCATCAACTGCGATTGCGAAGTAGAGGATTTCCTGTTTTATAACCAAATCATCGAGCTTATTGAATACAGCGAATTGATTACGCCGAATCAACAGGAATTTATCGCCTACACCGCGGTTGCCGCCAAATCTTTTTTACTGCCGAAACAGCCGAAAAGCTGGTTTTTTGAGGCGTGCGAAGGCAGCGTTGTGCCGTCAGTTGCGCAATATCCTTGCTTGGTGCAGACCCAAATCAAGCAAACGCAGCAAACCATTTCCTTGCTGTTATTCGACGGCGATGATCAAGTTGCCGATTGTTTACTGTTGGAAACCGCACTTGAGTTGCCGGGCTTGAAACTGCAATTCGGGCAGCCGTTGCGGATTTTCACTAATCGCTTGCATTATCTGGATCAAGCCGAATATGCCGTTGATCCGTTTTGGCAGCAACAAACCGCTTAATCTACGCATCGTGCAGCCAATGTCATTTTAATTAAAAAAACAATACCAGAGAAAACTATGTCAACAGATTCGCCTCAAGCTTCCGCGTATCCACTCGCCACATCCACGTTACGTTTCGACTTACACTGCCACAGCAACGCCTCCGACGGTGTTTTAACCCCGAGCGAAGTGGTTGTTAGGGCGGCAGAACAGGGCATTAATGTTTTGGCGTTGACCGATCATGATACGGTTGAGGGGTTAAACGAAGCAAGACTGGCAGCACAACAACACGGCATTCTGCTGATTAACGGCGTGGAAATTTCAACCTTGTGGCAAAACCGCGGCATTCACATTGTCGGATTGGGATTTGATCACACTCATCCGGCGATGACCGCACTTTTAGCCCAACAGGCGGAATTGCGTCATCAGCGCGCGCTGGCAATCGGGGCAAAACTGGAAAAGTGCGGTGTGGAACAGGCTTATCAAGGGGCGAAATCGTTGGCGGCAGGTGAAGTCACCCGCGCGCATTATGCGCGTTATCTGGTGCAAGTCGGCAAAGTGAAAAACGAAACGCAGGCGTTTAAACGCTACCTCGGACAAGGCAAACCGGCGCACGTCGCCGCGCAGTGGTGTGACATTGAAACCGCGAATCGAGTGATCCACCAAGCAGGCGGGCTTGCGGTCTGCGCTCATCCTTTGCGCTATCCGCTGACCCGCAAATGGCTGATTCGGTTGTTGACTGATTTTAAACAGTGGGGCGGCGACGCGGTCGAAGTGGCGCACAGTGGACAATCGCCCGATCAACGACATAATTTAGCCAAACTGGTCGCCGAAATGGAGCTGTATGCCTCGGCCGGCTCGGATTTTCACTATCCCTGCGGCTGGATTGAACTAGGAAAAAACCTCTGGCTGCCAACGGTGTCGAAGCCGATTTGGGAAGTGCGGTCGGATTGGGGAAATCTCGCATAAACAAAAAAGGTGTTATGGCAAGCATAACACCTTTCTTTTTGACTAAAAAACAGAAAAAATCTTAAATACTGAATGACGAACCGCAGCCGCAAGTGGTGCTGGCGTTCGGGTTGTTGACGATAAAACGCGAGCCTTCCAGCCCTTCGGTGTAATCGACCGTGCCGCCGATTAAATATTGCAAGCTCATCGGGTCAACCACCAATTCAACGCCGTTTTTCTCGATAGTCAAGTCGCCGTCGTTAACTTTTTCATCAAAGGTAAAACCGTATTGAAACCCGCTGCAACCGCCGCCGGTGATATACACCCGCAGTTTTAAATCCGGATTTTCTTCGCCCGCTACCAAATTTTTCACCTTGTTTGCTGCCGCATCGGTAAAAACTAACGGAATTGCTACATCTGTCATAAGGACTCCCACTGATGTCCAAAAAAATCATTCGGCTATTATTATACAAGCTGAAACTCGGTTCAAGGGATATTTGGCAACAAAATCGCCGAGCGGCTGCGGAAAACCGCATAGTATTTTATCTGGCGGAACGAAAATGCTATACTGGCGGGAATTGAAAAATAAGCTGAAAAGTAAGGTAACCCATGAATATTCCTATCCGCAATGACGCCGAATTGGCAAAATTACGCGAGGCCTGCAAGCTGGCGCAAGATGTGTTGGTGATGATTGAACCCTATGTAAAAGAGGGCGTGACCACCGGTGAATTGGATCGCATTTGCCATGAATACATGACCAATGTGCAAAAGGTGATTCCCGCTTGTTTAAACTACCACGGTTTCCCGAAAGCCACTTGTATCTCGGTTAACGAAGTGGTTTGCCACGGTATTCCGAGCGAAGATAAAGTGCTGAAAAACGGCGATATTGTGAACATCGACGTCACCGTGATCAAAGACGGTTTTTTCGGCGATAACTCCAAAATGTATCTGGTCGGCGAGCCGTCGATCAAAGCAAAACGCTTGTGTGAAATTACGCTGGAATCGCTGTATATCGGCTTGCGCACAGTGAAACCGGGCATTCGTTTAAACGAAATCGGACGTAGCATTCAGCAATATGTCGAAAGCAAAGGCTGCTCGGTGGTGCGTGAATATTGCGGGCATGGCATCGGCGATCAATTCCATTGCGATCCGCAAGTGCTGCACTATTATTCTGATGACGGTGGCGTGGTGTTGAAAGAGGGAATGGTGTTTACGATTGAGCCGATGGTCAATGCCGGACGACGCGAAGTGCGGTTGATGAAAGACGGTTGGACGGTGAAAACCAAAGATCGCAGCCCGTCGGCGCAATATGAGCATCAAATTGTAGTGACCGAAAATGGCTGCGAAGTGATGACTATTCGTGATGAAGAGATTGCCGAAGGGCGTATTTCCCGAATAATGGTGAATGTTTAATTTTTTAAAAACGCCCTGATGTGGCGTTTTTTATTTGCTGATTGTTGAAAGAGCGTGCTGCTGATGAAACCGTTTTCCCCTGATTTTTCTACCTTAACTGTCAACGATGTGAAAGAGCGGTTGGAGGAATTAAAAGCCGATGAACTGGCACAATTTTCCCACACCGATGTCAATCAACTGATCGCCAATCGCAGCCGATTTTATGATCAACTGCTGTGCGAGTTATGGCGGCAATTTGGGCTGGAACAACAACCGCTGGCATTAATCGCGGTGGGCGGTTACGGACGCGAGGAGATGTTTCCGCTGTCCGATCTGGATATTTTAATTTTAAGCGAAACCGCACTTGAGCCGTCGCTGGAGGAGCAGATCGCGCAGTTGATTCAATTTTTATGGGATTGCCGGTTTGAAATCGGGCACAGCGTGCGCACGGTCGAACAGTGTCTTGCCGAAGGGAAACACGACATCAGCATCGCCACCAATTTGCTGGAAGCGCGTTTTCTTGCCGGGCAAACCGCACTTTTCAGCGAATTAGAAACTGCGGTTCATGCCTCGGACTTCTGGAGCGTCGAGGCATTTTTCCACGGCAAAATGCAGGAAAAAGAGCAGCGTTATCAACGCTACAACAACACCGGCTACAATTTGGAGCCGGATATCAAATATAATCCGGGCGGGCTGCGCGATTTGCATTTGCTATATTGGATTGCACTGCGTCACGTCGGGGCGAAAAATTTGCAAGATATTTTGGATTCCGGCTTTATCTACCCGGAGGAACACCGAATTTTAAACGCCGCCCAGCATTTTCTGTTTAAATTGCGCTTTGCATTGCATTTGGTGATTAAACGTTATGACAACCGTTTGTTGTTTGATCGCCAGCTGAAAGTCAGCGAAATTTTGGGCTACCAAACGCCGGATCAGCAAATGCGTGGCAACCAAGCGGTGGAAGAGATGATGAAAATGTTTTTCCGCACCGCCCATGAGATTCGCGAATTAACCGAATTGCTGTTGCAACATTATCAGGAACATTTTATCAATCGTTGTGACGACTGTGCGGTGCAGCCGTTAGACGAGAATTTCGAACTGAAAAACAACAGTATTCAGCTGCGCTGTGCTGATTGTTTTATTTTGCAGCCGGACACGATTTTAGATCTGTTCTACCATTTAACCGCACAACCGCAGGCGACAATTCACTCCACCACCTTGCGCCGTTTGCGGTTGGCATTGTTGCAAAACAGCAGTTATTTAATCGACTATCCGCTGGCGCGGCAGAAATTTATCCGATTGTTACAACAGCCGCAGGTGATTGCGCGCGCGCTCGTGCCGATGCACCAACACGGCGTGTTGAATGCCTATTGTGAGGAGTGGAACAATATCAGTGGCTTAATGCAGTTTGACTTGTTCCACGCCTACACCGTCGATGAACACACCATTCGCGTGCTGTTGAAGCTGGAGAGTTTCCTCGATCCGCAAAATCGCGAGCAACACCCGTTGTGTGTGGAGCTGTTCCCGCAGCTGGTGAACCGCAGTTTGCTGTATGTGACCGCACTTTTCCATGATATAGCCAAAGGGCGCGGCGGCGATCATGCCGAATTGGGCGCGATTGACGTGTATGATTTCGCACAAAAGCACGGTTTTATCGAAGAAGAAGCGGAAACCATGGCTTGGTTGGTGTTGAATCATCTGAAAATGTCGGTCACAGCGCAGCGGCGCGATATTTATGATCCGCAAGTGGTGTTGGAATTTGCCAACAGCGTGAAATATCAAATCCGCTTGGATTATCTCAGCTGTTTAACCGTGGCGGACATCAGTGCCACCAACGGCACGCTGTGGAACAGCTGGAAACGCTCACTGATCAAAACGCTGTATCAATTCACTACTCAACAGTTGCAACAGGGCAGCGATTATTTACTGGATGTCAGCGATCAGATCTTACAACATCGGCTGCGAGCGTTGGCGCTGTTACAGCCGTTATTGCAAGATGAAACCTTGAAACTGCGCGCAGTAAACGATTTTTGGCAGCGGTGCCCGCAGGATTATTTTTTGCGCAATAACCCGCAGCAATTGGCGTGGCACGCGGAGTTGGTTTGCCCGGCGCCGAACGAAACCATTGTCAAATCCAGCAACCGCTTTTCCCAAGGCGGCACCGAGCTGTTTGTGTATTGCCCCGATCAACCGCACTTGTTTAACAAAGTGGTACGCGCGATTGAAGCCAAAAATTTGTCCATTCACGACGCACAAATTTTAACCAGTAACGACGGTTACGCTTTGGATTCGTTTATTATCAGCGAAACCAGCGGGCTGTTGGCGAAATTTGATCGCCGCCGCAGTTTGGAAGAAAGTGTGTTAAACGCATTGCAAAGTGATTACAAACCGGCGCTGCGCCACAAAATCAACAATAAGCTGCAACACTTCCATGTGCCGACCGAAGTGCGGTTTATCAACACCCAAAAAACGGATCAAACCGAACTGGAGATTTTTGTGCTGGATAAGCCCGGCTTGCTGGCGATGATCAGTAACGTGTTCAGCGAGCTGGGGCTAAACTTGCTGAACGCCAAAATCACCACCGTCGGCGAACGCGCCGAGGACTTTTTTATTTTGGTGAATCGCGAAAATCACGCACTGAGTGAAAGCGAACGCGCGCAGCTACAACAAGCGCTGGAAACCGCACTTTAACTCAGATTAACGGATTTGAAAGCTGTCGCTTGCCAAATGACGTACGTCGTTACGGCAGATTAAGCTAGCGCATCTTGCCGATATTCAACGAGATTAATCGCAGTGTTCAGCACCGTCGGGCTCAACTCCGGATCGCGGTGCTGTCGCCAGTCGCCGCCGTTGAGAACGTGCAGCAACAGCCGCAGGGTATGCCCGTGCGAAACAATCAGAATGTTGCCTTGCGAGTGCTGCTCGATAATCTGTTGCAGCGCTTGCCAAGTGCGTTGGTGAAGCGCTTGATAGGTTTCGCCCTGATTGGATTGCGCCAGATAATCGGCGGGGCGGGTGGACATGATTTGAAATTCGTCCAAGCGGCGCAGCTCGGCGATCACTTGCCCTTCCCAAACGCCGAAAAACTGTTCGTTTAAACCGGCAAGTTGAAAGTGCGGTATTGTGCGTTCGCCAATAATCAATGTGGCGGTATCAACCGCTCTTTTCAATTGGCTGCTATAAGCGGCGGCAAAATCTACAGTTTTCAGCGCCACGGCAGTCGCTTTCGCGCCATTAATGCCCGCTTCGGTCAACGGCGAATCACCGCCGCCTTGCAGCAGCCCGGCTTCGTTCCATTCGGTGCGTCCGTGGCGGATAAAATATAAGTTTAACTGCTTGTTCTGCATAAATCGTGGTGGTTACCGGTGTTTGCTATAAGAGTGGGCTGAACAAAAAGAACAGCCGCTCAAAAAAGCGTTTATAAATCGAGCGTTTCGCCCATTGTTGTTCCTGCATTAACACCGACTGGGTTAAATAGCCTTGTTGCAACGCTTCAACTTCTTGTCCGAAACTCAAATCATCGACAATCATCGTTACTTCAAAATTCAGCATAAAGCTGCGCTCATCCATGTTCACCGTGCCGAGCAGCGCCAGCCTTGAATCGATCAAAATGCTTTTGGTGTGCAGCAGCCCTTGTTCAAAACGATAAATTTTCACCCCGGCGTCCAGTAATTCGTCAAAGAAATTGCGGCTTGCCCATTCCACTAGAAATGAGTCGTTTTTTTCCGGCAGAATCAGGCGCACATCAATGCCGCGAACCGCTGCCGTCGCCAGCGATGACGCCAAGGTTGCGCTCGGTACGAAATAGGGCGAGGTGATGGTGATACTGCGCCGCGCGCTGCTGAACGCCAGCAGCAGTGACTGGATCATCATATCTTCAGGGAATCCCGGCCCGGACGGCAAAATCTGTACGCCGTGCGAATCATCGGGTTTATTCTGTAAAATCGGGCATTGCGGCAGCAGCGAAACGTCTTCTTCGGTTTCCATTTGCCAACCCCAATTGTGCACCCCTTGCAAAATCAGTGCGCCCGGGCCGTCAACTCGCACCATAATGTCGATCCACTGTCCGACATGAGAATCTTGTTTGAAATAGCGCGGATCGACCATATTCATGCTGCCGGTGTAGGCAATATGTTCATCGATCACCACAATTTTGCGGTGTTGCCGCAAATCAATCCGGCGAAAGAACATCCGAAACAGATTGGCGTGCAGCGCTTCTTCAATCCGAATGCCGTGATCGCGCATATAGCGGTAGTTTTTGCTGCCGAGAAATTTTTTGCTGCCGACCGAATCGAGCAGAATCTCAATTTTCACCCCGCGTTTGGCGGCTTGAATCAGTGCAGTCATCACATCGTTCACCAGCCCGCCGTCATGCCAAATATAAAACGTCATCGAAATGCTGTGTTGCGAGCGTTCAATATCTTGAATCATCGCTTTGATGATCGTTTGCGGCGTATCCAAAATATGCAGATCATTGCCCAACACGCACGGAATGCCGACGCGCTGGCGGCTGAGGGCGAACAGCGGTTTGAAACGCAGGTTTTGATTGCTCAAGGTCAGATTCGAGCAGTGATCAAAACTGCTGAACCAAGTTTTGTATAACGGCGAGAGTTTTTTAAATGATTCGGCGCGACGGCGTCCGAGTTTGATTTCACCTAACAGCAAATAGGCAATAATCCCGAATAGTGGGATCATATAGATAATCATCAGCCACGCCAAAGTGATGGAAACCGCTTGTTTTTTGAATGCCAAGCGCGCGGTGATCCCGACACTGAAAATCCAGATTAGCGGCGGCATCAGATAACCAAGAATTTGCGAAAGTTCTACATTCATACTATGCTTACCACCATGTTAAATTTCATCTCTTGATAAAATGCAAACCGCACTTGAACCGATCACCGTTGTTTACCAACATCCCGATTTTATTGTTATCGACAAGCCTGTCGGCATCAGCGTCCACAAAGATCAACAGGAAGCAGGACTGCCGGATTTGGTCGCCCGCCAGTTGGGCTGCTCGTCGCTATGGCTGGTGCACCGTTTGGATAAAATCACTTCGGGGCTGCTGATTTTGGCACGCAATAGCCAAGCTGCCGCCGAATTATCAAATTTGTTTCAAAAACATCAAATTGAAAAGCATTATATCGCGCTTTCCGGCGAGAAACCAAAGAAAAAGCAGGGGCTGATTATCGGTGATATGCAGAAAACCCGCAACGGCAGTTGGAAGTTAAGCCACAGCCGAGAAAACCCGGCGATCACCCGTTTTAACAGCGTTAGCTGCGAGGCCGGGATTGCGACTGTTTCATTTAATGCCGAAAAGCGGCAAAACCCACCAAATTCGCGTGGCGATGAAAAGTATCGGCAGTCCGATTTTAGGTGATCAGCGCTACGGCGACAAAACCGCACTTGACCGCACTTACCTGCACGCGTATGCACTGAAATTTCAATATCAAGGAAAACCATTTTTTATCAAACAATTACCGCAGCAAGGCGACTATTTTCTAAAAACAAACGTGCGCCAACAAATCGAGTTACTAGACATTGTGAGATGATTCGGTGGATAATAAGGCGTTTTAGGTTTATTTACTAGAGGTGTGATATGCGTTGGCAAGGACGTAGACAAAGCAGCAATGTTGAAGATCGCCACGGAGCTTCCGGCGGTGGCGGTGGTTTCGGCGGCAAAGGCGGCGGCGTTGTCGGGTTATTGATTTTATTGGTCGGTGCTTATTTTGGGGTCGATCTTTCCGGCTTAGTTGACAGCAGCGGCATCAGCGCCGGCGGCAGGTATCAAAGCAGCCTCAGCGAACAAGAGGAACAACAGCTAAACGCATTTTCACGCGTAGTGCTGGCGGACACCGAAGTGGCGTGGGATCAATATTTCGCCAAAAGTGGCGAGCGCTATGTCGCGCCGACTATGGTACTGTATAACTACGCCACGCAAACGTCTTGCGGAACAGGGCAGGCGGCAATGGGGCCGTTCTATTGCCCGAACGATCAACGTGTATATCTGGATTTGTCGTTTTATAAAGACATGAGCGGCAAATTGCGCGCTTCCGGCGACGCGGCATTTGCCTATGTGATTGCGCACGAAGTCGGGCACCATGTACAAAATATTTTAGGCATTTTGCCGAAAGTACAACAAGCCCAGCAGCGCAGCGGCAATCAAACCGCCGCCAATCAGCTTTCGGTTAAACTGGAATTGCAGGCCGACTGCTTTGCCGGCATCTGGGGGCATTACGCCGACAAAAACGGCATCTTAGAATCCGGCGATTTGAAAGAAGCCTTCAGTGCCGCTGAAGCAGTTGGCGACGATCGGCTGCAAAAACAAAGCCAAGGCTACGTTGTGCCCGACAGTTTCATCCACGGTACTTCTGCACAGCGCCTAGCTTGGTTTAAACGTGGCTTGCAAAGCGGCGACATTAAACAGTGTAATCCGTTCGGTTAAACAGGCAAAAGGCGTAGAAATACGCCTTTTCTTTGTGCGATTTGCGTATGCTGTTTAAATAATTCTTTTTTTAGGCTAAAATAGCCAAAATTCTGCCGCGATGTGTTATTTCCATGAAATTTAATATACCGACATTCCTCACGCTGTTTCGGGTCGTACTGATTCCGTTCTTTATTCTCTGTTTTTATCTCCCGTTTAAATGGGCGCCATTCGTGACCGCTTTTCTGTTTTTTATTGCGGCGATCACCGATTGGTTTGACGGCTTTCTTGCCCGCCGCTGGAATCAAACCACCCGCTTCGGTGCCTTTCTTGATCCGGTTGCCGATAAAGTGATGGTGGCGGCGGCGCTGGTGTTAGTGGTGCAGTATTATCACAGTTTTTGGGTGACCGTTCCGGCAATTGTGATGATTTCACGCGAGATCATCATTTCCGCGCTGCGAGAGTGGATGGCGGAGCTGGGCGATCGCAATAAGGTGGCGGTTTCTTGGTGGGGCAAATTTAAAACCACCGCACAAATGATTTCGCTGATTGGCTTACTGTGGCGTTACAACCCGCTAATGGAGCAAGTTGCTATCGTGGCGCTGTATATCGCCGCGGTGCTGACGGTTTGGTCAATGTTGCAATATTTGAACGCTGCCAAAGGCAGTTTGCTGGACGACGTTGCTCATTAACCTTTGAAAGTGCGGTGTTTTTAAGCAGTTGAGATAAAAAGTCATAATTTTATTTGACTATCAATTTCAAATCAGTAAAATGCACCGCACTTGATTCAGTTACGAATCAAAACGCGGGAATAGCTCAGTTGGTAGAGCACAACCTTGCCAAGGTTGGGGTCGCGAGTTCGAGTCTCGTTTCCCGCTCCAAATCTTATTGCAATGAATCATTGCCCGAGTGGTGAAATCGGTAGACACAAGGGATTTAAAATCCCTCGACTTTCGAGTCGTGCCAGTTCAAGTCTGGCCTCGGGCACCATTATCCCAATATTCATGGAAAGGCATATTTTATAGACTTTAATAGTAAATCTTTGATTTAACATTAACGTAATACAAATGATTTTTGCCATCAATCATGCCCCATGGTGGGTCAACCCAAATAGCCAATGTTGCCAATATAAGTGCTTTTTGCTCTGATCACGGCAGATCTAGATCTATAATCAGTGAAAAACCACTACAGACCATAGTCACTCACAGCGACAGTGAATTGAGCGGCGGTAAGATCAACTTGACGCCGACCGACGATAATTTAGAGGTCGTGGTTCAATCCTGAATGCTCAACGCATTGCGTTAGATTCCGCCCAAATCATTCTACTGACGTAGGATTTACTCTATATTATTTTTTTATGCGTTTCACTACATTTGCAAACAATAACTATTGTAATATTCGAAGCAGCCTTATAAATACTTCATTGTAAAAGGCTTAAATACTCTTAAAAAGAAGACGAATCACGCTTTCAAGTTCAGATTATTGCTGAAAAAGCCGGCTTAAAAGATTGTAACACTACTTGGTATAATGCCGAATTTGCAAGCAGAACACTTCAAGGTTGGGGTTACATCTATTACACCGTCGGCAATATCAGGCATAGTAGCCAAAAATGTGGCTGATTTTGAGATCTAAGCTTCTATTAGACATTTTTGTGGCTACTCCTCTTAAAGCGCTAGTTTTTCTAGCTCTTTTTATTCAAAAAATCCTGTATAAACATAATCTTATTCCTTCGGTTTAGTCCATTATGAACGGATAATTTCTGCTTTAAATCCTTAAACAGCCCTTCCAGCCGATTTGTCGTTTTTTCTATCCGTAACTCCGGGTATTTTTCAAAGACAAACAAGTAATCCATATAGCGTTTAATACTGGCATAAGCCCCTCTCAATTTGCGATGTTTATAAGGAAATTTACCCTGATTATCGGGTATATCAGACCGTTCTTCTAAGTAAGCTTTATGCTGCAAAAACCAGTGATGCAAACGGACATAAAAGTCATTTTTGTGACTCTGCTTGAGTGTTTTAACCATTGTTTTCAGTTCCTTTCCGGCAACGGATTTAGGGTTTCTCGTCAGCTTGCGAATCACCATTGCAACAAGGTGAAATTGGCACATTTGGGTTGGCGTATTAAATATATCTTTCAATAAGCCCCGTCGCCCATCGCAAGTAATAGATTGAATAATAAATCCTTTTTTACGCAATCGATTGATGGCTTTGGTATAGTAAATGTCCTTTTCGGTACGAACGATTTGGTGGTAAATCACCTTTTTTGAGCGGGAATCCATTATGACTAATACGCCGAATTGTCGCCCGAAAAAAGTGACATCCATAATAAGATTCAACATTGTGGTTTGCGGTGTGCTGAGTGGCGTTTTAGGGGCTTTTTTCAGGTGCCTTTGGATAGTCCTGACCGAACAATCATAGGTTAACGCAAGCTGCTTATACGTCTGTTTTCCGACGGTGTAATCGTGCCAGATTTGGGCGGATTGAAGGTAATTTGTGTGAGAATATGTCCGTAAACAATCCAAGCATTTATAGCGTTGCTTGCCTGAATTTTTACCGTGTTTTTTAATGTGTTCTGAACCACAGAAATAGCAATTTTTTGGTCATTTTAAAAAATCTCACTTAACGCCTTATTCTATAAGGGATTAAGCGAGATTTCAGCCACATTTTTGTCTACTATGCCTTTTTATTTGGAAAAATAGCAATAAAATGCCGAGCAATTTGCTCGGCATCGTGTTGATTATAAGAAAGAGCGGTATGGTAATTCCGGCTCGTCAGTGAAAATATCATCAAAACCGCGCCAGTGTTGGTAGTGCATTTTTGCTTTATCGGTCGGGAAGGTATATTTACCGCCAACCTGCCAGAAGAATGGAGTGAATTGATAACCCAAACGGTTTTTCTTCATATTCCATAATACTTCGATTTCACGAGGGTCGCTTTGGAAGTTTGACCAAATATCGTGATGAATCGGAATAACAACTTGCGTATTTAAACATTCTGCGGTACGCAAAATATCAGAGGATGTCATTTTGTCGGTAACACCGCGCGGGTTTTCGCCGTATGACATTAATGCCACGTCGATTTTATAATCATTACCGTGTTTGGCATAGTAGTTGGAATAGTGGGAGTCACCGGAGTGGTAAAGGTTACCGCCATCCGTTTCAAAAAGATAGTTCACAGCACGTTCATCCATGCTGTCAAGAATGTCTTTATCTTTAGAGGATACGCCCTGTGGCAAAGTAACCAACGCCGTCCGATCAAAGGCATCTAAGACCCGCACTTTAACATCACCGACTTCAATGACGTCACCGACTTTGGCGGTAACACAACGTTCGGCAGGAACACCCCATTTAGTCCACAAATCCACACAGGCTTTAGGTCCGATAAATTTCACTTTATCACTGCAATTTTGCAATACCGCGGCAGCGACATTCGGGTCAATGTGGTCGGCATGATCGTGAGTTGCCATTACCGCATCAATTTCTTTAATCGCAAACGGATCTAATACAAACACCGATGTTCTCAAATTCGGCTGTAAGTTGCGAACGCCGCCCATGCGCATCATTTGATGCTGTTTATTCATCAGCGGATTTTTACCACTGCGCTTACCGGTGCCACACCAAAAATCAACGGAAATATTGGTATTGCCGGCTGTTTTTAACCAGATACCGGTACAACCTAGCCACCACATGGCAAATGTACCTTTTTGTACCTGCTCTTTTTCAATTTGCTCATTAAGCCAAGTTCCCCATTCAGGGAATGTGCTTAAAATCCATGATTCGCGAGTGATTTCATTAACTTTACTCATAATAATTACCTTCTTTTAGATTAACGAATATTTAATTTTGCTACGACTCGCTATCATGGCAAACAGAGCAATTACACTAAAATAACTTCAACACCTTTGTTGCGTAGGGCTGAAATGATTCTGGTATCGGCATCTTTGCCGGTAATAACGATATCTAACTTTTCTGCCAGAGAGAATAGTGTACCTATCCGCTGTCCGACTTTTGAACTATCGACTAAAGCCACAACTTTATTCACATGATCGAGCATTTTTTGTTCTACCATAGCTGACAGCAAATCGACTTTAAATAAGCCTTCTTCGCTTAATCCGCTGCCGCTGGTAAACATATAGTGTCCGGCATAAAAGGTATCGGGCTTTTGATCAGTGGTTAAAAACAGACTCCGCTCTTTATAGTATTGACCGCCCAACACCACCAAATTGTCATGATCTTGCTCAATCAAATAATTTAGCAATGGAAAATAATTTGTAATAACTTGCACCGATTTCCCACAAATTTCTTGCCCCAACAAAAATGCGGTTGAACCACAATTGATCACGATGCTGTCACCATTTTTGCAAATTTTAGCCGCCTGTTTGGCGATTCTGGCTTTCTCATCATAATTACTGGCTTCGCGTATGGTGAGCGGCGACCAATCAGCATTTTTATTATCATCACATGGATATGCGCCGTTGCGCACTTTTTTCAATTTTCCTTGAGCGCTTAATTTCGTAATATCACGCCGTGCCGTAGCAGGTGAAATTTCAAATTTTTCAACAACTTCAGCAACAGTTATAGAGCCCTGTTGGTGTAAAAGCTCTAATAGAGCATTTTGCCTTTTTAATTCTGTCATAAAAACCTCACTGTGATTCCGTGTGATTTTTTATTAATATAACAAATCACAACTATGATTATCAATGATTTTTTAATCAAAATTAGTCATTTGCAGCCTTATTTCTTGTAACTAATTGATTAAAAATAAAATATACTTTAACTTTAACTTTAACTTTAACTTTAACTTTAAATGATTTTAATTGTTTCCTCAAAATATTGATACCAGAATTTTTTAGATCTGGCTCACATAAAATCAAAAATAATCTTTATTTGGTCATTGATAATGATTTATTCTGTGTCTTGAGATCGTTTTAGTGAGTAAAAGAGCGGTTTTCTAGCTTAAACACAAAGATATCATCATTTTCAATCACCAATTCTATCATCTCTATGGAGTGAATTATGGAAACACTATATAACATATTTTACATATTCTATAGCCAAGTTATGACAAAAGCGCCATTATTATTAGGCTTAGTCACCTGTATTGGTTATATTCTTTTAAGAAAAGATACAACAACCGTATTGAAAGGGACGATTAAAACCATTGTCGGTTTTATGTTAGTGCAAGTTGGTGCTTCAACCTTGGTTGGTGGTTTTAAACCGGTGATTGAAAAATTATCAGAATATCACCATTTGACCGGTTCGGTAATTGATCCCTATACCAGCATGATGGCGACGATGGAAACTATGGGAGATGATTATTCATGGGTTGGTTATGCGGTGCTACTCGCATTGGCATTGAATATTTTGCTCGTTGTATTTCGTCGCTTTACCGGTATCCGTACCATTATGCTCACCGGGCATATCATGTTCCAGCAAGCCGGCCTGATTGCCGTGTTCTATCTGGTCATCGGCGCATCAATGTGGGAAACCATCATCTATACCGCAATTTTAATGGCGTTATATTGGGGGATTTCTTCTAATATTATGTATAAAGCCACACAAGCTGTAACAGGCGGTGCCGGCTTTTCAATAGGGCATCAACAACAATTTGCTTCTTGGGTAGCGACAAAAGTTGCACCAAAACTGGGAAATAGGGATGAATCGGTTGATCATTTGAAACTGCCTAAATGGTTACATATTTTCCATGATAGTATTTCTGCAACAGCCATTGTGATGACAATATTTTTCGGCATCATTTTGCTTTCATTCGGCTTGGATAATTTACAGGCTATGGCGGGTAAAACTCACTGGACTATTTACATTCTGGAAACCGGATTGAAATTTGCTGTGGCAATTCAAGTGATTGTAGCCGGCGTGCGGATGTTTGTGGCGGAACTGTCAGAAGCATTTAAAGGCGTATCCGAACGAATTATTCCTAATGCGGTATTGGCTATTGACTGTGCGGCGATTTACGCCTATTCCCCAAATGCAATGGTATTTGGTTTCATGTGGGGGGCTATCGGGCAGTTTGTCGCAGTAATCGGGCTGTTACTGTTTGATTCTCCGATCATGATTATTCCGGGCTTTATCCCGATGTTCTTCTCTAATGCCACTATTGGTGTGTTTGCCAACCACTTTGGCGGCTGGAAAGCGGTAGTGAAAATTTGTTTTACCATGGGGATTATTGAAGTTTTGGGCTCCGCATGGGCAATCCAAATTTTTGGTGATAACGGCACCGCATTTAACGGCTGGATGGGAATGGCTGACTGGGCGTTGGTGTTTCCGCCGATTCTACAAGGTTTAAATAGTATTCCGCTTTTCATCTTTGTGATTATCGCTCTTTCAATGGTGTATATGGCATTTGCCTCTAAAAAGCTGCGGGCAGATGAAGCCGCTGCCGCGGCTGCCGGAAAAACATTGGATCAAATGGACGGTTACGGCTTAGATTATGATGTTAATGAGAATGCGGCGGATAGTATTATTGAAGATGACAACGATCTAAGTGGCATTAAACCGGTACGTGTATTGGCGGTATGCGGTAACGGACAAGGTTCTTCAATGATGATGAAAATGAAAATCGGTGCTTATTTAGATAAAAAAGGCATTCCGAATACCATGGATTCATGTGCGATTTCCGATTACAAATCAAAATTGGATAGTACGGATATCATCGTATCTTCAAAACATTTAGCCGGTGAGATGCAAGTGCCTGAAAATAAAGTTATTCTCGGTGTGCAAAATATGCTCAACCCAAACTCATTCGGTGATGAATTGATTGCTATTATTCAACAACGGTTTAATATCAAACAGCGTGACTAAATTTCGGTGTCGGATCTGGCACCGGAAAAGACAGGGAGTAAATATGAACTTAAAACAATTATTGATCGAAAATGACTCAATCAAATTGAATCAACAAGCGGATACATGGCAACAAGCAATCAAAATCGGCACAGATATGTTAGTGGCTTCAGGTGCGGTAGAACCTCGTTATCATGATGCGATTATCAACAGTATCAATGAACTCGGACCTTATATCATTTTAGCACCGGGACTGGCAATGCCGCACGCACGCCCGGAGGACGGAGTCAATAAAACCGCATTTGCACTGGTTACTTTAACAACCCCGGTAGTGTTTGAAGGTGAAGAAACGCCGGTAGATGTTTTATTAACTTTAGCGGGCAGCACTTCGGATCAGCATATGCAGGGCTTGATGGAAATTACCCAAGTGCTTGATGATGAGGATAGCGAAACAGGTGTTGACTTAGAAAAAATAAAGGCTTGTAATAGCAAAGAAGATATTTATCGTGTGATTGACAAAGCGCTCAGCAAAGCATAACTATTTATTTCAATTAAGAGAGGACATATGACAAAACCATTATTGCAAATTGCGTTGGATTCATTAAATCTAGAAACCGCACTGACTACCGCTGAAAACGTAGCTGGTTATGTGGATATTATCGAAGTTGGTACGATTCTGGCATTCGCCGAGGGAATGTCAGCGGTGAGCGCACTTAGAAAAGCACACCCGAAGCATATTTTGGTGTGTGATATGAAAACTACTGACGGCGGTGCTATTTTAGCAAAAATGGCATTTGAAGCCGGTGCGGATTGGATCACTGTTTCTGCCGCCGCCCATATCGCAACGATTGGTGCGTGTAAAAAAGTGGCGGATGAATTTGGACGTGAAATTCAGATTGAACTTTACGGCAACTGGACATTGGACGATGCGAAAAAATGGGTGGATTTGGGGATTACGCAAGCGATTTATCACCGTTCCCGTGATGCGGAATTAGCAGGTGTGGGCTGGACTGAAGACGATTTAGTCAAAATGCAACAGCTTTCAAATCTAGGTTTGCAACTGTCGATTACTGGCGGGATCGTTCCTGAAGATATGCACCTATTCGCCCCGATTAAAAATGCCAAAGCCTTTATTGCAGGGCGTGCGTTGGTCGGTGAGAAAGGCAAGGCGACAGCAGAAGCCATTCGAGCTGAGATTGAAAAATATTGGTAATACTGGAAAAGGCGGATTTTTATCCGCTTTTTTGTCTCTTAAGAGAGAATCCCAAAGTGCGGTTGTCTTAACCGCACTTTTCACTCTATTAATACTCCGTCTTATCCTTAAACTCACACAAATCCTCAATGATACACGCGCCGCAGCGTGGTTTGCGGGCGATGCAGGTGTATCTGCCGTGTAGGATTAGCCAGTGGTGGACATCGACTTTAAATTCCGCCGGGACGACTTTCAGCAGTTTCTCTTCGACTTTCACCACGTCCTTGCCGGGGGCGAAGTTGGTGCGGTTGGCAACACGGAAAATATGGGTGTCGACGGCGATAGTCGGCCAGCCGAAAGCGGTGTTCAACACTACATTGGCAGTTTTTCTGCCGACGCCGGGCAGATCTTCCAGTGCTTCACGGGATTCCGGCACTTCGCCTTGGTGTTTGTCGAGCAACAGTCGGCAAGTTTTGATCACGTTTTCCGCCTTGCTGTTAAAAAGCCCGATAGTTTTGATATATTCTTTCAAGCCGTCTACCCCTAAATCCCAAATCGCTTGTGGGGTGTTGGCGACAGGAAACAGCTTGTCGGTGGCTTTATTCACGCCTTTATCGGTGGCTTGTGCCGAAAGGATCACGGCGATCAGCAATTCGAACGGCGAGCTGAAGTTCAATTCGGTGGTTGGTTTCGGGTTGGCGTCGCGCAATCGGGTCAGGATTTCAATTCGTTTTTTCTGATTCATACCGCACTTACGCCTTGTTATCGATGAGATTTTTGACAGCTAAGATTAGCCCCAAGCCGATAAAAGCGCCCGGCGGCAAAATAGCCAGTAGGAAGCTGGTGTCAACGTGCAGAATTTCGATCCGCAGTGATTTTGCCCAGCTGCCGAACAGTTGATCTAAGCCATCAAACAGCGTGCCGTTGCCTAAGATTTCACGCATTGCGCCGAGCACAAATAAGCTGAGTGTCATGCCGAGCCCCATTGAAAAACCGTCAAATAGCGAAGGCAACACGCTGTTTTTGGAAGCAAAGGCTTCGGCGCGCCCGATCACGATGCAATTGGTCACGATAAGCGGAATAAAAATCCCCAGTGCCAAATACAGTTCATACACAAACGCATTCATTAACAGCTGAACGGCGGTCACGGTGGCAGCGATAATCATCACATAAATCGGAATGCGGATCTCGTGCGGAATGGTGCTACGGAACAGTGAAACAATGGTATTGGTGCAGATTAAAACCAACATGGTGGCAAGCCCCAAACCCAATGCGTAAGTTACGCTGCTGGATACCGCCAACAGCGGACACAAGCCGAGCAGTTGCACTAAGGTTGAGTTATTGTCCCATAATCCCTGATGAAAAATAGTGCGCCAGTTGTTTTTTGGCTGCGCTGTAGGCTGCTCGATTGTGATAATATCAATATCGCCCAACGGCTGAGTTGAATGTTCGGACATGGTCTGTTCCTCGCTTACTGACAACGGCTGAAATCAGTCGGTGGCGTTTGTTGGAAATCGGCAACCACCGCCAATGCGGCGGTTTTAATCGCGCTGATCACCGCTCTTGGAGTGATAGTTGCACCGGCGAACTGATCAAATTTGCCGCCGTCTTTTTGAACTGCCCATTGCGCTTGATTATCCAGGCTAAATTGTTGTTGGTCAAATCCATAAATCCAATTGGATTTTGCGGTTTCGATTTTATCGCCTAATCCCGGTGTTTCTTTATGTTGTAACACCCGAACACCTAAAATTTTGCCCTCGACGCTGATCCCGACCAACACTTCAATACGCCCCGAATAGCCCAGATTGGTGACGGTTTTGAGTGCATAGGCACTAATTTTGCCTTGTTTCTGTGCAATATACAGCTGCGGCAGGTTAGGGTAGCGCGTCGGATCAGGAATCACACAGCTTTGCAGCAGATCATTATCCGCATAGCCTGCCGGAATAACTTGGCGCAACAGCTGTTGTTGCTGCTGTTCGGCGGCGTATTGAATGCGATCTTTGGTCAGCAGATAAACGCCGATTGAAAGTGTGGTACACAACAGGGCAACCAGTGCCAAAATCGCAGCGGATCGGAAAGTGGTTTTGATAATCATGCTGCGCTCCTACTGTTTAATCCGATAGCCATAGACACGGGGGCGAGTGTAGTGATCGATCAACGGCACACAGATATTCGCCAGCAGAATCGAAAACGCCACCGCGTCGGGATAATTGCCGAAATGGCGAATAACATACAGCAGAAAACCGACCAACATGCCGAACACAATTTTGCCTTTCGGGGTGATTGAGGCAGTCACCGGATCGGTTGCAATGAAAAATGCGCAGAACATGGTTGCGCCACTAAATAATTGCCATAACGGATTCGGTGAGAGCTGTGAAGCCAGTAGCCAATGGGCGCAGGAAAATAACGCTAACGTACTTAATAATGCAACCGGAATTTGCCAATGAATAATTTTTTTCCATAGCAGAAACAATCCGCCGAGTAAAAAGGCGAGATTAAGTTGCCACCAGCCGTTGCCGAAAGCCCCTAACGAAGTGCGGTCAAAAATCGGCGAGCTGCTGATGTCGAACCAACCCTTGCCGGCAAGTGAACCGCTGCGCAAAGAATCCAATGGTGTTGCTTGGGTGATGCCGTCGATAGTGGCAGTGAGCTGAATTAAGGAATAGCCGTCGCTGCTGAGTCCGTTAAAAATCAGTGAAACCGCATCATTCCAAGTCGGCGGCTCATTTAGCAATGAAATCGGCGGGATCCAGCTGGTCATCTGCAGCGGAAACGAAATTAACAGCACCACATAGCCGACCATTGCCGGATTAAACGGATTTTGCCCTAAGCCGCCGTAAACGTGCTTGCCTAAAATCACGGCACAAAAGGTACCGATCAGAATCAGCCAATAGGGCGCATAAGGCGGAATGGCAACTGCCAAAATCAGTGCGGTTAAAATCACGCTGAAATCAGAGACATAAAAGAAACGCGGTTTACGCCGCAGGGCAGTAACAATCAGTTCCAGCAGATAAGCAAAACTGATTGCCAGTGCAATTTGAATCAGTACGCCGTTGCCGAAATAATAGACCTGTGCAGCAACAGCCGGCAGCATGGCGACAATCACCCACAGCATAAAGCGTGCGGTGAGGTTGCTGGAATGCGCATGCGGGGAGCTGACGATTTTAAACATATTTCTCTACCTGCTATTATTCGGTTTTAGCCTGCTGAGCGTGTTCAGCTGCTGCTTTTTTGGCTTTAGCGCGCGCAATAGCAGCAGCAACGGCGGCTTTGCGCGGATCGGCTTCGATCGCACTTGGGCTGTTTTCAGCAGAATTAGCTAAATCTGCTGTCACTTGTTCACTTTCAGTTGCTGCTTTTTTCGCTTTAGCGCGCGCAATAGCAGCAGCAACGGCGGCTTTGCGCGGATCGGCTTCGACCGCACTTGGGCTGTTTTCAGCAGAATTAGCTAAATCTGCTGTCGCTTGTTCACTTTCAGTTGCTGCTTTTTTCGCTTTGGCGCGCGCAATAGCAGCGGCGACCGCAGCTTTGCGAGGATCGGCTTCGACCGCACTTGGGCTGTTTTCAGCGAAATTTGCCGAATCTGCTGTTGCTTGTTTACTTTCAGCCGCTGCTTTTTTGGATTTAGCACGCGCAATAACAGCGGCTACCGCATCAGAAGCCTGAGTGTTGCCGGTTGGGCTTTCTGCTTGTTGTAAGCGTTTGGCTTCACGCTGCGCTTTGCGTTGTGCGATTAATTCTCGGTTATCCGGCAGTGTTTCGCCTTGTTCGGTTTGGATTACGTTGCCGGTTGTCGGTTCGGCAGCCGCTTCGGTCGCTTGAGCGGCTTTCTTCGCTTTTAAGCGTTCCAATGCGGCTTTAACCGGATCTTCGCCTTTTTGTTGCGCAATTTCTTGGCGACGTTTTTCGGCGGCTTGTTGCGCGCGTTGTTCGCGTTGCAATTTCTCTTTCAACAAACGTGCTTCACGCTGTTCAAACCGCACTTTGGCTTCTTCGGCTAATCGCTCTTTATGTTTAATTTCCGCAATTTTGGCTTTTTCCTGACGGAAATATTGAATCAACGGAATATTGCTCGGACAGACATAAGCACACACGCCGCATTCGATACAAGAGCTGAGATAGTATTGCTGTGATTTTTCATGATCTTCGCTGCGGGCAAACCAATACAGTTGCTGCGGCAACAGTTGCACCGGGCAAGCATCGGAACAGCTGGAACAGCGGATACAGCTCTGTTCGGGCGGTGGCGGGGCATATTCAAAATGATCTGGTGCAATCAAGCAGTTGGTCATTTTGGTAACCGGCGCTTGCGGATTCGGCAAAATATAGCCCATCATCGGGCCGCCGACAAAAATCGGCAGGCGATCGTCCGCCTGATAGCCGACTTGTTGCAGCAGATCTTGAATTGGTGTGCCGAGGCGCACCCAATAATTGCGCGGTTGCGGGATTTTATCGCCGGTTAAGGTCACCGCGCGTTCAATCAGTGGCTCGTCGTCGAGCACCGCGCGTTTAATGGCAAAAACCGTGCCGACGTTGTGCATCAGAATGCCAAGTGAGGAGGAACGCGCGCCTTTTGGCACTTCCAATCCGGTGAGCACTTGAATCAGTTGTTTTGAGGCGCCGGACGGATAGATAGTCGGAATCACCCGCAGTTCAATATCATTCGCGCCTTGCAGGGCTTTTTTAATCGCCTGAATCGCTTGCGGTTTGTTGTCCTCAATCGCAAACACGATTTTTTCAGGGCGAGTGAGGTAGCGCAAGATGCGAATCCCTTCTAAAATCTCATGGCTGTAATCCTGCATTAAACGATCATCACAGCTGATATAAGGCTCACATTCCGCGCCGTTAATCACCAGCAATTTAATGCCGTTGGTCACATAATTGATTTTATTGGCGCTCGGGAACACCGCGCCGCCGAGCCCTGCAATTCCGGCTTGGTAAATGCGTTCAATCAACTGTTCTACGCTGAACGCCATGAAATCATCATGCAAAGTGCGGTCACGCCATTGATCAAGCCCGTCCGCTTCAAGCACGATCATCGGTTCATTTAAACCGGACGGGTGATTGGCAGGGTAGGCGCAGATGTCGATAATACGTCCGGAGGTCGGGGCGTGGATCGGCAATTTACTCAAAAGTTGGCTGTTGGTGAGCTGTTGCCCTTTTAGTACGCTGTCGCCGATTTTGACGGTTAATTCGGCAGCGTCACCAACGTGCTGTTTCAGCGGAATATAGAAGTGATCAGACAGTGCGAGGCGACCGATTTTTTTCTGGTTGGATTGCGATTTCATCTCCGCCGGGTGAATTCCGCCGGGAAATTGCCACAGTTTGCCGGAGTTAATACGTTGGATTAAATCACGCATTTTTTCCTCCGTTCTCAGCAGGCAAATTGGGTTGTACGCGATTGACCGGAATAATCAGTTTCGGATCGAATTTCCAATTCCATTGTTCAATATTGTTCGCCACTTTTTCCATGGTAATGCAGTCAGTCGGGCACGGAGCGACGCACAATTCACAGCCGGTGCACAGATCGGGAATCACCGTGTGCAGCGCTTTATTTGAGCCGATAATCGCATCGACAGGGCAAGCTTGAATACACTTAGTACAGCCGATACACATGTCTTCATGAATAAACGCGACTTTCACTTCCGGCGCACCTTCGGCAAAATCGGTGCTTGGCACTTCAACACCCAACATATCCGCCAGTTGCACTACCAGCGGTTGCCCGCCCGGAACGCACTTGGTGATCACATCGCCGTTGGCGATCGCTTCCGCATACGGGCGACAACCGGGATATCCGCATTGTCCGCATTGACTTTGTGGCAAAATCGCATCAATTTGATCGACAATCGGATCACTTTCGACTTTGAGTTTCACCGATGAAAAACCGAGAACTGCGCCAAAAATTAGCGCTAACAAGGCAATAATCAGCAGCACCCAGTGAAGTGCGGTCAATTGATTCAAAATAGCCATCAGCTGTGCACCAGATTGGTAAAGCCTAGAAATGCCAGTGACATTAAGCCGGCGGTGATTAATGCGATGGAGGCGCCGCGGAACGGTTTCGGCACATCGGCGGCGGCAAGCCGTTCACGCAGGGCAGCGAATAACACCAACACCAGTGAAAAGCCTAAAGCGGCGCTGAAGCCGTAAATCACCGATTGTACTAAGGTGTGGGAAAGGTTGATATTCAATAACGCCACGCCCAACACCGCGCAGTTGGTGGTGATCAGCGGCAGGAAAATGCCGAGCAGGCGGTAGAGCGTCGGGCTGGTTTTGTGGATCACCATTTCCGTGAATTGCACCACCACCGCGATCACCAGAATAAAGACCAGTGTGCGCAAGAATTCGGCACTGAGCGGCATTAAAATATAGCGGTCGATTAAATACGAGCATAGCGAAGCCACTGTCAACACAAAGGTAGTTGCCAGTCCCATACCGATAGCGGTTTCAATTTTTTTGGAAACGCCCATAAACGGACACAGCCCTAAAAATTTAATCAGGACGAAGTTGTTAACAAGTGCGGTTCCAATCACCAATAAGAGATAATCGATCATAACTATCCAGCCGAAAAAACAAGGAAGTATTATCCGTTTTTCTGGCACCAAGAACAATACTAAATACAGATTAAATTGTGATTCAAGTGCGGTTTGTCGGTTATTCCGACATCAGCGGCGGCGGTAGCGGTTCCGGCTCGCCTAAAAAATACGGGCCTTTTTCCGTCAGCAGATCCCACAGCATATACAGGCGGGCAAAAAATTCGCGTACCCGCACGCCGTAGTGTCCGTCTGGGTATTCCGCGGCATAACAGATCGCATCAATGTCGTAATATTGCGCGATAAACAGTGCGCGTTCACAATGGAAACGCTGTGAAACAATGGTGAAAGCATCGGCGCGGAAAACACTTTTGGCGCGAATCACCGAATCCAGCGTACGGAAACCGGCAAAATCCAGATACATAAATTCGCCGTTTACGCCCAATTTGCGCAAGTCATAAAACATATTGCGCGGTTCATTGTATTGTGGCGTGCGGTTGTCGCCACTTAACAGCAGGTAGTCCACTTTGTTATTTTTGATTAATTCCTGTGCCGCCAACAAGCGATTGTAATAAAACAGATTCAGCGAGTTGTCGCTAAAATAGCGCGATGTGCCAAGCACCAGCGCATAAGGGCGGTGCGGCACGGCGTGAATGTCATAATGGATATTTTTGCGGACATAAAAACCGATCGCTTGATCGACCAGAATAATCACAATCAGTGAGAAAGAGAAAAAATAAGCGGAATATTTGAGCAGCGGTTTTAGCAGGCGACGAATCGCCACACCCCATTGATTGGCGGGCGGCGCCAATGGAGCGGAGTTTTCGATTTTTTTGCGTGCTGCCATCTTTATTATCTTTCTATCACAATATGCGATTGCTTCGCTGACTCAAAAATCCAAATATAACCGCACTTGGAATAACCTGCGGCTAATTTGTCGGAATGCTTACTACATTTTATAGTGAGGATGAGGCGTTATGACAATAACCTATGTTGTTATTTTAGCAATATTAGTGATTGTCTGCCAGACGAAGCCGTCTTATTTTGCTGATTCGGCTCGCTTTTTGACCGCACTTTCATGGTATGTAATATATAAAATAGCTAAAATAATCAAACCTGCACCCAGCCAGAGTCGCCCCGGCGGAACGGCGTGAAATACCAACCAGCCGCCAAAAATATTCAGCGGCAATTTAAGGAAATCAAACGGCTGTAAATACGCGGCATCCGCCAGATTATACGCCTTGGCGATCGCTAATTGAGCAATTGCCGTTAAAAAGCCGAGCAAAATCAGATAGCCCCATTGCGCGGCGTTCGGCAGAGATAAGGCGGAAGATTGCAGCACGCTTAGCAAATTAAACGGGGTGATCAAAATAAACAGGTACACCACGATCGTTGTCGGCGAATCGTGGGCGGACAATTTTTTCACCATCAGCGAATAAATCGCCCAACATAGCGCGGCGGCGAGCGGCAATAATGCGACCGGATTAAAATCTTCCGCCCACGGCTTTAGAATGATCATCGCGCCGCAAAAGCCCAGCAGGGTGGCGACAATGCGGCTAACCCCGACTTGTTCTTTTAAAAATAGTGCCGCGCCGAGTGTGGCAAACAGCGGCGAGGTCATGATCAACGCGATGCCTTGCCAAATCGGAATCGGATACATTAATGCGCTAATCCAACATTGAATCCCGACCACCGAGATTCCAACCCGCAGAATATGCCATAACAAATGGCGGGTTTTGAACACACTTTTTCCGGCTCTCAACAGGCTCGGCGCAAGAAACAGCAGCGCAAACAAATATTGATACAGCGCCACCGAGGCGGAATCAATTTGGGTTTCCGTGCCCAAAACCTGAGTGACGGTGTTGATCACGGCAAATACCACACCGGCAAGCACCATTGCCAGTGCGCCTTTAATTGGGTGATGTAACATACGCGGACAGCCCTTATACGCAATAAAATTATGCATTAGCATAGCGTTAAAAGGTGAAAAAGCAAGCGAGAAGCTGGAAGTATATCATTCCAGATGTTTAGACGGCTAAAATTGCTTGACAATGATTTTAGGGATCGGTAATTTATGCACTTAATTCAATAACAACAGATAAAAACGAGTTCAAGATATTTATGGCGGTCAAATCCATTCAACTGTTTACTGAAAATCCGATGCAGTTACTTTTAGGCGGAAAGCTCGGTAACATTGAAGTGGCATACCAAACTTACGGACAATTGAACGCCGAACGAGATAATGCCGTCTTAATTTGTCATGCGCTGACCGGCGATGCCGAACCGTATTTTGCCGATGAAAGTGAAGCCAAAGGCTGGTGGCAAAGTTTTATGGGGCCCGGTTTGGCGCTGGATACCGATCGCTTCTTTTTTATCTGTTCTAATGTGCTGGGCGGTTGTAAAGGCACAACGGGCCCTTCCTCGATAAATCCCGCTAGCGGAAAGCCCTACGGCAGCCAATTCCCGGCAATCACCATTCAAGATATTATTCAAGTGGAAAAAGCTTTGCTTGATGCATTGCAAATACCGCACTTGCGCGCGGTGATCGGCGGCTCTTTCGGCGGTATGCAGGCGACTCAGTGGGCGATTGACTATCCCGAAATGGTTGGCAGTGTAATCAATCTCTGCTCCTCATTACATTTCAGTGCCGAAGCTATCGGATTTAACCATGTGATGCGCCAAGCGATTATTGCTGATCCGCACTTTAACAATGGCGATTACTATGGCGGGCAGCCGCCGGAGCAGGGGTTGTCGATCGCCAGAATGTTGGGGATGTTGACCTATCGCACCGATATTCAATTGAATAAAGCCTTTGGGCGGGTGCAAAAACAAGTGCCGGAACATTTCGGCGATTACTTTCAAGTGGAATCGTACCTTAGCTACCAAGGCAAGAAATTTCTCGATCGCTTTGATGCCAACAGTTATCTGCACTTAACCCGCGCACTGGACTTATACGATCCGGCAATGAATTATCAAAATGACATCAAACAAGCGTTATCACGAATCAAAGCGCGTTATATGCTGGTTGCGGTGGCAAATGATCAGCTGTTCAAAGCGGTGGATATGCGCAAAAGTAAAGCGCTGTTGGAAGAAAACGGCGTGCAACTGGACTACCACGAATTCAATTCCGATTTTGGCCATGACGCGTTTTTAGTTGAATACGATTTCTTCGAACCGATGATTCGCAAGGGACTGGACTAATGTAGATATTATGATATTTGAGAATACGCTTAAGCATATTGCTCGATAACTTCCATACTATTTTTTTCAAATTGAATAACATATTCTGATAACTTTTTCCCACTTGGCAACTGCAAGTGCGGTGCGATTTCATATAGCGGTACGATCACAAATTCGCGGTTGTGCATATCGTAGTGCGGTACGGTCAGGCGTTCGCTTTGAATAACCTGATCGCCATACAGCAGAATGTCCAGATCCAACGTGCGTTCGCCCCAGCGGCGCAACCGAACTCTGCCTTGTTGTTGTTCGATTTGTTGCAGTGCATCAAGCAGTGCAAGCGGCGAAAGTTCGGTTTCAATCGTCGCCACCGCGTTGACGAAATCCGGCTGATCTTGCGGCCCGAGGGGTTTACTGCGATAAAACGAACTGACGGCAATCAGCTCGGTCTGGGTGAGGTTTTCGAGGGAAGAAACCGCACTTTTCAGCTGCTCGATTGGGGTGGCTAAATTGCTGCCCAAGGCAATATAGCAGCGCTGGTAATTTGGCTTAGTTTGCATTTTTTGCCTTATTGCTCGGTTTGCGGCGACGATAACGGCGTTTCTTTTTCGGCTGCGGGTGGCGTTCGTTTTGTTCCACTATCAGGTTCTCACGCTGTTGTGGGTTGCTGAGTTGATATTCATGCCACCAGCTCACCAATTCGATCAATTCACCGCCTTCCAATTCGGCACGCATCGCCAACAGATCGTAACCGGCACGAAATTTCAGCTGTTGCATGGTTTTTTCCGCCCGATTGCCGCTACGTTTTGGCAGTTGCAATTGCAACTGCCAGATTTCACGCACCACAATGGTATAGCGTTTCGGCACGGTCAGCGCAAGGCACAATCCGTCTAACACTTCACTGGCGGCAATCGAAAACGCATCAAAGTTATTCAATGCGGCTTCATTTTTCAATTGTTCCATTTTTTCGCGCAGCGGATACCAATAAAACGCGGCAAATAAAAACGCAGGGTTGACGCGCAAATTGTCTTTAATCCGTTCATCGGTAGACTGCAACGCTTTGCGGATCATGCGTTCCGCCATTGAATCCTGTTGTTCGGTGAAAAACGCGGTTAAGGTCGGGAACAGGTAAGGCAATAGCTGGTATTGCTTTAATAATTCGTAAGTTTTTAACCCATAGCCGCTTTGCAACAGCTTCAGGGATTCGTCAAATAGCCGCGCGGCAGGGATATTTCTCAGCAGCGGCGCGCACTGTTTGATCGGATTTTTGGTTTCACGATCCAAAAACATATCCAGTTTTGCCATAAAACGAATGGCGCGCAGCATTCTGACCGGATCTTCTTGATAGCGGGTTTCGGCATCGCCAATCAAGCGCAATTTACCGTTGCGCAGATCGTCCACACCATTGAAATAATCTATCAATACGTTATTTTTCGGATCATAATACAGCCCATTCACCGTGAAATCGCGGCGTTTGGCATCGTCTTCCAGGGAGCCGTAAACATTATCGCGCAGCAGCATTCCTTCTGAGCTTTGGCGCGACAGATCGCCTTGATGCTGTTCTTGGTGCTCAGCACGGAAGGTGGCGACTTCGATCACTTCACGCCCGAACATAATGTGCGCCAAGCGAAAACGGCGCCCGATTAAACGGCATTGGCGCTGAAAGATTTTTTTAATTTGATCGGGATTGGCGTTGGTGGCGACATCAAAATCTTTCGGCTTTTTGTCCAACAGTAGATCGCGCAGGCAGCCGCCGACTACATAGGCGTCATAGCCGTTGCGTTGTAATTTTTCGACCACGCTCAACGCATTGCGCTGGATCATGCGCGGATAAATGCAATATTCAGACGCTTTGAATTGATATTTGTTGGTTTTATGCGGGTGAAGTGCGGTCTGATGATTCGATTTGCGCGGTTTGCTCACTTTTGGCCCAAGAGTCGGCGTGGGGCGGATTTTGGCTTTATGAGGTTGCGTTAAAGTGCTCGTCGATGATTGCGTGTCTTGTGTTTTCGGGCTGCGTTGGTTTTTTTCCTTCTTGCCGAAAAACTGTTTAATTAATTTTAAAATGGTACACCTCGCTAAGAGCAGCGTAGTTTGTTAATAATTAGGTTTAAATTTTGTGGTGAATTTTAGTATAAATCGGCAGGGTTGCAAATAGTAAAAATGGCTTAACGGCGTTTTATCGCGCTGATTTAGAAACCATGTAAAAAATAAGCCTATTAGAACGATAGGTAATACAAATTAAATCCCTTGATATTAATCAAAAAATCAAAGTTAAAAATAACGGAAACTACCTCGGAAGTTGTGGTGAGTTTTATTGATGATATTTTAACCTAAACTAAGGGCGCAAAGATGAATAAAAAAATAATTTTTTCGCTTATCGGCGTGGGCGTAGCGGGTTTTTTAGCCACCGTGACATATGTCAACCACTTCGATAATCAACAAAAAGAGAAATGGCTGGCACAAAGTGCGGTACAAAATCCGGCGGCAAAAGCGGTGGAGTATATTTTTTATGATAACCAATGCCAATATTGCCACACCCAAAATGCCGAAGTGCCGTTTTATATTAAATTACCGATCATTAACGGCATTATGCAAGATGATATTGACAAGGCGCTGGATCATTTTTTACTCAGTGATATTACCGCGCATTTGGATCACCCGCAAAATTTGTCTGCTTCGGCATTGGCAAAATTGGAGCGAGTGGCGATTAATGATGAAATGCCTGTAAAATCGTTTATTCATGTGCATTGGGGATCATCGCTCAATGCACAAGAGCAAAAAGTGTTGCTGGACTGGATCCGCGAACAGCGTCAAGCCTATTTGCTGCCAACGGAAACCGAAGGCACTTCCGCTAGCCGCTTTATTCAGCCGATTCCTGACAAACTGCCGGTTGATCCGAAAAAAGTGGAACTAGGTAATTTGTTATTCCACAGCGCCGCACTTTCGGGCGATAACAGTGTTTCTTGCGCCAGTTGCCACGGCTTAAACAGCGGTGGGGTGGATAATTTACCGACTTCAACCGGCATTCACGGACAAAAAGGCGGCATTAATGCGCCGACGGTGTATAACGCGGCGTTTAACTTTGTACAATTCTGGGACGGTCGCGCCGCAACCTTAGCGGAACAAGCCGGCGGGCCGCCGTTTAACCCGGTTGAAATGGGGGCAAAAGACTGGGAGGAAATTATCGCCAGATTGGATCAAGACGAAAGTTTGAAAGCCGCATTTTTAGCGGTTTATCCTGACGGTTTCAGCGGCGATAATATCACCGATGCGATTGAGGAATTTGAGAAAACCTTAATTACACCGAACAGCCCATTCGACCGTTTCTTGAAAGGTGACGAAAAAGCCTTAACGGCAAGCCAAGCGCGCGGTTACGAATTATTCCAACAATACAAATGTGACACCTGTCACAGCGGCGTGAACATGGGCGGCAGCTCGTATGAATTGCTCGGCACCAAATCTAATTATTTCGCCAATCGCGGCAAAGCGATCAGCGCAGACGATCTCGGACGCTTTAACCAAACCCAAGATCCGCGCGATAAACACCGTTTCAAAGTGCCGAGTTTGCGCAATATCGAACTTACCGCACCGTATTTCCACGATGCACAAGCTGAGAATTTACAACACGCAGTTGAGTTGATGTTGAAATATCAAACGGGCGTAACCTTGCCAGAAAAAGATGTCAAGGATATGGTGGCGTTTTTGCAGAGCTTAACGGGCGAATACCAAGGCAAGTTATTGACCAACGAAAATACACAATAACGAAAACCATACCATTTCTTAATGCAATCCCAATCGCCAAGTGCGGTTGGGATTTTTTATGCAACAAGATAAAAGCCAAGCAGGCGGTATTGTCAGCGCATGGATTGCAAGATTCCCCCGATATTGAAGAATATTTGCGCGATAAAACGAATGGAACTTTAGCGCTTGTGTCTTTTGATGATTTATTGAAAGAATATAACCTGCTCATTCCCCCCAACTTTGCTATACTGCGCCTCAACGAAAGACCGATTGAGAGCAGATGACCCCATGAAAACGATGAACACATTGTTTGCCACCACCGCGCGTGGATTTGAAGAATTATTAAAAGTTGAACTCACCGCACTTGGCGCAGAGGCGTGCCAAATTAAGCAAGGCGGTGTTGCTTATCAAGCAGACGATGCCACATTATACCGCACTTTACTCTGGAGCCGTTTGGCTTCTCGGATCTTATTGCCTTTGACGCACGGCAAAGTGTATGACGATATCGATCTCTATTCCACGGTCACCAATTTTGATTGGTTGGCACATTTCGACAGCAAAAGCAGCTTTTTAGTGGATTTTAACGGTACTAACCAAGCCATTCGCCACACCCAATTTGGCGCAATGCGGGTGAAAGATGCGATTGTCGATTATTTTGAACGCCGTGGCGAGCCACGCCCGAACGTGGAAAAAGCGTACCCCGATATTCGAATCCATGCCAATCTGAACCGTGAAGAGTTGATTATTTCGTTAGATTTAAGCGGTGAGGCATTGCATTTGCGCGGCTACCGTGAAGAGAGTGGCAAAGCGCCACTGCGTGAAACCTTGGCGGCGGCGGCGGTGTTGCGTTCTGGCTGGGAAAAGGGCACGCCGTTGGTTGATCCGATGTGCGGCTCAGGCACGCTGTTAATTGAAGCGGCACAAATCGAAGCGGGCATTGCACCGCAATTGGGGCGGCTGCATTGGGGCTTTGATCACTGGAAAGGGCATCAATACGATTGCTGGCAGCAAGTGCGGTCAGCCGCAGAACAGCAAGCCGCACTGCACGCGCAGCAAAATCCGCAACCGCACTTTTACGGTTTTGATCTTGATCATCGGGTGTTACAAAAAGCCCAGAATAACGCCAAACAAGCGGGCGTGGCGCATTTGATCCGCTTTAAACAAGGGGACGTGGCGGCGCTCAAAAATCCGTGCTCGCCAGCGGAAACAGGCACAGTGGTGTGTAATCCACCATACGGCGAGCGCTTGGGCACAACCCCTGCGTTGATTGCGTTGTATTCGGTGTTTGGGCAGCGTTTGAAAGAACAATTTGGTGGTTGGAATGTGTCGATTTTTAGTGCTGAACCTGAATTACTCAACTGTATCCGCTTGCGTTCACACCGCCAATTTAAAGCCAAAAACGGACCGTTGGAATGTTTGCAGAAAAATTATCAGATTAAAGCCGCAACCGCACTTCAACCGTCAGCAAATGGTGGCGAAAACACCGATGATTTGGTGCAAAGTGCGGTTTCAGGGCAGGCAACGCTGGCGCAAGATTTTGCTAACCGCTTGCAGAAAAACAGTAAAAAAATCGAAAAATGGGCGCAGCAGCAAGGATTAGACGCTTACCGCTTATATGATGCCGATTTGCCCGAATACAATTTAGCCGTGGATCGCTATGCCGATTACATTGTGGTGCAAGAATACGCCGCCCCGAAAAATATTGACCCTGCGAAAGCGCGCCAACGTTTGCTTGATGCCGTGAGCGCCACGTTACACGTGACGGGCGTTGCCACCAATAAATTGGTGTTGAAAGTGCGCCAAAAACAGAAAGGCAGCAGCCAATATGAGAAACTGGGCGCTCAGGGCGAGTATTTTGACGTTCAGGAATATGGCGCGAAATTATGGGTGAACTTGACCGATTATCTCGACACGGGCTTGTTCTTGGATCACCGTTTAACCCGCAAAATGGTCGGGGAAATGGCAAAGGGCAAGGATTTCTTGAACCTGTTTGCCTACACGGGCTCGGCAACGGTGCACGCCGCATTAGGTGGTGCAAAAACCACCACCACGGTGGATATGTCTAACACCTATTTAAACTGGGCAGAGCAGAATCTCATTTTGAACGGCTTTGCCGAAGGGCGACAACACAAAATTATTCAAGCCGATTGTTTGCAATGGTTGGCGAACTGCAAGCAGCAATTTGATTTGATCTTTGTCGATCCGCCAACGTTCTCCAACTCTAAACGCATGGAAGACAGTTGGGACGTGCAGCGTGATCACTTGAAATTAATGACGATGCTGAAAAACATTATCCGCCCGAACGGGACGATTATTTTCTCTAACAATAAACGTGGCTTTAAAATGGATTTTGACGGCTTGACCGCACTTGGCTTGCAAGCACAGGAAATTTCCGCCAAAACCTTGCCGTTGGATTTTGAACGCAATAAACAGATTCATAACTGTTGGGTGGTAACACCATTATAATAAAACACAGCCTCCCCCAGCCTTCGGCAGCCCCCTCCGCTAGCGGAGAGGGCGAAAATTTTTGAAGATGTTCGCAAGGCAAAGGGAGAAAATCAAAAGGAGAAACAAAGGAGAAACAAATGCAACACCGAGTCTATGCCCATCGTGGCGTGTCTGCGCTTGCGCCGGAAAATACGTTGGCTGCAATCAAATTGTGTAGCGAACATCAGATTAACTGGTTTGAATGTGATATTGACGTGATCGGCGACGGTACGGTGATACTCACCCATGATTCAACACTGGATCGCTGCACTAGCCGCAGTGGCGGTTATTACCATTTTACGCAGGCGGATTTGAACGGCATTGATGCCGGTTCGTGGTTTGGCGAGGCATTTCAAGGCGAGCCGTTGCCGACGTTAGCGCAATTGGTTCAACTGATGAATGAACAGAAATTAAACGCCAATATTGAAATCAAAAGTTGTGAAGCGGGCAAGGCGATGGCATTGAGCCTGTTAGACGGCTTACAGCAGGCATTGACCGCACTTGAGCCGGAACGGCAGGTGATCATCTCCAGTTTCAATCATCTGTTTCTTGCCGAGCTGAAAAAACGCTGTCCGCAATTGGCGGTGGCGTGTCTATATGAATCATTTCAATCGTTAGATGATGCGCTCACCGTGTTGGAGTGGGTCGGAGCGGAGTATATTCATTTGTCGCAACAAGGATTGACGCGTGAAACGGTGGCACGATTCAATCAAGCGGGTTATAAAGTGGCGGTTTATACGGTGAACAGCACCATGCGTGCCAATGAGTTATTTAATTGGGGCGTGTTTGCGGTGTTTAGCGATGTACCACATTTGTTTGCCGAGAAATATCGTTTAGCATAAATTCATTTTAGGATTAACGTTGATTCGGCATTACAATTTCCCTCTCTCCGCTGGCGGAGGGAGGGCGTTAGCACTCAAGTTGAGCATTAATGGCTTTTTAGAATATGAGAGAACACATGAACAAAAATATCGTTATCACCATTGACGGTCCAAGTGGCGTCGGCAAAGGCACATTGTGTCAGGCACTGGCGCAAACGTTCGGCTTTGAATTGTTGGATTCAGGGGCGATTTATCGGGTATTGGGCGTAGCGGCGGTGAAAAGTGCGGTTGCGCTTGACGATGAAACCGCACTTGCCGAGTTGGCGGCAACGCTCGATATTCGCTTTGTGCCGGAAAATGGTAAGGTGAGCGTGTTATTGGCAGGCGAAGACGTGAGTGCCGAGATTCGCACCGAAATCGCTGGCAATAATGCCTCAAAAGTGGCGCCATTCCCCAAAGTGCGGTCGGCATTGTTACAGCGGCAACGAGATTTCAGCAGCGAAAAAGGGCTGATTGCCGATGGTCGGGATATGGGCACGGTGGTGTTTCCGCAAGCGCAAGCGAAGATCTTTTTAGATGCCAGTTCGGAAGAACGCGCCAACCGCCGCTTTAAGCAATTGGAACAAAAAGGCATCAATGCCGATTACGAGCAAATTCTCACCGAAATCAAAGAACGGGATTTCCGCGACCGTAATCGTGAAGTTGCGCCGCTAAAAGCCGCTGATGATGCACTTTTATTGGATTCAACCGCATTAAGTATTAGCGAAGTTGTCGAAAAAGCGTTACAATATATCGATCAGCGCATAAATGCGTGCGCTTGATTTTTAAACTATGGTTTGTTCAAGGACGAATGAACTGATTGAAACAGCCCCATTTGGAAGGAATTCAAATGGACGTTATTAATTTATTTGAAGATTAAATATGACTGAATCTTTTGCTCAATTATTTGAAGAATCCCTAAAAGAACTTGAAACCCGTCAAGGTTCTATCGTTAACGGTACTGTTGTTGCTATCCAAAAAGGTTTTGTATTGGTTGACGCAGGTTTAAAATCTGAATCCGCAATCCCTGTTGAAGAATTTCTGAACGCCCAAGGCGAATTAGACGTTCAAATCGGCGACCAAGTAAAAGTGGCTCTGGACGCTGTTGAAGACGGCTTCGGTGAAACTAAACTGTCTCGTGAAAAAGCGGTTCGCCATGAATCTTGGATCGAACTGGAAAAAGCCTACGAAGAACAAGCGACTGTTATCGGTTTAATCAACGGTAAAGTGAAAGGCGGCTTCACAGTTGAGTTGAACGGTGTGCGTGCATTCTTACCGGGTTCACTGGTAGATACTCGTCCAATCCGTGACACCTTACATTTGGAAGGTAAAGAGTTAGAATTCAAAGTAATCAAGCTGGATCAAAAACGCAACAACGTAGTTGTTTCCCGTCGTGCTGTGATTGAAACCGAAAACAGCCAAGAGCGTGAGCAATTGTTGGAAAATCTGCAAGAAGACGCAGTGGTTAAAGGTATCGTTAAGAACCTGACCGACTACGGTGCATTCGTAGATTTAGGCGGTGTTGACGGCTTGTTACACATCACAGATATGGCTTGGAAACGTGTTAAACACCCAAGCGAAATCGTGAATGTGGGTGATGAAATCACGGTTAAAGTCTTGAAATTCGATCGTGATCGTACTCGCGTATCTTTAGGCTTAAAACAATTAGGTCAAGATCCTTGGGTTGCTATCGCTGAAAATCACCCGGTAAACAGCAAATTAAGCGGTAAAGTGACTAACTTAACCGACTACGGCTGCTTCGTTGAAATTTTAGACGGCGTTGAAGGTTTGGTTCACGTTTCAGAAATGGATTGGACTAACAAAAACATTCACCCATCTAAAGTCGTTAGCGTTGGTGATGAAGTTGAAGTGATGGTGTTGGAAATCGACGAAGAACGTCGCCGTATTTCTTTAGGCTTGAAACAATGTAAAGCCAACCCATGGCAGCAATTCGACGAGACTCACAAAAAAGGTGATCGCGTTGAAGGCAAAATCAAATCTATCACTGATTTCGGTATCTTCATCGGTTTAGAAGGCGGTATCGACGGTCTGGTTCACTTGTCTGACATTTCTTGGAATGTTGCAGGCGAAGAAGCGGTTCGTAACTACAAAAAAGGCGACGAAGTTGCCGCTGTCGTCCTTCAAGTTGACGCAGTTAAAGAGCGTATCTCTTTAGGCATCAAACAATTAGAAGAAGATCCGTTCAACAACTTTGTTGCAGCAACCAAAAAAGGCGCTGTTGTTAAAGGTAAAGCAGTTGAAGTTGACGCGAAAGGTGTTAAAGTAGAACTGGAAGGCGGTGCTGAAGGTTATGTTCGTGCGGCAGATTTAGCGCGTGAGCGTATCGAAGACGCAACAACTGTGGTGAGCGTTGGTGACGAAGTTGAAGCGAAATACACCGGTGTTGATCGCAAATCTCGCACTGTACACCTGTCCGTTCGTGCGAAAGACGAAGCGGAAGACAGCGCAGCTGTAGCTAATGTGAATAAGCAAGAAGAAGCAATTCCGAATGCAATGGCAGAAGCGTTTAAAGCTGCGTCAAAAGGCGAATAATTAATTGAACTTCACATACGGATACTGATGTCGGTATCCGTCTAAAATGAGGAGACAACATGACTAAATCAGAGCTTATCGAAAGTTTGATTCAACAAAATCATACAGTTCCGGTAAAAAGCGTAGAAAATGCGGTTAAGAGTATCCTTGAATCAATGTCGCAAACTCTGGAAGACGGAGATCGCATTGAAATTCGGGGCTTTGGCAGCTTCTCGCTTCACTACCGCCAACCGAGGATCGGGCGCAACCCGAAAACCGGTGAAAAAGTAGATTTGGACGCGAAGTATGTTCCTCACTTCAAGGCGGGTAAAGAGCTTAGAGAACGTGTGAACGAAACCAATTAAGTATATACAACGGCACTGAAAAGTGCCGTTTTTTTATGCTCGTGATAACGTGACCGCACTTTGAGTGCCAAAGTGCGGTATGTCTGTTGGGCTAAAATCCGCTAACTTTCTTGTCGGCGACAACGATTGAAATAGTCGAATTTCCCGGCTAGCTGAAAATAAATCCTGCTTTATCGGTGATTTTGTCTATATGCTAACTCAGATTTTTGGCATAATAGAACCCATTCGCTATAAAATTCAGGAGAATAGCATGATTAAATACATTTTAGGCTTTGTGATCGTCTTGGCTATCGTGATTGTGGCAATTACTATCGGAGCCGATAATGATCAAGTGATTTCATTCAACTACATCATCGCCAAAAGCGAATTGCAGTTATCCTCACTGGCAGCGATTTTATTTGGCTTAGGGCTGTTGCTGGGCTGGATTATCTGCGCATTTTTCGTGTTACGCTTAAAAGTGAAAAACCTGCGCCTTAACCGCCAAATCAAACGTCAAACGCAGCAAATCACCGAATTGACGGCAAGCCGTGATAAAGCTGTGCAACCATAATGCTTGAATTACTTTTCCTGTTATTGCCTGTTGCCGCGCTTTACGGCTGGTATATGGGCTATCGGAATGCCAAAAAAGGGCATGACGAAGTCAGCAATAAATTATCCCGCGACTATGTCACCGGGGTGAATTTTTTGCTGTCTAACCAACAGGAAAAAGCGGTTGATTTGTTTTTGGATATGCTGCAAAAGCAGGAAAACGAAAATGACATCCACAGCGATTCTCAATTTGAGGCATCTCTCACCTTAGGCAATCTGTTCCGCTCACGCGGTGAAGTCGATCGCGCGATTCGGATTCACCAAAACTTGGTGGACGATCCGAATTTCAGCTTTGACCAAAAATTGCTGGCGAAACAGCAACTCTCTTTCGACTACATGAAAGTCGGCTTTCTTGATCGTGCTGAAAATATTTACATCAGCTTGGTTGATGAGCCGGAATTTGCCAATAATGCGTTAAAACAACTGGCGAAAATCTATCAAAAAACCAAAGAGTGGAAAAAAGCGATTGATGTCACTGAGAAGCGCCAAAAGGTCTTCCCAAAGGCGAATAACGTGGAATTGGCACATTATTACTGTGAATATGTTGCCAGTGAAGAACTGGCTGCCAAAGAACAAAAATCATTGCTAAAACGTGCGCTTGCGGTGTCGCCGAGCTGTGTTAGAGCCTCAATCGAATTGGCGTATCTTGAAATGCGCGAACAAGATTTTCATGCCGCTATCGACTATTTTGAAAACGTGCTGCAACAAAATCCGGCGTTTCTGTCTGAAGTGTTACCGCACTTGAAATGGTGTTATCAACAGTTACAGCAAGAAAATAACTACGAGCTGTTTCTGATCAAAGCCAAACAGCAATATAAGAGCGGTGCGATAGAACTCGCTTTGGCGGAGCTGATCGACAACAAGAGCGGTGCGGCGGTGGCGCAGGCGAATTTATACCAACAATTGAACGACATTCCCAGCATGGATATTTTCAACCGCTTGATCCAATATGATATTGATGAAGCTGAAAATGGGCGGGCAAAAGAGAGCCTGATCCGTTTACAACAGCTGGTAGAAAATAAAATCGGACAAAGTTTTTCCTACCGCTGTGATCATTGCGGCTACCGTAGTCACCGCCTCGTTTGGAACTGCCCATCGTGCAATAAATGGGAAAGCATTAAACCGGTGGATGGAAATTATCAGTAACACTGTAGAAGATCAGACCTGATCTGACAATTCACATAAAAAGGCATAGTAGAAATAGTGGGTAATTTTTTAGACCCTACGCAGGGTAAACAGATACTTAGCTCATTAATTGACCGACAGCCCCAAATATCAAGGCAGACCTGAATTCGCCAGACCTCTTGGTTAAGCTTGATGATATTTTTTGCTTGCAGAATGGCTTTCGCCTTTTCAACGGCGGCATTCACTACAAATGAGTTAACGCTGGCAACGTCTGATAATCGTGTGGCTTGCAATGACAACACTTGCGTATTGAGATCAATTCTGGTGGTAATACGCGACGGGTTACTCATATAACCCTCTATAATGTGTTATTTTGTCACATTATAGGAACGTTACTGCGCGGACGCAATTTTGATTGTCGAGAGAAGTGCGGTTTGAGCTGTGCAAAACCGCACTTTGAGGGTTAATCACATGGCAAAATCTTAATCGCCAAACCGCCGGTGGAGGTTTCGCGGTATTTGGAGTTCATGTCTTTGCCGGTTTCGTACATGGTTTCGATCACTTTGTCTAAGCTAACCGACGGGCTGCCGGAGCGGCGCAGTGCCATACGGCTGGCGTTGATGGCTTTGACCGAGGCGATGGCGTTGCGTTCGATGCACGGCACTTGCACTTGCCCGTTCACCGGATCGCAGGTCAGCCCTAAGTTATGTTCCATGCCGATTTCAGCGGCAATGCACACTTGATCCGGCGTACCGCCCAAAATTTCGGTTAAGCCCGCTGCCGCCATGGAACAAGCCACGCCCACTTCCCCTTGACAGCCCACTTCCGCGCCGGAAATTGAGGCGTTCATTTTGTATAACGAACCGATGACCCCGCAGGTGAGCAGGTAGCGTTCAATGGTTTCGTCGGTCAGCGGCGCGATAAATTGCTGATAATACGCCAGCACCGCGGGCACAATGCCACACGCACCGTTGGTCGGCGCAGTGACGACCCGTCCGCCGGCGGCATTTTCTTCATTGATTGCCAAGGCAAACATATTTACCCAGTCGATGATCTTCATCGGATCATTGGAGAGGCTGTTGTTGGACTCCAGCATTCGCCGAAGTGCGGTTGCGCGGCGGCTGACTTTGAGTGGGCCGGGCAACAGCCCTTCGGTGTGCATACCGCGCTGCATACAGTCCGACATGGTTTGCCAGATGCGTTGCAAGTAGTCGTTGACCGCACTTTGCCCGTGCAGGGCGATTTCATTTTGCAACATCATTCCGGAAACGGATAAGCCGTTACTTTTGCAGTGCTGCAAAATGTCGTTTGCGCTTTGGTAAGGATAAGGTACGTCTAACGCGGCGTCTTCGGTTTGATCGAAATTTTCATCATCCACGATAAAGCCGCCGCCAATCGAGTAATAAGTTTGTGAATATACGGTTTTGCCTTGTTGCAACGCGTGCAAGGTCATGCCGTTTTCATGGCGTGGCAAAAAGGTTTTTTGGAAAATCAGATCGTTATCAAACTCGAACTTCACTTGCTGCTGCCCACGCGCAATCGATAAAAGTGCGGTTTGTTTGACTTTGGCGATAAAGTGCGGAATGGTCTCGATTTCCACATCGTCCGGCAGATAACCCGCCAAGCCCATAATCACTGCGGTATCGGTGCTGTGGCCGCGTCCGGTGAGTGAAAGCGAGCCGTAAACATCGACTTTGATTTGATCGATTTGCGGCAATAATTGCTGTTGTTCAAGCGCGTCAACAAACTGTTTCCCCGCTTTCATCGGGCCGACGGTGTGCGAGCTGGACGGCCCGATTCCGATTTTAAAAATATCAAAAACACTAATCATAAATACCTGAAATTTTTCTTATTATTAACAACAAAACCTCTGCGACAGCGACTTTTCCGAGCGCAGAGGTTTGGCGCGTATCATACTACATTTGCGCTTTTAACGGAAAAGGATATAAACGATAGCGGAAATGGCAATTAACCCCATCACGGTCACAAACACATTGCTCAGTTTGCCGCGATAACGCTGCATTGACGGCACATGGCGAACGGCGTACATCGGCATGATAAACAGAATCATCGCGATAATCGGGCCGCCTAACGATTCGATTAACCCCAAAATGCTAGGATTCAGCGCCGCTACGATCCACAGTGAGAATAAAAAGAAAAGTGCGGTAATGTAATTCAGTTTTTTACGATTGATTTCCGGTTTGCCGGCATCGCGGTTCATTTTGGTGATCAGCCCCGCCAAACCTTCACGCGCGCCGAGATAATGCCCGAAGAACGAACTGGTGATGGCTAAAAAGGCGACTAACGGACCGAAATACGAGATATACGGATTATCAAACTTATTGGCTAAAAAGGAAAGAATGGAAATATTTTGGGTTTTCGCTAATGCCAATTCTTCCGGCGTTAAAGTTAATACACAACTAAACACGAACAGCATCACAAACAACAGCAGCAAGGTTGAAGTGCCGCGTAATACGCGATTACTGTGCTGTTCGGTTGCTTCCAAAGTGCGGTATTCACGTTGTTGTGACAGGGTAAATGCAGAAATCGCCGGTGAATGGTTAAAGGAGAAAATCAACACCGGAATGGTCAACCAAAGCGTTGATAAAAACGCGCCGCTATCCGGCACTTGCTGCAGCGATGCGGTGGTCCATTCGGGGATCAGATAAATCGACAGCGCGAACAAAATCGCAACCAGCGGATATACCAGCCATTCGGTGACTTTCAGCATGAATTTTTCGCCCATCAGCATTACGCTGATCAGCCCTGCGATCAGGATAATGGATAAAATCATACGCGGTGGCACGGCGATATGCAGTTGATTTTCCATAAAAGAGATCACGGTGTTGGTGATGCCGACGCCGTAGATTAACAGAATCGGGAAAATCGCAAAGAAGTAGAGCAGAGTGATCAATTTGCCGGCGGTTTTACCAAAATGTTCCTCCACCACTTCGGTGATGTCGCTGCCCGGATTTTTGGATGACAACACGAAGCGTTTTAGCCCGCGGTGTGCCAAGTAGGTCATCGGCCCGACAATCAGCGCCATTAAGACTAACGGCCAGAAACCGCCCATGCCGGCGTTAATCGGTAGAAAGAGCACCCCGGCACCGACTGCGGTACCGAACAGATTTAACACCCAGGCACTGTCTAATTTATTCCATTTTTTACTTGCCGGCACCGGCAATGATTTGCTGCTGATTTCCATATACGGATCTCCAAATAGTTGATTTAGTAACGGTATTATTATTGTTATAAAAATAATTTAAGTGTTGGATGTTGTGCGCGGCGGATAATAGGAAAAGAAAGCGGGAAGTTCAAACGAAGTTATTTAAATTTGTGATCAGCGTGGCAATATATTTTTCGATAGCCGAATATTTCGGCTAAGTTGTTAAAAATTATGATTTATTTTGTTGTGTAAAAAAATCAATACAGTTTTAGCGTTGTTGAATGAAAGTGCGGTATTGCAACAAAAACCGTTCAAAATCTTCCAAACCGCAGAAAGCCAAACTTTCTTGATCGTAGTAGTTAAAACCGTTTTCCAGCTCGTCGCCGTGGTCGAATGTCAGGTTATTAGCTTGGATCATCACTTCTTCGGCGTTAATGGATACCGAAAACTCATGTCCGATCAATTGTTGTTCATCGGCGGAATTGCGGCTCCGTTTGGCGCTGTCGATGGCGGCAAGCACCATCGCCAATTTTTGTAAATCACCATATATTTCGCTGTTAATCCAATTAGCCAGCGCTTCATGTTCCATGCTGCAGCGTGCGATGGGCTTCGTTTGGTAGTCGAGCGTAAATTGAAAATCCATGATCGTCGTCTCCGATTAATGAAAAACTGATTGCATTTTAGCAGCGCTTGCGGTAAATAAAAACAAGCATTTATCTCAATACGATTTGATCTATCACAATCTTTTGGGTAGTGACTTTCAGTATGCTATATCAAAACCGCTTTTAGTTCCTTAACCTTAGAGGTCTGAAAATATGACAGCTGCAGAATTAATGGGGGAAGGCGTCAACCTGATGCTTTCCGGAATGGGCTTTGTCCTGTTGTTTCTTTTGATACTTATTTTTGCCATTCGTTTAATGTCAAATACGGTTAACCGCTTTTTTCCCGAAACGATTAAATCAACACAGAGTAAGCAAGTATCTAATGTTAGCGCAAATGCGGCCGGTGCAGTGAATGATGTTGATGCGTTGCGTCCGATTATTGTTGCTGCTATTGCCCATCACCGCCGCCAACAACAAAACAATTAATTTTTTATTTTAATGGAGTTCTAACATGACAAAATCAGCACAACCAATAGCGATTACCGATGTGGTGTTGCGCGATGCGCACCAATCTTTGTTTGCAACCCGCTTACGTTTGGATGATATGCTGCCGATTGCGGCAGATCTGGATCAAATCGGCTACTGGTCACTAGAAGCTTGGGGCGGTGCGACGTTCGATTCTTGTATCCGCTATTTAGGCGAAGATCCGTGGGTGCGTTTGCGTGAGCTGAAAAAAGCGCTGCCGAAAACGCCATTGCAAATGTTGCTGCGCGGGCAAAACTTATTGGGCTATCGCCATTATGCCGATGACGTGGTCGAACGTTTTGTTGAAAGAGCGGTTGCCAGCGGTATGGACGTGTTCCGGGTATTTGATGCGATGAACGATCCGCGCAATATGCGTTGCGCGTTGCAGGCAGTGAAGAAAAACGGCGGGCACGCGCAGGGTACTTTGAGCTACACCACCAGCCCGGTGCACACATTGGATACCTGGTTAGACGTGACCGAACAACTGCTGGAAATCGGCGTTGATTCGGTGGTGATCAAAGACATGTCCGGTATTTTAACCCCAATGGCGGCTTACGAATTAGTCAGTGAAATCAAAAAACGTTATGACGTGCGGTTGCATTTGCACTGTCACGCCACCACCGGCATGGCGGAAATGGCATTGCTGAAGGCGATTGAAGCCGGTGTTGACGGCGTAGATACCGCGATTTCGTCGATGAGCGGCACATACGGACATCCGGCAACCGAAGCGTTAGTCGCCACCTTGCAAGACACAGCGTATGACAGCGGCTTAAATATTCAGAAGCTGGAACAAATTTCCGCTTATTTCCGCGATGTACGCAAAAAATATCACGCCTTTGAAGGACAATTAAGAGGCACCGACAGCCGTATTTTAGTGGCACAAGTGCCGGGCGGCATGTTGACCAATCTGGAAAGCCAGCTGAAACAGCAAAACGCATCACAAAAGTTAGACGAAGTATTAGCGGAAATCCCGCGCGTGCGTAAGGATTTAGGCTACATTCCGTTGGTGACGCCAACCTCGCAAATTGTCGGTACGCAAGCGGTAATCAACGTATTAATGGGCGAACGCTATAAAACTATCGCCAAAGAAATCGCGGGTATTTTGAAAGGCGAATACGGACGCACCCCGGCGCCGGTGGATACCGCACTTCAAGCTAAAGTATTAAACGGCGACTCGCCGATCACCGATCGCCCGGCGGATCATCTACCGCCGGAGATGCAAAAATTGGAAGGCGAAGTGAAACCGCTGGCTGCCGAAAAAGGGATTACATTAGCCGATAATGCGATTGACGATGTGCTGATTGTCGCGTTATTCCCACAAGTCGGGTTGAAATTCCTGGAAAATCGCGGCAATCCGGCGGCATTTGAACCGGCACCGAGTGCCGCTGTGACAACGTCACCAAAAGTCGATGCGAAAGCCGAAACTAAGACTGCTAAAACGGCATCGGGTTCAGCGGTTTACACCGTGGAACTGGACGGAAAAGCATTTGTGGTGAAAGTCAGCGAAGGCGGAGAAGTCGGTGAGATTACTCCGTCACAACCAGCGGCACAAACCGCTCAGCCAGCTGCACAAACGCAAGCGGTGGGCGGCGTTGAAGTTAAGGCTCCAATGTCGGGGAACATCTGGAAAGTTGTGGTGTCCGAAGGGCAGCAAGTGGCAAAAGATGAAGTGCTATTGGTGCTGGAGGCGATGAAAATGGAAACTGAAATTCGCGCCGCACAAGCCGGAACCGTGCAAGGTATCGCGGTGAAAGCCGGTGGTATTGTTGCGGTGGGTGATCGCTTGATGAACTTGGTATAAGGCGGGGCGGATCATGGAAAGTCTTTACGCGTTGTTAGGCAGCATGGGCTTTATGCACCTTGAACTGGGACAAGCGATCATGCTTGTCGTCAGCTTGTTGTTGCTATGGCTTGCGATTGCCCGCAAATTCGAACCGTTGCTTTTGTTGCCAATCGGCTTCGGCGGTTTGCTTGCCAATATTCCCGAAGCAGGCATGGCGATGACCGCACTTGATAATCTGTTGCACAGCGGCAATGCGGAACAGGTGGCGTTTGTGGCGGCGAAATTGAATACCCTTGCCGATTTGGATTCGGTTAAAGCGGCAATGAATACCGCACTTCCGTCGGTAATGAATCAGCTGGAGAGTTATGCCGCTGATCAGGGCTACACTACGGGGATTTTAGCACTGTTCTATAAAGTGGCAATCGGCTATGGTGTCGCACCGTTGGTGATTTTTATGGGCGTTGGCGCAATGACCGATTTTGGTCCATTGCTAGCAAACCCAAAAACACTATTGCTTGGTGCTGCGGCACAATTTGGGATTTTTGCCACTGTGTTGGGGGCTTTGCTGCTCAATTGGTTGGGATTGATTGAATTTACCCTGCCACAAGCGGCGGCAATCGGCATTATCGGCGGGGCGGATGGTCCGACTGCGATTTATTTGTCCAGTAAGCTCGCGCCGGAATTGCTGGGTGCAATTGCGGTTGCCGCTTATTCCTACATGGCGTTGGTGCCGTTGATTCAGCCGCCGATTATGAAAGCCTTGACCAATGAAGGTGAACGCAAGATTCGTATGGTGCAGTTACGCAATGTCAGCAAGCAGGAAAAAATTCTGTTTCCAATTGTGTTGTTGCTGTTGGTAGCATTACTGCTGCCGGATGCGGCGCCTCTGCTCGGAATGTTTTGTTTCGGCAATTTAATGCGGGTAAGTGGCGTGGTTGATCGCTTAAGCGATACCACCCAAAATGCGCTGATTAACATTGTCACCATTTTCTTGGGGCTGTCTGTCGGCGCTAAACTGGTGGCGGACAAATTCCTGCAACCGCAAACATTAGGCATTTTATTACTTGGCGTGGTCGCATTCGGTATCGGTACAGCCAGCGGGGTATTAATGGCGAAACTGTTAAACCGCTTTAGCAAAACCTCGATTAACCCGCTGATTGGTGCTGCCGGTGTTTCCGCCGTGCCAATGGCAGCGCGAGTTGTGAATAAAGTCGGTTTAGAATCGGATTCACAGAACTTCTTATTGATGCACGCCATGGGGCCAAATGTCGCCGGCGTCATCGGTTCCGCCATTGCAGCCGGTGTGATGTTGAAATACATTGCGGCGATGTAGCGGGAAAATCTATCCAAATAAAAAAGGCGGTTAATGATCTGATCATAACCGCCTTTTGTATAATAAATCTATTTGCTGTGATAAATCGACTATTCGCTGTCTTCAGCGAGGAATCCACCGCTTTGGTGTGACCAGAGTTTGGCGTAAACGCCGTTTAAGGCGAGCAGTTCTTGGTGTGAACCCTGTTCAACGATTTGTCCTTTATCCATCACGATTAAACGATCCATTGCCGCAATAGTGGAGAGGCGGTGGGCAATCGCAATCACGGTTTTGTTTGCCATCAGTTTTTCGAGGTTTTCTTGAATGGCGATTTCCACTTCAGAATCCAGCGCACTGGTGGCTTCGTCCAATAACAGAATCGGTGCATCTTTCAGCATAACCCGCGCAATGGCAATACGCTGGCGCTGCCCGCCGGAGAGTTTTACGCCACGTTCGCCCACATGCGCATCGTAGCCCGTGCGGCCGTGTGAATCGTGCAAGTGTGGTATAAACTGATCCGCAGCCGCTTGTTCGGCGGCTTTTAATACCGCACTTTCGTCCACATTCGGGCGACCATACACAATATTTTCACGCACTGAACGATGTAGCAGCGAAGTATCTTGAGTAACCAGACCGATTTGCGCGCGCAAACTCTCTTGGGTGACGTCTTTGATATTCTGCCCGTCAATTAAGATCTGCCCGTTATTGATGTCATAAAAACGCAGCAGCAGGTTAGTCAAGGTGGATTTGCCCGCACCTGAACGCCCAACTAAGCCGACTTTTTCGCCCGGTTTAATATGCAGGTTGAAGTCTTTTAGCAATGTGCGGTTTTCATCGTAGTTGAAATCTACTTGATTAAACTGAATATCGCCGCCGCTCACCACTAACGGTTTCGCTGTTTTGCTGTCGACCACGGTATGCGGTTTGGAAAGGGTACTCATGCCGTCTTGCACCGTGCCGATGTTTTCAAACAAACGTGCCGATTCCCACATCATCCAGTGCGACAAGCCGTTCACCCGCAACGCCATGGCGGTTGCCGCTGCGATCACGCCCACATTGATACTGCCTTGCATCCACAGCCAAATCCCCAAGCCGGCAGTTGAGGCGGCAAGCAGGGTGTTTAAAATATGGTTGCACACTTCCAATTGCGTCACCAAACGCATTTGTGCGAGTACGGTGTGCATAAATTCCTGCATTGAGGATTTGGCATAATTGGATTCGCGCGTGCCGTGTGAAAACAGTTTCACGGTGGTAATGTTGGCATAGGCATCGGTGATTCTGCCTGTCATTAACGAACGTGCATCCGCCTGTTTGCTGGCGGTGTCGGCCAATTTCGGCACGAAGTAGAACATCATCGCAAAAAAGAACAGCAGCCAGCCTAAAAACGGCACTAATAGCCAGCCGTCAAATTGCACCAAAATAATCCCTGAGGAGATGAAATACACCGCCACATACACCACCATATCGGCGCAGGTCATCACGGTATCACGCACTGCAAGTGCGGTTTGCATCACTTTGGCAGAAACCCGTCCGGCAAACTCATCTTGATAAAACGACAGGCTTTGTCCGAGCATTAAACGGTGAAAATTCCAGCGCAACCGCATCGGGAACACCCCTTGCAGGGTTTGGAAGCGAATGCTGCACAGCAGCCACAGCCAAATCGGGCTGACAATCAGCAGCAGGGCGATCCACAATAGGCTGTCGCTTTTTGCCGAGAGTAGTTCTGACGGCGAAAATTCGGTTAGCCAGTCAACAATTGAGCCCATAATTTTAAACAGCAGGGCTTCGAAAATTCCCATGCCGACATTAAAAATCATCAGCAGCAACAGCCAGCCTCGTAAGCCACTTAAGCCCGACCAGATAAAACTGAACAGGTTATTTTTCGGAGTGGTCGGTGCTTCGTCAGGATAAGGATTTATCCGAGCTTCAAACCATTCAAACAGCTTTTTCATTTAACCTCTTTTACTAGAATCAGTTGATCCGCTTCAATTTCCGGTGCATCGTCTTCGTCTTGCCGCTGTAGTGGCTTAAGCTCTTCCTTGTCGAACGCAATGTCGCCCTCTACGCCTTGAATGATTTCACCGTGGCGGATAGCTTTAAAATCAAATAACGTCGGATCACATAAGTGTGACGGTGTCACGTTTTGCAGTGCGCTGAACATGGTTTCAATCCGCCCCGGATATTGGCGATCCCATGTTTGCAGCATCTCTTTCACCACTTGGCGTTGCAGATTCGGCTGTGAACCGCATAAATTGCACGGAATAATGGGGAACGCTTTGGTTTTGGAATATTTTTCAATGTCCTTTTCTTTGCAATACGCCAACGGGCGGATCACAATTTGTTTGCCATCATCGCTGATCAGTTTTGGCGGCATACTTTTCAATTTTCCGCCGTAGAACATATTTAAAAACAGGGTTTCCAGCATATCGTCGCGGTGGTGTCCGAGTGCAATTTTGGTTGCGCCCAGTTCGGTTGCGGTGCGGTATAAAATCCCACGGCGTAGGCGAGAGCAGAGTGAGCAGGTGGTTTTGCCTTCGGGGATTTTCTCTTTGACGATCCCGTAGGTATTTTCTTCCACGATTTGATATTCCACGCCGATTGAGGCTAAATATTCAGGCAAAATATGCTCAGGGAAGCCCGGCTGTTTTTGATCTAAATTGACCGCCACAATATCAAAATGAATCGGGGCGCTCAGTTTTAGATTCAGCAAAATATCCAGTAGCGTGTAGCTGTCTTTGCCGCCGGAAAGGCACACCATCACCTTGTCGCCATCTTCAATCATATTGAAATCGGCAATCGCATTGCCGACATTGCGGCGCAGGCGTTTGTGCAGTTTATTCAGGTTGTAGATTTGCTTTTTGTTTTGTTGAGTTTGATCAACGGTGTTGTCAGTCATATTCATGCTTAAAAGTGCGGTTTTACCAAGAAAAATCAGCGCATAGAATACTGGCTAATCGGCGGAAATGCTACTTTTTTATCGTATTTGGGCGATTTGAAAGACTCGTTCACTCTCTTCGGATAGTGAATCCTTAAAATCACGATTCCATTTGAATAAGGGGTTTGTTAGACTGAACCAAATTTACACTCATCATTTTATTAAGGATATGTTATGAAAAAAACCGCACTTGCAGCCTTTTTAAGCTTGAGCCTATTCAGTGCTTACGGCCATGCCAAGGTGAATAATTCGGTTATCGCGACTGAAGAGAGCGGCTATCAGGGAAGCGTGTTGATCGACGGATTGGAAAATCCGTGGGATATGGTATGGGGTGCAGACGGCAATATTTGGGTGTCTGAACGCCAAGGCAAACACATTTCAACCGTGAACGCGAAAACCGGTGAACACAAGGTTTTATACACCTTCAACAATGCGTTTGCCGCACCGCCACATCAAGGCTTGTTAGGTATTGCATTGCACCCGAACTTCTTACAAAACAAAGGTGAAGACTATGTTTACGCCTATTACACCTATGCCAATGCAGAAAAAGCCGAAAAATCCGAATTTGGGCGTTTAGTACGCTTAATTTATGATGCAAAAGCGCAAACCTTAAGTGATGAAACTGTGGTGTTAGACAAACTGCCAGCAGGGGATGATCACAACGCCGGACGTTTAATTTTCACACCGCAGGGGCAATTGCTGTTGACATTGGGCGAAAACGGCTACAACCAATTCGGCAACAGCTGTAAAGAGATCCGTTCACAAAAAATCCCGACCGCGGCTGAAGTGGCGAAAGGGGATTTCAGCAATTATCGTGGCAAGGTGATCCGTTTAAATCTGGACGGTTCAATTCCAAGTGATAACCCCGTGATTCAAGGCGAGAAAAGCCATGTGTATGCCTATGGTTTGCGTAATCCGCAAGGTTTGGTGTTTGTCGGTGATAAACTGTTTAATGTCGATCAAGGGCCGGGTGTTGATGACGAAGTGAATCTGATCGAAGCCGGCGGCAACTACGGCTGGCCGCATATTGTAGGCTATCAAGACAATCAGGCGTACACCTATGTGAATTATTCGCAGGTAGAAAATTGTGATGCCGCGCCAATGTACGACGGCACCACTGTGCCGGACGGAGTGAAGGCTACTCGTCAAAAAGAAACCGACGCGCAATTGGAAAATTTCAAAGAGCCGTTAAAAACCTTTTTCACCGTGCCAAACAGCTACAACTTTCACGATCCGAAATGTAACGGCGACTACATTTGTTGGCCGACCGTGGCAACCACCAGTATTACCTACTACCCGAAAGACGGCAAAATTAAAAGTTTCCAAAACTCATTACTCGTAACAGGCGTGAAAACCGGGATTTTATACCGCTTGCCGCTCGATGCGGACGCTAAACAGGTGCAAGGTGAAGTACTGACCCATTTCCGCACCGACAACCGCTATCGCATGGTGTTGGTGAGCCCGGACAGTGAAAAAGTGTATGTCGCCACCGACAGTGCCGGCTACACCATGGGCAAAAACAACCAGCCGACCACTGAAATGGAAAACAAGGGCGCGATTTTGGTGTTTGAAGCCAAATAAACGCATTTGATTATAAAAGAGCGGTTTGCCGAATAAGCGAACCGCTTTTTTTGCATTTCTTTATCATTAGACAGCTATTTTTCTCGGCAAATCCTCGTATAATCTGCGCACCTTTTTTTTCTTACTTATCATGCGGGTTCGGGCAAATTTATGTGGCGTGTGGTATTTCAACATTCGGTTACGCTTTTTATTGCGCTTTTTTCTCTTTTTTCCGCGTCGGCACAGGCGGGAAGTCGTATTTTAGCTTCGCCGTTAGCAAGCTGTTGGTTGTCGGCGACAGTTTCCGGGCAGGTGCAACCGGTGGCAAAACTGAATGCGCAGCAAGCGGTTTGGTTGATAGAATCCCCTACGAAACAAGCAATTCAATTCGGTAACGGCGTGGGATCGCCAGCGGCGGATTGTCGCTTGGATTATCTCAGCACGGCGTCAACCACACCAACAATGCCATTAACACGGAACCCTGTCACAGATGCAGCGACTCAAGGTTATTTGATCACTGATCAACCGACGCCGATTTATCAAACCGCAGATAAAAATTCAACAATCATTGCCGAATTAGTGCCAAATTTGCGTTATCCGTTTATTGTGCCGCCTGAACAAGACAAGCCTTGGTATCAAGTGCGGTTTGGCGGGCGGTTGGGTTATATCGCCGCCGAGCAAGTGCAATTCGATCAAGGGATTGCGGTGTTGACCTATCACCACATCTTGAAAGAGGAAGAGAATCGCTATTTTCGCCACACTTCCACCACCACCTCGGTTCGCGCCTTTGAACAGCAAATGGCGTTACTGAAAAATCAAGGCTACCGCACCATTTTATTATACGATTTGGAAAACTATCTCGACGGACAAGCCAATTTTAGCGATAAATTGGTGGCGTTGACCTTTGACGACGGTTTGGAATCGGTGCACCGTTATGCTTATCCGATCCTGAAAAAATACGGATTGAGCGCGACCATTTTTGTGATCACCTCTCGCATTAAATACCAACAACAGCCGTGGGATGCCGACGGCTTGCAATTTATCAGCAAAGATGATTATCTCGCGATGCGGGGAACGTTTGATCTGCAATCGCACACCCACTTTTTACACCGCAAACTCAAAAAGCAGCCGATTATTTTTCGTCGTTCGCTGCATAATATGCTGGTGGATTTCCGCCGCTCGATTCAAGTGTTAACGCCGTTGAATCCGGAAATGCGTTATTTGGCATATCCCTACGGCGGCTATACCGCACTTGCCAAAAAAGCCGCGCAACAGGCGGGTTTCCACTTGGCATTTTCCACCCAAATCGGCAAAGTGCGGTTCGGCGATGATCGCTATCAGTTAAAACGTATCTATTTCTTGAAGGAAGACAGCGAGCAGCAACTGCTGGATAAATTGCACGGACGCAATGAATATTAAACGGCTTTTCCCGCACCGACCGCACTTTGATCATTTGCCGACATTTTCAGCGCGAAAGCAAGCGCCCTTTTAAGCTGTCAGCCGGATAATTTTCGTGTACAATAACCTACTTTAATTTATACAGCTTCCTGACATTTTGAGTACACACATGACTGAAACGGTGCAAACCATTCCTGAACTGGTGAATTGGACGAAACAGCGCGAATTTTCACTCAATTTGCCCACCGAGCGTTTGGCGTTTTTGCTGACGATTGCGATCTACAATAACGAACGGATCGACGGCGAGATGATCGAACACGATTTGATCGATATGTTCCGCTTAGTTTCGGCGGAATTCGGGCTGGCGGAAGAAACCATTCAACAGCGTGCCAATAATGCGATCAATGAATTGGTGAAACAACGCTTTTTAAATCGCTTCAGCAGTGAATTTACCGAAGGACTTTCTATCTATCGCTTAACGCCGCTCGGCGTGGGCGTGTCCGATTATTACATCCGCCAACGTGAATTTTCTGCCTTGCGCCTGTCGGTGCAGCTGTCGATTGTTGCCGATGAAATTCAGCGCGCCTCATCTGCCGCAGAAGAAGACGGTGATGAGCAACACTGGCGGCGCAATGTGTATGCTCCGTTAAAATATTCGGTTGCCGAAATCTTTGACAGCATTGATTTATCACAGCGGATTATGGACGAGAATCAGCAGGGGATTAAAGAGCAAATTGCTGAATTGCTGACTAAAGACTGGCAAGCGGCGTTGATCAGCTGTGAACAATTGTTGGACGAAACTTCCGGCAACCTGCGTGAATTACAAGATACGCTAAATGCCGCCGGTGATAAATTACAGGCGCAATTGTTGCGGATTCAAGATTGTATTATCGGGCGCAACGAATTGGATTTTGTCGAGCAGTTAATCACCAATTTGCAAGCCAAGCTAGACCGCATTATCAGCTGGGGGCAGCAGGCGATTGACCTGTGGATTGGTTACGATCGCCATGTGCACAAATTTATCCGCACCGCAATCGATATGGATAAAAACCGCGTGTTCTCTCGTCGTTTGCGCCAATCGATTCATAACTATTTTGATGCGCCATGGTATCTGTGGACCACTCAAGCCGAACGGCTGGTGGATCTGCGTGATGAAGAGTTAACTTTAAACGATGAAGACGCACTGGGCGAACTGCCGGAAGAGCTGCAATACGAATCGCTGGCGGATCTGCATGAGCAGATCGTGGAGCAGATGCAAACCTTGCTGATCCATTATCGTGAACAAAATCAACCGATTGACTTAAGCCAAATACTGCGCCAGCAACTGGAACAATATCCGCTTTCCCGTCATTTTGATGTGGCACGGATTATTGTCGATCAAGCGGTGCGACTGGGCATGGCAAGCAACGATTTTGCCGCCCAATATCCGCAATGGCAAGAAATCAACTCACACGGTGCCGAAGTGCAGGCGCACCGGATTGACCAATATAAATAACTAACCGAAACGAAAAGATGATGACCGAAACTTTTTCTTCAGATGTAATGCCTGCCAAATTGGCAACGGCAATCGCCAATTCGCTTTTTCCGAGCGTCGATAGTCAATTGCGTGCGGGTAAACATATCAGCATTGATGATCTGGACAATCATGCGTTTTTGATGGATTTTCAATATGAATTGGAAGCCTTTTACCGCCGCTATAACGTGGAATTGATTCGCGCGCCGGAAGGCTTTTTCTACTTGCGCCCGAAATCCAGCACCTTGATTGGGCGCAGCGTGTTGTCTGAACTGGAAATGCTGGTCGGTAAAGTATTGTGCTACCTGTATTTAAGCCCGGAGCGTTTGGCACAACAAGGCATTTTCAGCAGTGAAGAAGTGTATGATGAATTACTGAATTTAGCAGACGAAAGCAAATTGCTGAAAGCGGTGAATCAACGTTCTTCTGGATCGGATTTAGACAAACAAAAACTGGCGGAAAAAATGCGTGCCGCACTAAACCGCTTGCGCCGCTTGGGCATGATCACCACTGTCGGCGATCAATTCAGTGGCAAATTTATTATTTCGGAATCGGTGTTCCGTTTCGGTGCTGAAGTGCGGTCGGGCGATGATCCGTTGGAAGCACAATTGCGCTTAATCCGCGATGGCGAGGGTGCAAATCCGGATTCTTTAAAACAAGAAAAACAGGCGGCGAAAACCGCACTTGAGCCGCAAACAGACGGGCAAGAGCCGGAATTAGACGAAGACGAATTTGAGAATGATGACGAGCAGGGAGAGGCTGAATAATGAGCCAGTTTGAATCACAACATGACGAATTAGCAATCAACTTTCCACAAAGCGTTACCACACACACGCAAGATGTGCAGCGCGGCAAATTCCGTTCATTAACGCTGATCAACTGGAATGGTTTTTTTGCCCGCACTTTTGATTTAGATGAACTCGTTACCACCTTATCCGGCGGAAACGGTGCCGGGAAATCCACCACCATGGCAGGGTTTGTGACGGCGCTGATTCCCGATTTAACTTTATTGCACTTTCGTAATACCACCGAAGCAGGCTCGACTGGAGGCTCACGTGATAAGGGCTTGCACGGTAAACTGCGCCCAGGGGTGTGTTATGCCGCATTAGATACCGTCAATTCTCGCAACCAACGTGTATTGGTCGGGGTGCGCCTGCAGCAAGTGGCGGGGCGAGACAAAAAAGTGGATATTAAATCGTTCTCGATTCAAGGCTTGCCGCTGTCAGTCGATCCGACCGCACTTTTTACGGTGGCGGTTAGCGACAAGCAAGCGCGGGTGTTGGCGTTAAACGAATTAAAAGACAAAGCCGATCAACTCGGTGCGCAATTCAAACAGTATAACTCGGTCACCGATTACCACAGCGTGATGTTTGAATTGGGGATTATCCCAAAACGCCTGCGTTCCGCATCGGATCGCAGCAAGTTTTATAAATTAATTGAAGCCTCGTTATACGGTGGGATTTCCAGTGCGATCACCCGTTCATTGCGTGATTACCTGTTGCCGGAAAATCTGGGCGTACGCAAAGCGTTTCAGGATATGGAAGCGGCATTGCGTGAAAACCGCATGACGCTAGAAGCGATTAAAGTTACTCAATCCGACCGTGATTTATTCAAACATTTAATCAATGAATCCACCGCCTATGTTGCCGCCGATTATATGCGCAATGCCAACGATCGCCGTCATAATATCGACAGTGCGTTGAACTTCCGCCGTCAATTATTTAGTGCCAAACAAGAACAGACATTCTCAGCACAAAAACTGATTGAATTGAGCCGTGAAGCCGCCGATCTGGGCGAAAGCGAAAAACGTTTAGAAGTGGATCACCAAAGTGCGGTCGATCATTTAAATTTGGTGCAGAATGTGCTGCGCCATCAAGAAAAAATCAATCGCTATCAAGATGATGTCAACGAATTGCGTGAGAAATTAGAAGAGCAGCAAATCGTGGTTGAAACCGCCGCCGAGCAACTGGAAGAAGCACAACAACGTTTTGAACAGGGCGAAGTGGAGATCGATCACGTGCGTGGTCAACTGGCGGATTATCAGCAAGCCCTTGATGCGCAACAAACTCGCGCATTGCAATATCAGCAAGCGGTGAAAGCGTTGGAAAAAGCCAAAGAAGTGTGCGGCTTAAATGAATTATCGCTGAAAAATATTGAGCAATATCACGAAGAATTTGATGTGCAAGTGGAAGAACTGACGGCTAACGTGTTGCAATTGGAACAGCGTTTGTCGGTGTCTGATGCGGCAAAATCGCAATTTGACAAAGCCTACCGCTTGTTGAGCGAGATTGTCGGCGACGTGCCACGCAGTGCCGCATGGGAGCAGGCGAAAACCCTGCTAGCAGACTATCCACAGCAGAAAGCACAGGCGCAAAGTGCGGTCGGCTTACGCAGCCAGTTAAACGAACTGGAACAGCGTTTAATGGCACAACAAACGGCACAACAACTGCTACAAGAATTTAATCAGCGCAGCGGCTTGCAATTAGACGATCCGCAGGCGTTGGACGAACACCACTTGCAACAGCAAGACTTGGTGGATGAATTGACACACCAGCTTGCCGAGCAAGGCGAGCAGCGTTCAATGTTGCGTCAAAAGCGTGAACAGCTGACCGCATTTTATCAAGACAATGAGCGCAAAGCACCGGCATGGTTGACGGCACAATCGGCTTTGGAACGCTTGAGCGAACAGAGTGGCGAGCAGTTTAACGACAGACAAGATGTGATGGATTTCATGCAGTTGCAATTGGAAAAAGAGCGTGAAAACACGATGCAGCGTGATCAATTGCAGATGCAAAAACAGCAATTGGAACAACAAATCAGCCGCTTAAGCCAGCCTGATGGGTCAGAAGATGCCCGTTTGAATGCGTTGGCAGAACGTTTTGGCGGGGTGTTGTTGTCGGAACTGTATGATGATGTGCCACTGGAAGATGCGCCGTATTTCTCCGCCCTTTACGGGCCTGCACGCCATGCGATTGTGGTGCGCGATCTGGCAGAGGTGAAAAAACAGCTTGAGCAGCTAGACGACTGCCCGGACGATCTCTATTTGATTGAGGGTGATCCTGCCGCATTTGACGATAACGTGTTTGCCGCGCAAGAGCTGGCAGGCGGCGTGGTGGTGCAAGTTTCCGAGCGGGAAGTGCGCTACTCAAAATTCCCTGAAATTCCGTTGTTCGGGCGTGCAGCACGAGAAAAACGTTTAGAAGCGTTAGCCGTTGAATTGGAAGCGGTGAACGAACAGCACGCCCAACGTGCGTTTGACGTGCAAAAATGCCAGCGTTTACACCAACAATTCAGCCAATTTGTCGGTTTGCATTTGGCATTAGCGTTCTTGCCGAATCCGGAACAAGAAATGAAACAGCTTAACAGCCAGCGTAACGAATTGGATCGGGAATTAAACCAATTGAGCGCAAGCGAACAGCAAGTGCGGTTACAACTCAGCGAATGCAAAGAGCAAGTGCGGTTATTGAATAAACTCTCACCGCAGTTGAACTTGTTGGCAGACGACACGCTGCAAGATCGGATCGAAGAGTATCGTGAGCAACTGTTGGTTGCCGAACAAGACGTGCAATTTATCCGCCAGTTCGGGCAACAACTGCAACAGCTTGAACCAATTGCCGCCAGCTTACAAAGCGATCCGCAACAATATGACGCACTCAGAAACGATTACCAAACCACCGTTGATCAGCAAAAACGGGCGCAACAGTGTTTTTATGCACTGTCTGATGTGTTACAGCGCCGTACGCATTTTGATTATGAGCAACAGCTGCAAAGTGAAGGTTCGGAACTGAACGAGCAATTGCGCCAACGTTTAGAGCAGTTGCAACAACAGCGTGAACAACAGCGTGATCAACTGCAACAAAAACAGAAGCAGTTTGCCGAATTTAACCAAGTGCAAATCTCGTTGCGCAGCTCATTAGATGCGAAAAATCATATGTTGTTAGAGTTGCTGGAAGAGGTGGACAAAATCGGTGGACGAGCTGATGAAGGTGCAGAACAGCGTACCTTGCAACGCCGTGAAGAGCTGCATCAAGCGTTGTCGCAAAGCCGCCAGCGCCGTGGCTATGTGGAAAAACAACTCACTTTGTTGGAATCGGAAAGCGAAAATTTAGTGCGCACCATTCGTAAAGCAGAGCGGGATTATCGCACGCAGCGTGAATTGGTGGTCGGCGCGAAAATCAGCTGGTGCGTGGTGCTACGTTTATCACGCAACAGCGATGTGGAACGCCGTTTAAATAAACGTGAACTGGCGTATTTATCGGCAGATGAATTGCGTTCAATGTCGGATAAAGCGTTAGGGGCGTTGCGCACCGCAGTGGCGGATAATGAATATCTGCGTGATAGCCTGCGCTTGTCGGAAGATTCCCGCAAGCCGGAAAACAAAGTGCGGTTCTTTATTGCGGTGTATCAACATCTGCGTGAGCGGATTCGTCAGGATATTATCAAAACCGATGATCCGATTGATGCAATCGAACAAATGGAAATCGAGCTGTCACGCTTAACCGAAGAGCTGACCAACCGTGAGCGCAAATTGGCGATCAGTAGCGAAAGTGTTGCCAATATCATGCGCAAAACCATTCAACGTGAGCAAAACCGCATTCGTATGTTGAATCAGGGCTTGCAGAACATTGCATTCGGACAGGTGAAATCGGTGCGCTTGGTAGTGAATATTCGTGATACCCACGCCATTTTGCTGAATGCGTTGTCGGGTGAACAAGACGATTATCAAGATCTGTTCAACAACAACCAAATCACTTTTTCGGAAGCGTTGGCGAAGCTGTATCAACGCGTGAATCCGCACATCGACATGGGGCAGCGCAGTGTGCAAACCATTGGTGAGGAGCTGCTGGATTACCGTAACTACCTCGATCTGGAAGTGGAAGTATATCGTGGTGCTGATGGCTGGTTGCGTGCCGAAAGTGGCGCATTGTCAACCGGGGAAGCAATCGGAACGGGTATGTCGATCCTGTTAATGGTGGTGCAAAGCTGGGAAGAAGAGAGCCGCCGTATGCGCAGTAAAGATATTCTGCCATGTCGTTTGTTGTTCCTCGATGAAGCCGCGCGACTGGACGCAAAATCGATCTCCACGCTGTTTGAACTTTGCGAACGGTTAGACATGCAATTGCTGATCGCCGCACCAGAAAATATCAGCCCAGAAAAAGGCACAACCTATAAACTGGTGCGGAAAATCGCACAAAACCATGAATATGTTCATGTGGTTGGTTTGCGCGGGTTTGGGGCAACGGAATAGATATTGCTTGTGTGGCGTGGTGTGCTGGCAAGCCCACCCTACAAATGAAATCGCAGAATTTACAGTTGTGGGTATGCTTACCCATCAAAAATATAGATGTGAATGGTACGGTGGGTTAGCAAGCTCACCCTACAGTGAAGTCATAGAATTTGTAGGATGGGCATGCTTGCCCATCAAAAATATCGGTATGAGTGCTATGGTGGGCTGGAAAGTCCACCTTACAGTGAAGTATTAAACTTTGTAGGATGGGCATGCTTGCCCATCAAAGAGATCGGTGTGAATAATATGGTGGGATGGCAAGTCCCCCCTACAATAATGAACAAGCGGACAACAACCGTACTTTGATTAAACAATAAAACCAATAAAGGACCTTCCATGCAAAACCTCGCTATTGCGATATTCTGTAGCGTGATTGTTTCCGTGTTTTTGAAAGTGGCACGCAAGCAGAATATCAACATCGCTCAAGCGATTGCGTTTAATTATATTATGGCGATCGGGTTGAGTTATTATTTTTTAAAGCCGAATTTTGCCGGGCAGTCGTTTGGGGAAACGGTGGCGCAGCATGAGTATTCTTATATTTTCTTGGCGTTAGGCGTGCTGTTGCCGACGGTGTTTATGGTGATGTCAAGAGCGGTGGAGAGTGCCGGGATTGTGCGGTCTGATGCGGCGCAGCGGTTGTCGCTGTTTTTGCCGATTTTGGCATCGTTCACGCTGTTTAACGAAGTGTTGACGCAAAGCCGTGCGGTTAGCCTCGTGCTGGCGTTTACCGCACTTTTATGCCTGTTATGGAAAAAATCCGATACGCAAAGTGCGGTCGGCAAAGGCTGGCTGAATCTGCTGTTGGTTTGGCTGGGCTACGGCGTGATTGATATTTTATTCAAACAAATGGCGAAAACGGGCAGCGCATTTCCGCTGACGCTATTTGTGTCGTTTTGCCTTGCCGCTTGCGTGATTTTTATCTACCTGTTGATTAAACAAACCCGTTGGGACGGCAAAAGTATGCTTGGCGGCTTGCTGCTTGGCGTGCTGAATTTTATGAACATTCTGTTTTATATTAAAGCGCACCAAAGCTACAGCGAAAACCCGACACTGGTGTTTGCCGGCATGAATATCGGTGTGATTTGTCTCGGCACGTTAGCAGGAGCATGGCTCTTTAAGGAAAAAATCAACAAAGCCAATGCAATCGGGGTGGTGCTTGGGATTTTATCGATTCTTTGCTTGTTCTATCTCGATAAGCTGTGGGCGTAACAGGGCGGTTAGATGGCAGATTTTAGCTTTTTTATTTACGATTTTGAGAGTTTTGGTATTGATCCTGCGCGGGATCGCCCTGCGCAATTTGCCGGCATTCGCACCGATAAGGATTTTAACATCATCGGCGAACCCGTGATGTTCTATTGCAAGCAAACCAGTGATTATCTGCCGCACCCGCAAGCGGTGATGGTGACAGGCATCACACCGCAGCATTGTAATCAGCTAGGCGTGGACGAACCTGAATTTGCGGCACGGATTCTTGCGGAATTTAGCCAGCCGAACACTTGCATTATGGGTTATAACAACATTCGTTACGATGACGAAATGACCCGCTACACCTTTTTCCGTAACTTTATTGACCCGTATGAATACAGCTGGAAAAACAGCAATTCCCGTTGGGATCTGCTTGATGTGTTGCGTGCCTGTTATGCACTGCGCCCTGAGGGGATTAATTGGGTGTATGACGATGAAGGCTTGCCGTCGTTTAAGTTGGCTCGCTTAACACTCGCCAACGGCATTGAGCATGAAAATGCCCATGATGCGATGGCCGATGTGTACGCCACCATTGCGATGGCGAAATTGGTGAAAGCCAAGCAGCCGCGTCTATTCGATTATTTCTTCGATCTGCGTAATAAAAAAGCGGTAGAAAAATTGATTGATACCGCCAACATGACGCCATTGGTACATGTTTCGGGAATGCTCGGCAATTATCGTGGCAACACGGCATTAGTTGCACCGCTGGCATGGCACCCGACGAATAACAATGCGGTGATTGTCTGTGATTTAAGTGCGGATTTAAGCGATTTATTAACGCTTGATGCCGAAACCTTGAAAGTGCGGTTATACAGCAAAAAATCCGAACTGGAACAGCAGGGGATTTTACCTGTGCCGCTGAAACTGGTGCACATTAACAAATGCCCGATTGTCTCCCCTGAAAAAACCTTACTACCGCAAAATGCCGAACGATTGGGGATTGATCGTGAGCAGTGTTTGTTAAATCAGCAGCGGTTGCAACAATCACGCGAAATTCGCGATAAAGTGATCGCTATTTTTAACGAACAGCGCAGTTATCCTGCGGATATCAATATCGAAACCGCACTTTATGACGGCTTTTTCAGCGATGCCGACAAACGTAATATGCAAATTTTGCGCAGCCTCGATGCGGAACAGCTGAAAAACCCCGATCTCACTTTTGAAGATAAACGTATTCCTGAACTGCTGTTTCACTACCGCGCCCGCCATTTTTACCGCACATTAAACCGTGCTGAGCAGATTAAATGGCAAAAATATTGCCGTGCCAAGCTTGAGCAAAATGCCGAAGCGTTTGCTGAATCGCTGCAACAGCTGGTGGCAGAACACCATGATAACCCTGAAAAAATGGCGTTATTGCAACAGGTGTATGAATATGGGGAAAGACTGCTGAGCTAACCTTTATTTTTGAGTGATATAAATAGCATTATTACTTTAAAAACCAATTAAAGTGTATTATATTACTCAAAGTAATGGTGTGGAGGTTATATGGAGGATTTAACGCTTCAGGCGTTTGTTGAAAATGGGTGGTGCGATATTGCAACACTTAAATTGACGCCAAATCCCGATTCGGCTTATCCGAATGTTGAATTGCTGTACCATACGGAATATGTGATGGAAATGTCGGTGATGGGGTTTGCGCATATTGAACAACGATTGAAAGCGTGGAAATTACTATGAAATCACTTGATGATATTCGCCATGAAGTTTCCGAACTACAAGCTAAATATGAAAGCGTGCTGAGCAACAAACCGCAGAGCGTGGAAAAACCTCGTTCGGCGATTGAGGTGGTGCCTGCGGGCAATCGCGCCTCTAAACACAAAAAGCCGATTGCTGCGGTTGAACGGCTGGAATTGATCAAACAAATCAGCACCATATTGCTAAAAAATGAGATTTCCCAAGGGGCGGCATTAAAAGCGCTGCGCCTGAAAGGATTGGGCTTGAAGCAAGATGCGTATGCGAAATTGGTGAAGGTATCGCGCAAAACTATTTCTGATATTGAAAACGGAAAAGGGAATTATTCGTTAGATGTGGTGAACCGCACTTTTATGCCGTTCGGGCTGCAAGTCGGGTTAATTCCGGTGTCGCCGCAATTATTAGCGGAAATTCTGGCTGAAAATAGGCATAGTAGACAAAAATGTGGCTGAAATCTCGCTTAATCCCTTATAGAATAAGGCGTTAAGTGAGATTTTTTAAAATGACCAAAAAATTGCTATTTCTGTGGTTCAGAACACATTAAAAAACACGGTAAAAATTCAGGCAAGCAACGCTATAAATGCTTGGATTGTTTACGGACATATTCTCACACAAATTACCTTCAATCCGCCCAAATCTGGCACGATTACACCGTCGGAAAACAGACGTATAAGCAGCTTGCGTTAACCTATGATTGTTCGGTCAGGACTATCCAAAGGCACCTGAAAAAAGCCCCTAAAACGCCACTCAGCACACCGCAAACCACAATGTTGAATCTTATTATGGATGTCACTTTTTTCGGGCGACAATTCGGCGTATTAGTCATAATGGATTCCCGCTCAAAAAAGGTGATTTACCACCAAATCGTTCGTACCGAAAAGGACATTTACTATACCAAAGCCATCAATCGATTGCGTAAAAAAGGATTTATTATTCAATCTATTACTTGCGATGGGCGACGGGGCTTATTGAAAGATATATTTAATACGCCAACCCAAATGTGCCAATTTCACCTTGTTGCAATGGTGATTCGCAAGCTGACGAGAAACCCTAAATCCGTTGCCGGAAAGGAACTGAAAACAATGGTTAAAACACTCAAGCAGAGTCACAAAAATGACTTTTATGTCCGTTTGCATCACTGGTTTTTGCAGCATAAAGCTTACTTAGAAGAACGGTCTGATATACCCGATAATCAGGGTAAATTTCCTTATAAACATCGCAAATTGAGAGGGGCTTATGCCAGTATTAAACGCTATATGGATTACTTGTTTGTCTTTGAAAAATACCCGGAGTTACGGATAGAAAAAACGACAAATCGGCTGGAAGGGCTGTTTAAGGATTTAAAGCAGAAATTATCCGTTCATAATGGACTAAACCGAAGGAATAAGATTATGTTTATACAGGATTTTTTGAATAAAAAGAGCTAGAAAAACTAGCGCTTTAAGAGGAGTAGCCACAAAAATGTCTAATAGAAGCTTAGATCTCAAAATCAGCCACATTTTTGGCTACTATGCCGCAAATTATTCCTGGGGGAATTTAATCGGCTTTTCGGTTTCAAGAAACCGCACTTCGTCACTTGACACCAAGCGAGCGATTGCATTCAGATAGGTGATTTCCAACGTTTCGCGGCTGGTGGCTACAACGCCTAAATCATTTAAAAATCCGTCATTCACATCATAAACCCAGCCGTGAATCGATAGCTTCTTGCCACGCTGCCAAGCGGCGCGCACGATAGAAGAGGAGCCTAAGTTATAAACTTGTTCCACCACATTGATTTTGGTCAGCATATCCGCGCGTTTTTCCACCGGCAGTCTGCCGAACAGGTTGCCGTGTTTCAGCCAGATATCACGAATATGTAGCAGCCAGTTATCAATTAAGCCCAAAGTGCGGTTTTCGATTGCGGCTTTAATCCCGCCGCAGTTGGTGTGCCCGCAAATAATGATATGTTCGATATCCAACGCGTCAATCGCATATTGCACCACCGACAGGCAATTTAAATCGGTATGGATCACCTGATTGGCGACATTGCGGTGCACAAACAGTTCGCCCGGTTCTAAATTGGTCAATTTTTCCGCCGGTACGCGGCTGTCTGAGCAACCTATCCACAAATAGCTCGGCTTTTGATGTTCTGCCAATTCTTTAAAATAATTGGAGTTTTCCTCTTGCATTCGAACCGCCCAACTGTGGTTGTTGGCAATCAGCTGTTCTATTTTTTTCATTCTACGTCCTTATATATGTTTTTCCGCACTCTGCTATAATACGTTAAAAATTTTTTATACTCACATTTTTTTATTGTTAATTTTTGATTATCGACAGAGTGGTTATCGTATGTATGCACTGGAAATAAAAGGGCTGACAAAATCGTATCCAAACGGTTTTAAAGCCTTGCACGGCATTGATATGGCGGTGCAAGAAGGGGATTTCTATGCGTTGTTGGGGCACAATGGCGCGGGAAAATCCACCACTATCGGCATCGTCAGTTCGTTAGTGAATAAAAGTGAAGGCGAAGTGAAGGTGTTTGGCTATGATCTGGACAGCCAACTGACTGAAGTGAAAAAACAGATCGGCATTGTGCCGCAGGAATTTAATTTTAACCAGTTTGAAAAAGTGCAGGATATTTTAGTCAATCAAGCCGGTTATTACGGGGTTGAACGCAAAGAAGCGCTGAGCCGTTCGGAAAAATGGCTGAAAAAACTGGATTTATGGGATAAGCGTGATCAAAAATCAATGCGCTTGTCCGGCGGCATGAAACGCCGTTTGATGATTGCCCGCGCCTTAATGCACAATCCGCGCTTATTGATTTTAGACGAACCGACCGCCGGGGTTGATATTGAGTTGCGCCGTTCCATGTGGCAGTTTCTGCGTGAACTGAACTTGCAGGGAACAACGATTATCCTGACTACGCATTATCTGGAAGAAGCCGAACTGCTGTGTCGCCATATCGGGATTATTCAGCAGGGAAAACTGGTGATCGACACCTCAATGAAAGCCTTGTTAAGCAAGTTGGAATCGGAAACCTTTGTGTTGGATTTGGCGAAATACAGCAATGTACCGGAGATCCAACATTACCACACTCAATTGATTGATACCAATACGCTGGAAGTGGAAGTGCGGCGTGAGCAGGGGCTGAACAACCTGTTTTATCAATTGAGCGAGCAGGGGATTCAGGTGCTAAGTATGCGCAATAAAACCAACCGCTTGGAAGAGCTGTTTGTGCGCATGGCGTTGTTGAATAAACCGCACGATGAACAACAAGGAGAATAGCGATGTCGTTGTCTTGGATTGCGTTTAAAACCATTTTAAATAAAGAGATCCACCGTTTTATGCGGATTTGGGTGCAAACCTTAGTGCCGCCGGTGATCACCATGACCCTGTATTTTGTGATTTTCGGGCAGTTGATCGGTTCACGCATCGGTGAAATGGGCGGTTACAGTTATATGCAATTTATTGTGCCCGGCTTGATTATGATGTCGGTGATCACCAATTCCTTCGCCAATGTCGCCTCATCGTTTTACAGTACTAAATTTGCGCGTAATGTTGAGGAACTGTTGGTATCGCCGACTTCAACCCATATCATTATTTGGGGCTATGTTGCCGGTGGCATGACGCGCGGAATTTTGGTCGGTTCATTGGTCACCGTGGTTTCATTGCTGTTTATTCCGCTGGAAATCCATTCATGGACGGTGGTGATTTTCACCTTATTGATGACCAGCGCCACCTTTTCACTTGGCGGTTTAATCAATGCGGTGTTTGCCCGTTCGTTTGACGACATCAGCATTATCCCGACATTCGTGCTAACGCCGTTGACCTATCTGGGCGGGGTGTTTTATTCGATCTCCTTGCTGCCCGCGTTTTGGCAAGGGGTGTCTAAATTGAATCCGATTGTGTATATGATCAACGGGTTCCGTTATGGCTTTTTAGGCGTGAGTGATTTGGATTTGGTGTATACCTTCTCGGTGCTGGCACTGTTTATCACGTTGTTATATGCGATTGTGTATTACTTAATAAATAAAGGCATTGGGTTACGAAACTAACGTGTAAAGTGCGGTTTAAATCAGTTAGGCTGTGGGGCAGTCGGAGTATTGCTAGGGTAAAACAAAACTCCCTCCGAAACGGAGGGAGAAATATGTTATTTAAGAATCCGATAACAAGGCTGATAGGCATCGCCGCCCGGCAGCTTCATTCGGTGCTGTTCGACAAAATCTTGCAACACACGATCGATTTTTTCCATTAATACCGGATCGCCGTGCAGTTCAAATTCGCCGTATTTTTCGATTAAATCAATGGTATCCGGTTTGATATTGCCCGCCACGATGCCGGAAAATACACGGCGCAAATTGGCGGCAAGGCTTTCCGCACTTTGTTCCAAATGCAGATCCAGATTACTCATGCTCTCATGCGTCGGTTCGAATGGATTTTGGAAATCCGGCGGAATGGTGAGCGACCAGTTAAAGCCATAAGAATCATTGGTTTGCGCCCGCACTTTTTTGATGGTTTTCATGTGCGCACTGGCTTTGCGCGCTATCTGTTCCGGATCGTCGATAATGATTTCATACAACGCCTGTGCTTCGGCGCCGAATACTTCGCCGATGAAACGATCGATGGTGTTGAAATAATCTTCGCTCTCTTTTGGCCCGGTTAAAAACAGTGGCAGTTGCGCGTCTTTGTTCGCCGGATTGAGTTTGATGCCGATTAAATACAGTAGTTCCTCAAACGTACCCGGCCCGCCCGGAAACACGATAATGCAGTGTCCGACGCGCACAAAGGCTTCCAAACGTTTTTCAATATCCGGCATGATAACCAGCTCGTTAACGATTGGATTCGGCGGCTCGGAGGCAATAATCGACGGTTCGGTGATGCCGATAAAGCGGCTGTTTTTAAAACGCTGATTAGCGTGTCCGATTGCCGCGCCTTTCATCGGTGCTTCCATCACGCCCGGCCCGCAGCCGGTGATGATGTTCAGTTCACGCAGCCCTAGCTGTAAACCAACCGCACGGCAATAGCGATATTCAATTTCGTTAATCGAGTGTCCTCCCCAACACACCACCAGTGACGGACATTCACCGACCACCAAGGTTTTGGCATTACGCAAAATGGTGAAAATGTAGTTGGTAATGCTGTTGGAGTTTTGCGTCGGCTGCAACGAGTGTTGTTTGGTGATAACGTTCACGAACAAAATATCGCGCAGCACCGCAAACAGATGATATTGAATATTGCGCATCACTTTGTCATCGACAAACGCCGATTCCGGCGGGTTGTGCAGCAGCAATGAAACGCCGCGCTCTTTGGCGATTAATTCGATTTCAAAATCTTTATACATTCCGAGCAGCACCCGGCTGTCGTCGGTCACTGCGCCGGAATTGAGCACCGCCAGCGAGCAGTTGCGGTAGAGTTGGTATAACCCGCCGGCAACGCCTTTTTCCAGCAATTCCACTTCCAAATGCGACAGCTGATCCATGCTACCTTTCGGATTGACGATATGTGAACTCATAGTTTCTCCTTTTTCTTTGTTGTTTTTTGTTATTGTCGTGCCAAACGTTGATTCGGTAATTCCAGCGGATAATTCGCCCGATACGGATTAATATCCAAGCCGCCGCGCCGAGTGTAACGGGCATAAACTTTCAGCCGTTGCGGGCTGGCATATTTCATCAAATCGCAAAAAATCCGTTCGACACACTGTTCGTGAAATTCGTTGTGGTGACGAAATGATACCAGATAACGCAATAAAGCTTCGCGATTAATTTTATTGCCGCTGTATTCAATCTGTACACTGCCCCAATCGGGCTGTGAGGTGATTAAGCAATTGGACTTCAGCAGATGACTGACCAAGGTCTCGCTCACGCTTTGCTGCGGATCGGCGCAATCTTGCAGCAAGTGCGGTTGGAAATCATAACTGAGAATCTCGATGTCTTGTTCGTCGATACATTCGCCGTCAAAATGAGCAATCGTTTGATGAGCATAGTCGCTTAAGCCGTGTAACCGCACTTTGACTTCGCCGTTAGCACATGCGCTTAAATCGCGCTGCAGCAATTGCTCCACCTGTGCGCGGCTGTCAAAGCGGCTTTGATTAAAACTGTTGAGATACAACTTAAAACTTTTTGATTCAATTAAATTTTCGCTTCTAAAATCTAAATAAATATCGCCAATCGCCACTTGCGGCAAGCCTTTCGCATTCAGCCAAGAAATTTCGTATGCCGTCCAAATATCGGCGCCGTGACTGAACGGCTGCTGTGTGCCAATGCCTAAGCTGTCGCGATTTAAGCTGCGCGGCACGGCTTGCAGCAATTCGGGATTGTAATCGCTGCGGTAGTCGGTCTGTTTGCCGAGCGTCAGTTGATCGAGGCTGGCGTGTTGATATGAAATCATGTTGTAATGTCCTTAATCGTACCAAGAAAGATTGGAAACCAAGCGGCATTGGCAAAAAGCTATCGCCACTAAATAACGGCGAACAAGTGTGCAGATAGGTGGTGTACAAAATCTGCCAAGACGGCGACGCATCATCCTGTGGCAGGTGGCTGATGTGCGAATTGAGATCTTCGCCGACCAAGCCGATTTGGTGCAAATAGATGCCGGCATCCGCCGCGGCAAGCAAAGTGCGGTTCACATTTTCATTATTGAAATGGGGCAGTAGCGCTTGGTGATCAGGGCAGATCACCCGAATGCTAAAGCCGCGTTTATTGTCGATCTCATCATAATACAGCGGAAACTCACGTCCGATAATTTGTCCGTTATAGCGCCATTGCTCAATAATGTGATTGATTAGCCCCACTGCGTCTTGTTGAGGTAGATCGGGTTGTTTCTTGTTTGAATTGTAGTGGAAGAAAACGTCGATAGAGTACATTGTTTCCGGTTTTTCCTTGGAATATAAAATAAAATTGTAGCATAAACTCTCTTTGTTTTGCCGAAGTTAGATTACAATAGCGCAAATTTCATCAGACAAAAGGGAATGTGATGTCCGATCAGGCTTTATTACGCCAACAACTCAATCTGCAATTGCAGCGCTTGCAGCAGAATTTAGTCCACCTGAACTTATGGCAAACCACACCGCCGTCAGCGCCGAAATTAGCCAGCGAGCAGCCGTTTCATTTAGATACCCTTGATCCGCATGAATGGCTACAATGGATTTTTATTCCGCGCATGACCGCACTTTTAGAATCCGGCGCAGCATTGCCGAATCGAATTGCGATCAGCCCATATATTGAAGAAACCATGGCGGATTTAGATAAGCTGGAACTGCTGTTACAACCGTTAACCGACATTGAAGCGCTGCTGCATGAACACCGATAATCAACCCGTCACCTTGGAAATTCTGTATCAAGATCACGATATTATCGCGGTGAATAAACCGGCGGGAATGCTGGTGCATCGCAGTTGGCTGGATAAGTTTGAGACCCGTTTTGTGATGCAAACCTTGCGTGATCAAATCGGGCAGCACGTTTACACCGTGCACCGTTTAGATCGCCCGACTTCGGGGGTGTTGGTGTTAGCGTTGAATCAAGAGGCGGCGAGGCGCCTCAGCCAACAATTTGAACAAAAACAAATTGATAAACGTTATTTAGCGGTGGTGCGCGGCTTTTTGGACGGCAGCGGCACGATTGATTATCCGCTGAAAGAGCAGCTCGACAAAATCGCCGACAAATTCAGCAGCCAAGACAAAGAACCGCAAAGTGCGGTGACCGACTATCAATCGCTACAACAAATTGAAATGCCATATCCGGCGGGGCGTTACCCGACCGCGCGCTATACACTGGTGCGGTTGTTTCCCAAAACCGGGCGCAAACATCAGTTACGCCGACACTTAAAGCACCTATTTCACCCAATTATCGGCGATTCCGCATATGGCGATCTGCGTCAAAACCGCACTTTTCATCAGCAACTGAATTGCAGCGGGTTAATGCTGCACGCCGAGTCGATTAGCTTTGAGCATCCGATCAGCGGAAAGCCGCTGGCAATTCACGCCGGCTTTGATCAAAATTGGCAAAATTTGATCTATGCTAAATATCTTCAAATGGAAAATAAACAATTGATTGATTTGTTAGCAAATCTTCATAAAAGTTAAGATTTTATTAGAAAAACAAGCTGTCTTTGGCATTTGTAGTTGCAATTAATATAGCCTTTGTTATATGTTATCAACAAGCTACGCAGGATATGGCTTGGTTTTACTCTAATCAATATCAATAAATTAGATAACAATTAGAAGGAGTGTTGTATGAAAAAACTGTTCAAATTATCACTAGTTTCAGGTTTAATGGCGGCTTCTGCCGGCGCACTGGCTGCCGATCAATTCGTGACCATCGGTACCGGCGGACAAACCGGCGTTTATTATGTTGTGGGACAATCCATTTGCCAATTGGTAAACCGTGATTCAGCCAAAAGCAGCATCAAATGTAACGCTCCTTCCACCGGCGGTTCCGTGGCTAACTTAAATTCCATTGCCGCTAAACAAATGGATTTAGGAATCGCACAGTCCGACTGGCAATATCACGCCTATAACGGCACCAGTTCTTTTGAAGGCAAGAAAAACGACAAGTTAAGAGCGGTTTTCTCGATTCACCCTGAGCCGTTCACCGTAATGACGCGTACTGATGCCAACATCAAAAGCTTTGACGATCTGAAGGGCAAACGTGTGAACGTGGGCGATCCGGGTTCCGGTACGCGTGCGACCATGAACGTGATTCTGGCGGCAAAAGGTTGGGATGATTCGGCTTTCCGCGTGGCGTCTGAATTGAAACCGGCGGAAATGGCTTCCGTGATGTGTGATAACAACTTAGATGCGATCACCTATAACGTCGGACACCCGAACGGCGCGTTAAAAGAAGCGGCGGCTTCTTGTGCCACGCATTTAGTGCCGGTTCAAGGCGAAGCGATCGACAAACTCATCGCTGATCACAGCTACTATGCGAAAGCGGTAATTCCGGGCGGTTTATATGCCGGTTCTGATGAGCCGACCGACACTTTCGGGGTTTATGCAACCTTAGTCAGCTCGACCGATGTGAGCGACGATCAAGTTTATGCGGTGGTGAAAGCGGTGTTTGACAATTTTGACCGTTTCAAACGTCTGCACCCGGCATTTGCTAACTTGAAAGAAGACGAGATGATCAAAAACGCATTATCTGCACCATTGCATGATGGCGCAGTGCGTTACTATAAAGAAAGAGGCTGGATGTAATTTATCCGGTTTATTCGATAAAATAAAGGCAGGGATTGTTCCCTGCCTTTGCAGTTTAGAACTTTAATAGGGAAAAGGATATGTCAGATACTAAAAATAAACCCTTTGACCAAGATGATTTGCAAGACATGGTGGCAGCGAACGACGCAGGCGGACGCAATCCCTATGGATTTACTAAAAAACTCATTTTCGGGATTGCAATTCTTTGGTCGTTATTTCAAATTTATTATGCTTCACCGCTGCCTTTCGTTTTTCAGGAAGCATTACGCGCCATCGGTTTAGGCTCAATCAATGTGGTGTTTGACGACACCAAAGCGCGTTCTATCCATTTGGCATTCGCGCTGTTTTTGGCTTATCTTTCTTATCCGGCGTTTAAATCCTCGCCGATTCACCGTGTGCCGTTGGTGGATTGGATTTTCGCATTTGTCGCCGCATTTTGTGCCGCTTACTACCTGTTTTTCTATGACAGTTTAATCACCCGTTTTGGTGCGCCGAACACGCAAGATATCGTGATCGGGATTATCGGGATTTTGTTGCTGTTGGAAGCCACTCGTCGCAGTTTGGGCCTGCCGTTGGTGATTATTGCAACGGTATTTTTGCTGTATAACTATTTCGGGCAATATTTTCCGTCGAGCTGGATTATCAGCCACCGCACCGGCAGCCTGTCACATATCATCAACCAACAATGGATCACCACTGAAGGGGTGTTCGGTGTGGCGTTAGGGGTTTCCACCAAATATGTATTCTTGTTCGTCTTGTTCGGGGCGTTATTAGATAAAGCCGGGGCAGGGAACTATTTCATCAAAACCGCCTTTGCTTATTTAGGGCATTTCCGTGGCGGTCCGGCAAAAGCCGCTGTGGTCGCGTCAGGATTAACCGGCTTGATTTCCGGTTCGTCAATTGCCAATGTGGTGACCACCGGTACGTTTACCATTCCAATGATGAAACGGGTCGGCTTCTCACCTGAAAAAGCCGGTGCGGTTGAGGTCGCCTCCTCAGTGAACGGGCAAATTATGCCGCCGGTGATGGGCGCTGCGGCGTTTTTGATGATCGAATACGTCAATATGCCATATAACCAATTAATTACCCACGCATTCCTGCCTGCGGTGATTTCGTATATCGCGTTAGTTTATATTGTGCATTTAGAAGCCTGTAAAATGAATTTGCAAGGCTTAGAAAGAGCCGATGCCGCCAAGCCTTGGGTTATCAGCCTGCTGCGTGCGCTAGGTAGTTTTATCACTATTTGTGTGCTGTATTTTGCGATTGAACACGGATTATCTTGGATTAAGCAACTAGCACCGGGTCACTCGTTGGCAATCGTCTCGGCGTTAGTCGGCATCATTTATTTGCTGTTACTGAAACGCGTTGCCGGATTTGATGATTTGAAAATTGACGATCCGAACTCCCCGGTAGTGAAATTGCCGTCTGTTAGACCAACGGTTAACGCCGGGTTACATTTCTTGCTGCCTGTTGTTATCTTGATTTGGTGTTTAATGATCGAAAGAATGTCGCCGGGGCTATCGGCATTCTGGGGCAGTCTTGCACTGTGTTTCATTTTATTAACTCAACGCCCGATTTTAAACTTCTACCGTAAAAAGGGTGAAATCTGGCAGGCGACCAAACAAGGCGTTAACGACTTGGTCACCGGTCTTGAGAGTGGGGCGCGAAATATGATCGGCATCGGGATTGCCACCTCAACCGCCGGGATTATCGTCGGTGTGGTCGCTTTGACCGGATTTGGCGTGCAGTTGTCAAGCATTATCGAGTTTTTATCGATGGGCAACATTCTGTTAATGCTGATTTTAGTGGCGATATTCAGCTTGATTTTAGGCATGGGCTTACCAACTACTGCGAACTATATCGTGGTGTCATCGTTAATGGCGACAGTTATCGTTGAAGTCGGACGTCAAAACGGGTTAATTGTACCGCTGATTGCCGTGCATTTATTTGTGTTCTATTTCGGGATTATGGCAGATGTCACCCCACCGGTCGGCTTGGCGTCTTTTGCGGCGGCGGCAGTTTCCGGCGGCAAACCGATTCAAACCGGTTTAGTTGCCTTTGCGTATAGCCTGCGTACCGCACTTTTGCCGTTCCTGTTTATTTTCAACACCGATTTGTTGTTGATTGATGTCGGATTTACAAAAGGTGTGATGGTGTTTATCATTGCCACCATTGCGATATTGGCATTTACCGCCGCCAGTATGCGTTATTTCTTTTACCATAATAAGTGGTGGGAAACCATTTTACTGCTGGTGATCTCGTTTATGCTGTTCCGTCCGGGTTTCTTTATGGAATATATTTCTCCGACAGAGCGCCATATTGAACCGATTCACATGGTGGAAGAAATTGCTCATGCGCCGGTTGGGGAAACATTAACCCTAAAAGTGGCGGGGATTAACCAATACGGCTCACCGATTGAATTTTTCTCTCAATTGAAAGTGCCTGCCGGCGAGAGCGGGGAAGCGCGTATCGAGAATTTAGGCTTAACTTTGCTGAACAGCGGTGAAAAAATCGAAGTGGACGGCGAGATGATTGATAAAATCATTATTGATGATGCGCAACTGGGTTCCGAAGCGGCGAAAGCCGGGTTAAACTGGGATCAAACCATTTTATCCGTATCGTTACCGCGTCACAATACCTTGCCGAAAGAGCTGATGTTCATTCCGGCATTGGCATTATTAGCCGGTTTAGCAATGATTCAAAGACGACGTAAATCCTTATCCGAACGGAGTAACTCCTATGTTTAAAAATATCCTGATTGTGATTGATTTGGGCTACATTCCCATGGCAAAAAAGTTGGCTGAAACCGCACTTGAGATGACCAAAAACAACCCTGACACGGTTTACCGTGTGGCGGGGATTGTTTCGGCACCAAGCAATAGCATTGTGTCTTCATTTTTGCCGACCAACTTCGATAAAGATGTATTAACCGAAGCCAATAAAAAGCTGCATGAGTTTACCCGCGACGTATTCCCGCCGGAAAGCAAAGTTCAGCACATCGTGGCTTACGGTACGATTTACGAAGAAGTGAATCGGGTCGCAGAAGAAAAAAATGTTGATCTGATTTTGATGATGGCGTCAAAAGACGACAATAAAGAGGGCTTGAGTTCAAATACGGTGAAAGTGGCGCGTTATAGCCGCAAACCGATTTTGATTTTACGCTAATCTTTTATAGATAAAAAACGGCAAGTGGTATGAAATCGCTTGCCGTTTTTATTTTTAAATCAATGATTAACGCGCGGATGTTGCCGTTAGCATCCAAATCAATTTCTCTTGTTCTTTGATATAGTCGCTCATTTGCGATGCCGTGCCTTCATCGTTGGCATCTGCCGCTAAACCGAGAATTTCGCGCTGTAAAATCAATAACTGGGTTAGCCCTTTTAACGTGCCTTGCAGTGTTGCTTGATCAGTTACTGCATCAGTATGGGATTTAATCGTTGAAACCGTCAGATAAGCGGCAAATGAATGCAGCGGACGCTGACCTAAGGTTAAAATTCGCTCGGCGATTTCATCCACTTTGATTACTAAATCATTATAAATTTCTTCAAATTTTGCGTGCAATTCAAAGAAATTAGGCCCGGTAATATTCCAGTGATAACCGCGCACATTCATGTAAAAAACTTGATAATTTGCTAGCAGAACGTTTAATTTTTCCGCTAGCTGTTGTGACTTTCCCTGATCTAATCCAATGTTAGTTGTCATATTATTGCTCCTTAATGTCCCTGTTTAACTTACGTGAATAGTATATGGGTAATAATAAATTAGTTCTAATGATTAAATTAAATGATTTTGATAGGTGAAATCTAATTTGTGAATCCAAAGTGCGGTCAGTGTAGGGAAGGAATAAAAGTGAGCAAAAGAAAAGGCTTCGGCGAAGAAGCCTTTAGTGCCATTAATCTTGACTAGCCATTTGCTCTAATTCGTAAGGATCAGGTTTAATCGCTAAGACATCGCAATTTAAGCGCCCGATAACGTGTTCCGCCGTGTTACCCAAGAAGGCGGCGGACAGACCGGTTCGCCCGATTGTACCGAGAATTACCAGTTCCGCTTTAATTTTTTCAGCCACTTCCGGAATAACTTCTTCCGGCAAGCCTTCCTCTACATGAGTATGATCTTCGTTTATCGAAAAGTTTTGGCGCAAGGCTTTCATATTAATTAAATGCTGCCCGCGGATGCTGTCGGTGTAGGCATTCGGATTAAACTCCGGCAAGTCGATTGCCATGTTGACCGGCGTGGTCGGGTAGGCGGAAACCAAGTGGATTCGTCCGGCTGCCAATACTGTGGCTAAATCTAAACTGCTGTTGACCAGTTTTTTATTTAAAATATCGTGGTAATCTTCATCGTCGGCAACGTTAACCGCAACTAAAATCCGTCCTTCCGGCTGCCATTCATGTTCTTTCACCATTAACACCGGGCAAGGGCATTTGCGCAGCAGTTGCCAATCGGTCGGCGTGAAAATCAGCGCGTCCAAGCCTTCAGCCGGTTTGGCTTCTTTCACCACCAGATCATGATTGCCAAGTTCGACTTGTTCGATAATCGCTTCGTAATCACGACTTTTCCACACCACTGAGGTATCAATCTCAATGCCGGAATCGGCAGGAACTGTGGTTTGAATTAATTCTTGCAGCCATTCTTCTTTTTGACTGATGATGCCGCTGTGCATACTTTCACGTTCTTCTGAGGACAGCATGGCACTCATTTCAAACGAAAAATCATACAGGGATAAAAAGAGGGTTAATTTCGCCGAAGTGTCGGCTTTTTTGAGCTGTTTTGCCAAATGCAAAGCCCGTAGCAGGCTAGGCTGAGTTTCCAGCATTGGATCGATAACAACCAAGATATTATTGAAACGCATAGTATAACCTCCAAATTCATAGTGGGAGTGACACTATCAATATAGAGGATATTTTCTTAAACAACAACTATCTTGGTTAATTTTTTGATTATCAATGGATTATGCAGTGGTTTTACATTTTGTGGCGTCTGCCAGCGTGCGCAGTTTGTCCAGATCCATAATAGTGATAAATTTGCCTTGTACCGAAAGAATCCCGTTTTTCTTAAAGCGACCGAGCAGACGGCTGATGGTTTCCACCGTCAAGCCCAAATAGTTCGCAATATCGCCACGAGTCATGGTCAAACCAAATTCTTTGGAAGAGAAGCCGCGTGCCGAGTAGCGCTGCGACAAGTTATTGATAAACGCCGCCAACCGCTCTTCAGCATTCATTTTGGATAGCAACAGAATCATCGCTTGATCGCTTTTAATTTCACTGCTCATCAACCGCATAATTTGCTGTCTTAATTTTGGCATTTTACCCGCCAAATCATCAAGAATATCAAATGGAATTTCACACACCATTGCGGTTTCCAGCGCCTGAGCAAAACTTGGGTGGCGCATATCGGTGATCGCATCAAAGCCGACCAGATCGCCCGGCAAGTGAAAAGAGGTGATTTGTTCCTCGCCGGTTTCACTGATGGTATAGGTTTTAATCGTACCGGAGCGGATAGCATACAACGAGCGCAGCGGATCACCGGCTTTAAACATGATTTGAGATTTTTGAATCGGTTTTTTTCTTTCGATAATATTATCTAATTGATCCAATTCCTGATTGTTCAAGGTGAACGGAATACACAACGTGCTGATGCTGCATTCTTGACAATGGATTGCACAGCCGCCGGATTGGATTCGTACAGCAGAAATATTCGTTGAGGTCATTTTTATTACGCCTTTTAAAGAAAAAAATTGATCTACCTCAATAATTCTAGCATTATTCGGGGTATATAAGAAGTATTAAAATGATAGGACAGCAAAATGGCGGCGGAAAAACTGACAAAAAAACGCATAATTCAACTTTTGATTGCATTGACAATCTTGATCTCGGCATTTTTATATCGCAGTTGCCATTATCAACCGCAAACCGCACTTCAACAACCGACCACGCCAGCAGCAGAAAGCGAGCCCGCAAAAAGCGAATAAAATAAATAGAGTAGTCGAAAACGAAAAAGCCCGTCACGTTATTATCCGTGCGGGCTTTGCTTATGTTAATTCAGTTTAATTTGCAGCAGCATTGTCGGCGGCAGTTTCAACCGATAATCCCGCCAAATCGCCATCAATGTGGTATAGACCGCGACCATCGGTGCCGACCAAATTGAATTTATCTAAAATGCCGCTGAACAGTTTTTCTTCTTCATGCTGTTCGGCAACATACCATTGCAGGAAGTTAAAAGAAGAGAAGTCTTTTTCCTGAAACGTGAGATCCACCAATTCATTGATTTTCGAGGTGACCAATTTTTCGTGTTTATAGGTCAATTCAAAAATCTCTTTCAACGAGTCAAAGCTAGATTGCGGCGCCTCAATTTTGCCAATCACCGCTAATGCGCCGGTTTCGGTCAAATAGGTGAATAGGCGGCGCATATGTTGCATTTCTTCATCGGCGTGTGCCAATAAGAATTGCGCAGCGCCCGGAAAGCCTTTTTTCTCACACCAAGCACTCATTTGCAAATAGAGGTTCGAGGAAAAAAATTCCAAATTTAATTGCTCATTCAATGCGTTAATGATTTTTTTGGATAACATGGTATTTTTCCTTATTGTAATGTGGCCAATTCTTTATCAATGAAGTAGAGCGATAACCCGGAATCACCCAACAAGTTAAATTTGTCGATAATACCGTTAAATAATTTCTCTTCTTCGTGCTGTTCTGCGACGTACCATTGCAGGAAATTGAAGCTGGATTGATCGCCGCATTCGAAGGTGACTTCAACCAGTTTATTGATTTTTTGCGTAATCATTTTTTCGTGTTCCAGAGTTAGCTCGAACACCTCTTTTAATGAACCGAATTCGGTTTGCGGCGCGTCTAATTCGCCCAATACCGGCATAATTCCGGTGTCGTTCAAATATTGAAACAGTTTTTGCATATGTTGCATCTCTTCGTCTGCATGACGCAACAGAAACTGTGCCGCGCCTTCAAATCCTTTTTGCGAACACCAGGCGCTCATTTGCAGGTATAAATTAGAAGAGTAGAACTCAAGATTAATCTGCTCGTTTAGCTTATTAATGACTTTTTTGTCTAACATGGTTACATCCTTTCAAAAAGTGATTGATTCCAGAAGAAAACTATTAAATTGAGAGCATTAATAGCAGTTACCTTAAATATAATACTCCGAATCGGTGTTAAAGAAAAGTGAAAAACATAAAAAATAAATGTAACTCATTAATAAATAAAGCAATCATAACCGTTATCATTTATGTAAAAACTTGCTGAAAAGTTGAGCCGCGCCAACTCAGTACAAATCAATAAACAGAAGTTGCCTTAATTTAGAAAAGCATATTTCAAATATCGCTCAAGAAAAGACAATGTTAGCCATTTGGTGAGGTTATCCGCAAAACATAATATCGGTTGACAAATTTCTATTAGCCAGTTTATTTCAATGATTCAAATATTACATCCAAATTTTGAGCTTAAATTACTTTCCACAAGCCGGTTAAATTCATCTCAATCCAATATCAACATTCAAATACTTGATGAAATTCGCATAGCGATTCAAATCACATTAACAGAGCAGAACGGCAAGTGACAACAAAGTGACTTATTAAAACCAACAATTTAACATAATATACATTATGCGAAATAAGTTATGCAGTTAGTGATTGCTACGATATAAATAAATCACAGACTTATTCACAGATCACAAATCTAACGAAAGCCAAGTGAAAACACTGAATCTAGCGCCCTTGTCACAAGATTTTTCACGAGTTATCCTCATAGAAATAATCAGTGTCATGTTTAAGTAAAATGAATTTACTGTCAGTAGCTATGCGCTAATTTAAGTATCGTCAGCAAGAAAACGTCTAAAAATTGGATAACCGCGCTGCGCTCGATAATCTGCCGAATTAATTCAGCAAGATGTTATGAATGGTGACTATGAATAGAAAAATAAGGAAAAAGAAATGAACAATATTTCGGCTAAGCCTAAAACAAAAAATCCACAATCGGATTTGATTGTGGATTTCACTTAACTATTTACTACAGCTAATTATGACATTATTTGCTGATTAAGCTTAAAAACTCTTTGCGAGTTTCGCGGTCTTCCAAGAAAACGCCACCAAATGCAGATGTGACCGTGTAACTGTTGCTGTCTTTAATCCCACGACATTTCACGCAAAAATGGGTCGCTTTTACATAGACCGCCACATCGTCAGTTTGCAAAATGGTTTGAAGTGCGGTCAACACTTGTTCGGTCAAGCGCTCTTGCACTTGCGGACGCTGTGCTAAAAACGCCACAACCCGATTAATTTTTGACAACCCGATCACCCATTCTTTCGGGTAATACGCCACCGAAACTTTGCCGTCAATGGTAACGAAATGGTGTTCGCAGGTGCTGGTTAACGTCACATCGTTGACCAACACCATTTCGCTGACTTTCATTCGATTACGGATATTGGTGATTTTCGGGAAATTGGCATAATCCATTCCGGTGAAAATTTCATCAAGATACATTTTTGCCATTCTAACCGGCGTTTCTTCAATGCTGTCATCGGATAAATCTAAACCAATAAGCTGCAAAACTTCACGCATATGTTTTTCGATTTCTTTGCGACGCTGTTCCAGGCTCAAACCGACGTCTTTCATCGGGGTTTCAATCCCTTTAGCAATCAAAGCTTCGCGCACTTTGGCAGCTTCAACAGAAATGTTACTCATTTATTACTCCAGTTAAAATTAAGGGCGTTATTCTAACAAAAAAACTTCAAAAAATTAATTAAATTATCATGCGGAATTGCGTTAAAATGATGCCTTATTTTTCATAAGGACGGCAGCATGAACAAATTATTGACACTTTCACAAGCACTGGAAAATATCACCACCGCACTTCCCTTTCTTGACGCCACACAAACTGAGGTTATTTCGCTTGATCAGGCACAAAATCGGATTTGTGCCGACGATATTCGCTCGCCGATTAACGTGCCCGGTTTTGACAACTCGGCAATGGACGGTTATGCGGTGCAACTTGCTGACCTGCAATCCGATAACGCATTGGAAATTGCCGGAAAAAGCTTTGCCGGCTCACCGTTTACCGGCGAATGGAAAGCCCAAAGTGCGGTTCGGATCATGACCGGCGCGATGATTCCTGAAGACTGTGACGCGGTGATTATGCAGGAACAAGCGGAAATTGATGCCGACGGCAAAGTGCGGTTTAATGCAACCGCAAAAGCCGGGCAAAATATCCGCCGTTTAGGGAAAGATGTCAAAGCCGGAGAAATCGTGCTGAAACAAGGTGCTAAGCTGACCGCACTTTCACTGCCGCTACTCGCCTCTTTAGGTATTGAAAATGTTCGCGTATTCAAACGATTAAAAGTCGCCTTAATTTCAACCGGCGATGAACTGGTCGCCGTCGGCAAACCGTTAAAAACCGGACAAATCTATGATACCAACCGTTTTGCCGTCAGATTAATGCTGGAAAAATGGAATTGTGAAATTTTGGATTATGGCATTTTGCCGGACAATCAACAGCTGTTTGAACAAACCTTTAACCAAGCGCAACAAGCAGCCGATTTGGTGATCACCAGCGGTGGCGTATCGGTCGGCGAAGCGGATTTCACCAAAACGGTATTGGAAAAACTGGGTGAAATTAATTTCTGGAAATTAGCGATTAAACCGGGCAAACCGTTCGCATTCGGCAAATTACAAAACGCCTGGTTCTGTGGCTTGCCGGGCAATCCGGTTTCAGCATTGGTGACCTTTTATCAGCTGGTTCAGCCGGTGATCGCCAAATTAAGCGGTTATCAGGAATGGAAAAAACCGGTGCAATTGCAAGCCGTTGCTGCCGCGTCGCTGAAAAAAGCGCCCGGTCGTTTGGATTTTCAACGCGGGTATTATTCGCTGAATGCAGACGGCAAAATCGAAGTGCGGTCAGTCGGTTTCCAAGGCTCGCATATGTTCAGCTCGTTTGTCGCCAGCAACTGCTTTATCGTATTAGAGCAAGAACGTGACAATGTCACAGCGGGCGAGGCAGTGACGATTGAACCATTTGATATGTCGGTATTCGGTTAAACTGCGACGGAAACGGAATGATGACCGAATTAAGCTATCAGGAAGAACTGCGTTATAACCGCCAAATTATCCTCAAGGCGGTTGATTTTGACGGGCAAGAAAAGCTGAAAGCCAGCAAAATGTTAATCGTCGGTTTAGGCGGTTTAGGTTGTGCTGCTGCCCAATATTTGGCAACCGCCGGTGTCGGGCATTTAACCCTGCTGGATTTTGACACCGTTTCGCTTTCCAACTTGCAGCGCCAAGTGCTGCATGACGACAGCCGCTTGGAAATGCCCAAAGTGCGGTCGGCGCAATTGTCATTGCACAAGCTCAATCCGCATATTGCGATTGAAACGCTGGATAAAAAGCTAACTTCCGACGAATTAAGTGACCTTGTCACGAAATTTGATGTTGTACTCGACTGTACCGATAATGTAGAGATTCGCAATCAACTGGACGTCGCTTGTGAAAAAGCGCAAGTGCCACTGGTTTCCGGCGCGGCGATTCGAATGGAAGGTCAAGTCTCGGTTTTCACTTATCAACCGAACACGCCAACCTACCGCACTTTAAGTCGATTATTCGGCGAAAACACCTTAAGCTGCGTCGAAGCCGGCGTTCTTGCGCCAATTGTCGGCATTGTCGGCTCGATTCAAGCATTGGAAGCGATCAAAGTGCGGTTAAACATCGGCAAAAACCTGTGCGGACGGCTATTGATGATTGACGGTTTCAGCATGAGCATGCGAGAAATCAAGCTGCCAAGTTAGAGATAATCCAACGGCAAAGCGACCAAATCCGCCGCCAACCACAATTTTTCAGGATATTGATTAATGATCGTGCCCTGTCCGATTTGAATTTCATCATTGGCAAAATAGTGCTGTAACAGCTCAAAATGTTTTGCCATTTTTTTGTTCGGCGCAGCGGTCATTTTAATTTCAATCGGATACAACGTTGAGCCGTCGGCAATAATTAAATCAATTTCTTTTTGATTGGTATCGCGGTAAAAATACAATGGCGGCTCGGTAATCCCCTGATTATAAAATGATTTAATAATCTCACTCACCACAAAGGTTTCAAAAAACTGCCCGCTTTTTGCGCCTTGTTGCAAGGTTTCCGGAGTGAGCCATTTGGTTAACCATGCCATAAGTCCGGTATCCAGCATAAAAACTTTCGGCGTTTTAATCGCCCTTTTCAGATGATTATTACTGTACGGTTGCAGTAAATAGACAATCCCCGAAGTTTGTAAAATCGTTAGCCAGCGCTTAATCGTATCCACCGACACGCCAACCTCTTGCGCCACATTGCTGTAATTCAACAATTCGCCGCTGCGCGCGGCAATCGCCACCATAAACCGCATAAAATCGCTACGATTATTGACATTGGTTAATTGTCGAACATCGCGTTCGATATAGGTGGCGACATACGACGCGTAATAAATATCCCAGTTGGTTTCTTGCTGGTATAGACGCGGCATATACCCTTTATGAATGGTTTGCCAGATCGAGGAATATGGCGTTAACTCCGCTTCCCGCGCCTGAATATACTCTTGTGTCGGAATAAACGCGCGATTAAATGAAATTTGGTGGATCTCTCGCAAGGAAAATCCCTGTAATTTCAAAATAGCAATGCGCCCTGCCAGCGTTTCACTGACATTTTGTATCAACTGAAAGGCTTGTGAACCGGAAAGTAAAAACAGCCCGTTTTGCTGCTGTTTGTCGATTTCCCATTTTAGTGAGGAAAAGAGTTCCGGCACATATTGAATTTCATCTAAAATCAATTTGCCGTTGTTATTTAAGAAAAATAACGTCGGATCTTGTTGCGCCATTTCCAACGCAACGGGATTATCAAACGTCACATAGCGATAATCTTCTCCGATATGCTGTAATAAGGTCGATTTCCCGACTTGGCGCGGTCCGGTGATTAACACCGCAGGAAATTGGCGAATCAGTTGTGACAACAGTGATTGTAAATGGCGTGAGAAGTACATAACGCAAGCCTTTTAGTTTATTTTGCGATGCTATCTTAAATTAAACTTAAAAATAAACTAGCTCTACTCAAAAATCAAGTTTAATTTAAGATAGCATCGCAAATTAAACTTAATTCTTACTTATTCGGACTGCCCCAACGCTGAAACAGATCCTGCGGCAGTTCAATATTAAATTGATCCAACAAGCGGTTGACACTTTGATTGATTAATTCGTCTAAGGTTTGCGGTTTGTGATAAAACGCCGGCATTAGCGGCGTGATGTGCGCGCCGATTTCGGCCGCTTGGGTCATTAAGCGCAAATGCCCTAAATGCAACGGCGTTTCGCGTACGCATAAATGCAGCGGTTTGCGTTCTTTCAAGCAGACATCAGCGGCGCGGCTGATTAAATCATCACTGTAACAATGGGCGATTGCTGAAAGGGTTTTAATCGAGCAAGGCACGATTGCCATGCCCAAAGTGCAGTATGAACCGGACGACACCGCCGCGCCGATGTCGCGAATGTCATAATTCACATCCGCCAGCGACCGCACTTGTTGGACGGTATAATCCGTTTCTAGTGGGATCGTTTGGCGCGCGGCATTGCTGATGATCAGGTGCGTTTCAACATCGCTCTGCTGCAACACTTGCAACAGGCGAATGCCGTAAATCGCACCGGAAGCGCCGGTTATGCCGATAATTAAACGTGCTGGTTTCGGTGCCGTCATTATCTTTCGTTGTGCATTTCCAGATTGGTGGCGTCTTTTGCCTGATCTTGCTTGGCCTTGTCATTGCGCGCAAAGGCAATATTATCCAGATACTCTTTTGAGACATCGCCGGTGATGTATTCGCCGGTGAACACCGAGGCGTCAAAGTGCTTAATCGACGGATTTTCTTGGCGCACCGATTCGGTTAAATCGTTTAAATCTTGGAACACTAAACGATCTACGCCGATTAACTCGGCAATTTCCTCAACCGTGCGGTCATAGGCGATCAGTTCGTGCGCAGTCGGCATATCAATGCCGTATACGTTCGGATAACGAATTTCAGGCGCAGCAGAAGCAAAATAGACTTTTTTCGCACCGGCATGGCGTGCCATTTCGACGATTTGTTCGGAGGTTGTGCCGCGCACGATCGAATCATCGACCAGTAACACGTTTTTATCTTTAAATTCGGACGAGATGGTGTTCAACTTGCGGCGCACCGAGTTTCTACGCTGCTCTTGCCCCGGCATAATAAAGGTACGTCCGACATAACGGTTTTTCACATAACCTTGACGATACGGAACACCCAGTTCATGTGCAATGCGCAACGCGATATCATTTGAGGTTTCCGGAATCGGAATCACTACATCAATATCTAGATCTTTCCATTCACGCGCAATTTTTTTGCCTAAGCGCTCTCCCATGTGGACTCGCGCGGCATAAACCGACACACCGTCAATATAGGAATCCGGGCGAGCGAAATACACATATTCAAAAATGCACGGGCAAAGATCAGGACTTACTGCACATTGTTCAGAATAGAAATTACCGTTAAAATCCACATAAATTGCCTCACCGGGATTGACATCACGCACAAATTCAAAGCCAATCGCATCAAGTGCCACGCTTTCTGAGGCAAACGCATATTCGGTGAAGCCGTTTTTCAACTGGTGTTTGCCCAACACTAGCGGACGAATGCCATACGGATCGCGGAATGCCACCATGCCGAAACCGATAATCATCGCCACACAGGCGTAAGCACCGCGAATATCACTATGCGTTTGTTTAATTGCTTGGAAAATATCCGCCGCTTGCAGTTGAATGCCTTCGGTTTGATCAAGGTGGTAGGCAAGAATATTTAATAGGGCTTCTGAATCGGAATTGGTGTTGACGTGGCGGCGGGCTAAGGTGAAAAGTTTTTGTTTGAGTTCATCGGAGTTGGTTAAATTGCCGTTGTGTACCAGCGTTAAACCATAAGGGGAATTGACATAAAACGGCTGAGCTTCGGAAACGCTGGAACTGCCCGCAGTCGGATAACGCACATGACCGATTCCCGAATTGCCCTGCAGCCGCATCATGTGAATCTGCTGGAAGGTGTCGCTCACCAGACCGTTCGCTTTACGCAGGCGAAAACGGTTTTCATCGTCAATCGTCACAATTCCGGCGGCATCTTGCCCGCGATGTTGCAACACGGTCAACCCGTCATAAATTGCCTGATTAACCGGCGTTTGCCCGATAATTCCAATGATTCCACACATTTTGTCTTGTCCTCAGGGTTAAAATTTTGGTGTCAAAAAAGAAGAATTTTGCTGTAACTGATGGAAAAACCATTCTACCACAAAACCAAAGTGCGGTATCAGTTTTGAGTTTTTCCAGATGTCAGATTGGTCAAGGTTGGTAAAGGTATCCACACAAAACAGTAATGCGGCGACAATCAATACCCCGCGCAGCACGCCGAAACATGCGCCTAACACCCGATCGGTGCCGGTTAAGCCGGTTTTATCGACCAGTTGTCCAATAATATAGTTGATAATTGCGCCGACGATCAGGCTACAGATAAATAAAATGGCGATTGCCGCGCCGATACGGATGTTTTCCGATTCAATTTGGGTCAGCATTCCGGCAAGGTAAGGATAGAAGCGGCTGGCAATGAAAAAGGCAACCACCCAGCTGGCGAGTGACATCACCTCTCTCACAAAACCACGTAATAAGCTCACAATCAGGGAAAAAACGATAATGCCGATAATGATGTAATCAATCATGTAAAAACTCTAAGAATAAGAAAAACAAGAAATTCGCGATAAGCGTTATTAAGGGCAAACATTGTACAAAAAAAGCCTGCTTTTGCGTAGTGAAATTTTTAAACAATTTTACAACAGCTCTTCTCTGCCAAAAACAAAACGTTCGCTAGGCTCGAAGCCAAGCGGATTTCTTGCTATAATTTCCGAAACAAATTTTTAACATGGGATATTCCGTTGATTGCACAACAACCTTTCCGCGACGCAATGGCACATTTAGCCTCTGCGGTCAGCATTTTAACCACCGCCGGCAGTGCCGGCACCGTCGGGTTAACCGTCTCGTCCGTTACCTCGGTCACTGATAGCCCTGCCACGCTGTTGGTTTGCATTAATCAAGTCAGCGAGGTGCATGATATTATTCGGCAAAATCGCCATGTCACGATTAATGTGCTGAAATCGCATCATCAGGATCTGGCGCTGCATTTTGCCGCAATGGGCGACAGCAGCATGGCGGAACGGCTGGCGTGGGATGTTTGGCAAACCGCGGAACACGGCGTACCGCACTTAAAAGATGCATTAGTCAATCTACAAGGGCGAATTGTCGCCGAGAATCAAATCGGCACCCACAGCGTCTTTTTTGTAGAAATTGATGCCGTGCGGATCCAGCCTGGTGAAGCGTTGCTCTATTTTAACCGCACTTTTAATGCATTAGCGCTATAACTGCGGTTATAAATCCTGCCAAAAATCTGCCGGTAACTGTTTATCGGCTTGTTGTAACAGCGTCGCCAAATCGCCGAAGGTCGGCTTCTCCACCAGATTGACTACAATTCCCTGTCGCTGCAACTTGGCGCCGATATGTTGATATGTTTGGGCGGAAACCGTCGGCAACGGCTGTTGCGAACGCCGCCCTAACCACCATAATCCCTGTAGTGGAAAACTGAGGGCAAAAAGTGCGGTCAGCGCCGCGGCGGCTAACGCCATTTGATTGCCCGGCAACGCAATTTGCTGCCACACCACCGCAAGTACCGCCACTGCGGGCATGGCTTTTTGCGCAAAACGCACTGCGCGAATGACCCGATTTTCCGGAAAAATCATGCCGAGTTTAGGCTGTTGCGGCCAGCGTTCCAGATAGCATTGTCCCAATTTGAAGGTGGTAAAAATTTGCATTTTAGTCCTGCTTAATTTTATTAATCGGTGCAAAATCAAGTTTTGTATCGATTTCTCTCGAATTGCAATTTATTTTATTCTATCAAAAGTGTATCCTATGTCGGATAACTTTCTGCGCCCTGTGCGCTTTTATTAAATCAACATGAAATAGGTTAAACATTATGTCACAAAAATTAATCCTGGTTCTTAACTGCGGTAGCTCATCTTTAAAGTTTGCGATTTTAGATCCTCAATCCGGTGATGAAAAGCTGTCAGGTTTGGCTGAAGCCTTTCATTTAGAAGATGCGCGTATCAAGTGGAAACTGAACGGAGAAAAAGGCAATGCGGATTTAGGCGCAGGCGCGGCACACAGTGAAGCGTTAGACTTTATCGTGAACACCATTCTTCCGCAAGGTGCAGGATTAAAAGAAAGTATTGTGGCGATCGGACACCGTATCGTACACGGCGGCGAGCGTTTCACGCAATCGGTACTGATCAACGACGGTGTTATCGAAGGCATTCGTGATGCGGTTCAATTTGCACCGCTGCACAACCCGGCGCACTTGATCGGGATTGAAGAAGCGTTTAAAGCCTTCCCTGAATTAAAAGAGAAAAACGTTGCCGTATTTGATACCGCATTCCACCAAACCATGCCGGAAGAAGCCTACCTCTACGCACTGCCATACTCTTTATATAAAGAACACGGCGTTCGTCGCTATGGCGCACACGGAACCAGCCACTACTACGTCAGCCGCGAAGTTGCGAAAGAATTAAACATTGCGGAAGATAAAGTCAACGTGATCACTTGCCACTTAGGCAACGGCGGTTCTGTTGCGGCAATTCGCCACGGCGAATGTATCGACACTTCAATGGGCTTAACCCCGTTAGAAGGCTTGGTAATGGGAACCCGTTCCGGCGACATCGACCCGGCAATCATTTTCTATCTGTACAACACGCTGGGCATGAGCATGGAAGAAATTGAAACCACGCTGACCAAAAAATCCGGCTTGTTAGGTTTAACCGAAGTCACCAGCGACTGCCGTTATGCGGAAGACAACTACGACAGCAAAGCCGACGCCAAACGTGCAATCGATGTGTACAGCTACCGTTTAGCCAAATACATCGGCTCTTACATGGCAGTGATCGGCGAGCGTTTGGACGCGATTGTGTTCACCGGCGGCATCGGCGAAAACTCAGCGCATATCCGCGAATTAACTTTGGCACACTTGAAACTGTTCGGCTATGAATTGGACGCAGAACGCAATTTAGCGGCACGTTTCGGTAAATCCGGTCAAATCACCAGCGACAACTCCCCTCTGGCATTGGTGATCCCAACCAATGAAGAATTGGTGATCGCACAAGATACAGCGCGCTTGGCCGTTAAATAAACATTCCCGCTGCCGACTTAGTCGGCAGTTTTTTTGTTATCAACTTCATTCATCAAACATATACACAAAAGGCTTTATTATGTCTCGTACTATTATTTTAATTCCAGTCAGTGCCGGGGTCGGGCTGACCAGTGTCAGTTTGGGTTTGGTGCACGCGCTGGAACAAAAAGGCGTAAAAATTGCATTTATGAAACCTATCTCACAGCCTAGTAGCGGTGAAGATAAAATTGACCGTACCACGTCTATTCTGCGCAGCAGCGCAGCGTTGGATACCGGCGAGCCGATTATGCTGAGCGAAGCGGAATATCTGATCGGTCAAAACCAATCTGACGTTCTGTTAGAAAAAATCGTCGCTCAACATCAACATCTGAGCGCAAAAAATGAATTGGTGATCGTTGAAGGCTTAATCCCAACCAGCAAAAGCACTTATGCTTCCGGCGTAAACTATGAGATCGCCCAAGCGTTAGATGCGGAAATCGTATTGGTTGCCGCGCCGGGCACCGACACCCCAAGCCAACTAATCGAGCGTTTGGAAGCGGTGGCAAGTGATTTCGGCGGACGCAACAATCCGAATCTGGTTGGCGTAGTCGTCAACAAATTCAATGCGCCGGTTGATCAAAGCGGTCGTACCCGTCCGGATTTAAGCGAAATTTTTGACTCTTTCCAAGAAAGCGAAAGCTCGATCAATGAAGTGCGTCATCTGTTCTCAAAAAGCCCGTTGACATTAATCGCCAGTATTCCATGGAATGCGGAATTGATTGCCACCCGTGCGATTGATATTGCCAAGCATTTGAATGCGCAAATCATTTATGAAGGCGAAATCAAAACCCGCCGAATCCACGGCATCACCTTCTGCGCGCGCAACCTGCCGAATATGGTGGAACATTTCCGCGCCGGCAGCCTGTTGGTGACCTCGGCAGACCGCCCGGACGTGTTGGTTGCCGCTTGTTTGGCGGCAATGAACGGTGTGAAAATCGGTGCGTTAGTGCTGACCGGCGGTTACAAAATTGATACTCAAATCAGCAAATTGTGCCAACAAGCGTTTGAAACCGGTTTACCGGTGGTGCGTGTTGAGGGAAATACTTGGCAGACCTCGCTGAATTTGCAAAGTTTCAATCTGGAAGTGCCGCCGGACGATGCGGAACGCATTGAAACCATCAAACAATTCACCAGTGAACAATACAATCCTCAATTTATTGACAGCCTGGTGGGTTCTTCTTCTCGCTTGCGTCGTCTGTCGCCGCCTGCCTTCCGTTATCAATTAACCGAATTGGCACGCAGCGCAAAAAAACGTATCGTATTGCCGGAAGGTGACGAACCACGTACCGTTAAAGCCGCAGCAATCTGTGCCGAACGCGGCATTGCCGAATGTATCCTGCTTGCCAGCCCGGAAGAAGTGGAACGCGTGGCAGAATCGCAAGGCGTGCAACTGGGCAAAGGCATCACCATTATCGATCCGAAAATGGTGCGTCAAAACTATGTAGCCCGTTTGGTTGAATTGCGTAAAAATAAAGGCATGACCGAAGTAGTTGCCGAAGAACAACTGCAAGATAACGTGGTATTGGGCACAATGATGTTGGAAAGCGGCGAAGTTGACGGCTTGGTTTCCGGCGCAGTTCACACCACTGCCAATACCATTCGTCCGCCGATGCAAATCATCAAAACCGCACCGGGCAACTCGATTGTCTCCTCGATTTTCTTTATGCTGCTGCCGGATCAAGTGTTGGTATACGGCGACTGTGCAGTGAACCCGGATCCGACCGCAGAACAATTGGCTGAAATCGCAATTCAATCGGCAGATTCCGCCAAAGCGTTCGGCATTGATCCGAAAGTAGCGATGATCTCCTACTCCACCGGCTCTTCCGGTCAAGGTTCCGATGTGGATAAAGTGCGTGAAGCCACCCGTTTGGCACAAGAAAAACGCCCTGATCTAATCATCGACGGTCCGTTGCAATACGACGCGGCGGTAATGGAAGATGTAGCGCGTTCTAAAGCGCCGGATTCCCCGGTTGCCGGTAAAGCCACCGTGTTTATCTTCCCAGATCTGAACACCGGTAACACCACCTATAAAGCGGTACAACGTTCAGCGGATCTGGTGTCTATCGGACCGATGCTGCAAGGTATGCGCAAGCCGGTGAACGACTTGTCGCGCGGCGCGTTGGTTGATGATATTGTCTATACCATTGCGTTAACCGCTATTCAGGCAACACAATAAACTGAAAACCGCACTTTGAAGCCAAAGTGCGGTAGTAAAAAGAAAACCTGCATTGTTGAGAAATAAGGCAGGTTTTTTATCACCTAAATTTTATTTTTTCATTACCCAATCACCGCCGGTAAATACCCTAACCGCACCAAAAACGGAATTGAGATAATCAGTATGCCTAACAGCAAGGCTAGCAGCAGCGCCGGATTGCCGCCCCAGACGCGATATTCCAGTTTTGGATAGAGCAGGCGGGCTTTCCATGCTAAGCCGACCGGCAGGACCAAACCGTAGAACGCGAACATAATGCCGGCGTATTCCAATGCCATAATAAAGCCTTGCGGGTAAAATAGCGCAAAAACCAATGGCGGGATGAAGGTCAATAAGCCTAATGAAGCGCGATTTGACCGCACTTTGACTCGTGTTAACAGATCTTTCAGGCAGTCAAACAGACTTAAGGAAACGCCTAAGAATGAGGTGATCAGCGCCAAAGAGGAAAAGAGGCGCACCGCTTCGCTTAACAGTGAGCTGCCGGTGATTTCGCGGGTGGCGTTAATTAAGCCGTTTAAAGTCGGGTCTTGCTGCAAAATTTGTAAAAATTGGTTTTGGCTTAAAACGCCGTGAGTTGAAAGTTGCCACAATAAGTACGCAATTAACGGAATCCCGGTGCCGGCAAGAATAGCAATACGCAGCGGCTTGATCTGCCCTTGTAAATATTTCACGATACTTGGGATCACCACATGGAAGCCAAATGAAGTGAAAAATACCGGTGCGGCAGACAGCAGTAACGCATTACTGATCGGTATTTCCATCAAATTGCTCAATGCTACGCGCGGCAACATCAGCAACAACACCAAGGCAAACACCACAATTTTGGTTAAGAAAAACAGTCGATTGACCGCGTCCACTCCCGAAGTGCCGATCACCACAAATGTGCTGAGCACCACGGTGAACAAAATAATGCTGATTTGCGAACCGAACGGATTATCGCCGAACACCGTCAATAGCCCGCTGATCAACGAGCCGCCGCCGGTCACATACGCCGACAAAATGGCATACATAAACACCAATAACGAAAAAGTGGACATAATCCGCCCAAACGCACCGAAATACTGCTCCGCTAAACTCGCCAAGCCGGCGTCGATGTGGCTGGTTTGATACACTTCAATAAATAACAGCGCGCTGTAGGAAAGCAGCAACCAGAGTATGAATAAGAGCGCGACGGTGAAACCAAAGCCCATGCTGGCGGAGGTGATCGGCATTGCCAACATTCCCGCGCCGATTGTAGTACCGGCAACTAATAAGGTGCTGCCTAATGTTTTATTTTTCACAACAAGGTCTCGATTTTTCAGATTATAAAAAAAAGTGCCCATAAAATGGGCACTACTCGGAAAGCAAATATATGGCTATTGAAATAGCACTTTTTATTGTTGGCGTAAGATACTCAAAACTTGAATGAAGTGCAAGTATTATCCAAATTAAATAGTCATTTTGTGATTTTGCGCAAGATTTTTAGATATTATTAAATATTTTTTGATAACGTTTGGACGCAGATCGACATAAAACCGCCCTAAGTTGAAGCTAGCTTACTTTTCCAATTTTGCCATTTTGTATAGCTCCATAGAGAAATCGATTAATTTTTTGAGGTGGAACAAAGAACACAAAAAATTTGCTTGAAATAAATTCTTAACAGCTCATAATTTACAATACATTTGATAAAGGCTCTCATTATTATTTGCGTTAATGATATGTTAAAATTATTTAAATATTTATTACCAATTGCGCTATTTTTATGCAATAGCCCGTTTGTTTCGGCAGAAACAACGAATCGCTACGCCGATTATATTCAAGATATCGAACAACGCCTGGATAATACCCTGTCGTTTTATCAACAAGGCGAGATCAACCAAGCGAAAAGTGCGGTACAGATGGCGTACTTTGAAGTGTTTGAAAATCTCGAAGGTCCGATTCGCATCAATATCTCGGCACAAAAAAGCTATCAATTGGAAGCGACGTTCGGTGAAATCCGCAAGATGATCACCGAAAACCAAGGCGAACAAGCGATCAGCGAAAAAATCCAATGGCTAAAAAACGAATTGAACCAATTGGAAACGCAACTCAACGAAAGGCATCAACTGGTCGCCGAAGGGCAACACGGTGCATATCAAAACAGTGAAATCGAGCCATATTGGCAACAGAGTTTTCAAGTGATTGATGATCTGTTGGCACAGGCAATCAACGATTACCAAAACGGCAATTTTGATGCCGCTAAAAAGTCGATTCAACAGGCACAATATGACGGTTTCAAAAATTCCGAAATGGAAATGGCAATCCGCCAGCACCGCTCTTCCACCCAATCTTCCGCATTGAATCAACAGTTCTATAATTTGATCAAGCTGGCGCAAACACCGGACAATTTAACTGAAATCGGTTATCAAACCACGCAATTGTTGCAAGATATTGAAGATCAACTGCCGCAACTGCCGATCACCAAACAGGCGCAGCAAGCACAAACCGCACTTGCAGCGAATACCGAATCCAGCGGCAGCCAAGATTGGCAAGCTGTGGCAAGCGAAGTAAACCAACGGATTCAACAAGCGATTCAACTGTATCAACAAGGCAAGCGTGATGACGCAATGATGGCGGTGCAAGACACCTATTTCGATGTGTTTGAAAGCTCCGGCATGGAAGCCACCGTCGGCTCGCGCGACAGCGGATTAAAAACCACCTTAGAAGGCTTTTTCACCCTCTTAGTCGGGCAGATGAAAGCACAACAACCTGTAGAACAACTGCAGCAGCAGGCTCAAGGTTTATCAACGCAGTTGCAAAGTGCGGTCAACTTGTTGAGTGAACAGAATCAAAGTGCCTGGAGCCTGTTCCTGTACAGCTTATTGATTATTTTGCGTGAAGGCTTAGAAGCCTTGTTAATTGTCGCGGCAATTGTGGCATATCTAGTGAAAAATAATCATCAAGATAAATTACCGGTGATTCGTCAATCGGTGATTGTTGCATTGATTGCCAGTGTGATCACCGCATTTATCTTCCAATTACTATTTGAAAATTCGGGGGCTAACCGAGAATTATTGGAAGGCATCACTATGATGTTTGCGGTGGTGATGCTGTTTATGATGAGCTATTGGCTGCTGTCAAAAGTCGAAGCGCAACACTGGAAACGCTATTTGGAAGGCAAACTTTCCACCGCCTTAAGCACCGGCTCGTTAATCGGCTTATGGCTGACCAGTTTTTTAGCAGTTTATCGCGAAGGCGCGGAAACCGTATTGTTTTACTACGCCCTCGTGGGCGACATTCAAACCGCCGACGGCTATTTGTATCTGTTAGGCGGCTTTGTCATTGGCGTAGTGTTGTTGTTAATCGTCTATTTTATTATGCGCTATAGCGTGGTCAAACTGCCACTGAAACCGTTCTTTATTTTGACCGGCAGTTTTATGTACTTAATGGCATTTGTGTTTGCCGGCAAGAGCGTGTTGGAATTGATCGAAGGCAAACTGGTGCAGCCGACGCTGCTTTCCGGCTTCCCTGAAATTAGCTGGCTGGGAATTTATCCGTATCGAGAAACCCTGATTCCGCAAGCCGTCGTGATCGTTGCCGCGATTTTTGCGCTGGTTTATATGAAAATCCGCAACAAACAATCTGACTTTTAACGTCCTATTCTTTTAACTTTTAGTGAGGTACTTATGAGCATCAAAAAAACTGTTATCGCCGCCACATTACTAGCTGGTATTTTCTCTGCATCTTCCGCCTTCGCATTTAAAGAATATCCGGCAGGTGAACCGGTCACTATGAATGAAATGGAGATCGCCGCAGTGTATTTGCAACCGATTGACATGGAACCGCGCGGCATGGGCTTGCCGGCAGCAAAATCCGATATTCACTTGGAAGCGGATATTCATGCGATTGAAGGCAATAAAAACGGCTTTGGCGCCGGAGAATGGATGCCGTATTTGACGATCAGCTACACTTTGGAAAATGTCGATACCGGCGAGAAACAACAAGGCACGTTCATGCCAATGGTTGCCGGTGACGGCCCTCACTATGGGGCAAATGTGAAAATGCTCGGCGTAGGCAACTATAAAGTGACTTACCATATCGAGCCGCCGTCAAAAGCTGGCTTGCACCGCCACACCGACGATGAAACCGGTGTAGGTCGCTGGTGGAAGCCGTTTGATGCGACTTTTGAGTTCAAATATACCGGTTTGAATTGATAATAACGCCACCACGCCCTTTGAGTATATTTCGGGCGCGGTGGCGCATTCTATCGTTCTGATGATTTTGCTTCAACATCATCAAAGTGCGGTTATGCCGTTATTAGGTTTTTAATGAATTACTTTTTCACCTCAATCTTACAGTTGCTGCTGCCCTTCGCACTGCTCAGCGGGCTGCTGTGGAGCAAGCAACACAAAATTGCCGGTAAGCCGCTATTTTGGCTGTCGCTGACCGCACTTTGCCTCGGATTTCTGGTTTGGCAACTGCTTGCGGTGAATCAAACCACTCGCTTGTTCATTTCGTTAAGCTATACCGCCACGCTGCTGTTCAGTTTGTTTGCCGCTTGGCTTAACCGACGCCACTTACTGCTGATTTCACAATGCCTGCTACTGTTTTTTGCCGGTATTTTGTGGGCGCAGAATCCGAATTTAAGCGCTATCACCTCAACCGAAGTGGTGAATACCGATTTCATCTTAAACCTGTTCGCCATTGCCGCCGCGCTGCTGCTCTGCTTATTCGCCACCAACTGGCTTTGGGTGTTACAGCGCCAACAATCGATCGCCTACCTGCGTATTGTGGCACTGTTGTTACTGGTCATTTGGTTGCTGCTGCCGTTAAGCGGACAAATTTTACTCTCGCTGATCAAATTACAACTGTTGGATTTAGACAAACGACTGCTGAGTTTTGTCGCCAAAAGTATTAATCTGAGCGTGTGGAATAACTATACTTTAGCCGTGCTGATTGCGATGATCAGCCTGCTGTTTTGGCAACAGGTGTTGCGTCCGCGCAAGCGTGCCGCCACTGCGCAATCTGATTTAATCAGCCTGCGGCAGAAAACCGCACTTTATCGTGCCGCGCGCCGAATCGCCTGTATCGGCTTTGTTTTATTCACGATTGTCGCCGCCGCTCAATTGTATTGGGATAAAATCGCCTCACAGCCACCACGTCTTTCCGAAGCGCAACCGGTGACGTTGTCACAGGACAATCTGATTCATATCGACATTAAGCAAGTCAGCGACGGCAAATTGCACCGTTTCGTCTGGATTTCCGACGAAGGAAAAGCGGTCAGATTTTTTATTATTAATCGCTTGGCCGATCGGCTCAGTCTCGGCGTGGTGTTTGACGCCTGTTTGCTATGCGGTGATCAAGGCTATGTGATGCAGGGCAATCAGGTGATCTGCGTGGCATGCGGCGTGCATATGTTTATTCCGTCGATCGGCAAACCGGGCGGCTGCAACCCAGTGCCGATGAACGATTGGCAACAAACCGATACGCAAGTCATCATCAGCAAACAAAGCCTGGAAGAAGGGCTGAACTATTTCTCTACGATCGTCGAATTGAAAGTGACCGATCCGGTGGACGGCAGCCAATTGTTGAATACCGACGCCAAATTTAAATACAGCTACGCCGGAAAAACTTACTTTTTCGCTTCTGAAAACAATTTAAATCAATTCCGCGACGATCCCGCACGGTTTATCCCGCCGGCAAACCAAGGAGGCAAATAATGTTATTTAGAATGTTATTGCAATCTTGGAAAAACGGCTTACGCCGCAAATTCTTAGCGATTTTTACCATTTTTCTCGCCGCAGGGCTGATTTCCGCTCTGCTTGCGGTGTCGATTGATATTGGCGATAAAATGGCGAAAGAATTGAAATCCTATGGCGCGAATATTTTGGTCGAACCGGCGGCGCAAGCGGCACTACCAATGCTGAACGAAAACCAGAACTCGCCGCTGCAAGGGCAAGATTTTCTCGATCAAAAAGAACTGCCGAATATTAAAGATATTTTCTGGGGCAATAATATAGTCGGCTTTGCTCCGCTGCTGAACGCTAATTTGCAATTGATCGCACACAACGGCAATTCGGTACAGCAAGACATCAGCGTATTGGGCACATTTTTTGATTACCCGGTCGGCATTCCGGACGATCCGGATTACCGCACCGGACAAAAAACCATTAGCCCCTATTGGCAAGTGGAAGGCGAATGGGCGGATGACAGTCAGCTCAAGCAGGAAAACAACCCAAGTGCGGTCGACTATCAAGCGCTGATCGGGCGGCAACTGGCGGCTTCAGCTCACATTCAAATTGGCGATCGTCTGCAATTGCTGCCGTATGACGAGCAGCAAACCGCACTTTTAAATGTCACCGTCAGCGGCATTCTCTCCAGCGGTGGCAACGAGGAAAATCAACTGATTGTGCCGCTTTCGGCGCTACAGCACAGCCTCAATTTAGAAGGCAAACTGCAATCAGTGCGGGTGTCCGCTATCACCGTGCCGGAAAACGAGTTATCGCGCAAAGCGCGTGAAAATTTAGAGGCGCTCGATGCGGAGGAATATGATCGCTGGTATTGCACCGCCTATGTTTCATCGATTGCCCACCAATTGGAAGAAGCGGTTTCCGGCGCGGTGGTGCGCCCGATTTGGCAAGTGGCGGCGTCGGAAGGCGTGGTGATTGAAAAAATTCAGTTATTGCTGGCGGTGGTCACCTTGGCGGCACTGCTCGCTTCTGCAATGGGGATTGCCTCGCTGATGACCAGCAATATCATGGAACGCAGCAAAGAGATCGGGCTGATGAAAGCCTTAGGCGCTTATACTTGGCAGATCAACCTGTTGTTTTATGCCGAAGCGACATTGAGCGGCGTGATCGGCGGTGTATTCGGCTGCCTTGCCGGTTGGGGCTTGGCACAATTTATCGGCAATGCACTGTTCGGGCAGCCACTGTCCTTCGCTTGGATTGTGATCCCTTGCGTGTTGCTGTTGTCGGTATTGATCTCATTAATCGGCACCTGGTTCCCGGCACACCGCATTGCCAAACTGTATCCGATTGAGGTGTTATATGGGCGGTAAATATCAAATGTTTTGGCATTTAGTGTTTCGCGCCCTGCGGCTGCGTTTGCAACGGGTGGCGATTATTTTTGCTGCACTGACTGTCGGTGCGGCAATTGTCACTGCAATGTCTGCGGTTTATTTTGATATTAACACCAAAATGAGCCAAGAATTGCGCACCTTCGGCGCTAATTTTTATATCGGTTCCAAACACCAAAACACCATGCCGCAAGCCGAGCTGGAACAGATTCTTGAGCAAGCGCCCGCAGGGCTGCTTAATGCCGGCGGAGCATATCTGTACGGCGTCACCCGCAGCGAATTGGAAAAAATCGCGATTATGGGCGTGTGGTATGACGCCATGCCGATCTTGGCGCCCTACTGGCAAATTAACGGGCAAGCGATCGGGGTCAACTTTGACCAGCGCAATGTGATGATCGGCAAAACCTTAGCCGAACGCCTGCATTTGCAGATCGGCGACAGCATTACGCTCAGCAACGAACAGCAACAGAAGCGCAGTTTTAAAATTAAAGCGATCGTCGAAGCGGGCGACGCGACCGATAATATGTTAATTGTAAACTTAGAATTCGCACAACAGTGGCTGGAAAAACCGCACTTGATTAGTCATGCGCTACTTAGCGTGCAAAATGAACAGGGGCAAGTGGAATCGTTTGCCGAACAGCTGCGTTTGCGCTATCCCGATTTAGAAATTCGCCCGATCCGCAAAGTGTCTGCTTCCGAAGGGCAGATTTTAGATAAAATTAAAGGCTTAATGGGGCTGATTTCACTGGTGATTCTGATTCTGGCAACCCTTTGTGTCAACACCACCCTGATTGCGATTATTGCCGAACGTTCAAAAGAATTTGCGTTGCAAAAAGCCTTAGGCGCAAAGCGACACGACATCATCAAACAGATCACCGCCGAAACCTTGCTGATTGCCGTCGGTGCGATTTTTGCCGGGCTGATTTTGGGCTATATCTTGGCACAAGTGCTCGGCATGACGGTATTTAAATCCAGCATTGATTTGCGCCTGCCGGTGATTCCGATCACGGTGCTGCTCTCATTGATTGTGGCGCTGATTGCGGTGATCGTGCCGACCCGCCGCGCGTTGCAGATTGAAACCGCCAACGTATTAAAAGGCGAATAAGGATAATCCATGACAGAAAAACATAACACAGAAATACAATATGTGATTGAAACCCGCCGTTTGGTTAAACGTTTCGGGCAAGTCACCGCACTTGACGATATTAATATTCAAATTGCCGCCGGCGAATTTGTCGCAATTATGGGCGCGTCCGGTTCGGGCAAAACCACACTGATGAATATTTTGACCTGTTTAGACACCGCCACCGAAGGCAATGTCATTCTCGACGGCATTGACGCCGCACAGCTCGACGAAGACGGACGCCAGCGTTTTCGCGCCGAGAAAATCGGCTTGGTGTTCCAACAATTCCACTTAATCCCCTATTTGACCGCACTTGAAAACGTGATGCTGGCACAGCACTACCATAGCATCACCGATGAGGCTTCCGCCAAAGCCGTGTTAGCGCAAGTCGGGCTGGAACATCGGATTAACCACCTGCCAAGCCAGCTATCCGGCGGCGAACAGCAACGGGTTTGTATCGCTCGTGCGTTGGTCAATCGCCCACCGGTGATTTTTGCCGATGAGCCGACCGGTAATCTGGACGAAAAAAACGAACAACTGATCTTAGCCTTATTGACCGAATTAAACCGCCAAGGGCGCACCATTGTGATGGTGACCCACAACCCTGATTTAGGCAAACTGGCACACCGCACCATTTTCTTACAACACGGCAAATTCTTACGCGAGGAAACCCACGCATGATCACCATTCGTCAACTGCTTTGTATTGCGCTGTTCAGCTTCACACTCAGCGCCTGCAACGAACAACAAGCTACTGTCGGGCAAAAAGCGCCGGAAATCGCGACATTCGCGCTAGACGGCGAAAGCGTAAAACTGGCAAATGTGATTAAACAAAAGCCGCTGTTTATCACCTTTTGGTCGGAAACCTGCGGCGGCTGCATTGCCGAAATGCTCGAATTACAACGCCTACGCCAGCTTCACCCGAATAAATTGGATTTTCTGGCAATCAACATCGACGGTAAAGACGCCGACACTGCCGCAGTCGCCCAACAACGCGGCATCACGCTGCCGGTGGTGAAAGATCAGCTGGGTATCACCGCCGAACGTTATCAAGTTATCGGCACCCCGACGTCATTTTTAATCTCACAAGACGGGATTTTACAGCAAAAAATGGAGGGATTTGATCACGAAAATGTGTTAGCGTTATTCCTCTAATCTTTTTAATATTTTATCAACAATTAAGGAATTTAACGTGGGATTTCGTTTTTTCACCCTTTCAGCGGCTTGTATTCTTGCCACATTAACTGCTCAAAGTGCGGTTGCTGACGTCGATATCGCAAAAGGCAAACGCATTTACCAGCAAACCTGCGCCATGTGCCACGGTCGCCATGCTGAAAAACAGGCTTTCGACACCTCCGCCGTAATCGCCGGTATGCCGCAAGCCGACATTGTCGTTGCCTTGGAAAAACGTAAAAACGGCGAAATCGAAGGCGCAGGCAACACCGTCAAATCCCGCCTCAGCGAACAAGATATGCAAAACATCGCCGCTTATGTGGAAACGCTTGGGGAATAGTCGTAGATTATCTTGCCTATTCACCGCCTCTCGTGATAAATTTCGTTAAGTTTAACGTTATTGAGGATAAATTATGCACATTCAAACACCAAAATCCAAAATGACAGATCCGTATTTGCCACAGCGAGTTGAATTGTCAGAGGAAGAACGCTTTTTTCTCGACGTTGACAGTGGCAAAATCAAAGTAAAATCGAACGAAGATGTTTTAGAGAATTTGGCTCAGCTATTGAATTTAAAATGAAGCTGGATCGCAAAATTGTTTGGACTGATAAGGCAGAAATGCAACTGCTAGAAAAAGCGCAATATATTTTGTATGACAGCCAAAGTTTAAGTGTTTCAAAAAAATTCCATTCAGAAATTAAAGAACTCACCGAAAAATTAGCCTATATATCCACCGCCTATAATGACGGCAAATTTCATGTTTATACGGTAAAAATGGACACAGCGTGAAATTTATCGTCAGAGGACAGTTTGTCTATATTGCTGAATTTTTGGCAAAAGGGCGAGAATTTGTCGTATAAGGAATAAAGATGAAAAAAATCGGCATTATCGGCGGCATGAGCCCGGAAAGTACCGCACTTTATTACACGCAAATTAATCGCGGCATCAATCAGCGTTTGGGCGGCAATCACAGTGCTGATTTACTGCTGTATAGTGTTAATTTTGAAACCATTGTTCAGATGCAAAAAAACAACGCATGGCAACAAGCCGGGGAACACTTAGCGCAAAGTGCGGTTATGTTGGAAAAAATGGGCGCAGACGCTTTGATTTTAGCCACCAACACCATGCACAAAATTGCTGATCAACTTGAATCTGCCTGCCACATTCCGTTATTACACATCATTGATTGCACCGCACACGCCATTCAGCAAGCAGGCTTAAATAAAATCGCCCTACTCGGCACGCGCTTTACCATGAGCGACGGCTTTTATAGCGAACGGATGCAACGTTTTGGGATTGAATTGCTGACGCCAACTTCAGTACAACAGGACGAAATTCACCGCATTATTTTTGATGAACTGTGCCTAAGCCAAGTCAACACAAGCTCGCGTGATTATTATCTTAATGTGATCGAACAGCTAAAATCACAAGGGGCGCAAGGCGTAATTCTCGGCTGTACTGAAATTTGTTTGTTGATTAACGCGGATAATTCCCCCCTGCCGGTGTTCGACAGCACTGAAATTCATACGCAAGCGGCGGTGGAGTTTATCCTGAAAGATTAGTGATAATCTTGTTTTTTAATCCAAACCAACAACCATGTTAGCAGCGCAAATCCGGTTGCCGATAAATAAACGACACTGTAGCCCCAACTATTTGCTATCCGCAAAGCGAAAAATCCGGCGAGATAAACGCCGAGCAAAATGACGCTATACTGCAACGAAGTATCCAGCGTGGTAAAGTGCGGTTCGGCTTTATCCATTAGCAATGTCAATACAATCGGCAACAAAAAACTATAAGCAAGGCTGAGTAAAATAATCGGCAAAGCAATCCATCTTGAGCTAAAAATACTCCATTCATCGCTATAAACAAAGGCAAAAATGAATATAACCTGAATCAATAAAATACTATTTATAACCTGAAAACGTGAATATTTTTGCATCAAGTAGCCGGACAGCGGCACAACCACAATACAGACCAGAGGCACTACGATTGCCAACAGCAAACCAATATTCTGTGGTTGCCAGCCCATATCACTCAATCTTGGAATAAATGTGGTGGCAACCAATGCACACGGAATACAGGATAGAAACAGTAGGAAAAACCAGTGATAACCGATGTCTGAACGCTGCCAAAACGTCAATAACCGTTTGAATAATAACGGAAGGCTCAAATTGTCGTTGCGAATTTCTACGGCTTGCTCGCGATAAAACAACAACTCACAAAAATTTCGAGTAGCGATGACATCTGTACAAAAAAATTCAATACATCAGCCGCTCTGGCAATCATAACCATCACTGCAGCCAATAATGCCCAGCTGGCGCTGCCGTCAGTGACCCACAAGCCAAAAATCAAAATAATTAATAAGCTGATTTGTACGGTCGAGGTAATAATCAGATTCGGAATTTCACCTTTTTTAGTCCCGATACGTTGAATCACGGCAACATCTTGTGCAACCTGATCAAAACGACTCATTTTGTCATCTAACCGTGCTGTTGATTTCAGAACCTCTAGCCCTTGAATAAATTCAACCGCCTCACCTTTTAGTCTCTCATTTGCTTCAGCCAATATGCTGAAACCACGTCTAAAGGCTTTGCTCCGCCACAAATACAATGGGATCGTCAGCGGGAAAATAATCAAAATGACCACTCCAAACCGCCAATCAAACAACAAAAGTGCAAGTGCGGTTGCGAACGGGATGGTAATTGCATAAATAATCGTGGTCATCAAGGTAAACGCGTATGCAGCCGCCTCATTGACGCTTTGAATCAATACCGAATTCAATTCACCGGAACGAAATCCACTCAAAACAGCCAAAGGAACGCGGCGTAATTTAGTGCCCAATGCCGTCCGTAGCTGGTTCACCGCCAAATTGGCATACCCTTTCGTATCATATTGATCCGATACAATTCTCAACGCGACACTGATTGCCAGCAATAGCAACACGAGCAAGGTATAACGTAGAGTTGCTGCGGAATGATGACTTTCCATTGCTAAAAACAGCGGGTATAGCAACGCAAGACTAATACCGAATACCGCTGCCGAACACAACGCCAACCCTAAACTGAATAACAGCCGCTGCTTTTGACACCCCGCCATCTGCAACAAGTGGCTGTAAGTCATATATAGCCCCTTGGTATGTTGAGTCGTTTGATTAAAATAGGTTTGCAGATTCATAGAAGATCCGTTTTTGCTGTTGCAGGCAGTGTCCACGCTTTTGCCTGTTGATAATCATGCCACAAAGTGCGGTATGGCTCAGAAGTGCTTAATAGTGTCTGATGATCGCCTTTCGCGATAATTTCACCTTGTTGCAAATAGAGAATTTGATCGGCGGGCTTTATACTGGATAAACGGTGAGCGATCATAATCACGGTTTTATTCTGCATTAATTCATTAAACACCTGCACCAAATTCGCTTCATTGCGGGCATCGGAGAATGCCGTCGGTTCGTCAAGAATCAAGATTGGGTGGTTTTGCAAAAAGGCTCTGGCAATGGTTAATCGCTGTTTTTGTCCGCCGGACAATAATTGCCCTCGCTCACCGACATGAGTTTGATATTGCTGCGGCAGCGTCATAATAAAATCATGAATATGCGCTTTTTTAGCCGCTTGGATAATATCTTCCGGATCAGCATTATCCAGTCCGTAAGCAATATTCTCTGCGATAGAACAGGAAAACAGGAAATTGTCCTGAAACACCACCGAACATCGGGTCATCAGATCTTGCGGATTCATCTGCCGAATATCCACGCCGCCTAAGCGAATGCTGCCGGAACTGACATCCCAAAAACGTAATAATAGGTTCATCAAGGTTGTCTTGCCCGAACGACAATTTCAATTGTTTAGCTACCGGTTGGCAAATTTCAGCATGATTCAAACTCATGGCTAGAATCTCACTTCGGTGGATAATCCGATCACTCGTGGCTGTAATTTAAACGCTTCCCCGCGATCATTTGTCGGCATGAAAATATCATTACGCGCATTGAAGATATTATCCGCATACAACATTACCCTTCCTTGTTTAAAGTTATAGGCAAGGTAAGCATTAGCCTGCGAATAACCTTTAATTTTGCCAACTTCACTGTTACTGGCAGCAGAATAATAGTGATCGACAAAATAAACATCGCCACCAAGCTCCCAATGATTCAGGAATTGATAACGCCCACCTAGCGTTACAGTGTAACTTGGCGAGCGGCTAAGTTTATTGCCTTCAATGCCACTGTCCGGATATTTCTTAATTTTGGTTTTAAGCAAGCCAACCGCAGCATAAAGATTTAAATTTTCGGTAGCTTGCCAATCGACATTGGTTTCTATCCCGTATGTCGCAACATTATCTGCATTGCGGATCACTACGGAGTCGGCAGATAAATAATACGGTAATTGCATATCCTTATAATCGTTATAAAAAAGATTACTGCTCAGCTTTAAGCTGTTATTTGGTGATGCCCAACGATGATAAAGCTCATAATTCCAAACATATTCCGGCTGATATTCATACCCGGTAAACGGCTGCGCAAAGGTGACACCGGCGCCACCCGGATTGTAGCCGCGCCCGACTTTAAAGCCTAAGCGTTGCTTTTCCGCAATATTCCAACCCAAATCGATTTTGGGTAGTAAAATATTCAGTTTTTTATCAAGATCGATTGCGAATAAGGCACTGCCGCCCTGCCGCTGATGACGTTCCTGTTCATAACGTGCGGATACGGTAATATCAACGTGCGTATTTGGTGCAAAGGTTATTTCACCGAAGACTGCTTTGGTCTTGGTTTTATCTTTAAAAATATTGTGGAAAGTGCGGATATCGACGGTTTCATCTTGCTTGGCTTGAAAATAGAACAAACCAAATAAGCCCGAATATTTACCATCTTCAGTTTTAAACTTTGCGACCGGCTCAACCTGCCACTCCCGTCCGTCTACTGTCGCGGGTGCCCCAGCCGGCGCTGGCACTGTCAAACGGCGGCTATGATAGTTCGAATAAATCAGTTTATTTTCAAATTTCCATACATCGGAAATTTGCCAACCAATATCCCAAATATTACTGGTGGAGCCGGTTTTAATCACCGGACGCTCCGCGGAAAAACGCACATTGGCGATCGGCTGGTTTCCAGCCTCATTTTGTGGGATTCTGGAATCAATATGGTGCAAGGTCAAACGGCTATAAACCTCAGGGAATGCTGACGGTGTCCATAATAATTTAGCGCGAGTCGTGGTCGTTTTATACCAACGCGGATCGCCGACAGGTTCGTAAGAAATTAATTTAACAAAACTTTTCCGCTGTTGCTGATCAACACTCAACCGAAACGCTAACTCATCGTTGACTAACGGTCCTGAAAGCATTGCAGCAAGCTGGCGCGTATTTTGATTGCCAATATTTAATTTAGCAGCCCCTTCCCATTCATGGCTCGGATCATTTGAGGTCATCACCACCGCACCGGCAATTGCATTGCGCCCTTGTGCATAGCTCTGTGCGCCGCGATAAACTTCCACCTGCTTCATATCCCACTGCGATTTAACACTATGAGCCAACTCGCCGTAAGTTGATGTTCTTCCGTCGATTGACATATTCAGTCTCGGACGCGTACCGGCCAAAAAAGCAATCGCGCCGGTTGCCGGCCCGGAGCCGTCAACCCCGCGTACGGTCGGCAAATCATTGCCGAGTCCGGTATCTAAAATATTCACAGTTTGCTTCAATATCCTGGTCGTTGACGTACTACTAGCCGCTCGTTGCAAATCACTTGCGGTGGTAACCTCAAGACTGGAACTGGTTGCAAATTCGGAACGTTCGGTTTTTTCACCTGAAACAATAATTTCCTCTAATTGCTCAACCATTTTTTCAGCGGGTTTTTCTACCGCACTTATCGTACTGCTGATAAGACAGCTACTGACGAATACTGCACATGGGGTTAAACGAAATAACATATTTTGCCTCCAGCTTGAACTGCGATTATTGGATAGATAAATTTGGTCTAAGGTTTACAAAATCAACTTTTTTATGTAATTTTTGTTAATATAAAATACCACGCATCAAAATGCAAATGATAATAAGTCTTAATTGATTGAGATTGAATAAAATCTGCGGTTTCGGTATGCTTAACACCGATAAAAAGAAGGGATAAAACATGAAAAAAGCAGATGTGATACAACAAACCGCACTTTCATTGTTTTCACAGTATGGTTGGAAACACATTTCAGTGAATGAAATCTGTCGTCAAGCTAACGTCAGTCGAGTAACGTTTTACAAGCATTTCAAAAATAAGAAAATACTGCTAATGCAATTGCTGGAAGCACAAAAAAATGAAACTCGCGCTGAATTTGAACGTTTTTTAGCAGAGGAAAATAGCTTAGAGCAAATTATCAACCAAATTTTTGAAATGCATAAACAGACGCTGCAAGGGCTATATTCACAACCTATGCTGGCTGATTTCAGCCGCTATCCCGATCTTGAACTAAAGCAGTTTTTTGAGGCTATGGAGCAGGAAAAATACCAATTTATGCATGGTTTTTTCAGTCAATTGCAGCAAAAACAAATTATCCAAAATGATTTTCCAATTGGCTTAATTGATATTTTTATTCGAAAAATAGATGAGCTGATTAAAGATCCAATACTCTTCCAAATTTACCACGGAAAAGAATCCGAATTGCACGAGAATGCAATACAATTATTAATGCACGGCATTGCTTATAAAAAACCAAGTATTGACAAAATTTGATTTTTCCATTCGATCGTTTTATCCTGAAATCAAGCAGTTAATTTAATCAATGACTGGAAGGTGCCGAATGGAAACCAAAGATATTGGGAACATCGAACTGACTTACCTCACCCTGAACGATTATCAGGAACTCAAAGACGCGATGATCAGCGCCTATTCGCTGTTGCCGAATGCTTATTGGAGCGAAGAGGAAATCACACGGCTGATTAACAAATTCCCCGAAGGCCAGGTGGTGATTAAAATCAATGATTGCCTCGCGGGCTGTGCGCTGTCGATTATTGTGGATTACAACAAATACGGCGACAACCACACTTACCAAAAAATTACCGCCAATGATACCTTTGATTCGCACACCGACAAAGGCGATATTTTGTACGGCATTGACGTGTTTATCAAACCTGAATTTCGCGGTTTGCGGCTAGGGCGACGGCTGTATGATTACCGCAAAGATCTGTGCGAAAAACTGAATCTGAAAGGCATTTCCTTCGGCGGGCGGATTCCCAATTATCACAAATACGCCGATCAACTCACGCCAAAAGCCTATATTGAAAAAGTACGGCGCAAAGAGATTAACGATCCGGTGCTGAACTTTCAAATGGCGAACGATTTCCACCCGCGCAAAGTGCTGAAAGGCTATCTGGAGGGCGATGTCGCCTCAAACGAATATGCGGTGCTGATGCGCTGGGATAATATCTACTACGAGCCGCCGAGCGATTTGGCAACCCAAAATAAAAAAGATGTGCGCTTGGGGTTAATTCAATGGCAAATGCGCCCCTATCGCAATGTTGATGAACTGATGCAGCAAGCAGAATATTTTATTGACGCCGTTTCGGGTTATCACTGCGATTTTGTGCTGTTCCCCGAATTTTTCAATGCCCCGCTGATGGCAAAATACAACAGCTATGCCGAACCGGACGCAATCCGCAAATTGGCGCAGTACACCGATGCCATCGTCAGTAAATTTGAGGAATTGGCGATCAGCTATAACATCAACATCATCACCGGCAGTATGCCTGAAATCAAAGACGATCACCTGTATAACGTCGGCTATCTCTGTCGCCGCGACGGCAGCACCGAACGCTTTGAAAAACTGCACGTTACCCCCGACGAAGCCAAACTCTGGGGCATGATCGGCGGCTCACAGCTGAAAACCTTTGATACCGACTGCGGCAAAATCGGGATTTTAATCTGCTACGACGTGGAATTTCCTGAACTTAGCCGCTTGCTTGCCGATCAGGGCATGGACATTTTATTCGTTCCTTTCCTGACTGACACCCAAAACGGCTTCTCACGCGTGCGCCACTGCGCGCAAGCGCGTGCGATTGAAAATGAATGTTTTGTGGCGATTGCCGGTTCGGTCGGCAACCTGCCGAACGTGCACAACATGGATATTCAATATGCCCAATCGATGATTTTCACCCCGTGCGATTTCGCTTTCCCGACAAACGGCGTGAAAAGCGAAGCCACTCCCAACACCGAAATGGTACTGATCGCCGATGTCAGCATCGACGAACTGCGTGAACTGCACGAATTCGGCAGCGTGCGCAACCTCAAAGATCGCCGCAGTGATTTGTATCAGTTGCGTTGGAAGAAAAAGTAGCAGAATGAGGGGAAGCAAACTTCCCCTAATCCCCCCAACTTTCCGCCAAAGTTTCCGCTTGGGTCATCACTAAATTAATCGCCTGTTCTGATAAATCAGGCGGATATTTGTAACGTTGTAACAAACGCCTAATCTTCAGGCGGATTTTTGCCCGCACATCGGACCGGTGTTGCCAATCAATGCTCACTGAGCGGCGCAATTGATCGGTTAATTCTTTTGCCAATTGCAATAAAATCGGTTCGCTTAATTCCCGCACCGCACTTTCATTGTCGGCAAGTGCATCATAAAACGCCAGTTCGTCCGCATTCAAGCCCAACTCCTCACCACGAGCTGCCGCCTGTTGGAATGATTTTGCCAGCTCGATCAACTCCTCGATCACCTGCGCGGTGCTGACGGTGCGGTTGTGGTATTTCACCAAGGTTTCCTGCAAACGGGTTTGAAAATCCTTTTGCGCAGTAATGTTACGCTGCATTTTGCTTTTAATTTCATCTTTCAGCAGCTTCTGCAGCAGTTCTGCCGCCAGATTTTTTTGTGGCATTCGCTGAATGTCTTCCAAAAATTCTTCAGACAACAAACTCAAATTCGGCTTTTCCAGCCCCACGGAGGCAAAAATATCTTCCACCCCATCGGAACTGACCGCATTATTGAGAATCCCGCGCAATGCCGCTTGCTTATCTTGTGCTTGCGCCTTGCCGCTCACATCGGTGTGTTTCATCATCACCGATTTCACCGCCACAAAAAACGCCAACTCTTGTCGATAAACCGCACTTTTGTCTAATGTGGCGCACAGTGCATAGGCTTTTGAGGCTTTCAGCACTTCATCAAGAAAGCGATCTTTGCGTTTCTTGCCTAAACTGACCAAGTGATTCACCGCATTCGGTAACAGCCGCATCGACTCGGTGGCAAATGTGCGGTAATCAAATGGCTGCCCCTCAACCGGCGTGGCAAACATACTGCGAATAATATCCATACTCTCACATAGCATCTTAAAGGCTTCCTCGCTGTCATGCACCGGGTTGCCGCTGCCGTTTGAATCAGTATAATCACGCACCGCTTTGCGTAAATCTTCGCCGATGCCGATATAATCCACCACCAAGCCGCCGTTTTTACCTTGAAACACCCGATTCACACGGGCGATTGCCTGCATCAGATTATGCCCTTTCATTGGCTTATCGACATACATCGTATGGCAGCAAGGTGCATCGAACCCTGTCAGCCACATATCACGCACAATCACGATTTTCAGCGGATCATTTTCATCTTTAAAGCGTTTTTCTAACCGTTTTTTCATCTCTTTGGAATACAAGTGCGGTTGAAAATGCTGCGGATCGGCGGCAGAGCCGGTCATAATGATTTTCAGGCAGCCCTGCTCAGGATCATCACTATGCCATTCGGGGCGAAGTGCGGTCAAATGCTGGTATAAACGCACGCAAATATCGCGGCTCATCGCCACCACCATTGCTTTGCCGTCACTGAGTTCAATCCGTTGTTCAAAATGGGCGATTAAATCTTCCGCCAGCTGGCGCAAGCGGGTGTCCGTGCCCACCAATTTTTCTAAACGGGTATATTGTGCCGATTTGTCGTCATCTTCTAAAATTTCATCAGCTTCTTCGGCTAATTGGCGAATATCATCGCTTAAATCCAAACGCACCGAACGGGATTCATAATAGATCGGCACTGTGGCTTTATCTTCCACCGCCGCCTGAATATCATAAATCGACACATATTCGCCGAACACCGCCCGTGTATCTTTATCCTCAAGGCTCACCGGCGTGCCGGTGAAACCGATAAACGCCGCATTTGGCAACGCATCACGCAGATGTTTGGCATAGCCGTATTGATAGCGGTTATTTTTCACGTCAAATTTTGCTTGCATGCCATATTGCGTGCGGTGTGCTTCATCGCTCACCACCACCAAATTATGGCGCTCATTCAATAATGGGTGCGCCGTTTCGCCCTCTTGCAAGCCAAATTTTTGAATGGTGGTGAAAATCACGCCGCCACCGGCACGGCTTGCCAACATTTCCCGCAATTGCTCACGGTCGTTTGCTTGTTCCGGCGTTTGGCGTAACAAGGCTTTGCCATCGCAAAAAGTTTTGAATAGTTGCCCGTCTAAATCGGAGCGATCCGTTACCACCAAAATGGTCGGATTTTGCATTGCCGCCTGTGCGCTGAGTTTCGCCGCATAGCACAACATCGACATCGACTTGCCCGATCCCTGTGTGTGCCACACCACGCCCGCTTTCTTGTTGCCGCCCTGCTGCGCTGCCAACACACTGGATTGCACCGCCTCACGCACGCCGTGAAATTGATGATACGCCGCAATTTTCTTGATGATTTTGCCGTTGAATTGCTCAAAGACAATAAAATAGTGCAGATAATCCAACAACAATTCCGGATTAAAAAAGCCTTTTACCATCGTTTCCAACTGCCAATCGACCACAGGGCGATCACGCTCATTTTTCAGCGTGCGCCACACCATAAACCGCTCAAAGTTGGCAGTGAGCGAACCAATACGAGCCTCTAAGCCATCACTGATCACCGACGCCTGATTAAACACAAACAGATCGCTAATTTCGTCTTTGTAGGTTTGCAACTGAGAAAAGGCATTTTCGATGCCGGCTTGTTCATCTATGGGGTTTTTCAGCTCAATCACCGCAATCGGCAAGCCATTAATAAAACAGACCACGTCAGGGCGGCGGTTGCCTTTGGTGCCGCTCACCACAAATTGATTAATCACCACAAAACGGTTATTGCGCCAGTGCTGAAAATCCAATAACTGTGCGTGAGTGTTTTTTTGTTGTTCACCTAGCCGAAACGCCACCGGCACGCCCTCACGCAAATAGTGGTAAAACCTGTGGTTACGCTGCGCCAAATCGCCGTTTTCCGCCCGACAAACGGTCGCCACCACATCTTCAACCGCACTTGGCGGCAATTCAGGGTTCAATCGCCGCACGGCTTCGCTCAAGTGCGGTCGCAACACCGCCTCATGAAAATGGCTACGCCACGGATTCACCCCGTCCGGCGCAACCTCATAGCCGCAAGCATATTGCCAGCCTGTTTGTAGAAACCATTCAATACAATGCTGCTCTAAGGCGTTTTCATTTAGCTGCATGGGTTTGTTCCTTTTGTTTTTGTGTAAGCTAATCAGCATATCTGCAAACCAAATAGTGATGATGTAAAGCTAGTAAGCCCTTCTATAAGTTCACTCATTATTCTCGGAAATATATTCCAATAAACTCCAAATACAAATATCATGATTGCCCTTATAAAAGATTGGATATATATTTGAGCCAGCTAGTTCTTTTCTTTTTCTCTTAATATCTTCATCACTCATTCCCTCCGAACTTAAAAAGGCATAATGGTTAATATTTTGGTTATCAATTTGTTGTAATGTCTTAATAGTTCTATCTTTACCTAGGCTACACCCCATAAATAAAAGTGGTGTTCTTGACAACTCTTTTATAACATTATGAACATCTTGCTCACTGGAATAATGACGATCATATTCAGACTTAGTTAATACTCGATTATCTATATCATCTGCCTTGCCATGCAATTTAATTAATAATTTTTTCTCACTACTAAAATCTCGCATAATCGCCTTTGAATGAGAGCATGAATATTCTTCATCAAATGAACAATATTTTTCAAACACCTTTTTTATTAGTGGATCAAAGTTTGTTGTTACTACGTTATTACTAGGGAAATATCTAGGAAGCATAGTAATAACTCCCTTTATATATTCAACATTAGATGGGGAATAGGTATTTCTCAAAAATTCATTAAATTGTCGTTCACCCATATCATCATAAATTAACTGCATGGCTTCTTCATAATTACCCGCTGATAAAAATTTATCAAACTCCTGTTTATTTACGCCACTTTTCTCTTTAAATTTATCTAACAATTCACTCCATAATTTAAATCCTGATGATTTTGAAAGTCCTGCACCAATAAAAGGTGTTATCCCCTTCTTAAAGATATCTTTTAATACATTTAATCTTTTGCGATCATCTTCATTAAGTGATTGCAATACCTCTTGGATTGTTCTACTTTTCCAATCCAAATAAAATTCATTATAAGCATCTTCATCAATTGAAAGTAAAATATCACCAATTCTATATGTGCTTTCATTTATTTTCATCATATCATTTTCTATGATTGCAGAAAGTCCGCCATGGAATATATCTTTTAAAAATTCATCAGAAACGTCCATAACTAGCCAGCCAGAATTTTATTAATTAATAGGTCTCTTGTATTTGATAACATCTCGACATTACTACTATTTATTAAGATTTCATCTAACATAGGTTTTATCATTTTTTCAAAACAAATATTAATTTTTTGTTGAGGAATGACAATTTGGTAGTTGAGAATATCTCTTGTACTGATGTTAACTTGCGCAGATCCTTTCGCATAAATTTCCACATTCTTTTTAAATTCAATTCTACGAGATAAACAATAGATCAAACAGTAATAATCCAGATCTTGATTAATTTTATAAGGGATAAATTTAGCAACCCTTTGATTTAGCATTGCTATTTGATTATTAGGCATTCGACCAACCTCTCCAACATAATTGCCTGTTAATCCAATCAGAATATCACCAGTCCTAACAACAAAATCAGATTTTGAATGTTGATAATCTTCAGCAACAAAGCCATTACCATAAACCTCTATAATCATTGGTTTAACTGAGCCAATTTTAATAACAGGTAAACCTCTCTCTTTCCATTCAGAACTTTTAAAAGCATAACCATTTTGCATTGAACAAATATCACTTAACGTCCCTACTCTCCACCCCCTCGGCACTTCAACCCCATCAATTTCCACCAATTCACTTGGGAGTGCGGCGGCGAGTTGTTGTAGCTGTTGGTAGCGTTCGAGGTTTGTAGTTTTTAGGGTTTGTAATTCCGCTTTGGATTTGCCCGAAAGTGCGGTCATGGCGGCGATGTCGGGATCATCGCCCTGTGCCAATGCCGCAATTTTGGCACGTACGGGATCAAAATCAATAAACCAACTTTTAAACATCGCTTGTGCGATTTGTTCTAGGGTTTGGTTGATTTGAGTGTTGAGTTCGATTTTTTTTGTATAAGTCTCAATTTTTTTTGTAGCTTGCTCAAAATCATAAATAATTTTCTTTTGCTTCTCTAATGAAGGAACTTGTATTTTTATTTGATTTAAATCTCGAAAAGTAATCGCAGGCATTGCGGAAGATGACTGCGTTTTCATTAAATATGAATATATTTTTTCTTTAGATAAAAAATAGAATAAATAGTCTTTACTCAAAATGTTTTCATCTAATATAGTAATTTTGAAAAGATTATTTGCAAGATAACCTTTAATTCCTCGAACAACTTTACCTGCTGTTCGAGAGCCATAACGAATCATAACGACATCATCAACATTAACACCATATCGCTCACTCACATTTTCAATATAGCGTGGTGGTTCATTTGACTTTGTATAATCTACAATTCTAATAAATCGTCCACGACTTGGTGAATTACTTAAATGCTGTCTATCTACTGGCACTTGTATCCCTTGAGAGAATGTAACAAGCTCTTTTAATTCAAATTCTTTCCATTCACTCATCATACCCCAATCCCTCCAAATTCGCTTTAATCTTCGCTTCTAATACCGCACTTTCAGCAAACTGTTGATGTAAAAGTGCGGTGAGGGTTTGCATTTTTTCAGCAAAGGGAATGCCGTCGTCTTGTTGTGCTTCTGCGCCGACATATCTGCCCGGTGTTAATACATAGCCGTTTTTGGCAATTTCGGCTAAATCGGCGGAATAGCAAAAACCGGCAACATTTTGATAATCTAGCATTTGTTGCCACACCTGATAGGTGCTGACAATGTGCTGAATATCCTCTGTGCTGAAATTACGCTGGGTGCGATCTTTCATATAGCCGATGTTGCGCGCATCAATAAACAGCACTTCGCCACGGCGGGCTTTGGCTTTATTTAAAATCCAAATACAGGCTGGAATTTGGGTGTTGGTGAACAGTTGTCCGGGCAGGGCGATCATCGCTTCGACTAAATCGGCGTTCAGAATCACTTGGCGGATTTCGCCCTCTTTACTGCTGCTGCTCATCGAACCGTTGGTAAGCAGCAACGCCATTCTGCCCTGTGGTGCGAGGTGATGGATCATGTGTTGCAGCCACGCAAAATTGGCATTGCCTTTCGGCGGTGTGCCATATTGCCAGCGCGGATCGTGCGCCAGGCTTTCACTCCACCAGTCCTTAATATTAAACGGGGGATTTGCCATAATAAAATCGGCACGCAAGTCGGGGTGTTGGTTGTCGCTGAAGCTGTCGGCGTTATGCTTGCCGAAATTGAATTGCAAGCCACGAATCACCATATTCATCGCTGCCAGTTTCCAGGTGGTCGGGTTAGATTCCTGCCCATAAATGGAAATTTTGCTTTTTTGTTGCTGCGGATCATAGTGTTGCTGGGCGGCGTGCTGTTCGATAAAGCATTCACTTTGTACAAAGAAGCCGCCTGCGCCCATTGCGGGATCATAAATCCGTCCTTGGTAAGGTTGAAGCAGTTCAACAATCAGGCTAACAATCGCTTTCGGAGTGAAATATTGCCCGCCCTTTTTACCCTCGGCAAGGGCGAATTGACCGAGGAAATATTCGTAAACATGCCCCAAAATATCTTTTGCCGCCAGATCTAACGGTTTGCCGTCTAATGTCGGGCGGTGAAATGCGGTGTCGGAAAACAGGTTAAACAGCCCGATCAGTACCTCATCTTTCAATTGATAGCCACTGATACGTTGGATCACGCCTTTCAGTTTTTCATTGCCCGGTTCACGTTCAATCGCATAAAACGCATTGTCGATCAACCCGCTCACGGAAGTGAGTTTATCACCCCACGGCAAGGTTGAGCCGCTCGGCAGCGTGATCACCTGTTTCAAATTGCCCCAGCGGGCTTTTTCCGACACCCAAAAAACATTCTCGCTTACATAGTAATCCCGCAGCTCCAACTCTTGCGCAAATACGGTTTGGAATGCGGCTTGATCGGCGAAATCGTCCGGATCGAGAAAAAATTCATCATCGGGATCAGCAAAGCGTGTTGTCAGCTTTTCTCGCTGTGCGTCAAAGGCATCAGAGATATATTTGAGGAAGATTAACCCAAGAACAATGTGTTTATAGTTAGCGGCGTCCAGCTGATTGCGAAGTTTGTCGGCAGACGTCCAGAGTTTGCTCTCAAGTTCAGTTAGGAATGCGTGTTGTTGTGCTGTTGTGCATTATAAATAACATAACAATCTCTCGTTAAATTTTCTTGATATTTTACAAAGTGTTACCATTTTAATTTAAATCAAAGGGAACTGAAAAAACTTTAAAATTATACCGCACTTTGTCATCGGGCGGATAGAAAATCCGCCCGTTTTGCTTATTGAATTCATGCGAATGCGTGTTGGATCACAAATTATTCAAATCCAACACATCGGTCATATCAAACAACCCGTGTTCTTTGCTTTGCAGCCATTTTGCGGCTCGCACTGCGCCGTTGGCGAAGGTCATACGGCTGGAGGCTTTGTGGGCGATTTCGACTCGTTCGCCCTCATCGGCAAACCATACGCTGTGTTCGCCGACCACATCGCCGGCACGGATCGTGGCAAAGCCGATTTCATCGCGTTTGCGTTCGCCGGTGATGCCTTCGCGTGCGAATACGCCGTGGGTTTTCAGATCTCGCCCTAAGGTTTTGGCAATGTGTTCACCCATTGAAAGTGCGGTGCCGGACGGGGCATCGACTTTGTGGCGGTGGTGCGCTTCGATCACTTCGATGTCGCAATAATCGCCCATCACTTTGGCGGCTTTTTCCAACAGTTTAAACACCAAGTTCACGCCGACGCTGTAGTTTGATGCAAACACGATGCCGATGTTTTCTGCTGCGTTTTGAATCGCTTGTTTGCCCGCGTTATCAAAACCGGTGGTGCCGATAATCATTTTTTTGTTATTGGCGACACAAAAATCCAGATAGCCGACAGTGGCTTCCGGACGGGTGAAGTCGATAAGCAGATCGAACTGATCGACAACTGCCGCTAAATTATCGCTCACCGCAACATTCAATTTACCAACTCCGGCAAGCTCGCCTGCGTCAGTGCCGACCAAACTTGAACCGGCGCGCTCTAATGCCACGCCCAGCACCACGCCTTCGGCATTATTCACCGCTTGAATTAATTGGCGCCCCATTCTGCCGCCTGCGCCGGCAACGGCAATTCGTAAAGTTGTCATCTTATCCCTCACTTCTTTGTTTATAGATGGTATTAATCAGCACATGAACGGTGATCTCTTCCCGATCATGAAATAAATGTTTGGCTTGAATGCGGTGATTCAGCCCTTGTTTGCTCAAATCATCGCTCAAGGTTTGCAGGCACGACCGCACTTCTTGATAGCGTTTTTTCATCGGCAATTTCAGGTTGAAAATCATCTCCCGACACCAGCCGTTAATCAGCCATTTGCTCATCAGGGCGGTGATCCGCGCCGGTTGTTCCACCATGTCGCACACCAGCCAATCGAGTTTAGTGCGTTTCGGCGGTTGGAATTTGAAACCGTCTTCCGGGCAGTGATCTACTCGTCCGGTTTCCATTAATGATGGCGCGATTTTACCGTGATCGACCGCATAAACAAACATACCGCGTTTCACCAGTTGATAGATCCAGCCGCCCGGACAAGCGCCTAAATCAGCGGCTTTCATTTGATCGTTCATCCGCTGTTTCTCTTCTTTTTCGCTTAAAAAGGTCAAGATCGCCTCTTCCAGTTTTAATGTTGAGCGGCTTGGTGCGTCATTTGGGAATTTCAAACGGGGAATCCCCATAAAGTGCGGTGAGTGGTTATTGTTATACGAGTAACCGACATAACAACTATCATTGGCAATAAACAGAATATGTAGCGTGATGCCGCTTTTATTCACCTGACGGAAATTCAGCAAACCGCACTTTTTCAGCTGCTGACGCAACGGCACGGTGAATTTACGGCAAAAAGTGGAGAGGGCTTTGGCTTCGTTGGTGTCGGCGGTTTCCACCCATAGTTCGGTACTTTGGCGAAAATCAATATCGGTAGTTTGTTGATATTGCGCCACAATCGGGCTGATGCGATCTTCTAACGGCAAATCGGTTAGCAGATCCGACACCACCATCATCTGGCGGGCAAAAATCAGTTGATTAAACGGGATTTCCCGCGCCAGTCGATCAGCTTCGTTTGGTTGGTAGCATTCAAAAATCACATAGCCGCTGTTTTCCACCACTCGTGCAAAACCGTAAACGCCCAAGTCGGCGGCTTTGTCGTTGATTTCTGCCGCCAGCTCTTTTTCAAAACCAATGCGGCAATATAAAGCCAGTTTATTCACAATAGCGCCTCTTATTTACGATCGCGGTTTGATGCTGCTGGCAATGCTGATAAACACCAACGCCCCCCAGCCGACTAAAAATGCCATGCCGCCAATCGGCGTGATCCACGCCAGCGTTTTGATGCCGGTTAATGCCAAACCATATAAGCTGAATGAGAAACATAAGATGCCGACAGCCCAGCTGTAGCCGATCCAGTTTAAACCTTTATTGCGGCACGCCGGAGCTGGTTGGTTTTGTGTGGCGGTGACAAATAGCCCAAGCGCAAGCAGAGCTAAAGTATGAAAAAATTGGTATTTTAAGCCTTTATCGATCCAATCCAGCTGTAAAAAAGTCAAGTGCGGTTCTAAGCCGTGCGCGGCAAACGCGCCGAACGCCACACAGAAAAAGCCGCTAATCGCGGCGAAAACTAAAAAGCGATTTCCCATAATTTGTCCTTAACGCAGATCAATGATGTTGTTGAATATGTTGGATGATCCAATTGATAAACGCAACGGTCTGCATTTTATCCGAATAATTCGGATGATACACCACATAAAATGATTTTGGATCGGTAACGTCGGTGCAGAACACCTCTTTTAGCGAACCGTCGGTGAGATATTGCTGCGCTAGAATTTTATTCGCCAGCACAATTCCTTGCCCGTGCAGTGCCGCTTGCAATGCCATAAAAGTGTGACTGAACACTGCTCCGTGTTGAATATTCAAATGATCCAGCTGCAAATGTGCCGCCATGCGCTGCCAATTTTCGCGAGTATGAATATGCAACAGGTTGTGATTCGCCAATTCGTTCAAACTGTTCAGCGGCTTTTGCTGCAACAATTTCGGCGCGGCAAACATCGACAGCCGCCCTTCCAGCAAACGCTGGCTCTCCAGCCCTTTCCAATCGCCCTTGCCGTAGAAAATCGCCACATCGGCATCCGCCAAAATGTCGCTTTCGTCATAATCAAAGCCTTGAATATTCACTTCAATGTCTGGATATAAGCGGTTAAATTCGCTCAATTGCGGCACCAACCATGCCAAGCCGAAGGTTTGCGGCACTTTGATGGTTAATTCCAGATTTTGTAAACTGCCTTTCAGCTGTGCGGTTACTTCCGCCAAGCGGCGCAAAATGCCTTTGATTTCGTGGAAATACGCACTGCCCTGTTCGGTGAGATCCAGCGCGCGGTTTTTTCGGATAAAAAGTGCGGTGCCCAAGAAATCTTCCAGCAATTTGATTTGGTGGCTAACTGCCGCTTGAGTGACAAACAATTCATCGGCGGCTTTGGTAAAACTCAAATGACGAGCCGCCGATTCAAAGGCCTTCAGCGCATTCAACGGCGGTAAACGTTTGTGCATGGCATATCCTGTCGTCTAAAATCGCATAAGTAAAATTTATGCGAACGATAAAAAAATATAAATTGTTACTCAGCGCCGCAAAACCTAAAATGGCGACATTGCTTAAGCAACATGGTGTTGTTTTTAAGTATGATGTTGTGTTTTATCTAGTTCACTAGATTTGAGTTTTACTGTTAACTTCCTGTATTTTTAAGACCCGTTTGGTTTATCGGCCACTCAAAATTTGAGTGGCTTTTTTTATGGCTGTGATTCTAACAAAGAAGCACGTTTTCGCCTATCCTCTGCGCCGCTGTTATGCTAAATTTTCATCTAACAATTTATTAAAATGAGAACAAAGCCATGAGTTCGGAAAATCACGCTCAATATTTAATCTGGCAACTCAAAAACCTAACCCTAAGCATGAACAAAGCGCTTGATCAGCGGTTGCAGCAAGAGGAATTGACGCTTTCGCAAGCGCGAGTGTTGCTGTTGCTGTTTGCGGAAAACGGGCAGAATCAAAGTAGTTTGATGAAACAGTTGCAGATCGAATCGTCCTCGATGACCAAAATCATCGACTTGTTGGAGCGCAAAAATTTTATTGTGCGCAAAGATAATCACCGTGATGCACGGCGGAAAAATATCTTTTTGACCAAACAGGGGCAACATAAAGAAAATGCGATTCATCAATTGTTACAACAATTTGAAGCGGATCTGCTGAGTCCGCTTTCTGCGGCGGAGGCGCAACAGCTGGTTCAGCTGCTGCAAAAAATTCAGCCCGAAACAAATTAATGATTGATTTGGCGTAAAAATAGGATAAAAATGTCAGCTATTCTTGTCTGAATCAAATAAAAAAGTAAGGAAAAACAATGAGTGATGTTGCATTAGATTGGGCGAATTTGGGCTTTGGCTATATTAAAACGGATTTTCGTTATATTGCCCACTGGAAAGACGGCAAATGGGACGGCGGCACGCTGACCACCGATAACGTGTTGCATATCAGCGAAGGCTCGACCGCTCTTCACTACGGGCAGCAGTGTTTTGAAGGCTTGAAAGCCTACCGTTGCAAAGACGGCAGCATTAATCTGTTCCGCCCTGATGAAAACGCCAAACGGATGCAACGCAGCTGCCGCCGTTTATTAATGCCGGAAGTGCCGGTTGAGATGTTTGTCGATGCTTGTAAACAAGTGGTGCAAGCCAATGAGAAATTTGTCGGCCCTTACGGCAGCGGTGCGACCTTATACCTGCGTCCATTTCTGATCGGCGTTGGCGACAATGTCGGTGTGCACGCGGCGCCGGAATATATTTTCTCGATTTTCTGCTGCCCGGTTGGTGCATATTTCAAAGGCGGTATGCAGCCGACTAACTTTATCGTGTCCGAATACGATCGCGCCGCGCCACAAGGCACCGGAGCGGCAAAAGTCGGCGGAAACTATGCCGCCAGTTTGTTGCCAGGCAAAGAGGCAAAAGCACGCAATTTCGGCGATTGCATCTATTTAGATCCGACATCACACACCAAAATTGAGGAAGTCGGATCTGCCAATTTCTTCGGTATTACTAAAGACAATGAATTTGTAACGCCGTTGTCGCCGTCCATTTTGCCGAGCATCACCAAATATTCTCTACTCTATCTGGCAGAACAACGCTTGGGATTAAAAGCGATTGAAGGTGATGTGTATATTAATCAACTTGATCGCTTCGTGGAAGCTGGCGCGTGCGGCACGGCGGCGGTGATCACCCCGATCGGTGGCATCCAAAACGGTGATGATTTCCATGTGTTCTACTCTGAAACTGAAGTCGGACCAATCACCCAAAAACTGTACGCTGAACTCACCGGCATTCAATTTGGCGATGTTGAAGCGCCTGAAGGCTGGATTGTTAAGGTATAACCGCGACTTCCCATATTAAACGCCATAATGCACTATTTATGGCGTTTTTTATGGTATAAAGCCCTCGTAATAGTATTTTGTTGATGGTTGACTTTTTGCCGATCTGCGTAGTATCTTTCCATATGGTGCTTAGAAAAGCGATGAATCTCCCAGATCGCAGGCAGGAATCTGAAATAGCGCTTCCGTTGATCGTGTGTAGGTGTGGGGAGCCCTACCTAAGCACCATTTTCTGTAAATCAATACATTATCAAAACTCTCTATGTAGCAATCTCTCTATTTAAAACAGCAAAGTGCGGTTTTTTGTTTCTATTGCAGGAAGTTCTATGAATCAACCTCTCTCCGCTCCAACCTCAAACAAACTATTGTGGTTCACCATGTTGCTGGCAGCGACCATTTTGATGATCACCATGGGCGCGCGGCAATTGCGCAATTGATGTGGGGCGCGGTGCAGCCGCTAGCCGGCATTGCGGCTGAATATTTTGGCGCACGGCGGGTGCTGTTTTTTGGCATTGTGCTACTGGCTGTCGGTTCGGCGGCAACACCATTATTGCAAAGCAACTGGGGGATTATTTTAACCCTCGGTTTGTTGAGCGCCATGGGATCGGGCATCGGCAGCTTTTCGCTATTGATGGGCGAAGTGGCAAATAAACTGCCGCCGCAAGCGCGCGGCATGGCGTCGGGCGTGATTAATGCCGGTGGCTCGTTCGGGCAGTTTGTGTTTGCCCCGATTTTGCAGCGTTTAATTCTCGGTTTCGGTTGGATGTCGGCAATGTATGCTTTGGCATTAATGTGCCTGACCGCACTTCCCTTCGCTTGGAAATTAACTCAAAAATCCACAGCGGCAAAACCGCACTTGCAATCGCTCCCTGCAAATTCTGTACAAAATCAAACACAAAGTGCGGTACAGACGACTGAAAATCCGGCGATCCCAACCTTAAAACAAACCGTCAAACAGGCAGTGCGTGATCGCAGTTATATCCTGTTAAGCCTCGGCTTTTTCACCTGCGGCTTTCACATTGCCTTTCTCGTCACGCATTTGCCGGTTGAGGTGTCATTGCAAGGCTTGCCGACCTTCGTTGCCGCGTGGACGCTCTCGATCATCGGCGTGGCGAATATTGTCGGTAGCCTCGCAGTGGGCGCAATGGTGAATCATTACCGCAGCAAATATTTGTTATTCGGAATGTACGCCATTCGTGCATTGCTGATCACCGTCTATTTGCTCAGCCCGCACAGCACCACCACCTTCTATTTGTTCGCAGTCGGTTTAGGACTAACTTGGCTGGCGACCGTGCCGCCAACTGCCGCGATTATCGGCAAATTGTTCGGCGTGCGCTATCTGGCGACCTTATTCGGTATTTGTCTGTTCGTGCATCAAATCGGCGGATTTTTCGGCGCGTATTTAGGCGGGCTGGCAATGCAGCAACATGGCAACTATCAATGGATGTGGTATGCCGACATTGTGCTGGCAGCACTGGCGGCGTTCATCAACTTGCCGATTCGTGAGAAAGCGGTTAAATAGTTTCTCATCCAATCTCGTTCCTTATCACTTCGTTCAAGTGATAAGGATTTCCATTTGTTTCAAAAATGTTTAATAAGATCGCGATTTTCTCACATCATTCCACAGCAAGTTTTATCGATTGTTAAAAATATTGCAATATTTTGCAAGAAATACCAAATATGAGTTAATTCCTGTTGACCGCCTTTCCTGTTTTTTGTTATATCTATCACAGTTTTTAAATTTTAAAATTGACTTTCTGAATAAGGAATAAACGATGATTCAGCAATACAGCGAAATGCGTAACAACATCAGTATGCTCGGGCGCTTTTTGGGGGAAACTATCAGCGATGCACAAGGTAGCGATATTCTTGATTTGATTGAAAATATTCGAGTGCTTTCTCGCGACTCCCGCGCCGGCAACGACAAGGCGCGCCAAGCGTTGCTCGACACCTTGGCGACCATTTCTAACGACAATATTATTCCGGTGGCGCGTGCGTTCAGCCATTTTTTAAACCTGACCAATATCGCCGAACAATATCAAACCATTTCCCGCCACCATGATGATCTGGATTCCAGCCAGCGTTCAATCGGCAACCTGTTCAGCAAGCTCAAACAACAAAATATTAAACCGGAACAAGTGTTAAGTGCGGTCGATAATTTATTGATTGAACTGGTGTTGACTGCCCACCCGACGGAAGTCACCCGCCGCTCGCTGACCCACAAACACGTTGAAATCAACAAATGTTTAAGCAAACTGGAACACTCCGATCTCACAGTGAAAGAACGCACCGCAATTGAACGGCGCTTGTTACAGTTAATCGCCGAAGCCTGGCACACCAATGAAATCCGCACTCAGCGCCCGACGCCGTTTGAGGAAGCGAAGTGGGGCTACTCGGTGATCGAAAACAGCTTATGGAAAGCAGTGCCGGTGTTCCTGCGCCAGTTAAACGACAGCAGCCGTGAACATTTGGATTTCACTCTGCCGGTGGATTTCACGCCGGTGAAATTTTCCTCGTGGATGGGCGGCGATCGCGACGGCAATCCGTTTGTCACCAGCTTAGTCACGCGCAAAGTGTTAAATCTGGCACGCGCCAAAGCGGCAGAACTGTTTTTGGAAGACATTAAGCTGTTATCCGACGAATTGTCGATGGTCGAAGCCACCGAGGAGTTCAAACAAAAATATGGCGATCACCAAGAGCCGTATCGTTACATCGTCAAAGATTTGCGCACCAAGCTGAAAGCCACACAAAATCACTTTAACGATTTGTTGGCGGATCGCCAGCCGCGCACCACGACCGATCAAATCATCACCAAAAACGAACAATTGTGGCAGCCGCTGTTTGATTGCTACACATCTCTTTCCAACTGCGGTATGAGGATTATCGCCAACGGGCTGCTGCTCGACACTCTGCGCCGGATTCGCTGCTTTGGCGTGACATTGTCACAACTGGATATTCGCCAAGAAAGCACCCGTCACTGTATGGCAATTGCGGAAGTGACCCGCTATATCGGCTTGGGCGACTATGCGCAATGGAGCGAAGCGGATAAACAGGCATTTTTGATTCGCGAACTGAATTCACGCCGTCCGCTGATTCCGATTGAATGGTCGCCAAGTGAGGAAACTAAAGAGATTCTCGACACTTGCAAGGTCGTGGCGGAGCAAAATGAAGGCGTGATTTCCGCGTATGTGATTTCAATGGCAAAATCCGCCTCCGATGTGCTGGCGGTGCATTTATTGCTGAAAGAAGCCGGTTGCAGCAAAACCATTCCGGTGGTGCCGCTGTTTGAAACCCTTGAGGATTTGGACAATTCCGAAGCAGTGATGGAAGAACTGTTTAACGTCGGCTGGTATCGCGGCTTTATCAAAAACAAACAAATGGTGATGATCGGCTATTCCGACTCGGCGAAAGATGCGGGCATGATGGCGGCGTCGTGGGCGCAATATCGCGCGCAAGAAGCGTTGGTTAATCTGTGTGACAGACTGCATATCGAATTAACCCTGTTCCACGGGCGCGGCGGCACAATCGGACGCGGTGGCGCGCCTGCGCACGCTGCCCTGTTGTCACAGCCGCCAAAATCGTTGAAAAACGGCTTGCGGGTGACCGAACAAGGGGAAATGATCCGCTTCAAACTCGGCTTGCCACAAGTGGCGGTGAACAGTTTGGAACTGTATGCCAGTGCGATTTTAGAAGCCAATTTGCTGCCGCCACCAGAGCCGAAAGCGGAATGGCGCGGCATTATGGACGAATTATCGCTGATTTCTTGCGATATTTATCGCGGCGTAGTGCGCGAGCAGCCGGATTTTGTGCCGTATTTCCGTTCAGCGACGCCGGAACAAGAATTGTCGCGTTTGCCGCTCGGTTCACGCCCGGCGAAACGCAACCCGAAAGGCGGCGTGGAAAGCCTGCGTGCGATTCCGTGGATTTTTGCTTGGATGCAAAACCGCCTGATGTTGCCTGCATGGCTGGGCGCCGGCGCGTCGATTCAACAACTGCTAGACAGCGGAAAAGGCGCGGCAGTTGAGGAAATGTGCCAAAGCTGGCCGTTCTTCTCCACTCGAATCGGAATGCTGGAAATGGTGTTCAGCAAAACCAATTTGTGGCTGGCAGAATATTATGATCAGCGTTTAGTCGAGCCAAGCCTGTGGAAACTAGGCGAGGCGCTGCGCCAACAGCTGCAAGCCGATGTTAAGACCTTGTTGGAGCTGTCGCATAAAGATCAGTTGATGGATGATTTGCCGTGGGTGGCGCAATCAATTGCACTGCGCAACGTATATACCGATCCGCTGAATTTACTGCAAGTGGAGCTGCTGCAACGCTTGCGCCAACAAGCGGAAGATCAGCAAGATTCCCATTTGAATCAAGCGCTGATGATCACAATTACCGGCATTGCCGCAGGTATGCGTAACACCGGCTAATGCCAAACCGCACTTTGTGCTTCTATCTCGCCCCGCACCTATGGTCGCGGGGTTATTTTTTGTGAAAGTGCGGTTAAAGCGTTGGTTTTCACCGAGAGAACAGGTATGCTAACCGCACTTTGTGACTCTCTGAGGAAAAATGATGACAAACAAACTTGATCCCGATAGCGCGATTGACACCGCTTACGATATTTTTTTGGAAATGGCAGAAGAAAATCTCGATCCGGCGGATATTCTGCTGTTTAATCTGCAATTTGAGGAACGCGGCGCAGTTGAAATGGTGGAGACTGCCGAGAATTGGGACGAGGAAATCGGCGTGCTGATTGATCCGGAAGCCTATGCCGAAGTCTGGGTCGGTTTAGTCAACGATAATGATGAAATGAACGATGTGTTTGCTAAAGTATTGATTTCACACGATCAAGAAAATCCGGAATATCATGTCGTTTGGAAAGAATAACGGCTTATCTTATCCGCCGACCGCACTTTAAGGCGCAAAGTGCGGTTGTGCTATCCGCCATTCATTGCTGAACGGATTAACGAATCGTTTGCAAATAGCCGAGACGATCGATATTGGTCATAAAATGCGCCAAATCTTGTTTTTCCGGTTGATAAATATACGGAATCTGCCCCAATAACGGCGCATCAATTTTGGCGGATAACAGCTCAATAATCGCACTGTAATTGCTCAAGCCCGGGTTAATCCGGTTAGCAACCCAACCAATCAGCGGCACACCGCTCTTTTCAATCGCCTGCACCGTCAACAAGGCGTGATTAATGCAACCTTCCTTGATTCCGACCACCAACACCACCGGCATTTGCTGTTGCGCCACCCAATCGGAAAAGTCCAAACTGCGGCTAATCGGCGTCAGCCAACCGAACGTGCCTTCCACCAACACCGATTGATAACGCGAGGTCAAGCGCTGTAAGTCGCTATTGATTTTTTCAATTTGGATCGGCTGCGGCTGCTCTAAAAAATCATTCAGTCCCGGCTCTTGCTCTAACGGCGTGGTGTAGCTGTTAATGTCGTGATATTGCAACGGTTCATTACAGCTTGCCAATAGTGTCAAGACATCGCTGTTTTGCTGGGTATCTTGCTCTGTCGGCGTGTCGCAATACGGATGATAGCCGCCGTCGCCGCAAGCAATCGGCTTATAGCCGACAATCTGGCAGCCCTGTTGCTGCAGCGCCTGAATAATGGCTCTGCTGGCGACGGTCTTGCCTACACCGGTATCCGTGCCGGTTACGAAAAAACAACTCATAATTTTCCCTCTACATTCGTTGTACAGGGAAAATTCTAAGCAAAAATACAAAACAATTTATTGAGCTAACACAAGTTTTTAGCAAATAGGCAACAATTAACGGACAAAATCGGTAAATAATTCGCCGTTATACAACTGTTGTTTGATCGCCGACGAAGCAATCGTCGGATCATTCCAGCTGAATTTTGAGGTGATAATTTCAACTTGCTGTTCGTCGGAAAGCAACGCGTCTTGCAATTTCAGCGCCAGCCGTTGCAGGAAAATATCTTTCACCGACAACAAACGGGTGTTGATCATGATTTTTTCCGAAGCGAAAATATTGGTCAGATACATTAACAGGTAAGACACGCTGTCTGACAAATGGTGAATAATCTGAATCGCCGCGGGGTTCTCTTGTTTCGCCAGTTCGCACAAAAATTGGATTTTGTTTTCGTCGTTCGGCAAGTCGTTCGGCAACAACAGATCCACCAGCTGATAAATCGCCTTGTTGCTCACTTGATTATACAGATACAGCCTTTCCATTTCCGGCACGTCTAATGCAATTTGATCGCTCAATTCACTGATTTTCGGCAAGGAGACCTTGTCAATGTTCATGCGCTTCTGTTTTTCATTTTTGATCATCTTACCTTCGCTCAACACGCTGATATTAATCGCGTCGTCAAACTGCAAGAAAATCACGTTATCGCTGTTAATCGCGTTTCCCAAATGGCTTTCGGCAAAAGTCCACATGGAAAAATGTTCCGCGACAATCAACGGGAATTTGAAATGCTGCTGTAACTCCTCCTGCAAATCCGGATTGAGTTTTTGCTCGCCGAGATACACCCGTTTTTCGAATTTGTCCACCCGTCCTAAAATACACAATGAACAGGCTAAAATATGGCTGATTTCGTCGCTATGTTGTTTCAAAAATCCATTGATGGCATCGCTGATAAAGTTGTCCAATACCGCACTTTTATCCAGCGGATAGTGCTGAAATTGCAACTGTTTGCCATTCAGCTCGCACAAGCTCACATCCAGACTCTTTTCGCTCAAGGTCACGGCTAAATATTGCCAATGAAACGGCGACAAGCAGATCCCTACCGCCGGACGACCGCGCACAATGGTATTTTGCACCGCTCTTTCAATTACAAAATGCGAATTGATCAGTTCGCGGGTTAAATTGGTGATACTCGCCGGCGCAAAGCCGGAGATTTTAGACAGGTCAATCCGTGAAATCAGCTCGAATTGCTCAATCAGACGATAAATTGCACCTAAATGTTGTAAATTAACGCGGTTTGAGCCTTCTTGTTTTATCTTTGGCATAAGTTCTTCTCTTTATTTTCATTTATTGTCGCTAAGAATGTTTTAAATCATCACTGTTATACGCATTTATTTATTTAATTACAATAAGATATTGTCAATTATGCTAATCAGCTCACGATTTCGACATAATTTTTGCTTCGCTAAATATTATCTAATCGCCTGCCGGAAAATCGCTTATTTCCGTTCAAATCGTTGTATTTTGGCTTGGAATCAGTAAACTAGAGCGAACTTTTTACATTTGTCTAATTTGAGGAAAAAATGGCTAAAATTTCATCTATCAGCGAGGTATTGCAAGGGAAAGTTGCAGTTGGCGAAACCATTACTGTGCGCGGCTGGATTCGCACCCGTCGCGACTCCAAAGCGGGGTTCTCTTTCTTGGCGGTTTACGACGGTTCTTGTTTTGATCCGATTCAAGCCGTGGTGAGCAATAGCGTCAGCAATTATCAAGATGAAGTGTTGAATTTGACCACCGGCTGTTCGGTGATTGTCACCGGCAAAGTGGTGGAATCACAAGGGCAAGGACAAGCGGTGGAACTACAAGCCGACGATGTCACCGTCAGCGGTTGGGTTGATGATCCGGAAACTTATCCGATGGCGGCAAAACGCCACAGTGTTGAATACCTGCGCGAAGTGGCACATCTGCGCCCGCGCACCAATTTAATCGGCGCAGTTGCACGCGTGCGTCACTGCTTGGCACAAGCCATTCACCGTTTCTTCCATGAACAAGGCTTCTATTGGGTTGCAACGCCGCTGATCACCGCTTCCGACACCGAAGGCGCAGGAGAAATGTTCCGCGTATCAACTTTAGATCTGGAAAACTTGCCGCGCGGCGATAACGGTTTGGTCGATTACAAACAAGATTTCTTCGGCAAAGAAGCGTTTTTAACCGTATCCGGTCAGTTAAACGGCGAAACCTATGCCTGTGCACTAAGCAAAATCTATACTTTCGGTCCGACTTTCCGTGCAGAAAATTCAAACACCACTCGCCACTTAGCGGAATTTTGGATGGTTGAGCCGGAAGTGGCGTTTGCCGATCTTGCCGACAATGCCGCACTTGCCGAAGCAATGTTGAAATATGTGTTTAAAGCGGTGTTGGAAGAGCGCGCCGACGATCTGAAATTCTTCGCGGAACGTGTTGATAAAGACGTGATCAACCGTTTGGAAAAATTCGTCGCCTCCGATTTCGCTCAGATTGACTATACCGACGCAATTGAAGTGCTACTGAAATCCGGCAAACAGTTTGAATTCCCGGTTGAATGGGGCATTGATTTGTCATCAGAACACGAACGCTATTTAGCTGAAGAACACTTTAATGCGCCGGTTGTGGTGAAAAACTATCCGAAAGACATTAAAGCGTTTTATATGCGCCTGAATGATGATGGTAAAACCGTCGCTGCCATGGACGTATTAGCACCGGGAATCGGCGAAATCATCGGCGGTTCACAGCGTGAAGAACGTTTAGAGGTGTTGGATCAGCGTTTAGCCGAAATGGGCTTAAACAAAGAAGACTACAGCTGGTATCGCGACCTGCGCCGCTACGGCAGCGTACCGCACTCCGGCTTCGGTTTGGGCTTTGAGCGTTTAATTGTTTACGTCACCGGCGTGCAAAACATTCGCGACGTGATCCCATTCCCTCGCTACCCTCGCAATGCGTCGTTCTAAGTAACTGCCATGCCACTCCCCACTTCGGTGGGGATTAGTTATTTTCAGGCATAGTAGCCAAAAATGTGGCTGATTTTGAGATCTAAGCTTCTATTAGACATTTTTGTGGCTACTCCTCTTAAAGCGCTAGTTTTTCTAGCTCTTTTTATTCAAAAAATCCTGTATAAACATAATCTTATTCCTTCGGTTTAGTCCATTATGAACGGATAATTTCTGCTTTAAATCCTTAAACAGCCCTTCCAGCCGATTTGTCGTTTTTTCTATCCGTAACTCCGGGTATTTTTCAAAGACAAACAAGTAATCCATATAGCGTTTAATACTGGCATAAGCCCCTCTCAATTTGCGATGTTTATAAGGAAATTTACCCTGATTATCGGGTATATCAGACCGTTCTTCTAAGTAAGCTTTATGCTGCAAAAACCAGTGATGCAAACGGACATAAAAGTCATTTTTGTGACTCTGCTTGAGTGTTTTAACCATTGTTTTCAGTTCCTTTCCGGCAACGGATTTAGGGTTTCTCGTCAGCTTGCGAATCACCATTGCAACAAGGTGAAATTGGCACATTTGGGTTGGCGTATTAAATATATCTTTCAATAAGCCCCGTCGCCCATCGCAAGTAATAGATTGAATAATAAATCCTTTTTTACGCAATCGATTGATGGCTTTGGTATAGTAAATGTCCTTTTCGGTACGAACGATTTGGTGGTAAATCACCTTTTTTGAGCGGGAATCCATTATGACTAATACGCCGAATTGTGGCCCGAAAAAAGTGACATCCATAATAAGATTCAACATTGTGGTTTGCGGTGTGCTGAGTGGCGTTTTAGGGGCTTTTTTCAGGTGCCTTTGGATAGTCCTGACCGAACAATCATAGGTTAACGCAAGCTGCTTATACGTCTGTTTTCCGACGGTGTAATCGTGCCAGATTTGGGCGGATTGAAGGTAATTTGTGTGAGAATATGTCCGTAAACAATCCAAGCATTTATAGCGTTGCTTGCCTGAATTTTTACCGTGTTTTTTAATGTGTTCTGAACCACAGAAATAGCAATTTTTTGGTCATTTTAAAAAATCTCACTTAACGCCTTATTCTATAAGGGATTAAGCGAGATTTCAGCCACATTTTTGTCTACTATGCCTAATTTGCAGAAACGCGCAAAAGAAAACGCCATATTTCAGTGTTTAGTTGAAATATGGCGTTTTTATATTCCGAGCAGTCATTAAAAAATTAATGAAGCTAATAACACAATCATTGCCAATGAGAAAACCACCGTCAACATTGCATAACCAAAATCACTCATTCATCACCTCCAGACTTAATTAATAAAATAATGTTACGATTCATTCGCAGTCGAACTATACACGGCGCGCCTGCCAATAGGCTTTTTTCCAATAAGGGGAATTTAGCGAAGAATAAATCACGCCCCCTTTAGTCGATGCGTGTAAAAACAGATCGTCTTTCACATAAATTCCGACATGATAGCCGTTTGGTCCGCGTCCGGTTTTAAAGAACACCAAATCGCCGGTCTGCACATTCGAACGTTCGATATAAACGCCTTGTTTTGCCTGCGCCGAGGTGGTTCTCGGCAATGGAATATCAAAGCGATCGGCAAACGTCCGCATCACGAAACCGGAACAATCTACTCCTCTGCGACTGTTGCCCCCCAGAATATAGGGAGTGCGATCCCACTGCTGCTGCTGTTCGCTCAGCTGCGCCATGGTGTAGATAGGATCAGGCAACCGACTGCGGTAGCTTGACGAAGGCGATGACGAACAGCCCGACAGCACCAACACCGCCAGACCACAAACCACCACAATTGTCGGCGTAATGCCGAGCAACTTATTCCGTTTCATCAAAAACAACCAGCCTGCTATTTTTTCACGTTTTGTCCGACGCGCGCACGCAATTTTTGCCCCGGCTTAAATACCACCACACGGCGTGCAGAGACCGCAACACTTTCGCCGGTTTTTGGATTGCGTCCGGGGCGAGATTTCTTATCACGCAGTTGGAAATTGCCGAAACCGGATAATTTAACGTCCTCGCCGCCCTCTAAAGCAACTCGAATTTCTTCAAAAAAACTTTCGACTAAATCTTTTGCTTCACGCTTAGTCAGATCAAACTTCTGAATGAGACTGTCTGCAATTTCTACTTTCGTTAAAGTCATATCCTAATCTCTCAAGTAAGCATTGAAACGCTGCTTTAATTCAGATACCACATTTGATACCACCGTAGTAATATCTTCTTCTTCAAGCGTTTTCTGATTATCCTGAAGTGTTAAACTGATCGCTAAGCTCTTACAACCTTCTGCGACTCCGTTTCCTTGATAAACATCGAACAAGTTCACCTGAGTCAGCATCTCGCCTGCAACCTCACGACAGGTTCCAATTATATCCGCAGCCGCAATCTCGTTTGCTACAACCACCGCAATATCACGACGATTTGCCGGGAAGCGGGAAATGGCCTTCGCTTGTACCGCAGGACGTGTTGCAATCGCGCTCCACAGTATTTCAAATACAACCGTTTTTCCGTTTAATCCCAACTTCTGTGCAATTTGCGGATGAATCGTGCCGATGAAGCCAACTTCTTGCCCGTCCAGCATGATTGCAGCAGATTGTCCCGGATGTAATGCTGTATATGATTTTGCAACAAAATCAACTTTATTTCCAGCACTTGTTAGCCCTAAAACCCCTTCCAGATCACCTTTTAGATCAAAAAAGTCAACAACTTCGCTTTTTTCAGTCCAACTTTCGGATTTTCGGTTGCCGCTGATCACCGCACTTAGCACAAATTCTTGGCGCACGCCGGCTTCTGCTTGTGCGTCCGGCAGGAATCTCAGCCCGGTTTCAAACAGACGAATACGCGTTTGTTGACGGTTTTCGTTATAAATCAATGCGCCCAATAAACCAGGCAGCAACGAAACACGCATTGCCGACATTTCCACCGAAATCGGGTTCGGCAGAATCAGCGCTTGCTGTTCAGGGTGTAATAAGCTCTGGATTTTCGGATCAACAAAACTATAGGTAATCGCTTCTTGATAATCGCGATCAACCAATGCGGTTTTAATTCGTGCCAGTTCGACGTCGGCTTCTTGATGTTGACGCATGGTCAAATGTGCCAGCGGCGCACAGTTCGGAATGCTGTTATAGCCGTAAATCCGCGCCACTTCTTCGATTAAATCTTCTTCGATCTCAATGTCGAAACGCCAGCTGGTTGCAGTGACCGTCCACACGTCATCAGCAAAGCGCACCGCAAAGCCCAAGCGTTGTAAAATATCGGTGACCGTATCATCGGCAATATGGTGCCCTAAAAGTGCATCTAATTTGCTGCGACGCAGGCTGACCGTTTGAAGTTTCGGTAAGTGCGGTTCGCTGGCTACTTCGCAGATTTCACCGGCTTGTCCGCCGCAAATTTCAATTAAAAGTGCGGTTGCACGCTCCATTGCGTGACGTTGTAACTCAAAATCCACCCCGCGTTCGAAGCGGTGTGAAGCATCGGTGTGCAAACCGTATTGGCGCGCCCGTCCGGCAATCGCCAGCGGTGCAAAAAATGCCGCTTCTAAAATCACGTCGTTAGTTTCACTGTTGACACCGCTCTTTTCGCCGCCAAAAATCCCTGCCATCGCTAACGGACCGTTTTGATCGGCAATCAGTAAGGTATTGTCTTTCAGTTTTGCGGTGCTGCCGTCGAGTAACACCAATTCCTCATCCGGTTTCGCCATGCGCACTTCAACCGGTTGCGCCACTTTTGCCGCGTCAAAGGCATGCATCGGCTGCCCTAATTCCAGCAGAATGTAGTTGGTGACATCGACAATCGGATCAATCGAACGAATGCCGCAGCGGCGCAGTTTTTCTTGCAGCCATAATGGCGACGTTGCCTGAACATTCACGCCTTTCACCACACGCAATAAATAACGCGGGCAGGCTTCCGGCGCTTGCAAGGCAATCTCGACTTTGTCATCAATACTGACCGGCACGGCTGCAATTTGCGGCTCGACCACATCGGCTTGATTCACCACGCCCACTTCGCGCGCCACACCGCGAATGCTCAAACAGTCGGCACGGTTTGGGGTTAAGCTGATTTCAATGATGTTGTCGTTTAAGCTTAAATATTCACGAATATCAGTGCCAATCGGTGCGTCTGCCGGCAATTCGATAATTCCGTCTGCTTCCACCGGAATACCTAATTCGCTGAACGAACACAACATTCCTTCCGACGGCTCGCCGCGCAATTTGGCTTTTTTAATTTTGAAATCACCCGGCAAGGTTGCGCCGACCGTGGCACAAGCCACTTTCAGCCCTTGACGGCAGTTTGGTGCGCCGCAAACAATATCCAACAACTGTTCTGCGCCGACATTAACTTTAGTCACTCGCAATTTATCGGCATTCGGATGCTGAGCGCACTCGACTACTTCGCCCACGACCACGCCGTCAAACTGCCCGGCAACGCCTTCAATGCCGTCAACTTCTAAGCCCAACATTGTAATTTGTTCGGCTAATTGTTCGGTGGTGATTGCCGGATTAACCCATTCACGCAGCCATGATTCATTAAATTTCATTCTCTTTCTCCACCGTCTTATAATTTTTTAAATTGTTTCAAAAAGCGCAGGTCATTCTCAAAGAACGAACGCAAATCCGTGACGTTGTAACGCAACATAGTCAAGCGTTCAACCCCCATGCCGACCGCAAAGCCGGAATATTCGTTCGAGTCAATGCCGACATTACGCAGCACATTCGGATGCACCATGCCGCAGCCCAACACTTCTAACCATTTGCCGTTTTTGCCCATCACGTCCACTTCGGCAGACGGCTCGGTAAACGGGAAATATGACGGACGGAACCGCACTTGCAAATCTTCTTCAAAGAAATTGCGCAGGAAATCATGTAACAAGCCTTTCAATTCGGTGAAGTTGGCTTTTTTATCAACAAACAACAGTTCAATTTGGTGGAACATCGGCGTATGGGTTTGGTCGTAATCGTTACGATACACTCTGCCCGGCGCCATAATGCGAATCGGTGGCTGTTGTTTTTCCATGGTGCGGATTTGTACGCCTGAAGTTTGGGTGCGCAACAGACGGTTCACGTCAAACCAGAAGGTATCGTGATCAGCGCGCGCCGGGTGGTGTGCCGGAATATTCAACGCATCAAAGTTATAATAATCGGTTTCGATTTCCGGACCGGTTGCCACACTGAAGCCTAATTCAGAGAAAAATTGGGTGACGCGATTAATGGTGATCGTCACCGGATGCAAACCGCCGTTTTCCACTTTGCGCCCCGGCAAGCTGACATCAATCGTCTCTTTTGCCAGTTGTTCGTTCAACTTAGCACTTTCCAATTCATTTTTACGGGCATTAAGTGCGGTCTGCGCCTGTTGTTTGGCGTCATTAATCTGCTGTCCGACTGCCGGACGCTGATCTGCCGGTACATCACGCAATCCTTGCATTAACCCGGTAAAATGCCCTTTTTTGCCGAAATATTCCACCCGCACCGCTTCAAGCGCTGCGACGTCTTGCGCTTGTTCAATCGCCTGCAAGGCTTGAGTGGTGATTTGTTGTAGCTGTTGCATTCCTCTCTCCTGTAGAGATGTGATCCCATAAATAAATAGCGCACAAAAAAGCCTCCGTGGTCGGAGGCTTTAGTGAGTTTCATGCTGATTTTTTAGCATACTCAAAAGCCCCGTCGGCTGTTCAAAAGCCTCCAGAGAGCGAGTAAAGTTAAAAAATCGGTTAAAACGCGCTTGAATAGTCATAAAAATAGTGATTATTTTCAATTCGCTCAATGATAATACATCAGCCGCCAAAAATCACCTGCTTATTCCGCTTTGTTACCAATAATACGGCGAATAACCGGCGCCGATATAATGCCCGCGGTGCGAACGCCAACCGCGATGGTAACCATAACCGACCGCCACCGCAGGACGAATCGAAATCGCCTGGCGCTCGTTATAATCTATTTTCGCCCGGTTATCACTGGCATTGCGCACTTCTTGTTCCGGCGGCGAGGCACGGGGCTGGTCGGTGGTGTTAAGTGCGGATTAGGATAAATCGAACCGGTTTGCATTGGCGGCTTGCTGCTGCAAGCGCTCAAGCCCAATAACGCGGTTGCCACCACTAAATAGCCTGTTTTTGACATCATCATGCTCCCCCTTGAAAACAATAGCGAATCAAATTATAAGAATTACCGACGGATAAAGAAAGAAAAACCGCACTTTGCGCAATATTCAGCGCAAAGTGCGGTTCAAATCATCCAAGAGTCGGGGCGGAAAATTAAAACGCCGCGGTGTCTTGGAACAAGCCGACTTTCAGATCAGTAGCGGTGTAAATCACACGGCCGTCCACTTCCACTTCGCCGTCTGCCACGCCCATCACCAATTTACGGTTGATAACCCGTTTCATGTGCAAACGATAGGTGACTTTTTTCGCCGTCGGCAAAATTTGTCCGGTGAATTTCACTTCGCCCACACCCAACGCACGTCCTTTGCCCTCGCCGCCAATCCAGCCGAGGAAAAAGCCGACCAGCTGCCACATCGCATCCAGCCCCAAACAGCCCGGCATCACCGGATCGCCGATAAAATGGCAGGCGAAGAATGGCAGTTCCGGATGAATATCTAATTCGGCTTCGATATAGCCTTTGTCGAAATTACCGCCGTCTTCGGTCATCAAATTCACCCGATCCATCATCAGCATAGTCGGTGCCGGCAGTTGCGGACCAGTCGGGCCAAACAGCTCGCCGCGCCCCGATGCCAACAGATCTTCATAGGTGTAAGAGGATTTTTTATTAGGAACTGTACTCATGTTTTATTTATCTCCATGGCTTAATTGCCGATTGCTTAATTTAAAATCGGAAAGATTCTAACAAAGTTCGCCAAAGAATAAAATAGCTAACAGTTGTAAGCTGAAATTTTTCCTGCTGCTATCGTTTGATCGCTTTTAGCCAGCCCAGTAATTTACTGAGCGGATGCGCCACTAGCGTTTCCACCTTGTTTTCAATCCGCCTTGAAATCATATCTGCCAAATTCGATTGGGACTCATCATCGGCTTTTTCTGAGAACAACTGTTTGCCGCTTAATAAAAACAGCGCCTGTTCCACATTCTCTACCGCCCAGATATGAAAACGTCCGTTTTTCACCGCATCGACCACCTCGGCTTGCAAACTGAGATTCTCCACGCACACCGCCGGAATGATCACCCCTTGCTTGCCGGTCAACCCTCTGGCATCGCAAATCGCATAAAATCCTTCAATTTTCACATTCACACCGCCAACCGAATGCACCAAGCCGCCTTGATCGATAGAGCCGGTCACCGCAATGCCCTGATCCAGCTCGACATTTGCCAATGCGCTGACCAGCACACAAAATTGCGCCAACGATGCGCTGTCGCCGTCAATATCGGCATAAGACTGCTCAAATGCAATCGACGCGGCAAACGGCAATTGTGCCGGCAGATCCAATAGATTACTTAAACAGTATTGCGCCAACATCGTGCCTTTGCCATGAATATTGCCCGCCAATTCGCTTTTGCGCTCAACATCGGTGATTTCGCCGTCGCCGAATTGCACGGTGCAGGTGATCCGGCTCGGCTCGCCGTACATCACCGGCGTACCGGCATATTCCACCACTGACAGCCCGTTAATTTCACCAACTTGTTTTCCGTCTGTGCTGATATAAATTTGTTCGCGCAAAATATCGTTATAACTGTACTCCTGCAAACTGCCTTGTTGATAACGCAAGCTGTCGAAATAGGCGTTCACATCTTGCTCATCAATCACCGCGCGCCCGCCTGCAACCGCACTTTGCGCAATGCCGCCGAGCCATTTTTTCAATTGCAACGGATTCACCGTTTGTCGCAAGCCGTCTTCACTTTCACGCACCGCCTGTTGGTAAAGTGCGGTAACTGCCGCCGGATTTAATGCTGGTAAACCAAGTTGTTCCGCATAGTGCAATAGATTGTTGACCCACAGTTGCTGCTGCTGAGCGCTGTCGGTTAAAAAATAATTTTCAATCTCGGCATATTGGGCGAAATCATACAAATTCGGTTCTAACAGCGAAAAATCCGCCAAAGTTTCACGATCGCCCAACAAAATCAGTTTTAACGGCAAACGGTAACCCGGAATCATGCAATTTAACGGTTTGTTCGGATTCGGCGACTGCCATTCAAAATAGCCGCTGAGTAAAATTTGTTTTAAACGCATCCACAATGTCGGCTGTTGCAATAACGGACTCACCGCCAAGATCAGCACACCGTTATACACTTGGTGCACCAAGCCGGGCTGTAGTTTCAGATCATTTGAACTCGGGTGTTGCAATACTTGCCCGAATAACCGCACTGCGTCGTAAAACAGCGCATATTCCACCGCACTTTTGGCGGCAAATTCCGCATCAGAGTGCGTTGCCGACCGCACTTCAATCGATGGAAATGAAAAAGAGTCCGCCTGCTCGATTTGATAATCCACCCCACCAAGCGGCAGGTTTTGCGGCAGGCGGCTGTATAAATAGCTTTCCAGCATTTGCGCATATTCCGCGTGTTCATCGGCTTTCAATACCAACACCGAGCCGCTTTCCGCGCCTAAAAACATCTCAAGTGCGGTGCGGGCTTTTTCCTGCAATGCAATCGGTGTTATCGGCTGCTGCTCAAAGCCGTTCAAATCCAATTGTGGCGTCAATTGCTGCCACGTCAGGCTGTTTAATTTCACATTCTGCTCTCTTATTATTCTGTTTTTTCTTTTATTGATGAACATTATATACGCTAGTGATTCACATTGCTTGAAAAAAAGCGTACACTGCAAACGTGACAATGTAACGTTCAGCGGAGGCGAATCGCAATGAAATATCAAAAATTAGAAAATCAGGAAGCCAACTGGAAGTGGCTGTATTTAGTGAAAAAAATCCGCAATAGCGAAAACATCACCCGCTATCAGGAAAAAAGCCTGCAAGACGAAAAAGAGAACGAGCTGCTGCAATTGCAAAATTATCCCGATTTAATCGAAAATTGGATCAAGCAACATTTAGGGCAAACGCTGGTGGTGAAACTCGATCAAGCGATTCGTGCGCGCCGCAAACGCTTTTTTAATGCCGAAAAACGCTCGACCAAGAAAAAATCGATTGATTTGGAATACGCCGTTTGGTCGCGCCTTTCCAAACATTCGCGCAAAATGCAGATGACGCTATCGGAAACCATTATGTACATGATCGACGAAGCGGAAAATAAAGAGTTGTATGCCAGCCAGATGCACTTGATGAAGAAAAATTTAAAAGAATTGCTTGAATAATAAGCAAATGACACCATCTATTTGCTACATTCAACGGAACATTTGCGCAAAATATCTGTCTGATGTACACGTTAGGCTTAACATTTAAAGTGTGGTGGTGCAGATCTCACCCCCATTTTTCACAAGAAATTTTTCTTTGCGAGATTTATTGATATGAAAAAAACGAAATTGATTTTATCCGCCGCAGTTCTCGGACTGAGTTTATTTAGCCTGCCGGCGACGGCACAAACGGAAAGCACCCCTGCCGGCAATCTGGCGGAAACCCTATTACAAGCGCCAAGCTATTTCAACCAGATGCCAAGTTTGGCGCCAATGCTGGAAAAAGTGTTGCCAAGCGTGGTGACGGTGAATGTTTCCGGCACGCAACAACAGCAAGATTCACTGATCCCGGAGGAGTTCCGCTTTTTCTTCGGACGTGAATTCGGCAATAGCGCTCCGCGCGAGTTTCAGGGCTTAGGCTCCGGCGTAATTATTGATGCCGAAAAAGGCTATGTGTTGACCAACAACCATGTGATCGACAAGGCGGACAAAATTACGCTGTCGCTGAACGACGGACGCGAAGTGAAAGCCAAATTATTAGGCGCCGACAGCCAATCCGACGTGGCGCTGCTGCAAATTGAAGAACCGAAAAACCTGAGCGCGATTAAACTGGCGGATTCCGATAAATTGCGCGTCGGCGATTACACCGTCGCCATTGGCAACCCGTTCGGCTTAGGGCAAACCGTGACTTCCGGCATCGTTTCCGCATTAGGGCGCTCCACCGGCATGGACGGCGGCAGCTATGAAAACTATATTCAAACCGATGCGGCGGTCAATCGTGGCAACTCCGGCGGCGCATTGGTGAATCTGCGCGGCGAATTAATCGGCATCAACACCGCGATTATCGCGCCGAGCGGCGGCAATGTCGGGATTGCCTTTGCCATTCCGAGCAATATGGCGAACAGCTTAGTGCATCAAATCGTTGAATTCGGCGAAGTGCGTCGCGGCATTTTAGGCATTAAAGGCGGTGAATTAAGTGCGGATCTGGCAAAAGCCTTCGGCATTGATTCTCAACGCGGTGCCTTTGTCAGCGAAGTGTTGCCGAAATCCGCCGCCGACAAAGCCGGGTTGAAAGCGGGCGATGTGATCACCGAAATCAACGGGCAGCAAATCAACAGCTTTGCCGAATTGCGTGCTAAAATTGCAACCACCGGCGCGGGCAAAACCGTTAATTTAACCTACCTGCGCGAAGGCAAAACCGCCAAAGCCGATGTGGTGTTACAATCTGACGAGCAAGCGCAAACCAGCGCCAACAGCTTGATTCCGGGCTTAACCGGCGCCGATTTGGGCAATTATGACAAAGACGGAAGCAAAGGTGTTGAGATCTTGAAAGTTGCAGAAAAATCACCTGCGGAGCAGCTTGGACTGCAAAGCGGCGATATCATCGTTGGTGTCAACCGCCAACCGGTTGCCAATATCGGCGAACTGCGCAAAATCCTCGATAACAAACCTTCTGCTGTCGCACTGAATATCGCACGCGGTAATAATAATTTCTATTTATTGATTCCGTAAAGTGCGGTTTAAGCGCTGATCTTAAAAACAAATCCCGACTGATTCGGGATTTGTTTTATTTAAAATCCGCTCACTCCGGTTAATCATAACGTCAACCAAAGAAATCACTTGTCTTATCGCGATAATTTCCTAGAATAAAATTCCTTTTACTGGTTATGAGGTTGATATGGCTGATCCGCATATTCGTTCTCCAATGGATTTTTGGGATTATTTAACCGTGATTTTATATCGCAGCGGTTTTGTGTTGGCAGTGCCGGCGGTGGCGTTGCTGCCTTATCAGCCGCAATGGGCGATGAAAGGTGTGTTGCTGGCGGCGGTGTTGTGTGCGTCCTCATTGCATATTTACCTGAAACATATCCGCTTGCTATTGCAATTCGCTACTTGGGTGGCGGCGATCTGTTTTGTATTAGATCTGCCGTTATTGGGATTGGGCGCAGCATTTTTCACCTTGGGCGGGCTGTGCTTTAAAGAGTATTTCTGCTTTCGGGTGTTCGGCTTAAACCTGCAACCGCTGTTTTTAGCCGCACTTTGGTTTGCTATTGCGGCACAGGCAAGCGTACTAACACAAATTTTATCGGCAATCGCCGCTTTGCTGTTGCTGATATTAAGCATTAAAAAATGGCTGATGCCGTTACATTTTGATATTGGCGATAAAACCAAGTATCAAGTTTAACTTCTCTCATTTAGGAAAGCATTATTTAGGACAATACCATGCAGACGACTGTTACCGAAATCAACCTGTATCCGATTAAATCAACCCAAGCGACTCGCGTATCAAACGCGTTGGTGCAGCCTTCCGGGTTGGAATTTGACCGCACTTTTATGCTTACCGAGCCGGACGGCACTTTTATCACCGCCCGCAAACACGGCGGACTGTTTGCGTTCACCGCCCTGCCGACGGCGCAAGGCTTGTGGGTGCGACATCAAGGCGGAAGTGCGGTTGAAGTGCGTTATCAGGATTTTCAACAAGCGCAGAATTGCGAAGTTTGGGGCAATCATTTTGACTCTTTACTGGCACCTGAGGCAATTAACGCTTGGTTTAGCGAAAAGCTGCAAACCGCCGTGCAACTGCGCTGGACCGGCTTTGCTTCGCAACGGCGCATCAAACGCTATCCCGAACAAGCGCTGTCGTTTGCCGACGGCTATCCGCTGCTGTTAACCAATCAGGCTTCGCTGGCGGCGGTGCAGCAGCAATGCCCGGTTGACATCGAAATGGCACAATTTCGCGCCAATTTGGTGATCGACAACGCTCCGGCGTTTAGTGAAAACCAATGGAAAACCATTCAAATCGGCGAAGTGCGGTTTATCAACGCCAAGCCCTGCATTCGCTGCATTTTGACCACCCGCAATCCTCACACCGCCGAATTACAACCAAAAATGGAGCCGTTTCGCACCTTGAAAAAGCATTTTTCCGATGCCGACGGGCAGCCGGTGTTCGGCACGAATTTAGTGCCGTTAAACAGCGGCATCATCAAAATCGGCGATCCGCTACTCATTTTAGAGTAGTTTATCGGCAAGTGCGGTTGTGCAATTATCGAACCGCACTTGGATTATTTTTGTGCGGTTTCTCACAATTTTAACAATCCCGGTTTTTCTCTCAATTTGCCCGATCCGCTCAGCCCAATGCTGGCTTGACTTCTGCGCTGTCAATCTTTATTTAGCTTTTTTAATGCAAATTTTATACTTGATATTTCCGCGCAAGCACATTATCTTGTAGTTCGTTTTTTATGACACACCACATATAGTGCTCAAATAAACATCTCTCATTACATAACAAAATTGATGATAAACAGGTAATCAAATGAATAAAGCATTGATGGTGACTAAGCGTGACGGACGTTTGGAACCGATTGATTTAGATAAAATTCACCGCGTTATTACATGGGCTGCCGAAGGGCTGGAAAACGTATCGGTTTCACAAGTGGAGTTGCGTTCGCATATTCAATTCTACGAAGGGATCCGCACTTCCGACATTCACGAAACCATTATTAAAGCCGCGGCCGACTTAATCACCAAAGATTCACCTGATTATCAATATTTAGCCGCTCGCTTGGCGGTGTTCCATTTGCGTAAAAAAGCCTACGGGCATTTTGATCCGCCGCGTTTATATGATCATGTGAAAAAATTGGTGCGCATGGGCAAATATGACGAAGCCCTGCTGACCGACTACAGCCGCGAAGAGTGGGACGAAATGGACGGCTTCCTCGACCATTGGCGCGACATGAATTTCTCGTATGCCGCGATGAAGCAGCTGGAAGGCAAATATTTGGTGCAAAACCGCGTAACCGGTGAAATTTATGAATCGGCGCAGTTCTTATATCTGTTGGTTGCCGCCTGTTTGTTCAGCCAATATCCGCAAGAAACCCGTTTGGATTTTATCCGCCGTTTCTATGATGCCACTTCGACTTTCAAAATTTCATTGCCGACCCCGATTATGTCCGGCGTACGCACCCCTACCCGTCAATTCAGCTCTTGTGTGTTGATCGAGTGCGGTGACAGCTTGGATTCGATTAATGCCACCGCAGCCGCAATTGTGAAATACGTTTCACAACGTGCCGGCATCGGCATTAACGCCGGTGCGATTCGTGCGCTCGGCAGCCCGATTCGTGGCGGCGAGGCGTTCCACACCGGCTGTATTCCGTTTTATAAACACTTCCAAACCGCAGTGAAATCCTGCTCGCAAGGCGGCGTGCGCGGTGGTGCGGCAACGGTGTATTATCCGTTCTGGCATTTGGAAGTTGAAAGCCTGTTAGTACTGAAAAATAACCGTGGTGTGGAAGACAACCGCGTCCGCCACATGGACTACGGCGTGCAATTGAACAAACTGATGTATCAGCGTTTGATTAAAGGCGGCAACATCACCCTGTTCAGCCCGTCTGACGTGCCGGGATTGTATGAATCGTTTTTCGCCGATCAAGATCGTTTCGACGCATTGTATGAGAAATACGAAGCGGACGAATCTATTCGCAAACGCACAGTGAAAGCCAGTGAGCTGTTCTCGCTGCTGATGCAAGAACGCGCCTCAACCGGACGGATTTACATTCAAAACGTCGATCACTGTAACACCCATTCGCCGTTCGATCCGGCGGTTGCACCGGTGCGCCAATCCAACCTGTGTTTGGAAATTGCACTACCAACCAAACCGTTAGATCACTTTCATGATGAAAACGGCGAAATTGCACTTTGTACCCTGTCTGCGTTTAATTTAGGTAAAATCGACGATTTGGACGAATTGGAAGATCTGGCTGAATTGGCGGTGCGTGCGTTAGACGCGTTGCTGGATTACCAAGACTACCCGATTAAAGCGGCAGAAATCGGCTCAATGGGGCGTCGTTCGTTGGGCATCGGCGTGATCAACTATGCGTATTATCTGGCGAAAAACGGCGTGCGCTACTCTGACGGCAGTGCGAATGATTTAACTCACCGCACTTTCGAAGCGATTCAATACTATTTATTGAAAGCCTCAAACAAATTGGCGAAAGAGCTGGGGCCGTGTAATTACTTCAACGAAACCACTTATGCGCAAGGCATTTTGCCGATTGACACCTATAAGAAAGAAATTGACAACCTGACCAAAGAGCCGTTGCATTACGACTGGGAAACTTTGCGCCAAGAGATCAAAGAATCCGGCTTGCGCAACTCAACCCTGACCGCACTGATGCCGTCGGAAACCTCGTCGCAAATTTCCAATGCGACCAACGGCATTGAACCGCCGCGCGGTCATGTCAGCATCAAAGCCTCGAAAGACGGGATTTTGCGTCAGGTTGTGCCGGATTATGAAAATTTAAGCGAAAATTATGAGCTATTGTGGGATATTCCAAGCAACGACGGTTATCTACAGTTAGTCGGGATTATGCAGAAATTCGTTGACCAAGCGATTTCCGCCAACACTAACTACGATCCGAAACGCTTTGAAGACGGAAAAGTGCCGATGAAACGTTTGTTGGGCGATTTGCTGACGGCATACAAATACGGTTTAAAAACCCTGTATTATCAAAACACCCGCGACGGTGCCGATGACAATCAGGAAGACATCGACGACGGCTGTGCCGGCGGTGCGTGCAAAATCTAATTACATTATTTGAGGTTAAACATGGCTTATACCACCTTTTCCCAAAACAAAAATGACCAATTAAAAGAACCGATGTTCTTTGGTCAAAACGTGAACGTGGCACGTTACGATCAGCAAAAATATGAAACTTTTGAAAAACTGATTGAAAAACAACTGTCGTTTTTCTGGCGTCCGGAAGAGATCGACGTGTCGCAAGATCGCATCGACTACCAAGCGTTGCCGGAGCATGAAAAACACATTTTCATCAGCAATTTGAAATATCAAACCTTGCTGGATTCGATTCAAGGTCGCAGCCCGAATGTGGCGCTACTGCCGGTGGTGTCGCTGCCGGAGTTGGAAACCTGGATCGAAACTTGGACATTCTCGGAAACCATTCACTCGCGTTCATACACGCATATTATCCGCAATATCGTGAATGATCCGTCGGTGGTGTTTGACGACATCGTCACGAATGAGGAAATCATCAAACGCGCCAAAGACATCTCGATTTACTACGATGATTTCATTCGTGATACCCAGCTGTATACCCTTTACGGCGAAGGCACATACACCGTAGACGGTAAAGAGTGCACCGTCAGCTTGCGCAGCCTGAAAAAACAGCTGTATCTGTGCTTAATGAGCGTGAATGCACTGGAAGCGATCCGTTTTTATGTGTCGTTTGCCTGTTCGTTCGCCTTTGCCGAGCGTAATTTAATGGAAGGCAACGCCAAAATCATCAAATTTATCGCCCGTGATGAAGCGTTACATTTAACCGGCACCCAGCATATTCTGAACATCATGGCATCAGGACAGGACGATCCGGAAATGGGCGAAATTGTCGAGGAATGCAAGCAAGAGGCTTACGATCTGTTTGTTGCTGCGGCTGAACAAGAAAAAGAGTGGGCGGATTACCTGTTCAAAGACGGTTCAATGATCGGCTTGAACAAAGACATTCTGTGCCAATATGTTGAATACATCACCAACATTCGTATGCAGGCGGTCGGCTTACCGCTGCCGTTCCAAGCTCGCTCGAATCCGATTCCGTGGATCAATGCGTGGCTGGTGTCGGATAATGTTCAAGTTGCACCGCAAGAAGTGGAAGTCAGCTCCTATCTGGTCGGACAAATCGACTCAAAAATCGACGCTGACGACTTCGGTGATTTCAATCTGTAATTCATCAACGAACGGAAAACATGGGGCGGATACATCTGCCCTATTTTTTTATAAAACTTGATATGAAAATTCATCGCATCAGCTTGCCCAACCAACAACGGATTGTCGAACACGACAATCGCACTTCACTGCTGGAAACCTTGGAAAAGCACGGTATTTTCCACGAATATCAATGCCGCTCGGGCTATTGCGGTTCTTGTCGAGTGAAGCTGTGCCAAGGCAAGGTCAGCTACCCTGAGTTGCCTTTGGCGTTTTTGCAGCCGGATGAGATTCTATTATGCTGTTGTAAAGTGGAAAGCGATTTAGAAATTGAATTTTAATGAGTTAGCGCAAGAATCGCTAGATCACCACCGTATTCACCTGATAATCTTCCAGCATTAACTCCAAACGATCACCCTCTTTCAGTTCGCCGACGCCCTGTGGTGTGCCGGTCAGCACAATGTCGCCTTTTTGTAGCGTAAAAAAACGGCTGGCATAGCTGATGAGCTGTGGGATTGAGTGCATCATTTGCGAGGACTTGCCTTTTTGCCGCACTTCGCCGTTAACGCTCAAGCTAAAGCGGATTTTATCCCAATCCGAAAATTGCGCGACCGGAATAAAATTCGAAGTCGGGCAGGAGTTATCAAAGCCTTTGGCTTTTGCCCACGGCCAGCCTTTTTCTTTGCATTCCTGCTGCATATCACGCAAGGTCAAATCTAACGCGACAGCAAAACCGACCACTGCATTTTTCACTTGTCCCGGTGAGGCATCACTCAAATTGGATCCGATTAACACCGCAATTTCCAATTCGTGATCCACCCGCCCCCATTTTTTCGGAATCAAAATGGGCTTGTACAATGAGCAAAGTGCGGTATTGGGTTTGAGAAAGAGTAACGGTTCTTGGATAACCGGATTATTCATCTCTTTGATATGCCCGACATAATTACGCCCGACACAAATGACTTTATTTACCGGTAAATCCAAAGTGCTGCCTTTAATATCTCTATGTTGATACATATTGCTCTCCTTCGTCCGACTTTTTCTAGTTTTAACACATTACTCCAAAAGAATTAAGTTTTTATTGCCCTACTCGCTGAGAAATTCTATCCGCAAACATTCCGATACTGAGTGCAAAGTAATTGGAGTTGTTCCAATTTAACAAAGTGCGGTAATTATTGGTGACCAAAAAGGCACGCCCCACTTTTTTATTCGGGCGAACCAGCCATAAATCTGCGCCTGACAGCTGCTGCCAGCGCTGTAGCTCGGCGGTATTATAGCTTTTCAACCGCACGCCCATTGCTTGCCAAGTGGATAACGCACGTTTTTTGCTGTTTTCCACTCCGGATAGATCGAGCGACATCGGTTCGTCCAATACGACTTCAATCCCCCACGGCAGATTTTTATTCCAACCGACAGTGGAAAGATAATTGGCAATCGAACCGAATACATCATATTGGTTTTTCCAAATATCTTTATTCCCGTCACCGTCAGCATCCACCGCATAGCGCAAAAACGAAGTCGGCATAAACTGTGACTGCCCCATCGCACCCGCCCAAGAACCTTTCATTCGTTCCCGGCTAATCACATTCTGCTGCAAAATTTTCAGCGCATTGATGTATTCTTGGCTGAATAACGTCTCACGTCGCCCGTCAAAGGCTAGCGTTGCCAATACCGATAATACGTCATAATTGCCTTGATAATAGCCGAAACTGCTTTCCATGCCCCACAACGCCATAATGTAATGATTCGGCACGCCATATTTTCGACTGCTTTGGTTCAGCGCCGGTGCTTGTTCCCAATAACGTTTGGCGGCAATATTCACTTTTTGCTCGGTCAGCACCCGATTGAGGTAATTCGTCACGCCGTTCGGATTTGGTGCTGCCGGTTGATTGCGATTGCGCTGCGCACGCTCCGCTTGGCTGTTATCTAATTCCACCGCTTTTGCAATATAATTAACGTTCTGCCCTTTTTGCGCAATAGTGCGCGAGCTCACACCTTCACTGACCGCTCTTTGCTCTAAATAACGTACATAATCCTGAAAATTATTCGGCGTGCGCGCCTTGCCGTAAGGCTGCCCGTTATAATTACTGCTTGAGCTGCACGCGCCCAACATCAGCGCCAAGCCCGCGACCACTAGTGTTTGTTTAATCATTTGCTTTCCCGTTTTGTAATTTAAAAATATCCAATAAATTCTCTTCCTGCTGTGGCATTTGCAGGTAAAAACCTTGTGTTTGAATCTGGCTTAACACGCTTTGATTGTCCGCCAATGCCAGTGGTTTCTCGCCGTTCAGATTAAACAACATCAACAACTCCGCCTGCCCGAAACGTTGCAACAACGCCGCCGGCACCGCAGAAAAATCGTCCCGCTTCGCCACATATAAATACATTCCTTCATGGCGACGACTTTTATAAATTGCACATAGCATTGCTTGCCGCTTCTCCTGATAAATTCAGCCGGTTTTGTGATTTTTGATGAGACATTATACGAAATTTATACTATTACGCCACATTTTCAATGTTTTAGCGTATTAATATTCCAAACTAATCCGCAATTTTTCTCATAAGATGATCTCTGTCCGTTTTTAATCCTGTCTTACGCTACTATCCGTAGCTGGCACAGCAAAAAGCCCGGCAATTACCGAGCTTTTCAATATATTAACTTAAGCGCTGTTTAGCTGCTTTATAAGACGCCTCAGCTTCTCGCTTTCCAATTGCAATCACAAAAACCGTCACTTTTTCATCTTGCACCTGATATACCAAGCGATAGCCCGCGTTGCGCAATTTAATTTTGTAGCAGTTTGGAAAGTCGCGTAAACGGTTTGCCTCAATTTTGGGGTTCGCAAGCACCTCCGCCAGCTTCTTTTTGAACTGCGTCTTAATAGTTTCTCCTAGTTTACGCCACTCTTTTAAAAACTAACTTATAGCTCATCTAAGCTCACCTGAATACCCTGTTCAGGATTTTTTAAACGATGACGCACGGTATCAAGCAAAGCTAAATCTTCATCGTTCACCATCACCGTTTGAATCGGAAATTTGTCGTTTTGTGCTACATACTGAAATAACAGCCGCACCGCTTCCGTCGGGGTTATATCTAATTTTTGTAATGCGGCATACGCATCCTGCTTGAGTTGATCGTCTAAACGAATATTTACTGTCGCCATTGCTACCTCCTATTTCGTTGAACAAAAGTGTAATGCAGATATGCATTACAATCAAGCCAAAACCGCACTTTCAATGCCGGATTTCTCACTCTACTAAAAAACTATTCTTGTGCGGAATAAATAGCAAAATTTCAGTGCTAATATTCAAAATATAGTGCTATCACTATTCAAGATTTTATACTATTATCAGAACATTAAATTAACAGTAAATGACAAATCGCAGATGGCAAAAGATACTATCGAATTACACACCGGACAATTCTCGTCTATTTTGATCACGATTAACAGCTCCAGCCTGATCGCCATTAAAAAATCGTTGACCAGCAAGGTGAAAAAGTCACCGCTGTTTTTCCAAAATGTGCCGGTGGTTCTGCAATTTAATGAATTTCTACAAAAAATCGATCTGCTGAAACTGCAGCAGTTATTAACCGAATTCGGGATTAATCTGATCGGGATCAGTAACTGGCAGAATAATCTGGAAAAAGAGCTGATTTTAAGCTACAACCTGCCAGCACTCGGCAAAAGCACCAATTTAGATGAGATCATGCCGCAGTTTCGCTATGTTAAACCGAAAATCGTACCGCACTCGGTCGAAGCCGGGCAAACAATCTATGCCAAAAATTGTGATCTCATTATCCACGGCGATGTCGCGCAAGGTGCGGAAGTCGCGGCAGACGGCAATATTCATGTGTACGGCAAGTTGCTTGGGCGCGCAATGGCGGGCGTGAATTCCTATCATAACGATTGCGCGATCTACACCCAACATCTGGATGCCCAATTTGTTTCGGTTTGCAAACGTTTTATGTACAAAGAACAGCTGCCGATTGACTATCTACTGCGTACGGTGCGAATTGAAGTGCAAGCCAATACTTTGGCTTATTTTGATCTGTAAGTATCCCTGCACTCATATATGGGGCGAAAATACAATTTTCTCCCTCCGCGCGCGGAGGGATATGCCCGAAGGACAGAGGGAGGCTTCAAAAAACCGCACTTCCCTCAAATTACCGCATTTCCAATTCAATATCACTGAATAATTTTTGAATCGCACTGTTGTTCGGCAGTTTTTCCGCCTGTTCAACCATTGGACGGGTTAAATGTTTGGAGAAATAGTTAATAAAATCATACATATAATGACGCAAGAATGAACCGCGTTTAAACGCGATTTGTGTGCTGCTCGGTTTAAACAAATGCGAACCGTCAATCGCAACCAGATCGCTGTCTTCCTGCGTGTGTGCCATTGACGCCATAATCCCCACGCCCAATCCAAGCCGAACGTAGGTTTTAATCACGTCCGCGTCGGTGGCGGTGAACACGATATTCGGCAAAATGCCGCTGCTGTTAAACGCTTGCGACAAGTCGGACGCGCCGGTGAAACCGAAGGTGTATGTCACCAATGGATATTTGCCCAATTCTTCAATCGTCAGATTTTTACAAGTTGCCAACGGATGATTGCGCTTGACAATCACCGAACGATTCCAGTTGTAGCACGGCAGCAACACCACGCCTTCAAACAGATATTGCGCTTCGGTGGTAATCGCTAAATCCACTTCGCCGGAAAGCAGCGCATCGTAAATTTGGGTCGGCGAGCCTTGATGAATTTGCAAACTGACATCCGGATAGCGTGCCAAAAAGCGTTCCACCACTTTCGGCAGCACATAACGCGCCTGCGTATTGGTGGTGGCAATCCGTAATACGCCGTGATCGGGGCGAGTGAACTCATCAGCAATCGCTTTGATGCTTTGGGTTTTGGCTAATAATTCACGAGCAATCGCAATAATTTTGCGCCCTTCACTGGTGATGCTTTTAATATGCTTACCGTTGCGCTCAAAAATTTCCAAACCCAGCTCTTGTTCCAATAACCGCACTTGCTTGCTGATGCCCGGCTGTGAGGTGTACAACGCCTCCGCCGCGTCGGTGATGTTCAAATTTTGGTTGGCAATTTCGACAATATAACGTAATTGTTGAATCTTCATCTGACAAATTCCTGTAGCTGACGGGCTTATCGCTCGTTACGTTGGCGACGGCTGCTGCCGCTGGTATTGGAAAAACGTTTAACCGCTTTGCGGATTTTAGCGGTTTTCATACGGCGGCGCTGCGTATGCTGTTCGATTTTGCTTTCCGTTTCCGGCGCCAAGCCGACCAAATCACGCAGATAATTCACTTCGGTTAATGCCATTTCCTGCCAACCGCCGCGCGGCAGCTGTTTTGATAAACTGATATTGCCATAGCGAATGCGGATCAAGCGGCTGACCTGAATCCCCTGCGATTCCCACAAACGACGCACTTCGCGGTTGCGCCCTTCGGTTAAAGTCACATCAAACCATTGGTTAATCCCTTGTCCGCCGCCGCTTTTAATCGATTTGAATTTTGCCGGGCCGTCTTCCAGTTGCACGCCTTTGCGCAAGCGGAACAGCATCGCCTCATCCACTTCGCCGAACACGCGCACTGAATATTCGCGTTCAATTTCGCGGCTCGGGTGCATTAAGCGGTTTGCCAGTTCGCCGTCGGTGGTGAACAGCATTAAACCGGAAGTGTTAATATCCAAACGTCCGACCGCAATCCAGCGCGAACCGTTTAAACGTGGCAAGCGATCAAACACCGTGGCGCGCCCTTCCGGATCGTGGCGGGTGCAAAGTTCGCCTTCCGGTTTGTAATACATCAGCATGCGGCAAACTTGTTTTTGCACCGCGGTGAGATTGATCAGATTGCCATCAATCCGAATTTTGGTATCGGTACGCAGTTCAACGCGATCGCCGAGTGTGGCAATCTGCCCGTTCACACTCACCCGATTTTCCGCAATAATCGTTTCAATTTCACGGCGTGAGCCTTGCCCGGCGCGCGCTAAAATCTTTTGCAACTTTTCGCCGGCAACTTTGCTTTTGACCGCACTTTTCACGGCTGGTTTCGCCGTTTGGCTTTCCGGGTTGGCTTTCAGTTCGCTTTTTGGTTTCAAAGTGCGGTTGCTCGGCTTGCGCGCCTGGCTTTGATTGGATGCGGAAGTGCGTGTGTTGCTACGCGTCGCAGGCTTGTTGGCACTGCCGGAACGGCTGCGTGCTTGTGTGAGTTTGTTTTGTTTCATCTATTCCTCTCTGTCACCCTCACGGGTGTCAATATTCTGTTATTTATTCAAACGGTGTCACCGAGCCGTTACCGACCCGAATCACCTGTGGCGTTTCATCTGTCAGATCCACCACCGTTGTTGGTTTTTGCCCTAAATAGCCGCCGTTAATGATTAAATCGACCTGTTTTCCTAGCTGATCGCGAATCATTTCCGGATCGTATTGTGTTTCTTCCTCGCCCGGCAAAATTAGCGAGCAGGATAACATCGGTTCGCCCAATTCAGACAATAAATTCAACGCAATTTTGTTATCCGGCACGCGAATCCCAATGGTTTTGCGTTTCGATGTCATCAAGCGTCGCGGCACTTCTTTGGTCGCGGTTAAAATGAAAGTATAGTGTCCCGGCGTATTATTTTTAATCAACCGATACGCCACATTGCTGACATTCGAGTAGTTGGAAAGCTCCGACAAATCGCTGCAAACTAAGGTGAAATTGTGCTGTTCCGACAATTGTCGAATCTCGACAATCCGATCCATCGCGTGTTTTTCACCAATCATGCAGCCCAAGGCATAGCCCGAATCCGTCGGGTAAACAATCACCCCACCACTGCGTAAAATCTCAACTGCCTGTTTAATCAACCGCACTTGCGGATTATCCGGGTGAACGTAAAAAAACTGACTCATTAACTTCTCTCTATACGACCAATGATATGATTAAATTTACAGGTGAGATTATACGCTATATAACTAAAAACAATAAGTGATTTATTGAATCGCGTGAAAATATTGCAATTGGGTTGGAATTTTATTATAGACTAACATAGAAAAAAGAAGTACCACGTTATTCACAGCCCGTCCGCCCCTAGAGATAAAACTCGTTGCGTAGCGTGGGCGTGAATAGCGTTCATCAAAAAAACCGAGCTGTTGATTGACGTATTAAACTCGAATACAAGGCAGGTTACCGATGAACATTTCTCAGCCGATTTATTGTGGCATTGATGTTGCTAAACGGACATTAGGGTTGGTCTGACTAATCAGAAAAAAACAAAGACTGAAACGAATAATACCAAAGGTATCGCTCATCTGATTGAGTACCTTAGCCGTTTCAATATTGCATTGATTACGCTAGAGGCGACAGGAAATTTAGAACAGCCTGCTGCCAAAGCACTGGCTCGAGCCGGTTTTCGGGTGTTGATAGCTAATCCGCATAAGGCAGCCAGTTATGCTCGTTCGCAAAATGTAGCAAAAACCGATGCGAAAGATGCGCTAAATTTAGCTTATTATGGTCAAAATTTGGATATTAAAGGCGAAGCCGAGTATTGCTTTACACCCCGCTGAGCAAAGCCGAAGAGCATCTTGAAGCGCTTGTGGTGCGCCGTCGGCAGCTGGTCGATATGAGGGTTGCTGAACTCAATCGTTTACAACAAAGCGATGAAACACAACTTGCCGGTATTCAGCAACATATCAATATGCTTACCGCATTAATTGATGAGCTAGACCGTCAGATTGATGACCAAAGCAAACATTTCGATGATAAAACAAAGCTGTTTCCCGACATTAAGGGCATGGGGAAAGTCAGCACGACAGTACTGATGGCGAATTTACCCGAATTAGGCAAACTGACAAACAAAGCAGATTAGCTCACTGGTCGGCGTCATACCGCACTTGCGTGAAAGCGGCGAGTGGAAAGGTAAATCCTTTTGCCAAGGTGGACGGGCGATTGTGCGCAATGCGTTGTACATGGCGGCACTTTCTGCCGCACGGCACGAACCGGCAATTAAAGCCTTTTACGACCGACTGGTTGCAAAAGGCAAAGCCAAGAAAGTGGCACTGGTGGCGTGTATGCGTAAGTTATTAACTATTATCAATGCATTGGTTAAACACAATGAAAAATGGGACGCCACACGCTATTTATCTACAGCCAATGCCGTTTTAAATTAAGGGGTGAAAGACAGTTGCTACGCCCAGCATCCTAAATTCCTCCCAGCCTTCGGCAGTCCTTCCGTAAACGGAGAGGGCGAACGATATGGAATCAAGGTAAGCCGGTAGCGATAAATTTCAGGCATAAAAAACCGCATTAAGCGACTATCTTATTGAATTAATTGATTTTTAAATGGTGCCCGAAGGCGGGCTTGAACCGTCGCAGCCTGAAGGTCGAGGGATTTAAAATCCCAATTTAACCATTTAAAAAATCAATAAGTTAAAGTAAATCAAAACATTGCATTGTTAAATGATGATTATAGTTGTTCATAGTTTTCGGTAACAGTCACTGGGTGGGGCGGAAATAACAAGGGATGCGGGGGAAATTAATCCCTTATTTTTGATAGCGGGTTGAGTGTGACTGCACTTTCGAGGTGCGTTGGGACAAAATGTGCGTAGCGCGTTGTAGTTTCAATAGTGGAATGTCCGAGGATGTTTTTAAGTACGCTCAAATTCCCCCCGTTCATCATAAAATGACTGGCGAACGTGTGACGTAAAACATGGGTTAACTGCCCGATTGTGCATTAAGGATGTCCGATCGTGCCGACGTGCCAGCAGACAAGGCCGACAATTAAACACAATCAGGATTTAGTGACCGCACTTGTGGCGGCACAGGGGCAAATCGAAATTTGCAGAATCGCGTATGACAGTTTGAAAGACTGTATAAATAAAAATCAAAATTTAAACAACCAAAATAAGGATTAAAAAATGACCGATAAAACATTAGCAACCGAACTGTTAGAAAAATTTGTCTCGGCGAACAACATTTTTTCTATCGGCAGAAAACCCTGTATCAAGGCAGTGTTGGACTCATTAACTACGGCGGCGTCTGAGTCCGAATTGGAAACTTGGACTATCATGGGAAAGCCAACAATTGCATTACCGAGCAGAATATCATTACCAGCGAGGTTGGTAACATTGGCTGGATGCTCGAGTACCCAAAGAAAAACCCTTATTTTACAAAGCCAAATCCATCATCCGCACTAGAATATCATACCTTATCAAGGTGGCGCTTAAAAAATAATAAAAATAACCAATCAACCGAATAACTAAAAATTAGCGCCCTGCGCAGGTGTGATTTTTTCTCTTTAAATCCTTAAAAAAGATAATAATTTATTGACAGAAGCAATCAATAAATCATTTGTTATTAAAATATAACTCTAAGCCCGTAAGATTGTGAAATAATGCACCAAAATAAAACTAATTACGTGACACATCTCCAATATTTTTATATTGGTCATTTACTCCAAAAATAAAAACTGTATTTTACAATGGTTAGATTAAATATCTACACAATCAATCTTTTTATAACCGTTTCACTTGGCAAAAGTGCCAGTTTGGAGAAGTTTTATGAGAAAATTAGCCACAATTTCAGCTGTTATTTCAAGTATATTAGTATCGAATGTATCTGCTGCTAGTCAACCAATAACCGATAAAGCGGCTATGGGTGTCATTTCCCATGAGGAAATCAAACTTTTTGATAAAAGTTTAACTGAGCAAGGAAGTGAAAATGTCCCAATTTGGCGCATTCCCTCTTTACTTAGAACAAAAGACGGCGTATTAATCGCTGCAGCAGATAAACGCTGGCAACATCGCGGCGACTGGGGGGATATTGATACAGCAATTCGTATTAGTACAGATGATGGAAAAACTTGGAGTGAGATCACCACCATTATGGATTTAACTTCCCAGTACTCAAACCCAGAACATACGATGTCAACCAATGCTTGGGGGGACAGAAATAACTGTCCAAATAATAGAACGTGTACTTCTGCATTTTTAATTGATGCGCAAATGGTACAAGATAAAAACAACGGGCGTATTTTTATGGCAGTAGATATGTTCCCAGAAAGCGCAGGTCTTTCTGATGCCTCTTGGGGGAATGGCGTAAAAGATTTTGGTAGCGGTTATGTGAATATTGGTGGCAAGCACTATCTAAAGCTAAAAAATGGAGATCAAACTTATACATTGAGAGAAAATGGAGAAGTTTTTGATCAAAATAACAATAAAACCGCCTATAAAGTAACAACTATTGGAGATCCCGCAAAGAACTTTCAAGATCTTGGCAATGTAACCGATGAAAATGGAAATATCTTAGGCAACATTTATTTAAAACAAGACAAAAATAACAACAATGTTCCTTTCACCGCCCCTAATGCATCTTATTTTTGGCTCACCCACTCTGATGACAATGGAAAAACTTGGTCAAGCCCAATTGATTTGACATGGCAAATAAAAAAAGATTGGATGCGCTTTTTAGGTACTGGTCCTGGCGTGGGTATTCAGACTAAAATTGGTAATTTACTTCTCCCTGTTTATTACATTAATAGAAATGGAAAGCAGTCTTCTGCACTTATTATCAGTAAAGATGGCGGAAAGACTTGGGATTTAGGTCAAAGTCCAAATGATAATCGTCCACAATTGAATGGACAAAACTCCGAAACCTTAAATAATTCCAATTCTGGAAATGAATTAACTGAATCTCAATTAATTGAGCTGGATAATGGTGATCTCAAATTATTTGTGAGAAATAACAGTGGCAAGGTCATTATGTCCACTTCAAAAGATGGTGGCTATACTTGGAGTGATACTGAAAAAGTGGCTGACTTGAAACACGGCTATTCTCAGCTGTCGGTCATTAAGTATTCCAAAAAAATCAATGGCAAAGAATATATCATTTTCTCTGGTCAATCGGTTGAAGGCACTGGGGGGGATGCTCTCCGTCGTGATGGGAAGCTTTTCTTGGGTGAAGTTCAAGCAGATGGAAGCATTAAGTGGGATACGACGAATTTAGTTAGAGAAATAACAAGCACGGGGAAGGCTAACAATAAACCAAATGGTTATGTCTATAGCTCAATGGCAGAGCTTGGTGACGGCAGTATTGGATTAGCTTATGAAAATACAACGGAATATACTACTATTATGTATCTTCCGATTGAAATGCAGGAATTTTTCTGGAAAGTCGGCAAGGTATTTAGTGACATCCGACAAAAACTCCCATTAACGTTTACTTATTCCGGTGAAAAAGAAATTGAAAAAATCGGCGATGGTATTGCCATTAAGCAAGGCACAGGAGACAGCTTAGGGGCGGTAAAAGTCAGTGAAGGTACTTTAGTCTTAGATCAAAAGCCCGATGAACAAGGGAAAAATAAAGCATTCACAACGGTTACTCTGACAAACACCACCAATCCTGAAAGTCCTGGCATCGTACGCATTGAAGGGGTACAAAACATTGACAACTTAACGGTAGAAGATGGCGCGTTAGGGCATATTCAATTCACTGTGACGGGTAAGAATACACCGAAACTAACAGTGAATAATCAAATTTCAGCGAAAGAAGTTAGATTACAAGTCGACTTACAGAAAAAGCTGAAACCTAATACCAAGGGTTATTACCATGCTCATGGTGAAGAACTCGTCGTCTTTAACGGCCCTCAAAGCATTAACTGGGCGTTAGTCAATGGAGATCAAATCGCTGGAATGTATGTTTATACGCTGGCAGATGTTGCTAATATTGACGGAAAACACGCCATTTATTTGACCAATAAATTGATTACTTCTGACGGCAAAGCAATTTTACCGACTGCTCCGCTCTTAGCACCACAAACCGTCAATGCCCGTCCACAAGTCAACCCTGTATTGGCGTCGTATTTAACTGCCGATTTGGCAATGAGTAACATGAGCGAACAAATCCACACCAGATTTATGCAGGAAAGTCGTTTGCTGTCTGAGCAAAGGCGTAATATTTTTGTAAAATACCTTAACGGAAAACAAAAATATGCGACAAACCTCGGCTTTGTAGATTATGGTTATGACTTTGACTCAAGTTACAATGGCGTAATGCTCGGTGGTCAGTTATGGCATTCAGCAGATAAACGGCACCAATTTTATCTTGCAGGAAATAAAACACGCTACAATGTGACCCCAAAAGCAATTGATGGCAGCTCCAAAGGCAGCTACAAAAGTTGGGGGGTAAATGCCGGTTTACATAATAAGTTAAGCAATAATGTTGCTCTTGATATTTCTACGGCGTATCAACACCACAAAGGTAACATTGCTGCCGCTAGCGATACGGTTAAAGGCAATACTTTCATTATTGGCGTTACCACTAGTTACCACTATAAACTGAACGAAAAGTTGTCGCTGATACCAATATTCGGATTACACTACTTAGAAACACCGATTGCCAATATTACTGATAACGTCAATAACGTACAATTAAAATACGACAATTTGAAAGCGCTGAAAACCAATTTAGGGGTTGGTGTAAGCTATAGTGTTGGTATGTTTGAATTGAAAGGACAGCTATCTTATGCTATCTATCATCAAAAACAACGCCAGCTGTATGTTGATGATGTTGCCTATAAACAGGGCAAACTGGCAAATACATTGGGCATCACAAGTCAATTGATTGCTAAAATCACACCAAAACTTGCATTATCTACCGATATTGGTTTCCAACGTGCACGTAGTAAACAGCAGCATGCTTTAGGCGTCGGGCTTCGTTACCAATTCTAGGATAATTTTCTAAGTGATATAGAAATATTATCGCATAAATCTAATCTGACGGTCATCTATTTAAACCAGGGATACTGTCAGATTGGGACTGTTATTTTACATATTTAAAAGAGTATGACTAGACTCTTTTATTTCTTCAGTTTTCAAGCACCGTATCTGTAATGATTGTACTGGCTTTGCTTGATTCTACTATAATTAATTATTTATTTATTTTGAATGTTAGCGGGTTGAATAGCTTCTGATGTTGACCACAGCCGGTAGCTGATTTTAACCTCCTTCGGCGCATAAATGACAATTGGCAATTTGCTGTTGTAACCAATGCTGGCATTATCTAAATGCACGGGAATATCTGCTTCAATCATTTTACCATCGGGGCAGCCTTTCATAGTGGACATACGGCTACTGATATTGGGCATAGTAGACAAAAATGTGGCTGAAATCTCGCTTAATCCCTTATAGAATAAGGCGTTAAGTGAGATTTTTTAAAATGACCAAAAAATTGCTATTTCTGTGGTTCAGAACACATTAAAAAACACGGTAAAAATTCAGGCAAGCAACGCTATAAATGCTTGGATTGTTTACGGACATATTCTCACACAAATTACCTTCAATCCGCCCAAATCTGGCACGATTACACCGTCGGAAAACAGACGTATAAGCAGCTTGCGTTAACCTATGATTGTTCGGTCAGGACTATCCAAAGGCACCTGAAAAAAGCCCCTAAAACGCCACTCAGCACACCGCAAACCACAATGTTGAATCTTATTATGGATGTCACTTTTTTCGGGCCACAATTCGGCGTATTAGTCATAATGGATTCCCGCTCAAAAAAGGTGATTTACCACCAAATCGTTCGTACCGAAAAGGACATTTACTATACCAAAGCCATCAATCGATTGCGTAAAAAAGGATTTATTATTCAATCTATTACTTGCGATGGGCGACGGGGCTTATTGAAAGATATATTTAATACGCCAACCCAAATGTGCCAATTTCACCTTGTTGCAATGGTGATTCGCAAGCTGACGAGAAACCCTAAATCCGTTGCCGGAAAGGAACTGAAAACAATGGTTAAAACACTCAAGCAGAGTCACAAAAATGACTTTTATGTCCGTTTGCATCACTGGTTTTTGCAGCATAAAGCTTACTTAGAAGAACGGTCTGATATACCCGATAATCAGGGTAAATTTCCTTATAAACATCGCAAATTGAGAGGGGCTTATGCCAGTATTAAACGCTATATGGATTACTTGTTTGTCTTTGAAAAATACCCGGAGTTACGGATAGAAAAAACGACAAATCGGCTGGAAGGGCTGTTTAAGGATTTAAAGCAGAAATTATCCGTTCATAATGGACTAAACCGAAGGAATAAGATTATGTTTATACAGGATTTTTTGAATAAAAAGAGCTAGAAAAACTAGCGCTTTAAGAGGAGTAGCCACAAAAATGTCTAATAGAAGCTTAGATCTCAAAATCAGCCACATTTTTGGCTACTATGCCAAAAAACCGCACTTGGTCTGCGATCTGCGCCAAGTGCGGTTTGTCTCACATATTCGTGACGAATTATGCTTTATCCATCGGTTCAAAATCCCGCTTCGAGTGTCCGACATACAACTGGCGCGGACGCACAATTTTAATTGCACCTTGGTTGTACATCTCTTTCCAATGTGCAATCCAGCCGACTGTTCTGGCTAACGCGAACATCACGGTAAACATTGAAACCGGAATGCCGATAGCTTTCAAAATAATGCCCGAATAGAAATCCACGTTTGGATACAGTTTATGATCGACAAAATACGGATCACTTAAGGCAATACGTTCCAGTTCCATTGCCACATCTAATAACGGATTCTGAATATTCAGCTCTTTCAACACTTCGTGGCAAGTTTGACGCATCACTTTGGCGCGCGGATCGTAGTTTTTATACACCCGATGTCCGAAGCCCATTAAACGGAACGGATCGTTTTTATCTTTAGCTTTTTCAATATATTCCGGAATTCGATCAACACTGCCGATCTCCTCTAACATATTGATACAGGCTTCATTGGCGCCGCCATGTGCCGGCCCCCAGAGCGAAGCGATCCCCGCCGCAATACAAGCAAACGGATTCGCGCCGGACGATGCGGCGGTGCGCACGGTCGAGGTTGAGGCGTTTTGTTCGTGATCGGCGTGCAGAATAAAGATTTTATCCATTGCTTTTTCCAACACCGGATTGACCACATACGGCTCACATGGATTAGCAAACATCATGTATAAGAAATTGCCGGAGAAAGACAGGTGGCGCTGCGGATACATAAACGGCTGTCCGATGGAATATTTGTAACACATCGCTGCCAAGGTTGGCATTTTTGCCAACAGACGATAAGCGGTTAATTCGCGATGGTAAATATTATTGACATCAATAGAGTCGTGATAGAACGCTGCCAATGCGCCGCTGACCCCGCACATAATCGCCATCGGGTGGGAATCTCGACGGAAACCGTGGAAAAAGCGTGAAATTTGTTCGTGCACCAAAGTATGTTTTTTAACCCGTGCTTCAAACGCTTTGTACTGCTCTTTATTCGGTCTTTCGCCGAATAATAATAGATAGGATACTTCCAAATAATCGGCATTTTCCGCCAATTGCTCAATCGGATAGCCCCGATGCAGCAGCACGCCCTCGTCGCCGTCGATATAGGTGATCGCAGATTGACACGAGGCGGTTGACATAAAGCCCGGATCATAGGTAAACAAATGGTTTTTAACTAATGATTGAACATCTACCGCATCATACCCCAAGACTGCACGATGAACATCCAGCTCAAGCTCACGCCCATCACTTATTGATAATGTTGCTTTTAATTCCGACATGATCACTCCCTATGTTAGATTTTTGTTAATGATTAATTCATTTTATACTGCAAACTTCCCAGGTGGTGCTCTTTTATTAGCACAAATAAAAGGCTTATGTAAAATGGCTTTTCAACAATTTAGTCATTTCGTTGCCAAATTTAAAGTGGCTTTTGCACAAAATGTTACTTTTTTGTAAAAACTTCTAGGCAGGTCACATTATAAAAAAATTTTTTCGGTATAATTGCCAGTGTAAATATAAATATGACGGTTTTACGGTAAATACGATTTTTTTATTTGGTTATCCGGAATAAAATGTTAAATTTACTGATAAAATAGATATTTATCTTATATAGTTAATCTTATTTAGTTATCTTAAAAAGGTCAGGTAGTTATGCGACAAAACGGTGCTATGCAGGATTGGCTTGACTCCAGCGCATTGGGCGGAGCCAACCAAACTTATGTCGAACAAGTCTATGAAGACTATCTCAATGATCCGCAAAGTGTGGACTCCAGCTGGAAACAAATCTTCGATAATTGGCCGAAACCGACGGTAGTAGAACAGGCGCACACACCGGTTCGAGAATATTTCCGTGAGCTTGCCAGAGAAAACACCAATAAAACCGGAACCTACACCATTATTGATCCTAGCGCCAGTCGTCGATTAGTTCGCGTGTTGCAATATATTAATGCGTTTCGTTATCGCGGGCATTTACGCGCTGATTTAGATCCGTTAAAAATGTGGAAACGTCTGTCCGTGCCGAATTTGGATTATCAATTTTACGGACTGGAAGATAAAAATTTAGACGAAGAATTTAATATCGGCGGCTATGTGTATGATATGGAAAACATCACCTTGCGCGAACTGTCCGAAAAACTGAATGCCACCTACTGCGACACTATCGGGCTGGAATTTATGCACATTCACAATATTGAAGTGCGTAACTGGTTGCAGAAAAAAATGGAAGCCCGCCTCAACAAACCGCTATTTAGCGATGAAGAAAAGCAAACTTACCTGCAAGAATTAACCGCCGCCGAAGGGCTTGAGCGTTATTTAGGCGCAAAATTCCCCGGAGCAAAACGTTTTTCCTTGGAAGGAAGCGACGCGTTTATCCCGCTGATGAAAGAGATCATTCGCCATGCCGGTAAATTCGGTGCGAAAGATGTGGTAATGGGCATGGCGCACCGCGGGCGCTTGAATATGCTGGTGAATGTGTTAGGGAAAAAACCGGCGGAGCTGTTTGAAGAATTTGCAGGTAAACATAGCCATGATCGCACCGGCGATGTGAAATATCACCAAGGGTTTTCATCAAACTTTATGACCGATAACGGTCCAGTGCATTTATCACTGGCGTTTAATCCGTCGCATTTGGAAATCGTCAGCCCGGTTGTGATCGGCTCGGTTCGCGCGCGTCAAACACGGTTGCAGGATAATGAGCGCAATAAAGTGCTTGCCATCACTGTGCATGGCGATTCCGCCGTAACCGGACAAGGGATTATTCAAGAAACCCTGAATATGTCGGCAACCCGCGGCTACACCATCGGCGGCGCAATTCGCGTGGTGATCAACAATCGTATCGGTTTCACCACTTCTTATACCGGTGACACTCGCTCCACCGAATATTGTACCGATATCGCCAAAATGGTCGATGCGCCGATTATTCATGTGAACGGCGACGATCCGGAAGCGGTAATTTATGCTGCGCGCATGGCGGTGGAATATCGGGCAAAATTCAAAAAAGACATTTTTATCGATCTGGTTTCCTATCGCCGTCACGGGCACAATGAAGCCGACGAACCGTCTGCCACCCAGCCGATGATGTACAAACAGATCAAAAAACACCCGCCCCCGCGCAAAGTATATGCCGATCGTCTAGTTGCAGAAAATGTGCTGAGCGACGATCGCAGCTTTGAAATGATGAACGAATATCGCGATGCGCTAGACAACGGCGAATGTGTAGTCAAAGAGTGGCGGGAGTTGGATCGCAATTCAATCGAATGGCTGAACTATTTGGATCACGATTGGACCGCTCACTATGAAAACCGTTTCCCGAAAGAGCGGTTTGTGGCACTGGCGAAAAAAATCTGCCTATACCCGGATTCGCATAAACTGCACAATCGGGTGAAAAAAATCTACGAAGATCGCGAATTAATGGCAAACGGCGAAAAACCGTTTGACTGGGGCATGGCGGAAATTATGGCTTACGCCACCATGTTAGACGACGGCAGTTCAATCCGCTTATCCGGTGAAGATTCCGGACGTGGAACTTTCTTCCATCGCCACGCAGTACTGCATAATCAAGAAGACGGCACTTATTACATTCCGTTAGCCAACTTGCATAACCAGCAAGGGCGGTTTGAAGTTTGGGATTCGGTGTTATCAGAAGAAGCGGTGTTGGCGTATGAATACGGTTACGCCACCTCCGATCCGAAAACACTGGTGATTTGGGAAGCTCAATTCGGCGATTTTGCCAACGTAGCGCAAGTGGTTATCGATCAGTTCATCAGCTCCGGCGAACAAAAATGGGGCAGAATGTGCGGTTTGACCATGCTACTGCCGCACGGCTATGAAGGGCAAGGCCCGGAACACTCCTCCGCCCGCTTAGAGCGCTATCTGCAACTGTGTGCCGAAGAAAACATTCAAGTTTGTGTGCCGTCAACTCCAGCGCAAGTTTACCATATGTTGCGCCGCCAAATGGTTCGCCCGATGCGTCGTCCGCTGATTGCACTGACGCCGAAATCGTTGTTGCGACATCCCTTGGCGATTTCCGACATGTCGGAGCTGTTGGAAGGCACGTTCCAAACCGTCTTACCGGAACTTGACGATTTAGATCCGAAAGCGGTTGAACGTGTGGTACTCTGCTCCGGCAAAGTCTACTACGATTTATTAGAAAAACGCCGTGAAAATCAGCAAACTAATGTCGCGCTGATCCGGATCGAACAGCTTTATCCTTATCCGGGCGAAGATGTATTGGCGGCTCTACAGCCATACCAACACGTTAAAGATTTTATCTGGTGCCAGGAAGAGCCGTTAAACCAAGGCGCATGGTATTGCAGCCAACATAATTTCCGCACTTCGCTGCCGGCGGGCGCGAGCTTAAATTATGTCGGTCGAGTGGCTTCCGCCTCTCCGGCAACCGGCTTTGCTTCATTGCACACCACCCAGCAAAAAGCGTTGGTGGAAGAAGCATTATCCGTTGAATAAGTCATAAATGAATAACTGACATCCGTATCATTTCATTTGTATAAATTTTTAAATTGAAAGGATCTAAATATGAGCAATATTGATATTTTAACCCCTGTACTACCGGAATCCGTCGCCGACGCCACCGTCGCCACTTGGCATAAAAAAGTCGGGGACAGTGTTGTTCGCGATGAAGTTTTAGTCGAAATCGAAACCGACAAAGTCGTGCTGGAAGTGCCCGCCGCAATCGATGGCGTGTTAGAGTCTATTCTGCATGAAGAAGGTGCAACCGTGGTCAGCAATGATTTGCTCGGTAAACTGAAACCGACTTCCGCTGCCGGCACCGTTACCAAAGACACCGTCAGCGAACCGGCCTCAACTCCGGCGGGGCGCCACCATGCGGAACTCAGCACCGAAGAAAGTGGCGGCAATGACAACTTAAGCCCGTCCGTGCGCCGCCTGTTGGCTGAAAACAATATTGATTCTTCCGATATTCAAGGCTCCGGTGTTGGCGGGCGAATCACGCGCGAAGATATCGACACTTACCTTGCCAAACAATCATCCGAAATTCACAAAGAAGGCACCGACAGCTCTGTCGCGTTGGCAAACCGCAGTGAAAAACGCGTGCCGATGACTCGTTTGCGTAAACGTGTTGCCGAACGCCTGCTCGAAGCCAAAAACAGCACCGCGATGCTGACCACCTTCAACGAAGTCGATATGTCGCCGATTATGCAGCTGCGTAAAACCTACGGCGAAAAATTTGAAAAACGCAATAACGTGCGTTTAGGTTTTATGTCGTTCTATATCAAAGCCGTAGTGGAAGCATTAAAACGCTATCCTGAAGTAAATGCCTCCATTGACGGCGAAGACATTGTTTATCATAACTACTTTGACATCAGCATTGCGGTTTCCACGCCGCGTGGTTTGGTGACGCCGGTGCTGAAAAATTGCGATAAGCTGACCATGGCGGAAATCGAACAACAAATCAAAGAATTGGCGCAAAAAGGACAAGAAGGCAAACTGACCGTTGACGATCTGACCGGCGGCAACTTCACTATCACCAACGGCGGCGTGTTTGGTTCGTTGATGTCCACTCCGATCATCAACCCACCGCAAAGTGCCATTTTGGGGATGCACGCGATAAAAGAGCGCCCGATTGCCTTAGACGGTCAAGTGGTGATTCGCCCGATGATGTATCTGGCACTTTCCTACGATCACCGTTTAATCGACGGACGGGAATCAGTCGGTTTCTTGGTGACGATTAAAGAGTTGTTGGAAGATCCAACGCGTATTTTGTTGGAGATTTAATCCAAGAAAAACCGAAATCGAGGCGGGTTCAAAACCCGCCTAACTCGCAAGATGTGATTCAGCATTTAACCTACAAAGGAAAATGCAAAGTGCGGTTTGAGAGCGAGCAATCTGCCCTTAACCCCTATAAATGATGGTAAATCAATGATTTATTTATTCATCAGAACTAATCCACAGTTGCAATAAGGACACTCAATGAACTTGCATGAATACCAGAGTAAAAAAATCTTTGCAGACTATCAAATTCCGGTTCCGGTCGGCTATACCTGCCAAACGGTCGAACAATTACTTGACGCTGCGAATAAACTCGGCGGTGATACTTGGGTCGCCAAATGTCAAGTCCACGCAGGCGGACGCGGCAAAGCGGGCGGCGTAAAATTAGTTAAAGGCGAAGCCGAAATCAAAGCGTTCGCCGAGCAATGGTTTGGTAAACGTTTAGTCACCCTTCAAACCGACAAAAACGGACAGCCGGTCAATACGATTTATCTCGAACAATGTTCATCAATTAAAAAAGAGCTTTACCTAAGTGCGGTTTTGGATCGCAGTTCGCAAACCGTCGTGGTGATGGCGTCGACCGAAGGCGGAATGAATATTGAAGAAGTGGCGGAAGAAACGCCGGAATTACTGCATAAAGTCAGCCTCGATCCGCTATTGGGCGGAATGCCGTATCAAGGCAGACAACTGGCGTTTAAATTAGGCTTGCAAGGCGATCAAATCAAGCAATTCAGCCATATTTTCACCCAATTGGCAAAACTGTTCATAGAAAAAGATCTCGCCTTGGTGGAAGTCAATCCGCTGGTAATTTTAGACAACGATCAACTGTTCTGCCTGGATGCCAAAATTGTCACCGATAGCAACGCCACCTATCGCCACCCGGATTTGCAGGCGATGCAAGATCCGAGCCAAGAAGATCCGCGCGAAGCACTGGCGGAAAAATGGCAATTGAACTATGTAGCGCTCGACGGCAATATCGGCTGCATGGTGAACGGCGCCGGCTTGGCAATGGGCACAATGGATATCATCAAACTGCACGGCGGACAACCGGCAAACTTCCTCGATGTCGGCGGTGGCGCGACCAAAGAGCGAGTGGCGGAAGCATTTAAAATTATTCTGTCCGACAGCGCAGTGAAAGCGGTGCTGGTGAATATTTTCGGCGGAATCGTACGTTGCGATCTGATCGCCGACGGGATTATTGCGGCGGTCAGCGAAGTGGGCGTGACCATTCCGGTGGTAGTGCGTCTGGAAGGCAACAATGCGCCGTTAGGGCGTGAAATTCTGGCAAACAGCGGGTTAAACATCATTGCCGCAAACAGTTTGGCTGATGCGGCTAAATCTGTAGTCGCCGCAGCGGAGGAAAAATAATGTCTATTTTAATTGATAAAAACACCAAAGTCATTTGCCAAGGTTTCACCGGCGGACAAGGTACCCTCCACTCCGAGCAAGCCCTTGCCTACGGCACACAATTAGTCGGCGGCACCTCTCCGGGCAAAGGCGGTAGCACTCATTTAGGCTTGCCGGTTTTTAACACCGTCGCCGAAGCCGTACAAGCCACCGGCGCCACCGCCAGTGTGATTTATGTTCCAGCGCCGGGTTGTAAAGACGCAATTTTAGAAGCGATTGACGCGGGTATTCAACTGATTATCTGTATCACCGAAGGCATTCCGACCTTGGATATGCTGGCAGTGAAGCAAAAATTAAACCAAACCGGCGTGCGAATGATCGGACCAAACTGCCCCGGCGTTATCACCCCGGATGAATGCAAAATCGGCATTATGCCGGGCAGCATTCACAAAAAAGGCAAAGTCGGAATCGTTTCCCGCTCCGGCACGCTAACCTATGAAGCGGTGAAACAAACCACCGATTGCGGCTTAGGGCAATCCAGTTGTGTGGGCATCGGCGGCGATCCGATTCCGGGTTCAAGCTTTATCGATATTCTGGCACTGTTCGAGCAAGATCCGGAAACCGAAGCCATCGTGATGATCGGCGAAATCGGCGGCTCGGCGGAAGAAGAGGCTGCCGCTTATATCAAACAGCACGTCAGCAAACCGGTAGTTTCCTACATTGCCGGCGTAACTGCGCCGAAAGGCAAACGCATGGGGCATGCCGGTGCGATAATCAGCGGCGGCAAAGGCACGGCGGATGAAAAATTTGCCGTGTTAGAAGCCGCAGGTGTCACCACCGTGCGCAGTCTGGCGGAAATCGGCGATGCACTGTTGAAAGTGATGAAATAATCAGACAGTTAAACGGTTTATGCAGATAAACCGTTTTTTGACTAACATAAAAAAGTGCGGTTTAAACCGCACTTTAATTGATTACAGATTGCCGTTACTCATATTTTCCAACTGTTCCCAACGTTCTAAACTCTGTTCCAATTGCTGCTCTTTTTCAGCTAAACGTTGCAACGTTTGGCTGGTGTATTGATGATCTTTTTCAAAAAATGCACTGCTGCCGACTTCCGCTTGTAATGCTTCAATTTCCGCTTCCAGTGTTTCCAACAGTTGCGGCAACTGCTCCAGCTCGCGCTGCTCTTTAAAGTTCAGTTTCACCTTGCGATCTGCGGTTTTCAGCTTAGCTTTTTTGTCCTCTTCCGCCTGAACCGCACTTGGTGGCGTATCGCTTACTTTTTGCTGAAGGGTGGCGAAATAATTTTGTTGCTGCTGTTTTGCATCGCTGTAGCCACCGACATAATGATTCAATACGCCGTTGCCCTCAAAGAAATAGCACTCGGTGGCGGTGTTGTCGATAAACTGGCGATCATGGCTGACGATAATCAACGTGCCTTGATAATCACTCAAAATCTCTTCTAATAACTCCAGCGTTTCCACATCCAGATCATTGGTTGGTTCATCGAGAATCAACAGATTATTCGGCTTCAATAACAGTTTTGCCAGCAACAAGCGATTACGTTCTCCGCCGGACAGCGCTTTCACCGGGCTCATCGCACGTTTCGGCGGAAACAGGAAATCTTGCAGGTAGCCCAACACATGGCGTTTATGTCCGTTGACTTCTACGTCTTGCTTGCCGTCCGCCACGTTATCCATCACACTTTTTTCCGGATCGAGATCAGCACGATACTGGTCAAAATAGGCGATATCCAGTTTGGTTCCCGACCGCACTTTGCCCTCAGTTGGCTGTAGTTGTTGCAATAACAGCTTGATAAACGTGGTTTTGCCACAACCATTCGGGCCGACCAGCGCGATTTTATCGCCACGTTGAATCGTGTCGCTGAACTGTTTTAACAGCACTTTATCGCCGATTTGGTAGCCTAAATTTTCAATTTCAAATACGATTTTGCCGGAGCGACTGGATTGATCAAGCTGAATTTTCGCCGTGCCAAGCACATCGCGCCGCTGGCGACGCTCCTCACGCAACGCTTTCAATGCCCGAACCCGCCCCTCATTGCGCGTGCGGCGGGCTTTGATTCCTTGTCGAATCCAGACTTCTTCCTGCGCCAATTTTTTGTCAAACAGTTCGTTTTGCAGCTCCTCAACGCGCAAATTTTCTTCTTTGGTGGTGAGATACAGATCGTAATTGCCGGGATACGACACCAATTTGCCACGATCCAAATCGACGATTCGGGTCGCCATTTTGCGGATAAAAGAGCGGTCGTGAGAAATGAAAATAATGCTGCCGCTAAATTCCAGTAAAAACGCTTCCAGCCAGTCAATAGCTTCAATGTCTAAATGGTTGGTCGGTTCGTCCAACAACAAAATATCCGGCTTGCTGACCAACGCTCTTGCCAGTGCCGCTTTGCGCTGCCAACCGCCGGATAAATCCGACAGCAAGGTGTCCGGATTCAGTTCCAGCCGTTTCAGCACATCTTGAATCCGCGTTTCCACCTGCCAGCCGTTGGCGTGATCCAGTGCATTTTGCACCTCTGCCAGCTGTTGCAGCAATTCGTCGGAATAATTATGCGCCAAATCATGGGAAAGGTGATGATATTGCTTGAGCAAATCGGCTAAATCGGCAATCCCCTCGGCAACATAATCAAACACGTTGTCTTCAACATGGCGCGGCGGATCTTGCTCTAAACGCGACACCACCACTCCGCTTTCCAGTTGCAGCGTGCCGTCATCAAGGGTTACTTCCCCCGCCAAAATTTTCATCAACGTCGATTTGCCCGCGCCATTGCGCCCCACCAAACAGACCCGCTCGCCCGCTTCAATATGCAAATCCGCATGATCGAGCAACGGGTGATCGCTAAACGAGAGATACGCATTGGTTAAATTCAGTAAAGCCAAAATAAGTCCTTATTAATCGCTAGAAATTGCGAGCGATTTTAGCAGTTTTACGCGGGGTTTTGTATGCTTAATATAAATTGATTTGGTGGGATATTGTACTTGGCTATTCTCTGTTGCTTGGATATTCAACTATCGAGTTTCGCCGATGGCGACTGACTTTTTTGCTCGTGCAAAAAAGTCAGCAAAAAAGCACGCCCCCTATTGCGCCGCTGCTCTTCGCTTACTGTGAATTTGCTTAACGGAAAATTTTTAATTCGCCCGCTATGCGGGCAGACTCGCTACGCTCAAACAAAAAAATTTCCCTGCAAATTTCACAGCCGCTCAGGCGGCGTAGAAGGGGGGAGTCAAAACACAATGCATAGCACTTTGACCTTTATCATGCCCCAACGGGACGGCACTATGCTTAACCGTACACAATAAATATGCGAATATCAACGATAGCATGAGCGGATATACAATCCACCTCTACCTTAACTATTTAAATAAAAAAGGAAAAATCAAAGTGCTATGCATTGGGTTTTAAATCCCCGTGATTTTGCGTTGAGCGGTTGCGGTAAATTTCAAGTTCGATTTGTCGTGTTTGAGCGCAGCGAGTTTACAAATCGAACGTAGAAATTCACAACAAGCGAAACAGAGCAAAATTTTCGGGGTGTCCTTTTTTTGCGTTCTTTTTTTTGGACAAGCAAAAAAAGAATGTCGCCATCGGCGAAACTCGATAGTTGAATATCCAAGCAACAGAGAATAATCAAAGTGCGGTTTGTGCTGGGCTGGCAAGCCCAGCCTGCGCATTCTCTAAAATATCATCAAAGACATTCAACCCCGATATCCCACAACAAAAAACCGCACTTTGATCGCTCAAAGTGCGGTTAGATTGTTTTAGTCAGTGCTGATTAGTCTTTTTTGCCTAATTGTGGCAATACGGAATCTTGACCGGCGATTAATAAGCCTGTTTGGGTGTAGATGCCCAATTTATCGCGGGTATCAACAATATCCAAGTTGCGCATGGTCAATTGACCGATACGATCTGCCGGGCTGAATGGGGCGTTTTCCACTTTTTCCATGCTCAAACGTTCAGCTTGATAGGTCAAGTTCGGGGAAACGGTGTCTAAAATAGAATAATCGTTACCACGACGCAGCTCTAATGTCACCTCGCCGGTTACTGCACGAGCAACCCAACGTTGTGCCGTTTCACGCAGCATTAAGGCTTGTGGATCGAACCAACGACCTTGATACAACAAACGTCCTAAACGCAAGCCGTTGATGCGGTATTGCTCAATGGTATCTTCGTTATGAATACCGCTAACCAAACGCTCATAAGCGATGTGCAATAACGCCATGCCCGGAGCTTCATAAATACCACGACTTTTCGCTTCGATAATGCGGTTTTCGATCTGATCGCTCATGCCTAAGCCATGACGACCACCGATACGGTTGGCTTCTAAAAACAGTTCGACCGGATCGTTGAATTCTTTACCGTTTAATGCCACCGGTATGCCTTCTTCAAAACGCACGCTCACTTCTTCGGCTTTCACTGCAACGTTTTCGTCCCAGAATGCCACGCCCATAATCGGTTTAACAATGCGAATGCCGGTGTTTAAAAACTCTAAGTCTTTGGCTTCGTGTGTTGCACCCAGCATATTGGAATCGGTGGAATACGCTTTTTCAACCGACATTTTGTAGTTGAAGCCGTTGGCGATTAAGAACTCGGACATTTCATGGCGTCCACCCAGTTCGTCGATAAACTGTTGGTCCAACCACGGTTTGTAGATTTTCAGATTCGGGTTGGTCAGCAAGCCGTAGCGATAGAAACGCTCGATGTCGTTGCCTTTAAAGGTGCTGCCGTCGCCCCAGATATTCACATCATCTTCTTTCATCGCCGCCACTAGCATGGTGCCGGTTACCGCACGCCCCAACGGGGTGGTGTTGAAATAGGTTACACCGCCGGTAGAGATATGAAACGCACCGCATTGAATGGCGGCAATCCCTTCGTGCGCCAGTTGAGTGCGGCAATCGATCAGGCGGGCATCTTCTGCGCCGTATTCTTTGGCTTTGCGTGGAATCGCATTGTAATCGTCCTCGTCAGGTTGCCCTAAATTTGCGGTATAAGCATAAGGCACCGCCCCTTTTTGGCGCATCCACAGCAGTGCCGCACTGGTATCCAAACCACCAGAGAAAGCAATACCGACTTTTTGACCTAACGGAAGCGTTTCAAGAATTGTCGCAGACATAAGAGTTCCTATTGTTTAAAAAGATAATTGATTAACGATAATCGTTGCGATGATGTACAGCGTATTTTGCGGTTGAATATTATGCGCTAAATCACATTTAAAGTCCATATTTAAATATAAATTCATTTTTGTGAATAAAAATTCACTTTGTTGTTCAAAAATCAGTTTATTGGCATTATTTAGCTAAAATTTGTAAGGCTTTTTGATATTCGTCCGACTGCTGCAACAGCATTTTTGCTGCTTGTTTTAGTTGGTTAACATTTTTCGGTGGCAAATAAAAGGAAGTGCTAATATTCAACACTTCATCACGCAGCACAGATTGCGGCAGATCTTTCAAATTTAAGCTGACAAAATGCAGCGTAACCCGCTTATCTTGATTCCCTCGCCCCAACTTTTCGTTCCATTCATCAGTAAAAATGCGAAAACGGCGCAAAGATTCTAAAGAATATTGATCGATCGGCACATTCACCACCGCATTGATCACATCGCTCAACCCCGGGATCGATGCCGTTTTATCAATATCGCTGCTGATTTGATTTTGTGCGTTAACATTGATCACCACAATATTGCGGATATTACCGTCCGTAATTTTTTGGTATAGCAAATCCTGCCCGTAAATATCGCCCATATCCAACAAGCTGCGCAGCCCCAGATTATCGGTTAAACCGCCGTCAATCAGGTGAATGAACGGGCGTTCCTCACTGTTTTGATATTGCGAGATCATCTGTTTGTATTCTTGCCGCGTTTTATCGCGCATTCCTTGCGCCTGCTGCATAACTTGCTGAATATCCGGCGGCATCTGAAATTGGCAATTGCCGCCATTGTTATTCAGAGTTAACGGCGAAAAAACTAACGGAACCGCACTTGATGCCGCCACGGCGCGCGCCACCTGCAAATCGCCGAGGTTCAGGCACATAATATCAAAAAATTCTTGGGTGAAATTGATCCGCTGCCCAATCGTCATATCCGTTGCGCTGATCACCGCAAAAGGCCCTTTGCGGTGTTTATCGAGATCGGAAAACGTTCTGCCCTTAAACAGCGCCTGATTCAATTGTTCTTGTAATAAATCGCCACGCCCAAATTCGGGCGAGGTCAAGCGCGGCAAGTTAGAAAGCGAAAATGCCTGTTTAATGATTTGGCTTTGAAAATCTTGCTTTAAAAATTTGTTCTCAAAATCCGGAATGGTTTGCGCCCCATGCAGCGCAAAATACGCCGCTAAAACCGAACCGCCGGAAACACCGTACACCATATCAACATTCTCTAGTAGGGTGTCGCCCCGACTGCTTGGTTTAATATTCGTCTCGGCAAGCTGTTCCAGCACGCCGTAGCCCAACGCAGCCGCGCACATGCCGCCACCGGAGAGCATTAAGATAATAAAGTGCTCGCTGTCGTTCTGTTGGCTAATCTGCTGCAACATTCGATACCCCTGATCGCGATCGACATTATCAATGGTGTCTATCGGCTGATATTTCACTAAATTGCAGCCAGTTAATACTGCGGCGGCAAAGAGTGTTAGGGCACGTTTTAGCATCGAATTATCCTTATAAAAAAGGCATACCCACAAGATATGCCTGATTAAAATCAACTTAGCGCGCTATCGCCAAAAATTCGTTAAAAAATGTCGGGAATGTTTTAGCAGTACAATTCGGATCAAGAATTGTCACCGGCGTATCAGAAAGCGCGATCAGTGCAAAACACATCGCCACACGGTGATCGTTGTAAGTCTCGATTTCCGCGTGTTTAAAACGGTTCAATTTCAGCGGCTGAATGCGAATATAATCTTCACCCTCTTCCACTTCCGCACCGACTTTTCGCAGTTCGGTCGCCATTGCGCTTAAGCGATCGGTCTCTTTCACTCGCCAATTGTAGATGTTACGGATCACCGTTTCACCTTCGGCAAAAAGTGCGGTGGTGGCAATGGTCATTGCCGCGTCGGGAATATGGTTCATATCCATATCAATACCGTGCAATGATCCTTTTTCCGCTTGAATAAAATTCAAGCCCCAAGTGATCTTCGCGCCCATTTTTTCCAACACATCGGCAAACAAGCGATCACCTTGAATACTGTTTTTGCCGATGCCGGTTACCCGTACGTTGCCTTTAATCGCCCCGGCGGCAAGAAAATAGGAGGCGGACGAAGCATCGCCTTCCACCAGATAATCGCCCGGCGCTTGATATTGCTGCAGTCCTTTGACCACAAAAGTACGGTAATCACGGTTTTCAACCTGCACACCGAAAATCGCCATCATGTTCAGTGTGATATCAATATACGGTTTAGAAACCAGTTCACCGATAATCTCAATTTCGGTGTCCGCCTGCGCCAACGGTGCCGCCATTAAAAGTGCGGTCAGAAATTGGCTGGAAACCGAACCGTCGATCCGCACTTTGCCGCCTTGCAAGCCGCTATTGCGAATCGCAATCGGCGGATAGCCGTCATTTTCCAGATAATCAATTTGCGCACCGGCTTGACGCAAAGCGTCAACCAGATGCTTAATCGGGCGCTCTTTCATGCGTGGCTCACCGGTCAAGACAATTTCAGCGTCTTGCGCCTGCGCCGCCCGCAGGCATAACGCCGCGGTCAACGGACGCATCGCAGTGCCGGCGTTGCCTAAAAACAGGGATAAGCCCGACGTCCAACGAAACGCACCGCCCAACCCTGTCACACGGCATTCGGTTTTATTTTCTGATAGATTATAACTGACGCCAAGCTGTTTTAGCGCATTTAACATGTGACGCACGTCATCACTGTCCAGCAAGTTGGTTACATTGGTAGTTCCGTTTGCCAGTGCCGCCAACAACAGCGCACGGTTAGATAAGCTTTTCGAACCGGGTAAATTGATTGTGCCTTCTACGCTGGCAATCGGGTTTAAAATGATTGAAGTCGGTTGCATATGTTATTCCATAAAATACGGTTATTCGGTGTAAGCTGTTGCCATGATATGTTGCTTCCCTCCCTCTGTCCTTCGGACATCTCCCTCCGCGCACGCGGAGGGAGAGAATGTTTCGGGTTTTTAGCCTCGCTTTTCGCCCTCTCCGCTGGCGGAGGGGGCTGCCGAAGGCTGGGGGAGGAAGCATTAGCAGCTAGATGACAATATATATCCCTTACGGCGCTAAAATCAAACTCAACGCCTCAATAAAGCGCTGATTTTCTTCCGGCAAGCCAATGCTGATCCGCAAATGGTTCGGCAAGCCGTAACCGGCAATTGGGCGCACGATTACGCCGCTTTCCAGTAATTTCTGATAAATCGGTGCAGCGGGTTGTTTCAAATCCAAGGTGATAAAATTGCCTTTTGACGGAATATATTCCAGCCCTTTTGCTTGAAAAAAGGTTTCCAGCTGTTTTAAACCTTGGCGATTATTGTCGGCGACTTTTTCGATAAACTCATCGTCATTCACCACTGCCACCGCCGCACTCAATGCCAAGCTGTTGCAGTTGAACGGCTGGCGCACGCGATTGCATAGATCCGCCACTTCCGGCGAAGACGCCATATAACCGATTCGCAGCCCTGCTAAACCGTAGGCTTTCGACAATGTGCGGCAAACCACCAAATTCGGGTATTTTTTCAATAATACAAATGACGGCACACGCTCCTCAACCGAGGTAAATTCAGTATAGGCTTCGTCCAGAATCACCAAAATATGCGGCGGCACTTGCGCCAAAAACGCTTCAATCTGCTCCGCATTCAAAAATGTACCGGTCGGATTATTCGGATTGGCAATGTAGATCACTTTGGTTTTTTCGGTGATCGCCGCCAAGAAGCCGTTCAGATCATGTCCGTAATCTTTTGCCGGCACCACCACCGCTTTAGCGTTGATTGCCTGAGAGACTAACGGATACACAATAAAGGTATATTGTGAGAAAATCACCTCGTCATCACGGTTTAAAAAGGTATGGGCGGTGATCTCCAATAAATCGTTAGACCCGTTACCGAGCGTGATTTGATCGGCTTGCAGGTTAAATTTTTGAGCAATCGCCTGTTTTAATTCAAAACCATTTGCGTCCGGATAACGGGTTAAGTCGTCCAACTGTTTGCTGATCGCCTCTTTTGCACTTTGCGGAAAACCAAACGGATTTTCATTAGAAGCCAATTTTACAATGTTAGAAATGCCCAGCTCGCGCTCTAACTCTTCAATCGGTTTACCCGCCTGATACGGCAACAATTGACGCACGCCCGGATTGGCAATGTCGATAAATTTCATAGTGTTCTCTCTTTCTTGTTCGAATTAAATTTGCTTGTTTCGCCACTGTTCGTCAATGATATTCAGCGTTCGTTCCATGGTTTCTTTCACCGCCTCTGCAACAAAACGCACAATCGGCTGATAATCACCCAGATCGGCTTGCGCCAAAGCACGATAATATTCCGCTCGATACTCGGCTTTCAAAATTGCCACCTGATAGCCCAACTTCATCAATTCTAAATTGAGCAATAGCCGTCCGGTTCTGCCGTTGCCGTCAATAAACGGGTGAATGCCGACAAAACGGCTGTGCAATATCGCCGCTCGCTCAATCGGATTGAGCATTGTGCGTTGCTCAGTATTCCATGCCAGCAATTCATCCATTTGTGGCTGGAGCAAATAAGGCTGAGGCGGTTGGTACTCTGCGCCATTGATCACCACCGGAATCGCACGATATTGCCCTGCTTCTCGGGCATGATCGGTTTTTTGTAAAATCAAGTAGTGAAAGTTTTTGACCGCACTTTGATCTAACGGCTGGTTTTCTCTCACCAAATCAATCAAATAACCGATTGCTTCCTGATGATTCAAAATATCTAAGTGATCTTTAAACGGTTTACCATTTGCCGTGATGCCGTTTTCCAGCAAAACTTTGGTTTCAAAAATATCTAAACGGTTGCCTTCAATCGCATTCGACTGCTGATTATATTTCATCATCAAATCGGCTTGAATCGCCTGCAAAACGGTAGAATTCAGCGGTCGATAATAATCCAACGCTGTTTTCATTCGTTCTAATTCAGCCAATAATGCTGACAATGCCACCGTTTCCGATTGAATCATGGGCTTATTGATTTTCCTGCTCAAACTGCTGCATAAATGCAATCAAGGCTTGAACACCTTCGATCGGCATGGCATTGTAGATTGAGGCGCGCATTCCGCCGAGCACTTTGTGTCCTTTCAAGGCTTGTAAGCCGTGTTCTAATGCTTGTGCCACAAACTTGGTATTCAGTTCGTCATCGCCGGTGGTGAACGTTACATTCATCAAAGAGCGGTTGGCTTTCACCACAGTGTTGCGATACAGTTTGCTTTGATCAAGATAATCATACAGCAACGCTGCTTTTTCGCGGTTGCGCTGTTCCATCGCTTGAATGCCGCCCTGTTTCAGCAGGTGTTTAAACACCAGTGAGCAGAGATACCAAGCGAAAGTCGGCGGCGTGTTGATCATCGAGTCGCTGTTGCTTTGTACTTCGTAATTCCAGATTGACGGGGTTTCTTTACGCGCTTTGCCGATCAAATCGTCACGCACAATCACAATTGTGATCCCTGCAGGGCCAAGATTTTTCTGTGCGCCGGCATAAATAATGCCGAATTTGCTGACATCAATTTCGCGCGACAAAATATTCGATGACATATCCGCCACCAACACCGCATCGCCGACATTCGGCAGCTCAAAAATTTCAACGCCGCTGATAGTTTCATTCGGGCAATAGTGAACGTAGTCATATTGTTCGGCAACCGCACTAAAATCCAACTCACCGACTGCTAAAGTGTCGCCTTGTTGCAAAATATTCACTTCATCAATTTCGGCAAACAGGCGAGCCTCTTTAGCCGCCGTTGCCGACCAATGCCCGCTGGTTAAATATAACGCCTTGCCTTTTTCACCGATCAAATTCATCGGAATCGCCGCAAATTGCCCGCGCGCGCCGCCCTGTAAAAACAGGATTCGATAATTTTCAGGAATATTGTATAACTCGCGGAAATCCGTCAGCGACTCGCCCACCAACTGCATAAACAGTTTTCCGCGATGGCTGACCTCCATCACTGAGGTTTGCTGATCTTGCCAGTTTAGCAACTCTTGTTGGGCTCGCTCCAACACCGCTTTTGGCATCATCGCCGGGCCGGCACTGAAATTAAATACTTGCGACATTTTTTAATCCTTAAGCTATACACAAAAACAGCTTCTAGTTTTATCATTCCACCTTGAGCGAATCAATCTATTTATGCGCTTTCGCTTGATATTTCGCAATTTTTATTTACAAAAACGTGATCTAAGGCTTTGACGATTCTTGGTAAAAACGCTAAATTAAAAGCAATCTGTTTAATCAAATAAGGCGAGAGTGAAAATGGAAACTGTAAACAAACAATCTTTTCAAGATGTGTTGGAATATGTGAGTATGCACCGGTTAAAAAATAAATTGAAACGCGACATGATCGACATTGAACGCAAAATCCGCGACAACCAAAAACGCGTGTTGCTGCTGGACAATTTGAATCAATATATCAATGATGACATGAGCGTGAGCGATATTCGTGCGATCATCGCCACCATGCGTGATGACTATGAAGATCGTATCGACGATTATGTGATTCGCAACGCGGAAAACTCCAAACAACGCCGCGAAATCAGCAAAAAAATGGCGGAACAAAGTAAAGCCCGCCAACTGAAAAAATAAGTTTTAATATCAAGTGCGGTTTTAACCGCACTTTGCTTATCTGCTCCCGGTTAAGCTCGTTTCTCCGTGAGCGCATCTTGCGCGTCTTGAGCCAAATGCACATTCAATTGATTAAACGGAATTTCAATTCCTTCTCGATCAAATGCCAGTTTGACCTTTTCGGTAATCGCATAATACACGCCCCAATAATCCGCCGTTCTCACCCACGGACGCACAAATAACTGCACGCTGCTCGCTTCAAGCGAACCAACCGCAATCGTTGCCTCCGGATTGCTCAACACGCGTGATTCTTGCGCCAAGCAGTCCGCCACGATTTGTTTGGCTTTGGCAATGTCACTTTCGTAACCAATATCAAAAATAAAATCCACCCGTCGGGTTTCGTTCGCTGAATAGTTGGTAATACTGTCACCAAATACTTTGCCGTTTGGCACTAAAACGGTTTTATTATCGCCGGTGCGCAATTCCACCACCAATAAACCGATTTGAGTAACCGATCCGCTGGTGCCGCCCACTTCGATAAAGTCGCCTTTTTTAAACGGTTTGAAAATTAAAATCATCACTCCCGCCGCGAAATTTTGCAGCGAATTTTGTAACGCCAAGCCGATCGCTAAACCGGCGGCACCGATTAACGCCACCAGTGACGCCGTGTTAATGCCGATTTGCGAAAGCGCGGCGATCACTACCACCAGCAAAAATAAAAAGTAACTGATCGAGGTCACAAAACCCTGTAACATTTCATCTCTGCTGGAACGCAGCACTGCTTTACCAAGTAATTGGCTGAACAATCTGGCAACCGATTTTCCCAAAAGGTAAATCACAATCGCCAATAAAATTTTCGTGCCGTACGGAATAATCCACTGATATAACACGCTGTTCAAATCCAGCTCGCGCACCCCATTAATCAATGCCGCGGTCTGCGCCTGAATATCAATGCTTGCCGCTTCAGTCGTTTCTGTCGTCATAGTTCATCTCCATGAAAATAGTAAAATAACAGCAAGTTTAACATAATGTTGCCGAATCCTTCGGCAAGTTTGCGTAAACTTGACTAAATTTGTCGGAAATAATTGCCTCGCGCACAAAATTTCTTTAAAATCGCCATAAATCAACATTTAAAATATATCTTAAAGGACGTCATATGCACTCACAATTAATCTGTTATAAAAGAATGCCGGTTTGGACCAAAGACACCCTGCCGCAAATGTTTCAAGAAATGCACAACACCAAAGTCGGCACTTGGGCTAAAGTCACTATCCTTTCCGGCTCGTTAAAATATTTTGAATTGGATGAATTCGGCAATGTGCTGAACAGTTTTATTTTTGATACGAAAAACCAAGCGCCGTTTGTCGAACCGCAGCAATGGCATCTCGTTTTCCCGATGTCTGACGATCTGCAATGCTACCTAGAATTTTACTGCCTGCCGCAAGATTATGTGGCGAAAAAATATAATATGACCACCACCCATTCCGAAGTAGTGAGTGCGGTGCAAACCATCAAGCCGTGCAAAACCTTAGACTTAGGCTGCGGACAAGGACGCAACAGCGTTTTCCTCGGTGTACAAGGCTTTGAAGTTGACGCATGGGATCAAAGTGAAACCAGTATTGAATTTCTAAATTCGGTGATCGAAAAAGAAAAATTGACGAACGTCAAAACCGCACTTTATGATATTAACCGTGCGGAAATTCAAGATAACTACGATTTTATCCTCTCTACTGTGGTGCTGATGTTCCTACATCGGGATCGCATTCCGGCAATTATCGCCAATATGCAGCAACACACCAATATCGGTGGTTATAACTTAATCGTCGCCGCAATGTCCACCGAGGATATGCCCTGCCCGATGCCGTTCTCATTCACTTTCGCCGAAAATGAACTGAAACAGTATTATCAAGGCTGGGAATTACTGAAATACAACGAAGCCCCGGGCGAACTGCATAAAACCGATGCCAACGGCAATCGGATCAAACTAAAATTTGTGACGATGTTGGCGAAAAAGGTGTAATTCAGAATAGGGTAAAAAAACGAAATTCTTATGACAAAAGAGCTAGAAAAACTAGCTCTTTAACCGGAATAGACTCACTTTCCGATTAGTATACCGTTACCGATTATCCCACTTCCCCGCTGCTTGCTTATCACTGTCTCGTTCTTCGATCCAACGTTCGCCTTTGTCGGTAAGTTCTTTTTTCCAGAATGGGGCTTTGGTTTTGAGGTAGTCCATAATAAATTCGTTGGCTTGATAGGCATTGCCACGGTGGGCGGAGCTGACACCGACTAACACGATTTCATCGCCGGTTTGCAATTTGCCGACACGATGAATCAGTTGTACTCGTTGCAGTTCCCAGCGTTCACAGGCTTGTTGTACAATCTCGCCTAACGCTTTTTCGGTCATTGCCGGATAGTGTTCCAGATACAGGGTTTGCACGCTGTCGCCGAGGTTCATTTCCCGCACTTTGCCGATAAACAGCACCACTGCGCCGCTGGATTTAGGTTCGGAAAGCCACTGATAAACCGCACTTTGATCAAACTCAGCGGTCTGAACGGAAATTCGAGTTTCACAACGCATGCTACCCTCCTGTTACCGGTGGGAAAAATGCGACTTCATCACCTGCCTGAATCGGGCTGTCTAATGGCATGAGGGTTTGATTGATCGCCACCAGCAATTTTCCGGATTGCAATGCCAACGCCCATTTATCGCCCTTTGCAGCCAAATGTTGGCGCAATGCTTCAGCGGTTGGAAATTCCGCTTTCAGTTGCAATTCATCACAATCCACCAGCTCTCGCACCTGCGCAAAGAATAACACCTTAATCATTTAACGCCCCCTCTACGGAGAAATCACCCGATTTGCCGCCGCTTTTGCGCAACAACCGCACTTGCTCGATCACAATATCCTTTTGCACCGCTTTGCACATATCATAAATGGTGAGTGCGGCAACTGAAGCCGCTGTGAGCGCTTCCATTTCCACACCGGTTTTTCCGCTTAAACGGCACAGGCTTTCGATCCGCACTTGACTGGTTTGCGGAAGTGCGGTCAATTTCACTTCGACTTTGGTCAATAGTAACGGATGGCACAACGGAATCAACTCCCATGTGCGTTTTGCCGCTTGAATCCCGGCAATACGGGCTGTGGCAAACACATCACCTTTATGGTGTTCACCGGATAAAATCATGTTTAGCGTCTGCTCAGACATGGTAACCAGTGCTTCGGCACTTGCCTCGCGCACGGTTTCGGCTTTATTACCGACGTCCACCATATTGGCTTCGCCATTGCTATTAATATGGGTAAATTGTTGCATATTTTCTCTTTAAACGTATTTTAAGTCGGTCCGGACGCAATCAGCCGCCGATTGATGCCAAGTGCGGTCGTACGCCGCTGTCGCCTTGGTGTAAATAATGGTGTTCGCGCTTTTGTTGCAGTGCAGAAAAGAGCCGCGCTTGCAAAGGGGCTTGCTGCCAATCGTGTTGCAACAGATCACGAATATCTGTGCCCTCTTCCCCGAACAAACACAAATGAAGCTGCCCTGTTGCCGACACCCGCAGGCGATTACAATCGGCGCAGAAATCTTTGGAATACGGCATGATTAAGCCGATTGAACCTTGATAATCCGCGTGTTTGAACACTTTCGCCGGTCCGTCGGTTAAGGCGCGATTTTGCAATTCCCAACCGTTTTGCAACAGCTGCTGCATTAATACAGAGCCTGACAGATGATGATGTTGGAAAAATTGATCCATTTCGCCGGTTTGCATCAATTCGATAAACCGCATTTCGATCGGACGATCTTTAATCCATGCCAAAAAGGCATTGAAATCTTTGTCGTTCAAGCCTTTCATCAGCACCGAATTGACTTTAATTTGCGGATAGCCGATTTCAAACGCTTTATCAATGCCGCTCATCACCTGATGAAACAGGTTCTCACCGGTAATTTGATGAAACATTTTTGGGTCAAGGCTGTCCACACTGACATTAATCGCATCTAAGCCGGCGCGTTGCCACTCGGCAACCGATTTTGCCATGCGATAGCCATTGGTGGTTAACGCAATTTTTTTGATGCCGTCGTTTGCGCGCACTGTTTCGATAATCTGTGTGAAATCTTTACGCAAGGTCGGCTCACCGCCGGTCAACCGCACTTTTTGCGTGCCCATTGCCGCAAAGGCATTAATTAAACGGCGAATTTCGCTGACGGTTAAAAATGAGGTGCGATCAGCTTGCGGTTGATAGCCGTCGGGCAGACAGTAGTTGCATTTGAAGTTGCACACGTCGGTAATCGACAGGCGCAGATAGTCGTATTGTCGCTGGAAACGATCGATTAACGGCTGAGCTTCCTCGACCAAACGAATCGGGATAGTATGTTGCATCTTGACACCTTTCTAAACACGAGCGGATAAACCGTTTCCAGCGTATCCGGCGTAGCACAAACCACTGTGCTAACAGGCTTGCCACCATATTAAGTGTTAACGTAGGCAAACAAGCTCGGAGTTATATGCGTTGTTGATAAATTGGCATAATTCTAGCATTATCAGTCACAAGCGCAATCCCTAAAATGATGTAATTAGCGGCTAATTTCAACATTTGTGATCTGACCACGTTTCAAAGTGCGGTCATTTAGCGGATAATGTCTAATAATTTCTATTTTAAGCGCAAAAAGATATAAATGATTAATTATTATACGGATAAATTACCTATTTTAGCCAATTTAAACCACGTCGCAGCCATTGGCGGCGGACACGGTTTGGGGCGTTTAATGTCGGCTCTCGGTTTTCTAAAAGAGCGGTTAACCGGCATTGTCACCACCACCGATAACGGCGGATCAACCGGACGAATCCGCTTGCAACACGGCGGCATTGCGTGGGGCGATTTGCGTAACTGCATTAATCAGATGATCACCGAACCCAGCACTGCCTCCTCGCTGTTTGAATACCGCTTCAGCGGCAGCGGTGATCTTGCCGGACACAATCTCGGCAATTTAATGTTGAAAGCGTTAGAGGATATGAAAATCCGACCGTTGGAAGGCGTGGATTTAATCCGTTCGTTGCTGAAAGTGCGGTCTTATCTGATCCCGATGTCGGAAACGCCCGTTCACCTTGGTGCAAAACTGCATTCCGGCGCAACGGTGGTCGGTGAAGTGAATGTTGATAAATTGGCTGAACTACCAAAACGGCTATTTTTAATTCCGCAAGTCAGTGCCACTGCCGAAGCGGTGAAAGCGTTGCAACAGGCGGAGTTAATTCTGCTTGGCCCCGGAAGTTTCCTCACCAGCATCATGCCGCCGTTGTTGCTGCCTGAAATCGCTCAAGCGTTACAACACAGCCGCGCCAAAATCATTTTTGTTGATAATCTTGGCGTTGAACACAGCCCTGCTGCCAATTTGTCATTGGCGGATCGGATTGCTTGGATTGAAAACGCTATCGGAGAAAGTGCGGTTGACGGCATTATCACCTATCCCGAAGCGGACTATCAGGATTTAAGCCACAAGAAAATTTTGGCGCAGAAGCTCAACGATGACGACATCACCTACCGCCACGACCGCACTTTGTTGTGCAAGGGGATTGATCAGTTATTGCAATCCATTGATTAATTATAAAAAAATCTCAACTATTGCGGTTGAGATTTTTTTATATCATTAATACAACGTCCGCCCGCTGCGCTGCAACCAACGCATCAGCAGCCGATCACTACTCTCTTCCGCTTGTTTACCGATTTTTTGCATCAGCGATTTTTTCTGGGTGAATTTCACTTCCAGCACGTCTTTTTCTTTCAATGCCGCTAAAATCACATCATCACTGGTGGCAATTTCGTCAACCAATCCTAGCTCCAACGCCTGTTGACCGAACCAATGTTCGCCGGTGGCGGTTTTGTCCAGATTCAAGTGCGGTCGGTGTGCTGAAACAAAATCTTTAAATAATTGGTGAGTTTCTTCCAACTCTTGTTGAAATTTCTGCCGCCCTTTTTCGGTGTTTTCGCCGAGAATCGTCATGGTGCGTTTGTATTCGCCAGCAGTCATCACCTCAATGTCCACATCATGTTTTCTCAATAGGCGGTGAATGTTCGGGATTTGTGCCACCACACCAACCGAGCCGATAATCGCAAAAGGGGCGGAGATGATTTTATCCGCCACGCACGCCATCATATAGCCGCCGCTTGCTGCTACTTTATCCACCGCCACGGTGAGCTTCACACCATGCTGTTTCAAGCGCGCCAATTGTGAGGCTGCCAAACCGTAGCCGTGCACCACGCCGCCAGGGCTTTCCAAACGCAGCAACACTTCATCATCAGCTTTCGCCACCGCCAACACCGCACTGATTTCATCTGCCAGTGAAGTCGTGCCGCTGGCTTGAATGTCGCCGTTAAAATTCAACACATACAAACAAGGTTTCAGCCTCACTTCGCTCAACTCACCGCTCTTGGCGGCTTTTTTCTGTGCTTTCGCCTCTTCTTTTTCCTGCTTTTTGCGTGCTTTTTCCTGCTGCTTCAGCTGCTCGTCGTTCAGGCGAAAATCCTGCAATTTTTGTTGATTGTCCTCATACTGTTTCGCCAAATCGGTGATTTTCAGCTCGCCGTGCACGCCGTCTTTTTTCTGGCGCAACAGCATAATGCCGGCAAAAATTGCCGCAATCACCAATAAAATAGTCAGAATCTGCAAAATAAAGACGCCGTAATTCATTAAAATTTCAGACCACATGGTTTTTCCTTCTTTCTAAATCGGTTATTCAATCAACGAATTGCCGATTATGATACACGATTCTGCTTTTCCGTGCATGATCGGTGTGATTGCTCGTCGCCTAATCGGCATATTTTTACTAAAATAGAAAAAAATGCTTGACCAAATATCAACGCACTAGTTTAATAGTACAAAAGTTAAATATCAGATGAGATTTCCTATGCCGTATCTTCATATCAGTCAACAAGCCGTGAATTATCACGCCGATCCGACAGCCATTTTTGCAACGCTTTGCCAGCACAAAACCAACACCTTATTATTGGAATCGGCAGAGATTCAGAGCAAAAACAGTTTAACCAGCCTGCTGTTTATCAACAGCGCACTGAAAATCACCTGCATTGATAAAACCGTCACATTTCACGCAACCAATGCGAATGGAAAGGCATTATTGTCTGCAATTGAAAAAACGTTACAGGGTTTGGCACAATCGGTTGATTATGATCAAAACCGCACTTTAACCGCACTTTTTGCCGAGTTGAACCCGAATTTAGACGAGGACAACAAATTACAAGCGGCAACGGTATTTGACGGCTTACGGGTGATTAATTCGCTGTTTTCCGATCCGCAAAGTGCGGTCTATCTGGGCGGGTTGTTCGCCTATGATCTGGTTGCCGGTTTTATCCCAATGGACGGCATCACCTTGCAAGATGACCAAATCAACTGCCCAGATTACTGTTTCTACCTTGCCGAACAGTTGCTGCGCCTCGATCACCAACAACAAACCGCCACGCTGCAAACCTTCTGTTTTGATGCCGAATTGCAACCACAATTAAACGCCGAAGCGGAAAAATTAGCCGAACAATTAACGGAGATTCACGACAGCTTGCCGTTGCAAGCCGCCTCTGATGCGGTGGCGGTGAATATTGACGATCCGCACTTTAAGCAGATTATCGAGCAGTTAAAGCACCATATTTACATCGGCGATGTGTTTCAAATTGTGCCGTCACGCCGTTTCTCTCTCGCCTGCCCGAATCCGTTGGCGACTTATCGCCAGTTAAAAATCAACAACCCAAGCCCGTATATGTTCTATATGCACGATGCGGAATTTATCCTGTTTGGTGCGTCGCCTGAAAGTGCGCTGAAATACAGCCAAGACAGCCGCCAGCTGGAAATCTACCCGATTGCCGGATCGCGCCCGAGGGGATTTGATTCGCAAGGCAATATTGATCCGGAGCTGGACGCTCGCTTAGAGCTGGAGTTGCGCTTAGACAAAAAAGAGCTGGCAGAACATTTAATGCTGGTGGATCTGGCGCGCAACGACATTGCTCGTGTTTGCCAAAGCGGCACACGCCATGTGAAAGAATTGATGCAAGTGGATCGCTATTCACACATTATGCACTTGGTTTCACGGGTGGTCGGTAAATTGCGCCCTGAACTCGATGCGCTGCATGCCTATCAAGCCTGCATGAATATGGGCACGTTGACCGGTGCGCCCAAAATCAAGGCGATGCAACTGATCTACCACGTAGAAAAACAGAAACGCCACAGCTACGGCGGTGCGGTCGGTTATATGAGTTCCGACGGCAATTTTGATACCTGCATTGTGATTCGTTCGGCATTTGTGCAAAACCAGATCGCCCATGTGCAAGCAGGTTGCGGCGAGGTGTTGGATTCCGATCCGCAAATGGAAGCGGACGAAACCCGCCACAAAGCAAGAGCGGTGATTCATGCCATTCAACAAACTAATAATAAGGCGCAAGGATAACCCCATGGCAAAGATTCTGTTTATTGATAATTTCGATTCATTCACCTATAACTTGGTGGATCAATTCCGTGTGCTAGGGCATGAGGTGGTGATTTACCGCAACGACAGCCCGTTGGAGCACCTCATTCAAACCGCACTTGCCACGCCGAATACCATTATTGCCCTTTCGCCTGGCCCCGGTAATCCGTCGCAAGCGGGCAATATGTTGCCGTTGATTCAAGCGCTGCAAGGCAAAGTGCCGATGATCGGCATCTGTTTAGGGCATCAGGCGATTATTGAAGCCTTTGGCGGCGAAATTGTGCACGCCGGTGAAATTCTACACGGTAAAGTGTCGCAAATTGAACATGACGGACAAGCCATGTTCCACGATCTGCCGAACCCGATGCCGGTGGCGCGTTACCATTCGCTAATGGGAACACAGATTCCGGCTGAGTTTGTCATCAATGCACACTACAACAATATCGTCATGGCGGTGCGCCACCGCACTTTGCCAATTTGCAGCTTTCAATTTCATCCGGAATCGATCTTGACGGTGCAAGGCTCACAGCTGTTAAAACAGAGCATTGACTGGTTATTAGAGGTGGCAAAATGATTGTGGTTTACGGTTTAAAAACCCAACTCGATCCGATCAAAAAAACACTGTCGGACATTATTCACCGCTGCCTGATGTTTGCGTTGGATTTCCCTGAGCATAAGCGTGTGCAGCGTTTTATCGGGCTGGAGCCGGATGATTACTACTACCCGTCTGATCGCAGCGAAGCCTATACCATTATTGAGATCAATATGATGAGCGGACGCAGTGCCGAAGCGAAAAAATTGCTGATTCGGATGCTGTTTGATGAAATTTATAAGCAACTGAAAATTAAACCGGTGGACATTCAGATCACGATTAAAGAGCAGGAGCCGCATTGTTGGGGCTTTCGCGGCATGACCGGCGACGAAGCCTGTTTTAACTACAACATCAAAAGGTAACGTATGGAAATGCAAACATTACTCGACACCCTGTTCGATAAACAAACCTTGAATCAACAGCAAAGCTATATGCTGTTCAGCTCAGTGGTGCAAGGGAAATTGAGCAACGAACAACTGGCGGCGGCACTGATTGCAATAAAATTGCGTGGCGAAACCACCGCTGAAATTGCCGGTGCGGTGACCGCACTTCAGCAAGATGCGCAGCCGTTCCCACGTCCGGATTATCCGTTTGCCGACATTGTCGGCACCGGCGGCGACGGTGCAAACACCATTAATATTTCCACCGCCAGTGCGATTGTTGCCGCAAGCCTTGGGGCGAAAATCGCCAAACACGGCAACCGCAGCGTGTCGAGCAAAACCGGCTCAAGCGATGTGCTGACCGCACTTGGGGTGAATATCAATATTGATGCCGCCACTGCTCGCCAAGCGTTAGATGAAATCGGCGTCTGTTTCCTATTCGCCCAGCAGTATCACTTAGGCTTTAAACACGCGATGCCGGTGCGCAATGCATTGAAAACCCGTACGATTTTTAATATTCTCGGTCCACTCATCAATCCGGCAAAACCGCAACATCAACTGCTTGGCGTTTATACGCCGGAATTAATTAAACCGTATGCCGAAACCGCCGTTATGCTCGGGCACAAACATTCATTTGTGGTGCACGGCGCAGGGCTGGACGAAGTGGCACTGCACGGTAAAACCCAAGTGGCGGAGATTCAAAACGGCGAGATTGAATATTACGACCTCAGCCCGTATGATTTCGGCTTTGAGCCGCAACCACTCGATGTGTTGCGTGGCGGCGAGCCTGCGGACAATGCCCGCATGATCAGCGCCCTATTGCAGGGCAAGGGCGACAAATACCACGCCCAAGCGGTGGCGATGAATACCGCACTTTTACTGAAACTGTTCGGGCATACCGATTTAAAACAAAATGCCGAGCGGGTGTTAGATACCCTTGCCAACGGCAGTGCGTATGATACGCTACAACGCTTAACCCAATATTAGGATCGATTATGTATCAGCTGTTTACCGCCAATAAAACCAATTCCACATGGTCATTGCGCCCGTGGATTTTGTTGCAGCAATTGGGGATTGCCTTTCAGGAAAATACTCTCTATTTTCAGCCTGATAAAGCGTTGCAAAAAACCGATTTTTTGCAAGCCGCCCCCACCGGCAAAGTGCCGGCACTGCACGCCGACGGCACGGTGATTTGGGACAGTTTAGCTATTGTTGAATATATCGCAGAGGATTATCCGCAAGTGTGGCCGCAAGATCGCACCGCACGGGCGTGGGCGCGTTCAGCCTGTGCCGAAATGCACAGTTCGTTTAGCGCACTTCGCAGCCAATGCGGCATGAACACTCGAAAATTCACGCAGTTAAGTGCGGTTGATGCGGCACTAAACGCCGATCTACAGCGAATTAATCAACTTTAGACCGAAGGCTTGAACCGCTTTGGCGGCGACTATCTGGCAGCTAATCATTTCACTGCGGTTGACGCATTTTATGCACCGGTGGTGATTCGCTTAACCCATTACGGCTTATTGGAACAGTTAAGCCCGACGGCAAAAGCCTACGCCGAACGAATCTATCAACTGCCAAGCCTGCAAAAATGGCTGGCACTGGCTGAATTAGAAAAAGATCGCCCGATTCGCAACGGTTAACAACGGCAATTGCAACACAACATTCGCCCTATTTAGACAGATTAAGGACAACTCGTGCAACAGACTTTCTCAATGGACAACAAACCCACCATTCTGCAAAAAATTGTCGCAGACAAACAACAGTGGATCGCAGACAAACAAGCGGCGTTTCCGCTGGCGCAATTTCAGGCGAAAGTGAAGCCGGCTGATCGCGATTTTTATCAGGCGTTAAGCCAAGGCAACGCGCAACAACCCGCCTATATTTTAGAATGCAAAAAAGCCTCGCCGTCAAAAGGCTTGATTCGTGAAGATTTTAATCCGGCGCAAATTGCAAAAGTGTATCAACACTACGCCAGTGCGATTTCGGTGTTGACCGATGAAAAATATTTCCAAGGCGATTTCGATTTTATCGCGCAAGTGCGGTCGGTCGCGCCGCAACCGATTCTGTGCAAAGATTTTATGATTTCGGAATATCAGGTTTATCTGGCATGTTATCATCAAGCCGATGCGATTTTGCTGATGTTGTCGGTGCTGGACGATGACAGCTACCGCACTTTATCCGACCTGGCGCATGAGTTGGGCATGGGGGTGTTGACCGAAACCTCTAATCAAGCGGAATTGGAACGGGCAATTGCGCTGAATGCCAAAGTGATCGGAATTAATAACCGTGATCTGCACGATTTGAGTGTCGATCTGAACCGCACGCCGCCACTGGCGAAGCAAATTCCGGCGGATCGGATTATCATCAGTGAATCGGGAATTTATCAGCATCAACAGATTCAACAACTGAAACCGTATGTGAATGGCTTTTTAATCGGCAGCAGCTTAATGGGCTGTGATGATTTAGACAGTGCGGTGCGTCAGGTGATGTTCGGTGAAAATAAAGTCTGCGGTTTAACCCGTGAGCAAGATGTGCAAGCCGCCTATCAACACGGCGCACTGTACGGCGGCATGATTTTTGCCGAAAAATCGCCACGCAAAGTCAGCCTTGAACAAGCGGAACAGCTGATCCACGCCGCACCGCTGCGCTTTGTCGGCGTATTTCAAAATCAAGCATTGGATTACATCGCCCATATTGCAGCGCAATTAAAGCTGTTTGCAGTGCAGTTACACGGCAATGAAAGCCATGAATTTATGCAACAGCTGCGTGAAAAATTGCCTGCTGGTTGCCAAATTTGGAATGTGATTTCGGTAGATATCGACAACCACGAACAGATTAAACTGGCGGACGATCCGCTGATCGACCGCTTCTTATTCGACAGTAAAGTACAGGGGCAACAAGGCGGCACGGGTTTAATTTTCGACTGGACGCTGATCCCTGCCAATATCAAAAAACGCACCATTTTAGCGGGCGGAATTAAGTTGGAAAATATCGAACAAGCGTTAATTCAAGGCTGTTTAGGGGTTGATGTCAATTCCGGAGTAGAAAGTGCCGCCGGAATTAAAGATGCCGAGAAAATTGCGGTGTTGTTTGAGAAAATACGCCAGTTTTCGGGTTAACTGACTTTCGCCCTCTCCGTTTACGGAGGGGGCTGCCGAAGGCTGGGGGAGGACATTGAAACCGCACTTTGTCGTTTGATGTTCCCTCCCTCTGTCCTACGGACATCTCCCTCCGCAGGCGGAGGGAGAGAAATAGATGATAAAGTAAAGAATGCTATTCTTCGTTTCTTTTCAGACGGAGAAAAATTTTTTCTTTCGCCCTCTCCGTTTACGGAGGGAGAGAAATAGATGATAAAGTAAAGAATACTATTCTTCGTTTCTTTTCAAACGGAGAAAAATTTTTTCTTTCGCCCTCTCCGTTTACGGAGGGGGCTGCCGAAGGCTGGGGGAGGACATTGAAACCGCACTTTGTCGTTTAATGTTCCCTCCCTCTGTCCTACGGACATCTCCCTCCGCAGGCGGAGGGAGAGAAATGGAGAATAATGATTTTAATTGATAAATAATAGGAAAACACCATGAGCAACAAAACCCTGCTTGATCCCTACTTCGGTGAATTTGGCGGTATGTTTGTACCGGAAGTTCTCGTGCCGGTGCTGCAACAGCTGGAAAAAGCCTTTGTGGAAGCCAAAGACGATCCGACCTTTATTGCCGAATTTCACGATCTGCTAAAAAACTATGCGGGTCGCCCAACTGCCTTAACGTTGTGTCGCAATCTGACCCAAGGCACAAACACAAAATTGTACCTGAAACGCGAAGATCTGCTGCACGGCGGGGCGCACAAAACCAATCAGGTGTTAGGGCAAGCGTTATTGGCGATCCGCATGGGCAAAAGCGAAATTATTGCCGAAACCGGCGCAGGGCAACACGGTGTTGCCACTGCGATTGCGTGTGCGATGCTCGGCTTGAAATGCCGCATCTACATGGGGGCGAAAGACGTGGAGCGCCAATCGCCGAACGTATTTCGTATGCGCTTAATGGGCGCAGAAGTGATTCCTGTCAATAAAGGATCCTGTTCATTAAAAGATGCCTGCTGTGAGGCAATGCGCGATTGGTCGGCAAATTACGACAAAGCACACTACTTGCTCGGCACTGCCGCCGGTCCGCACCCGTTCCCGACCATTGTGCGCGAATTTCAAAAAATGATCGGTGAAGAGACCAAACGCCAAATTTTAGAACGAGAAGGCAGGCTGCCTGATGCGGTAATCGCCTGTGTCGGCGGCGGTTCAAACGCCATTGGTATGTTTGCCGATTTTATTCCTGAAAGTGCGGTGCGGTTAATTGGCATTGAGCCAGCCGGACATGGCATTGAAAGCGGCAAACATGGTGCACCGTTAAAACACGCCAATGTTGGGATCTATTTCGGCATGAAATCGCCGATTATGCAAACTGAAGACGGGCAAATTGAAGAATCCTACTCAATTTCCGCAGGCCTAGACTTCCCTTCTGTCGGCCCACAACACGCTTATCTGAATGCGATTGGACGTGCCGAATATGAGTCGATCACCGATGATGAAGCGTTGAGAGCCTTTCAACAACTGGCGCAACATGAGGGAATCATTCCGGCGTTGGAATCCTCACACGCGTTGGCGTATGCGCTAAAAATGATCAAGCAAGATCCGCAAAAAGAGCAACTACTGGTGGTGAATTTATCCGGTCGTGGCGATAAAGATATTTTTACTGTCGATAAAATTTTAAATCAAAAAGGAGCGATCTGATGAGCCGTTTCGATCAACTTTTCCAACAATTACAGGCTAAAAACGAAGGCGCCTTTGTGCCGTTCGTCACCCTGTGCGATCCCGATTTAGACCGCTCTTTTGAGATTATCTGCACCCTAGTGGATAACGGCGCCGATGCATTGGAGCTGGGCTTTCCGTTTTCCGATCCGCTGCTCGATGGGCCGGTGATTCAAGCCGCCAACAATCGTGCCTTGAATGCCGGTTGCAGCACCAAACAGTGTTTTGAACTGTTGGCAAAAGTGCGGTTGGAATATCCCGACATTCCAATCAGTCTGCTGCTGTGCGCCAATTTGATCTACGCACAAGGGTTAGACAACTTCTATCAACAATGCCAGCAGATCGGCGTTGACGGCGTGCTAGTTGCCGATGTGCCACTGCTTGCGGCTGAACCTTACATTGCGTCAGCTAAAAAATTCGGCGTGCAACCTGTGTTCATTTGTCCCCCAAATGCCAATGCCGACACCATTCGTGGCGTGGCGAAAAACAGCGAAGGCTACACCTATTTGGTTTCTCGTGCCGGTGTTACCAGTGCGGAGAATCAATCCCACGCCGCCAATTTAGAGACATTGATCGCCCAACTGAAAGCCCATAATGCACCGCCGATTTTACAAGGTTTCGGCATTGCCCAACCGCAACAGGTGATCGACGCCCTCAGCAGCGGCACCGACGGCGCTATTTCCGGTTCGGCGATTGTGAAAATTATTAAGCGGAATCTGAACAATCAATCTGAAATGTTGCGGCAGCTAGCGGAATTTGTACGCGGAATGAAAGCGGCAACACATGGTTAAAGTGCGCTAAGTTTAATTACGAGGGTTGAATGAGCTATTCACGCTTTTTTGAAAGTAGCGATGGTGGCATTGTCCACCAGTTTGCCTATTTTTCCGTTGGCGAAGTGGAATATATTATTGATTTTTCAACTGATGATGACATTGTCGAATCCATTTCAGAATTGGATACAACAATTGCCGAGATTTTGCATGGAAAGCAGGTTTATACGGTAAAATTTGCCGTCAGAGCCTATTATGAAAGCCAAACTGAAGCCGATTTATATGCACCGCCACCAGAACATCATTTCGGGCGCAAAGAGATCAACTCATTGAAAATTCAACTTGAAACATTGCTGTATCACCACTATTTACAGTTTAAGCCAGACTGCTATTTTTTTATTGCCGAACGTCCTTCTTTGGTTCGCATGTATCAAAAAATGTGCGACAAAAGAGACTCGATTATGCTAGACTTTGTACCAATAACAAAGCTGGGGGATAACCACGACAGCTTTATTCTTAAGACACCCAACTATAAGGAGTAAAAATGGCAGAGAAAAAATTGACTGCTACTGAGCTAAAGCGCAAAGCCATGCTTGCTTCTCGCTTGACTTATCAAAAAGCAAAAGCTGAAGGCACATTAAAGCCAGTATAATTTCAATTTCAGGACGCTCCCAGCGTCCTGATTTCTTTGACAGATTTCTATCATTTTACTACTCGCTCAACAGGAACTAACCCCACATGACCATCAACAATCTTGAATTGGAACAAATTTTAAACCTCAAGTTGAATAGCGAAGCAATTAGCGACTATGCGCCGAACGGCTTGCAGGTCGAAGGCAAAAGTGCGGTCAGCAAAATTGTCACCGGCGTGACCGCCTGTCAAGCGCTGCTGGATTATGCGGTGGAACAGCAAGCCGACGCGGTGTTAGTTCATCACGGCTATTTTTGGAAGAACGAAAATCCGCTGATTCGTGACATGAAAGGCGAGCGGATTCGCACTTTGCTTGCGCATAATATTAACTTATACGCCTATCATCTGCCGCTCGATGTTCACCCGGAACTCGGAAATAACGCCTTATTAGCCGAAATGCTCGGCATTGAAAATTTACAATCACTTGAAAAAAGTACAGTGTCAATTCCGGTTTACGGCGAACTGAAAACCCCTCTTTCCAGCGACGAATTCGCACAACGTTTGGAAAACGTATTGCAGCGCAAACCGTTGCATTGTGGTGGCGGAATATACGGCAATGCAAAAGCGAAAATTCGTACCGTCGGGCTGTGCACCGGCGGCGGGCAGGATTACCTTGATCTCGCGGCAGCTCAAGGATTAGACGCGTTTATCAGCGGTGAAATTTCCGAACGCACCACGCACAGCGCCCGTGAACAAGGCATTCACTTTTTTGCCGCCGGGCACCACGCCACCGAGCGCTGCGGCATTCAAAAATTAGGCGAATGGCTGCAACAACATTACGGGCTGGAAGTGCTTTTCAAAGACATTGAGAATCCCGCGTAATTGATTTTATGAATTTGTAAAGATTCATTTTATACTTTGATCTTGCTCAGTTAATCCCTTAGGATGAAATGGCAACACGGAAACACAATATCAACCAAACGGAGGAAACAAGTATGAGAAATGACTTTGACAGCAAACGTGAAGAACTGCTTTCTGAATTACAAGACATTCTACAAAGTGCGGAAGATTTGTTTGAAGAAGGTAAGGATATTGGTTCAGACGAGTTTAAAAAACTCAAAAAACGGCTGACAGCAAGTTCAAGCGACTATCGCCAACAATTGGAAGATTTCCAAGAAAAAGTTAGATCAACTGCTCGCAATGCGGCGAAACAATCCGATGCGCTGATTCAGGAAAATCCGTACAAAATCATCGGCTTAGTTGCCGGATTGGCATTTGTCACCGGTTTGCTGGTTAATCGTAAATAGTCATTATTCGGAGCATAGCGGAAGTCGCTGCGGCGACTTCCGATATTTCTGTCAAAGGAGATAAGGTATGCAAACGATAAACAAAATTAAATCCGGTCTTAAAGGCAGTCTTGCCACCGCCCTCGAATTAGCCGGCGTCCGGCTCGAAATGGCAAAGCTGGAACTTAACGAACAAAAAGAGCGCCTGCTGTTAGTGTTGATCTTTGCACTTTTCAGCTTCTTACTGTTACTACTTGCCGGGCTCAGCCTGATCCTTGCTCTGAATGCTTGGCTACCGGAAGAAGATAAAGTTCGCACTTTCCTTTTTATCAGCGCAGGCTGCCTCGCCTTAGTATTGCTGTTCGCCATTCTGATTGTTCGCTTAATCCGCAAACAGCGCGGTTTCCTTGAGGAAACCTTAAGAGAAGTGAAACTAGACATCGCCGCCATACGGCACAGCGTAAATTCCCAAAAATAGACGCCAGTAGGAGATGAACTTATGCCAAGCAATCAAGAATTAGAAAAAGAATTATTGTTGCTCAAAGGCGAAGTCTTACGCAACAAATTCCGCATCCAAAGTGAAAAAACACGGCAAGACATCCGACAGCCGTTCAGCTACTTAAAAGCGGTTTCCAACCCGATTATCCGCTCCTCGCTGCTGTCGCTTTCCACTCGTCTGCTGTTGGGCAGAAAGTGGTTAATCTTGCCCGTACTCGGCGTCGCCTCACTATTATTGTTGAAAAATAACCAAAACCCGACTGACGATTCTTGATAATCATGGAATCAAGCCTCGATTTGTCGTATAATCACGCCACTTAAACTTAATGGTGGTTTCGCACCGTTATTATCAACAAGCAGTTATCTTTTCATTCATAACAGGATAAAGTTTTATGGGTTTCTTAACAAACAAACGTATTTTAATCGCGGGCGTTGCCAGCAACCGTTCAATCGCTTACGGCATTGCACAAGCAATGTTCGAAGCCGGTGCAGAATTGGCATTCACTTATCAAAACGAAAAATTAAAGCCGCGTGTTGAAGAATTTGCGAAAGATTTCAATTCGTCTATTGTTATCCCTTGTGATGCGGCAAGCGATGCCGACATTGAAAACTGCTTCCAACAATTGAGCCAACATTGGGACAAATTTGACGGTTTCGTACACGCCATTGCGTTTGCTCCGGGCGATCAATTAGACGGCGACTATGTGAATGCGGTAACTCGCGAAGGTTTCCAAATTGCACACGACATCAGCTCTTACAGCTTTGTAGCAATGGCAAAAGCGGCGCGTCCTATGTTAAACGCAGGCGCTGGTTTGGTCACCCTTTCCTACTTGGGCGCAGAACGTGCGATTCCAAACTACAACGTGATGGGCTTGGCGAAAGCCTCTTTAGAAGCGAACGTACGTTTCATGGCAAATGCGATGGGCAAAGAAGGCATTCGCGTGAATGCGATCTCAGCAGGCCCTATCCGCACTTTGGCGGCATCAGGCATCAAAAACTTCAAAAAAATGTTGTCACATTGCGAAGCGGTTACCCCATTGCGCCGCACCGTTACCATTGAAGATGTGGGCAAAAGCGCCGCGTTCTTGTGTTCCGATTTAGCCTCAGGCGTGACCGGCGAAGTGTTGCACGTTGACGGCGGTTTCAACATCGCAGCAATGAACGAGTTAGAAGCGGAATAAACCGCACTTTCAACTAAATGAGCGAACAGCAGTAATCTGATTACTGCTGTTTTGTTTTATCCCTTTCATTAGGATCAACTATGTTCCAAAACAACCCTCTTTTGAGCCAATTAAAACAACAAATCCGCGAAAATAAGCCGCGCGTCGAAGGCTCAGTCAAAGCGAATGAAAAAGGCTTCGGCTTTTTAGAGTGCGACAAAAAAAGCTACTTCATCGCCCCACCTGCCATGAAAAAAGTGATGCACGGCGATAAAATCAAAGCGGTGATCGAAACCAACGGCGATAAAGAACAAGCCGAGCCGGAAGCCTTAATCGAGCCGATGTTAAGCCGTTTTATCGCCAAAGTGCGGTTTAACAAAGAGAAAAAACTGCAACTCACGGTTGATCACCCGAGCATTAAAAACCTGATCAATGCAAATAAACACGCCGATGTCAGCGAAGAGCTGCAAGACGGCGACTGGGTGGTTGCCGAGCTGCAAAAACACCCGCTGCGCGATGATCGTGCCTTTTCTGCGCAAGTCACCCAATTTATCTGCCGCACAGATGACAACTTCGCCCCTTGGTGGGTCACACTCGCGCGTCATCAACAACCGCGCACGCCGGTTGCCGGATTGGACGAATACCATTTGGCAGAAGAGCTGGATCGCGAAGATTTAACCGCACTTCCGTTTGTGACCATTGATGCGAAATCCACACAAGATATGGACGATGCGCTGTATATCGAACCGACCGAAAACGGCTGGAAATTGTGGGTGGCGATTGCCGATCCGACCGCTTATATTCCGCTGAATTCCCAAATCGAAGCCGACGCTAAACAGCGCTGTTTTACCAATTATTTGCCTGGCTTCAATATTCCGATGTTGCCGCGTGAACTCTCTGACGAACTCTGTTCCTTAATGCCGCAACAAAAACGTCCTGCTCTGGTTTGCACCATTGAAACCGATGCGCAAGGCAATATCACTGCCGAACCGCACTTTGTTGCCGCATGGGTCGAATCGAAAGCCAAGCTGGATTATGACGAGGTTTCTGATTTATTGGAAAACGTTGAAGACCACTGGCAGCCGCAAGACTCACAAATTGCCGAACAAATTGAACGCCTGCATCAATTCGCACTCGCACGCATTGAATGGCGCCGCACTCATGCACTGCTGTTTAAAGAGCGTCCGGATTATAGCTTTGAACTGGAACAAGACGGCAAGGTCAAAGCCATTCTCGCCAAGCATCGCCGCATTGCCAATCAGATTGTCGAGGAAGCGATGATTATCGCCAACACCAGTGCGGCAGTGTATTTAGACAGCCACGCCAAGTGCGGTATTTTCAACACCCACAGCGGATTTGATCAAAAATTCCAGCAACCGGCACATGATTTTCTATTGGCGACCTTAGCGAATGACGAAAACCGCGACGAATTAAACGAGCGTTATTCAGTGGAAAAATTAACCACCTTGGACGGCTATTGTCAAATGCGCCACGATATTGAACGCTATGATTTCAGCTTCCTTGAAATGCGTTTGCGCCGCTTCCTGACTTTTGCCGAATTTAAGGCTGAAGCCGCACCGCACTTTGGCTTAGGGTTAAACGCATATGCCACTTGGACTTCACCGATTCGCAAATATTCCGATATGGTCAACCACCGCATCATCAAACACTGTTTGCTGGGGCAAAGTGCGGTCAAGCCTAGTGATGAAGTATTAGCTAGACTGCAAGAAGCGCGTAAACAAAATCGCATGGTGGAACGTGATATTGCCGATTGGTTATACGCGCAATATTTCGAACCGATAGCCAGCCAACAGCCGATCTTTGCTGCTGAAATTCAAGATGTCAGCCGCGGCGGTTTGCGTGTACAACTAGCGGATAACGGCGCCAGCGTATTCGTGCCGATCTCTACCCTGCACGACAAAAAAGACGAACTGAACGTCAACAGTGATGAACTGGCGCTGTATATCAAAGATCAGAAAGCCTATCAAATTGGCGATGCGATTCAAGTGAAACTGGTAGAAGTGAATGTCACGACTCGAAGTTTGATTGGTAATGTGGTGAGTTAATTTATCCACTTTCTCGTAAGAAAAAACCGCACTTTATCGCCATTCGGCAGCAAGTGCGGTTTGTTATTTAAGCTATTAATGGCAATAAGCTATTAATAATCGGGATTACAATAATAAACAGCAATGTGCTAGTGGTGACGACATTGGTGGCATATTCCACATCACCATTGGCGGCATGTGCCAGAATCGGCAGCACTGCCAATGCGGGTACCGCAGATTGCACAATTAGTGTTTGTGCTTCAATACTTGGCAGCGTTCCTAACATGCCGCTTCCAAAAGCAATCAAAAAGAGAGTTATCATCGGCATAATGATAAAGCGTCCCGCCAATGCACCCACCGCATCTTTATCAAAATGAATGCTTTTCAATCCTGCATCCGCCAACACAATACCCACATAGATAAGTGCCAACGGTGTCACTAATTCACCTATGTAACCCAGTGTTGAATTAATAAAATTCGGTAGCGGTATATCGGCAAATAAAAACACAAATGCCAATAATGTGCCGGTGATCGGCGGTGTTAGCAATTTTTTCCAGTCGAAACTGCTCTTGTGGTCGTCCGAATTAACCGTCGGATCATCATTAGCAATCAACCAAGCACCGATTGTCCAAGTTGAAACGACATTTACTAGATAACAAACCAAGAAATACGGTAAACTTCCTTCGCCAAATAGCGCGACATTTAACGGCAAACCGATAAAAATCGTATTGGCATTGGCGATCACATTGATAAAAATGCCACGTCTGCCACGCCGTACTTTCAACAGTTTAACTAATAAATATGCTACTAAATAGGCGAGTGCTGTTGCTAAAGCAAAATATGCCAAACCGTCCGATAACGAAAACAGCTTTTCACGATTTAGGTATTTCAAAATCGACACGAAAATCCCCGCTGGCAGCGCTATATTCAAGATCAATTTTGAAAGGTTGCCAGCAAAACTGTCTGCAAACCAGCCGGCTGTTCTTAATCCATAACCCAGCACAATAATAAACAAAATTGGTAATGTGCTTTCAATTGAGGATAAAAATTGCATAACATTTCCCCTTATGAAGGGTTAACAATCCGTTAAATCCCGATATACCGGATGCCATTTCAATTCGTCAATCGTTTTATCTAAATCAGCAATCGGATGTTTATTCAGCTGTTGTTCCACCGCACTTTGTGCTACGCCTTTCGCAACCGTGCGCGAAAATACTGTCAATTTAGAAACTGGCGGTAACACTGCCGCACCGGCTTGAGTCGGATCGACCAGTCCCCCAAGCGAATGTGCCGCTTTAGAGATCATCGTATCATTTAAAACACGCGCTGCCGACGCCAATACGCCTAGACCTAATCCCGGATAAATCAACGCATTGTTTGCCTGCCCGATTTCATACGTAATGCCGTTTAACGTGACCGGATCGGTCGGAATACCTGTCGCAACTAAAGCTCTGCCCTCTGTCCATGTCAGTAAATCTTTCGCGGTAGCTTCCGCCAATTCGGTCGGATTACTCAACGGGAAAATAATCGGGCGTTCGGTGTGCGTTGCCATTTCTTTAATAATGGCTTCACTGAATGCACCGCCTTGAGTTGATGTGCCGACAAGAATAGTCGGACGTACTGCTTTAACTGCCGCTTCCAAAGATGTTAATTCGTGGCTATTGCTAAATTCAGAACGTTTACGGGCAAACGGGCGTTGTTCTGGCGTCAAATCATCCATATCATCAAATAGCAAACCTTGTACATCAACCATATAAAATTTAGCACGAGCTTGTTCTTCGCTTAAACCATGTTGCAACATTTCTTGGTAAATACGATTCGTAATCCCAGCACCGGCACTCCCCGCACCAAAACACATATACACTTGATCGGTGATCTGCTGCTTGGAGATGTTGAGTGCACCTAAAATACCCGCCAAAGTGATAATCCCGGTGCCTTGAATATCGTCATTAAACATCGCAATTTTATCACGGTATTTATTCAGAATATTTGCTGCATTTGAGCGTCCGAAGTCTTCCCAATGTAAATACAATTTCGGAAACAAACTTTCTGCTTTTTGTACAAATTGATCGATAAATTCATAATACTGATCGCCACGCACACGCTCATGACGATTGCCCAAATAAAGCGGATCTTTTAATAATTGTTCGCGATTGGTGCCAACATCCAATACCACCGGTAACACACTGTTCGGATCAATGCCGGCAGCGGCAGTATAAACCATCAGTTTACCGACTGAAATATCAACGCCATTCACGCCCCAATCGCCAATCCCCAAAATACCTTCGGCATCGGTGGCAACGATCAGTTTGATATCTCTACCGTTCGCCGCATTTTTTAACGTGGCTTCAATATTTTCAGGTTCGTTAATCGACAAATAGGCAGCATATTGCGGATCGACAAATAGTTCATCATAACGTTCAATAGATTCGGCAATCGTCGGGTCATATACAATCGGCATAAATTCAACAACGTGTTGTTTAAATAGTGCATAAAACAGTGTGCGATTCGTATTGAAAATTTCCATCAGAAAATGACGCTTTTCAATGGGGGAATCTTTCTTTTGATATTGAGCGTAAGCCTGAGCAGTCTGTTCTTCAAGCGTTTGTATGCACGATGGCAATAAACCGATCAAGCCGAACTTAGCACGTTCCTGCTGGGTAAACGCGGTTCCTTTGTTTAAGAATGGGTCGTTTAATAAGTCATGTGATGTTTTCATAATGTGTTTCCTTGGCTCAATGTATTTATGTAAATTAAGCTCCATTTGAACAGAACTCATACAAAATATAATCACATTATATTTAGAAAGAAACGATAAATTTGTTTTTTTAAGTAAATGTCAATAAATTCCCATTACCATTATAAGCCTTATATAACAAAAAAACGCACAGAGAACCGTATTCCCCGTGCGTTTTTTAATGCCTTTTTACGTTGGCTTAAGCCGATTGTTCTTGTTCGCTATGTTTGGCAGCAACTTCTTTTAGCATCGGTTGCAATTCGCCTTGTTGGAACATTTCCATGATAATGTCGCAGCCGCCGACTAATTCACCGTCTACCCACAATTGCGGGAAAGTTGGCCAATTGGCGTATTTCGGCAGCTCGGCGCGGATATCCGGATTTTGCAGAATATCAACATAACCGAACGGTACTTGGCAGTGGATCAAGGCTTCTACCGCTCTTGCCGAAAAACCGCAAGATGGAAATTTTGGTGAACCTTTCATGTAAAGCAGGATCGGATTTTCGCTGATTTGCTGTTTGATTTTGTCTAATGTTTCCATGATAACCTCAGTAAAAAGCAGGGAAATTCCCTGCTTGTAAATGAATGATGTGTGATTGTATCACAGCCGGTTTTTAACTTAAATGCAGAACGTAAACCAATATAGAATTTACCGCTTTTTCGTTACCAACTGCCGCCGGCGCCGCCCCCACCGGAGCTGCCGCCGCCAAAACCTCCGCCTCCGCCGAAACCACCACCGCCAAATCCGCCGCCTCCACCGAAGCCGCCAAACCCACCACCGTTATGACGGTTGCGCGACGGCGTGCGCCGACGAAGCACTTGCCCGGTTTGGCTGTTGTGGTTAGTGGTTGGCGTGACATAACTGTCATTGATTCGCCCCATCAACACAAAGATCAAAAATATCGCGATGAACACCAATAGCAGCCAGTCCATTTCGGTATCACGCTCTACCGCTTGCGGCGCATATTCCCCTTTACTGGCGGCAATAAGCGCATCAAGCCCGTTGTTGATCCCTTGATAATAATTGTTTTGCTTAAAGTGCGGTGTAATTTCTTGGCGGATCAGTTGAGATAACATCGCATCAGGCAACGCGCCTTCTAGCCCCTGCCCCGGCGCGATAAAAATCTTGCGATCGTTCAGCGCAATTAACATCAACACGCCGTTATTCAGCCCTTTGCGCCCGATTCCCCATTTGTCGACTAAGGCAAAGGAAAATTCGGCAATCTCGTTATCGCCAAGGGTCGGCATGATCACCAGCGCAATTTGCGAGCTGGTTTCTTTGCCGTAGGCGGAGAGCTTGCTTTCCAGCGCATTTTGCTGGCTGGCGCTCAACACATTGGTGTAATCGCTGACATACCGAAACGGATTCGGTGACGGCGGCAATTCGACCGGTGCAGCCAAGCTGTTCACGCTGAAAAGCAGGCAAAGTGCGGTCAGTAACCAGCGCCAAGATGCCAACATTTTGACGGGGAAATTTTTCATCGAATAATCACCTCGTTTGGCAACTCGTCCACATCATTCGTTTGATAAGGGAAGTGTTGTGATAATTTTTCGGCCAATAAATACAAGGCGGCGATAATGCCTTCCGTCAAGCTGCCCTGCGCCGCTTTGGCGGTGATCGTATCACAACAGCGCTGCCAAAAATCGGCGGCAACGAATTGATGAATGCCGCTGTCGCCAATCACCGCGCAACTACGCTGTTTCAGCGCGACATAAATTAACACGCCATTATTCGCCGCGGTTTGTTCCATCTCCAGCTTAGTGAAAACTTGCTCGGCGCGCGCCACAATTGGCGCGCTACTCTGCGCTAAATCTTTCAATTTCGCGTTTTTCTCGATATAAACCCGCACTTCCGCTGAAGTTTGCGACTCCAATTGGGCTATCGCCGCTTCCACCAAGGTGGTATCAATCGCTGATTTTGCGAATAATGGCATAATGCTACCGCCCTTTTATCGATTAAACTTAATTAAAGCTAACGGTCGGCGCATTTTGTGAGCCTTCCGCTGCTTGGAAATAAGGTTTTTCTTTAAAGCCGAAAATCATTGCAGCAAATTTTGTCGGGAATTGACGAACATAGCTGTTATAGGTTTTCGCTGCGGCGTTGAAATCGTTGCGCGCTTTATTGATGCGGTTTTCAGTGCCTTCCAGTTGCGCTTGCAGATTCATAAAGCCCTCATGTGCCTTCAGCTCCGGATAACGTTCAACCGTAACCAACAAACGCGACAATGCCGAACCGACGGAATTTTGTTCTTGTTGGAACTGATTCAGTTGCTCTTGTGTCATATTCGCCGGATCAATTTTGGTTTGTGAGGCTTTCGCACGCGCTTCAATCACGCCGGTCAAGGTGTCACGCTCAAAATTCGCTTGTCCTTGTACGGTATTGACAATATTCGGAATCAAGTCGGCACGACGCTGATAAGAGGATTCCACATTTGCCCATACTGAATCGATCTCTTCTTCCGCACGAACCAGCCCGTTATAACTGCTCATTAGTGTTACGCCGGCAATCACGGCAACAATAATAATCGCAATCCATTTTTTCATGATGATTTCCCTTAAGAAAGTTTATAACACATTACTTAATTTAAATAATGCCAAACATTGTTTAAAAAACGAGTTATTTTGCAAGAAAGTCTGACAAATTGCAATTCTCTTTGCATTTTATCGGCGTTTTTAAGCCAAACAAAAAGGGAGCATTCGCTCCCTTCTCGTGTTGCTTTAACTTAATCTTAAGCTAAAGCGGATTTTGCTTTTTCAACTAAAGCAGCAAATGCCACTTTGTCGAATACAGCGATGTCGGCAAGGATCTTACGATCGATTTCAACAGACGCTTTTTTCAAGCCGTTGATGAAACGGCTGTAAGACAATCCGTTTTGACGAGCCGCGGCGTTGATACGCGCGATCCACAATTGACGGAATTGACGTTTACGTTGACGACGGTCACGGTAAGCATATTGACCTGCTTTGATAACCGCTTGGAAAGCAACGCGATACACGCGTGAACGCGCACCATAATAACCTTTAGCAGCCTTAAGAACTTTCTTATGACGAGCTCTGGCAACAACACCACGTTTTACACGGGCCATAGGGATCTCCTTTGATCTATTTTAACTTGAATGAAATGAACTATGCGTACGGCAAGCAGGCTACCACTAATACTTGGTCAGCTTTCGCAACCATAGATTTGTGGCGTAAATGACGTTTACGTTTAGTCGATTTCTTGGTCAAAATATGACGCAAGTGAGATTGTTTACGCTTAAAACCGCCGGAAGCTGTTTTTTTGAAACGCTTCGCAGCACCGCGTACTGTTTTAATTTTTGGCATAATTGGATTAACTCCGCATTGTATTATTAATAACAATAATTAGGCGAATCAAAATGCGCTTGATTTCGACCAACCGCACTTTAACTACTTGTTGGCTCTAATTACTTCTTCTTAGGGGCAAGCACCATCACCATTTGACGGCCTTCCAGTTTTGATGGAGCGGACTCCACCACTGCGATGTCAGCCAGATCGTTTTTAACGCGCTCTAACACATCAGCCCCGATTTGTTGATGGGCCATTTCACGTCCGCGGAAGCGGATAGTGATTTTGGTTTTATCCCCATCTTCCAGAAAGCGAATCAGGCTGCGTAGTTTTACCTGATAGTCGCCTTCGTCTGTACCAGGACGGAATTTGATTTCCTTAACCTGAACAACCTTTTGCTTTTTCTTTTGTTCTTTAGCCGTTTTGCTCTTTTCATAGAGGAACTTGCCGTAATTCATAATCCGGCAAACCGGCGGTTCTGCATTCGGGCTGATTTCAACAAGATCCAAAGAAGCGGCTTCTGCCATTTCCAATGCTTGTTTGATTTCAACAATCCCTGCTTGCTCGCCTTCTGCATCGATCAAGCGAACTTCCTTCACCTTAATTTCGTCATTAATACGATTTGGGCGTTGCGTCTGAACTCTTTTTACAGCTTTAATAATCTTATTCCTCTTGTAATTTTAAGCTGGCTCTTGCCACCGTCGCCATCAAGCGGGGGCGAGAACAATCGAAATATTTGCCTGTGTTGGCAAAAAAGTGCGGTGAATTTTAAAGAAAAAACCGACCTTATGCAAGGTTTTTTTATGGTATAACCCGCTTTCTTCTACTTTGCATGCAATGTTTCAAGAAAAGCAACAAATGCTGTTTTCTGTTGATGATTCAACTCTAACCAATGGCGATCTAACTGATCACTGTTCCAATCCGAATCCAACATACAATCCATAAAGAAATAGCTGATCGGTGTTTGTAAGAAGTTTGCAGCACTCACTAAATGCGACACATTAATCTTATTCGTCCCTCTTTCATAGCGAGAAAGCTGTTGCTGAGAAATATCCAATAGTTCCGATAATCTTTCCGCAGAATAGCCACATTCCCTGCGTTTCTGCTGAATTCTTTTTCAGATTAATCTTTATCTTGTTATTTCTTCTACAAATTTATGCGACATATAAAGACATTAAAGCGGATAAAATAATTTGGGCCATATTAGACATTCCGGCGATATTACCCGGATAATTCGGGGAGTAATGTATTTATTTGGGTGGCTATAATGAAAAATAACACAGGGAGGTTTTTTGCATTATTAATTGGTTTATTTGTATTATTTCACAGATTATAGCAATATTCATCATACTGGAAATCATTAATAATAGGGAGTTAATAAATTCACTACCGATTATATCTGGCGTGATTAGTATGATTATTTATCTTCCTATTTTATATTCACATCTCGTTCGTAGAGCTCATGACTTAGATTTAAAATGGAATGAAAGCAGTATTCTGGTTTCTATAGGGGTATTACAGTTTATCAATTTAATCGTAATAATCAAATCACCTTATAGTAGTCCTATTGTCGGAGTGATAATGTTAGCATTGATGATTTTTCTCGCCTTTCCTAAAGGCACTGAAGGGGAAAATCAATTTGGAAACGCACCAATTCCATTTTGGAAACGGAACCGTGTTGACTAAAAATGCTTTTTAAAGTGCTGTTTTATGCCGCAATACAATCCGCTAACAAGATCGTGGAAAAACTAAAAATATACTTTACTGAAATCTTCATCTTCCTGACGGTCGAATGAAAATTACAGCTATATAAAATATTCGGCATAATGCAAAGTGCGGTATCAAACCGCACTTTGTTGTTTATAACTCAAATTTTAATTGATAACGATATTGCCGTTCGGTAAGTTGATATTCCGAATGGACGCTTGGTGTCCAAGAGTCATCACCGCCGACGCCCATGTGGAAACCGTCGATGCGCAAATACACGCAAGGATCGGCGACCAAATCGCAGGTATGCCGCGCTTGTGCCAAGTTTTGTTGGCTAAAGCGGCTGACGGCGAAATGGAACTGCCCTTTCACGTTTAAATCGGCAAAATTCAATTCACGCACATCACAGCGCAAGCCGTTTTCGCTCGGGAAAATGTAGTTGGTGTGCATTTCAAATTGGCTGAGATCATATTGCCCGAAATGTGCCGAATCTTTGCGATCAGGGTAATTTTCATGCGGCCCGCGTCCGAACCATTTCACTCGGCTATCGGTGTTGACTAATGCCAATTCAATGCCAACCCGCGGCAGTGACGGCAAGCCGTCGGCAACGTCGATTTGAATGTCTAATTCCAATTCGCCTTGATAGCTCAGGCGGTATAACCAAGTGCTTTTCAGCAGCAACTGCCCTTGGTGGTAATAGCCTTGAAGCACGCGAATTTGCAGGCTGTCTGCCAACGGTTGCAGGCGAAGATCCAGACATTTTTCCTCTAACGACCACAATCCCGACTGCTGCCAACGGCTGATCCAGGCGTTCGGATCAAGGTGGTTTGCCTCACTGGTGCCGATGTCGTTATCCAGCGGCGCGCGGTAAAAATTATTGCGCAGCGGATGCGCCAATTGTTCCTGCTCGCCTTTTTTCCAGCTGCTTAATAACCCGCTGTGTTTGTCGAATGTCAGGGTGAAATTCTCGCCTTGAATCCAATAATATTCCGCACTTTCACTGACTAACGGAATATCCAGTTGCCGTATCTGTTCAAAGTGCGGTTCGCGCAAGGCGATCACTTCCGGCAACACGAATTGTTGTTTCGCCAAACTAAAGCCGTTTTCCGCCCAGCTCTGCGTTTGATTAAGGATCACTTCCACATCAATCAGATACAAGGTTTCAGGCAGCAGATGAATATCCAACGGAATCACAATTCGCTGGCTGCCCTGCGGCGGTAAATTCAATCCGCTGTAATTAAAGCAGATCGGAAAGCCGTTGGCACTGAGTTTCCAGTGTAAAAAACAGTCTTTCACGGTTTTAAACAGATATTCGCTGGTAACGGTCAGCGCATAACCTTGCGGCACTTTTTCCAGCTGAAATTGGAAAAACTGTTGCGCTTTTTTCACTTCGTGGATTGTCGGATGCAAAGTGCGGTCCGGGAACAGCAGCCCGTTAATGCAGAATTGGCGATCGTTAATTTCATCGCCGAAATCGCCGCCATACGCCCAATACGGATTGCCGTCCTCATCATGTTTGGTGATCCCTTGATCGACCCAGTCCCAAATAAAGCCGCCTTGCAAACGCGGATATTGGCGGAACGCATTCCAATATTGAGTAAAATTGCCGAGACTGTTGCCCATTGCGTGCGCATATTCGCATAAAATAAGCGGGCGCTGCTCGCCGGGCATTGAAATCGCTTTTTTAATCGCCCATTTATTCACCGCTTCCGCCGGGAAATATTGATCCTGTTCAACTCGAGAATACATCGGACACAGAATGTCCGTTGCCGCGCTGTTTGCCCCGCCGCCTTCATATTGCACCGGGCGGCTCGGATCGCGCCGTTTCAGCCATTGATACATCGCATGATGGTTATTGCCGATCCCCGATTCATTGCCTAATGACCAAATGATGATCGACGCATGGTTTTTATCACGCTCCACCATGCGGGTTACTCGTTCTAAATAAGCATTCAGCCAGCTCGGATCGTCCGACAAGCTGCGCATCGGCGATTGTCCGTGCGTTTCCAGATTGGCTTCATCCACCACATACAAACCGTATTGATCACACAGTTCATACCAAAGCGGATGATTCGGATAGTGCGCACAACGCACTGCGTTAAAATTATGCTGTTTCAGCAACAGAATATCTTGCAGCATATCCTCCCGATTCACCGCGTGTCCGCGCTCCGGGTGGTGTTCGTGCCGATTGGCGCCGCGGATCAATAACGGTTTGCCGTTCAGCAACAACAATCCCTGCTTGATTTCCACTTTGCGAAAGCCGATATCATAGGCTTCACAATCCAGCAGCTCGCCCGCTTCATCTAGTAAGCTGATCACGCAACGATACAAGTGCGGTATTTCCGCCGACCAAGGCTGCACCTGCGGCACGCTCAATTGCTGTTGAATCCGATCTTGATAACGCCCCTTTTCATCGATCATCGGCTGTTGTGCCAAACTGTCGATCTGCTCAAGGATCACGTTGTCCGCGTCGAACAGTTGTAACCGCACTTGCGGATTTTGCCCGTTTTCCGCCGCGCGATTCAGTTTGGTTTTCACCGACAAGCTACCGTTTTGATAAATCGCATCCAAATCAGCTTGAATTTCCACATCGGCAATATGCAAGTGCGGTTTGCACAGCAACGTAACATCACGGAAAATACCGCTCAGCCACCACATATCCTGATCTTCCAAATAAGAACCGTCGCTCCAACGCAACACCATTGCGGCAATCAGATTTTCACCCGATTGTAGATAGTCGGTGAGATCAAACTCCGCCGCCACACGGCTGTCTTGGGCATAGCCGACCCAATGTCCGTTACACCACAGATGAAACGCACTGTTCACGCCGTCAAAATTGATCCGCACTTGACGAGATTGCCATGCTTCCGGCAGAACAAACGTCGTGCGATAGCAACCGGTCGGATTGTGCGCGGGCACATAGGGCGGCGTGTTTGGAAACGGATATTGAATATTGGTGTAAATCGGCTGATCCGATGTCGTCGAATGCTGCGGTTGCAATTGCCAATTCGACGGCACTGTAATTGACTGCCAATCGTTAGCATCAAAGTGCGGTTGAATGAAATCCTGCGGCACATCTTCCGGCTTGGCGAACAGCTGAAATTGCCATTCGCCATTAAGAGATTGTCGATAGCACGATTCCGCTTTGCTGACCGCACTTTGCACATCGGGATAGGCGCGCAGCGGCGAATGTGCCGCCAGACGCGACAATGATGAAGTTATCCGCTGATTTTCCCACTCTCTGGCATTCAAGATTTCGTTAAATTGGCGCATGATCGGCTCGCTTATTTTTATTGACGGCATAAAACGAGGGGCGCATTCACGCCCCTGTCATAGATAATTTTGATTAAATTAGGATTCTTTGGCTTTTAGCAAGCCGGAAGAGCCTTTTGAGTAGTCTTTAGGTTGATCTTTATCCACTACCTCTGGCGTTGCCGCCGCCTCATTTTGTTGCGCTTCCGTCGGCAAATCCGCTTCGACAACAACCGGTTCGCTCACCGTCGGCTCCGCTAACAGTAAATTATCGTCAAAAATCGCTTTTGCTTTCGCCTCCGGCAGCAATGCCACCGAGCTTGTCGCTAAATGTTTATACAGACGCTGATAATCCTGAGCCATCGACTTCAGCAGCTCCGCACTTTCGGCAAAATGTTCTTCGATTTTAGCTTTTTGCTGCTCGACTTCGGTTTTCACCTGTTTCAATTCCGACGCGGTTTGTTGCTGTTTTTTCACATTGCCGCTGGTCATTTTGATCAATACATACGCCAAGATAAATCCGATCACGGCGCCAATTAAACCGATTAACCAAACATTCGTTGCTGCACTGGTACTTTCCATACTCTCCCCTTAAGAATTACGTGATAAATTAGTCAAGATAACTGCTTGAAATTATAAAGCCTTATGCGAAGAAAACTAAGCACTATTGATACAAAATCAAGGGGCGGCTCACATTTTTTTATCATTCGCCATCTTTTTGCAAGAATTATTGGCATTTTGTGTTTATTTTCCGTATAATCTTGCGACTCTGTATTACGACTGGTATTTCCCGCCACGTAAATTTAATTGAGTACTCACTCGAAGGGGTGCAGCAATCAATTTGAGGTGTGTCTAATCTTTAGGCACAGGGTTTAAAATTTTTATTTTGGTAATCATTTAATGAAAACTTTTGTAGCAAAACCGGAAACTGTAAAACGTGACTGGTATGTAGTTGACGCGACTGGTAAAACTTTAGGTCGTTTGGCTACTGAAATCGCAAGTCGCTTACGTGGTAAACACAAAGCTGAGTACACCCCACACGTAGATACCGGTGATTACATCATCGTGATTAACGCTGAGAAAGTTGCCGTAACCGGTAAAAAACAAAGCGATAAAATCTACTACTGGCACACAGGCCACATCGGTGGAATCAAACAAGCGACTTTCAACGAGATGATCGAACGTCGTCCTGAAAGCGTGATTGAAATTGCGGTTAAAGGTATGTTGCCTAAAGGTCCTTTAGGCCGTGCAATGTATCGCAAATTGAAAGTGTATGCAGGTGCTGAACACAGCCATGCTGCACAGCAACCACAAGTATTAGACATTTAATCACGGGATCAAGATTATGGCAGAGAATCAAAACTACGGTACAGGCCGCCGCAAAAGCTCTTCAGCCCGTGTATTTATCAAACCGGGTACTGGTAAAATCACTATCAACCAACGTGAAATCGACGTTTATTTCGGTCGCGAAACTTCTCGCATGATCGTTCGTCAACCGTTGGAATTAGTTGAATTAACTGAGAAATTGGATCTATATATCACTGTTAAAGGTGGTGGTATTTCAGGTCAAGCCGGTGCGATCCGTCATGGTATCACCCGTGCTTTAATGGAATATGATGAAACTTTACGCCCTGCTCTGCGTGCAGCCGGCTTCGTCACTCGTGACGCTCGTCGTGTTGAACGTAAAAAAGTGGGCCTGCGCAAAGCACGTCGTCGTCCGCAATTCAGCAAACGTTAATTTTTGGAAATTACCACACAGTATTTATACTGCTGGACAAACAAGCCGATTGGGAAACCAATCGGCTTTTTTCTTGTTGTTTTCCGGCACGCAGCAAATAAAAAAGTGCGGTCAACACTTACCGCACTTTGCTATTTTATTGAAGCTAAATTACGCCAAGGCTTTTAGCTGTGCAATTGACGGAGCGTAATAGTAGCTACCGCTGACCGCTTTGGTGAAGCCGAGCAGACGATCGGTTTTGCCGTCGATTTCGCCGAACATACTCAATAACTGCTGTTCGATGTTGTGCAGACGGGCGCAGTAGCAAATGAAATATAAGCCGTTCGCACCGCTGACTTTTCCATACGGCAAACTTTGGCGCAGCATTTTCAGCCCGACGCCGTTTTCTTTCAAATCGACTCTGCCGACGTGTGACGTATCCGGCACGTCGTCCAGTTCGACACTGTCGGTTTTGGTTCTGCCGTGCCGATCACGCTCTCTTGTTTGGCTACGCTCAATTTTTGCCATTTATCCAACTGGTGCTCATAGCATTGAGTGAAAACATAGCTGCCCGCCTTGATCGTCGCCGTCGGCAATTAAGGCGATTTGCGCGCGCTCATCGCCTTGCGGATTTTCAGTGCCGTCAATAAAGCCGGTGAGATCACGTTCCTCAATCCAGCGGAAGCCTTGAGTTTCCTGCTCGATTGTCACGAACTTTCCAAACACCCGCATCGCCATTTGCCCGGCGGAAAAGCATACGTCTTGGCGCAGCGCTTGAATATGAATCAGCAGATCGCGCTGAGTTGCCGGAGCGCTTAAATTGCCTTTGCCTAACGTGGTGAACGGTTTGAGTTCAACCGCACTTTGCGTGCCGGCAAGCTGTTTCCACAACGCATCGCCGAAAGCAAGGGTTGCGCCCAATGCCGCATCAGGATAGGTTTGCTGCAAAGTTTCCAATTCCGTTAAGAATTGGTGGCAAGCGGTCTTAACTACCGCCAGATCAGCAATTGTCGCTTCCAAAAAAATCGCCGCGCGACAATGTTCCAATAAAATTCCGCTCTGTGCATAGGCAGAAAGGGTCGACATAACTTACTCCTACTGTTTAATTTTTATTTGATTTAGTTTGGTATGCGTTAAATCACCGTGATAATCGCATCCGATTTTTCGGTTTTTTCCAGCAAGCGCCCGACGTTAAACAAGTCTATTCCGTTTTTTGCCGCCAAGGCTTTCACTTCCTCTACCGCTTGCGGACGCACGGCGATTAATAAGCCGCCGGAAGTTTGCGGATCGCATAATACCGCTTGCTGCCGTTCGCTCATCGCAGAAATCAGATGCCCGTAGCTGTCAAAGTTTCGCTTATTACCACCCGGAATGCAGCCTTTTTCGACATAATATTCCACGCCGTCCAATAACCGCACTTGGTTGAAATTCACTTCCGCTGCCAAATTGGAACCTTGGCAGATTTCGGATAAATGCCCAAGCAAACCAAAGCCGGTGACATCGGTCATCGCAGTAATGCCATCGACTTCGGCAAATTGCGCGCCAATGCTGTTCAGCTGGCACATCACCTCGGCAGCCAGATTTTTATGCTCGTCTTTCAGCTTATTTTTCTTCTCTGCGGTGGTTAAGATCCCGATGCCCAGCGGTTTGGTTAAATACAGCTCACAACCGGCTTCCGCGGCGTTATTTTTCTTCAGTTTTTTGGTATTAATAATGCCGGTGACCGCCAGTCCGAAAATCGGTTCCGGCGCGTCGATCGAATGTCCGCCGGCGAGAGAAATTCCGGCTGCCTGACAAGCGGCACGCCCGCCTTCCACAATGCGCTGCGCCACTTCCGCCGGCAATTTACTGATCGGAAAGCCTAAAATTGCAATCGCCATAATCGGTTTGCCGCCCATCGCATAAATATCGCTGATCGCATTGGTGGCGGCAATTTTGCCGAAGGTGAAAGCATCATCAACAATCGGCATAAAAAAATCGGTGGTGCTGATAATGCCGATGCCCTGCCCGATGTCATACACCGCCGCATCGTCTCGGCTCTCATTGCCGACCAACAAGTGCGGATCGATAAATTTTTCCATTTCGGTATGTAGGATTTGGTCTAACACTTTCGGTGAAATCTTGCACCCGCAGCCCGCGCCGTGACTGTATTGGGTTAAACGGATAACATCGCTGACGATGTGGTTAAACTGTTGTTCCGAGATTAATTCACTGCTCATTTTCCCCTCCATAAAATTCAATTCGACACCAACATTGTACTCCCTTTTTGCAAAATTTTGATAAAAAAGCACGTTTTTGCCTAACTTATCATCGATTTATTCGCGCAAATATGCTTTTAGCGTGACAATTATCGAAATTCTGCGCTTTAATTATTTACAAAGTCATTTTTTATGAAAGAATGCAGGATAACCGTTTTCTGAAAAAATGCTTCAAAACCACAATACTATTAAGGAGTATCTAATGACGTTCAAACGCTCTCGCTTAAATACCGCACTTTCATTTGCCTTAACTTTCGGTGTAGCCGCTTCGGCATTGGCAGCCAATGTGCCTGCCGGTACGGAACTGGCGGCTAAACAAGAATTGGTTTATAACATCAGCACCAACCCGGCAACGCTCGATCCGGCTAAAATGGAAGGCGATGTGGAAGGGCAGTATGCCCGTCAACTGTTTGAAGGCTTAGTCACCTCCGATGCGTCCGGGCATATCTTACCCGGCGTGGCGACCGAGTGGGAACATTCTGCCGATTTCAAAACGTGGACATTTAAACTCCGCGATAATGCAAAATGGTCAAATGGTGATCCGGTCACAGCTGACGATTTTGTATATGCGTGGCAACGTTTGGCGGATCCGAAAACCGCTGCGCCTTACGGCACTTATTTAAAATATTTAACTCTGCAAAATGCCGCCGATGTGGTGGAAGGGAAAAAAGCGCCGACCGAGTTGGGCGTAAAAGCGCTAGATGCGCACACCTTGCAGCTCACCTTGGATTCAGCGATTCCTTATGTCGATAAATTGGTTGAACACTATGTGTTATTCCCGGTACACAAAGCCACCATCGAAAAATTCGGTGACCAATGGACAAAAGCCGAAAATCTGGTGGGCAACGGCGCATTTAAACTTGATCGCTTAATTGTGAACGAAAAATCGGAATTATCGCCGAATCCGGAATATTGGGACAATGCCAATACCGTGTTAAGCAAAGTAACCTTGCTGCCGATCGAATCGGCTACAACCGATATTAACCGCTATCGTGCAGGCGAAATTGATATTACCGGCAAAGAAATCCCGCCGGAAATGTTCCAACAGCTGAAAAAAGACTTGCCGGACGAATTGAAAGTCGCACCGATTTTGTGTACCTATGTTTATGAGATCAATACCGCTAAAGCACCGTTTAATGATGTACGCGTGCGACAAGCGTTGAGTTTGGCGTTAAATCGCAATATCATCACCGACAAAGTGATTAACCAAGGTCAAGTACCTGCCTATCACTTCACCCCGCCGTATATCAACGGTGGCGAAAAGCTGACCAATCCTGAGTGGGCGGATTGGGATCAGAAAAAACGCAACGACGAAGCCGTTAAACTGTTGGCGGAAGCGGGCTTTACCAAAGCCAATCCGTTAAATTTCACTCTGTTATACAACACTTCGGAAAACCATAAGAAAATCGCGATTGCCGCGGCTTCTATTTGGAAACAAAATTTAGGCGGTGCGGTGAATGCGAAAATGGAAAACCAAGAGTGGAAAACCTATTTAGACTCGCGCCACCAAGGCAACTATGACGTCGCGCGTGCCGGTTGGTGTGCCGATTATAACGAGGCGACTTCATTTGTGAACTACTTCTTATCCGACAGCAGCAATAACACCGCCAAATACAAAAATGCGGAGTATGACGCAGCGGTTAAAAACGCATTACTTGCTGAAAATGACGCACAACGCGCAGAAGATTACGCCAAAGCCGAAACATTTTTCAGCCGGGATGTGCCTTCCGTGCCAGTATATCACTACGTTCAACCGCGTTTGATCAAACCTCATGTGAAAGGTTATGCCTTTACGTCGCCGGGATCAAACTACTATTTGAAAGATGTGTACCTGATCAAGCAGTAATCCGATTGGATTAGCAATTTATCATTGCAATGATCTGTTCGACAAAGTGCGGTATAACCCTACCGCACTTTGATATTTCATTTACTTTTTAGATTAACTGCTTATGTTTACTTTAATTCTACGTCGCCTGCTACAAGCGATTCCAACGCTGTTTGTGCTGATCACGATTTCATTTTTTATGATGCGGCTTGCCCCCGGCAGCCCATTTTCCAGCGAAAAAAATTATCCGCCGGAAGTGATGGCGAATATCGAGGCGAAATATCATCTGGATAAACCGATTCACACTCAATACCTGTTATATTTGAAAAACTTAGTGCAAGGCGATTTAGGTCCTTCATTCAAATATAAAGACTTCACCGTCAATCAGCTGGTCGCGCAGGCGTTTCCGGTTTCGCTGAAATTAGGCTTTTCCGCCTTTTTTATCGCACTGTTTTTTGGCATTGCCGCCGGAACGATTGCGGCAATCAGGCAAAATAAATGGATTGATTACCTGATTATGACCTTTGCGATGACCGGCGTGGTAATTCCCAGTTTTGTGGTGGCGCCACTATTGGTATTGATTTTTTCGATTACCCTAAAATGGCTGCCCGGCGGCGGTTGGAATGACGGCGCGTTACTCAATATACTGCTGCCGATGACCGCACTTTCACTCTCGTATATCGCCAGTATCGCGCGGATCACGCGCGGCTCGATGATTGAAGTGCTGCATTCGAATTTTATCCGCACCGCCAAGGCTAAAGGCTTGCCGACGCGACGCATTATTTTGCGCCACGCATTGCGCCCCGCGCTGTTGCCGGTAATTTCCTATATGGGGCCGGCATTTGTCGGAATTATTACCGGCTCAATGGTGATTGAGAGCATTTTCGGCTTGCCCGGCTTAGGACAGCTTTTCGTGAACGGTGCATTAAACCGTGACTATTCACTGGTGTTGAGCCTGACGATTTTGGTCGGCGCACTCACGATTACCTTTAATGCGATTGTGGACATTCTGTATGCCGTAATCGATCCAAAAATTCGTTATTAAGGGCTCTCCATGTTAATAAAAAAAGAAAATATCGTATTGGTCGAACAATTGGCGCAGCAGCTTGCACAAGAGGAAGTCGAAGGTCGCAGCTTATGGCAAGATGCCAAACGCCGCTTTTTCCATAACCGCGCTGCCTTAGTCAGCTTGCTAGTGCTGTTTGCCATTACTCTATTCGTATTATTCGCCCCGCTGCTGATGCCATTCGCATTTGACGAAACCGACTGGAATATGATGTCAGCGGCGCCTGATTGGGAAAGCGGGCACTATTTCGGCACCGACTCTTCCGGTCGCGATATGTTGGTGCGCGTGGCGGTCGGCGGGCGCATTTCACTGTTGGTCGGCGTTGCCGGAGCCTTGATTGCGGTTTTGGTCGGCACGCTGTATGGCGCTACCTCCGGTTATGTCGGCGGCAAAACCGATGCGATCATGATGCGGATTTTAGAGATTTTAAACTCGTTTCCGTTTATGTTTTTCGTGATCTTATTGGTGACATTCTTCGGGCAAAATATTCTGCTGATCTTCGTCGCTATCGGCATGGTTTCGTGGCTGGATATGGCGCGGATTGTGCGCGGGCAAACTTTGAGCCTGAAACGCAAAGAGTTTGTCGAAGCGGCGATCGTTTGCGGCGTGCCGACACGGCAAATTATTTGGCGACATATTGTGCCGAATGTGCTGGGCGTGGTAGTGGTTTATGCCTCGCTGTTGGTGCCCGGCATGATTTTATTTGAATCCTTTCTGAGCTTTTTAGGCTTAGGCACACAAGAACCGCTAAGCAGCTGGGGCGGCTTATTAAACGATGGCGCCCGCTCTATGGAATATTTACCTTGGCTACTGGTTTTTCCGGCAATGTTTCTGGTGATTACGCTGTTTTGTTTTAACTTTATCGGCGACGGTTTGCGCGACGCCCTCGATCCGAAAGATCGATAAAGTGCGGTAGGAAAAGCGAAAAGGAAAAAACCATGACGAATAACAACTTATTACTTGATGTCAATAATTTACGGGTGATTTTCAGCACCCACGACGGCGATGTCACCGCGGTCAATAACCTGACGTTTTCACTGCAAGCCGGACAAACGCTTGGCATTGTGGGCGAATCCGGTTCGGGCAAATCACAAACGGCTTTTGCATTAATGGGGCTGCTTGCCGATAACGGACGAATTGAAGGCTCGGCGAAATTCAACGGTCAAGAAATTTTAAATCTACCGAAAAAGGCGTTAAACCGTCTGCGCGCGGAACAAATTGCGATGATTTTCCAAGATCCGATGACGTCACTGAATCCGTATATGAAAGTCAAAGATCAGCTGATGGAAGTGCTGATGCTGCATAAAGGCTTGGATCGCAAAACGGCGTATCAGGAATCGTTGCGAATGCTCGACGCAGTGAAAATGCCAGAAGCCAAAAAGCGAATGGAGATGTATCCGCATGAATTTTCAGGCGGTATGCGCCAACGTGTGATGATAGCCATGGCACTGCTCTGCCGCCCGAAATTGCTGATTGCCGACGAACCGACAACCGCACTTGACGTTACCGTGCAAGCGCAAATCATGAGTTTGCTGAATGAACTGAAAACCGAATTTAACACTGCGATTATTATGATCACCCATGATTTGGGCGTGGTCGCCGGGATCTGCGACAACGTGCTGGTGATGTACGCAGGTCGCACCATGGAATATGGCAGTGCCGAACAAATTTTTTATCAGCCGACCCACCCGTATTCCATCGGTTTGATTAATGCCGTGCCAAAACTCAACGAAGAAGCGCACGCCTTAATCACCATTCCGGGCAATCCGCCGAATTTGTTAAATCTGCCGAGCGGCTGCCCGTTCCAGCCTCGTTGCCAGCATGCCGGTGCGCAATGTTTGCAAGCGCCGCCGCTAAGCAAATTTGAATCGCAGCGTTTGCGCGCCTGCTTTATTCCGATTAACCAGCTTCAACCACAAATTCAATTGGGAGGCATGGCATCATGAGCGAAACATTACTGTTAGACGTGCACGATCTCAGCGTCCATTTTAAAATTAAGCAAGATAAAAAGGCGTTTTTCGCCAAGCCAGCAACCTTAAAAGCGGTGAATCAAGTTTCATTTAAACTCTATCAAGGCGAAACCTTGGGCGTGGTGGGCGAATCCGGCTGCGGCAAATCTACGTTAGCGCGCGCGATTATCGGCTTGGTGCCGTCAGCTGGCGGCAATATGGTGTGGTTAGGCAAAAACTTAAACCAGCAAACCGCCAAACAGTGGAAAGCATTGCGCAATGACATTCAAATGATTTTCCAAGATCCATTGGCTTCTTTAGATCCGAGAATGACTATCGGCGATATTATTGCCGAGCCGCTGAAGGTCTACCAACCGCACTTGAGCCGCGCAGAAGTCAAAGTACAGGTGCAGAATATGATGAAAAAAGTCGGCTTACTGCCGAATTTAATCAATCGTTATCCGCATGAATTTTCCGGCGGTCAATGTCAGCGGATTGGAATTGCGCGCGCGTTAATCATCGAGCCGAAGCTGATTATTTGTGATGAACCGGTTTCCGCGCTAGATGTTTCCATTCAAGCGCAAGTGGTGAATTTGCTGAAAGCGCTGCAAAAAGAGATGGGATTATCGCTGATTTTTATTGCACACGATTTATCGGTGGTCAAACATATTTCCGACCGAGTGCTGGTGATGTATTTGGGCAATGCAGTTGAATTGGGCGATTATAAATCGGTGTTCCACGACACCAAACACCCTTACACCAAAGCGTTGATGTCGGCAGTGCCGATTCCTGATCCGAAATTGGAACGTAACAAGCAGATTCAGTTATTGGAAGGCGATCTGCCGTCGCCGATTAATCCGCCGTCTGGCTGTGTGTTTCGTACCCGCTGCCCGATTGCCGATGCGCAATGTGCCGCGAAAAAACCGCACTTACAAGGCAATGATCAACATTTAGTGGCGTGCTTTAAGGTATAATCAACTTTATTTCAACGGTTATGGCGCAAGCCCTCACTTGCGCCGTCTCAAGAATCGGACATCAGTTTAAATGCAAAACAAACGCCCTGTACTGCAAGACATCGCCAATCATCTCGGCATCACTAAAATGACGGTCAGCCGTTATTTGCGCAATCCGCAAACGGTTGCGCCTGCCACGCGCGAAAAAATCGCCGCCGCGATCGAACAATTCGGCTATATTCCGAATGTTGCCTCGCGGATCATGTCGAGTGCTAAGAGCTATGCTATTGGTGTGCTGGTTCCCTCGCTCACTAACCAAGTGTTTGCCGATGTGATTAAGGGAATTGAATCGGTGACTGAGTTGTCCGGCTATCAAACCATGTTGGCGCATTTCGGCTATTCGCCGGAAATCGAGGAAAAACGGATTAAATCGCTGCTCTCTTATAATGTCGATGCGCTGATTTTGTCGGAAAATGTTCACAGCAAACAAGCGCTGAAAATGCTCCAAGTCGCCAATATTCCGGTGATTGAAATGATGGATTTGCAGCACAGCAAGCCGGTGGCGCAAGCAGTCGGGTTCGATAACCGCGCGGCGGCAAAACAAATGACCGAAGCGATGATTCGGCGCGGGCGCAAGCAAATCGTCTACTTTGCCGCACGCATGGACAACCGCACTTTTCAAAAGATCGAAGGCTATGAAGCGGCGATGAAAACCCACGGTTTACAGCCGTATAAGTTGATCACCGAACAGGCATCATCTTTTAGCTTGGGCGCACAGCAGCTGCGACAAATTTTGGCACAGCGTCCGGATACCGATGGCATTTTTTGTACCAATGATGACTTGGCGATCGGTGCGCTGTTTGAATGTCAGCGGCAAGGTATTGCCGTACCACAGCAAATTGCGATTGCCGGATTTCACGGACACAATGTCGGGCAGTCCATGACGCCACAACTTGCCTCAGTGATCACCCCGCGGTTTGAGATCGGCAAAATTGCCGCACAAGAAGTGATTGATCGCTTAAACGATATTCCGCCCGCTCGCGATATTATTGATACCGGCTTTCAAATTCATTTTGGTGAAAGTTTATAACGCTCAAGTGCGGTCAGCGCACCGCTGTGTAACGCAACGCGAAATAGCCGATCCACTCTTTCAGCGCAATTTGGCTATCCATTAACGACGCCATTTGCGGAATAAAAGACATCACGCCCGCATCTTGTTCCGTCTGCCGTTTCACTGCCGCCGGCAGCACTTCAAAGCTTTGTTGTTCAAACAGATATTTCGCCCGCCGCATATGCCAGTCATTCGTCACCAAAATGATCCGATTTAATTCACTGCCCTGCGCTCTCAGTAACTGTTTGGTGAATTTGGCATTTTCGCCGGTGGTACTTGATTCGGTTTCTTTCCAACTGACATCAATCGCGAAATATTGCTTAAATTCTTGCGCCATGATTTCCGCTTCCGCATCACTTTCGGAGGCGCTGCCGCCGGTAGTCAGAATCGGCAAACCGGTTTGTTGGTGCAAATGCGCCGCATAGCGCATTCTTTCCAACGGAAGTGCGGTCACGCTATTTTCCCGATTATGAACATTACTTTCCCGAATTCCGCCGCCCAACACCACAATCAGCTCGGCTTGTCGGTACTCATCAGGCTGCGGAGTGGAAATGGAAGCGGTAAGGCTGCTATGCAAATAATGCGCGACCAGCGGTGTGCTGAGCGCGTAAAATAACACCAGCGTCGCCAGTGCCAACAGTTTGGCGCTGTATTTGCAGTTGAAATAGTAGAGCACCGCCGCCAAAAGTAGCAGTAAAATAATGCTGAACGGCGGTAGTAACATAGTTAATAGCAGTTTTCTAAGAAAAAACATTCACGTTGCTCCAAATAAAAAGAGGGCTTAACACCCTCTAAAAACCATAAAACGCTGTCTTTTATACCGGACGAACGCCGAGGGTGTGGCAAATGGCATAGGTTAATTCCGAACGGTTCAAGGTGTAGAAATGGAAATCTTTTACCCCTTCTTTCGACAAAATTTTCACCATATCCATCGCAATACTGGCGGCAACCAGATTGCGGCTGGTTTGATCGTTTTCCAATCCGTCATACATTTTCACCATCCAGCTTGGAATTTTGACATTGGTGACGGTCGCCATTTTTTGTAACTGCTTGAAATTAGAGACCGGCAAGATCCCCGGCACAATTTCCACATCAATTCCGATGGTAGCGCAGCGATCACGAAAACGCAAATAGCTGTCGATATCAAAGAAAAACTGGGTGATTGCACGGCTGGCGCCAGCGTCAATTTTCCGTTTGAGATGCAGCAAATCAGCTTGTGCAGATTTTGCTTCCGGATGCACTTCCGGATAGGCGGCAACCGAAATATCAAAATCGGCAACGCCGCGCAATAATTCGACCAAATCCGAGGCATAAAACGGCTTTTTAGCATAGCCTGGCGGCTCGTCACCGCGCAAGGCGACAATATGCCGAATCCCGCTGTCCCAATAATCTTTAGCGATCACTTTCAATTCGTCAGGTGTGGCATCGATTCCGGTCAAGTGCGGTGCGGCTTCTAATCCGGTTTGCTGCTTAATCGCTTTGACGATGCCGTGGGTGCGTTCGCGCTCGCCGGAATTGGCGCCGTAAGTCACCGACACAAACTTCGGTTTCAACACTTTCAGGCGATCGATTGACTCCCACAGCAAGGTTTCCATTTTTTCATTTTTCGGCGGAAAAAATTCAAAAGAAACATTCAATTTCCCGTTTAAATCCGCCACGCTTTGATTCAGGGCGTCAATCTCTCTGGCATAACTCATACTGACCTCATTTCAATCTAGATGTTTAGACGTCTAAATTAATCAGTATTTCAGTTGCAGTCAAATTTGTTATTTTCACTTTTACCATGAATAAAATTCATAATAAAAGTATTACGTATTATTCTTCCCCGCTGCCAAGCAGATACGCCAATTTTTCGGTTGCCGGACTGGCTTCCAAAGCAATTTTGGTCGCCATGGTTAACGGGACGGATAAAAACATTCCGACAGTGCCCAATAACCAGCCCCAAAAGATCAAGGAAATAAACACCACCAAGGTTGATAGCCCCAAATGCTCACCCATTACACGCGGTTCCACCAGGTTACCAAATACCATATTTACCGCAAAATAGGCGATGATCACCGCAATACCTTCGCCTATACCGTTTAGCAAAAATGCCTGCACCACCACCGGGATCGCTGCAATGATCGAACCAATATTCGGAATATAATTCATCAGAAAAGCGACGCTCGCCCATAAGACCGCATACTGGATTCCGAGTATTTTCAGTACAATAAAAATAAATACCCCGGTTAGAATGCTGATGACCGTTTTAATCGTCAGATAGCTGATCACGCTATCGATCACTCGATACACTTCGCTTTTTAATTCGATTTGTTCGCCCGCCGATTGGCTGTTGGCTAAATAGGTCAGCTTGCGTTTTGCCAATGGAATTTCAAGCAACATAAACACCACGATTAAAAACAACACGAAAATATTACTGAGCATTCCCGATAGTTGCCCGAGCACATTGCTCATAAAATTCATTAACGTATTCGGATTTAAACTTTCAACAATCCGTTGTTTTGGCAGGAACAGCGGGATATTGTATTTATCTGCAAGTGCGGTTAGCCAGGCGACTTTTTCCGTTAATAACACCTTATACTCCGGCATTGAGGCGGTAAATTCATTCACCGAGGCGCCAACCAACGTTGCAAAGATACTAAATATCATAAAGATGAAGCATAACAGCAGTGTAATCGCTAGCCATTGCGGTACTTTATAGCGCATCATTTTACCGACCAGCGGCGAGCAAATAATGCTGATAAACAAGGCAAGCAATAGCGGCGTGATGATATCGGCTGCCGCTTTCACCCCGGCTAACACGATAACAATCGCCGCACTCATCACACAAAGCGCAAATAATGGGTTTTGATTACATTCTGATTGAGGCAAGGCTTTATTCGACTTCATTGCAACTCCTACTCGTTATTCTGGCGATGCAATATTGTACCTGATTTCCTTGATTGCTGATAAGTATTTCATTCAAACGAAAAAACCCGACAAATGTCGGGTTTTAAGCAATTTAAATCGGTTTCTTAATTACATAGAAACAGATTTAGCACCTTGTACCGCAACTTCTACGCGACGGTCTGGGGCTAAACACGCGATCAACGCTTTACGACCGTTTACCGCATCACAGTTGCTGCCGGTAACCGGATTTGCTTTACCGTAACCGACTGCAGTTACGTTAGTTTGAGCAACGCCTTTAGACACTAAGTAGTTAGCAACAGTTTCAGCACGTTTTTCAGACAATTTTTGGTTATAAGCATCAGAACCGATACGGTCTGTGTAACCCGCTACATTGTAGTTAGGGTTTGCCAAACCGGAGCTAGCCACTTCTGCAGTCATGCCGTCTAGCGCTTGTTCCGCACCGGATTTCAGGCTTGATTTTGAGAAATCAAACAATACATCGGAGCTGAATGCGAATTTTTTGGTGATGATTTCAGGTGCTGCAGCAACGCCTTGACCGAAACGGTAGCTTAAGCCTGCAGAAACAGAACTGATGTCTGGACGGTAGTCTGCACGTTGACCGTCAGAATCTTTCAGTTTACCAACATTATTCAGCCATTGATATTCAACACGTAATGCTAAAGATGGCAGAATTGCATATTCTAAACCACCAGCAAATAATGCTGAAGTTTTTAGGCTGTGCTCACGATCCCAAACTGAATTATTGCTATAAGCTTTATAATCAGAACGCACTAAAGCTGCACCAACACGCGCATAAACGTCCAGATCAGACAGTACCGGATAGCTAGCTTTTAAGCTCAAGTGAGTACCGTGGTTAGTATGTTTAGATACGGTGTTACCTTGGCGTTTAATTTTAGCACGACCAAAATCATCGTAGCCTAACTCAACTGCAAAGTTATCAGTGATTTGGTAGCCACCGAACACACCGTAAGTCACGGAGTTGCGGCGAGTTCCTTGTACACCGTCACGTTCAAATTGCTCTAAACCGTCATGGAAAGATGCCCAACCGGCTTTAGCACCTGCATAGAAAGTATTTGCTTGTGGTGCTGCTTGTGCTACAGATGCTAATGCCAAACCTGAGATGGCTAATGCAATTGCAGTTTTTTTCATTTTGATGATCCTCTATTTTTCATCTATCAATATAGATTGCATTTCTTGATGAAAGCTGTCATTGCTTTAATTGAAATTTAAATAAATGACAAATCTATATTTAACATTTTGATTTATACCGATGTGGCTAAATCATCCTATACTCAATTGATATAGTAATTGACCCATTGGGTAATTTGAGTATTGGTAAATTATCCTAGTGCTTTCACAAAAAATCAAGCATAGATGTCAAAAGATGATTATTTTTTGTTCGATACATAGGATTATTTACGTAGGCATAGTAGACAAAAATGTGGCTGATTTTGAGATCTAAGCTTCTATTAGACATTTTTGTGGCTACTCCTCTTAAAGCGCTAGTTTTTCTAGCTCTTTTTATTCAAAAAATCCTGTATAAACATAATCTTATTCCTTCGGTTTAGTCCATTATGAACGGATAATTTCTGCTTTAAATCCTTAAACAGCCCTTCCAGCCGATTTGTCGTTTTTTCTATCCGTAACTCCGGGTATTTTTCAAAGACAAACAAGTAATCCATATAGCGTTTAATACTGGCATAAGCCCCTCTCAATTTGCGATGTTTATAAGGAAATTTACCCTGATTATCGGGTATATCAGACCGTTCTTCTAAGTAAGCTTTATGCTGCAAAAACCAGTGATGCAAACGGACATAAAAGTCATTTTTGTGACTCTGCTTGAGTGTTTTAACCATTGTTTTCAGTTCCTTTCCGGCAACGGATTTAGGGTTTCTCGTCAGCTTGCGAATCACCATTGCAACAAGGTGAAATTGGCACATTTGGGTTGGCGTATTAAATATATCTTTCAATAAGCCCCGTCGCCCATCGCAAGTAATAGATTGAATAATAAATCCTTTTTTACGCAATCGATTGATGGCTTTGGTATAGTAAATGTCCTTTTCGGTACGAACGATTTGGTGGTAAATCACCTTTTTTGAGCGGGAATCCATTATGACTAATACGCCGAATTGTGGCCCGAAAAAAGTGACATCCATAATAAGATTCAACATTGTGGTTTGCGGTGTGCTGAGTGGCGTTTTAGGGGCTTTTTTCAGGTGCCTTTGGATAGTCCTGACCGAACAATCATAGGTTAACGCAAGCTGCTTATACGTCTGTTTTCCGACGGTGTAATCGTGCCAGATTTGGGCGGATTGAAGGTAATTTGTGTGAGAATATGTCCGTAAACAATCCAAGCATTTATAGCGTTGCTTGCCTGAATTTTTACCGTGTTTTTTAATGTGTTCTGAACCACAGAAATAGCAATTTTTTGGTCATTTTAAAAAATCTCACTTAACGCCTTATTCTATAAGGGATTAAGCGAGATTTCAGCCACATTTTTGTCTACTATGCCTAAATTACTCCGATAGAGAAACGGGGCGAATTATCATTATCGCCCCGTTTCACTTCACTCATTCCCCTTTACTCCTCGTCATCTTTCTCCCAAGCTAAAGCGCGTTTCACGGCTTTCTTCCAGCCTTTATAACGGCGGGCGCGTTTTTCTTCGCAGCCGTCCGGCACAAAAGTCCGTTCGATACTGGCTTTATCTTTCAACTCATCCAGATCTTTCCAGAAGCCTGTTACCAAACCGGCGAGGTATGCTGCGCCAAGTGCGGTCACTTCTTTGACTTTTGGACGTTCAACTTCAGTATTTAAAATATCAGCTTGGAACTGCATCAAGAAATTATTGGCAGTTGCCCCACCGTCGACGCGTAATTTTTTCAAGCTGTCGCCGGAGTCGGACTGCATCGCCTCCAAAACATCTCGGGTTTGATAAGCGATAGATTCCAGCGTCGCACGTACAATGTGGTTACGGTTCGCGCCACGAGAAAGCCCCATAATCGCCCCGCGCGCATACGGATCCCAATACGGTGCGCCCAAGCCGGTGAACGCCGGCACGACATACACACCGTTACAATCCGGCACTTTTTGTGCAAAATATTCGGAATCGTAGCTGTCATGTACAATTTTCAGTTCATCGCGCAGCCATTGAATTGAAGCGCCGCCCATGAAGATTGAGCCTTCCAACGCATAACAAGGTGAACCGTCCGCTTTACAGCCAATTGTAGTCAGCAAACCGTTTTGTGAACGCACCGCTTTATCGCCGGTGTTCATTAGTAGGAAGCAACCTGTACCGTAAGTATTTTTCGCCATACCCGCATTAACGCACAAATGCCCATAAAGTGCGGCTTGCTGATCGCCTGCAATCCCCGCAACCGGAATCCGCACGCCGCCTTGTCCGCCGATGTTGGTTTGTCCGTAGACTTCTGACGATTTTTTCACTTCCGGCAGCATGGCGCGTGGTACACCCAAAATTTCCAGCATTTTGTCGTCCCACTGCATGGTATGAATGTTAAATAACATGGTACGCGAGGCGTTGGTATAATCAGTGACGTGCACCCGACCTTGCGTCAGTTTCCAGACTAACCAAGTATCAACCGTGCCGAACAACAACTCGCCTTTTTCCGCTTTTTCGCGCGCGCCTTCCACGTTGTCCAAAATCCATTTAACTTTCGTCCCGGAAAAATACGGATCGACCACTAAGCCTGTTGTCGATTTGATGTATTCTTCATGTCCCTCCGCTTTTAATTTTTCGCAAATATCCGCGGTACGGCGGCATTGCCACACAATCGCATTATACACCGGTTTGCCGCTCTCCTTTTCCCACACAATGGTGGTTTCACGCTGATTGGTGATCCCGATCGCAGCAATGCTGTCCGCCTTGATCCCCGCCATTGCAACGGCTTCGTTTAAGGTTGAACTTTGCGTCGCCCAAATTTCCATCGGATTATGTTCCACCCAGCCTGCTTGCGGATAGATTTGGGTGAATTCACGCTGCGCCACGCTGACCACATTAGCATCATGATCTAAAATCAGTGCGCGAGAGCTTGTTGTGCCTTGATCCAAGGCAATAATGTATTGTTTCTCAGTCATAATCATCTCCGTTATTTAATCAGTCGATTTGGCAAGTGTTGCAAGGTAAATTTTTTTTGATTAGGCGTTGATAGCCATACGCGCCAATTAATGCACCGACAATGGGTGCGACAATCGGTACCAGCGCATAAGGAATCGCTTGTCCGCCTGTCATGGCAATATCGCCCCAACCGGCTAAATAGGTAAATAATTTAGGCCCGAAGTCGCGTGCCGGATTCATCGCAAAGCCGGTGAGTGGCCCCATTGAGCCGCCGATAACCGCAATTAAAACCCCGATCAGCAACGGTGCTAATGAGCCACGCGGTAAACCGTTGCCGTCATCGGTCAAGGCAAGAATCAGCGCCATCAGCACGGCGGTGATCACCATTTCAACGGCAAATGCCTGCACCAAACCCAATGCCGGATGTGGATAGGTTGAAAAGGTACCGGCTAGGCTCAAACTCTCTTGGCTGCCGCGCACAATATTGTTCACCGTCTCAAATTCGATAAACAAGTTGCGATAAAGAAAATAGACTACTGCCGCCGCACAAAATGCGCCGCCCACTTGCGCCACAATATAAGGCAAAACTTTTTTGCCGTCAAAGCAAGCAAATTTCCATAACGCAATGGTCACCGCCGGGTTTAAGTGTGCGCCTGAAACACCTGCCGTGGCATACACCGCAAGCGCAACCCCCATCCCCCACATAATGCTGATTTCCCATTGTCCGAAGCCGGCGCCCGCAACTTTCAAAGCCGCAACACAGCCGACCCCGAAAAAAATTAACAGTCCCGTTCCTAAAAATTCACCGATACAAGCGGCTTTAAGCGATCTTTCCATTTGAACGTCTCCATGTTATAGTAAAACAAGGTTGTAATAAAACAAAGTTATAGTTAAACAAGCGTTAAACGAACACAAAATTTTCCTTTTAGAAAATTCGGCGTTAATTTAGCGAATATCGACATTTTTAGAAAGGCTATTATTGTCAGATTGTGATAGCTATCAAATTATTTATTCATTAGTGATTTGAAATGGTTAGGAATCAAGCAAAAAGCAAGCATAACTTTAAATTCGCCAATAATTTCATTAACGAAAATTATTACAGCATAGCGAGCACAAAAAAGCCGCTTCCTGCTATAGGAAACGGCTTGTTTCACAACCTTGATCGATTAGCCGCCGGCTAATTTGACCTTGTGCCCTTTTTGTTCCAGCAACTGTTTTAACAACTCGCGGTTTTCACCTTGAATTTCAATCGTGCCGTTTTTGACGGCACCACCGCAGCCACAGCGTTTTTTCAGTTCGGAAGCTAACTTTTCCAACTCGGCGGTTGGCAGTGCCAAACCGCTGATAACGGAAACGCCCTTGCCTTTACGCCCACTGACTTGGCGCTGAATTCGCACAATGCCGTCGCCTTTGGCAACGACTTCCTGCGGTTTTTCAACTTTTACCCGCCCGATTTCAGTGGAATAAACTAACGGATTATTCGACATCACAATCCTTAGGCAATTGAGGCATTGATATTTTTCAACACGCCGACCGGATCTTCGGATAATGTGATCGGGCGCCCGATAACCAGATAATCCGAACCGGCTTCAATCGCTTCTTTCGGACTCATCACGCGGCGTTGATCGCCAAATTCCGCCCCTTCAGGGCGAATTCCCGGGGTGATCAGTTTGAAATCTTTACCGCAGTTGGCACGCAGAATTTCCACTTCTTGCGGCGAACACACCACGCCGTCCAACCCGGCACGCTGACTGAGGCGCGCCAAGCGGATGACCTGCTCCATCGGAGAAGCATTTAAGCCGATTTGTAACAGATCTACGTCTTCCATGCTGGTCAGCACAGTAACCGCAATAATAATCGGCGCATCTTTTCCATAAGGCTCTAAAATTTTCTTGGCGGTTTCCATCATACGCAAACCGCCGCTGGCGTGTACATCCACCATCCAGACGCCCAAATCCGCCGCCGAGCGCACCGCTCTTGCCACGGTATTCGGAATATCATGGAATTTGAGATCCAAAAACACATCAAAACCACGGCTGTGCAGTTGCTTCACGAAGTCCGTTCCCAATGTGGTGAACATCTCTTTCCCGACTTTGACACGGCATAAACTCGGATCAATTTGATCGACTAAACTCAATGCCTGACGTTCTGTTTCATAATCGAGCGCAACAATAATTTTACTGTCCATGGTTTTCCCCTGCTGGTTATTTGAAATAAGAGATAAATTGCCTTATTCTAGCGTTTTGCCGTTGATTTTGCCAACGGTCATTCAACAAAGCGTTCCTAATTTTAACTGTTTATTATGAAATTGCAGCAAACTGCCCCGATGTCCGATGCTGAGAATAATCGCGGTCGGTAGCTTTTCTCTCACCATTTGATAAAGCAATGCCTCTGTTGGTTCGTCTAGCGCCGATGTGGTTTCATCAAGAAACACCACTTCCGGTTCGCTTAATAAAATTCGGATAAACGCCACTCGCTGTAACTCGCCCGGTGATAAAATCACTTGCCAGTCATTTTCTACATCTAAAGCCGAAAGATATTTTTCCAACCGACACGCTTTAATGGTCTCTTCCAATTTGGCATGATGAGGCGGAATATTCGGATAACAAATTGCATCACGCAACGTGCCTTGCGGCATATAAGGTCGCTGTGGCAAAAACAGCGCTTCCGCGCCGCACGGACGTTCGGCACAACCGATGGTATCAAACGGATAAATACCGGCAATCGCTTTCAGCAGCGTGGTTTTTCCAATGCCGGACGGCCCTTGAATCAATAACGCATCACCATTTTCTAGATGAATATTCACCCCGTCTAAAATAATCTGTTCTTGCTGGTTTTTAATCCCGAAATCACGCAACACCACACGATGAGTACATGCCAACGGTTGCCGCACTTGAATATGGTCTAGTTCGTCCAATTTCGTCATAAAACCATACAGACGATTTAAGCGCGCGCGATATAAGGTAAATTCCTCATAAAACAGGCGGAAAAAAGACAAAGCCCGCATTAAGCGATTAAACGATTGCACGGTTTGATGCATATCGCCAAGCGTCACCTGCCCGCTAAAAAAACGTGGCGCCTGTAACATTAACGGCAAAAACATCGCCACTTGTGTCACCCCGGTATTAAATCCGTCCAACCCGAGCATTCTGCGCACAATTGCCCAACGGTTTTGAATAACGGTGTTAAATTTATCACTTAGATTACGCTTTTCCTGCTTTTCACCGTCATAAAAAGCGATACTTTCCGCATTATCCCGCACTCGAATTAATGAGTAACGATAATCCGCATAAAAATGCTCTTTGTTAAAATTTAATTTAATCAACGGATAGCCAATCCAGATCGAAAGTGCGGTTGCAACCAGAATAAAGATATAGATAAAAAACACTACGCCTTTCGGAATCGCAACACCGAATAAAACCAGCAATCCGGAGAGTGACCATAAAATCAATGTAAATTCAATCGTGGAAACAATCGAGTTAATAATTCCGCGCACTAAATCCACCGTGCCAGAAATAAACTCTCTTGCATCTTGTTCAATCCGCTGATCGATATTATCCGGCAACTCTTTATCATATTGCACCCGATAGTAATTTTTATTATTTAACCAGCGAACCAGCATTTCCTGATTTAACTTTTCTAACCATCGAATTTCAAAGACTTGGCGCATTAAATAGTTAATGATGGAATGGATAATTTTAAAAATCACCAACATCGCATTAATCGTAGCAAAAAACCAAAAGGCATCAATTTTTTTATCTTGTAATGAGCTGTATAACCCATTATAGAAAAACGAATTCAGTACGCTGATCCTGACTTCAATCAGAATTAAAGCAAACAGAATAATGATCAGCCCAATGACTTTATAGCGTTGGCTTTTTTGTACGCAAGGTTTGGTAATCAACCAAAATTGCCGCCCAAAACGTGTCTGTTTTAGTGCAACGGAGATAAGAATAAAAAAGAGCGTCACCCAGAAAAGTGCGGTTAGGATCCATGAAAAGCTGGTATTCAGCTCGGTTTGCCAGTTCATTATTATTGTTCCATCAACATATAAAAGGGCAGTTAAAACTGCCCTGCTTGCTATTTACTCAATTAAAATGAATATTCCGCATTTAACCAATACGTCCGAGGCATACCCACGACAGCAAAGCTGCGATCATAACGACCACGTTGCACTTGCCAATAGTGTTCATTGAACACATTTTCAACTGCACTTCGTAATGTCAGTGTCTGTTTTTCATTAAGCTTAATTTGATATTTTGTACCTACATCAACGGTAGTATAAGACGGTAAAACATATTTACTCGCACTATCTTGATAGGATTTACCATAATATTGCAATCCGGCATTCAACGTCAGATTTTTAATAAATGATGTATCCCACTCTACTGCCGCTTTAGCAATAATCCGAGGACTTGCAACTTGAGTTCCTGTAACAATATTTCCAGCATAACTTGGATAGTCAATTAACTCACCTTTATTATAGGTCACACCAAGCTGTGGACGGAGTGTTCCGCCAAGTAGATTAGCATAAAGATTAAGTTCAACCCCACGATTGCGCTCTTCTCCTTGCTCATTGCCCGTTGTACGCACAACTCCCGGACGGCGGATTTGATAAACACTCAATGTGGTTGTTAACGTTTCTCCCCAGTTCTTACGCACGCCCAGTTCCATTTGTCGGCTCACTATCGGTTTTGCCATCGCCCCCGTTTCATCATCAACAAAGCCGGGCTCCAGATCTTCCAAATAGTTGGTATAAAGCACGAGATTTGGGTTTGGTACCCAAGCCATCGTAATCATTGGGCTAAACCGATCCGATTTTGCGTTTAGATTGGCACGATAATCTTTTTGCTTGATCCACTGAAAACGCCCACCTAGAGTCAATCGGATTTTATCATCGAATAATCCCAACGTATCTGCCAGCGCTAAACTACGCGATGTCAGTTTTTCATCGGTATTGCCTTGTACTAACCCCGTATAAGCTGGCTGTGGATAAAAAACAGGATTATAAATATTTAATCTAGAACTGGTTGGCGCAACCGCACTTTGATCAAAATCACGACTACGAACTACATTATCAAAAGACATATTCCAATTATGATTGACATTGCCAGTGGCAAATTCACCCTGTAATTTAAGATTAGCACTGGTTGTGCGTGTTCTATAATCCATCAATCGCATTTGGCGAATAGTATAATCACCTACTGGATTTGCCATTCGAATTTGTCCAAATGAACCGTAATAGCGTGATTCCATATGCCCAATACCACCGGATAACATCATACTATGCGTCAAATCATATTCGAAAATAAACATCCCTGTCTGATCATCAGTCGTCTGTCCTGACCAGTGTGGAATCAAATTAATTTTGCCATTCGATGCTTTCGGTAATACAAAGTCAAGATTTTGAATATCCTGCACCCGCGCCCTCCCACCATTGGTGGCGCGTTTAGTAAATAAGTAATCTAAGCCAACTCGGAGTTTATCACCGCGATAATCAACACTGAGTGCGAGTTCTTTATTCCGCTCATCATATCCCATCCGAGCAGTGTCACCGTCACGATATTTCCCATTAATCCTGATTCCCCATGCATTATTTTCACCAAAACGGCGCCCTACATCGAAGGATGACTGTAGTCGATTATTGCTAAACCATGTGAAACCAAGTTTATTAATCGGTTGATCAGTGGCACGTTTTGTTTCAATATTGATTGAAGCACCAGATGAACCTTCGGGATCCATACCGACTGTTGCCGTGGATGCACCTTTAATCAGCTGTGCCGAACTCACCGCCACAGTGGGTGAATTATAAGTAGAATAAAGCCCCGCTAATCCATTGACGCTAAACTGTCTGGCATCCAACTGTAATCCGCGAACATAAACCCCTTGTAAAGTATTCGTTTCCCCGCCAAAATTCATTACTGATGCGTCAGCCTTCGCAATTGCATCTACAACATTTCGGGGCGCTTGATCGGCAAATGCTTTTTCATCATAGTTCACAACACTAATCGGTGACGTAAATGCAAGTTGCTGTCCTAGCAGGCTTAAATTAACTTGATCTTTTAAATTGCCATTCGCCGCTTTGAATGTTTCAAGTTCGGTCACAATTTCAATTTGTTCTAAATCATCAGACTGACTCGTTTCAGCCAAAGCCGCAAAAGAAATGCCTGTAAAAAGAACGGTATAAATCAGACTTAATTTAAAATGCATAATTTACCTATCGCAATAAAAGGTTTACTCAAAAAGTAGATTGCAAGTATAGTGAACTATTTTTACTTTGGCAATGAAAATAATTCTTATTGGCAAAGTGCAATCTTACCCTTGGCATCAATGCACAACAGTTGGATTTTTAAACCGCACTTTCACTCTCAGCGCGTCTGGGGTACACTAGGCGCTTATTTTTCTGACGATTAATTATCCATGAACAACCTATTCAACCTCACATTACCTCGCCAAGCCAACGATCATAAACTCCTCGGCAATGTGATTGCCGACAGTGACGTATTGGCGATTACACAAGCTGCCGAGCAGCATACGGGCTTAACCGTGGTGGTGACTGCCGACACGCGCCATGCGCTCAGCTTAGAGAAAAAACTCAGCCAATTTAGCACAAAAAATGTCTGCTTTTTCCCCGATTGGGAAACCTTGCCGTATGACAGTTTTTCACCGCACCAAGATATTATTTCCGCACGGCTCAGTGCGCTGTTTTTCTTACAGCAAGCGCAGCAAGGGATTTTTGTACTGCCAATTAACACCCTGATGCAGCGCCTGTGTCCGCCGTCTTTTTTAAGCAATAACGTATTATTGATTAAACAAGGCGACAAATTGAAGCTGGATAAATTGCGTTTACAGCTGGGAAACGCAGGCTATCGCGCGGTGGAACAGGTGTTAGAACACGGTGAATATGCAGTGCGCGGCTCATTGTTGGATCTGTTTCCAATGGGCAGCAATGAGCCATTCCGTTTGGATTTTTTTGATGATGAGATTGATTCGATCCGCACTTTCGATGTTGATAATCAGCGTACATTGCAGACGATTGCCCAAATTAACTTATTACCCGCACACGAATTTCCGACCGATGATAAAGCGATTGAATTTTTCCGCGGGCAATTTCGCGAACGGTTTGAAATTCGGCGTGATCCCGAGCATATCTATCAACAGATCAGCAAAGGCACGCTTGTGGCGGGCATTGAATATTGGCAACCGCTGTTTTTTGAACAGATGGCGACGCTATTCGATTACTTGCCTGAACACACGTTGTTCATTGATTATCAGGCAAATCACGAGCGTGCCGAGCGTTTCTATCACGATGCGCAACAGCGTTTTGAAAACCGCAAGGTTGATCCGATGCGTCCATTGCTTCCGCCCGATCAACTTTGGTTACGCAGCGAGGAGATTAATCGCCAGCTGAAACACTACCCTCGCCTCACGCTCAATGGTGATAAACTGCGCAACTCCGCGCGTCAAAGCAATTTGCCGGTGAGCCTGTTGCCTGAATTAACCTTGAATGCGCAGCAAAAAGAACCGCTTAAATTACTGCGTCAATTTGATGAGCAATTTGAAGGGCAACTGCTGTTTTCGGTGGAAACCGAAGGGCGGCGCGAAACCCTGCTGGAATTATTGCGCCCGCTCAAGCTGAAACCGCACTTTGTCAAAGCCTTGTCACAAATAGATAAACAACGATACAATCTTATTATTAGTGGGATTGAAATCGGTTTTATACTAGATTCAGAACGTCACAAATTAGCCATTGTCACCGAAACCAATCTGCTTGGCGAACGGGTGCAACAGCGCAAACGTGATCAGCGCAAAACGGTCAATCCCGACACCTTAATCCGCAATTTAGCCGAGTTAAAAAGCGGGCAGCCTGTGGTGCATTTAGAACACGGCGTGGGGCGCTACGGCGGTTTAACCACCCTTGAAACAGGCGGCATTACCGCAGAATACCTGATTTTACACTATGCTGCTGAAGCAAAACTGTATGTGCCCGTGTCTTCGCTTTACCTACTCAGCCGCTATGTCGGCGGCAATGAAGACAGTGCGCCGCTGCACAAATTAGGCAGCGATGCGTGGGTTAAAGCGCGCCATAAAGCGGCAGAAAAAATCCGTGATGTGGCGGCAGAATTGTTGGACGTATATGCCAAGCGTGAAACCCAAACTGGCTTTGCGTTCCATTATGACAAAGCGGAATTTAAGCAGTTTGCCGACACCTTCACCTTTGAAGAGACCCCCGATCAGCAAATGGCGATCAATGCCGTCATCAGCGATATGTGCCAACCGAAAGCGATGGATCGCCTGGTTTGTGGCGACGTCGGTTTCGGCAAAACGGAAGTCGCGATTCGTGCCGCATTTTTAGCAGTCAGCAACAATCGACAAGTGGCGATTTTGGTGCCGACCACCCTGCTCGCCCAACAGCATTACGATAATTTCAAAGATCGCTTTGCCAATTTAGCGGTGAATGTTGAAATGTTGTCGCGCTTTAAAACCGCAAAAGAACAAAAAGTGATTTTAGAACAGCTGGAAGAAGGCAAAGTCGATATTCTGATCGGCACGCACAAACTGCTGCAATCTGAAGTGAAATTTAAACAACTGGGGCTGTTGGTAGTGGACGAAGAGCACCGCTTTGGCGTGCGTCAAAAAGAGAAAATCAAACAGCTGCGCGCTAATGTGGATATTCTCACCCTCACCGCCACCCCGATTCCGCGCACTTTAAATATGGCGATGAGCGGTATGCGAGATCTGTCGATCATCTCAACGCCACCAGCGCGCCGCTTAACCATTAAAACTTTTGTGCGTGAGAGCGATGATTTGCTGATCCGTGAAGCGGTGCTGCGTGAAATTTTGCGTGGCGGGCAAGTCTATTACCTGCACAATGATGTTGCTACCATTGAAAATTGCGCCGAACAGCTGGCGCAATTAGTACCGGAAGCACGGATCGTTGTCGGACACGGGCAAATGCGTGAACGGGATTTAGAACGGGTGATGAGCGATTTCTACCTCCAGCGCTACAATCTATTGGTCTGTTCAACCATTATCGAAACCGGGATCGACGTGCCGACCGCCAATACGATCATCATTGAACGGGCGGATAAATTCGGCTTGGCACAGCTGCACCAATTGCGTGGACGCGTCGGGCGTTCGCACCACCAAGCCTATGCTTATTTGCTAACGCCACACCCGAAACGCATGAGCAAAGATGCACTTAAGCGGCTGGAGGCGCTCGAGAGCCTCGACAATCTCGGTGCAGGATTTGTGCTCGCAACCCACGATTTAGAAATTCGCGGTGCAGGTGAGCTGCTCGGCAGTGAGCAGAGCGGGCAAATTGAATCGATCGGCTTCTCGTTATACATGGAACTGCTGGAAAGTGCGGTCAATGCGCTGAAAGAAGGGCGTGAACCGTCGCTCGATGAACTTACCCAGCAGCAAGTGGAAATTGATTTGCGTATTCCTGCGCTGTTGCCTGAAGACTATTTAGGCGATGTGAATATGCGCCTGTCGTTCTACAAACGGATCGCCAGTGCCGCCAATCAGCAAGAGTTGGACGAACTCAAAGTAGAGCTGATCGACCGCTTCGGTTTATTGCCACAAGCAGGTAAAAACTTGCTACAAATCGCCGAACTTCGGTTGCTCGCCAAACCACTGGCAATCCAAAAAATCGAAGCCCACGCCCAAGGCGGCGCACTGGAATTTAAAGCCCATGCCGAATTAGATCCGATGAAGTTTTTGGCGCTGATTCAGCAAAATCCAACGGTGTACCGCTTCGACGGCCCAACCAAATTCCGTTTCACCCACGCCACCGACACTGCGCAAGCACGGATTGAATTTGTAGAAAATTTAGTCAAGTCGTTATTAGATTAAATCAGTCAGACCGCACTTGCACACCGCACTTGAGCCATTTCGGCAAAGTGCGGTTTTCTTATCGCTTATCGTCCATAATCCACTGACATTTTTCCCATATCATTCCCCGCCAATCTGTTCTACAATAATCAAACTACTTAACTCACCTTTATTGAGGAACAGATATGTATTTAGATCAAATCAAAGCTGAATTAGACGAAGCGGCAACGGTATTAGATAACTTTATCAACGATGAAAATAACTTAACGTTGATTCAGCAAGCCGCACTCTTAATTTCCGACAGTTTCAAACAAGGCGGCAAAGTATTGTCCTGCGGTAATGGCGGTTCGCATTGTGACGCGATGCACTTCGCCGAAGAATTAACCGGTCGCTACCGTGAAAATCGCCCCGGCTACCCCGCGATTGCGATTTCCGATGTCAGCCATTTAAGCTGCGTAAGTAACGATTTTGGCTATGACTACGTGTTTTCGCGCTATGTCGAAGCGGTGGGGCAAAAAGGCGATGTACTGTTCGGACTTTCCACCTCGGGCAACTCGAAAAATGTGCTAAACGCGATTGAAGCCGCTAAGGCAAAAGGCATGAAAGTGATTGCGATGACCGGCAAAGACGGCGGCAAAATGGCGGGCTTGGCGGATGTGGAAATTCGCGTACCGCACTTTCGCTATGCCGATCGGATCCAAGAGATTCACATTAAAGTGATTCACATTCTGATGATGTTAATCGAATTTGAAATGGCGAAATCCGCTTAAGGATTGAGAACGTTCATTGATATAAGGAGAAACCCGATGAATAATTTATTCAGTCAATTACAAAGCCGCCTGGGCGAAATGATGAAAGATGAGAATTTTTCTAAAATCGCTAAAAGCGCCGCGGTAGGCAGCTTGGCAGGTTTGATTCTAGGCAACAGCAGTGCGCGCAAAGGCGTATTTAAAGCCGGCAGCTATGCCGCGTTGGCCGGTGCGGCGTGGCTGGCTTATAATAAATGGCAGCAAAGCAAAAACGGCGTGAGCGCGCAAGATCTGAATTTCGATCCGCAAAGCCAGCAACAAGCGATTGAATATGCCAACAGCAGCCTGTCGGATCATAAAATCATGTTGCTGACCCAAGCAATGGTCTTTGCCGCCCGTGCAGACGGACAAATTGATGCGCAAGAAAGAGAACAAATCCACAAAGGGCTGAACCAATTGGGGGAAGGCGAGCGTGCCGATCAGCTGATTAACGAGTGGCTGAATGCTCCGTTAAATCCGCAAGCGCTGGCGGATCAAGTCGATGAACCGCAATTGGCGGCGGAAGTCTATATGGCGTCACTGTCGGTGATTGATCCGGATCACTTTCTTGAGCAAGCCTATATGCAGCAACTGGTGCAAGCCCTCGAACTGCCGAGCGATTTAAAACAGCAACTGGAATTAACAGCGAAACAATAACACGAATGGGGAAGATTTTTTTTCCCCTTTATTTTGCCCGCCCACGTAGAAAATAACGCCGTTATTTTGAACAAACTTGAATTTCATGCGCCGAATCTGAATTTTTATGCGACTTTGCTCGCTTTTTTTGAGATTTTATTTGCATGAGGCTTTTTTTATTATTACTATTCCGCATTATTTATTCACCCACCTAAGATACGTTGGCGACATGACGATCAGTATTAAAAACTTGAATTTTTTCTACGGCAGCAAGCAGGCTCTTTTTGACATCAACTTTGAATCGCAAGACGGCGATATTATCGTGTTGCTGGGGCCGAGCGGCGCAGGCAAAAGCACGTTGATCCGCACGCTGAATCTGCTGGAAGTGCCAAAGAGCGGTCAATTGACCATCGCCGGCAATCAATTTGAATTATCTGCCAATACCGATGCCAAAAAAATCCGCAAATTGCGCCAAGATGTCGGCATGGTATTCCAGCAATATAACTTGTGGCCGCACTACAGCGTGTTGGAAAACTTGATCGAAGCGCCAATGAAAGTGTTGGGCTTGAGCAAAGCAGAAGCGGTGGAACGCGCGCAGGGCTTATTGAAACGCCTGCGGGTGGAAGATCACGCCGACCGTTTTCCGCTGCATTTGTCCGGCGGGCAACAACAGCGCGTTGCCATTGCCCGCGCGTTGATGATGAAACCGCAAGTGCTGCTGTTTGACGAACCGACCGCGGCACTGGATCCGGAAATCACCGCGCAAGTGGTTTCAATTATTCAAGAATTGCAACAAACCGGCATCACCCAAGTGATCGTCACCCATGAAGTGGCGGTGGCGCGCAAAGTCGCAACCAAAGTGATCTACATGGAACAAGGCAAAATTATTGAAATGGGCGGTTCCGACTGTTTCCAACATCCGCAAACCGCCGCGTTTGCGCATTATTTATCGCATTAATGTTCAACTTCTCATCCATTTTTGTTAAGGAGCTTACAATGAAAAAACTACTCGCTACCGCACTTTTAGCCACCGCATTTTCCGCCAATGCACTGGATATCACCTTTGCGACCGAGCCGACCTATCCGCCGTTTGAAAACACCGATTCCACCGGCAAAATCGTCGGTTTTGATATTGATGTCGCAAACGCAATTTGTGCGGAGATTCAAGCCAACTGTAAATTCCAAAGCCATTCGTTCGACAGCTTGATCCCAAGTTTAAAATTCAAGCGTTTTGACGCTGCGATTTCCGCTATCGACATCACCGAAGAACGCGCCAAGCAAGTCAGCTTCACCAATCCGTATTACGACAGCTCCGCCAGCTTTATCGTGGTGAAAGGCAAAACCGATCTGAACAGTGCGAAAAATATCGGCGTACAAAACGGCACCACTTTCCAGCAATATATTGCGGAAAACGGCAAACAATACAGCGCGAAATCCTATGCCACGCTACAAAGCGCAATCTTGGATCTCAAAAACGGACGCATCGACATTATTTTCGGTGACACCGCCGTGCTGGCAGACTGGATGAAAACCGATGACAGCCTTGAGTTCAGCGGCGAGAAAGTCACCGTTCCTAAATATTTCGGCACCGGTTTAGGCATTGCGGTCAACCAAGCCAGCACCGAATTACTGGAAAAATTGAATCAAGGCTTAGCGGCAATTAAAGCCAGCGGCGAATACCAAAAAATTTACGACACTTGGATGAGCGGAAAATAATAAACCTCTATGTTTAGCAACTTTCTCTCGCTCATGTTCTCAGCCACCCTGATGACCTTAGGTCTGGCTGTTTGCGCATTAATTTTGGGCTTGCTGCTCGCTATGCTGTTTGTGGTGTTCGAAACCGCCAAAATGAAGGCGATTCGCAACACCACCTCGGTGGTGCTGACGTTGTTGCGCGGTTTGCCGGAAATTTTGGTGGTATTGCTGATTTATTACGGCTCAACCCAAGTGCTGTTCCTCCTGACCGGCGATTTTGTCGAATTCAGCCCGTTTTGGTCCTGCGTGGTCGCCTTGGCGATTATCTTCGCGGCGTATGCTTCACAATCGCTGCGCGGTGCGATTCAAGCGATTCCGTTGGGACAATGGGAATCTGCGGCGGCATTGGGCTTAAGCCGTGCGCAAGCCTTTATTTCGATTATTATGCCGCAAGTCTGGCGCCACGCGTTGCCGGGGTTGAGCAACCAATGGTTGATCTTGTTAAAAGATACCGCACTTGTTTCCTTAATCGGCGTGAACGATCTGATGCGCCAAGCGGAACTCAGCAACGCAAATACTCATCAGCCGTTCACTTGGTACGGCATTGCCGCTCTGCTCTATTTAGCAGTCACCATTTTAAGCAAAATCGGCATTGCCCGCTTGGAAAAACGATTCACCCGATTTGAAAGGGAGGCGGCATGATCTACGACTATTTTTTGACGATTGCACAAGGCATTCCGACCAGTCTGGCGCTAACCGCCGTGGCATTAGTTATTTCGTTTATTTTGGCGGTGCTGTTCACATTTATCCTGTCGCTGGAAAACCGCACTTTGAAAGGCTTGGTGAAAGGGTATATCACGCTGTTCACCGGCACGCCGTTATTAGTGCAGATTTTCCTGATTTATGCCGGCCCGGGGCAATTCCAATGGATTATCAACAGTCCGTTTTGGTCGCTGCTGTCAAACGCGTGGTTCTGCGCCATGTTGGCATTGGCTTTAAACAGTGCCGCATATTCCGCCCAGCTGTTCCACGGCGCGGTGAAAGCGATCTCAAAAGGCCAATGGGAAAGCTCGGCGGCGTTGGGCTTAAGCCGTTGGCAAACATTGCGGATTCTAGTACCATTCGCGCTAAAACGCGCCCTGCCGTCATACACCAACGAGATTATTTTGGTGTTTAAAGGCACCTCGCTTGCCTCAACCATCACGATTATGGATATTATGGGCTATGCCAGACAGCTTTACGGCACACAGTATGATGCACTTCTGATCTACGGCATTGCAGGGGCGATTTACCTGCTGATCACCGGTATTGCCACCCTGCTATTGCGCCGTTTGGAAAACCGAGTGTTATCATTTGAGCGCTTAGAAACCACCAAAAGCCATTAATTTGAGGGTTGTTATTTTATTTTTATCCGTGTAGTATAACCCTAAGTGGTTATTTTTAACCACTTAATTCACTTTAACTATTACGGGAGATACAACTATGAAAATGATCTGGGCGCTTATTTTGGCAGCAACCATCGGTACGTTAACCGCCTGTAACACAGTAAAAGGCGCAGGACAAGATATTCAATCCGCCGGTGAAGCGATTGATAACTCCGCCACCAAAGTGCAAAATAAAATGTAATCTTGCTCGTTAACACAGAGTGACGAAATGCCGAGTAGATCAAGTATTCCTCGGCATTTTCTTTTTTGAGTCCGCAGCAACTCTATTTAGCCATTGGTGATCCAACTGGCAACCAATATAAACACCACAAAAATCGCCAACCAAATTAAGTGTAATTTCACACTCTTGCGGTTGATCTCCGCCTTATGTTCACGCAAACGCTGATGTTGCGCTTTGTAGCGTTCCAAATCCTGCGGATCAAACGAAAAGCCGCAAGACGGGCAGCTTTTTGCCGTATCGCTCACTTTATGCCGACATTCCGGACAACGGGTTAACATAGCATTTCCTTTTTCAATTAACGCGGATGAATTTCACTTTCCGCAAAAAAATACTCGATCTCCCGCTTTGCTGAAGCTTCGGAATCCGAGGCGTGCACCGCATTAATGCTTTTACTTTCGGCATAATCAAATCGAATCGTGCCGGCATTCGCTTCATTCGGATCGGTCAAGCCAACCAGATCCCGATGGCGCTGAATCACATTTTCCCCTTGTAGCACCGACACCAGCACCGGCCCGGAGGTCATAAATTTGACCAAACCGTCATAAAACGGTTTGCCTTGGTGTTCGGCATAAAATCCGCCCGCCTGCTCTTCAGTCAGTTGCAGCATTTTACTGGCGACAATGGTAAAACGCGCGCTTTCAAAACGGGATAAAATCACGCCGATCAGATTTTTGCGTACCGCGTCCGGTTTGATAATCGAAAGAGTTTGTTGCATATCGCTTCCTTCTAAATGTCTTGAGAGTAAAAGTGCGGTCACAACCGCACTTGGAGCCATAACCAGCCGACTATTAACTGTCAGCCTGATTTAATAATAAATTTGCCAGTGAATTCACCCCGATTCCGGTTGCACCGGTTGCCCATAGCGGACTTGCGGATTTGCGGAACGTGGCGGAACAGTCAATATGCAGCCAGTTTTTCTCATAATTTTTCAAGAAATAAGATAAAAAGGCGGTGGCGGTACTCGCCCCTGCACCGCTGCCCGCCGGCACGGAAGCCGTATTGCAGATGTTGGCGAATGACGAACTAACTTGTTCACGGTGAAACGGCTCGAACGGCAAACGCCAAAACGGCTCATTCTCTTGTTGTGCGGCTTCAAACATCGCGTTGACCAGTTTATCGTCCATTGACAAAATCGAATGGTAGTCATTGCCGACCGCCATTTTTGCCGCACCGGTTAAGGTCGCACAGTCAATGATAAATTGCGGCTGCTGCGCTTCCGCGTCGATCAACCCGTCTGCCAGCACCAAGCGCCCTTCAGCATCGGTGTTCAACACTTCCACCGCCACGCCGTTGCGATATTCGATCACATCGCCTAAACGAAACGCGCGGCTGCTGACCATGTTTTCAGCGCAGCATAAATACAGTTTCACCCGCTTATTCAGGCCGCAGGCAATCGCCAGCCCAAGCGCACCGCTCAACAGCGCCGCGCCGCCCATATCGGAACGCATTGAATCCATCGAATTGCTTGGTTTTAAGCTGTAACCGCCGGTATCAAAGGTGATGCCTTTGCCGACCAAACACGCCATCACCGGTTCGTCCGGATTGCCGCTCGGGTTAAAATCCAGTTGCAACATCGCCGGTTGATTAGCCGATCCTTTGCCCACCGTCCAAATGCCGTGATAACCGCGATCCCGCAGCTCTTCACGCGAAATAATGTGGTATGAAACCGCACTTTCGTTTTCCGCCTGTGCCGCCTGCTGCAAAATAAAATCCGCTGCGCGGTGCGCCAGTTCTTGCGGCGTGATCTGCTCCGACGGCAGATTGATCAGCTCGCGCACAAAATCACCGGCTTCAATTTGGCGGAAAAGTTGCTGCTGTTCCGCATCGTCCAGGCTTGGAAACTCCACCGCAAATTGCTGTTTGGCGGTGTAAAATCCTTGGTAAAACGCCCAGCAGCGATCTAAATCCCAATGCTTGCCTTCCAGCTCAACATCATTAATCCCCTGGCTGCGCAGTTTCCGCGCCGCTTGTTGAATTTTAATCCGACTTTTTTCTTCGCCGAAATGAATGCTCGCCGTGCCATTATCAAAACTGACTACCGCACTTTTGCCCCAAATCTCATCGGCTGATTTTTTAGTTAATTGAATTTTCATGCTCATATCGACACCTTTGTCTTGAAATTTAACTGTTTATAGCACATACGCATTTTTAGTAAATCGGAAATGTAATATTTTTGTGATAATTTCAATTAAATCACCATAAACTGAGTTGTTGTGCTGTTTTTTTGTGCGGCAAAGTGACGTTCAAGCCGATTAAACGTACGCTGCGTCCGTTGGCTCGCTGCCAAATTTGTTGCAGCAAAATTTGAAAGCTGTGTTCATTTAGCGGGTGGGCGCTGCTTTCCAAGGTGGTGGTTTGAAAATCGTTGAATTTCAGTTTAACGCCAAGTTTACGATAGTCACGCAACGGAATATCCGGCTGAGCGCGCTGCAATCGCAGTAGCAATTTTTGATATAGCACGAATAAGATCTCCGCCGCCGATTCCACCTGCTCAATATCTTGCGACAAGGTGGTTTCCACCCCGACCGATTTGCGCTCGCGCTCCGGCTGGACCGCTCTTTCATCGATGGCGTGACTGAATTGCCAAATTCGCTGCCCCAACTTGCCGAATTGATCCAACAAAATATGCTGTTTCAAGCGGCGAATATCCGCGCAGGTTTCCAATCCCATCGCCTGCAGTTTCTGTGCTGTCACCGGCCCGACGCCGGGGATTTTTTTCAGCGGCAGTTGCAACACAAAGGCATCCACTTCCATTGGTGTCAGCACAAACTGCCCGTTTGGTTTGTTGATGTCGGAAGCAATTTTAGCTAAAAATTTCAACGGTGCGACACCGGCGGAGGCGGTCAGTTGCAGTTCCTTAAAAATTGCTTGCCTAATTTCCGCCGCAATCCACGTCGCCGAGCCGTTACAAGCCTGACAATCGGACACATCAAGATAGGCTTCGTCTAACGACAGCGGCTCGATTAATTCGGTGTAGCGCCGAAAAATCTCGTGCACTTGCTCCGACACTTGTTTGTATAGCGCCATATTGCCCGCCAGCAAAACCAAATCCGGGCATTTTTTCAATGCAAGTGCGGTCGGCATTGCACTGTGCAAGCCGAATTTGCGCGCTTCATAATTACAAGTCGACAACACGCCCCGCTGTGAAACCGTGCCGCCCACCGCCACCGGTTTGCCCAGCAACGACGGATCTTCACGCATTTCTACCGCGGCAAAAAAACAATCCATATCGATATGAATAATCTTTTTCTGTTGCATAGCCAAATGAGAAGTCAAAAACAATATGCGGATTATAACGCAAAATACTGTATAAAAAAACAGGTGTTAATTAAGTAAATTTATTAAATTAAGCCATATTAAAAACAACCTATTGAAAATCAAAATTTAACTCAGTTAAAAAAACAACAATTCAGTATTTTCATTTATGTTTTTTATTTAAAATAATAAATTATACTGGAACAAATATGGGAGTGCTCTATTGAACAGGTTAACCGCACTTTGTCTTTTTTCTTTTGTCAGCTGCAACTTGTTGGCAGAAACTGCCATTATTCAGCCAACACTGACTTATCGTCAGATGCCGATATTGCAGTTTAGAAAATGGCATTTTAAAGATCTCAATCGTAACGGCACGCTCGATCCCTATGAAGACTGGCGATTAGATGCCGAAACACGTGCCGATGATCTGCTTGCCCGAATGAACCTGCAAGAAAAAGCCGGCACCTTGATGCACGCCACCGCAATCACTCCACAAAGTATTAGCGGGCAAGGGGAACATTATGATTTGGAAGCAAATCGACGCTTAATCCAAGATAAAAAGATCACGAGTCTGTTAACCCGTTTATACGCCGACTCCATTGCGACGTTCAGCAAGGAAAATAACAAATTACAGGAAATGGCGGAAAATACCCGGCTTGGTATTCCGATCAGCGTCAGTTCCGATCCTCGAAATTCATTCACACAGTTGGACGGCATGAGTGTTGCCGCAGGACAATTCACCCAATGGCCTGAATTTTTAGGCTTTGGCGCGATCAATGATCCGGAACTAACCCGACAATACGCCGATTCCGTGCGGCAAGAGTATCTCGCCAGCGGGATTCATATTGCGCTTTCGCCACAAGCTGATTTAGCGACCGAGCCGCGTTGGTCGCGGAACGATGGCACCTTTGGTGAAAATGCCGAAGCCGTCAGCCAAATGGTGAATGCGTATGTCAACGGAATCCAGCACGGCAGCCACGGCTTGCGGCTCGGCAGCGTGGTTTCGGTGGTGAAACATTGGGTCGGTTACGGCGCGGCGCAGGACGGTTGGGACAGCCATAACGCTTATGGAAAATATGCGGTTTTCCCAGCGAATAATTTAGTACAGCATATCGAACCGTTTTTAGGCGCATTTGCTGCCAATGTTGCGTCGGTGATGCCCGCCTATTCGATTTTAAAAGACGTTCAAATCAATGGTAAACCGCTAGAGCCGGTTGCGGTCGGATTCAACCGCACTTTGTTGACCGATGTGCTGCGCAATCAGTACGGTTTCGACGGCGTGATTCTCAGCGACTGGCTAGTGACCAACGACTGCGGTCAAGAGTGTCAAGAAGGCGAAAAATACGGCACGCCTTCCCTGCCGCCCGGTGCGCCTTTGGGCATGGAAAAGTTGCCTTTACAACAACGGTTTCTTAAAGCGTTAGATGCCGGCGTCGATCAGTTCGGCGGAGTTTCAAATACCGATTTAATCATCAAAGCCGTTCAGCAACGTAAATTGTCAGAAGCGCGTTTGGATCAATCGGTCAAACGCATTTTGCTGCAAAAATTCAAAATCGGGCTGTTTGAAGCGCCATTTGTTGATCCTAAACGGGCTGCCGTCATTGTCGGTAATAAAAAGGCAAAGAAAGAGGCGCAAAAAGCGCAAATGAAGTCATTGGTTTTATTGGAAAATAAAAATCAAACTCTGCCGCTGAAAAAGAAAAGCAAAGTATTCTTACACAGCGTGGATGCCAATGTTGCGACAGCACTTGGCTTTAAAGTAGTAGCAACGCCTGAAGAAGCAGACATCGCAATTATTCGGATTGCCACCCCGTATGAAATTTTACACCCGAGCTATTTTTTCGGCGCGCGCCAACATGAAGGCGCACTGGATTTCAGTTCGGACAACACCGACTACCGGTTAATTAAAAATACCGCTGCGGTCGTACCGACCGTCGTCAGTATTTACCTCGATCGTCCGGCAATTCTAAGCAATATCCAGCCGCATACCGCTGCATTGATTGCCAATTTCGGCGTCAGCGATCATGTGCTGCTTAGCGCGCTTCTCAGCTTGGCGGATTTCAGCGGAAAATTGCCATTTGAATTGCCGTCGTCAATGCAGGCGGTAAAGGAACAGCAACCGGATTTACCAAGCGACAGTCAAAATCCGCTCTATCCGATCGGTTTCGGATTAAAACGCTAATCGGCTAAAAGAGCAACATCACCGCATGAAACACCAGCGGCGCCAGCACCGAACTGATAATCCCACACAGCACCAGCGCAATCGAACTGTACACGCCCGCCTGTTGATCCATTTCTAAAGTGCGGGCGGTGCCAAGGGCGTGAGAAATCGCACCGACCGACAGCCCGATTGCTTCAGGGTGTTTTAAACCGATTTTTTTCAGAATCAGATACCCGAAGATCGAACCTTGCAACCCCGCCAACAGCACCCCGACCGCCGCCACCGACGGCACGCCGCCGACGGTTTCCGCCACCGCCATCGCAATCGGCGTACTGAGCGATTTCGGCAGCACCGTGGCGATAATTTCCTCACTTGCACCTAACAGCAATGCCAAGCCCGCGCCACTAAACATCGCCAACAGCGAGGCGGCGGTGGTGATCAATAAAATACTGCGCCAACGGCGACTGATTTGGCGAAGTTGCTGATATAGCGGCAGCGCTAAAGCCACAATCGACGGCCCAAGTAGACTATTCAACGGTGCATTGCCCTGCATATAACGATCGTAAGGAATATCCAACAGCAACAAAGTTCCGATTAATAACAACAGCGTCAGTACAAACGCATTGAACAGAATCGACTTCCAGCGCTTATGCAGCCAAAGTGCGGTGATAAACGCCAAAATCGTTAATACGGTATATAAATAGATCGTCAGGTTCTGTAACATTATTCCCCCGCTTACGACGACTTGCGCTTTTGCTGCGCTTTTTGCCGCAGTTTGCGCATGCTGTGGCGTTCGAACAGATAATCGCCTAACAGGCCGATCACCACTAAAGTCAGCATCGAGCTGAGAATATTCGGAATCACCAACTGCTTGGCATTCGCCAGTAGCAGATCGGCATATTTGATGATGCCAACACTGACCGGAATAAACAACAGCGCCATATAACGAATTAACAGACTGGCGCCGGGGGCAATCCATTCGACTTTGATAATTTGGGTCGCCAGACACACAAACAGAAGCAGCAAGCCCCAAATACTGCCCGGCACCCCGATCGGAATCAAATGCTGCACCGCGGTGCCGAGATACAACATCGCATATAAAATCGCTAACGAACGCAGCAGCTGCAGGATTTTTTGTTTCATCTTGATTTGATATGGCTGGAAAATATGAAATAATTCTCTCTTAATTTGTGATCAAAGTCACTGTATTTCCCGTTTTTTTGGTTTTCTCAAGTGAGGCTGTAAAGTGTTGATAACACGTTTTTTCTTTTTATTTGCATTTTTGTTACTTTCCACGCCGTTTGCCACGGCAAAATCCAGCACTAACCCATTGCAATGTCGTGCAATTCATATCAGCGACGGCGACACCTTCACTTGTTTAAGCGACAACCATAAACGGATCAAAGTGCGGTTATTGGGCATCGATGCACCGGAAAACGGGCAGGCTTACGCCAATCAAGCCAAACAGCAATTGGCAAAATTGATTCACAAACAAACGGTGAGCCTCAAAATTGACGGCATCGATCAATACGCCCGCCGCCTGGCAACGGTGTACGACAGCCAGCAACGCAACATCAACCTGCTGATGATCGAAAACGGCTACGCTTGGGCGTATCGCTTCTATCATAAAAACCCGCAATACCAAAACGTACAAGACCGTGCACAACAGCAAAAGCGCGGTTTATGGCAAGACAACGCCCCGCAAGAACCGTATTTGTGGCGCAAGGCGCAGCGTTAAGTTTATAATAGCCACTTCCCTAACACTCGGAATAACTTATGCCGCATTTCAACCCCGAACAATTTCGCGCCGCATTTCCCTATTTTCAGCAAGATTCGGCACTGGTTTATCTGGATTCCGCCGCGACCGCATTAAAGCCGCAGGCACTGATCGACAGCACGCTGGCATTTTATCAAAGCGCCGGTTCGGTGCACCGCAGCCAACACGAAGAGCAGCAAACCGCACTTTATGAACAGGCACGGCAGTTAACTGCACAATGGATTCACGCCGAATCCAGCGATTGCGTGATTTGGACTTCCGGCGCAACGCAAGCGATTAACACCGTGGCGCACGGATTGGCGGCAAGTATTCAACCGGGCGATGAAATCATTATCAGCGAAGCGGATCATCACGCCCATTTTGTGACTTGGTCAATATTGGCGCAGCAATGCGCGGCGAAATTGATTGTGTTGCCGATTAACGATCAATGGCTGATTGAAAGTGCGGTATTGCAACAAGCGCTTTCCGCGCGCACTAAATTAGTGGCACTGAATTATGTTTCGAATGTCACCGGCACGGAACAACCCGTCGCCGAATTGGTACGCACCATTCGTCAAACCGCGTCGCAAGCGCTGGTGTTGGTCGATTGTGCCCAGGCGATCGCTCATCTTAAATTGGATATTCAAGCCATTGACGCCGATTTTTATGCCTTTTCCGCCCACAAATTATACGGTCCAAACGGACTCGGCGTGCTGAGCGGCAAACTAAGCGCGCTTGAAAAACTGTCACCGCTGTTGTATGGCGGCAAAATGGTTGATCGCGTTTCAAAACAAAACATCAGTTTTAATCGTCTGCCGTATCGACTGGAAGCCGGCACGCCGAATATTGCGGCGGTGATCGGATTCGGCGCGGTGCTGAATTGGTTACAAACGATTGACTTTCAAGCCGCCGAACGCTACGTCGTCGAACTGGCGCAACAACTCAAAGTGCGGTTACAAACCTACCCTCACGCACGGCTGTTCAACTCGCCGCAGCCCAGCTCGGTGATTTGCTTCGTGTTTGATGATCTCAATGTCTCTGATTTAAACACCTTGTTAAGCGAACAACGAATTGCACTGCGTGCCGGCGAACACTGCGCGCAGCCATATTTAAGCCGTTTAGGACAAAAAAGCACCTTGCGGCTGTCGTTTGCGCCCTACAACACGCCGAACGAGATTGCGCTTTTTTTCAACGCATTAGACAGCGCATTGGCGCTGTTGAGGGAGTGATAATGCCGCCGATTGAAGAACTTATCGCCAAATTTGAACAACTTCAGCAATGGGAAGCGCGCTACCGCTATTTGATTCAGCTCGGCAAACAGCTGCCGACTCCAAGTGCAGACGACTTGGCGCAAATGCAGCTGATTCGCGGTTGTGAAGTGGAAGTGCGGTTTCGTGCCGACAAACAAGCCGACGGCAGCTATCGCTTTGCCGCTTACAGCGAAGCGCGGATTATGAACGGCTTGCTGTACCTGCTGCTCTGCGCATTACAGGATTTGCCGCTAAGTGCGCTACAACAATTTGACGTCGCCGCACTTTTACAACAATGCGGCATTGCACAGCGGCTGAGTGAAACCCGTTTAAACGGCTTAAAAAATATCGAAACCTTGTTACATCATTTGGATTAACACAGCATGACCAAAACTATTTTTATCACCGGTTGTTCAAGCGGCATCGGCTACGCAACCGCACTTTACCTCAAACAACACGGCTGGCAGGTGATCGCCAGCTGCCGAAAAAGTGACGACGTCACACGCTTGCAACAAGCCGGTTTAGAGTGTGTTCAACTTGATATTACCGACTCGCAACAGATCCAAACCGTGCTACAACAGATCACGGCAATTCGCCGTTTAGATGCGATTTTCTGCAATGCGGGTTACGGACAAACCGGCGCAGTGGAAGACATCAATCGCGCGGCGCTGCGCGAACAGTTTGAAACCAACGTGTTCGGCACTTGGGAGTGCATCCAGCACGCAATGACGATTCTCCGCCGCCAAGGGCATGGGCGGATTATCGTCAACAGCAGCATTCTAGGCTTTGCCGGCATGCCGTGGCGAGGGGCGTATAACAGCAGTAAATTTGCCTTGGAGGGCTTGTGCGATACCTTACGCACCGAATTAATCGGCAGTGATATTTTCGTCAGCCTGTTGCAACCCGGCCCCATCACCAGTCGCTTCCGCCCGAATGCGTTGACAAAATTTCATCAGCATATCGACTGGCAAAACAGCGTACACCATGCCGCCTATGAGAAACAGCTGGCGCGCTTAAACACCAAAGGTAACGCCAACCCGTTCACCCTGCCGCCGGAAGCCTGCGCCAAAGCGGTGTTGCAATGCCTGAACAGCCAACACCCGAAAGCGCGTTATCAAGTGACATTTCCGACTAAACTCTACTGGTGGCTGCGCCGTATTTTGCCCACTCGTTGCTTTGATTGGGCGAATTGGAAAGGTGGGAATAAATAATCCATTATGTACACCGTTTAATTGATATTTATCCAATCAATTGGTGTAGCGACTGTATTTACTACACTATGAAATAGCGTACTGCCTCCCTCTGCCCTTCGGGCATCTCCCTCCGCACGCGGAGGGAGAGAAAATCAAGTAATGAACAATAAAATTTCTTTCGCCCTCTTCGTTTACGGAGGGGGCTGCCGAAGGCTGGGGGAGGTATAGAATACTATTTTAATTAGGTTGTATAGCAACTGTGTTTCGTTCCTTTAAAACAATCAAATTTCGGCTTAACCACCTGATTAATAGATCAACAAAACAATATATTACAGATTAATCGCCCACTACGGCTCGCCCAAAACCCGGCGGGTGTTGTCGTCGGTTTCGATTTGGATCTTGTGTTCGACTTCCACATTCATATTGATAGTAATCCCCTCTTTTGGGGTTTCCAGCTGGATTTTCGGTACGCAGCCGAGCATTGGCAGACTGAGTAAAAGTGCGGTTAGCGTTCTAGGCATAAATAACATGATTGCTCTCTATGGTTTTCGACGGCTTTCTTGCCGTTGTTGCAGTCGATATTCTAAATTCTGTTTTAATTCTGAGCCGAAATTAATCGAACTCCACAAATCAAAGGCATTTTCTTTATGATTGTAATTCAAAAAGATCGGATTTTGTAACGCATTATTGGCTTTAATTTGTGCGTTCATCAAGCCGGTGCCGTCTTGCAGCAAATTCACTTTGATATTTGAATCATACACATCCATGGTTTCCATCAGGTTGGTTAAAATCCGCTCGGTTATTCCGCCGCCTTGTTCGATCTCTTTAATCAACTCGTCGCCCAAGTGGATCCGCCAATCGCTGCCTTGCTCGATAATGCCGTCACAAATAATACAGTCGGAATTTTCGATCCAAAACGGCAGATTGGCGTTCACCTTGCCGCTCATTTCCAATTGGTTATATTGCAACAGCTCCAGCACTTCGCTTAATTCAATATTGTTCAACCGCAAAAATGCCGGATTGTGCTGCGGCAGGGAAAATTTGCTCACATTCAGCTCGCCGCCGAGTAACTCCAAGTGTAAGCGGCTGAGTGATAAAGGCATTTTTCGACTATAAGGATAATGCCCCTGCACTTGCAGCGAAACATTTTTCAGCCGCACGCCGTTTTCCAACGCGGCGATTTTCACTTCAGCCGGTTGTTTCACCCCCAATTGGAAACGCTGGTTTTGATAACGGTATGGCAAGGAGAAATTGATCCCGCTGATCGAGCCGTCAGGCAACGCAATATTGGCATTTTGGATCGCGACGTGTCCACCGGCAACCACGCCATTTTCAGGCGAAATGGAAAAAGCGGTCTGCCCGCGAATCGTGCCGCGCTGAATCAGCCATTTCCAACGCTGTGGAAACAACGGCTGGAACACGTTGGCGGATTGCTGCGGCCAATAAATATTGCCGCGCAAAATGCCGTCTTGATAACGTGAAAACAGACGAATCGGCCCGAGCTTATCGGATGTCAGCTCACTTTTCAAATTCAGATCGGTAAAATCTTTGCCTTGAATGCTGACCGTGATATCCGGCTTGATAAATTGCCCGCCATATTCAAACTGGATTTTCGGGGTGTTCACGCTCAACGCGCCTTGCAGTTTTTGTTGCTGGTAATCCCAATCCACACTCTCGGTTAAAGTCAATTTTAAGCTGTCCACCTCGACGCCCGGCAGGGAAAATTTATTCAATTCGCCGTCTAATAATTGAATTTTAATCAGATTGTCCTGCCAAAACCCGCGTCCGCGCAAACTGACTACGCTGCGCAAACTGGGAATATCGGCATATCCCCAAAAATTCCAGCGCCAAATATTGGCGATCGCTTGTGCCTGCTGTAAGCCGGTCACATTCTGTGCCGAGCGGATATTAAAAATCGAATGGATACCGGCAATAAATTCATTTGCCCGTCCGTCCAGATGCAGATCGATCCGCTCAAATTGGCGAGTTTTGCCTCTTAAAATCGCCTGTAACCGCCCTTTGACACCATACTGCCCGACCACCACGCCCGCCAACGGCAAACGCAACTCCTCAATATCAATATGTTCGGTGTTGCCGTTCATTCGCAGCAGTGAGCCGCTCAAAAAGCGCAGAACCGGATCGTGCAACGATCCTTCGACTTGCATCGGCAAGCTGGCATAAAAAATACTGTCGAACGATTTCACATCGCCATTTGCCTGTAACGGAATATGCAGACTATTCTGTTCAATAATGCCGTTTAAGCCCTGAATAACGATCACGCCCTTGCCTTTTTCACCGTTCGATAGCAAGGAAAGGCGAAAATTGACTTTTAACGGGAAGCTATTCCAGAAAAAGCGGCTCTCCTCCGATTGTACATTGAGATCCAGAAAACCGTTCATCGGCTGTGGCAAATCTTTTGACCAATTAAATTGCGCTTTGCTGATCTGTAAATTGCCGTCTTGAATATCAAACGGCAGGCTCACTAATTCGTGTTCTTGTTGTTCGGCAACTTCATACAGCTGCAATTTGGCTTGTTGCTGTTGCCAAGCCAGTCGCATTCCGCCTTGCGGAATAATCAAATATGGTGAACGCCAATGAAAATCCAAATTCGCTGTGATTGGTAATTGATCAAAACTCGCCGCCAATTCGCTGTCAATTGCCAATTGGTTAAACTGTTCGCTATCCGGCTGATAGACCGCAGTTGCCGTCAGTTTTTGCCCGACAAGTTCCGCATTCAGATCCAATAATGGATTGGGGGCAACTGCGGTGTCGTTAATCTCGTGAGCCGTGCCAGTTTGCGGGTTTGATTGTTCACTGCGCAAATGCAGACGCAATGCGCTTCCTTCCCGCACCGCACTTGCATACGTTGTTGCAGCAAGAATTTGCTGTAATTGTGGTTGTTGCAGTGCCTCATGATTTCGCCAGGTTAATTGTGCGATTTCCAGCTCACCCAGTGGCAGCAGTGCCCACAGTCGATCGACGGTGAACGGCGTTTTGCTTTCGCTCTCATTAGTCTGTTCCACCAATTGTTGCAGGCAGGCGTAGTCCAATTCCAATTGCTGCACCGCTAATTTGCGCGACTGCCAAGTTAAACGAAGATCGCTGGCTTCGCCCAATTCGCAATCAGCCGTTTGCAGCTTAAAGTGCGGTAGCGTAATGCCGTCAAAGTCAGTTTCTAACGGTTGGGATAAGCTGATTTGATAATCCGGAAAAAGAAAATGATTTGCGACGGTTTGCAACCCGCTGGCGCGCAGCAGATAGCACAGCGCCGCTACAATCAGTAACAGCAGCAATCCGAGTGCAATCAGTCCATTTTTCATCATCTTACATCAGCCAAAACGGCAAGCTGATTGTCAAGAGCATAAGCAGCGTCAACACCGCCGGCGTGAGCGGTTGATTTTTCCAGATCAACCAACCCAACACCCCCGCCGTCAGCAGATGAACGGCAAAATAGAGCGCAAAACCAAGCACACTGACGGTCACTGCAATTAAGTTGAAATACAGTAACAACAGAACCACCACGCTATACAACGCATTCAACATCAGTGCCAGCAGCATTAAACGAGGCAGTAATGCAATAAATCCTTGCAAACGATTGCGCGAGATTTTCAGCAGCCAATTGGCAATGATCGCGCCCAATAACAATTGGCTAAACGGACTGTAGCGCAGCCACTCTTGCAGTGGCAAATTCAGCCAAATCGAGCAATACGCCAGCAGCCCAATCACGCCGCACACATTGGCAAACAGCAACAAACCGCGACGCAGCCGCTCATCGTCTTTCGGTTGTTGCCAAACGGCGAACAACATCAAAACAGATGCGCCGATCACCAATGCCAGCGGAATATAACGCTTTTCAGCTAAAGCGCCGAGCAGCAACAGCCCAACCCAATACAGCGCCAGATACAGACTGCCTTTAATCAGCCGTGCGCGCTGCCCGTTGCAGATTTCGCCTTTAATAAAGACAATTTGTGCCAGCAATTGCGCATCCAACACCGCCAACGAAAAATGAGCAATGAAAACGTTCAATTGCTGTTGTGAAAAGAAAAGTGCGGTTTCTGCGCCAAGCAACAACAGCGCCGGCACAAGTGAAAGAAGCAGAATTTGAACTTTGTTTTCGTTATGGTCTGACATAAAACGCTCAACGTGGTAAAATAATGGCAATCAAGGATATCTTGACATTATAATGCCATATTTCTGGTTTCGTTAACAATTTAGGGGATTAATCATGCGAATTTTACATACCATGCTGCGTGTCGGCGATTTGGATCGCTCGGTCGCATTTTATACCGAAGCGTTAGGAATGCGTGTGCTGCGCACCAGTGAAAACACCGAATACCAATACACTTTGGTTTTCCTCGGCTATGACGACGAAGACAAAAGTGCGGTTTTGGAACTGACCTACAACTGGGGCGTGGAGCAATATGAATTAGGCAACGCCTATGGACACATCGCTATCGGCACCGATGACATTTACGCCACCTGCGACAAAGTGCGGTCAGCCGGCGGTAATGTCACTCGCGAACCGGGCCCGGTGAAAGGCGGAACCACCGTCATCGCCTTTGTGGAAGATCCGGACGGTTATAAAATCGAATTTATCGAAAATAAAAGCGCCAAAGCCGGTTTAGGCAACTAATTTGCGCCCGGAATCTCACGACTAATTTGAGATTCCGGCATTTTCTTTCCAGCCAACAGGATTCTATTTTGACGAGCACGCCAACTTCCCCGCAACCCGACAGCAACACTAATTATCATTTATTAAAAAATCGCTTTCGTGAATATTTTCCGGTGATCATCGACGTGGAAACCGCCGGTTTCAACGCTAAAACCGATGCTTTGTTGGAACTTGCCGCAGTCACGTTAAGAATGGATGAAAACGGCATTTTGCTGCCGGATGAAAAATGCCATTTCCATATCGAACCGTTTCAAGGGGCGAATATTAATCCCGAATCACTCAAATTTAACGGCATTGATATTGAAAGCCCGTTGCGCGGCGCGGTGAGCGAGGAAACCGCACTTGGCGAACTGTTTCGCATGGTGCGCCGCACCCAAAAAGCCGCCGATTGCAAACGCTCGATTATCGTGGCGCATAACGCCGCATTTGATCACAGTTTCCTGATGGCGGCGGCAGAGCGCAGCCAGCTGAAACGCAATCCCTTTCATCCGTTCGGCACCTTCGACACAGCCACCCTCGGCGCGTTTATGTTCGGTAATAATGTGTTAATCAAAGCATGCCATGCGGCGGGGATCGGTTTTGATCCGAAACAAGCCCATTCGGCACTATATGACACCGAAAAAACCGCCGAATTGTTCTGCTATATGGTGAATCGGTTAAAAACCTTAGGCGGGTTTCCGTTATTTAGCGCCGATTCGCAATAAAATCGAGAAAATAATTTGATTTTGTTTTAAAATCTTGGCGCTTTAATTTTACCTTTTTTATTTTCGTTTTTATCAACCTTAAGGAACTCTGTGTATGTTATTCACCAATAATGTGGTGCTATCCATTGTTTTGCTGCTGGCGCTAAGCCTGATGCGAATTAATGTGGTGATCGCCCTGATTATTTCCGCATTAGCTGCCGGTTTATTGGGCAGCATGGATATTCAAACCACCATTTCTACTTTTACCAATGGTTTAGGTGGTGGCGCAGCGGTCGCTATGAATTATGCCATTTTAGGTGCATTTGCGGTGGCGATCTCTAAATCCGGTTTAACCGATCTACTTGCGCTGTGGGTTATTAAGAAATTAGGCAAACAACCTAGCGAAAAAGCCCTGTTTTGGTTTAAATATTTAGTGTTGTTGCTGCTGGTGCTGTTTGCGGTTTCATCACAAAACTTATTGCCGGTGCATATTGCTTTTATTCCGATTGTCGTGCCACCATTATTGGACATAATGAATCGTTTGAAGCTGGATCGCCGCGCCGTCGCTTGTGTGTTAACCTTCGGTTTAACCGCAACCTATATGATTTTGCCGGTCGGCTTCGGGAAAATTTTTATTGATAATATTATCGTGACCAAAATCAATGAAGCCGGCAGCGCACTTGGGTTACAAACCACCGCAGCACAAGTTTCCAGCGCCATGTTGATTCCGGTTATCGGCATGATTTTAGGCTTATTGACAGCGATATTCATCACCTATCGCAAACCGCGTGAATATCTTGTCGCCACTCCGGAACCAACCGCAGACAGCATTGAACAACGTACCGCCAATATCAGCCCGACGCATATCGCTATTAGCATCGCAGCTATCGTTGCCACTTTTGGGCTACAACTTTACACCGATTCCATTATCATCGGTGGCTTGGTCGGTTTAGCCATTTTTGCCCTTGGCGGAATCTTCAAACTCAAAGAAAGCAACGATCTGTTCCAACAAGGTTTGCGTCTGATGGCGATGATCGGCTTTGTGATGATTGCCGCTTCCGGATTTGCCAATGTGATTAAAGAAACCGACGGTGTTGCCGTTTTGGTACAAACCTTTAGCGAGACTATCGGCAGCGACAACAAAGGCTGGGCAGCGATGATTATGCTGTTAATCGGCTTGTTTATCACCATGGGGATCGGTTCGTCGTTCTCCACTGTGCCGATTATCGCAGCTATTTATGTGCCGATTTGTATCAGTTTAGGCTTTTCCGAACTGGCAACGGTTTCCCTGGTTGCCGTATCCGCCGCCTTAGGTGATGCCGGCTCCCCGGCTTCCGACTCGACTTTAGGACCGACTTCAGGTTTAAACGTCGACGGCAAACACGATCATATTTGGGATTCCGTGGTGCCAACCTTTATCCACTTCAATATTCCGTTGTTAGTATTCGGCTGGATCGCCGCTATGGTGCTGTAATTTAGCCAATCGGACTACTATCCATCGCCCGCTTATGCGGGCGTTTTTGTATAGCTACTCCACTACTCCACAGTTTCAAATAAAATCAAAAATGCGGCGTCTCCGCCCCACTCTTTCGGCGCTTGGTGTAGCGCGCGGACTTTGGGGTGTTGCGCCAGCCAACGGGGGATTTGCAGTTTTAAGGCGTAGGTGCCGTAGCCGGTCATAATACTGGCACAGTGGATATTTTCTTTTTCGCAGGCGTGCAACATCGCTGCCAATTCGGATTTGGCTTGTTCGCGGGTTAATCCGTGCAGATCTAAAAACAACTCCGGTTCAAAATCGCCGCGGCGCAGTTGTTTCAGCAAATGTGAATTTTCACCTTCGCGCAAATACCGCACTTGCTGCTCTTCTTGCAACAACGGCTCATATTGATCGGAAAAATAAAACAGATTATCCTGCTGTTGGATTAATTCTTTATGTTGCTGTTTGCGTTTATGCCTAAGGCGAGGCGCAACATAAGTGTCTTGTTGCATTTTTTTACGCCTTGAATCTGTTCACGAAACAGTCTGATATCACTGGGGTCTAAACTCATAGTGAGATAATCATACCACATAAATAAAGCGCAAAACAATCCGATTGCGGTTTGGGAAAATGCGTTAAAATGTGGTATAAATAGCCTCTTCTCCCGTCTTAACAAGGTAGCTCGATTTATGACCGAAAAAATGACATATAACGCCGATTTGGTGGAGGAAATCTCACTGTCGGCGAATCAAGATGATCTCAAAACCATTCAGGATTTTTTGCGTTGGGGCTATAGCTGCTTCAATGCGTCGGATATTTTTTACGGTCACGGACAAGACAATGCGTGGGACGAAGCGGTGCAATTGGTGCTGGCGACCTTGCATTTGCCACATGACGTACCCGCCGAGTTATATTCGTCCAATTTAACCCGCTATGAAAAGCAAAAGCTGTTCAATGTGATTATCAAACGGATTGAAACCCGCAAACCTATCGCCTATTTAACCAATAACGCTTGGTTCTGCGGCTTGGAGTTTTATGTGGACGAACGGGTGATTGTGCCGCGCTCGCCGATTGGCGAATTGATTCAAAACGGCTTCACCGGCTTGTTGAAAGAAGAACCGACCCGCATTTTAGACATGTGCACCGGCAGCGGCTGCATTGCCATCGCCTGTTCGGCGAAATTCCCGAATGCCGAAATTGATGCTGTCGATCTGTCGCCGGAAGCGTTGCAGATTACCGAAATGAATATCGAACGACATAATGCGCTGCACCATGTCTTCCCGATTCAATCGGATCTGTTTACCGCACTTCCGCAAGATCAATATAATCTGATTGTAACCAATCCACCGTATGTCGATGCCGAAGATCTGGATGAAATGCCGGCTGAATTTTATCACGAACCGATGTTAGCGTTAGAAGCCGGTGACGACGGGTTGATTCTAGCCAAACGTATTTTAGCGCACGCCGCCGATTATTTGACGGATAACGGCGTGTTAGTGTGTGAAGTCGGCAACAGTATGGTGCACTTGATCGAACAATTTCCAACTGTGCCGTTTAACTGGATTGAATTTGAAAACGGCGGCGACGGTGTATTTTCATTAACCAAAACTCAGTTAGTCGTCAATCAAGAGTTGTTTGCCGCCTATAAATAATTTGATATCGGTTATAATTGTGTCGTTTTTTCTTATATTAGGATATTGATGCCTGTGAATTTTATTAAAATTTTTCAAGACAGTTGGAATTTTATTCTGAACCAAAAGCAGCTCGCGATCTTCTTTTGGGTTGTGCTGATGATTGATAATCTGGTATTCCGCTATTTGCTGAGTTCCGTTGATCCGTCAACCGACGAAGGCGGACGTTCAAGCATTTTCTTGATGTTTGCCGGTCAAGTCGTTAATGCGATGTTAACACTTTGGTTCTTAAGCGTTATTATGTTAATCAGCCAGCAGCGCCAAGCCAATTTAAGCGAGGCGCTGTCTTACGCTATTAGAAAAATCCCTCTATTTTTACTGTTAAATTTTGTTATTATTTTACCGCTTAGCTTGGCTGCCGCGAATTATATCGCCAATGCCGGCGGATCGATTTTCACCATACTGTCGGTTTTACTCGGCGTCTATTTATTTATTCGCCTCTCCTTAACGCCTTATTCCTATGCCATTGAAAACAGCTCGTTTTCCGAAGCCTTAAAATTAGTCTGGCTAAACGGAATGGGGCGCGTGGTACCGCTTGCCCTGTTCGCCGTTTTAGCTTATTTGCTTCCGCTGATCATCACGCTGATGTTAGGGCGCTTCCCTGCGTCTTTTTTAACGGACGTCTTGGTTTCCGCCGTCAGTGCCGCCATCAACATTTTTACGTTGGTCTTTACTTATCGTTTTTACCAACTGTTTATTGATAAAACTATTTTACGGAAGTTTCAATGAAACAATTACTCGAATTTTTGCCTTTAATTCTGTTTTTTATTGCCTATAAGGTTTTTGGCATTCAAGCCGGCGCAATCACGCTAATTGTCGCTACTTTAATTCAAATGGCGATTCTAAAATTTAAATTCGGCGGAATTGAGAAGTCACAGAAGATCATGGCTGTTGCGGTGGTCTTTTTCGGCTTGCTGACCGTTTATTTTAACGATTTGGAATTTTTGAAATGGAAAGTAACCGTGGTATATGCCATTTTTGCCATTGCATTGCTGCTGAGCCAATATCTGTTCAAAAAACCACTGGTCAAAAGTCTGCTCGGTAAAGAAATCGAACTGCCACAAACCGTTTGGAACAATCTCAATCTAGGCTGGGCACTGTTTTTTGTGCTGTGTATGCTGGTTAATTTGTACATCAGCCACTATATGTCTGACGATGCTTGGGCGACATTTAAGGTGTTCGGCGTAATCGGCATGACCTTGATTGCCACCATTATCACCGGCGTGTATCTGTATAAATATTTGCCGAAAGACGATGAAACCACTAAAAATAATTAAAATTTAGGATAAAACTCACTATGGAATATGAATTTGTTGAAACCGCACTTGGTGCAAATCCGGGGCGAATTTCAAAAGGGCGTTTACTGTTACGCACCCTCGCTATGCCGTCCGACACTAATGCCAACGGCGATATTTTCGGTGGTTGGATTATGTCGCAAATGGATATCGGCGGTGCGATCATGGCAAAAGAGATCGCACAAGGTCGTGTGGTGACGGTTTCGGTGGATAAAATCAATTTTATCCGTCCGGTTTCGGTCGGCGATGTGATCTGCTGCTACGGACGCTGCGTAAAAGTTGGCAACAGCTCGATTAAAATTGAAGTGGAAGTGTGGGTGAAAAAAGTCTCAACCGAGCCGTTTAATGAGCGCTATTGTGTAACCGATGCGGTATTTACTTTCGTGGCCATCGACCAAAACGGGCGCCCTAAAGCCATTCCAAAAGAAAACAATCGGGAGTTGGAAAAAGCAATTTTAGAATTAAAAGCCTACCAATCCAGTAAAGTGACTACAACCACAGTATAAGGAGAAATCATGTATTACGTTATTTTTGCTCAAGACAAGCCTGATACCCTGCAACTACGCCTCTCCGTTAGAGAACAGCATTTAGCGCGCTTGCAAGCACTGCAAGCAGAAAACCGCTTGCTCGTTGCCGGTCCAAATCCGGCGATCGATGATGAAAATCCGGGCGAAGCCGGCTTCACCGGCTCCACGGTCATCGCTCAATTTGAAAGTCTCGAACAAGCCAAACTGTGGGCATCTGAAGATCCGTACGTTGCCGCCGGCGTGTATGGTGATGTGGTGGTGAAACCATTTAAACGGGTGTTTTAAAGTAAAAAGGCATCACTTGATGCCTTTTTGTTGGTCTAAGATCTAAGGCTTAAACTTCAGCAATCGGTTCGCATTACTGACCACGGTGATTGACGACAGCGCCATCGCTGCGCCGGCGAACACCGGGTTAAGCAAAATGCCGAAAAACGGATACAACACACCCGCTGCAATCGGAATCCCCAAGCTGTTATAAATAAACGCACCGAGCAGGTTTTGTTTGATATTGCGCATTCCTGCTTGTGATAACGACAACACATCGGACACCGCATCGATACTGTGGCGCATCAGGGTTAAATCTGCGGTTTCAATCGCCACATCGCTGCCGCTGGCGATCGCAATACTGACATCTGCCAGCGCCAAGGCGGGCGCATCATTAATGCCGTCGCCAACCATCGCGACACGATTTCCTTGCTGTTGCAATTCACGAACAATATCCACCTTGCCCTGTGGAAGCACGCCCGCCACCACTTGATCGATGCCGAGCTGTTTAGCGACCGCTTCTGCGGTTTGTTGCTGATCGCCGGTCAACATCACAGTACGATAACCGGCTTGTTGCAGTGCTTGAACCGCACTTTGGCTTTCGGCGCGAATTTGATCTTTCACCACCATGAAGCCGACAAAGTCCCCGCTTTTTGCCAGATATAACACCGTTCCACCCGCTCGGCTTTCGCTGGCTGCCTGTTCAGTCATGCCGGTTGGAATCACAATATTTTGCAAATTCATCAAGGTCAAATTGCCCAGATAAACCGCTTGTTGCTCAATTATGCCGCTAACCCCCATCCCTTTTAGGGTGGAAAATTCCTCTACCTGCCGTATTTTTTCCGCTTGTAGAAGATCCGCTTCCAGTAATGCCTTGGCGAGCGGGTGGTTGGCATTTTTTTCCAAACTGGCGGCTAAATGCAGCAATTCTATTTCGTCATAACCTTCCGCCGGATAAAGTGCGGTCAGCTTCGGCTTGCCTTCCGTCAACGTGCCTGTTTTATCAAACACCACCACATTCACTTTGGCAGCTTTCTGCAATGCGTCGGCATCACGCACCAGAATCCCCAGCTCCGCCGCGCGAGAAACCGAGGCGATCACCGACATTGGTGTCGCCAAGCCCAAAGCACACGGACAGGCGATGATTAACACCGTGGTCAACACCACCAACGAATGCGCCAATTTCGGCTCCGGTCCGATAAAATACCAAACCAGCGCGGCAAGTACGGCAATCGTCACCACCACCGGCACAAATACCGCCGCAACCCGATCGACTACCCGCGCAATTTGCGGCTTGCTGCTTTGCGCTTGTCGCACCAGTTTGATGATATTTGCCAGCACGGTTTGTTCGCCGACCTGGGTTGCTTCAAAACGCAAGCTGCCGTTATCAACAATAGTTCCGGCTTTGATCGAGTCGCCAACGGTTTTGCTTACTGCGATCGGCTCTCCGGTCAGCATGGATTCGTCCAGCCAAGCCTCCCCTTCGATCACCACGCCGTCAACTGCCACTCGATCGCCGGTTTTCAGCCGAATAGACATTCCGCGTTTCACCTGTTGCAACGGCAGCTGTTTTTCGCCCTGCTCGTCTTCCACCGTCACGCTTGCGGGCGTGAGATCCAGCAGTTTTTCCAGTGCGTGCGACGAACGTTGTTTGGCTTTCACTTCAAGCATTTTGCCCAAATTAACCAAACCGATAATCATTAAACTGGCCTCAAAATAGAGATGTCGGGCATTTTCAGGGAAAAAATTCGGAAATAATGCAATCGCCATGGAAAACAGCCAAGCAACGCCTGTTCCCAAAGCGACCAGTGTGTCCATAGTGGCGTTGCCGTGTTGCAAATTGCGCCAAGCAGCAATAAAGAAATGGCGCCCGGTCAGCGCCATTACGACCGCACTTGCTATTCCAACTGCCAGCCAACCCGCTTGTGATGCAGGTGTCACCGCCATACCATACGCGAATCCCCAAAACATTAAACCAAAACCGAAAACCAGCGCTAGAATCGCCTGCCATTTGCGTTGTTTGATTTCATTTTGAGTATTTTGCTGCTGTTTTTCACGCCGTAGCTGCGAATCTTCAATCGCTTCCGCCGCGTATCCTGCCACTTCCACCGCGCGAATCAAATCAGCGCTGTCCGCCGCGCCATAAACCAATGCGCTGCTGTCTGCCAGATTGACATTGACGCTAGTGACCTGATCCACTGCCGCCAGCGCTTTTTCCACTTTCAAAACACAGCTGGCGCAGGTCATCCCGCTTAAGAGTAACTGTGTCGCCGGATTCTGATCCTGTTGTCCTACTACCATCGGATCAGAATCCGCTTTTTCAGCTTGTTGCGCTTCGTTTGGTAGTAGTTCAGTTTTTGGGTGCGAATGCGCCTCTGTCTCGCCATCATTTGTTGCGTCGTCATCCAAAACGGCTTCATAGCCAGCATCTTTAATCACTTGAATCACTGCCAGCGGATCACAATCGGCATAAACGTTCAATTCGGTTAAATCCAGCTGATAAATCAAATTCGCATCAAATGCCTGTAGCGCCTTATCCACCGATTTAACGCAATGTTGGCAAGACAAACCCGCCAATTTTAAACTGAATTGAGGCTGCGGCTCCGCACTGGCCTGATAGCCGGCATCGATCACTGCCTGAATCAGCGCCTCAGTTGTCGCTGAGCCGCTCACCCAAGCATAATCCAGGTTCACTTTCACGGCTTCCACGCCGTCCAAGCGCGCTAAATCTTGTTGCACATGGCGCACACAGTTCTGACAAGACAACTGCTGCAACCCGAGGATAGTAATCGCCATAACATCTCCTTAATTCTCGGTTATTTGAATTCGATTGAAATTATGGCTAGAATAAACCTTCCCCTAACTATAAGGTCAAGCGTTTTTTATGAATATTAAGCAAGTCGCCGAACTCACCGGATTAACCGACAAAACCATTCGGTTCTATGAAAATAAAGGTATGATCAGCCCGCCCGAACGCCAAGCCAACGGCTATCGACAATATAACCAACGTCAGCTGGAAGAGCTTAAATTTTTGCAGCGCTCGCGCAATATCGGCTTTTCACTGCCCGAATCAAAAGAGTTATTGGATCTGTATTCCAACCCGCAACGCCACAGCCGCGAAATCAAACAGCGCACGTTGGACAAAATTGCGCATATAGAACAGCAAATTTTACAATTACAAGAAATGAAAGCCCAGCTAGAATCCCTCGCCGCCGAATGCCCCGGCGACGAACAAAGCCAATGCCCGATTATCGATTCGTTGAGTGGAAAAGGATGTTGTGGAAAAGGAAAGAAAACCGCCCGTTAGTTATAATTTGAAGGTGTAATATCGTTCAATTGAGCGGTTAATTTGTTATTTAATAATCTTAAGGTGCGAAGCGGAACGTTTCGGTTTCTCGCTATTTTTCGCGTCGGGCTGCGGGATTTTCGGCTTGTCAACAATCTCGTTGAAGCTGGTCGGTTGTTCGATTAAATCGCCCAAACTGCGTTCCAATTCCTGTTCGTATACCCATTCCGGCTCAAACATCACGCCGTCGCCATTTTCTCTGGCATAAATCGCGACAACCGCACCGAGCGGAACGCTGATTTCGCGCGGTAAGCCTTTAAAACGGGCGTTAAACAGGATTTTGTCGTTGCCTAATTGCAGATTGCCACAGGCATTCGGCGAAATATTCAGTACAATCTGCCCTTCTTTCACAAAATCATCCGGCACCACCGTATTCGGATAAAACGCGTCAACCACCAGATAAGGCGTTAGATCATTATCCAAAAACCAATCATAGTATGCCCGCAACAAGTAAGGGCGTTTTGCACCGATTTTTTCGTTTGCCATCACAATCCTTATTTTTCCGCCACGATTTTTTGCGGCGTGTCTTTTAATGAAGTGATAAAACTCGGACGTTCAAATACGTTGTCCATATAATTTTTAATCGCTTTGCTGCCGGCGCCGCTGAATTTCATGTCGTAACTTTGCAAACGATATAAAATCGGCGCAATGTAGCAATCCACCAAACTGAATACTTCGCTTAGGAAATAGGTTTTTTGTGCAAAGATCGGACCGAACGCTAAAATTTCTTCTTTTAAATTATTCAGCATTTGCAATTTTTCCGCTTCGGCCAACTTCTCCGCTTGTTCAACGATTGAAAACCAATCTTGTTCGATGCGGTGCATCAGCAAGCGAGACTTCGCGCGATCGACCGGATAAACCGGCATCAACGGCGGATGCGGAAAACGTTCATCCAGATATTCCAAGATAATACGCGGTTTAAATAAAACCAAATCACGATCCACCAAAGTCGGCAGTTCACCGTTAGTGCCTAACTCCAAAAAATCTTCGTTGAGAACACCCAGTTTGATCAACTCTTGTTCGTGAGGAACCTCTTTTTCCGCCAGCACCATTTTAACTTGTTGCGATCCCAAACTGGATTCGTCGTAAAAAAGAGTAATAATTGAACGTTTATTCGCTGCTATCATGCCTTTCTCCGCACTTTTTCTTTTATCTTGTGCTATTTTCTTTACAAATTGTGTCACTGAAAGAGGCTCTGTGAGCACCTTTCAAAATAAGGCAATTATTATAGCATAAACCATTGCCAATGATCTAAAAAAACCGCACTTTGATTATTATCACCTTGTTTTAAAAACAAAAAAACCTCTATCAAAATGATAGAGGTTGATTTTATTCGAGCGTAAACCGATTATTTTGCAACGTCTGTTGCCGGTTTAGTTTGATCGATTAATTTGTTGATGCTTTCTTTCGCTTCGTCCGCTTTCTCAGCCACTGCCGCTTTAGCGTCTGCTGCCGTTGTAGTTACTTCTGCTTTCGCTTCCGCTGCTTTTTCAGCTACAGCTGCTTTTGCTTCAGTTGCTGTTGCCGCAACGCTTTCTTTAGCCGCTTCTGTTTTATCGGCAACCGCTTGTTTTGCATCAGTTGCAACCGCTGCAGCGCTTTCTTGTGCTGCTTTAGCTTGTTCGGTTGTCGCTTCTACCGCTTGAGAAGCCGTTTGCTGTGCGCTTTGTTGCGCATTTTCAACCGCTGAAGCTGCTTCCGCTTGTGTTTTCTCAACGCTGTTCATTGCATCTGCCGCAGCTTGGTTAACAGTTTCTTTCGCATTGTCCATTGACGCTTTTGCATCATCAACGGTGTTTGAAATTGACTCTTTCGCACCTTCAACCGCTTTGTTCACAGATTCTTTAACTTCTTCAACTTTTGCCGCAGCCGCTTCTTTCACCTCTGCAGTTGCACCGGCAACAGATTCTTTAACTTCCGCCGCTTTTTGCTCAACGGCTTCTTTCGCTTCAGCCGCTTTCTCTACCACTGCGTCTTTTGCGTCTTTCGCTGTATCAACAACGTCTTGTTTCGCTTCAGCAACAGTTGCTTTAACTTCTTGTACTTGCTTATCGTCACACGCAGTAACAGCCAATACGCTAGCACCTAATAAAGCGGTAGTTAACAATTTTTTCATTTCTAAAACTCCTGTTTAAATTAAGGTTGTTAATGTTGTGCAAAGATATTTACGCAACACTCACATTTGAGCGAGGGCAAGTGTCCAATATTTTTTCTCCAAGCACAACTGTTTTTCGGCTTATTCGTCTAAATATCGAGCATTATACAGCAAAACACCCCAATTTTTACAATTGGGGTGTGTATTTTTGATTAAAAAACCGACATTATTCGTCAATCGTTCTTAATAATTCGTTGATTCCGACTTTACCGCGGGTTTTCGCATCGACTTTTTTCACGATAACCGCAGCATATAAACTGTACTTACCGCACTTCGACGGCAGGCTGCCGGACACGACTACCGAACCGGCCGGCACACGACCATAGTGAATTTCACCGGTTTCACGATCATAAATTTTGGTGCTTTGACCGATAAACACGCCCATCGAGATCACTGAACCTTCTTCTACGATCACGCCTTCAACCACTTCTGAACGCGCACCGATAAAGCAGTTGTCTTCAATAATAGTCGGGTTGGCTTGCAACGGCTCCAATACGCCGCCGATGCCCACACCACCGGACAAATGCACGTTTTTACCGATTTGTGCACAAGAGCCGACGGTTGCCCAAGTATCAACCATTGTGCCTTCGTCAACGTATGCGCCCAAATTAACGTAAGACGGCATTAATACGGTGTTGCGCGCAATAAACGCACCTTGGCGAACTGCTGCCGGTGGCACTACGCGGAAGCCTTCTTTTTCAAAACGCGCCTGATCGTAATCGACAAACTTCATCGGCACTTTATCAAAATATTTGGTTTCCGATCCTTCCATGACTTGATTGTCGTTAATACGGAAAGAGAGTAAAACCGCTTTTTTCAACCATTGATGTGTCACCCACTCGCCGTCGATTTTTTCAGCAACGCGCCATTTTCCGCTGTCCAACCCGGCGATCACTTCTTCAATTGCCGCTTTGGTGGTTGCATCAACGCTTTTCGGGGTGATTTCCGCGCGTTTTTCAAATGCGTTTTCAATAATTGTTTGTAATTCAGACATTGTTTTTCCTCTCGTGTAATAAAATAAATAATCGGTTATTGCGATAAGCTATCAATTTTTAATTGTAACAATTGTTTATCCAGCGCATTCAGATTGTCATTATTCAATGCTTGCTGATAGGCGGCACGTGCGTTGGCTGCTTCGCCTTTTGCCAATAAAATATCGCCTAATAATTGTTGCTTACTGCCTTGCCATGCGCTGTCGGTGATTTTCTCCAGCCCGGCTTGTGCCGCATCGTATTTTTGTTGCTGAATTTGTAACTCCGCCAAACGCAATGCCGCGATATTTTTCAAATTGCTGTCTTCACTAATTTCAACCGCCTGCTGTAAGCTACTTTCCGCTAACGTTAGGTTATTTTGTTCGACCGCGCTTTTCGCTTGATTGAATAATGCAAACACCGCATAGCTGGATTTTTTATTGTCATTCACAAATTGTTGTAGCACTTCGCCGTTGGCTTGCGGATTGGTTAAATAGGCTTGCATCGACTGCTCATATTGATTTGAGGTTGTCATTCGGCTTTTCAGCTGCTCGGTTTGCCAATAGCGCCAGCCCAACACACCGCCGATCACCAAAACAAATGTCACGATGATCACTTTGCTGTTTTCTTTCCACCAACTTTTCAGTTCTTCGACTTGTTGTTCTTCGGTAATATAAGACACTGATTTTACTCCTTAATTAGGATAGAGGTTATGATAAATTTTCACTAAGAAAACGAATGGCGTCGGCGGTTGGTAAAGTTTGCTGTTCGCTTCGACCCAACAAATCTTTCACCACCAGTTGCCCGTTTTGCACTTCTTCTTCGCCGATCACCACCGCGAATGCCGCACCGCTCTTGTCAGCACGCTTAAATTGTTTTTTGAAATTGCCGCCGCTGCAGTGCAACATCACATTTTTCTGCGGGCAGGCTTCGCGCAACTGTTCAGCAACTTTAAACGCTTGCAAAGTGGCTTGTTCGCCGCTGTGTACGATATAAACATCGACATCCGACGGCAAACGCAATTCGGAATTCACTTCTTGCACCAATAGAATCAAACGCTCAACACCCATCGCAAAACCGACGCCGGAAGTCGCGTGTCCGCCCAGCTGCTCCACCAAACCGTCGTAACGTCCGCCGCCGCAAACCGTGCCCTGCGCACCAAGTGCGGTTGTCATCCATTCAAATACAGTTTTGTTATAGTAATCTAAACCGCGCACCAGTTTTTGATTGATTTCATAGGCAATGCCCATTTGATCCAATATTTCGCACAAGCGGGCAAAATGGGCTTTTGAATCCTGGTCTAAATAGTCATGCAATTTCGGCGCCTGATTCAACACTTGCTGAACCTGCTCATTTTTGCTGTCTAAAATCCGTAATGGATTGGTCGTCAAACGGCGTTTGCAATCCTCGTCCAACACCTCTAAATGCTGTTGCAGAAAATCCACCAACGCTTGACGATAGTTCTGGCGCGCTTCTAACGAGCCAATAGAATTCAACTGCAAGCTGACGTGTTCGGAAATGCCTAACGCTTTCCACAAGCGCGCCGTCATCACGATCAATTCGGCATCAATTTCCGCTTGCGCAATCCCGAATACCTCCACCCCGATTTGGTGAAATTGGCGATAACGCCCCTTTTGCGGACGCTCATAGCGGAACATCGGTCCCATATACCATAACCGTTGTTCTTGATTGTAGAGCAAGCCGTGCTCAATCCCGGCACGCACACAGCCTGCCGTGCCCTCTGGACGAAGGGTCAAGCTCTCTTGATCGCGATCGTCAAAGGTGAACATCTCTTTTTCAACAACATCGGTAACTTCACCGATTGCACGCTTAAACAGCGGTGTGGATTCGACAATCGGCATCCGGATCTCGCTGTAGCCATAGCCGCCCAATACGCGGCGTACGGTGGCTTCCAGCCATTGCCATAGTGGAGTGTCTTGCGGAAGACAGTCATTCATTCCGCGAATTGCTTGAATTGTTTTTGCCACGTTTTGTCCTTTATTTTTTTAATTCAGTGGTTAAATCGGTTGTATCAATCCGCAAATTCGGATCTTGCATGGCGATTTTGGCACGGATTTTCGCTTCTAATTGTTCGATCAAATTGTCGTTGTCAAACCGCTCTTTCTGGCGCACGCCGTCCAAATAAAAACCGCTTTTGTTATTGCCGCCGGTGACACCCAGATCCGAAACCAATGCTTCGCCCGGCCCGTTGACCACACAACCGATAATCGAAACGTCCATCGGCGTGACAATGTCTTCTAAACGCTGTTCCAACGCATTTACCGTGCCGATCACGTCAAATTCCTGACGCGAGCAGGTCGGGCAGGCGATAAAGTTAATCCCGCGCGAACGAATACGCAAAGATTTCAAAATATCAAAGCCAACTTTAATTTCCTCAACAGGATCCGCCGCCAATGAAACTCGCAAGGTGTCGCCGATGCCTTCTGACAACAGCATTCCCAACCCCACAGCGGATTTCACCGCGCCCGCACGTGCGCCGCCCGCTTCGGTGATCCCCAAATGCAGCGGCTGTTTGATCGCTTTTGCCAATAAACGGTAAGATTCCACCGCCAGAAAAACATCAGAGGCTTTTACGCTGACTTTAAATTGATCGAAGTTTAAGCGATCCAAAATCTCAACGTGGCGCAATGCCGATTCTAGCAGAGCTTGCGGTGTCGGTTCGCCATATTTTTCCTGAATATCGCGTTCCAATGATCCGGCATTCACGCCGATTCGAATCGGGATATTTTTATCTTTCGCACAATCCACCACCGCACGAATCCGATCTTCCCGCCCAATATTGCCCGGGTTGATCCGTAAACAATCGACGCCGTATTCCGCCACTTTCAGCGCAATGCGGTAGTCAAAATGAATATCCGCCACCAACGGCACACTGACTTGTTGCTTAATCAGTTTGAAGGCTTCCGCCGCGTCCATGGTCGGCACTGAAACGCGTACGATATCCGCGCCGACTTTTTCTAAGGCTTTAATCTGTGCCACGGTTGCCGCCACATCAGTGGTGCGGGTGTTGGTCATCGACTGCACGGCAATCGGTGCATCACCGCCAATCGGCACATTGCCGACATAAATTTTGGTCGATTCACGACGTTGAATAGGGCTTTCAATTAACATAACTTATCTCTATTGCGATTAATTAGGCAATTTAATCCGCGCCACACGACCGTCAATGGTCAATGGCACTTCCTGCCCTTGGAAAGTAATACGAACGTTTTGCGGTGCGCCAATCACCAAAGAATACGGCTCGCCGTCAGCAAAATTCAACTCTTCCCCTTGTTTATACTCTTTTTGTGCCAATACTTTACGGTTTGCATCACGCACGCTTAACCAGCAGCTGCTGCCGACAATTTCGATCGTCAGTCCGTTGCCTGCCGCGGGCAGCGCTTCGTCAACCGCACTTTGGTTCGTATTGTCGCTATTCGCTGCCGTGGTATTGCCGTCTAGCTGCTCCATGACATTGCTTAACACCTGTCCTGACGTCTGTTCCGCCAGCGATGCGTTATTGTCACTCGCGCTGTTTTCGAGAGTGACTTCCGCCGGTGGCGTCAGAACCACATTGCGTTCATCAGCCGAAGCTAATCCGGCTAACGGATTTTGTGACGACAGTTCGCTTGCAGCCATGTCATCATTGCTCGGCAAAGTGCTTTCATTGGTTGCTGGCGCAATCAGCATTTCCGTTGAACTTTGCGCGACCGCACTTGGCTCGGCAGATACCCGTTCCTGCGAGTTATTAAGGAAGTTTTCAACCAGACTGGTGCGTTCATCTTGTGATTGTTGATAATTTTGCCACCACCAGTAGGCGGTCATTCCGACCATAGCCAACGCAATCAGCCAAGTTAAACGCCCGATCCAATTAGAATAGGAAGAATAATGATTCACCTTCTGCTTATTGCGCATATTTTTTTGCAAATCATTTTGAAGCGGCTCGCCGTAAGAAATCGACGGATTATTCCAAACTGATTCCGGCACTTTTAAGAATTTAGCGTAATTACGCACATAGCCCTTCATAAACGTCGGCGGACAAGAAGGCAAAATTAATTCATTATTTTCAATATGATTGATGATCGCTGTTTTAAGCAAGGTTTTCTGTGCGGCTTGTTCAACGGTTAAGCCGAGTTTTTCACGAGACTGACGCAATGTTTCGCCAAGATTAAAAGTATTTTGCGTTTGCTGATTTTCCATGACATTACCATAAAATGAATTTCAAGCGCAGAGTTTAAAATTCTAACTTTGCTTTTGCAACAGTTAATCATGGATCTGCCACCGATATATTGAAAAAAACAACAATTATCGCTGCAACAAGGTTTTCAATTGCGCCGCCTGTTGGCTGTCGATACGACTGAGCTTTTGCAGCGCCTCAGCTTGACGGGCGCTATCGCCGGCTTGGTGGGCACAAAGTGCGGTATTTTCGTGGGTTTGCGCCAAGCGGTAGTAGTCAGGGCTGGCAAGTGCGGTTTCAAATTGCACGAATGCCTCGCCAAATTTGCCTTGCTGGCACAGGAATGCACCGTAATTATTGTGTGAATCGCCTTGATTAGGATCTTTTTCCAAGGCGATCAGATAGTGACTTTCGGCTTGCGGGTTATTACCGATCAGTTGGTAGTAATGCGCCAACACCAGATACGACAAATAGTAATCGGCATTATGCTGCAATGCTTTATCTAAACTCTGTTTTGCCGCTTCATACTGGTTTTGCTGTAAATAACCGAGGGCAACTTGCACTCTGGCATAGGCTGCAGCTTGCGTTTCAGGATTTTGTTGCTGAGTGGCGCAGCCGCCCAGCAGCAACAAAAAGCTAAACAGGGATAAAAAACGGTATTTTTTCAATCGGCTAAAATAGGTCATCTTTATCCCCTTCTCTTAGTTAGGCCTGTTTAATCGAAATCGCCTCGCCAAACGCTTTTTTATTTAGCGTGCGTTTGGTGCGGTCGATCACTTCCCCCGCCAATTGTCCGCAGGCGGCATCAATATCATCGCCGCGCGTTTTGCGCACAATTACCGTTAAGCCGTACTCCATCAGCACTTTTTGGAAACGGTCTATCCGGGTGTTTGAACTCTTGTTATACGGCGCTTCCGGGAACGGATTCCACGGAATCAAATTCACTTTACACGGAATATGTTCCAATACTTTCGCCAACTGGTGCGCGTGTTCAGTACCGTCATTAATATGATCCAGCATCACATATTCAATTGTTACTTTGCCATGGTTGGCTTTTGAGATGCTTAAATAGCGGCTGACTGAATCCATCAGCATCTTAATATTATATTTTTTATTGATCGGCACAATTTCATCGCGCAACTGGTCGTTCGGCGCGTGCAGTGAGATCGCCAACGCCACATCAATCATCTCCGGCAGTTTATCTAACGCCGGCACTACACCCGAAGTTGAGAGCGTGACCCGTCTTTTAGACAAGCCGTAGCCGAAATCGTCCAGCATAATTTCCATCGCCGGCACCACATTGCTGACATTCAACAGCGGCTCGCCCATGCCCATCATCACCACATTGGTGATCGGACGCTCGCCCTTCACCCCGTGCGGTCCTAAAATTTTAGCGGCGCGCCAAACCTGCCCGATAATTTCCGACACCGTCAAATTACGGTTAAAGCCCTGCTGCGCAGTAGAGCAGAACGTACAGGCCAGCGCACAGCCCACTTGCGAAGAAACACACAGCGTCGCGCGATCATTTTCCGGAATATACACGGTTTCGACCTGCTGATCGCCCACCTGCATTGCCCATTTGATCGTGCCGTCGGCAGACCGTTGCTCTTCCGCCACTTCCGGCGCTTTAATTTCAGCAATCGCTTTCAGCTTTTCGCGCAACACTTTATTAATGTTGGTCATGTTGTCGAAGTTATCTTCGCCGAAGTGATAAATCCATTTCATCAGTTGATCGGCTCGGAACGGTTTCTCGCCCAAATTTTGAAACAGTTCACGCAATTGCTTGCGGTTTAAATCCAGTAAATTCGTTTTGGTTGTCATGTTATTCACGCCTCGTTATTACACATTACGGCTTTATCGGCAGGATACCGAAAAGGTACTGTTTAAGAAGTCGGCGATTTTACTGATTTACTGGCGATTAATCTAGTTTTTTCACTGACAAAGACCAGTACGGCACTTTTTTTTCGGAATCCGGATCACAAAACGTAAATCATTTCGGTCAAAGGGCTTGTTTTTTCGCAAATTCTACGATTCAAAACCGCACTTGGCTTCTCTCGCTCACTGAATTTGGTGACTAAATGCACTAAAAAGATAGCGCTTGATTTATAATTACCTTAAACTTTGCTGCAAGACTTGAAATTAACATTTTGATAACCATTTTAGGGTTATTGCTTTCTTTTAGTTTAGCCAATTAGGAGTATTGGATTATGATGCGAATTATTCTGTTCTTGTTGACCAACATGGCAGTGCTGTTTGTTTTTAATATTATTTTGACCCTGACCGGTATCCAGTCGCAAGATGCGGCGGGCTTGCTGATTCTTGCAGCATTGTTCGGTTTCGGCGGCTCGTTGGTTTCATTGTTTATGTCGAAATCGATGGCGAAAAGAGCGGTCGGCGCACAAGTGATCACCCAACCACGCAATGAGCAAGAGCAATGGCTGCTACACACTGTGCAGGCGCAAGCACGCAAAGCGGGTTTGCCGATGCCGGAAGTGGCGATTTACCACTCCAGCGATATGAATGCCTTTGCCACCGGTGCCAGCAAGAAAAATTCTTTGGTTGCGGTCAGCACCGGTTTGTTAAATAACATGACCCGCGATGAAGCCGAAGCGGTTTTAGCGCATGAAGTCAGCCATATTGCCAACGGCGACATGGTCACCATGACTTTGCTGCAAGGCGTTCTGAATACCTTCGTGATTTTTGTATCACGCATGATCGCTAAAGTGGTGGCAAGTAATCGCGACGGCGAAACCAGCACCGGTATGTATTTTATGATCGCGATGGTATTGGAAGTGGTATTCGGTTTCCTTGCCAGCATGATTGCGATGTGGTTCTCTCGCTACCGTGAATTCCACGCTGACGCCGGTTCGGCACAATTGGTCGGCAAACAAAAAATGATTGCCGCGTTAAAACGCCTACAAAGCTTGCATGAACCGCAAGAACTAGAAGGCGAATTAGCCGCTTTTGCGATTAACGGCAAACGCAGCACCCCACTTGCCGCGCTGTTCATGAGCCACCCGCCGTTGGAAAAACGCATTGAAGCGTTGCAAAAACTGAATTAAGATAACCGCACTTTATCTGTTTTGGGGCTGATTTCAGCCCCTTCTTTTTGGTTTAAATATTTGGAATCGCTATATGCAACACGACTACCACGATTTAATTAACATCTTCAACGCCTGTTTTTATTCGGAATACAACACCAAATTGGAAAAAGGCGGCGATGAGCCGATTTACCTGCCCGCCGATGAAAACCGCACTTATCATTCGATTCAATTCGCCCACGGTTATTACAGCAGCGCGCTACATGAAATTGCCCATTGGCTAGTCGCCGGGCGCTCCCGTTGGCATTTGGAGGATTTCGGCTATTGGTATGAACCTGACGGGCGCACAGAGGAACAACAACGGCTGTTTGAAAAAGTGGAAGTCAAACCGCAAGCGATAGAATGGATTCTCTCTACCGCCGCCGGCAAACGCTTTTTCGCCAGTGCCGATAACCTCACCGGACAAGCCGGCGATGCGCAACCGTTTAAAAATGCCGTTTACGCCCAAGTATGCCACTATGCCGAACACGGCTTGCCAAAACGTGCCGAGAGATTGCGGCAGGCACTGAGTGCGTTTTATCAAACTGACAATAAAATTAATTTAGCGAAGTTTGATCCGCTAAAAATTTAACACTTAGTCCCCGATAACAAAAAACCTTTTCGACTACCCGAAAAGGTTTTTTATTGGCTTTTATTGACTAAGTGTACGGTCGGCTTATTTGCCGATAAATGCCAAGCCGCCCATGTACGGTTGTAACACGCTTGGAATCGCAATTGAGCCGTCGGCTTGTTGGTAGTTTTCCAACACCGCAACCAGCGTGCGCCCAACAGCTAAACCTGATCCGTTCAGAGTGTGGACTAAACGGGTTTTCTTGTCGCCTTTGGTGCGGCAGCGCGCCTGCATACGGCGGGCTTGGAAATCCCACATATTGGAACAAGAGGAAATTTCACGGTAGGTATTCTGTGCCGGCAACCAAACTTCCAAATCGTAAGTTTTCGCCGAACCGAAGCCCATATCGCCGCTGCACAGCAACACTTTTCGGTACGGCAAGCCGAGCAGTTGCAGCACTTTTTCAGCGTGTCCGGTCAATTCTTCCAGTGCTTCCATTGATTTTTCCGGTGCAACGATTTGTACCATTTCCACTTTGTCAAACTGGTGCATGCGGATTAAGCCACGGGTATCGCGTCCGTAAGATCCGGCTTCGGAACGGAAACACGGCGTATGCGCAGTCATTTTAATCGGCAACTGCTCTTCGTCTAAAATCTCACCACGCACCAAATTGGTTACCGGCACTTCAGCGGTCGGAATCAAGGCGTACGGCTGTTCGCCCTCTAATGCGTTGGTGTGGAACAGATCTTCACCGAATTTTGGTAATTGCCCAGTGCCGTAGAGTGTTTCGTGGTTGACCAAATACGGAACATAGGTTTCCAAATAGCCGTGTTGCTCAGTGTGCAAATCCAACATAAATTGGCTCAATGCACGGTGTAATTTAGCAATTTGCCCTTTCATCACCACAAAGCGAGCACCGGACAATTTCACCCCGGCGGCGAAATCCAAACCGTCGGCATTTTCGCCCAAGGTAACGTGATCCTGTACCGCAAAGTCGTACTGTTTCGGCTCGCCCCAACGCAGCACTTCCAGATTATCATTTTCATCTTTGCCCAACGGCACTTCGTCCGCCGGAATGTTCGGGATATTCAGTGCAAGTTGTTGCATTTCATCTTGAACTTGCTCAAGTGCGGTTTTGGCTTCATTCAGTTCATTTCCCATCGAATCCACTTCCGCCAGCAACGTCTGAATATCTTCACCACGCGCTTTTGCCGCGCCGATACTTTTCGAACGGGCATTACGTTCCGCCTGCAAGGTTTCGGTTTTCACCTGCAACACTTTGCGCTGCTCTTCCAACTCGCTGATTTTTGCAGTATCCAACGTGAAATTACGTCTGATTTTTAATTTTTCGGCTGTTTCCGCCAAGTTATTACGCAGTAAATTAGGATCAATCATATTAGCTTGCCTGTTGTTCAATGAAGAGTGATGGCGGCAATCGTCATACCGCACTTTGACTAAAAATGAGGATTATTTTAGCCCTTATTGGAATAAGTGACTAGCATAAAATGGAAATTCTCTGTCGTTAGGTTATCAAAAAGCAATTTCCGGTTTATCACAAAACTTTCGTTCTCAAATTTTCCGTGATCAACATCACCAAATGAAGAATTGAATGTTTTAATTTTAATCAAATTGACTAGAATCAACTCAGATTAATCGTTTTTGCTTTAGCTAAAAATGCTCCCCTTCAAACCACAAGCAACAATAGCTTATCTCGCACAGCCAAAATAACTGTTACTTAAACAGCTTTTTTGCTAACAAATTGTTAAATTTGTGAACTCGAACAGCGCTCAGCTTAGAAAAATAAGTTATATTCCAACTAGTTTAGCCATTCGAATTCTTCCATCAACCTAACGAGGTGTCTATGTCAACAGCAACAAAAACCTTAGCAATGTACATTAACGGACAATTTATCACCGATTTTAACGGAGTTTACCGCGACGTGTTAAACCCTGCTACTGAGGAAGTTATTGCTCATGAACCGAAAGGCGGTACTGCGGAAGTTGATGCGGCAGTGGCTGCGGCGAAGCAAGCGCAACCCGGTTGGGAACAAACGCCACCGGTCGAACGCGGTGCTTATTTACGCAAAATCGCACAAGGTATCCGCGAGCGCGCGCAGGAACTGACCGATACTATCGTCGCCGAAGGCGGAAAAACTAAAGAGCTAGCCGAGGTCGAAGTGTTATTTACCGCCGATTATTTGGACTACCAAGCGGAATGGGCGCGTCGTTATGAAGGCGAAATCATCCAAAGTGATCGCCCGAATGAAAATATTTTCCTGTTTAAACGTCCGCATGGCGTGGTGGCAGGGATTCTGCCATGGAATTTCCCGTTTTTCCTAATTGCCCGCAAAATGGGGCCTGCGCTGTTGACCGGCAATACGATTGTGATTAAACCGTCGAGCGTGACCCCGATTAACGCTTATATTTTTGCAGAAATCGCCCATGCCGCCGGATTGCCGAAAGGCGTGTTTAATTTGGTTAACGGCGCCGGAGCTGAAATCGGCAATCACCTTGCGCAGCATCCGCAAGTGGATTTGGTTAGCTTGACCGGTTCAGTTGACGCTGGACGGCAAGTGATGATCGCCGCCGCGCAAAATATCACCAAGGTATCATTAGAACTGGGCGGAAAAGCACCGGCAATCGTACTGAAAGACGCCGATTTGGATCTGGCGGTCAAATCGATTGTCGCTTCGCGCGTGATCAACTCCGGACAAGTGTGTAACTGCGCGGAACGCGTGTATGTTCATCAGGATATTCACGATATTTTCGTTGAAAAATTAACCGTTGCGATGCAGCAAGTGCGGTTTGGTAATCCTGCAACCGCACAAGACACGCTGGATATGGGGCCATTAGTTGAAAAACGCGCGGTGGACGCTGTCGCCGCCAAAGTTGAAAAAGCCGTGCAACAAGGCGCAACGTTGCATTTAGGCGGCAAACGTCCAGAACAAAAAGGCTTCTTCTTTGAGCCGACCATTTTGACCAATGTGAAAAATGAAATGGACATCATGCACGAAGAAACCTTCGGACCGGTATTGCCAATCACCACCTTTACAACATTGGATGAGGCGATCAGCATGGCAAACGACAGCGTATTCGGCTTGACCAGCTCGGTTTACACCGAAAGCCTGAATGATGCGTTCTATGTCACCCGCCGCCTGCAATTCGGCGAAACCTACATCAACCGTGAAAACTTTGAAGCAATGCAAGGTTTCCATGCCGGTTGGAAACAATCCGGCATCGGCGGTGCTGACGGCAAACACGGTTTGGAGGAATATTTGTTAACGCAAGTGGTTTATCTGCAAACTAAGCATTAATTAACGAATAAGCGAAACCACAAACCGCACTTGCCGTTTTAAGCGACTCAAAGTGCGGTTTTTTATTTTTACAAATGCTCAAATTTAGAGCATTCGGCATCATCTCACTCCATTTACAGTAACCCTTGTTACAAAGTTGCGATCTGTATCACAACTATTTTTCTTTTATTACATTATCATAACACCCGAATAACAATATCCAATTTAAGGTTATTATTCTCTTAACCCCTTTTTGTTCCAACTAAGGATCTTTTAATGGCTTTAACACTCAGTCTTTTTCCGATCGTTTTACTGATTTATTTAATGGTGAAACGAAATAGCACCCCATCTTTTATCGCCTTACCACTCATCGCCCTGCTGGTGTATGTGCTGCAATTAACCTACTTCGGACAGGATTTTATGTTGGTCAATGCCAATGTGATTTCCGGGATTATCGCCACCCAAACGCCGGTCACCATTATTTTTGGTGCGATCTTATTTAACCGCATGATGGAAGTGTCCGGTGCAATCAATATTTTGCGCCGCTGGTTATCCAACATCAATCCGAATCCGGTTGCGCAATTAATGATTATCGGCTGGGCATTCGCATTTATGATTGAAGGCGCTTCCGGTTTCGGCACTCCGGCGGCAATCGCTGCGCCAATCTTGGTCGGGCTGGGATTTAATCCGATTAAAGTGGCAATCTTTGCGTTAGTGATGAACTCGGTTCCGGTTTCCTTTGGTGCGGTAGGCACTCCAACTTGGTTCGGTTTTGCACCGCTAAATCTGGGAGAGGATATGCTCTTGGATATCGGCTATAAAAGTGCGCTTATCCACTTCTTCGCAGGCTTAGTGGTTCCGGTGATTGCGCTGCGTTTTGTCACTGACTGGAACAATATCCGCAAAAATATCCTGTTTATTTATCTCAGTATTTTAGCCTGTACCGTGCCTTATTTGCTGCTTGCCGGCGTCAACTATGAATTCCCGTCTTTGGTGGGCGGCGCAGTCGGATTGTTGGTGTCAATTCTGCTGGCAAACAAAGGTATCGGCTTGGCAAAAACCAAAGCGAAAGAAGTACCAGATCCGGTTCCTTTCGCCACTATCTTTAAAGCGATGCTGCCGACGATCATGCTGATCGCGATTTTAATCGTCACCCGTATTCATCAGCTGGGAATCAAAGCCTTGCTGAATGACGCAACCACTTGGTTCAGCGTCTCACTGGGGCAATTCGGACAATTTGAAGTCAGCCGCGCCTTGATTCTTTCGCTGAAAAATATTCTGGGACAAGGCGTGAACGACAGCTACAAAACGCTGTATGTTCCGTCGTTGATTCCGTTTATCATCACCGTATTGATTTCACTGTTTTTATTTAAAATCAAGCCGGCAGACAGCAAAAGCATTTTCTCTACCACCTTTAAACAAACTAAAAAGCCGTTTTTCGCATTAATTGGGGCGTTAATTATGGTGAAATTGATGCTGTTAGGCGGTGAAAATTCGATGGTACAAACCATTGGGCGCGATTTCGCCGCGGCAACCGGCTCGAATTGGACTTATTTTTCCGCCTATCTCGGCGCGATCGGTTCTTTCTTCTCAGGCTCTAACACCGTTTCCAATCTTACTTTTGGCGGAATTCAATATTCGATTGCGCAAACAACCGCACTTTCTGTACCATTAACTTTGGCATTACAGTCTGTCGGTGGCGCGATGGGGAATATGGTGTGCATTAATAATGTGATCGCAGTCTGTTCTGTGTTAGACGTGAAAAACCAAGAAGGTACGATTATCAAGAAAACCGTGATCCCGATGTTGATTTACGGTGTGATTGCCGCCCTGGTCGCCACCCTGATTTTGTCTTAATTTTTCTGCTGCCGAATTTCGGCAGCACGCTATTTTGTTGGAGTATCCATGAACGTTAATTTTTATGTCACCTGCATTGCAGATGCGCTGAAAGCCAATGTTGCCAAACAGAGCGTGCTTCTGTTGGAGCAATTGGGCTGCCAGATCACCTTTTTAGAGAAACAAGGTTGCTGCGGACAACCGGCACTGAACAGCGGTTATAGCAAACAAGCCATTCCGGCAATCAAAAACCTGATCACCACGTTTGAAACGAACGACTACCCGATCGTCGCCCCGGCCGGCTCTTGCGTGTATGCGATCAAAACCTACGCCCAATATTTGCAAGACGAGCCGCAATGGGTGGCAAGAGCGGAAAAACTCGCCGCACGCTTTTATGATCTGACTGATTTTATCGTCAATAAAATCGGGCAAACCGATGTCGGCGCCAAATTAGAAGGCAAAGCGGTATATCACCCGTCATGCAGCTTATTCCGCAAATTAGGCGTGCAGGACGAGCCTGTTAAATTACTGCAACAAGTACAGGGTTTAGAATTATTACCGATTCAAAATCAAACCACTTGCTGCGGCTTCGGTGGCACTTTCTCCGTCAAAATGGCGGAAATTTCCGGTGAAATGGTGGTCGAAAAAGCCGAACACATCAAAGAAGTTCAGCCGGATTATCTGATAGGCGCCGACGTTAGCTGTTTAATCAATATCGGCGGCAGACTGCAACGCGAAGGCAGCCCGATTAAAGTGATGCACATTGCCGAAGTGTTAATGAGTCGTTAAGGAGAAAACCATGTCATTAAGAACCAGCGAAATCCCGTTCAAAGAGCGGCTTAACGATGAAATCCATAATGGAGTGATGCGCAAAGCTGTAGTGATGGCGCAAGAGCGGATCGGCGCTAACCGCCAGAAAATGGTCGATGAATTGGGACATTGGGAAGAGTGGCGCGAACAGGCGAAAGCCATTCGTAATCACGTTTTGGAAAATCTGGACGCTTATCTCTATCAACTGTCGGAGAAAGTCACCGCCAATGGCGGGCAGGTCTATTTTGCCAATACCGCGCAGGATGCCACCGATTACATCAAGCGTATCGCATTACAAAAACAAGCGAAAAAAGTGGTTAAATCCAAGTCGATGGTAACCGAAGAAATCGGCTTGAACCATGTGTTGGAAGCGGAAAATATTCAGGTGATCGAAAGCGATCTGGGCGAATATATCCTGCAACTTGCCGGCGATAAACCGTCGCATATCGTGGTGCCGGCAATCCATAAAGATCGTCATCAAATCCGTAAAGTATTGCATGAAAAACTGGGCTACCAAGGAGAAGCGACACCGGAAGAAATGACGCTGTTTATCCGCCAGGCTATCCGTAAAGATTTTCTGGAAGCCGACATCGGCATCAGCGGCTGTAACTTTGCCGTCGCCGAAACCGGCAGCGTCTGCTTAGTGACCAACGAAGGCAATTTACGCCTAGCCACCACCCTGCCGAAAACGCACATTGCGGTGATGGGCATGGAACGTTTGGCACCAACATTTGAAGAAGTCGATGTGTTGATCACCCTGCTGGCGCGAAGTGCGGTCGGAGCGCGTTTAACCAGTTATAACACTTGGTTGACCGGCCCGCGTTTGGCGGGCGAAACCGACGGCCCGGAAGAGTTTCATTTGGTGATTGTCGACAACGGTCGTTCCAAAGCGTTAGGCAGCGAATTTAACGATATTCTGCGTTGTATCCGTTGCGGTGCGTGCTTAAACGTTTGTCCCGCTTATCGCCAAATGGGCGGACATAGTTATGGTTCGATCTACCCCGGCCCAATCGGCTCAGTGTTATCGCCGATTTTAGGCGGTTACGAAGATTTTAAAGATCTACCGTATGCCTGTTCACTGTGCACCGCGTGTAATCAAGTTTGTCCGGTCAAAATTCCGTTGGCGAACCTGCTGTTGAAACACCGCGGCAAAATGGTCGAACAAGGAATCACCCCGACCCTAGAGAAACTGTCCGTGCGTATGTTCACCCTCGCCAATAACCATCCTACATTATGGAAAGTCGGGATGAATATCGGGGCGAAACTCAGCAAAAAACTGATCAAAAACGGCAAAGCGCCAATCAATGTCGGCGCCATTTCGGAATGGACCAAAGCCCGCGATCTACCGGAAGCCGAAGGTGAAAGTTTCCGTCAATGGTTTAAAAACCGCTGAGCGATGCCAAACAGAATTAAAGGAAAACAGTTATGTTAGATCAACAAAACAGACAGCAATTTTTAGAACATCTGGCAGCACAATTGGGCAGACCGCTGCGCAAAGAAGTAGTCGGCGGTTATCAAACCGTTACCACTCAGCCGGTCACCCGGCTCACCGAATTGGACGACGAACAACGCTGCGCCGAATTTGTCAAAGTTGCCACTGAAGTGATGGCGGTGGAATGCGTGTTAACCAGCGCAGCCAACGCACCGACCGCACTTTTAGAGCTTTGTGACAAATTACAAGGCGGCGAGGTGTTGTTAAACGATGACGAACGCCTGAATCAATACGGCTTAACACAGGCGGTGCAACATCGTTACACTACTCACATCTGGTCGGAATATAGCGCCGAGCAAAACCGCACTTTTGCTGAAAAAGCCAATATCGGAATTGTGTTCGCCGAATACGGTTTAACCGAATCCGGCGGCATAGTGTTGTACTCCTCTGCCGAACGCGGACGCGCCACCAGCTTACTGCCGCAAATTTCAATTGCCGTGGTGAAAAAAAGTACGATTTTGCCACGCGTTGCGCAATTGGCAACCATTTTGCACCAAAAAGCGCAGCAAGGCGAACGGATGCCGTCATGCGTTAATATTATCTCCGGTCCGAGTGCCACCGCAGACATTGAATTGGTAAAAGTGATTGGGGTGCACGGTCCGATTAAGCAAGTGTATTTGGTTTTAGACGATGCTTAATTAGCTCGTTATTAGCTATTCAAGGCAGGATTTTCCTGCCTTTTCCATTATGACTCGCGCAATTGCTCAAAAACAATTTCCGCCATTTTTCGTGAAATTCCGGGCACGGTCGCCAGTTCGTCGACGCTAGCAGATTTCACCCCTTGCATTCCGCCCAAATATTTCAGCAGCGCTTGACGGCGCTTGCTGCCGATTCCGGCGATTGATTCCAATCCGCTTTGCGCAAAGGCTTTTTGGCGTTTTTTGCGATGTCCGCCAATTGCGTGGCGGTGCGATTCATCGCGAATATGCTGAATTAAATGCAACGCCAAACTGTCGGCAGGCAAGTGCAATTCTCGCCCTTGGTTGCTGATGATCAAGGTTTCCAATCCGGCTTTGCGATCCACACCTTTTGCGACGCCAATCAGTAACGGATGTTGTTTATCCCATTCGACATTCAAGTCGGCGAACACCGCCAAAGCGCGGTTGAGCTGTCCTTTGCCGCCGTCGATAAAGATAATATCGGGAATTTTCTCCGCTTCCAGCGGCTTGTTATAGCGTTTGAGTAAGGCTTTTTCCATTGCCGCGTAATCGTCGCCCGGCGTGATGCCGTCGATATTAAAACGGCGATAATCTGCTTTATACGGTCCGTCCGAATTAAAAACCACGCAAGAGGCGACAGTTTGTTCGCCCATGGTATGGCTAATGTCAAAACATTCCATTCGCCGAATTGACGGCAAGCCGAGCAATTCGCCAAGCGCCTGATACCGCTCTTTGATTCGCCCATGTTGTTTCAACTGATCCGCTAGCGCAATTTCGGCATTCATTTGCGCCAAATGTAAAAATTTTGACTGTTTACCCTTCGCCTGATCTTGAATTGCCACCTGAAAACCAGCTTGCTCGGCTAACACCGTCTCAAGTGCGGTTTTTTGTTGCAGTTGGCGATTGGTAATGATTTTTTTCGGAATCGTCCGCCCTTGGCTGGCTTGCAAATAGAACTGCCCGAAAAAGGTTTCGCTGACTTCATCAAGTGCGGTATGGCTTGGAATTTTCGGAAAATAGCTGCGGCTGCCCAACACCTTGCCCTGACGAATAAACATCACATGGATACAGGCGATGCCGTGTTGGTAGGCAATCGCGATAATATCCAGATCATCGGTATTTTGATTGGAAATAAATTGTTTTTCCGTCACCGCGCGCACCGCCTGAATCTGGTCGCGATATAATGCGGCTTTTTCGAAATCCAGCTGCCCGCTCGCCTGTTCCATTTGACTGACCAAATGTTGTACCACTTGCTGATCTTTGCCCTGCAAAAACAGGCGCACATAATCGACCTGCCGATTATATTCCTCATCGCTGACATAACCGCTGACACAAGGCGCGGAGCAGCGCCCGATTTGATATTGCAAGCAAGGGCGCGAGCGGTTGCGGTAGGTGGTGTCTTCACATTGGCGCACCGGAAACAGTTTCTGCAACAATGATAGCGTCTCACGCACTGCCCCGGCATTCGGATACGGCCCGAAATAATCACCGGCAATTTTTCGACTACCACGAAACGCGCTCAGCCGAGGATGACGCTCTTTGGTCAGTAAAATAAACGGATAAGATTTATCGTCGCGCAGTAAAACGTTATATTTCGGCTGATATTGTTTAATATAGTTATGTTCGAGCAGCAGCGCTTCGGTTTCCGAATGGGTGACGGTCACATCAATCTGTGCAATTTGCGCCACTAAAGTTTCAGTTTTTTTGCTGGCAAGATTTTTACGGAAATAACTGGAAAGGCGTTTTTTCAGATCTTTGGCTTTGCCGACATAGATGACCTCGTTTTTGTCATCATACATCCGATACACTCCGGGTTCGGTAGTGACTTCGGCAAGAAAGCGTTTGGCGTCGAACATATCGTTAATTTTGTATGGAGGCGGATGATAAATCCGCCCGATTTTAATTTAATTTATTGAGCGTTATTGAATTACTTCAAAAAGTTATTCAATACCGACTGGATGCCTTTTGACAACAAGTCGCTGTCGGCATTTTTGTCCAATGCGCCGTTCGGGCTGAGTTTATCAACGATTTGTGGTAAGAATTGAGAAAGCAAATCTGAAGCTTGCGCTTCGTCTTGCACGCCGGCTTGTTGTGCCGCTTGCTGTAATTCTTGTTTGCCGAAAACATCTTCCACTTGGGTCGGGGAAATGCTTTTATTTTCACCGGTTCCCAGCCAAGATTGCAGCAGATCATCCAGCCCGCCTTGTTGGAATTTGGCAAGAATACCTTGAATGCCGCCTTGTGAGGACAATAACGCATTGATAATCGCCATCGCCTGCCCCTGTTTTCCGGCTTCTCCGCCCAACACACTGGAGACCACTGAACCTAAAATTTTGTCTAACATAAGATTGTTCCTGATATTACTGAGTTAAAATTTGACGAACTTTTTCAAGATCCTCAAACGTATCCACTCCGACAGCCGGCACTTCTTGCGCCAACGCCAGATGAATTTTTTCACCGTACCACAACACTCGCAGCTGCTCTAACGACTCGATCTGCTCAAGTGCGGTCGGCTGCCACTCGATATATTGCTGAATAAATCCGGCACGGTAGGCATATAGCCCGATATGACGTAAATAGGCGGTTTTTGCCAAGTCTAATTCTGCTTCGTTGATCTCGCCCTTTTTCAATGCAGCGAATTGATCACGATCCCAAGGAATCGCCGCTCTTGAAAAATACAACACTAAGCCTTGTTGATCGGTCAGCACTTTGACCACATTCGGATTAAACAGTTCCTCGGCGTGTTCAATTTTCACCGCCAACGTCGCCATTTTTACCGCGTTATCGGCTAAATTTTGCGCCACTTGGCGAATAATTGACGGCGGAATCAACGGCTCGTCGCCCTGCGCATTCACAATAATTTCATCAGCCGCCATGCCGGTTTTCGCTACCACTTCCGCCAAACGTTCAGTGCCGAAATTATGGCTTTCCGCCGTCATGCAAACTTCAGCACCGAATCCTCGCGCCACTGCCGCCACTTCGCCATGGTCGGTCGCCACGATAATCCGTTCTGCACCTGATTTTTGCGCCTGTTCCCAAACGTGTTGAATCATCGGTTTACCGGCAATGTCCGCCAACGGTTTGCCCGGCAAACGAGAGGAAGCATAACGCGCCGGAATAATCACATTAAATTTTACCATTTTGCTGATCCTTTTCTGTTAACACAATACCGCTTTCCGGCAACAACACCGGAATGCCGTTTTCAATCGGGTATGCCAGCTGCTCATGGTCACAAATCAAGCGTTGATTGTCTTTATCATAGCGTAATTTGGCATGACAACGCGGACAGGCAATCACCTGCAAAATCTTGTTATTCACCTTTCACCTCTTGTAAAATCTGTTCCACCACAACATTAATTGCCGGATCCAGTTCAGCTTCCACCGGCACATACCACCAGTTTTCCCGAGCAAACTGACCGCACTTCACAGCGTCTTTTTCGGTCATAAACAATGCTTGATCCGCTTTCACTAATGAATTCAGCTTATCCGCCGACAGTTTGGCATGATCGGCAAATGCTTTTTGCTTGGCGATCGTCAGTTGCATATTTTTCAGCATATTGAAAAAGCGCTGCGGATGACCAATCGCCGCCACCGCGACAATTTGAGTGGAGCCGAAATCAGTCAGCAGGCGTTCTTCTTGGGTCAATAAATTCACCGCCACTTTGGCTTGTAATCGCATCTGAATTTCATTCGGCTTCGCTTCGCCGCCGTTACACACCACCGCATTGATTGTTTTCAATCGGCTCGGCAGTTCACGCAGCGGCCCCGCCGGCATCAGCCAACCGTTGCCGAAACGGCGCTGCCCGTCAACCACCACAATTTCAATATCACGCTGTAGCGCATAGTGTTGCAAGCCGTCATCACTCAAGATGACATCAATATGATAAGCCTTATGTAATAATTCAATACTTTGACGGCGGTTAGGCGAAATCGCCATTTTTGCCGTGCTGTGGCGAGCAATCAGCACCGGTTCATCGCCCACTTCCGCCGGATTGGAATTCGGGTTCACCAATTGCGGATAGTTTCTGACTTCGTTATTTCCCGGCACATAACCGCGTGAGATCACGCCAACCTTCAGCCCTTGCTGCTGCAAGCGGCGCGCCAGCCAAATCGTAAACGGGGTTTTGCCGTTGCCGCCGACCGATAAATTACCAATCACCACCACCGGCACCGGCGCTTTCCACGAAGTGAGAATACCGAAACGATACGCCACGCGCCGCACCGCACTTATCGCCCAAAACAGTAACGCAAGCGGTGCAAGCAGCCAAACCCAAATGCTTTTTTGATACCAAAAATTCATAGGTACGCCCCAGATGTCCGGTTATTGACTAAATTGTAATTTATGCAGTTGAGAATAGGCATTCCCTGCTGCCAATAATTGTTGATGCGTACCGCGCTCAATCACTTGTCCGTGATCCACCACCAAGATTTCATCGGCATTTTCAATCGTTGATAAACGGTGGGCGATCACGATAATAGTGCGATCGTTGCGCAAACCGTCAATCGCCGCTTGAATCGCCCGTTCGGATTCGGTATCCAGCGCCGAAGTGGCTTCGTCTAAAATCAGCACCGTTGCGTTACGCAGCAATGCTCTTGCAATCGCCAAGCGTTGTCGTTGCCCGCCGGACAACATCACGCCGTTTTCGCCGATTTCAGTATCCATACCTTGCGGCAGGCTTTCGATAAATTCCAGTGCGTGCGCTGCTCTTGCCGCTTCGATAATCTGTTCACGGCTATATTGATCAGTGGCGGCATAGGCAATGTTATTAGCAACGGTGTCATTAAACAGATGCACTTGCTGTGACACCACCGCACAGTGGGTGCGCAAATTTTCCAAGGTGTATTCTTTGATATTATGCCCGTCGAGCAGAATTTCGCCCTGCTCAATATCATAAAAACGGGTCAATAAATTGGCGATGGTCGATTTGCCCGAGCCGGAGCGCCCGACCAGCGCTACGGTGCTGCCCGCTTTTACCTCAAAAGAGACATCCTGCAACACATTTTGCTCTTTGCCGTGATAGTGGAACGAAACATGGTTAAAGCTGACATCGCCGTTCACTTTGTCTTTTACCAACGTGCCTTGATCTTTTTCGATTGGCAAATCCATAATCGAAAACAGCGTTTGACACGCCGCCATGCCGCGCTGGAATTGGGCGTTCACATTGGTTAACGATTTTAACGGTTTCATCATCGCCAACATGGAGGAGAACACCACGGTGAACGATCCTGCGGTCAGATTCTGGCTCATAATGCTCGGCACGGTTGCCAGATACAACACGATCGCCAACGCAAAAGAAGCAATGATCTGCACCACCGGATCGGAAATCGCCGACGCCATCATCATTTTCATGCCCTTGCGGCGCATATCATTGCTGACATGATTAAAGCGCTGTTCTTCCACTTTTTGTCCGCCGAACGACAGCACCACTTTATGCCCTTTCAGCATCTGTTCAGCCGAGGAGGTCAGTTCGCCCATTGACGTTTGCATATTTTTGCTCAAGCGGCGGAAGTGTTTGGAAACCAATCGAATCAAAATCGCAATAATCGGACCGATGACAAACAACACCACCGACAATTGCCAGCTGGTATAAATCATCACGCCTAACAAAGAGATCAGATACGCCCCTTCACGCACAATCGTCACCAACGCCCCCGACGCCGACGACGCCACTTGCTCGGAATCATAAGTGATCCGCGACAGCAATTTGCCTGAGGAGTTGTTATCAAAAAAGGTAACCGGCATATACATCATGTGCTTAAACAAGCGACGGCGCATGGTCATGATCACTTTGCCGGAAACCCATGCTAAACAATAAGTGGAAACAAAATTACTCAAGCCGCGGAAGAAAATCAGCACCACCACCAACACCGCCATCAGTTTCAAAAAATCGGTATCGGCTTTGCCGAAGCCGTCGTCTAGCAACGGTTTCAACATTGAGATCAGCCCGGCATCGGTCAGCGCATTAATGATCAACGCGATCGCCGCTGCAATTAAGCCGGATTTAAACGGCAGGATCATCGGCCAAAGGCGTTTGAAGGTTTTGGCGGTAGAAAAGTCTTTATCTTCCATTCATTTTTCCAATTAAATTAATCGCATTTTTTAGCGTCAAATTGGCTTATTCTAACTGTATTTCCTTTGCTTCGCCAATAATTATCTGATGCCAAGGCGCTAGCCGTCTTCTGGCGGTGTCGATTCGCCAGCTGCCGTTTTTAACTGAAATCCGGATTTGCCCGTCAAGTGCGGTATTATAAACCGCACTTTGAGCCTGTTGCAGGCGTGCAAGTACCGCAGCGCTGGGTAATTGCCATTGATTGTAGAGGCTTGCGGAAATCAAGGCAGCTTCAGGACGCAAGTTTGCCAACCATAGCCAGCTTGTCGAACTTTTACTGCCGTGGTGCCCGACTTGCAGCCAATCCACCTTGCCGATGTTGGCGGCAATTTGCCGCTCGCCCGTCGCGTCCAAATCTCCACTCAACAACAGCCGCAGCCGATCTCGGCTGACTAATAGCACGCAGGAATCGGCATTGCCCGCTTGCATGGTTATCATTCGTGGCGCAAAGGCTTCAAACTGAAAGCCTCGCCAGTGCCATTTTTCCCCTTGTCGACAAAAACGCCGCTGTCGGGCGTGGTAATCTTTATTTGAACTTTGCACCAAAACCGCACTTGGAAACGCATTTAACAGCGGCTGCACTCCGCCCGCATGATCGTTGTCATCATGACTGATAATCAACTGCTGCAATTCCAAGCCTTGCCGAGATAAATACGGCAAAATTTCGCTCTGCGCCATACTGCCGCCCTGCCACGACTGCCCGCTATCAAACAGGGTTGCCTTTTTACCGTCAATCAGCAACACCGCCAAACCCTGCCCCACATCTAACATTTCGAGTCGCCAGTCGGCTTGATTTAATGATTTGCTGACTATATTGGTTAAACCAATTAATAAAAACAAACCGCATAGCACGCTTGCCCGACGACAGGTTTGCCGAGTCGGCACTTTTTGCTGCTCGCAACCACGCCAAGTGCGGTATAACAACAAGCACAACAATGTGCCGAAACACATCAAGGTGATCCATGCCTGCTGTTGGTTTGACAACATCAGATACTGATTCGGCAATTGCGCCAACAGGCGTAAACTGTGTTGTAGCAACCAGTCGATACTTCGCCAACCAAGATCCGTTGCAAATAGCAGATTCAGCAAAATTAGCGGCACTAAGACAAAACCAAACAGCGGCACCAGCAGCAGATTACTCCAGAGCGTACCGATTGGAAAGGCTTGAAAAATCAGTAATTGCAGCGGCGTAAATAATAGCAATAAGCCGAGTTGCAGATGCAACAAACCCAACAGCCAATAGCCCACTGTAGGCAACCGCTGCTTTAACGGAATCCCCCGCCATTGCCAACGGTTCAACGGAAAAAAGTGGTAATAAAAACACAGTGCCGCCACTGCGCCGAATGACAGCCAAAAACTTTCATTTAAGATTGCCAGCGGATCAAGCCATGTTAGCCATGCCGCAATCAACAACACCATTTTCCACGGCGGCAAATAAACCCGACTGAACGCCAAACACAACCAAAATGCGTATGCCCACAGCGCCCGCTCAGTCGGCAGTTGAAAATCCGCCAAATAGGCATAGCACACCGCTGCTAACAGCGCCAGCAAGTGCGGTAGCCGATACGAAATTCCCCATGATTTAACACCGAATTGGACTAAACGAACCACGCCCCACACCAACCAAGCGACCAGCCCGATATGCAAACCGGAAATGGCAATCAGATGCGCGGTTCCGCTTTCGCGAAAAGCGCGCCAATCGTCCGCATCTAGCCAAGCACGTTCGCCGAATGCCAATGCCAAAATAACACCTTGGTGACGCAAGCCCGCCGTTTGTTCAAACACCTGAGCCAGCTTGCGCTGCCGCCAATTTGGCGCACGTTGTCGCAATTCCGCTTGTTTCACATTTGCTGATGCCAAAATCATCTGCGATAACAACCAACGCTGGCGATTAAAGCCGCCTTCATTTAAGCGCGAACTGAGCGGACGCAGCGCCAACCGCACTTGCCATTTGTCACCCGGCTGCGGCAGCTGTTCCAATTGCCAATTCAGTTGAATTTTCATCGTGCCGAGTTGATAAGCGGACAAATCCGCCCGCGCAATCACTTGGCTGCTCATTTGCTGATTACGAAAGCCGAGAATTTCAATTTCACTTTCAATCGGCTGCCCCCTCAACTGCACTACCTTTTCCGCCCGCAGCAAAACCTCTTGCAAAATATTTTGTTGATAGCCGAGAAAAACTAACAATGCAATCGCAAACCACCAATAAGTGCGGTTGTCCGTTCGGCTTTTGCCACGCCAAACATGACGAATAACGCAGAATAACACTAACCCGAATGCCAGCCCGTAACACAGGTGATGATACCCGAGCCAAACTGACGGGATAAAAAATAACTGACAAAGGCTTAACAACCAACACGCAGCGAATAGGGGTAATTTCATCATTTGTTTATATGCATCAAATTCCAATATTGACATTTTGACGCGGGAAACAATGCGACATCTAATCATGCGATTTATTTTTGCGATCCGGATCGCAAAACATGGATTTGATTTACTTTTTTAACCACTTGTTTTTTAATGGCTTTATCTAAGTGACTAAAAATCATACCGCCGCATATCGCTTTTTATTTGCTAAAAGAATTAACATCTGCTATTTATATCGGCTTCAAAAAGCATGAAATTTTAATAATGTAAATTTCTTCTAATTTTTCGACTAAAATAACCGGGTAATTTTCACGTTGTTTATCGCAGTATGAAATTATCCTTCGGGGAGAACATCATGAGTGCAGTAGCTCCAAAGACATCTTTGAGTCTGTTATCTTTGGCTGGCGTCGAGGCTTATCAGGAGCAAGACGGTGAAGAATATATGAATGAGAAGCAGTTGCTTCATTTCAAAAAAATTCTGACCGCATGGCGTGAGCAAATTGTTAATGAAGCCGGCAAAACCGTTGCCCAAATGCAGGACGAAGCTGCCAACTTCCCTGATCCGGCGGACCGAGCCACTCAAGAAGAAGAATTCAGTTTGGTGTTGAGAAACCGTGATCGTGAACGCAAATTGCTGAAAAAAATCGATCACACCTTGGTTAAATTGGAAACCGATGATTTCGGCTATTGCGAATCCTGTGGGGTTGAAATCGGCATTCGCCGTTTAGAAGCACGTCCGACCGCCGATTTGTGCATCGACTGCAAAACCCTAGCGGAAATTCGCGAAAAGCAAACCTCTAAATAATAAAATGAAAAATGGCGCAATGTGAAAACGCAGCGCCATTTTTTATGCAATATGCGGCTATTTATAGCATTGCTAAACCGCACTTCACTAAGTGATAGATTCACTTATTTGTGATTCATCACGCATTGCGCTCCAAATGCCCTTGTTGCAAATGAATCGCGCCGATCAGATCATCCGGGCTGACTTTAAATGCCTGTCCGAATCCTTTGACAAATAAGCCTTGCTCCGGAATCAAATTAAACAGAGTAAAATCTTGCATACCGGACAAATGCTCTACCACCTCGCCGTGTCTTGCTGCCAATGCCGCAACGCCTTGTTTCCATTCATCGCTGTCATAGGCCACGATTTCCGCCACTGCATCAAACGAAAGGCGACGGCGAGCAAAAATTTGTCGGCTTTCCGCTTCATCTTCAATCAACATTAAAGACACGCGATTGCACACTTTCAAATTGCGCGCATGGCGGGCAATATCCGAAATAAAAACGTAATACCCTCTTGGGTTTAACACAAACGGCGCATAACTCACGTTCGGTTTGCCCTGTTCATCCACGGTTGCCAACAACAATGTTTTACATTGTTGTTTCATTTCTTGCACTTCAGGCCCGAGTCGGTTCTGTAGTCGCTCTTGACGTTCTGTCATGTTATTTTCCTATCATATACTAAAAATAATACCGCACTTTGCGTAAAGCCATTTGGCAATTGAATCAATGCGATACCTTCAATTCGATCAATACAGCTGCATCTGCTCAAACTGCTGTAGCTGATCGGTTAATAATTCACGGTGTGAATCCCTGCCGACAAAAATCTTGCAAATTGCGCTACCATCGCGGTTCAAAAAAATCACCGACGCGGTTTGTTTTCCCATAAATTCACGTTTTAAAAAGGCAATCTGCGTGCAACGTTCCGCTTTAATATGCCCCGACAGCCCGCTCGTGGCGCGCAAATTAAAATAGCCGTGGCGATATGTGCCGCTGGGCAATTTCCCGCTAAATTCCCAAATGCCGTCTGCGGTATGCACAATCAATGTCATGGTTTCCCATGCGCTGATTTCATGCCAGATGCGATCAAAATGAGAGCCGGAAATCATCTTGCATTCCAATGCCTGCAAAATTTGAAACAGCGTTACTCCATTCTCCGCGGCAAACGCTTCCAGCACCATCGGTTGTGCTTGGCTTAATCGATCCTTTAGTTCAGCTAACTCCATGTATAACCTCACAATAAAAGCGTGATCACGATCACCACGCCGCTGTAATTTAAATTTTTGCCAAATCGCTTGACTTGGCGGCTTGCATATTAATAATAATCAATCTCATTATCAACATTAACTTTGAAAATATTTATGAAGCTGTGTAAAAACCCGAGCAAAAACAATAGCTGCACATTCAATTATCACTATTCATCAGCCCGTAACAACCGTAGGAAATGGTAATATGGATCATAAAAAACTCTCACTTTTCTTATTCACCCCGTTGCTCGCGAATAACGCTATCGCAGCCGATTTAGATGAAATTCATGTCGAAAGTGAATATCGCCACAAATTGACAGACATCAGTAAAAACCGACTTCAGATTCAAAAAGAGCTGATCGGAAGCGCGCAGGATCTGGTGCGTTATACGCCGGATGTCGGAATTGCCGACAACGGTCGGCATAACAAGGGATTCACTCTGCGAGGCGTGGAAGGAAACCGTGTCGGGCTGAGTATTGACGGTGTGGCGCTGCCTGATTCCGAAGAAAACTCGCTGTATAGCCGTTATGGCAATTTCAACAGTTCTCGCTTGAGCATTGATCCGGAGCTGATCCGACAAATCGACATCAGTCAAGGCGCCGATTCATTTCGCTATGGCAGCGGTGCGCTAGGGGGGACAGTGAATTACCGCACACTAACCCCGCGTGATTTAATTCAGCCTGGCGAACGCTACGGCGTATTGCTAAAGAGCGGTTATAGCAGCAAAAATCGCGAATATTTAAATACTATCGGCACAGCTCTCAATCAGGGAGGGTGGGATATTGCACTGCTCTACAGCCTGCGCCGCGGCTATGAATTGAAAAGTCTGGGCAACGGCGAAGATATTAACGGATCGGCTCGCGGCGTGCCGGATCCATCCAAACACCGTTACCATGCGTGGTTAGCCAAATTAGGCTATCGTTTCAGCCCAGCACACCGTGTTGTCGTTGAAACCCACGGGCAGAAAGGCACAAATGCCGTCAATGAAAAATCATACGTTCTCTTCGGCAGTCAATGGCGGGAAGCCGATGATCAACATAAACGCCAAAGTTACCGTTTAACGTATGAATTTACCCCCGAATCCACTTGGCTGAGTATGCTTAAATTAAGCTATAACCACCAAAAAACCGATGTGGCGTCCGTCAATTACAAAGGCGGGAGAAATTGGAAAACTGAGGAAAAAGAGCTTGGTGAAATCTACGATCGCCGTATGAAAACCAAATTTAATCAATTGGCATTCGAGTTGCAAAGTAAGCCGCTCAACCTAGCCGGTTCGTCACATGAATTTAAATTGAGCGGCGCTTGGGATCAGCGTGATTTTGAAAATATCAATCTCGACACTTATATTTTACAACGCGGCCCCGTCACCAAGCCCAACACGATTCAACACCCGGTGAAAACACAGCATTTTCATCTGAGCTTGTTTGATCAAATTAACTGGAACGAAACCTTTGCCAACCGTGTAGGCATTCGTTACGATTCCTCTCGGCTGAAACCGCAGGCGCTGAATGCCAGCTGCCATAATTGCCAAGACACGATCCCCGCAGGCAAAACCTTCAACGGCGTAAGTCTATCACTGGGTACCGATCTGTTTTTAACGCCGTCGTGGCTGCTCAGCTATGATCTCAGCTCCGGATTCAGAACGCCTTCCGCTTCCGAAATGTATTTCACATTTGATAAAAGCCGTGCAGGGCGTTGGCTGGCAAATCCAAACTTAAAGCAAGAACAAAGTCTTAACCATACGTTGACCTTAAGCGGTGAGGGCGATTACGGCAATCTGAAAGTAACCCTCTACCATAACCGTTACAAAAATTTTCTCCATGAAAAAGAAAGCATTATTAGAGAAAAAAATGAAGACTATGATCCCTATCGCTGCTTTAGCACTGGCGGAAGCCCTTGCCGTCAGTATGAAGAAACACCCACTCAGCAAATGGTGAATATTGATCGAGCCACGATTAACGGTATTACTGTGCAAGGTGAATTAAAACTTCACACCATTAGCCCACTGCCTGAAGGACTAACCTTAAACGGCGCGCTCGGCTACAGCAAAGGCAAACTGTCAAACAACGTTTCGCTACTCTCTATTCAGCCGATTAAGGTGGTATTAGGCATCGGTTACGATCAACCGAATGGTAATTGGGGACTGCACAGTAAGTGGACGTATCTTGGAGCGAAAAAAGCAAAAGAAGCAATGCTTTATAAAAATGACTTCAATTACCGTTCCAGAACCTATACCGAAAGCCGACAAGCCTTTCCATACCTGAATCAATCCGCCACGGTGTTTGATGTGTATGGCTATGTGAAGCTGACAAAAAATATCACTTTGAATGGCGGCGTATACAACCTGTTTAATCGTCAATACCATTCATGGGATCGCCTGCGCGGCATCAATATCCACAGCACCACAAATGCCGTGGATCGTGACAGCAAAGGACTCGCCCGTTTTTATGAACCGGGACGCAACTATGTAGTCAATATCGAAATTAAATTATAACCGCAATAAAAATCGGCATAGTAGACAAATATCTGCCTCCATAAAAAAGACAAGCCACGGCTTGTCTTTTTATGTTCGTTAACGCAAAGTGCGGTTAGGCTTCAATTTCGCCCAACAAATTCAGTTCTCGTGACCGCACTTGGCTTTTCAAAATTTGGCAAAATTCATCAATGGTGAATGTGCCTAAATCTTGCCCTTTACGGTTACGCACCGCTACTTTGCCCGCTTCAATTTCTTTATCACCGCAGACTAACATATACGGCACACGGCGCAGGGTGTGTTCGCGGATTTTGAAGCCGATTTTTTCGTTGCGCAGATCCGATTTCACACGTAAGCCCGAATCAGACAAGGTTTTCACCACGTTTTGCACATAATCTGCTTGGCTGTCGGTGATGTTCATCACCACCGCTTGCACCGGCGCAAGCCATGCTGGGAAGAAGCCCGCATATTCTTCGGTGATAATCCCGATGAAACGCTCGATCGATCCCAAAATCGCACGGTGAATCATCACCGGCACACGGCGTTCGTTGTCTTCCGCCACATAAGAGGCATTCAAACGCCCCGGTAAAGCGAAGTCTAACTGAATCGTACCACACTGCCATTCACGATCTAAGCAATCACGCAACGCAAATTCAATTTTCGGCCCATAGAATGCGCCTTCGCCTTCTTGCACTTCATATTCCAGTCCGTTGTGTTTGAGCGCATTTGCCAAGCCCTCTTCCGCTTTGTCCCAAATTTCATCGGAACCGATCCGTGAATCTGGGCGCGTGGAGAGTTTGACTTGAATATTGTTAAAACCAAAGGTGCTGTAAATGTCATACACCATGCGGATACAGGCGGTTACTTCGCTTTCCACTTGATCTTCGGTACAGAAAATATGCGCATCATCTTGGGTGAAACCACGCACGCGCATTAAACCGTGCAATGAACCGGACGGCTCGTTACGGTGGCACGAACCAAATTCCGCCATACGCAACGGCAGATCACGGTACGATTTCAAGCCTTGATTGAAAATTTGTACATGACCCGGGCAGTTCATCGGTTTAATCGCATATTCACGGTTTTCCGATGAGGTGGTGAACATCAAGTCGGCATAGTTTTGCCAATGCCCTGTTTTTTCCCATAAAACGCGATCCATCATAAACGGGCCTTTCACCTCTTGATAATCGTACTCTTTCAGTTTGGTACGCACAAAGGTTTCCAATTCACGGAAAATCGTCCAACCGTCATTATGCCAAAACACCATGCCCGGCGCTTCTTCCTGCATATGATACAGATCCAACGCCTTACCGATTTTACGGTGATCGCGTTTTGCCGCTTCTTCTAAGCGCTGTAAATAGGCGGCTAATTGTTTTTTATCCGCCCAAGCCGTGCCGTAAATCCGTTGCAGCATTTTATTATCGCTGTTACCGCGCCAATAAGCACCGGCGATTTTTTGTAATTTGAAATGGTGACAAAAGCGCATATTCGGCACGTGCGGGCCACGGCACATATCCACATACTCTTGATGATGATACAGCGCCGGTGTGGAAGTTTTCTCGATGTTTTCATCTAAAATCGCCAACTTATACTCTTCCCCGCGGGCTTTAAAGGTGTCATAAGCCTCTTGCCAGCTCACTACTTTTTTCACCACCTCGTAATCGGTTTTCGCCAACTCCAACATGCGTTTTTCTAACGCATCGATGTCGTCTTGAGTTAAAGAGCGGTCTAAATCCACATCATAATAAAAGCCGTTATCGATTGTCGGGCCGATTGCCATTTTCACGCTTGGGAACAGCTGTTTGATTGCGTGCCCTAATAAGTGCGCGCAAGAGTGGCGGATAATTTCCAAACCGTCTTCATCTTTGGCGGTAATAATTTCCAGTGAGCTGTCTTCGCTAATCACATCAACGGCATCTTTGCGCACGCCATTCACGCGCCCGGCAATTGTGGCTTTAGCAAGCCCGGCACCGATGCTTTGTGCGACTTCCAATACTGAAACAGGAGTGTCAAATTGGCGTTGTGAGCCATCGGGTAAAGTAATAATTGGCATAATCTGTCCTTTTACAGTGGTAACCCATACGCAAGGCTACTTGTTTAAAATAGTGTGTTATTCATAAAATCAGTAACGCTTTCGCACCTACTATTGTGCAAAATTGCGCGCTATTTTAGCATGAAAAACCCATTATTTAAGCGTTAATCTTAGCCTGCGAAACCAAACCGCTAAACTTTGACCCAAATCACAGTAAAATCAATCCGTTCCGACTAAGATAGGCTTACGGGCGACTAGATTAAGGAGCAAAATGATGTGGAAAGCAATCTCTCAGTTACTGGCTGAACAATTTGGTTCTTACTACACAATTAAATCCAAAACGCCCGTCGAGGACGGGGAAATGCACCAAGCGTGGATTATTGACGACGGCAATATTCCGGTTTTCGTGAAGGTTAACGACAAATCCTATCGTTCGCTATTCCGCACCGAAGCGGATCAGTTGGCGCTGCTGGCAAAGAGCGGTACGGTGCGTGTGCCGCGCGTCTATGGTGTCGGCTGTGCCGAAAATGTCTGTTTTATCTTAATGGAATCGCTGTCGTTAGAGCCGGTGCCGAATGCCAAAATGGCGGAATTGGGCGCACAGTTGGCGACGTTGCATACCAGCGGCAGCAGTCACGAATACGGCTTTGATTACGACACATGGCTGGGGCCGGTGTATCAACCTAATTCTTGGGCGAAAAATTGGGCGACTTTCTTTAGTGAAAATCGGATCGGCTGGCAGCTGCAACTGTGCAGGGAAAAACAGATCCATTTCGGCAATTTCGAAGATATTATTTCTTCGGTTAATTTTCATTTAGCCAAATATCAGCCTGTTCCAGCGCTGCTGCACGGTGCGTTCTATCATAAAAATATCGGTTTAAGTGACAACGAAATCGTACTATTTGATCCCGCCTGTTATTGGGGTGATGCGGAGTGTGATTTGGCGCTGGCGGAGCTGTTTCAGCCGCTGCCTGCTGAATTTTATCAAGCCTATAACGGTATTAACCCGATTGACAAAGGCTACCAACAACGCAAAGCGATTTATCAACTCTATTATCTGCTGAATTTCAGCCACCGTTTCGGCGGCGATTACATCAAGCGTGCGGCAGATATTATCGAACTATTAGGCTAGTGAAACATGGCGATAAGTGCGGTTATCTTTGATATGGACGGGATCTTAATTGATTCCGAGCCACTGTGGGAACAAGCCGGGGTGACGTATTTTAATCAACTCGGCTTACCTGTCACCCATGCAGATATGCAGCAAATGACCGGCGTGCCTTCAGACGAGGTGGTGCGCCGTTTCTATCGTCAATACGGCACGGCACAGCTCAGTGTCGCCACCGCTACCGAGCAATACCACCAGGCAGCAACCGCACTTATCTTGCAACAAAAGCCGTTATTTCCGACGGTGAAACCATTGCTGGCACGTTTAGCCCAACGCCGAATTAAAATGGCGATTGCTTCCGCTTCTCCACAAGCATTATTGGAACAGATTTGTGAGAAGTGCGGTATTCGCGCCTATTTTTCAGCGATTGTCTCCGCCGCCGATTTGCCTCGCAGCAAACCGCACCCAGAAGTGTATTTGCGCGCAGCAGAACAATTAATGGTTGATCCGATTGAGGCGCTCGGCATTGAGGATTCGATCACCGGCATGACTGCTGTCAAAGCTGCCGCCATGCAGTGTGTAGTAGTGCCCAGTGCCGCAGAACGCGCCGATCCGCGTTGGGTATTGGCGGATTATCAATTCCATTCGCTTGATGAGCTTGATGACGCCTTTTTAAATCAGCTAACCCAGCACCGATAAACCCGGCAAGGTTGAAAAACTTTGTGATTTGACGGTGTGATAAAAATCCTGCACAAATGCGGTATTGACATCAGCTTCGCGCACAGCGGCGTACAATTCGCTTTGCAAACCTGCATCGGTGATTTTGCGTGCCACCACATAACCACGCTCCAAATATGGCAGCACCGCCCAATACGGCAACGCCGCCACGCCGCGTTTGCTCGCCACCAGCTGAATTAACGCGATAGTTAATTCACTGGTGCGGCGCAACGGGTTAATCCCTGCCGGGTGCAACACTTTACGCAACAGATCAAGCATATCATCAGGCACGGGATAGGTTAACAGCGTTTGATCGGCAAAATCTGTCGCCTGCCAAACGGCTTTGCTTGCCAACGGGTGATCTTTCGAACAAATGCCCACCATTTCATAACCAAACAGCGGCAAATGCACAATGCCAGCCGTCTCTTCTATTTCAGACACAATCGCCCAATCCGCACGGTGAGTCAGCAGCAGCCCAATCGCATCGGTGTGAAAGCCTGAGACAATATCCAGCTCCACCAGCGGCCAACTCTGCCGAAATAAATCCATTGCGGGCATCAGCCAGTCAAAACAGGTGTGACACTCCACCGCAATCCGCAGCTCACCTGCATCGCCCTCTTTCACCCGCACCAAATCCAGCTCTGCCGCCATCACTTTTGGCAAAATGTCGGTTGCCAACTGAATCAAGCGCTCGCCTGCGGCAGTGAAATGCAATGGCTGGGTTTTGCGCTCAAACAGGCTCAAGCCGTATTGATCTTCCAATAGCTTAATTTGGTGTGACAGCGCAGATTGCGTGAGGTAAATCCGCTTGGCGGCTTGCGACACGCTCCCCGTCTCTTTCAGTGCAAGCAAGGTTTTTAAATGGCGGAGTTCGAGAAATATCGGCTTCATTATTAAAATTCTTCATCATGTTTGTGAAAATTATTATCTTGCATAATACACTAAAATCCGTCATTCTGCATCTCACAAATAGCCATTTAGACGGCTATTTAAAATTAAATAAATTCAAATACTGGGAGAACATCATGACGACATTTCATCTATCCGGCTTTCCGCGTGTGGGTGCAAAACGTGAATTAAAATTTGCACAAGAGCGCTACTGGCGCAAAGAGCTGGCAGAACAAGACTTATTAGATATCGCCAAAGCGTTGCGTGAAAAAAATTGGAAACACCAAGCGGCTGCCAATGCCGATTATGTTGCGGTTGCTGATTTCACTTTTTACGATCACATTTTAGATCTGCAAGTGGCAACGGGCGCAATCCCTGCGCGTTTTGGTTTCGACAGCACCGCATTAACCCTCGATCAGTTCTTCCAATTAGCCCGTGGTAATGCGCAGCAACCTGCGATTGAAATGACCAAATGGTTCGATACCAACTACCACTACTTAGTGCCGGAATTTCACAAAAACACTGAATTTAAAGCCAACCCTGCACACTATGTGCAACAACTGCAAGAAGCGCAAGCCCTCGGTTTGAAAGCCAAACCGACACTGGTTGGCCCGATCACCTTCTTATGGTTAGGCAAAGAGAAAGGCAAAGAAGCCTTTAACCGCTTAGATTTACTAGAAAAATTGTTGCCGGTGTATGAAGAAATCCTGACCGCACTTGTGCAAGCGGGCGCAGAATGGATTCAAATTGATGAGCCGGCTCTGACCGTTGACCTGCCGGCAGAGTGGGTTGCAACATTCAAACCGACCTATGACAGACTGGCGAAAGTGCAAGCCAAATTATTGCTCGCCACCTATTTCGGCTCCGTTGCTGAACACGCCGATTTACTGAAAGGCTTGCCAGTTGACGGCTTGCACATTGATCTGGTGCGTGCGCCGCAACAATTAAGCGCCTTTGACGATTACCAAAATGTGCTGTCTGTCGGGGTGATCGACGGGCGCAATATCTGGCGTGCCAACCTGAACCGTGTGTTAGACGTGGTTGAACCATTAAAAGCCAAATTAGGCGAAAAACTGTGGATCGCACCGAGCTGCTCACTGCTGCACACCCCGTTTAATTTGGAAGTGGAAACCCAATTAGATCGTGATTTGTACTCTTGGTTAGCGTTCAGCCTGCAAAAAATTCAAGAACTGAACGTGATCAAACAAGCGTTAAACAATGGCCGTGCTGCGGTGCAAGCCGAGTTAGATGCCAGCCAAGCGGCAGCTGATGCCCGTGCCAGTTCGACGGTGATTCACCGCCCTGAGGTTGCGGCACGTTTAAGCTCGCTGCCCGCCAATGCGGATCAACGCAAATCGCCATTTGCCGAGCGAATTAAATTACAACAAGATTGGTTGAAATTACCTTTATTACCAACCACCAACATAGGCTCATTCCCACAAACCACGGAAATTCGCCACGCGCGTGCCGCCTTCAAAAAAGGCACACTGTCGGCTGCTGAATATGAAGCGGCAATGAAAAAAGAGATCGCCTATGTGGTGGAACAGCAAGAGAAACTGGATCTTGATGTATTGGTGCATGGCGAAGCGGAACGTAACGACATGGTGGAATACTTCGGCGAATTGTTAGACGGTTTTGCCTTCACCAAGTTCGGTTGGGTGCAAAGCTACGGCAGCCGCTGCGTGAAGCCGCCGGTGATCTTCGGTGATGTGGTGCGCCCGAATCCGATGACGGTTTCATGGTCAATCTACGCCCAAAGCCTGACCCAAAAGCCAATGAAAGGTATGTTGACAGGGCCGGTAACAATTTTACAATGGTCTTTCGTGCGTAACGACATTGAACGTTCCACCGTGTGCAAACAAATTGCTTTGGCATTAAATGATGAAGTGTTGGATCTGGAAAAAGCGGGCATCAAAATCATTCAAATTGATGAACCTGCGATCCGCGAAGGCTTGCCGTTAAAACGTGCCGAGTGGCAGCAGTATTTAGACTGGGCGACCGAAGCATTCCGCTTGTCATCATTCGGCGCGGAAGATTCAACCCAAATTCACACACACATGTGTTATTCCGAGTTCAACGACATTCTGCCCGCCATTGCAGGCATGGACGCCGATGTGATTACCATTGAAACCTCACGTTCCGACATGGAATTGTTGACGGCATTCGGTGATTTCAAATACCCGAACGAAATCGGACCAGGCGTGTATGACATTCACAGCCCGCGTGTACCGGCGGCAAGCGAAATCGAACACCTGTTGCGCAAAGCGTTAGATGTGATTCCGGCAGAACGTTTATGGGTGAATCCGGACTGCGGCTTAAAAACCCGCGCATGGCCGGAAACCAACGCCGCACTGGAAGTGATGGTTAACGTCACCAAAAAACTGCGTGCTGAATTAAACTAATCAGCAAACCGCACTTTGCCCCTAAAGTGCGGTTTAAACAACCAACGTCGCTTAACTCGTTAAGCGGCGTTTTTTATTGACTATTTTGCAGTAAAGCGGTATCAATACTAAACCGAATTTAATCAGGCGCTATAATCATAATAAAATTTGCTTAATCGCCTTGAATAACTTAAATTATTTCTATTATATTAACAATTCGCTTCATTACTTACTTTACAGGAACTTAACTATGTCACATCTCTCCGTTGCCAAATTCGGCGGCACCAGCGTCGCCAACTACCCAGCAATGAGCGCTTGCGCCAAAATTGTCATTGCCGATCCGAACACCCGCGTGGTGGTGCTTTCTGCTTCTGCCGGTGTAACCAATATTTTGGTTGCGCTTGCCAACGGCTGCGAAGCTGATCAACGCACTAAATATTTGGAAGAACTGCGCGTTATTCAATACAACATTTTAGACGAATTGAAAAACAGCAAAGTGATCAGCGAAGAGATCGACCGCTTGCTGGCGAATATCGCCTCACTCTCAGAAGCCGCCAGTTTAGCCACTTCCGCCGCCTTAACCGATGAGCTGATCAGCCACGGTGAAATGATGTCGACCCTAATTTTCGTTGAAGTGTTGCGTGAATTGCAAACCAACGCCACGTGGGTCGATGTGCGCCAACTGGTTGCGACCAACAGCAACTACGGCAGAGCCGCACCGGACGACGCCAAAACCCAGAAAAATTGTGACAACATCTTAAAACCGTTGATCAATCGCGGCGAGCTGGTGATCACACAAGGCTTTATCGGACGCGATGAAAAAGGCAAAACTACCACTTTAGGGCGTGGCGGCAGCGATTATTCCGCGGCATTATTAGCGGAAGTGTTAGAGGCAAAAGATGTTCTTATCTGGACTGATGTACCGGGCATTTACACCACCGATCCGCGCGTGGTGCCTGCGGCACAGAAAATCGACACCATGAGCTTTGCCGAAGCCGCAGAAATGGCAACCTTCGGCGCCAAAGTGCTGCACCCTGCCACTTTGCTGCCAGCTGTGCGCAGCAACATTCCGGTCTATGTCGGTTCAAGCAAAGATCCGGCAGCCGGCGGCACATGGGTAACCCGTGATCCGCAACCGCGCCCGACTTTCCGCGCCATCGCGCTGCGCCGTGATCAAACCTTGTTGACGCTTTCCAGCCTCAGTATGCTGCATGCGCAAGGCTTTTTAGCCAACGTCTTTAATATTTTGGCAAAACACAAAATTTCAGTCGACACCATCACCACCTCTGAAGTCAGTGTGGCGTTAACGTTGGATAAAACCGGCTCTGCCTCTTCCGGTGCGAATATGTTGTCGAACGAGTTATTAACCGAACTGAGCGAAGTGTGCAACGTGAAAGTCGATACAGGCCTGTCGTTAGTGGCGTTAATCGGCAACGATCTGCACATCACCGCCGGTGTGGCAAAACGCCTGTTCGGCACAATTGAACAGTATAACGTGCGCATGGTCAGCTACGGTGCCAGCACCAACAACATCTGCCTATTGGTGCAAAGCCAACACGCCGATGAAGTGGTGCGTTTGCTGCACGCTGAATTATTTGAGTAATAAGCGTTAAAGTGCGGTTTCAGCCCTTGATTCTTATTAAAAAATAGTAAATAAAATCGTTGGTTTCGATTATTTAATCTATTAAAATCAACGATTTTCATTCAATTCTCTCATATAAATATAGTTTTATTTTGCTATATATTATATCGCTGTCTACCTAATCTTTTACTATGTTTTTTAATCTGTTCTGAACCATATACATAGAACTTTTTTGCTATTCACTTAACCCCCGTCTATTAGGATTAAGTGAGATTTCAACCACATTTTTGTACTACTCCAAAAAACGGGATTATAACTACAGAATCCCGTTTTTCTTTTCAATCGACCAGGATTATTTAATCCCTTCCACCAACGCTTTCACCAACTGCGGGCCGTGGTAAATCAAGCCGGAATACAGTTGCAGCAATTCCGCACCGGCGGCGATTTTTTGTTTACCGCTTTCCAGTGAATCAATTCCGCCGCTGCCGATGATTGGAATTTCGCCTTTCAGCTCTTGATGCAAACGACTAATAATTTGAGTGCTGAGTTGCTGTAATGGTTTGCCGCTTAATCCGCCTTGCTGTTCCGCGTTAGCAATGCCGCTAACGCTCTCGCGCGAGATCGTGGTGTTGGTGGCGATCACGCCGTCCATTTTGTGTCGGCGCAAGGTGTCGGCAATTTGCACCAGTTCAGCATCGGTTTGATCCGGCGCGATTTTAACCGCAATCGGTACATATTTATTGTAATATTCGGCTAATTCCGCTTGGCGGGCTTTAACCGCTTGCAATAAATCGTCTAACGCTTCGCCGTATTGCAGTTGGCGCAAGCCGGGCGAATTTGGCGATGAAATGTTAATCGTGATATAACCGGCGTGGTTATACACTTTATTTAAACAATAAATATAGTCGCCCTTGCCGTTTTCGACCGAGGTGGTGGTGTTTTTGCCGATGTTGATGCCGATCACCCCGTCATAGCGGGCTTTTTTCACGTTTTCGACCAGATGATCGACACCGTAATTATTAAAACCGTTGCGGTTGATGATCCCTTCCACTTCCGTCAAACGGAATTGGCGCGGCTTCAGGTTGCCGTCTTGCGCCAACGGCGTAACGGTGCCGACTTCAATAAAACCGAATCCCAATACGCCAAAGCCGTCGATTGCTTCGCCGTTTTTGTCGGCGCCCGCCGCCAAGCCGATCGGATTTTTAAATTGGATCCCCATGCAGCTTTTCGGCGTGCCTTGCGGGCAACGAAGTGCGGTTTGCAGCAGGTGACTTAATAGCGTTTTGCCAACTAATCCGAGGGTTTTAACCGTGAAATTATGCGCCTGCTCTGCGTCCAGTGAAAATAACCCTTTTTTGATAAATGAGTACATAAGCTATCACCTGTTTTTGAAATGATGTCAAAAGGAAATCCGAAGATTTCCTCAATTGTACGCTTTATTTCGATTAATCCAACGCTTTCTCGATTTTTTCAAACAGATCTTTCGACAGGTTATCGATTTTCGCTAAACGTTCCAAACCACGCTTCATCAAGGTTTGACGCTGCGCGTCGTAGCGCGCCAAGCGAATTAGCGGCTCGATTAAACGCGAGGCAATTTGCGGATTGCTGCTGTTAACTTTGATCAGCACTTCGACCAAGAAACGATAACCTGAACCGTCAATCGCATGGAACGCATTCGGATTATGGTTGGCGAAACTGCCGACCAACGCACGCAGTCGATTCGGATTGTTGAATTTGAAACTCGGGTGATCCATTAACGCCATCACGTTTTGCAACACATCTTCATCCGGACGGGTGGCTTGTAGCGCAAACCATTTGTCCATCACCAAGCCGTCATGCGCCCATTTCTGTTCGAAGTCCGCCAACAGTGCGTCACGACACGGTAATGCTGCCGCAGTTGCTGCCGCCAGTGCCGCCAAGCTGTCGGTCATATTGTTGGCGTGCAAATAATGGGTGTTGACCAGCGCATTGCCGAATTCGGTCACCGCCAGATAACTCAAGCAAACATTGCGCAAGCTGCGCAAGGACACGTCTTCTCTAGCCATGCGGTAAGTCGGCAAATCAATTTTATGATAAATTTTTAACAGCAAGGCTTTCAGATGCTCGGCAATACTCTTTTGCAAGAAAGTGCGCACTTGATGAATTCCGCTCGGATCAATCAATTTGAACTGTTCGGCAAATTCAATTTCTTTCGGCAACAGCAACATAAGTGCGGTCAGTTCGATGTCCTGCTGATAATTTTCCAACAACGCATATAGCGCATCTAACAGCTGCGGATTGATTTGCAAAGGCTCATTGTTTTGCAGGCGGTACAAATTGTGGCGCAATTCGTTTGCCAATAACATTTGCATTGAATCCCAACGGACAAAATCGTTTTCGGCGTGTTTTAACAGTAACAAGAGTTGTTCGTCACTGTAGTCATAATCCAATTTGACCGGCGCAGAAAAATCACACAACAACGCCGGCGTCGGGCGCGTGTAAATATGGTGAAATTCAAATGTTTGTTGATTTTGCAGAATATCTAACACTTGGCTGACCGGGCCGTTTTCATCTTGCAGTTCCAAGTTGTGACCTTGCGCGTCATACAACGCCATTTTCAGTGGAATGTGCAGATTGATTTTGTCTAACTGATCCTGGGTCGGCGGTGTGGTTTGCGCTACATGTAAGCGATAAATATGGTTGCGTTCGTCATATTCATCACTAATGCTTAAAATCGGGGTGCCGGATTGGCTGTACCAACGGCGAAAAATAGTCAAATCCACGCCGGAAGCCCGTTCCATTGCCGAGACAAAATCCTCACAGGTTGCTGCCTTGCCGTCATTTTCGGCAATGTACAATTTCATGCCCTGCTGAAACCGCACTTCGCCCAACAAGGTGTGCAGCATACGGATCACTTCCGCGCCTTTTTCATACACCGTAACGGTATAGAAATTATTCATTTCGATCACTTTTTCCGGACGGATCGGGTGCGCCATCGGGCCGGCATCTTCAGCGAATTGCACCGCTCTTAGCAACTTCACGTTATTGATCCGCTGCACCGCGCGCGAGCCAGTGTCAGATGAAAATTCCTGATCACGGAAAACCGTCAAGCCTTCTTTTAAGCTCAACTGAAACCAATCACGGCAGGTTACCCTGTTGCCGGTCCAGTTGTGGAAATATTCATGCGCGATCACCACTTCAACGTTGTGGTAGTCCTCGTCGGTTGCAGTCGCAGGGTTTGCCAGCACAAATTTGGAATTGAACACGTTCAAGCCTTTATTTTCCATTGCACCCATGTTGAAGAAATCGACCGCCACGATCATGTAAATATCCAGATCGTATTCCAGATCAAACCGATCTTCGTCCCATTTCATCGATTTTTTCAGGCTCTGCATCGCCCAATCGGCGCGATCCAGATTGCCTTTATCGACATACAATTCCAACGCCACGCTGCGACCGCTCTTGGTGATAAAACTGTCTTGCAACAGATCAAAATCGCCTGCCACCAGCGCAAACAAATAACTCGGTTTCGGGAACGGATCTTGCCATTCCACCCAATGCTTGCCGCCTGCCAAATCGCCCCCGCCGGTGCGATTGCCGTTGGATAACAAATACGGATAAGCCGTTTTGTCGGCGGTGATTTTGGTGGTATAACGCGCCAGCACGTCCGGGCGGTCTAACATATAGGTGATTTGGCGAAAGCCCTCCGCTTCACATTGGGTACAGAAACCGTCGCCCGATTGATACAGCCCTTGCAGCGAGGTGTTTTCTGCCGGTTTTAAGCGGGTTTGAATCGTCAGCTCAACGCTGTCGACATCAAGTGCGGTCAAATCTAACGTGAGCGATTCGCTGTCTTGTTGATAGTGGTTGAAATCACTGCCGTTGAGTTTCAGGGAAACAAATTGAAAGCTGTGTCCGTCAAGGCGCAGTTGGGTTGCTTGCGGGTTCAAACGTTGAATATGCGTTGTTGCGGTGACCAGTGTATCTTGCGGATCGAGTTGAAAATCGAGAAAAATATCAGTGACGGTATAATCCGGTTTTTTATAATCTTTTCTATATTTGGCTTTCGCTGACATTATTTGCTCCATCGGTTTTATCTTTATTCAGCCGGTAAGCATAGAATTTTCTCCGCCAACTTGCAATCGAATCACCGCTATCCGGCTAAAAAATATAAAATCTTGCCGTAAGCACATTCACAACGATTAATTTCTTATAAAATCATGCTATGCTAACCGCACTTTTTATACTCACATTAACAGAAAGGAAATCAGCTCGCTTATGTCTACAAAAATCGCCATTGTGATGGGTTCTCAAAGTGATTGGCCGACCATGATTGAAGCCGCCAACGTACTGGATCAACTGCAAGTCCCTTATCATGTGGAAATCGTTTCTGCACACCGCACGCCCGATAAACTGTTTCAGTTCGCCGAAACCGCACTTGGCAACGGTTACCAGGTGATTATTGCCGGTGCGGGAGGCGCGGCGCATTTGCCGGGCATGATCGCAGCGAAAACCATTGTGCCGGTGCTGGGCGTGCCGGTGAAAAGTTCGATTTTAAGCGGCGTGGACAGTCTGTATTCCATCGTGCAAATGCCAAAAGGCATTCCGGTCGGCACCTTGGCGATTGGCGCAGCCGGAGCGGCGAATGCCGGATTGCTGGCGGCACAAATTTTGGCGAGCCATGATCCGCAATTAGCCGAGCGCCTGCAACAATTCCGCAGCGCACAAACCCAAACGGTGTTGGACAATCCCGATCCCCGCCTGCTTTAATCGCTGCTGACACAAGGAATCCGCCATGCAAAAAAGTGCTATTCATCCGCCGGTTTATGTGTTGGGCAACGGACAATTGGGGCGTATGCTGCGCTATGCCGGCGCCCCGTTAGACATCGGCGTGCAGCCGCTTGATTTTGACGCACCATTATTTGAAATCGAAAATAATGCAGTGATCACCGCCGAAATCGAACGCTGGCCGACCACGCCGTTAACCACCGCACTTGCCTCTCATCCGAATTTTATCAATAAAAATGTATTCGGTTTACTCGCCGATCGCTATTCACAAAAATCACTATTAGACGAATTACAGTTGCCGACTTCCCCGTGGCAACAGTTAGACTCCGCCGAACAGTGGCAAACAGTGTTCAGCCAAGTCGACAGTAAAGTCGTGGTCAAACGCCGCACCGGCGGCTACGACGGGCGCGGACAATGGATCGTGGACGCTGAAACGTGCGAACAAATCACGCCGGATCTGTTCGGCGAAGTGATCGCCGAAGCCTTTATTCCGTTTGATTACGAAATTTCACTGATAGGCGCGCGTTTTAAAGACGGCAGTTTCCGCTTCTACCCGATCAGCCACAACCTGCAACAGAACGGCATTTTGCGCTACAGCGTGCAACTTAACGATTCAGACCGCACTTTGCAAACCCAAGCCGAACAAATGCTAGGCGCGATTATGCAAAAGTTGGAATATGTCGGCGTGATGGCGATGGAATGTTTTGTGGTCGGCGATAAATTGCTGATCAACGAACTTGCGCCGCGCGTTCACAACAGCGGACACTGGTCGCAACTGGGTTGTAGCGTCAGCCAGTTTGAGCTGCATTTGCGCGCGTTGCTGGATTTGCCGACGCCACCGCTGCAAACCTTTATGCCAAGCGTAATGGTCAATTTAATCGGCACCGAGCACAATCCGCATTGGTTAAACCTACCGTTTAGCCAATTACATTGGTACGGCAAAGAAGTGCGGTCAGGGCGCAAAGTGGGACACCTTAATTTGTCTCATCCGAGCAAAACGGTGTTAATCGACGGCTTACGCCAACTGGAAACACTGCTGCCAAACGACTATCTTTCCGGCTTGGAATGGGCGATCGAAAAATTAAGCTGATTTTTCAAATCGGGGATTGTGATTCCGTTCAGAAATCAGTATAAATAAACGATTATTTTTATAACATCATTAAAAACACAACATCATAAAAGGACATCATCATGTTTGAGAAAATCCAAGCGGCTCCTGCCGATCCGATCTTAGGTTTAGGCGAAGCGTTTAAATCCGAAACCCGTGATAACAAAATCAATCTGGGGATCGGCGTGTATAAAGATGCCAACGGGCAAACCCCGATTGTGAAAGCGGTGAAAACGGCAGAAAAACGCCTGTTAGAAACCGAAAACAACAAAAATTACCTGACCATCGACGGTGTGGCGGCGTATAACCAATTCACCCAAGAATTACTGTTCAGGACCGACAGTCAAATCGTGCAAAGCAAACGCGCTAAAACCGCACAAAGTTTAGGCGGAACAGGGGCGTTACGTGTCGCAGCGGAATTTATCAAACGCCAAACCAACGCTCAAAATGTGTGGATCAGCTCCCCGACTTGGCCAAACCACAATGCGATTTTTAATGCTGTCGGCATCACTATCCGTAACTATCGCTATTATAACGAGCAAACCCGTGCCTTAGATTGGGACAACATGATCGCCGATTTGAGCAACGCCGGCGAAGGCGATGTCGTGTTGCTGCACGGTTGCTGCCATAACCCGACCGGCATCGACCCGACCGCCGAACAATGGCAACAATTAGCCGATTTATCGGTGAAAAACGGCTGGCTGCCGCTGTTTGACTTCGCTTATCAAGGCTTGGCAAACGGCTTGGAAGAAGATGCACAAGGCTTGCGCGCGTTTGCCGCAAACCACAAAGAATTGCTGGTAGCCAGCTCTTATTCAAAAAATTTCGGTTTGTATAACGAACGTGTTGGCGCATTTACCCTGGTTGCTGCCGATCAACAAACCGCAGAAACCGCATTCAGCCAAGTGAAATCGATTATCCGCACTTTATATTCGAACCCGTCATCACACGGCGCAAATGCAGTGGCGTTGGTGTTGGGCGACGCGGAATTGAAAGCCGATTGGATTGCCGAACTGGCAGAAATGCGCGATCGCATCAAAACCATGCGTCAGAAATTTGTTGAGCTGTTGAAAGAATATGGCGCACAGCAAGATTTTTCATTCATTATCGAACAAAACGGAATGTTCTCCTTCAGCGGTTTAAGCCCTGAGCAAGTAGACCGTTTGAAAGATGAGTTTGCGATCTACGCCGTGCGATCCGGTCGAATCAATGTTGCAGGCATCACCGAAGACAATATCCGCTACTTGTGCGAAAGCATTGTCAAAGTGCTGTAATTCTCAGCTAAACGAAGGTAAGCCTCACCATTTGGTGGGGCTTTTATTTTGGTGTGGCGTGAGATAGCAAGATGAACGGTTTTGAGCGCAAAAGATAATATAGCAATTATGATTTTACTTTATCTAATTAAATGGCTAAATCGCATGGGCGTATGCAATACGCCCCTATACAACCTAATTAAAATAGCACTCTAACCTCCCCCAGCCTTCGGCAGCCCCCTCCGTAAACGGAGAGGGCGAAAGAAATTTTATTACCCATTATTTGCTTTTCTCTCCCTCCGCATGCGGAGGGAGATGCCCAAAGGGCAGAGGGAGGCTCTACAATATTTCACAGCACTTCATAAAAGAAAGTGCGTTGCATTGGATTTTCATACCTTCTTCTGCATTTTTCGCCCCAACGGGGCGACACCATGCGTAACCGCACACGTGAGTGTGCGGCGTTTCAAGAAAGTGGTTTGTGGTGGGCTAGCAAGCCCACCCTACCGTTGAAATCACGCCGCACTTTGTTTTATAAAACTCGGTGTATATGCTGATTTTGGGTTGTAGGGACATACACAATACGCGCCTACAATTGAAACCAAGAGTAACTCGCCTTCGGCGAAACCCGATAGTTGCATTTATAAATAACAGAGAATAGCCAAGAGCGGTTTGTAAACATCACTGCCTACAACCAATCCTCGTAAGCCGGCATATTAATTCGCTGAAATTCTTTGGTATTATGTGTAATTAACATCAAATTATGATTCACCGCTTGAGCGGCAATTAAAATATCATAAGCGTCGATTGGCGTACCTGATTTTTCCAAATCCGCTCTGATCTTACCCGCAATCACCGCATTCGTATCTAATAAAAATTTCATTCTAAGAAATCCCAATTTGAAACAATCGGCTCAATAATGACTTGTTTTCCTCTGCGGCTAATTTTCACCTGCTCTCCCTCAAAACGAAAAGCCTTTGGCAAACGCAGTGCCTGAGAGTTTCCCGTCCAAAATAATTTTGCTGTTGTCATATCGCCTCCTTAGTATCTACCAAAAGTAGATACTTTTTCACCAAGAAAAACAGTATTACTCATTAATACTTTCAAAACATAAATTAATTACAAACTTGAAATAAGAATAATTTTCAATTAAAATCCCCGCTCTTTTAATTTATTCACGCTCAGGCAAGCCATGTTTCAACTTGAACAAGTGACCTACCACATTCCGAACCGCACTTTGTTGCATCCGATTGATCTCACCTTTGAGATTGGGCGGGTGTATGGTTTGATCGGGCACAATGGTTCGGGAAAATCCACGTTAATTAAGTTGCTTGCTAATCAACAACCCTGCTCCGGTGGGCGCTTAGCCTTAAAACAGCGTGAGATTCAAACTTGGAGCAGCCGCGCATTTGCGCGTGAAGTGGCGTATTTACCACAGCATTTGCCCGCCGCAACCAATTTAACCGCGCGTGAACTGATTCAAATGGGGCGCTATGCGTGGAATGGGCTGTTTGGGCGCAATAAACAGCAAGATCAGCAGGCTGTTGAGCAAGCGCTGGCGCTCACCCACACGGAAGCCTTTGCCGATCAGCTGGTGGATACGCTTTCCGGCGGTGAACGTTCACGGATTTGGCTGGCGATGCTGCTGGCGTAACAAAACCGCTTTTTGTTGCTCGATGAGCCTTTAGCCGCGCTGGACATTGCCCACCAAGTAGAAGTGATGCAGTTGATCCAACAGCTTACGCGCCAGCTCAATATTGGCGTGGTGATTGTGATTCATGATGTAAACCTCGCGGCACGCTTTTGCGATCAGTTAATCGCCTTACACAGCGGGCAATTATTAATGCAAGGCTCACCTGATGAATTGATGACGCAAGATAATCTTGATGCGATTTACGGGATTCAATTGCAGGTGATCCCCCATCCTCGCACGGGTGATCCCGTTGCGTTTTTTTGAGGTTTCCATGCGCCGTTTTCTGCTTGCCGCCTTATTATTTATCAGCTGTAACGTATCAGCTCTCACCGTACCGCGAACCGCTACCCTGGATTGGACCGTTGCAGAAACCTTATTAGCCCTCGGGCATGCACCAATTGCCGTCGGTGATGCCGAAAGCTACCGCACTTGGGTTGCCGTGCCCGCGCTGCCGCAAGGTACGCTGGATTTAGGCACGCATTTGCAACCGAATAAAGAGTTAGTGGCGCAATTACAGCCCGATTTATTCATCAACAGCGCAATGTTCAGCAGTTTAACGCCGTTACTACAACGCTATGTTGCCGATCCGCAGCAGGTGGAGAGTGTGGATTTTTACCGTGAAGGCGATATTTGGCAAAACCAACTCAGCGCCACGCGCCAGCTGGCACAACGTGTGGGCGATCCGCAAGCGGCTGAACAACTCATTTCACAAACCGAACAGCTGTTTGCCGAGTTAAAACAACAGCTAACCGAACATCAACACCGCCCACTGCTGCTGGTACAATTTATTGATAGTCGCCATTTACGTGTCTATGGCGAAAACAGCCTGTTTGGTGCGGCAATTCAGCGCATGGGCTTTCGCAATGCGTGGGCGCACCCCGTCAGTGTGTGGGGATCTGCCAATATCAGCATTAATCAGCTGGCGGATTTTGCCGACAATCCGCGCTTGGTGGTGATCAAACCTTATCCTGTGAACGTGCCAACCGCACTTCAGCACAACACCTTGTGGCAACACTTGCCGCTTTCACGCGATCCAATTGTGCTACCCGCCATTTGGACATTTGGCGCACTGCCCTCCGCGCAACAACTCGCCACGGCGTTGCAACACGGAGGTGAAGCATGGTAACCCGTTCCGTTTGGGGGCTGAACCTGATGATATTCGCCTTAAGTGCGGTGCTGGCATTGTGGTTGCTGCACGCCCAATTGCCAAATGGCTGGCTTTCCGCTTTTCGCACTGACAGCACACAATCGCTGGCGCTGTTATTAGTGCAAAACTACACCCTGCCGCGCCTCGCAATGGCAACATTAGCAGGAACCGCACTTGGGCTTGCCAGCCTGTTATTACAACAAGTGGTGAATAATCCGCTGGCGTCCGATAACACCCTGGCGGTCAGCAGTGGCGCGCAATTTTTGCTGTTTGCCTGCACGCTGTTTTTCCCTGCCATTCTCAGTTTCGGCACCACTATCATCGCGTTTCTCGGCGCGCTTGGCGCACTGGCACTGGTGTTTTTACTGGCGTCGCGCAAAACGTTATCACCACTGATTATGATTTTAGCGGGACTAGTGGTAAACCTGTATCTCGGCTCACTCTCTGCCACGCTGATGCTGTTTTACCCTGAAGAATCGCGCGGCTTAATGATGTGGGGTGCAGGTTCACTGGTGCAAGAAAGCTGGCTAGACAGCGTGCAACTGCTGGGCTTGCTGCTGCCTGCGTTGCTGCTGATTACGCTACTGCAACGTCCACTGGCGATATTAAGTTTAAATGACAGCAACGCCAAAAGCCTCGGCGTGCCGGTGCAGTGGATTCGCTTAGCGGCGTTGCTGCTTTCTGCTTATTTGGTGGCGATTGTAATTAGTCGGGTTGGCATGCTTGGGTTTATCGGCTTAGCCGCCACCACCATCAGCCGACAACTGGGGATCCGCACGTTTAAAGCGCAGCTGCTGCAAACCGCGTATCTTGCCGCCAGCTTGCTGCTGCTCACCGATTTAGGCTTGCAATTACTCAGCCACTATTATCACTACCAACTACCGACAGGCGCGGTCACTGCAGTGTTAGGTACACCGCTCTTACTGTGGTTGATGTTTAAAAACCTGCCGCAAAGCGGGCGCTTGCAAGCGGCATCGTCGTTTTTACAGACAGTAAAAACCGCACGGGGATCAGTTTAATCGCGTTATTGGCTTTCACCGCACTTGTCGCGCTCTCCGTTGGCAACAGCGCCAATGGTTGGTCGTTTGACTGGGCAAAACCGCTATTGCTTGAATTGCGCTATCCACGGTTGTTATATGCCCTTGCCGCAGGCATGATGCTGGCACTGGCTGGCACGCTGTTACAACGGTTGAGTTTTAACCCAATGGCAAGCCCTGAACTGCTGGGGATTACCTCGGGCGTGAGTTTTGGCGTGTTAATTGTGATTTTCAGTGTTAGCCAAGTGAGCGCCGATCAATTTTGGATCGCAGGGCTGTTGGGTGCGCTGGCGGTATTGCTGCTGATTATGCTGATTAACGGGCGCAGCGGCATGTTACCCGAACGGATTTTGCTCACGGGCATCAGCCTTGCCGCGTTGTTTGATGCGGTGCAACGCATTTTGATGGCAAGTGGCGATTTCCGCATTCAGCAACTGTTAAGCTGGACGGCAGGTTCAACCTATTATGCCGAAAGCCACATCGCAATCGGGCTCACCCTGACCGCACTTGGGCTGTTGGCACTGAGTATTATGTTCAGCCGTTGGCTGGATCTGCTCAGCCTGCACGCGGTAATGGCAAAAGCACTGGGGCTAAATTTAAACCAAGTCCGCTGGTTGCTGATTCTGCTTAGCGCACTGCTCACCGCCTGCGCCACATTGGTGGTCGGGCCGCTGAGTTTTGTCGGCTTGCTCGCACCGCACTTGGCGCAGTATTTGGGCTTTCACAAAGCCAAATCGCAACTGCTTGCTGCGGCTGTCATTGGTGCAACGGTGATGATTGCCGCCGATTGGATCGGCAGACAATGGCTGTTCCCTTACGAAATGCCTGCCGGGCTGGTGGCAACACTGCTCGGCGGCGGTTACTTTTTACTGATTATGCGCAAGCTCTAACGCGCACCGTTTATTCTCATAACCTAAGGAACTTTTATGCAAAAAACCTTTAAATACTCCGCGCTGGCAACCGCACTTTTGCTTGCCACCAATCCCACTTTTGCGAATCAACAAGCAGAAACAGAGCAGCTGGAGGTGATTGATGTGGTGGGAACCATGAATAAATTGGAAACCCAACCGTTTAACCAAGCAAAATCGGCAGTGGTGTTGGATAACCAAGCCCTCAGCTCACAAGGCATTGAAAAAGCCGATGAGCTGGCGCGTTACCAAGCCGGATTCACTAATCAAGTGTTCGGCAGCGACACCAACACCAACTGGTTCCGCCTGCGCGGCACACTGGCCAGCCAAGCGGTGGACGGAATGCCAATGCTAGAACAAGGATTTTTCACCCCGCAAGTGATGATGTATGGTGTTGAAGCGGTTGAAGTGGTGAAAGGTTCCGATTCGATGGCATTTGGTGCGTCCAATGCCGGTGGTTTGATCAACTACATCACCAAGCGCCCGAATAAAGACGCAATTGGTCGTGGTGAAATCAGCACTCATTTCGGCAATAAAAACCAACGCGGCATCAGCGCCGATTATACGGGAAGCTTGAATGCTGATGACAGCGTGCGTTACCGCTTAGTCGGTGCATATAACCGTGCAGACGGCGAATGGAACGGCACTTGGTCGGAAAACTACTACATTGCGCCGTCCATTTCGTGGGATATTTCAGATAAAACCAACTTGACCGTTTTAGCCAGCTACTTAAAAAATGTCGGCACGCCAAGCTCTAACTTCCTGCCACAAGACGGCACATTAGTGCCAACTGCTGCGGGTAAAATTTCACCTCATGCCAATTTAGGCGATCCGACCCAAGACAATGAAAAGAATATCGCCAAAAGTATCGGCTATGAATTCAGCCATGAATTTGGCAACGGCTTACGCTTCAGCCAAAACTACCGTTATCAAGAAATTTATAGTCACCACCAAGGGGCTTATGCATTCCCAACTTTAAATTTAGCTAACAATGAAGTTTCACGTGGTATTGTGTTCAATCACGGCACGGCGAAAAGCCACAGCATTGACAACCGTCTGAGCTGGAAATTTAACAATGATATGTTAGAAAATACGCTGCTTGTCGGCATGGATTATCGTCATCAAAAATTTGATGCTTATTACGGTTTAATGAACTGGGGCGGAATCGGGAACACTAATGTTTATAATCCATCGGCACAATATGGCGCGCCACAAACTTTAACCGATTCGCAGTTAACCCAAATTAAAGCGATTCAACAAGGCTACTATTTGCAAGATAACATCGTGTTGTGGGATACCATCGGCTTAACCGCCGGCGTGCGCCATGATCGTGTGCGCAATAGCGAATTGGCAAGTGCGCAAAGCGTGCGTAAAAACTACACCTCTTATTCCGGCTCGGTAATCTATTTTAACGAATTAGGTTTAAACCCATACTATGCCTACACCGAATCGTTCCGCGTACCAAACGGATTAAGCGGCAATCAAACCCTATATGATCCGAACATCACCAAACAGCATGAAATCGGTGTGAAATATATGCCAAGCTGGGTAGACGGCACGATCTCCGTAGCATTGTTTAGCGCAAAAGATAAGGGCGCGTTGGTTGGGCAAGGCACAGGGGCGACAATCAGCAGCGAAGACCCAATCAAACGCAAAGGCGTGGAAATTCAAGCCGATTTGAATGTTACCGACAAACTGCAAACGTTAATGGCATATACCTATTTGCATTCCGTCACGAAAAATGCAAACGGCGCAACCACGCATAATCCTTTGATTCCAAAACACACGCTATCCACGCGTTTAGCATACCAATTTAATGATCAATTATCGGTGTGCGTTATATCGGCAACAGCGTGACAGCCACGGCATGATCTCAATATCCGAATGCAAAAAGTCCCTTCTGCGACAGTGGTGGACCTCTTTGCCAGTTATCGCTTCACTGACAATTTAGAAATGCGGGTGAATATCGACAACCTCGTCAACCGCAAATATTTAGCGGGGTGCGACACCTATTGCTACTATGCCGAAGGCATTAGTGCGGTAGGGAATTTGTCTTATAAATTCTAATTTCTGATTAATCCCTCCCTCTGCCCTTCGGGCATCTCCCTCCGCACGCGGAGGGAGAGAAAATTGTAGCGGTCAACTAAAACCGCTAAGTTTAGAAAACCGGCTCGTCGGTTTCGCGAACATCTTCACCTTTCAAATAATAGTAAATAAATTCACAGATATTTTGACAGCGATCACCGATACGCTCAATTGCACGCGCGGCTAAAATAGCGGTCAGCAGGCTGTCAACGCTGTCCGGTCTGGTTTTCATGCCGTCTTTGGCGTCGGCGATGATCTCTTGATAGCGTGAGTCAATTTTAATATCGCGCGCATAAACGCCTTTCGCTTCTTCCAAGCTCATGCTGGAAAACGCACGCAACGTATCGTGCAACATTGCGATCGCGTCTTGCGCCATGACATCTATTTTATCCAATAAAGTTTTTTCGATGGTCACGTCATCATGCAAACTCGTTTGGCTCATTTTATCCACCGAATCGCCGATACGCTCCAATTCCGACGCCACTTTCAAAATGGTGATGATAAAACGCAAATCGTCCGCCAGCGGCTGACGACGGGCAATTAACGTCACACAGGCTTCGTCAACAGCGACTTCCATCGAGTTGACTTGCTGATCACCTTCCACCACATCAAGCGCGCTGATTTCGCTGTTGCCTTTAATTACTTGCAACGCATCGTGCAGCTGTTTTTGCACCAAGCTGCCCATGGTCAACAACAATGATAACAGATGATTCAAATCGCGATCATACTGTTTCATAATGTGTTTTTTTTCATTTAAAGTCATTTTGATCTCCTGTTAACCGGGGGTTTAACCGAAACGTCCGGTGATATAATCTGACGTTCTGCTGTCTTTCGGACGGTTGAACATATCATCGGTTGCGCCGTGTTCAATAATGTCACCCAAATACATAAACACCGTGTGATCGGAACAGCGGGCTGCCTGCTGCATATTGTGGGTCACAATTACCACAGTATAATCCTTTTTCAGCTCTAAGATCAGATCTTCGATCATGCCGGTTGAAATCGGGTCTAATGCCGAGCAAGGTTCGTCCAGTAGCAACACTTCCGGTTTAATCGCGATTCCACGGGCAATACACAACCGTTGTTGCTGACCGCCCGACAAGCTGTAACCGCTCTTGTGCAGTTTGTCTTTGGTTTCATTCCAAAGTGCGGCTTTACTCAATGCCCATTCGACGCGATCATCCATTTCCGATTTCGACAATTTTTCGAACAAGCGCACGCCGAAAGCAATATTGTCATAAATTGACATCGGGAACGGCGTCGGCTTTTGGAACACCATGCCGACTTTGGCGCGCAACAGCGAAATATCTTTTTTGCTGCTGATGATGTCTTCACCGTCAAGCAGAATTTGCCCTTCGGCACGTTGCTCCGGATAAAGCGCATACATTTTATTGAAGGTACGCAAAAGTGTTGATTTACCACAACCTGACGGCCCGATAAATGCGGTAACTTTATTTGCTTCAATATCCAGATTCAGGTTTTTTAGCGCATGAAAATCACTGTAGTAAAAGTTCAGATCTTTCACTTCGATAATTTTTTGGCTTGGTTCGGCTTTATTCAAATCAATAATGCTCATCGGTTATTCCTTACTTCTTCTCTTTATTTTTAAATACGACACGTGCCAGAATGTTCAACAACAGCACCGCAAAGGTAATGATTAGCACGCCTGTCCACGCCAATTCTTGCCAGTTGGTAAACGGACTGGAGGCAAATTTGTAGATGGTCATCGGTAAGCTCGCCATCGGCTTGCTCATGTCTAAGCTCCAGAATTGGTTGGAAAGTGCGGTAAACATTAACGGCGCAGTTTCCCCGGCAATTCGGGCGACACTCAGTAACACCCCGGTGATAACCCCGGCAGTTGAGGCGCGCAAGGTGATCGCAAGGATCATTTTCCATTTCGGTGTGCCGAGGGCATAAGCCGCTTCACGCAAGTTGTTCGGAATCAGGTTCAGCATATTTTCCGTGGTGCGGATCACGATTGGAATTTGCAGCAATGCTAAGGCGACAACCCCTGCCCAACCCGAAAAGTTGCCGACCGGTGCGACAAATAATACATACACAAACAGACCGATAACAATCGACGGTGCTGACAACAAAATGTCGTTCACAAAACGCATTCCTTCCGCCAGCCAAGATTTTTTGCCGTATTCAGACAGATAAATCCCGACCAGAATGCCCAGCGGCGTGCCAATAAACGTAGCAAAGACCACCATGATCAAGCTACCGACAATCGCATTTGCCAAGCCGCCCACTTCAGCATTCGGCGCCGGTGTCATTTCTAAGAACACATCCAATGATAAGCCGGCGATCCCTTTTTGCAAGGTGGTGAATAAGATCCACACCAGCCAGATCAAACCAAACACCATTGCCAACATCGCAATAAAAATCGCAATGTTATTAATGATTCGGCGCTTGTTTTGCAACCGCTCTTTGACAATTTCGTATTTGCTTTTCGTTGAAGTTGCCATTATTTCGCTCCCTCATTTTTCGACAAACGACGCACCAACAATTTGGATACGATCAACACTAACAAGGTGATGGCAAACAAGATCAAGCCTAATTCCATCAAGGCGGAAATGTGCATATCCGATTCCGCTTCGGCAAATTCGTTGGCAATTGCCGAGGTGATACTGTTACTCGGCATATACAGCGACAGGCTGTCTAATTGGTAGGTATTACCGATAACGAAGGTCACTGCCATGGTTTCACCCAGCGCACGCCCTAAGCCCAGCATTACCGCGCCAACCACACCGCTCTTGGTGTATGGCAGCACAATGCGCCACACCACTTCCCAAGTGGTACAGCCGACCCCGTACGCAGACTCTTTCATCAGCGCTGGCGTTTGTTCGAACACATCACGCATCACCGAGGCGATGTAAGGAATAATCATAATTGCCAAAATAATCCCGGCTGCTAAAATCCCGATCCCGAAACTTGGGCCGGAGAACAGCGAACCGATAATCGGGAAGCCGGAAACCACTTCGCCGACCGGACGCTGAAAGTATTTAGCAAACAGCGGTGCAAAGATAAAGAAGCCCCACATCCCGTAAACAATACTCGGAACGGCAGCCAACAGCTCAATCGCCGTCCCCAGCGGGCGGCGCAGCCATTGTGGCGCTAATTCGGTTAAAAAGAAGGCAATGCCGAAGCTGGCAGGCACGGCAATAATCAACGCGATTAATGACGTGACCAAGGTTCCGTAAATCGGCACTAAGGCGCCGTATTGATCTAACGGCGGATTCCACTCTTTTGACCAAAGAAACGAAATCCCGAACTCTTTCATTGCAGGCAGGGAAGAAATAATCAGCGAGAGAATGATTCCCCCAAGAATTAACAACGTCAGGTAGGTTGAAAATCTGACCAGTAATTCAAAAAAAATATCACCCTTTTTACTTGGTGATATTACCGCTGAGGATTTATTTGACATAAAACGTCCTTTCTCAATAAATCTTTTAGGAAATAAAACGGAGTGTATTCACACTCCGTTGTGTTGAATCAACAATTAATAAAGCGCTTTTCCGTCTTTATCAGCAATGTTTGCTTTCCAAGCAGATTTAATGGTATCAACAACCGACTTAGGTAAAACAGCGTAGTCTAAAGCCAATGCTTCGTCACCGCCTTTATCTAAAGCCCATTCAAAGAATTTCAATGTTTCTTTGGCGCGCTCTACGTTGCCCGGTTGCTTCTCAACCAAAATGAAGGTTGTTGAAGTGATTGGCCACGCGTTTGCACCTTTTTGTTGAGTCAAATCTTGCGCGAAAGAAGTGTTCCAATCCGCACCGGCAGCCGCATTACTGAAGCTGTCTGAGCTTGGACGAACCATTTCGCCGTCGGCTGAAACCAAACTGGCGTATGGCAAGTTGTTTTGTTTCGCATAAGCATACTCAACATAACCGATCGCACCGTCTAACTGTTGGATAGAAGCGGAAACCCCTTCGTTACCTTTACCACCGAAAGAACCCGGCGCCCATTGTACAGTTGAACCGGCACCCACTTTTTCTTTCCACTCTGCACTGACTTTTGACAAGTAGCTGGTGAATACGAAAGTCGTACCTGAACCGTCTGCACGGCGGATAACCGCGATATCTTTGTTTGGTAGATTCAGATTAGGATTTAATTTCTTAATCGCTTCGTCGTTCCATTTTTTCACTTTGCCCAGATAAATGTCTGCAACGGTGTTGCCGTCCAATACTAACTCACCGCTCTTCACATCATCCAAGTGAACTGCCAGCACCACACCACCGATAACGGTTGGGAATTGGAACAGATTTTCTTTGGTTAATTCTTCATCTTTCATTGGTGCATCCGTTGCACCGAAATCAACGGTTTTCGCGATAATTTGTTTTTTACCGCCGGAAGAACCGATACTTTGATAGTTAACTTGACTGCCGGTTTCTTTCTTATAAGAATCCGCCCATTTTGCGTAAATCGGAGCCGGGAAAGAAGCGCCTGCACCGGTGATATCAACTGCAACGGCATTGTTAGCCGCCAAAACCATAGTTGAACCCATCAATGTGAATAATGAAGTACGAACAAATTTATTTTTAATAGCTTTCATTAGAGTCTCCTTAAAGTAAAGTTTTAAATCCGATGATTTTCGACTAGCTGGCAAACATTACTGTCCGCCACACAAAACTTATGGCACGAATATAGACCAATATTTTTATCAAGCAAGCCCTTTTTTCGGCTCAAAAAACATTAATAAAACTAGCTATGAAGCTATTTTTATTTTATTATCCTTATGAAATAGAATATTTTTTTATTTTTGTCATATAACTGTCATAAAGCAAAAATAACCGACCGCTTATTTTTTGAACAGATCATATTTACTATACTCTCGAAAACCACGTCGAGATGCAAAACTAACTCTTTAGGATTAGTCTGCTGAAAAACGAAACGCACGAATAGTGCTTTCGTTTCTCGCGCTTTTTTGCTAAAATCGCTAATCTATTTTGGGGCTGATTCTGGATTCGACGGGATTGGCGAAGCCCAAGGTGCATGTCGAGGTGCGGTAGGCCTCGTAAACAAACCGCAAAACAATAGTCGCAAACGACGAAAACTACGCTTTAGCAGCTTAATAACCTGCTCTTAGCCTTCTCTCCCCAGCTTCCGCTCGTAAGGCGGGGATCAAGAGGAGTCAACCCAAACGAGATCGCGTGGACGCCTCCGCTTGCGGATCGAAACGTTAAATTGAATCAAGCTAGCTTATCTGTCGCGTGTCTGTCCGCAGTGGGTAAGTGAAATTAAAGACTGACTAAACATGTAGGACTGAAGGTAGAGTAATTTCGGACGCGGGTTCAACTCCCGCCAGCTCCACCAAAAAATATATCGTAGCTGTTCGCAGCTAGTCGGAAAAGCCTAGAGAATCAAGCCTCTAGGCTTTTTTCTTGTTCGTAACTTATCGTTTCTTTTCGTCTCTAACCTAGATTTTTTGTACTCCCTACTGTACTCTCACTTACGGAGTACAAAAATGGGAGTACAAATTTACTGGAGAGTACATTATGACTAAGTTAAATAACCGTCTAACTAACACTGAGATTGAAAAACTCAAAGCCAAAAAAGAAGCGTATAACTCAAGAAGTGATGGAGAGGGTTTGTATATGCGTATTTTCCCAAATGGTAGGAAAGTGTGGCGATTAAAATATACAAAACCTAGTACTAACAATCGGACAAATATTTCATTGGGTGATTATCCAGCCCTAACCTTAGCTCAAGCCCGAGAGAGGAAGCGAGAAATCCAAGCCCTATTAGTTCAGGATATTGATCCGCAACTCCATCAACAACAGGAAGAGCAAAAACAACAGCAAGCCGATAATAATACGTTTGCCAAAATTGCCGCCGCATGGTTTGAAGATCGAAAAAAACGCGCCAACTTTTCAGATAAAACAGCTGCTGATACTTGGAGCATGATCAAGCGACATATTCTTCCACATTTCGGCGATTTGCCAATAACGCAGATAACGGCACTTATGGCGATCAATGCGTTTAAGCCCCTTCAAGAGAGAGGAACGTTAGAAACGCTCAAGCGAGCCATTCAGAAAATGAATGAGATAATGATCTATGCGCTACACCGTGGAATTATTGACATGAACTTAACCGCCAATATCGGGAAAGAATTTGATAATCCGACTGTAACCCACATGAAAGCCATTAAACCAGAACAACTAGGCGAGTTCTTAACCACTCTAGCAAACTCAAATATGACCAAAATGACGAGGCTTTTAATTCAGTGGGAGCTTCTTACCATGACACGCCCAGCAGAAGCCGCTACGGCGCGATATGAGGATATTAACGAAAAAGACAGACTATGGACTATCTACATTCAAAAAGGTCTAAAAACGAGCGATATGGGGCGAGAACATAAGGTTACGCTATCAAGGCAAGCGTTAGCGGTGTTACGAGAAATAAAGAAGTTTAGCGGTGGCAAGCGGTATTTATTCCCGAGTATCAAAAATCCTGCTACACACATCAACACACAGACCGCAAACGCTGCTATAAAGCGGATGGGCTATCAAGGTAAGCTGGTGGCGCACGGAATGCGCGCAATAGCCAGCACGGTGTTAAACGAGGCAAGGACAGCGAACGGCTTGAGGCGGTTTGATAAAGACCTGATCGAGGTCGCACTATCACATATCAATAACGACGATGTTCGCATGGCATACCTTAGAGCGGAGTATTTGCCACACCGTTTTGACATGCTTCAATGGTGGGGGGATTATGTCGAGCAAGCCGCACAGAATGCGATACCGAAATTTCATCTTCAAGTTATGAGTGCTTAAGGCTCTCAATCACTGGCCAGCCTTTATGCTGGCTTTTTTTTGATATATAGAAATTAACTGAAACTTTTCTATTTTTATCTACTTATCTATTTATTTACTCTTATATATATTTATTTTTTGATTCTTAAAGAAAAAATATAAGTAGATAGAATAATAGATAAAGAGTAGTAAAGGGGTTAAGAGTAGAAATTAAGATTTTTCCTTTTGGCATAAGCAAAAACTGGAAATTTCCCCAAAGCTGGCGCAAATCCGCAAATGCTGAATATTTTTTTGTAAATTCCTTGTTCGTAGCCTTTCGCCACTTAACGATTAAAAAATTCATTGTTTACAACCTCTTAGATGTGATTATCATATGATATGGGCTACTTGTAGCCGTCTTAATTAAGATAAGGGTAATCAATGAATATTCATAAAATCGTTAGAAAAGAGATTGTCGAATTGCTTTCTAACAACGTTGAGGGCGTGAAGCATTTCTATAATGGCAATGCGTTCTTTTCGGATATCCAAGATCAGCTTCCCGCTGTTTCTGTTTCTATTCCTCAATCCGTTTGTGAGGGCGTTGGATTTAGTGCTACAGAATGGAGCGGAACACTTGAAATTACTATCTTTATGCCGCTGTTTGAAGATGAGGATCGGCTTGATGATTTGGCTGAACAGATCAATAAGTTAATTCGCGTTGGCTATGGCTATAAGAGTATTCGGCAGTTTCGCCCCGGGGTTGAATATGGATATACGTTTGACACAGAGCAACACCTATGGAAATCGGCAACGTTGAGCTATTCCATTGATTACGGTCAAGAGATTTTCAATTAATGAGGGAAACCTATGTTTAAGAAACTAATCGATTTACGCCAACAAAAGGCGAAGCTGGCGGAGGATATGCGCAATGTGCTAACCACTGCCGAAACAGAAAACCGCAGTTTAAATGATGATGAAGCGAAAACTTTTGATGAATTGCGCAACAAAGTAACCGCATTGAATGCCGATATTGCGCGCTATGAGGCGTTAGCCGATGAACAGCGCAATCAAGGCGGGCAACCAGTAGAAACCACTTCACAACCTCAAGTCAGTAATGACGAGTTACGCCGCTATATCAAAACAGGCGAATTGCGCTCACTATCCACCACAGCTAAAGATGACGGCGGATATTCGGTGATCCCGCAATTGGATAAACAAGTCATGACACGCTTAACCGATGATAGCGTAATGCGTCAAATTTGTAACGTAGTGCGCTTGCCGATTGGTGCGAAAGAGTATAAGAAGCTGGTTTCTGCTGGTGGTGCCAAAGTGAAGCACGGCGAAGAGGGGCAAGCCCGTACTGCAACCGATACGCCGAAACTTCATGAGGTGACGATTGCGTTAAATTCGATTTACGCTTATCCGAAAACTACCCAGGAAATCTTAGATTTTAGTTCAATTGATGTGTTGGGCTGGTTGACTGAAGAAATCAGCGAAACGTTTACCGAAACCGAAGAAACGGATTTAACCGACGGTGACGGCGAGAAGAAAGCCAAAGGGTTATTAACCTATGCCCGGACAACGGCAGCCGATAAAACTCGCCCGTTCGGTACGCTGCAAAAATTGGAAGTTGCTAATGCCGCCGGGATTACTGCCGATTTGTTGATTGATTTGCTTTACACCTTACATAGTAAATACCGTAAAAGTGCGGCTTGGGTGATGAGTTCGGCGATTGCCGCGCAGCTTCAAAAGCTGAAAAATGGCAATGGTGATTATATTTGGCGTGACGGTTTAACCGCTGGTGCGCCCGCCACCCTGTTAGGTTTGCCCGTTCATTTCTTGGAAACTTTGCCGACAGGTGGCGCCGGGAAAGCGGTGATTGCCCTGGGAGATTTCAAGCGGGGTTATTTTATTGTGGATCATGAAACAGGTATTCGCACCCGCCCCGATAATATTACCGAGCCGGGCTTCTACAAAGTCCACACCGATAAATATTTGGGTGGTGGCGTGGTCGATTCCAACGCAATCAAGTTTATTGAAACCAGGGCTTAAGCCAAGGGAATCAGGGGCGGTAAGCCCCTTTTTTGCCATAAGGTCAGTTATGAAAGAATTTGAAATTAGATCCGCAACGCTACAGACCGACAGCCAAAAATTGACGGGTTATGTGGTGCAGTGGAATAGCCGTTCAGAACTCTTGTGGGATTTTGTAGAACAGTTTGCGCCCAAGGCATTCAGCGAATCATTGGCAACGGGTCAAGATGTGCGTGCCTTATTTGAGCATGATCACACCAAGCTATTAGGCAGAACGAGCGCAGGGACGCTATCGCTGATTGAGGATAATATCGGCTTACGTTTTGAATTAACCCCGCCAGATACGACGCTAGGGCGTGATTTACTGGTATCGGTTGATCGTGGGGATATTACAGGCATGTCATTCGGCTTCCGAGTGTTATCAGAATCATGGGATTTTGAGCAAGAGCCGATTTTGCGCACGGTTGAGCGTGCTGAGTTGGTGGAAATCACGATCACCAGCATTCCCGCTTACCCTGAAAGCAGTGTTCAAATTGCCAAGCGATCAATGGCAGCCGCCAGAGAACAACAGCAACCAAACGGGATTTTAAGTCGTTGGGCGGATTTAGTGGGGTTGTGATATGTGGCTATTTAAACGCAAAACCGAACAGCGCAATATTAGTATTGATGAATTGTTATCGTATATCGGCGCCAGTAATACCGGCGCAGGGGAATTTGTTTCACCGCATACCGCGGAAGCCTTGCCGGCGGTTTTAAATGCGGTCACGGTGATTAGTGAAGCGGTGGCAAGCATGCCGTGCTATCTGTATCGGCTCAACAACGACGGACGGGAACGGGTATTTAATCACAACGTGGATTTTCTGTTAAATGAGATGCCCAACCGCAATCAAACGCCGTATCAGTTCAAATATACGATGATGAGACATTGCTTGTTAAATGGGAATGCCTACGCGGTAATTGAGTGGGATAAACAGGGCGAACCGCTTTCATTAACCCCTTACCCGCCCAGTGCGGTGAATATTCAGCGGCTAGTTGATGGCAGCTACCGTTATCAAATCACCGATTTAAGCGGCAAGGTAAAACAGTATTTACAAGATGAAATCTTACACTTGCGGCATTCGTCCGATGACGGTTTTATGGGGCGTTCCCCGATTGCGGTTTGTCGTGAAACGATTGGCTTAGGATTGGCGCAGCAACGACACGGATCAAGCGTAATGAAAAACGGCTTAATGGCGAGCGGACTAATCACAACGGCGGAATGGCTGAACGAATCTAAGGGAGAAAAGGCGGCAGAAGCCATTAAACGTTACGCAGGCGCAAGGAATGCCGGAAAAACCCCAGTTCTTGAAGGGGGCTTGGAATATAAACAATTAGGCATGACCAACCAAGATGCGGAATGGTTACAAAGCCGAACCTTTACCATTGGCGATATTGCCCGAATCTTCAACATCAGCCCTATATTTTTACAAGAATATTCAAACAGCAGTTACAGCAATTTCAGCGAGGCAAGCCGCGCGTTTTTGTCGCAAACGTTGCGCCCGTGGTTAACCAATTTTGAACAGCAGTTAAAAGACGCGTTGATGGTGGATTTAAACCGCACTTCACCCCGTTATCTGATTGAATTTGATACCAGTGATTTACTGCGCACCAGTCAGACGGACAGATTCAACAGTTACGAGGTCGCGATTAAATCCGGGGTAATGTGTCCGAATGAGGTCAGACGCAAAGAGGGATTAACCCCGTATGCGGGTGGCGATGAATTTAGCCAAGCATGGAAGCAAACCGTTGAAGTGAAGAAAGACGGTACAGAAAAAACAAAAGGTGATGACGATGGCAAGAATGCTTAAAGCGGGACGTTACACCAAAGTGATCACCATTCAAGCCAAAACGCAAAAAACGAACAGCTATGGCGGAATGAAAGTTGATTGGCATGACGTGGCAACCGTTAGAGCCGCAATAGAGCCATTACAAGGGCGTGAATATTTTAGCGGTCCTTTCCAGTTGGGTGAAAACATGATCCGCATTCGCATACGTTACCGTGAGGGAATCGATCGCAAAATGCGGGTGAAATACGGTGATCGGGTATTTGATATTTATTCCGTTATAGACAGCCGAGAGGCGCACCGAGAAATTCAATTAATGTGTAAAGAGGGGGAAGCGTATGGACAACGATAGTTTGATCACCGTGGAGGAAGCTAAGGCGCAATTGATTGTTGATCACGACATGGACAACAGTTTAATTCAGGGGTATATCACCGCCGCATTGGAAGTAGCGCAACAGCATATCGGTAAAACATTCGGCGACAAGACCGATGCGAACACGGTTAAATTCAATCAGGCTATCAAGGTGGGCTGTTTGATGTATGTAGCGCATTTGTATGCTAACCGAGAGCTTACAACCGATACCCCGCTATCAATGGTGCCAATGGCAATCAGTGCCTTATGGGACGTGTACCGTGAACCCGGAATATATTGAGGTGATAGCCTATGCCCTGTCAGCCATTGCGACGCTGTACCTATCCCGGTTGCCGTAACAAAGTGCGGTTTGGTCGATGTGACGAACATAAGCCAAAAGATACCAGACCGCCAGCCAGTCAACGAGGCTATGATCACAACTGGAGCAAGTACCGATTCCAGTACCTGAAACAACACCCGTTATGTGTAATGTGTTTAGCCAAAGGAAAGTATATTCCGGCAACGGTGATAGACCACATCAAGCCCGTAGAGAACGGACAAGCCGATCCACTGTTCTGGGAGAGCAGTAATCATCAGGCGTTATGCCGTGACTGCCACAGCTACAAAACAAGGGTAATCGATGGGCGTGGATTTGGCGTGGTGAAAGAAACAACTAAGGAGAAATAATTATGGCAAGTAAATGGACAGAAATTCCAGAATTAAAAGAAATGGTTAATGAAGTTAAGGCGCGTTATCCACTGTTATGGGAACGGTTATCGGCGATAAATATTCAGATAACCGAGGCGGAAGCAAAAGAATTTGATGATTTGAAGATGGCGTTAATGTCTCTCTATCACCTAGACGAAAAGCAGTTAATAGAATTAGGTGAAGAAGAATTTAAGAAATATAAACGATCGATAAATGCGCGGTTTGATGCAGTGCTTTTATTCCGTTCGATATTTAAATAGATACCGGTTATCAACTGATTCAAGGGGTGGGGGTAGTTCAAAAAACAAACGCACCCAATTTGAAAACCGCCCGCCCCACTCTATTTTTACGCACGATAGTTTTTTTGAAAATATAGGAAAGCCAATGACAAAACGAAGAACACCAAAAGCCCCTGATTATCTGGACGAAATCGCAGGCAATCAATGGAAAGCACGAATTAAGCAATTAGTGGAACGGGGCGATGTTCAAGACGCCGATCTTGTTCATCTTGAAATGTATTGCCTGAATTATTCACTGTACCGCCGAGCGGTTCAAGATTTAGCCGAGCGTGGATTTTCGATCACCAATTCACAAGGTACGGAAGCACGCAACCCCGCCCTCACCGCTAAGGCAGATGCTGAGAAAATCATGATAAAAATGTCGTCTTTGCTAGGGTTCGATCCAGTCAGCCGCCGAAAAACCCCGATAGAAACCGAGGAAGCCGACGAATTAGACCAGTTGGGCGCATAGATGAACGAATGGCAGGCATACGCTCAAGCGGTCAGAACGGGCGAAATAGAGGCGTGTAAGCGCATAAAGCAAGCCGTTGAACGCTACTATGCGGATCTAGATAACCCTGATTACCTGTTTGACGATAAAATTGTGGCGCAGTTTATCGCCTTTTCCCGCCTTTGCCCTCATGTTAAAGGACACTTGCGAGGACAATCGATTGAGTTATCAGACTGGCAACAATTTTTATTTGCCAATCTGCTAGGCTTCAAGCACAAGAACACCGGCTTGCGAAAATACCGTTCTGCTTATATTCAAGTGGCGAGGAAAAACGCCAAATCTACCGTTGCCGCCGTACTGGCGAACTGGTTTCTTGTGATGGAAAAGGGTCAGCAAGATATTTACACCGCCGCAGTCAGCCGAGACCAAGCACGGATTGTTTTTGATGATGCCCGCCAAATGTGCCTGTTATCCAAACCACTGAAAAAACGGGTCAGCATTTTACAGCACAAAATGATTTACCCGAAAAATAACAGCCTGATGCGCCCACTGGCGGCAAAATCCAGCACCATAGAGGGAACTAACCCCAGCCTTGCGATTGTGGACGAATACCACTTACACAGTGATAACAGCGTGTACAGCGCATTGGAATTAGGGCAAGGCGCACGCCCCGAGGGGCTACTTTTCGCCATCACCACCGCAGGCAGTAACACGATTTCCGCGTGTAAACAGCATTATGATTATTGCTGTCAGATTCTGGACGGTAACGAGCAAAACGACAGCATTTTCATTATGATTTTTGAACTGGACGATGAAAGCGAAGTGGATAACCCTGAGATGTGGATCAAGGCTAATCCGAATATTGGGAAATCCATACCACACTTAGACTTTGAGAACACCATTAAAAAAGCCCGCGGCATACCGTCGGAATGGGTGGAGATGCTGACGAAACGCTTTAATGTCTGGTGCCAAGGAACAACCCCGTGGCTAGGTGATGGCAATTGGGCGGCGTGCCGGCGAGACTACAGCGAAGCCGATTTATTGCACCAAGATTGTTACATGGGCTTGGATTTATCCAGCACCAACGATTTAACTAGTATTTGCTACGCTTTCCCCCACGGCAACAAAGTGCGGTTATATGCCCGCCACTACATACCCGAATATCAGCTTAATAATGTGGCCAACAAAAACCGCGCCATTTATCGGCAATGGGTGCGGCAAGGTTGGCTACAGACCACCGAGGGAGATTGTATTGATTATGACAAAATCCGAGACGATATATTAAAAGATTCAGAACGGTTTGATATTAAGATGATTGGTTTTGACATGTGGAACGCCACGCACCTACGCACCCAGCTACAAGGCGCAGGGCTTGAAGTTGAACCCTTTCCGCAAACTTACCAGCGTTTCAGCCCTGTAGCAAAATCGGTTGAGGTGCTGATTAATCGGCAGATGATTGAACATAATGGCGATCCGGTGTTGGCATGGGCATTGTCTAACGTGGTGATGGAAACCGACGCAAACGCCAACATTAAACCGAACAAGAAAAAAGCAGCGAATAAAATCGATCCGGCAATTGCTTTTTTGATGTCATTCGGCACTTATCAACTTGAGTACGGTGATTTTTCTTTTGAACTTAGTGAATCACACAAAGCATTTTTAGCGAATTTTAACGGATTGGATTTATAGGGGTTACAACATGGCAAAATTTACCGATCAAGTATCTGCGTTTGTTCATCAAGTAAATGGCGTTTTGATGAAAGACCAAAAAAAAGCCATTCGTAAGGCATTAAATGAGGGCGCAAAAGTGGTTGAGCAACACATCAAGCCACAAGCCCCATTGTTGGAATCAAGTACCAATTTCCGGCAGCGTGGGACAATTAAAAACAATATCCGGCATAAAACCAAGGTACGGAAAGATGGTCAATCCGGCTTTACCATGATCCGAGTAATGCGCACCCAGAAACGCAGAATGTCGCGCGTTGGCGAAAATACCCGAGATAGAACCGATCCGTTTTATTGGTGGTTGTTAGAATATGGAACAAAGAAAATGGAAGCCCGCCCGTTTATGGAAAAAGGATTCAAAGAGAGCAAGCAAGCCGCAACGGAAAAGGCGAAAGAGGTTTATTTTTCTGAAATGAAAAAAGCTGTTCAAAGTAAATAGATCGCAAACAGGGTTAATCTTTTCGGTTAGTAGCATTGCTATTTTTTTATGCGGCGGCTAGAATGTTAGGAACAAAGTACGGTGATAAACGACAAGGTACAGCAAGTAGTAAATGAAATTTGAACACTTAGTTAGTGCAACAATATCCGATTTTCAGCTATTATTAGAGCATCTTGAATTGCCGATAGCAGTTGGTTGTATCAGTGATGATGATTTCAAAATATTAGGGCGAGGTTACGGGCGTTTAGATTGGGATTATGTTATTACCTATCATTATAATCCTAATTCAGCCTTTGATTTTTGTTTTAAATTGAAAGAAAATGGTCAAAAGAACAGCTTCGCACCCCCGGTAGGTGCTTTTTTATCATCATATAGCCCCAATAATAAAACATTAGAAATTTATGGTATTGAAAGATTTGGGGATAATCAAAACTTGAATGGACGGATGCTTTTACTTTCGATGTTTGCTGTTTCTATTCTGATGTCAAAAGTTGATGGCGAAATCATAAAATTGATTGATGTTGAGGATAGTATAGAACTAAGACAACATTATAAAAGTTTTGGGTTTATAGAAGATGGAAGTAAGAATTTTACATTAGAAATGAGCAGTCTTAGAGCGCTTATTGATGGCTTTATTTCTTAATGGCTAAAGGTGGAATTATGGAAAAATCATTTGAATTTTCAGTAAGTAAAGTTTATGAACGCACAGGTAAAACCATGGATGCGTTAATGAAAGCAGCCCCCAAAATGCTTATTGATGAGCGTTTTTTGTTTAAAGGTTCTGAAGAAGTTCATGGAAAGAAAAAGCATTTGAACAACAGAAATGCAGCTTAGTCATAAACAATGATTAATGAAACGGGGGCTTATAGCCCCCTTACTTTTTTCTACGGAAATCATAACGTCCATTCCAGAATTACCATACTTATTCAATAAAGTAATTTTAATGAACTGTCATAGTATATCAGACTGCCAAAGCGTTTTCTATTCAATCTGTAATTTGATAATATTTATTTAACCACGACTAAGGAGATTGAATATTATGGATTTGAAAATACTTGCGGATAGTATCCCTAAAAAAGATATTAAGAGAGCAGAAGCGAGAAAATTGCTTGAAGATAATAAGGAGTTTAAGGGGTTGGAAAACGATTTATTAAATCTTTATGATGTTTTTTTAAGCACAATAGATCACAAAGAAAACACGTTCAAAGCGATATTAAAAGAGCAAAGTATAAGTGATGATAAAATAAAAGAAATAATGTATTCATTTTTGGAAAAAGATAAAAATTGCTTTGACTGGTTTAATCATTTTTATGAATCAGCATTATTCCGCGCAATAAAATTAAATGAACTTAGACAAGTAGCACCGGCGGCTAAAAAATATCTTGATACCAGTGGAGATAAAAGCAAACCAATACGAGATAGAGTTATGGAGTATGCGGCTAAAAGATGGAAAGAAGATGAAAACCTTTTGAAAAAAACCTTACTTGAAGAAGTCAAATCAAAATTTCAAATCAATGTTACCGATGATCACATTCTGCGCCACTGGTTAAAAAAAACCTAAACGCTAATATGCTATAAGTAACTTATAGCAATTATATCAATCTAAAAATCCTGTTTAAATACCTCTCGTAACGTTACGTCACATTAACAAACTTAACGAACAAGAGGATTCCTGATGGAAACACCTAAAAACCGTCCTACAAAAAACCAAATTTGGATCAGCACCGCAGATTTAATGTCTAGGCTGTCCTTTGGTCGTACTAAGCTCAATGAGCTAGTTAAAGCTAATCAATTCCCACAACCTATTCGATTATCAAGTAACTTCATTCGGTGGAATTTATCCGAGGTTGAAGCGTGGATCGAACAACAAGAAGCTAATAGAGGAACAGCATAATGACTAGATTAATGATTGTTATTTGGCACTTGCTCAACTCTCCCAAAAAAGGCATTAGCGAAAAAGAATCTTATTTTGATTGTCATATTTTAAACGCCCGAAATGAGATCAGCGAAATCGAAAGGGAATTAAATATTAAGCTTAATCGAGAGCGTGAGAAATCTTCAGCAGGTCGTCTATTTACTCGCTACACATTGAAAGATGAAAAACAGATTTTTGAAGTCGCTAGATTATTTAATGAAAGATTGAAAATTAACCGAACCGTTCTTAATCGCTGCCATGATGTTGAACCCATCACGGCAGCCGATATAAATAAAGCCATTCGTTTATTAGGAAATTGAAATAAAAAAAATGGCGGGTAACTAGCCCGCCTAACCTGCAAGGAATTACAACCACATTCTACTAAGGAGTTAGACTATGAATATAATTCATTTTAATCTTACCAAAAATGAAAAAAATTGCAATACTCATCAAGCCATGCTGGAAATTATTTTGTCGGTTGCGGGTATTCGTATCATACGAACACCGCTACTTTCACAAGATGAGGTTATGGCAACCTCACCCAATCCAAAATCGGTTCGGTTTAGTGATTGGATAAACCCAGTATTTAATCGGCTTCCACCAATGGTGGGAGTATCCAAATTTATTGGTGCCCCAAAAAGCAATTATGCTTTCGGCTCAATGCCACGCGAGGAGAGTTCTTTGCGTAAAATCCGTTTTATCCACGTGGCTAATGTAGTATCTCCGTCAACTTTCGCCTGTTCCTCAAGCTGCTTACGGAAATCTTCATGTAGTCTCATTTGGTATTGTGGCGATCTTTTTTCAACTTTTTTCATATTACCCCTTGAATTGGTACGTACCATAAGTTATAGTTTAAAGCATGGTAATTACCATAGCAAAGTAAACGCCAAAAAGCAAACGCCCAAAAGTGCGCCAACACCTTTGAGCGTTCTAACCACAACATTAAAGGAGCTTAATATTATGGCTAACTTCAATTATACCCAAAAAACAACCAATCCAGAATTGGATCGGTTAAATTTCCAAAACTGTGACACAAATCACTTTACAAAAGACCGCACTTTAGATTATTTTAATACCGCAGTCGCTAAATCGGCTGCCAGCTTTGACAGGCTGAACCCAAAAGCGTATAGCCGCTTAACCAATCCGAAACAGCGGTATTTTTACGTCTGTAATAACCCGAGTTATATCCAGAATATGACAGGGCGTAATGGGGAGACCGTAAGGTCTGCCAGTATCTTTTGGGCTGGTCTGTCAACCCTGTTACGTCTTGTCACCCTATTTGACAGTGGGGAGCAAGGATATAAAACTTACCAAAAGGTTATTACCATGAAAACGTATCTGTTTGCCGGCATACGCCGCACCGACTTATCTAATCAAATCCACTCTTTACGAATTTTAGCCGACAGCGAACAGCACGCACGCGCCCTTTTAGCCCGTGATTATGTGTTAGCGTTTGCTGGGCGGATTAACCGCACTTTTGACAAATCCCCGTTGACGCAGGCGGAAAATGCCGTTAGTATTTCAGGCACTAACACAGATAACGGACGCCGCACCCGTAAGCCTTGCGGATTTTTTGTACCTCAAATTCATCAAGATGGGCTACTAACCCAATCTAAAGCCGAATTTGTGGCAAGGTCGATAAGCCGAAATAAGGCGGATTATATCCGCACGAATAAGGCTAACCGTTTATCTGCGGTAGTTGAAGCCTTGCCACACCTATTACAGGTTGGCAAATCTATTACTAAAACAGATAAGAGAAAATTCACCATGAAAACCCCAAACCCTACCCAAGTTGTATCTACGTCATGCGTAAACCGCACTTTCACCGCTACAGAAGTTCAGGGGGTGATTTATGCGTAATCCAACCAAGCCAGAATCTAAATTTATCGTTTACGGCTCAATCGATGATTTTTGGGCTCAAACAATGATGTTAGAACAAGCCCTTGCTTCGCTTGAGGCGCTGTCACAAGCTGACTTTAACGTGTTGCCAAATCAAACAATCAAGGATGCTATTGGCGCTATTAAGTGGCAAGTACAAGGCATTTTAACTGTTCAATCTGAATTATTAGCGGAAGAGGTGGCAAATGACTAATTCAACCGCCTGTATGATAAATGGTGTTGCCCTTGATGCCATGGATAAATTAGATAAATCCTTAGCCCAAGCCGAAAGCGTGCTTTTGCTGTTACAGGATAACTTTGAGGGTGGCAAATTTAAAATCAACGATCATTTAGTGGATAGTGCTTTTTGGAATATCCACGATTTAATTAACTCCTCACGCGAAGCATGGGAAGCGATTTATCAGAGTATTAAATTCCAAGACTCAAAAGTCATGGCTCAAGCCGTGTTCGATAAATATTCCGGTAGGGGGTAAAACATGACGCAATTAATTAAAGCCCGATATTTAAATTCGCAAGATAGAAACTACAAAGACGAGCTAATGATTCTTGCCGGAGGGCTGGCTTATGCCAAGCCCTCACGGGATAAATTATCACAATGGCGCAAGCTGTCTAAAGATGATGTGCCGGTTCTCGTTGGTGAAAAGGAACTAAAAAATCTGCCGAATGTTCAGATTGTACCGGAAGATCAAGAAGTCGCTTCAATTCATCAAGCTGGAAGCCTGAGCAATAAAGAAATCGAGGGAATTATTTACAGTATTGCCAAACACAGCAAAGTAAAAACCTTGAGATTTTACAATCAGGCATTACAGATGACTGATTATAGTGAGAAAGTTGAAAAGATTCGAACAGGTAATGACGAAGTGAATAAGATGGTGGTTAAGTCGTTAAATGATGAAATTGATCTCCATCATGCCAGCGATGGCGATAAGGTGAGCGCATTTTTGCGTTGGCACTCTACCCCACTACGACGCGATCTCACCCTCTCCAAAACATACCACTATACTGGCACGGTATGGGAAGAGGTTAGCCAAGAGCGTTTAGAGCGTAAAACTTTGGCATTTTATCGTGATAACAAAGCGGATTATAAAATTCATACCTTGCGCAAGCTGGCAGAGTTGATAACGCTCAGTGTTGAAGAAATGCCAGTAGAAAGTACGGATTATATCGGCTTTAGTAATGGCGTGCTGAATAAAAAAACCGGTCAATTTATGCCGCATAACCCTGATCTAGGTTTGCGTTTTATTGATAACTTTCCTTGTAATATAGCAAGCAAAGCAACACCGCACTTCAATGACTGGCTCAATTTTGTTGCTGGTGGCAGTGAAGAAAAGAAAAACGCTATTTTAGCCGGGCTATATATGATTCTGACTAATCAGCATCATTGGGGCTTGTTTCTTGAGGTAACCGGTATTGGCGGCGCAGGCAAGTCATTATTAGGAGAAATCGCAGCCACCTTAAACGGACGGGGAAATAGTGTGATCATGGAGGTGAAAGATTTTGACAAGCCGGAAACCCGTTCTTTATTTTTGGGAAAATCATTCGCTTATTCCCCAGATCAGAAAAATTACACCGGCAACGCAGACGGATTGAAAGCCTTCACCGGTGGTGATGTGATGACGGTGAAATTGTTGTATAGAGATCCGTTTGACTACAAGCCAACGGCGAATTATATGATGATCACCAATAACCCGATTTTATTCACCGACAGAAACGGCGGTATCGCACGGCGCAGAGTAATTATTTTCTTTGACAAGCCAATTCCGGAAAATAAGAAAGACGTGAATTTCATTGATAAAATCAAGGGTGAAATCTATGGCATTGTTCACATGCTGTTAAAGAGGTTTGACGACAATCCCGAAGAAGCACGGCAAATTCTGGAATCTTTCCGAAGTCATGCCGACGGTTTGACGATTAAACAAAAAGCGAATCACCTGATTGATTTTGCGTCCGCCTTTCGAATTGAACCGATATTAGAAAGTGACACGCCTAGAGATAAAAACGCAAAAATTAATGGGCTTTATTGGGGAAGTGGCACCAGTAAACGCAACGCCGACACCGCACTTTATCAAGCTTATCTGAAATATTGTGACTGCCAAAATTATAACAACCGATTAAGTTTGCTGACATTCAAGCAAGCACTGCCGGACGCACTTAAAGAAGCCGGAGAAAGCGCAAAGTTTGAAGAACGGAAAAAGGACAATGCGCAATTGACTAACATATACTGGAAAGACAAGCACGCCACATTTAAAGAGTGGGAAGGCTAACGAATCAACACATACAAAGGGCTTAACCGCCCTTTTTTCTTGCCTGAAAAGTAGTAGTTCCCGACAAGGCAAAAAACGGCTATTGGCTATCTACGCAACTATCTAATCCACAAAAAATCATTATAATTTAATAGGTTAAATTGAAATCACCAAATGAAAGTAGTTGAGTAGATTACCCCCCTATAAAAATTTTATTTTTTTATTTCAGTTTTCCTGTTTTAGAGGAAAAGATTTTGACTTTGCCCCCGTGTACTCCCAAGTGTACTCCACAGAAATATTGAATTGAAACAAACCCAATATTAACAGGTGTTTCAGCGTATAATTCAGATGTCGCCAGCCCAAAAAATATAACGTAGCTGTTCGCAGCTAGTCGGAAAAGCCTAGAGAATCAAGCCTCTAGGCTTTTTTATTACCCGTAACTTATCGTAACTTTTCGCCACTAGCCATTTTTATCTTGATTAATGAATAAAACTCATAACCGCTAAAAATAAAACCCCGTTTATCCATAAAAATATCAGTCCTATAATAACTTCACTTTCAAAGTTTAAATCTAGTCTGGATTACACATTTTGCATCCGGATTGATTTACCAATGATCAGGAGATTGACTATCAACTAACGCATATGGATTTTGATCTCGCCGAACAGCAAGGGCAATGGAAAATGACCAAAGCGGTGGCAACATTGTTTAAATAGTCAAGCTACCAACAAGAATCGCGATTCACTCATTCAAATTTTAGATATAGCAAGGCAAATTTATGAAAAAGATTAAACTCAAAGCACTCACCATGGCACTCGCATTAGCCTTGAGCTTTACTACAAATGCCAATCAAGCAACAACAGATATTTCTATATCTAAACAAACCGAATACCCCGGCGGCAAAGGCTAGCAGCCCGGTGCGGCACAATACAGGGCGGAAATCGTTAAAAATGTGTTTATTCCGATGGAAGACGGCGTGCAGCTGCAAGCCAAAATCGCTTATCCCACCGATTTACAAAGCGGCAAACGCGCAGCAGGCACCTTTCCTGTATTGATTGAGCACACACCGTATGAGGGTGAGGGCGCACAAGAGCGCCTGCCCTATCGTTATCTGACCGAGCGCGGCTATATCGTCGCATTGGTACGCCCGCGCGGCGCTGTCCAATCCGGTGGTGAGCTGCAACAGTTTTCCAGCCGGGACGGGCAAGACGGTAAAAATCTGGTGGACTGGGCAGCAAAACTTGAAGGCAGTAACGGCAAGGTGGGGATGTTTGGTTGTTCCTACCCCGGCGCTTTGGCATTGGCAGGTGCTGCCAGCGTGGATAAAGGTTCACCACTCAAAGCCGTGTTGGCAGGCTGTATCGGTCTGGGTGCACAATACCGCCAAGCGTGGACAAACAACGGCTTGCCTACTGTGTTAATGGGGGTTTATCCAAACGCCGCAGCCGCGGGCTCAATGGGAGGCAGCAAAGAGGCGGGTCGCTACTTTAGCCAGTTTAGTGAAAACTTTTTTGCGGGCAAAGCCGAAGCCTATGACAGCGACTATTGGCAAGACCGCATTCCGTTGGCACTGACCGAAAAAATCGTCGCCAACGACATCCCCGTGCTGATGTGGGGCGGCTGGCAGGATTTGAATGAAACCGGCGCTATCCGTGGCTATACCGCTTTTCAAAATGCACTGACCAAACGCAATATCCATCTGCCCATGACGCAGGGGCAGAAAGCCTCATCGCGTTATCAGCTCATCATCGGGGATTGGGTACACGGCGAGGGCATGGATATTGGCGTGTACCTGCAATGGTTTGATACCTGGCTGAAAAATGTCGATACGGGTCTGACCGATACCGCCACCCCCATGCATTTATATGAAGCGGGCAGCGAGCGCTGGGTCAATCTGGCTCACTACCCCGCCGTGCAGAATTACACCACTTGGCATCTTGGTGCTAACGGCAGCTTGAACACACAATCGGCAAAAGGCGGCGAAAACCGCCTGCGCTGGAGCAGCCCCACCGAAAAAGACGGTAAGCTGAGTTTTGAAAGTGCCACCATTTCAGACGGCCTCTCCCTTTCGGGTCCGCTTGCGCTGCAAGTGTATGCGCGCTCCAGCAACACCAATCTGGTTCTGCTGGCCAGACTGTACGACGTTGCACCTGACGGCACAACACAGAAAATCACCAACGGCGAAATGCTCGGCAGCCTGAGCCAACTTGATGCGCAGGCTTCGTGGCAAGACGCACAAGGCAAACCGGCTTGGCCGTGGCCGAAGCTGGATAAAGATGTGTATCTCAAACCCAATCAGGTGCAGCGTTTTGATATGGCACTGGAGCCGATTCAATACGGCCTCAAACCCGGCCATAAACTGCGCCTGGAGCTGACCACACAAAGCCCTGCGGATATTTGCGACAACGGCAAACCCATCGGTTTTTCTGCGCAACCTTGCGGTCTGACCGCCCCGCAGCAAAAAACCGTACCGGGCGGCGAATACACCATTTTGTTCGGCAAAGACACGCCCTCTGCGCTCAATCTGCCGCAAATGCCGTTCAACGCCTTGCCGACAGCCAAATCAGGCCGCACGCCTACCGCGTGGAGCGAAAACACCCGCGCCTTTGATACCGAAGGCAAACACACGCTGCCTTTGCAGTGGTAAAAATCGGGCATAGTAGACAAAAAGCTTGCCATTCCCATGGATAATGGCGTTGTGCTCAATATCATCATTGCCTATCCAGCACAAAAAAGTATCTTGTAGCTGTCCGTAGCTACTCAGAAAAGCCTAAGAATCAAACCTATAGGCTTTTTTATGACTAAACCGCACTTTGCTCGGCGATTTGTTTCAATAAACGGTAGGAATGCAGCTGCTTATCTAAATCATAAATATAGGTTACCGCCATGATTTCATCAGCTCGGATAATCCGTTGCAACTCCGCCAGCTGTTCAGCAACACTCGCCTGACTGCCGACCAATGTGCAAGCGGTCATGCTGTCCACAACCTGCTGCTCATGCGGCGCAATTTCGCTGTCTTCAATCGCTTTCGGCGGTTGTAACGGCAAGCGGGTGTTGCGCACCACATTCAAAAAGAAACGCTGTTGCGAAGTTGCCAACAACGCCGCTTCTTGATCGCTTTCCGCCGCAATCACATTCAAGCATAAGATAAAATACGGCTTTTCCAACACCGCTGACAGTTTAAAATGTTGACGATAGATCGCCACCGCACTTTCCAACATCCGCGGCGCAAAATGAGCGGCAAAGACATACGGCAAGCCCAATTCCGCTGCCAAATAAGCACTTTCGGTGCTCGATCCTAAAATATACAACGGCACATGCGTACCAACCCCCGGATAAGCTTTCACAAAACCCTGTTTTTCACTGTCGCCCAAATAGCGTTGCAGCGCCCGCACATCATCAGGAAAGGTCAACGCCGTTTCCATGCTGCTGCGGCGCAATGCCTGCGCCGTTGCCTGATCCGTCCCCGGTGCTCGCCCCAAACCGAGATCCACCCGATTCGGGTAAATCGTTTCCAGCGTGCCGTACTGCTCCGCTACCATCAACGGGCTGTGATTCGGCAACATCACGCCGCCCGAACCGATTCGAATCTGATCGGTGTGTTGCAATAAATGGCTGATTAAAATCGAGGTTGCCGAACTGACCAAACCGGACGTGTTGTGATGCTCCGCTACCCAATAGCGGCAATAGCCTAGTTTTTCGGTCTGCTGCGCCAGTTCGGTCATCGCCTCAATTGCCTGACGATTGTCAAAACCGGCTCGCACCGGCGCTAAATTCAACACCGAAACGGCAAGCGATGGATTGTTCATTCTTGCTCCTTTAAATAAACGAAAAGTATTCTGATTATACCGCTTACTCGGCAAATGTAAAAAATCCTGCCGAAATCACATTTTCCGCCATCGTTTTCTTTATCTTGCCGTTTAACCTGCTATGATATGCGCCGTTATTTTTCCAAACGGAAAGGCTTGAATGTCAAATCTCACCCAAACCACACAAACGCAACTGATTGAAATTGTGCGCAATGATGTTGTGCCGGCTCTCGGCTGCACCGAACCGATCTCGCTGGCATTAGCCTCCGCGATTGCAGCAAAACATCTGGGCGCCAAACCACAACGGATCGAGGCGAAAGTTTCACCGAATTTAATGAAAAACGGCTTAGGCGTTGCCGTTCCCGGAACAGGCATGGTCGGGCTGCCGATTGCCGCTGCCATTGGCGCATTAGGCGGTGATCCGGACGGAAAATTAGAGGTGCTGAAGCAGATCACCGCTGAACAAATCGCACAGGCGAAGCAGATGCTGGCGGATCAAAAAGTCAGTGTCGGGATTAAACAAACCGATCAAATTCTCTATTCCGAAGCCACGCTGTTTCACGGCGATGATTGGGTAAAAGTCTGCATTCAAGACAACCACACCAATGTGATTTCGATTGAGAAAAACGGTGAATATTTATATCGCACCGCTCGCCAAGCCTGCACCACCGCCAATGAGTACGATCTGTTTGCCGATTTGAGTGCCAAAGAGCTGTTTGATTTTGCGGTTTCGGTCGAATTGGAACAGATTCAGTTTATTTTGGAAGCCGCTCGTTTAAATACCGCACTTTCACAAGAGGGATTGAGCAAGAACTACGGCTTGCACATCGGGCGCACCTTGCAAAAGCACGTCGGCAGCGGTTTGATGTCGGACGATTTGTTGAGCCGTGTGATCATTCACACCACCGCCGCATCAGACGCTCGCATGGGCGGCGCAACCCTGCCGGCAATGAGCAATTCCGGTTCCGGCAATCAAGGCATTGCGGCGACAATGCCGGTGGTGGTGGTGGCTGATTATCTGAAATCGAGTGAGGAGCAGCTGACCCGTGCGCTGTTTTTGTCGCATTTGATGGCGATTTTTATTCACAGCAAATTGCCGAAGTTGTCGGCACTTTGTGCGGTAACCACCGCTTCGATGGGCAGCTGCGCCGGTATTGCGTGGCTGTTGACCGGTAAATTTGAAACCGTCAGTATGGGCATTTGCAGTATGATCGGCGACATCAGTGGGATTATCTGCGACGGTGCGGCAAACAGTTGCGCGATGAAAGTCTCCACCAGCGTTTCCAGCGGTTATAAATCAGTGTTGATGGCGATGGATAACACCTGTGTTACCGGTGATGAGGGCATTGTCGAATACGACATCGACGCCACCATCAACAATCTCTGCGCCATTGCGTCACGCAGCATGCAATACACCGATAAGCAGGTGATTGAAATTATGGTCAGTAAGCCGAAACGGTAAGTGCGAAGGCGATAAAACAACAAAGTGCGGTTTGATACCGCACTTTGCATTAGGGTTGCAGGATTAAATTAGCGCTCGACGCAATTTAACAGATATTGCACTAACAATGAAACCGGGCGACCGGTTGCGCCTTTTTCCGCACCGGATTTCCAGGCGGTGCCGGCGATGTCTAAATGCGCCCAGCGGTATTTTTTGGTGAAGTTAGTCAAAAATGCCGCAGCAGTGATAGCACCGCCCCAGCGTCCGCCGATGTTGGCGAGATCGGCAAAATTGGATTTCAATTGCTCTTGATACTCTTCACTTAACGGCAAACGCCAAGCCTTGTCTTGTGCTTGTTGTGCCGCCAGTTCCAGTTGTTGCGCCAATTCATCATCGGGCGAAACCAAGCCGCTATTGTGTTGCCCCAATGCCACCACGCACGCACCGGTTAGCGTGGCAACGTCGATCACTACCTCAGGATCAAAACGCTCTACATAGGTCAGCGCATCACACAGCACCAAACGCCCTTCGGCATCGGTGTTCAACACTTCGACAGTCAGCCCGTTCATGGTGGTGAGAATGTCGCCAGGGCGGTAAGCGTTGCCGTCCGGCAGGTTTTCACAGCCGGCTAAAATGGCGGTGATGTTTAACGGCAATTGTAATTCGGCAACCGCTTTCATCACGCCGTAAACCGAGGCTGCGCCACCCATATCGTATTTCATTTCGTCCATTTCCGCTGACGGTTTTAATGAAATCCCGCCCGCATCAAAGGTTAAACCCTTGCCGACCAGCACGATCGGTTTGACATCTGGATTCGGGTGGTTTTTATATTCGATCACCGACATAAACGCCGGATTTTCCGAACCGCGAGACACCGCCAGATACGCATTCATGTTCAATTCCGCCATTTGCGCTTCGTCAACAATGGTCGTGCGGATTAGATTGGATTCGGCGTCTAGCTCAGTAGCGCGTTCCGCCAAGTAAGCCGGATTACAAACATTTGGCGGGCAATTGGCGACATCTTTTGCCGCTTTCACCCCGCTGGCGATGGCAGTCGCGTGCTGAATCGCCAGTTCGGCTTTGCCCAAATCTGCCGCAGCAACGGCAAAACTCAGCTGTTGCAACGCTTGGCGTGTGTCAGATTTTTTGCTTTTGAAGTCATCGAATTGATAACGGACTTGCTGCACAGTTTCCAATGCAAACCGCACTTTCCAATAAGTTCCACGCTTGGCGACGTTCAGCTCGTCTAAAAAGCTGACCGCACTTTGTGCATTGGTGGCGGCAACGGCGCCAAGCGCTTTGCTGATCAGCTGCTGATATTGGCGTTCATTCAAAGCCTCATCGGCTTTTCCGCAGCCGACTAATAAAATGCGTTTAGCGTTGCTGTTCGGCACATGGTGCAACATCAATGTTTGTCCGAATTTGCCTTCAATTTCGTCGCCTTGCAGTAATTCGCTTAAATAAGCGCCGCAAGCTTGATCCAGCTGTTCGGCTGTTGGGCTAAGTTGTTGTTTTTCATAAATCGCGACAATCACACAATCGCTGGCTGGCATGGAAATTGAACGGTCTGTTGCGCTGAATTGCATCGGCTTCTCCTGATAATTTTTTGCTGTTGTGAGGGTAAAAATCAAGGTATCATTATACGATTTAATACAACGAATGAAATCGGATTGATTAAAAATCACGAGATTTGCAACGCTTTAGCGCACTTGTTGCGGTTTTACGTTGTCTTACTTCCGGCTTTAACGGTATTTCAAGCGAATTAAAAAGGGTTAACAGTGATTTTACTCAAATATTTAACCAAAGAAATTTTCAAAAGTCAGGTGGCGATTTTGTTCATCTTACTATTGATTTTCTTTGCTCAGCAATTGGTGCGAGTGCTGGGTTCGGCAGTGAACGGCAATGTACCGTCGGATTTGGTGTTTTCATTGTTGGGTTTGGGGATGCCGACGATGGCGCAGTTGATGTTGCCGCTGTGCTTGTTTATTGCGATTTTGATGACACTCGGCAGATTGTATGCCGACAGTGAAATCACCGTGATGCGCGCCTGCGGCGTCGGGCAACGAATTTTGATGCGCGTGGCGTTACTGTTGTCGGTGTTGACTGCCGCACTGGCGGCGTATAATGCTTTTTGGTTGTCACCTTGGGCGATTGAAAAACAAGTGAATTTGCTGGAACAGGCAAAAGCTAACCCGACCCTGTCTGCATTAAGCCCGGGACAATTTATCAGCAATAGCGACGGCAATTTTGTGCTGTTTATCGATGATGTGGAAGCCAATTCGTTGGAGAATATTTATCTGTTCCAAATGCGGGAGCGTGGCAATATTAAGCCGTCGGTGTTGCTGGCGGAAAAAGGCAATTTGGAAGCGCTACCGAACGGCGATCAAATTTTAAAACTAGAAAACAGCGAACGTTATGAAGGAAGTGCGGTTCTGCCGGATTTTAAAATCACCCATTTTGATGATTATCAAGCTTATTTAACCTTTACTAACGTTGAATCCAATAGCGACAAAATTGAGCGTTTAACTTTCACTCAACTGCTGGCGGAGGAGTCATCTGCGTCAAGAGCGGAATTGTGGTGGCGGATTTCGCTGGTGCTTGCCGTGCCATTGATGGCGCTGCTTGCCGTGCCGTTGAGTAAGGTGAACCCGCGCCAAGGGCGGTTTGCGAAAATGCTGCCTGCCTTGCTGCTGTATCTGATCTATTTCTTATTGTTAAGCTCATTAAAATCCGCCGGCACCAGCGGTAAAGTCGATGCGGCACTGTGGATTCCACTCGTTCATTTGCTCTTTTTGGCGATTGCGCTGATGTTAAACAGTTGGAATAGTGCGTTTATGTACAAAGTCCGCCATTTCTTTACCCCGAATAACGCGTTGGAGGATTAATTATGTTTGGCGTATTAGACCGTTATATCGGACGCACGATTTTCGGCACGATTTTAATCACGCTGCTGATGTTGGTCGGGCTGTCGGCGATCATTAAATTCGTCGAACAGTTTCGTGATGTCGGCAAAGGCAGCTACGACAGCCTGCAAGCGGTGTATTACACCTTGCTCACCATGCCGCGCGATATCGAAACCTTTTTCCCAATGGCGGCACTGCTAGGCGCGTTGATCGGCTTGGGTTCGCTTGCTGCCAACAGCGAATTGGTGGTGATGCAGGCATCCGGCTTCTCGCGTTTAAAAATCGGCTTGTCAGTGATCAAAACCGCTGTGCCGTTAATTTTAGCCATTATGTTACTGGGCGAATGGGGCATTCCACAAACCGAACAATTCGCGCGCAATATGCGCTCACAAGCGATTTCCGGCGGCTCACTGCTGTCGGTGCAAAACGGCATCTGGGCGCGTGACGGCAACAGTTTTGTGTATATTCAACACGTGAATAATGAAAACACGCTGAATAATATTTATGTGTATCAATTTGATGCCGACCGGCAATTGAAAACCCTGCAACACGGCAACCAAGCCAACTACAATGAACAAGACGGCAAATGGGTGTTTAATCAGCTGAGCGAAACCGTGATTGAGGGCGATAACATTCAAAACCGCAATTATCTGAATCAGGAGTGGAAATCGAGCCTGACCCCGGATAAATTACTGAGTGTCAGCCTGAAAGCCACTTCGCTTTCAATCAGTGGCTTAAACAACTATGCCAGTTTCTTAAAAGAGAGCGGGCAAGATTCCAAACAGTTTGAGTTATTGTATTGGCGCAAACTGATGCAGCCGCTCTCGGTGGCGGTGATGATGTTGCTGGCGTTGTCGTTTATTTTCGGACCGCTGCGCAGCGTTACCACCGGCGCACGGATTGTCACCGGCATCGTGTTTGGTTTTGCATTTTATGTGATTAACGAAACTTTCGGGCGCGTCACCGTGGTGTTCGATATTCCGCCGATCATCGGTGCCATTTTGCCGAGCTTGCTGTTTTTATTGCTGACCTGGTGGCTGCTAAAACGCAAACCAAGTTAACTCGCGACAATTTAAAACCGCACTTTGCCGCTGATTTGGCTAGAAAAAGTGCGGTTTTCGCTAAGAAACAAGCAAGTTGCCTAAAATTAAAGCGAACGAATAAAAATTTTAAACTTTGCGCTTGCAACTTAATCCGATAGCCGTATAATGCGCACCACTGACAGCGATTATGTTTATCAGCGTAGCCTGGGTGGCGAAATTGGTAGACGCAGTTGATTCAAAATCAACCGCCTTCGGGTGTGCCGGTTCGAGTCCGGCCCTAGGCACCACTGATAAATATAATCCACTAACCCCGATTTTTTAATCGGGGTTTTTTATTATATAAAACAACTACTTGCGCCCAATAATTACTATTTTTACTGTATATGTGATCAGTGCTTTTCACCTCCCCTTAGATCTGCTAGGATCGAAAACAAACAGAGTTTGCACCAAAATTGCACCGCGAATTGCACCAAATTTTGAAAGGGAAATCATGGCGACTTTCACTAAACTAAAAACCGGCTGGCGTTGTCAGATCCGCAAAAAAGGCGTGAATAAATCCGCTAACTTTGCAACCAAAGCCGCCGCCCAAGCGTGGGCTAATCAAATTGAGAGTGAAATCGCAACCGGTATTTATTCTGACATCCCCGATCTACTGTTTAAAGATGTTATCGATCGCTATATCCGCGAAGTGACCCCAACCAAAAAAGGCGAGAAGCACGAAAGATTGCGCCTTTTGCGCCTGCAGGATATGCCGCTTGGTAGTGTGCATTTGCGCGATTTAACCACCGCGCATTTTGAACAATGGCGTGATGACCGACTAGCAGAAGTGAAACCGGGAAGCGTGCTGCGCGAGTGGAATACCTTATCTAACATCATGACGTTTGCCGTGCAAAAGTGGCACTATCTCAAGCACAACCCACTAAAACCCGTGGACAAACCACCAACACCGAAAGAAAGAACCCGGCGTTATGCCCCCGATGAAATCGAACGCCTCGTTTTTGTGTCGCAATATGACTTTAACCATTTGCCGTTGACAACCCGCAGCCGTGCCGCTGCGGCTATGCTGTTTGCGTTTGAAACGGCGATGCGCGCCGGTGAAATCTGTAAAACTACATGGGATAAAGTCGATCTCGAGCGGCGCACCTTGTTTATCCCACAAACCAAAAACGGTCATGCCCGCACCGTGCCGTTGTCTGCTATGGCACTGAAAATCATCAACCATCTTGCTTTGGTCAAAACAGATGACGACGACCGGGTTTTTCAGATGACCGCGGGCACGCTAGATACCACGTTTAGAGATCTGAAAGAATTGGCAGGCTTAGATGATGCCGACTTACATTTTCACGACAGCCGCCGTGAGGCACTTAGCCGACTGGCAAAAAAAGTGGAAGTGATGACATTGGCAAAAATATCGGGGCATAGAGATATAAAAATCCTGCTGAATACCTACTATGCGCCCGATATGTCGGAAGTGGCAAAATCACTTTGAATGTGCTTTTCTACGGCGCGCATAAGTCACGACTTCGCCCGAAATATAGCGCACCGATCTCGTTTGCTTTTTCTGATCACGTTGCGAGGGAGTTTTCACCGGCGCTGGAAACCATGGATCACAAATAATGCTGGCTCTTGCGTGCCGTTCGGTAACCCGAAAATAATCGGCGATGTCCTTCGTCGTCCAAATTTCCATGCTTTGTTCGGTGATATGCGCAAAGCGTGTTTGCTGGATTTGAGCCGCCAATAATGCTTCAACCGCACTTAACTTCTCAAACAATTGTTCATTTGTTATTTGTTGCATAATTCCCCCATCACCAAGGCGCATCATCATATTGCGGCTGTTCGGCTTGTTGGTTACTTGGCGCCGCCGTTGCTGGTTGTTGATTATGACGACTGCTTAACATTTGCAGGCTGTCCCCGATAATCTCGGTGGTGTAGCGTTCAATGCCTGTGCTATCCGTCCATTTACGGGTTTTCAATTTACCCTCGACATAGACTTTCGCCCCTTTCACTAAGTAATCACGGGCAATTTCCGCCAAGCGCCGATACAGCACAACCCGATGCCATTCGGTTGATTCCCGCTTCTCGCCTGTTCGTTTGTCTTGCCAACTTTCGCTGGTTGCCACGCTCAACGTTGCTACGCCATCGCCATTTGGCAGCGTCTTAAAATCAATTGCTTGCCCCAAATTTCCTACAATAATTACTTTGTTTACGCCAGCCATACTTATCACTCCATCGGTTTTTCTGGCAACGCTTGCCAGTGTGAGATTCCGTCAATCATTGCCGATTTAAAAACATCGGCGATAGCGTCATATTTATCAACAACCCACTGCCCATTTTTGTAGCGAGCTAAATCACAGTAAGCATGGTTATAAACCAACACTTCCTGTTCTGGATTATCAGGCAATTTATCTTCACAGCTAATCCAGCCGTGATTTAGCCTAATCAACGTGTGTTGCATTGCTTCTTCTACGTTCCGTGCAGCCTCTTCAAAATTTTCGGATAAAAAGCCCAATGTATAACGAGATCCTTGACTATCACAGACAACGCCGCGCCATGTCATCGCTGAATCGGTATCTCGGAATAACTTTCCACAAATGGAAATATTACCCGGCATTATTTCAGCGTGGTATTCTTCCCACCCTTTTGGCGCTTCTGCACTTACTTCAATTTTATCCCATATAAATTTCATGATTTATCCCCCTTATTTTCCAAACGCCCACCCAACAGCGCATAACCGGCAATATCTTTCCAGTGGTCTCTTACTGATGAATTACCATTTAAAATCCGCGTAATTTTGACCATAATCATGGTCAGCGCATATTTCTGACGTCGGGTCAGATTATCTGCATTTTCGACCGGTTCGATCATCATGCCGAAATCTATCGCCGCAACCTCAAAATCACCGTGCGTTTGCTCTCTTTCGTTCAATAGTTGTTTAATGTTTTCCATGTTTTTCACCTACAAACCTAATTTCTTCATACTCCGCAGACAAAATCCGCCCATTTTTCAACCTCACCCGATTGGTTTTATCCAATTCGTGCAGTTGATCTGTTGTCAGTCGGATATTTTTCTTCAACAACCAACTGAATTTCTTGCGGACCAGTTCCGATAAACGCTCGGAAACGCCCAAATTAAGATCAAATGATGAGTCAGCGCCCGAACCGCTTAAATTTTCGTCATTTTCACGGTTACAGTTACTGACACAAGTCCAAGGGCGGGCAAGCCCGCCATTTTGAGCCTCGTTGCACTCGGCAGATTCGGTGGAAGCGTTGAAATCTGCCGGACGTTTTTTGATAGTGAATTTTTTCTTACGCGTAATCACCACCTCACCGGTGAACTGATTCTGCACCCCGACCACACGTTTCATCGTTTGCCCGTAGCGGTTTGTGCCGGTATCTTCATAAAACAGAATCGCCAACTGCTCTGAACGTTTTGCCCCCGCACCACCTTGACGATCTAAATACGCCGCCGATTCGCCATAATTGGCACACAAGCGCAACTCTTCCATTTGCTTGTCTTTCACATCACCTTCCGTTAAACGGCGCAACTCACGCCACACACTAATTCCCTTAATCCCGAAAAACTGAAACTGACGAATGCCCCAAAGCCGCGCCCACGCCGTCGCGTGCAAACTGTTGTCTTTCAAATCCAAGCCGTTCATCTCGTCTGAACAGTTGGAATCATCCATATAATTAAAGCCGTCTCCGTCTTTTTTCGCTTTTGCCAGCCCGATAATATTTTTAGAAATATATTTGATGATGTAACCCGTCGGCGTGCCTTTGGTCGGGTCGCAATATTCCACTTTCGCCCGATGGGTTTTCGCCCCTTTCTCGTCGCCGTGCAGTTCCAACGCCTTTTGGCGAAACAGTTTTGTCGTGGTTGCCGCGTGGCATTTCTTCACAAAGAACAAAATATGCCAGTGTGGTGTTGCGTCGTGGTGCGGCTCGGCAACGCGCATACCGTGAAAAGTAATGCTGCGTTTTGCCAGCAACGAACGAAATTGCCCCCAAATCAGATTCAAATATTGATGGGTGGCGCGTGGGCTTGAACCGTTCCACTTCGGATTTTGCGCCCCATTGTGCAACTGCGCGTGAAATGCCGACGGCGCAGTCAACGTCAGGAACAAACATTGCATCTCGTTTTCCGCCGACCACTCCTCAATGCCGCGCAAATGTGTAATCATCTCCAAGCGCCGTTTTTCAGGGTTCGCACTCGATTTCAAATAAATTTCAAACAATTCCGCTTGCTCGCTCGGATCTGCCACATTTTCAATAATCATTGCACGCAAAAAGTCGAAACTCTTCTTCACGCTCGCCTGAAACTCGCCGAAACCGTTCTTTGAAATATACGGGCTGACGCGCTTTTGCACCTCGCCACAGGCGATCGCAATATGTTCAATCTGGCGCTTTTGCGCCTTTTTCATCGTCCGCAACCAGAATTTTTCACAGGCAATTTCCGAAAGGGCAGTGTCAACCTGTTCCGGCTTCAGCAATTTGCCTTCGCAAAAGCGATCCCAATGCCGAATCGGAAAGCCCACCTCACGGCAAAATTCGCCCTGTTTTTTATACAGCGTCAAAAACAGTTCGTTGCTTTCTTCCGCGGTATGGTCTGATTCAGCGGCTTCCTCAATAAACACGAATTGCTTTTGGCTCAACAGCAATGCCAACGTGCGCGAATGTTCATCCAGTTTTTTCGCAGGAATCAAAAAGAACGGCAACTTCGCTAATTTTTCTGTGCGGCGCGGTTTCAACGAATCAGCAATTTCTAAGATTGACTTGCGCGGTGTTTCCGTCTCTTCTTCACTTTCCGGCAACGGAATAAACGTGTCGTAGCATTGATTGGCGGCATAATGCGCCCGAGTATCCCGTTTCCACGTTTGGAACGCTTCCGACTGTGGATCGGGCTGTTCATCTTGTTCGGCTTTCTCACGATAAAATTCATCAACCCGCTCACGGTTCAACTCCAACCACGAAATGCTGAAATCGTACTGTTTCAGCACCAAATTCAAACGCTTATTCAAAATCTCACGCAGATATTGATTCGCGTGTTTTCGCTGTGAATTACCACAGGCGAAAGCAACCGAACCATCATCTTTTAACGAATTGTATTCACGCAGATACACCTTGCGGAAATGCTCACGCTGGCGTTTGCGTGGCAATTTCGACAACCATTGCTCTACCAACGGATAATCATCAGGATTGGTTTCGACCAGCTCCTGCTGAAACATTGTCAAGCCCTCCGGCACAGGTTTTTCCACCCGCACCGGATTCACTCTCAACGCCCGCATTTCCGCCAAAAATGCGGCATTTGCCGCAAGATTGGCGTCACGTTCAGCTTCCCATTTCATCTGCGTTTGCATATTATTTTTGCTCATCGAATTGACTAAATGCGGAAATAACGAAAAACACTCCGCCAATTAATTGCAAACTTGCGACAATCCAATGCCCCAAATAAGCAATGAATAATGCAACCACAATGTCTAAACAAAAAATATAAACCACTCTTACTTTGCTATATATTATTTTTGCGTTGCTCAAATTAAATGAAAACAGAATTTCGGAAATGGCGAAAAAACCAATAATAAATAAGCCGAAATATCGCAAACCGTCATTGCCGAAATAAATCATTGCAAGAAAAGCAATATGTAATACCGTATTGCCAATAAAATATTTGGGACTTAATGTCAGTGTTTTTACATTCATCTCATTTCCCCTTAAACCAAATGTTCACTATTCACATCAAGAAGGCGCTCTTGCACCTTGTCCAGCGTGGACTGGATCACTTCCTGCGTTTCTAACCACGTCAGCGCCTCGAACTCGTTCAGCGCAAAATGCAATACCTCATCCAGCGCACCGGCAATCGTACGGTGCATTTTGCCGACTGGTCTAACGCGCCCTTTGCGCAAATCTTGCGGCTCTTCCAACACCTCAACCAACTGATAGCCCCTATCCATCCGCAACACTTGAACCACCGAACCACAATCCAATTCAATCACCATCTTTATTTCCCTCTCATCTCATCAATCTCACAGCGCACAAAATACGCCGCCACCAACAGCCCAATGGCACAGTAAGCAATCCCTGTCACCACCAACACCGCAATCCCTAAATCAATCAGTAAGTCCATTTTTCCCCCTAAAACTCAATCGCCGATTCCTTGTTTAATAGCGCCGTATATTCACTCACCGCCTCCACTGTTTTCACCAACTGTCTATGCACCAAATCGGCAGCGGCATCGTTGCCTTGTCGTTTCAGCGTTACAAATTGATTTAACTGACTGCTGAATAAATCGCGGTGAGTAGCGATATAAAACATCAACACCTGATAATTCACCTTATCCTTATTGATCACCTTCATGTTTATCTCCTTTATAAAATCACCCCAGAATCCAATCGGAACGCCATCTTCTTAACTTTATCTTTTACCCTCATCACCTTATCTACCTCGGCATCACTCAAACTAGTTGCTTTGCGTATGTCTGTTCTGCTGTCTTGCCACTCAATCCCAGCTCGTTCATACCACCATTTCAATTCTGCCGGTGTAATCTGTTTCAGGCGGTTCCGAAAAGACTCAATTTTTGTTGTTTGTAACGTTGCGCGAAGCCCTCCCCAATCACCAACTTCTATTGGTTTAATCTCCATCACCGCCCCCCCCGAACTAATTACCCAATTTACCGAACAACCAACCCAAAAAAGAGCGGTTCGGCTGCTGTTTCGCCTCTAATAAATCAACCCGGGCTTCCAGTTCCTCGAACAACTGATCCACTGAATCATTGCGTTTAATTTGATGACCGTTCATCCGTGCCTGATGCTTGTTCACAAACTCCAACGCCGACACACGTTTCTCCAGTTCAAAAATATTCACCCGACGCTTGCCGCGCTCGGTCACTTTCTTATGATTTTTCTGCTTAATCATTGTTCAAATCCCTGTTTTTAGGTTGCAAAAATCCCTCGGCAATTTTTCCGAAAATCGAAAACAATCGCCGACAGTGTTATTTTTTTAGTGATTTTGTCTTAGTCTTCTACAAACAAGCCCAACTGATTCTCATCAATCTGCAGCAGTGGTTTATTGATTTTCAAGGCTTCCTGACGCTCGTTATAAATCGGGGTTTCCAATTTATAGATCTCGCTTAAAGCATGGTTTCTCGCCCCGCAATTGTTACAAATCAACAACACATCAATGGTTCTCATTCCCACTTTTTGCGACGTCCGCACCCGTAAATTGGTTGAACCGCAGTTCAAGCATTTATGATCAATATTCGCCATTATTCCCCCTGTGATTTTTCCGCCAAGCGGATCAGATTGCGCAATTCTTTGCTATACTCCTCGCCCAACGTGTACAACTTTGCAAACGAAGGAACCGCCGATGAAGAATGACAAAAACAACCACGCAAATGCGCCTGTAACCAAGCAAGCCTTGCTTCAACAAATTGAAGCGCTGCAAGATCAACTGTTTCAGCTACAGACGGCGCAATTGGCAACGGATCACCAGCAAATAGCGCAGCAAATTGTTTTGCGCGCAATCGTCGAGCAACTCCATTGCGCAAAAGCGATAGATGTGCACCGTTTAAGGCAAGACTGCGAGCAAATTGCCGCACAGCTTGCGCCAGAACCGGATCTGCAACAGCAATTTGCGCACACCCTTGATTTATTGCTTCCATCACATCAATAGCCGCACCTTGCCCGCCACCATGCGGGCATTGTTTTTTACACTGGTTTTCATTACACATCACACCCCTCCTGTTTTTCGTGCATGATTTCTTTTTCTCGCATAGTAATATAAGCAAGTGCAACAAATGCCTCCGTTACAACACCATTCTCACAACCGAATTGGTGCATAAGGGCATCAATTTTTTTCCCTTTTTCACAAGGGTAGTTTAAAATCTCATCAATTCTTGACATCGTTAATTCAAAAGGAATATCCATGAGCTATTTCCACCAAATTATTAATCAACCTTGCGCCCACTGCGGCAGCATGAATGCCAGTTTTAATATCATGTCTGCCCAACCCCTTTCAGAATTAAAGCAAACGCCGAACGGTAATGAATATCAGGAAAGCAATAAGCAGTTTCGTTTAATGTGTAGCTGTAATCACTGCCGCAACCCACAAATTTTTGATATTGAATACATTCGCGAATTTGTCAGAGACAATAATAAAATCATGCGTTATTGCCCGACCGGCTCTGAAATCTCCGCCTTTCTTAACCGCCTGACCCCAGAAATTATCTATAAAAGTTATGCTTCCCCAAACTACAGCACCGCTATGGCAATCAAAGAACATAAATGGGGACAAATCATTAATGACCGCATCCGCATTACCGCTCGTTATCCGGATTCAACATTACAATCCCCGTCAGATTTACCGCCACCGATCCAAACTGAATTTACTCGGCTTTATTCCACGTCTGACCCGATGCTTCAAGTTTTACAATGCCGCCGCATATTAGAAACAGCGTGTAAAACTTATTTGGGAGAACAATTTACACCGAACACCAACCTTAACAGCCTGATTTATCAAATCTTACAAAGCGAAAAACTCACACATTCCTTGAAAGATTGGGTACACCACATTCGCATATTAGGCAATACTGCTGCCCACTACGATGAAACTGACTACACACCGGAACAAGCAAAAGACCTTTGTAGCTTTATCATCTTGTTTCTTGAACTGCTCTACAGTTACCCTGCAAAAGTAGACACCATGCGCCAACCCGGCTAACCTTATGTGCAACGCTCATCACACACCACCTTAAATTTTATTAAACGACCCATTACAAAAAGGAAACCCCATGCCGAAAAAATACAACCTTGACGAACTGATTGCCCAGCAACAAGAAATTATTCAGCTTGCGAATCAACTGGAAAAATTTCCTTCTAAAGCTGAAGTAGGCTTTCGCCTTCTAGCACTGCGAGCTGTTCGTGAATTTGATTTAACAAAGCCGCAGCGTCCAAAGACAATTCAGTATCTTGCTGACTATATGCCGGAAGTTCTAACAACCTTAAAACGCGTGCTTGCTGGTAAAGCAAATTAGAAATCAACCAAGCAAAACCAGGGTTATCCTTTGCAACCTTGCCAGTCGCAATAGCAATCATCAAATTGATTTCGGATAACCTGTTGAACACATCAGCAACCGTATTACACATCACCCCCCCCCCCTTATTTAATTTCAACACCTGTTCAAGAATGAACATCCGTGCCAACGTGCCTAATTTCATGCCTTTGCTGTCGGCAATTTTTTTCAGTGCCGTATAGTCCTGCCACTCTAGCGTCACCTGCACTTTCGGTTTATCTGCTTTTGCTGTTTGATCTCGCTCACATTTTTGTTTTAAGTCTGCGTCCGGCATAGAAAATGCCCTCCTATTTGTGTAACATTGTGTAGAAGTTAGTGTTTTAGCTTGTGTAAATAATATAGATCCAATTTTGGGGATTTGCAACCAATTTTGGGGATTAAAAAGAGGTTTTTATGATTTCGTTTGATAGCCGCTCAATAATTGACCGAATGAAACAAATTGAAAGGGTGAGTGATGATAAAAATTTAGCAGATATTCTGAATGTTCCAAAATCAACGCTTTCAAATTGGAAAAATAGAAACGCATTACCAATTGAGGTGATTTTTCAGTTTTCTGCAAAAAATAATTTAGATCTTAACTGGCTGTTACTCGGTGAACGTAAAGAAGAACTGGATGCCGCCGAGCGATTGGCGCTAGCCGCCTTTAGAGCATTGGACGACAGCAAAAAACTGGAAGCGATCGGATTTTTAAGCGGACTGGACAAAAGTGCGGTGGGTGGCAAAAATATTTTTAACGACAATTCCAGCGTTGGCGTGATGGCGGATAGCATAACCAAACCGATCAAACAATATTTTGGTAAAAAGGAAAAATAGGATGAAAAAAATTTTCCTGTTATCTATCACATTTGTACTTACCACCACTATCCGCCGCCGAAAAATACTCCTGTAATGATGGCAGATGGAAGTATTGCAAACACATGAGTTCTTGCGCAGAAGCAAAATACTATTTAAACCAATGCGGAATGTGACGATTAGATCGCGATAACGACGGCATACCGTGTGAGAATGTTTGTCGGAAATGAGTTTTTTACAACAACCTGAGGAATAAAAAATATGGCTCTTATAAATTGTACTGAATGCCAACAACAAGTCAGTGATCAAGCATTTAAATGTCCTTCATGTGGCGCACAGTTGAGAAAACCCAAGCGCTCATTTATGGGGAAGCTATTTAAATGGTCTTTTATTATTTTTAATCTCTTAATGCTAGCTTGGCTTGTGGGCGGTGTCGGTGGAAGTGCTGATATTATTAATAATGCCGCTTCAGATGCTGAACGAGCAGGAGCTGCAATCGGCACGGGATTAGGTGTTACCATGATTCTCAGCCTTTGGGTAATTGGTGATATTATTTTAGGTCTATTTGTTTTATTTACTCGTCCAAAATCATAATGGTTAATTAGCCTGTATCTTACAGGCTTCTTATCATGAGGAAAACAGCATGAAAAAATACCTTACATTATCATTATGCGCTTTAGTATTATCAGCTTGTAAAATTGAAATTGAAAAAGATATTTCTTTAAAAGCGATATTAAATGATCCAATTAAAACAGAAACAGCCTTATTGAATGTTGAAATTTCTAGTTGTAATAATCATGACGATAGTCGTCAACCATCTGAGTCATTAATTAATATTAAACAACAAATACCAACGGTTTTCCCTAATGCGACATTCAAGGAGTGTTATAAAAAGAAATTTGATTCTTTTGCTAGCTTTGAATTGCCTATTGGCGTAGGTGTCTACGATGGAAGTTCAAAACTTGAAAATGATATTAATATTCTTAGTTATGGTGAGTTGAAATTATGGGCTTCAACAAGTAAAAAATTAGCTGCTAATATCCGCAAATTTTTGAAAAAGGAACATATTTCAAATTTAGAGCTTGATGTATTACTTAAGGTTAAAAATGATACTGGTGAAAGCCAAAAATTTACGGTTAGCTCCGCGTATTTAGATGGCGCGCCAGTATCACTCGGAGAATTTAATTTTGAAAAGGAAAAAACAATCTTATTTAAATTGGCTAATTCATCGGCGGATCGCTTATATATGTATCAAGATGGTGGAGAAACCATTATTTTGAGTTCTTCGGAAAAATAATTAGCAATATGACAAAAGAAGCACAAATATCCCAGTGTGAGATTGGTGTTGTTCACACTGGTGATAAATTGGAAGTACATCAGCACTTTTTGCGCCCCGTTGACCGCAATAAACTGATTCGGGATCTGATGTCTTTCAAAGAATCAGACCCGAATTTTTTTAAGCTGATACAAGATATCTGCACCGAACTACACGGCAACTTCATGTTCAGCAAACTACCAGACGCCCAGCTAAAAGGCTTGCACGAAGTCAAAAATCTGGTGTTTAGCTTATATCAGGAAAAAGAACAACACCGGCTAGAAGTCATCAGCCTGTCACAACAACTACAACGCTCGCCGGTGAAGCGGTTTTTTAAGAAGTTGTTGGATGATTAAAAATATTATAATGAATAGTGTAAATGAGTAAAAAAACTTGGTATTTATTTTGTGATGAATCAGGTATAAGTGGGAAGCCTTATTATGCCTTTGGCTCCTTATGGATTCTAGAAAACAATATTCAGAAATTCAATGATGCTATGATGACATTAAGGCAGAAACATAATTGCCAAGATGAAATAAAATGGCAAGCAGCAAACTCTAAACAATATTCCGCATTTTATGATGAAATCATCAGTTATTTTTTTCAATCCGATTACCTATTTTTTAATAGTCTTTCTGTCCAGTTAGCTATAGTAAATAAAACTTTTCATAATGGTAATTATGAGTTAGCAAAGCAAAAGCATTTTACATCACTTATCACAAATAAAATAATCGCATCACTAAAGTATAAAAACACAAATAGATTTCGAATAGTTGTTGATGACTTGCCATTTAGTTACCAAAAAGCAGATGAATCAATGCATATCATTGCTAATAATATTATAGGTAATAGAACAGGCATCCGTAATTCAATCATAGAGTTGAGTGAGGTTGATTCTAAAAAATCTTACGGTGTTCAACTATGCGATTTATTACTGGGAGCAGTATTGAGTGTTTATCAGAATGATTCTTTATCTCTGCGTAAGAAAGAGCTTGCTACGTTAGTAGCAGAACATCTAGGGTGGAAACATTTAAAATATGATACGTTTGGCACAGAAAAGAAATTTAACATTTGGAACTTTTATGACCCAACAAAAGGACCAAGAATCACCGAGACAAGAGAAGTTAATTTAAAATACCCAACTCATTATTCAAAAAATAAGCAGACCTTTCAGCCTGCATGGTGAGAGTCCTCAAGGACTTATATGCTATTCACAACGCCCAATTTCCCCACTAGGCGGCATCCACATAAAGAGCCGCCTCTGTAATCTTTATGCGCTTGTTCTCGCGCCGAACAAGTAGCGAAGTAATAGTATCTTATCAAGATCGGCGAATCAATAAATTTTGCAGATTCCGCCAAATTATATGAACAACCTCACAAAAATGTGGCAAAAATCACGGCATGGATTTAGCTTTCAATTTTTAACTCAAACTCCACTGCACCGGTATAGCCGCTGTCGCTAATGCTATGCGTCACCTGCGTTACAATCCAATCAGTCGAATCAATCTGATCTTTAAAACCCACCAGTGCGGCAGGTAGCTCGGGCATTAAATCAGGGTTGCCGTTGGCAAGGGTGAGCGAAAAACTGGCAACGCCACGCTGTAGCTTTGAAAATGCCGCTTTTGCGCCGGTGATGGCTTTGGCTTCGCTTTGGTAAACGTGGCGCAGGGTTTTCATTTTGTTGGCGTCGGTTTCCACCGGTTCGGTTTGTACCAGTACATTCTTTTTCTGCTTGCTGACTTTGCCCTTTTTGGTGGTCATATTTTTGCGCTGGATTTCGGTATTTTTATCAATCACTACTTCGCCTTTTTTGCCGTTGTCGAGATTGTGCCAATAGGCACGCACGGCAGTGTAGTTCTCGCCCTCGTTCAGCGAAAATCGGTAGCTGTCGCCAAGTTGCTTGGTGATGGTAACTGTCGGCAAATCCTCACCGCTCGCCGTTTTCATGCCGCCCGCTTTAATGAACATCAAATAGCCGTTTTTTACCGTGGCAATGGCATCGTATTGCTCGGCAAGTCGGGTTAATAGGTTGATTGTGCTTTCGTTAGTCTGGTCGAGGTGTTGAATGATTTGGCTGCCGAAAGGCTCACCGCATAGCGGCTTCAATCCGTTTTCTTTTGCCAGTTGTGCAATTAAATCACTGATGCTGATATTGTCAAAACTGCGTTCTTGCTTGGTGGTGAGCGTGCCCATTAAATCCGCACTTCGCCCGCGAATCATCAGCTTGTCCGGTGCGCCGCTGTATTCAATTTCATCAACGGTGTACTTGCCTTTGTGGACTAAGCCGCTATCTTGCCAGCCGATCCATGCTTCAAGCGTCGCCCCGCGTGGCGGAAACGCCAGCGCCCCGTCATGGTCGCTAATTTCAATATCCAATTGATCGGCATTAAAACCGCGATTGTCGGCAAGGGTCAGGCTTATCAAGCGATCAGATACCGTGCTGGTGATATCTTTGCTGTCGCCCTCACGGCTGGTAACCGTGATTTTAAACAGCGGTGTGCGGTGGTTTGTTTTTGTTAAATCGGCAATATCCAGCATCTTAAATCATCTCCAACAGCTGATCGCTATACTCAAGCAGTGTAGTATCATTGGTGCGTTTTAACGTCATACTAAATTCAATCCGCCGTGCAGCGCCATCCGCAAACAAAAAAGAACGCGTTTCGCTTATCGATTCAATCACAAAGATGCCGAAAAACTCAAAATTGCCGCCAATCAGCGGAAAACTTTTGCCACTGTCCGCCATTAACTCCAACATGCCCAAACTCAATCGCCCGCCAGTCAGTGACGGCATCAATACGCCGTTAATGGTGACAGTCTCACTCTCTTTGCCAACAAATTGTGTTTTTGGCAGCCGCCCGACAACGGCATTGGTCGGGTGTCGCCAGTTCAGTTGTCGTTGTAAGTCTTGGAATGGAACCGTTTGTTGTGTGAACACAAACAGCCCCAGTGCCATCATTGCCGATTGTTGAATCATGGTTGTTCCTTATGCGCAAAAGGGCGGAAATCCGCCCTGTTATTCTTCAGTCTGCACCCGTTGTCGGGCTTTTTCTCGCCATGCCATCAGCTCGGTCAGTTCCATGTCGTCAAACACCGCTGGTGACCAGTGAAACACGGTGGCAATGTCGGCGATAGCATCTTCAACGCTATGCGGGAAAACCGCATGTTCTTCGGTTAGGCTTCCAGCGTCGCTTCCGATGGCACGAAAAAACCGATGGTTTCCGTGCAAAGTACGGTGAAGTCCACTGGATCCATATTCTGCAGTTCGGTTTTGGTCAGCGCTGGGGTGGTGATGCGTGGCAATAGCTGAATATAGGCATCTACATCAACTTGTAGCACGTCAAACATTTTCAGCCCTTTCAGGCTTAACACGCTCGGTTTCAAAAGGGTGATCTCGGTCAGCTCATTTTCGCCGCGGCGCAGTGGTTGGGTGAGTGTCACAAATTTTGCGTTTTTGGCTTCGGGTTTGGTTTTGCTCATATTATTCATCTCATTGTATATTCAGAAAAAGCGGCATTTCTAACCTAACAGAAAGTGCCGCTGGGGTGTGTTTGTTATAGCCCGATTGCGGCTCGGTGCTCTGCCATGCGGTCATTACCATTAACGATATACACCATGTTGACCATGTCGATTTCAACCAAGTCTGTGCCGTTAATAGTCAGCTTGTAGTAAGTCAGTGATGATTTCACGGTGTGTTCGGTGTCATCGCCCACTTTCGCGTTGCCTGGATCAATTTCCACATGTCGACCACGCACAACCACTTCTGCGGGTTCAATGTCGCCTGTGTCCTCACGCTGGTAACTGCCTGCAAAACGCAACAGCACACCATCAATTTTCGCTTCACCAAACTGGGCAAAAATTTCAGGGATAATGCCGCCGTATTTGTGTTCGATTTCCAGTTTTTCGACACCTAAATCAATATCCACTTCACCTAACATGCCGCCTGCGCGGTAGGCTTCGGATTTCATTGCCAGTTTAGGCACGGTCACTTCGGTTGCTTGCCCGTGGTAGCTCACACCGTCAACAAACAAGTTCATCTGTTTTAATTTTCTTGGTAATGCCATGTTTAAACTCCTTGTTAGGCGGCAGCCACTTTGGCGGCAAAGTCAGCTAAATAGCGGTCGGTGATGCGCTGGCGGAAGTTTAAATTTTCCAACGGCGGCACTGGGGTATAATCGTAATCAATGTATAATTTGCCCGCTTTAAGCACCTCTTTGCTGTTGATTTCACTGTCAAACCACGCCGTTGCGTCCACGATATAGCCCAAATTTTTCAGCTCGCGGAACTTAGCGTTAATGCCCTCAATAATATCTTTGACTAAAGTCGGGGTGATTGGCTTATCCATTGCCCATGCGTGCGCTTCCGCAATCGTGTCGGCAAGCACTTGCGCGGTGCGCGTATAATTTTCAAACGCAAACAGCGGATCGTCGGAGCAAGTGCGCGAACCCCACAGGCGGAAACCGTTGAAGTTAATCGGCACGGTCACTTTGTTTTTGTTCAAGTAGTTTGCGTCGGTGCTACTGTCTTGAATATCAAACGTGATGTCTTTTGTTACACCGCTCACGCCGTTGATACCGACGTTTGAAATGGTTTTATGCCAGCCGATAGTTTTATCAATCAAGGCTCGCAAGCCCAAGGCACGCTCCACCGAATAGGTTGTTTCTTTGGCTTTGGTCGTGGTGTTGAATGTCACGAAATCGCCGAAAATCACCATCACTTCACGTTGGCTGAAACTTTTTTGATAGGTAACGGCTTCTTCTTTGGTTTTGCAACCGTGTGCGGATACATAGGCGAAAGCGCGTAGTTTTTGCGCAATGCCGGCAATTTCGGTAGCAACATCTTTTTCGTCAAATTTTGGCACACCTAAAATGCGAGGTTTTACGCTTAATTTAGATTGTGCGGTCAGCAATGCCTTTAAGCCGGTATATTTGCCTTCGTCAGTGACGGCACCGATGATGTTTGCTTTAGTGGTGTCGCTTTCATCATCTTCATGCACACGCACAATCACGCATGGCGTATTCACTTGATCGGCAATCGCGTCCAACGCCTGCGCTAGTGTGCCTTTGCTGCCTGCTTTGGCAATTGCCGCCAGTGGGTTGGTGATCAAAACCGGTTCGTTAAGGGGGAAAATTTCTGTGTCTGCGTCGTTGGCGGTACACACCATGCCGATAATCGCGGTTGAAATAGTGCGGATCGGGCGCGTGCCGTCGTTGAGTTCAATTACTCGTATTCCGTGTAAATAATCTGCCATGTGTTAGCCCTTTTGGTGTGAGATTAAGGCTATTGTGATCGGCAAACTGGCGCTTGTCGTGTTATTGAGGTTGTGATGCGGGGTTTGACAAAGCGCGAAATTTTATCGCAAAGTAAATAGCAAAACCTAGTTTTGAATATTCAAAACTAGGTTTTGATCATTGATAATTTGCAAAAGTAAATCTGGAATATTCCAAACTAAAATTATTTTTTGTGGTAGATGGCGGCAAGGTCATTCGGCGAAAACCGCCACGGCTCGTGAAGCCCTAGCGTTTCAGCGCACCATTCACTGCAAAAATATTTACTGCGGGCATTGCGAAAATTTAGAACAATGCCGATGGCGCCGAACCAGTCGTATTTTTTGCCTTGTGTTTGTTCCAAAAAAGCGGTTATATCAGTTTCCGAAATAGAGTTAAGCTCAATTAAATCCCATTTGCTAGGTGGTAATGGCATAGTTTTCAATCGTACACCGCCATCACGAATGGAGGATGAATAGCAATCAAAATAACAACCGCCGATACTACTTACAATCTCACAATGCGAATAAATCCCTTTTGTCAATTTTCGAGTCAGCCAATCGGAAAATCGTGCTAAAAGTGCGGTCGGGGTTTTACCTGTTTTGCGTCCTTTGTAGAACGCTAAATAAACTTTCTCCGTCATTCGTAAGCCTCCGCCAGCTGGCGCATTTGATGCACAATATCATCATGAATTGACTGCAATTGTTCTTCGCTCAAATCTGGTTTTTTCAGCTCGTATTTGCGCATTCGCTGCACTGACAACGCGGCTTGCAACTGTCGTAAGCCGTAGGCTTGACGTAAAATCAAGTCCGTTGCAGTTTTGTTGTCCAACCCAGCGGCGCTGCTAAAACCTGTGATGTAAATCCCTGGGTCGCCTTCGTAGTTTTGTTGTTTGAACACCAACGCCGCCGTTTCGCGCTGCTCATATTCCACGGTGAAACGTGTCCATGTTGCCGATATACTTGCTGCAGTGCTGTCAATCGAAGCAATCAAGTCTGAACGCACTTTGGCGATTTTCGCGGCTTTCAGTTCGTCAGATAACACCCATTTTTGCGCTTTGCCATCCCAAGTATGGCAATCACATTCGGGTTTTTGCGTTGTCGTATTCTCGGGATAATCACCCAGTTCGCTGATTTGAACCGCACTTTGGTCAATCGTTGAGTAAACAGTTTCACCTCGGTGGTCGGGTTGATATTCCCAGCCATTTTCGGCGCGGACAATCGCAAAACCGCGTTTTGCTTCCGGCGGTGCGTCAAGATACGCCCCAGCGGATAAGCCTGTGCCCACCTGCACAAACTCGGTATCAGTGTGACTGTAAAGCCCATTGCTATCTGTTAGATATACCGTTGCATTGCCGCTTTCCAGCGCAAATCCATCTTTATCAAATTTAATCGTCATTTTTATTTCCTTATCCTGCTAAACAGATGTATTGCATGGCGACGTTACGCGGGCGGTTTTCTGGCGCAGTTGGTACAACTCTTGATGCATCAAAATCATAAACCCAACCACTACGACCTGAGCTATCACCATCTTGTTCGCCCTGCCTCACTCTTTGAAATAATCCAGTTGAAGTTATCACCCAAGTCGCTGTTGTAATTTCGCCCTTGATATTGCGGATTGCATCTCCCTGCGCGCTCATAATCCTGCGCCCTGAATCTACGCCACGCTGGTTATCCCAACCGCGAATAAACTCGCCGCGTAAATCGGGTAATTTTGCGCCGTAAAGGGCAGATAAGCGCGGATAGGTTGTTGCTGATATGGCTTGCCCCGTCATTGCGACAAATCCACTTGGGACGGCGGATACCGGATAAGGCAGCGGGATACCAACAAGCTGGCTTTTCATCAGCGCATCGCTGGCATTGGCTTTTTTTCCGATTTCTGTAAGTAACGTTGTGCGTAAATTTGCATCAGCGCCCAATGCGTCTGATAACTCCTTAAGCGTGTCAAGCGTTGTCGGTGCGCCGCCAATTAAGTCCGCAATCAATTGTTTAACATAAGCCGTTGTAGCAATCGTGGTGTCATTTACAGTTTTGGCCGGGGTTGGGGCTTTGGGTGCGCCGGTGAATGTCGGACTGGCTAGATTGGCTTTTGCGTCATTTAATGCTTTTACCGCACTTTCCGTGACGGCGCGGGTTGTGCTTGTTCCCGTGATGTTACTGGATAATTGCACAATCCCCGCACGGCTCGTGGTTGCGGTATCGATTGCGTGAGTATGGCTTTCTGCGGTTACGCTATTAGTTGATATTGCAGTAATCTGGCTCGGTGTGCCAAGCGTTAAAGTACGGCTACCACCTAAATTACCGCCTCCAGTTAAACCATTACCGGTTAAAATTGCGCGCGATGTTGGCACGCTATCAAGCGAGTCAATCCGCGCCCAAGTAGTGGGAAAATTGCCATTCGATTGCGTGGTACGCACAAATTTACGGTTTGATTGATAAGTTGTATATTCTTGGATAAATCCATAGGTTGAGGGGCTGACTTTTAAGCTACCCGCCTCAGCTTGCGGGTAATGCCGCTCCGTTGTTGCGTCAGCATCTCTGTTTTGGTTATAAAGTCCCGGCACTTTTACAGTATCTAAATCTTCCGTGGTCAGCGTTTTCAGCACAAAATCCGTAATGCCATAACCTGCCAATGTTGTGGCTTTGGTGGCTTTTTTATTGATTTCATTCAGAATTGTAGTGCGGAAATTGCCGTCACCGCCCAACGCAGCCGCCATTTCTTGCAAAGTGTCAAGCGCTCCAGGCGCGGAGCCGACCAGTTGTGCAATCAAGGTTTTGACAAACTTTGTCGTGGCAATTTGGTCTGTATTAGTAGTTGCCGCGGCAGTCGGTGCGGTTGGCGTGCCGCCAAGCGCGGGACTGTCAAGCGGTGCTTTTGTCGCAAGTGCGGTTTCAAGCCCCGTCACTTCGCTCATTGGGTGGCTGTGCGTGCCGTTGGCTTTGCTGTTTCCCAAATTGTAGGCGGCTTGCGCACGGTCATAGGCAGTTTTAACCGCTTTCTCGGTTGCCGCTTTAGTTTCGCCAGCACTTGTGACGGAGCTAGATAACATGACTGTACCACTCTTTGTCGTGCTTGCCGCTGCGGTAGCGGTTTTGAGTTTGTCTTGTTCGCCTTTTAGGTATTTAGTTCGATTGGCGAGTTGTTGAGCCTGTTTATTTGATATACCGTCCTTGCCTGCGACAACGGGATCGGTTTTTTCAAGTTGGTAAATGCCCGTTTCATAAGTGCTTGTTTCGATTAAGTTTGCCATTAAGCCACTCCGTAATTGTATGTGCCGTCGTAACGGATAATATTGTTGTATAAATGTTGTGCTTGCTCAAAGTGCAATCCTGCGAGGTGACAGCGGGCAGGTGCAGTGTTATTCAGTAAGCGTTTGATCTGTTCCGCTTGGTCGATACTGACTGGGCGTTTCAAGTAAATTCGGTACATCGCCCAGTGGATTACTTCATCGCCGCAAAAATAATCGCCGTCATATTTGCCTTGCCCGTCGTAGCGTTGCAAATTAAGATTTTCTAAAATATCTGCGTCGCCATAACCTGCCGACATTAATACTCGGCGGATACTTGCAATCGTCCCTTTTTGCTTGTGCAGTTTCGAAGCACTCAAAATCGTGTTACGTTTTTGATCTTCGCTCCATTCATCGTCCCACTCGTCAACTGATAATGACCAAGCCAGCCAGCCAAGTAATTCAACCGGGCAGTAGCGAGCATGCCAAATGGCGGTAATCGGCGTTTTAATATCAAACAATTGTGATAACACTGCCGATAAATTGGCTTCAAGTGCGGTTTGATTGGGGGGCAATAGCTTACTCATCGCGCGCCCCAGTCGTGATGTTGATTGCGGTGCAATAACTGACTTGGTTCGGCTGGATCACTAAATCCCGTGTCGGCGCGGTCAGTTTTACGTTTTGCACGCCTTGTTGATGTAATGCTGCATAAATGCCGGAAAGTGTGACATCATGCCCTAATTTGTGTTTTTCGGCGGCAAAGGCATTGGCTGCGGCATTGACTTGTTGCAAGATTGCATTTTCCGTTGTTGACGGATAAATGGTTAGTTCGGCGGTAATCGTGTAATTAACAACGGTCGCTGATTGTACTGTGACGGTGTCAGTCAGCGGCCGTACATCTTCAGCATTCAATGCGGTTTTCACCGTCTCAAGCAATGTACTGTCGGCTTGCCCGTTGCCGCTATTTGACAACACGGTTACTTGTACTGTTCCGGGTTTTGGGCTGCTGATGTCGGCATCCTTGACCGCACTTGATGCGGTCATGGTATGAAACAGATAACTGTTTTTTGGGCCAGCGGTGGTCATGCCCTCAAGCGATAACTGGATACGTTGGCGCAATCGGTCGTCACTTTCGGTGATTTGTTCAGTCGGCGGATTGGTGCTATCGTCGGCGGCTTGAACAATCAAGCGTTCCACGCCATATAGCGCCCCCAAATGATCTAGATCGCTGTCGGTGGCGTAGGCAAGCATCACCGATTTTGCAGCCGCATTAATCCGCGCACGTAGTAGTGTTTCAAGATACGCATTTTCTTCTAGCAGCTTGGTGACGGGGTCGGATTCCAACGCTAAACGGCTTTGCCAATGCTCGCGTTCGGCGCTGTCGGCAAAGCGTGCCAAAAAATTCTGTTTGCGTGCGGTAAGCAGTGTTTCAAAGTCGAGTTCTTCAATGACTTTTGGCGCGGGCAATTTTGAGAGATCAACTTGTTTTGTCATAGCATTAACGGCATCTGTTCAAAGGTAATTTTGGTTTGATTGTTGCGCTCACTGGCTTCAACATCGGCAATAATCTGGTATTTAGCGTCAGGACTAAACCGCACTTTAAAGCCACTAATTTCAATCCTCGGCTCCCATTTTTGCAGGGCAACAATTGAGGCGGCGGCAATCTGCAACGCCAACGCATGGCTGATCGGGCGGTCAATCAACATCGGCAAAATGCTACCGTAATCCCGCCGCTGTATGCGGCTGCCGATTGGCGTTTGCAATATGTCGGCAACACTTTGGCGGATATGCGCTTGTTCATTTTTCAGCGTTGTGCCGTCAATTTTGTTCATTCCGGCTCCTTGGTTTTGCTGTCGCCCGGCGTTACGCCTTTGTGAATATGTTTCATCTGGCTAATTCCACCGGCGATTTGATCGCCGCTGCTTTCGATTTTGCCGTTTACTTGCATATCACCATTAATCGTCGTTTGCTGGCAGGTGATATTAATGGTTTGCACGCCGTTCACGCTTAAATCGCTGTTTGCTTGGTTGTAAACAATCCGCGCACCGTCTGCAAATTCGATCACGTGTTCATCGGGGCTTTGGCTTGGCGCATTGCCTGCGGTGTAGATTCCGGTGATCACAATGGCGGTGGTCAATTCACCACTCAATGCCACCACTAAACACTGTTCGCCCACGGTGGGCGGCGACCATGTTTTAGTTGTACCTGCACGCATCGCGGCAAACGGCAGCCAGTCGGTCAGGATTTCGCCAGACCGCACTTTGCAGCGTGCAGCGGCATGATCGACAGCGGCAATCAGCCCTAAGCGGTGCATATTTTCAATTCGTCGGATAACGTCAGCGAGTGTTTTCATAAAACGCATTTTGAGCTGGCAAAGTGCGGTTGTCGTGTTGTGGGGGTTGTGATGTGGGGTTTGACAATGCGGATAAGATAAATCAACATTTTTGTTTATTTTTGATTGACAATATAAACATTTTTGTTTATTATAAACCCATCTTAAAGGGGGGCTTTCTTGGCAATACAAAGAGGGGCATTTATGTTATATCCGGCAAAATTTGATAGAGAAGATAACGGCTATACGGTGACATTCCGCGATATTCCGGAAGCAATCACCTGTGGCGATGATCTGGAGCATGCATTATTTATGGCAAAAGATGCGTTATTGACGGCGATGGATTTTTACTTTGAAGATCGTCGCACCGTGCCAAGCCCTAGCAAAGCGGAAGAGGGCGAATATTTAATAGAATTGCCGTTAAGTGTGTCTGCTAAAGTGTTACTGTTAAATGAAATGGTAGCGCAAAATATTTCTAACGTAGAGTTGGCAAAACGAATCAAAGTGAAACCACAGGAGGTTCAGCGGATCACCAATCTTGAGCATACTACTAAGATTGATACTTTGGCGCGCGCCTTTGCCGCGCTGGGTAAAAATCTGAATTTAACTGTGGGATAAAAATCGGGGCTTTCGCCCCTTTTTTTTATCCCCGGTCAAACAAACTGCTGCGCAGTTTATGCGTTAATTATTATTAATATAATCACAATTGACTACAGGTTGGCTTTTCGATATTATCATCAGAAATGACTACATAAGGATTCTCATGTTCACGGTGTTTTTGATAAAACAGGCGAAAAAAGAGTTGGCAGATTTACCGGCGCAATTGCGGGGGGCAACCTTTCAATTGATTGAAGCCTTGGCTCAATACGGTAACGAGTTGAGAGAACCTGCGGTGAAAACACTGGGTAACGGACTGAAAGAATTGCGCGCCACGTCTAAAGACGGGATCTCACGCAGTTTTTTCTTTTTCACCAAGGGAAAACAGGCTTATATCGTCCATGTTATGCAAAAGAAAACGCAAAAAACACCAAAACAAACGCTTGAACTTGCCTATAGCCGCATGGCAAAACTACAAAAGGAGCTGAAAAATGAAAAATGATGCTGAGTTTGAATTAGTATCTCTTGCAGATTTGAAAAAAGAATTAATGCAAGATCCGGAATTTGTCGCTGAATATAATGCGTTGGAAGAACGACGCAAACTGGTAGAAATGCTGAAAGCGGCACGTCTTGAATTGAAGTTGACGCAATCAGATGTTGCTGAAAAATCGGGGATTAACGTAAAAAATATCAGCCGATTAGAGCGTGGCGTTGTCTCTCCAACCTTTACCACGCTTTCACGCTATGCCCATGCTTTAGGTGGCAGTTTAACCTTTCAATTATCCGCATAAAGGGGCTTTCGCCCCTTTTTTTTTAATCCCTATCAAACAAGACACTACGATTTCTTGCTTGTCGTTGGCGTTCCAGTTTTTCCAGCTCTAAGCGCACTGCGTTGGCAAGTTCTGCCGGACTTTGGTTTGCGCAATTGATAGTGATATTGACCGACATCGGCGCAAGTGGCGTGCTTTGTGCCGTCTTGGGTTTTGCCGCCAACGGCGGGCGATTGTCGATCACAAACGGTTGCGCCGCAACGCTGGTTGCCATGCCTGCCGATAATGCAACGGCGCCCATGCCTTTTTTCGCATAGTTCAGCAAATTGAGGTTTTTCACCCCGATTCGGCTTGTCGCTTCCTTGGTCATCACATATTCGCCGCTATGCACGATCCCGGCGGGATTGTACTTGTAGCCGTTTCCGGTGTAGCCGCCTCGGGCTTTGCCGGGAATTTTTTCCGCTGCTTTGGCGGCTTCCATGAGTATACTGTTAGATGTTTTTTTATTGGCAGCGGATTTAATGGCTTGCTCGGTCATGCCGCCAGTCATATCCCACGAATTGGCGGCAATGTTGTTCATGTCATCAGCGGTGCTTTTTAGCCAATCCGGCATTTTCAGACTGCCTAAATTATCAATCAGCCACTGAATCCCGTCCATTACCCATTGCAAAGGTTTTGTTATCAAGTCGATTGCAGCGGCAACTTTCTGCCCGAAAGATTCACCGGCTGCCCGTGCTTTATCTAAATTTTCCGCGCTGTCTTTCGTCGGCGACAGCAATTCACTGAACCAGTTAAACACTTTTTTTACCGCATCGGCAACTAACCCAAATACCGTTCCTAGTGGTTTGAATTTTTCCATCACCGGCGCAAGTCCTGTTTTCAGCCCCTCAAAGAAGCCGCCGAAAAAGGCTTTGACTTTTTCCCATTTGCGAGTCAGTACAACCGCAACTGCTGCAATTCCGGCAATGGCTAGACCGATTGGGGAAAACAGCAAGCCGATTAGTTTTAGAGGAGAGATCAATACCCGAAAGCCTGTTTTCATGACTGACGTAAAAATACCCCAGCTTTTGCTGGCTGCACTGAGCCAAAACGCTTTGGTTTTGAGTGCTGCCGCTGCTTTTACCAGTGCGCCCGGCATGGCTGTGATTGATGATTTGCCTTTTTTAAATCCGTTGAAAAACCATTGTCCAGTTGTGCCGGCAGACCATAGCGATCTGTTAAAAAGTCCTGTTTTTTTGCTGGCAGATACCATGCCGGCAGCAAGCAAGCGATTAATACCGGTGTATTTTCCGGTAGCTAATATTAAGCGCAAAATAGGGTAGAGCAGGAAACTTAGTGCCATCGATAAACCACCGATGATTGTTAATGCAGCTGCCATAATTCCAACCCATTTCACAATTTTAGCAGTCAATTCAGGATTGGCTTTAATCCAGTCATTTAATTCTCGTAGCCACTCCGTAGCGGATTGTGCTAGTTTTCGGATACCGCTTGATTGTTCGTCAAATAGAGTAATCCCCAATGCTTCACGGGCCGAACTTAAACTTTTTAAATCACCCATTAAATTATCGGTCATAGTTGACGCAACTTTATCCGCTGTACCTGTGGCGTTTTCAATGCTTTTTTCATAAGCTTGTAATGCGCCATCGGCTTGACTGATTAGCTCCATTGCGCCCGCTACTGGAATTTTACCAAAAATAGAGTTTATGACCGCAGCGCGTTGCCCACTGCCCATTTTGTCTGTTTTCTTCTTGATATCAGCTAAAATTTCCGGAATTTGACGCATATTGCCCTTTGCGTCGGTTGCTTGTACGCCCAATTTTTTTAAATCTTTATTATCGATCAAATTTAAACCGATATTTTTTAATGTTGTTCCGGCTTTTGATCCTTTGATGCCCACATTACCCAGTAAACCGGCCATGGCAGCTGTTGATTCAAAATGTTGCCCCAGAGAAGTCATCACTGGTGCGCCCTCTTTCATCGTTTCATATAATCCCTCCAGAGTGGTATTAGACGTTGTGAATGTGATTGTTAGTACATCAGCAACGCGCCCCATTTCAGATGCCGGAATTTTAAAGCCTGATGATATATCACTTGCAACATCCGATACTTGAGCTATATCCACGCCGGATGCCAACGCGGTATTCAATACCGATTTCAACGATGCTTGAATTTGTTCGGGGGTGAAACCTGCCATTGCTAAATACCCCTGTGCATTGGCGACTTCCGAAGAAGTAAAAGCCGTTGTAGCCCCCAAATGAATAGCTTGATCACGTAGCGATTTAATCGTTCCGGCATCTTTTGTTTTGTCTAATCTAGTGAGAGCCTGCACTTTAGAAAAAGCCTGTTCAAACTCTACAGCAGGTTTCATTACTGAGATACCGGCACCCACCACTGCACCTCCGGCAATCAAACTCTTTTGCCCCATATTCCTCAAGCGTTCGCTGCCTGACTTGAGTTTTTCGACTTTTTCTTGATATGCTGCACGCCGTTTTTGAGCGGCATTGACTTTATCAAGTGCTATTTTCTGCTTTGCCAATGCTTGATTGCTTTGTGCAATTTTAGTCGCCATCTCTTTTTCATGACGTGCAAAATCTTTGCTGTGGATACCTGATTTTCGCAATTCTGCGGAGAGATTGCGTGCTGCGTGGCTTTGCTGCCCAAAATAAGTTTTGCTATTTTGCAAAATGCCGTTTTGCTTCTTAATTTGTGAGCCTAAACTTTTTACATCATTTTTCGCTTTGCCATACTGCATTTCAAGCCGCTGCATTTCTTCGCGCTTTTGCTGTAGCTGTTGGGTTAGAGCTGGGTTAATACTTTTGCTTTTTGCCAGCTCCTTTGACAGCAATCCATGCTCTTTACGCACAGCTCGAATCTGCGGTTCCAGTGTTTCCTTATAATTTATTTTGGTTTCCAGTTTCGATTTTAATTCACTGATTTTATTTGTTGTTTCATGGATAGATTGCTTTGTTTTATCCATGCTTTCTTTCAAGCCTTTAAAATTACCCATTTTGCCTTGGGTACTTTCCATGGCTCTAATCGTATTTTGCGTTTGCTTGATCGACTGGGCTAATTTATTAGATTCTTTGACCGCACTTTTAAACGGCGCAGTCAGCTTATCAATGCCGCTTAGTAAAACTTCTAACTTTAAATTTTGGCTCATTTTTTGACCTCACTCATTGACAAGGTTGTTTTTATTTCCAATAATCAAATCAACAAAGGGGGAAGCCATGGAATTGATTATTTTTGCATTCGTTATGTTTGGGCTGATACTCGGCGGATTAACCCTGCTTGCGGTTGCCGGTGCTGCTGTCGCCGCCATGATTGCATTGCTGCCGGTTCTGTTAATGGTTGCTGTTCCGGTCATGCTGTTGTTATATCTGGTTGTCTTAGTGGTAGAACCGTCTTATGTTATACCGACAATTTCCGTTATTTTTGTCGTTGTTGCCGGACTAACATTTGGCGGCTATTTGTTGGAGGAAGCAGATAAATCCAAGCAAAAATCCGCTAAATCGACAGCTGATCAATAATCAAATCTTCAATCAGCTGTCTATCCGCCTCACTCAACCCGAGTAATTCCCGTTGTTCATACCGCACTTTGTGCGGTTTATTTTTTTGTATCACACTTTCCAAACCGTATTGATGTACGTTGGCAATATGCCCGGCGCTGCCGCTGAAGCCGATTTCCGCTTGTTCGGCATTGTTCTTATTTTTCATGAATCGGCTGCTTTTCAATTTCACAAACATTGCCTTACGGCGGATTTTGCCTTTTTTCCGCTTTTGCGGTTTGCGTGGAATGTATGCCGTCCCGTCAGGGTTTTTCTGCGCCCCAATCCGTTTGCGTTGGCTGGCGGCAACTTGCTGCACAATGCGGCGCAACAATTGGCGCCGTTCGGCAACGCTGAAACGGCTTAACAGTGCGCCGAAGCGCTGTTCCAGTTGCAGTGCGTCCATTAGTCGCTTTCCCGCACTAATTCGCCTTTCATGTACAGCTTCCATTTTTCCACGTCCGCCCAGTCGTACAATGGCGGTTCGGCAAGGTGGTTAATCAGATTCACGCCGTTTTCTTCCACCACACGCACGGCTTCGGTCAGCCGAATTTTGATCTGAATATCGGCGGTGTCGTGGTTTAATTGTTCGGTGGTGAACTGAATGCTGTTTTCGCGCCGCTGTGGGTTTTCGACAATTTCTGGCTGGTTGCGGCGCACAAAATCCATAATCGGCACAATCAGCACGTCCAGCGGGTATGCAAAATCCGTCAAAATGACAGTGAGCCAATAGCGATACTCAAAACTGGCTGATTGCGCCCCCGTACCAACAATCTGCCCGTCCTCTACAAACATCAACAATTTATCGGGGTTGGTAATCAATTGCGGTATGGTTTGTTCAATAGCGTGGCGCAGCAGTTGCGGTTTGATCATCGGCGGTATCCTTTGGATTTATGCTCAATAATTTGCTGGCAGGTTACGCAGCGGCTGCAGCCGACAATCGTTTGGCGGCGGAGTTCGGGGATTGGCTCATCACAATCCTCGCAGTAAATGGCGCTCACCTTACCGTGTTGTTGGCGGTGTTTGGCAATCGCTAAATCGCGTTGTTGTTGCTCGATTTTACTTGCGCGGTCAAACAGATCAGTCATGGTGGTTTAGTGCCTCATTGTGTTGGTTAATACAGATTTGCAAGGCGTGGTGTGCAATGGCACAGGTTTCCAACTGCCCCAAAGTGCGATCAAGTGCGGTCACTAAATCCCCGTTGGTGCGGATAGCCAACCGCACTTGCGAGGTGCAAAGTGCGGTTGTCGGGCAAAGCAGCGGCGCAGGCGGCACGGCTTTATAAACCGCCTGCGTTGAACAGGCGCTTAATGTCATCAGGCACAGGCTGATTGCGCCACGTTTGATTTTGTTCATGCTGTAATGCCTCGTTTAATTGTTCGCTCCGGCGGTCTGCCTGCTGTTTTTGTTGTTGCAGCGCGCTGTTGAGTTGTTCAACTTGTTGTTGATAACGCACTAATTGCAGCCGTTGATTGCGGTGCTGTTCCGCTAGCTGTGCATTTTCAGCAACTAAGGTTTGCTGTGCTTGGATCAATCTATCGCTTTTGGCTTTGAACCAAAGCACACCAAGCGCCAAAAAAAAGCAAAGCGATAGCATAGTGGCAATTAATATTGTCTTTAATTCACTAAACATAGTGCACGTTCCTTTTGTCGCCGAATTTCTAAGCCTTTTAACTTTTTGCCACCGGCGTAAACCCAACGCGAAAACTGATCGCATAACTGTGGCGTGTAGCCTTGATTTGCCATGCGGAACAGGGTCGATTTTCGCATTGCACCGCAGCCGACGTTAAAGGTGATTGATGTCATGGCTTCAAATGCGCCTTGCGGCATCGCCTCGCCATTGCCGTAGCGGTTGACGCAATTTTCTGCGCTGATCAAATCATTAACCCAACGTTGCGCTATTTCGCTGTCGCTGTAAGTGCGGTTGCGTTGGATTTTTTCGCCTCCTGCTTCAGTGCTGCCAATGCCAACGGTTAGCACATCAGACGGGCATTGATATGGATTGCGGCGACAGCCCTCGGCATTGCCGATGATTTCCAAGCCGCTTTCTGTGGTGCGGATTTTGTCGCTATGATTGGCGACAACAACGCCGATCACCGCCGCAACCGAACAGACAATTGCGGCGACTTTATTCTTGTTCATGGCTGTTTTTCTCGTTCAGTTTTAAATGATGCTCTTGCAGTTTTAATTGAAACTCTTTGCGCTTGTAATACATGTTGATCAGCAGCGTAGAAAAGCCGAACAAGATCCCGAACACGGCAGCCCATTCGTTAATGCTGTAACCGCTAATTGTGGCGATCAGTGCGCCCCAGTAAGAGGCATTTTCAGGGGTTCTATACATCGTGATTAATCCCAAAGTTGTAAAACGGTTCGTTCCGCAACGGCGGTTGTGTTGATGTCCGGCAAAATCACCGGCGTACCAATTTCAAGGGTGATGTTGCTCGCTAGTTTTGGATTAAGATCCAGCACTTGTTCAACTAGTCCGGCAGTGCTGCCAAAATAGCGGTAAACGATCAAATCCAGATTGTCGTGCTGTTGCGCATAGATGAGAGCCATTAGATCAGCTCCGCCGTCAACCGCACTTCACCTAAAATATCGCTGATCGCAAAGCGGGCATTACGGCGTAATTCGCCGATTAGCGGGCTTTGTTCGTTCGCTTCTTTTCGTCCGCTATTGGTGGCGTCATAGCTGTGATACTGTTCGATTAAATCGGCAACGGCGAGGCAATAAACCGCTCTTTTGTAGCGCTGTACCAGAATTGATTCACCGTTGATAGTTTCCGATTCAACGGCGATCAGCGTGTCTGCTGCTTGCTGTTGGCGGAACAGGCGCAAATCGTAGTTGACGCTTGCCATTGCTTCGATGACCGCACTTTTTAGCCGTTCATTGGTTACCGTGCCGTCCAGCCGCATGGTGTTGCGTAGCGCAAGCAAGGATATGTCGGGGTAAAAGCCGTTGTTGCGGATTGTTTCGTCGGCGATTGCATTGCCGGTCACATCCGCTTTCAGCTTATCCATGCTGTAATCGGTGATTTTTTTAACAGCAATTGTACTGTTCATGCTTTCTACCTAAAAAAATAGCGGGGTGAGGGCTTCTGCTGATAATACATTATCGGTGTTGCCCGCCCCGCTGGTTGGCGTGATACGCTCGGTTATTCGGTGTTTGCCGCTTGTTCGGCTTGCAATTTATCAACGACCTTAGTCAATTTATCAATATCTTGCTTAACTCCGACGTTATTATTCAATTCCATTGCACGCTTCAGGTTTTCTAATGCCGCAATCGGATTATGCTCTTTTTGCAGTAAGCCGATCTCTTTCAGCAGTTTTGACCGCACTTCATCCGGCATATCTTGCTCGGCGGTGATGTCGTTGACGTTCACCAGCAAGCCCAAATCAAATTCAGCTTTGATGTCACGCGCAATTTTGGCTTTGTCCGCAAATTCTTCTGCGATTAGCGTGCCGGTTGTGCGGCTAAAGCCGTCAGGCAAAATCAAGTCATGAAACAGTGCATAGTCGCCGATTCGGATTGCCAGCTGGTAATCGCCGCAGTCAATCGCCCATGTTAGCCATGTCATCAGCACGTTATCTTGATAACCCGTGCCTTTTTCCAAGGCGCCCTCAATCCATGGCAAATATTCCGGCAAAATTTTTGCTTTAAATTCGGCTTTCGCTTCTTTGGATTGGATCTGCTTTAATGTGCGTTTGTGTACTGCTAATTGGTGCAACATCAGCTCGTAAGCCGTTGCTCCGTCCAGTGTTTCCGCTTGCGCAGAGCTTTCTTGCTCTGCGCTCACGCGTAAGAAATGCGCTTTAGTTGGTCGCATATTACGCCCCCGCTTTATCTTCCGGTGCATCAATCATTTTGATGTTTTTCAGTAGTGCCACAATCTCATAATTTTCCACCACAAAATCATCGTTAGAGGATGTGTAATCTTCGATGCGATCCCGTTTTGCGTTGTCAACAATCGTGCGACGCATTGCACCGTCTTGATAGTAGATGGACAAGTTATCTAATCGGGTGATCAAGATTGTGCCTTTTGGCATAAACGGCGCTTGGATTGCACGTAAGCCGCCAACGCGTTTCTGGCTGACAATAGTGTCGCCTGCCAATTGCTCGGTGGCTTTTTGATCGTTGTAGAGTGGGAAATATTTATCCGCCATCAGATCACGGCTCATAATCGCCACTAATTTGGTGTCGTCTTGGAATTGCGGCGCAATTAAATCGCTGACGGCTGAATACACTAGCGCATCTAATGTTTTGTAAGTTTTCCCAGTGCCGACTTCAATTTTTCCACTCTCTTGGGTTTCTTCTTTCATTGTGCGCTGCGGGGCTGATTCCTCGATTTTTTTCAGCCATCCTTTTGCCACATCTTGCAACAGTGGTTTGGTTGTGCGACTTGAAGTTTTGGCACGTTCTTCACCGTTGAAGGCGATCATAATGCGGTCTAATGCCATACGTTCGGCTTTCAGCTCGCCGATGCGTTTAGCAAAATCAGGGAATTTAGCCCACATATCCAGCGTGCCGTAGGTGTTATGTGTGTCGTAGTTGATTTGCTGACAGTGATAAGCAATTGACGTTAATTTGTGAATATCTTGAGTTTCACGATCTTTGGCGGTGGTGTCGGTTGTGCTGGCAATTGTTCCGGCAACGCCCAAGCCCAGCACTTCGCCTTGCTGTTCGGTTACGCCGATTACGTTAATCATTTTCAGGAAGTCGGAACTTTCCTGCACTACTTTTTCTAATCGTTGCTGCACGCTTGGGGTGATAGTAAATTTTTGACCGGCTTGAATGCCGCTGAAATCTACGTTGTTATCTTGTGCAACACCGGTTAAGTAGGCATTTAAGGTATTTCGTGTTTCTGTTTTCATGTCGATATTCTCATTTCGTCAATAAAAGGGATCGGGTATGTCTCTCGTTAGAAGAAGCGTCCGCTGTCCGGTGTTTTTTCTCCGGTGGCAACTGGTCGCTGGCTGTAACCACTTTCCGGCTGCTTAGCAAGTTGATTAAACTTGTTTTCCCATGTGTTCACCGTGTTTTGCAGTACAGTGATGGCTTGTTGATTTTCCGCAGCCAGTTTTTCGGTCAGTTCTGTAAGTTCTGCCGTGTGGGTGGATAGTAGCTCAATCGCTTGAGCCTGATCAGCAAAGCGGGCATCATCTTTTTTGCCTTTTCCTGTCAGCAATTCTGCTACTTTACTGAACAGAGAAACGCTTACTTTTTCAGCTTCCGAATCTTCAAGCTGCAGCGAAAATTCCAATGCTTCTGAAATTAGGTTATTGGCTTTTTGCTTGCGGTCAGCCAGCGGATTCACTTTCGCCCCGGCACAGAACTGCAGCATTTCCGTGCCTAAACTGGCTGGCGAATCGGTAACCGCCAAGCCGACTAAATATGCTTGTCCTTTGTCGGCAAAATCTAAATCGACTTCGATTGAGGTGTAGAGTTTTTGACGTTCTTTGTTCAGCCGGATTAATTCGGCTGTCGGTTCAATTTGTGCAAGCAGTTGCAACTTGCCATCTGCACGCTCTTCGGTTTTCAACGCTAGAACATCGCCGTAGGCTTTTGAGTGCGGTTCATCTTTCCACATCATTCTAAATTTAATGTGTTCAATGTTGATGCGTGCGGCATAAGTGTCTTTAGGATCGTAATTCTCCGCCATTTGGGTGAGCCATTCGCGCGAGATTTTGCGTCCATCTGTGGTTGCGCCCTCGGTGGCAATTACAAACCATTTTGATTTTTTCGACATATAGGATTCCTGCAGTTGGATTATCGGTGTGATTGTGGTTATGGTGCGGACTTTTCAAAGTGGGGTCTATTTGTTGAATATGTGAGATGCGGATTGACAGTCAACAGAAATATATCAAAACGGCAATACCTTACATCATACGGCTAACGGTAAGGCATGAACGGAAGCCCAGAATGGACGATCTAAACGATGAATTAAATAAAATTGACATAAATGTGAAGCGACAGGCGCAGATCAAATATTGGAACGGTTTTAAGATTTCAGAAATTGCACGCCAGTTGAATATTCCGCAATCCACGATTTCAAGCTGGAAAGATCGCGAAAAGTGGGATGAAATCGCTCCCATCGGGCGCGTGGAAGCCACGTTAGAAACTCGGCTATGTATTTTGATTATGAAAGAGCCAAAGAGCGGTTCGGACTTCAAAGAAATTGATTTGTTACAGCGACAAATGGAACGCACAGCGCGGATAAAAAAATACAGCAACGGCGGTGGAAATGAAACCGATCTGAATCCAAAAATTAAAAATCGCAATAAAGGCGAACGGAAAGCCGCGGATAAAAACCAAATCAATCCGGAACAAGAAGAACTGTTGATTAACGGCTTATTGCAAACCATGTTCCCGTATCAACGCACTTGGCATGATGCCGGATTAAAACACCGTATCCGTAACATTCTGAAAAGCCGCCAAATTGGGGCGACGTATTTTTTCGCGCTTGAATCGTTTGTGGACGCACTAAAAACAGGACGCAATCAAATATTTTTATCGGCATCGAAAAAGCAGGCGCTACAGTTCCGCAGTTATATTGTTGATTATGCGAAAAAAGTCGCTGATGTGGAGCTTAAAGGGGAAACCATTGTGCTACCAAATGCCGCAGAATTGATTTTTCTCGGCACCAACAGCAAAACAGCCCAGTCGTATCACGGCAATTTATATTTTGATGAGATTTTTTGGGTGCCGCGTTTTGAGGAAATCCGCAAAGTCGCCTCGGCAATGGCTTCGCAGAAACAGTATCGCCAGACTTATTTTTCCACCCCTTCAACCCTTGCGCATTCCGCTTATCCGTTTTGGTCGGGCAAGCGGTTCAATAGAGGGCGGTCAAAAGCGGAGCAGGGCATTTTTGACATCTCGCATGATTTTTTAAAAAGCGGACGGGTCGGACCGGATAACCAGTGGCGGCAAATCGTCAATATTTATGACGCGGAAAATGGCGGCTGCAATCTGTTCGACATTAACGATCTGAAACTGGAATATTCCGCTGATGAATTTGAACAGCTGTTTATGTGCCAATTTATCGACGATAACGAAAGCGTGTTTAAGTTCAATATGTTGCAACGTTGTCAAGTTGACAGCTTGGAGATATGGCGTGATTACAATCCGCTATATGCCCGCCCGTTTGCCAGTCGTGAAGTGTGGTTGGGCTACGACCCTGCGCACACCGGCGACCGTGCGGCATTGGCGATCATTGCGCCACCTCGGGTTGAGGGCGGGAAATTCCGCGTGTTGCACTACCAAACGTTTCACGGCATGGACTTTGCACAACAGGCGGAACGAATCCGCCACTATTGCGACAGTTACAACATTACCCGCATTAGCATTGACATGACCGGTCTCGGCACCGGCGTATATCAAATTGTGAAAACATTCCGCCCCGATGCCGTGGGCTACCAATATAACCCCGATCTTAAAAATCGCATGGTGCTTAAGGCGTTTGATGTGATCAGCAAGGGGCGCATGGAGTGGGATTCAAACGGTAATGATATTCCTGCCAGTTTCATGTCAATCAAAAAGCAACTCACCGCCAGCGGCAAGCAAACCACTTATGTTTCCGACCGCTCGGAAGAAGCCAGCCACGGCGATATAGCGTGGGCGATTATGCAAGCGCTGCTCAATGAACCTTTTGAGGGCAATAACGCCATCAACACCTCATTTATGGAGATCTATTCGTGAAAAATCAAAATCAAACAATCGAAGCCTTTACCTTTGGTGAGCCTGTGCCGATGCTCGATCGGGCGGAAATCTTAGATTATCTGCAAACCACCATTTATAACCAGAAATATTACAATCCGCCGCTGGATTTTAGCGGCTTGGCAAAATCCTACCGTGCTGCGTCTCATCATGCGAGTGCGATTCAGATTAAGAAAAATATTTTATTAAGCACTTGCGAATTAGATCCCCGTTTGAGCAAAACGGAACTGTCGAAATTCATGTTAGATTATTTGGTGTTTGGCAACGCCTATTTTGAGCTAAGCAAAAACGCATTCGGCGAGGTGATCAATATCACCGCCCCGAAAGCCAAGTATGTGCGCAAAGGTGTTGAGCAAGGGCGGTTTTTCTATGTGCCGCAGGGGCTGTTCAATGAGCACGAATTTAAACCGCACTCGGTATTTCATCTGTTCGAGCCTGATGTTAATCAAGACGTGTACGGCATTCCCGAATATTTGGCGGCAATGCAATCGGCATGGCTGAATGAATCGGCAACGTTGTTTCGGCGTAAGTATTATCTGAATGGTGCTCATGCCGGTTTCATTCTGTATATGTCCGACCCGGCGCACAATCAGAAAGATATTGATAATTTAAGAGATCAATTAAAAGGCGCAAAAGGACCCGGCAATTTTAAAAATCTGTTCATGTATTCGTCCAACGGCAAAAAAGACGGCGTACAAGTGATCCCGCTTGCCGATGTGGCGGCAAAAGATGAGTTCTTGAATATTAAAAACGTCAGCCGTGACGATGTGCTTGCCGCTCACCGTGTACCGCCGCAACTGATGGGCATTATTCCAAACAACACCGGTGGTTTTGGTGATGTCGCCAAAGCGGCAGAGGTGTTTTTTATCAATGAGATCCAACCGCTACAAGAGCGGTTGCGGGAACTTAACGAGTGGCTGGGGGCTTCGGTGATCACATTCAAAGAGTATGAATTGCTAAAAACAACCGACAGCAACAGTGAAAACAATCACCACAAAAGCAGCACCAACTGCTAAACAATTTTAGATCCTTTCATCAAAAAATAGCCCCTACACAGGGGCGTTTTTATGCGCATAAAACAAGAGTTTACCCCTTGTTTTAAATAAATATTTCGACGACTTATTATACCACAATCAACAATAAAACCCAATAAATTCGATTTTTTTCTTTATTTTTCAATAAGAAAATCTCTCTTGCATAGCCCGAAGCCATACCGCCAAACCAACCTCAAACCCACCACCAAACGCGCGCCCGCGCACCGTATCCTCACCACGCCCGCACACTTAATATGTCGCTTTCAACGCAACTTGCGTTAGCGGTTAGATCCTTACCAGCATTGGCACCGGTTAGATCTTTTTATTTAGATCCTTTAACGCATTTTAACGCAAAAAAACGCAAAAAAACGCAAAAAAACGCAGTTTTTAGATCTTTTTTTGTGATTCGTATCAAATTTATTGATCTATCTATTGTTTTCAGTGGGGTGCTCTAATTTGCACCGTATAGAAATTAGATCATTGATCTAAAAATAGATCGTATGCCGGCCCTAGGCACCACTGATAAAGATAATTGTTAAGCCCTAATCAAAAGATTAGGGCTTTTTTATAACTCAAATTTCAGTTTATTTTTATCTATTCATAAATCAACCCGGCATAAACAGTGTTTTTTTAATAAAATCCCCTTACAGCACCGATCTAAATCAATTTCTGTGCAATTTCTGCTATAAATTTCATCGAAAAATAGTGTATAGCCAATCTCGGCTATTTTTTATTATTGCAAATAATTGTATAGGGGGGTTATCATGGCTCTAGCACCACTAGCTATGCGTAAGTTTGAATGCTCGTCGGAATCGGACGCGCAGCAGCTTTGCTCGGCATTGAATAAGGCGAAATATGTTTCAATCACCTTAGGAAGTGCGGTTGTTTCACAATGTCGCCCAACCAAAAAATTGGATGGTATTCTTGCGAAGGCAAATCCAATGGAAGTCATTCCGAGTGATTTCGATCTAGCCCAGCTGCAAGCTGTCGTTTAATTTATCAGTTTCACGCTAAAACTGCCCGTTTGTGTTATGCGCAACGCGGCAGTTTTTTTATTTGGCGTTCACAAAGATTCGAGTTGATTTTCTACTTTCACAAAAAGCGATTTTTCGCTAAAATTGGACGTTTATTTTTGAGCCTGAGGGCGGATAACGTTAGGTTAGCAAATGAAAAAAGCACAGTTTTATCTTTTGCAGGCAAATGCAGCCGATGCCACGTTGAGCGCCATGGAGCAATTGGCGTGTGATTTAGCGGCGGACGCATGGCGTGTTGGCAAACGGGTGTTGATCGCCTGTGAGACTGAACAGCAAGCGTTGTTGTTAGACGAAGCTTTGTGGCAACGTGATGCGGATCAATTCGTGCCGCATAATGTGTCGGGTGAAATCACCACCTACGCCACGCCAATCGAAATTTGCTGGGTTGGCAAGCGCAACAGTCAGCGCCGTGATTTGCTGATCTCGTTGCAGCACAACGTGCCTGATTTTGTTAATAGCTTTAATACGGTGATTGATTTTGTGCCGACAGAAGAGCAGCAAAAAATGCAAGCGCGAGAGCGTTATAAGCATTATCGCCAGTTGGGGTTTGAATTAACCACACAACAGTCTTAAAAACAGGCTTACGTCACCCATTATTATAGCATCATAGAAAGTGCGGTAGCACATCACAAAAAGAAAGAGAATATGGAAACCACCTATAATCCACAGAATATCGAACAGCGTTTGTACCGCACTTGGGAACAAAACGGCTATTTTAAACCGTCAGAAGATTGCTCTGCGCCAAGCTACAGCATTGCGATCCCGCCGCCGAATGTCACCGGCAGCTTGCACATGGGGCATGCGTTTCAACAAACCTTAATGGATACATTAATCCGTTATCACCGCATGCAGGGCGATAACACGCTATGGCAGGCGGGAACGGATCACGCCGGTATTGCCACCCAAATGGTGGTGGAGCGCAAAATCGCCGCGGAAGAGGGCAAAACCCGTCACGATTTCACCCGTGAAACCTTTATCGACCGCATTTGGCAATGGAAAGCGGAATCAGGCGGCACAATCAGCCAGCAAATGCGCCGTATCGGCAACTCGGTTGATTGGGATCGTGAACGTTTCACCATGGACGAAGGCTTGTCCGATGCGGTGAAAGAGGTGTTTGTACGCTTGCATGAAGAGGGCTTGATTTACCGTGGCAAACGCTTGGTGAACTGGGATCCGAAGCTCCACACCGCCATTTCAGATTTGGAAGTGGAAAACCGTGAATCAAAAGGCAGCTTGTGGCATTTCCGCTATCCGCTCGCGAACGGGGCGAAAACCACAGACGGTTTGGATTATTTAGTGGTGGCAACCACGCGCCCTGAAACTGTTTTGGGCGATACCGCGGTAGCGGTCCACCCTGAAGATGAGCGTTATCAATCGCTTATCGGCAAAACCGTACAGTTACCACTGGCAAACCGTGAAATTCCGATTGTGGCAGATGAATATGTGGATCGTGAATTTGGCACAGGCGTGGTGAAAATCACCCCTGCGCACGATTTCAACGACTACGAAGTGGGCAAACGCCATCAATTGCCGATGGTGAATGTGCTGACGCTGAATGCTGATATTCGTGAACAGGCAGAAGTGCTGAACAGTGACGGCAAAGCGAATACCGAATATCAAGCGTTTATCCCTGAACATTATCGCGGCTTAGAGCGGTTTGCGGCGCGTAAACAGCTGGTGGCAGAGTTTGAAGAACTGGGCTTGTTGGATCAAATTAAACCGCACGATCTAAAAGTGCCTTATGGCGATCGTGGCGGCGTGCCGATTGAGCCGATGCTGACCGATCAATGGTATGTCAGCATTGCGCCATTGGCGCAAACCGCAATTAAAGCGGTGGAAGACGGCGACATTCAATTTGTGCCGAAACAGTATGAAAACCTGTATTTCTCGTGGATGCGTGATATTCAAGATTGGTGTATCTCTCGCCAATTATGGTGGGGACACCGCATTCCTGCGTGGTATGACGAAGCTGGCAATGTGTATGTGGCGCGTGATGAAGCCGAAGTGCGGTCTAAACATAATATCTCTGCCGATGTGGTGCTGCGTCAAGATGATGACGTGTTGGATACCTGGTTCTCTTCAGGCTTGTGGACGTTCTCTACCCTCGGCTGGCCAAAACAAACGCCGGATTTGGCGATGTTCCACCCGACCAATGTGTTGATCACAGGGTTTGATATTATCTTCTTCTGGGTGGCGCGTATGATCATGTTTACCATGCACTTTATCAAAGATAAAGACGGTAAACCGCAAGTGCCGTTCAAAACCGTGTATGTCACGGGGCTGATCCGTGATGATAACGGGCAAAAAATGTCGAAATCGAAAGGCAACGTGATCGATCCGTTGGATATGATTGACGGCATTGATTTAGAAGCCTTAGTGGAAAAACGCACTGGCAATATGATGCAGCCGCAATTGGCGGAAAAAATCGAAAAAGCCACTCACAAGGCATTTCCAAACGGCATTAACCCGCACGGCACTGATGCGCTGCGTTTCACCTTGGCGGCGTTGGCATCAACAGGGCGTGATATTAACTGGGATATGAGCCGGTTAGAGGGCTACCGCAATTTCTGTAATAAATTGTGGAACGCCAGCCGCTTTGTGCTGATGAACGCAGAGGGCAAAGAGTGCGGCTTTGGTGAGGGCGAAAAAGAGCTGTCATTGGCGGATCGCTGGATTTTGGCGGAATACAACAACACGGTACAAGCGTTCCGTCAGGCGTTGGATAACTACCGCTTCGATTTAGCGGCGAATATTCTGTATGAGTTTACCTGGAATCAGTTCTGTGACTGGTATTTGGAATTAACCAAACCCGTATTCAACAGCGGCAGCGAAGCACAACAGCGTGGCACACGCCACACATTATTAAGCGTGTTGGAAAGCTTGTTGCGTTTAGCGCACCCGATCATTCCGTTTATTACAGAAGAGATCTGGCAGCGTGCGAAAGGGTTGGTTGGCGTAACGGGCGACACCATTATGTTGCAGCCGTTCCCAAGTTATCAAGCAGAATTGGCGGATCAAACCGCACTTGATGAAATCACATGGTTGAAAGAGATCATTGTTAATGTGCGTAATATCCGTGCGGAGAAAAACATTCCGCCAAGCAAAGGCTTAGATCTGTTGCTGCGCAATTTAAGCGACAATGAAATTGCGTGCTTAAAGAAAAACCGTGCGTTGTTGCAAAACATGGCGAAGTTGGATTCAATTCAGTTACTGGCACAAGGCGACGGCGCACCGTTATCGGTCGCGAAGTTAGTTGGCAGCAATGAATTGCTTGTGCCGATGGCAGGTTTTATTGATAAAACTGCAGAGTTGGCCCGCTTGAACAAAGAAATCGAACGTTTCCAAAATGAGATCGCTCGTATCGAAAATAAATTGTCGAACGAAGGCTTTGTGTCAAAAGCCCCACCGGCGGTGATCGATAAAGAGCGCTCAAAAATGGAGGAATACCAAGACGGACTTGAGAAATTAAAAGCGCAGTATTTGAGTATTGAAGCGTTGTAATCTCATCAGCTTTGGGCTGATTGAATAAAAAACCGGCATAGTAGACAAAAATGTGGCTGAAATCTCGCTTAATCCCTTATAGAATAAGGCGTTAAGTGAGATTTTTTAAAATGACCAAAAAATTGCTATTTCTGTGGTTCAGAACACATTAAAAAACACGGTAAAAATTCAGGCAAGCAACGCTATAAATGCTTGGATTGTTTACGGACATATTCTCACACAAATTACCTTCAATCCGCCCAAATCTGGCACGATTACACCGTCGGAAAACAGACGTATAAGCAGCTTGCGTTAACCTATGATTGTTCGGTCAGGACTATCCAAAGGCACCTGAAAAAAGCCCCTAAAACGCCACTCAGCACACCGCAAACCACAATGTTGAATCTTATTATGGATGTCACTTTTTTCGGGCCACAATTCGGCGTATTAGTCATAATGGATTCCCGCTCAAAAAAGGTGATTTACCACCAAATCGTTCGTACCGAAAAGGACATTTACTATACCAAAGCCATCAATCGATTGCGTAAAAAAGGATTTATTATTCAATCTATTACTTGCGATGGGCGACGGGGCTTATTGAAAGATATATTTAATACGCCAACCCAAATGTGCCAATTTCACCTTGTTGCAATGGTGATTCGCAAGCTGACGAGAAACCCTAAATCCGTTGCCGGAAAGGAACTGAAAACAATGGTTAAAACACTCAAGCAGAGTCACAAAAATGACTTTTATGTCCGTTTGCATCACTGGTTTTTGCAGCATAAAGCTTACTTAGAAGAACGGTCTGATATACCCGATAATCAGGGTAAATTTCCTTATAAACATCGCAAATTGAGAGGGGCTTATGCCAGTATTAAACGCTATATGGATTACTTGTTTGTCTTTGAAAAATACCCGGAGTTACGGATAGAAAAAACGACAAATCGGCTGGAAGGGCTGTTTAAGGATTTAAAGCAGAAATTATCCGTTCATAATGGACTAAACCGAAGGAATAAGATTATGTTTATACAGGATTTTTTGAATAAAAAGAGCTAGAAAAACTAGCGCTTTAAGAGGAGTAGCCACAAAAATGTCTAATAGAAGCTTAGATCTCAAAATCAGCCACATTTTTGGCTACTATGCCTAATTTTAGCCCGCGCGGGTTCTAAAGGAATTCCTAACAAAAATATGCAATTAGTAAAGGGAATCAGTCTGTAAAATCTCCATGATTGATTTCTATTCTACACATAAGTTGTATTATTTTAAGGGATGGTTACAACTATCTTGACCGACTTGCAGAGATTTATGGTTATCCCAATAAAATTCGTTATGATAACGGGAGTGAATTTACCTCGCGTAAATTTAACGCGTGGGCAGGCAAGCACGGGATAAAGATTGATTATATTGAACCGGGCTCACCTTACCAAAACGGCTTTATTGAACGATTTAACCGCTCTTATCGAGAACAAGTGCTAAATCTGCACTTGTTTAGAAACTTTGCAGAAGTTCAAGATTTAACAGCAGATTGGTTAGAGCAATATAATGATGAACGACCACATGAATCATTGGGTCACATGACACCAAGTGAGTATAAAACAAACAATAATGTCTACTTTTTAGGTTGTTTTAATTATGGGAGGGGTTACAGATAAAATATATGTGGGCGACTATATCTGAATAACCAAGAATCCTTAATGAATTCCAGAGGATTATTAAATAATTTACTAAACTTGCTCATAAGATATCTCTACACTACTTCTCTATTTTAAATCAAAGAAATCTTTTACTGCCATTTTTTTTATAGATGATAAAAAATCCTTAATATATTTATGACATTTATCTGAAGCATAATCTTTAAAGTACGGGTTTATCGAATTAATTAAAGAAAATTGAAACTCTTCAGTCAGAATTTTTTCAATTCCATTAACAATTACAGTCCTTTCAACTTCAACATCAATTACTGTTTCACCTCGAACTCGTCCCTTTTGGCGATCACCAATATTTACCGTTCCAATTTTTAAAGTTGGAGCTTCAATTAATCCAGAAGATGAATTACCAATTAATCCACATGAATTTTTGATCAGAGATAAATATTCTTCTGTCGAAACAGAGGTGAAAAATTTACAGTTATTTTTTGTTGAAAATTTTGTAAACATTTTATAGATTTTATCAGATCCCGTATCAGAGTTTGAACCAATAAAAACAAATTGAAAATGTTTGAAATGACTTAATGCAGCTAATAATTCCCCTACTTGTTCCGCAATATCTTTACCTGTAATTGTTTCAGGGTGAAATACAACCACAAAATATGGGTGCTCGAGAGAATTTATCAGATTATTTTTTACTAACTCATCTTTGGAGAGTAATGAAAACTTTGTAACATTTTCAGCCCCCAAAGCCCCAACATTAAATACTGTGCTCGAATTCTCACCCAACTGAATAACCCGCTTGCGATATTCCTCAGTGGCAACAAGATGCATACGTGACATTTTAGTGATACTATGCCGTATAAATTCATCATAGTTACCTAGTGTTTTTTCTCCACCATGTAGGTGTATTATCGGGATATTATGCATAGCTGCAGCAATAGCCACCGACATCATTTCATAGCGATCGCCCAGAATAATAACGGCATCAAACTTTTCTTGTTGAAAGTAATCACCAAATTTTTTTAAACAATCCGCCATAGATGAAACAACATCTTGATTAGTTGAATTTTCCATACTAATTGGGATTGATTCATAGATAGTGAAGCCATCATTTAAGATCTGTTGATATGTATTTCCATATTTGGGATCTAAGTGCATAGCTGTTACAATGATATGGAAATCTATATCCGGATCATTATCTAATGATGCTAATAATCTTTTCACAATACCATATTCAGCTCTTGATCCTGTTATATAGGCTATCGATCTTTTCATGTTAATGCCTCTGTAATAATTTTTTCCAATACCCGATATCCCTGCGAATTTAGATGCAATCCATCATTTGTATAATCAAAATTCAATTTTCCATATTTATCTGACATAAGTTTATTGAGCTCAATAAATTTAACTTTGTCTATAAATATATTTTGTAAACTATCATTTAATCTCTTAATGATCCGATTATCTCTATCAGCTCTAAATGTTGTATATAGTGTTTCAAGTAAATAAATTTTGGCGCTAGGATTTATCTGCTTTAATTTTGAAATTATTTCATTAATCCAAGTGATACTATCTTCAATTTTCCAATTTTCTATAACAATATCATTTGTCCCTAAAAATATTAATACTTTATCTCCTAATAATTTCAATAAACCATTATTAATAATAAGATCCAGATATTCTTTAGAATTGATTCCAGATATACCAAGATTATTAACTGTATTATTTCCTAGCGTTTCAATATTCCACTGATCAAACATAGAATGCCCAATTAATGTAATATTTTTAACAACATTAAAATTATCAAGTTTCTCTTTTATTCTTTTTTCAATAGTAAGATCAAGATTTTTTCTTTTATTTTTTAATGTTAAAAGAAAGTATAAATACTCAAAATCATCTCTATTATCAATATCTAATGAACTTTTTTTATCCATGATATAAGCTATAGATCTATTACCAAAAAAATGCTTATTCATTAAATAAGGAACCGTTTTTGCTATAAAAATAGCTCCATTGGGAGAGTATTCATCATATTGCTGTCGAGTATAGTTAGTAAAATCTGAATGAAAATGAGCTAAACTACTATTATTATCTATAGGTTTTATTAAAGTTGAAGATTTATCTGATTTAACAACAGAAACAAGAAAATCAAAATCATTTTTTTTATCTTCGAATAATTTTATCGCATTCCTAATATGCTCTGAATCACGTAAAGGAGATGTTGGCTGTAATAATACGAGACTATCAAATTTCTCTGATGCATATCTATCTAATACATCTTTTATAACAACAAAAGAACTCGCAGAGTCTCCTGAAATTGATTTATCACGAATAACAACATCAATAGGGTAATTTGAAATTAAATCTTTATACTCTTCTGAATCGGTAGAAACAACTATTCTATCAAAAGCATCTGATTTAATCGCCGCTTCAATCGTATAGACCATTAAAGGCTTGCCTTCTAAAAGTAATACATTTTTATTCGGCAATCCCTTAGAGCCAGATCTAGCAGGAATAATTGCGATCTTTTTCATATTTTTCAATCATTTCCTTGGTTAGCAAAACGCATATCAATGATTAACTCATCTTCTTGAAAGTCTCTTTGTGCTTCTTTCCCCAACAGTGAATACCAATCCAGAGGGCTAATCCCATTTCCAGGCCTTTTTGTGGTAAGATTTTGTTCAGTAAAAATATCGCCTTTTTTAATAGCTTTATCTGCAACAATGGATTTTCTAGCAACTATTTTATTCTTTCTTTCGGAATCAGTCACTAGTTTATCTTCATGGCCTAGAGCCTGCTCGATGATTCGGATTCCACGACATAATTGCGCTAATTCGTCAGGTGTAACTGATGCTCTATGATCGGGGCCCGGTAAGTTTTTATCAAGCGTAAAGTGTTTTTCTATAAAAGTAATCCCATATGCGACAGCAGCAACGCCAGCAAAGTACCCTTCTGAGTGATCCGAAAACCCTATTTCAAATTCAGGAAATTGTTTTCTTAGTCCAATAATAGACTTTAAATTTACATCTTTTAAAGGGGTTGGATATTCAGTATTACAATGCAATATCGTAATATCTGCAGGATTCATCCCATTTTCTATAAGAATATTTAGAGCAATGCGAATCTCACTAATTTCTCCCATACCAGTTGAAATAATTACTTTCTTATTCTCAATAGGAAGGCGCACAATTTTTTCTAAGTAAGGAAGATTTGTTAATTCGCCTGAAGGAATTTTCCATATTTTTTGGTGCTTCGATGCAAGGAAATCAACTGATTCCATATCAAATGCCGTTGAAAATACATCAAGTCCTAAAGAAACTGCATATTCTTCCAAAGATGAGTAATTGTTATAGCTTAGTTCTAGCTTTTTAGTCATATCTAATTGACTTTCATCAGCATCTGTTACTTTTTTCTGATACTCTGCTTTTGGTGCAAACTTCGATATTAAGCGATCAGCCTTGAAAGTTTGAAATTTGACTGCATCAACACCACAGTCTTTTGCCTTTTCAATCATTAACCGTGCTCTTTGCGTATCGCCATTATGATTACAACCAATTTCAGCAACTATATATACTTTATTCATGATTATCTCTTAAATATTTTGCAGGAACTCCTGCTACCACAACATTATCAGGCACATTTCTGATGATCACTGAGCCTGAGCCAATCAATGCATTACTCCCGATGGTAATCTGCCCATTGGTTACACAGCTACTGCCAATAAAGCTAAAATCACCAACTATCACATCTCCATTTAGAGTCACATTAGTCGAAATATTACAATGATTACCTATACTATTACCATGCTCTACTAGTGCTTTCGTATTTACTATAGTATCATCACCAATAGTTGAACAACTATTAATGATTACCGATTTACCGATGTAAACTCCTTCTCCAATAGCCGCCATACGAGATACAAAGGCGGTATTATCAATTACCGTTATTATTTTTAATTCGTATTTTTTGAGTATTTGGTATTTATCATATCGATGACGATTATTACCTATTGCTATGAAATATTTATAGTTTTCTTTATTTTCCAATAACTCTATATCATTTGCTAAGATAGAATAACCTAGATAAATGCTCCCAACATCTTTGAATGAGTCAATAAATCCAACTACATTATATCTATTTAAGTCTAATGAGTCTAAAACAGACTTAGCAAATCCACCGGCACCAATAATAATTAATTGTTCGCGCATTTTATAGCCTCAACTTTACATTCGGGGCTACTCCTTCCCATTAAGAAGCCCCACTAAACCCAATTCTAGTATACTCATAATCTACTGTAAATACAGTAATATTTCATTTAAGCATTATTATGCTGTTCCAAAAGTGGAATCAGCTTGCAACATCAAACTCAATTACCCTATAATAAGTATAAGTAATCATATTTAATGCAATCAAATAATTTTCACTTATGCAAAAGATCGCGACTGTCCTTGCTAGAGCTGGTTCTAAAGGAATCCCAAATAAAAATCTTCAATTGGTTAAAGGTATTAGCCTTATAGGCAGAGCTATTATATCTGCCCAACAATGTAATTATTTTGACAAAATTATCGTTTCCACTGATGGAAAGCGGATTGCTGAAGAAGCCCAAAAATACGGTGCAGAAGTTGTTTTCCGCCCAGAACATCTTGCCACTGATAGTGCAAAATCTATTGACTCATTGCTATACACTTTTAGCTCCAAAAATATTACTTCAGGTCTATCAGTAATGCTACAGCCTACAAGTCCTTTCAGAACCGCCGAAGATATTATGGCAGCAATAGAAATTCATAAAATAAATCAGAGAGAGCTAGGATGTGTAGTGTCTGTTAAAGAGATGGAAGAGCACCCATATAAAATGCTAATATGGGACGGTGTTAGTTATACACCGATTTCTAACGCTAAGTATTTAGAATATCCAAGACAATCGTTACCAAAAGTTGTAAAACATAATGGTGCAATTTATGTTAATCGAGTTGAAGATTTGATCCAACATCAGCGATTTTTTATTGAACCGATTGGAACATATCTTATGCCGGAAGATCGCTCCACTGACATTGACACTATTGAAGATTTATTAAAAGCGAATGCTTAAGAACATTAATCTATATCATGAATATAAAACTTAATAATATTACAATCAACAACAACTCCCCCTTCACCCTTTTCGGCGGTATCAACGTCCTTGAGGATCTTGATTCCACGCTGAAAGCCTGTGAGCAATATGTGAATATCACTTCAAAACTGAACATTCCGTTTGTGTTTAAGGCTTCTTTTGACAAGGCTAACCGTTCTTCGATCCATTCTTACCGTGGTGTTGGCTTGGAAGAAGGGATGAAAATTTTCGCGCAGGTGAAAAAAGAGTTTAATGTGCCGGTGATCACCGATGTGCATGAGCCTTGGCAGGCTGAGCCTGTGGCGGAAGTGGTTGATGTAATTCAGCTGCCGGCATTTTTGGCGCGTCAAACCGATTTGGTTCATGCGATGGCGAAAACCGGGCGGGTGATTAATATCAAAAAACCACAGTTTTTAAGCCCGCATCAAATGCGCAATATTGTGGAGAAATTCAAAGAAGCGGGCAATGATCAGCTGATTCTTTGTGAACGCGGCGTGAATTTTGGTTACGACAATTTAGTGGTTGATATGCTCGGCTTTGGCATTATGAAAAAAGTCAGCGGCAATATGCCGGTGATTTTTGATGTCACCCACTCGCTGCAACAGCGTGAAGCCGGTGCGACTGCGTCTGGCGGGCGTCGCAACCAAGTGTTGGATTTGGCATTAGCCGGCATAGCGACCCGTTTAGCCGGTTTGTTCTTGGAATCCCATCCAAATCCGGATCAAGCGAAATGTGACGGCCCAAGTGCGCTGCCATTAAGCTTACTGGAGGATTTCTTGCTGCGCGCCAAAACTGTTGATGAAACGGTGAAATCCTTTGCGCCGTTAGATATTCAATAATGAGCAAGATAAAGGGGAGTAAAATCCCCTTTAGTATTATAATTCAGCAAAAATATTCCTTTAGTGCTATGAATACGATTTAATTTTGATTGTCATAACAAAAACAGTTATTTACTCTGCCCATTCTGCCACAACTCCTGATATAATAGCGGCATGAAATCAAATATCCAATCCACAGCGCTAATTTTCTCTCGCAGAATATTAAAAACGCCTAATTTGGCATCTTTTTTATTCGGTGACAAAATTATCGCAAAGGCACTTTTTTCGACACCGGCTGCTGATAAAGTTATCGGCTGGGGACTTCGCCCGTCAACAAAGAAAGCTCGCGCTTATGCTGAGCAGCATCATTTGCCGTATATTGCCTTAGAGGACGGATTTTTACGCTCTTTAGGGCTGGGAGTTGATAATTATCCGCCATTTTCAATGGTGTATGACGATCTCGGAATCTATTACGACACAACCCGCCCGTCACGATTAGAGAAACTTATTTTAGCAGCTGATATTAATACCGAATTATCGCAACAAGCCGAAACCGTACTTGAGCTGATTTGCCGCTATCAATTGTCCAAATATAACCATGCGCCTGATTTTACTGCTGAACAAACAAATGATAAAAAAATCGTGTTGGTGATTGATCAGACTTTTGGCGATATGGCGGTGAAATACGGGCAAGCCAATAGTGATAGTTTTCAAACTATGCTGCAAAGTGCGGTGGCTGAAAATCCCGATGCTGAAATTTGGGTGAAAACGCATCCGGATGTGATTAGCGGTAAGAAAAAAGGCTATTTGACCGCACTTGCCGATAACGAGCAAATTCGTTTGTTAGCGGCAGATCTGAATCCTATCTCATTATTAAAGCAGGTTGATTGCGTTTATTGTGTGACATCACAAATGGGATTTGAAGCATTATTGGTAGGGAAAAAAGTTGTGACCTTCGGGCTGCCTTGGTTTGCCGGTTGGGGGCTGACTGATGATCGCCATGAAAATATTGCGCAACTACGCCAACAACAGCGCCGCGCCGACCGCACTTTACGCCAACTATTTGCCGCCGCATACTTGCAATACAGTCGTTACATCAACCCGAACACCGGACAACCCGGTTCAATCTTCAAGGTAATTGACTATCTGCAACAGGCAAAAACACTGAACCAGCGGCTGAGTGGGAATCTGTATTGCATTGGAATGTCACTATGGAAACGTGCCGTCATCAAACCTTTTTTCACCTTTCCGTCCTGCCGGCTGCATTTTGTTTCCTCGATCGACAAACTCAAGAAAAAATCTTTGCCGGACAATGCCAGATTGCTGATTTGGAGCCAAGGCAAAGATGAGGTTATTGATTATGCCAATAATCTGCCGATCCTACGCATGGAGGACGGTTTTATTCGTTCCGTCGGGCTTGGTTCAAATTTAGTCGCGCCGCTGTCGTTAGTGATTGATGATTTGGGAATTTACTTTAATGCACAAACGCCTTCGCGCTTGGAAGTGATCCTGCAGAATTATGTTTTTTCCGATTCGGATTTACAATTGGCGAAACAGCTGCAAACGCAATTAATTCAAAGCCATATTGGAAAATACAATGTCGGCGAATCTGAATTTTCGCTGCGCATGCCAAATAAAAAGATTATCTTAGTACCGGGGCAGGTGGAAGACGATGCCTCGATCCGTTTTGGATCACCACAAATTAAAAGCAACTTGGAGCTCCTTAAGCAAGTGCGGTTAAACAATCCGGAAGCCTATATTCTGTATAAGCCTCATCCCGATGTACTAAGCGGCAACCGTATTGGCGCCATTCCGGAACAACAGGCTCGTCGTTATGCCGATGATATCGTTGAAAATATCAATATTTTAAATTGTATTCAACAAGTTGACGAGGTGCATACCCTAACTTCACTCGCCGGTTTTGAAGCCTTGCTGCGTGGAAAAATCGTACATTGTTATGGCTTGCCGTTCTATTCCAATTGGGGATTAACCGTTGATCATCTTTCATTAGCAAGACGACAGCGAAAACTCAGCTTAGCGCAACTAATTTGCGCAACACTGGTCTATTATCCGCAGTATGTTGATCCGAATACCCGCAAAATGACGAATGCTGAAAATGCCATTCGCATATTATTGCAACAAAAATCTCAGCTAAAGAACAGCGGATTACAACGCCACTGGCTAAAAAAGCAACTAACAAAGTTAAGGCATCTGTATTGGTCTCTAAAATAAGCGATTAAATTCCTTTTTTATTTTAATTTGGTAAGATAATTAAAACATTTATTCTGTTGGGGTTATATGGTTAGCCATAATTTAGATGAACTAATAATATCCGCCGATCGTATCCTACTATTACAAGGGCCCATAGGCTCTTTTTTCTATGACTTTTCCGAATGGTTACAATCACACGGAAAAACTATTTACAAGATTAACTTTAATGCCGGGGATGAATATTTTTATCCCACTTCAACCGGCAATACGCTGGCTTACCGCGCCGGATTAGATCAATTTCAAGATTATCTGGCTGATTTATGTACTCAGCACAATATTGATACGATAATTTGCTTTGGTGACAACCGTCATTATCATAAAAGCGCAAGAGAAACTTGTCGCAACTTAAATATCTCATTTTGGGCATTTGAGGAAGGCTATTTTCGTCCGGATTATGTTACATTTGAAAAAGACGGCGTTAATGCTTTTTCGAGTATTCCGCGTGAAAATACCTTCTTTTCAAATATTTGCCCACAAGTGCCGGAGCCCAAAGCACCGGAAAAAGTTGCTCAAGGTTTTATCCCTTTAGCTAAATTGGCAATCTGTTATTATTGGAATGCGTATACCAAGCGTAAACAATATCCTTACTATCAACACCACCGTATTTTAAACGTGCTCTATTACATTAAATTATGGGGTATCTCCGGGGTTAAGCGGTTTAATTATGCTTTGCGTGACCACATTTTTGCTAAAAAAGTCGAACGTGGTCAATTTGGGGATTTTTATATTCTGCCGTTGCAAGTTTATGATGACAGCCAAGTGCGCGTACATAGCGATTACAGCAGCGTTGAATCCTTTCTAAAGGAAGTCTTAGACTCTTTTGTCAAAAATGCGCCATCTGATTTAACCTTGATTATTAAACATCATCCAATGGATCGCGGATTTATTGATTACGGAAAAACCATTCAGGAATATATCGATCGCTACCCTGATTTGAAAAAGCGTATATTTTATATCCATGATGTGCCTATGCCTGTTTTTTTACGCTATGGAAAAGGCATGGTGACATTAAATAGCACCAGCGGAATTTCCGCGTTATTACACGGTATGCCGGTGATGACAATGGGCAGAGCGCATTATAATATTCCGGGCTTAACCTATCAGGGAAAACTGGATGACTTTTGGCATAATCCGGGCAAGCCGGATATGGATCTATTTTCCGCTTATCGCCGTTTCCATCTTAATAAAACACATATCAACGGCAGCTTTTATAATCGTGTTATTTTGCGTTATCCCTATAACCAACCGCGCGAACAAAGCAAATAAAAAAGCCTGTCGATTTTTCGGCAGGCTTCGTTTTTGATTAATTCAATCTTACTCTTTGTCTTTCGGATCGGAATCCTTGTCATCATCTTCGGAAATCACTTCTTCCTCAAGTTCATGGCTTTTTGCAGCTTGTTCCTGCGGCTCGGATTTACCCGACGATGATTCGCCGTCCCAACCCGGCGGAGGTGTGACCGGACGGCGCGCCATCAACTGTTCGATCTGCTCTTCTTCAATGGTTTCATATTTCATCAGCGCGTCTTTCATCGCGTGTAGAATATCCATGTTTTCTTGCAGCAATTGTCTGGCTCTGCTGTAGTTGCGGTTTACGATAGACCGCACTTCCTCATCGATTAAGTGCGCAGTTTCGTCGGACATGTGCTTAGCTTTTGCCATTGAACGCCCTAAGAACACTTCGCCGTCATCTTCCGAATACAGAATCGGCCCCAGGCTCTCGGAGAAGCCCCATTCAGTGACCATTTTGCGTGCAATATTGGTCGCCACTTTAATGTCGTTTGAGGCGCCGGTGGAAATATTTTCTTCACCGTAAATCAGATCTTCCGCCAAACGTCCTGCGTATAATGTTGAAAGCTTACTTTCCAGCTGTTTATGGCTGATGCTCACTTGATCGCCTTCCGGCAGGAAGAAGGTTACACCCAATGCACGTCCACGCGGGATAATCGTCACTTTATGCACCGGATCGTGTTCCGGCACAAGATAACCAACAATCGCATGCCCTGCTTCATGATAGGCGGTCGATTCTTTCTGTTTCTCGGTCATGATCATGGTGCGGCGTTCCGGCCCCATGTTAATTTTATCTTTGGCTTTTTCAAACTCGACCATTGTCACAATACGTTTATTGGTACGCGCTGCGAACAATGCCGCTTCGTTAACCAAGTTCGCCAAATCTGCGCCGGAATAGCCCGGCGTACCGCGAGCAATCACCATCGGATCAACATCCGGTGAAATCGGCACTTTGCGCATATGGACTTTTAGAATGTGTTCACGACCACGCACATCCGGCAAACCGACAGTAACCTGACGGTCAAAACGTCCCGGACGGGTTAACGCCGGATCCAATACGTCCGGGCGGTTAGTCGCCGCAATCACGATCACACCGGAATTGCCTTCAAAGCCGTCCATTTCAACCAGCATTTGGTTTAAGGTTTGCTCACGTTCATCATGCCCGCCACCCAGACCTGCTCCACGCTGACGACCGACTGCGTCAATTTCATCAATAAAAATCAAACAAGGTGCGGATTTTTTCGCTTGGTCAAACATATCACGCACCCGTGATGCGCCCACCCCGACAAACATTTCAACGAAGTCTGAACCGGAAATGGTAAAAAACGGCACTTTGGCTTCACCGGCAATCGCTTTTGCCAGCAAGGTTTTCCCCGTTCCCGGAGGCCCGACCATCAAGATCCCTTTTGGAATTTTACCGCCCAATTTTTGGAACTTGCTTGGATCGCGCAGGAAATCCACCACTTCGCCCACTTCTTCTTTGGCTTCGTCACAACCCGCCACGTCAGAAAAGCGCGTAGTGTTTTGCTCTTCGGTCATCATGCGGGCTTTACTTTTACCAAAGCTCATCGCTTTGCCGCCACCGCCCTGCATTTGGCGCATGAAAAACACCCATACCCCGATCAGCAATAACATCGGGAACCATGAAATCAAAATTTGAGAAAATAAACTGCGTCTTTCCGGCGGAGTTCCGGAAACTTTGACATTTTTCTTGATTAAATCATCTAAAATTTTGGCGTCGTAAATCGGCATCACGGTTTGATAACGGTCGCCGTTATTTTTGGTCACCGTAATTTGGCTGTCATCGAACCGCGCTTCTGTAACCTGACCGTTGCCAATATCATTCACGAACGTGGTGTAATCCACCCCGCCTCTGGCTTCCGAGTCGGAATTAAAACTTTGAAACACGGACATCAGAATCACACCGATTACCGTCCACAAAATTAAGTTTTTTATCATGTCGTTTTTCAAGGGTTGACCTCGTTTATTTCCTTGTTTAACAAACCGGTAGCATAGATTACTATAATTTGTAACCTGTTGCTACAATATATACCTCGCGCGAACGCCCGCGCGACGCCTCAGGCTTACGCACTTTAACCACACTGAACAGAGAGCGAATCTCTCTCAGATACTCATCAAAGCCTTCCCCCTGAAAAACTTTTACCACAAAACTGCCTTTCGGCGCCAGCACCTGACGGCACATATCCAACGCCAGTTCCACCAGATACATCGCGCGCGGAATATCCACCGACGGCATCCCGCTGAAATTCGGTGCCATATCCGACAGCACCACATCAACTTTGTCTTCACCGACCCGCTCTAAAAGTGCGGTCAGCACGTTTTCATCACGAAAATCCCCTTGCAGGAAATCCACGCCGGCAATCGGATCCATATCTAAAATATCGCAAGCAATTACTCGTCCATTGCCGCCAATTTGTTTGACCACATACTGCGACCAGCCGCCCGGCGCCGCACCCAAATCCACCACCGTCATGCCAGGTTTGAACAGACGATCCGATTGCTGGATTTCATCAATTTTAAAATAAGCGCGTGAACGTAATTTTTGTTTATGCGCTTTTTGCACAAATTGATCTTTAAAGTGTTCATTTAGCCAGCGACTTGAGCTTGCCGAACGTTTTTTCTTTCCCATTTTCCGTTTCTCTTGCGATAATTACCGAATTAAACGGCAACTATGATAATATGGCGTTCAAATTGATAGATTCAAGGCGTATAGCCAATTTATTTATCGTTTCTATCTTGGATTATACCTAATTTAAAAGGATTTTTTATGGCTATCAGCTTAACTACCAAACAAAAACAATATTTGAAAGGCTTGGCGCACAATTTAAAACCGGTTGTGATGCTTGGCGCGAACGGTTTGACGGAAAGCGTCGCCGCCGAAATTGACAATGCAATCAGCCACCATGAGCTGATTAAAGTGAAAATTGCCGGTGCGGAGCGCGAAACTAAACAACTGATTATTGACGCCATTGTGCGCGAAACCAATTCCGCCGCGGTGCAGTTAATCGGTCATACCTTGGTGCTGTATCGCCCGGCGAAAGAGCCGACCATTCGTTTACCGAAATAATCTCTCCCTTCCCTCCCCCAGCCTTCGGCAGCCCCCTCCGTAAACGGAGAGGGCGAAATATACTAATAACTATTTGAAATAAATCCCTTTTCCTTCCATCCGTTTGCGGAGAACGGCGAAACTATAGTAATAGCTGTTTGAAATAAATTTTTCCCTCCCTCCACTTGCGGAGAGAGGTGTCCGAAGGACGGAGGGAGGCAATTTCAGCTATTATTATGCCTGATACAACACGTCCACAATATCAAATTCGACTTTACCGCCCGGGGTGGTGATGATCACATTGTCTTCCACCTCTTTGCCGATCAATCCGCGGGCAATCGGAGAATTGACCGAAATCAAACCGCTCTTGATGTCGGCTTCGTCATCACCGACAATTTTATACTGCATCTCTTCTTCGGTTTCCACGTTCATCAGCACAACGGTTGCACCAAAAATCACTTTACCGTTATTTTTCAGCTTAGTGATGTCGATAATCTGACAATTTGACAGCTTGGCTTCGATATCTTGGATTCTGCCCTCGCAAAACCCCTGCTGCTCGCGTGCCGCGTGGTATTCGGCATTTTCTTTCAAATCGCCGTGTTCGCGCGCTTCGGCAATCGCTTTGATAATTTCCGGACGACGCACATTTTTTAAGTAATCCAGTTCTTCTTTTAATTTTTCTGCGCCGCGCACAGTCATCGGAATCTGTTTCATAACGTTCTCGCTTATTCTATTTTTGACAGACAAAATAAAACCACAGCATAATCACTTATGCTGTAGCAAAAATATCAACATGATCAAACGGCAATGATTTACACAGCATGACAATTTTAGCTGGAAATAACCATTTACCAATTTAACGGATAACTCTATTATGGAGATCTTATAAAAAAAGGCAACCCAAAACCGCAGCCCAAGTGCACAATAGTCAAATTATGAAACGATTTTTTTCTGTCCGTTTAAAAGCGCTCTCTTTTTCGTTAATCAGCCTCTCTTTCCTGAGCTCATCGGCACAAGCCGCAGTCGATATTGCCGGTTATATCCCGCAATTGCCAAGCGGCGCAAGTGTCGGTTTTGTGGCGGAAAATCTACATAATCGCCAGATTATCGCCGATCATAATCAGCAAATTCTGATGCTGCCCGCCAGCACCCAAAAAGTGTTTACCGCACTTGCCGCCAAACTGGTGCTCGGTGACCAATTCCAATTTACCACCGAGCTGGTCAGCACCGCCAAAATCAGCAACAAAACCCTGCAAGGCGATCTCGGCATCCGTTTCAGCGGCGATCCGACCTTAACCAGCGGACAGTTATATCAGCTGCTGGCACAGATAAAACAACAAGGGATCGACACCATTAACGGCAACATCGTGCTGGATACGCGAATTTTTAACAGCCATGATCGCGGTTTAGGCTGGATTTGGAATGATTTAACCATGTGTTTCAATGCGCCGCCGTCGGCCGCCAGCATTGACGGCAACTGCTTTTCAGTGAATCTCGACGCTTCCGGCGCTGTCGGCGAATGGGTGCAAGCCAGTGTGCCGTCGCATTTTCCGGTGCAAGTGTTCAGCCAAGTGCGGATCGTATCGGCAAAAGAAGCGGGAAATTGCGCGTTTGATGTGGTGGTGAAAGATAATAACCGTTACACCCTGCAAGGCTGCATGGCGCGCCAAGCCAAACCGTTCGGATTGAGTTTTGCAGTGCAGGATCCCGATAGTTATGCCATTTCGATTATGATGACCCAGCTGAAAAAATTAGGCATTAAGGTGAAAGGCAACATTATGTTGGCGGTCAGTCCGACCAAAGGCAACGTGTTGGCAAGTCACGCCTCTAAACCGCTGCCCGATTTGCTGAAAACGATGATGAAAAAATCGGACAACCAGATTGCCGACAGCCTGTTCCGCCGCATTGGTTATCAATATTATCAAAAACCGGTTTCTTTTCAGCAAAGTGCGGTGGCGCTGCGCCAAATTTTAACCCGCCAGGCAAAGGTTGATTTCGGCAACAGCCAAATCGCCGACGGTTCCGGGCTATCGCGCCAAAATCTGATCAGCCCGACCGCACTTTTACAGACGTTAGACTATATTAATGCAAATGATGCCCAGCTGAATTTATTAACCACATTTCCGATCGCCGCCCACGACGGCACCTTAAGCGGGCGCGGTTCAATGGGCGAAGCGCCGCTGGCGAAAAACTTAATTGCCAAAACCGGCGCGCTGAAAGGGGTTTATAATTTAGCCGGATTCATGCAAAATGCTAAGGGCGAGCGAATTGCTTTCGTCCAGTTTATCAACGGCTATTCCACCGGCGATCTCGAAAGCAAAACCAAGCGTAGCCCGCTAGTGAATTTTGAAAAAAGTGTGTTCACCGCACTTTACCACGACTAAATCCAAAAGGAGAACATGATGACAAAGGTAACCCTAGGCGGCAATCCGATTGATGTACAAGGTAATTTCCCGCAAAGTGGCGACAGCGTTGCCGATTTTAAATTAGTCAAAACCGATTTAAGCGAGGCGGGATTAGCCGACTACCAAGGCAAACGCAAAATTTTAAATATTTTCCCGAGTATCGACACCGGCGTTTGCGCCACTTCGGTTCGCAAATTTAATCAGCAAGCGGCCGAATTAGACAACACAGTGGTGTTGTGTATCTCTGCCGATTTGCCATTTGCGCAAGCGCGTTTTTGTGGTGCCGAAGGCTTGGAAAATGTGGTCGCGCTGTCTAATTTCAGAAACCGCACTTTTGCCGAAAACTTGGGCGTGGCGATCACCAGCGGCCCATTAAGCGGCTTAACCGCAAGAGCGGTGATTGTGTTAGATGAAAACGATCGCGTGTTGCACAGTGAATTAGTAGCGGAAATTAAGCAAGAGCCGAACTATGACGCGGCATTAGCCGTGCTTTAATAAACCGGCAAAACAAACGGGCAGCGCAGATCACATGCACTGCCCGTTTTTGATTAATCCAGCAATAAGCTATCGTCGGTGATCTCCTCTCCACGTGTTTTTTCAAACATATGCAGCAAATCCGGCACGTCCATTTTATCGCGAATTTCACCTTTCACGTCCAGCACCACTTGCCCCTGATGCAACATCACGGTGCGTTCACCGTGATCTAAGGCTTGGCGCATAGAATGGGTCACCATCATCACCGTCAAATTATTCTCTTTCACGATGCGATCAGTCAATTCCATCACAAACGCCGCGGTTTTCGGATCGAGCGCGGCGGTGTGTTCGTCTAACAGCAAGATATTCGACGGCTGTAACGATGCCATCAGCAAACTGACCGCCTGCCGTTGCCCGCCGGAAAGCAGCCCCATGCGATCGGTCAGGCGGTTTTCCAGCCCCAATTTCAACATCGACAATTTTTCACGGAACAGCTCGCGCGCCGGTTTATTGGTGAAAAACGATAAGCCGCGTTTTCTGCCGCGGTTATAAGCCAGCGCCATATTTTCTTCAATCGTCAACGCTTCACAAGTGCCGAGCATCGGATCTTGAAACACCCGCGCCACCGACGCCGCCCGCTGCCAAGTGCCCTTGCGCGTGACGTCTTTGCCGTTCAAATACACCTTGCCGGAATCCACCAAATAATCGCCGCAAATCGCATTTAATAGCGTGGATTTCCCCGCGCCGTTGCTGCCGATCACGGTGACAAATTCGCCTTCGGAAATATCGAGCGACAGCCCGCGTAATACCGGATTTTCAATCGGCGTACCGCGATTGAAAGTAATTCTAAGATCGTCTAATTTCATCATAAGCGTTACGACTTCTTGGCTAAAAATTTACTTTTCATCTGCGGTGCAATCAGCACCAGCACCACCAAAATGGCAGTGACCAAATTCAGATCCTGCGCCCCGAACCCGATTTCGCGCAAGGTGTCGCTGCTCAACGCCACCGCGATAAAGAAGCGATATAAAATCGAGCCGACAACCACCGCTAAGGTGATCACCAAAATGCGTTTTGACGGAATCAGCGTTTCGCCGATAATCACCGCCGCGAGGCCGATTACAATTGTGCCGACCCCGATCGACATATCCGCGCCGCCTTGGGTTTGCACATACAACGAGCCGCCCAATGCAATCAAAGCGTTGGAAATCGCCATGCCGAGAAAAATCATTTTGCCGGTGGCAATGCCCTGCGCTTTCGCCATGCGCAGATTGGCGCCGGTGGCGCGCACTGCCAAGCCGACTTCGGTGTTAAAAAACCAATCCAGCGCCAATTTCGCCACAATTACGAATCCAAGCACAAATAGCGGTTGGATAATCAGTTGGTTACTGGCGTCTTCATTGATAAACGGTTCGTAGATTGTCGGTTCGTTTAACAGCGAAAGGTTCGGCGAACCCATCACGCGCAAATTCACCGAATACAGCGCAATCATCACCAAAATACTGGCAAGCAGTTGCAAAATTTTCAGCGAAACGTGCAGCCATGCCGTCACCAGCCCCGCTAACGCACCGGCAAATGCCGCAGCGATAGTGGAAAGCCACGGATCAACGCCGTTGACGATACACACCGCGCACACTGCGCCACCGAGCGGAAAGCTGCCGTCGGCAGTTAAATCGGGAAAGTCCAAAATTCGAAACGAGATAAGCACGCCGAGGGCGACCAAGGCGTAGATCAAGCCGATCTCTAACGCACCTAAAAATAAAACGGATGTCATAATAATCAATCTTTATCATCAAAACCGCACTTTGCCCTCAACTGAACGCTAAGTGCGGTATAAATAAAACCAGGCATAAATGTCTCGCTATACTATCACAGCGATACAGTTTTATGCCTGTAACATTTGCATCAACGCAACAGATTGCCTAAAAAACAGGCTATTATTCTTGCACGGCCTCTTTCGCCGAGTCGATTAACGCCTGCGGCACGTTAACACCAAAGGCTTTGGCGGATTTCAGATTCAAATGCAGATCCAATTTATCCATGGTTTTCACCGGCATACTTCCGGCTTTTTCGCCGTTCAGAATGTTCGCCATCATTTTGCCGGTCTCTTCGCCTAAGGTGTAATAGTTATTGGACAATGCTGCAATCGCGCCGCGCGCCACGGTGCTGGTGTCTGAAGCAACCAACGGAATGCCGGAATCCAGCGCCGCTTTATACAACGATTCATACGCTGAAACCACATTGTTGTCGGTGGAGGTGTAAATCAAATCCACTCTGCCTTTTAAGCTGCGCGCCGCAGTACCGATGTCGGTAGTGCGTGGTGCCGGGGCTTCCACCACTTCAAAGCCATTCGCTTTGCCTGCTTCCTGCAACTGTTTCAGCACCACCACCGAATTGACTTCGCCGGTGCTGTAAACATAACCAATTTTTTTCAGATTCGGAATAAGCTGTTTGATTAAATCAATTTGCGGCTGAATCGGCAAGGTATCCGATGCGCCGGTGACATTCGTGCCTGATGCGCCCCAATCTTTCACCAATTTCGCCGCCACCGGATCGGAAATCGCCGAAAACACCACCGGAATACTGCGGGTTGCCGCCACCACCGATTGCGCACTTGGCGTGCCGATTGCCAAAATCACATCCGGCTTGTCGCCGACAAATTTACGTGCGATTTGTGCCGCGGTTGCGGTGTTGCCTTGCGCACTTTGGAAATCCACTTTTAGATTTTTGCCTTGTTCATAGCCCGCTTTTTTCAATTCGGCTAACGCCCCTTCTCGCACCGCATCTAATGCCGGATGTTCGACAATCGCGGTGATCGCCACACTTTTCACCTCATTGGCAATCGCGCTGCTGCTCAACAAAACCGCACTTAACGTTGCCCATAATACATTTTTGACTGTTGTTGTTTTTTTCATGATTCACTCCTGTTAAGACAAAATTATCTTAGCGCTAAGATAATCAAGAGTTGTAATAAAATCAATACAGATGTAACAAATTCAGTCCACCATCGACAATTAATGCTAAGTCGCTCACAAACAAGGTATAATTTGGAAAGTATTGTTTACAAAAAACCGCACTTGCGAACGCCAAGTGCGGTTAAAAAGGAAAAGAATAAGGGGGATCGTTAAGGCTGAATCAAACGCGTGGCTTTTTCCAATAATGCCGCCGGAATCTCAACGCCTTGCAATGTTGCCGCTTGCGGATTCAAATATAAATCCTGATCCGGCATCCGAATGGTTTCCAGATCCGTAATTTTTGTGCCGCGCAACACCTGTGCCGCCATTTTGCCGGTTTCCACCCCGACATTATATTGATTGGTCGCCAACGCCGCGATTGCACCCCGTTCCACCGAACCGAAATCAGCGGCAATCAGCGGAATTTTGTTTTCTACCGCCACTTTATACAGCGCATCATACGCCGAAACCACATTATTATCGGTTGAGGTGTAAATCACCTGCACTTTACCGACCAAACTGCGCGCTGCGGTGCTGATGTCAATGGTGCGCTGTGCCGGCACGGCAACCACGCTTAAGCCGACTTTTTCCGCCGCCGCTTTCAGCATCTCCAACACCGCAACCGAATTGACTTCGCCCGGGCTGTAAACATAGCCGATTGATTTCACATTCGGCACTAAAGTTTGGATCAACTCAACCTGCGGTTCTAATGGAATTTGATCGGAAATTCCGGCGACATTGCCCTCATTTTTACCCCATTGTTTCACCAGTTTGGCACTGATCGGATCGGTAATCGCACTGAATACTACCGGAATTTGACGAGTCGCCGCCGCCACCGGCTGCGCACTTGGTGTGGTGATCGGAATGATCACCGCCGGTTTATCGCCAACAAATTTACGTGCGATTTGCCCGGCGGTGGCGGAACTGCCCTGCGCATTTTGGTAATCAATTTTAATGCTTTCGCCGTCAACAAAGCCCTCTTTTGCCAACTGCTCGACAATCCCTTTACGAATCTCTTCCAATGCAGGGTGTTCAACAATCGTGGTGATCGCCACTTTTTGCACGTCATTTTGCGCCGCCTGCAGATTGCCGAAAAAGAGCAAGCTACCAAGTGCGGTGGTGAGTAATGTTTTCGCTAATTTCATATTCTGTCCTTTTAATTTCTTGTATTGCTGTACTAGTTTGCTAGTATAGTGATTTTTTCAATAAAGGCAATCCATTCCCAGTGTTTTTGTAAAAAATGTGACACTGATTGCAGCTTGCACAAAAAATAGCAACAGGATAAAATCGCCACTCGATTTATACCGCACTTTGCCGTGCACAAGGTATAACCTGACCTGACATCAGAAAAGAGAAACAACATGACCCAAACGAATTTCAAACCTGAGCTGCTTTCCCCTGCCGGCTCGCTCAAAAATATGCGCTATGCGTTTGCTTACGGTGCCGATGCGGTGTATGCCGGACAACCGCGCTACAGCCTGCGGGTGCGCAATAACGAATTTAACCACGCCAACCTGAAAATCGGAATTGACGAAGCCCATGCGCTCGGCAAAAAGTTTTATGTGGTGGTGAATATCGCGCCGCACAATTCCAAATTGAAAACCTTTATCCGTGATCTACAACCGGTGATCGATATGCAGCCCGATGCGTTGATTATGTCGGATCCCGGTTTAATCATGTTGGTGCGTGAACACTTCCCGCAAATGGATATTCACCTTTCGGTGCAAGCCAATGCCGTCAACTGGGCGAGTGTCAAATTCTGGCATCAAATGGGGCTGACCCGCGTGATTTTGTCGCGCGAACTGTCGTTAGATGAAATTGCTGAAATTCGCCGTCAAGTGCCGGAAATCGAGCTGGAAATTTTCGTGCATGGTGCGCTGTGCATGGCGTATTCCGGGCGTTGCCTGCTGTCGGGCTACATTAATAAGCGTGATCCGAATCAAGGCACTTGCACCAATGCTTGCCGCTGGGAATACAATGTTAAAGAGGGCGAAGAAGATGCGGTCGGCAATATTGTCAATCCTGACCAAATGATTGAGGTGAAAAATGTGGCACCAACGCTCGGCGAAGGCAAACCGACCGATAAAGTATTCTTACTGAGCGAATCGCAACGCCCTGATGAAGAAATGACTGCCTTTGAAGACGAACACGGCACTTACATTATGAATTCAAAAGATCTGCGTGCGGTGCAACACGTGGAACAACTGACCGCACTTGGCGTGCATTCATTGAAAATCGAAGGCCGCACCAAATCGTTCTACTATTGCGCCCGCACCGCACAAGTGTATCGCAAAGCGATTGACGATGCCGCTGCCGGCAAACCGTTTGACGAATCCTTGATGCACACCTTGGAATCATTGGCGCACCGTGGCTACACCGAAGGCTTTTTGCGTCGCCACACTCACGATGAATACCAAAATTACGACTACGGCTATTCGATTTCCGAACGTCAGCAGTTTGTCGGCGAATTCACCGGCGTGCGCAAAGACGGCATGGCGGAAGTGGCGGTTAAAAATAAATTCTTACTCGGCGATGAAGTGGAATTGATGACCCCAAAAGGCAATATCATATTTAAAATCGAGAAGATGTTAAACCGCAAAAACGAAGCGGTCGAGGTTGCGCCGGGTGACGGACATTTCGTGTTTTTAAATGTGCCTGATGATATTGAATTGAACTACGCCTTACTGATGCGCAACCTGGTGGACAGCAACACCCGTAATCCGCATAACAAATAAGCGTTAAATTTAACAAAATATTTCACATTTGTTATTGATTTGTGAAATTTTACCGGTATAATAGCGCCATACCCTAAAAAAATATGACTCCAAATATATTTTGCCCTTCCTTGTGAAGGGCTCTTTTTTTGGCTACGATTCTATTGCCCTTCCAACGATATTCAACTTAGCCTAATCCGACACTCACTGCCCGCACCTTCCGGCACGGCTCAACCGCACTTTGAACGCTAAATCGCAAACGAAAAAACAATCGCCAGCAGTAGCGCGAAGATAAAATTAGCGACGCGAATTTTGGTGATTTTCAGCATATTGAGTGCAATGGCAAGAATTAACAAACCGCCGACGCAGCTCATTTCGTTGATCGCCTGTTCGGAGAGATACGGGCTGATGACGCTGGCACTTAAAGCGATCACGCCTTGATAAACCAAGATTGCCAGTGCTGAAAATGCCACGCCGATGCCCATGGTGGACGCAAACGCGATCGACACTATGCCGTCGATCACCGCTTTGGCGTATAGCGTGTCGTGGTTGCCCGCCAAACCGCTTTCCAGTGAACCGACCAGCCCCATTGCGCCGACGCAAAACAGCAGCGAAGCATTGACAAAGCCTTCGGCGATTGCAAACTGTTTGTCGCCACGATTCACCTGTTTCTGTACCCAATCGCCAAGTGCGGTCAGCTGAGTGTCGATTTTCAGCAATTCGCCGATAATCGCGCCGAATACCACCGACAAAACAATAATAAAAATATTACCGCCGCCGATAAGATTCTGCACCGCCACATACAGCACACAAAGCGCCAAGCCCTGCAACACGCTGTCGATAATGTGCTGTTGTTTGGCGCGGCTGGCAAGCAAACTGCCAAGAATGCCGCCGACCACCACCAAGGCGGCATTCGCCAATACTCCGGATAAAATCATCATGCTTCCTTGTTGTTATTATAATTGTTGATAGACTTTCAACGCATAAGCGTCAGACATTCCGGCGATATAATCACAGATAATTCGTTTTTTATCCTGCTCTGCCGCCGCTTGCCAGCGTTTTACTGTGTTCGGCGGCAATAGGCGCTGCGGATCGGATTCAAAAATTTGAAACAGTTCCGATAAAATCCGTTGCCCTTTATACTCAATCCGCTGGGTATCGACATGACAGATCACATATTGCCAAACAAATTTTTTGAAGATCGCCAACACTTCCACCACTTCCGGCGGCAGTTCGGCGTTGTAACGCAGTAGCGGATCTTGCAGGTTGTGGTTAATTTTCCAGCGCGCAGAAGTGATAAAATAGTTGACCAACGCGCCGATCGCATTTTTGCGCTGGTAGTGGTGTTCGGAAAACAGTTTTTCGCTTAATTCGTCAATTTGCTGTTGGATCCACAGCGAACGGCAGACTTTCAGTTCACGGTACGCCTGTTGCCACTGCTGTAAATTCACCACCCCGACCACAATCGCATCTTCCAAATCGTGCACCGCATAAGCGATGTCGTCTGCCAGCTCCATAATGCTGCAATCTAATGATTTATAAATGGTTTTCAGGCTGTCTTGCGAGGTTGACCGCACTTTTTGATAACAGCAAAATTCCTGTTTGTCCGCCGCGCTCAACGGCTGCAACAGCCAGTCAAACACCGCCAGATCGTCGCGGAACAAGCCCTTGCCCGGCTTCCAGTTGCGCATATTCACATAGCGCGGATCGGTCAAGTGCGGTTGCAGACCGCACTTGGCATATTGCGGCGAGGCTTCGTCCAGCAATGTCGGGTATTTTACCACGCCCAAAATCGCGCGGCGGGTAAGATTCATGCCGGCTTTTTCAGTGTAAGGTTCTAGTTTGGTGATCAAGCGGAATGTTTGCGCGTTGCCTTCAAAGCCGCCTGCCTGTGACATCATATAATTCAGCGCCACTTCGCCGCCGTGTCCGAACGGCGGATGCCCGATGTCGTGGGCAAAACACAGGGTTTCGATCAGGCTGATCGGCGGCAATAGCGGTTTCAGCTGTTTTTGCAGTTCGCTCTCGGCAGTGTTTAATTGGCTTGCAAGTGCACCAAAGGTTTCCGCCAAGCCCAATTGCGCCGCCAGACTGCTGCCGATTTGCGCCACTTCCAGCGAGTGGGTCAGCCGAGTGCGGTAAAAATCATTTTCGCCCACCGCATGAATTTGCGTTTTCGCCTGCAAACAGCGAAACGCCGCCGAATGCAGGATCCGCCCGCGATCACGTTGAAACGGCGAACGGTGATCGTGCTCGCGTTTCGGATCGTCAATATAGCGCTGTTTCCACTCTTTTTTGATTGTAACTGCCATCATTATTCCCTCAGACCGCACTTTGGCTGCTTATAAACTCAATTCGTCTAACGCGCGCCCAAAACTCGGCACAAACACGTTCAGAAAATACTGCATTTCATCACTTTGCCACGCTTGCAGCAATCCTTCCAGCCGTTTTAACGCCGGAATAAACTCCTGATTGCCATGTTCCAGCTCGGTGCGCGCTTTAATATAGGCACAAATCAGATCTGCCTGCTTCACCAAGTGTTTGTCCTGCTTGCTGATTAACTCGGCACACAGCAATGGCGCAAAATCTGATTGCAATTCCTGTGGCAGCAGGCGCAGCAGATGTTTTTCCGCTTCAATTTCGATTTGCTTGTAGGCCTCGGTGATCTGCGGATTAAAATATTTCACCGGGGTTGGCAAATCGCCGGTAAAAATTTCGCTGCTGTCGTGATACATCGCAATCAGCGCAATCCGCTCCGGATTCACCTGTCCGTTAAAAAATCGATTTTTAATCAATGCCAAAGCGTGCGCCACAAACGCCACCTGCAAACTGTGCTCCGCCAGATTCTCTTTATCAATATTGCGCATCAGCGACCAGCGCTGAATCAGTTTCAAACGATCCAAGCAGGCAAAAAAATGGCTGGGTTGAATATTTAGCATAATTTAATACCTTTCCTAGAATAAGGAATGAGTTCAGAATATAAAAAATCTCTCTTTTTATATGTTAACGTAACATACAAAAAAAAGAGAGATTTTCTTATCGCTATTTTTAATCTGAGCGAAGAGTTGAGATATTTTAATATCGATTAAATTACTACAGCACTATCGTCTTATTCTCATAGACAAAAATCCGATCATTAAGTGCCAAATCGAGTGCTCTAGTCAAAACACTTTTTTCGACATCACGCCCGGCGCGCATCATCGCTTGTGCATCATAGGTGTGATCCACGTTAATCACGTTTTGCATGATAATCGGGCCTTGATCCAATTCGTTATTAATGAAGTGCGCCGTTGCGCCAATAATCTTTACGCCACGCTCATAGGCCTGTTGGTACGGTTTCGCACCAATAAATGCCGGCAGGAAAGAGTGGTGAATATTGATGACCCGATTCGGATAACGTTCAACGAATTTTGGGTTGAGCACGCGCATATACTTTGCCAACACAATCAAATCAGGTTGATAATGATCGATTTGTTCCGCCAACAGTAAATCGTGCTCTTCGCGCGTTAACTTTTCATGGCTGACATAGTGAAACGGAATATCAAAACGTTCCACTAACTCACGCAATGTGTCGTGGTTGCCAATCACAGCGGCAATTTCAACATCCAAGCCACCATAATAATTTTTCATTAAGATATCACCCAGACAATGCGCCTCTTTGGTGACTAAAATAACAATCCGTTTTTTCTGGCGTGTGATAATACTGTGCTTGGCGCCTGCAGGAAGGGCGAAATTCAATTCTGCGGATAAGACTTCGTCATTAAAAATGCCTTGTAGCTCACTGCGCATAAAAAAGCGTTTACTGCTATTATCGACAAATTCGCTATTGTGGGTAATATTCAGCTGATGTTTATAGCAAATATTGGTTATCTTAGCGACCAAGCCTTTATCGTCAGGGCATTCCGTAAGTAAAATTTTATTTTCAATCATATAAGTTGTTCTGCATAAATGAAAAAAATAAACCCCTAAGGGTTTATTTTAAGAGTTGAAGTCAAGTAAAAACTTAGATTTCAAAATCGGTTAAGGATTTTCCGCTGTTCAAGGCATCTTGGATTGCTTTTGGTGTTCTACCTTGACCCGTCCAGGTTTTTGCTTGTCCGTTTTCATCGGTATATTGGTATTTTGCCGGGCGTGGAGTGCGTTTTCTACGCTCTACCGGCGCTGTACTATTCAGTAATAAAGAAGCCAATTCTTCTTTGCTTAAACCGCTCTTGGCAACTTGTTCTTGTAATACGGCGACTTTTTCTTTACGTTCCGCTTCTTGCTGTTCAATTCGCAGCAATTCTTCTTTTTTCTCATTAATCACTGTCGCAAATTTATCTGCGATCTCTTCTAATTGTGCTAAAGAAAGCTCTTTAGCTAAAACACGGATGCTGCGCAGGTTAGATAATTTCTTAATCACATCACTCATAAGGGATCCTATAAAATTCGGTTTAACAAAATGGGGAATATCTAATGTAAAAATATAAAGTAAAAAAAAGAGATAATCAAATTATTTATCATTTTAATCATGAGCGAATCGTTCCGATTTATAAAAATCAGGGTGGTTTATTTAATTTAGCTTGGTTTTTTCAGCTTATTACTGTAGTCTTTTGCTGCTATCCCTGATCCGGCAATATTTCGTGCAGTATCAGGGCAATCCAGCCTTTCATTTCACCTTATCGAAGTCAAACTGCCGAATGTTGTCATGAATCTGGCGTGGGTAATATAACGCTATTTTGTATTTCATTTTAATGTACACGGCTTTTCGATAAGCCATGTTTATCTTGATAACAATCACCGCACTTTCGGATGATTCGCTTTCAACTATGGAACTTTTTTATGGATTTTGTTGATTTTTCTAATTCATTTTGGTCGGTTATTCCGCCGTTGCTCGCACTCTCTTTAGCCATTATCACCCGCAAAGTGTTGCTTTCATTAAGTGTGGGGATCGTTGTCGGTGCTTTAATGTTAACCGGCGGCAACTTGTTAAATGCGGCTAATTATGTGGTTTCCAGCGTATTTTCTTTGGTTTATACCGACGGTGGCTTAAACGCGGATTATACCAATATTATTATCTTTCTAATTTTATTGGGCATTCTCACCTCACTTCTGACCATTTCCGGCAGTAATCGTGCTTTCGTCAATTGGGCGCAAAAACACATTAAACAAAAGCGTGGCGCTAAACTGCTTACGGTATTTCTTGGGGTGTTTGTCTTTATTGATGACTATTTTAATAGCCTTGCGGTCGGCGCAATTGCCCGTCCGGTCACCGATAAATATAAAATTTCGCGCGCCAAACTTGCCTATTTATTAGATTCAACCGCCGCTCCAATGTGTGTAATCATGCCGATTTCCAGCTGGGGCGCTTACATTATCACCTTAGTCGGTGGTTTGCTTGCCACTCATGCGATCACCGAATATTCGCCAATCGGCGCTTTCGTTGCGATGATCGGTATGAATTTCTATGCGATTTTTGCCTTAGTGTTAGTTTTTATCGTGGCGATTTTCTCGTTTGATATCGGACCAATGGCGCATTTTGAACGCAATGCCGAAAATGCCGAGGCAGTTGAACGCGATCAGCAAGACGGTAAATTGGGGCGCGTTCGCGATCTGGTTCTGCCGATTTTGGCGCTGATTATTGCCACTGTCAGCATGATGATCTATACCGGCGCTTCCGCATTAGCTGCCGATCAACAGCCGTTTTCCATTTTAGGTGCATTTGAAAATACCACTGTCGGCACTTCTTTAGTTGTCGGCGGCGTGGTCGCGCTGCTTGTCGCCACTCTGTGTGCGCTCAGCTCTAAACAAATTTCGTTGAAAGAGTATATTGCTGCTTACGGATTAGGCGCAAAATCGATGCTTGGCGCGATTTTAGTGCTATTCTTTGCCTGGACTATCAACACCATCGTCGGCGACATGAACACCGGAAAATACCTTTCCAGCCTAATCGGCGATTCGATTTCTATCGGATTCCTGCCGGTGTTGCTGTTTATTTTGTCTGCGGTGATGGCATTTTCAACCGGCACCAGCTGGGGCACGTTTGGCATTATGTTGCCAATCGCAGCCTCAATTGCCGTACACGCCGAACCGTCGCTATTATTGCCTTGCCTCTCCGCCGTGATGGCTGGCGCAGTATGCGGCGATCACTGCTCACCGATTTCCGACACCACGATTCTGTCGTCAACCGGTGCCAGCTGTAACCACATTGATCATGTAACAACTCAATTACCTTACGCGTTGCTGGTCGCAGCCGCTTCCGCTGCCGGCTATTTGGTGCTTGGTTTTACTCAATCCGGCTGGTTAGGTTTCTTCACCACCGCAGTGGTGGTGGTCGCGCTGATTTTCTTATTGAAAAAACGTCCAGCGGCAGCTTAAACCGCACTTTTTACAATCAGCAGATAATTTTTTGAATTTTATAAAATGCTATATATTATCGCATTTTTTTATTTTTAAGGCTTTTTTATTTTATAAAATATCGCAAAATAAAATTTAACGGAATTTAAATCCGATAAAATTCCATTTCACGCCCCTTTCGCCGTCAAAAACAACTAGACAAGCCCGATGACTTATCGTAAAAATAGCACATCGTTTTGAAAAATGAAGAAACCATAGTCAGGGGGAGTGATGAAAAAATTATCGGGTGCTGAGATTATTGTGCAGGCAATCCGCGACCAAGGCGTAAAATTCGTTTTTGGCTATCCGGGCGGCTCTGTATTGGATATTTATGACGCCATTCAAACACACGGCGGAATCGAACACGTTTTGGTGCGCCACGAGCAAGCGGCGGTGCACATGGCAGACGGCTATGCGCGTTCGACCGGCGAAGTCGGCTGTGTGCTGGTCACTTCCGGTCCGGGCGCGACCAATGCGATCACCGGCATCGCCACCGCTTATATGGATTCCATTCCGTTGGTGGTCTTTTCCGGACAGGTTCGCAGCCCGCTGATCGGGAGCGATGCTTTCCAAGAGTGCGATATGATCGGCATTTCCCGCCCGGTGGTGAAACACAGCTTCTTGGTCAAACGGGTTGAGGATTTGGCGAGCACCATCAAAAAAGCGTTCTATCTGGCGGCAAGCGGTCGCCCGGGGCCGGTGGTGATCGATTTGCCGAAAGACATTGTTAATCCGGCGAACAAAATTCCTTATGTTTATCCGGAATCGATTACTCTGCGTTCTTACAACCCGAATATTCACGGGCATAAAGGGCAAATCAAAAAAGCGTTGAAAGCGGTGTTGGTTGCCAAAAAACCGGTGATGTTTGTCGGCGGTGGGATTATCGGCGCGAATTGTTCCGAACAAGTCACCGAATTTGCGCAAAAACTGAACTTGCCGGTTGTCAGCTCATTAATGGGCTTGGGCGGCTTCCCTGCCACCGACAAACAGTCTTTGGGCATGCTGGGAATGCACGGCACCTATGAAGCGAACAATGCCATGCACGAAAGCGATTTGATTTTGGCGATCGGCGTGCGTTTCGACGACCGAACCACCAACAATCTGGAAAAATATTGCCCGAATGCCAAAGTAATCCACATTGACATCGATCCGACATCAATTTCCAAAAACGTTCATGCGTATATTCCGATTGTCGGCAGTGCCGATTTAGTGTTGAAAGAGTTTTTATCTCTGCTCGGCGACGAAGCCACGCTGAAATCACAAGTGTCGCTGGAAGCCTGGTGGCAACAGATTGAACAATGGCGTGCGCGCCAATGCTTGCGCTATGAGCACAGCGACAAGGTGATCAAACCACAGCAAGCCGTGGAAATGGTGTATAAAATCACCAAAGGCGAAGCCTATATCGCTTCCGACGTCGGACAGCACCAAATGTTCGCCGCGTTATACTATCCGTTTGACAAACCACGCCGTTGGATCAACTCCGGCGGGCTCGGCACTATGGGATTCGGCTTGCCGGCGGCGCTCGGCGTGAAAATGGCGCACCCGGATGCTTGCGTGGTGTGCATCACCGGCGACGGCAGTATTCAGATGAATATTCAGGAACTTTCAACTGCGCAGCAATATGAAATTCCGGTGGTGATTATCAGCCTGAACAACCGTTTCTTGGGCATGGTGAAACAGTGGCAAGATATTATCTATGCTGGTCGCCATTCGCAATCCTATATGAATTCGCTGCCTGATTTCGTCAAGCTGGCGGAAGCCTATGGTCATGTCGGCATCCAAATTAACAGCCCGGATGAACTGGAAGCGAAATTGGAACAGGCGTTTGCGATTAAAAATAAACTTGTGTTTGTTGATATTTTGGTCGATGAAACCGAACACGTTTACCCGATGCAAATTGCAGGCGGCGCAATGAACGAAATGATTTTAAGTAAAACGGAGAGAACATAATGCGCAGAATTATTTCAGTCTTATTAGAAAATGAATCCGGCGCGTTGTCGCGCGTTATCGCCCTGTTTTCACAGCGTGCGTTTAATATTGAAAGCCTGACCGTTGCCCCGACCGACGATCCGACCCTGTCGCGAATGACGATCGAAGCGCTTGGCGAGGAAAAAGTGCTGGAGCAAATCGAGAAGCAACTGCATAAATTGGTCGATGTGTTTAAAGTGATCAATTTAAGCGACTGCGAACACGTCGAGCGCGAAGTGATGCTGTTAAAAGTGCGGGCGCAAGGCAATACCCGCGACGAAGTGAAACGCTTAGCCGATATTTATCGCGGGCAGATTATTGACGTGACCCCGAAAAGCTACACCATTCAGCTTGCAGGCACCAAAGACAAATTGAACGCATTTATCGCCTCGGTGAAACAGGAAAGTGACATCATCGAAGTGGTGCGTTCCGGTTTAATCAGCCTCTCGCGCGGCGAGAAAAACTGCTTATAACGCCGCAGGTTAGCCTCAATTCAACCGCACTTTGCCCAAAGTGCGGTTTTTTATATAACCAATGCGACTCTTTTATTCCATTTCGGCATAATTAATAAAGATTTAATTATTCAGATAATCGCTGTTTTACGGTATGTTAACGCAACATTAATTTACGAGGAGCCGCTATGAAATCCCGCTATCTACTCTCTTTAACCGCACTTGCGCTGTCATCTGCTGCCGCACAGGCTGCGCCGCACACGTTGATTAACTGTATCAGCAACTCTCCGGGGCAATTCAGCCCGGCGATTATCAACGATGCCAATGATTTTAACGCCAGTTCGCAGCAAGTTTACGACAGCCTGTTGGCGTTTAAACCGGGTTCGACCGAAATCGAACCGGGATTGGCGGAAAGCTGGGAAATCAGTGACGACGGTTTAAGTTACACTTTCCACTTGCGCAAAGGTGTGAAATTCCATGCAAACAAAGATTTTAACCCGAGCCGTGATTTCAATGCGGACGATGTAGTCTTTTCATTTAATCGCCAAGCGGACAAAAACCACCCGTTCCACCAAGTTTCCAACGGCACTTATTTCTATTTCAACTGGATGGCGTTGCCGAAAATTTTGAAATCGGTCGAAAAGGTCGATGATTACACGGTTAAAATTCAATTGAACAAAGCCTATTCGCCGTTTCTGAAAATCGTGGCGATGGATTTTCTGTCGATTTATTCGCAAGAATACGCCGAGCAAATGCTGAACGCCGGCAAGCCGGAAACTATCGACAAAACCCCTATCGGTACCGGGCCGTTTATCTTTCAGGCTTATCAGCTTGATCAAGCCGTGCGTTACACTGCCAACGCCGATTACTGGCGCGGCAAACCGAATTTGGATCGCTTGATTTTCAGCATCACCCCGGACGCCACCGCGCGTTATGCCAAATTGCAGACTGACGCTTGCGATGTGATCGACTTCCCGAATATCGCCGATATTGAAGAAATGAAAAATAACCCGAAAGTGCGGTTATATGCCAAAGCCGGTTTGAATCTGGCGTATATCGGCATCAACCACCGCAAAGCACCGCTGGAAAATGCTAAAGTGCGGCAAGCACTAAATTATGCCACTGATAAACAATCAATCATCAATGTGGTGTATCAGGGCGGCAGCGGTGTGGCGGCAACCAACCCATTCCCACCGGGTGTGTTGGGCTATAACGATGAAATTCAGGATTATCCGTTTGATTTGGAAAAAGCCAAGCAATTGCTGGTTGAAGCCGGTTATGCTGACGGTTTTGAAACTGAAATTTGGGTGCAGCCGGTGGTGCGCCCGTCGAATCCTAATCCACGCCGCACCGCAGAAATTCTGCAAGCCGACTGGGCGAAAATCGGTATAAAAGCCAATCTTGTCACCCATGAGTGGGCAGATTTCAACAAACGCACCCGCGAAGGCGATTTTTACACCGGCACCTACGGCTGGACCAGCCGCAACGGCGATCCGGACAACTTCCTCGCCCCGTTGTTAGGCTGTGAAAATGTCGGCGGCACCAACTATGCCGGCTGGTGTAATCAAGAATTTGAAGCCCTGCTACAACAAGCCGTTGCCACCGCCGATGACGCCGAACGCAGCGCATTATACAAGCAAGCGCTAGTGATCGCCAAAGAGCAAGCGCCTCTAATCCCGCTGGCACATTCGGTCAACTACGTCCCGACCAGCCCACGCGTGCAAAACTTCCAACAAAGCCCGTTCGGCTATACCGCATTTTATGGCGTGAGCGTGGCGGATTAATCCGTTAACTTAGAGAACCGCACGCAAGTGCGGTTTTCCTTCCCCCAGCCTTCGGCAGCCCCCTCCGTAAACGGAGAGGGCGAAGCCTGAGGTTACATTTCAGCCAGTGCAAATAACCAAGCAAAGTGCGGTGAGCCGGATTTCTTTTACTCAAACCGCCCCATCACAATAAATTCCGCCTGCGGAAAATGCCTCGTGAGATAGCGTTGCAAATAGGCTTGGGTTTCTGCTTCAATGATCGGATCAATTTGTGGAAATTTGTTATAAATCACTGCATGCACTGGAATGCCGCGCTGTTGGCTCACTTCAAGGCTTAACAAGGTGTGGTTAATGCTGCCCAGTTTGCCTGAAGTTACCAGAATCAACGGGTAGCCTTGTTGTGCTAAATAATCCAAGGTGGTGAGATGCGCATTTAACGGCACGGCAAGCCCACCTGCACCTTCAATCAACACCACATCATAGTGCTGCGCCAAGGTTTGTGTGTCGGCGCTAATCTGTGCTAAATCAATGGCACGATTTTCCCGTTTGGCGGCTAAGTGCGGTGAGCAAGGATAGTCAAACACAAAGCGACAGGTGGTGCCGTTCTGATCCCACGTTTGTAGCGGCAGCTGTTGTAACTGGCGGTGGGTTTGAATGTCTTCGGCAATGCCTGCACAGCCTGTTTGCACCAGTTTTTGTGTGATCACCGAATTGCCTTCCGCTTGTAAACGGTTGGCATAAAATCCCGTGGCAATGGTTTTGCCGACATCGGTATCAATGCCTGAAATAAAAAATATTTGCTTATTTTTTATTGTGCTATTTTTCATGACTTTTTCCTCGCCAAGATGAGCAGCGGCGCATAATTTAACCGCACTTGCCCGTTCATTGTGCTGAAATGCTGCTGATAGGCTTGATAAAACGCCTGTAACCGCCCTTTCGTCCATTGTGTGCGGTTGGTTGCCGTGACACCTGTTGCTTGCAAATGGCGCAATACCGCACTGGGGTTGTCAAACAGCAACTCAATCGGATCGGCGTCTATCGCTAACAATTCAAAGTGCGGTTGCAACCAGTCCAGCCAATCGGTTTGACTGGGGTAACATAAGCCAACTTTCGTCAATTGTTTGATTTCTCTTAAATTATCAGGCAAAAAAGTGCTGAATAACAGCACGCCATCGGGTTTTAACGCCTGTTGCGCCAATGCGACTAAACGCTGCGGCTGCTGAAACCACTGCACGGTAGAAGCCGATGCCAGCAGATCAAACTGTTGCGCTAAGGGCAACGTGCGGTCGAGCGATTCGGCATCGGCTGCCAAGAGTTGCACATTTTCTGGTGGCAAGTGCGGTTTTAGCTGCGCTAATGCGGCGGCGTTCAGATCATTTAGCCACCACGACCGCACTTCGCACTGTTGCGCTAACAAACGGGTTAAACCGCCCGTGCCACAGCCCAGTTCTAACACCGCGCCAAATCGACTTTGCCCTGTCGTTTGCAACATTTGGCACAGCCGTTGGTTAATCTGCTGTTGCGCCAGCGCATGCTGATCGTAGCTTGCCAATGCTTTGGCGAAGCAATTGCCAATCCGCACTTTTTCCGCACTGAATGCCCTCTTCTGCGACATTGTGTTCACAAACAGAACGCCTCCCAGCCACTGAAAAACGGCAGGGCAAAGTGCGGTGCCGCCACGGTTTTAATCAGGCACGCCCGCTGTTGCCAATAGCGTTGCTGGTTCGCGGTGGGGAAGATCTGATCCTGCTCGCCGATGATCGCCCCCGTCCAAGCAATGCTTGCGGCTTTCGCCCGCGGCAAATGCGCAGCCACCGCCGCCAATTCTTGTGCGATTTCGTCAGTGGGACGTGGCGTAATCTGTTGGTATTGTTGCAATAATTCACGGCTGCCGCACATTCTGCGTTCAAATTTGGAGCGGGTAAGCGCATTAAAACCCTGTAGTGTGCCATCAAAAATTGCTGTCGGAATGCCGTACTCATCATCACGCAAGTGCGGTGTGCCGTTGATCGCCCATGCGCTGGCAAGCGGCAAGTCAGCGACACGCTGCTCCGCTGCCCATACGCCCATCGACCACGCCACTAAATGCACGTCACTGTATTGGCTAAAATTAACCTCGAGCTTCACATCACGGTAATCCCAAATCAGCAACGCATCGCAATCTGGCGGCAGTTGCCAATTGCTCACCAGTTCAGGCGATGTGCCCCAGCCTGCAAAATACAGCATTAAGCGGGTGTTCTGTTCAGTGCTGATAATCCATTGTGTTTGCATTGTGTTATTCCATTATTCCGTTGTATTTAATTGCGCAATTAATTGTGCTACTTCATCATGGTTCATATCTGCCGTTAACGAAAAGCGAATGCGTGAACCGCCTTCCGGCACGGTTGGCGGGCGAATCGGCAAGCAGTAAAAACCGCACTGTTGTAAGCGTTCTGCGGTTGCTAGGGTGGTTTGATTATCGCCCAAAATCAGCGGCACAATGTGGGTGCTGCTCGGCATCGGTTGTTGTGTAATCTGTTGCACTGCTTGGCGCAGTTGGTGGCTTAATTGCTGCAAATGCGCACGTTGCGGCTGAAAGCTCGCCAGCCGTTGCATCACAAAATGCGTCCACGCCACGATTAGCGGTGAAAGTGCGGTTGAGAAAATCAACGGGCGCATGGTATTGATTAAATAATCTTTGATCAGCTGATCACACAGCAAATACGCCCCCATTGAGGCTATCGCTTTGCCAAACGTACCAACCAGAAAATCGATCTGCGCCACGCAACCGCACTGCTCCGCGAAGCCCAAGCCATTTTCGCCGAAAACGCCAATCGCATGGGCTTCATCAACATACAGCATCACATTGGCATACTGCTGTTTCAATGCCACCAAACGTGCTAAATCCGCCACATCGCCGTCCATGCTGAACACACTTTCAGTCACGATAATAATCCGCTGATACGCGGTGTGGTGCTTTTCCAGCAAGTGGGCTAAGTGTTCATAATCATTGTGGCGAAACCGCTGATAAGCCGCCGTTGACAGCCGAATGCCGTCAATCAAGCTGGCGTGCACCAGCTTATCCGCCAGAATCAACGTGTGCTTATCACAGAGTGCCGGCAAAATGCCGATATTGGCGTGATAACCGCTGTTAAACAATAAGCAGGCTTCACGCTGAAATTGCACCGCCATTAAGGTTTCAAGCTCGGCATAAATCGGGAAATTGCCCGTTAACAGGCGAGAAGAGGAGGAACTGAATGCCGCCTGTTGCCAATCGGTTTGCGCCAAAAACGGCTGTTTCAGTGCCTGATCCGATGCCAGCCCTAAATAGTCATTCGAGGAAAAATTCAGCATTTTGCGCTCATCTCGCCAGATGAATTTCCCCTCATGGCGAATCTCAGGCAAAGTGCGGTATTGCCCTTGTTGTTTCAATTGCGCCAACTGTTCTGCATACACATTCATCATACGCCATACTCCTCGCGAAGTGCGGTCAGCAACCCTTGCGTGAGGGCGCTCAATTGTGGTTGCGTAATAATAAACGGCGGCATCAAATACACCAACTTACCAAACGGGCGTACCCAAACGCCGTGTTCAACTAGACGTGCTTGCAGGCTGCGCATATTAACCGCACTTTTCATTTCAATCACCCCGATTGCCCCCAGCACCCGCACTTCTTGCACGCAATCCCACTGTTCAGTAACCGCCAATTCTTGTTTCAATTGCCGCGCAATGCGTTTCACGTTGGCTTGCCAGTCGCTTTCCAGTAATACACGGATCGATTCCGCCGCCACTGCACATGCCAGCGGATTGCCCATAAAGGTTGGACCGTGCATAAAACAGCCCGCTTCGCCTGCGCTGATCGCATCAGCCACTTGATCGGTGGTGATGGTGGCAGAGAGCGTCAAATAGCCGCCCGTTAGCGCTTTGCCTAAGCACAAAATATCGGGCACTACGGGCTTTTCGTCACTGGTATGTTGCAACGCAAACAATTTCCCCGTGCGCCCGAAGCCCGTCGCGATTTCATCAAAAATCAGCAGCACGCCATGCTGCTGGCACAGTGCTTGTGCTTCCACTAAATACTGTGGCGAATAAAAATACATGCCACCTGCGCCTTGCACAATCGGCTCAATAATCAATGCGGCAATTTCATCGCCTTTTTCAGTGAGCAAATCGGCAAGTGCGGTGATGTCATTCGGATTCCATGCCTCATGAAAACGGGTGCTCGGCTGCGGCAGAAAATATTGAATCGGCAAGCGTTGGCTGAACAGCGAGTGCATGCCGGTGATCGGATCGCACGCCGACATCGCATGCCATGTATCACCATGATAACCGCCACGTAACGCCGCAAATTTACAGCGTTTCGGCTGCCCAATGGCGTGTTGATATTGCAACGCCATTTTCATCGCCACTTCCACTGCCACCGATCCTGAATCGGCATAGAAGATTTTTTGCAACGCTGGCGGCAACAGTTGCAGCAATAGCCGCCCCAGCTCCACCGCAGGTTGGTGCGTTAAACCGCCGAACATCATATGGCTCATGTTTTGCAGCTGGTTAATCGCCGCCTGATTCAGCCGAGGGTGGTTATAACCATGCAGCGCCGCCCACCAAGAGGACATACCATCAATTAATTTGCGTCCGTCTTGTAGTGTGATCTCAACCCCCTCCGCTTTTGCCACCGCATAAGTTGGCAGCGGATCAAGGGTTGAAGTATATGGGTGCCACAAATGTTGGCGATCAAATTCCAGTAGCGTTTTCATATTGTTATAATTTTTAAGCGTTAACCAATGGTGAAAGACGGCATTTTAACACGCCAACAAAAAAGGATACCGTTCGGGTATCCTTTTATACAAAATTCAAATTAACTTACTTTAAGCCTGCCAGCGCTTGCGCCAAATCAGCCTTAATGTCTTCAACATTTTCCAAACCGACTGAGAAACGCAATAAACGGTTACACACCCCACGAGCAATCCGTTCCGCTTCCGGAATATCCATATGCGTTTGCGTGGCAGGATACGTGATAAAACTTTCGGTGCCACCGAGGCTTTCGGCAAAGGTAATCAGCTTAATGGCTTTTAAGAACGGATTCACCCAGCGTTCATCTTTCAAGCGGAAAGACAGCATACCGCTCTTGCCGGAATACAGCACGTTCAACACTTGCTCCTGCTGTTGCAAAAATTCAGCCACCGCCTGCGCATTTTGTTGATGCCGCTCCATGCGCAACGCCAGCGTTTTCAAGCCACGCACCGCCAGCCATGAATCAAATGGCGACAGCACCGCACCTGCACCGTTTTGCAGATAGAACAGGCGATCGCCCAGCTCTTGCCCTTTCGACACAATCAGCCCTGCCAGCACATCATTATGCCCAGATAAATATTTAGTGGCGCTGTGAATCACCAAATCCGCACCGTGTTCGATCGGGCGGAACAGCACAGGGGTTAAAAAGGTATTATCCACAATCAGCAGCAAATTATGTTTTTTCGCAATTTGGCTGATCGCCGCCACATCGCACTCTTCCATCAACGGATTAGACGGGGTTTCGACAAAAATCGCTTTGGTGTTTGGCGTGACCGCACGTTCAATCGCCGCCAAATCTGCGGTATTCACATACACGGGCTTCACGCTGTTGTTATTTTTATAGCTGAAATCCAACAGGCGATAAGTGCCACCATACACATCGCTTGAGATGATCCACTCATCAGGGGCTTTAAACAGCGACATCAGCAACTGAATCGCCGCCATACCGGACGCACAGGCAAAACCGCGATCGCCACCCTCTAAGCGCGCAATCCCCTCTTCCAACACGGTGCGGGTCGGATTTTTGGTGCGGGTGTAATCATAGCCGGTGGATTCATTGATGCCACGATGTCCGTATGCGGTGGAAAGGTAAATCGGCGCAGAAACCGCACCGGTTTTTTCATCACTGCGGTTGCCCAATTGTGCCAATTCGGTTTCGATAGAATAGCTTGTCATAATCCTGCCTTAAAACAGTCTGGTAATTAACAAAAGTCGTTTATTTTGACATAAAGCCCCGTGTAATTAAAGCCCTAATCCGGCAAAGCCGTGTATCAAAAAATTAATACGCCAAGCGCGAAACAAACCGCACTTTGGTGCAAATTTCAACAAAACCACTCATTTTTTCGGCAATCAAACAAAAAAATGCAATCAGCCATTGACAGCAAAACAGAAGTCAGTAAAATGCCCTCTCACTGATCGACGACGGTTTTTTCAATGTTGTTAGATGTGCGGGAATAGCTCAGTTGGTAGAGCACAACCTTGCCAAGGTTGGGGTCGCGAGTTCGAGTCTCGTTTCCCGCTCCAAATAAGGCGTGTTAGCAAAGAGGTTATGCACTGGATTGCAAATCCATGTAGCTCGGTTCGATTCCGGGACACGCCTCCATTCAGTTTGCCCGAGTGGTGAAATCGGTAGACACAAGGGATTTAAAATCCCTCGACTTTCGAGTCGTGCCAGTTCAAGTCTGGCCTCGGGCACCATTTAAATCAGAACATCTCAATTTTTAATTTATTTTTTATAGTCCTATATACTATGAAGAATGACTATACTTTTACTCGTCTAATCAAAACTTTTGCAAACTTTCATATAAAAATATTCTTTTTATTTTTCTTCTAATTATTAGCTTTATTTTTATACATTCCTTTTGTTCAACAAGATTTATTTCTGATTTTGTGACCCATATCGCAGTAATGAAATATTACTTCATTTAATATAGCAAACACTAGAGTATCGCCATCAAAAAATATTTTTTTATATTTTTCACCACCTACAATAGGAGAATTACAATGAAATTCAACAAATTAGCATTAGCAACTCTGTGCTTAGGTCTGTCAGCTTCCGCATTCTCAGCCGATTACGATTTAAAATTCGGTATGCAAGCCGGTACAAGTTCTAACGAATACAAAGCGGTAGAATTTTTTGCGAAAGAAGTGAAAGACAAATCTAATGGTAAAATTGAAATTGCCATTTTCCCAAGCGCACAGCTAGGTGATGACCGCGCAATGTTGAAACAACTGAAAGACGGCGCACTCGATTTCACATTGGGTGAAACCGCGCGTTTCCAAGTGTTCTATCCTGAAGCGGAAGTGTTTGCATTGCCTTACATGATTCCAAACTTTGAGGTGAACAAAAAAGCAATCGAAGAAACCCAATTCGGTAAAGACTTGTTCGCTAAAATCAATAAAGAGTTAGGGCTTTCTTTGTTGTCAATCGCGTATAACGGCACCCGTCAAACCACATCAAACCGCGCGATTAACTCCATCGCCGATATGAAAGGCTTGAAACTGCGTGTTCCGAATGCGGCAACCAACTTGGCTTACGCAAAATACGCCGGCGCTTCCCCAACGCCAATGGCATTCTCTGAAGTGTACTTGGCGTTGCAAACCAACTCCGTAGACGGTCAAGAAAACCCATTGCCGACCGTGCAAGCACAAAAATTCTATGAAGTGCAAAAATACTTGGCAATGACTAACCACATTTTGAACGACCAATTGTATTTAGTGAGTAACGAAACTTGGGGCGATTTGCCGGCGGATCTGCAAAAAGTGGTTTCCGACGCAGCATTAGCTACCGCAGATTTCCACACTAAATTGTTCGTTAACGGTGAAGCTGAATTAGCCTCTTTCTTCAAAGAAAAAGGCATGACAATCACCACTCCGGATTTAGAACCGTTTAAAGCGGCGATGAAACCGTACTATGAAGAATATCTGCAAAAAAATGGCGAAGTTGGTAAACAAGCCATCGAGCAAATTTCAAACTTAACCAAATAATTTGATTAAACCTTCCCTCTCGCAATGAGGGGGAAGGAAATTATAAATCGACTTGATGTTTTGGAGTGTCTTATGAGAGTCATCAATAAATTAGAAGAGTGGATCGGGGGCGGGTTATTCCTGATTATCTTCGCAATTCTTCTAGCACAAATTGTTGCTCGTCAAATCTTCGACTCCCCGTTAATTTGGAGTGAAGAGTTAGCCCGTTTATTATTCATTTATGTAGCAATGCTGGGAATCAGCATGGCGACACGCAGTCAACAGCACGTTTATATTGACTTTGTCACCAATTTTATGCCACCTGCGGTGCGCAAAGCTGTCAATTCTTTCGTGCAGCTGGTTATTTTCGCCTGTATTTTCCTGTTCTTCCATTTAGGGTTGAATGTCTTTTTAGATGCCAATTTCGAAATGGTTTCACTCGGCATTTCTGAAAAATGGCTATATGGCGGATTGCCGCTGGTTTCTATTTTAGTCTTTTTCCGATTCTTGCAAGCGCAAGCGGAAAACTATAAAAATGATCTCAGTTACTTGCCTGCCGTGTTTTTTATGGTGGTCACCGTTATCTTACTGGCGATTTTGTTCACCAATCCGGATCTCTATAAAGCCTTAAGAATCACGAATTACGTTAAATTCGGCAGCAATGCGGTGTATATCACGCTGATTGTTTGGCTGGTGATTATGTTCTTGGGAACACCGGTCGGCTGGTCGCTGTTTATTGCTACTATTCTGTATTTCGCGATGACTCGCTGGAATATCGTCAACTCCGCTTCATCAAAATTGATCGATAGCTTAAACAGCTTCCCGTTATTGTCGGTTCCGTTCTTTATTTTGACCGGTATTTTGATGAACACCGGGGGGATCACCGAGCGGATCTTTGATTTTGCCAAAGCCTTATTAGGTCACTATCGTGGCGGCATGGGGCACGTTAATATTGGTGCGAGCTTGATTTTCTCCGGTATGTCCGGTTCAGCCTTGGCAGATGCCGGCGGCTTAGGACAGTTGGAAATCAAAGCAATGCGTGACGCCGGCTATGATGATGACATCTGCGGCGGAATCACTGCAGCCTCTTGTATCATCGGACCATTGGTGCCACCAAGTATCGCGATGATTATTTACGGGGTTATCGCTAACGAATCCATTGCTAAACTGTTTATCGCCGGTTTCGTTCCGGGGGTGTTGCTGACCGCCGCCTTGATGACAATGAACTATTTCATTGCGAAAAAACGCGGTTATCCAAGAAGCAAAAAAGCGACTTTACCAGAACGTTGCGCCGCATTTAAGAAAGCGATTTGGGCAGTATTGACGCCAATCCTGATCATCGGTGGTATTTTCTCCGGCTTGTTTACACCGACAGAAGCCGCGGTAATTGCCGCCGCCTACTCCACCATTATCGGTATGTTTGTCTACAAAGAATTAAATCTCAAAACCCTGTTTAAAAGCTGTGTTGAAGCCATGGCAATTACCGGCGTAACCGCACTTATGGTGATGACAGTGACTTTCTTCGGCGACATGATTGCCCGTGAACAAGTCGCGATGCGCATCGCAGAACTGTTTATGGCGGTTGCGGATACGCAAATCATGGTGCTGGTGATGATCAACTTGCTGTTGTTGTTCTTGGGTATGTTCATCGACGCCTTGGCATTGCAATTCTTGGTATTGCCGATGTTGATTCCAATCGCAATGCACTTTGGCATTGACTTGGTGTTCTTCGGTGTCATGACCACCCTGAACATGATGATTGGTATCCTGACACCACCGATGGGAATGGCGCTATTCGTGGTCGCCCGTGTGGGTAATATGTCGGTGAGTACCGTAACGCGTGGGGTTCTACCGCTCTTAGTGCCGATTTTCTTAACCTTGGTGCTGATTACGATTTTCCCACAAATTATTACCTTTATTCCGAATCTGATTATGCCGTAACCAATCAGTAAAAATCCCGGAACCAGTACCCATCGACTAAAAGTCTGGTTCCAATTTAATCCACCGTTTAAAACGGTAAATGTTATCCTTAAACCTAACTCTAGCAGAGGTCAATATGAAAAAAACAGTTTTACACAGTGCACTATTCGCCGCGATTGCCATGACTGGATTTGCCGCACAAGCTGCTCAGTATCCTGATTTGCCGGTTGGTATTAAAAATGGTTCCGGCGCATTAATCGGTGATACCGTTTATGTGGGCTTAGGTACAGGTGGTGATAAGTTTTATTCATTGAACTTGAAAGAAAAAGATGCAAAATGGCAAGAAACCGCCGCATTCCCGGGTGGAAAACGTAATCAGCCTGTTGCTGCCGGTATTGACGGTAAATTATATGTTTTTGGTGGCTTCCAAGATACCGATGTGGCTAAAAACCAAGTAATCAACGATGCTTACGCCTATAACCCGGCTGACAACACTTGGACTAAACTGCAAACTCGTTCCCCTCGTGCGGCAGTCGGTGCAAGTGCGGCAGCGACAAAAGATAAAGTCTATTTTGTCGGCGGCATCAACCAAGAGATCTGGAACGGCTTGTTCCAAGATATCGCAGCGGCGGGCGGCGACAAAGATAAAGAGAAAAACATCTTTGATCCGTACTTCAACCTGCGTGCACAAGATTTCTTCTTCTCCTCTGAAGTGGTGAGCTATGAGCCTGCAACCAACACATGGCGCAATGAAGGTTACTTCCCATACAGTGGACGTGCCGGAGCTGCGGTTGCGATTAAAGATAACAAATTGCTAGTAGTTAACGGCGAAATCAAAGCCGGTTTACGCACCGACACCACTGAAATCGGTACAATCGGCAAAGACGGCATCACTTGGAAACAATTGGGCAAATTGCCGGCACAGAAAGGCTACAAACAACAAGAAGGTATCGCTGGCGCAATGGGCGGCTACACTAACGGCAACTACATTGTTACCGGCGGTGCAAACTTCCCTGGCGCACGCGAAAACTATGCCAACGGCATTATGGACGCACACCGCACCGGCGGCTTGAAAAAAACACATCATAGCGATGTTTACGCATTAGACAGCGCGAAAGGCAGCTGGAAAATCATCGGCAACCTGCCGGCTAACATCGGTTACGGTGTCGCTGTCAGCTACGACAACAAAGTCTTGTTGATCGGCGGTGAAACCGACGGCGGTAAAGAGCTGACTTCGGTTCAATCTATGAGCTATGACGGCAAAAAACTGGTGATTGAATAATTACTACTTTCTAGCATTCGGCATTTAAAATCAAACCGGTTTTAAATGCCGACGAAATGAAACGCTGCTAATGATTCTTTCCGGATTATTAGCGGCTTTTTCTATTCTACTCTACGCTCTCTGATTTTTTCTATAAGCGTTGACTACCCTATCTAAAACCGTTATTTTAGTCATAGAAATCCTTTTAATATCATTTAATTATAAGGAAATAATTCAGCTATGGCGCAGATTGACCCGACACTCGCGGACAAAACACCGACAAAAATCGAGAAAATCCTGTGGTGCTTATTACCGCTCTTGGGGATGATCGCGGTCATTTTTCTCTGGATCGATAATCAACCTTTCTATCAATACCAATTTTCATGGTTTCCACTGATCGATCTTGATATTTTATTATACGTTGACGGGCTGTCTCTTCTGATGTTGTCACTGATCACCGGCATCGGCTGTGCGGTGTATTTGTATGCCGCCGGTTATTTTGCCGAGCATCCGCAATTGCGGCGGCTATATGTGCTGTTAAATGTGTTCATGTTCGCCATGATCGGCTGTGTAATTGCCGATCACCTGTTGCTGTTTTTCCTATTTTGGGAACTCACCAGTATCACCTCGTTTCTGTTGGTGCTATTCAACTATCAAGCGGAAGAAAACCGCAACTCCGCCAAACAGGCGTTATTGATCACCGGCAGCGGCGGGCTATGCCTGCTTGCAGGTTTTCTGTGGCTATGGCAATTGACCGGCACCGCACAAATCTCCGAATTGATACAAATCCTGCCGGATTATCTTACGGAACCGCACTTTAAGTGGATTCTACTGCTAATTCTGCTCGGCGCCTTCACCAAAAGTGCACAATTCCCGTTTCAGTTTTGGTTGCCGAATGCGATGGCGGCGCCGACGCCGGTTTCCGCTTATCTGCACTCCGCCACAATGGTAAAACTCGGCATTTTCTTGTTGGCTCGCTTAGATTATGCGTTAAGCGACTGGGCACTGTGGCAGCAAATTTTGCAAACTGTCGGTTCAATCACCGCCGCATGGGGGATGTTATTGGCGCTTAGAGAGCGGGATTTGAAAAAAATTCTGGCATGGTCAACCGTGGCATCACTCGGCACAATGGTGGTGTTAATCGGGTTGGACAGCAGCTCGGCATCAATTGCGGTGGTCACCTTCGTATTGGCGCACGCGCTGTATAAAGCGCCACTGTTTTTTGTCGCCGGCAATATCGATCACGCCACCGGCACACGAATTATCGATCATTTAGGCGGCCTAAAACGTTATATGCCGTGGACGGCAACCGTGGCGATTCTCGCCGCACTTTCCATGGCGGGCGTGCCCACTTCTTTCGGTTTCATCGCCAAAGAGGCGCTGGCAGTTGCCAAAGAGGCGGACGATACCCTGCCGTTTAGCGCATACGGCAATATCATTTTTAGTATTATCGCGGTTGCCGTTGCCGCCGTTGCGGCGATTCGGGTATTTTGGCAGCATCCCGGCAACAACATCACGCCACACGTACATGAAGTCAAAATCAAAATGTTGTTGGCACCCGCGCTAGTCGCTATCACCGGGCTATTTATCGGCTTAACGCCACAATTGGCAATCCCATTTATTAAAATCGCCGCGCAAACCATCACCGCAAATCCCATCGGCGATGTCGATCTCTATTTTAATCTGGAATCCCTGCAAACCACTGGTGTGACCATTTTAGCGACCGTGGCGTTCGGCTTGCTGGTGTTCCATTTTTGGGATCATCTGCACCGCGCTTTCGACCGCTTCTTAAAATTCTTTCCGCATTGGGGCGGCGCTGCCACCTATCATCGGATTGTGGATCAAATTCCGGCGCTAACCTCCAAAGTCACCGGCAGATTCCAACACGGGCTGCTTTCCGGTTATATTCAATGGATTTTGGGTTTTACCCTGTTCAGCCTGCTGCTAAGTTTGCTGTGGGGCATTAAGCAGGGCATGAACATTCGTTTTGAGATTGCTGCGTTGTTAGATCCGTTGCCAAGTGCGGGGTTGATCACCGCTGCCGTGATGATTAGCGTCGGCGCCTTTTTTGTTATGCTCGCCAGCAAGCCGTTTATTTTGCTACTCCATTCCGGCTTAGTCGGCTTTGGTTCGGCGCTATTGTTTGTGTTTGTCTCCGCACCGGATGTGGCGTTAACCCAATTTGTGGTCGAAACCATTCTGGTGATTATTCTCGCCTCGATCCTGATTATTCTCATTCGTAATAATTCTGCCGATTTCAATCGCCCGCAAGATCGGCGCAAACACCCGAAACGGTTGCTGCTCACCCTGCTACTCGCCGTGGTGGTTGCGAGCATTATTGTGCTCACCCTGTTGGTGGTTTTGGGCTTGGACTTTGACAGTAGCGTGTCTGATTTCTACATCGAAAACAGTGTGCCGCAAGCCTACGGGCGCAATATTATCAATGTGCTGCTTGTTGATTTCCGTGCGTTGGATACATTTGGCGAAGTGGCGGTGATGTTGTTCTCACTGCTTGCCGCGCGCCCGCTATTGCGAGAACTGAAACGTCAAACCGGATTACTGAAAAGAAAAAAAGAGGTTGAAGATGAAAAATGAGGTTCTGCTATTAAGAAAAACGGCACGGCCTCTGTATTGGGTCGTACTGCTGACCTCCGTGGTGATTTTGTTGCGCGGTCATAACGAGCCGGGCGGTGGCTTTATCGCCGGCTTGCTTGCCGCCTCGGCATCCGTACTATGGGCGATTGCATTTTCCACCCGCCAAGCGCTAAAAAAACTGCCGTTATCATCGCCGCTCAATTTAGCCGCCTGCGGATTGTTACTGGCTGCGGCTGCCGGTTTGCCTGCGCTATTGAGCGGAAACCCATTTTTATATCACTATTGGGCAACCATTCCGTTGTTTTTATTTGATTACAAAATCTCAACCGTACTGTTGTTTGATTTGGGCGTTTATCTCTGTATTTGGGGCGTGGTGAGCGGGTACGCCGTGATGTTATTGGAAACCACCGAATAGAAAAGGCGACTTGAATTTATGACTTTGATTATTTTATTCACTTTATGGATCACCTTGATAGCAGCCATTTATCTGCTGCTGTCACGCCATGCCTTGCGGATCGTAATCGGGCTAATGCTGCTCGGCAATGCCGTGAATTTTATTATTTTATTATCCGGGCGAGTCTATTCCACCGTTCCTGCCGTGGTGCCGGAAGGCGAATTACTGCTTCAAAATCCGGCGAATCCGCTGCCGCAAGCACTGATTTTAACCGCGATCGTAATCGGTTTCGCCCTGACCTGTTTCTCCGTAGTGTTAATGATTAAACTGATTCGGCGCTTAAGAACCGATGATGTCAACGAATGGCGCGAAGCCGAGCCGCTAAATGACGGCAACAAGCCGACGGTTTATAACGATCATGATGATCTGAAGAACTACCGTAAGGATCTGTGTTAATGATGTCACTGATAAATTTTTCCGTTATCGCACCGGTTTTACTCCCGCTGCTGGCAACCGCCGTCACGATTTTGCTGCGCTATCGACAGCGCTACCAATATTGGTTCAGTTTAGCCGTCAGCCTGCTGATCTTGGCTAACCTGTTTCTGATCTATCCGATTGTCAACGCGCAAACGCTGAGTTCTAATTTCGGCAATTGGGAACTTCCGTTCGGAATTGGTTTTCAAATTGATATGCTCAGCTACATCATGCTCGGCATCTCCGCGGTGATGACTATAAGTTGCCTGCTGTTTATCTTGGCGGGCTTAAGCACCCGCCCGCTCAATTCATTAACCTTGCCATTAATTTTCGGTTTGATTGCCGGGGTGAACGGCAGCTTTATCACTCAAGATTTCTTTAATTTATACGTTTGGTTTGAAGTCATCCTAATCTGTGCTATCGGCTTATTGGCGCTCGGGCGAAAAATTTCGCAACTGGACGCCGCGTTCAAATACATGGTGTTAAACCTGTTCGGCACATTGCTACTTTTAACCTCTATCGCCCTACTCTACGGCGCAACTGGGCACCTGAATTTTAGTGCCGTGCAGCTTGCTTTGGCGAGTGTTGAACAGCACACCAAACTGATGATCATCACGTTATTTATCGTGGCGGTGCTGATCAAAGTGGCGGCATTTCCGGTATTCACCTGGATGCCTGCCTCATATCACACCTTGCCTATTGCCGTGATGGCGCTGTTTTCCGCGCTGTTGACTAAAGTCGCGGTTTATACTTTGCTACGTACTCTGTCACAAGTATTTTTGCCAAGTATTGAAGTGCTGCAAACCGCACTTGCTTGGATTGCGGTTTGTACCATGGTGGTCGGAGTGCTGGGTGCAGCATATCACTGGGATATGCGCCGCATTTTAGTGTTTCACAGTGTGTCGCAAATCGGTTATATCTTGTTGGCGATTGCCCTTGGCAGCATTGATGGCAGTAGCGCAGCAATTTATTACACCGTCCACCATAGCCTAGTTAAAGGCTGCCTGATTTTGATCGCCGGAATCATTTATCTGTATGCCGGCAGCTACGATCTGCGCAAAATCGGCGGATTATACAACATCAAGCCGTGGCTGGCGATGCTGTTCGCCATTCCGGCGCTCTCGCTGGTCGGCATTCCGCCGTTTTCCGGCTTCTGGGCGAAAGTGGCATTATTAAAAGAAACTCTACAGCAAGGATATTTGCTGTGGACGGCAATTGCGTTGATTGTTAGCGTGTTAACACTGTATTCAATGATGAAAATCTGGCTTGAAGCTTTTTGTAAACCGCATCCGCAGGTTTGCGACGATCAACATGTTTGGCAGCCGGTGGTACGGCAAAATACCAGACCAGCCATCATTGCCGTGAGCTTATTGTGTGCAATCATTGTGCTGATCAGCCTTGCTCCGAATGGGCTTTACGGGCTAAGCCGGTTGGCGGCATTGCAATTGGGAGGACAATAAATGTTAATAAAAAAAATCAGTGCAGCATTACTGCTCGGGCTTCAATTTTTTTATTTGATGGTAAAATCCGGCTTCGCGATGCTATGGCTGATTGTCAAACTCCGGCTCAAAGTGAAAAAATCCTTGCACGATCGCTACATTTCAATGGAAATTCCGAATGTTAGCGAAACCGGTCTGGTGGCATTAGGCTGCTTAGTTTGCCTCACGCCGGGAACCACAGTGTTGAATATCGACAGCCGCAGTAATCAGATGTTGCTGCATATTTTGGACGCCGAGCAAACCGATTCGGCAATTCAGGAGATTCAGCACAAATTCGTCCCCTATATTTTAACCCTATTTAGCAAATGATTGGCGCAACTGCGCAAAGCTGAGGAAAAAATGCTGGAATTGACACTGATCTTAGTCACCCTCTGTGCGTTAATTGCGATTTTGTTCGTAATTCGCCAAATCCAAAGCGGCACTGACGACAGCGATCGCATTGTCGCACTGGATATTTTATTCGCCGCCGCGTTGATTCTATGCGTGGTTGCAGCATTGATGACGCAACGCACCGTGCTGCTCGATGTCGCTATCGGGCTGTCGCTAGTCGGTTTTATCGGTACCGTCGGTTGGTCGGCGGTGATCCGACGTAAAAATGACGATCAAGCCAAACAGGAGGAGCAACATGACCACCATTCTTGATATTCTCGGCACGGCTTTTCTGCTGCTCGGCGGCTTCAGCCTGGCAATTTCCGCGCTGGGGATTCAAATTTTGCCGAACACCTTAAGCAAACAGCACGCCGCCACTAAGGCCGGTACGCTCTCAATCACCTTAGTTTCACTTGGTGCTATGCTGATTGCGCGCGATTGGGCATGGACAATCCGCTTGCTGTTGATGAACTTGTTTCTGATTTTCACCCTGCCGATCGCCGCGCATATGTTGGCACGTGCTGCAGTGAAAGAGGCGGCGCTACTCAACGATACGTCGTCTGATCGCCAGCCGCGCGATTAAAGTGCGGTTAAAACGGCTTAATAATGCAAAATATTTCAACCACCCAACTTAATCCGCCGACACCTCGCCGTTTTTGGCTGTTGCTCGAATTTTTCGCCTTGTTTATTGCCGTGCCGTTGCTCTACCTGTTTCGTCTGTTACCGAACAGCAGTATGCTCCCGCTGTTATGGGGCATTTTTACCTATAGTGTGATTATTTTAAAAATTCATCGTATCGACTGCTTTGTGTGGGATCTGAAAAAATCAATGTTAAAACCGCTCTTTTGGCGAGCAAGTGCGATTTGCTTGATGTTAAGCGGCTTCACGCTAATCTTAATGCCGGAAAATTTTCTGAATTTTGTGCGCGGCAATCCGTCTCTTTGGCTGGCGGTGATGTTGCTGTATCCGATTTTATCGGCATTCACCCAAGAAATGGTGTTTCGTAAATTTTTCTTTTTCCGCTACCGCACTTTGCTGAAAAATGAAAAGTTGATGATCATCGCCAGTGCACTACTGTTCAGCTATATGCACATTGTATTTCTCAACTACATTGCGGTGCTGTTCACCTTCATCGGCGGGCTGATCTTTGCCAGCGTTTATCAACGCTACCGAAGCCTAATGTTGGTCAGTCTGGAACACGCGATTTACGGCAATTTGGTGTTTACGGTTGGACTAGGTTACCACTTCTATCACGGCGCCGTATAAATAAAAAACCCTGTATCGGGGTCGGATACAGGGAATATCGTTTTGACGCGATTATTGTTTTTGTTCGTTATAGGCTTCCAACGCACGCAAAGAATAGGTGTACGCCGTGCCGGCATTTAACGCAATCGCGGTTGCCAATGCTGCCGCCACTTCTTCTTCCGTCGCCCCTGCTTTGATCGCGTCCGCTGCGTGAACACCGATACAGCTTTCGCAACGTGTGGTGACCGCAACCGCCAACGCAATCAGCTCACGGGTTTTGGCGTCTAACACATTGCCTTCCGCTGCAGCTGCGTTCAACGCACCGTAAGCTTGTAGCATTTTCGGGTATTTTTTACCTAATTCACCGAATGATTTTTTTACATGGGTAACATCGTTTTTCCAATCTGCAAACATTGCCTTTCTCCTAGTTTAAATGTGAGTAAATACTCTGGTCTACGGCTGTTATTATTGATATTATTTATCAAATAATATTGCCAAAAAGTATCAATTTATAACCCTTTTATCTTAAAGGATCGTTTTTAAATTTCACCGAAAGGATAGTCGTTATGGATTATTTAGATCGACTGATACAACTCGCCCAAGTCGAAGGCGAAATCAACGTTCTCTGCCGTTTCCAAGGCGATTGGCAGATTAAGCACAAGCAAGAACCCAACACTTCGGGAATTTTTCATATTATTTCAAAAGGCGAATGCCGACTGGTGCTGAATAACCAACAGAGTTATCAGCTCAAACCCGGTGATGTGTTCTTTCTACCACACGGATTAGAACACCGCGTTCAAAGCAGCAAGCACAATGCGAACGATGAAACTTCGCTGACCGTACTTCAGCAGTTGCAGCACGGTCCGTTTACCTTGCGCACCAATAATCAAGCCTCTCATGATTTTGAGATGTTCTGCGGTTATTTCCGCTACGCCGGACACTCCACCCTGCCGGCAATTTTGCCCGAATATTGGTATCTTTCCGGCAATAACATCTCGGTCACGTCACTACTATCATTGCTACAACGAGAAGCAATTTTGGAAATCGGCACGGCATCGGTGGTCAATTCGCTGTGTAATGTGCTATTCACCTATTTGGCGCGTGATTACATTCAACAAAACAGCGACGTCAACAACGGCGTACTCGGCGCATTGCAAGACAAGCGTTTGTATCATGCGGTCAATTCCATGCTGCAGCAGCCGGAAAACAATTGGAATATGGAAAGTTTGGCGGAACTGAGCGCAATGTCGCGCGCCAATTTCATTCGGCTGTTCAAAAGCAAAACCGGCACGCTACCGGGCAAATTCCTCACCAGCCTGCGAATGCAAAAAGCGGAATTGCTATTGCGCAACACCAACAAATCGATTCTAGCCGTCGCGCTGGAAGTGGGCTACCAATCCGAAGCCCACTTCAGCAAGGCTTTTAAGCTGAAATACGGCACATCTCCAAGCAAATACCGTTTGCAGAAAATTGATGAGTAGCCGAAGGCGATTGACTTTGCTCCGAAGTGTAGTGTGGGCTTGCCAGCCCATAAACCGCTCTTGGCTATTCCTTGTTGTGTGCATATTCAACTATCGTGTTTCGCCGAAGGTGACTGACTTTTTTACTACAATCATAACAACTGTATTTGCTACTGTTATGAAATAAATATCACATAGCCTCCCTCTGCCCTTCGGGCATCTCCCTCCGCACGCGGAGGGAGAGAAAATCATGTATATCACAATAGTGAGCTGTAAAATTTCTTTCGCCCTCTCCGTTTACGGAGGGGGCTGCCGAAGGCTGGGGGAGGGTCTGAAATGATGGGCTGGCAAGCCCATCCTACACATCGAATCCGTTTAATACCATGCAAAGGGGTTTAAAACCATACATATTGTCGTGTTTGAGCGTAGCGAGTCAAAGTAAGTCGCCTTCGGCGAAAACAGATAATTAAATATACAAATACCGCACTTTGCCTGTTGTAGCAAAGTGCGGTTGAATAAACAGGATGAATCAATAACCCAATGCCGCCATGCCGACTGTCATGTGTAAGCCATAGAAAATCACTCTTGCCAATAATTCCCCTGCTACCACCAGAATCAAAGCGATAAACGGTAACACAGTATTAGCTTTTTTCACGCCTAAGGTTAATAAACACAGCCCCACGGCGATTAATACAAACCGTGCGATCATCACCGGTACAAATGACGGCACGAGATCCAACGCTTGGTGAATTGCTCTGCTGACGCCGGCGAGATAGCCGTATTGCCGGTAAGTCACAAAAATCGCAACAAGAAACGCTAACCATGCGACTGCCAACAAAAAGCCGTTAAACTGCCGTCCGATTTTCGCACCGTTTAGCAAGGCTAGCGCCAATACTGAGCCGCCTAAAAGTGCGGTCAGAATAAAGCCTGCCGGGGTGTAAATCGAATTCCAAGTCGGCACGGTGTTGATCATATACAGTTTCGACATCGCATAGATAAAACCGGCGCCAACAAGGCTGACTACGATCAACGCAGCATGTTTCCAGAAGAGCGGCAATTTGTTTTCAATGCTCACTAGAAGACGAACAATCGTGCCGATTAGTGGTAATTGTTGCCAAGATTGCGGTAATAATTTTGCGGTAGCGAGAGCCCAGTAGCCTGCGCCGAGCGCAAAGAATGCAGAACCGGCGGCAATTTCGTTACTCAAGCCTGACGCGCCAATCCGATTCAACACATTAAACGCGCGTTGCGGTGAACCCAAGTGCAGGGTTGAAAACACAAAACCCAGCGCCATTAAGCCCCATAACACCGACATCACATAATGGGTGCGCGCAACAACCGTGTGATTTTTATCACACAGCAATAACAGTGTGAACACCCAAAAGGCGCCGACCGCACTTTGTGCAAAAACGGTGAAAAACACCAACGGCCATTCATGTAATCCCATTCCCATATTACACCTCCTTCGGATTAGCCAGGAAACCGCTGCGATCATCGGTCGGCTTCGCATTATTGTTCAAGCGCAGGGCAATATTCGGCTGCGTGTAGTGCGACGGTGGCAGTGGCGTCACATCTTTCAGATCACCATATTTGGCTTTCAATTCATCGATAGGCAGCAGATCCAATGCGCGCAGCGGACAAGACTCCACGCACATCGGTTTTTTGCCCACTTCCACCCGTTCAAAGCAGCCGTCGCATTTGGTCATTCTGCCTTTTTCTTCGTTATATTGCGGTGCACCGTATGGGCAAGCCATGCTGCAATATTTACAGCCGATACACACATCTTGATTCACCACTATAAAGCCGTCTTCCCGCTTGTGCATTGCACCGCTCGGACACACTTTGGCACATGCCGGATCGGTACAATGGTTGCACGAGATCGACAAATAGTAGGAAAACACATCTTGCGTCCACACCTCGCCCTCTTGCTTCCAACCGCCGCCGCAATATTCATAAATTCGGCGGAAACTGACGTCCGGGGTTAAGTCTTTATAGTCTTTACACGCCAGTTCACAGGTTTTGCAGCCGGTGCAGCGTTGTGAGTCGATATAAAATCCATATTGTTTTGCGCTCATCATTCACCTCCCACGCGTGCGACTTCAACCAAATTGGTATGTTGCGGATTGCCTTTTGATAATGGCGACGGGCGCTGTGTGGTCAACACGTTAAAGCTACCGTTTTGATCAACTTTCTGCCCGTCCGGCGTGTACCAGGCGCCTTCGCCCATCGCAACCACACCCGGCAAAATCCGTGGTGTAACATTCGCCAGAATGCGGGTTTCACCCCGACCATTGAAAATCCGCACCATTTCATTGTGTTTGATGCCGCGTTTTTCCGCATCAATTGGGTTGATCCACAGTGATTGCAACGACGCTTGATCCAACACATCGACATTGGCATAAGTGGAGTGCACTCGCGATTTAAAGTGGAAACCGACCAGTTGCAGCGGGTATTGCTCACTCAACGGATCATCATAGCCCTCAACCGCAGGCGCATAAATCGGCAATGGGCTGATAATATCGCCCTCCGGCAATTCCCAGGTCTCGGCAATTTTTGCCAACCGTTCGGAATAAACTTCAATTTTGCCCGACGGTGTCGTCAATGGATTCGCCTCCGGATCTTGGCGGAATTTTTTGAACGCCACCATGTGCCCTGACGGATCTTTTTGTTTAATGATGCCGCGCTCTCTAAATTCCTCGAAACTGATTTCTTGGAAGAACGGATTTTTCTCTTGGGTGAGTTTGTACAAGTGACGCAGCCACTCTTCTTGGGTGCGCCCTTCGGTGAATTTCTCTTTCGCGCCCATTTTTTCTGCGATACCGGCTAAAATTTGATAGACCGGTTTGCATTCAAATTGCGGCTCGATCGCCTGATCGGCGAAAATCACATACCCCATGTTGCCCGCCGAGCCGTCCATGCAGAAATCCGCCTGCTCGGAGGTGGTGCAGTCCGGCAGTAAAATGTCGGCACATTTAGCGGTGGAAGTCATGTGATTGTCAATCACCACTAACATTTCACACTTGCTCTCATCGTTTAAAATTTCTAAAGTGCGGTTGATGTCGGAGTGCTGATTGATAATGCAGTTACCAGCGTAATTTAAAATAAATTTAATCGGCTTATTCAGTTTTTCTGCGCCTTTTAAACCGTCTTTTAACGCGGTCATCTCTTCGCCGCGTACCACCGCATCAGTCCACATAAAAATTGAAATCTTCGCTTTGATCGGATTTTCGCCTACTGGCATTCTCACGAACGGAATGGTGTAAAACCCTTCGCGTGAACCGCTGTTGCCGCCGTTGATCCCAACGTTACCGGTTAAACAAGCCAGCATCGCAATCGCACGCGCCGCTTGTTCGCCGTTCGCATGGCGCTGCGGCCCCCAACCTTGACAGATATACACTGGTTTAGTAGTCGCAATTTCACGGGCTAAACGTACAATGGTGTCTTTCGGAATTGCGGTGATTTTCGATGCCCATTCCGGCGTTTTCGCAGTTTGGTCGTCGCCTTCACCCAGAATATAGGCTTTATAGTGCGCATTTGGTTTGGCAGACGCCGGCAATGTTTTTTCGTCGTAACCGATGCAATAGGTATCAAGAAAATCTTGATCAACCAAATTTTCGGTGATCATCACATACGCCATGCCTTCGACAAACGCCGCGTCGGTGCCCGGACGAATCGGCACCCATTCGCCTTCGCGTCCGGCAGCAGTGTCGTTATAACGCGGATCGATCATGATCATCCGTGCGTTCGACCGCTCTTGTGCTTGTTGAAATAAGTATGTTACGCCGCCGCCACTCATTCGAGTTTCCGCCGGGTTATTACCGAAATACACCACCAATTTGGAATTTTCAATATCGGTCGGGCTGTTGCCGGCATTGCTACCGTACATAAACGGAATGGATTCAAAAATTTGCGAATAGCTGTATGTACCGTGGTGCCCTAAGCAGCCGCCGATACTGTTCATAAACCGGCTGGAAATGCTGCGTGGTGGCGGGTAAGACGCGGCAACCGTTGCGCCCAAAGTACCGGTGGCAAACGGCATATACAAGCTCTCGTTGCCGTGTTCGGCGATAATCCGTTTTAAATTATCGGCAATTTCGGTGAACGCTTCTTCCCATGTGATACGTTTAAATTTGCCTTCGCCTCGTTTGCCGACCCGTTTCATCGGGTATTTCAAGCGATCCGGATTATACACCCGACGGCGCATTGAACGCCCACGTGCGCAAGCCCGCACTTGGTGAAAATCGCCGTAAATATCATCGCCTAAATTATCGGTTTCGACATATTTAATCACGCCGTCTTGAACGTGCATCCGCAACGGACAACGGCTGTGACAGTTGACGGTACAAGCGCTCCACACCAATTTTTCCTGATCAGCATTTGCTGTGCTGACCGCACTTTGCCCTTGCTGAGCGGAAACCGGCAAACTGACCGCACTTGCCGCCAACGCCACGCCACCTAACGCGGCACTGCCTTTCAGCAAATCGCGTCGGCTGGTCGAAAAATTCGGATCATGTTTGGATATTTTCTCCATAAGACCTCTCCCCACTAAAAATAAAATTCAAAAAAAGAAATGATTCACGAGGGATAATAGCGAAATTAGCCTACATCATTATGTCGCTGTCGGGTGATAATGCATGGTGGTCGGCAGCGCTACGTTTCGTCTTTATGCTACCGATGCTCTATCTGCTGCTCGGGATGCGCATCAACCGAAGTGCGGTTTATCGCGAAATTCAGCGCGCCCCTCGGCAGTGGCTGTTATGGTCGAGTGTCGGCTTCGGGCTGTTTTACCTGCCGCTGACCCTGTCGGCGGATTATGCTTCCTCTTGGCTGGTCGCCAGTTCATGGCAAATCACGATTATCGCCGGCATCCTATTAACACCGCTGTTCGGGCAGCCGATTCCGCTTAAAAATCTGCTGTTTTCATGCGTGATTGTACTCGGCATCGGATTACTGCAAATTGATAATCTGCGTACGTTATCGCTCACCGAGAGCCTATATCCGCTATTGTTGATCATTATCGCCGCCTTTGCCTACCCGCTCGGCAACCGCAAAATGATGGCGCTAATCGGCAATTCGCTCACCACCCAACAACGGGTTTACGGTATGGTGCTGTGCTCAATGCCGTTTTGGCTGCTAGTGATCACGATCGCCACTTTCAAGAGCGGTTTGCCCTCTGCATCACAGCTGACCCAATCGTTTTTCGTCGCACTGTTTTCCGGCGTGATCGCCACCATTCTGTTTTTTAAAGCCACCGAACTGGTCAAACATAATATGAAACAACTTGCGGTGATCGAAGCGACACAAGCCGGTGAAATTCTGTTTACCCTGTTAGGCGGTGTGCTGTTATTGAGTGATCCACTACCGAGTGGCTTGGCGTTTGTCGGACTACTGATTGTTATTATCGGGATTCTTATCAACGGTTTCTCGGCAAAAGCATAAAAAAGCGGCAAAATAGTCGCAATTTCAGCCGTTGCAGTATTTATTTCCCAGCTAAAATCATTCATACTAGCGCCCGTTTTATCGACACTTTTTTATTGCAATTTAAGGAACTTATTTATGTCTAACAACGCAGCCAATTATGCAAATCCGGGCCCATTAGGTTTATGCGGTTTTGCACTGACCACGTGGTTATTGTGCTTAATTAACGGCGGATTTTTTGATACTCAATCCATTGGCTTAGTCTTGGCAATGGCATTCGCCTTCGGCGGTACTGCACAAGCCATCGCCGGGATCATGGAATTCAAAAAAGGCAACACCTTCGGCTTCACCGCGTTTATCAGCTACGGTGCATTCTGGTGGTCTTGGGGCTTGTTCGTTGCCTTTTTCAAAGGTGAAACCCCGGCGACTTTCGTAGCATGGTACTTAGCGGCATGGGGCACTTTCACCCTGATGATGTTCATCGCCACCCTGACCAAACCACGCGCTTTACAAGCGATTTTCTTTTTCCTGACCTTAACGTTCTACGCATTGGCAATCGGTGATGCCACCGGCAACCACGGTATCGTTAACGTTGGAGGCTACTTAGGCTTAATCACCGCACTTTGCGCTTTCTATCTGGCAGCCGCTGAAGTGATCAACGAATCTTACGGCAGAACCGTGCTGCCGATTGGTGAGAAGAAATAAGCCACTGGCTTGAAAATCATTTAAAAAAACATACCGCACTTTGCAACGAATTAAATTATCAGCAAGTGCGGTATTTTTTAGATTTCAAAATTAACTACATTTTGTCTACTATGCTAAAATTAGACTACCAATTGGTAGCCTCTTGCTATAAATATAGTCAAACCTGTTTATAATCGTTCGCCTGTTGCAACAGTTGTCGGCTCTCTTTCATAAATACTTCGGAGTAATTGCCGAACCAATCGCTCACCTGTTTAAATGCTTTACTGAAACCGGCGCAATCGTTGTTTTCAAAAAACGCCAGCGCTTCCTGATAGCTGTCTTTCAGCGATTCGATCACCGCCAGATTTTCCGGTTTATCCAGAATAATATCGGCATACAGTTCGCCGTCTTGCGCAAATAAGCGCCCGATCATCGCCAGTTCTAAGCGGTAAATCGGCGATGACAACGCCAACAGTTGCGCCAGTTCAACCGGTTGACGCGATAAATGCAAACCGTTGGCAAAGGTGGCAAAGTGGCGCAACGCCTGAATATAGGTCATATTTTTATCATGTTCTGTCGGATCGATGCTGTGAATCGTCGCACCCCAGATTTGCATTTGTTGCAAAATCCATTGGTAACGCTCAGGATAGCGTCCGTCACAACGCACGATCACTTGCTTGGCAAAGCTGGCAATATCCGGGCCGAACATCGGGTGCAAGCCCAACACCGCGCCTTTGTGCACCTGCAGCATTTTTTCGACCGGCTGGCGTTTCACCGAGGTGAAATCCAGCAACAGCATATTTTCACGCAAGTGCGGTTGCAGCCGCTCAATGGTTTCCAAAGTGCTGCGGATCGGTACGGTGACAATCACCACGTCGGCATCGTGTAAAATTTGATCCGCACTTTGCCACTCGGCACGTCCCAAATTTTCCACCTGATAGCCCGACAACTGAAAATAGCGCCCGAACAATCCGCCCAATTTGCCTTTGCCGCCGACAATCACGATTTTTTTGATCTCGGGATTCACGGTTTTAAAGCCTTGCTTGTGTTCATTTTGATAAGATTCGCGCATAATTCGGCGCAACAAATCCTCAATCAAATCCGGCGGCACACCGATTTTTTCCGCTTCACGGCGGCGCGCAGCCAGCATTTCCGCTTCCCGCTCCGGCACATACACCGTCAAGCCGTGCTGATGTTTCACCTGCCCGACTTCCGACACCAGCTGCAAACGTTTTTCCAATAATCTCAATAAATCGCGATCCACCTGATCGATTTCATCTCGCAGTGCCTGCAATGGCTGCATTCTGCCGTCTCCCCTATTTGTCTGCTTCTATGTAGTTCGATTCAATAACTGTTGGTGAATTTTACGCAATAATTGCTCGGTTGTCTGCCAATCAATGCAGGCATCGGTGATTGAAACGCCGTATTGCATATTGGCTCGCGGCTGTTCCGAACTTTGGTTGCCGGCACACAAATTACTTTCCAACATTAAACCGGTGATCGATTGATTGCCGTTTAAGATCTGCTGCACTGCATCTTCCGCCACCAGCGGCTGACGGCGGTAATCTTTATTCGAATTACCGTGGCTGCAGTCGATCATAATCGACTGCTCTAATCCTGCCGCTTCCAATTCGATTTCACATTGCTGCACAAATTCGGTAGCGTAATTCGGCTGTTTTCCGCCACGCAAAATCACATGGCCGTCGCGATTGCCGGCGGTTTGCAGCAGGCTGACCTGCCCTTGTTGGTTAATTCCGATGAAGCGGTGCCCCATTGATGCGGCTTTCAGCGCATTAATCGCAGTTGCCAAACTGCCGTCGGTGCCATTTTTAAAGCCGACCGCCATTGACAAGCCCGATGCCATTTCGCGGTGGGTTTGCGATTCGGTGGTGCGTGCGCCGATTGCCGACCAGCTGAACAGCTCCGCCATATATTGCGGCGAAATCGGATCAAGCGCTTCGGTTGCCAATGGCAATCCCAATTCCGCCAAATCAATCAGCAACTTTCTCGCCAACTGTAAACCATACTCTACATTAAAACTGCCATCCAAGTGCGGATCGTTGATCAGCCCTTTCCAACCGACGGTGGTTCTCGGCTTCTCAAAATAGACCCGCATTACGATATACACCGTGTCTTGGATTTCTTCCACCAAGGCTTTTAATTTATGCGCATATTCCAGCGCCGCCTGTGGATCATGAATCGAGCAAGGTCCAATCACCACCAGTAAACGTTTGTCTTGCTTATGAATAATCTGTGAAATGTCGTAACGTGATTGTTCGATTTGATGTTTTAACGCCAGCGATAACGGGAGTTTTTCTTTCAATTCTTGTGGCGTGATTAATACTTTTTCATCTTGAATATTGACGTTGTGGATTGAGTCTTTATTGGCAACTGCGTTCATAGGATTCCTTCGCTTATCTTTTTATTTTGTAAAATATATATTACATCAAGTGTATCAATATAATTACAATAATCTATCTTGAGAAAAAATTCAAGACATAAAAAATCCTCGCTAAAAAACGAGGATTTTAGTCAACATTATTGACGGAATTAAATCTCTAAATACGCCATGATGCTATGTGCCGCGTCGCGCCCTTCGGCAATTGCCGTCACCACTAAATCGGAACCACGGGTAATATCACCACCGGCGAAAATTTTCGGGTTTGCCGTTTGCTGTTTGAACTCGCCCTGCGCTTCAATTCGTCCGCGACTGTCGGTGGTCACTCCGACCGCACTTAGCCAAGGCATGGCGTGCGGTGCAAAACCAAACGCTACGATCACCGCATCGCACGGCATCAATTCTTCGCTGCCCGCTATGATTTGCGGACGGCGGCGACCATTGGCGTCCGGCTCGCCCAATTCGGTGCGCACGATATTGATGCCGACCACTTTGCCGTCAGCGCTGGTTTCAATCGACACCGGTTGGGCATTAAAGTAAAAATTCGCCCCTTCTTCTTTGGCATTTTGTACTTCACGGCGGCTGCCCGGCATATTTGCCTGATCACGACGATAAACACAGGTTACTTCAGCCGCTTGTTGACGTAACGAGGTGCGCACGCAATCCATCGCGGTGTCACCGCCGCCCAGTACCACCACTTTTTTTCCTTGCATCGAAACGAAATCATCACACGCCAGCCCCATCACATTTTTGGTATTGGCGATTAAAAACGGCAAAGCGGAATAAACGCCAACAGCGTTTTCATTCGGGATCTCCGCCTGCATACCTTGATAAGTACCGACGCCTAAAAACACCGCGTCATAGTCGTTTGCCAACTGCTCAAGGGTAACTTCTTTGCCGATTTCCACGTTCAGCTTAAATTCAATCCCCATTTCGGTGAAGATTTCCCGGCGGCGGATCATCACCTCTTTTTCCAATTTAAACGACGGAATGCCGAATGTCAGCAAACCGCCGATTTCCGACTCGCGCTCATACACGGTTACCGAAACACCATTTTTGATCAACTGTTCAGCGCAGCCCAATCCTGCCGGACCGGAACCGACAATCGCCACTTTTTTCCCACTGTGAGGAATGTCTTTGACTGTTGGTCGCCAGCCCATTTCAAAGGCTTTTTCAGTTAAATATTTTTCCACGCTACCGATGGTGACCGCACCAAATTCGGCATTCAAGGTGCATGCCCCTTCACACAGCCGATCTTGCGGGCAAACCCGTCCGCACACTTCCGGCAAGGTATTGGTTTCGTGCGCCAATTCCGCCGCTTCGATAATCCGGTTTTCATATACCAGCTTCAACCAATTCGGAATATTGTTGTGCAACGGGCATTTGTGTTGGCAATACGGATTGCCGCACTCTAAACAGCGATCCGCTTGTGATGCCGCTTGAGGTTGCTCATAAATTTGATAAATTTCAATAAATTGCGTTTTGCGCTCCGCTAATGCTTTTTTCGGCGGATCGATTCTCGGCAAATCAATAAATTGATAAACATTTCCTTGCTGACTCATACTGTTCTTTCCTGTCTCTTTCCAAGTGCGGTCTGACCGCACTTTTACTATTTGATTATTGAGTAACAACCCGTAGTTCATCTACGGTACGACGCTGATGCCCTAATAGCGAATTAACATCTTTCGCTTTAGGTTTCACCAACAGGAAACGTCCGAGATACTCCGTCCAATTTGCCAAAATGCGTTCGCCTTGCGGGCTGGCGGTGTTTTCAACGTGTTCGGCAATCAAACCGCGCAGATATTCTTGGTGGGTGATCAATTCACTCAACGGCAACGCTTCGATCAATTCCGGATTGAGCCGAGATTCGAATTTTCCGTCGCTGTCAAGAATATAGGCAAAGCCGCCGGTCATGCCCGCACCGAAGTTGATTCCGGTTTTGCCCAACACGCACACCACACCGCCGGTCATGTATTCACAACCGTTATCGCCGATGCCCTCAATCACCGCCGTCGCACCGGAATTTCGCACGGCGAAACGCTCCCCCGCACGCCCTGAAGCGAACAACTTGCCGCCGGTTGCACCATATAAACAGGTGTTGCCGGCAATGGTGGACTCTTCCGGTTTAAAGATCGTGCCGCTGTGCGGGCGGATCGCAATTTTGCCGCCTGCCATGCCTTTGCCGACATAATCGTTGGCGTCGCCGGTCAAATGCAGATTGATTCCGCCAGCCAACCACACGCCCAGACTTTGCCCGACCGTGCCGTTTAAACGAATATCAAACTGCCTGTTCTCGCTGCCTTTGTTGCCGTATTGTTCGGCAATCAGCCCCGATAAGGTTGCGCCGACCGAACGATCAGTATTGCGTACGTCGTAGCTCAAATCTAAATATTGATTGCCTTCCGCTTTTTGTACCTCAGCAACAATCGCACGGTTCAGATCACCCTGATCCATCGTCGGATTGGCTTCAATGCAATAACGTGCGCTGCCCTCAGGGACTTTCGGCGCATATAACAGTCCGCTCAAATCCAAAGCGTGCTGCTTGGCGGTTTTGCCCTCGACAATGGAAAGTAAATCGGTGCGCCCGATCAAGTCAGTTAATTGGGTTACCCCCAATTCCGCCATTAATTCACGCACGTCTTGTGCAATAAATTTAAAGTAATTCATCGCTTTTTCCGGCAAGCCGTGATAGTGATTTTGACGCAGTTTTTCATCTTGCGTGGCAATGCCGGTAGCGCAGTTGTTCAAATGGCAAATCCGCAGATAACGGCAACCCAGTGCGATCATCGGCCCGGTGCCGAAACCAAAACTTTCCGCCCCGAGAATCGCCGCTTTGATCACATCTAAGCCGGTTTTCAACCCTCCGTCCACTTGCAACCGCACTTTGTGACGTAAGTTATTTTCGACCAACGCTTGCTGCGCTTCCGCCAAGCCCAACTCCCACGGAGATCCGGCGTATTTTACGCTAGATAACGGACTCGCCCCCGTGCCGCCATCATAACCGGCGATGGTGATCAAATCCGCATAGGCTTTTGCCACCCCGGTCGCAATCGTGCCGACACCCGGCAGAGAAACCAGTTTGACCGAAATCATCGCTTTCGGATTAACCTGTTTCAGATCGAAAATCAGCTGAGCCAAATCTTCAATCGAATAAATATCATGGTGCGGCGGTGGAGAAATCAGCATCGAGCCCGGCACGGAATAACGCAATTGCGCAATGTACGGCGTAACCTTATCGCCCGGCAGTTGCCCGCCCTCGCCGGGTTTCGCCCCTTGCGCCACTTTAATTTGGATCACTTCGGCGCTCATCAAATACGCCGGGGTAACGCCAAATCGCCCTGAGGCCACTTGTTTGATTTTTGACACTTTTTCCGTGCCGTAACGCTTCGGATCTTCGCCGCCCTCGCCCGAGTTGGAATAGCCTCCCAAACGGTTCATTGCCACTGCCAGCGCTTCATGCGCCTCCGGCCCAAGCGCACCGATACTCATGGCTGCCGAGTCAAAACGTTTATACAGTCCTTCCGCCGGTTCGACTTCATCCAGTGCGATCTTTTTCTGCGGATCGACATTCAGTTTTAACAGATCACGCAATGTGGTCGCCGGACGATTGTTCACCGTATCGGCATATTGGCGATAAATTGAATAATCGCCGCTATTCACCGACTGCTGCAAATAGTTAACCACGTCCGGATTATAAGCGTGATACTCCCCTTGCGGTTTGTATTTCAGGTAGCCGCCGTTGTCCAAATCCTGACTGGCACGCCATGCGGCTTTATTCAGGGTTTTCAGATCGGCTTCCAATTCGGCAAATCCTGCGCCTTTGATGCGTGAACGAATTTTACGGAAACACAGCTCAACAACTTCCTCGCCCAAACCGACCGCTTCAAACAGGTGCGCACAGCGGTAAGAGGAAATGGTGGAAATTCCCATTTTCGAGATAATTTTGTATAAGCCTTTATTGATGCCGTCACGGAAGTTCGCCATCACGCTGCGCAGTGGTTTTTTGATCGCGCCTTCGGCAATCATCTGCGCCAAACTTTCATACGCTAAATACGGATAGATCGCCGTTGCGCCCAAGCCGATCAACACTGCAAAGTGGTGCGGATTGCGCGCTGAACCGGTTTCCACCACAATATTCGCATCACAACGCAAATTGGTATCGACCAAACGCTGTTGCACTGCACCGACGGCTAACACAGCCGGAATCGGTAAGCGATTTTTTGCCAAAGTGCGGTCGGATAAAATCAACAGCACCGAACCGTTGCGTACCGCACTTTCCGCCTGATCACACAACGCCAACAGTGCCGCTTTTAACGAGGTTGTTGTAGCATCATACGTTGCATCTAACACTTGATGTTGATAATAAGTCGGCTCTAAGCCTTTTAATTGTTGAATATCGGAATACAGCAAAATCGGCGACTTAAAGCTGACGCGGTGCGACATCCCTTCGGTTTCAAAGAACACGCTCATCTCGCGCCCGATACTGGTGTTCAGGCTCATCACGTGTTTTTCACGCAACGGATCAATCGGCGGATTGGTTACTTGGGCAAAATATTGGCGGAAGTAGTTATAAATCACTCTCGGTTTTTCGGATAATACCGCAAACGGCGCATCATCGCCCATTGAGCCGACCGCTTCTTGCCCATCCTCGCCTAGCACGCGAATCAGATTTTCCAGCTCTTCTTTGTCATAACCAAACTGCTTCTGGTGAATTAAAAGTGCGGTTCGATCCAATTCCGCTTGTCCGATCTGTTCGTCCGGCAGGTTTTCATACGGATTCAAACGCAATACGTTTTTATCTAACCAAGTGCGGTACGGATGGCGCAGTTTCAGTTCGGCGTCAATTTCATTCGAATGAATTAATTTGCCGTTCTCCGTGTCGATCACCAACAGCTCTCCCGGTCCGACCCGCCCTTTTTCCACCACCTCATCAGGCGCATAATCCCAAATGCCAACCTCACTGGCGATGGTGATCAGTTTATCTTGGGTGATCACATAGCGCGCCGGACGCAAACCGTTACGATCCAAAGTACAGGCCGCGTGCGTACCGTTGCTTAATACGATCCCCGCCGGGCCGTCCCATGGCTCCATGTGCATCGAGTTAAAGTCATAAAACGCCTGCAATTCGTCGTCCATATCCGGATTGTATTGCCACGCCGGCGGCACCAATAAGCGCATGGCGCGGAATAAATCCATGCCGCCGTTGACAAACAGCTCAAGCATATTATCCAACGAACTAGAATCAGAACCGCTTTCGTTGACAAACGGCGCAACCGATTGCAAATCCGGAATCAATGGGGTGTGATATTTATAGGCACGCGCCCTTGCCCAAGCACGGTTACCGGAAATGGTATTAATTTCGCCGTTGTGTGCCAAAAAGCGGAACGGCTGTGCCAACTTCCAACGTGGCAAGGTGTTAGTGGAAAAACGTTGATGAAATAGGCAAATACCGCTTTCCATACGCAAATCCGCCAAATCCAAATAGAATTTCGGCAAATCGCGTGGGATACACAGGCCTTTATAGATAATCACCTGACTGGACAAACTACAAATGTAAAAATCAGGGTGCTCGATCCGCATTTCAATACGGCGACGCGCCATAAACAAACGGCGCTCGATATCTGCACGCCCCCAGCCTGCCGGTGCATTGACAAACACCTGCTTAATTGCCGGCAAACTGGACGCAGCAATTTCGCCTAGCACCGATTTATTAATCGCCACATCACGCCATGCAGCAATAGTTAATGTTTCACGAGTCAGCTCCTCTTTGATGATCGCTGTATAATCTTCAATCAGTTGCGGATCGGTCGGCAGAAAAATCTGGCCAACGGCAAATTCCTTACCTAAGCGCCAACCTTGTTCTTCTGCTAAAAAACGGAAAAAACGCTTCGGCATCTGCATATGTAAGCCGCAGCCGTCGCCGGTTTTTCCGTCGGACAGCACCGCTCCGCGATGCTGCATGCGCGATAAGCCTAAAATTGCAGTTCGCACTACTTTATGGCTGGGTTTTCCTTCTAAATGGGCAATCAGACCAAAACCGCAGTTTTCCCTGATCTCATCTCGGTTATAAAGCATAATCCACTTCCTGTATTGTCTAACGTCTTTTTATAATATTGTTAGAAAATACAAATAAACAGGGCCTTAGTCAAAATATTTTTATCATTAATGCATATAAAATAAATTTTATTCAAAATAATCAGCGATTAACAAGATATAATTCAATTTAAATTTGATAACACTTATCAATTGCAGCTAAAACGATTTACTCGACAATTTTTACGCATCATGATTGCAATCTGTGGCAACTCCAAGTAAAATGCGCGTTCCCTGTCATAGCTGAATTAGAGATCGGCTATTGATGTATTTTTCACTCAATTTTTTAGGAGTTATTATGTCTCTAAGCGCAGAAGCAAAAGCGAAAATCGTTGCTGATTTTGGACGTGATGGTAAAGACACCGGTTCTTCAGAAGTTCAAATCGCATTATTAACAGCGCAAATCAACCACTTGCAAGGACACTTCAGTGTTCATAAGAAAGACCATCACGGTCGCCGTGGTTTATTACGTATGGTTTCTCGTCGTCGTAAATTGCTAGACTACTTAAAACGTACTGATCTTGAGCTTTATACCTCAACTATCGCACGTTTAGGTTTACGTCGCTAATCAATCTTCTGATTTCCAAGCCCTGCCACTGCGCAGGGCTTTTTTGTTCTCGCCACTAAACCGCACTTTGCTTCCTGATTCATTTATAGATCCCTATTTTTCCTTGAAAAAACAGCTACTTTGCATAGAAGTTATACAAAAACAAGCTGATTCGCTTAATATTTCCACAAACGATAAAAATATCATAAATTCTTTGTTGACTTGATTCCGTGAAATTTGTATCATCTGCGCCACTCGTTAAGAGTCAACTGCCGCGGAGGAATGGTCGAGCGGTTGAAGGCACCGGTCTTGAAAACCGGCGAGGGTTTACGCCCTCCGTGAGTTCGAATCTCACTTCCTCCGCCACTATTCATAGAGAGCCGTAAGTTAGTCAATAACTTACGGCTTTTTCTTTTCTGAAATTGCGCTGCTATCTGCCATTTTTCAATATGAAAAAAGCCTGCTACAAGAGCAGGCTTTGGAATCACTTATTGTTGTGGAAATATGGGTTATAACCCGCCTTTAGTGGTTGGATCAAATCCGTCTAAACGTCCACCAATCGGGCGTTGTTCCAGATCTAATCCGCCTTTGGTAGTTGGGTCAAATCCGTCCATACGTCCGTCAATCGGGCGTTGTTCCAGATCTAAACCGCCTTTGGTAGTCGGATCGAATCCGTCCAAACGTCCGCCAATCGGGCGTTGTTCCAGATCTAAACCGCCTTTGGTTGTCGGATCAAATCCGTCCATACGTCCGCCAATCGGGCGCTGTTCCAGATCTAAACCGCCTTTGGTTGTCGGATCAAATCCGTCCATACGTCCGCCAATCGGGCGCTGCTCCAGATCTAAACCGCCTTTGGTAGTCGGATCGAATCCGTCCAAACGTCCGCCAATCGGACGCTGTTCCAGATCGTTTGCTTGAACATTCAAAGCCATCATACCTAATAATGTTGTAGCCAATAGAGATTTATAATTCATTTTAAAATTCCTTTTTTTAAGAAAAATCATTTAATAAAAAACAAACTCGCCAGGGTGTTAACTTTATAGTCCTATTACGCTCCAAAATAAACTGAGATTACTATCATTTACATCACTATCACTAGCGTTACTTTTTATTTAACTTAATGAATCTCATGAAAAATTAAAATAAAATGCGTATTTTTCAGTAACCAAGCCAGCGGTCATATCAAGTGCTTTCACACGTTTTCAGCTTGCCGGTTCTCCCTGTTCTTTCATATACAGTGTATGATTAGAAATAATGACTAATTGAAATATTCATTTAGTCAATTTGAACCTTTTCCAACCTTTATAGATGTTTTTGAACAAAACAAATACCGCACTTCTCCAAGTGCGGTATTGTGTCTTTTCAGCCTAGCTCGAAATTGAGCTCAACAACCGTTTAGCCGTTTAAACGCTGCAAAAGTGCGGTGTACAGGTTTACGCCGGTCAGCAGTTGTTTCTCATCGAAGTCAAATTCGGCTTGGTGGTGGCCAGCGGTGCGGTCGGCGCCGACGATGAAATAAATCGCTTTACCACCGTTTTGTTGCACGCGTCGCCCCAAAATGGTGGCGTCTTCGCTACCGTTAAAGCCGTAAGTCGGTTCGACTTGTTGAACTCCTGCCTCTTTTTCCGCCAGTTCGCTGATTAAATCGACCAGTTCCGGATCGTTATCCAAATCCACCGCTTCGCCCATAATTTCAGTTTCATAACCGACATCAAAGCTTTGGGAAATGCCTTTGGCGATTTGCATCACTTGATCGACCATATATTGATTGATTTCGGCATTTTCACCGCGCACTTCCAGCTGCACTTCGGCGGTAGTCGGAATCACATTGCGCCCTTCCCCGGATTTCAGTACACCGACATTAATTCGGGTCATGCCTTCGCCGTGGCGCGAAATACCGTGTAATTGTGTGACTGCATGTGCCGCCGCCAGCAGCGCATTGCGCCCTAAGTGCGGTGCGGCGCCGGCGTGTGCCGGTTTGCCGTGGTAGCGGATGTCGATTTTGGTGGTGCATAAGAATTTCAGCGGGTTGGCAATAATCGTACCGGAATCCGCACAGAAGCTCAAATGTGAGGCAGCAAAATAGTCCGCATCGTCAACGATTCCGCTGGCAGCAATCGCAGCCGCGCCGCGCACGCCCTCTTCCGCCGGTTGGAACACCAGCTTAATTTTGCCGTTCAGCTGCGCTTTGTTTTCGGCAATCCATTGCGCCACACCAAGCCCGATCGCCATGTGCCCGTCATGTCCGCAAGCGTGCATAAAGCCGTCGTTTTGCGAACGAAAGCCTTGCTGATTCGGGATATGCTCCGCATCGGCGGTTTCTTGCACGTTAACGCAATCAATGTCAAAACGTAAAGCAACGGTGTTGCCCGGCTTGCCGGAATCAAAAATCGCTACCGCACCGGTATAACCGTCCATTTTATCCAGCCACTGTTGATCGGCACCGGCGGCAATCGCCGTTTTCAGTCCCGCATCAACCACCGCCTGTTGCCGTCCGCGGACAAATTCTTCGTTAATAATCGCTTTGCCTAACCGCACTTCAAAGCCCATTTCACTCAGGTAGGCAGCCAATTTCGTCGTGGTTAAAAACTCGCACCAACCTGTCTCAGGAAATTGGTGAAACTCCCTTCGCCAATTAATCAATTGTTGTTCGTTAATCGCCATACTTTCCCCCTATCGTGTTTTATAACATAAAGAGTGCTAAGAACAGTACCGCCAGCACCATGCCCGGCGCGGTACGTTTAATCATTTCGACCGGATTGACACCGGCTAAGCCGGCACAAACAATCGCAACCCCGGCAATTGGTGAAGCCGTGCGTCCGATCGCACCGGCAATCGCCGCACCCATGCCGAGATTAACATGAGTATAACCTAATTCAACCGCGTGCGGGGTCACTGCGGTATTAAATGCAATCGCAGCGGCATCGCCAGAACCGGTGATTACCCCCATCAGGAATGGACCAATGGTGGCGCCCCAGCGCACAAATTCATTCGACGATTTCAAAAATTCAATTGCGGAATCAATCGCACCGGTGGATTTCAAACCTGCCACGAAAACGCTTGCCGCAATGATAATCCCTAAAATATTGGTGTACGCACTGCCCATTCCACTAAAAAATTCATTGGTGATTTTCACCGGTGAAACACGCGTGACGATAATGGCGTAAAGCGCTCCGATCAACATCGCTTCAGGCACTGCCATTTTGGTCCATGCCAGTGCCGGAATGCTTTGCAGCTGAGTTCCGCCGATAACCAAAATCACCAACGGCACTAACGGAGCAATCGCATACAGCGGGTTCACTTTGGTGAACTCTGCTTCCGCCGCTTGTTTTTCTGCCAAGTATTCGTCACGGAATTGTTGCCCGAAATCTTTTAGCACAATTGCCAAAATCGTCAACACCGTCGCGCCAATCGCACCGGCAATAATGGTATATGGCGCGTGCGATAAAATCACTTCCGGCACGGTCAAACCCGACATTTCGCTGATCATCACCACGTGCGCCGAACCGGGACTCATCATCGATCCGAATGTGCCCGCCAAAATCGCTGCCCCGGCAGTTGCCGGGCGCACTCCTGCGGATTTCAACACCGGAATCAACGTTGCGCCCACCGCCGCGGCACAACCTGCCGCAGACGGAATCGCAATATTAATAAAAAATGTCAAAATGGTCGCAATCGGAATCAGGAAAAACTTCAAGCCGCTCAGCGGTTTCGTTAAAAGATGCACTAAGTGCATATCACACTGAGTGAATTTCATCACATACGCAAAACCCATACTGGAACAAATCGCCATGATCAAACCGGCGGAGGTCATACTTTTAGAAAATGCTTGCAGCGCCCCCATTGGATTAAGGGTTAACAGCGCCATCACCAAACCAACACCTAATAATACCGTGCGGGTTTCATATTTTTTGATCATCAGATAAATCGTAACCGCGATCCCCACGATTGCGATGATGATATTTAATCCGTTCATATGAAATCTCCTCTAATCTACTCTTAATAGTTAAACGTAGAATTCAGCGCGATCTCTTCCACGTCCATTTCACCGCTGATCCGCAAAATATTATCGTAACCGATCACCGTCGCCTGTGAGTCTCGAATTTGCAACGCCGTTCCCTCCGGCAAGGCATAGACCACCGCTTTCGGGTTGACCAGCAAAAACTCCTTCAACCGCTCTTCGCGACTTTCACCGTTGTGTCCTTGCATTTTGCCGGAAATAAAGTGCGGGTTGATTTGCGCCGGAAACAGATTCAGCCCCTCGAAAGACGGCGGATAGATAATCGGCATATCGTTGGTGGTCATAATCGACGCCCCCGCCACATTCACACCGGCACTCCAGCCGAAATACGGCGTACCGCTTTCCACTTTGCGGCGTATCGGCTCAAGCAGATTGTGCTGATATAACTGATTTAATAAGCAGAAAGTATTACCGCCGCCAATGGCGATTGCATCGGCTTGTTCGATAATCTCACGCGGATCCGACGACTGATGCACGGAAAGAATCTTCATCTCCAATCCCGCAAGTGCTTGTTGCACCAGCTGTTGATATTGGTCATAACTGCGGCTCACCCCGGCATAAGGCACAAAGGCTAAGGTTTTTCCTTGAAAATCAGATAAAAAACGGGCAATCCAAGGGGTACAGTGAACAAGATATTCGGTGCTTCGATATTTGGAACCACTGATTAACAGCATTTTCTTAACACTCATTGGCACACTCCTTTCATTAGTCGTTATGTCACATTTGTGATCAATTCGATTTTACGCGAATTCATTTTAGCTTATAGTGAAATGGATCATGCTTTTGGCAAACAGTTTGTAAAATCCCTGACTTCAAGGAGAAATTATGATATCTATCAATATGCAACGTGTTATTGAAATAATTAATCACCTCGCTACTATTTCAAGCAACGACAACGAATTAACCCGTTTGGCATTCAGCCGAGAAGATCTGGCGGCACGCGACTACCTGCTTTCGTTCTGCGATCATCCGTCACTTAACATTCGAATTGATCCGATCGGCAACGTCATCATTCGCCGCGACGGAGTAGAAAATGAACTCCCCGCTGTGGCTTTCGGCTCGCATATCGATACCGTAGTGAATGCCGGCAAATTCGACGGTCCGTTAGGTTCGATTGCCGGCTTGGAAATTTTGCTACAACTTTGCGAGCAACAGCAACAAACCCGCCACCCGCTGGAATTAATTATTTTCACCTGTGAAGAATCCAGCCGTTTCAATTATGCTACTTTAGGCAGTAAGGTGCTGTGCGGTGTGAGTGATAAAACCGCACTTTCAGCATTACAAGACAAAAATGGCGCTAATTTGGCAACTGCGTTACAACAAATCGGACTGGATTTTGAACAAATTGAGCTGGCAAAACGTGCTGCGACAGAATTTAAATGCTTTTTTGAACTGCATATCGAACAAGGTCCTCGGCTGGAAAATGAAAACAAAACCATTGGCGTGGTCACCGGCATTGCTGCGCCGATTCGCTGTATCGTAAAAATTCAGGGGCAGGCAGATCACTCCGGCGCAACCGCCATGAATTACCGACACGATGCGCTATTAGGCGGCGCCGAATTGGCATTAGAACTGGAACAAGCCGCCATTCGTGCCGCCCATTCTACCGTGGCGACCGTCGGGCAAATGCAGGCGAAACCGGGCGTGATGAATGTGGTGCCGGGCTATTGCGAATTGTTGGTGGACATCCGCGGCACGGACGTGAATGCCAGAGAAAGTGTGTTCACGGCTTTACAGCAGAAAATTGACGAAGTCGCCCAACGGCGTGGCTTGCAGATTGAGTTACAGCTGATTTCCAAAGACAAACCGGTGATTTTGGATCCTGCCATGGTGTCGGCGGTGGAACGTGCCTGCCAAGAGTTAGACTATGCTTACGAAATCATGCCGAGTGGCGCCGGACATGATGCAATGCACATGGCAACATTGTGTCCGACCGGTATGATCTTTGTGCCGTCACAAGCCGGTATCAGCCACAATCCACTGGAACACACCGATTGGCAAGATGTCGAAGCAGGGATCAAAGTGCTGCAGCAAGTTGTCTTGGCGCAGGCGGAGTTAGTTTAAATCGTGTCAATATGAGACTATTTAACGGGCAGCTTTAAATTTTACGATTAAGCTACTATTAACTTCAATTTAAGGTAAATAAATATGAAAATACTCAAATTACTCGCCGCCACGCTGTTACTGACCGGTAGCCCATTAGTTTCAGCATTGACGACGGCTGTCACGCCACAAACCTTACAGCAAAATACAACCGCACTTTTGTTCGACGTGCGCTCCGCCGATGAATTTGCCGCCGGGCATTTACACAATGCGGTGAATATTTCGCATGACAGTATCGGGCAACAGATCAGCCAATTGACCGCTGATAAAGATCAGACTATCTATGTGTATTGTCGTAGCGGCAGACGCGCTGATTTGGCTAAAGCGGAATTGGAAAAATTGGGCTATAAAAACGTGGAAAATCTGGGCGGTTATCAGCAATTAAAAGACGCCGGTTTTCAGTAAAACAGCACTTTAACAGTTGTGAATGATAAAAAAGGGGCAAACGCCCCTTTTGTGTTTTTAGCCGTTTTTCAGGCTTTGCATATCGATAACGAAGCGGTATTTCACGTCGCTTTTCAGCATTCGCTCATACGCCTGATTAATATTTTGCATGGTGATCATTTCCACTTCAGACACGATATTGTGCTTGCCGCAGAAATCCAACATCTCTTGTGTTTCGGCAATCCCGCCGATCACCGAACCCGCCACACTGCGGCGTCCCAAAATTAATGGCACGGTGCTGAGGGTTGATTCCAGCTCGCCCACTAAGCCGACCAACACCAAAGCACCGTTCAGCGCCAACGTATTCACATACGGATTCAGATCGTGGGTGTAAGGCACAGTGTCGATAATCAGATCAAAATGATTTGCCACCGCCTGCATTTGCTGTTCTGAAGTAGATAACACCACATGATCGGCCCCCAGTTTGCGTGCATCATCCTCTTTGCCTGCGGAACGGGTGAACAGCGTCACCTCTGCGCCCAAGGCGTGCGCCAGTTTAATCGCCATGTGCCCCAAGCCGCCTAAACCGACCACCGCCACTTTACTGCCTGCGCCGACTTTCCAGTGGCGCAACGGCGACCAAGTGGTGATCCCGGCACACAACAACGGCGCAACCGCTTGAGTATCCAAATTCTCCGGCACGCTCAGTACGAATTTTTCCGTCACCACGATCGTGTCGCTATAGCCGCCATAGGTCGGCAACTGATCACCAAAACGATCGATGTCGTTGTAGGTTTGAATATTGCCGTTTTCACAATATTGCTCCAAGCCGTGCTCACACGGGTGGCAATGCTGGCAGGAATCCACCATACAGCCGACCCCGACCAAATCACCCGCTTTAAATTTGCTTACCTTACCGCCGACACGGCGCACCCGCCCGACGATTTCGTGCCCCGGAACCATCGGATACTGGCTCCAACCCCCAGTCATTGCGCGCTTGGTGCAAGTCGGAATGGCACACGCCACAATATTGAATCTCGATTTCAACATCGTTATCCCGCACTTCGCGGCGTTCAAACTCAAACGGCGCTAACGGGCTGGTGGCGGATTGTGCGGCATAGCCGTAAACTTTAATCGTCATCTGTTTTTCCTCATCTGATAAATTGGCTGCAAACAGTGAAACCGTTGCGGCGCCACGCTTACAACGCCATAATGGATCATTGCTTTTGGTATCATAACCGCGTTATGATTTCCTGTATATTCACCAATTTGAATTTTATAATTTCGGAAAATGAAATAATGCTAAATAAACTGGAAGCCTTAAGAATCTTTTGCACCACCGCCGAAACTATGCAGTTTCGCGAAGCGGCGAATCGCTTAGCCGTCTCGCCGCCGGTGGTCACTCGAATGATCGCCGAATTGGAAGATCATCTCGGCGAAACTTTGTTTCAACGCAACACCCGCCAGATCAAATTGACCGATTTCGGACAGGAATTTTTGCCGAAAGCACAGCAATATTTGGAAGACGGCGACAAACTGTTCGCTCCGGCGAAACGCAAACACGCCGATGAAATGAGCGGTTTAGTCCGAATCACCATTCCCGAACTGCCGAACAGACAGGCAATCTTAGCCGAACTGCTCAGCGCCCTCAAACCTTATCCCGATTTATTGCTCGATTGGCGGGTCGATAACGTGCGTTTAAATGTGGTGGAAGCGCAAATTGACATCGGTTTGCGAATCGGCAATCTCAGTGACAGTCGGCTTATCGCCCGTCAATTAGGCGAAGTGAGAGAAAAAATTGTCGCCGCGCCACAGCTGATTGCGCGTTGCGGCACGCCACAGACCATTCACGAATTGCAGAAAAATTTTCCGCTAAATGTCGATCTGGACGCAAACACCGGGCGTTTTTGGTCGTGGTATATCAATCCTGAGCTCCAATTTACCCCGCATAAGCCGGTGTTTATCAGCAATAATATGTACAGCAGCCTGCAAGCGGCACGCTCCGGCATCGGCTTTTCTCATTTGGCCGATTGGATTTGCGAGCCCTACCTGCAAAACGGAGAACTGGTCGAAGTGTTGGCGGATATTCCCAAAATGCGCTGGCCGGTATATCTCTACCGCCCGCAAAGAACGGTCACACCGGTGCGGGTCAAGGTGGTGTTTGATCTGCTGCTGAAAATTTTAAGTCGTCATTTTCAGACAAGTTAAACGGCGAAACCGCACTTTCGGTTTCGCCACACTGATTAATATCCTTGCAAATAGGCGGTTTCCGCCAGTTTCACACCCAATAGCGCCAAACTGAAACGCTGTTCGTCGCACACACTCCAGAACTGAACGCCGTTTTCCAATTCCTGCACGTCGCTGATATGAATCTGATCCGAATCCTGATACTGCTCACCGTTACTGACCGGGGTGATGATTTCATCTTGGTGCAGCTGCAAAAATTCATTGTCTTGCCATGCTGCTTGCCATTGCGCAACGTCGGTTTGGTAATCGGAAAGTGCGGTCACTTGTTGCCCCAAGCCATAAAAAACCGCACTTTGCAATTGGTGGATCACCAATTGAATTTCGCTATTCGGCAGAATTTTTTGGAATTGCTGTAACAGGCGATCGCTGGCGTGTAACTTCAACGGCGCGGCATCAAATGCCAGACGCGGCTCGCCGTCATCCAACGGAATGCCGTTGAGCAGGCGCGCAGTCTGCCCTGCCAGTTTTTTCACCTGTTCGGCATTCACATACGACGCCGGCAACATCGAACTGATCAGCACCCGGTTAATTTCGCCTTGTGCCAACAACGAACCGGCAGTCAAAATCAACTGGCTGATTTGCGGATCCGCCAGCGCCACGATATTGCGGTTGCGCAATTCGGCAAGCTGCTCGTCATTAAATCCCGGCACCACCAGCGACACATCATGCAATGCCGCACAAACGCCGTTCAGATCGATCACCACACAGCCACTGTCCGCTGCCTGTGCAATATACGTTGCGTGCTTGGTTTCACCGGCAAAAAACAGATACTGCTTTTCCGACCAATCAATATCTTCAATGCTGTGTTGCGCCACAGCACGATTATTAAAGCGCAAGCCTTGCTCCTCGCCGAACGGATAAATTTCCGCCACCGACAGCGTTTCAATCGGCAATTGGCTCTGTTCCAACAACTCGGCGAATTTTTCCGCTAATTCAAATTCTGCAGCAATCACGATATTTAAATTTGCCTGCATTTTTTTCTCCTACAAATCAGGTACAATAAACGCCCCTATTCTACGGAATTTCCAGTGATAAGTCTGTAAAAGAATCAAGAGAGCAAGCATGACTCCGGCAATCAATTATTTAACCAAAAACAAAATTCCTTTCAGCATTCACAGCTATGAACACGATCCGAATGTCACCGATTTCGGACACGAAGCAGCGGAAAAACTCGGTTTAGCGCCGCAACAAACCTTTAAAACGCTATTAGTCGCACAAAACGGCGATCAGAAAAAACTGGCGGTGATGGTTATTCCGGTGTCGCATAAATTGAGTTTGAAAAAAGCCGCAAAAGCCTTACAAGTGAAAAAAGTCGAGATGGCGGAAATTGACGCCGCACAGAAATCCAGCGGTTATCTGGTCGGCGGTATCAGCCCGATCGGGCAGAAAAAAGCCTTGCCGACGTTTATCGATCAAAGTGCGGTTGACTGGGAGTCAATCTATGTTTCCGGCGGTAAACGCGGGCTGGATTTAGCACTAAAACCTACCGATTTAGCACAAGCAACCCGCGGCAGTTTTGCGGATTTGAGAGATGAGTGTTAGTTGATATTTTAATATCGAACTTTGTTGATAGCGACCTACTTTTTCACCGTAATTGTAGACTGAGCTGGCAAGCCCAGCCTACGAGTGCCGAAAAAAGTAACCTACCCTCAATCAAAAATAAACCGCTCTCGCAATTTATGCAGCTCATCACGCACGGCGGCTGCTTGTTCGAATTCCAGATTTTGTGCGTGTTGATACATTTGCTGTTCCAGTTTTTTGACCTGTTGCTCAAACTCTTTGGCACTTTTAGGTTGATAAACCGCACTTGGCTCGGCGACTTTTTGTAATTTCTGTCTGCCACGCCCTTTGTTGCTTGATCCCTGCCCGATGTCGAGCAGTTCACCGACTTTTTTGTTTAACGCTTGCGGCACGATGCCGAATTTTGCATTGTGGGCGATCTGTTTTTCACGGCGGCGATTGGTTTCGCCGATCGCTTTTTCCATCGAATTGGTGATCCGATCGGCATACAAAATCGCTTTGCCGTGTAAGTTCCGCGCGGCGCGTCCGATGGTTTGAATCAGCGAACGTTCAGAACGCAAAAAGCCCTCTTTGTCGGCATCTAAAATTGCCACCAACGATACTTCCGGAATGTCTAAACCTTCGCGCAGTAAGTTGATGCCGACCAGCACATCGAACTCACCTAAGCGCAGATCGCGGATAATCTCCACCCGCTCGACGGTGTCAATATCCGAATGCAAATAACGCACCCGCACGCCGTGTTCCTCCAGATAATCGGTCAGATCTTCCGCCATGCGTTTGGTTAGCGTTGTCACTAACACTCGTTCATGTTTATCGCTGCGCAGACGGATTTCCGATAACAGATCGTCCACCTGAGTGGAAACCGGCCGCACTTCCAGAATCGGATCAAGCAAGCCGGTCGGACGCACAACCTGATCGATCAGCTCGCCACCCGATTTTTCCAGTTCATAAGGTCCCGGCGTGGCGGAAACATAAATGGTTTGCGGCGCCAAACGTTCAAATTCCTCAAAACGCAGCGGGCGGTTATCCAGTGCCGACGGCAAGCGGAAGCCGTATTCCACCAGCGTTTCTTTGCGTGAGCGGTCGCCGCGATACATTCCGCCAATCTGTGGCACGGTGACATGCGATTCGTCGATAATCAGCAAACCGTCGCTCGGAATATAATCAAACAGCGTCGGCGGCGGTTCACCCTCGCCGCGCCCCGACAGATAGCGCGAATAGTTTTCAATCCCCGAGCAGTAACCCAGTTCGTTCATCATTTCAATATCAAATTGGGTGCGTTGGGTAATGCGCTGTTCTTCCAGCAATTTATTATTATCTAACAGATATTGACGGCGCTCCGCCAGTTCCAGTTTAATATTTTCAATCGCTTCCAGCACCCGTTCGCGCGGCGTAACATAGTGGGTTTTCGGGTATACGGTGTAACGCGGCACTGCGCCGAAATTGTGTCCGGTGAGCGGATCGAACAGGCTTAAGCGTTCAACTTCCTCATCAAACAGTTCGACCCGAAGCGCAACGTCGTCCGATTCCGCCGGGAAAATATCAATAATTTCGCCGCGTACCCGAAACGTGCCGCGTTGAAACGCCTGATCGTTGCGGGTGTATTGCAATTCCGCCAGTTTAGACAAGATTTGACGTTGATCGATAATCGCGCCGGTTTGCAGGTGCAACATCATTTTCAGATACGAATCGGGATCGCCCAAACCGTAGATCGCCGACACCGACGCCACCACAATGGTATCACGCCGTTCTAAAAATGACTTGGTCGCCGACAGCCTCATCTGCTCGATCTGATCGTTAATCGAGGCGTCTTTTTCAATAAAAGTATCACTCGCCGGCACATAGGCTTCGGGCTGGTAATAATCGTAGTAGGAAACAAAATACTCAACCGCATTTTCCGGGAAAAACTCCTTCATTTCGGCATACAGCTGCGCCGCCAGCGTTTTGTTCGGTGCTAACAACATCGCCGGACGATTCAATTGTGCAATCACATTGGCAATGGTAAAGGTTTTACCGGAACCGGTCACCCCAAGCAGGATTTGATGTGCCAAGCCGTCTTGCAAGCCTTCGATCAATTTGGCAATCGCCTGCGGCTGATCACCGGACGGTTTAAAATCGGAATGCAGTTTAAAGGGTTTGGCGTTCAGTTTGAGTTTGGCGGTTGCACTGTTTGACATAATGATTGGCTGTCCGGTTATAAAATTCAGCCTGATTTTAGCATATTTTAGAGTAGAATTTTATATGAATCCGAACGGATTGGCGCAATTTGCAAGGATTGAGCTATTTCATTGATAACACAATAGCTTGGTTATTTTTTTCGCACAAAAACAATGATCAAAAATCGACTTTTTGCACAGTCTCTAAGCTGTCAAGTGACAAACTTCAAATTTTGCAAAAAAATAATTTAAAAAAAAAGCTAGATTTTTCTTATCTTATTGATAAATAAAATAATGTTATTTTATAGCCAAATCCAAATCTGATCGCGCAAGGTCGCATATTTCCTGTCTTTTGCCCCATTCCGCCAAAACTAATCCACAAAGTTATCCACAGGGCGTGTGGATAGAAAAATCCGCCGATTTTCTGTCAGTTTTTTGTGGTTTTGATCTTGACAAGCTATTTTGTTCTCTCTATTATACGCCCCTCAATTCGACATTGTGTGATATTTCCACAGTCGAGCAACGAACAATTCCTCCTTAGTTCAGTCGGTAGAACGGCGGACTGTTAATCCGTATGTCGCTGGTTCAAGTCCAGCAGGAGGAGCCAATTTCTCTGTCGGTTAGCTTTTATTTGTCTCCTTTTGTAAACGCTTTTTGTAATCCGACAGTGTTTAGCCCATAATCAGCTTGATTACGGGCTTTATTTTTATCTACGCCACCTCGATCCTCAGGAAATTCTATGCTATTCGCCTCGCTCGCCGTGATTGTCGGCTTAATTATTTTAGTTTGGAGTGCCGATAAATTCGTTGACGGTGCCAGCCAAACCGCACAATATTTCGGAATGCCGAAACTGTTAATCGGAATGTTGATCATCGGCTTCGGTACCTCGGCACCGGAAATCGTGGTCTCGGTCACCTCTGCGGTGCAGGGCAATCCGGGCATTGCTCTTGGAAATGCCTACGGTTCGAATATCGCCAACATCGCATTGATTTTAGCGATCACGGCAATCATCAGCCCGGTTCTGGTTACCCCCTCAATCCTGAAAAAAGAGTTGCCTCTCTTGCTTGGTGTTTCGGTGATTTCCGCACTATTGCTATTTGATCGTGATGTCAGCCGTTTCGACGGCATTGTGTTACTGGTGATTTTCAGCCTGTTTATGGCGGTCAGTATTTGGCACGGATTAAAAGTGAAAAATGCGCTGCATCCGGAAGACAGCGACAACAGCGAAATCGTGATAAGCAAAGCGATTATCCTGGTTCTGATCGGCTTAATCCTACTGGTCGCCAGTTCTCAGCTATTAGTTTGGGGCGCGGTGACGATTGCTAATCATTTTGGTGTCAGTGAATTGATTATCGGCTTAACCGTGGTCGCTGTCGGCACATCACTGCCGGAACTTGCGTCCAGCATTGCTGCCGCACGCAAAAATCAACATGATCTGGCAATGGGCAATATTATCGGTTCTAACCTGTTCAATACCTTAGCTGTTGTCGGATTAGCAGGCACAATTCACCCGTTACAAGCCGATAATGAGATCATGACCCGAGATATGCCAATCATGTTATTACTAACAGCGATTCTGTTTCTGTTCGGCTATCGCTATAAAGCGGAAAACGGCTACATCAAGCGCTGGGCGGGGATTATTCTGTTATTATGTTATATCGCTTATAACAGTTATATTTTCCTCCAGATCAGCCGCTAATAACGGCAATTCAAATACAAACGGAGCGAAAATTCGCTCCGTTTTTGTTTTTATTTATTGGTTTTTAAAACCAAACATTCTTTTTAAGGTGTTGTCTTTATCAATAATATGGTGTTTCAACGCCCCTGCAATATGCAGGAAAATCGCCGCCAACATAATCGGTAACAGGCTGCCGTGCACCGCACTTGCCGCGCCTGCCAAGCCTCCGTTCAATACTTCGCGTTTGCCGTCTACCACATTGGCAGCAATCAAATCCAAACCGAACAGCTGCAAGCCGTGTCCGCCGCCGTATGCCATTAACATTCCTGAAATCGGAAACGCCAACGTGCCAAGCAGTAACACCCAATGAATCAATTTAGCCAGTGCCTGTTCCCAGCCTGCGTGTTGCCCGACCGGTTTTGGAAAACCGTTTTTCCAACGCCACAATACCCGGATCACGATAAAAATAAAGATGAAAATGCCTAATGATTTGTGGGTCGGATACAGCCCGTAACTAGCCGTCTCACTCATATAAACCCCGAGCGCCATTAAGCCGAAAATAAATAGTGCAATCAGCCAATGCAGTGAAATGGTAATATGCGACAAACGTTCTGTCGTATCTTTCATTTTAGAAGTCATAAAAAATCCTTGATGTTAATAAAAAGTAAACTCGCTGCTTATTATAAAGATTTTTCGTATTGAATATAGCGAAATTTAGCTAAATACGGTTTGCAACTTAATCGACAATTTCCAGCACGCTGCTGATAACCGTTCCCTGACTAAATCGGGTTAGCATTTGCTCGCCGATGTTAAGCTGTCGGCTGTCGGTAATCGCGTTGCCCTGCGGCGTTTGTGAAATCGAATAGCCGCGCGCCAGCACATTCAGCGGGCTAAGGCTGTTAAGTTTAGAACACAATTCCGCTAATTGATGCCGATTGGTCAGCAAATTTTTCTCTAATAAACTGCGTAACCGCACTTGCTGTTGTTGCAAACGCTGCCGCTGTTGCCCGATTCGATACGGCAACGGGTTTTGTTGTAAACGTTGTTGCCAATAGACCTGATTTGCCCGACTACGTTCCAACTGGCGCCGAATTGCTGAATTAAGCCGTTGTTGTGTAAATTGATAATGCTGAGCTTGTTTATCCAAACGGCGCAAAATCGCCTGATTTAACCGCGCGATCAACTGGCGGTTGTGCTGTAGTTGTAATTTCAGTTGTTTGCTCGGATGCTGATTATTCAAGCGTAAACTCAGCCGTTCTAAACGCTGCTGTTTATCGCTGAACAGTCGGTCAAAAGCGATTTCCAAATGTTGCTGCCGATATTGCAGCTGTTGCAATAATTCGCGCTGATCACGGCTAACCAACTCCGCCGCTGCCGACGGCGTCGGCGCGCGTAAATCCGCAACAAAATCAGCAATCGTCACATCGGTTTCATGCCCGACCGCACTGATAATCGGGATTTCTGAAGCAAAAATCGCCCTCGCCACAGCTTCCTCGTTAAAACACCATAAGTCCTCCAGCGATCCGCCGCCACGCCCGACGATTAACACCTCGACTTCACGCCGCGCGTTTGCCAGTTCGATCATCTGCACGATTTCTGCTATGGCATCTTTGCCCTGCACCGCAGTCGGGTAGATCACGATTTCTAAGCTCGGATCGCGCCGTTGCAGAACGTGCAAAATATCTTGCAGCGCCGCGCCACTTTTTGAGGTGAGCACGCCGATACGGCGGTTAAAGTGCGGTATCGGTTTTTTGAGTTGCTGTGCAAACAGCCCTTCCGCCGCCAGCTTTTGTTTCAGCTGCTCAAACTGCTGTTGCAGCAGTCCGTCGCCCGCGGGCTGCATACTGTCGATAATCAGTTGATAATCGCCGCGCGGTTCATACAAACTCACCGAGGCACGGACCAGCACCTGCATTCCGTTTTGTGGTTTGAATGTGACCCGCATATTTTTCATGCGGAACATCGCGCACCGCACTTGGGCGTTTTCATCTTTCAGACTGAGATACCAATGCCCTGAAATCGGCTGGGTGAAATTAGAAATTTCCCCACTCAGCCAGATCTGTCCGAGATTACCTTCCAGCAACAATCTGGCAGTGTGGTTTAGTTGGCTGACGGAGTAGATGGTGTCTTGCATAGCGATCTCGTGTTAATTATTTTCTGTATGGAATATTACTATTTGAAATGATGGGCTAGCAAGCCCATCCTACCTGTTATTTGGGATTCAGCTATCATGTTTCACCAATGGCGCTGACTTTTCGCTCGATCGGTAATGTGGGCTTGCTAGCCCACAAACCGCACTTGACTATTCTCGGTTATTTGGATATTTAACTATTGGGTTTCGCCGATGATGACTGACTTTTAAACTCGATCGGTATGGGCGTATTGCATACGCCCATACGATATAAGCTTTTAATTCATAATGAAAAAATATAACATTTGGCTCGGGCGTATGCAATACGCCCCTACAATTCCTTGAAAAATCACTATATAATCCGCCCGCTAATAACCACAAAATCCAAACCGCACTTTGCCCTTATCACACCCCAACGGAGCGACACTATGCGTAACCGCACACGCGAGTGTGCGGGATTCGCTTTGGATTTCTAAGGCACTGCCAGCACGGCGCAGTTGCATAGATCATCGCTTTCAAATTGTGTTTGTTCGCCGGCAGATAGGTTTGGTACCGGGAACAAGCGAACGGTGAGGGGTTTATTTAAGCGAAATGCCATGGTGCCGGTGTCACGCATTAAGGCGCAAATTTTCTCCGCCGGTGTATCGCCCGGGATTGGTACGGTATCAAGCCCGATGCCGCACACGCTGCTGTAGGTCAGCAGGGCGCGAATATCAAACTGGTTTTGTCGCGTGGCTTCCGCCAGTCCTTCATCTTCGGTTACCGCCAGCATTAAGCCGGAAAAACCGACTGCAGTGACATTTTCTAACGATTTAAACACGCGCGTTAACAGCGCCGATGCCTCGACCGTTCCTGCCGCACCGAAATACGGCACACCCAATAGTTGGTACACATCGACCATCGAATGGCAATTTTTCGACGGTGCAGCTGAGGTGTCCATGCCGGCAAATTGCCAGTTTGAATCCACCTTCGCCCGTTTGATGCTTTCACTGACGAGATCAACATGGTATTGCAACGCATTGTGCATTGCCTGATATGCCGCTGCTAAAAATTCTGCGCGGGTGAGTTGTGTCGCCGCTTGCAACGGTTGTAGGGCGGCGACCAATAAATCCGGCGTTTCTAGCCCGATGACAAAACAGTCGCCCTGTTCGCTGTGGTGGTAACTCGCCGGGAAATAGGGAATTAGTGGTTTACAGTTAAAATTCACCGTGAAATTGAAGTTGCCCTCGCCGCGCGGAGTGATTGCCGCAATCTGTTGCACCGCCTCCGTGCAACGAATAATTTGTTGGTTATCCAGCAAACCGTATTCATCGGCATCAATATTCACGCAAGCGTTGCATAGATCACCGTAATCCTTGATTAATTCGGGCAATAATGCGATTTCAGCGGCACTTTTGGCTTCACCCACCGCAAAGCGGATTCGCAGATCCGAGCCTTGGTTCAATTGCAACAAAATCGCTTTTATTTTCGCCAATCCTTGTTTTGCGTTTTCGAGGCTGCCGGTGTCTAAATATTCTCCAAATGGATTGGTGACGATCCGAATCGACTGCACCTGATAGCCGCTGTGTTGCAACTCCTCCGCCAGCGTGTCGCACTGCCTTTTCGCGGTGGCAAGTGCGGTTTGCCACTGCTCGCTATCTGCCGATAAGGTGGTGAATGCGGTTACCGCCCGAACGCGGCAAAGTTCAGTTGATCTCAAGTCCATTGTTAGCCTCTCAGTTTGTAAATGAATTGTAATATTTATAACGATAACTCACTGTAAAGGCAAGTAAAAAATCGGAGGTTCAGCCATAAAAAACCCGTTATCCAAGTAACGGGTTTTCACTGCTTAGCCGTAATCGACTAGGTGGCTAACGCCTCCTGTTGCAGATGTTTGATATGACGGTTAATTTCCGACATTACACTGAATTTCTTCAGGTTTTTCACTTTCGGCAGTACGATTTTGCCTTGGTGAAATTCAAACAGTCCGACGCCGCGAATAAAAAACGAGCCGGAAAACAGAATTTTGACATATCGAGCAATTTGAAAAGGGTTGTAGCGCTGAAATACTCTGACTTGCATAATATCTCCTACGGATTTTGCTAGTTTATTTTATTGGTTTTATTTTCTTATTTTGCATTCTGCATTGTCTTTGACTACCGATATGAACGATGGTTCATTTTTTATTTTATAATAAAAAGAACGGTTAAATCTCATCGATTAACCGCTCTTTTGAAGTGGATCACACTGCTTTTACATTCAGATTATTTTTTCAAACGACGAGCCTTAACCGCACTTGCTAAATCACGCAGCATTTGCTCACTGTCCGCCCAGCCGAGACAGCTGTCGGTGATGCTCTGCCCATAAACCAACTCAACACCCGGTTTTAAATCTTGGCGTCCTTCCACCAAATGACTTTCAATCATCACGCCGAAAATTTGATCGGAACCGTTGGCAAGCTGGTTACACACGTCTGCAGAAACGTCCAGTTGCTCTTTGAATTTTTTGTGGCTGTTGGCATGGCTGAAATCCACCATTACATGAGCTTTCTTGCCCGCTTTGCTCAACGCTTCGCACACGTCCGCTACCGATTTAGCGTCATAATTGGTGTTATTATCGCCACCACGCAAAATAATATGGCAATCATTGTTGCCTTTGGTGGTCACAATCGCCGAATGCCCGAACTTGGTTACCGACAAAAAGTTATGCGGTGCTTCTGCCGCGCCGATCGCGTCCAGCGCCACGCGCACACTGCCGTTAGTCGCATTCTTGAAACCGACACCGCAAGACAAGCCGGAAGCAAGTTCACGATGCACTTGCGATTCAGTGGTTCTCGCCCCAATTGCGCCCCAACTCATAAAATCCGCCACATATTGCGGGGTGATCATATCCAAAAATTCCCCTGCCGCCGGCACTTCCAGATCGTTAATATCCGACAACACCTTGCGCGCAATTCGTAAGCCGTCATTTAATTGGTAGCTATCGTCCAAATACGGATCGTTGATTAAGCCTTTCCAACCCACAGTGGTGCGCGGTTTTTCAAAATAAACCCGCATGATAATTTCTAGTTCGTCGCTCAATTCTGCGCGCATTTGTTTGATTTTGTGCGCATATTCCAGCGCCGCTTGCGGATCGTGAATTGAACAAGGCCCGATTATCACTAACAAACGATCATCATTGCCGTGAATAATATCGTGCGCTTTTTGGCGGGTCGCCGCCACCACTTTTGCCGCCACATCGCTCGCCGGGTATTTTTCCAATAACGCTACCGGTGGCAGCAGTTGTTGGGTGTTGGCGATTCGCAAGTCGTCGTTTTTATACATTTTTTATCCTACAATTAGTCAAAGTAAATTCATTATTATCTATGTATTATGTTTCAATTGTAGGGGCGTATTGCATACGCCCTCACACAAACAATGAAACAATCTGTTTAATTTGTTGAAAGTTTAGCACTGTTTTTTGTACTAGTAAACTAGTTCAAAAATACATTTATTGTTTATGCAAATAATTAATAGCTACTCAACACTGCCGCCGGCTGCAATTTTGCCGCGCGCGCCGCCGGATAAAGGCTGGCAAGCAGGCTCAACATCAGTGCCGACAACAGCACCAAACCGACATCTTGCCAATGCAATTCGCTTGGCAGGAAATCGACAAAATAGATTCCGTCGGATAACAGTTGCACTTGCAACAGTGATTCGATGGCTTTAATGATCTCAGTAAGATTCAACGCCAGCAGAATGCCGATTATGATGCCGATCACACAACCTTTCATGCCCGACAATAAGCCATAGCTGATGAAAATCCGCCGAATAAAGCCGTTATTCGCGCCCAGCGTACGCATGATCGCGATATCACCCTGTTTATCTTTCACCGCCATAATCAAAGTCGAAACAATATTAAAGCACGCCACCCCGATCACCAGCACCATTGCGATATACATAACCGAACGGATCATCTGAATGTCGCGATACATATAGCCGAATTTGCCCAGCCAACTGGTGGCGGTCAGCTGTTGCGGATAATCTTGCAAGCTGCTGTAATCCATTTGGTTAACCTTAAACGGATCGAACAGCGCAATTTCCACCCCGCTGGCTTGCTGCTCGCTCATGCCTAAATACTCGCGCGCGGTTTCAATCGGCAACAGCGCAAAGCTGTGATCCAGTTGTCCGTCAAGCCGCAAAATGCCGCTCACCTCAAGGCGAAAGCGCTTCGGCTGGTTATTGGTCATACTGTCGCCGCCTTGCGATAACAGTAATGACACCGAATCACCAACGTTAACATCTAACTCTCTGGTAATCCCAGCCCCCAGAATCAGCCCGGATTGCGCGTTAAAATTCGTCCATTGATTGTCTTGCACAAACTGTCCGATCGCGCTGACCTTGTCTTGTAACGCTTTTTCCACGCCGCGCAGCTGTGCCACTTTCAAGCGACTGCCGTTTTCGATTAGCGCTGTGAAACTGACATACGGCGCGATGCCTTTTACAATCGGTTGTGAATCCAGCCGTTGCGCCAGATTCTGCCAATTTTGAATTTCACTCGGCTGCGCAGCGTTTTGGTACGCACTAATTTCAATATTCGGCACCACCGCCAGCACACGCTGGCGCAATTCGCGTTCAAAGCCGTTCATCGCACTCAATCCGATAATCAACACCGCCACGCCCAATGCAATGCCGATAGTAGAAAAAGCAGAAATCAAACTGACCAAGCGATTTTTCTGTTTACCACGCTGATAACGCCATGCGATAAAAAACGGAATTTTCATACTCAGTCCTGCTCCGCCCGCAATACGCCGTCTTGCATCACCATGCGGCGCGACAGTTTATTGGCTAAATTCATATCGTGAGTCACCAGCAAAAAGCCGATTTTTTGTTCTTGATTCAGGTGCTGAATCAGCTCAAAAATGCTTTCGGTGGTTTTGTAATCCAAATTGCCGGTCGGTTCGTCTGCCAGCACCAGAGCCGGACGATTCACCAACGCGCGTGCAATCGCCACCCGTTGCCGTTCGCCGCCGGAAAGTGCCGACGGACGATGTGCAGTGCGGTGTGCCAGCCCCACTGCCGCCAACATTTCCGCGGCACGGGCTTTGGCTTCATTTTTATCGTGTTTGCCGATCATCAATGGCATCATCACGTTCTCAAGTGCGGTAAAATCCGCCATTAAATGATGAAACTGATACACAAAGCCCAAATAACGGTTGCGCAACTCCGCCAATTTGTTCGGCGAAAGTTGCAGCAGATTTTCGCCCTGCAACCGCACTTCGCCACTGTCGGCTTTGTCTAAGCCGCCCAACAAATGCAACAGCGTGCTTTTGCCCGATCCGGAACTGCCGACAATCGCCACCAATTCGCTCGGCTGCATGGCAAAACTGACGTTTTTCAACACTTGGGTTTGATTGTCGCCTTCTTGATACGACTTGCTGAGATCGTGGCAAGACAAAAGTGCGGTCTGTGATTGTTGTGGTTTCATGATTTTTGCTTCACTTATAACTGAATTATTCATAACGAAGTGCGTCCGCCGGTTCGATTTTCGCCGCGCGATAGGCAGGATACAGGGTTGAAAGCAGCGTGAGGATTAGCGTCGCTAAAATAATAATTGCCAATTGCGCACCGTCAAGCAGCACCGGTAAATGGACTGAATCGGACATCACGCCGCCGATGATCTGATTGATATTCGAGGCGGCAAGCAAACCCAACCCACAGCCCAACAGCGTGCCGACCAATCCGACCAATAAGCCTTGGAAGATAAAAATCTGCATTACCTGCGCTTTTTTCATGCCTTGGGTTTGCAAAATCGCAATTTCGCCTTGTTTATCCAGCACCATCAGGCTGAGCGAGGTCACGATATTGGCAATCGCCACCACGATAATCAAACCGATCAGCAGCCCCATCATGTTTTTTTCCATCGCAACCGCTTGGAAAAACTCGCCTTTCTGTTCACGCCAATCGGAAATTTTCCATTTATCCGACGGAAAATGGGCTGTCAATTCAGTGATTTTAAACGGATCGTCCAAGAACAGCCGTAACCCTTGCACCTCTTGTGGCGGGATGCGCAATAAACGCCCGACATCTTCAATATTCGCCAGCACTTGGTGTTGATCACTTTTGATGCCGCCGTCGATAATCGCTGCCAGCGTAAACAGCCGCTGTACCGGCACACGCCCGAACGGCGTATATTGGCTGTTTGCCGCCAACATCACCCGCACTTTGTCGCCGACGCTCAGTTTTAACTGCTGCGCCAAATCTGCCGTCAGTAAAATATGGTAATCACCGGGTGCAAGCAGTTGCGGCAAGTTTAGATCGTCAAATTCCAACATCGGATCATTCGAATCGGTTGAAATACCGAGAATCCGCGCGGCACTCAACCCGGCGGCGGTTTGTAAAATCACTTCGCTACGATTGATCGCTACCGCACTTTGCACAAACGGCGGCAGCGGAGTCTCAAATTCAAAATCACGCGCCAAATTGCCGTCTAACGGCTGGATCACCGCATGCGGTAAAGTATGAAGCACGCTCTCTTTCTGTTGCTGCTGCAAGCCGTTCATCACCGACAACACAATCACCAGCGCCATCACGCCCAACACAATGCCGATGCTGCCGAGCCAAGTCACAATCCGCCCGAAGCGATCCGCACTTTTGGATCGCCAGTAGCGCAAGGCAACAAACAGAGGAACGTTAATCGCCATTATTTCATTTCCCGCAATTCGGCTTCGAGCTGCTCAATGCTTTGTTGTTCATCAAGCTGATATTCGTCGTTTAAGTATTGATAAATCGCCAAGGCTTGTTCCAAATACGGTTTTGTAGCGTAGCTTTGATACAGCTCCGCCAATTTGTAATATCCGCTAGTGAGCCCTTGATCAGCCGCTTTTTGATACCAAAATTCCGCTTGTTGGTTGTCCGGCTGAGTGCCTGTGCCCTCAACATAGTAATCGCCGAGCCGCACTTGCGCTTCGGCATCGCCCATTTCTGCGGCGGTTTTAAATTTTTCCAAAGCAAGTGCGGTATTGCCTTCAACCCCGAAACCATTTTCATACAGCAACCCTACGCTGTAAACCGCGCCGGCATTGCCCAATTTCTCCGCTTGTTCGAAATAAGCGCGCGCTTTGGCATAGTCTTGTAAATCGTCAGTCAGATAGTAGATCATGCCCAACTCTAAGATCGCTTCGCTGTGTTGCTGCTTAGCCGCCTGTTCGAACCAAAAGATCGCTCGTTCAAGGTTGTCAGCGTCTTGATACAATAACGCCGACTGATATTGCGCTTCCGCATGATTCGCTTCTGCCGCTTGCAGGTAGTAAGCCATCGCTTTTTCAAAATCGATCTCAACGGTGTCGTAACCGTTGGCATAGTAATCCGCCACACTCTCTGCGGCAGTGGCGTTGCCCTGATCTGCCGCTTGTTTATACAGGCTAAATGCCTGTTTTGCGTTTTGGGCTGTGCCTAAGCCCTGTTCATATAAATATGCCAAACGGGTGGCAAATTCTGCTTTGCCTTGCTCAACCGCACTTTTCACCTGTGGGAATAGCTTTCGATACAACTGCTGCGCTTTTGGCTTATCTTGTGCCACGCCCAACCCGTCATCATACAACGCCGCCAACACCAGCTCGCCGTAAAATGCGCCTTTTTCTGCCGCTTCGGCTGCTAACTTAAACGCTTTGGGATAATCGGCGTATTGTTCCAAGGTGTAATAATTTGCCAGACTGGCTAACGCGTCGGCATTGCCTTGTGCTGCGGCTTGCTCAAAATAGCGCAATGCGGCTTGATCGTCGATTTTGCTGTGATTTAAGCCATACCACGCATTCAGGCCCTGCTGATAATCTGATTCGGCTTGTGTTTGTTCCATGCTCGGTTTCTCACTTGCCGCAACCGCACTTGCTGCTACTGTATTTAGCGGCAACAACAGGCTAAGTCCGCAGCTTAAAATCACGGCGGTTTGCAATAATTTCATCAACGTTTTGTTCTCTCGTATACAGGCGGAAAAATCCGCCTGTGTTACCGTTTATGCCGGTTTATTTCAAACTTGCCGCAAATTGCTCGATATTATCCCGCACTTTGCCGACCAGAATTTCCACGGCGGAATCTGCCGCCCATGCGATATGTGGAGTGATCAACAAGTTCGGCATGGTTTTTGCCGCTTCCATTAATACGTTGCCTTTTTCAGGTGGCTCTTTGATCATCACATCAATTGCCGCGCCACCTAAATGACCGCTGTTTAACGCTTCAACCAATGCATTTTCATCAACTAACGGACCGCGTCCGGTGTTGATCAAAAACGCGCCTTTTTTGGTTTTTGCCAAGGTTTCGCGGTTGATCAAGTTTTGTGTGGTCGGGGTCAGCGGGCAATGCAGGCTGATGAAATCCGCCTGTGCCAACACCTCGTCAAACGGGGTATAACCTTCACGACAGTCGGTGGCATCTTTATGTTCGGCATACAGCACTTTCATGCCGACTGCGCTGGCTAAACGCCCTACTTCGCTGCCCAAGTTGCCCTTGCCGAATACGCCCAGCACCGAATTGCGCACGTCGGTCAACGGATAATCAAAATAGCAGAATTGTTTATTTTCCACCCAACGGTCAGTCAGTTGATCGCGATACCAGCCCATTAAACTGTGTTTTAACGCAAAAATCATGCCGATAACGTGTTCCGGCACACAAACCGAGGAATAACCGGCGACATTTTTGACCGTAATGCCTAACGCTTTTGCTGCGTCTAAATCGACGTTATTGGTGCCGGTGGCGGTGACTGCAATCAGTTTCAGATCCGGCAGCTGTTGCATTAATTCACGAGTGATCACCACTTTGTTGGTAACCGCCACATCTGCGCCTTGCAAGCGCTCAAGAGTTTGCTCCGGATCGGTCGCTTCATACGCCGTCCATTGATGTTCGATATTCGGGCGAGGAATCGGAATGTGTTTCGGTAAAGAACTGCTGTCTAAATGTACAATTTTTAACATAGGCTACTCGCTTATTTCGTTGAAATGACAATAAAAAGTTGCGGCGATGTTCCGCAACCGCAGTTGAAAACTAGTGAATCGAATACTCCGCCACCATCGCACCCATCAGTTGATCGCGCAACAGATCCGAAGTGTGATCGTCCGGGCAACAGGTGACGAAATAATCAAAATCCGGCAGCGCCAAGTGAACGCAGTTCATGCTGGAATACACCAAGCCGCGATCGCGGATTTCATACGGATCTTCCGGTTTTTTGCTCAAACACCATGCAATCAGACGCAGCGATTCATCGTGGCGATCTTCGCGCATCAGCGCATTTTTAATATATTGCACCAGATATGTGGTGATTTGTTCGCCTTCGGCAACGCTCAAATCGTGTTCCTCCGGCTCCTCGCCGAAGCCGATATAGCCTTCAATCCATTTATCCAGCGTATCTTGTGTCAGAAACTCGCCGTCCCACGGGTTGATGAAAATGGTTTCGCCGTTGAGATCGCTGCGCAGCACCAACTGAGTCGGGAAATTGACCGGAAACAGCGGCAAACTCAGGCTTTCCGCCAAATACAGCACCAGCGCGCCCAAGCTCAGTGCCGAACCTTGATGACGCTGCAAAATTTGATTAATCAGCATACTGTCGGCATTAAAATGGGTGTCCGGATCACAGTGAAAACCCCATTCGCGATAGACCAGTTGCAATAATTGGCTGATTTGTTCACGAACGGTTTGTTGTTTATCCACCGCAAGACGCGCTTTGCGCACCAAGTGTCCGAGCTGCCCCCAAATACTGGCGGTTTTGTCTTCGGTTGAAATCACTTTATATACTTCAACCATCTGCACCAACAAGGCTTTTTGCAGCTTGCGTTGCTCCTCGCTTAATTCGCAAGGTGAAAGTTCTACTGTCATCTTGTTATCTCTTTTTTAAGTTACTAAATTCGCTAAACTAACCCGTTCATTATTACCGTAATCGTTGACAGTCTCAATATGCTGCCAGTCGTATTGTTGAAAAAGCGACCGCACTTGCTGCCCTTGCTGCCAGCCGTGTTCCAGTGATAGCCAGCCTTGCGGTTTTAAATATTGCGGCGCTTGTTCGATGATCCGGCGCAAATCCGCGTAGCCGTTTTCATTCGCCACCAGTGCGGAGTGCGGTTCAAAGCGCAGATCGCCTTGTGATAAATGTTGATCAAGCGGATCAATATACGGCGGATTGCTGACGATTATATCAAACTTTTGCGCACCGATTTGGCTGAACCAGTCGCTTTGTGCAAATTCCACCTCCGGCAGTCGGTTGCGCACGCCGTTGCGCCGCGCCAATGTCACTGCTCCGGCAACAAAATCCACACCCAGCACTTTCAGCCGCCCACCGCACTTGGCAAGCCGCGGTTTTAATTCGCTCGCCAATGCCAGCGCGATAGCGCCGGTTCCGGTGCCCAGATCCAAAATCGCCAATTCGCCGTCAAAGTGCGGTGAAGCAAGGCGCTGTTCGACAATTGCCAGCGCGCGCTCCACCAGTATTTCGGTGTCCGGACGCGGGATTAAGGTCTCCGGCGAAACTTCCAAGCTCAACGACCAGAAAGCTTTTTCCCCAAAAATATACGCCATCGGTTCACCATCGATCCGCCGTTGTAAAAGTGCGGTCAATTGCTGCTGTTCCGACGCCGTCAGGACGGTTTCGCCGAACGCCAAAATTGCCGCCCGACTTTTACCGGTCACCCGTTGTAATAATAACTGGCTGTCTATTCTTGGGCTTTCCGCGTTAGCAAGCAAAGTTAGCGCCTGCTCGAGCCATTGTTGATAAGTCATTGCAGATCAGCTTCTAATTAACAGTGAATTGGTGATGCCGCTGCCGCGGGTTTCGATGTATCCGCGCCGTATCGCCAAAAGAAAAGACAGCAGCGCACCGACACTAAAAATAAGGTAAATCAAACAGTCGATCAGTTCGCGCAGCAGATAGCGCCCAAACGGTAAATTATTCAGCGTGTTGGCATCGACCACGCGAATGCCGAACAATTTTTTACCCAATGTTTGTGAATAGCGTGCCATGAGAAACCATTGGGTTAACAGGCAAAATGATAACGAACCGATGCCGACATGAGCGCCTTCACCAAAGAGGTTGGCGATGATAATCACCGAAATAAAATAAAACAGCAGATTAACGAAAACCGCTAAAAAACGGCGACAACCGCCCGCCAATTGCAGCGGTTTCATGTGCTCTGCCACTGCGGCATTATATGATCCGTTTCCTAATTCTAACTGCGAAGCGGCAGGTTTGCCGTTTCGCTTTTTTGCGCGCGGGTTTTCAACTAACATGGTTATTATCCTAAACGGCAGGCGTCAATAATTTGCGTTTTCATAATTCGATCACAAAGTGAGCGGCGCTGTTCGGCATCTTGCAGCACCAAAATGATATTCAGCGCCAAAGTCACAACCGAGCCGATAATCAACAGCACAAATGCCACCAGTTCACGCACCAGCACTTTGCTGCGGCTAAGAGATTGTCCGTTCTCGGCATTCACTACGCGGAGCTTCCACAAAAATTTTCCCAAGGTTTTGCCACTGCTTAGCAGAAACTGCAATTGTATTGCAATCGCAACCGGTAATCCCAAATACAGCACGGTCAAAATACTTTCCATCCCACCTTGCTCGAAATCGGCAATCAGCGGGAAAATCAATAATAGTTGTAGAATCAACATACACAATAACGGATAAAGCAGGCAATCGGTCAAAAAAGCCAATCCTCGCCGACAAACCAATGTTAATCCGTCTCTGTTGCTGACTCGTCTCGGCATTAATTTCCCTCTGACAGTGCTGCCAGCTGATCCGCTTGGTATTCGGTGATAATCGGCTGAATCAGCTCTTCCATTTTGCCGTTCATCACTTCATCTAAGCGATATAACGTCAAGTTAATGCGATGATCAGTCACTCGCCCTTGCGGATAATTGTAAGTGCGGATCTTATCGGAACGATCGCCGCTGCCCAATAAATTGCGGCGGGTGCTCGACACCTCCGCTGCACGACGCTCTTCTTCTGCTTGTACGATCCGTGCTGCCAACACCGACATTGCTTTGGCTTTGTTTTTGTGTTGTGAGCGTTCGTCTTGGCACTCCACCACAATGCCCGTCGGCAAGTGGGTGATCCGCACCGCTGAATCGGTGGTATTAACGTGCTGTCCGCCCGCGCCCGATGAGCGATAGGTATCAATTTTCAGATCGGCTGGGTTGATTTCCGGCAATTCCGATTCCGGCAATTCCGGCATCACTGCTACGGTACAAGCGGAAGTGTGAATCCGCCCTTGTGATTCGGTTTTCGGCACACGCTGCACCCGATGCCCGCCGGATTCAAATTTCAGCTGTCCGTACACGCCGTCGCCGCTGATTTTGACGATCACTTCTTTATAGCCGCCTTGCTCGCTTTCGTTGGCACTCATCATTTCTACCCGCCAGCGTTTGATCTCGGCATAACGGCTGTACATCCGGAACAGATCGCCGCTGAAAATCCCAGCCTCATCGCCGCCGGTTCCGGCACGAATTTCAAGGAAGCAGTTGTATTCGTCGTTCGGATCTTTCGGCAACAACAGCACTTGCAGCTGCTGTTCCAAATGTTCGATCATGCCTCTGGATTCCTCGATCTCCTCCAACGCCATTTCGCGCATACTCGGATCGTCGAGCAGCATTTGCGCTTCTTCCAGATCACTTTGTAGTTTCGTCCATTTGGCAAAACACTGCACCACATCTTCCAGTTGTGCGTATTCTTTTGAGTAGGCTCTGAATTTATCTTGATCGTTAATCACGCTCGGATCGCCAAGCAGCGCTTGCAGCTCCTCGTAGCGTTCTTGTAAATTTTCCAGTTTGCTGATAATTGACGGTTTCATGGTTTTCCTTTTGAAACAAGTTGAAACGTAATAGGGGTATTTTATCTGAAATCAAGGAAATAGGCTAATGCCAATCCGCGCCGCTAATGTTCGGCGTTTTGCTCGCTGTCGGCTGTCAGCCCAAGTGCGGTTGAGAAGTGTTGTAACCCTTGACTGTCGCCGGATTTCACCAAGCCTTGAATCGCTTGGGTCGGGGCATGCAATAAACGGTTGGTGAGTTTGTAGCTTAACTCTTGCAGAATTTTTTCCTGATCCTGCCCTTGTTGAAGTGCGGTCAACGCCTTACTCAGTAGCTCTTGCCGCGTTTGTTCGGCTTGATCGCGATATTTGCGGATCAAATTCGAGGATTGGTGCAGCTTCAACCATTGGAAAAAATCACGGCTTTCTTGTTGAATAATCTGTTCCGCCTGTTCCGAGGCTTTTTGGCGTTGCGCTAAATTGTGCTGAATGATGTGTTGCAGATCGTCAACGCTGTAGTGATAAACCCCGTCCACCTCAGCGACTTGCTCTTCCACATCGCGCGGCACGGCAATATCAATAATTAGCATTGAACGGTTCTTGCGCTGTTTTTGCGCCTGTTTCACCATGCTTTGCGTAATCAGAGGCTGATCGCTGGCGGTGGAGCTGATCACAATATCCGCACGGTTCAAGCCTTGTTGCAGGTGTTCCAACGGCAGTAACTCCATCGCGCCCACTCGCTCGCTCAGCGCTTCGGCGCGGCTCAAAGTGCGGTTGGCGATAATGATTTTTTCTGCGCCTTGCTGAAACAGATAGCGGCTGACCAGCTCAATGGTTTCGCCTGCGCCGACCAACAAAATCGTCAGCGGTTGCAGTGAATCGAAAATCTGTTTTGCCAGGCTGGTTGCCGCGTATGCCACCGAAACCGCACTTCCGCCGATGTCGGTTTCACTGCGCACGCGTTTGGCAGTGGCGAAAGTTTTTTGGAACAGGCGGGAAAATTCGCCGCTTAAATTTTGTTGATACACATTTTCGCTGGCTTGATAGGCTTGTTTCACCTGTCCCAAGATTTGCGGCTCGCCTAAAATCAACGAATCCAGCCCACACGCCACTCGCATTAAGTGTTGCGTTGCCGCGGAATTTTGCGCCAGATAAAGGTTGGCTTGCAGCTGCTCTTGATTCAATCCGTGAAACTGCACAAACCACTGCACCACGCGTTCAATCCAGTGACGGTTTTGCTCACTCTCCTCTTGCGGCGAAATTTGACGATTATGCAAATACAGCTCGGTGCGGTTGCAGGTGGACAGCACCACCGCACTTTCCGCCAATTCGCTTTGCTGAATCTGCTGCAAAGCCAAAAGCCGCTTTTCATCACTGAAAGCGACCTTTTCACGCAGCTCTACCGAGGCGGTTTTGTGGTTAATGCCAAGTGCCAATATTGCCATACAGGAAAATGCTACCTCTTTTGGGTAGGTTTTTTATAAATCCTTGAGATAAAATAAAATCGTCGCCCACAAACCCCACCGGTAAGGACGACGACAAGAAGTTGGCATTCTAATCAATTGTGGCGCATTGAGCAAATCGAATCCGGCTTTATTTTGATTCAACCCCGGATTTTCGCCCTATTATTGTGATAGCGATCATAATGTTTTAGTTCGCTTGCCAACCGCCGCCAATCGCTTTATACAAATTCAGCAGATTTTGCCCGGCGGCTAACCGCACTTGCAGCAGCTGCTGCCGATATTCCAACTCCTGCAAACGCGCGCGCAGCGCAACGTCGAGGGTTTTGTCGCCATAGCGGAACAGTTTTTCCGAATCCTGCGCTTGGCGCTGCGCTTTTTGGCGCGCGCGATCCAGCTGTCGGCTTTGATTGCTCAGTGCAAATTGCGCTTGGTAGCTGCTGTCAACTTCAGACAACGCTTTTAGCACCGATTGATCATATTGCAAAAGTGCGGTCTGCAGCCGAGCGTCGGCCGCCTGAATATTCGCCTGAATTCGTCCGGCGGTGAAAATCGGCAACTGCACGCCAATACTTGCCAGCCCGCCCCAACCTTTCAGCGGCGGCAAATCACCGTCTAATTCAATCCGTCCGGTTTGCCACAAAAATTGAATGTCAAAACGCGGCAATAAATCCGCCTTGGCGCTTGCCAATTTCGCGGCATACGCCTGCACTGCCGCAGCATTCGCACGAATATCCGGACGCTGCGCCAACAAGCCGCTCGGTTGCTGCCCGCGTGGCGGTTGCGGTAGGTTGTGTAACACATCGGCTTGGCGCATCTGTTTAACATCCAGTTTAAAACTCTGCGGCACTTGCCCGATAAGCACCGCTATTTTGCGTTGTTGGGCGTCAAACTGCGCTTGTAAGCCGCTTTGTTGTGCTTTTAGCGCTTCGATTTTCGCCGCAATTTCGTTAACTTCGTAAGCGTTCACCTGCCCCGCTTGGAAGCGCCCGTCAATATAGCGCTGCAATTGTTGTAATGTGTTCAAAGTGCGGTCTAATAGTTGGCGCTGGTGCAACACGTTTTGCGCCTGCAAATAGCTGTCGGCAATGTCACTGGCGACCAGCATTTGCGTGCCGTAAACCCGCTCTTGTGCGCCTAATTCGGCATAACCGGCGGCATCGGCATCGCTACGTTTTTGTCCGAAAATATCCGGCTCCCAAGAGGCAGCGACTCCACCCATTAGCGCATAACCTTTATTTGAAAATTCGTCGCCCAGCACTTGGCGCGCCGCCGGTAAATTATTTTCAATTTCAATCCGCTGCCCGCCAAGCGTACCGCTAGCGCCAACTTGTGGTGCTAATTCCGCTCCTGCCAACGTCGAAATAGCGCGTGCTTCTTGCAAGCGGCTGTGCGCCATTGCCAAGTCCAAATTGCTCGCCAAGCCCTGTTCAATCAAGCGGATCAGCTGCGGATCGCGCCATTGGCGCCACCAACGGCTGATTTGCTGCTCGCCTTGCGCTTGCGCAGTCTGTTGATACTGCGGCGGCAGCGTGACATTTGAGTCCAGTGCCACTTCGGTGTTGCTACAAGCACTTAACAGTAGGGGAAGTGCGGTTAACATCCAATAACGCTTTTGCATACGATAGCTCCTCTAATTCTGCCGTGCCAGCATGGAACGAAAACGGACAATCGCCAAGGTGACAAACGCCGCGCCCATAATTGCCATGATCACCAGCCGATGCCAAATGGTTTCCCAACCGGCGCCGCGGAATAACACATCTTGGCTGATCGCAACAAATTGAGTAAGCGGAGAAAACAGCATAATATTTTGCACCAGCGGCGGCATACTCTCAAACGGCGACGTGCCGCCGGATAATAAATACAACACGATATACACCGGCAAACATAACAGGCTGAATTGCGGCATGGTTGGCGCCTGAGTCGCCAAAAACAGCCCCAATCCCGCCACTGAAAACAGATAGATCGCCTCACTAAACGCAAACAGCCAGATCGAGCCGTTGATCGGCGCACCGATCATTTTGTGCACCACAAAATAGAGCGACAACATCGCCGCCACCAGAATCACCAAGCTGTTTGCCAAAATTTTAGAAAATGCGATTTCGCTGGCAGTGACCGGCATCACCAATAAATGCTCAATTGTGCCATGTTCACGCTCGCGGATCACCGCCGCCCCGACCAAAATCAGCGCCAGCAAGCTGGAATTACCGGTAATTTGAGTAGTCGGCATAAACCATTCGGTTAACAGATTGCTGTTGAATAACACGTTGATCACCGGCTCAAACGGCAGCATTGCCTCGCTGTTCGGCTCGCCCAAAAATTGGCTGATTTGTCGGCTGATGATTTGAGTCAGATAATTCGCACCGACCCCCGCCTGCGTCATGGCGGTAGCATCAACCAACAATTGCAATTGCGGCTGTTTGCCCGCCAATAATTCCGAGGCAAAATTCGGTGGAATCGTCAGCACAAAAATATATTCGCCGCTGTCCATGGTGGCGTCAATTTGGTCGTATTCAATTTCCACCACCTGTTTGAAATAAGGCGGCAAAATCGCATCGCGCAGTTGATAAGACAAGGTTGAATGATCCTGATCGAAAACCGCCACCGAGGCGTTTTTCACTTCGGTGGTCACGCTTTTTCCGATCGAATAAATAGTGAAAGTGAACATAATCACCACCAGCCCGATCAGCGTGACATCGCTAAACAGGCTGCGCAATTCTTTAATGGACAAATAATAAACATTTTTTAACCACTGCATACTATTTCTCCTGCTTTTTCAATAACAAGCTGGCGGCGGACAGATAAATCACAAAGAACAGCAATAACACGCCATACAGATGAATGAAGCTGGCAAAGCCCAAGCCTTTGGTGAAAGCGCCGAGGCTAATCAAATTATACCAACTGGTCGGGAAGCTCCAGCCGATCCAATACCCTGCGCCAACTAAAGTTGACATCGGATACAGAAAGCCGGAGAAACTGACCGCCGGCACCATGCTGATAATCGCCGAGCCGAAAATCGCCGCGACTTGCGATTGTACAAAAGCGGAAATCAGCAAACCGAACGCGGTGGACGCTAAGATCAAGCCCAACGCGCCAAGACTCATTGCCCAAAACGAGCCTTTCAACGGCACGCCGACCACCACGACCGCTAAAAAGATCAACACCAGATAGCTGAGCAGCGACAACCCGACATACGGTAGCTGTTTGCCCAATAAATATTGGCTGACCGACGCCGGCGAGGCGTACAGATTGGTGATCGAGCCGATCTCTTTTTCCCGCACCACGCCAAGTGCGGTCATCATACCCGGAACCATCATCAGCGTCAGCATAATCAATCCCGGCGAAATCGCATTCACACTTTTAAACGCTTGGTTATACATAAACCGCACTTCCAGATCATACGACGGGTTTAAGCTGATGCCCTGTTGGCGGTAGAATTGCTGTACATATTGCAGCATGATTCCCTGTGCATAACCGACGATATTCTCCCCGGTAAACGGCATGGAGCCGTCAACATACAAAGCAACTTGCGGTTTGCGCTGCTTCAATAAATCGCGCCCGAAATTTGGTGGCACTTCGATCGCCAGCCGCGCCTGACCGCTCTTTAATAAAGTGGAAAGCCGCTGCCGATCCGGCGCTTGCTCCAGCAGCTCAAAATAGCCGGATGCCGAGAATTGTTCGACCAACTGTCGGCTTTGATAACTTTTATCTTGATCCCACACCGCAAATTTAAGGTTGCTGACATCAAACGAAATTCCCCAGCTTCCCGCCAACAGCAGAATCACCGGTCCAAAAACCGCAAACAGCAGCCGGATCCGATCACGCAACAGCTCCTTGCCCTCTCGAATCGCAAAGGTCCAAATAATGTTAAACCAATAACGCAGCCCGAAAGAAAGCTGTAAGTTTTCAGTCGCAGTTGCTGCCGACGGCGTGCTGTCTTCGTCGTCAGACGATGATTCCGCTTGTTGTTTTTGCTGCTGTTGCTTTTCTTGTTCTTCTAAAAACAGGATAAAGGCTTGCTCCAGCGTGTCCGCCTTTTTTTGCTGTTGTAACGCTTCCGGCGTGCCGACCGCCAACACTTTGCCGCGATCCATCAACGAAATCCGATCGCAGCGCTGGGCTTCGTTCATAAAATGGGTGGAAACAAAAATCGTGATCCGATCGTCGCGTGATAATTTAAGTAAATATTGCCAAAACATATCACGCGCCGCGGGATCAACCCCGGAAGTCGGTTCGTCTAAAATCAACACTTCAGGGTGATGCAAACAGGCGGCGGCAAGTTGCAACCGTTGGCGCACGCCGAGCGAAAGTGCGGTCGGCTTGCTCTCTGCCACCGAGTGCAATTCGAATTGCTCCAGCGCTTCGTTCACCGCATCTTCGCCCTGCTTTCCTTCCAATTGATACAATTTGGCGTGCAACACCAAATTTTGTCGCACACTTAATTCTTCATATAACGAGAAGGATTGCGACATATACCCGACCCGCTTGCGAGTTTGCATATCGCTGGCGTCCACCGGCGAGCCTAATAATTCGGCGCGCCCGGAGGTGGCGTCCAGCAATCCGGTCAGCATTTTCATCGTGGTGCTTTTGCCACAGCCGTTCGAGCCGAGAAAACCAAAAATTTCGCCGCGCGCAATGCTGAAACTGACATTATCAACCGCAGTAAAATCGCCGAATTTTTTACTCAGATTTTCCGCTTCAATCGCCGTCGGCGAATCTTTTTCAGGCTCAAAGTGTGGTATTTGCGAATCGTCCCAGTCGGTTTGCTTGTCTTTCGGCAACAGCTTGATATACGCCTGCTCCAGCGTTTCGCTTTCCGATTGTTGCAACACAGTTTTAGTCGGTTTATTAACCAGTAGTTTACCATCATCCATCGCCAACAAATGATCGAACTGCTCCGCCTCATCAATATATGCAGTAGCAACAATCACCGTCATCTCAGAGTTTTCTTCTCGCAGTTCATTCACCAACGCCCAAAATTGACGGCGCGACAGCGGATCGACACCGGTGGTCGGTTCGTCTAAAATTAATAATTGCGGATTGTGCACTAAGGCACAGCACAGACTGAGTTTTTGCTTCATGCCGCCTGAGAGTTTGCCCGCCGCCCGTTGACGAAACGGTTCTAAGCCGGTGGCTTTCAGCAGACGCGAGATCCGTTGTTTGCGCTGTTTACGATCTAAACCAAACAGTCGAGCGTGGAAGTCAATATTTTCATTGATCGATAAGGTAGGATACAGATTTTTGCCCAGCCCTTGCGGCATAAAAGCGACTTTGGTAGACAATTCGTGGCGTTGTTTCGCATCGGCTTGATCCAAGCCCAGCACTTCGACCGTGCCCTGCTGAATGATTTTGACCCCGGCGATCAACGAAAGCAGCGTCGATTTACCGACACCGTCAGGGCCGATCAGCCCGATTGTTTGTCCTTGCGGCAAGCTGAAGGAAACGCTATCCAGCGCTTGTAATTGTTTGTAGTGGTGAGAAACATTTTCCAGCTTTACGGCTTGGGGTTGAGAATCCGTCTGCATAATCACCTTCCCGTTGACCGTTCATTCGCTACTGCGGCAATTTAGGCTGCAATGCCTCAGGCCATTCGGCGTTCTTATCAGTTAGCACATAACCGTTGCCGGTCATGCCACCGCGCAAATAGTCGGAATACTGTTGTGCAAGTTGCGACGAAATTTGCAGTTTCACTTTAAATACCAGCTTTTCCCGCTCCTCTGCGGTTTCAACATATTTTGGAGTAAATTGCGCATCGGCGGCGATATAGCTGACCGTTGCCGGCCAAACGGTGTCGGTGCCGTCCAGCACGATCCGCGCTTCGCTGTTTAAGGCGATGTTATTCACCGTCGGCGCGGAGAAAAACAGGTTCATGCTGACATCATCCAAATTCAGCAAGCTGACCACTTTGCCGCCCGCTGGAATCACATTGCCCACCTCAGCAATTTTGTATTCGACTCTGCCTGCCTGCGGCGCCCGCACTTCCATGTCTTGATCAACCGAACTGGCTTGCTCGACTTGTGCTTTCGCCTGCGCCACCCCGGCTTCGGCTTCGCGTTTCGCCGCGATCACCGCTTGCAATGCCGCATTTGCCGCGTCGCGTTCTGCTTGGCGTTTTTCCAGTTCTGATTTTGAAATGAGATTATCATGCCGCATTTTTTGGGCATTTTGCAGATCCATCTCTGCCACTTTCAATTGCTGTTGTTGGGCTTCGATTTGTGCTTGCGCACGATTCACCGCTTGCTCGGCTTGAGCTTGTTGCGCTTGTGCCGCACTGAGTTGCGCTTGCACCGTGTTGGAGGACAACACCGCCAACAGCGCATTTTTTTCGATGCTTTGCCCCTCGGCAACCGCTATCGATTCGACTCGTCCGGCATACAGGCTGGCGACATCCATTCTTGCCAATTCCAGGCGCCCGTTCACGCTGGCGATGTCGGGATAACTCGATTCTGAATCTTGTTGTGTAAACCAAACTGCGGCGCCGACTAATGCGGCTATCAGTAAAACAAAAAGGACTTTTTTCATACTGTACTCCACCAAATGATAGGCAAGAGATCACGGATTGCCAGATTGAAAAATAAACATAATAACCTAAGTTATTTTGATTATAATCGCCTGAAATCAAAGATCAAGCCGTAACCATGGAATTTGACCGAAAGAAAATAAGATTAATTATCTGAATAAGAAAGGAAATTTGGGTGGACTCCCTCCCAGCTTAATCTCGGCACACGGAAATTTGACTTGGGCTGCTTTCTTCCGAACCTGACCCGGTGAACCAAACACCATTGCGAGGAACCAAGAGGGAATCCATTGGATTGACGGAAAAACCGTCAAGTGCGGTGCATTGTCCTACAATTGCCGCGCCTTTGCAAGTTTAACCGTGTACTTGCGGCGACCGACCGGCGATTTATCCGCCATTCTGTTGTTTTTCATTGATGATTTTGCTATAACCGAAAAATGATTTTCTTTTATACAAGGCAAAAACATGTCAACCGTACTCAATCAATTGATCGATTTATTAACGCTGGAAACCATTGACGACCACTACTTTCGCGGGCAAAGCCTCGATTTGGGATTGCGCCAGGTGTTTGGCGGACAAGTCGTGGCACAGGCGCTGGCAGCCGGCATGAAAGTCGCACCGGCGGATCGGATTTTACACTCCTGCCACGCCTATTTTTTGCGCAGCGGCGATGCGCAACACCCGATTTTGTATGATGAGGAAATTCTGCGCGAAGGACGCAGTTTCACCGCACTTCGAATCAAGGCGATTCAGCATAATGAACCGATTTGCCATGTCACCGCCTCTTTTCAAAGCTTAGAAAACGGCTTTGATCACCAAAGTCCCATGCCGAATGTGGAAGCGCCTGATCAATTGATCAATGAGTTAGACGCTGTACGTGCCGTTGCCGCTTATTTACCGCCGGCGGTAAAAGAGAAACTGACCGCCGATCGCCCGTTTGATGTGCGCAGTAAATACCTCAACAATCCGTTTCAGGGGCGTGAATTTCCTGCCGAACAATATGCCTGGTTCAAAGCCAACGGTACAGTACCTGACGATCTGAAAATTAATCAGTGCCTACTCGCCTATTTTTCTGATTTCCACTGCCTGCTGACCGCACTTCACCCGCACAAAAAAGGCTTTTTGGAAAAAGGCATGAAAGTCGCGACCATCGACCATGCGATTTGGTTCCACCGCCCGTTTGATTTGAATCAGTGGCTGCTGCACGCGGTGGAAAACAACAACGCCTACGCCGCCCGCGGCTTAGCACGCGGACAGATTTTTTCTCACGACGGACGCTTGATTGCAACGACTCAACAAGAGGGATTGATTCGGTTTGTTGAGGAATAAGCAGTTCTTAGCCAGTTTGTAACCTAGGCTTGCCTGCCGATAAACCGCACTTAGGTTATGCTATAGTGTATGGAAGGAAAAAAGCGAGTTGGTCGGTAAGCCGGGTTCTGTCGTGGACAATCATTCCTCTAGGCGTTTATTTGCACAAACGCTCAAGCAACCTACCCGAACTCTGAGCGGGCACACCCATTGAGTTCCTATTTGGTCTTGCTACGAGTGGAGTTTACCGTGCCGTGAAGTGTTGCCACCCACGCGGTGCGCTCTTACCGCACCCTTTCACCCTTACCTGTGCTTAAAAAGCCATCGGCGGTTTGCTCTCTGTTGCACTGGTCGTAGGCTCGCGCCCCCCGGGCGTTACCCGGCACCCTGCCCTATGTAGCCCGGACTTTCCTCTCGTTTACTTGTCCCCTAGGTCGTCTTGCGACGGTTGAGGGCTTCAATAAACCAGCGATTGCCTGACCAACTCGGCGCGCAGTATAACGAAATTTGGCGGATTAAGATAGCGCCAAATTAATAAATTGCGTTACAATGCGCCATCTGCCCTGAATTATTGAGGTTTTTATGAATTATATCCAAATCGCCCAAGAAACATTGTTGATTGAAGAACAAAGCATTGCCCGCCTGCGTGAACGCATCAGTACGCGATTTTCACGCGTCGTCGATGCCATTTTACACTGCGAAGGGCGTTTGGTAGTGGCGGGGATCGGCAAATCCGGATTAATCGGTAAAAAAATGGTGGCGACCTTTGCTTCAACCGGCACACCGAGCTTCTTCCTACACCCGACCGAAGCCTTTCACGGCGATTTGGGGATGTTAAAGCCGATTGATATTGTGATTTTGATTTCTTACAGCGGCGAAACCGACGATGTGAATAAGTTGATCCCAAGCCTTAAAACCTTTGGCAATCAAATTATCGCGATGACCGGCAACCCTGAATCCACCTTGGCGAAACACGCGGATTATCTGTTGGATATTTCGGTCGAACGTGAAGCCTGCCCGAATAATCTCGCACCGACCACTTCCGCACTGGTAACACTGGCGCTGGCTGATGCGCTTGCTGTGGCACTGATTAAAGCGCGTGATTTCCAACCGACCGATTTTGCACGTTTCCACCCCGGCGGCAGCTTAGGACGGCGTCTGCTCAGCCGAGTGCGCGATGTCATGCAAACCCGCTTACCAATCGTCGCGTTCGACACCCCGTTTGCCGACTGCGTCGCGAAAATGACCGAAGGGCGAATGGGGATTGCCATTGTGATGGATAATGAGCAATTAAAGGGTATTATTACCGATGGTGATGTGCGTCGCGCTTTTGTGGCAAAAGGAATCAAATGTATGCGCCTGACTGCTACTGATATTATGTCAACCAATCCGAAAACCATTCAAGCAGACACCTATATGGGGCAAGCTGAGGATTATATGCGGCAGCATAAAATTCATTCATTGATCGTATTGGATCAAGATAAAGTCGTCGGTCTATTTGAGTTCTCCTATTAATTAAGGCGCTGCTAACATGAATAATAAACTGAACAATATTAAACTGGTGATCACCGATATTGACGGTGTGCTCACCGATGGCAGCTTGTATTACGATGCCAACGGCGAAGCGTTGAAATGTTTCCATGTGCGCGACGGTTTGGGGATTCGGATGTTGATCGAATCGGGAATTCAAGTCGCGGTGTTGTCGGGGCGTGACTCGGCGATTTTGCGCAAGCGGATTGCGGATTTGGGGATCGAGCTGTTTTTATTGGGCAAGCTGGATAAAGAGACCGCTTGTCATCAACTGATGCAGCAAGCCGGTGTTAGCGCGGAACAAACCGCCTATATCGGCGATGACAGTGTCGATTTGCCCGCGTTTGCGGTTTGCGGCTTTTCGGCTGCGGTGGCAGATGCGCCGGATTATGTGAAACAAGCCGCCGACCGCACTTTGACGTTATCCGGCGGAAAAGGTGCATTCCGTGAATTGTCGGATCTGATTTTAACGGTGCAAGGCAAAGATGCAATCTACCGCTCAGCACAAGGCTTTTTAGCGGCGGCGAAAAAAATGGCGCAGTGAATACTTATAAACAGTATGCGCGTATGAAACTTGTATGCAAATTTTTATGTTTGCCATAGTAGACAAAAAATTGGTAATTTTTTAGACAACATACGCTATTGGATAAAAAGGTTGGTTTTGATTATTAAACATATCAAAATCAACTCTTTTTACTCAAAAAATCCTGTATAAACATAATCTTATTCCTTCGGTTTAGTCCATTATGAACGGATAATTTCTGCTTTAAATCCTTAAACAGCCCTTCCAGCCGATTTGTCGTTTTTTCTATCCGTAACTCCGGGTATTTTTCAAAGACAAACAAGTAATCCATATAGCGTTTAATACTGGCATAAGCCCCTCTCAATTTGCGATGTTTATAAGGAAATTTACCCTGATTATCGGGTATATCAGACCGTTCTTCTAAGTAAGCTTTATGCTGCAAAAACCAGTGATGCAAACGGACATAAAAGTCATTTTTGTGACTCTGCTTGAGTGTTTTAACCATTGTTTTCAGTTCCTTTCCGGCAACGGATTTAGGGTTTCTCGTCAGCTTGCGAATCACCATTGCAACAAGGTGAAATTGGCACATTTGGGTTGGCGTATTAAATATATCTTTCAATAAGCCCCGTCGCCCATCGCAAGTAATAGATTGAATAATAAATCCTTTTTTACGCAATCGATTGATGGCTTTGGTATAGTAAATGTCCTTTTCGGTACGAACGATTTGGTGGTAAATCACCTTTTTTGAGCGGGAATCCATTATGACTAATACGCCGAATTGTCGCCCGAAAAAAGTGACATCCATAATAAGATTCAACATTGTGGTTTGCGGTGTGCTGAGTGGCGTTTTAGGGGCTTTTTTCAGGTGCCTTTGGATAGTCCTGACCGAACAATCATAGGTTAACGCAAGCTGCTTATACGTCTGTTTTCCGACGGTGTAATCGTGCCAGATTTGGGCGGATTGAAGGTAATTTGTGTGAGAATATGTCCGTAAACAATCCAAGCATTTATAGCGTTGCTTGCCTGAATTTTTACCGTGTTTTTTAATGTGTTCTGAACCACAGAAATAGCAATTTTTTGGTCATTTTAAAAAATCTCACTTAACGCCTTATTCTATAAGGGATTAAGCGAGATTTCAGCCACATTTTTGTCTACTATGCCTTTTATTAAGCAACTGATTTTTCAATTAATGCGATCAATTGATTTTTTGGTAATGCGCCGACTTGAGTTGCAGCCACTTTGCCTTCGTTGAAAATAACCAATGTCGGGATGCTACGCACACCGAATTGTGCTGCGACTTGTTGGTTTTCATCAACATTGATTTTGACCACTTTCACTTTGCCGTCTAACTCTGCAGCGATATCGTCCAGAATCGGGGCAATCATTTTACATGGTCCGCACCACGGTGCCCAAAAGTCCAACACCACCGGGATAGTGGATTGCAAAACGTCGCTTTCAAAGCTGGCATCGGTTGCGTGTACTACTTCACTCATTTTGTTTTCCTTAGTTTGTCTTGTTTCAGTTTGCTTAAGATAAGCACTTATGCCGCGATTTTCAAGGTCTATCGATAAATAATCTTATAATTCTTTCATTACCATTATATAAAAATATTATAAAACAATAAGTTAAAATTAGTTATCAGCTCTACTGAAAATTAATCGACATAAAATCAAGATTTTAGCACGTCTGTTCTCAAGCTTTGACTTCGTTTGGGCTGTCGATATTGCGCACCAAATCCGCAATATTATGCAGTGTAACCTCGGCAATGCTGGTGATCGCTTCTTCGGTTAAAAACGCCTGATGTCCGGTCATCAGCACATTATGTGACGCTGCTAACAGTGAGAAAGTGTCATCTTGGATCACGTCATTGGATTTGTCTTCAAAAAACAGATCGCGCTCATTTTCATACACATCAATCCCTAATCCGCGAATTTTGCGGCTTTTTAATGCTTGCAGCGCATCTTCGGTATTCAACAATGAACCGCGGCTGGTATTGACGATCAGCACGCCATCGCGCATTTTGGCAAAAGAGGCTTGGTTTAGCAGATGATAGTTTTCCGCGGTTGCCGGGCAATGCAAAGTGATCACATGAGAATGCGCATACAGGGTATCCAAATCCATATATTCCGCGCCCAATTCCACTGCCGCCGGGTTAACATATGGATCATAAGTGAGAATATTCATGCCGAAGCCTTTCAGAATTCGCATCACCGCCACGCCGATTTTGCCGCTGCCGATCACCCCCGCCGTTCGTCCGTACATATTGAAGCCGATTAACCCCTCGAGCGAAAAATTGGCATCACGCGTGCGGTTATAGGCTTTATTAATCCGCCGATTCAACGCCAACATCAGCCCGACAGTATGCTCCGCCACCGCCTCCGGCGAATATGCCGGCACGCGCACCACTTTCAAACCGAACTCTTTCGCTGCCTCCAAATCGACATTATTAAAACCGGCACAACGCAGCGCAATAAACTTCACCCCGATTTCAGACAAGGTTTTCAGCACTGCGCGATTGGCGACATCATTCACAAAAATACATACCGCATCAGCGCCTTCCGCCATTTTCGCCGTTCTTTCATTCAGCAGAAAATCATAAAACTCCAGCCCAAATCCATACTTTACATTCACCAGTTCAAAATAGTTTTTATCATATTTTTTGGTGCTATAAACTGCGATTTTCATTTTCTTTCTCCCAATAAAAAATTGCGATCAATGTAACAAACTTTGTTATGTCGAACAATGGCTATCCGCACAGAAAAAACAAAAAAGCCTCGGCAACCCGAGGATTTAACCATTTGATAATTAAGACTATTCCCATTCAATCGTCGCAGGTGGTTTGCCTGAAATATCATATACCACGCGTGAGATGCCGTTGACTTCATTGATGATTCGGTTGGAAATTCGACCGAGCAGATCATACGGCAGGTGCGCCCAGTGGGCGGTCATAAAGTCGATGGTTTCGACTGCGCGGATTGAAACCACCCAGTCGTATTTGCGCCCATCGCCCATCACGCCGACCGATTTCACCGGCAAAAATACGGTGAATGCTTGGCTGACTTTGTGATACCAATCGGCTTTGTGTAATTCTTCGATAAAGATCGCATCGGCGCGGCGCAGAATATCGCAATACTCTTTTTTCACCTCGCCCAACACACGCACGCCCAAGCCCGGGCCCGGGAACGGATGACGGTATAGCATTTCATACGGCAAGCCCAGCGCCAAGCCGATTTTGCGCACTTCGTCTTTGAACAGCTCTTTCAGCGGTTCAACTAAGCCGAGTTTCATATAATCCGGCAAACCGCCGACGTTGTGGTGCGATTTGATCACATGAGCCTTGCCGGTTTTCGATGCCGCCGATTCGATCACATCCGGATAAATCGTGCCTTGCGCCAGCCATTTTACATTGGCTTGTTTTTGCGACTCTTCGTCAAACACGTCCACAAACACTTTGCCGATCACTTTGCGTTTTGCTTCCGGATCAGACACGCCCGCCAATTCGTTCAAGAAACGATCTTCAGCGTTAACGTGAATAATATTCAAACCGAATTTATCGCCGAACATCTCCATCACCTGCTCCGCTTCGTTCAAACGCAACAATCCGTTGTCCACGAATACACAGTGCAGATTTTTGCCGATCGCGCGATGCAGTAAAAGTGCGGTCACGGAGGAATCCACCCCGCCCGATAAGCCTAAAATCACTTCGTCATCGCCGACTTGCGCTTTAATCCGCGCCACGGCATCTTCGATGATATTTTCCGCCGTCCAGCGGTTTTCACAACCGCAGATATTCAGCACAAAATTTTGCAACAACTCCAGACCGCTCTTGGTGTGGGTGACTTCCGGGTGGAACTGTACGCCGTAGAAATTCTTGCTTTTATCCGCCATCGCCGCAATCGGGCAGCTGTCGGTTGCCGCTGAAATTTCAAACTGCGGTGGAATTTGCGTCACTTTGTCGCCGTGGCTCATCCAAACGTCGAGCAGCGGCTGTTGCTGTGCCGACAAGGCATTTTGCAGCGATTTAAACAGCGGATTGGTTTGCACCACTTCCACCGACGCATAACCGAATTCACGCTCGGTTGAGCTTTTCACTTCGCCGCCTAATTGCATAGCCATGGTTTGCATACCGTAGCAAATTCCCAACACCGGCACACCGGCATTAAAAACATATTCCGGCGCTCTCGGGCTGTTTTGCTCGGTGGTGCTTTCAGGGCCGCCGGATAAAATAATTCCGCTCGGATTAAAATCACGAATATCCTGCTCCGCCACGTCCCACGCCCACAGCTCGCAGTAAACCCCGATTTCCCGCACCCGACGGGCAATCAGCTGGGTATATTGCGAACCGAAGTCCAAAATTAAAATTTTATGCTGATGAATGTTGTTCATGTTGTTCCTTTTGATTAAATTGGATTTCTGTTGTTTGTTGATGACGGCAGTTGATAATAACGGTTTTTGGTGGTGCCGATAGCCTCTAGCAGCCCCAAGGCAACAAAATTAGCCAGATAGCGCCGCGTAGTTGCCGGCGGTTTGTTCAACAGTTGCTGAGCTTCGCCCCCCGACAAACGTGTATGGTTTGCCAGATGCGTCGCAAGAATCCGATACATTGCGCGTGCAGTTTCGGATAATTCGCTCATTTTATCGCTCACTTTTTCGCTCATTTCAGTGAGCGAATACTGTTCCAACGTTTCTAAAATACGATCGAGCATAAACTCAATAAACACCGTCGAACGCCCCGATTTATCCGCCTGCCTTAGTACCGCATAATAATCTTGCTGATGTTGATACACGATAGTTTCCACCGGCAGCCAGGCAAACAACGGGTTCCAACGACTGAGCAGCACACTTTGCCACAAACGCCCCATTCGCCCGTTGCCGTCGGCAAACGGATGGATCATCTCGATTTCATAATGCAAAACCGCACTTTTAATCAAATCCGGCGTATCATCGGTTTTCGCCCAGTCAAACAGCTGTTGAACCAAGCGCGGCACAAATTCAGGTCTGGCGCCAAGATGCAGCACATTGCCTTGTCCGTCAAAAATGCCGACATCTTTTTCGCGGAAAACACCGGCTTGACTCACCAAGCCTTGCGTCAGCAATCCATGGGCACGGAGAAAATCGGTAACCGAATACGGATCAAAACTCAAAATCGCTTCATAAGCCTGATACGCATTTTGTACTTCGTGAATTTCCTGCGGATCGCCTAACACCGGTTTGCCGTTAATAATGTCGCTCACTTGTTCAATCGTGAGCGAATTGTTTTCAATCGCCAAAGAAGATTGAATCGAACGAATCCGATTTTCTTTGTGCAAATGCAGATTTCGTTCATATTGCCCTTGAAGCTGCCCGATTTTATGGGAAATCTCCACAATACGATTCAACATCTGATTGGTCAGCTCAAAGGGCGGTTTCACATTTAGTCCTTATTACGATTAGGCTTACCCCATCCGATAATTCGGAGCTTCTTTGGTGATAGTAACATCATGCACATGGCTCTCTTTAATGCCGGCGCCGCTGATTTTGACAAACTCGGCTTTGGTGCGCAGTTCTTCAATGGTGGCGCAGCCGGTCAAGCCCATGCACGAGCGCAAGCCGCCCATTTGCTGATGAATAATCTCTTTGAGCAATCCTTTGTAAGGAATCCGCCCTTCGATGCCTTCCGGCACTAATTTATCGGCGGCGTTGTCGGATTGGAAATAACGATCGGACGAACCTTTGGTCATTGCGCCCAATGAACCCATGCCACGATAGGCTTTAAACGCTCTGCCTTGATACAGTTCGATTTCGCCCGGGGCTTCTTCCGTTCCGGCAAACATAGAACCCATCATCACGCACGACGCACCTGCGGCAATGGCTTTTGCCAAGTCGCCGGAATAACGGATGCCGCCGTCGGCGATCACCGGAATGCCACGATCTTTCAAGGCTTCGGCTGCGTCGGCAATCGCGCTGATTTGTGGCACGCCAACGCCGGTTACGATGCGGGTGGTGCAGATTGAACCCGGTCCGATCCCGACTTTCACCGCACTTGCGCCGGCATCTGCCAATGCAATTGCGCCTGCAGCGGTTGCCACATTGCCGGCGACAATCGGCAAATCCGGATATTTCGCACGCGTTTCGCGCACGCGCTGCAACACCCCTTCGGAATGTCCGTGCGAAGAGTCGATTAGCAGCACATCCACCCCGGCTTCCACCAGTGCGTCGATTCGCGCTTCATTGCCCGGCGCGGCACCAACCGCCGCGCCCACGCGCAAGCGACCGTATTGGTCTTTACAGGCGTTCGGTTTGCTTTCGGCTTTTTGGTAGTCGCGCAGAGTGATCATGCCGACCAGTTTGAAATCGTCGTTCACCACCAACACTTTTTCAATTCTGTGGGCGTGCATTAACGAAAAGGCTTCTTCGCGCGGTTCGTTTTCTTTTACCGTGACTAACCGCTCTTTCGGCGTCATCACCGAGGTGACCGGGCGATCTAAATCGGTAACAAAGCGCACGTCGCGTCCGGTCACAATTCCGACCAATTCGCCGCTTTCGGTGGTCACCGGATAGCCTGCGAAGCCGTTTTTTTTGCTTAACGCTTCCAAGTCGCGCAATGTCATTTCCGGGCGCACCGTAATCGGATCGCTCACGATGCCGCTTTCAAATTTTTTCACACGACGCACACGATCGGCTTGGCGCTCGATAGTCATGTTTTTGTGAATGAATCCGATGCCGCCTTCCTGCGCAAGAGAAATTGCCAGTTTAGCTTCGGTGACGGTGTCCATCGCCGCGGATAAAACAGGGATATTTAAGCGAATATCTTTGGTCAGTTGAGTGGATAAATCTGCCGTGTTCGGCAAAACAGTGGAATGGGCGGGAAGCAGCAGCACATCATCAAATGTCAGGGCTTCTTTAACGACTCTCAGCATTGCAATATCTCTCTTTTTTGAAAGGTGGAAAAAAATGAAGGTAAAAATATTGCGGTTGGATTATACAGATCTTCATTCGGCTTGTGAATTTTTTTATCGCGTTTTTTTGTATTTTTTGACCACCCTGCACCGCAATAAACCGCAGCTATTGCAAGGTTAAACCGATTGCCGTAGGATTTCCCCAATTTCACTTTTTCTAAGGATAAAATCATGCGTTACGACAAAATGAGCGCCTTTATCGTAATGGATATTGTACGCGAAGCCGCCAAATATCCGAATGCGATCCACTTTGAAATCGGGCAGCCGGATCTGCCACCGTCGCCAAAAGTCAAAGCCGCACTGCAAAGTGCGGTCGGCGAAAACAAATTCAGCTACACCGAAAGCCTTGGGCTGGCAGCATTGCGCGAAAAAATCTGCCAACATTATCGCGAATGTTATCACGTTGACATTTCGCCGCAACGCGTGTTGCTCACCCCCGGCACCAGCGGCGCATTTTTGATTGCCTATGCGCTGACCTTAGCAAAAGGCGACAAACTGGGGCTGACCGATCCGTCGTATCCGTGTTATAAAAATTTTGCCTATTTAATGGAAGTCGAACCGCACTTTATGTCGGTCGATCAACGCAACTGTTATCAACTCACCACCGAGCAACTACACGGGCAGCCGATTAAGGCACTACAAATTTCCTCCCCTGCCAATCCGACCGGCAATATTTACAGCGCCGAAAATTTGCGGGCGCTGAATGACTATTGCCGCCAACATGAGATCGCATTTATTTTCGATGAATTGTATCACGGTTTGGTGTACGAACAACAAGCGGCGACCGCACTTCAGTTCAATCCGGATGCGTATGTGATTAACGGTTTCTCTAAATATTTCTGTATGCCGGGGGCGCGCTTGGGCTGGATTATCGTGCCGGAAAACAAAGTGCGCGAGGCGGAAATTATCGCGCAAAATATTTTTATCTGCGCCCCGACTTTGAGCCAATACGCCGCATTGGAAGCGTTCGACGCCGACTATTTGAACCAAATTCAAGCTACCTTTAAACAGCGGCGTGATTATCTGTATCAGGCGTTAAGCGAGCTGTTTACCATCGAATTTAAGCCGCAAGGGGCGTTTTATCTGTGGGCGGACGTTTCGCGCTACACCGACGACAGCTATCAATTCGCCAAACAGATGTTGCAAGAAATCCAAGTGGCAACCACGCCGGGGATTGATTTCGGCAGCAACGGCACCAAGCATTATCTGCGTTTTGCCTACACTCGGGAGATCGAACATATGCGCGCCGGGGTCGAACGCTTGCGCGAATGGTTAAAACATTACCCTAAGCCGCACGCCTAATCATGGCGTCGCGGTGCAAATTAGGCTAAAATGAACCGATTTTTTATCCTAAATATGGAAAGGAAAACAGACCATGTCAACCCAATTTGTTTATACCATGCACCGCGTCGGCAAAGTTGTGCCGCCGAAGCGGCATATTCTGAAAAATATTTCCCTGAGCTTTTTTCCGGGTGCCAAAATCGGGGTTCTCGGCTTAAACGGTGCCGGTAAATCCACCCTGCTGCGCATTATGGCGGGCATTGATAAAGATATTGAGGGTGAAGCGCGCCCACAGCCGGGGATTAAAATCGGCTACCTGCCGCAAGAACCGAAACTCGAACCGCAACAAACCGTGCGCGAAGCGGTAGAAGAAGCGGTCGGCGAGGTAAAAACCGCACTGACCCGTTTAGATGAAGTGTATGCACTATATGCCGATCCGGACGCCGATTTCGATCAGCTCGCCGCCGAACAAGCCGAGCTGGAAGCGATTATTCAAGCGCACGACGGGCACAACCTGCAAAACCAATTGGAACGTGCCGCCGACGCGCTGCGCCTGCCGGATTGGGACGCTAAAATCGAACATTTATCGGGCGGGGAACGTCGCCGCGTGGCGCTGTGCCGTTTGTTGTTGGAAAAGCCGGATATGTTGTTGCTCGACGAACCGACCAACCACTTAGACGCCGAATCGGTTGCGTGGTTAGAGCGCTTTTTACACGATTATGAGGGCACTGTTGTGGCGATCACCCATGACCGTTATTTCCTCGACAATGTTGCCGGCTGGATTCTGGAGCTTGACCGTGGTGAGGGCATTCCGTGGGAAGGCAATTACTCTTCTTGGTTGGAACAGAAAGAAAAACGCTTGGCGCAAGAAGCGGCTTCCGAATCAGCACGCCAGAAATCCATTGAGAAAGAATTGGAATGGGTGCGCCAAAATCCGAAAGGTCGCCAAGCGAAAAGCAAGGCGCGGATGGCACGCTTTGAAGAGCTTAACAGCGACGATTATCAAAAACGTAACGAAACCAACGAATTGTTTATTCCACCTGGTCCGCGTTTAGGCGACAAAGTGATCGAAGTCAGCGGCTTAAGCAAATCCTACGGCGACCGCACTTTGATTGACGATTTATCGTTCAGCATTCCGAAAGGGGCGATTGTCGGGATCATCGGTCCGAACGGCGCAGGGAAATCCACCCTATTCAAAATGCTCAGCGGACAAGAACAGCCTGACAGTGGTTCAGTGACCTTAGGAGAAACCGTGGTGTTAGCGTCGGTTGATCAATTCCGTGACAGCATGGACGACAAAAAAACCGTGTGGGAAGAAGTTTCCGGCGGTTTAGACATTATGCGCATCGGCAATTTTGAAATTCCAAGCCGCGCCTATGTCGGACGTTTCAACTTCAAAGGCGTGGATCAACAAAAACGCGTCGGCGAACTCTCCGGCGGTGAACGCGGGCGTTTGCATTTGGCAAAACTGCTGCAAACCGGCGGCAACGTATTATTACTCGATGAACCGACCAACGACCTCGACGTAGAAACCCTGCGCGCGCTGGAAAATGCGATTTTAGAATTTCCGGGCTGTGCGTTAGTAATCTCCCATGACCGTTGGTTCTTGGATCGGGTCGCCACCCATATTTTAGACTACGGCGATGAGGGCAAAGTCACCTTCTACGAGGGCAACTTCACCGATTATGAAGAGTGGAAAAAGAAAACCTTTGGCGCCGAAGCCGTGCAACCGCACCGCATCAAATACAAACGGATCGCCAAATAACCGCACTTGGATTGAACACAGCAAAGCACCTCATTCGAGGTGCTTTTTTATCACTCTATCGCTACCGCACTTTCGCACTTAAAAACGGTTAACTCTGACTGCGTTTACAGAAAATTTCACGATGCAGCCAGAGCGGATAGGCTTCACTGTTACGTTGTTTTTTGGCGGCGCTTTTCACCGTGTTTTGTTGCACTGCGGTCAGTAAATTTTCAGCAATCTCATCATACGGCTGCACGGCGCTGATTAACTGGTTCGGCAGCAATTCAAACATTTGTTGATCACCGAAAGTTGCGATTGTCAGTTCGGGCGGAATTGCGCCTTGTTGTTGCAGCAGTACTTGTAATACGCCTTGTAATAAGGTTAATGAGGTGACAAACAACGCATCCGGCAGGGCATTCTGCTGTAGCCATTCGCTAAACGCCGCAATTGAGGATTCGCGGGTAAAGTGCGGTGCGTAGAGATAGTCCACCTTCAGCGGTGAATCTTCGGCGATTTGGCGAAAACCGGCTTCACGTTCACGGCTGATCGGAAACTCTTGTTGCGCACCGAAATACAGCACGGAGCGGATCTGTTGCTGCTGTAGCAATTTGGCTGCCAAGTGGCGGCTATCTTGTTGGTCGTGATATAAGATATTAATATTATTTAAATTATTCGCTTGTCGGTCGAAACCGATAATCGGCACGTTGCTAATCTGCTGATAAAAATCATCGTCCGCCGCCAATGCGGTGGACACCACCAACGCATCAATTTTACGTGCGATTAATTGAGTGGAGCACAGTTTCTCGTTTTCCGGATTGTCGTTGGAACATGAGATAAACAGCTGATAGCCTGCTTTTCGGCATAAGGCTTCAAAGCGCATGGCGATTTTACCATAGCTGATATTTTCCAAATCGGGAATGATCAAGCCGATCGTATTAGTGTGTCCGGCGCGCAATCCGGCGGCAACCGGATTGGGCTTAAAGTTATGTTCGTTGACCACCGCCATCACTTTGGCAATGGTGCGATCGCTCACGCGGAATTGTTTTGCTTTGCCATTAATCACATAGCTGACCGTGGTGCGCGACACCCCGGCTAGTTTTGCCACTTCGTCCAGTTTCATGGATATTCCCTTAATACGACAAAATAGAAATAGAATACAACTTATCCAAATACACAAAACCGCACTTTGCTCATCACAAAGTGCGGTTTTCGCTTATTTCACACGCATTCCCGGCTGCGCGCCGTCGTCCGGGCTGAGCACAAACAGCTCACTGCCGCCCGGCCCTGCCGCCAGCACCATGCCTTCCGACAGCCCAAATTTCATTTTGCGCGGCGCAAGATTCGCCACCATTACTGTCAAGCGCCCTTCCAGCTCCTCCAGTTTATACGCGGATTTGATGCCGGCAAAGACTTGGCGGGTTTCACTGCCGATGTCGAGAGTTAATTTCAGCAATTTATTCGCTTCCGGCACCGATTCCGCTTTCACGATTTTCGCCACACGCAAATCAATTTTAGCGAAATCATCAATGCTGATAGTATCGGCAATCGGTTCATAGTCCGCTTTTTGTTTCGTCGCATTTTCCTCGGCTGGCGTTGCTGCCGGAGCTAACTGGGCGTTTTCGGTTTTTGACAGCGCGACTAACTCGTCAATTTGTTTGCTGTCCAAACGGTTAAACAGCGCTTTAAACGGCGCAATCTGATGCCCTAACAACGGCTGCGACAAGTTTTTCCACGTCAGTTCGGTTTGTAAAAATGCTTCGGAACGCGCCGCCAATTCCGGCAACACCGGTTTCAGGTAACCGATTAAAATGCGGAACATTTCAATTCCCATTGAACAGATGTGGTGCAACTCCTGCTCTCTGCCTTCCTCTTTCGCCACTACCCACGGCGCTTTGTCATCCACATATTTATTGGCTTTATCGGCAAGCGCCATAATCTCACGGATCGCTTTGCCGTATTCGCGGTTTTCAAAATAATTGGCGATACTATCAGACGCTTGGTTAAATTCCGCCAACAATTCCGGATTTTCTAGGCTACCCGCCAATTTGCCTTCAAAACGCTTTTGAATAAATCCGGCGTTACGCGACGCCAAGTTCACCACTTTGTTCACAATGTCGGCATTCACGCGCTGCACAAAATCTTGCAGATTCAAATCTAAATCATCAATGCGGTGGCTCAATTTCGCCGCGTAGTAGTAACGCAAATATTCCGGATCCAGCAATTTGAGATAGGTTGCCGCTTGGATAAATGTGCCGCGTGATTTCGACATTTTTTCGCCGTTCACCGTGACATAGCCGTGCACAAAAATATTGCTCGGCTTGCGGTAACCGCTGCCTTCCAACATCGCCGGCCAGAACAGGCTGTGGAAATACATAATGTCTTTGCCGATAAAATGATACAGTTCGGCAGTGCTGTCTTTGTGCCAGTATTGATCGAAATCCAGCCCTTCGCGATCGCATAAGTTTTTAAACGATGCCATATAGCCGATCGGCGCATCCAGCCAAACGTAGAAATATTTGCCCGGCGCATCGGGAATTTCAAAACCGAAATACGGCGCATCGCGGGTGATGTCCCACTGTTGCAGACCGGCTTCAAACCACTCTTGCATTTTGTTTGCCACTTCTTGTTGCAACGAGCCGGAACGGATCCAACTTTTCAGCATCTCCTCAAAGCTCGGCAGATCAAAGAAAAAGTGTTCCGATTCTTTCATCACCGGCGTCGCCCCCGACACCACCGAACGCGGATTAATCAACTCGGTCGGGCTGTAAGTGGCGGAACAGACTTCACAATTATCGCCATATTGATCTTCCGATTTACATTTCGGGCAAGTGCCTTTCACAAAGCGATCCGGCAGGAACATGCCTTTTTGCGGATCGTACAATTGTGAAATGGTGCGGCTTTTAATAAAACCATTGCTTTTCAGCTTGCGATAAATCGCTTCCGACAATTCGCGGTTTTCGTCGCTGTGGGTGGAATGATAGTTGTCAAAGCTGATATTAAAGCCGTCAAAATCAGCTTTATGTTCGCTTTTCACTTGTGCGATCAGCGCTTCCGGCGTGATCCCCATTTGATCGGCTTTCAACATAATCGGCGTGCCGTGCGCATCGTCGGCGCACACAAAATGAATTTCATTGCCACGCATCCGCTGAAAACGCACCCAAATATCCGCCTGAATATGTTCCAGTAAATGCCCTAAATGGATCGGACCGTTGGCATACGGCAACGCACAAGTCACCAAAATTTTGCGTGCTGAAGTTGACGCTGAAGTTGACGCTGAAATGGACATAGGAATCTTGAAACCCTTGTAGAAAATTTTATCAATAAAATAGGCGCTAATCTTACCTTAAGCCGCGTGTTTTTGCCAGTTGAACCGCACTTGTCGCTTGATTCAACAATAATACTGAAATTGACTTAACACTGGCGGGCAAACATGATTAAATAGCGGAGACGAATTTGACTTATCTTTTGTAACCTTATAAAAATAAAGGATTTATCATGGGATTATTTTCCTCTACCGAGTTGAGCGACGCTCAAACAACACAGCTTGAACAAGCAATTGCCGATTTTCGTGATCCGACGCTACAAAAAAACTTAATTGAATTGAAAGCGTTGAAAAAAATCGAACTGGGCGGCGACACCTTACGTATTGAATTGACACTGCCTTTCGCGTGGAACAGCGGCTTTGAGCGCTTGAAAACCGCACTTGAAGCGGAATTGCTGAACATCAGCGGCGCAAAAACCGTGCGCTGGCAGCTAAATTATGCCGTTGCCACCTTGAAACGCGCCAATAATCACCCGGCGGTGAACGGCGTGAAAAACATCATCGCGGTCACTTCAGGCAAAGGCGGCGTCGGCAAATCGACCACCGCAGTGAATTTGGCTTTAGCGCTAAAAGCCCAAGGCGCACGCGTCGGCATTTTAGATGCCGATATTTACGGCCCGTCTATTCCGCATATGTTAGGCGCAGCCGAACAACGCCCGACCTCGCCCGACAACAAACACATGGTGGCGATTGAAGCTCATGGTATTTATGCCAATTCAATCGGCTTTTTAATGCCGGCTGACAACGCCACAATTTGGCGCGGCCCAATGGCGAGCAGCGCCTTAAGCCAGTTATTACAAGAAACGTGGTGGCCGGATTTGGATTATTTAGTGATCGATATGCCACCGGGCACCGGCGATATTCAGCTGACACTGTCACAACAAATTCCGGTTACCGGCGCAATCGTGGTCACTACCCCACAAGACATCGCACTGTTAGACGCAGTGAAAGGGATTGCGATGTTTGAAAAAGTCTCCGTGCCGGTGTTGGGGATTATCGAAAATATGAGCGTGCATATTTGCAGCAACTGCGGACAGCACGAAGCCATTTTCGGCACCGGCGGTGCGCAAAAAGTGGCGGAAAAATATCAGATTTCAGTATTAGGGCAGATTCCGCTGCATATCCGCCTGCGTGAAGATCTGGATCAAGGCACCCCAACCGTGGAAGCCGCTCCGCAACACGAAATCAGCCAAGCCTTTCTACAACTGGCAGAAACCGTCGCCAGCCAGCTTTATTGGCAAGGCAGCGTGATTCCCGCTGAAATTATGTTTCGGGAAGTGAAGTAACGACTCCCACCAGCCTTTAGTAGCCCTCTTTGTAAACGGAGAGGGTGAAAATATCATGCATACTTTTATTAAATACAGTGAAACGAATAATAAATAGTCGTAGCAACTGTTAAAAAATCAATCCCCCGAATCCAACACCAGCCAGCCGTTTTCCAGCCAGCTGCATAGGGAATCGAGCAGTAACTCTTCTGTCATCGAATCATCTGCGGTTGCCACAAATTGTTGTAAAGCGTCCCAATCTAACAACGCGCCGTTTGCCAGTTCTGTTAATACCGCACTTTCAACTTCGCTCAGTTCGTCTAACCATTCGCCGTTGACGTACAGCGCAAACGGTTGTTCGGTGTAAAGGATTTTGCTGTTGCTGTCTTGCTGAATGGTCACGCCATTTTGCAACATCTCCGCCAATTCTTCCGGATAAAACTCATCGTCCGATTGCAACAGTTCGTAGCGTCGGCTGCTGACCGCACTTGCCACTGCGTGCTGAAACAGTTGCTCAAATTGCGGCGATTGGCTGAAGTAGTCCAACAACTGCTGTTTCATATTGGCGACCATTGCCGGATCCAGTCTTGCCATCGGCTGTTCGGTTGGCGATAGCCGCAATGGAATATTCAACTCAGCCGGATTAAAGTGCGGTGTCGGGTGGCAAATCGCATCATTGATATTATCAATTAAATCCCCGAGATTCGGATAGCGTAAGCCGAACGAAACCGTTAAACAATCGTCTTGCGCCACGCCGTAATGCGACAAGCGCGACGGCACATACAACACATCGCCGGGCTCCATTACTTCGTCTAGCAGTAACTCGCCCATGTCGTCAAAAATGCGGATCGGTTGGTTCGGCTTAAATTCGGTGCTCGGATCGCACCATTTGCCCAACTGCCAGCGGCGATGTCCGTATGCCTGCACCAAAAACACGTCATATTCGTCATAATGTTTGCCGACCGAGCCGCCGCTTGGCGCGTAGGACACCATAATGTCGTCGCGTTGCCATTGCGGGATAAAGCCGAACGCTTGCCATAATTCGCCGAGTTCCGGCGACCACTGCTCTAAATTTTGTACCAGCACCGACCACTGCGCAGGTAACTTTTTGAAATCTTTAGAGCTTAACGGACTGACTTTTAACGACCATGCCTCCTCGCCCTGTGGATTCACCTCAGTTTTCACCAAACGCGCGGTAACGTCCTCTTGCTGCGCCAGTTCGATGATGTCTTGCGGCTCAAGCAGCCCGACAATTTGCGGCAAACCGTTTTTAATCAGTAACGGTTTTTTCTGCCAATACTCTGCCAAAAACTGCTCGGCACTGATTTCTGACGGTAAACAATAGGCGATTTTTGACATGAGATGATCCTTATTCAGATGATGAGGCGGATTCCGACCGCACTTGTTTTTTTGCTTCGCGTTTTTCTTTCGCTTTTTCGTCGGCGCGCTGCTGTTTCTCTTGCGCCTTTTGTGCTAACAATTCCTGTTTTTGCTGTTCGGCACGCTTGCGGCGGATCTCTTTCGGATCGGCAAGCAGCGGACGGTAAATTTCGATTCGATCGCCGTCCTCTAATACATCGGTCAGCTTCGCCAAACGGCTGAAAATACCGACGGTATTGGTGCGCAGATCGATCTCGCTATATTGTTGCAAAATGCCCGATTGTAGAATGGCGTTTTGAATAATCGTGCCCGGCTCGACCTGATAGCGCTGTAAAAAATAGCCGTGCGGCAGCGCATAGGCAATTTGAATACTAATTTTATCAGCCACCATACACCTCTTTTGCCCGTTTTTTAAACGCATCAATCATTTTTTGCGTCAGCTGTTCAAAAATTTTACCAAATACCATGCTAATTAACACGCTGGAAAATTCAAAATCCAGCTTCAGCCGGATATAACAGGAGCGCTCATCGAGTGCATCAAATTGCCAATAACCTTGCAAAAAACGAAACGGCCCTTCTACCAATTGCATCTCAATTTGTTTGTGCGGTTGCATTCGGTTGCGGGTGGTGAATTGCTGGCTGATGCCCGCCTTGCTGATCACCAGCTCGGCAGTCAACTCATTTTCGCCGTGAGTTAAGGTTTTGCTGGCGACACAGCCGGGCAAAAATTGCGGATATTGTTCGTAATTATTGACCAAATGATACATTTGCTCGGCGCTATAGCCCACCAGCGCGGATTGATTGACAGATGGCATGGATTCCTGACCTTGGATAAATGGATAGCGCGTAATATACGCCAACCTTTTGCCAATATCAAACCTCAACTGCTTGCGGTAAATTGACCAACAGCCCGCACCACTGCACTTAAGGTTTCGGCATCGGTTATGGCGATGCGTTGGTCGTCTTCGGCGTTCGCGCCCATCGCTGCTTGCTGTGTGGGTTTCATTAGGCTGTGGCGGTAGCCTTTGGCGGAGAGGTGGAGTTCTTGTGCGCCGGTGGTTTGCAGCAAGGCAAGCGCATTTTGTGAGTTAACACCGGCGCCGGGCATAATTGAAATTTGATGATCGGCTTGGCTAACTAACTGACGAATCAATGCCGCCCCTTGCTGCGCAGTCGGCTGCTGCCCAGAGGTCAACACCCGTTCGCAGCCGAGTTCGATAATTTGCTCAAGTGCGGTTTGCGGATCGTGACACAGATCAAACGCGCGGTGAAAAGTCACGCCCAGTCCGTCGGCGGTGTCGATCAAGCGGCGGCAAATATTGCGATCCGGCTCTGCGGCGGCGGTCAGTGCGCCGATAACAATGCCGTTCACCCCAAGCCGTTTTGCCTGCGTGATGTCCGCCAACATAATCTCAACTTCATCGGCGCTGAACAGAAAATCCCCGGCACGCGGACGAATCATCGCATAAACCGGCACGGTTGCCGCTTCAACCGCACTTTTGATCAAGCCGTAATTCGGCGTAATGCCGCCCAACGCCAATGCGCCGCACAGTTCAATCCGATTCGCACCGTGCTGCTGTGCGGTTTTCAGAGACTCAATGTTGTCAACACAGACTTCCAGTATCGCCATGATTCACTCCATACGGCGGTTAAATTGCGTTTAGTTTAGCAACACTCGGCGGCAAAAGATAATAGATTGTTTAATCTATCAAAATGCATTACTATCAAGACCAAATAGATGGAAAAACTGACGAAAGGTGACAAAATGCCAAACCGCACTTTGCTGTTTACTGCATCATGGGAAAGATATTTGCTGATTTTAAGCGTGTTAATCACCGCCGGTTTCCTTTCCAGCGGTGTGGTCACTTGGATCGCCGCCAATTGGGATCAGTTCGGGAAATTCAGTAAATTGTATGCCACTCAAGGGCTGTTAGTGTTCAGCGTATTGGCGGGGCTGGTGGCGTATGCGCGCGAATACCGAAAAGTGGGCAAAGTGCGGTTGAAATTTGCGACGGCTACACTCTTTTTTATTGCGGCGGTGCTGATTGGTGCGCTGTTGGCATTAATCGGGCAGATTTACCAAACCGGTGCGGATCCGTGGCAGCTGTTTGCGCTTTGGACGTTGTTGCAATTGCCGTTATTGCTTGCATTGCCGAACGTAGCGGCGGCGTTATTGCTGATTCTGACCGCCAACACCGCACTTTGGCTTTATCTGGATTTCATCTCGGTTTATGAGATTAACCACTACCCGCTGATCGGCTTGAATTTGCTGTTTGTGCTCGTGGCGGAACGTTTTGCCAAGCCGCTGCACGATCTACTGGCGTGTTGTGTCAAAAGTCAGCAACGTGATGCTGATTGGCACGCTGCTGCTGTTTTGTTTCGCTCAAGGCAAACTGATTATACTCACTTGGCTGCCGGCAGGCGGGCTGCTGTATTACTACAGCAAAATCCGATCTATTTAACCAAAGCGGCTATTGGGCGTTTTTGCTGATGAGCCTCAATATTCTAATCTTGAAAACAGACTCTTTCACTGGCGGATCGATTTTTCTCGCACTGATGAGCACCTTAGGCGGTGCGATCGCACTGGCGATTCATTTGAAAAAGTGTATCAGCGCTACGACAATTTTGCCGCTATGCCGTGGCAATTGCAGCTGCTGTTTGCCGGACTAGCGTTGCTAATCACCGTGTTAATGTTGATTTTTCTGGTGCTGTTCACCGAATCGTCTCTCCCGATTTTATTGATGACAACACTGCTCTTTTTGAGTGTCGGGATAGCCGGATATTACCAAAAGCAGAACGAATTAGTGACCGGAATGCTGCTAATCATCGGCTTAACCTTAGGTTCAATCTATCTCAAGGTGGTTCAACATCAGTTCTATGAAACCTCGCAGCTGTTTGAGCAACGTGGTTGGTTGCTACTGATTTTTAGCATACTTTGCTTATGGTGCTTTGCGAAAATTCGGATCAACTGGCTGCAAAGTTACAGCCTGATTGTGCTGCTGGCGACACTGTTTTATTGGTTTACATCTGAGGTCGGCATCACTTATGCGCAGTCGGATTTTGCTGACGATCTAATTGCCGAGCCGAACGGCTTGGGCTACCTGATCTTTGTGCGCTACAGCGCCTACTGGCTGCCGGTTTGCACGCTGTTGCTGTTCTATTTCTCACTCAAACCGTCGCGCCAACAACCTTATTTGCAAGCCGCCGCGTGGGGCTTGTTGCTGTTCTATTTGGGCTTTATGCAGTTTTCACTGCTTGCATTCGGCCTTGTTTCCTCCGGTATGGAGACAACCAACAACGCGGTGTTATCGCTAAGTTGGGCTGATTTTTGGCAGCGCGGCCTGCAGGCGCTGTTCCCGTTCGGCTATTGGCATCTGGGCGGACTACTTCAGCTGTTAATCAATTTCTCACCACTGATGCTTTACCTGCTGTTTAGCAAAAAATATTCATTGAATAAGCCAAGTTTTATCATCGGTGCCATCGTACTCAGCCTTTTCTGCTTAACTTTTGCCGGATCTAACAGTGTGTTGTTCGGCTTCAGTTTGTTGCTACTTGCCTACCCGAATCATCACCGTGTGCTGTTTGGTATCGCCACGCTGTCACTGGTATAGTTCTTGAGCCAATATTATTACTGGCTTGGCTTGCCGTTGTTGTATAAAGCGTTTTTGCTGTTGGCGAATGGTCTGCTCTTTGCACTGCTGGCATTCACATTACAGCGACAAACCCGCGACCAAGTCGATTCACAAACGCCGCAAACCGAGCAGCCGAAGCTCAAAATCGGCTATCTCACCCCGGCGCTGGCGTTGTTCAGCTTAGTAAGCACTTTGGTGCTTGGCAATAGTAGCATTCAGCGCTACGAAAACGTGCTCAATCATGGGCATTCGGTGATCCTCGAAATGGCGCCGGTTGATCCGCGTTCACTGATGCAGGGCGATTATATGGAGTTGAATTACGCCCTGGCGAACGAAATCCGCACCGCACTTGAGGCGGAAGACGAACAACAGCGCCAAGCCTTGAATATCAACTATCAAGATTCGTATAGCGAATTGGAAAGTAGCGCTGAATATGAAGCACTACAAGCCGCTTATGCCCAATTCGCCGAATGGCAGCAAAACCAGCCGAAAACCCGTTACGCGCTGTTGAACCAAGCCGAAAACGGCGTGGCAAGTTTATGCCGTTTGGAAAGCGCGCCTCCGCAACAATATGACGGCTGTGCGGCGGATATTTATTTCAGCATTCAAATTCCGGATTACGGCGCTTTATGGATGATCACGCTGCCCGGCAAACAGTTCTTTTTCGCCGAAGGGAAAGGCGAGTATTTTGCGCAAGCGGCATACGCCGAATTTCGTGTGTTAAACGGTGTAGCATTATTACAACGATTATTGGATTCAGAATTAAAACCGCTATAATCTGAATTAAACCTCTTGAATCAAGGAAACAAAATGAAAAATCAACATCTTGGTGAAGTTGTTCTCGATGCGACACAGATTCAAAACGGTGTCAGCCGCGTTGCCGAACAACTCAATCGTCATTTCCAACAGGCTGTCGTCATCAGCGTGATACCCGGTGGTATATTGTTCACCGCTGATTTGGTGCGTCAGCTCAATTTTGAGATTCGCATGGATTATATCTCTTGCCCGCACACGCCGGGCGATCGACAAAATCAGCCTGAGATTGTGTATCACCAGAATATCAATATCGCCGATCAAGATGTTATTCTTATAGACGATGCGATTGAATCCGGCGGCACAATGAAGCGCTTGGTTGAGCATTTACATCACTTCCAGCCCAAATCCATTTCGATTGCCACATTGTTTGTCAAACCGGGGCGCACAACTATCGAAGCAACACAATATTTTGCTTACGAAATGACCAACGATGATCTGTTAGTCGGCTATGGCTTGCCTTGGCAGGACAAACTGCGCAATATCCCCTACATCTCAAAATTAGTGCGCTAAACCGTTTTGTGTTGTGGTTGCGGATTGTGAGAAATCGGATTTTAACGTAAAATAGCCTCTTTTTATCACTCTATTTTGAACAACCAAACGGAAACAGCGTGTCGGAAATCAAATTAATCGTAGGCCTAGGCAACCCCGGCAATCAATACGCCAGCACTCGCCATAATGCGGGCGAATGGCTGATTGAGCAGCTTTGCCGCCAATATAACCTCAGTCTTGCGCCGGAAAATAAATTTTTCGGCAAAACTGCTCGTGCCATGGTGGGCGGCAGTGAAGTGCGGTTGTTAGTGCCGACCACCTTTATGAACCTCAGCGGAAAAGCGGTGGGCGCACTGGCAAATTTCTACCGCATTCAGCCGGAACAGATCTTAGTGGCGCACGATGAACTGGATCTGCCGCCAGGTGCTGCCAAAATCAAACAAGGCGGCGGACACGGCGGACACAACGGTTTGAAAGACATTATTGCCAATCTCGGCAACAATAAAAATTTCTACCGTTTGCGTTTAGGGATCGGACACCCCGGCGACAAAAATCTGGTCAGCGGTTATGTGTTAAATAAGCCGCCGCAAAATGAGCTGAACGTTATCGAACAAGCGGTGGCAGAAGCGGCAATTTGCGTGGATATTCTGTTAAAAGACGGCATCACCAAAGCGACCAACCGTTTAAACGGCTTTAAAATTTAATTATCGAACATTGTACTAACAAGGAAAACATTATGGGATTTAAGTGCGGTATCGTCGGTTTACCGAATGTAGGAAAATCAACGCTGTTCAATGCGTTGACCAAAGCCGGAATCGAAGCGGCGAACTATCCGTTTTGCACCATTGAGCCGAATACCGGCGTGGTGCCGATGCCGGATTCACGTTTAGATGCGCTGGCGGAAATCGTCAAGCCTGAGCGTGTGTTGCCGACTACTATGGAATTTGTGGATATTGCCGGTCTGGTAGCGGGCGCCAGCAAAGGCGAAGGCTTAGGCAATAAATTCTTAGCCAATATTCGTGAAACCGATGCGATCGGTCATGTGGTGCGCTGTTTTGAGAATGATGACATCGTGCACGTTGCCGGCAAAATTGATCCGGCGGAAGACATTGACACCATTAACACCGAATTGGCACTAGCCGATTTAGACAGCTGCGAAAAAGCGATTCAACGCCTCACGAAACGTGCCAAAGGCGGCGACAAAGACGCTAAATTCGAGTTGTCGATTATGGAAAAAATCCTGCCGGTGTTGGAAAACGCAGGCATGATCCGCTCCGTCGGCTTAGACAAAGACGAATTGCACGCCATTAAAGGCTATAACTTCTTAACTTTAAAACCGACCATGTACATCGCCAATGTGAATGAAGACGGTTTCGAGAACAATCCGTATCTGGATCGGGTGCGTGAAATTGCACAAAACGAAGGCGCAGTGGTTGTGCCGGTGTGTGCGGCGATTGAATCGGAAATTGCCGAACTGGACGACGAAGAAAAAACCGATTTTCTGCAAGAATTAGGCTTGGAAGAACCGGGCTTGAACCGTGTGATCCGTGCCGGTTACCAATTGCTAAACCTGCAAACCTACTTCACCGCCGGCGTGAAAGAAGTGCGTGCGTGGACGGTTTCCGTCGGTGCAACCGCACCAAAAGCCGCCGCCGTAATCCACACCGACTTTGAAAAAGGCTTTATCCGTGCCGAAGTAATCGGTTATGAAGACTTTATCCAATTCAAAGGCGAAGCCGGTGCAAAAGAAGCCGGAAAATGGCGTTTGGAAGGCAAAGACTACATCGTCAAAGACGGCGACGTGATGCACTTCCGTTTTAATGTGTAATTAACGATAAACGCTATTTTTTAATAGCGTTTTTTTATATCCATTTTTAGAGGAATAGATTATGGGATTTGATGTGAGCTACCACCCAATTTCAGAACAAGAAATGAATGATTGGTTTTTTGATGTTTTGTCCGAAGCAAGAAATGAAAATTGGGAAAATATTGAAAAACTGGCAACACAACATGAAATTGAGCCTTTTTATATTGAGCGATATAAAGAGATGCTTCTTTATACAAAGCAATATAACAACTACGATATTCCTTTTAACTCAACATACGGCTATTTACTGGCGATTGTGCAAGGCTTTTTCCGTCAATATTTTTATAATCGTGGCAGTGCATTTTCTTTTTTAATCGAATCCTACCCTGAATTTAAAAAATATACGAAATCTTGGCAAGAGATTATTCCAAGAACGATTCAGCCACCAGAACATGAAGGCATTCAAGAAAATTATAGTGTTGGCGTGTTTATCCCTGCTGCACAAGTTTCACAATTATTACTCGATTATCAAAATAATCCCGAATTCCAAAAAATTCTCGATGAATTTTATGAGCGCAACATTACTGTTTTTATTAATGCATTAAAAATGGCACAGGAATTAAATGTTGGTTTACTTGAAGCAACTGATGTTATTATGCCAAATCCATTAGACTTAAATAATAGCCAATGTTACTCCAATTTATTTAATTGTGACCCTACAGGTGCATTAATTTATGAAGAAGTTGCTGCAGAGCAAATCAATAGCGCATTATCATCGCTGCCTGATGATGAAAAAATAGATGTGAAAGATATTAGTTATAATATCGTTGATAATCAAAATATCACTAAAACAGTAGAACCTAAAAAAGAAGGGTTCTTTAGCCGCCTATTAAAAAAATTTAAAGGCGAATAAAAAATATTACATATACGCATAGGAATTTTTATGAACAACTCCGTATTAACCGTAATTGGTAAAGATCGTATCGGGATCGTGTACGATGTCGCTAAGTTATTGGCTGAACAGCAAATCAATATCGTCAACATCAGCCAGCAGCTGATGAATGAATTTTTCACCATGATTATTTTGGTTGATACCAGTGCCTGCCAGAAAGATTATCAAACCTTAGCTGCGTTTTTTGTAGCAGAAGGTGAGAAATTGGGGCTGGATTTGCGCTTGCAAAATACCGAGATTTTTAATGCCATGCACCGCATTTAAGGGTTGAAGATGAACAACAATATTCAATCGTTCGAGATTTTAGAAACCTTGAAAATGGTGTCGGATCAGAATTTTGATGTGCGCACCATTACTATCGGGATTGACCTGCACGACTCTATCAGTGCTGATCTGGCAACGCTGAACCAAAATATTTACGATAAAATCACCACTGTCGGCAAAGATTTGGTGCAAACCGCAAAAGAGCTGTCGGCTAAATACGGCGTGCCGATTGTCAATCAACGGATTTCCGTTACTCCGATTGCGCAAATTGCCGCTGCGACTAAAGCGGATTGCTACGTGTCAATCGCCCAAACCTTAGATCGTGCCGCCAAAGCAATTGGCGTGTCGTTTATCGGCGGCTTTTCTGCCCTAGTGCAAAAAGGCATGAGCCCATCGGACGAGGCGCTGATCCGTTCGATTCCGGAAGCATTGAAATCGACCGATATTGTGTGCAGCTCGGTCAATATCGGCTCAACCAAAGCCGGAATTAATATGGACGCCGTGAAATTGGTGGGCGAAATCGTGAAACAAACCGCTGAAATCACGCCTGACGGCTTTGGCTGTGCCAAATTGGTGATTTTCTGTAATGCGGTGGAAGACAATCCGTTTATGGCGGGCGCGTTTCACGGTTCAGGCGAGGGCGATGCGATTATCAACGTCGGCGTTTCCGGCCCCGGTGTGGTGAAAGCTGCATTAGAAAATTCCAATGCACAAACCTTAACCGAAGTGGCGGAAGTGGTGAAAAAAACCGCATTTAAAATCACCCGTGTCGGCGAATTGATCGGGCAAGAAGCCTCTAAACGCTTAGGCATTCCGTTCGGCATTTTGGATCTGTCATTAGCCCCGACACCGGCGGTCGGCGACAGCGTGGCACGGATTTTAGAACAGATGGGTTTGAGCGTTTGCGGCACGCACGGCACCACTGCGGCATTGGCATTGTTAAACGATGCGGTAAAAAAAGGCGGCATGATGGCAAGCAGTGCCGTCGGCGGTTTAAGCGGAGCGTTTATTCCGGTGTCTGAAGACGAGGGCATGATTAAAGCAGCGGAACAAGGCGTGTTAACCTTGGATAAACTGGAAGCGATGACAGCGGTTTGTTCGGTCGGATTAGATATGATCGCCGTGCCGGGCTACACCACTGCCGCCACGATTTCCGGCATTATCGCCGATGAAGCGGCAATCGGCATGATTAACAGCAAAACCACCGCTGTGCGGATTATCCCCGTGCCAAATAAAGATGTCGGCGAAAGCGTAGAGTTTGGCGGGCTGCTCGGGTATGCGCCGATTATGCCGGTTAAACAAGGCAGCTGCGAAATCTTTATCAACCGCGGCGGCAGAATTCCTGCGCCGGTGCAAGCGTCAAAAAACTAAAACCGAAAAACCCAAAGTGCGGTCATCACAGATCAATCAGGATAGGCTTTTGCCTATCCTTTTTTAGGCATAGTAGACAAAAAGGTTGGTAATTTTTCAGGCGCAATACCCTATTTTTATTAGGCATAGTAGCCAAAAATGTGGCTGATTTTGAGATCTAAGCTTCTATTAGACATTTTTGTGGCTACTCCTCTTAAAGCGCTAGTTTTTCTAGCTCTTTTTATTCAAAAAATCCTGTATAAACATAATCTTATTCCTTCGGTTTAGTCCATTATGAACGGATAATTTCTGCTTTAAATCCTTAAACAGCCCTTCCAGCCGATTTGTCGTTTTTTCTATCCGTAACTCCGGGTATTTTTCAAAGACAAACAAGTAATCCATATAGCGTTTAATACTGGCATAAGCCCCTCTCAATTTGCGATGTTTATAAGGAAATTTACCCTGATTATCGGGTATATCAGACCGTTCTTCTAAGTAAGCTTTATGCTGCAAAAACCAGTGATGCAAACGGACATAAAAGTCATTTTTGTGACTCTGCTTGAGTGTTTTAACCATTGTTTTCAGTTCCTTTCCGGCAACGGATTTAGGGTTTCTCGTCAGCTTGCGAATCACCATTGCAACAAGGTGAAATTGGCACATTTGGGTTGGCGTATTAAATATATCTTTCAATAAGCCCCGTCGCCCATCGCAAGTAATAGATTGAATAATAAATCCTTTTTTACGCAATCGATTGATGGCTTTGGTATAGTAAATGTCCTTTTCGGTACGAACGATTTGGTGGTAAATCACCTTTTTTGAGCGGGAATCCATTATGACTAATACGCCGAATTGTCGCCCGAAAAAAGTGACATCCATAATAAGATTCAACATTGTGGTTTGCGGTGTGCTGAGTGGCGTTTTAGGGGCTTTTTTCAGGTGCCTTTGGATAGTCCTGACCGAACAATCATAGGTTAACGCAAGCTGCTTATACGTCTGTTTTCCGACGGTGTAATCGTGCCAGATTTGGGCGGATTGAAGGTAATTTGTGTGAGAATATGTCCGTAAACAATCCAAGCATTTATAGCGTTGCTTGCCTGAATTTTTACCGTGTTTTTTAATGTGTTCTGAACCACAGAAATAGCAATTTTTTGGTCATTTTAAAAAATCTCACTTAACGCCTTATTCTATAAGGGATTAAGCGAGATTTCAGCCACATTTTTGTCTACTATGCCTTTTATTAAGAGATCCTGAATAAACACAATCTTATTTCTATAACTTAGTCCGTTAGTAACCTCTAATTTCTGCTTTAGCTTTTTAAAAATTTTCCAACCCAAACTGATACAACCCATTCTTTTTATAACCGTAGATCTCGGCGACGATCGCAGCGGCTTTTTTCAGTGGTAGCTCTTGGCTGATCAGTTTCAGCGCTCTGATTGCTTCGTTGGAAAATACCGGTTGCTCGACCGCACTTTGCCCCTCGACCACCAGCACCATTTCGCCTTTGGTGCGGTTATCATCTTGTTGTAGCCAATCTAGCAAGTTTTCTAATTTATCGCCGTGAATGGTTTCCCAGGTTTTGGTCAGTTCGCGTGCCAGCACTACATAACGTTCGCCGCCCCACACGGTTTGCATATCTTGCAGGCTGTCAAGAATGCGATGGGGAGATTCATAAAAAATCAAGGTGCGGGTTTCGGCTTTTAATGCCTCAAACTTATCGCGTCGCGCTTTGCTTTTTGCCGGTAAAAATCCTTCAAAGCAGAAACGATCGGAAGCAATCCCTGCTGCGCAAAGTGCGGTTATCGCCGCACAAGCCCCCGGGATCGGCACAATTTTAATCCCCGCTTGACGGCAATGGCGCACCAAGTGAAAGCCCGGATCGCTGATTAACGGCGTACCGGCATCGGAAATCAGTGCGATATTTTCCCCTTGTTGTAAACGCTGCAACAACACTTCAGCTTTTTGTTGTTCATTATGATCATGCAGCGCAAACAGCGACTTCTTGATGCCGTAGTGGCTGAGCAACAAGCCGCTGTGGCGGGTATCTTCTGCCGCAATCAAGTCAACTTCGCTGAAAATAGCCAAGGCACGCTGGCTGATATCCTGCAAATTTCCAATTGGCGTGGCTACGATATATAAAATTCCTGATTGATTATCCATAATTTATTACGTCTTTGATTGATTTTCGTGCTTGAGATAAGTAAGATCCTAAATGCTATTCTAACGAATTTGGAGCTGCTATGCCTAATATTAATCTCTCTAACAGCAATATTCTGCGATATTTCAATATCAAACACCTGTTAATGCCGTTTTTCATGGTGTTATTTTTATCCGCTTGTAACGTCGATCTGTTTTCCGGATCGTCCGGCACGATCTTACAACGCGACGCTAACGCCAGTTCCGAGTTTTATTTGAACCGTGCCGAACAAGCTAAAAATAAAACCGAGAAAGACAACTATCAGCTTTTGGCTGCCCGCGTGTTATTGACCGAAAATAAAATGCGTCAGGCTGAAGTCCTGTTGGCTTCGTTGCAAGGGTTAGACAAAGAGCAAACGTTAGATAAAAACTTGTTGCAAGCGCAGATTTATGCCAACAAGCGCGCTAACAGCAATGCCACTGCCGCTTTGCAAGGCGTGGCTTTCAATCAACTGAGCAATTCGCAAAAAGCCCGTTACTACATTACACAAGCGAAAATTGCCAGCAATCAAAATAATCTGACTGAAGCAGTTAGATCGTTAGTATTTGCCGATCAAGTGATCACCGACACCGAACGCAAACAGCAAAATATCAATAATATTTGGAAATTACTGCGTTCCGGTAATGCTACTACTCTGCGCAATATCGCGCCGGAAAGCGGCGACATCGCACTGAACGGCTGGTTATCGTTAATCAATGCCTATAACAGCAACATTTCACAACCGGAAAATTTACGCAATGCGGTGCAAAGCTGGAGAACTGCTTACCCAAGCCACAGCGCGGCATATTTATTGCCGACCGAGATTCAAGATGCGTTAAATTATCAACAAGTGGCATTGAACAACATCGCACTACTGTTGCCAACCAGCGGTAACGCACAGCTCATCGGCAGCACGATTAAACGCGGTTTTGACGATGCGCGTGGCGGAAGTGCGGTTCAGGTGACCACTTATGACACCACCACAACCCCGATTTCCGATATTATCGCTCAAGCAAAAGCCAGCGGCGCACAAGCGCTGGTCGGTCCGTTAATTAAAAACAATGTCGATTCCATGCTGACAAGCGACACCTCCGGTTTACAAGTATTGGCGTTAAATTCAACCGCTAACGCTCAGCCGATTGCCAATGTTTGTTATTACGGTTTGTCGCCGGAAGCAGAAGCTCGCTCCGCCGCCGACAAAGTCTGGAATGACGGCGTGCGCAATCCATTGGTGATCGTGCCGCAAAACGATTTGGGACAACGCACCGCCTCCGCATTTAATTTGCGCTGGCAGCAACTGGCGGCAACCGACGCCACCACCCAGTTCTACAACACGCCGAATGATATTTTAGCCGCGTTGCAAAACGGTTTGGGCAATTCTCAAAGCGAACAACGCAGCGAAACCATTGCCGCGATCACCGGCGCCAATGTACAAACCAGCGGCTACACCCGTGAAGATATCCAAGCGCTATATATCGTTGCCAACAGCGGCGAATTGTTGGACATTAAAAATACCATCAACAATTCCGCTTACGGACGCGGCTTGAAACTGTATGCGTCTTCCCGCAGTAACTCGCCGAATAACGGACCAGATTACCGCTTAACCATGGAAGGATTGAAATTCAGCGACATTCCATTCTTAAGCGACACCCAAAATAGCCAATACAGCCAAATTGCAAGTGCAACCGGCGGCGATTATTCGATGATGCGTCTGTATGCAATGGGATCTGACGCTTGGTTGTTAATCAATAAATTCAATGAACTTCGCCAAATTCCGGGCTACACCATTAACGGGTTAACCGGTAAATTAAGTGCGGACAACGGTTGTAATATCGATCGTGAAATGACTTGGTTTGAATACCAAGGCGGGCGTGTTCGCGTATTGAATTAATCCGTGATTGAAAAACTGTTTAACAAAAGAAAACAAGGCGCGCAGTATGAATTTCAGGCGCGCCTCTTTTTGCAGCGGCAAGGGCTGAAATTTATTGCCGCCAATCAAACTTTTCGCTGTGGCGAGCTGGATTTAGTGATGTCGCACGGCAACACCATCGTATTTGTCGAAGTGCGGCAGCGCAGCAATAACCATTTTGGCAGCGCTGTAGAAAGCGTTTCCGGCAGCAAGCAACAACGTTGGATTCGGGCGGCGGAAGCTTGGCTGAATCAACGCCAACAAAGTCTGGAAAATTGCGACTGCCGATTTGATCTGATCACCTTTGATCAAGACCCGCAAAGTGCGATAGAACCTGAATGGTTTCAACATTTTATTGAATTTAATAATTACTGAATATATGAACGAACAAGCCTCTGTGTTAGACCAGCACTTGCTGGATAAAGTCAAAAATGCTTTTACCGAAAGCATTCAAACCCAAATTTCCGCCACCGAAAGCCTGCCCGATCTGATTGTGCAAGCGGCGGAGATGTTGGTTAGCTGCCTGCTGAACGGACATAAAATTATTGTCTGGGGGCAAGGGCGTTCCAATGCCACCGCACAATTTTTAGTCACCAATTTGGTGCACCGCTATCAGCTTGAACGCCCTAGCCTGCCGGCGGTTTTAATCGGCTTGGAGGGCACGCTCGGCGCTGCGGTGTTGGCAGATAGCAACCCGGAGCAGATTTTCGTGCGTCAATTTGAGTGCGTCGCTCAAGCGGGCGATATTCTTATCATCCTTTCTCCGCAGGGGCGTGACGAGTCGATTTTAAATTTGATCCACTCCGCCAACAGCAAAGATCTGCCGATTATCACCCTCACCGGCAGACAAAACGATCACATTCGCGGCGCGCTGGGCGAGAACGATTTAGACATCTCCATTCCGGCGCAAAAAGAGAGTCGGATTATCGAAAATCACCTGTTGGTTATCAATATTTTATGCGAGTTGATTGAATATCGGCTCTTTTCCCATTAAGATGGACGAAATTTCACGTTATGGATTTTACGGAGAATGAAAATGCAATTAACCCGCACTACTTCACGCTTTATTAAATTAGCGATCTTACTGGGAGCAACCGTTGGTTTACAAGCTTGTATCACCACTGCCGTGGTCGGCACTGCCGCCGTTGCCACCAAAGTGGCGACCGATCCACGCACTGCCGGCACCCAAATTGACGATGAAACGCTGGAAGTTCGCGTTTCGTCCGCATTGAATAAAGATGCCGAGATTAAAGAAACTGCACGCATTAATGTTGTTTCATATAATTCACGTGTGTTGTTAATCGGGCAAGTACCGAACGAATCGCTGAAAGAAACCGCCAAAAATCTTGCCAGCGGCGTGGAAGGTGTGACCGATATTTATAATGAAATCCGAGTCGGCGAAAAAATCAGCTTCGGGCAAATCAGCCAAGACACTTGGATCACCACGCGGATCAAATCTAAATTGCTAGTCAATTCCCAAGTGAAATCGACCGATGTGAAAGTGATCACCGAAAACGGCGAAGTATTCTTGATGGGCAGCGTAACCGAAGCGCAAGCCAATGCCGCCGCAGAAGACGCCCGCTATGTCGGCGGTGTTTCCAAAGTGGTTAAAGTCTTTTCTTATATCAATTAATCAAATCGATGTCGGTTGTTTTCAGCCGACATCTTTTTTTAGCAGAAGGATTCCGATTTGAAAAACCGTATCATCGTCCGCCGCAGATTCACCTCTCTGGCATTAACCGCACTTGCCGCACTGATCTTAAGCGGCTGTGTCAGCGAGCCACTAACGCCGGTCGTTTACGGCGATAAAAATTCACCACAATGGCAGCAACAACTGCAACAATTGAAACAAATCACCAGTTACCGCAGCAACGGACAGCTAGGCTATATCAGCCCTGAAGAGCGGTTTTCCACCCGTTTCGACTGGCAATTCGTCAATGATCAGAACTATCAGCTGCACCTTGCGTCGGCATTAAGCAACTCAACCCTGACCTTTCGGATGACCCCGAACGGCTTGGTGGTGAGCGACAACAAAGGCAATGCACGCGCGGCAAGCGACGCACAGGAATTGCTGAAAGAAATCGTCGGAATGGAATTTCCAATCCAGTTATTCAGTTATTGGTTAAAAGGACAGCCACAAGGCACTGCTGATTATAACATTAATCAAAACAACCAATTAGCCGAATTAAATTATCTATTGAACGGGCAACGCTGGTCGGCGACCTACTCCGAATATTATTTGCAACAACAACCGCCTCTGCCTAAAGACATCTTGATTCAAGGCGATCAGCAACAGCTTAAAATCCGTGTTGACGAATGGAAATTTTAAATCCGGTAAAATCCGCGGCAGATTATAGGGTTAGCACCGCACTTGCACGGCATGGAGAGGCGAATCGCTACCCTTGCCCGGCAAAACTCAATCTGTTTTTGTATATCAACGGACGACGTGCCGACGGCTACCACGAGCTGCAAACGCTGTTTCAATTTTTAGATTATGGCGATTGGTTAAGTGTCAATTTGCGCCGTGACGGGCAAATTCGAGTAACGCCGGTGTTGGAAAATCTCCCTTGTGAACAGAATTTGGTGTATCGCGCCGCGAAACTGCTGCAGGAACACAGTGGCTGCAAGCTGGGTGCGGATCTGCATTTAGATAAAATTTTGCCGATCGGCGGCGGGGTCGGCGGCGGTTCGTCCAATGCCGCAACCGCACTTGTGGCGTTAAATCACCTTTGGCAGTTAAATCTGGATGTCGAGAGCTTAGCCAGATTAGGCTTGAGTTTAGGCGCCGACGTGCCGATTTTCGTGCACGGGCAGGCGGCGTTTGCCGAAGGTGTCGGGGAAAAACTGGTTGATTGTGAACCGGCGGAAAAATGGTATTTAGTGCTAAAACCCGCAGTTTCGATCTCGACCGCCGTGGTGTTTCAAGATCCGAAATTGCCCCGCAACACGCCGAAAAAAAGTTTAGCCCAGTTACTAAGTGAAGATTTTGCCAATGATTGCGAAAAAGTTGTCAAGGATCACTATCCAGAGGTTGAACAGTGGCTCAACTGGTTGCTACAATATGCACCTGCCCGTTTAACCGGAACCGGCGCCTGCGTTTTCGCCGAATTTAACCGTCGCGAATCGGCTGAGACCGTATATAAACAATTACCGAATGATGTAACCGCCTTTGTCGCCCAAGGCATGAACCGCTCGCCATTACAGCGTTTTTTAGCCGAAGCAAGCCGAACGTGAACCGCGACAACTGCGATGAGAATACTGACGAGATAGAATTTCACAGATTGCCGAGCAATCACAATTTATCAATATCCAACTTGGGGTTAAAAAATGCCTGACATGAAGCTTTTTGCCGGCAACGCCACACCGGCGCTGGCCAAAAAAATTTCCGAACGTCTCTACACATCACTTGGTAAAGCCACCGTTAGTCGTTTCAGCGACGGCGAAATCAATGTGCAGATCAATGAAAATGTGCGCGGCAGCGATGTTTTCATAATCCAATCCACTTGTGCGCCGACCAATGATAACCTGATGGAATTGATTGTGATGGTCGATGCGCTGCGTCGAGCGTCTGCCGGGCGGATCACCGCGGTAATTCCATACTTCGGCTATGCCCGTCAAGATCGCCGCGTGCGCTCCGCGCGTGTACCAATCACCGCCAAAGTGGTTGCCGACTTCCTGTCTAGTGTCGGGATCGACCGCGTGTTAACTTGCGATCTGCACGCCGAACAAATCCAAGGCTTTTTCGATGTGCCGGTTGATAACGTATTCGGTTCACCGGTGTTGATCAACGACATCATCAAAAAATCCGATCTAGTCAATCCGATCGTGGTTTCACCGGACATCGGCGGCGTGGTGCGCGCTCGCGCGGTTGCCAAATTGCTGAACGACACCGACATGGCGATTATCGACAAACGCCGTCCGCGCGCTAACGTGTCGCAAGTAATGCACATTATCGGTGAAGTTGCGGATCGCGACTGTATTCTGGTCGATGACATGATCGACACCGGCGGCACATTGTGCAAAGCCGCAGACGCCTTGAAAGAGCGTGGCGCACGCCGCGTATTCGCTTACGCCACCCACCCGATTTTCTCCGGCAACGCCGCACAAAATATTGCCGACGGTGCAATTGATGAAATCGTGGTGACAGACACCATTCCACTGGCGCCGGAAATCGAAGCGTTAAACAAAGTGCGGGTGCTGACCCTGTCCGGTATGCTCGCCGAAGCCATCCGCCGCATCAACAACGAAGAATCCATTTCGGCGATGTTTGATTAAGCCTTTGCGATTCCACGAAAAGACCGCACTTGCGGTCTTTTTGTTATAGCTAAGCCAAATCTAGCTACAAAAAACGGCTGCCGAAGCAGCCGTTTGAAACGAATTTACTCAAAGTGCGGTTTTAACGCCATGCTTTGAAACGATTGATTAAACCGTTGGTGGAGCTATCGTGTGAGCTGATTTGCTCACTGCTTTCCAGTTCCGGCAAAATACGGTTTGCCAACTGTTTGCCCAGTTCCACGCCCCATTGATCGAAGCTGAAAATATTGAAGATCACGCCTTGCACAAAGATTTTATGTTCGTACATTGCAATCAATGCGCCTAAGCTGAACGGAGTGATTTTTTGCAGTAGAATCGAGTTGGTCGGGCGGTTGCCTTCGAACACTTTGTAAGGCACGATGTACGCCACTTCATCTAATGATTTTCCTGCATCCAAAAACTCCTGTTCGACCACTTGCTGGCTTTTGCCGAATGCCAAGGCTTCAGTTTGTGCAAAGAAGTTCGACAACAATTTGGCATGGTGATCCGCCAGCGGATTGTGCGTTTGCGCCGGAGCGATGAAATCGCATGGAATACGTTCGGTGCCTTGATGGATCAATTGATAGAATGCGTGTTGTCCGTTAGTGCCCGGTTCGCCCCAGATAATCGGGCCGGTTTGGTAGCTGACTTTGCTGCCGTCGCGCGCCACGAATTTGCCGTTTGATTCCATGTTACCTTGTTGGAAATAAGCGGCAAAACGGTGTAGATATTGATCATAAGGCAAAATCGCTTCCGATTCCGCACCTAAGAAATTACTGTTCCAAATGCCGATTAATGCCAGCGTGGTTGGAATATTTTGCTCAATTGGCGCAGTGCGGAAATGGTTATCCATTGCGTGCGCGCCGCTTAATAATTGTTCGAAATTGTCAAAGCCGATCGACAATGCAATCGACAAACCAATCGCCGACCACAGCGAATAACGTCCGCCGACCCAATCCCAAAATTCAAACATATTGTCGGTATCGATGCCAAATTCCGCCACCGCTTTGCCGTTGGTTGACAGCGCGGCAAAATGTTTAGCAACGTGTTTTTCATCTTGGGCGGTTTGCAAGAACCAATCGCGCGCCGATAAGGCGTTGGTCATGGTTTCTTGGGTGGTAAAAGTTTTGGAGGCAACCAGCACTAGCGTGGTTTCCGGATCAACTTTTTTCAGGGTTTCGGCAATGTGCGTTCCGTCCACGTTAGATACAAAGTGCATATTCAGATGATTTTTATACGGACGCAGCGCTTCGGTCACCATGTATGGTCCTAAATCCGAACCGCCGATGCCGATATTGATCACATCGGTGATCGCTTTGCCGGTATAACCTTTCCATTCGCCGCCGATCACACGCTGACAGAAATCTTTCATTTTTGCCAACACCGCGTTGACTTCCGGCATCACGTCGTTGCCGTCAACCAGCACCGCTTGATTGCTGCGGTTGCGAAGTGCGGTATGCAGCACCGCTCGGTTTTCGGTACGGTTAATTTTTTCGCCGCCGAACATCGCTTCAATCGCTTGCGGGAGTGCGCATTCGTTTGCCAGTTGGCGCAGCAGGTTCAGAGTGTCTTGGTTGATCGGATTTTTAGAAAAATCGACCAGAATCTCGTTATTAAATTCCAGCGAATAACGTTCAAAACGGGCATTATCCTGTGCGAACAATTGCGCAATGGTGACCGCTTGCTGTTGTTGTTTGTGGGCTTCCAGCGCTTGCCACGCTTTGGTTGTGGTCGGGTTAATATTTTGCATCTCAATACCTCTGTTAGTTAAATTGTATTCGTTATTGATATTCAGTAATAACTCTCGGTGTTAATTTGGTGACCAGCTCATAGCTGATCACCCCGATATGTTGTGCTACTTCCTCAATCGGCAGCAGATTGCCGTCGGCATCGCCGCCCCAAAAAATCACTTCGTCGCCCACCTGTGCCGCGTTGTCAGCCCCCAGATCGACGGTGATCATGTCCATCGAGACTTTGCCGACAATCGGCACGCGTTTGCCGTTGATCAGCACCGGCGTATTCGGCGGCACGTCGCGCGGGTAACCGTCGCCATAGCCTAACGCAATTACCCCGATTTGGGTATCTTTTTCGCTAACCCAACTGCCGCCGTAGCCGACCGGCTCTCCGGCTTGGTGCTTACGCACCGCGATCAGGCTTGAACTCAAACACATTGCCGGTTGCAAACCGTATTCGCTTGCCAAATGTTCATTGGTCGGCGAAATGCCGTATAAAATAATTCCCGGACGCACCCAATCAAAATGCGAGTCACGCCAGTACAGAATGCCGTTCGATGCGGCTAGGCTGCGTTCACCCTCTTTTCCGGCAGTAGCTTGTTCAAATTGCATCAACTGTTTTTCCGAATAGCCGCAGCTTAGTTCTTCGGCTCGGCTGAAATGGCTGACAAAGTGAATCGGTTGCTGCACGATCGCGCACGCCTGCAAACGCTGATAGACAGTTTCGACTTCTGCTAACGGTACACCCAAGCGGTGCATTCCACTGTCGATTTTGATCCAAACTTTTATTTTTTTATCTAATACTAGATCGGACAAAACCGCACTTTGTGCCGCGGCTTCGAGCGCTTGCAGCTGGTATTCGCTGTGAATCACGGTTTGTAGCTGATGTTCCGCCAATAGCGGCAAATCGTCGGCGTTAAAAAAGCCTTCCAGCAATAAAATCGGTTTGTCGATGCCCTGCGCCCGCAATGTGAGCGCTTCGCTTAAACGCGCCACGCCGTAGCCGTCCGTCTGCTCGACGACCGCACTTGCCACCGGCGCCAAGCCATGCCCGTAGGCGTTGGCTTTCACAATCGCTAAAATTCGGCTGTTCGGCGCAATCTGTTTCACGCGCTGTAAATTATGGCGCAACGCTGCGGTTGAAATGGTTGCGGTCGCCGTTTTGATTTGTTTTTTTGTCATCTTAATCTTCTTCGTTATATTCCGGCCCGGTGTAATTATCAAAGCGTGAGAAGCGCCCTTGGAACATCAACCACACTTTGCCGATCGGTCCGTTCCGTTGTTTACCGATAATAATTTCTGCAATATTTTTCAATTCGCTGTTTTCGTGATACACCTCATCACGATAGATAAACATAATCAAGTCGGCGTCTTGCTCTATAGATCCCGATTCGCGCAAATCCGAGTTCACCGGGCGTTTATCTGCACGCTGCTCCAAGCTCCGGTTCAGCTGCGACAGCGCCACCACCGGCACTTCCAACTCTTTCGCCAGCGCTTTCAGTGAACGCGAAATTTCGGCGATTTCCAACGTGCGGTTGTCGCTGTATCCCGGCGCACGCATCAATTGCAGGTAGTCGACCATGATCATGCTCAGCCCGCCGTGATCGCGATAAATTCGGCGCGCGCGCGCGCGCAGCTCGGTCGGCGTTAACCCGGACGAATCGTCAATAAACAGATTCGGTTTTTGGTTGAACATTTGCACCGTGCTGTTAATCCGCGCCCATTCGTTATCGTCATCAATTTTGCCGGTACGGATTTTGGTTTGGTCAACCCGCGACATCGAGGCAAGAATACGCATCATAATCTGATCGGCAGGCATCTCAAGGCTGAACACCAGCACCGGCTTGTCTTCGCTCATCATCGCGTTCTCGCACAGGTTCATGGCGAAAGTGGTTTTCCCCATCGACGGACGGGCGGCGACGATGATCAAATCCGAAGGCTGCAAGCCCGCAGTTTTGCGATCCAGCGCCGAAAAACCGGTGGTGACCCCAGTTACGCCGTTATTATTTTTCGATTTCGACAACAGCTCGATCTTATCCAATGTCGTTTCCAAAATTGAAATCACATCTTTCGGCCCTTCGTTGCTGCCGGTGCGTTTCTCGGCGATTTCAAACACGCTTCGTTCCGCTTCGTCCAAAATCTCTTTAATCTGCTGTCCGTTCGGATTGTAGCCGCTTTCGGCAATTTTATTCGCGGTGGAGATCAGTTCACGCAGCACCGCTTTTTCACGCACAATGTCGGCATAGGCTAAAATATTCGCCGCACTTGGGGTATTTTTTGACAGTTCGGCAAGGTAGGCAAAGCCACCGACATCCTCAAGAATGCCTTTGCTTTTTAGTGCTTGATCGAGGGTGATGATGTCAATCGGTTGGTTATTGCGCGCCAGCTCGATCATTTCACTGAAAATTAAGCGATGAGCATAGGTGTAAAAGTCATCGGCGATCACGTGTTCGGTGACCGGATCCCAATGCTCGTTGCTGAGCAGCACGCCGCCCAACACCGCTTGTTCCGCTTCAATCGAGTGAGGCGCCATCATGCCCTGTCCTAGATTTTTTTCTCTGGTTTTATCTTTTTCAGAAAATGCCGCCTTGCCGTTTGCCACTGGGATTCCCTTTTATTCTGCGTTGGTTATGTCGTATTGGTAAGCTAAATTGCGTGAACTTGCTACGCGTGATCGCCCTACAAGATTGCCTACATTTAGGCGAAACAGTATAGCAAATTCTTACGGTTTTTGAGTGCTGATTTTATGGCGGAATGCAAAAGATCGCACAAGCGGATAATAAAAAACCTCTATCCGCCGAAGCTGATAGAGGTTTGTATCATGTTAAGCGAAATTATTCGCCGTTCTTCGCTTGTGTCGGTTCGGCGAACACATGGCTGCTGGCGCTGCTATGTCCCGCCGCGCCTTTGCCGTGGAAGTGGTAACGCGATTCCTGCCACTGCACGATAGCAAACGCCGCTTGTCCTTCTGCCGAAGGGGCTTGCGTCATCGCCGCTTGGGTGTGTGTCGCTTTGGAATAAGTACCAAAGTGCGGTTCAGGTTGAGCAGTTTCCACAACCACCGCACTAGTTTCAACCACATTGGCGATATTCACTTCTTCGGTTTTTAAGCTTTGCTGCGGCTCTTCAACCGGCGTTTCAAACTCTACGGCAGCCGTCGGCGCAATGCTTGCCACTGTCGCTTCAACCGGCTGCTGTTGCTCACGCTCCGCTTCCGCCAGCGACGCTTGAATTTTCTTCTCAACCGAATCATTCGCCTGTTGAGTGATGAAACCTAGCGGCTGTGCGCTTTTTTCACCGTCAACCACCAGCGCTACTGCCGGTGTGTTCAAACTGTCAACCGCACTTTGCTCGGTTTGGCTGTCGCTTTGCTGATTTTGTTGCTCTTGCTGCAACAGTTGCTCAACCGGCACGAACGGCGCGTTTGATTCGTCAGTTTCGACGGCTTTAGCAAAATATTCCGCTGCCACCCAAACTTTTCCGCCCGCCAATTCCGGCGATGCGACCGCAGCAAATAACGGCATTGGCGCGCTCACTTCCTCTTGGTTTTGACGGCGGCGACATTGGCGGCCGGTACGCAAATGGCGTGGCAGACGGCGGCGGCGCGAAGAACGACGGTTGTCGTCTTTTTCCGCGGCTTCATCACCGCTTTGGCTTGCCAAATTCGCTGTTTCATCACTATTAACCGCTTCAACTGCCGGAATCGCGTCGTTCACTTTCGCTGGCCCTTGGTGCTCAGTAACGCCCAGATCCGCAGATTCACTTTCATTCAAGTTTTCCGCTTGAGCTTCATCTTGTGTCAAACGCACTTTTTTGCGTAGGTTACGACGTTCGCGACGCACTGCAACCGGCTGCGCATCTTGATTGTCGGCAGCCATCGGCGCCAGATTCTCTGTGCTTTCCGCCACATCTGCAACCACCGCGTCATTGCGTTTACGATTACGTTTATTGTTGTTGCGATCGTTACGGCTGTTTCTGTTTTCACTGCTCTCGTTGACATCCGCTTTCGCGCTGTCAACCGCAGTTTTTCTGTTGTCGGTTTTGGCGTTGCTGTCTGCTTTGGCATTGCGTTCATTACGATCCGTGCTGCGATCATTACGACGGCGATTACGGTTTTGGTTGTTGCGACGATCACCGTTGCGATCATTACGACGACGCTGATTATTGCGCTCTTGCGGCTGTTGCGTTTCTTCTTGCGGTTCGCTGTCAAAACTGAACAAGCCTTTCAATTTGGCGATTAAACGTCCGAACAATGATACTTGAGCAACCTTCGCCACGCTTTCCGCTTGCGGTGCAACACTTGGGGCTGGTGCAGCCGTCGGCATATTCAATTCGCCTGCCGCCGCTTTTTCCAATACCCATTCAACGGTCACTACGGCGGTATCCGGTTGTGAGCGGGTCAATAGGTTCTCTTCGTTGTTATGCACTTGATTGTCTTGCTCTTGCGCATAGAATTTGCCCAAATTGTAGCTCAAGGTGTTGCTGGCTTCGCCGTCACGCAAACGGAACACTGAAAAGTGCGGTGTTTCCATTTGCTCGTTCGGCACTACCACAATTTCCACATCGTGGCGTTTTTCAATGCTGTAGATCGCTTTACGTTTTTCATTCAGCAAGTAAGAGGCAATTTCCACCGGCACAATGGTGTGCACCCGTGAAGTATTCTCTTTCAGTGCTTCCTCTTCCAACAAACGTAGAATCGACAATGACAGCGATTCGTTATCACGCACTTTGCCGGTGCCTTCGCAGCGCGGGCAAATGTGGTGCGATGATTCGCCCAAAGACGGGCTGAGACGCTGGCGTGACATCTCTAACAAGCCGAAACGGGAAATACGGCTGATTTGAATACGCGCACGATCTTGGCGCACCGCATCACGCATCCGGTTTTCCACTTCACGCTGATGACGGATTGGGGTCATGTCGATAAAGTCGATCACGATCAACCCGCCCAAATCACGCAGGCGCAATTGGCGTGCGATCTCATCGGCGGCTTCTAAATTGGTGTTAAGTGCGGTTTCTTCAATGTCGCCGCCACGAGTTGCTCGCGCCGAGTTGATGTCGATTGCAGTCAATGCTTCAGTCACATCGATTACAATCGAGCCGCCGGACGGCAACCGTACTTCACGTTGGAACGCAGATTCGATTTGCGATTCGATTTGATAATGGCTGAACAACGGAACTTCGCCTTGATACAGCTTGATACGGTTGATAAAGTCCGGACGCACTAATTTTATGTGCGCTTTGGCTTTTTCATACACTTTGGCATTGTCAATCAGGATCTCGCCAATATCACGGCGCAAATAATCACGGATCGCGCGCACGATCACATCACTTTCCTGATGAATCAAAAACGGTGCGGCACGCGATTCAGCGGCCTGTTTAATCGCTTCCCAATGGTGCAATAAGACTTTTAAATCCCACTGCAACTCTTCCGGCGATTTGCCGACCCCGGCGGTGCGCACGATTAAACCGACACCGTCCGGCACATCAAGCGAACTCAAAGCATCTTTCAGCTCTTGACGCTCATCGCCTTCGATTCGGCGTGAAATGCCGCCGGCACGCGGGTTGTTCGGCATGATCACCAAATAGCTGCCAGCCAGAGAGATGAAAGTGGTTAAGGCTGCGCCTTTATTACCACGTTCTTCCTTGCTGACTTGCACAATCACTTCTTGCCCTTCCTGCAACACATCACGAATGTTCGGACGGCCTTGGAAAGTGTAACCTTCGGGGAAGTATTCGCGGGCGATTTCTTTGAGAGGAAGGAAACCGTGGCGATCAGTGCCGTAATCCACAAACGCGGCTTCTAGGCTTGGTTCGACACGGATGATTTTCCCTTTGTAAATGTTGGCTTTTTTCTGTTCGTGCCCCGGGCTTTCAATATCTAGATCGAACAAACGCTGTCCATCAACCAGCGCGACGCGCAACTCTTCTTTTTGAGTTGCATTGATTAACATTCTTTTCATTGTTAGAAATACTCAATTATTTTGCTTATTATTACAGCGATAATTTGCGTGCTGGGCTTTATCATCGACCTCGTTTCTATCAGCTACAGTCAATCTCACGACTGTCTATGCCTGGGGTGCATTGATGATATTACTGGCTATTAAGCAACCAATAAAAACAAAATTCTGTGTTTTAAATTCTGCAAGCGGACGAAAATTATCCGTTATTACGCCGAATCCTAATAAAATGTCTTACACTGGTTGTTGCATTCGGTTCGGCAATGATTGCCGCATGGCGGCAAATTCGTTCTTTTCGATCATGTTTTAAACATAAGAAAAACGAGTCATTATTTCATTTTATCCCTACCGTTGGCAAGGTAGGATTGAATAAATTTCTGCCGAAATCATTTTTATTCTGCTATTTGCCGCTAATTTCTCTATAATATGGCTTTAATGTCACTCAATAAATCCGATTATGAAACCACAAGACGAAATTAATCACAGCGTTCGCTTTCAAACTATCAGCGCCGATCAGGCGGGACAACGGATCGACAACTATCTGCTGAGCCAATTAAAAGGCGTGCCGAAAAGCATGATCTACCGCATTATCCGCAAAGGCGAAGTGCGGGTGAACAAAGGGCGGGTGAAAGCCGAATACAAACTGCAAGCCGATGACGTGGTGCGGATTCCGCCGGTGAAAACCTCCGCCAAAGAGCAAGCGCCGATTTCCAATAAATTGCAGCAAGTGGCACAGCTGGAACAGCAGATTGTGTTTGAAGATGATGTGCTTTTGGTGCTGAACAAGCCGTCTGGCTTGGCGGTGCATGGCGGTAGCGGATTGAGTTTCGGGGTGATTGAAGCGTTGCGCAGCCTCCGCCCTGAAGCCCGTTTTTTAGAATTGGTTCACCGTTTGGATCGCGGCACCTCCGGCATTTTGTTGGTGGCGAAAAAACGTTCCGCCTTGCGCAATCTGCATGAACAGCTGCGCAATAAAACCATTCAAAAAGAGTACCTTGCGTTAGTGCGCGGGCAGTGGCAATCGCACTGTAAAAGCGTGAATGCGCCGCTAAATAAAAATGAACTGGCAAGTGGCGAGCGGATTGTGCGGGTCAGCGAACAGGGCAAGCCGTCAGAAACCCGTTTCAGCATTGAAGAACGCTATGGGCAAACCGCTACCTTAATTAAAGCGATGCCGATCACCGGTCGCACCCACCAAATTCGGGTGCACACCCAATATGTCGGACATCCTATTGCCCTCGACAGCAAATACGGCGATCAGGATTTCGATCAAAAAATGCAAGCGGTCGGCTTAAACCGTTTGTTTTTGCACGCCTATGCGATTCGTTTCGAACACCCGAAAAGCGGCGAAACCTTGCGACTGAGTGCCGAATTAGACGGCAAAATGAAAGCGGTGCTACGCCAGCTGCGTGAACAAAAAGAGGGCTAATCAATGTCGAACGAGGCGTTGTTCAACCGCACTTTACCGAAAATCGTGGTGCTGACCGGTGCCGGCATCTCTGCCGAATCCGGTATTCGCACTTTTCGTGCCGCCGACGGGCTGTGGGAAGATCACCGGATTGAGGATGTCGCCACGCCAGAGGGCTTTCAGCGTGATCCGGCATTAGTACAACGGTTTTACAACCAGCGCCGTCAGCAGCTGCAACAAGCAGACATTCAACCGAACGCCGCGCACTATGCGCTCGCGGAATTAGAGCAAAAATTCGCTGAAAATCTGTTAGTGGTAACACAAAATGTGGACAATTTGCACGAACGTGCCGGTAGTCAGAATTTGATTCACTTGCACGGTGAGCTCTTGAAAGTGCGCTGTGTGGGCTGCGGCACGGTCTATGCTTGGCAGCGAGAGGTAACCCCAAGCGATTGCTGTGCCAAGTGCGGTCAGGGGCTGCGCCCGCATATTGTGTGGTTCGGCGAAATGCCGTTTCAAATGGAGAGAATCTACCGTGCGCTGCAGCACTGTGATTATTTTATTTCAATCGGCACCAGCGGCAATGTCTATCCTGCCGCCGGTTTTGTCGAGGAAGCCAACTTCGCCAATGCCACCACGGTGGAACTCAATCTTGAACCGAGCAAAGGCAGAACCGCCTTTCAGCAAGCGGAATACGGTTTAGCCAGTGAGATCGTGCCTGCCTATTGCCGCCGCTTAATCGAGCACTATTGCTAGTTTGTTTCCGCTTCTCCCAACGCTAAATACAAACCGCTGCGACGGCGAATCGGCTGCTGAACCGCACTTTGCCAAATGCGTGCATTGCCAAACAGACTAAACCGCACTTTGGCTCGGGTAATGGCGGTGTAAATCAGTTCACTGCTGAGAATCGGGTTCATCGTCAACGGCAGAATCAATGCCGTATGCGCAAACTCCGAACCTTGCGATTTATGCACCGTCATCACAAATGCCGCTTCATGGCTCGGCACACGGTGCGGCGACACCGCCCGATATTGCCCTTCGCCGTTTTCAAACCACACCTTGCTGTTGCCGTGTTTGTCGGTTAAAAATAAACCGATATCGCCGTTATACAACTCGGCGGCATTGTCATTTTGCAGCACCATAATCGGCTTGCCGTGATACCACTCATGCGCAAGGTGAAAACTCAACTGCCCTGTCTGGCGCAAGCGTTCGCTCACCGCCAAATTCAACTGTTCAACCCCAAATTCTCCTTTGCGTAAACCGGTCAACAACCGCACTTGGTTGAATGCGCGGAAAATGGCGGCGATTTTAGGCAGTTCAAACTCGTCCAACTGCGCCATCAATTGCAAATATTCGCCATACCACGCAACGGCGTGCTGCAAAATCAAATTCACGCTTGCTAAAGTGCGGTTGCGCGCCAACGTTTCGCTATCCAACAACTCAGCGTTTGGCTGCGACAGTTGCGGATAGGGATATAAATTCAAATCGGCAAAGCGTTCAAAATCGTGCCAGCTCTCGGCTTTTCCCTGATTCACCGCCTGCGACAACGCTTTAATCCCCGAATCGGCACGGAAGCGGTAGCTTTTTTGTAGAAACGACAAGCAATCACGAATCGGATTGCCCTGCGCCTTGCCCCAATTTTCAGCAAGCGATTGAGCGGTGGTTTGTTGCAAATAAGCACAGTGTTCAAGGCTGTAACCTTCGGCTAAAAAACGGCACAATTCTGCCATCACCGCACCGGCTTCCACTGAAGTCAGCTGATCTTTATCGCCGAGTAATACTAAACGAGTTTGCGGCGACAGCGCATTCAGCAGCTGTGCAAACAGGTTTAAATCCACCATGGAGGCTTCGTCCACCACCAGCAGATCAAACGGCAACGGATTGCCTTGGTGATAGCGCAGCCGCTGACTTTTCGGGTTGCTGCCCAACAGTCGATGCAAAGTTTGCGCCTGTTGCGGAATTTGCGCTCGCAGCTCGGCGGAAACCGCACTTGGCAGCTGTTGCAACGCCTGATTAATCGACTCGCTCAAACGTGCCGCCGCTTTGCCGGTCGGCGCTGCCAGTGCGATTTTTAGCGGCGGTTGCTGCATTTGTTGCTGCTGCCATTGCAAAGTGAGCAGCAAATTGCTCACGGTGCGGGTTTTGCCGGTGCCCGGCCTGCCTGAAATCAAGCTGAAACTGTGGCGCACCGAAGTCGCCACTGCCACTTTTTGCCAGTCAATCTCGCCATCGGTTTGCGGCTCAAACAGTTGCGATAAAAATTCCGCCAATTTTGACGGAGCAAGTTGCGGCGGCTGTTGTTGCAAACGCAGCAATAACTGCTCGGCAATTTGGCGCTCATCGCTGAAATTGCGGTATAAATACAGTAAGCCGTTCGCCCAAAACAGCGGTGTCGGCTGTTGTGCTTGGTCGCTAAACGCAATATGCACTGCAAGTGCGGTTTGCCACTGCGCCGGCGCAATCGTTTGCAGCCGCTCACGAACCTGTTGCAACAGCGGACGCAGCTCAGTTTGCATTGCCAAATCGAAAAAATCGCCCGCCTCAAAATCGTGCGGCTTGATGCAAGTGCTGCCGCTTTGGCTGTGATAACTGGACAACGCCGCCAACAACACCGCCAAATCCGCCACCGTTTGCGGATAGTCGAACGGCTGCTGTTTTCTATCGATAAAACGGGCAAATTGGTAATCCAGCGGGCTGATCGCCTCGGCTTGTTTAAGCTGCTGCAAAAGAGTTATCATCAAAAATCCGCCAATAAGTTGTCTAAACCGTCAATCAATCGCCAATCCGGCTTGTCAAAATACACGCCGCTTTGGCTGCTTTCACCGTCCATGCCACGCAAAAACAGATAGTACACACCGCCAAAATCCCGCTGATAATCATAGTGCGGATCACGCTGTTTCAAATAGCGGTGTAAGGCAAGGGTGTAAATTAAATATTGCAAATCATAGCGGTGGTACGCCACCACTTCGAGCAAAATCTCCGGTGAATAGGCTTGGTAGCCTTCACCGAGAAAATTGGATTTATAGTCCAGCAGATAATATTTGCCATCAATTCGGCAAATCAAATCAATAAAACCGCGCAACATCCCCTGAATCTGATCCAGCTGCAACGGCGGCTGGGTTGCCGCCAGCGGGTGATACTGCTGCAACAAGCGATTCAGTGCCGACATCGACAACGGACGATTAATGCTGATCACAAACGCCAACTCTTTTAATACATCGGACGGCGCCAAATTCGCCAAGCACAAGTGCGGTTGTTCAACAGTGAACGGCGTTTGATAAATCTGTTCAAACCACTGTTGCAGCGGTTCCAACCAAACATCCTCATTCAGATCTAACTGCTGGCAAAGTGTTTGCAACCGCACTTGGTCACCACGGACTTGGAAATCGCTATATTGCAGCACATCGTGCAGCGCACTGCCGACTTTCGCCCCTTGCGGAAAATTAAACGGCGTGCAGGTTTGCCCCTGCCAGCGGTTTAACTGCGGCAACGCGGCAGCTTGCTGCGACAATAGTCGATATTCCACGTTTTCCACATCATAATCGTATGCACTGTCTTGATAGCTGTTTTGTTGGCTCTCCGCTGGTCCGTGTCGGCTGCGATTTTGATTGCGTTGCTGCATCGCGGCAAGTGCGGTAAAGCTACTGACCCGCCAATTATTTTCGATTCGGCGCTGAAAGGTTGCCGCCTGTAATTCGGGCTGCGGCGGTTGTTGCGCGCGCCAGTCATCAGGCTTGAGCTCCGCCAACGGCGTGATACTGTAATCCGCCTCATGCAAACGTTGCTGCAACAATGGCAAAATGGATTGTGTCGCGTTTTTCTTTCCTGTCGGTGGTGATTTGTCGGCTAATAAATAGACCAACGCATTCCAGCTAGATTTGATATTAAATTCTGTAGGTAAACCAAGATTTAATTGATAACGCGCCCGCGTCAGCGCCACATACAGCAGCCGCAGCTCCTCCGCTTTTTTCTCCGTCAGCCCTTTTGCCGCGTGTTCGCCGCTCAAATCGTAATACAACTGATTGTCGTCGCCGTGATAGCGTTGAATCTTTTTACTGCTTTTATCCTCAAAAGCCGCACCTAAAAACGGCAGCCAAATCACGCCGTATTCCAAGCCTTTGGATTTATGTATGGTGACAATTTTCACCAAATTGCGCTCGCTTTCCAAACGCAGCCGCACTTCGTCACTTTCCGTTTCGCCGCTGCGCATCTGCTGCTCAAACCAACTCAACAGCGCGTGTTCGTTTTCATTAATCGCCGCGCCTTGCTGTAGCAATTCCGCCAAATGCAGCAAATCAGTGATCGCCCTCTCGCCGTCGGGCATTGCCAACAGCGTGGCGATCTGCCTTTGCTGCTGCAACAGTCGGTGGATCATCGGCAGCACGCCTTGGGTTTGCCAAATCCGTTGATATTGCACAAAATCCCGAATCCAACTTTCCCACGCCTGTTCATTTCGGCGCAACTGAAACAACTGTTGAGCGTTAAAATGAAACAGTCTGCTCGCCAGCACTTTCATCAGTGCCAATTCCTGCTGCGGATGCAAACAGGCTTGTAGCAAATAGCACATCACCTGCGCCCATTCACTGTCCAGCACCGAGCTGCGATCAGACAGATACACACTTTGGATGCCCAGAGCGGCAAGCGCCTGTTTCACCTTTTCCGCTTCCTTCCGAGTACGCACCAGCACAGCAAAATCTTTGGCGCTCAAGCTAATATCCGGGTCGCTAAAATGCAGCCCGCCCTGCTCCGCCGCTTTCAGCCATTGTTGGATCGACAGCGCACACGCCGCCGCCATGTCGTCGTTTTTGTCAGCGCTCAGCAGAATATTCAACGGTTTTTGTGGTTGTTGATTTAACTGGATTTGCACCGATTTTTTGCCGGCATTCACCGGCTGGAACTGAATTTGTTGATAAATAAACGGTTGCTCGGCATCCGAAAAAATGCGATTGACCGCGCTAATCAATTCAGGCGTCGAGCGCCAGTTGGTGTCTAAGGTGTAGCGCTGTTGCGCATTTTCAGCGGCGGTTAAATAGGTGAACAGGTCGGCGTTACGGAAGGCGTAGATCGACTGTTTCGGATCGCCGATCATAATCATTCCGCTGTCACCGCCCGACGGTTGATCCAAATATAACCGTTTGAAAATTTGGTATTGCTCAAGATCGGTATCCTGAAATTCATCGATCATCGCAAACGGGAATTGCTGGCGAATCAGTTGCGCCAAACTGGCGCCGTTTTCGGCATAAAGTGCGGTTTTCAGTCGGCTTAATAAATCGCCGAAATCCACTTTTTTATGCGTGGCTTTATAGGCTGAAATTTTACTGCGCACGCCTTGAATATAATGCCACAACAAGAGCGACGGATAAGTAAGGCTGGTTTGTAGACGATCGACTGTGCCAAACAGCGGATGAGTGATTTTGTCATCACCTTTGGTTTTTTGATCCAATATTTGTTGTGAGAAATATTGCGTCAATTTAGGGTGTAAGAGATTATCTGAGCTGTGCGCCCACTGATTAATCGCTTGAATTGCCGGTACGATATAGCGCTCTTGATAACTGTGCCCGTCAATTCGTTTGTCTTTTGTACGTTGAATTTCCGCCAAAATTAACGCTTGAATATCCGCCTGCTGTGCCAGCCATTCACTTTTCAGTTCGGCAATCTCGGCAAAATACGGCATCAACTGTCGTTGAAAAAAATCAGTTAAATCGCCCTGAACTGCGCCCAACCGCACTTGTGGCATTTCGCCGCTGAGATCAGCTTTGATCCGAGCTAACACCGCTTGCGGCGATTTCAGGGTTTGTTGAATAAAGGCACTGATTGCCAGATTCTGCGGATAATACTGTTCGCGCCAGTATTCGCGACAGAACTGCAGCAGCAACTCGCCGTTTTCCGCCTCCAGCTCTAAGTTAAAATGCTCGCCCGAATCAAACGCATAGCGCATCAGCATTCGATAACAAAATCCGTGAATGGTGAAAATCGCTGCGGTATCCATATTCTGCTGCGCCATATCCAACCGCAACACCGCACTTGGCAAGTCGGTTTTGACTGCCTCAAACAGTGCCAGAATAAACGGATCGTCACTGTTGGGCTTTGCCAATTGTTGATTCAATACTCCACTAAACAGGGCTTTGACTTCAACAATCCGACTGCGAATCCGATCTTTCAGCTCTGCGGTGGCTGCGTCGGTGAAGGTCATCACCAAAATTTCGTCCACCGATAACGCACGGCTTAACCCGTTTTCGCCTGCATTTAGCAATAAACGCAGATACAACGCCACAATGGTGTAAGTTTTGCCGGTGCCCGCCGAGGCTTCAATCAAAGAAACGCTGTTTAACGGATGTGTGATCGGGTCAAGTTTTTGCATCATGCTGTCGCTACCGCACTTTGGGTTAATCATTATTTACGCTTGATTTTAGCAGATAATCCGCTAAAAAATGCGGGCTATTGGATGAAAAATGATGTTTCTTGTCTCTCTCCCTGCTTAGCTAATTAAACTGAAAGGGAATAAACAATATAAATTTCACTTCCTATCATCATACTTAATAGTCATTCTATCTATAAAATTATTTTTTAAAATTGATCAATTTATAAAAATAAACAATAGAAAACAAATTACTTAAATATATAATAGTGTATAAAATAAACCGTATTAAGTTTATAATAAAACCATCTCCAAATAAAATCCTTGTAGAAATAAAAATGGTTTTATCATTGCTTAATTCCAAATCCAATAAGGATAACAAGATATAAATCAGATAAGGAAAAGAACAACCTAAAATTATTTTTATATATACAGATGATGTTTCTTTTTCAACCCTTGAAGTTGATAGATAGTATTCTTTCCCTAACTTAAATTCATATAACCCGATCAATGGTGTCATAAACAGATAGAAAGTTTGAAGTAAAAATTGGACACCTCTAATTTCATTAGCATTAGAGTAAAATTTGATAGCCGTTAGACCACCAATATACTTATCCATTGAATATACATTCTCACAAAATCTAATATTAAAAAATATTGCAATTTCTGGAATAATAACTAAAACGATAAATAAAATAAGAAATAATATTTTTATCTTTTTCGTTTCCATACTGAATAAATTTTTATCAATAATACATATATAACAAACAGGGCGAAAAAATCCGCCCTGTTTTCATTTTGATGCAATATTAAAACGTCAACACCTTATCTGCCGCTACCGTCCATGCCGCCAGTTCGGACAGCGTGCCGATTTCCACGCCTTCTGCCAGCGGTAAATTGCTGATGCCACGGGCGTTGGTGCAGGTTTTGCATAACTTCACTTCTGCACCGAGTGAGGTGATGATCTCCAATGCTTGCTGTAAATTGTAGCCCTCATTCGGTGTTTGCCCTTGTAGCCCTACCACCACGGCGTCTGACATCAGGAACATTTTCAGTTCCACTTCCGATTTGTGTTCTTCCAACAACATAATCGCCAGACGCAACGCGTTAAAACAATTTTCACTGCCGTATGCCGCGCTATTGACCACGAATAAGATTTGTTTCATTGGATTCTCCTTAACGACTTAATGCAAAAGCCCTTTATCAATAAAGACAATTTTCACTAAGAACAAAATTGACACCACCCAGACCGGAATCGAGATTTGTTTGATTTTGCCGGTGAAGGCTTTCATCACGCAATAGCTGATAAAACCAAAGGCAATCCCTTCGGTGATCGAGTAGGTGAACGGCATCATTGCGGCGGTGATAAACGCCGGTGTGGCTTCAGTTAAATCGTCCCAACGCACTTTGATTAGGCTGGAGGACATCAAAATGCCGACGTAGATCAATGCGCCTGCGGTGGCATATAACGGCACTAGCGAAGCAAGTGGCGACAGGAAAATGACTAACAGGAACAAAATGCCGGTCACAATTGCGGTCAAGCCGGTGCGCCCGCCCACTGATACGCCGGAGCTGCTTTCAATGTATGCCGTAACCGATGACGTGCCGATATACGCACCACTCACCGAGCTGACGCTGTCAACCAATAGCGCCTGTTTCATTTTCGGGAAGCGTCCTTTGTCGTCGGCAAGCCCCGCTTTTTCGGTGACGCCCAACAACGTACCGGACGAGTCGAATAAGTTGACCAACATAAACGAGAAAATGATACCTAATAAGCCGATGTCCAACGCCCCGGCAAGATCAACCTGCCCGACCACGTTGGAAACGCTTGGCGGCATGGCGAACACGCCGTTAAACTGCACATCACCCAAAATCAATGCAAGTGCGGTCACCACGCCAATTGAAACCAACACTGCGGCGTGAATATTGCGCGCGGCTAAAATCACGATAATGAAAAAGCCCAACACGCCCAATAGCACTTTAGTGGAATACAGATCGCCCAAGGTCAGCAGCGTTGCCGGATGTGCCACCACAATACCGGAATTTTGGAAACCCATTAATGCGATAAACAAGCCGATCCCGGCGGTGATCCCAACACGCAGGCTTTGTGGAATGCTGGCGATCAGCCAATACCGCACTTGGAACAACGTCAGCAAAAATAAGCCGACTGCACCCCAAAAAATCGTGCCCATGCCGACCTGCCAAGACAGCCCTAATTTCGACACCACGGTGTAGGCGAAAAATGCGTTCAAGCCCATCGCCGGTGCTAACGCTACCGGTAAATTGGCGAATAAGCCCATACAAATGCTGCCGAAAGCGGTGATCAGCGCGGTGGTGATAAACACGCTTTGGCTGTCCATGCCAGCCACGCCGAGAATCGACGGGTTAATAAAAACGATATACACCATGGTTAAAAAGGTGGTCGTGCCGGCGATAATTTCGGTTTTCACGTCCGTGCCGTGCTGTTGCAGCTTAAAAAAGCGTTGTAATAAACTTTGATTTTGCATAGAAAGTAGGTTCCGGTTATCAAGAGAAAAAATAACAATCAAAAAGAAATCATATAGTAGCAAAAAGGTAAATTGACTGCGACGCTTTTCAATTTTTATGCTAAGAAAATTGAATTAATTTAGTCCGGTAAAGTCTAATGCTCTGAAATATCCATTAAGAAATAAAGGATCCTGCATGTCAACAATACAAAAAATCGCCATTACTTCTATTTTCGCTATGACTACTTTAGCGGCGAAGCGCTGAAAAAAGGCGAAAACCGTTATGAAATCAATGATGACGGTTCGGTGTTAGTCTTTAACTTTACTCCAACCAGTGTCAACATTTCATCAACCGCTCCGGTGGCGTTGCACTACCACTGCTCCGGCGGCGCAAGTTTAGCCGACACGTACAACAAGCTGTAATTTCCAGCCCCCATAAACGCCAAAACCTGAATCGAGGCTTTCTCTTTTCAGGTTTTGTTTATTTTGCTTTCTGGTCGCTTTGTAGCTTTTTTCATGAATCTGATGACGGGTGAATTTCGCCATGTTTTTCGCCACAAAATTGTTGACCGCACTTTCGCTCGGCTGTTTTTTCTTTTTCATCTTGAATCCTTTTAAAGGTTGCTTGAAATGCCCTTGGCAGCGGTTTAATCCGTGCCAAGTGCGGTTTAAGTTTTAAATTAACGGGTGGACAATTGGAAGATCATGCTTTCGGCTTGGCAGCTGAATTCAAAATCCGCTTTCAGCAAATAGCCGCCATCCACCGCGCTGATACTGCTTTCAATTTTCGCCGGATCGCTTTCCGCAGCACGTGCTTTTTCGGTTAAATATTGTAACGCTTCTTGCGCCAATGCTTCAGTAGCATAAACCTGCTCAAACTGCACGCCGCAATCTTCGTTGTCAATAATCGTGCCGACATCGACACAACAACACACTTTACTCTCTTCTGCTTTGCATTTTTGTTCTGTAGTCATTTTTTCTCTCCAAATATAATAAAAATGATATTCATATTTTAACATAGAAAAAGCGAAATTGCTGTTTTCTGGCGCATGACTGCAACAGAAAAAACTAATAAATGATCGTTAATATCACATAAATAAATAAAAACATTTGCTCTGGGGATCATGATTGATTAGAATCTTTCACATTTTTACAACAATGTATTCTTTAATGGAACTTAATTATGTTTAAACTGAATAAACTCAACCAATCATTACTTAGTGCGACATTAATCCTTTCCGCCGGTTATGCCTCGGCAGCCGCCTTCCAATTAGCAGAAGTCTCTACCTCAGGTTTAGGACGTGCTTATGCCGGCGACGCTGCGATTGCGGAAAATGCCTCGGTTGTGGCAATCAACCCGGCACTAATGACTCAATTCAAACGTGCTGAGATTTCGGTTGGTGGGACTTATATCAAGCCGGACGTGAATTTGAGTGGTAAAATCAATAGTGTAACGGTAGTCAATCCAAATACCGGTACGCCTGTCACCATCCCAAGCAATGCCGACGCCTCACATAACAAAATTGCAAAAGGCGGATTGATTCCAAATCTCTATTACGTTCAGCCAATTAATGATCAATTTGCCGTTGGTGGCGGAATTAACGTCAACTACGGACTGGCAACCGAGTTTGATTCCAACTATTCTGCTGGTGTTTTTGCCGGAAAAACTGATCTCACCACGATTAATTTTAACCTGAGCGGTGCTTATCGTTTAAATCAACATTGGTCATTCGGCTTAGGACTGAACGCCGTTTATGCTGATGCCTTGGTTGAACGTCATCTAGGCGTGTTAGGTGATGTCAGCGGGGCGCCACGTTCTACTGTTGCCGCTCGCTTGGAAGGCAAAGAATGGGGTTATGGCTGGAATGCAGGCGTGGTTTACGAATTTAACGAACGCAACCGTATCGGTGTGGCTTATCACTCTCATGTTGATATTGATTTTAAAGGCGATTTCTCTAGCCAACTTCCAGCGCCACGCGGAACCGGCGGTAATGTGATCCCGGGCGCTTTAACTTTGAACCTACCGGCTTATTGGGAAGTATCCGGTTATCACCGTTTAACTGACAAACTTGCAGCATCTTATAGCTACAAATGGACTCGTTGGAGCCGTTTCCAAGAATTGGATGCCAAAGGTAGCGATAGTAAGCAGCTGTTCCATAAAAACGAAAAATTTAAAGATGCCAGCCGTATCGCTTTAGGATTAAGTTACAATTTCAGCGAACAATTCACACTGCGTACCGGCATTGCTTATGACGAAAGCCCAGTACAACGAGGCTACCACTCAATTTCTATTCCGGATGCAGACCGCACTTGGTTAAGTTTGGGCGCAACTTACCGTTTTACACCGGATTTGTCGGTTGATATTGGCTACTCACACTTGATTGCTCAAGACAACACCTTTACCGAAACCGAGAGTGGTGTTAGCGCAACATTCAGCTCAAAATCAAAAGCCAACATTTACGGTTTATCCTTAAATTACCGCTTCTAATTTAGAGAAGGTATTTTATAATCAAGACGTGCGCCAACAGCACGTCTTTTTTATTTAAGTCAGTATGAGGTGAATATGTCAATCTTCTATAGTTATTATGCTTCGCCTGTCGGCAATTTACTATTGCTGGCAAAAAACGGTGCGCTGGTCGGTGTCGAATTTGAAGCCGAGCAATCCGTACCAGAAAACGGCTGGCAACAAGACGATCAACAGCCCGTGTTGCTGGCGACCAAAACCGCACTTGCACGTTATTTTAACGGCGAAGCGGATTCTTTCCGCGATCTTCCGCTCGCGCCGCAAGGCACGCCATTTCAGCAGCAGATTTGGCAGGCATTATTACAAATTCCTTACGGGCAATTCAGCAGCTACGGCGAATTGGCACGGCAAATCAACAATCCGAAAGCGGTAAGAGCGGTCGGCGGCGCAGTCGGGCGCAATCCGATCAGCATTATCATTCCCTGCCACCGCATTTTAGGAAAAAATGCCGTACTCACCGGATTCGGCGGCGGGTTGCCAGCCAAGCGTTATTTGCTACAGTTGGAAAAAATTGCCTATCTTGATCGCGGCGTGGAATATGTCAATCCGAAGCATTTCCGCTATTAACCGGTACAGCATAAAACGTGTTTCAAACCCACATTAAATAGACAATAAAAAAATATTAACAAACAACCAAAATATTTAAATGGAAGTTAATGTAAAAAAGTGTTTTAATATATATAAAACCTAATCTGAAATGAAATCAATATGCGCATGAATATGTTCACTAACAAGCAAGCAAGCAAGCAAGCAAGCAAGCAAGCAAGCAAGCAAGCAAGCAAGCAAGCAAGCAAGCAAGCAAGCAAGCAAGCAAGCAAGCAAGCAAGCAAGCAAGCAAGCAAGCAAGCAAGCAAGCAAGCCAAACACAATGTTTTGACTTTAGCAACTGTTCCGCGCCTTTTATTGCTCAACGCACCGTTATTGCGCAAACCCTATCTTGTCTGCCAAGTTAAATCAGAATATCAGACGATTAACAACAAAATGAAAGCTCAGTTATATTCATTTTTTACAACCACTTTTACCATTACAAATCTTTACCGCTACATAACAAAGGAGTTGTTTGTGTATAGCAAAAAAATGACTTCAATTGCTGCTGTTTTGAGCGCGTTCATGCTATTCGCCAGCTCGCTGGCTTTCGCACATTCAAAAGAAAGCACCTGCGACCAATATTTATCGACGACGGCACAGGAAACGAATGAGCTTAAAAATCAACAAACCAAAACGAAAAATCATGATCCCTACATCAGACGTGCCAATGCGACAGTAGTGATTGATAATAAGCCGACCGACTAGCCTAGATTGCCCCGGTGTTGCAACAACAGCAACACTTCATAATGGGCAGTGTGCGGGAACATATCAAACAAACGGATTTTCGTGATGCGATAATCCGTCAATACTGCTAAATCTTTTCCCATACTCACCGCGTTGCAACTGGAATACAGAATAAACGGCGGCGAAAACTCGTTTAAAAATGTTGCCAGCAGCTTGCCGATACCACGACGCGGCGGGTTGACAATCACCAAGTGCGGTTTTTCGTGCTGATTGTCTTCGGTTGCAAAACGTGCGGAATCAAGCGATTGAAACACGACCGCCGTTTGAATATTATCATTCAGCCCCAAATAATCCGCCGATAACTTAGCACTGGCAATTGCCGACGGCGAGATTTCAATGCCGGTTAACTGAATCAGCGGCGCGCCCTGCGCGGAAGTGGCTTTTAATGCCGACAAACAGTGCAAGCCAAAACCGCCGACACCACAAAATAGATCCCATAACCGCGTGATCGGCTGCTGTTGATTTATTTCGGCGCACCATACTTGCGCTTGATGATAAAGTGCGGTCGCCACGCTCGGGTTAGTTTGAAAAAAGCCTTGCGGGCGGATAAACAGCGGAATGTCGTTAAACCGCTCTTCCAGCACTTGCGGCTCGGTCAGAAAAATTTCCTGCTCGCCTTCCAAAATCGCAGCGTGCTGCGGCTGAATATTTACCGACACCACCGCCAATTGCGGCAGCCGCTGCAACAACCCCGGCAATTCACGCCGCATCAATGCCAATTTATTTTCGCTGCGCAACACGAAACGCAGCAGCAATTTGCCGTTATAGCGACTTTCGGTGAGCAGAATATATTTCAGTTCGCCTTTGCGTTTCAGTAGGTTATACGGCACCAGCCCGGCTCGTGCGATAAAATCTTTTAGTTGTGGAAAAAGTTGCTGAATGCTGTTCGGATACAGTGGGCAGCCACACAAATCAACCGCACTTTGCGGCTCGTCAGGATCGTTGACAATCCCTAAAATCGGGCGTTCCACACTGCCGCTGACCACCATTTTGGCTTTGTTGCGAAAGCCGCTCAATTCCGATGCAAACGGTGTGAGCCATTCGGCATCAGTTAAATCGAGGTCGCTCAGTTGTTGTTGCAGATGTTGCTGTTTGTGAGTTAATTGAGTAGGATAATCCAGCGACAACCATTGGCAGGAGTCGCATTGCTGTTGTTGGTAGTAGTTGCAAGATAGATAAATCATGCGCTATTTTAATCCGATCAGTCCGTTGAATTTAACTATCATATTTCGCTCATATTTCGCCGATGACGACTGACTTTTTTACTCGAACGGTAGTGTGGGCTTGCTAGCCCACAAACCGCACTTGGCTTTATGGATAACTCCGCTCCAGCGCTTTTGCCAGTTCGGTGGAAAGCATTGCTTGGATATGATCTGCCAGATCGCGTCGTTCTTTGTTGGTGGCGTCGATCGCTTCGTAAAAGGTCAATTCGATGACCGCACTTTTTTGTGCTGCCAGATCTTTGAGTGATTGAACCAAACTGACATCGCCGTAATACGCCATGGTTTCGTTTGTGCCGCCGTTTTCCGCCGGGTAGAAACACAGCACCGGCCATACTTTGGCTTTGGCGTCGATTGGGGCTTGGAAAAAACTGCTTTTGAATGGTAACACCTGTTCGCCGTTAGTTGAAGTGCCTTCCGGAAATAGCGTCACTTGCGCGCCGTTGCGAAGTGCGGTCGCTACGCCGTCGACTTTGCCCTGCGTGCTGCCGTTGCCGCGCTGACGCGAGACGAATACCGTATTCGCCTGCGCCGCCAGATAGCCGATGATCGGCCATTTGCGCACATCTTCTTTGGCAATAAATTGCCCCGGTAGCACAGAATTGATCGCAAAAATATCTAACCAAGAAACATGGTTGCTGATAAACATTGAGCCTTTAACCTGTGACAACGGCGGCACATTGTGCGCGTTGACCCGAATGTTAAACACCTTGAGAATTTGTTGTGACCAGTGCTGAATCCGCGCCAATTTTTGTTCCGGCGTGCACCAGCGGAACAATACCAACATTTGAAAAACACCACTCATTAGAAAATAGGCGATTAACGCTAACCGCCCGAAAACCATCAAAGATCGCATAAACCGCCTTATTATTTTTTTGCAGAAGAATTAACGACAGAAATGCTTCAAGTAACGTTCGTCAAGACGGGTTATCGGCATCATAATTAACACGTCAGCCGAGTTGAAATCCGGATCCCAAGCCGGTTCGCCACAAATATAAGCGCCAGCGCGCAGATAACCTTTAATCAACGCCGGGGTGGACACTTCCAAATCTTGTTTTAATTTGTCTAACTGCACCGGAACGTGTGGAAATACGCGGTATTCCAGTGGCGAAAGGTACTTTTTCTCCAATTTGCGGTACAGACTTGCTGCCATGTGACCACCGTCGCTCATGCTGATGCTGCCGCAGCCGATCATGTAGGACAGGTTTTCCAAGTGCATGAATTTGATCAGCCCCGACCACAATAACATCACCACGCCGCCGTTGCGGTAATCCTTATGCACACAGGCTCTGCCCAGTTCGACGGTGCGATCCAAAATATGCTCGATACGACTTAAATCAAATTCGCCGGCGCTATACCAGCCACCGACTTTACGTGCGCCTTCAATGGTCAGCAGGCGATAACAGCCGACCACTCGGCCGTTATCTTCATCTCTCACGATTAAATGCTGACAATGTTCATCATATTTATCAATATCCAAACCGTTAACACTGTTGATTTTCGCGCCCATTTCCTGTGCGAAAATCTCATAACGCAAACGCTGTGCGTCTTCAATTTCGGCTTGAGTTGAAGCCAGTGTTACGACTAAACGTTGATTATCAATAACACTATGTTGTTCTATATGATGCTGCAACACAGACTCTCCTTACCCAAATATATGTTCTTTCCTGATTATTTAGGGCGTTATCATATCATTCTTGCGTGTTTCGTAAAACATTTATTGGCGATTGACGATAGAGCAGCAACGACGGCAACAGCGCAATCAGAATCGCAAAAATGAAGTTAAACAGAATAAACCAGCACTCTTCTTCGCCCAATCGCACCGGCAATACAAAGCCGCTTTGCAGGCTGAGATGCTGGGAAATCAGTTGTGCCGCAATATAGCCAATCACCACGCCGAGCAACATGGCAAGGGCGATCATCACGATCAGTGCAAACCAAATCAGCAGGAAAATCTTCGCACGCGGCGCACCGAAAATCCGCCAAGCCGCCACTTGTTTTTGGCGATTTTGCAGATACAGCACGATGATCATTAAAAGTGCGGTCGCAACTAATACTTGAGTGACAATCGACACCCACAGCAGCACTTCTTTACTGTCACCTAACACGCCGTACACGCGCACCAGCACTTCTGCCGGGAAAACCGCTTGAGTTTGTTCGGTTTTATATTGGCTGCGCAATTGGTAAGCCCCGGCAAAACTTTGCGGCTTAATCACAATCGCAGACACGCCCAGTTCGGCGATTTCATGCTCGTGATCATGGTCATGTTCGTGATCATGATCGTCTTCATAACCCGGGGGACCGTCGTGATCGTGGTCTTGATGCACATCCCAAACGCTGGTAATTGGCACTAGCAGCGCTTTGTCCCAAATGCTGCCCTCTTCCGGCAAAATCCCGACCACGTTATACACAATATCATCATGGGCGTGATGATTGCTCTCGCCCAATTGTCCGTGCATCGGGCTGAAGGTGTCACCAACCGCTAAACCGCTCTTGGCGCCGACCACCGCTTCATAATCTTTTTCAAAGGCTCTCCCTGACGCCAGTTGGCGCTCGCCGCCGTCCAGTACAAGTGCGGTATTGGTGCCGACAATCGGCATATTTTGATAGTAATCGCCAAATGCCAACGGAGCTGCCCAATCGACCAGTGGGTTCGCTTCAATCTCTTTGAATACTTCCGTATCCAATAAATTCAACGGTGACGGTTGTAAAAATACCGTGCTCAATACTAACTGCACTTCACTGCCCGGCGCACCGACCACTAAATCAAAGCGATCCGCCGCCTGCGCACTGCCTTCGCGCAACGCGCGCTCTTGCAAGCTGACGGTGATACTTAATGCAGTGGATAAGGCAATCAGGAAAATAATCATCAGGCTGCCGAATTTACTGCGTTTAAAGTCAAGCAACAACAGTTTTAACATTAACATACTTGTCCTCCTTTCAGCTCGTCAGATACGATCACGCCGTTTTGTAGTATTAAGCGACGCTGAAGTTGATCGGACAAGAAGTGATCATGGGTCGTCACCACTAAAGTGCAGCGCTCTTTTTCGCTGATTTCCAGCAATAAACGCGCGATATTGCGGCTATTTTCCGCATCTAAGCTGGCGGTCGGTTCGTCGGCGATAATCACCTGCGGCTTTGCCAACAGCGCTCTGGCAATTGCCACCCGTTGCATTTCACCGCGCGACAGTTTCGCCACATCGCTGTGTAGGCGTGGCATATTCATTTCACTGAGCAGGTATTCCGCCCGTTGTTTAATCGCGTCCGGCACCGTCCAATTGCGAAAGGCAAACGGCAGCAGTACATTTTCCAGCGCGCTCAAGCCGTTAGTCAGGTGAAAATCCTGCATCACCATGCCGATATGTTCAAAGCGCCAAGTGTCGCAGGCGGTGGCTGAAAGTGCGGTCAGATCTTGCTGCCCCCAGCGCACGCTGCCGTGGCTTGGTTTTAACAAGCCGCTGATAATATTGAGAAAGGTACTTTTTCCGCAACCGGAAGGCCCCATCACGGCAACCTGTTGCGCATCGGGAATAGATAACTGCGGAATGGCTAAAATCGGTTCCGGCAATGCCGGAATGTTGACTGACAAATCATTGATTTCTAACATCTGATCTCCTGCCAAGCTCAGAAAGAAAAGCCTGTTTTATAATTTATTGAATTTTGCATTGGTAATCCGTAACAAGCTGACAAATCCGGTTTCAGGATCTGTCCACGAGCCGTATTCCAATTTTCCGCTGACTTTTATCATCGCGTTATTTTGTACGAACGGTTGTTTTTTATCCAAATACACCACCACAATATCCGACGGCCAATCCGCATCTGACGAACAAAACGGGCAAAGCGCCATCGGGGCTTTGGTCAAAACGAAAAACTGTGCGTCCGCTTTCAACGGCGGCGCCATAAAACCGTCCATATCCACGGTTTGACCTTCCAACGCTTTGACTTTTTCCGAAAATTCCATGCCCAAGACCGAGATTTTGCCGTACAGCTCATCAAAGGTCAGGTTGGTCGAGGCGAAAGACGAGAAACTAATCAACAACAAGCCGATTGTCAGTAAGCCGCGTTTCGCCAATTGATATAAAAAGAGCGGGGTTTCCCCCGCTTTAATGAAGTGATTAATCATATTCACCGCTCAATATCCATTACTTTTTCGCGCTATTGATAGCCATGCTGTCAACAATCACTTTATAAATATCCGAGTTTTCCATGTAGCCGCGAATCTCTTCAGAGCCCGGGCCTTGCGCCTGAATCACGATATCGTCGATGGCGTGAACGCCGGTTGACTCGCTTTTCGGCAGGATACCGGTACGCAACACCGCACCCGGAATATCTTTATACGCTTCGTTCGCGACATACTCGTCTTTCTCGTTTTTCAACGCCGGTACGAATTGACCGTCTAATTTCGGACGGAAAGTTTCGTAGTAGTCAGGATAGTTGTTGAAGAACACCGCTAAACGTTTGCTGACATCCAGTTTGTCCGGATAGCCGTCGCCGTTTTTATCTTCATAGTTCGGATAACCTGCCGCCGCATACACGCCGACTTTTTCACGCATTTGATCGCCCGGTTTGTCGTCATCAACTGTGCCGATTAATGAAATGCCGTGAGTGTGGTCGCCGGTCACGATGATCAATGTGTCCGGATTTTTCTCAGCAAACTCTTGTGCGATAGCGATCGATTGATCCATCATGATCGTGCTCATAATTGCACGTTCCCAATCCAACGGGTGTGATGCTTTGTCGATTAATGAGGATTCAACCACTAACACGAAGCCTTCCGGATTTTGTGACAACACGTCAAGTGCGGTTTTGGTCATGGTGGTCAGATCCGGTTGATCCGGGAATTTTTTGGTCACGCCGTTGTCTGTTAAGAAGCGACGATCCAACACGGTGTCCATATTGCCGGTGTGGAACAAACCTAACAATTGTTTGGTATCTTTTGGAATTGAGGTCAATTCGGTGTTGTTGGTCACCAAGTGATAACCGTCGTTTTTAAACATATCCACATAGTTCAAATCGTCTTTACGTTTTGAACCCGGTACGCTTTTCGGCAGGAAGTAAGCTGATCCGCCGCCCAAAATCACATCCGGTTTCACATCATGGAACATTCCGGTGATTTTATCTTTGTCGGCACGGCGACGAGTGTGAGAAACCACCGCTGCCGGGGTCGCATCTTGGATTTCAGAATCGGTTACCACACCGACGCTTTTATTGGTTTTACGTTTGATCAACTCGCCCAACGTCTCTTGTTTCGGGTGGTTCAGATTATCTACCGAGCGGCTAACATACACACCTAACGCGTTAATCGCCGATTTATGACCGGTCATGTAAGCGCTCATGGTGTTCGCACTGTCGGCGGTAATCGCATCGGTACTAGATGTGCCGATAAACCCGGTTACCGGAAGGCTGTCCATTGCCAATTTTCCGTCGGCTTTCCCTTCGGTCACGCCTTTCGATAAAATACGCGCACCGGTGCGATGTGCCACAGACAAACCGTCACCCAAGAAGAAAATCACGTTTTTCGCTTTTGCGACATCCGGCGTTTGATACACCGTCCAGTTTACCACGCTGTCTTTGCCGTTGGCTTTCGCTTCAACTTTATAATCGCCGGCTTCCTGAATGCTGACATTGCGCAACCACAGCGCAGACACATCTTTGCCGTCTTCTTTTTCGACGAATTCAACATTGGTGCTGCCTAACACGTCTTTGAAGTCTTTGCCGTTAATCAAAATGCTGATATCGTCCGCTTTCACAATTTCGTCAAATTCCACTTTGAAATCGAATTTCCCGTCCGCCATCATTGTGGCGCGATCAATCGGATAAATCGTTTGTGCGACCGCACTTAACGGCAGGGCGGCTACCATAAATGGTAATAGGTAACGTAACTTCATTTTTGTCTCCTAATGTTTATATAATAATGAATGCTTAATATGCTTCGCACACACTATACAAAAGAAATATTACAGAAATATGACAACCGCTGATTTTCAACCGCTCAAATTTCATTAAATCGGGTTTTGAAGTTTGTGTTAGAATTTTGCATCTCAATTACCACTCTTTAACCCTGCTCCGCGGCGAACAATAAACTATGCTAAATCAAAATACGGCCTTAGCGCACAATCAAGAATTAAATGATAAATCCCTTATATTACAAATATAAAGGATTTTTGTTCAGGGTATTCAGCTACCGCACTCAGAGTGCGGTAGCAAACAGATTAATCTTCCAATCCTAAAATCTGATTCACTTCGCTTTTATACAGCACGGCTTTAGCGCCAAAAATCGCTTGTACACCGCCGCCGACTTCTAGGACGTCGATCGCACCGATTTTTTTCAATGCCGCTTTATCCACTTTTTTATTGTCTTTTAAGGCAACGCGTAAGCGGGTGATACAGGCATCGACGTGTTCGATGTTCTCTTTTTCACCAAGTGCGGTAATGATTTTCACCGCATTTTCATGCAAGCTACTGTTGCTGGCGACCGCACTTTGCTCGTCGTTTTGGCTGTCGTCATCACGCCCCGGGGTCATTACGTTGAATTTGGTGATCAAGAAACGGAAGGTGAAATAATACAATGCCGCCCACGGCAAGCCGACCAATACCACGCGGATCCAGTTGGTTTTTGCATCGCCTTGCAAGATTCCGAATAGCAAGAAGTCGATGAAACCGCCTGAGAAGGTGTTACCAATCGAGATATTCAGAATATCCGCAATATAGAACGACACACCGTCAAAAAACGCATGGATAACATACAGCCACGGCGCAACGAATAAGAACATAAATTCGATCGGTTCGGTGATTCCGGTTAAGAATGAGGTTAACGCCACGCCGAGGAACAAGCCGCCAAACAGTTTGCGTTTGGCTTTCGGCACGCAGTGATACATCGCCAAACACGCCGCCGGCAGACCAAACATCATGGTGTCAAAACGACCGGCAAAGAAGCGGGTGCCTTCGGTGAATAAGCCTTGATGATTCGGGTCGGCTAATTGGGCAAAAAAGATTTTTTGGGCGCCAACAACCGCACTTCCCGCCACTTGTTCCACGCCGCCGAGTTCAGTGTACCAAAACAGCGGATAGATCATGTGGTGTAAACCGATTGCACCGGATAAACGCATTAAGAAGCCATAGAAAAATGTGCCGATTGCGCCCATTTCCGCGATATTTTCACCGGCGCTGACCAGCCAACCTTGGAATGTCGGCCACACCAAGAAAAAGAACACCCCGATAAAAATTGCGGCAAAGGCAGTCACAATCGGTACAAAACGCGAGCCACCAAAGAAGCCGAGCATTTGTGGTAATTGGATATTGTGATAGCGATTGTGCAACCAAACTGCCAGTAACCCCATCACTAATGAGCCGATTACACCGGTGTCGATGCCGCTGGCTTCAGGCGTGAAAATGTTCAGCAACGCGCTGATCGTGCCGGTCATGATCAAATAACCGACTACCGCCGCCAACGCTGCCGTGCCTTTATCACGATTTGCCAGCCCAATCCCTAAGCCAATACACAACAGCAATGCCAAGTTGGCAAACACCACTGTTCCGGCAGCCGCCATAACCTGAAAAACGCTTTGTAAAAAATGATTATCCAAAATCGGATATGCCAAAATAGTTGTCTGGTTTGACAACGCGCCGCCAATCCCCAACAACAGACCGGCAGCCGGCAAAATAGCAATCGGCAGCATAAAGGCTTTACCGATTTTCTGCAGTGTTTTAAACATGGTTTTCTCCTTAACCCCTAACCAAAAAAAGATCATCCGCATCTTAAGCAACATTGTAAATCTCCGCAAGTGCGGTAAATTACAAATATTTTGCTTTTAACTCTTTCGCAACGGCAACTTGCGCTTCGGTTAATTCTTTGGTCATTGGTTCACGGCAGTAGCCTGCTTCAACGCCTTGTAATTTCAACAATTCTTTGATAGTCAAATACAAGCCGTTGCCTAAGATACCTTCGATCAGGTCATTGGTAACGTGTTGGATTTCCAACGCTTCTTGAATTTGTCCGGCTTGCGCTTTTTCAAAGATTTGACGGGCGCGGATACCGTTAACGTTGAATGTGCTGCCGATTGCGCCGTCTACACCCAACACTGCCGCAGGTAACATCATTTCATCAAAACCAGCCCAGATTAAGTGGTTTGGATAGGCTTTTTTCAAACGCTCTAACAGGTAGAAGTCACCGGCGGTGAATTTTACACCGATAATTTTTTCATTTTCATACAACTCGCCGAATTGTGCCACGCCGATATTCACGCCTGTCAGGAACGGGATAGAATAGACGATCATGCGGTTGCCGGTGGCTTCGATGATGGTGTTGTAGAAATGTTTGATTTCCGGAAAGCTGAATTTGTAGTAGAACGGAGTCACCGCAGACAAACAGTCATAGCCCAATTCTGTGGCGTATTGACCCAATTCAACCGCTTCTTTCAAGTTCACGCTGCCGACTTGCGCAATCAATGCGATTTCGTCTTTGGCTTCGTCTTTTGCGATGCGGAAGATTTCTTTTTTCTCTTCGGTAGACAACATAAAGTTTTCACCGGTGCTGCCGCCGACATACAAACCGTCTACTTTCATTTTATCAATGTTGTGACGAATGATTTGGCGTAAGCCTTTTTCATTCACTGTTCCGTCTTCATTGAATGAAACCAGTAATGCACTAAAAATACCTTTTAAGTCTTTCATAGAATCTCCTATAGGATTTATTATTTAATTCGTTGTTCAAGAATTACGTTTAATGTTTTCTGTTTTTTGCTCATTGAATTATCCGGTTCTGCCTGTACCAGCAGCGCATAGATTAAATCCATGATAAATAACTGGGAAATTTTGGTGCCGATAGAGTCGCCTTGCAGCTGCCCTTGTCGATTGCCGTTAATCAGTACATAATCCGCCACTTCCGTAATTGGCGAGCGCAGATTATGGGTGATCGCAATACTTTTCGCGCCGTTGGCTTTGGCAATTTTTAACGCTTGTGTGGTTTCAACCGAATAACCGGAATGGCTGATACCGATCACAATGTCTTGCTCATTCATCAAAGACGCTTGCATATACATAAAGTGGTTGTTAGTGAGTGCGTCCACCTGCAACCCGATACGCAAAAACTTGTGTTTAGCGTCTTCCGCGGTCAACCCGGAAGAACCCACGCCGAATACGAAAATCCGTTTTGAACGGCGGATCGCTTCAACCGCTCTTTCCAACTCTTTGAAATCAAGCAGATTGATGGTTTCGGTGATCACGTTTGCCAAGGCACTTTGCAATTTGAGTGCAATTTCACTCGGGCCGTCTTCTCCGCCGATTTCCGTATCCAGCAAGGAACCGTTTTCTTTATTTTGAGTTGCCAGTTCGATCGCCAAATCTAATTTAAAATCAGTGTAGCCTTTAAAGCCCAATGTACGACAAAAACGAATAAAAGTGGCTTCACCGACATCTAATTTTGCAGCCACCTCGGACAGCGAACATTGATTCAACAGATCCGGCGAAGTCAGAATTGCGGTCGCAATTCGCTTTTCCGTTTTTGTCAGGCTGCTTTGCAATGCACCGATAGTATCTAAAATTTTTCCACCTTGATTCATAACTTCGTCCTCCGCAATCGGGTCTAAAGGTTCATGTTTTATAATAATGTATAAGGAATTTTAACCACTAATTTTTTGATTTTATGACTGGTTCCGTTAATCGTGCAGCCCGGCTTATGCGCTTCATACGGGAAAAACACCGCCAACATTTTCGGCACTAATACCACGCTGTTTTTATTTTCAATCTCGGTTGCGGTTAATTGGTAGTCATCATCTTCATTATACGCATCATATTTGCTTAAATCCGGATTGCCCACGCCGTATTCGATTAACTCGTTACCTGAAATCAGAACTTGCACATCTAAATAACGATGATGCAATTCCGCTTGTTTACTGCTTGCTTCGGCGGTGTCAAATTCCATCACGTTCATAAAAATGTCATCAGTGATGTCATGGCGTCCCAATTCCAACGCCACGAGATCTTGCTTGTTTAGGTAGTCACAAATTTCCGCCACCACCGGTGGCAAGCCAAAATTGACTTTCTCTTTTGTTAAATCTGCTAAAATCATGGTTTCAATCCTTCCGATTAGTTGTTAAAGTCTCTTGCATCCAAAGTGCGGCGCCCAATAATCCTGCATCCTGCCCGCAAACCGCTGGCACCACTTCGGTATGATAAAAGTGCGGTAGCTGCTGTAAATACTGCTGCACCAGCGGCAGATAGCCTTCCGCCAAGCCGACACTGCCCCCCACGGCGACGCGCTGAATATCGCTGCCAATCACCAAATCGGCGATCAGATTGGCAATCGCCTGTGCCGAACGTTGCACCAGCTCGACCGCTTCCGGCACGCCTTGACGAAAACGGGCAAACACTTCTTGTGGTTCACAAGGTTCTTCCCATTGTGCCGCTGCCGCTTCAATCGCCCTGCCTGCAGCAATGGCTTCCACACAGCCTCGTCTGCCGCAACCGCAAATCGGGCCGTTCGGATCCGCTAGCGTATGCCCGATATGCCCCGCAACCCCATTTGGGCCGAGTTGTAATTGGTTGTTCAAAATAATTCCGCCACCAACTCCGGTCGAAACCGTGATAAAGGCAAAATTCTCCACTTTGCTATCCAATAACGCATATTCTGCATATGCCGCCGCTTGCACATCATTTAGCAAGCCTATCGGATGGCGAGTGTGTTTGGCGATAACTTCACGCAGCTGAAATTCCGCCAAGCCGCCTAAGTTTTTCGGGTTAAGTGCGGTCAATACGCCGTTATTAATAATCCCGGTTGAGGCAACGGCAACCGCATCAAACATCCCGTTATAATGTTGTAGCACTTCCGCCAACACTTGTGACATTCCTGCTGCCGATTTATCTTGCGGAGTTTTAATTTGTCGGCGTTGTTCTATAATTTTGCCGGTGGCTAACGCACTTGCAATCTTGGTGCCGCCAATATCTATCGCCAAACAACATCTCATGTTTACAACCTCTAGATTAACGTCTTATTTTTTGCCGCTTCAATTTCGTTCACAAACCAGCTGACAATGTGTTCCAAGCGGGTTAACGCAGAACCTACCGTAACGGAATAAGCGCCGTTTTGAATCGCCATTGCCGCCAATTCCGGCGAGTTATAACGCCCTTCCGCCATCACGCGACAACCTGCCGCTTTTAAATCCTGCACCAATTTCACATCCGGCTCTTTCGGAATTTCCCCACCAGTATAGCCCGACATAGTGCTCCCGATTAAATCGACACCTAAGTTCTGGCAATACATTCCTTCTTCAAAATTGGAGCAATCCGCCATTGACAGACAACCTAATTCTTTAATTTTGGCGACGATCGTGTCGCGCGTTTCCGGGCGCACTCGATCGGTTCCGTCAAAGGCGATAATGTCCGCACCTGCCGCAGCCAAATCTTCAACATCATGCAAAAACGGTGTGATCCGCACCGGGCTGTCATCCAGATCGCGTTTTACGATCCCGATAATCGGCACCTTAACCTTGCTGCGCGTGGCTTTTAAATTTTCAATTCCCTCAATTCGCAGGCCTGCTGCACCGCCATTTACCGATGCCTGTGCCATCGCCGCCACAATTTCCGGCGAATCCATCGGGCCGTCATCAACCGGTTGGCAAGAAGCGATTAATCCCTGTTCAAGTGTAGCCAATATTTGTTCTTTTGTAAGTTTTGACATTTTAACTCCATGCTTTATAACGTCAAAGAAGATTAACTTCATCAAGTATAGAGTAATACTTCATTTCAAACAGAACAAGAAAAATCGTTGCAAAATGAGATCTAAGTCAAATTTAATTCGCAGAAAAAATCTTGCCCTCAAACCTACTCAAAGAAAAATACAATTGCCGTCCCTTTTATAAGCAAAAAAGCATATAATATTCCCCTATTTTTAGTACAACCCACATAATTCCATGAATAAAAAATCTATCTACATCGCCTACACCGGCGGCACGATCGGCATGAAGCCATCTAAACACGGTTATATCCCGCAACCGGGCTTTATGACCCAATATCTTTCCTCGCTGCCGGAGCTGCAACGCCCCGAAATACCGCACTTTACCGTGCATGAATACCCGGAATTAATCGACTCCGCCAATATGACGCCGGCGCATTGGCAGCAAATCGCCGATGACATCAAAAAGCACTACAGCAGCTATGATGCGTTTATCATTTTGCACGGCACCGACACTATGGCATATACCGCATCTGCGTTGTCCTTTATGTTTGAGAATTTGACTAAACCGATCATTATCACTGGTTCGCAAATTCCGATTTCCGGCTTGCGTTCCGACGGGTTGAGCAACCTATTAAACTCGCTTTATCTGGCGGCAAACTACCCGATTCGCGAAGTAACTCTGTTTTTTAATAACCGTTTACTGCGTGGCAACCGCAGCACCAAAAGCCATGCCGATGGTTTTGATGCGTTTTCATCACCGAACTATCCGGTGTTGATTGAGGCGGGGATCACCATTTCGGTCAATCACTCTGCGCTGAATTTGGTCCCGCGCGGCGAATTTAAACTGCGCCCGATCACCCCGCAACCTATCGGCATCGTGATGTTGTATCCCGGCATTTCGCCCGACGTTATCCGCAATGTATTGCAGCAACCGGTTAACGGCTTAATTTTATTAACCTTCGGCATCGGCAATGCACCCAACACGCCGGAAATGCTGTCACTGTTGCAGCAAGCGCATGATGATGGGATTATCGTCTTAAATCTGACCCAATGTTTTTCCGGCAAAGTAAATATGGAAAGCTACGCCACCGGCAATGCCCTGGCGAATGTTGGCGTGATCAGCGGTTATGATATGACGGTTGAAACCGCACTTGCTAAATTGCACTACCTACTAAGCCAGGATTTAAGCACTGATGAAATCCGACATTATCTGAAACAAAATTTACGGGGCGAGCTCACACTTTAACGACAAAATGCCGTCTCAAGTGCGGTTTGTAATTGACTTATAACCGCACTTTGCTAGTATTTCTGCCGCCAAGTTCTTATTCCATTTAATTATTTTAAATACGATAACAATATAACAAGGAACCTTATGGACACAATACATACTATCTTTAATACCATCGACACTCTGACATGGGGCTGGGCGTTGATCCCAATGCTGATTATCTTCGGATTATTTTTTACTGTGGTGAGCGGTTTTGCCCAGTTCAGCTACTTTGGGCGGATGTTCAAATTCCTGCGTACTGACAAAAACACCAATGATCCGAACGCGATTAGCGGCAGACAAGCACTGTTCGTTTCTATTGGCGGGCGTGTCGGCGGCGGCAATATCGCCGGTGTTGCAGTTGCCATTTCCCTCGGCGGCCCCGGTGCCGTATTCTGGATGTGGGTTGTCGCTTTAATCGGTATGGCGACCAGCATTGTCGAATGTACCTTGGCGCAGCTGTATAAGCACAAAACCTCAAACGGTCAATTCCGTGGCGGCTCAGCCCGTTTTATTCTACACGGTTTAGGCGCTAAATATCGTTGGATGGCAATCGCCTATTCAATCTGTTTAATGTTGTCTTTCTCAGTTGGTTTTAACGCGTTCCAAGGCAATACGGTTGCTGGTGCGGTGTTAGACAGTTTAGAAATCGAACGGATGTGGACCGGTCTTTTATTGGCGATTATCGGCGGCATCATTATTTTCGGCGGGATCACGCGTATTTCTAAAGTTTCCGACATCATCATTCCAATTATGGCATTTGTCTATATCTTCATGGCATTAGCGGTGATTGTTTTAAATATCACTGAAATCCCAGCGTTAATCATTGATATTGTAAAAAATGCATTCGGTATCGATTCTGTTGTCGGTGGCGGCATGGGCGCTGCCATTGCACAGGGAATGCGTCGCGGTTTATTCTCGAATGAAGCAGGTCTTGGTTCCGTGCCGAATGTGGCGGCAACCGCAGACGTTAGCCACCCGGTCAGCCAAGGGATCGCACAATCTCTGTCCGTTTTTATCGACACCATTATTATCTGTAGCTGTACTGCGTTTATTATTTTGCTAGGCGATGTGTATACCCCGGGTGCCGCAATCGACGGCGTGGTGTTGACTCAACAATCTTTAGTTGGACATTTCGGCGAGTGGGCAAAATACTTACTGACGTTTTCGATTTTGCTGTTCTCATTCAGCACAATCATCTATAACTACTATCTTGGTGAAAATGCGTTGAGCTTCCTGTTCTACGGTAAAAAAGAACAGTTCCCGATTTTAGTATTGCGTTGTGTGGTGATTGCGGTGCTGTTCCTTGGTGCAACCGCACCGGGCGCGACAGCAGTATTCTTCTTCTCAGATCCGTTAATGGGCGTGTTGGCACTGCTCAACCTGCTGGCGTTGATTATGCTGTTCCCGCAAGTGATGCGTTTGATGAACGACTATCGCAGCCAACTGAAACAAGGGATTGAAGAGCCGGTTTTCCATGCGGAACAATTCCCGGATTTAGATATTGACCGCGAAGCTTGGAAAACCAAGCAATAAATAATCAAAGTGCGGTTTAACCATCTGCACCGAGAACGGATGAAAACCCGTTTACGGTGCAGATTTTTTATTGCTCGAATTAACCTTCCATCTGTTTTAATTCGTTTTGGGCGGTGCGCAGTGCGTCGTCAAACAGCTTAAACACATTGTGTTCACCCACTAGCTGTATAATCCCACCACGACGTAATTTTTGCGTTACATTATGATTGGCGCCCGACAACATCACAGTAACGCCCTGTTTTTGAAAATTAGTGATCACATTTTCCAAACTTTGGATTCCGGTCATGTCGATAAACGGCACCCATTTCAGGCGAATGATCAGATAGTTCGGATAAGTCTGGCTGTCGGACAGCGCGCGATCAAAGTTTTCCACCGCACCAAAGAAAAACGGCCCGTCGACGGTAAAAACCAATAAATCTTCCGGTAAGGCTTGTTCGCCGGTTCTCGCCAACAGATCCGCCTGAGAAACGCGCTTCACTTCAACACTGCCCGCCATGCGGCGCAGGAACAACAAAGTCGCTAAGATCACCCCGATATTCACCGCCACCACTAGATCGGCAAATACCGTTAAGCCAAATGTAATCAACAAAATTGCGACGTCACTCTTCGGTGCACGTTTGATCATTTTGATAAAACGCTTCGCTTCGCTCATGTTCCACGCCACCACAAACAGAATCGCCGACAGCACCGCCAACGGAATATGCACCGCTAATGGCGCCAGCACCAGTAAAATCACAATCAGCGTAATGGAGTGAACAATGCCGGAAATCGGGCTGGTCGCACCGTTGCGAATGTTGGTCGCGGTGCGCGCAATCGCGCCGGTCGCAGCAAACCCGCCAAAGAGCGGTGCGGCAATATTGGCGATACCTTGCCCGACCAATTCTTGATTAGAATTGTGTCGCGTACCTGCCATACCGTCGGCAACCACTGCAGACAGCAGCGATTCGATTGCGCCTAACATCGCGATAGTAAATGCCGGTCCGATCAATTCGATCATTTTGGTCCAACTCAGGGTTGGCAATTTAAATTCAGGCAGCCCTTGCGGAATGCCGCCAAACGCCGTACCGATTGTTCTAACGCCTTCAAATTGAAAAACGAACTGGGTAATACTGATCACCAGTAACGCAATCAACGGACCGGGAATTCGCTTACAACCGGGAATTTTGTTGCTATACAACACCAATAACAATGCCGACACCGCTAAAAGTGCGGTCATCGGATGAAATTGAGGAAAAACCTGAATTAAATGAAATAATTTTAAGTGGAAATGTTCGCCGCTGACAGCCGGCAAACCAAAAAAATCCTGCCATTGCCCAACCCAGATAATCACCCCAATCCCGGCAGTAAAACCGACAATCACCGGCGAGGGAATATATTTGATAATTGCGCCCATGCGGGTTAAGCCGAATGCTAGCAAAATCACACCCGCCATTAAGGTAGCGACCTGCAAGCCTTCAATGCCGTACTGTGCGGTGATGCCAGACAGCACCACGATAAACGCTCCGGTCGGGCCACTAATTTGCAAGCGGCTACCACCAAATATCGCAGTGCAAAATCCGGCGATGATCGAGGTGTAAATCCCTTGTTCCGGCTTGGCGCCGGAAGCAATAGCGAATGCCATGCCGAGCGGCAAGGCGACAATACCGACGATAATGCCGGCGATAATATTATTTAACCAATGGTTGCGCGTGAATAAACCGCTCTTGAATGCTTCTGTGACGGCGAACATCTGAAAGTGCCTTTTTATAACAATCTTGATAAAGCCTGAGAGCGTATTATATGCCGATTATTCAGGGTGAGCATTAGAACGATAAAAAATTTGCCAGCAAAATCACAGATCTATAAAAATCTGTTAATAGTGTGAATAAAAACGGTGCTGAGATTGTTAAAAATTCGCTTGGATATAGATGGTGGGTCGTGAAGGATTCGAACCTTCGACCAACGGATTAAAAGTCCGCTGCTCTACCGACTGAGCTAACGACCCGGATAGGGTTGCTTAAGTTTAAGTGGTGGGTCGTGAAGGATTCGAACCTTCGACCAACGGATTAAAAGTCCGCTGCTCTACCGACTGAGCTAACGACCCATATTATCGTAATATAGGACATTTAAACTTAAGTGGTGGGTCGTGAAGGATTCGAACCTTCGACCAACGGATTAAAAGTCCGCTGCTCTACCGACTGAGCTAACGACCCACATAAGTGGTTGTTACAAGCTGAATGGTGGGTCGTGAAGGATTCGAACCTTCGACCAACGGATTAAAAGTCCGCTGCTCTACCGACTGAGCTAACGACCCTCGTTTGTAACGAGGCACTATAATACTCATTTTGCGGAAGTTATCAATCAAAAATTGCTATTTTTTTTCCGCTTGCCTGAATTATCTACAATATGCGGGAAAGCGCTTTTATTCCGCTGCAAATATATTCGATAATTCAGCCATCCTAGTGCTAAAACGAAACAACCCCGATAAAATATCGGGGTTGTTTTACAGCTTTAAGCTACGCTACAAATTAGTATGCTAATACCGCACGACGGTTTTTCGCATAATCTGCTTCAGTGTGACCTAAAACAGCTGGTTTCTCTTCACCGTAAGAAACGGTTGAAAGTTGTGAACCAGATACGCCTTTGCCGGTCAGGTAGCTAACAACTGCGTCTGAACGACGTTGACCCAATGCGATGTTGTACTCTGGAGTACCACGCTCATCAGCATGACCTTCAACCAATACTTTGCTTGCCGGTGTTGCAGTCAAGTACAGTGAATGTGCATCCAGAAGTTGTTGGTATTGACCTTCGATGTTGTATTGATCAAAACCGAAGTACACAGTGTTATAGCGCTGTTGTAAATCTTCAGCAGTATAGTTACCGTATAATTGACCTTGAGTAGCAGCAGAATCATCAGAAGAACTGCTACATGCAGCTAATACGAATGCAGGTGCAGCAACCATCAGAACTTTTGCAAGTTTTTTCATTTTAATTACTCCTTAGTTTTTAGTAAGAAACGGAGACCAAGCTGGGAACTTAATTTGTCCGTCCGCACCTGGTAACCTAGCTTTAAAGCGTCCATCAGCGGACACTAATTGTAACACTTTCCCAAGCCCTTGTGTAGAGCTATAAATAATCATAATTCCATTAGGTGAAACACTTGGACTTTCATCCAGGAAAGTTGATCCAAGAACCTCTACGCTTCCCGTTGCCAAGTCTTTTTTGACAATATGATCCGCAGAGATCATGATTAAACTTTTGCCGTCAGAGGTGATCTGACCGCTATAACTTCTGCCGCCCGCGCCAATATAGCTCGCACCGCCGCCATAAGCACTCATCATATAAACTTGTGGGCTGCCGCCGCGATCTGAGGTAAACACAATTGACTGTCCGTCCGGCGACCAGCTCGGTTCGGTGTTGTTGCCTGAGCCGCTGGTCAACTGGGTAACTTGTCCGCTAGCTAAATTGTGCACATAAATATTCAGTTGTCCGTCACGAGAAGAAGCGAAAGCCAAACGTGAACCGTCCGGAGAGAACGCCGGCGCGCCGTTATGGCGCGGTGTCGAAGCGATCACTTTGCGCGAACCGGAACCTAAATCTTGTACAACTAATTGTGATTTGCGGTTTTCAAAGCTCACATAGGCTAATTTTTTACCATCGGCAGACCAGCTCGGCGACATAATCGGCTGAGAACTGCGGTTTACCACAAATTGATTATGACCGTCATAATCAGCAACGCGCAACTCATACGGACTACTTCCGCCGTTACGTTGCACCACATAAGAGATACGCGTTCTGAATGCACCGCGAATACCGGTCAGTTTCTCAAATACTTCGTCACTCACGGTATGCGCGCCGTAACGTAACTGTTTATTATTCGGGATTGAGTAACTGTTTTGCAGCAATACTGCGCCCGCAGCGCCGGAACCGCCGATTGTATCCACTAATTGGTATGCAATATTATAACCGGCTCCGGTTGGGGTGATTTGTCCCACCACAATTTCTGTCAGTCCTAATGCAGCCCATGCTTCAGGGTTCACTTCCGCCGCCGAAGCCGGCGTTTGCGGCATTCTGCTGACCGGAATCGGATTGAACTTACCGCTATTTCTTAAATCAGCAGAAATAATCTCGGCAAGATCCGCCGGTGCGCCGCCTGGTCCGTTCCACTTAAATGGCACAACCGCAATCGGCTGTGCGCTGTCAATCCCTTCGTCAATCACGATACGGACTTCTTCCGCACTCACCACATTACTGATCAACACCAGCACGAATGCCAGTATTGCCGTTATCCGAGTAATATACTTCATTTAAATCCCCTATATTAAGAAATTACCATTGTTGATCTTACTTTAAATCAAAATCAATAATTGGATTTTTATATCGACTGTAAACTGCATCAGAAGGTGCGCGCGGTACTTTTTTGGTATTCGCTACCGCTCTTAAGGCGGAATTACAAATACCATCCGGTCCGGAAATTTTTTGATAATTCAAAATGTTACCTTCCCTGTCTAATGAAATTCTCACACTACAGGTTTTACCGGCAAAGCTGGCATCGCGAATAAAGCGCCGTTGAATCGTACGCTTGATCACGCCCGCATATTCATCACCGGCACGCGCACCGTCTGCACCGCTCACCGTGCCAGCACCACTGCCGGTGGTGCCACCACGGTTTTGGTTGCCTCCACGGCTAGCCGAGCCGCCGCCAATTGTACCGCTGTTCATAAAGTCGTCCAGTGCCGCTTGCTGCGCTGCCTTTTCAGCGGCTGCGGCTTTAGCTTTTGCTTCTGCAGCCGCTTTCGCCTTGGCTTGTGCGTCTGCCTTTGCTTTTGCCTCTGCGACTGCTTTCGCCTTTGCTTCGGCATCTGCCTTGGCTTTAGCTTCCGCAGCGGCTTTGTCTTCTGCCGCAGCTTTTGCCTTCGCTGCAGCGGCTTGCGCTTCCTGTTCGGCTTTTATTTTAGCCGCCGCTTCTAAGCGTTTTGCTTCAGCGTCAGCTTTCAGCTTAGCTTGTTCGGCAATACGCTTTGCTTCCGCTTCTTTTGCAACGCGTTGCTGACGCGCAATTTCCTCTTGCTGTTTTGCTTGAGCTTCTTGCTGTGCTTGTGCCTCACGCCGCTGCTGTTCGCGTTGCGCTTCTTGTTGTTGCCGCTGTTGTTCCGCTTGCTGCTGTTTCTCAAGCTGCTCGCGTTGTTGCTCTAACTGTTGTTGCTGGCGTTGCTGTTCCAATTCTTGCTGCCGCTGCTGTTCAAGCTGTTCCAACTCTTGTCGTTTGGCTTTTTCAACATCGCCTTTTTTCTGCTGTTGAATCCGTCCCCACTCCTGCGCAGCCGATCCGGTGTCTACCATCACCGCCCCCATGACATCGCCTTCACCCCCGCCACCACCGGCAGCGGGCATATATTTATACCATAAGGAACCCAAAATCAGGATTCCGAACAGTAAGCCATGCAAAATGGTAGAAATCAGAACCGCACGGTTTAATTTTTGCTTTTTCTCTGTCTGCACTGCTGATCCCATCTTGATGATTATAAAGGATTGGTCATTAAACCAACAGATTTAATACCGGCAAGATGTAATAAGTTCAACGCCTTTATGACTTCCTCATAAGGCGCTTCTTTGGCTCCGCCGACTAAAAACAAGGTATTATTATCTTTATCAAATTCTTGTTTTGCCATTTCCGTGACCATCTCTTCCGTCAGATTTTCATTGCGCTCACCGTTGATTGCCAGCGTATATAATCCAACCCCGGCGACTTCTAAAATCACCGGAGTTTTATCTTCATTGGAAACAGATTGGCTGTCAACAGAATCCGGCAGCTCCACTTGCACGCTCTGGCTGATAATCGGGGCGGTTGCCATAAAGATCAATAACAGAACCAATAATACATCCAAAAATGGAACAATATTAATTTCCGACTTCATATCACGACGTTTGCGTCTGTATGACATAATATTCCTCTTATTCTTTATGCTACGATGCTACGCTGAACGGAAATCAATCGCTGCTTTTTTTGGCAAAAGCTTGACGATGCAAAATAGTCGTAAATTCATCAATGAAGTTAGCATATTTTTGTTCCAACTTGCTGACGCGCAAACTTAAACGGTTATACGCCATAACTGCAGGAATCGCAGCAAATAAGCCGATTGCGGTTGCAATCAACGCTTCGGCAATCCCCGGCGCAACCATTTGTAAAGTTGCTTGTTTCACGCTGCTCAATGCCATAAAGGCGTGCATGATCCCCCACACCGTGCCGAACAACCCGATATAAGGGCTAATAGAAGCAACTGTTGCCAAAAACGGAATTCGGTTTTCCACTTCTTCAATCTCGCGATTCAGCGTCAGATTCATCGCACGGCTTGTTCCCTGAATAATCGATTCAGGCGTACTGGATGCCGTTTGTTGCAGGCGTAGAAATTCTTTAAAGCCGACATAAAAAATCTGTTCGCTGCCACTTAACCCTTCACGACGGTTATCCATTCCCTCGTAAAGTTTGTTTAAATCTTCACCGGACCAGAAACGATCTTCAAAATTGGCTGATGATTTCAACGCTTGACGCAAAATTCCGCTGCGCTGAATAATAATTGCCCATGACATGATAGAAAAAAGGATCAAGATTGCGATAACAATCTGTACGATAACACTCGCTTCTAAAAAAAGTGCCAAAAAATTTAACTCTGTTGACATCGATAACCCCGATTAGTCCGTCTAAATACAATAATTACTTGCTTGCCAATGCCGTTCTGATTGCATCAGGAATCGGCTCCGGCTTCATTTTCGATAAATTCACTGTTGCAACTAAGACAGTTGCATTTGACAATAATTCATCTTGTCTGAATAATTTCTGTTCAAATACAATACTGGCTTTCTTCATTTGACTGATTTGCGTTTCCACCGTCAAATAATCATCCAATCTGGCGGCAACCCGATAATCGATCTGCATACTGCGCACCACAAAGGCTAACTGATATTGCGCCAGCAATTGCTGCTGTTCAAAGCCCGAATTTCGTAAAAATTCGGTTCTTGCCCTTTCAAAAAAATGCAGGTAACGCGCATGATACACCACACCACCGGCGTCGGTATCTTCATAATACACTCTGATTGGCATCTTTTGCATGACAACCCCTACATGATCTCAAAACCGCTATTATCAAGAATAGTTTGATACTTGTCTAGTGATTGCACTCTGAATTAAAAGAATATTTTTAGGACTGAAAATAAGTGGGAATAAATTTCCAACAGCTTTTCTATTGCTTTGCAATTAAAAAAATACTTAGGAAGGCATAGTAGCCAAAAATGTGGCTGATTTTGAGATCTAAGCTTCTATTAGACATTTTTGTGGCTACTCCTCTTAAAGCGCTAGTTTTTCTAGCTCTTTTTATTCAAAAAATCCTGTATAAACATAATCTTATTCCTTCGGTTTAGTCCATTATGAACGGATAATTTCTGCTTTAAATCCTTAAACAGCCCTTCCAGCCGATTTGTCGTTTTTTCTATCCGTAACTCCGGGTATTTTTCAAAGACAAACAAGTAATCCATATAGCGTTTAATACTGGCATAAGCCCCTCTCAATTTGCGATGTTTATAAGGAAATTTACCCTGATTATCGGGTATATCAGACCGTTCTTCTAAGTAAGCTTTATGCTGCAAAAACCAGTGATGCAAACGGACATAAAAGTCATTTTTGTGACTCTGCTTGAGTGTTTTAACCATTGTTTTCAGTTCCTTTCCGGCAACGGATTTAGGGTTTCTCGTCAGCTTGCGAATCACCATTGCAACAAGGTGAAATTGGCACATTTGGGTTGGCGTATTAAATATATCTTTCAATAAGCCCCGTCGCCCATCGCAAGTAATAGATTGAATAATAAATCCTTTTTTACGCAATCGATTGATGGCTTTGGTATAGTAAATGTCCTTTTCGGTACGAACGATTTGGTGGTAAATCACCTTTTTTGAGCGGGAATCCATTATGACTAATACGCCGAATTGTGGCCCGAAAAAAGTGACATCCATAATAAGATTCAACATTGTGGTTTGCGGTGTGCTGAGTGGCGTTTTAGGGGCTTTTTTCAGGTGCCTTTGGATAGTCCTGACCGAACAATCATAGGTTAACGCAAGCTGCTTATACGTCTGTTTTCCGACGGTGTAATCGTGCCAGATTTGGGCGGATTGAAGGTAATTTGTGTGAGAATATGTCCGTAAACAATCCAAGCATTTATAGCGTTGCTTGCCTGAATTTTTACCGTGTTTTTTAATGTGTTCTGAACCACAGAAATAGCAATTTTTTGGTCATTTTAAAAAATCTCACTTAACGCCTTATTCTATAAGGGATTAAGCGAGATTTCAGCCACATTTTTGTCTACTATGCCCTTAGGAATATAAAGAAAGGAATATGCAAAGTGCGGTATTTTTTTGTGATACCGCACTTTGATCGGTTGTATTACAGTAGATAAATATACGCCAAACCTGATACCGCCGCCAAATAACCAATTAGCGGATTGAAAAATCCTTTCCAACACGTTTTGCGAATCTGCAAGCCAATGCCGTGGATCCACAAAATAGACGTTCCCCAAATCAGAAACAGGGTGAACAGCGGCGCAGGGCCGCCGAACTCTAATGCGAATTTTTTCGCATTAAAGAAAATCGACAACATCAACGCAATGGCGAATATAAATGAAAGGGCTCGATATGAGCCCTTATTAAAAAATTGATAGAGTTGTTCAATCATGGTTACTCATCAAATTTGCCGGTTTTTTCAATGCTGATCGTAACGATAGCTGCAAAGAAAACCGCTAATAACACACCTAAAACCCAAGCTACATAAAACATAATTCTTCCTCTTAGTATAGTGAGTTTTTGTTTTCTTCGATAAAGCTGCTGTCAAGGCGACCAAACATTTTTGCATATGCCCAAATGGTGTACGCCAGCAAAATTACGACGAAAATCAATGTCAATCCAAACATGATCATCAATGTTAAATGACTTGAAGTTGAATCCCACATTAACAAACTGGTATTCGGATTGGTGATCGACGGCATAATGAATGGGAACATTGAAACCCCAAAAGTGAAGATCACGCCTGCCATTGTCAACGATGAGAATAAAAATGCAAATCCTGAACGGTTAGCTTTAGAGAACACGATGTTCAGCAAACCACCTGCAACCGCCAAAATCGGCAGAGCCCATAAAATCGGCATTTCTCTGAAATTATTAAACCAAGCACCAGTCGCTAGCACCACTTCTTTACCCAACGGTGTAGATGGGCCGTTTTTGTCAATCACACTGGTAACAATATAACCGTCTTTGAACAATAGCCAAACACCGGCCAAGACAAAGGTGATTACCGTTGCAAATGCACCGACTTGAGTGATCACACGGGCGCGATCACGCAGTTCTGCAGTGGTTTTCATTTGTAACCATGCCGCACCTTGTGTTGTCAGCATCGATAAACTGACCAAGCCACACAACAATGCAAACGGATTCAATAACTCAAAGAATGAACCGGTGTATTTCACTTGCAAAATATCGTTAAATTCAAACGGAACACCTTGCAATAAGTTACCGAACGCCACACCGAACACCAATGACGGAGCAAAGCCACTGACAAACAGCCCCCAATCCCAAGCAGTGCGCCATTTCGGATTATCAATTTTAGCACGGTATTCCAATCCGACAGGGCGGAAGAATAAGGCGGCTAAAACCAAAATCATGGCGATATAAAAGCCGGAAAAAGAGGTTGCATAAACAATTGGCCATGCCGCAAACATTGCCCCACCGGCGGTTAACAACCAAACTTGGTTTCCGTCCCAATGCGGTGCGATTGAGTTGATCATAATGCGTTTTTCCACTTCTTTTTTACCGGCAAACGGCAACAAAGTTAAAACGCCCATATCAAAGCCATCGGTCACTGCGAAGCCGAGAAGCAGAACCCCAACAAGCAGCCACCAAATAAAGCGCAGAATTTCGTAGTCAATCATGATTAGGCTCCTACTTATTTCGCTGTTTGTTCAAAATGATAACGGCCGGTTTTCAATGAGCTTGGGCCCAAACGTCCGTATTTGAACATCAGATACATTTCTACAACCAGGAAAATTGTGTATAACGCACAGATTAAACCGATTGAGAACCACAGATCGCCGGTTGTTAACGCAGAATTTGAAACACCGACTGGCAACATCTCGTAAATCGCCCATGGTTGACGACCATATTCTGCTAAGAACCAACCGCTTTCAATCGCAATCCACGGCAACGGCAAGCCGTACAGCAAGCCTTTCAACAGTAGCGGACGCGTACCGATTGTTTTGCGTGCGGTTTGGATAAAGGCACAGCTGATCAATAACAACATCAAGCCGCCAGACAACATCATCGCGCGGAATGACCAGAAGGTCGGCCCGACTTTAGGAATGGTGTCACTCGCCGCTTGTTGAATTTGCTCTTCCGTTGCATCAACTACATTGTCGGTATAGGCTTTCAACAACAAACCAAATCCTAAATCTTTTTGATACACTTTAAACAATTCTTTATCCGCTTCCGTTGCATCGCCACTGCGTAATTTTTGCAGTAAATCATAGGAAACCATCCCGTTACGCACACGTTGCACGTTGATCTCACGCAGCTCTTTCAAACCGGTAATTTCTTTTGTCAAAGAGCGGGTTGCAATGATCCCTGCGGCATAAGGAATTTGAATTGCAAAATCATTTTTCATTTCGGCTTCGTTCGGAATAATTACCATATTCCAATCGGCGGGTGCCGGTGAAGTGTGCCACTCCCCTTCCATCGCCGCCAATTTTACCGGTTGAGCGTGGCCGATTTCATAACCGGATTCGTCACCCATAATCAATACGGCAATAATCGCAATCATCCCGAAAGAAGATGCAACAGAGAACGAACGTTTGGCAAATCCCAGATCACGTCCTTTCAACAGGTAGTATGAGCTGATCGACAATACAAAAATCGCACCACAAACATAACCTGCTGATAAAGTGTGCAGGAATTTACTTTGTGCAACCGGGTTTAACCACAGATCCATGAAACTGGTCATTTCCATCCGCATGGTTTCGAAATTAAATTCGGAACCGATCGGATTTTGCATCCAACCGTTTGCCACCAAAATCCACATCGCAGAAAGGTTAGAACCGAAAGCCACCAAATAAGTCGCCATCAAGTGTTTGCCTTTGGAAAGTCTGTCCCAACCAAAGAAGAACAAACCGACAAAGGTCGATTCCATAAAGAAAGCCAGCAATGCTTCAATAGCCAAAGGCGCACCGAAAATATCGCCGACGTAATGTGAATAATATGACCAGTTGGTACCGAACTGGAATTCCATTGTAATCCCGGTTGTTACCCCTAACGCAAAGTTAATACCAAATAATTTACCCCAGAATTTGGTCATATCTTTGTACACTTCTTTGCCGGTCACCACATACAGGGTTTCCATGATCACAAGGATAAAAGAAAGCCCTAAGGTAAGTGGAACGAACAAAAAGTGATACAGCGCAGTTAACGCAAACTGCAATCTCGAGAGTTCAACAATATCTAACATCTCAACTCCTTGTATATGCTACAAGTTCCTCTGACATTGATTACATCTGTAATCACCCCATTGACATCTGACAAACGTACCGATGCCATAAAATCGGCTCTCCCAAACACTTATCTAAACGGCCGAAACAACACATTTAGATAAATCTTCAAGAAAGCCCGATTTATCCATGCTTATGATACTCTGTAATTCAAGCATTAAAAACATAAAATTTAATATTTCCGTCACATTTTGGGATATATCTCAAAAATTGCGAAATTTATTCAAATTGACATTTATGATATACATCAATTTATTAAAAAATCGCTATATTTTTATACAGATACCTTATTAATTCAGTAGGATATTAGCCAAATTAGATAAAACTTTACGCTGATTTTATAGACATATTTCTATTCTTTTGCTATGTTGTAGGCAGTTTTTTATATTTAAGAAATATTCTCGTTCAAAGCATGAAAAAATCAGCCGGTTTTTTCATGCTTTTGTGTAGAGTAAACGGAAAGGAAAAGGAAACCCAATATGTTTAAAAAAATCGCTATTGCGACCAGCTTGATGCTGTTTTCCGGCACAGTCGCATTCGCCAATAGTGCCGCGCTGAAACCGGCAGCGGAAAGCGGCAGCATTCCACATCAATGCAATCAACTATTTAACGAAACCGAGCAACTGATCAAAGAAGCGGAAAAACAACCCGGCACCCATACCCAGTTTGCCAATATCAAAAGCAAACTTTCACAAAGCAAAAAACAAATTTTAGCGTTAGAACGTGAAGTACAAATCAAAAGTTGTGACAAAGGCTTAGTCGCACTGAATAACATCAAAAAGCAACAACTTCAGCCTTAATTCTTTATTTCCTTTTCCCGGCTCAAGACTTATCTGCATCCAATCCTAAATGCAGATAAGTTTTAGATGTCGCAATCCGTCCCCTCGGCGTACGCTGTAAATAGCCCTGCTGAATTAAATACGGTTCCAACACATCTTCAATCGTTTCACGTTCTTCACCGATTGCCGCAGCCAAACTGTCTAAGCCGACGGGCCCACCGTCAAAACGTTCGACAACCGCACTTAGCAATTTGCGATCCATATAATCGAAGCCTTTGCCGTCAATATCCAGCATTTTGAGTGCCGCTTGGGCGATCCCCACGCTGATCACGCCGCTGTTTTTCACATCGGCATAGTCTCGCACTCTGCGTAATAAACGATTGGCTATCCGCGGAGTACCACGCGAGCGGCGCGCAATTTCCAGTGCTGCGCCCTCTTCAATCTGCAAGTGCAAACAGTTGGCGCTGCGTGTCACAATCAAGGTTAAATCCATTACCGAATAAAATTCTAATCGTTGCACAATCCCAAAACGATCGCGTAGTGGCGAGGTTAGAGAACCCGCGCGTGTCGTCGCGCCGACTAAGGTAAACGGTGGCAAATCCAGTTTAATCGAACGTGCGGCAGGGCCTTCGCCGATCATAATATCCAGCTGATAATCTTCCATTGCCGGATACAACACTTCCTCAATCGCCGGCGATAACCGGTGAATTTCATCAATAAACAGCACGTCATGCGTTTCCAAGTTAGTCAGCATTGCCGCCAGATCACCGGCTTTTTCCAACACCGGCCCTGAGGTGGTGCGAATATTCACGCCCATTTCATTGGCAATAATATTCGCTAACGTGGTTTTCCCCAATCCCGGCGGGCCGAAAACTAACAGGTGATCCAGGGCATCTTTTCGTAATTTTGCCGCTTGGATAAAAATATCCATCTGCTCGCGTACTGCTTCTTGCCCGACATAATCTTTCAGTAATTTGGGGCGAATCGCACGATCGAGAAACTCCTCCTCGCCAATTGCCGCCGCGCTGATAATTCGATCCGCTTCAATCATACCGCTGTTCTACCTTGTTATTACAATGCGCTTTTTAACGCTTCACGAATCAACTGTTCGCTGTTCAGATCGGCACTTGCAACGCGTTTCACCATTTTTTCCGCATCCAACGGCTTATAGCCCAGCGCAATTAATGCGGCAACCGCGTCATCTTCCGCACTCTCAACCGCACTTGGCAGCAGATCGCCGCTGCCGCTTTGCTGACCAACAAAGAAATCGCTTTTCTTCATATTCACGAATTTGCCTTTGAGCTCCACCAACAGCCGCTCAGCGGTTTTTTTGCCGACGCCGGGAATTTTCACCAGTTTCGACAGTTCTTCACGCTCAATTGCAAACGCAAACTCATCGACCGACATCGCCGACAGAATCGCCAACGCCAATTTAGGGCCGACACCATTGGTTTTAATCAATTCACGGAATAAAGTGCGATCTTGCTTAGTGGCAAAACCAAACAGCAAATGGGCGTCTTCGCGCACCACTAAATGGGTGAACACGGTTGCACTTTGGTTAATCTCTGGTAGATGATAAAAGCTGGTCATTGGCAGTAGCAATTCATAGCCGACCCCTTGCACATCGAGCAGAATTTCAGGCGGCTGTTTTTCCAGTAAAATGCCGTGTAAGCGTCCAATCATCAGGAATTCTCTTTAATCGGTGGATTTAGTGTGCATAGCATAAAATAAAACTGTATAAATAACCAGTTATTTTTCTGCTTTTAAACGAAAACGTCCGCGACTATAGCGAGCTTTTAACATCAGCTCACCACCAGCTGTTTGAAGTGGGGTCGAGGTTTGACTGCTACTAACGGTTTTGGCAATTTGCAACGAATGCTGTAACGAATGGGCGTGGGTGATGGCAATCGCCAACGCATCTGCCGCATCCGCTTGCGGTTGCGCCGACAAATTCAGGATTCGGGTCACCATATGCTGCACTTGGGTTTTATCTGCCGCTCCGCTGCCGACCACGGTTTGCTTCACTAAGCGGGCGGCATATTCAAACACCGGCAAATCTTGGTTCATCGCCGCCACAATCGCCACGCCGCGCGCTTGCCCCAGCTTCAGCGCAGAATCGGGGTTTTTTGCCATAAACACTTGCTCAATGGCAAACATGTGCGGCTGAAACTGGGTGATGATTTCACTCACGCCGGCATAAATCCGCTTTAAGCGCGTCGGCAAATCCTCTACCGAAGTACGAATCGCACCACTGCCGAGATATTCCAACTTGCGCCCGTTTTGCCGAATTACACCATAGCCCGTCACACGTGAACCGGGGTCGATGCCTAAAATAATCGCCATAGATTTCCAGATTATATAAAACGGGCGGATAACAATCCGCCCTGATTTATAAATGACATTTGCCGTAAATTACAACAACGCCGCCACTTCGTCGCTGATTTCACCGTTGTGATACACATTTTGCACGTCGTCACAATCTTCCAACATATCGATCAAACGCAACAATTTTGGTGCGGCTTCGGCATCTAAATCGACGGTGGTCGATGGGATCATGCTGACTTCGGCACTTTCCACTTTAAAGCCCGCCGCTTCAATGCCATCGCGCACGGTGCCTAATTCTTCCCATGCGGTATAGATTTCAAAGCTGCCGTCATCTTGCGGTTGCACATCATCAGCGCCTGCATCAATTGCGGCTTCCATCAGCGCATCTTCATCGCCTTCAGCAATCAAAATTAAGCCTTTCTTACTGAACAGATAGCCTACAGAACCTTCCGTTCCCAAGTTGCCACCACACTTGGTGAAACTTGGACGCACTTGTGAGATAGTGCGGTTTGCGTTATCGCTCAAACACTCAACCATTACAGCTGTACCGCCCGGGCCGTAGCCTTCATATACACGGGTTTCCATGTTGGTGTCATCGCCACCGCCCACACCGCGCTCAATCGCACGGTTGATAGTGTCACGAGTCATGTTGCTGGCTAAAGCTTTATCCACTGCCGCACGCAAACGTGGGTTTGCCGCCGCATCGCCACCGCCGATTTTTGCCGCGGTCACCAATTCACGAATCAATTTGGTAAAAATTTTCCCGCGTTGCGCATCTTGTGCCGCTTTGCGGTGTTTAATGTTTGCCCACTTACTATGGCCTGCCATTGATATTTCCTCTTGTTTTAATGACTTATAATGAAACCTGATACAACATTCCGTTACGCAACAACACCAAAAAGTGCGGTTGGTGCAGCGGAATTAATTTTATAATGTGATCATCAAAGGGAATCGATTCGCGCGCAAAACGCTTCTGCTCCAAATCCCAAATTTTTAGCCGCTGAAAATGATCCGACGGCAACAGCAGTTTACCGCCGAATAACAGCGAAAGATCGCGCTGATATGTACCGATTTTATGGTTGCTCACCCCTTGTGCCAATTGGGTTTGCGCCAAATTTGGCGTGCGCAAATCATAGTCGGTCAGTGTGCCGACTAAGTGCGGTTTCACCACCGATAACAACCGCACTTGATCGCTAATCAACGACAACCAACGGTTCGCTTGCCCAATCGCGTCACTTTCCGCCACAATTTTTAACGCCCCTTGTTCCGCCGCAATCAATGCCGCCCGTGCGCCGTATTGGGCGTTTGAAAGCGTGGTAGCAATCGCTTGCCCTTGTCGATAATTCACGGCTATCGGTGCATTGTCCTCTGCCACATCCAATGCGTTGAGGGTCAATGGCGTAAGTAAATCCCGCAAATCATGCCGTTCCAAATAGCGTATTTGCTTGGCTTCCCAGTCGTCACCCAATATTCCATGCGCATATTCCTGTGTCGGTTGCGAGAGCACGGCAATCTGCGGGCTGTTGCCGTCTAGTGCCACCGCCAGTGGCGTGAGATCCGGCAGCACCTTGAAATCATCACGCACCGCAGACAATCTCAATTCAGGCTCGGACTCAATCCGCGCAATATGCGCGTTTCCATTCTGTTCAATTACCGCGATGGTGGCAAACGCCAACGGTACAAACCCTGATTGTGGGCTAATTTTTATCTTGGATTGAAGCAGGTTACCGTGTTTCAACAACTGAAATTGCCGCGCCCCATTGGTAAACGCAATTTTTCCATAGCCCAATCCTAACGGGCTATCTGTAGCGACATCGCTACTGATTTTTTGCCATTGCGCCTGTTTTTGCCACAATTCGCCGTTCTGCGTCACCACGACCAAACCAACAGTCGGTTCAAACGCCGCGTTTGTAATACGCAAGTGCGGTTGTGGCAAACTCACCGTCTGTAGTTCAACCGCTACCGATGCGAATGACGCAACGAATAGCCACATCAACAGTAATCCAAGATTACGCATCCGCTCTCTCCAATAAGTGCGCCTTAATCGCAGCGGCATTATTCCATGACTTTGTCATTTCCACCGCGCGCGCTGGGCTTACCCAACAATAATCCGAATGCTCGCTCAACCGCACTTCGCGCTCGGTTGGCAACGGCAACAAAAACCAATGCTCGTGGCAATGGGTTACATTTGGGGCATAGCGGTGTCGAAACTGGGGGAAAATTTCAAAATCAATAGTTTGCTGGCAATCTATTAACCTAAGCTGTTGTGCCGCCAAATCAATCCCCAATTCCTCCGCCACTTCTCGTTCTGCTGCTTGAAGTGCGGTTTCATTGGCCTCTAAACTGCCCGAAACCGATTGCCAAAACGCCGAATCATCATTGCGCTGCAACATCAGCACGCGCTTTGTCTCGGTGGCATATACCACCACCAAGATCGATTCCGGGCGTTTAAATTTTGGCATCAATTACGCTTTCGCCTTTGCCACCGTCAACGCCAATTCATTTAGCGCTTGTTGGTTGGCAACGCTTGGCGCATCGGTCATCAAGCAAGCGGCAGCGGTGGTTTTCGGGAAGGCGATCACATCACGGATATTATCGGTGCCTGTTAACAACATGGTTAAGCGATCCAACCCGAACGCTAAGCCTGCGTGTGGTGGTGTGCCGAATTTCAGCGCGTCTAATAAGAAGCCGAATTTCTCTTGTTGTTCTTGCTCGTTAATGCCCAAAATGCTGAACACGGTTTGTTGCATTTTCGGATCGAAAATTCGCACCGAGCCACCGCCCACTTCGTAGCCGTTAATCACCATGTCATATGCATTTGCGACAGCGCTGGTTGGCTCTGCCATTAACTGCTCTGGTGTGAAATCTTTTGGTGACGTAAATGGGTGGTGCATAGCCGCCAATTCGCCCTCGTCGCCCATTTCAAACATTGGGAAATCGATCACCCATAACGGCTTCCATTGATCCAATTGGGTCAAGGCTAAATCTTTGCCGACTTTCAAACGCAATGCACCCATTGAATCGGTCACAATATTGTATTTGTCTGAACCGAAGAAAATAATATCGCCGTTTTGCGCTTCTGTGCGTGCCAAAACCGCACTTAACACTTCAACCGATAAGAATTTGGCAATTGGGCTTTGTACGCCGTCTAATCCGGCGGCAACATCATTGACTTTCAGCCATGCCAAACCTTTTGCGCCATAAATGCCGACAAACTGGGTGTAGTCATCAATTTGCTTACGGGTGAGCGCCGCACCGTTCGGTACACGAAGTGCGGTTACACGCCCTTTCGGATCGTTTGCCGGGCCACTGAATACCTTAAACTCGACTTCTTTCAACAGATCCGCCACGTCAACCAACTCTAATGGGTTGCGCAGATCAGGTTTATCCGAACCAAAACGGCGCATCGCCTCTGCATAGGTCATGATCGGGAATTGCCCTAAATCAACGCCGATCGTCTGTTGCCATAAACCATGCACTAATGCTTCCATCACCTCACGCACTTGTTCAGCGGTCATAAACGAAGTTTCCACATCGATTTGAGTAAATTCAGGCTGGCGATCGGCACGCAAATCTTCATCACGGAAGCATTTCACAATTTGGTAATAGCGATCAAACCCTGACATCATCAGCAACTGTTTGAACAATTGAGGCGATTGCGGCAACGCATAGAATTTGCCTTTGTGTACACGGCTCGGCACTAAGTAATCGCGCGCGCCTTCAGGGGTGGCTTTGGTTAGCATTGGGGTTTCAATATCCAAGAAACCGTTCTCGTCCATAAAACGGCGCACAAAACTGGTGATTTTGGCACGGGTTTTCAAACGCGTTGCCATTTCAGAGCGACGCAAATCTAAATAGCGGTATTTTAAACGCTGTTCTTCGGTGTTATTTTGGTTGAAATCCAGCGGCAACACAGCGGCTGCATTATAGATTTTCAGTGATTTTGCCAACACTTCCACTTCACCGGTTGCCATATCCGGATTAATGTTTTTTTCGGTGCGGGCAATCACTTCCCCTTGAATTTGTACGCAAAATTCGTTGCGCAATGCGCTCGCGGCTTCAAACGCCGCTTGTTGTGCGGGATCAAAAAAGACTTGTACGATGCCTTCACGATCACGCAGATCCACAAAAATCATTGCCCCAAAATCGCGGCGGCGATGAATCCAGCCGCTTAATGTCACTTCCTGTCCGATGTGGCTACGATTCAAAGAGCCGCAGTAATGTGTACGCATCATGTTATGTTCCTTGCTGATTTATTTTGATTATTTTGACGAAGATGAATTAACGAATTATAGCGGAATTTTAGCGCAGAATGAACTGGTTTATAAAAGGGCGGTTTTTGGTGTCTGAACTTTGATTCCGGCACACTCAAAACAGGCTTTGACAGCCCTCTGCTCTACCGCGATTAGAGAATAGAAAATCCGGTTCAGTACCCATTGACTAATAAGTCTTAGCTTATATAATAATGATAACTTAAACCTTATGAGGTGACGAATGCCGTTTACGGAATGGACAATACTGTTTACAACCCAGTTTGAAACCTGGCTGCTTGAACAAGATGAAGACACTCAAGATAGCGTATTAGCCGTATTGCACTATTTAAAACTTGAAGGCCCGATGCTGTCACGCCCGTATTTGGACACCGTAAAAGGATCGCAATACAGCAATATGAAAGAACTTCGTATTCAACATCAAGGCAAGCCCCTGCGAGCATTCTTTGCGTTCGATCCGCTTCGTCAAGCGATCGTGCTTTGCGCCGGTGATAAAAGCAATAACAAACGTTTTTATGAAAAAATGATTCGTATCGCTGATATTGAATTTACCGATTATTTGCAAACTTTGGAGAAATAATATGGTTAAAAAATTGACTACACTTGATGAGATGATGGCAAGTCTGCCACCACAAAGACAGGCTAAAATTAAAGAGATGACCGATGAACTGGTACTTGAAGCCGGTTTAGCCATGATTCGTGAGGATCTCAATCTTTCACAAAAAACCATTGCCGAAAATCTCGGCATTTCACAGCCTGCCGTTGCTCAGATTGAACAACGCGGAAATGAAATCCGGCTTTCTACATTAAAACGCTATGTTGAATCAATGGGTGGAAAGCTCAGCCTTACCGTGCAAATGCCGACCGGCGATAGCAAAATTTTTACTGTTTGATTCTAAAATCCACCGCTTAAAAACCGCACTTTACTTTTTACAACAAAGTGCGGTCATGATTAATGGTTCAACGCTTACCAATACACCCGTAAGCCGATGACAGCCACTTTATCTTTGCTGTCGATGGTTTTCGTGTCGTTGGCATTGTAGGTTTTGGCGTGGAGATATTGCCCTTCTAAGAATGTTTTCACTCGGAATGGTTGATCGGCACTCGCGCGGATTAAGGTATATTCCGTGCCGACCATGTACTTATTGCGTTTCACTTTAGCATTTGCCAAGGTGTCGCTTTCACGTTTGGTGGTGTGATAGCCGTATTGAGTGTAGATATTCCAATCTTTGGTTAAACGATGAAATACCAGCGCTCGCACTTCGCGGTCGGTGGTGCGACGCAGATCGCCTGTATTGCTAACTTGTTGATTGGCGATAATGCGTTGATCCAAATCCAGCGCCAGTGTAGTGTCGGCAATGGTATAAGCCGAGCCGAAAGAATAAACGCCACGGCTGTAGCTTGAACCGTTAGCATTTTCATAACGCTCACGATCGGCGCCGACCGCCAAGGTGACTTTTTGATCGTCAGCCAAATCAAATTTATAAATTGCCGCACCGCCGTAGCTGTCAATCCGACGGTTGCTGCGCGCGGTCATATTGGAATTGCGATCGGAATCAAATCCGTAGAATGCTGCTAAAGTCAGCCCCGGTACGCCTTTATATACATACTGCAAGGAATTGCGTTGTGTGGTGTTGTAGTAGCCGTCGGAGATGCTGAGGGTGTTCGGCAAGTCGGTTTGTTTGACGTAATCGGTATATGCAAGTTGATGACCGTAGGTCAGTTCGCCGTATTGTTTATGCCCGATTCCGGCAAACGCATAATGGGTGTAAAGGTGATCGAAATCGTGCTGAGAATTGGAACGTCCGTAGCTGTCTGCACCGCGAGCACGGAATTGCATCCGACCGAGCGCATAAAAATCATTGCCGAGTTGCTGGGTAATTTTAAACCCTGCACGCGAACCGTTATTTTGCACCGGCTTATTGATGTGTTCTTTGCTTTCATCAGTTTGCGTTTCGGTTTTATTTGATGTGCTTGTCCATTTCAAGCGCAGCGAACCGTCCAGCTCTAATTTGGTGTCGTTATTGTCATAAACGGTGTAAGCCTGCGCCGCACCGCCGGTTAACGCGACGAGCGCCGCAGCCAAAGTCAGTTTTTTCATCATCGGTTCCATTTGTTGATATTTAGGTTGAATTTGGCTAGCGAGTATAATCATTTGATAATTTATTTCAAAATAACATTAAATTATGAATTATGCTTTTTATGAATGGAATAACGCAAAAATGCGGGCAAAAGACCGCACTTGAGTGGCATTTTACAAAGACTATTGCTGCGGCGCTTGCGGCGATGGCAAGCCTTGCAAATCGGATGGTGAGAGATCCGGAATGCTTAAGTCAAACGATTCGTCCGGTGAAAATAAGCCTTCTTCTTCATCGTCAAACTCCGCTGCTTCGCCGTCGGTTTCGTCGTAACTGAAATCATCACGATAATCGGCATCATGATCGTTATTCATTTGAAAAACAACGCCAGCCATAATCATGCTGAAAAGAAACTCTTCCACTTTCTCTTGCGGTACCACTTCGCCGTTATGTTTAAATTGCCCGTTTTCCAGAATCAGTTTTGCGGTGAAGGCTTCCGGCGTTTCGATAAACGAGCCACTTAGCATAACTTGCTCCACCATTTGCTGGTAAACCTCTTGCGGATCTTTAGGTTCATCAACAACAGTATTTATCTGATCGATCAGCTGCTGCAGCATTTTTTTATTGATTTCACTGCTGAATTCCAATTTCGACAGATAATCCACCGGATTTTCGCTATTTTCTGACTCAGGATAAGCCAGCCCCAAATCTAAATTCAGCTGACTGGTGCCGCCGCTGTTAGTCAGTGCCAATGGTAAAAATTGCACTTCCGGCTGTTTTTTGAGTAGCGTTAATGCGGCTTCCATCGCTTGTTCTTCCTGTTCCGGCGTAAACTCGCCGTCAGCCGGCATGGCTCTAAACAGGGTGATCAGCTTGTTCAGGGATTCTCCGTCCAGTTTGTTAACATTTAAATTAAACTGAAACTTGCCGAAATCCGACTCGCCGACGCGCAGCGCTTGCCACTGGACTTTGGACAAAAGATCAAAAAAACCGCCGTTTTGTTTGGCATCGCTGGCAACTTCAATCTCGTTGAGGTTCAGCTTAAGCGGTTTGTCCGCACTAGCTTCACTCGGCTGCAGGTCAAAACTGATATTTTTTACCGTCCAAGCTTGCGTGCCGGTGCTTAAATCCTGCCATTGGCTAGTCTGTTGCGAACTGTTCATCGCAATGTCGTCAAACTGAATTTTGGCGGTATTCAGCACATTTTCGCCGTCCGCTTTTTCATGGAATAAGATTTGATCCAATTTCAGTGTCAAATCACCAATGCCACGTAGATTTGTATCGGAATCGATCACCACTTCACTGCTGCGAAATTCAACATTATCTTCACTATACTCCGTCGCGGCAATTCGGGTTTTCGCCACGACGTTATCGCTGTAGCTGACGCTGAAATCGGAAACAAACGGATTCTGCCCTTTGCTGACCGCAAACCATTTTTCAACCAGCTCGTTTTTAGCCAGTTGAGTCTGCCCCGCGACCAACACCGGTTTCAAATTCAGTTTGGCTAAGTTACTTAACGGCAACGGACCGTGTTGAATATGGCTGTCAAACCGCACTTCGTATTCGCTGTCTTTATTGCGCAGCACCACTTTATCTTGAATCTCAGCGCTGAAAAAATTGCGTTGATAGCTGACATTTTCAACTTTCAATGTCACCTCGCCTGTCGGTGGTAAATATAGCGCGATTTCTTTATTCAGCATTTCAATTTGCGCGGCATATTTGGCTTCGAATTGCTTGCCGGTGTACCAAGTTCCCGCGCCCCAAGCCACCGCCAAAGCGCCGATAATACTGACTGCCAAGACTGATTTTTTCATTGTATTTTCCTTCAAATAAACAGATAGAGATAATGTTATAAAATAATTGCACAATACCATAGTTTTTTACTCAGATATACTGAAATTGCTTAGCCGATAAAACAAATCATTTGTCGCCTTGGCGGCTTTTCACTACAATAACCGCACTTTCACTTTTGTTAAAAACAGCATGAATAAAGATACGCTTTTTTCTGCGCCGATTGAAAAAATTGGCGATTTCACCTTTGACGAATCGGTCGCCGAAGTGTTCCCCGACATGATCCAGCGCTCGGTGCCGGGCTATTCGAATATCATCACCGCTATCGGTATGTTGGCGCAGCGTTTTGTGCAAGCCGATAGTCGGGTGTACGATCTCGGTTGCTCGCGCGGCGCGGCGACACTGTCGGTGCGGCGCAATATTCACGCCGCCAATGTGAACATTATTGCGGTGGATAACTCACCGGCGATGGTCGAACGTTGTCGCCGCCATATTGAAGCCTATCACGGTGAAAGTGCGGTTGAGATTGTGTGTGCCGATATTCGTGATATTCAAATTGAAAACGCCTCAATGGTGATTTTGAATTTCACCTTGCAATTTCTGCCGCCGGAAGACCGCACTTTGCTGCTGCAAAAGATTTATCACGGCTTAAAACCGAACGGTGTGTTGGTGTTGTCGGAAAAATTCCGTTTTGATGATTCGGTGATCAACGAGCTGCAAATTGATCTGCACCACGAATTTAAACGTGCCAACGGCTACAGTGAACTGGAAGTCAGCCAAAAGCGTACTGCGTTGGAAAATGTAATGCGCACCGACTCAATCGAACAACACAAAGTGCGGTTGGCGCAAGTGGGATTTGCCCACGTTGAACTTTGGTTTCAGTGTTTTAATTTCGGCTCTATGCTTGCCATTAAAAAATAAAGGTTTTAAATGATTGATTTTCGCCCGTTTTACCAACAAATCGCCACTTCGCCACTCTCCACATGGCTAGAAACCCTGCCGCTGCAATTGCGCCACTGGCAGAAAAATGCCCACGGTGACTATGCCAAATGGACAAAAATTGTCGATTTTCTGCCTGAACTGCAAGCGGCTGAAATCAACCTGCAAACGGCGGTGGAAGCTGTGCCGAGCGAGCCGCTGTCTGACGGCGAACAACAGCGGATTATCTATCATTTAAAGCAGTTGATGCCGTGGCGCAAAGGTCCGTATCACTTGCATGGCATTCATGTCGATTGCGAATGGCGTTCCGATTTCAAATGGGATCGGGTGCTACCGCACTTAGCTCCGTTGCAGGATCGCACGATTTTAGATGTCGGCTGCGGCAGTGGCTACCACATGTGGCGCATGGTGGGCGAAGGCGCAAAATTGGTGGTGGGCATTGATCCGACCGAACTGTTTTTATGCCAATTCGAAGCGGTGCGCAAACTGCTCAATTCTGATAATCGGGCACATTTAATCCCGCTGGGGATTCAGCAAATGCAACCGTTGGCGGCGTTTGACACCGTATTTTCGATGGGAGTGTTATATCACCGCAAATCACCGCTCGATCACTTAACCCAATTAAAAGATCAGCTGGTTAAAGGCGGCGAGCTGGTATTGGAAACCTTAGTGGTGGACGGCGATATTAACACGGTTTTAGTACCGCAAGAACGCTACGCTAAAATGAAAAACGTCTATTTTATTCCGTCGGTTGATGCGTTGGTGCATTGGCTGCAAAAGTGCGGTTTTCAAAATGTGCGTTGTGTTGATGTTGAAACCACCTCGTTGGAAGAACAGCGCAAAACCGAGTGGTTAGATAATGAATCGCTGATCGATTTCCTCGATCCGCACGATCACAGCAAAACCATTGAAGGCTACCCTGCGCCGAAAAGAGCGGTATTTATCGCCAATAAATAAGCGTGCTGTAAAATACCGCTTATTGGGCATTAACATTTGATCACCTAAGCGTAAGATATTGATTAAATTTTTGTCAGAGACTACATCAATCATGTCGAATCCATTTAGCGCACGCTGGACTGCGGTGGGCAATACGTTATGTTTAGGGCACTGGGAAATCAGTTACCAAGGCTTACCTTTGGTGTTGCCCGAACAGAAACGCGAACATGATATGGGCACCAACGGCATCTACAGTTTTATGGATCCGGAAGAAGAGCTGTTTCGCGAAGGGCTGTATGAAGATGATTGGATCATTGAAAATGCCGATTGGCTTGCCGATGTGTTTATCGCCTCAAACGTACCGCTTGATGAAGCGCATTTTCACTATTTTTATCAAGCCGTGAATCAAGAAGATTGGCGCTGTGGCAGCTGCGGCGGCTGTATGTAATCACAACCCGACAACAGGATAAACTATGCAACCGTCCTCCCTTTTCCCTAAAGCGCTCGAAAATCGGCAAGATATTGAATTATTGGTGAATTGTTTCTACGACAAAATCCTCGCCGACGAGCGGATCGGCTATATGTTCAATCATATCCACGGCAGCCATTGGCAAAAGCATTTAGAAAAAATGTACCGTTTTTGGGAAAGTAATATCTTTGATCTGGAAAGCTATCAGGGCAATCCGATGTTGCAGCACATTAAACTGCATAAACGCCAGCCGATGAATTATGATATGTTTGAGGTCTGGCTGAGCCACTGGAAACAGACCGTGGATGAGCTGTTCGTCGGCGAAAAAGCAGAAAAAGCGCTGCAACGTGCGGAAAGTATCAAGGATCTCATGGAACAACGGGTGCTGACCGACGATCTGCCGATGTTTATGCAACGTATCCGCAGTAATATTAGCCAATAGGATTTTATGATGAGTTATTGTGATTACGTCAACAAATTAGCGTCGCAACAAGATGAGCTGAATAAAATCTATCATGATCACCATTACGGCTATCCTATCACGGACGATAATCAACTGTTTGAACGCTTGGTGTTGGAAATTAATCAAGCGGGATTAAGCTGGACGCTGATGCTGAAAAAACAGCAAAATTTCCGTGATGCCTATTCCCAATTTGAGATTGCTGAAGTTGCCGCCTACGGCGATGCCGATCGCGAGCGGCTACTAAATGACGCAGGAATCGTGCGCAATAAACTGAAAGTGAATGCCGCTATCTACAACGCCAATCAAATCCTATTGTTGCAACAGCAATTCGGTTCATTCAAGAACTGGCTCGATCAGCACCACCCTCGCCCGCTTGCCGACTGGGTCAAACTATTCAAAAAACAGTTCAAATTTGTCGGCGGCGAAATCGTAAATGAATTTTTAATGAGCTGCGGCTACCTACAAGGCGCACACCAACCCGACTGCCCGATTTATGCTGAGATTTTGAAACACAACCCGGCTTGGGCGCAAGAAAATAACGCTTGATCATTTTTGCCGTTCTGCTATCTTTTGTGTGAATAATTCACACAAAGGAGCTTTATTATGGCACGCACAACCAGCGTTACACTTGGGGAACCATTAAACGAGTTTGTCGCTAAAATGATTGAATCCGGTCGTTACGGTTCAAGCAGTGAAGTCATGCGTTCAGCACTTCGTTTATTAGAAGAGCAAGAAGCACAAATGGAAGCATTGCGGTTAGCGATCAAGGCCGGTGATGAAAGCGGTGAAAGTGATTTAACCATTTCTGAATTTTTAGCTATCAAACGAGCAAGTCACAATGTATAAATTTTCAGCCCTCTCATTTAAAGACCTTGATAAAATTTATGACTATACATACGAAAACTTTGGTATCGTTCAAGCAGAGTCTTATGTCACTGAATTAGAAAGCACAGTCAAAATGTTGTCTGAAGCACCTCTGATTGGGAAACGGTGTTCTATTGGCTCCAAGCTGATGCGCTTCCCCCATTCGCAGCACACCATTTTCTACCGTATCCGAAAAAACGGGATTTTTGTCGTTAGAATCTTACATCAGCAAATGGAAGCGAAATTACATCTCAGCTATAACTAAGATTGGGTTGTCATGCGCATGAATCGGCGTATCATATTCGTTATTATTCAGCTAAGGACTCGGTTATGTCATCGCAAAATCTCCAATTCATTAAACAGATTCACCCGCACCTCTCTTTGCAACAAATCAACGAAATTCCGGTTATCGTGTTAGATCACCCGATCGGCAAAGCAATGATCGCCTTGCAGGGCGCGCATTTACTCGGCTGGCAACCGCACTTTGCGGCACAAGACGTGTTTTGGTTAAGTGAAATCGAGCCGTTTAAACTCGGCAGTGCGATTCGTGGCGGTGTGCCGGTTTGCTATCCTTGGTTTAAAGACAATGGCAGCCCGGCGCACGGCTATGCTCGTATCAGCCTGTGGCAGTTAAGCGATTGGCAGGTTGAAGCTGACAGCGTTTCATTAACCTTTAATCTGTATGATAACAACCAGTTAATCGAAGCCAGTCTGAAAATGGAATTTAGCGACCAATGCCGCCTGACCTTCCGCCATTATGCCGCCCAACCGGCACAACTGGCGCTGCACAGCTATTTCAAGGTCGGTGATATTGCGCAGACCGTGTTACACGGCTTGCCGCAAACCGCACTTAACACCTTGAACAATCAACAGCAAACCGTGCCGTCGCCACGTCTTTTCGATCAAGAAGTTGACGCACTGTATCGCGTAGAAAACCCGATTAGCCGGATTGAAGATCGCGCACAACAGCGCAGCATTGAAATTGAACACCAAAATGCCTCCGATATTGTGGTGTGGAATCCGTGGCAGAAGAAAACCGGCAGTATGTCAGCGAATGGCTATCAAACCATGCTGTGCGTGGAAACCGCGCGCATTCGCCAGCCGTTGCAGCAGGGAGAACAGGTTCAAGCGGTGATTCGTTTGGTGCATTAAGTCATTTGATCTAGGGCGATTCATCGCCCTTTTTTCTGTTTTCTTACCGTTTAACCGCACTTTGCATCCTATCAAACTTCGTGATTTCACTCACAAAACTTCAGTTACAATGATTTAGATCATGCCTTCAGCATTCCACTTAAGGGGTAGTAATGTTAGAATTTTTTTGTTACCAATTCTATTAACTGAGGAAATTAACTATGACATTTCGTATCGAAAAAGACACTATGGGTGAGGTTCAAGTTCCGGCGGATAAATACTGGGCGGCTCAAACCGAGCGTTCACGCAATAATTTTAAAATCGGCCCTGCCGCTTCAATGCCGCATGAAATCATCGAAGCCTTTGGTTATCTGAAAAAAGCCGCAGCGTTTGCAAACACCGATTTGGGCGTGCTACCGGCGGAAAAACGTGATCTGATCGGGCAAGCCTGCGATGAGATTTTGGCAGGGAAATTAGACAAACAGTTCCCGTTGGTTATTTGGCAAACCGGCTCCGGCACGCAGTCAAATATGAACGTCAATGAAGTGGTGTCTAACCGTGCTCATGTGCTGAACGGCGGTACATTGGGTGAAAAAAGCGTGATTCACCCGAACGACGATGTGAACAAATCGCAGTCCTCAAATGACACCTACCCGACAGCAATGCACATTGCGGCATACAAAAAAGTGGTGGAAACCACCATTCCTTGCGTGGAACGCTTACAAAAAACCTTTGCGGAAAAAGCAGCAGCATTTAACGATGTGGTGAAAATCGGACGTACTCATTTAATGGACGCAACTCCGTTGACATTGGGACAAGAATTTTCCGCTTATGCGGCACAATTGAGCTTCGGCTTAAAAGCGTTGAAAAACACACTACCGCACTTGGCGGAACTCGCGCTGGGCGGCACAGCGGTCGGCACCGGCTTGAACACGCCACAAGGCTACGATGTGAAAGTGGCGGAATATATCGCTAAATTCACCGGTTTGCCGTTTGTGACTGCGCAAAATAAATTTGAAGCGCTGGCAACCCACGATGCGATTGTTGAAACTCACGGCGCATTAAAACAACTGGCCGTATCGCTGTTCAAAATCGCGAACGATATCCGCTTATTAGCCTCCGGCCCTCGTTCTGGTATCGGTGAAATTCTGATTCCTGAAAATGAGCCGGGTTCTTCTATCATGCCGGGTAAAGTCAACCCAACTCAATGTGAAGCCTTAACTATGGTGTGCGCACAAGTGCTGGGCAACGACACCACTATCTCTTTCGCCGGCAGCCAAGGGCACTTCCAGTTAAACGTGTTCAAACCGGTGATGGCAGCGAATTTCCTGCAATCCGCCCAATTGTTAGCAGAGGCTTGCGTGTCATTTGACGAGCATTGCGCAGTCGGTATCGAACCGAACCACCCGCGCATTCAAATGCAGCTGGAAAATTCACTGATGTTGGTTACCGCATTAAATACCCACATCGGCTATGAAAATGCGGCGAAAATCGCCAAAACTGCGCACAAAAACGGCACAACCTTGAAAGAAGAAGCGATTAATCTGGGTTTGGTGACCGCCGAGCAGTTTGACCAATGGGTACGCCCTGAAGACATGGTCGGCAGCCTGAAATAACCGCCGTCAAGACAGCAACACGGGATCTTCGGATCCCGTTTTTGTTCAAGGCACAAGCCGGTTTGAGCGTTGCTCGATCTTGCTAGCATTTATGTTATAATCTCATCAATTTGTGCTGTCCGAGCGAGTTATCGGTTATCTTATGAAATTATTAAAAATTGCCACCTCCCTATTTTTGCTGTTCTGCTGCAAATTGGCATCCGCAACCTGGCTGCCGGTCGGAACCGTCGATTATACTTGGGGGCCATTCCATATTTACACCATCACCTTATATAGCGAAACCGGAGAATATCAACCCGATCAGCGCCCGGTGATGTTGACCCTAAATTACGCCAAACCGGTCGAAGGCAAAAATTTTGCGATCACCATCAAAAAAGAGCTGAACGGGATAGCTCCTCAAGTCCCGGCAGAATTGCAAAATCAATGGGCAACCAAGTTAGAACAAACACTACCGGATTTTCAACCACAAGATTTATTGAACTACATCGCCTTGGAAGACACCGGCTATTTCGTGTTAAACGACACCGTGCTGGAACCAGAATTCGGCAAAGAGTTTAATCAAGCATTTTTAGATATTTGGTTGTCACCGCAAAGCAGCTTTAAACGGTTACAAAGCCAGCTATTAGGCGAAGGAAAACACCAACCAAGCGAATATCAATCGCCGCAACGCCAATTAGAAAGCGTGCCGGTTGAGGACGAAAGCCGCGATCCGTTGCCAACACCAACGCCAGCGGCGCCTGAAATGACGCCGACAACGCCGGAAAGCGTGGAAGCAAGCTGAATGCACTCGTTGTCTATGGACTTTTTATCATGGGAGTATCCGTCATGAAGTTATCCAAAATCTTTTTTACACTTGCCGCTCGCACTGTTGTGCTAGCGCTAATCGGCGGGCAGGCTTATGCCAATCAGCCCGCCGCAGTTGAAACGGAAAGTGCGGTTGAAACCAACCTGTCGGCAGAATATCTATCAAGCACAGCCGCAGCGATAGCGTCTGCCGTAACGGAAAGTGACAACGCCTCAGCCTCAGCCTCAGCCTCAGCCTCAGCCTCAGCCTCAGCCTATGCCACACAAATCAATGTGGAAATTATCGCGTTTCAACGGTTATTTGACAGCGACAGTCTGAATCAAAAATTCCCTGAATTGACCAGCGTGATCTCGACTGCTGACACACTGTTGCCGTCTGCAAGCCAGATCAACGCGCGTTCGCTAGCCGACAATGAGATGCAGCTCAATGATATTTTTACTAAATTTGAACAGCACGACGCTTATGTGCCATTTTATCATCAAGCTTGGACGCAACCATTAAATCAACAAATTCAAGCACCGCCGATTCGCATTCAATCCGATCCGGCAAACGTGCCGGCGCTGGACGGGCGTTTTATGGTGTGGCAAGACGATAAAATCGAACTCAACTTCAATCTGGCTTTCAGCTATCACAACAACCAAAGTACCACGCCTTCACAACAGGCGTTCGGCAGTGTTGAACCGTCGGTAGTCGACGGCGTGCCGGATATTGACGCGGTAAATCCGGAAGATCAAGTCGCAGCAAATAATAACTCCGCCGCCACACGCCACACCATTCAATATCAAAGCCAAAGCAGCTATATTGATAATCAAATGATGTATTTCGATCATCCGTTGTTTGGCATTTTGGTGTTAATCAACAGCGCAGACGGCAAACCGCTGAAAGGGGTGAACAGCAACAATATGGCACAATAAGCCACAAAAAAAGCCATGCTAACTTGCATGGCTTTTTCACAACTCCGCCGTTTTACGGCATAATCGCATCTTGATCTTCGCCTTCTTTTTCCACTTTCGGCGGTAGCATATGTTCCCGCTCCAAACCTAAATCCAATGCAAGTGCGGTCGCAATATAAATCGAGGAATACGTACCGAAGCCAATTCCGATCAGCAATGCCAATGAGAAATTATGAATGCTCGGACCGCCCCAGATAAACAGTGCCAGCACAACCACTAAGGTTGTCGCGGAGGTCATTAAGGTTCTGGCTAATGTTTGCGTCAGGGAAATATCCATAATCTCTTGTGCCGCGGTACGGCGGATTTTGCGGAAATTTTCCCGAATTCGGTCAAATACCACGATACTGTCGTTCAAGGAATAACCAATCACCGACAAAATCGCCGCCACAAAGGTCAGATCAATCTCAATTTGCAAGGCGGCAAATACGCCAAGGGTTACGATTACGTCATGCGCCAGTGCTAAAATACCACCTGCTCCCAATCGCCATTCAAAACGCATGCCAACATACAATAACAGCATGATCAAAGTTGCTAAAGTGGCATAAATTGCTGCTTCGGTCAGCTCTTTACCCACATTCGGTCCGACAAATTCAATGCTGCGCACGGTCGATTGTGCATCAATGCCTTGTAAAATATTAATGATTTGTGGACCGATTTTGGTATCACCGTCCTCAGACGCTAAACGGATCATCACATCACGCGTCCCACCTGAAGCTTGCACCACCGCGCTGCCAAATTGATTTTCCGCCAGTGCAGACCGCACTTGCGGCAAATCCGCAGGCTGTGAGAAAGTGGCTTCAATCACGGTTCCACCGGTAAAATCCAATCCCCAGTTAAACCCTTTGGTGATCACAAAAAACAGACTGACGGCAATCACTGCCAGCGAAAAAAAGTAGCCTGGAATCCGGTATTTCATAAACGGCACGACTTTACGCGCCAGTTTGATACCGCTTTCGGTTTCGATAGTTTGTTTTGCTCTTGTATTCACAATTAAATCCTCAGCTAAATCGACAGCTTATTAATGCGTTTGCCGCCATACAGGAAATTCACGATAGCACGCGTTCCTGTGATCGCTGTAAACATCGAAATTGCGACCCCTAATGACAAGGTGATCGCGAAGCCTTTCACCGGCCCGGTTCCCACCGCGTATAGAATAATCGCAACCAAAATCGTGGTTAAGTTGGCATCGAAAATACTGGAAAACGCGCCATTGTAGCCTTCATGAATCGCCTGTTGCACAGAACGTCCATTGCGCAGCTCTTCTTTTATCCGCTCAAAGATCAACACGTTGGCATCCACCGACATCCCGACCGCCAATACAATCCCGGCGATGCCCGGCATGGTCAGCGTCGCCCCCGGCAACAATGACAATACACCGATCAGTAACACGATATTCAGCACTAACGCAATATTGGCAATGATTCCGAATTTACGGTACACCACAATCATAAACAGAATGGTGAATGCCAAGCCGTACAGACTGGCTTCCATACCCTGTTCAATATTTTGCGCCCCTAAAGACGGGCCGATGGTGCGCTCTTCCACAATTTGAATCGGTGCAATCAACGCCCCGGCACGCAACAGTACCGACAAGTTCAGCGCTTCCGCCGGGCTGTCGATGCCGCTGATACGGAAACGGCTGCCTAGGCGGTCGTTAATTGTGGCAACGTTGATCACCTCTTCATGTTTTTCCAGAATTGGCATGCCTTTTTCGTCAACCTGACCGCTCTCTTTATACTCGCTGAACAGCGTTGCCATCGGTTTGCCGATCGCATCACGAGTTGCCGCCGCCATCAGGTTGCCGCCTTCACTGTCAAGGGTGATATTCACTTCAGGACGGCCGGTGTTGGCATCCACGCCGGAACTTGCGCCGGTGATATGCTCACCGCCTAAAATTACGCGGCGATACAACACCACAGGGTTGCCCTCACGATCGTATTTAATTTCAGAATCCGACGGCACTAAGCCACGCGCCGCAGCATCGGTGCTGGCATTGGTATTGACTAAACGGAATTCCAGCGTCGCGGTTGCGCCCAAAATCTCTTTCGCGCGTGCGGTGTCTTGCACCCCCGGCAATTCGATCACAATCCGCTCGGCTCCTTGGCGCTGCACTACCGGCTCCGCCACGCCCAGCTCTTCCACCCGTTTACGCAAAATTGTCAGGTTTTGCTCAATCGCGTGTTCGCGCACTTGCGCCAATTCTGTTTCCGACATCGCCACGGTAATCACGTTGTTATTGGCGGTTTGCTGCAAATTCGGATCGATACGGCGAATCAAACTTTGCGCTTCAGATTCGGACGCCTGTTCACCCAGGGTAATCACCGTCGCATAATTTTCGCCCTGGCGGATGTTGGTATAAGGAATTCTGGCTTTGCGCAGTTCGGTGCGCAAATTATCTTGGCGCTGCGTTTCCAGCTTCTCAAGTGCGGTATTCATATCGACTTGCATTAAAAAACGCACGCCGCCGCGCAGATCCAGCCCCAGTTTCATCGGACTGCCGCCGATCGCTTCCAGCCACGCCGGCGTTGCCGGTGCTAAGTTGAGTGCAACCGAATAGCTGTTGCCTAAACTTTCCGCCAATTTATCTTTGGCAAGCAGTTGATCGTCGGTGTTATTGAATTTTGCCAAAACTGAGCCGTTTTCCAGTTGTAACGATTTCACCGGCAGCTGGTTTTGTTGTAGAACTTGTTCAATGCGTTGGTAAGTGGTGGTGTCCGCCGGTTGTCCGCGCGTGCCTGAAACCTGCACCGCAGGATCTTCACCATAAAGATTTGGAAGAGCATATAAAATGCCGATGGCGACCAAAATGATCACCATCAGGTTCTTCCATAAAGGGAAACGGTTTAACACAATAATGCCCCTTGTTCTTATTCGCTCATCGGCGAATGGAAGTCAATTGGAAGAAAAAATTACAGGGATTTTAATGATCCTTTCGGTAATACCGCAACAACGAAATCACGTTTAATGGTCACTTCCGTGTTGTCGTTTAACGCGATCACGATGTAGTCACTTTCTGTGGAAACTTTGGTGATTTTGCCGATTAAACCGCCGCTGGTGAGCACTTCTTCGCCTTTCGCCAGTGATGCCATTAAATTACGGTGGTCTTTATTGCGTTTTGCTTGTGGGCGATAAATCATAAAATAGAAAATTAAAGCAAAGATCACTAAAATAAAGATCATTTGCATTCCGCCGCCTTGTTGTGCATCCATGTTTTTATCCTTTTAAATCAGTTAGTCAAAATTGATGAATTAAGCGACACGACCGAGATCGCACCGCTCAAGAAAGAGATTAAAAATAGCATAAAATGCGCTTAAAGTGAAAAGCTTCTTTTGTGCGAAAGCTATTTTGCCGCGGTAAATGCGTGATATTCATTCAACGCAGGCACAGGCTTGCCGATACGGGCATAAAACTGCTCAACAAACGCTTCTAACTCGCCGTTGTCAATCGCGGCACGTAGCTGTTCCATTAAGCGTTGATAATAACGCAGGTTATGAATGGTATTCAGGCGCGCCCCCAAAATCTCACCGCACTTGTCCAAATGATACAGATAGGATTTGGTGTAGTGTTTACAGGTATAACAATCACACTCTGCTTCCAGTGGTGAAGTATCCTCACGGTATTTGGCATTGCGAATTTTGATTACGCCGTCGGCGGTGAACAGATGCCCGTTGCGCGCATTGCGGGTCGGCATCACGCAGTCAAACATATCAATCCCACGGCGCACGCCCTCCACCAGATCTTCCGGCTTGCCCACACCCATTAAATAGCGCGGTTTGTCCGCTGGAATTTGCGGGCAAACATATTCTAAAATCCGGTGCATATCCGCTTTCGGTTCGCCGACCGCAAGCCCGCCGACCGCATAACCGTCAAATCCGATATCAACCAAACCTTCCACCGAAACTTTACGCAGTTCCTCATACACGCCGCCTTGAATAATCCCAAACAGCGCATTGGTATTACCCAGCTCATCAAAGCGTTGACGGCTGCGTTTTGCCCAGCGCAACGACATTTCCATCGAATTTTTTGCATAATCAAAATCCGCTGGATATGGCGTACATTCATCGAAAATCATCACAATATCCGAGCCTAAATCGTATTGAATTTCCATGGATTTTTCAGGCGATAAAAAGATTTTTTCGCCGTTAATCGGATTGCGGAAATGCACGCCCTCTTCTTTAATTTTGCGAATATCGCCAAGGCTAAACACCTGAAAGCCGCCGGAATCGGTCAAAATCGGGCCGTGCCACTGCATGAAATCATGCAAGTCGCCGTGTTTGCGCATCACGTCCTGCCCTGGGCGCAGCCACAAATGGAACGTGTTGCCCAACAAAATTTGTGCCCCCGTGGCTTTCACCTCTTCCGGGGTCATGCCTTTCACCGTGCCATACGTGCCCACGGGCATAAACGCTGGGGTTTCCACATGGTATTCCCCTTGCGGGCGTTGAAAGGTTAAGCGCCCACGTCGTGCGCACCCATCGGTTTTATACAGTTCATATTTCATTTTTGCTCCTTCAACGGAAAAACAGTCCGAAGATCATAATCAAAGTGCGGTTGAACAACACTGCACTTTTAGGTCATTAAAACACAATCTAGTCTAATCCTTTGACATCAGGATTTTTAGTAATAAACATCGCATCGCCGTAGCTAAAAAAGCGATAACACTCCGCAACCGCACTTTGATAGGCGTTCATGGTGTTTTTATAGCCTGCAAACGCCGACACCAACATCACCAGCGTTGATTCTGGCAAATGGAAATTGGTAATTAACGCATCAATCACGCGAAAATGCTTGCCTGGATACAAGAAAATCGTGGTGTCAGAAAAATACGGCTTAAGCAGCTTGGTGGCTTGCTGTTGTTCGGCTGCCAAAGCAGCACTTTCCACTGAACGCACTGAGGTTGTCCCCACCGCAATCACCCGCTTGCCCGCCGCTTTAGTGGCTAAAATCGCCTGCACCGTTTGCTCGCTCACTTCCACGTATTCCGCGTGCATGTGGTGATCTTCCACCTTTTCCACCCGAACAGGTTGAAATGTGCCTGCACCGACGTGCAACGTCACAAACGCCAAATTCACGCCTTTTTGTTGCAATTTCGCCAATAAATCCTGATCAAAATGCAGCCCCGCAGTTGGGGCAGCCACCGCACCTGGCACTTGGTTATACACCGTTTGATAGCGCTCTTGATCCATCGCTTCATCAGGGCGATCAATATACGGCGGCAACGGAATGTGCCCGATCTGTTGCAACATCGCCAACAGCGGTGCGCCGTCCACCGTTTCCAGTTCAAACAGCGTATCGTGTCGCGCTTTCATCAACACGGGAATGCCATTGCCTTCACCAAGTTTATCCTCACCCAAGATGAGCAACGCCCCCGGTTGCGGTGCTTTTGAGGCGCGCACATGGGCTAAACAGTTGGTGTCGCTTAACACCCGCTCGACCAACACTTCTAATTTGCCGCCACTCTGCTTGCGCCCAAACATTCGCGCAGGAATCACCCGCGTATTGTTGAACACCAAGAGATCGCCAGCATTCACCAACGCCAACACATCGGCAAACTGTCGATGTTGCAATTCACCGCTCACACCGTCTAAACACAACAAACGGCTGCTTGTTCTTTCTGCCTTCGGATAACGGGCGATCAGCGCGTCGGGCAATTCAAAATTAAAATCAGATACCTGCATCGTTTTCTCTATGATTTCGCGCTCAACCGGCGCAAGTAAAAATAAACACGCTAGTTTATGAGTTGTTGCCGTGTGGTGCAAGTAAATCGTCGTAATTTACGCTATCCGATTTAACCATTCAACGCATAAAAAAATCTGTATCCTATTGCGCGGAAAAATATCTCCGACGTTTAGAATACAGATTATCTACATAAACCACACTTTATCTACTCAAATCAAGCTGACTTCGGTTGAAAGTGCGGTTAAAGGCTCAATGAGATTACCACCAACCCAGCAACTTCATCCAAGCGCGCCGAGTACGAACCAGATTGCCAGCGAGGCAAGTGAAATAACAAAGCTGACTCCCCACCACTGCCCGGCGGTGTTATAACCGGAACCGAACAATGCCGGCCCCGGGCCGCCTGCATATTGTGTCAGGCTCATCGACAGATTCGAGGTGTAACCCAATCCTACTGCCGCTAACATCGGTGGTGTGCCGACTGCCACCGCAGCCGCCAAAAATGCCAGATACATCGCCGAGATATGCGCCATTGCCGAAGCGAAGAAATAACGGGTATAGAAATATACCAAGATCAACACCGAGAACGCGATCAGCCAGTCAAAATTGCCGATCGACGCAGAAATGTGTTCCGAAACCCAAGTGATCGCACCGTATTTATTCAACGCATTCGCCATCATCACCAACACCGCAAACCAGAACATGGTGTCCCATGCGGTTGTTTCGGAAACAATGTTTTTCCACGACATAATATTGCTTAACAGCAAAATGATCAGCCCGATAAACGCCGACACTGTAGCCGAAATGCCGAACATCAGATCACCGACTGTCCAGAGGATCAATAATAAAATAAAGTCCAGCGCCAAGATCCACTCCGCACTGCTCATCGGCCCCATACGCTTCAACTCTTCACGCGCCATTTCCGCCATTTTCGGCGTGTCTTTTAATTCCGGCGGGTAAATCAGATACACCAGATACGGCAGAATGATCAAACTGGCAAGCCCAGGTACAATTGCACCTAAAAACCAAGTCATCCACGAAATGGTAATTCCTTGGCTGGCAGCCAATTCCGCGACCAACGGGTTTCCCGCCATTGCGGTTAAAAACATCGTACACACGATCGTATCAATTTGCGAAACCACAATCGCTAAAAATGCCCCGGCTCTTTTTGCTGTCGGTCCCGGTTTTGAATTATATGCTTCGGCAATCGAACGCATAATCGGATACATGATGCCGCCGCCCCGCGCCGACGCCGATGGAATTCCCGGTGCGATAACCAAATCCGCCAGTGCAATCGCATAAGCAACGCCCATCATTCGTTTGCCGAAGCGAGCGACAAAATACAGCGCGATTCGATTTCCTAAACCGGTTTTAATCACCGCACGAGATAAAAACATCGCAATACCGATTAGCCAAATGGTAGCATTTGAAAAGCCGGACAGCATTCCCACTTCACCGGCAGCCGGTTTAATCGGGGTTAGTCCGGTTAAGGCGCTGATTACCAATGCCACTAAGGTGGCGGCGCCCATTGTCATTGCTTTGGCGATAATCGCCACAATGGTTGCCACAAATAACGCCAACATTCCCCAAGCGCGCGAGCTTAAGCCCTCCGGTGTTGGGATCAGCCAAATGATTAACCCGACAGCAACCGCCAGCAATACGCCTTGCCAGCGGAATCCTAATTTGACCTCGACAGGAACCCTGATCGGTCGGGGTTCACTGCTTGCGGCAACGACACTACTCTCTTTTGTCATGATAAATAGCCTAAATAAAGACGTCCAATTTATAATTAATTACATGATATAAAAAATATCCACGCAATTTTACTATGGTTTTATTTTGCTCGCTAATATTATTTATTAAATGAAAAAATGCGCCGACTCAGCTTGCTGTAACTGAGCAAGTTGTTTTCAGATAAGGAAAGGGAAAAGGAAATTGCGCCGAACCATGTCGGGACAGCGCATTGCTTATGATGTCAATTTTTCGTTCATCAAGCCAAACCATTGTTGCATTTTGAGTTTGATCGCCTCTAAATCCACTGACGGCTGCTGGCTGAGCAGTCGTTGCCAATACGGATCGGCGCGATCGCTGTCGTGGTAGCCGTCTTTCGCCAGTTCTTGAATCGCGTCCCATAGCTGTTTATCCGTTTTTGGTTTATCGGATAGAAAATGCGGATAAAGTGCGGTCGGCAGCAGCAGTAACTGCTGTTCGGCGCGTAGGAAATCAGCGACATAGGCGTTTAATTGTTGCTGCGCCTGCTCCAGTGAAACTTCAGCAAAGGTACAACAAACAACCTTCCCATCGCGGATGCCGTAATAACGCGGCGCCGGTTGCGGAGCTTGTTGCTGCACAATTTGTAAGAGATAATTCAGCCAGCTCTCTATTTGATGTGAAATAGTCAGATTGCCGCTACGCCAACGAATTTGTTGCCCGTGATACAGATTTTCCAATGTGCCTTGCAGCCAATATTCCTGCCCGTCAATGTCTAGCGGCAGATTGATGTTCAAACTATGCGCGGTTTCGGTTAAATACGGTTCGATCACCGCACTGAGCGGCTGCAGCCGTGTGCTGATCGCCTGTTGTGCCAAGCTGGCGAAATGGGCGCGCGGCAGCTCGCCTTGCAATTTAAACTGTTCGAATTGGTGTTGCCAATCGGCTGTCGGCTGTTGCAGCATCTTATCGCTCAACTGATAGCGTTCCAGTCCGGAAAGTTCGAACACTTCGCTGTCTTCCCATTCGTCGTTTTGCTGGCGGAAATATACCCCGAGCTGCTTTTCAAAGAAGTAATGCAGCGGCTCACGCACAAAGCTCAGTAAACGCGACAAATCAATCTGCGGGCTGACCGCACTTGCCGCCGCAAGCGGCTGCACAAACTCGTTGAGATTCTGCTCGTGTTCCGCCACCAACCATTCATGGGCAAAAGAGCGGTTTGGATTTTGCGGATCGAAATTAGCATGACTAAACACCGTCATCGGGTGTTGTTGCAATAATTTTGCCCGCAAAGTATCGTCATCGGCAAGTGTTCCGTCGGGGCGATATTCAGTCTGTTCGAGCAAATAATCCAGTAACTGGCTGACCAACACCGATGGTTGCTGTGCCTGATTATCGGTGAGTGAGCGCCCGACATAGCTGATATATAGGGTTTGCTGCGCCGACAAAATCGCTTCTAAAAAAAGATAGCGATCATCATCGCGCCGCACGCGGTCACCTTTTTGCGGATCATATTGCATTAAATCGAAGCTGTTCGGATTTTGCTGGCGCGGATAATCGCCTTCGTTCATGCCGAGCAGCGCCACCACTTTAAACGGAATCGCACGCATCGGCAGCAAGGTGCAGAAGCTCAATTTGCCGTTCAAAAAGTGAATGCTGTTATCCTCTTGCGACAAATGGCTGGTCAGCAGCTCGGCAACCACTTCGCCGTCTAATTCTGCGCTAAATTCGGTTTCAAGTGCGGTGCGGAACACTTCCTCAATCCGCTGCGACAAAAACAGCAGCGCGTGGCGGCTCTGTTCGGTCTCCAGAAAAAAGTGTTGTAGCAGCCCGTGCAGCTGCTGTTGCCATTCGGCTGCTGAACGCGGTTGCTGCAAGAGCGCGTGCCACTGTTGCAACAGTTGCAAAAATTCACCTAGTTTGCCGACCAGCTGTGCATTCAAACCATAACTGCCGTCAAACGCCACGGTGTTTTGCCAAATGCCGTCAGCTTGGCGCATTGCGCTGCCGAGCAGCATTCGTTCTAAACCGCTCTGCCATGCGTTATAGTTCGGCTCGCCATTTGTCGATTCCGCATCGCTGAATAAGCCGTAACGAATACCGTTTTGCGCCACCCAGCTTTTCAGCGTCTCCAGTTCAGCTAAATCCAGTTCAAAACGGGCGCGCAGTTCGGCAACATCCAACAATCCCAACACCGATTCGGCGCTAAAGGCGCTCTCCTTCAGCTGCAATAATTGCAGGAAAGTCGAGATAATCACATCGCTGTGAGTGTGTTTGCGATCGGCGATTTCATACGCGATAAAGCGTGGATCTTGATAGTTATATTGGGAAAACACCGCATGAATATACGGCACATATTTATCTACATCCGCCACCATCACCACGATGTCTTTCGGCGTTAAACTGCGGTCTTGCGCAAACCAGTGCAGCAGCTGATCGTGCAACACTTCCACTTCGCGCATCGGGCTGTGACAGGCGTGGATCCGCAAGCTCTGATCATCATCGCTCAGCACGAACGGCGGCGGTTGACGCAGCGGTTGCAGATCCAAGATCGCATTTTGCAGCTGCCCCAATAATCCCGACTGCTCGCCTGCGGCATAAGCGTCAATTTCATTGGCTTCGCTTTGGCTGAGCAAATGCAAAAAATCGCGCCCCATTTTGCCCCATGCCGCCAATAGCGGATTGCCGGTTTGTAGATAGCCGAGCGGATTTTGCCAATCATCCTGATCGGCGGCATTTAGCTGTCCGTCGTTCAACCACAAACTGGTGGCGTCGGCGGTTTGCGTTTCAATTTGATGTTTGCTGCGTTGGCGCAATTTCAACGCTTGCAGAAAAGTGCGGTCAACAATATCGCCCCAGTAATAACGGCAAGGATTATTGAAAAACAGATGCACCTCACAATGCTGCGCAATCGCTTGAAAGGTTTGCAAATAGACATTCGGCAACGCGGAAATGCCAAAAATAAATAAACGCGACGGCAGCTGCATCGGTTGATTGGTTGCCAGTTGTTGCAAATAGTCGTTATGCAGCGCCGCCCGGTGCAAACAGCTTTCGCCGCGCTGCAACCCTTGCTGCTGAATGCGGGCATATAACGCGCGCCATAATTTGCCCTGCCAGCTCACCGCACTTTGCAGATCCTGTTGCAGCAATGCCGAGAGTTCACGGTTATTATGTTGTTGGCTGTGACTCAGTTGTTGTAGGATCTCGTCTTCACGCTGCTGTTCCCAGGCTTGAATCCACTCCGGGCGATATACTAAATATTGATCGAACAGATCAGCCAGTTTGCTCGCCAGTTGATACAGTTTTTGCTGTGCGATCGGTTCGCCTAAATATTTTTTCAACGCCGCAAATTCCGGCTGCGCTAACAATTCGGGAATTAAGCTCATCAAATGCCAGTGCATCGCATTTTTCTGGAACGCATTTTGCTGCGGTACATTCGGCAAGTTGCAGTGGTATTGATGCCAGATAAAACTGGCGGGCAGCGGAAAACTGATGTTGGCGGCGACACCGCACTTTTGCGCAATTTGCAGTTTCAACCATTGCGCCATGCCTTGGCTTTGCACCAAAATCTGCTCGCTGTGAAACGGATCGGGCGGCAGATCTCGACTCATCAAGTTGATCAGAATCTCTTTTTGAATCTCTAAATGGTTAGAATAATACAAATGCAACACGCGTGTTCTCCTTTGCCGACAAGTGGTTATTGTCGATAACCGCTGCGCGAATTGCAAGCCGTTTAATCATTTTTCAGCGGGAGTTTCAATTCGCCCAACGCAAACCGCACTTGCACCTGCTGCGGCTGGCAGGCGATCTGAAAATGCAGCTGATTTTGTGTATTCACCGCTTCGCAGTCTAAACCCAATCGCTGGCGCGTCGCCTGATTTTGCGCGATCAATAGCGCTTGGTAGCGTTGATAACTCAGCAAGCCGTCGTGCTGCTGTGCGCTCAGCCAGCGCGCAGTACTTAACAGCACCAGGCTAAACAGCATTAACGCCCACAGCACCGCCAGCAAACTTGCGCCTTTGCGCCATTTATAACGGGTTAAAATCATGCCAACTGTCCGCCTGATATTGCCAATGTTGATAGCGTTCTGCCGCGCGATCCCGCACCTGCGGCGCAAACACCACCGCATTATGCTCGCCAACATCCACGCTGCGATCGTGAATTAACGCGCCAATAATTTTGCCCTCGCCGCGCAGCCGCAATTCGCCCTGCGCCAACACCACACCATAAAAATCGTTTACCAGTGTCCATTCCGTATCGTTCGGCAGCCACAACACCGCACTTTGCTGATAATCCGCAGCACTGAGCGGCAATTGTAGCAGCTGCCATTGTGCGGGATCGGCGACAAAATCCGCCACTTTGGATTGCAATGCTTGCTGCGGCAACCGGGTAAAAAATGCGGTTTTGCGACAAAGCCAATGCTGTTGTTGTGATGACGTTTTGCCGTCGGTAAACGACAAGCGAAACGTTGCGACCGCACTTTGAGCGAGCGCCGCTTGTTGGCAGTGACGATCGGCACCGGCGATCAGGCTTTGCTGCAACAATGCTTCTCGCTGTTGCAAATAACGCAAACGTTCGCCGATGTTGGCACGGTGCAGTGCGAGGATCTCACCGTCAAATAATAAAAATAACGACAAAATTGAACTGAGCCATAACAAACTCCAGAGTGCCGCCATACCATTTCTCAATCGTGAAATCATGCCCAACATAATCACTCCGCCAACAACCGATTATGCAGCGCGATCACAACCGCACTTTGATAACGAATCTGCGGCCGTTTTTTGTATGCGGCTTCTATTTCAACCAACAGACCACGACGAGCTACCAACCAGGAAAAATGCAAACGGTTGACTTGATAAGTATCGTTATCAAGTAGATCGACCCAACCACGGGTATCACAGCCATTTTGCGCCAGATAGCCATGACACACCGACTGCTCACAGTTTTGTATCGTACCGCTCTTATACATTGCTCGGGTTTCGACCATCTTGCTTTTCAGTCGATAGCCGAACAACTCTTTTTGAATCTCACCAGTGGTATTGGTTTGTCCCTCGCGACACTGGCTGCCGTGGTTGCTGCCAAGGCAACCGCTGTGATCGAGATCGTACCAAAACAGTAAACAGCTGGCGCCGGCTTCGCGATTGGCGGCGGTAATCATGGTTGCGCTGCCGTCGGCGTGGTTAAACAGCGTATGATTAGGTTCATTGATACCCGCGTGCCGATAAATAAAACCGCTACGGCTGATGTCTTTTGCCATTAATTGCAACACTTTGTGCGTTTCATGTTGCAGTTGCAGCCGCAATAACAGCTCGCGATTGGCATTTGCCGTCTGTGTGAAAAAGCTGACGATCAACAGCAACAAAAACGAACCGATTGCCGCAGCCACCATCAGTTCCAACAGGCTGAAGCCGCGTTTATATGCGGGCAGCTTAATTGTCGTTAACGCAGGCACTGGCGGCTTGATCATCTTTCACCCTCAAACTTCCGACATTAAACAACGAAAAAATCGACCGCACTTTGCCCGCCTGCAACACAAAACAGGCGGCGGAAAACGTATCGCGCACGCCGCTCAGGCGGCTGATTTCCGCCGGATAATATTTCTTGCTGATAATTTGGGTTTGCGGCGCAAAGGCGGGATAATAAAAGTGCGGTTGCAGTCGGCGCGGACATTGATCGGCAATGAAGCAATCGCACAACAGCGGATCTTTCAATTGCGCGCTCACGCACCACTGTTTTTTCTGCGGATCGCGCTGCACCAGCAAAAACCAAATTTCGCCGGAATTTTCCGCGCGCAGTTGCACATGGCGCAAAAACGCAAACAGCTTGCGCTGCTCTTTTTGCAACGCCTGATGATCCGACAGCCGCTGCCATTGCGGCATCGCTGCCGTCGCCAACAGGCTTAATAAAAACAGCGTTAATAACACTTCCAATAAAGTCAATCCGCTTCGCATCGCCCTTCCTCTTGCGCGTACTTTTCTCGCAGTGTAAAAAATCAGCGAAAAAGTCAAACAGCGGGCAACTTTTTTTGCGATCCGGATCGCAAAAGGGATAAATTGTGGCTTAATTTATCCCTTTATTATTTCACTGCCCCGCCCTAAATAAGATTGACACTTTACATATCAAAACTTACCAACCCACCCTAGTGAGAATCATTATCATTTATAATGGTATTATATATTAATTCTTAGAATAAAAAGAATACGATGACGATGATAAACTTACCGACTCTACAACGTGCGAGATATTCTTTATTTTCCATTTTCTTTTCCGCATCTATGGTTTATGCCTTGCCAAACGATGTTGACGTTTTGGATTTGCAGCAAATCACACATCAACAGCAGCAAGATAAACAGTTACAAAAACAGATGTCATCTTTACAAGATATTCGTTTTGATAAGATAGCAGAGAAAAAGATCACTTTACCCGCTACTGAAAAGCATTGCTTGATGATCCATACATTATCACTAAATGAGTGGAACAATGATCATTACCAAAAGTCTCCTTTGAAAAAACGATTTCCTTCGCTGTTAAATACAATTAAAACAGAACTTGGCTTGACTTTGCCGCGATGTCTTGGATTAGAAAGCATTGAGATTATTTCTAGCCAGTTGCAGAATGAATTGATCCGGCAGGGTTACATTACAACTAGAGTGTATGTGGAAGATCAAGACATCAATCAAGGCGTTATTACATTTACAGTCGTACCGGGCAGAATAAGGCATATTGACTGGAAAGATACAAGTACAACACCACGCTGGAAATCCGGTTTAATTTTTAGTGGTTTGCCCTTAAAACAAGGTGATCTATTGAATATTCGTTCGTTGGAACAAGGCTTGGAAAATTTTAAACGTGTACCCTCGAGTGATCTCAATATTCAAATTATTCCGAACGAATCTGAAAATGCCCTTGTCGGTGAAAGTGATTTATTGCTCGAATATCACCAGCAGTTTCCATTGCGTTTCTCATTAGGATTGAATGACGCCGGCAATAAATCAACAGGTAGATTACAAACCAATATAGGTGTTGCGTTAGATAATCCATTCTCTTTAAACGATCTGTTTTACCTTAATTTTAGCCATTCCTTCAAACAAGGCAGTGATATGCCGGATAAACGTCGAGCACATAACGTCAGTTTTGGTTATTCAATGCCATGGAAAAATTGGTTGTTCAGTGCATTTTTCTCTCAGCACTACTATCACCAAACAGTCTTTGGCTTTTATACCAATTATCAATATTGGGGAAAAAGCAAGAACGGTAGTTTAAAAGGCAGTTATCTTCTTCATCGTAATAGTATGCAGAAAACGTATTTTGATGTTGGCATATGGCAGCGGCAATCCAATAATTTTATTGATGATGTTGAAATTAATACTCAGCGTCGGCGTATAGCGGGTTGGGATATTGGAATACGTCATCAATATTTTTTTCAGCATAGTACGTTACATATCGGATTGAATTATAAAAAAGGTACAGGAATGTTAGGCGCCATACCTGAGCCGAATAAAAAATTAAGTCGCCCTGAAATGTTAAGTGCGAATTTGCAATTTTATCAAGCGATTCAGGTGAATAAATTTCAAGGATATGCGAGTACGGATTGGCAATTTCAATGGAGTAAATCACCATTATTAGCGCATGATTTATTGAGTCTTGGTGGTCGTTATACGGTTCGAGGCTTTAGTGGCGATCTTACTTTGTCCGGTGAACGCGGCTGGATAGCAAGGAACGAGATTGGCTGGCATCATCGGCAAAATCATCAGGTTTACTTGGCAGTTGATCTGGGGCGAATTAGTGGTGAATCACAAAAGTCACATAAAGCAAAAATGTTAATCGGCAGTGCTATCGGCATGAAAGGCGATTTTTCCGGCTATGGTGATCTTGGCTATGATTTTTTTATCGGCAAACCAATTTACAAGCCTAAGCACTTTAATGTCGATAAACATATTTTGGGGTTTAATTTAACTTATTCTTTTTAAAAATAATTCAATAGTACGTTTTAATTTTGCTGTTTAAATATCTAATAAGGAAATAAAAAATGAACAAGCACTTATTTAACGTTATTTTTAGTCAATCCAAACAACTTTTTGTCGTCGTCTCCGAATACTGTCGCCATGATGGCAAAACTCCCCGTTCATCCGCCATAAAAACAACTCGTTTACCGCTTTTTATCCCCTATAGTTTAACAACATTAAATATAGCGATGTTATTGGTATTTTCATCGGATGCAGCCTCTCGAATTATTGCCGACCCAACGGCACAAAGTAACCAAAAAGCCACGGTACTGATTCAAAATGGAAAACCATTGATTAACATTCGTACGCCAAGTACTGCTGGCGTAAGCCATAATGTTTATCAGCAATTTGATGTTGATAGCGAGGGGGTTATTCTTAATAACAGTAAAAATAATCCTTGGTTAGAGAAAAATGAGGCGAAAGTCATTTTAAATGAAGTGAATTCACATAATGCCAGTAAATTAGAGGGAGCAATTGCAGTTCAAGGGCGAAAAGCTGATGTGATTATAGCCAATCAATCAGGGATTACTGTTAATGGCGCCAGTTTTACGAATGCCGGAAATGTAACCTTGACTACAGGCAAACCCGCTCTAAATCAAGGTGATATTGGAGATATTACAGTTGAAAAGGGCGTAATCACTGTTGGAAAGAATGGGTTGGATAGTCGACAAGCAGATTACACGCAACTCCTTGCCAGAACCGCCACGATTCAAGGAAAAGTACAGGCAAAATCACTCGGCATCGTAACGGGTAAAAACAAGATTAACTATCAAAATGGTACGATACAAGTACAAAAAGGTAAAGGTGAACGCCCTCAAGTTGCTATTGATGTGGCCGAACTAGGTGGTATGTATGCCGGCAAAATTAACCTGTTGGCAACAGAAAGTGGTGTGGGTGTAAAAAATTTAGGCACGTTACAAGCCACAAACGGGCAATTGATCCTCACGGCTGACGGAAAATTAGAAAACCGAGGAACGTTGCAAAGTGATATCGTTTCGCTGGCAACAGTGAGAGATGATATTGAAAATAGCGGCAAACTACAGGGTAAAAGTGCGGTAATGATTTCTGCCGGTCGAGATGCCATTTTATCGGGCAATGGCATAACACCCACAAGAAATACGCAAGGAAAGGAAACATTGGCGCAAGGTCAAGTGGTAATCCAAGCTAAAGGCAAAGTAAAATTGCATGACAATACACGTATTGAAAGCAGTAAATCTGTGCCACAGCAAGATATTCAACTTGCAGCAGATAAAATTGATACCGGAGTAAATGTGCAGCTCGTTTCAGCCGGTGAACTGAAAATGGCGGGTAAACACAGCATTGTTACTCGAAGAGATACCCAGTTTTCCGCAGAAAAGGATATCGTATTATATAGCAACCGTGATATTCACTTATTACATACTCAGCTGAAAAGCGAGAAAGGTAATCTTGTCCTTCAAAGTGAAGATCCGGTGGTTTCTGCCAAAGATAAACCTGCTGTAAACACTACGCCATTGGCTGATATTATGCTAGAAGAAGGTTCTCTATTTGCCGGTAAGCATATTTTAATGAAAGCGGATAAAAAATTGCACTTGTTCAGAACTCAAATTGACAAGGCAACGGATATGAATCTAGCGGCCGGTGATAAATTGAGTTACTTTCTTCCCATGCTGAAAAATTCAACAACAGATCAAAATAATCTAACAGGCAATGTATCTCTCTATGGAAAACGAATCACACTGGGAAATGCGCCCACAACTGCAAAATTACAAGCACAAAATATTAGCCTTATTGCGAATGACGGTTTGTTATCTATCGGCGATAACAATCAACTCAGTGCCAAAAAAAATCTCGATATCGCAGCGTTAAACGGTGATATTCAGACAACGAACCTACATACAACCGCACTTAATGGCACATTATCGGTATTGGCAAAACATAATACCCGCCTAATGGAGAAAAACAGCATAAAAACCGTTTTGCAAGGTAAACACGGAATGACTCTCGGCTCGGTGGGTAATGGGATCTTGCAGCTTCCGACTGCTTTTCGCTCGAATGCCGAAAACGGAAATATCCATTTGCAGGCGGGCGGACATTTAACAACAGATTTTAAACACGCCGAAAATAAAAGCCGAGGATTAAGTTTAGTTTCAGACACAGGCAACATTGAGTTGAAAAATGCCACGTTAGAACTAGCTGAAAACGGACTGTTGTTGAATGCCGGAAAAGGGGCTGTTAACATTGAAAATGTTACCGCAAATGCTGCGAATGGCATGATTAGCATTTCAGCACAAGCAAATATTAAACTGAGCCAAACACAATTGAACGCAAAAGAAATTGTGATTAGCAGTAATAAAGAGATTAATCAAAATCAAGACGCAACAACGACCAACAGATTTATAGCCACGGATATTTTGTCTCTCTACTCTGCCGGTTCACAACACCTTAATAATACAACACTACAAGGCGGCGCACTAATCCTCACGGCTAAGCATGGTGGTTTTAATATTCAAGGCAATACAGATTGGAAATCCGTTGGCAGCGCCAACTTGAAAAACAATTCTAAAACAAAAAGTATCAACGGTGCATTCAGTATTGAATCTAAAAATCATTTAACACTGTTACCACAATATAGTCTTCGTGCATTGAGTGATTTGTCGATTAAAACGCAAAATCATTTATTGCTGCGTGGCATAGCCGGAAAACAAGGTAATTCATCTGCGCAAGTCGTAAAACTAAATGCCGGCGGGAGAATAGATTTAACTGCCGGTGCGGTAACACTGGAAGCCTCAGAATTAAAATCCAATCATATTAATATCACTTCCACCACAGGCAATATTGAACTGACCGCACTGAAAAATAGCGCAGAGAGATATAGTGATGTAAATGCAGCTATAATACTGCTAAAAAAAGAAATTCAACATATAGAAGAACAAGCTGAAAAAATAAAAAATAGTAGAAAATGGGGTGGATTTAAAAGACTTGAATTACGGAAACGGTTAGCGCCGCTAAGAGAAAAACAATCACAGATACAATCTATCATTAATATTATGATAGGTCCTAAAAAAGGCTATGAGCATCGTGGCGCAACATTGACCGCAGGAGCGATCAACCTCTTGTCTACAGGCAGTATTCGCATTGAATCAGCAAAAATGGTTGCCGGTGATACGGTTAATATCAAATCACTCGGAACAACACCGACAAAAAATGAACAACCTGCTTACGGGGTACTGATTAACGGTTCATTGGAGGTGTTTGAAAAGGGGAAAGAGGGGCATAATAGCCATAGTTATGCCGTATTTAATACGCCAACTGAAATAACTGCTAAAAACGGTATTACCATTGAATCAACCGCGCAAAGTGCGGATGCTAATTTGATTATCAGCGCCACGGATTTGCAAGCCCCTAACGGCAAGATTAGCTTATATGCCTATAATGATATGCGTTTGGAAAGTGGACAAGAAGAGTTTTATAGTTATAACTTCCGCAGCTATAAATCCGGCAAATGGTATAAGCGTAAACGAGTTACTGAAACGAACACCAGTAAATCTTCGACGGCTAACCCAGCTTCGCTGACCGCACAATCACTGGATCTGAAAGCCGGCGGCAATATTGAACTGTATGCGACTGAGCTCAATGCGCCAAAAGGCAGCATTAACATTACTGCCGGTAAAGCATTGAGCCTGTATGCAGTAGATGAGGAAAACTACCATAAACACGAAAAAACCAAAAAATCGAAATACTTCGGTTTTATCTCCGGCGGACGTTCAACATCATCAAGCAGTAAAGCGCTGCAATCGGCATTGCCCGCACGTTTAGTCGCAAAAAGTGCGGTAACCCATTCCTGCTGGGATACGCTATTACAAGGCACACAGTTCACCATCTTAACACCGGCACACATTCGTGTTGGTGTGGGTGAACACGCACGCAAAGATGCCAAAATTATGTTTGAAGGCATTAAAACCAAAGTGATTGAAATTCAAAAATCGCAATCCAAATCAGCACTTTGGCAATCAATGAAAGACCGTGGCAGCATTGTTGAAACACTCAATTTACCAACCTTTACCGGGCCGACACCGGTATTCACTGCACCGGGTGGATTATCCGTTCAACTGCCGCAAGGCGCATTCAGAACGGAAGTTGAGAAGCTGGCAAAACAACCGGGGATGGAATACCTCAACAGCATCATTCAGCGCAAGGACGTAGACTGGAAACGGGTAAAACTGGAATATGAAAAATGGAATCATAGTCAACAAGGGCTGAGTGGCGCAGGGGCGATTATTGTGGCAATTGCGGTGGCAGTGGCAACCGGCGGAGCGGGTGCCGCCGCATTTCCGACTTTAGCGACAACCGCGGTTGGTGAGGCAATGGTGAATGCTGCAATGACAAGCTTGATTACTCAAGCCTCGATTTCAACCATTAACAATCGGGGGGATTTAGGCAAAGTCTTTAAGGATTTGGGCAGCAAACAAACCGTAAAATCATTGGCAACCGCCGTAGTCACTGCCGGTGTAATGGAAAAAGCGGGCGGTTTAGGCAAGATGCAGCAATGGAAGAATAGCGATATTTGGACAGATAAGCTCAGCTATAATTTAGTCAACAACGGCATCAGCGCATTGAGTAGCGCCACCATTAACGGCGAAAGTTTGGAAAAAGCCTTAAAACGAGGGTTGTTAAGTGCGATAGCCGAGACCGGGCAAGGGATTGCAGCAAATCACATCAAAGGATTAAGCGATTTCAGCAGCAGCGAATTTGCCAACCGGTTTGTGCATAAACTGGCACATGCAGTCGCCGGTTGCGGCGCAGGCGCAACGGTTGGGGGCAAGTGTGTTGACGGCGCGGTCGGAGCGGTGATTGGTGAGATAACAGCAGAGATTATCGGCAATAACAGCGAGTTAAAATACACCAAAGAAGAGCAAGATAAACTGCTGGGCTATGCCAAAATTGCCGCCGCTTCAGTTACTGCATATCTTGGCGGCAATGCAAATACGGCTGTAGATACGGCTCACACAGCGGTGATGAACAATTATTTGTCGGATTGGCAGGAGAAGCAGAAACAACATGAATTAGCACAATGTGCAACAGCTTACTGCCGAGTCATAACACATATTCAATGGACAGTGCTAAGTGCGGGTCAGGACGCTTCGTTTGCGACAGGTATGCTGGCAGCAGTGCCGGAATCACTGTATGACATGGTAAAAGGACTTGCGGATATGGCTGTAAGCCCGATTCAGACATTCAAAACTGCTAAAACAATGATTATGCATTTTCTAAACTCAAAGATTCAATAAAGCAGGACTATATTAATCGCTTTAATTTATTGGAAAAAGAATACCAATTAGCAGGTTTGAGTGGCTCGTTTAATGCCGGTAAAGAAGGCGGTAAAATTTTGACTGAAATCTTGTCATTAGGAAGTGGAATTGGTGGCGTCGGAAAGATGACAGCTAGCACTTTCACTAAAAATATGACAAGGATTGTTGGGCAAACAGCGGGCTATCCAGCGAAGAAAATTGTTTTTAATGGTATTCCCTTACATGATAATTTACCCCCTCCAATCGCAGCATATGGTTATACTCCAAGTATTATCAGCGGAAAAACAGAAGCTGCTCGAATGGCCCATATTAATGGCTTTCATGGTGAGGTGAGGTTAGCAAATGAGTTAGCAGCAACGGAGCGAATTGTTGTTAAGTGGGGGGATTCTACAGGAAAACACGGTAGTGATATTATCTCAGTGAATCTCCGAACGGGAGACGTTGAGCTTTGGGACAGTAAATATCGCAGTAATTCCACAACGGGTAAGATTTCGCCTACGTTTGATAATACAAGAACACGAGTCAGTGCAATTGAAGAAGCGAAGAGAGAAATTAGGGCGTCAACCTTGCTTTCTCCAGAAATACGTCAGAAAGCCTTGGAAAATTTGAAGTCTAGAAACTTTACTACCTATACCGTAGGCAGTGGAAAGGTCAAAACATCAGTTATTCAAAAATATTGTCATAATCAAAAATGCCCATAGGAGAATTTTATGAATATCAAAGAAGAAATTATTCGCACGAGAGAAGTGAGTGCCAAAGATGGCTTTGGCTATTCATCTATTCAAAAAAAAGTAGCCCCCCCCGGGGCTTTATTGGAAATTATGCTAAGCATGATTTAGATGATATCGTTTATGCGTATTCAGTGGGTTTTAAAGACCTCTATAAACCATTTTTGGAAAGAATTATAGATTGGTTGAAGCAAGGGATTGAAAAACAAGAATGTCTTGATGAATTGGCGTTTCATCAATATAGACTAACCTATGCCTTGGCATTTGCCGCTTGGATTGATACGGGCGTCAATAATATTGAATTATGGAAAAACTCATTGATATGGCAGGATAAGCTTTATAGTAATAGGGATTATTCAAAAGGAATGAGTCGTGTAGAGCAGGAGGAGTTCAGTTTACAGCTTTTGCATCATATTCAAGCTCAAGAATATGAAAAAGCGATTCAACTTTATCAATCAATAAAAGGCGATAAGCCGCTTAAATTGAATAATAAAATGAGTGGTCATCGTATAGCTTATGCTTATTGCTTACATTTTTATGAAAAGAAATTTACTGTGGAGCAATTAGAAAAAGCGGCAAGGTTATTTTTAGAAAAAGAGCTGGTTATATTATATGCCAAAGGGAGACCAACAGAAATGCTCTATTGGCTTAAAATGATTTGTGATGCAAGAGAAAAAGATTATACACCGGAAGAAGTGATTTATACTTTTTATGAATATATCCCGGAAGAACAGCTTCCGGATTTTGTGAAAGATTTATTAAGCGGTGAATCGAAAGAAAACAAATCCTTTTTTTCTTCTTTTTTTAAATGGTAATGCAATGTTGAACTATTGGGCAGTAAATTTAGAAGTAATATTATTTCAGGGAAAACATCTCCCACATTCAATAACCAAAATATATTCCACTCTTAGAGAAGAGGTAGTTTTGATGTACTCAGTGAAAATGCCTATTAGAGATATTAAGGTGTTAAGTATGGTTTTAAGAAATTTTTCTAGCTCACAACAAATATCTCAAGCGAAATGGACTCTTGATATAAAAACACCTTTAATAAACAAAGGGAAATAAATAGAGGTCAAGTTTAAATGAATTATAATGAATTAACAATGGATATAATGACATATGCTCGTGGATATAGCTTTGTATCAACATGGCAATGTGTTTCTGAGTATAAAATAAAAAATAAAATAGAAAAATCCAGAAAAGAAATTTTCTTGGATATTTTACGCATATTAATAGATTCGAATAAGATAAAACTCATATCCAATAGTGTCTTTATAGAAAAACACACTAATGAATTGGTAGCTTTGTTCGATCAGAATTGGCCTGATTATTATGATGAAAATGACCCTTTACATGACATAGATAATTTGTGGTGGAACTGTTACGCACCAGCAGGCGTAGTCTGGATTTATGATAATGGCAAGCTTGGATTAACATAATATGATGCTTGCATATAAGTGAATAACATTAGGAACAGTAGAAAAAAATAGTTGGGTTTATATTTATCAGCTTTAGCTTACTTTTTTGAAAGTAGTACCTAAACAATCACCCACTATTTTTTATACTATTTTCAGAACAACACAACATTTAATTTTAGCTGATACCCGCTAAAACGCACGTTAAACCGATTTAAAGTGCTCCGCCAGCGCCTCTCGAATAAAGCCGTTGTGGCGTTGTAATAACTGTTTTGCCTCAACTGACGGTAGATCGGCTAGAATCATAACGATTGCGGTTTTGCAGTGGTTGCCGCATTCTGCCAGTGCTTGTTCGGCTTGTTCGCGTTGGCAGTCGGTGGCTTGCATCACGATGTTTTTTTGTCGTTCCACTAATTTTTCATTGCTGGCTTGCACGTCAACCATTAAATTGCCGTACACTTTGCCGCTGCGGATCATCGAGGCAGTAGTCAACATATTCAACACCAGTTTTTGTGCGGTGCCGCCTTTCATGCGCGACGAGCCGGTCACCACTTCTGCGCCGACCGCCAGACAAATCGGGATTTGCGCTTGCTGTAGCAACGGCGAATCAGGATTGCAGGCAATGCCGACGGTGGGGCAGCCAAGCCGGGCGGCGTATTCAATGCCGGATAGCACATAAGGCGTGCGTCCGCTAGCGGCGATGCCGACCAGCACGTCATGCGGATTGAGTTGAATATGTTGCAAATCTTCAATCGCCGCCGCTCAATTATCTTCGGCATTTTCCACCGCGCTGAACACTGCACGCCGCCCCCCGGCGATCAACCCGACCACTTGCTGCGGATCGGTGCCGTAAGTCGGCGGACATTCACTGGCGTCTAAAATGCCCAAACGCCCCGATGTGCCGGCGCCCAAATACAGCAAGCGCCCGCCTTGGCGAAATGCCGCCACAATTTGATCGACCGCTTGCGCAATCATTGGGATTTGAGCGGCGACCACTTGCGCCACCGTTTGATCTTCTTGGTTGATCACGCTTAATACTTCAACCGTCGATAAACGGTCGATCTCCGCAGAACGCGGATTGCGGCTTTCGGTAACTAATTGGTTGAGTGCTTTTTGCATGGAAAATCCTTGATAAACGAAGTAATGTTATGACTAATGTAGTCCAAAACCGAAAATATTCTAGGATTTTTTCTGCTTTTTGTGAGGGCAATAGATTAAGTGTGCCGATTCGGCACTGAATTTTACTTAAATGGGAAAAAGAGTGGTCGGCACAACTAAAAAAACCGCACTTTTCGATGAAACAGCATAATTCATCTCAAGTGCGGTTTTGGCCGGGGTTCGGTTAATTAGATTTTCACACCTAATTTTTTAACGGTTTCTGCTGTTGTCCACAGATCGTTTGCGATCAGGCGGAAGTTCACTAACGCTGCTAAATAGCCGTCGCCTTCAGGGATTTTTGGCCCAGCGGTCGCGTCTTTAACCACGGTGACTTCAAAACCTTGTTCGATAAATTCACGCAAGTGAGATTCGATACACAAGTTTGCCGCCATACCTGCCAAGATCACTTGGTCAACGCCTTGTTTGCGCAATTGCAGCACCACGTCGTTGGTTTCCGGTCCGAAAACTTTGTGCGGGTTCGCAATCACTGTTTTGCCGTCGTAAATGTACGGTTTGTACTCTTCCATAAAGTCTGCGCCGGAACCTTCAAAGCCTTCTAAGGTGTATTGACCTTTACGCGCAAACATTCCGCTGTCGTGCATGAAGTGTTCGCCCGGGCCGCCAAATTTCCAGCTGTGATCTTGCGGATAGTAGTAGTGCGGAGAAACGATAACCGGAATATCCGCTGCTTTTGCCGCTTTGAACAGGCTTTCAATGTTTGGCACGGTGTTATTGCGGGTGATACTTTCACCCATCACCGGCCAGCTGATGCCTTTCGGGCTTAAGAAGTCGATTTGCGGATCGACCACCACCAACGCAACACGTTTTTTGTCTAATTTCATACCATTGCGCGGCATACCATATTGCTCCGGTTCTGCGTACGGATCAGCCGCTTTTTTCTCTTGTGCCGAAACCGCTGCGCTTAAGCCCATAGCGCCAAGTGCGGTTGCCGCCATTGCGATTTGGCTGCCTTTGCCTAAAACTTGGCGACGAGTTGTATCGATTTGTTGCTCTTTATGCTCATTACTCACGGTAATCACTCCTTTTTATTGACTATTCAAAATTAACCCTGAAGAATACCTCTCTCACGTTGTGCTGTGACCGAGATGCCTCCAGTTCTTTGCTTCGGAGGTAGTATAGAAAAACCGCTATGCAACAAGTTGACCGATCGTCCGGATTTTTTAACCGAGGGAACAAATGGATGCTTTAACCGAGTTTTTTGCTCGCTTTAATTTCAGAAGTGATCTTTTTTTCAGTAGTTTGTTGTGCCGAATCGGCGAATTTAACGAACCGAACAAAAGCTATCTGCATATTGTCCATGACGGCAGTTTTGATCTGCTGTTAAGTAACCGACAACAAAAACGCATCAGTGAGCCTTGTGTGATTTTCTGCCCGAACAGCACCTTACACCGGATTAACCCGATTGATGAAAACGGGATTAACGTGTCGTGTATCAGTTTTGATTTCGGCGAAGGGGTGAAAAATCCGCTCAATCAGGCATTGGACGAATGCGTGATTATGCCGCTGAGCGACTGCCCTGATCTGGCGGCAGTCGGCAACGCGGTTTACCAGGAATACCAAGTTGACAAACTCGGCAAGCCGATTGCGATTCACCATTTATGCAGCTATTTTCTGATTCGGATTATCCGCTACGGCTTGGATAAACAACAACTGACCACCGGCTTTCTAAACGGTTTAAGTGACAGTAAATTAAACAAGCTGCTGACCGCACTTCACCAAAATCCCGCGCACCCTTGGCAACTGGAGGAAATGGCGGAGCTGGCGGCGATGTCGCGTTCCAATTTTGCCGCTTATTTCAAAAAAGTGCTGGGCATTTCCGCGATGGATTATCTGACGCAATGGCGCTTGGCGGTGGCACAGCGTAAAATGCGCGCCGGCACGCCGATTTCGATCGTTGCCGAGGAAGTGGGCTATCAATACGCCAGCGCATTTACTCGCGTGTTCACCGCAAAAGTCGGAATGTCGCCGTTAAAATGGCTCACCAAATATAACGATAAGACTCAAGCATGAAAATTAATCTGAAAAAAATTGCCAAAAACGCGCTCTCTCTTTTTCTCACCTTGATTGTGATGAGTGTGATTGTTGACTGGTTCCGCAAGCCGCAAGTGCCGAATCACGCTGACAGCACCGCACTTTATGATCTGAAAAACCAGCCGTTTTTCCTCGCACAACTCAGCCAAGATCAGCCTGCGATGCTCTACTTTTGGGGCACTTGGTGCGGTTATTGCCGCTACACCTCGCCGGCGATCGACAGCCTCGCCAAAGAAGGCGTGCCGGTTGCAACCATTGCGCTCAGCTCCGGCGATGCGCAAACCGTGCAAGCCTATTTGAATCAACACGACTACCAATTTCTGACGGTTAACGATCCGCACGGCGAAATTGCCAATCAATGGCAGGTTTATGTCACACCGACCATTATTATTTTTGACCAAGGCAAAATGGAATTTTCCACCAGCGGGTTAAGTACTTATTGGGGAATCAAAGTGCGGTTATGGCTGGCTAAGTGGTTTTAATCAAAAAGAATTTGAAGCCTATCGCAAATCCGAAAACAAACACTGTTCAAAAAAAGAAAGCCTTGCTATGTTAATCCTAGCCTGCAGTACGTGGGCTATAACACGTCGTCTAATGCGTTCCCAATAAACTGACGGGAGGTTTTTATGAGTGGTTTCGGACTGGTCATTCTGCTGATTGCCGGCATTCTGTTTATCGTGATTTCCACTGCGAAATACAAGCTACACCCTTTCATTGCCCTATTACTCACCGCTTACGCAATTGCGCTATTTTCCGGCTTGCCGATTGCCGACACGGTGAAAACCATTACCACCGGCTTCGGCGGTATTCTTGCTTATATCGGAATTGTGATCGTGCTGGGGACAATTATCGGCACGATTTTGGAAAAAACCGGTGCGGCGATTGCGATGGCGGATTTTGTGCTCAGTAAGATCGGGCGTCAACGCCCGGTGCTCGCGATGAGCATTATCGGTTATATCGTTTCGATTCCGGTGTTCTGTGATTCCGGCTTCGTGATCCTATCCGCATTGAAAAAATCCCTCGTACGCCAAACCGGCAAATCCGCCGTCGCGATGTCGGTCGCACTGGCTACCGGTTTGTATGCCACTCATACTTTAGTGCCGCCAACGCCCGGTCCGATTGCCGCCGCCGGAAACCTGCACGTTGACAATCTGGGATTGGTGATTCTGTTCGGCTTGGTGATTGCGCTGTTTGCCGCCCTAGCCGGTTACTTATACGCCGAATGGGCGGGCAAACGCTATCGCTGCGCGCAAGATGACTTGCCGAAACTGGTTGACGACGAGGAAATTCAAGCGCTGTATAAACAAATTCCGTCCACCTTGAACGCCTTTTTACCGATTATCGTACCAATTGGGCTGATTGCGTTCGCTTCGCTGTTAAAATTGTTATTTGTCGGTGTTGATAACAGCGTGTTGAAAGGCATTTATTTTCTCGGTGAACCGGTGACCGCACTGCTGATCGGCTTATTCTTTGCCGCGCGCTTATTGCCGGAATGGAGCAAAACCACGTTGAACGATTGGATCGGGCAGGGGGTTAAAGATTCAGGCAGTATTTTGATCATCACCGCAGCCGGTGGCGCCTTGGGCGGGGTGTTGAAAGCCAGTGGTATCGGCGATTATTTAGGCTCGGTGCTACAAGGCATGAGCCTCGGCATTTTAGTGCCGTTCATTATTGCCGCCGCGTTAAAAACCGCACAAGGTTCGTCCACCACCGCACTTGTGGTCACCTCAACGATTATCTATCCGTTGCTGCAGCCACTTGGGCTCGATAGCACGATCGGATCGGTGTTAACCATTATGGCGATTGGCGCAGGTGCAATGACCGTTTCCCACGCGAATGACAGCTTCTTCTGGGTAGTTGCCGAATTTAGTGAAATGGACGTGGAAACTGCGTATAAATCACAAACAATCGCTACCTTAGTGCAAGGATTGGTAACTATCACTATTGTGGCAATTCTAGCTTGGATTTTGTTATAACCGCCAAACTGCCAAACCGCACTTTGCTTGTTTAAAAGTGCGGTTTGTGTTCCTTGTCACCTCATACCGAAAATCACCTTAATTTAGCAAAAAACCCAAGCATTTTTAGATAAACTATGCTTGAATAACGCCAATTATTTTTGACGAATTAAGGAACGATTATGGCTGTCGAACACGCTACTAGCCCGCTGCTGCCGGTTGTGATTTTGCTCACCGCCGGAGTATTGGCGGTGCCGATTTTTAAACGCTTGGGATTGGGCGCCGTTTTGGGATATTTCTGTGGCGGCATCCTGATCGGTCCGCATATTCTCGGATTTTTTGACGATTCGCAACAAATTCTGCACCTTGCCGAGCTGGGCGTGGTGATGTTTCTGTTTATTATCGGGCTGGAAATGCGCCCGAGTAAATTGTGGCAAATGCGCGGTCAAATTTTCGGGCTGGGCGCGGCGAAGCCAATACGCCGGGCGGACAACAAGCACTCTCTATTTTATTATTAGAAGATTTAGCCATTGTGCCGATGTTAGCGGCGGTGGCATTTCTTAGCCCGAATCACAGCGCCGAAAGCGGCATCAACTGGGGCAGCATTAGTTTAGCCGTCGGTGCGTTGGCGGCGTTAATCGCTGCCGGAAGATGGTTGCTAAATCCGTTATTTGCCATTCTTGCCGCCTCAAAAGCACGCGAAGTGATGACTGCGGCGGCACTGCTGGTTGTTCTAGGTTCGGCATTTTTAATGGAAGTCAGCGGGCTTTCGATGGCAATGGGCGCGTTTTTGGCGGGCGTATTACTGTCAGAATCCAGCTATCGCCACCAAATTGAAGCCGATATTGAGCCGTTTAAAGGGATCTTGCTCGGATTATTCTTTCTTGCGGTCGGAATGTCGCTTGATCTGACCATTATTGCCGAAAGTTGGGTAATGGTCGCACTGGCGGTGTTCGCTTTTATGCTAACCAAAGCGATCGGTATTTACCTGATCGCCCGCCTGTTTAAATCCTGTCATCGCCAAGCGTTATTGCGCACCGCGATGTTTGCACAAGGCGGGGAGTTTGCCTTTGTGCTGTACGCCGCAGCCGTGACCAGCGGGCTAATGGATTCGGAATCCAATGCGTTGTTGTCCGCCACGGTGATTTTATCCATGGCGCTCACGCCGTTGGTGATGATCGCCGTTGATCGTTTATTGCCGCAAGAAGTCATCTCCGTAGACGGCTTAGAGGTGCCGCATGATTTGAAAAACGAAGTGTTGGTGATCGGCTTCGGTCGCTTCGGGCAAATTGCCAGCCAAGCGTTGCTCAGCCGTGGTTTTGAGCTAGCCATTATTGACAACGATCCGGGACGGATTCGTGAAGCGCGCAAATTCGGACGTCATATCTATTTTGGCGACGGTACACACTTGGATATTCTGCACAGCTCCGGCGCGGAACACGCACGCGCGATTATGCTGTGTGTTGACGATCTACACGCCACCGATCACATCGTTGATTTAGTACAAGCCAGCTTTCCAAATACTCAACTTATTGTGCGTGCTTTCGACCGTCGTCATCAAATCGAATTGATGAACAAAGGGGTCGATAATGTAGTGCGCGAAACCGCCGCGGCAGCATTTGAACTGGGCGAAACCGCACTTGTGGCATTAGGCGTGGAAAAAGAGGAAGCCCGCCGCATCACCGACGACATTCGCCATAAAGACAACGATCTCTTATGCGAACAAGCTTCAGTCGGCATCGACTATCAACATTACATACCAACGCCTCAGCCGTTAACCGAAACTCAAATTGACGATGAAGAAGCTGAAGCGGGGGAACATAATCCGATCGCCGATCACGCTTAGTCCCTCAAAAAACATAACCTAACACCGATTAAAAAAAGCAACCGCAAAGGTTGCCTTTAATCTATTTGTATTTTCTCGGCGGAAATGCCGTCTACTACAGTTTTAGCTTTCTCACCACCTCTTTTGATTTGGCTAAGAAGGCTTTGCGGTCTTTCGCCGGTAAGCCGGTGTTGCTGCCCGGCAGTTTGACTGTCATCGGGTTGACAGGGCGATCGTTAATGTGAAATTCGTAGTGCAAGTGCGGTCCCGTGGATCGTCCGGTGTTGCCGGAGAGCGCGATCCGTTCGCCGCGTTTCACGTGCTGCCCCGGTTTAACCAACGCGCGGCTTAAGTGCATATACACGGTTTTATAATTGCGTCCGTGCTGCAACACGATATAACGCCCTGCGCCGTTTGCCTGATACGCCACTTTCACCACTTCACCGTCTGACGGTGCGATAATCGGCGTGCCGATCGGAATCGAGAAATCCACGCCTTTATGCGGGCTCACTCGTCTGGTGACCGGGTGGCGACGTGCCGGGTTGAAATGAGACGAAATTTTCGGCTGGCGGGTCAGCGGATAACGGGCAAAGCCACGCCCTAAGGTTTCGCCGTTGACGTTATAATAAGCGCCGTTCGCCGCCTGAATCGCATAATAGCTCTTGCCGCCGCGAACAATATGAATTGCATCAACCCTCGCCTGCCCGGTCAGCTTATCGCCTAAATATTCGCGATCCATTAAAATCGCAAATTTATCGCCCTTGCGTAAGGTTTTCATACTGACTTGCCATTGAAGTGCGGTCGCCAATTGGTTAATCTGGCGCGCAGACACGCCATGCCGACTCAAGCTGTTGGAAAACGAGCCTTGAATTTGCCCCTTAATCACTTCGGTTTTCCATACGCTTTTCTTTTTCAGCACTTGTTGTTTGTAGCTGCCATTCGCTTGGCGCTCGTAAATCCGTTCCTCTTTATCGGACACCAGCCAATTCATATACTGTAATTGATCGTCTTTGTTCAAAATCCAGTAGAATTGCTGCCCGGCTTTGAGGTTCTTTAAGTCCGGGAATTGCTTGATTAAATCAGCGCTGACCGACGGCTCCAAGCCGGATTGATCCAAAATATCTTTTAATTTCTGACCGCCGACGACCGTTTCACTAAACTGGTTACTGATTCGCCACGCTTCATCGGCAACGTCCAGCAAAATATCCAATGCGCTTTGCGCCTCGTCCGGCAGATAATCGGTATCCTGCCCTAACGGCTCTTCCACCGAACCGGGTTCCACTTCGTCATCTTGTTCGCTTAATTGATCATCGTATGAGGTGGCGTTAGGATCTTCCTCAATTGCTTTGTGTGGCACTGCGGCAACCGCACTTTCACTGCTCGCCTGTTCCGGCTGCGGTGAAGTAGAAGGAGTTTCAGCCTCGGTTTGAGTTTGCGCACTCACGCTTTCTTCAGCGCTTTCCGCAGTTGCTGCGACTTGTGGCGTATCAGGGGCTGGAATCGGCGACGGCTGAATTTGTTGATACTGTTCTGTCTGCTCGGTTTGTGTTTGAAGCTGTTCTAACGTCGGATCCGGCGTGACGTGGCTTTCTTTAGGCAGCAGAAAATAGAGCGCAACAGCCCATAGCAATACGAATATTGTCAAAAACAAAATTTTTCGATTGCGGGCGCGCCTTTTTCTATCTCTGGCTAAAATAACACTTTTCACTATTATCGTTTCTTACGCGACATTCGCTGTATTAAAAATTTCATGCTGCCGATCTGCCTGACCGACAAAGTTAGCTATGGTCTTGAGACAGCCAAACAATTCTAAAAGTTCGCGCCTTCCCGTTTATTTGCTGATTAAAACAGCAATCGCAAAACTGATCGTTTTTCGTTTGCCTTTTAAGTAAAATCCGCTATCCTGCTATTCTGGCTTTCCCTCGTTAGAACAGGCTCCCAAAGGCAAACACTGTGATCGACAATCAGCAACAACCGCTTATCGAACTGCAACATATCAGTGTCAGTTTTGATGCTAAAATCGTCTTGGATAACATTAACCTACGGTTATACCCTAATTCGGTGACCACGATTGTCGGGCCGAACGGCGGCGGAAAATCAACGCTGTTAAAAGTCTTACTGAAATTGATTCAACCTAACCAAGGCACGGTTAAAAGCAAAAATAAGCTGCGAATCGGTTATGTGCCGCAGAAAATTTATCTCGATCACACTCTGCCGCTCACCGTTGAGAAATTTTTGTCATTAAAACAAGGGCTTTGCCGCGAACAATTGGACGATATTTTACAACGGCTCTCCATTCAGCGCCTAGCAAAACATAGTATGCACAAGCTCTCCGGCGGCGAGATGCAGCGCGTGCTACTGGCAAGAGCGCTGTTAAACCAGCCCGAACTCTTGGTGTTAGACGAGCCGGTGCAGGGCGTCGATATCGCCGGACAGGCGGAACTTTATCAGCTTATCCGCGAAAGTAAAAGCAGAATTCACTGTGCGGTGCTGATGGTTTCACACGATTTGCATTTGGTGATGGCAAATACCGACCAGGTGTTGTGCATTAATCAGCATTTGTGCTGTGCCGGTACGCCGGAAACCGTTTCAGAACACCCTGAATTTATTCAATATTTTGGTGATCAATTCGCGCAGAATTTTGCGCTTTACACCCACCACCATAATCATAAACACAATTTGCACGGTGATGTGTGTTGCAGCGCAGACAATGCCTCCGCCCACTGTCACCATCACGATTAAGGCGCTACTCATGTTCGACATTCTTTTGCCCGCGTGGATCTGCGGCATGATTTTATCTCTCTTGACCGCTCCGCTCGGCTCGTTCGTTGTGTGGCGCAAAATGTCCTACTTCGGCGACACCCTGTCGCACGCCTCGTTATTAGGCGTTGCCCTCGGCTTATGGCTGGAAGTGAATCCTTACTTTGCGATTATCGCAATGGTGTTGCTGCTCGCCGCTGTGTTGGTATGGCTGGAAAACTATACCGCCTTCTCTGCCGATACCCTATTGGGGATTATCGCGCACAGCGCACTTTCGCTCGGGGTGGTGGCAATTGCATTAATGGATAATGTGCGTGTGGATCTGATTTCTTATCTGTTCGGCGATATTTTGGCGGTCGATTACCACGATTTATACTGGATTCTCGGTGGGGCGGCAATTGTGCTGAGCATTTTAATCCGTTTCTGGAAACCATTACTCGCCACGACTATCAGTGCCGAATTGGCGCAAGTGGAAGGCATCAACACCCGAAAAATGCAGATCACTTTAATGCTGATGACTGCCCTGACTATCGCATTAAGCATGAAATTTGTCGGCGCACTAATTATTACCTCTTTATTAATTATCCCCGCCGCAACCGCGCGCCGTTTTGCGCGCACGCCGGAGCAGATGGCGGCGGTCGGTTATGTGATCAGTTGCCTGGCGATTACCTTGGGGCTTGGGCTATCCGCACTTTACGACACGCCTGCAGGCCCTTCGGTGGTGATTGCGGCTTCGGGCTTATTTATGCTGTCGCTGTTTAAACCGCAGCAGCAATAACCGAGAGAAAAACCAAGTGCGGTTAGCCTGTCAGCTGAAAGCTCAAATCCAGCAATTCTAAAATCTCGCTTTCGCTCACGCTGCCGTCCAATAACAGCGAAATCCAGTGCTCTTTATTCATGTGGTAGGCAGGCAAAAAGCCTTTTGCCTGCCGCAGAGAATCAATTAGTTCGGGTGGGGCTTTTAAATTCATCAAGTCGACTCTGCCGCTGCCTTCCAATCCGATTTTGTGCCGTTCGACATCGGCAATCAGCACAAACCATTTCCGATTGTTCGAATGACGAAACACCGCATAATTCGGGTGTGTTTTCCACAAATATTCTACGTCAACCGCATAATTTGTACTGATGTAAGTAAGCAGTGTTTGGCGATTCAAGCTGATCTTCTTCCTTAAGAAAAAGCCCGTTAATCACTTAACGGGCTGATGAGATGACTGAGTAAACTAGCGGTTTTCACTCAAAAATTTGACATAATCGGCGGCGATTTTTTCAGCTTCGCGCATAAAGAAATCCGGTGCTTCGTAGTCTTTCGCCAAATCGTCGATATTTTTCAATGGCTTTTTCCCTTCCGCTTTAAAGCGCTCATTTAACGCTTTCAAACGGCGAGCTTCGTCTTCACGATTTTCATCTTGGCGGTTTTTCAAGTTTAACGACAAGAATTTGCGTTCAGACCGCTCTTTTTGAATCAACAGCTCTTTTTCTAACGCAATAAATTCCCGCTCTTCCGCAATCCGTTTTTGATGCAGTGGAGTTAAATACTCAATTGCGGCTTTTTGTGACGGCAATACGCTGTAATTTGCCGCCGGCACTTTATCCCACGGCAGCGCATTGTCTTCGCTGCTCTCGCCGATTTTATCCACATCCACTAATGACGGGAAAGTAATATCCGGATCCACCCCTTTAATCTGGGTGCTGCCGCCGTTAATCCGGTAGAATTTTTGGATCGTATATTGGATAAAGCCTAATGGCGACTGATCCATGTCATACACAAAATTCAGTGGGCGGCTCTGCTGCACGGTTCCTTTACCGAACGTCTGCTGCCCCAAAATAATCGCGCGTTGATAATCCTGCATTGCTGCGGCGAAAATTTCCGATGCCGAAGCGCTGTAGCGGTTGATCATCACCAGCAACGGGCCTTGGTAAACTTGCGCGCTATCCGGATCCTGGTGAATACGGATTCGATTATAAGCGTCGCGCACCTGCACCACAGGACCGTCGGAAATAAACAGTCCGCTTAATCCCACTGCTTCGGTCAGTGCGCCGCCGCCGTTTTCACGCAGATCAATAATCAGCGCCTGCACATTTTTCTCATTAGCTTGAGCTAACAGCTTGCGCACATCATCGGTTAATCCTAAATAGAAGCCTGGAATTTTGATCACGCCGATATCACTGCCGTTCACGTTGTTAACTTCTAATTTCGCGGCGTTATCTTCGATCCGCACTTTGTCGCGCACCAAGCTGATAACTCGAGTTTTGCCACCTTTTGCCGGTTCAATTTCCAGTCGTACGGTTGAGCCTTTTTTACCTTTGATTTTATCGACCACGTCATCTAAGCGCCAGCCGACAATATCTTCAATCTCGCCTTTTTCGCCTTGCCCGACGCCCAGAATTTTATCGCCTGCCGCCAATTTCTTGCTGCGTTCCGCCGGTGCGCCCGGCACTAACGAACGGATCACGGTTTCGTCGTCTTCCGATTGCAAGGTCGCGCCGATTCCTTCCAGCGACAAGTTCATGTCCTCGGTAAAACTTTTCGCGCTGCGCGGCGAAAGATAGGTGGTGTGCGGATCAATCTCATGCGCAAACGCATTTAGGAACAGCTGCGCAATATCATCCGCTTTGGTTTGGTTCAAACGCAAAATCGCCAAATTATAGCGTTTGGTTAACTTTTTCTTGATATCCGCCCATTTGCTGTTTTTCAAACGTTCGGCAATCACGTCGTTTTTGAACCGTTGTAACCACAGTTTGTCGAGCTCCGCACTGTCGCTCGGCCAGGTTGTCATTTTGGAACGATCAATTTCGATTTGATCGTCATTGCTCAAATCCGGTTCTTTATCCAGCAACGAAAGCAGATAAGCATAACGCTCATAGCGGCGTTTGCTCATCAATTCATAGGCTTGAAACGCTAAAGTGAGATCGCCGGAATACAAACTTTGCTGCAAGCCTTTGCCTGCTTCGGCGCGCAGCTGATCGACATCGCTTTGTAAAAACGTATTATGGTTATAATCCAGGAAATTCAGATAACGGGTAAAAACTTTCTCTGAAAACGCTTGATCCAGTGTAAATTTGCTGTAGTGCGATTGAGTTAAGCGCGCGGTCACGCGTTTAGTTGCCGTAGCCTGGCTCTCTCCCGCCTGCGGCAACTGAATATCTTCATATTTCAGATTCGCTTTCACCGCCTGCACCGGCTGCGTGATCAATGTTAAAGAGGCAAACAACACGGCAAACAGCCCATATTGCAATTTATTAATTTTCATCCTCAATTCCTAAATAAAATACGGTTAATTTTTAGCCTACACCAGAAATCAATAAAACATCGTGCCTCGGTAAGGCGCGATGTTTTGTCAGTTAATCGGGAAGTCACAACGGCTTATTCGGCATTATATAAATGTTCAAACGCCACGTTCAGCAACATTCCGCTTTGCAGCTGCACTCGGGCGGAATCTTTCATCACATCCAACACCGTTGCTCGGTTGGCACGCTCTGCCAATTTCACATTCACCAACTGCCCTTTTTGTAAACTTTCAACGCTGACCGGTGTCAATACCGGCGCCGGTTTGCGGGCTCGATTTTCGCTATTCGCCGCTTTGTCGGTTCTTACTGGCGCTTTAGTGTTGCGCATCGGTTTTCTCTGCGTCGGTGCTTTTTTCGCACCACCGTCGGCTTTGTTTTTCTCAGCATTTTTCGCTTTCATTGCCGCGCGCGCTTGTGCTTTGCGCTCCGCCACTTTGGCTTTAGCTTGCTGTAACTGTTCGGCGGCATGATCAACATGTTCTTGCTCCAACGCGCCGCACGGATTGCCGTCTAAATCAACGCGCTCAGCACCCAATTTACAGCCGTGTAAATAACGCCAGTTTGACGTATATTGGCGCAGTGCATGGCGCAATTGCGTTTTGCTAAGTTGTTCATCATCTTCTAACGCGCTGGCAAGATCTTGGAAAATCCCGATTTTTAACGGTTTCGCTTCCCCTTCCAAGCTGAAGCAAAGCGGAAATTTTTCGGCAAGATAGGCAATCACTTCCTTGCTGTTGCTGAATTTTTGTTGTGTCGCCTGTGGCTGCAACGCAGGTTCTAATTGTGGTTCTAACATGAAATTATAAATTCCTGAATCGTATTATCAAACTCTCGTCGCGCAAACAATGCAAATGCGACGAGAAACTCAGTCGATAGGGGCATAGTCTAGCCTAATTTTCGATTACTTGACAACATTTAATCATGTGATTCGACATAACAAAGTGCGGTTTTAACGAATTATCCGCGTTTTTCGCGCCGGTCTCGGCTATAGTCATCAAATCGGCTTTATATTATAATCAGCCGTTAACACGATTTTTACAGGAATGCCGTTATTAAAATCTTATCTCGGGTCAGTCAGCAACACCTTTTGCGCTGTGATGAATGCGATACGCTGGTTAGCGTGCCGCGTCTGCATTCACGGCAGGTCGCTTGCTGCCCGCAATGCCATGCGGAATTGCGTTCCGGCAGCCGTTGGAGCCTGCGCCGTTGTGCGATTATTGCAATTTCAATTCTGATTTTAATGCCGTTCGCCTTCACGTTCCCGCTGCTGAGTATCGAATTGCTCGGTGTGCCGGTTTATGCTTCGGTTTGGGAAGGGGCTTGGAAAATCGCTACCAATAACGACATTTACACCGCGTTCATGGTGCTATTGTGCGCAATTATCATGCCGATGTGCTTTGCCGCCTTGGTGCTGTTTTTATGGATCGCCAAACATTTCAAGCACCGCCCGCGCAATTTACTGTTAATGCTGGGTTATATCAAACCTTGGGTGATGCTCGATGTTTATCTGGTAAGCCTTGGCGTCGCCGCCTTTAAAGTGCGGGAATACGCAACGTTGACGATCGATATTTACTTTTTAGCCTTTGTGTTTACCGCACTTTTAACCACTTTGCTGTTTATCAAAATGAATCCGCTGGCGCTGTGGAACGAATTTTACCCGCAGTTTCGCTATCCGACCGCCACTGACGATCAGGCAACGTTAAAGCATTGCCATCAATGCACTTATACTTTTACCGAACAGCAGGGAACCCATGACAACAAAGGACGGCTGTATTGCCCGCGCTGCGAATCGCTGTTGGATATTGATGACAATGCCAAGCTACAGCGCACTTGGGCGGCGCTGATTGCCGGTATTATTATGTTAATTCCCGCCAATTTGCTGCCGATTTCCTATATTTATCTGAATGGCGTGCCAAGTGGCGACACCCTAATTTCGGGCGTGATCACCTTCGTCGGTATGGGCAGTTACTTCGTGGCATTTGTGGTATTTGTCGCCAGTATCTTTGTGCCATTCAGCAAAATTTTAGCCATGATTTACCTTTTAATCAGCGTTCAGCGCCAAAAAGTGGGCAATATTCATAAAAAAATGAAGCTATTGCATCTGGTACATTTTGTCGGACGCTGGTCGATGCTGGATTTATTCGTGCTGTCGCTGATGATGTCATTGGTGACACGCGGACAAATAATTAATTTTTCAGTCGGCCCCGCCGCATTTTACTTCGGTGCCGCCGTTTTTCTTACCATGATTGCCGCCGAGCAATTTGACAGCCGTTTACTTTGGAAATTATATGACAAGCAACACGCCAAATAATCCTACGCCATCAAATGCGATCAACAAGCCTGAAGCAAAAAAAGTGCAAAGTGCCACAGTGAAGCGTTTAAAAAGCATTTCGCCGTTTTGGTTGCTGCCGATAGTCGCGCTGATTATCGGTTTGACTTTGTTTGCCAAAATTTTAGATGAACAAGGTGAAACCATCACCATTTATTTCACCAATGGTGCCGGCATCAGTGCCGATAAAACGCCGGTGCGCTATCAAGGCTTGCAAATCGGTGTGGTAAGAAAAGTCCAATTTACCGAAGATCTAAAACAGATCCGCGTAACCGCCAGCATCAATCCCGAAGCTAAAGCCGTATTGCGCGAAAATACTAAATTCTGGTTGGTACAGCCTAGTGCCTCACTCGCCGGGATTTCCGGCTTAGACGCATTGGTTTCCGGCAACTACATTGCGCTTTCACCGGGCGACGGCGAAACCGCCGATGAATTTGTTGCCGAATCCGAAGGCCCGATGGCGCAGATGGACGAAGGCGATATTTTGGTTCACCTGTTGGCAGATAATTTAGAATCAATCTCAGCCGGTGCCTCGGTGAATTACCGTAAAATTCCGGTCGGCTCGATTTCAGATTATCGTTTCCGCGAAGATCTGCAAAAAGTCGAAATTGACGTAATCATTCATAAACAATACAGCCATTTATTGAAAAAAGATTCTCGCTTCTGGAACAGCAGCGGGCTACAAACCGACATCAGCCTGAGCGGCATTTCGGTCGATATGGACAGTATCACCTCATTGATCATCGGCGGAATCGCCTTTGATTCGCCGGACGGCAGCCCAAGTGCGGTCAACGGCGATAACTACACCCTATTCAAAGATGAAAAATCGGCACAACGCGGTATCGAAGTCGAGATCACGCTGCCGAATATTCGCGGTTTAAAAGTCAACAGCACACCGGTTTATTATCAAAACTTCCAAGTCGGCAGTTTGTTGGCACTCGATGCCAATCTAGAAGACCGCGTCAGTGATACGGTGCGGGGCAAGCTCTTGATCAACGAGAATATGGCAAACTTATTGCGCAGTGATAGCAAAATCGTGATCAACGAAAACAGCTTGGCGGCGGATAATCTAAACAATTTAGAACGCTTATTTGCCGGTCCGTTTTTCACCCTGATTGCCGGTGGCGGAGAGCCGCAAATCCAGTTTACCGTTTTAACCCAATCGGAATTGCTGCTCAGTCAAGCCGACACCCTAGTTATCAAACTCGCCTCGCCGGAGACTTATAATGTCAATGTCGGACAAGGTGTTTTCTATAACGGCATTCGGATTGGTGAAATCGCTCAGCGTACCGTTGCAATTGACGGCGTGGAATTTAAGATCGCGATTGCCGGTGAATACCGCAACTTGATCTACGCCAACACGCAATTTGTCGCCGCCTCGAATTTAAATGTGAACATCGGCGTCGACGGCATTCAATTTGAAGCCGCCGCACCGGAAAAATGGCTACAAGGCGGGATTCGGGTTGCCGTTAATCAACACGGCGAAGGCGAACCTTTAGCGCAATATCCGTTATACAAAGATCTGAGCAGTGCTTCCGCCGGAATCACCGGCAATAATCTTCCGCCGAATATCACGCTCTCCTCCGCCGCGTTGCCGGGGATCGAAAGCGGCTCGTTGGTGCTGTATAAACAGTTCCCGGTCGGGCAGATTATTGCCGTGCGCCCGACGGATAAAGATTTCCAAATTGATGTGTTTATCAACAAGCAATACCGCAATTTGTTGACCGCTAAAAGTAAATTCTGGGCGGAAAGCGCGGCACAAGTCGACATCAGCCCGAAAGGCGTTACCATTCAGGCGGCTCCGGTGATGCGCACCTTGAAAGGCGCAATCAGTTTTGAGAATTTTGGTGCGGCATCGAATAATAAACAGCTGTACAGCTCGGAAATCGCCGCCCGCTCCGCCGGAAATGAGATTATCTTGACCTCCAGCGATGCGCGGGAATTAAGCAAAGGTATGCCGATCCGTTATATGGGCATCACTATCGGCGAAGTGGTGTCGATTGATATTGATAATAAAAATAATCGGATCACCAGCAAGGCATTGATTCAACCGAACTACTACGGATTAATCAGTAAAAAAGGCAGTACCTTTAAGCTGATTTCACCGCATATTTCCGCCGGTGCCATCGCCAATATCGACAGCCTGCTACAGCCATATATTGATGTTGAAGTCGGCAAAGGCGAAAGCACAAAAACCTTCCGCTTAGTCAAAGAAGTCAGCAATGCCACCAAATTTGCCAACGGTATGCCATTGACGTTGGAAACCTCCAGTGCGTTCAATTTGAGCATTGATTCACCGGTGCAATATCGTGGAATTGAAGTCGGGCTGGTGCAGAGAATGCGCTTGAACGAATTGGGCGATCGGGTGTTGGTGGGTATTATTATCAGCGATCAATATAAACACTTGGTGCGCCAAAACTCACAATTTTGGATCACCTCCGGTTACAGTTTCGGATTTGGACTGAAAGGGTTTGAATTCGAAACCGGCAGCGTGCAGCAGTTCCTAAAAGGCGGCATCACCTTCGGCACACCATCCGGCGAAGTGGTACAACCCGCCGCCAAAGCCAAACAGCGTTTCTTGCTGCAACAGCAACTACCGCCGGAATCTAAATTCTGGAATCAAGGTGCATATTAAGTCGATACCGCACACACTGAGTGTGCGGTACGCTCCTATCAAACCGCACTTTGGCTTTATCTATTCATGAATAATATCTAACTTTGATAAGAACTGTAGGGTGGGTTTTCAATCCCCCCTTCTACGCCGCCTGAGCGGCTGTGAAATTTGTAGGGAAATTTTTTTGTTTGAGCGCAGCGAGTCTGCCCGCAACGCGGGCGAATTAAAAATTTCCCGTGAAGCAAATTCACAGTAAGCGAAGAGCAGCGGCACAATAGGAGCGTGCTTTTTTGCTGACTTTTTTGCACGAGCAAAAAAAAGTCAGTCGCCTTCGGCGAAACCCGATAGTTGAATATCCAACCAACAGAGAATAATCAAAGTGCGGTTTTGTGGGCTAGCAAGCCTCCCCCAGCCTTCGGCAGCCCCCTCCGTAAACGGAGAGGGCGAAAAAACTCACATTGTGAACTAATAGCCCACACCAGAGTTACATTTCCGCCGGATAAATCGCACCCAGCGATATGGCACGTTGTGCGCCGGTGACGCTTGGCAGGTTGGCGGATTGGTTATTCAAGCGCCGATATGCCAACCATGCGAACGCGGCGGCTTCAACATCGTCGGCGTTTAAACCGCACTTGGTGGTGGTTTGCACCGTCCAATTCGGCAAAAGTGCGGTCAAGCGTTGCATGATTAACGGATTTTGCGCGCCGCCGCCACACACCAATAAACGGCATGGCAACGCATGAGCAGCGGCTATCGGCAACAACTGTTGCACAATGCTCTGTACGGTAAACTCAAGCAATGTCGCCTGCACATCTTGTGCGGCAAGGGGCGCAACCGAATCCAGTTTCTGCTGTAACCACGCCAAATTAAATAGTTCCCGCCCGGTGCTTTTTGGCGGCGGCAACGCAAAAAACGGTTCGTCCAACAAGGCCGCCAGTAGGGCTTGATTCGCCTGACCGCTCTTTGCCCACGCGCCGTCTTTATCGTAACGTTTGGCTTGATGTTTTTCGATCCAAGCGTCTAACAGCGTGTTGCCTGCGCCGGTGTCATAACCGATCACCGGTTGATTTGGGATCAGCAAGGAAATATTGCTGATTCCGCCGATATTCAGCACCACATTCAGCCGATCCGACTCGCTAAATACCGCTTCATGAAATGCCGGCACCAGCGGTGCGCCTTGTCCGCCAAACGCCATATCTTTGCGCCGAAAATCAGCCACCACGCAAATGCCGGTTTTTGCCGCCAATAGATTGCCGTCGCCGATCTGCATGGTGAAAGGATATTGAGTATTCGGCGAATGCCAGACGGTTTGCCCGTGGCAACCGATCGCCGTGATCTGCTGTGATGTGAGCGATTGTTTGGCTAAAAAGCAGTTCACCACCTCGGCATATAATAGTGCCAAGCGGTGATCCAGTTCGCCGAGTTGTTGCAAGCCGGTTTCGCCGCGATTACACAACTACGACAGTTGCTGCCTGAGGTCGTCCGGCATCGGCATAAAATCCGAAGCCACCAAGTCCGGTTTTGACGGTTCGGAAAAATCCACCAATGCCAGATCCACTCCGTCCAAACTGGTGCCCGACATCAAACCGATATAATATTGCGCTTGCATAGCTGCTCCTTGTAGTGCGAGTTTCCTCCTACTCTACACACCCTGCGCCATCGTCGCAATATTCACCAACACATCAACCGCACTTTGCATACTTTGTACGCTCGCCAGTTCGTATTTACTGTGAAAATTATAACCGCCGGTAAACAAATTCGGGCAGGCAATGCCCATTTCCGCCAACCTTGCGCCGTCCGTGCCGCCGCGAATCGGTCGCTCCAGCGGTGTGATATTGCAATTCAACATCGCGCGTTTTGCCAGTTCCAGCGCTTGCGGTGTACGGCTGATCACTTCATACATATTCTGATAATGATCTTGAATCTCGCACTGCAACTGCTGCTGCAAGCCGTGCTGCTCGGCAAATGCTTGCGCCCATTGACGAAACTGCTGTTTGCGCTGTTGGAACCGTTCGCCGTCAAACTCGCGAATCAAATAGTGCATATTCACCTGCTCGATGTCGCCTTCCAGCCTATCCAAATGGAAAAAGCCCTCACGCAGTTCGGTTTTTTCCGGCACTTCGTCTTTCGGCAACGATTGATGAAAATCGCACGCTAGCGCCAACGCGTTGACCAACACGCCTTTCGCCGTGCCGGGATGAGTGGAATGTCCTTGAATTTGAATCGTTGCCGAAGCCGCATTAAAATTCTCACTTTGCAATTCGCCCAGCTCGCCGCCGTCGACGGTATACGCCCAATCGCAGCGAAAATCCGCCAACGGGAAAAAATCCATGCCCAAGCCGATTTCCTCGTCAGGCGTGAACGCGATCCGAATATTGGCGTGTGGAATTTTGCACGCAATCAACTGCTCAAGTGCGGTCATAATCTCGGCAATTCCGGCTTTGTTGTCCGCGCCCAGTAAGGTGGTGCCGTCGGTCACAATCAGCGAATGCCCAATTAGCTGGTGCAGAAAATGGTAATCCACCGGGCTGATATATTCATCGCCTTTGCCGAGCGCAATGTCGCCGCCGCGATACTCTTGGATCAATTCGGCTTTGACATTTTTGCCGCTCATTTGTGGCGAAGTGTCGAGATGAGCGATAAAGCCGATGGTTTTTTCACTGCCGCAATTTGAGGGCAAAAGTGCGGTCACCACACTGTGGCGGCTCAGCTTCACTTCGCTCAAACCCAGTAATTCCAACTCCTCCACCAACTGTTCCGCTAGGCGCAGCTGCCCGATGGAGCTCGGCGATTTTTGCGCCTCCGGTCTGGATTGGGTGTCGAAGCTAATATAATTAAAAAAGCGGTTCAACAATTTTTCTTGTTGTGGAAATGATGTCGGCATGGCTTCCTCCCGCCACAAAGCGGCTTTTTATTTGCATGTTATTGTAGTCGTGTTTAGTAAACAAAATCATGATCGATAACAATTTTTCTTTATTTTTATTAACGGAACGCCCCCGATCATCACGCTGAAAAGCACTTATCCGCAGATATTTGCTACAAAACCGACATTCTTGCCAATCAAGCCTTGAGTTTCTACCTTGAGAAAGGTATGTTATAGCGTTATTTTTATTTGAGAGGTCAAGCATGAAAATCATTTTATTGGGCGCACCGGGCGCCGGCAAAGGCACACAAGCACAGTTCATTATGAACAAATACAACATTCCGCAAATCTCCACCGGCGATATGCTGCGTGCAGCAATTAAAGCAGGCAGCGAGCTGGGCAAACAAGCGAAACAATTAATGGACGAAGGCAAATTAGTGCCGGACGATCTGATTATCGCGTTGGTGAAAGAGCGCGTGGCGCAGCCTGACGCCGCTAACGGCTTTTTGCTAGACGGCTTCCCGCGCACCATTCCACAAGCCGATGCGCTGAAAGATGCCAATATCGCGATTGATTTCGTATTGGAATTTGATGTGCCGGATGAAGTGATTGTTGAGCGCATGAGCGGACGTCGTGTTCACCAGGCTTCCGGCCGGGTTTATCATGTGGTGTATAATCCGCCGAAAGTGGAAGGCAAAGATGATGTCAGCGGTGAAGAGCTGATTATCCGCGCTGATGACAAGCCGGAAACCGTGTTGGATCGCTTGAGCATTTATCACAACACCACTAAACCGTTAGTGGATTACTATCAAGCAGAAGCCAGCAACGGCAACACCCAATATTTCCGTTTAGACGGCACTCAACCGGTGGAAAGCGTCAGCGAGAAATTGGCGGAGATTCTGGGTTAATGCCAGACCGCACTTGCACAACGCATTACCGTTGAATGGATACACATCGGGGCAGAAATTATCTGCCCCGATTTTTTACGCTCTGATTCGGCTTATTCTACCGCTTTCAGCATTTCCTGATTCATGGCTTTCATGGATTGCAAACCGCCCATTACCAAATACCAGTTGACGGAATCCAAGTACACAATTTTGCCGTTTTTATAGGCTTTTGTGCCTTTGATTAAATCGTTATCAAACACTTTTTCCGCGTTGCCGGTTTTCTTGGTGATTGCCGCGGTGCGGTCGATCACAAAGATATAATCCGGATTTTTATCCAATACATATTCAAACGTCACTTTCATGCCGTGGCGTGATTCGGCGATATTCGGATCGGCTTGCGCAAAACCGTAATCTTGATAGATCATGCCGTAACGGGAATTCGGACCGAATGCACTGATATTGCTTTCATTCGCCAACAACACCAACGCATTTTTGCCTTTAGCTTTTGCGGCAATAGTCGACAAATCTTGATCGATCGCTTTTAGCTCACTTTCTGCTTGCTCTTGTTTACCGATGATGCTGGCGATATTGCGCACGTTTTGTTGGAATGAAGAATAAAACTCCAGATATTTAATGTCGCTGAAATAGATCGGAGAAATTTCTTTAAAACGATCCACTAATTGATTTTGACGAGCGGACACAATGGTTAAATCCGGCTCGGCTTCATTTAAGCACTCAAAATTCGGCTCCATTAAACTGCCGACATCAACGTATTTCTGATCTTCATATTTTTTCAAATAAATCGGCAACGGCAATGATTTCGGCACGGCAACCACATTTTCATTGCCCAACGTATCTAAAATATCCAGTGCCGGAAAGTCGAAAATCGCAATCCGATTTGGATTTTGCGGCACGTCCAGCTCGCCAATGGTGCTGGACAGTTTTAAATCCGCCGCTTGAGAAACGCCAACCGTCAAGGTTGCCAATAGAGTAACTGCCAAAGAACGCAAGGTTTTACGCATATAATGTCTCCTATAAGATCGATTTTAAGTAAAGTGTTGATTAATTTCTAAAAAAGACGGCAATTTTATTGTCATCAATGGTGTGAATCGGAATTTGCATTCCATAAATTTTATCCAGCGATTCGGTGCGCATAATCTGCGCCACTTCACCCTGCTGCACCAAGCAGCCGTTTTTCAACGCGACGATATAGTCGGAATAGCATGAAGCGAAATTAATGTCGTGGATCACAATAATTACTGTTTTTCCCAGGTCGTCGGTTAATTGGCGCAGAACCTTCATGATCTGCACCGAATGTTTCATATCCAGATTATTCAACGGCTCATCTAGCAGAATGTCATCGGTGTCCTGTGCCAATGTCATCGCGATATACGCGCGCTGTCGTTGCCCGCCGCTCAATTCGTTGATAAAGACGCGCCGGATTTTTTGCAGATCCATGTAATCTAACGCTTTTTCGATATATTCGCGATCAACCGCAGTTAACCGCCCTTTGCTGTACGGAAAACGCCCGAAAGCCACCAAATCTTCAACCGTCAAGCGTAAATCCAGATGATTGCTCTGTTTTAAAATCGAAAGCTGCTGCGCGATTTGTTGATTCGGAATCTGCCCGATTTCCTCTCCGTTCAACAACACCTTGCCGCTGTCGGCTTTCAGCAAGCGGCTGATGATCGCCAATAAGGTGCTTTTGCCCGCGCCGTTCGGACCGATAAACGAGGTGATTTTCCCCTGCGGAATAGTGAGCGAAATATCGTTTAAAATCACTTTTTCGCCGTATGTTTTGCTGATATGTTTAATTTCAAGACTCATTACTGACCTCGACTCTGGCTTTTACGCAACAGAAGATAGATAAAATAGCTGCCGCCGATAAAATTGATAATCACGCTTAAGGTGGTGTTAAAATTCAATAACTGCGAAACCACAAATTGCCCGCCGACTAACGTGACGATAGCGATCAGCACCGCCGCCGGAATAAGCACCCGATAATGGTGGCTTTTAATAAATTCAAACGCCAAGTTCATCACCAATAAGCCTAAAAAAGTGATTGGTCCGACAAGTGCGGTCGCAATCGAGGTTAAGATCGCCACAATAATCAATAACCGTTTGCTCAAGCCGCGATAATCCAACCCGAGATTAATCGCCTGATTGCGCCCTAACGCCAAAGCGTCCAGCTGATATAAATAGCGCGCAGCGTAAATCAGCACCAGCGATAACAGCCCGAACGCCAGCCACAAAATCTCGCCGTTTACTTTGTTGAAACTGGCGAAACTCGCGTCTTGCACAATCTGAAATTCATTCGGGTCGATCAGCACTTCCATAAAGGTGCTGGCGCTCTGGAAAAATGTGCCGAATACAATCCCGACCAGCAGCAGGAAAAACAGATTTTCGCGCTCGCGTTTAAACAGGAAATAGTAAAACGACAGCGAAAACAGCGTCATAATGGCGCCCGACAGCAGAAAACCGATCTTCGAATCAAGCTGCAACAAGGTGAAAGAGCCAAACAAGAAAATAATCGCCAGTTGGATCAACACATACAGATAATCTAGTCCCAAGATGCTCGGGGTTAAAATTCGGTTATTCACCAACGCCTAAAAAATCATACTGGAAACCGCAATCGCCACCGCTGTCAGTAAAATTGCCGCCAGCGAAATCATGCGGTAGTTCAACGCATATTGCCAACGATTCGGCAAGTTGTAGCCCAAAAACAGCGCAATGGATACCGCACTTAGCACAATCAGAAGCAAGATTTTAATTCGATTAGACATGGCGGAACCGCTTAAACAACAACAGTAAGAAAATTGCGCTGCCGATCACGCCGACAATTAAATTAATCGCAATTTCATAAGGATAAATCACAACTCGCCCGATAATATCGCACGCCAGGACAAACACCGCGCACTAAAAGTGCGGTATGCGACAGCACATTTTTTAAATTATCGCCCAAGTAAAGGGTCACGATATTCGGGATAATCAAGCCCAAAAACGGAATCACACCGACTGAAACGATGATAATTGAAGTCACCACCGCCACGATCGCTAAGCCCAAATATTGTACCTGTTTGAAATTTAGCCCTAAATTGACCGCAAACGATTCGCCCATGCCGACAATCGCAAATCGATTGGCGAACAGATAAACCAGCAACAACGCCGGAATGCTGATATACAACATTTCATAGCGCCCGCTCATCACCAGTGAAAAATCACCCTGCAACCAGCCTGCAAGATTTTGCAGCAGATCTTCTTTCATCGCCAGAAACACCGTCACCGCACTGATAATGTTGCCGAACATGATGCCGACTAATGGCACGAAAATCACATCTTTAAATTTTAGTTTTGACAAAATAGTGATAAACACCAGTGTGCCGCCAAACGCCGCGGCAATCGCAATCGCAGTTTTGGCAAGCATGGAAGCGGCAGGAAAGAGAATCATCGCAATTAAAATACCCAAGCGGGCGGAATCCATGGTGCCGGCGGTGGTCGGCGACACAAAACGGTTGCGGGTTAATTGCTGCATCACCAGCCCGCACACCGCCAAGCCCGCACCGGCAATCAAAATGCTGATTAAACGCTGACAGTAAACACCTGCCACTGTTCGCTGTCAAAACGCCATAAGCCGTCTAAGGTGACGCTGCTGACGCCGAGAAACAGAGAAACCAACGATAGCAGCAACATTAGGCTTATCAAATAACGTCTTTTAATCATGTCGTGGCAAGTAACTTTAAAATAAATGAGAATGATTTTCTATTTTATAGATTGGCGAAAAATAGTCAATTCTGTTTTGTTGAATTGATTCACAGGCTATACTATTGATCTTGCTTGACTGTTCACCACACAATATTAAATACCATGATGTCTAAAGGATTACTTTGCTCGCTAATCGCCTCGGCGCTATTCGGCTATTTATATTATTTTACTACGCTGCTCGCTCCGCTCAGTGGTTTAGACGCACTCGGCTTTCGAATTTTCTTTATGTTGCCTGCGGTGTTGGCGGTACTGTTTTTATTTAAACAGCAAACGCGCCTGCTTGAACTGTTACGCCGAATCAAGCAGCAGCCATTGTTATTACTGGTAGTGATCTTTAACGCCGCGATGATGGGCTTTCAAATGTGGCTGTATTTATGGGCGCCAAATAACGGAAGTGCGGTTGAGGTGACGGTCGGCTATCTGATGTTGCCGTTGGTGCTGGTGGCGTTCGGCAAGTTTATGTTTAAAGAATCCATTTCCCGCTACAAAGCCTATGCGATTGCTTGCGCTACACTCGCCGTGCTGTCTAACATTGCGCTGACCGGCAAAATGTCGTGGGAAAGCTTAGCTGTCGGGTTCGGCTATGCGTTGTATTTTGTTAGCCGCAAAGCCTTTAAAATGAACGATCTCGCCTCTTTTACCTTGGAAATCATCCTGCTATTTCCGTTTTGCCTGTATATGGTGTCGAAAATCAATCTAAGTGCGGTTGCTGAAGTCAATGACAATATTTATCTGCTGGTGTTATTGCTGGGCGTGATCAGCAGTGTGGCGTTTATCGCCTATATTCTTGCCAGCAATTGGTTACCCATCAACCTGCTGGGTTTGCTGGGCTATGTGGAAACCGTGGCAATGCTGTTTATTTCAGTGTACATCGGCGAAGTCATCCAACCCGCCTCTTACCCGCTACTGTTTGGGCTGTCGGCAGCAATGTTATTGTTGATGTATGATGGGTTTAAAGGAAAAAAATCGGTGAGCTAAATAGCTCACCGAAGTGCGGTTTAGGATGATTATCGTAGTAAAAAATTCACTATCTATTTGGTCAAATCATCAAAAAACTTCTTCACGCCGTCTAAGAAGCTGGAGGATTTCGGGCGATGTTTGCCGGTGCCTTCCAAGCTTTCTTCCAGCTGTTTCAACAAGTTTTTCTGTTCTTCGTTCAGTTTCACCGGCGTTTCGATGATCACTTTACAGATCAAATCGCCCGCATAATGGCTACGGGTTGAGGTTACGCCTTTGCCGCGCATTCTGAACAGTTTGCCGGTTTGGGTTTCTGCCGGGATTTTCAGTTTCACGCGCCCGTCCAGCGTCGGCACTTCAATTTCGCCACCGAGTGCCGCCATGGTGAAGCTAATCGGCACTTCGCAATACAGATTATTGCCATCACGCTCAAAGATGTGGTGATCTTTAACGTGGATTACCACGTATAAATCCCCTGCCGGTGCGCCGTTTTCACCCGCTGCTCCCTCGCCGCTCAAACGCAGTTGGTTGCCGGTGTCCACCCCTGCCGGGATTTTAACCGACAGATTTTTCGGCTTGTGTACACGTCCGTCGCCGTGACACTTGGTACACGGTTTCTCAATTTTTTTACCGCTGCCGTAGCAAGTCGGGCATGCCTGTTCGGTAACAAAAAAGCCTTGTTGACGGCGCACACGCCCCGCCCCATGACAGGTCGGACAAGTTTCCACTTTGGAACCTTCCTGCGCGCCGCTGCCGTGACAGCTATCGCATTCTGCCAGGGTGTTGATTTTAATATCCTTGCTGGTGCCTTTCACCGCTTCTTCTAGGGTGATTTCCAGATCGTAGCGTAAGTCATCACCACGCACCACACGCTGACGACCTCGTCCGCCGCCACCAAACATATCGCTGAAGATATCACCGAAAATATCACCAAAATCTACGCCGCCGCCAAAGCCGCCACCGCCTCCTCCGAAGCCGCCTTGCTCAAACGCCGCATGACCGTATTGATCATACGCCGCGCGTTTTTGGCTGTCGGTTAAGATTTCATAGGCTTCTTTGACTTCTTTAAATTGCGCTTCAGCGTCTTTGTTATCAGGATTGCGATCCGGGTGATATTTCATCGCTAGGCGTTTATACGCCTTTTTGATCTCTTTCTCTTCCGCATTGCGGGCGACACCCAGCACTTCGTAATAGTCACGCTTTGACATAGTCTTTCCGTTTTTGTGTTTCGTTTGTTTCTGTTATATGTGCAAAAGGGCGAAGATTACTCATCGCCCTGAAATCATTAAAGAAATGTGATAACCGTTTCTTTAAGCCTCATTTTTGCTTACTTGTCTTTCACTTCTTCAAATTCAGCGTCAACCACATCATCGCCGCCTTTACCTTGTTCAGCTTGTTGCTGTCCAGCTTGGGCTTGCTGTTGTGCGGCTGCGATCAATTTTTCAGATGCTTGAATCAACGCTTGGGTTTTCGCTTCGATCACATCTTTATTTTCGCCTTTGGCTGCGGTTTCCAGTTCGTTGACCGCACTTTCAATCGCGGCACGATCATCACCCGCTAACGCTTCGCCTGCTTCTTCCAGCTGTTTGCGCGTGGAGTGAACCAAGTGATCCGCTTGATTGCGCACTTGCACCAACTCTTCAAACTTGCGATCCGCTTCGGCATTAGCTTCTGCATCGCGCACCATTTGTTGAATTTCATCATCACTTAAACCAGAAGAGGCTTTAATGGTGATTTTTTGCTCTTTACCCGTGCCTTTATCTTTGGCAGAAACGTGCAAGATCCCGTCGGCATCAATATCAAAAGTCACTTCAATTTGCGGCATACCGCGTGGTGCAGCTTGAATGCCTTCTAGGTTAAATTGCCCCAGCGATTTATTATCGCCCGCACGCTTACGCTCCCCTTGTAACACATGGATTGTTACCGCACTTTGGTTATCTTCCGCCGTGGAGAACACTTGGCTGTGTTTGGTTGGGATCGTGGTGTTTTTCTCGATCAACTTGGTCATCACGCTGCCCATGGTTTCGATACCCAATGACAACGGTGTCACGTCTAGCAACAACACGTCTTTCACATCACCAGCCAACACGCCGCCTTGAATCGCCGCACCAATCGCAACCGCTTCATCAGGATTCACGTCTTTGCGTGGCTCTTTGCCGAAGAACTCTGCCACTTTTTGTTGTACCAATGGCATACGAGTTTGTCCGCCCACCAAAATCACATCATCAATTTCAGACACGCTTAAATCAGCATCTTTAAGTGCGGTGCGCACAGGCTCTAATGAACGTTGCACCAACTCTTCAACCAGTGATTCTAATTTCGCGCGGGTTAATTTGATGTTTAAGTGTTTCGGGCCTGTCGCATCTGCGGTGATGTATGGCAAGTTTACATCGGTTTGTTGTGCGGAAGACAATTCGATTTTCGCTTTCTCGCCCGCTTCTTTCAAACGTTGCATCGCTAATGGATCGTTGCGCAGATCGATACCTTGTTCTTTTTTGAACTCGTCAACCAAGTAGTTGATGACACGGTTATCGAAGTCTTCACCACCTAGGTGGGTGTCACCGTTGGTTGCCAATACTTCGAAGGTTTTTTCGCCGTCAACATCATCAATTTCGATGATAGATAAGTCAAATGTACCACCTCCCAAGTCGTAAACCGCGATAGTGTGGTTGCCTTTGTCTTTATCTAAACCGTATGCCAACGCTGCCGCGGTCGGTTCATTGATGATACGTTTAACTTCTAAACCTGCGATACGGCCTGCATCTTTGGTGGCTTGACGTTGCGCATCATTGAAATATGCCGGCACAGTGATAACTGCTTCGGTCACTTTTTCGCCCAAGAAGTCTTCGGCGGTTTTTTTCATTTTTTTCAACACTTCGGCAGAAATTTGCGGCGGTGCCATTTTTTCATCTTTTACCGACACCCACGCATCGCCGTTGTCGGCTTTGACGATGTCAAACGGCATAATGTTGACATCGCGCTGTACTTCTTCATCAGTAAAACGACGACCGATCAAACGTTTGATCGCAAACAGTGTGTTTTTCGGGTTGGTGACCGCTTGGCGTTTCGCCGGTTGACCGACTAAAGTTTCACCGTCTTGTGTATAAGCAATAATTGACGGAGTGGTACGATCCCCTTCCGCGTTTTCGATCACGCGTGGTTTGTCGCCGTCCATCACCGCAACACATGAGTTGGTGGTTCCTAAGTCAATACCAATAATTTTTCCCATTTTGTTTCTCCTGTAGAATCTGAAATTTGCTCTAAGCCAAATTCATTATGAATCGCTTCGATGTTGTTAAGATGCGGACTAAAAATCGGATTTCAACTCTGTTTCGAAAATATTCTGTAGATTTGTTGCAATCCGCCTTCCAGCGGCGCTTGTTGCTCTAAATAAGGTTAAAAAAACAAAGTTCAAGGGAGAAATTTAAAAATTTCCGGAAATAAGAACATCAAGTGCGGTGAGATTATTGCTAGCCTAAGCGTAACCTAATCTATATACTGATTTGACATACAACATGATTTTAACAATTTTTGCTTTTATTTTATTTTTTAGTTTATAGAGGAAATCGTATGAAAAAATCATCTCTGGCACTGGGCGCTGTGGCCGTTTTAGTCGCAACATGGGCAGGCGGAACATGGTATTCGGGTAAAATTTTGGAAGAGAAATATCCTGAATATGTTCAACAAGCCAATGAAGAAACCTTCAAACAATTAGTCGGTTACGAATACCAATTTGAAGTCAAAAATACCAAATTAGCACGCAGCTTTTTCTCTACCGAAATAGAAGATCAGCTGATTATTACGCACCGCACCAATAATAAACAATATATCATCCCGTTTAAAACAATCGCCGAACACGGTCCGCTACCGCTCTCACGTTTAACAAGCCTACGTTTGGCACCGGTAATGACCAGTGCGCACAGCGAAATTATCGAAGATCCGTCCATTACCGAGCTGTTCAAAGCTTCCAAAGGGGTGGCTCCTCTAAGCAGTGATTTTACGATCAGCTATAACCAACAAATTACACAACATTCTACTTTCGCCGCGTTGGATTACCAAAACGATGATTTTTCAATCGACAGCAGCGAAATCAACATTGAAGCCGACACCAACCAAAAGGGGGTTGGGCTGATTAAAGCAAAAATGGACAAGCTGAATGTAACCGATTTAGTTCAAGATTTTGATCGAAACTACCAGAAAATCTATTTAAAGCGTACCATTCAGGCTGAAAACATTGATCTGAACTCCGATTTAAAACCATCGGAATGGGAATTTATTCCGAGCGGAAAACAGCTATTCAGCATTGACAATATCAAAATTACCGAGCAATCCGTCAAAGATTCCAGCGAAAGTAAAATGATCGCCGATCTTCGCGCTCTGCGTTTCAATTATGCAACCAAATTGAACGGTGAATTTGCCGATATTTCGTTGAATAACCAACTGAACGAAGTATATATCGGCGGCGAAGCATTGGGAAAAATCGAATTTAATATCGATTTGAACCACCTGAAAGCGGAACCGTTAAATCAAATTATGGAAATATATAGCCAAGGACAAATCGTTAACCAGCACCAATTGGAACAACAACTGGCCGCACCGGGGTTGGCGTTGTTACAAAACCAACCGGAAATCCGTCTGCAACCGTTCAGCCTGACCAACAACAAAGGTGAAAACAAATTGACGCTTGATTTGGGTCTGTCAAAAGCCGACCCGTCGGCGACCTTAATGCAAGGCAAAATTCTGTCGTTATTCGATAAATTGGAATTAAATGCCGATATCAGCAAACCTGCTGTCGAACAATTTCTCACCAGCATGGTTAATATCGAGATCAACAATGATCCGAGCGTACCAGAATACCAAGCGGAACAGCTGGAATACCTCAAAGCCGATATGGAACAGCAATTTGCCGATGCGATACAACAAAAAATTCTGGTGACGTCCGATAACCAGGCTTATCAAAGCAAATTGATTCTGGAAAACGGCGAGCTAAAACTGAACGGCGAAGTTATTCCGGAAGAAAACATCGCGCAGGCTTTAATGATGCTCTTTATGGGCGGCTTTTAAGTGCTAAGCATTCACAGTTAATGCAAAGAGCGGTTCGATGAAACCGCTCTTTTTGATCTCAACCGGTAAAAATTTTAAGAAGGCATAGTAGACAAAAATGTGGCTGAAATCTCGCTTAATCCCTTATAGAATAAGGCGTTAAGTGAGATTTTTTAAAATGACCAAAAAATTGCTATTTCTGTGGTTCAGAACACATTAAAAAACACGGTAAAAATTCAGGCAAGCAACGCTATAAATGCTTGGATTGTTTACGGACATATTCTCACACAAATTACCTTCAATCCGCCCAAATCTGGCACGATTACACCGTCGGAAAACAGACGTATAAGCAGCTTGCGTTAACCTATGATTGTTCGGTCAGGACTATCCAAAGGCACCTGAAAAAAGCCCCTAAAACGCCACTCAGCACACCGCAAACCACAATGTTGAATCTTATTATGGATGTCACTTTTTTCGGGCCACAATTCGGCGTATTAGTCATAATGGATTCCTGCTCAAAAAAGGTGATTTACCACCAAATCGTTCGTACCGAAAAGGACATTTACTATACCAAAGCCATCAATCGATTGCGTAAAAAAGGATTTATTATTCAATCTATTACTTGCGATGGGCGACGGGGCTTATTGAAAGATATATTTAATACGCCAACCCAAATGTGCCAATTTCACCTTGTTGCAATGGTGATTCGCAAGCTGACGAGAAACCCTAAATCCGTTGCCGGAAAGGAACTGAAAACAATGGTTAAAACACTCAAGCAGAGTCACAAAAATGACTTTTATGTCCGTTTGCATCACTGGTTTTTGCAGCATAAAGCTTACTTAGAAGAACGGTCTGATATACCCGATAATCAGGGTAAATTTCCTTATAAACATCGCAAATTGAGAGGGGCTTATGCCAGTATTAAACGCTATATGGATTACTTGTTTGTCTTTGAAAAATACCCGGAGTTACGGATAGAAAAAACGACAAATCGGCTGGAAGGGCTGTTTAAGGATTTAAAGCAGAAATTATCCGTTCATAATGGACTAAACCGAAGGAATAAGATTATGTTTATACAGGATTTTTTGAATAAAAAGAGCTAGAAAAACTAGCGCTTTAAGAGGAGTAGCCACAAAAATGTCTAATAGAAGCTTAGATCTCAAAATCAGCCACATTTTTGGCTACTATGCCAAATTTTATCAATCGCCATTTTGGTTAAAAAAGAGGACTATTTTGGAATTTAGTTCACAAATTCGAGTTTTAAACTGCAATTTTATCCGGCTCCGATTGACAATAATCAACTTACCGCAGGTGAGTTATGCTAAAATTTCATCGAGATTAAAATTAAAATAGTGAAAGAGTGACATGAAACTAAGCAAATTTACCGATTACAACCTGCGGGTTTTGATTTATCTGGCATTAAATAACGATCGCCTGTGTACGATTCAGGAAATTGCAACCGCCTATCAAATTTCCGAAAATCATTTAATGAAAGTGATCCACCATTTAGCCAAACAGCAAACGATTTTATCGCGCCGCGGCAAAGGCGGCGGGATTCAACTCGCCCATCCACCGCACGAAATCAACTTGGCAAAAGTCATCCGTCTGGCGGAAGGTGACGATTCACTGGTTCGCTGCCGCGATCATGGCGTGGTCTGTTGTATTGCGCCGGTTTGCCAGTTGCCGTCCATTTTTGAATTGGCGTTGGACGCATTCTATAAATACCTTTCCCAATACTCTTTACAAGATGTATTAAAGCAACCGGAGCTGTTTGCACGCCATTTCGCCGTGCCTGAAATTCAATATCAAGCGGTTAATTAAGGATAAAATTATGGCATTCGACCTGAAAAATTACCGCTTTGACGGTAAAAATAAATTCAATATCAAAAATTTCTCGACCAACGGCAAAAAAGATGTTGCCGAAACCAAAGAGGAACGCAATGCAATTCTGAGCAGCTTGTCGCCGGAGTTGGATCATCTGCAAGATTTGCTGTATGCCGAACATCAGCGCAAAGTGTTGATCGTGCTGCAAGGCATGGACACCTCCGGAAAAGACGGTACTATCCGCGCGGTATTTCAAAGTGTCGATCCGCTGGCGGTGCGCACCGCCTATTTTGAAGCACCGACCACTAACGAATTGGATCGCGATTATCTGTGGCGGGTGCACAATGTGGTGCCGCGCCGCGGCGAAATCGTTATTTTCAACCGTAGCCATTATGAAGATGTATTGGTGACTAAAGTCAAAGGCTGGATCAGCGATGATGAGGAAAAACGCCGCCTGCGCCATATTAACGATTTTGAACGGCTGTTAAGCGAAACCGGCACGGTGATCCTCAAATTCTTTTTGCATATCTCTAAAGACGAACAACAAGAGCGGTTGCAAGAGCGGTTGGATAATCCGGAGAAAAATTGGAAATTCAATCTCGGTGATCTGGACGACCGTAAATTGTGGGACGATTTCCAACAACAATACCAACGCGTGATCAACGAAACCTCGACCGAATATGCGCCGTGGTATGTAATCCCTGCCGATTCCAAATCCGGACGCAATGTCATTATCACGAAAATTCTGCTCGACACCTTGCGCAAGCTGAATATGCAATATCCACAAGTCGACACCAGCGGCTGGCCGGATAAGATCGAATAGCACGATTAGGGCTTTTCTTTCGTTTTTCTTTTGGATAAGATAGCCGCACTCTCATTGGGGTGCATTATCTTGTCCATTTTTTTATGGCGATGATAACGCTGAGAAATACCCATTGAACCTGATCTGATTAGTAGCAGCGAAGGGATTTGAGATCGTGTTTCTTGCCAAATACCGCACTTGAATTCTTTCTTATCGTTTTATGATAAAAGGATGTTCAATATGTCTTCTTTACTGACCAAACTAACCGCTTCCGCCCTATTTCTGGCATTCAGCCACACCGCATTAAGCCAAGACAGACCGCACTTGACGGTTTACAGCTACGACTCTTTCACTTCCGAATGGGGACCGGGTCCGAAGCTGGAACAGGCGTTTGAACAGCAGTGCCAGTGCGATCTGAAATTCGTACCGTTTGAAGACGGCGTAACCCTGTTTAACCGCCTGCGTTTGGAGGCGAAAAACAGCAAAGCCGATGTGGTGATCGGTTTAGACAATAATTTACTGCCTGAAGCGCACGAATCAAAACTATTTGCCGAAAACAGCGTGGATTTAAGCCCGCTTGCGCTGCCGATCGAATGGACTGACCGCACTTTCCTGCCATATGACTACGGGCAATATGCGTTTATTTATAACCAACACACCCTCACCAATCCGCCCAAAAGTTTAACCGAATTGGTGGAGCGCCAAGATCTGCGGGTGATTTATCAAGATCCGCGCACCAGCACCGTCGGGCGCGGCTTATTGGCGTGGGTGAATGCGGTCTATCCGCAAGATCAAGTGGCAACCGCTTGGCAAACACTGGCAAAACACACGGTGACTGTTGGCAAGGGCTGGTCGGAAACTTACGGTGCTTTTTTGAAAGGCGAATCGGATTTAGTGCTGAGTTACAACACTTCACCGCTGTATCATCAAATCGATGAGCAAGACGATCGCTATCGAGCGGCTGAATTTGCCGAAGGGCATATCGTACAAATCGAGCTGGCGGCGAAACTGGCGAGTAGCCAACAGCCTGCGCTGGCAGATCAATTTTTAGCTTTTTTGGTAAACCCCGAAGCGCAAAAAATTATCGCATTACACAATATCATGTTGCCTGTGATCAAAACCGAGATCGAACCGCACTTTGATCAATTCACACCCGTTAAAACCTTAGCGGTGCCATTCCCTGAAAAAGCGGTTGGCAAAGCGCAAATTCAGGTTTGGCAGCAAGCGTTAAGCCAATAATCTGACAATGCGAAAATTGCGTCTGCCCCTCTCCCACTGCCTGCCCGGCTTGGCAGTGGTGAGTTTTTTATTGCTGTTTTATGCCAACAGCCTGTGGCAATTGTTGCAACACAGCCAGTCCGACAGTTGGACGCTGCTGTTTGACGATCCCTATTTTTGGCATATCCTGAAATTCAGCTTCCGGCAGGCGCTGCTCTCGGCGCTGTTGTCGGTGACGGCGGGGCTGCTGACCGCGCACGCCCTGTATTACCGCACGTTTATCGGCAAAGCGATTTTATTGAAAGTGTTTTCACTTACTTTCGTGCTGCCAGTGCTGGTGGCGGTGTTCGGCTTAATCGGGGTTTACGGGCTGTCCGGCTGGCTGCTGCAAGGTTTGCAGTGGCTGGGAATCAACTGGCAACCGTCGTTTTACGGCTTAAGCGGCATTCTGATTGCGCACCTGTTTTTCAACCTGCCGCTTGCCAGCAAAATTTTTCTGCAAACGCTGCACAGCATTCCGGTACAACAACGGCAACTGGCGGCGCAACTGAATATCCGCAACGCTGATTTCTTGCGCTTAATTGAATTGCCATACCTGCGCCCGCAATTGTTGCCGGTATTTGCGCTGATTTTTATGCTGTGTTTCACCAGTTTTGCGATTGTTCTGACCCTCGGCGGCGGACCGAAATATACCACACTGGAAGTGGCGATTTTCCAAGCAATCACCTTTGATTTTGACCTCGGCAAAGCCGCCAGCTTGGCGCTGGTACAGTTCGGGCTGTGTTTTGTGCTGTTTCAGGGCAATGCCTATTTCAGCCGCCACACCGCCACCAGTTTAAGCAAGCAACAAACCTACCCTCCACAATCGCTGAACCGCACTTGGCAATGGCTGCATCGCATGATTTTAGTGGCAGTGATGTTGTTTATCGGCTTGCCGCTGCTGAATATTGTATATAGCGGATTGAACTCCCCTGCGTGGTGGCAGCTGTGGCAAAGTGCCACGTTATGGCGGGCAATCGGCTACTCACTCACCCTAGCGCCGATTGCCGCACTGCTGGCGGTGTTGATGAGCGTGGCGTTGCTGTTGAGTGTGCGCCGTTTGCGTTGGCACTATTACCGCAAAACAGCAGATACGATGTTGAATGTCGGCATGATGATTCTGGCCGTGCCGACACTAGTGCTGGCGATCGGGCTGTTTTTAAGTCTGCAAGCCATTGATTTTTCGAATTTTCACCTATTCGCGATCGTCGCCATTTGCAATGCATTAATTGCGATGCCGTTTGTGCTGCGGATTTTAGCCGTACCATTTCAACACAACATGACCTATTATGAAAAACTGTGCCAATCGTTGGCGATTCGCGGCTGGACGCGCTGGCGCTTGATTGAATGGCACCAGCTGCGCAAACCGATTCGCACCGCCTATGCGTACGCCTTTGCATTGTCGCTAGGCGATTTCACTGCGATTGCGCTGTTCGGCAACCAAGATTTCAGCTCGCTGCCACGTCTGTTGTATCAACAATTAGGACATTATCGCAGCCAAGAGGCAGCGGTCACCGCGTTGATCTTACTGCTATTATGTGCGCTGGTTTTTGTACTGATCGAAAAACAGGACGCCCCCGCAATCAATAAAGGAAACACCCCGTGATCCGACTCAATCAACTCAAATTTAACTATAAAGCCATGCCGATGGCGTTTGATTTGCAGGTTAAATCCGGCGAGAAAATCGCCTTGGTCGGCGCAAGTGGCGCAGGCAAAAGCACGCTGTTAAACTTAATTGCCGGTTTTGAACTTGCCGACAGCGGTGAAATTTGGCTGAACGGTGAAAATCATACTCACACAGAACCGCACTTGCGCCCGGTGTCGATGCTGTTTCAAGAAAATAATCTGTTCAATCATTTAACGGTTGAACAAAATATTATTTTAGGGCTACAACCGAATTTGAACATTAATACGGAACAACGGCAGCAAGTGCGGTCGCTTGCCGAACACGTTGGCTTGCTTGAGTTTCTCACTCGCCTGCCCGATCAACTCTCCGGCGGACAAAAGCAGCGAGTGGCGCTGGCGCGTTGTTTGCTGCGCGACAAGCCGATTTTGCTGCTCGACGAACCGTTTTACGCGCTGGACACCGCACTTCGACAAGAGATGTTGGCACTGTTAGCGCAAATTTGCGATGAAAAAAGGCTCACTTTGCTAATGGTCACCCATCAACCTCAGGAAGTGGCGCAGTTTATCGACCGCACTTTACAGATTCACAACGGACATTTGCTTGATTGAAAAAATGTAAACTCGTTTAATTAAATCCCTCTTTTCCGTTACTATAATCCGCATTTAAAATTGATAAAAGGAAATTATATGACAATTCAACAGGTTGAGTTAAGCCAGCTGACACCGCATCCAAGTCTTGAATATTGGTCGGTGTGCAAAGTGGAAGCGCTGTTTGAAACGCCATTTTTAGAATTGATCTATCGCGCGGCGCAAGTGCACCGCGAACATTTTAATCCGCAAGCGATTCAGCTTTCGACCCTGATGTCGATCAAAACCGGCGGCTGCCCTGAAGATTGCGGCTACTGCCCGCAGTCAGCACGCTATCAAACCGGCGTGCAAAATCAGCAATTGTTAGAGATTGATGAAATTGTCGAAAAAGCCAAAATTGCCAAATCCCGTGGTGCGGGGCGCTTTTGCATGGGTGCGGCATGGCGCGGACCAAAGCCGAAAGACGTGGCGAAAATTACTGAAATTATCAAAGCGGTGAAAGCGCTGGGCATGGAAACCTGCGGCACGTTTGGCTTACTGCAAGACGGCATGGCGGAACAATTAAAAGACGCCGGATTAGATTACTACAATCACAATTTGGATACCGCCCCTGAGCACTACCACGAAGTGATCGGCACGCGCCGCTTTGATGATCGCATCAATACCCTGGGCAAAGTGCGGTCAGCAGGGCTCAAAGTGTGCTGCGGCGGGATTGTCGGCATGAACGAAACCCGCAAAGAACGCGCCGGTTTAATCGCTAGCCTTGCTAACCTTGATCCGCAACCGGAATCGGTGCCGATTAATCAACTGGTAAAAGTCGAAGGCACGCCGTTAATGGACGCAGAAGATTTAGACTGGACGGAATTTGTGCGCACCATTGCCGTGGCACGGATCACCATGCCGACCAGCTACGTCCGCCTGTCAGCCGGGCGCCAAGGAATGTCGGAAAGTATGCAGGCGATGTGCTTTATGGCGGGGGCAAACTCGATTTTCTATGGCGACAAACTGCTGGTGACCGGCAATCCGGAAGAAGACGGCGACCAATTGCTGATGGCAAAACTGAATTTAGAGCCGGAAACGGAAGAAAACCGTAAAGTAGATTAGCCTCGCGCTCGCTAACCTAAAAATGAGGTAAAAAAACCATGCTTCGGCATGGTTTTTATTAAATTGTCAGCACAATGGCTTAACAATTACAGTGAATCTGCATTTTTCTTCAGGTAGCTGGCAACACCTTCCGGGCTGTCTTTCATGCCTTCTTTGCCTTTTTCCCACTGTGCCGGGCACACTTCGCCGTGCTCTTCGTGGAATTGCAACGCGTCAACTAAACGCAGCATTTCGTCGATGTTACGACCCAATGGCAAATCGTTGACGATTTGGTGACGTACAACGCCGTGTTTGTCGATCAGGAAAGATGCTCGCAGTGCAACGCCTGCTTCAGGGTGTTCGATGCCGTAAGCTTTGGCAATGTCGTGTTTCACGTCGGCAACCATTGCGTATTGAACTTCACCGATGCCGCCTTTGTCAGTTGTCGTTTTACGCCATGCGTTGTGAGAGAATTGAGAGTCGATAGACACACCAACCACTTCCACGCCACGCGCTTGGAACTCTTTATAACGATGGTCGAATGCGATCAATTCTGACGGGCAAACGAATGTGAAGTCTAAAGGCCAGAAAAATACGACGGAAGGTTTGCCGGAAACGTGGCGTTTAAAATTAAAATTATCAACGATTTCACCGTTACCTAACACGGCAGATGCTGTAAAATCAGGGGCTTGACGGGTTACTAAAACCATAATTTCTCCTAAATATCAATTTGAAAATGGACTTCCGTCCGAGTAAAAGCAACGAATATGTAAACTAAAACAATATGGCTGCTTAATCTTTGCATAGTATAACCAAATAAGTGTTAAAAGTCGTGAGCTTCGTCACACTATTTAAGCGATAGGTGAAATCTATTTGTTGTATTGATTCGGTTGCGTCTGCGCCGAATAAGCATTATCTTATTTCTCAATTTTGAAAAAACAATAAGGGCGACCATGTCAGATTCCAGCAAAAAACTCCAAGCGACAACCCGTTTAGTCCACGCCGGACGCCAAGCGCGCTACACTCAAAACAGCGTCAATCCGGTGATTCAGCGTGCTTCATCACTGATTTTCACCAGCCTGAAAGAGAAAAAACAGGCGACAATCAATCGCGCCAAAGGCGCGCTATTTTACGGGCGACGCGGCACACTGACCCATTTTTCACTGCAAGACGCCATGTGCGATCTGGAAGGCGGCGCAGGCTGCGCGCTCTACCCTTGTGGCGCAGCGGCGGTGACCAATGCGATTTTGTCGTTTGTCAAAAGCGGCGATCATCTGCTGATGAGCGGCGCGGCGTATGAACCGACCCAAGATTTTTGCAATAACATTCTGACTAAATTTAATGTCGAAACCAGCTATTACGACCCGCTAATCGGCGCAGAAATTGCCAACTTAATTCGCCCGAGCACCAAAGTGTTGTTTTTGGAATCTCCAAGCTCATTGACAATGGAAGTGCCGGATATTCCGTCCATTGTCCGTGCAGCGCGCGCCATTAATCCTGAAATTGTGATTATGATCGACAATACTTGGGGCGGCGGCTTGCTGTTTAAGGCGTTGGAACATGATATTGATATTTCGATTCAAGCCGGCACAAAATATCTGGTCGGGCATTCCGATGCGATGATTGGCACCGCGGTCGCCAATGCGCGCTGTTGGGATCAATTGCGGGAACACTCTTATCTGATGGGACAAATGGTCGATGCCGACACCGCCTATGTCACCGCGCGCGGTTTGCGTAGTTTAGCGGTGCGTTTCAAACAGCACCACGAAAGCAGCCTGAAAATTGCACAATGGTTGGCGGCACGCGACGAAGTGCGGTCGGTATTCCACCCGGCATTACCGAGCTGCCCGGGGCATGAGTTTTTCAAACGGGATTTCAGCGCCAGCAGCGGCTTGTTTTCATTCGAATTGAAACAAAAGCTCAGCCAGCAACAGCTGGAAGCCTTTTTTGATCACTTCCAACTGTTCACCATGGCATACTCTTGGGGCGGTTTTGAATCGTTGATTTTATATAACCAACCGGAAGAAATCGCACGCATCCGCCCGGGAATCGAGCGCAAACTCGACGGCACGTTGATTCGGGTGCATATCGGCTTTGAGGACGTCGAAGATCTGATCGCCGATTTAGAGCAAGGCTTTGCGCGGATTAACGCCGCTTAATCTGATAAACCTAAGCGCGGGCAAATTAGACCCGCGTTTTGTTTTTCTCCGTGTTGGCTTTTTCCGTGCCACCAAGCAGAGTTGATTTTAATGTGGTCAATAATTCTTGATGAATAATGCTCAAGCGCGGTTTTTCATCGGCTTGGAAAGCCAACGGGCGGCAAAACTCCATAGTTTTAATTCCCAGTCGTGCGGTGAGCAGCCCCACGCCCAAGCCTTGTGCCGCACGGGCGGAAAGTTTCGCCATCAGATCTTTTGACAGCCAATCCATGCCGATGTCGTGCACTAATTCGGTCGCACCGGCAAATGCCATATTGATCAACACCATGCGCAACAGGCGAATGCGGCTGAAATAGCCCAATTCAATGCCGTACAGTGCGGCAAGTTTATTGATTAACGCCAAATTGCGCCACGCCACAAAAAACAGATCCACTAGCGCCAACGGGCTGACGCCAACCACAATCGCCGCTTCCGCCGCACTTTTGCTCACCAGACGACGCGCTTTTTTGTCAATCTCACTCAGCACGGTTTGACTAAACAGATAGCTGATTTCCTGCGCCGAATAGGTATCGTTGATCTGTTTTTGCCACTGCAACAGGCGCGGATCTTGTTTTTCCAACTGCATATTATCAGCAATTTTTAAGCACAACTCCCGCCCCTGTTCGGCGCTGTTTAGCTTCATGCCGACCGCACTTTGTGCCATCAAATCTTGGCTTTGCTGTTGCAGTTTCAACCGCCGTTTTAATTTTCGCAAACGGCGAAACTCATTAAACAGCGCCGCGATGCCCAGCGCCACCGCCGAAAAGCCGACCAAGGCGAACGCAAATTCGATCCATTGATGTTGCCGCCACGAATCGAGCAGCCACTGCACCGACTGCGCCACAAGTGCGGTCAAAAACAACAGTGCGGTTGCCGCCGCCAGTTTTTTCCACCAGCGGGCTTTCGGCTCGACAATTTCATCAAAACGCTGTTCCAATTTCGCCGCCGTCTCATCTTCCAAATCGGCAAGCACCTCAACGTCGACAAACTCTTTTTTCTGTTGCAACCGCACTTCGCTTTCAGTTTCGTCGCGCGGCGGCTGGATTTCAAAATATTTTTTATCCATGTTCCGTTTTAATCCAATTTATCGGCTAACAAAAACTGCAACACCGAATCCATGCGCAAGTGCGGTATCCGTTCGTTGTCGTCCAGCGGCAGCGGCTCAAACTGATCAAACTCAAAACCGCTCTGCCGCCAAAAATCAGCATTCGGCAGCCGTGCCGGTACGCTGCCCGGAAACACCGTCACCGATTTTTTATCGCGGCTGCGCACGCCTTGCAGCGCTTTGACCGTCGTACCGTTATCATTCACTAACACCGGTTTGGTCGCACAAATCGAGGCAGTGGCGCTGTATTCGTTTTCCACCCCGATAAAATTAACATGCTGCCCGCCCTCTTGCACCAGCTGGCGCATCAGGCTGATCAGATTCGGCAGTTGATCGGCGGTGACGTGATCCGCTTTGCTGGCGACAAACAGCAGCTTGTCAATTTTCGGTGAAAACAGCCGATGCAGCAAAGTGCGGTTTCCATAGTGGAAATTTTTAAACAACTGGCGCAGGCTCTCTTTGGTTTCACTGAATGCCTGCTGGCTGTAGTTGAGTGGCGTGAGGCAATCCGCCAAAATAATCTGGCGATCAAATTTGCTGAAATACTTTTCGTAGAACCGCTTGACGATTTTTTCACAGTAATAGGCGTAACGCTTTTTCAGCACTGCGTAATAGCTGTCTCGCGAACTATTTTGTTCCAGCTGCTGCCATTGCTGTTCGTTGAGGTTCAACAATGGAAAAAATTGCAACGCCGGCGCACCGGTATATTCGCCCGGCAGCACGAAATGCCCCGGCTGGATAAATTGTAACCCCTGCGCTTTGCAGGCAAACAGGTAATCGGTATAACTTTTCGCCAAGCGCGCCAACACTTCGTCGTCGGCTTTTGCGCTCAAATCCAGCGTTGCAAGCTGTTGCAACCACGGCTGCGCTAATTCACTACGCACGCCGAGATTCAGCTTTTGTAGGCTTTGCGACCACTGGCGGAAGCCGGTGTCCAATAACGGCAGATCCAACAGCCATTCGCCCGGATAGTCGAAAATATCCAAATACAGCGTGCTTTCTTCTTTCAAATGCCGCAACAGCCCGCTGCTGTGACGATAGCGGATCGCCAAGCGAATCTCGCCGACGCCGCGCGTCGATTGCGGCCACTGCGGCGGATCTTGTTTTAAGCTGGCTAAATTTGCTTCGTAATCAAAACGCGGAATACTCCAGTTTTCCTGTTCGACCCGCTTCACTGCTAAAATATGGCGCTGCCGAGCGGCGGAAAAAAACGGCAAATGGCTGTTGTCGTCACGATCCAGCGTCAACAACTGATTCACTAAGCTGGTGATAAACGCGGTTTTCCCGCTTTGGCTCAAACCGGTTACCGCCAAGCGCAAAGTGCGGTCAAAGCCGCGATTGACCAGATCATTCACTTCGCGGCGAAGCGATTTCTGCAAACTGTTTAATATCATGCTGTGCTTTTCTTTACCTGAAAACTAGTTATTCGAGGATTTAAAATCTGCTGAGCGGGAATAGTGTTCTATTTGGCTCACGCGTTGGGTCAACTGCCCGAATTCCCGCTCCAAATCCAGCAATTTCTGATTGGCGCTGACACCGGCACGCCAGGTTTTTTCTTTCAGCGGCGTTTGGTCGAAAATCTTGTCATAATCGCGGGTTTGATAGCCGCTGTCCGGTGCTTTATCCAGCAGCATCGCTGCGGCAATATAAGCAATCAGCATCACAAAATAACCGCCGAACAAAAACAGCGACACCGCAATCAGCCGCACCACCCAGTTTTCCAGCCCCGAGGCTTTTGCCAAACCGGCGCAAACCCCGGCAATGATGCCTTGTTGAGGGTAACGATAAATCATGCTTGCCTCCTATTGTGTTTTGCGCCAGTTCGGTTGTTGGTAATCCAGCAACGCTTCCAACTGCTCGACCCGTTGACGCAGCTGCTTGGCTTGTTCGTTCAGCTGTTGCAGTTTGATTTTGTCCTCTTCGCTCAAGCCGACACCGATTTGCTGTTTGCTTTTATAGTGCATATACAACCAAAACGGCAGCACCAATAAACAAAAAATAAATGCGGAAATCGACAATAAAATGATCGTCCAAAACATAGTGGTTCCTCCTGTTTCAACGTTTCATTCGACGGTTAGCCGCTATCTGCTAAAAGAAAATGGCATTATGCCGTCGGATAAACTACAATTTACACCTATATTATTCCGTTGGTATTCAGTAAGCGATGTCGTTATTCAACAAAGTCTTATTCTCTGCCGTTGTATTGTTCTCTGCCGCCTTGCCGCAGAGCCTGTCGGCTGCGCCCCGTATTCCCGATGAACTGCGAAATAACGGGCTGATCTATTGTACTCACTCTACAGGCTTCTCGTTTAATCCGCAAACTGTTGATGTCGGTACTAGTATAAATGTGGTGACGGAACAGATCTATAACAAGCTGTTCGAGATAAAAAATGATAAAAGTAAGCGAATTATTCCGGCGCTCGCCACCGGCTACAGCCTGTCTAAAGATCGCAAAACCCTGCTGATTAACTTGCGCAAAGGGGTTAAATTCCACAAAACCGCATGGTTCACCCCCAGCCGCGAAATGAATGCCGATGATGTGGTGTTTTCGATTAATCGCGTTTTGGGGCGGCTATATTCTTACCCGACGCCGGAACAGGAACAACCCGAACAACGGCATAATCCGCAATACCAAATCTACTATGACTTGGCGCGGCAAAACCGCTATCCGTATTTTGACAGCATTGATTTCAATGGAAAAATCGCCAATGTCAGTGCGGTTTCGCCGTATCAGGTTAAAATTGAATTAACTGCGCCCGATTCCTCGATTTTGGATCACCTTGCCAGCCAATATGCGGTGATTTTGTCGCAAGAATACGCGCTACAACTCAGCGCCGATGACAATATCGCCCAGCTTGACACCCTGCCAATCGGCACCGGCGCTTACAAAATCAGCGATTATTTCCGCAACCAATATGTGCGGCTACAGCGCAACGATAATTATTGGAGTCAAAAAAGTGCGATTAAGCATGTGGTAGTTGACTTATCAAGCAGCCGTTCAGGGCGCTTGGAAAAAATGATGAATCAGGAATGCGATGTGATGGCGTTCCCGGAAGCCAGTCAGGTCGATAACCTGCTGCGCAATCTCGAACGTTTTGCTTCCGCTTCGGTGGACGGCATGAATTTGTCGTTTTTGGCGTTTAATATGAACCGCGATGCCGTACAAAATCCGGCGCTGCGCCGTGCAATGGCACAAGCGATTAACCGCGAGCGGATCGTGCGTCAAATTTATTTTGATACCGCCGAAGTCGCAAATACTATCATTCCAAGAAGCTCGTGGGCATCGCAATTTAATATGCGATCTTTTGCCTACAGTTATCAGCCGCAAGCCGCCAAAGCCTTTTTACAAGACAAAGCGCTCAGCCTGAACTTCTGGGTGTTGACCGACAATCAAGTCTATAACCCCAGCCCGATTAAAATGGCAGAAATGATCCGCTTTGATTTGGCGCAAGCCGGCGTGAAAGTCAACATGAAATACTTGCAACGCAGCGAGTTGGAGCATTTGCTGCTGTCCGGAGAAGATGATTATGACCTGATTTTAGGCGGTTGGCTTGCCGGCAGTTTGGATCCCGACGGCTTTTTGCGCCCGATTCTTAGCTGCCACACCAACAATGCGCACACCAATATTGCCAACTGGTGCTACCCTGAATTTGATCAGGTGATGGCTCGCGCCTTGCGTACGCCGATTCAACTTTCACGCGCTTTAGACTATGACATCGCCCAGCAATATGTGCTGACGCAAGTGCCGTTAATTCCGATCGCCAGTGTGAAACGCATTATGATCTATAATAAACAGGTACAAAACGTGCAGATGTCGCCGCTCGGTACGATCCGTTTCGCCGATTTAAAACTGCAACGGGAGGTGGAATAAATGCTGTTTATTTTACGCCGCGCGCTGCTGACGCTGATTACGCTGTTCATACTGTCATTGATCAGCTACCACATTCTGATGCGCGATCCACTGAATACCATTCTGGCAAAACCGCACTTCTATTCCGGTTATGTCGATTATGCACAGCGCCTGTTCTACGGCGATTTCGGCATCAGCTATTTGGACGGTCAGCCGCTGCTGCGACAAATTCTGGCGGTGCTGCCCGCCACAATTGAGCTGTGTATTTTCGCACTGTTTTTTGCCATTCTGTTCGGCTTGCCGCTCGGCTTTTTCGGCGCGTTTCACTCCAAACAGTGGCTCGGCAAGGCGATTCGTTTCGGCTCGTCATTCGGGATTTCTCTGCCGATATTTTGGATCGCGCCGATCGTACTCTACTTTGCCGCGATTCATCAATGGGAAATTTCCGCCATCGGGCAACATTATCCACTCTACCAAATCGAACCGATTACCGGCTTTGCGGCGATCGATGTCTGGTTTGGCGACAGCCCTTACCAGTTAAAAATCATTCAAAACGTGTTTCAGCACTTAGCATTGCCGGTGTTGGTACTGATGATCGCGCCGCTGATGGAAATTATCCAGCTGACTCAAACTCGTGCGGAAAAAGTGCTGGCGGAGAACTATGTTAAAGTGGTGGAAACCCGCGGCTGGTCAAAATTGAAAATCGCCCGTTTAATGCTGATTCGCAACACCTTGCCACCATTAATCCCGCAACTGACCCGCAGCTTTACCATGCTGCTTGCGATGTGTATGCTGGTTGAAAATATTTTCAGCTGGCCGGGCATCGGGCAGTGGTTGATCAATGCGGTGGAACAGCAGGATTACAACGCCATTTCCGCCGGCATGATGATTATCGGTTTGTTGATCATTTTGATTAATATTATCAGCGACTTTTTGATGTTTATTTTGGATCCGTTTAATCGTAAGGGTTGGTATGTTAGATAAAGAACCTGACGACTTTCGTTTCACCTCGCCGCTGACGGAAATCTGGCAGCATTTCCAACGCAATAAGCCGGCGCTGATTTGCGCCTATCTACTGGCAGTGTTACTGCTGCTAATGCTGTTTGCACCGTTGATTGCGCCTTATGAATTGAATATGCAGTTTGTCGGCGAGGAGTTACTACCGCCGTCGTGGAGCAACCAAGGTAAAATCGCTTTTTTCTTTGGTACTGATGAGCTGGGGCGTGATCTGCTCAGTCGCTTGATTTACGGGCTGCGTTATACTTTCGGCGGCGCATTAATCGTCGCTCTGCTGACGCTGCTGATAGGCAGTGTGCTTGGGATTATCGCCGGCACCAGCCAAGGGCTGAAATCGGATATTTTAGGGCATTTTCTGGATGCGTTTTTGTCGATTCCGATTCTGTTGTTGGCGATTATCATCGCCACCTTAATGCAGCCCAGTCTGTTAAATGCGATGCTGGCGGTGCTACTCGCCTCGCTGCCGTATTTTATTCACCAGGTTTATCTGGCACTGCAAGGCGAAATGAAAAAAGAATATGTGCTGATGCTGCGCCTCGACGGCGCATCGAAAGGCTATCTGATTAACAAAGTGATGTTGCCGAACCTGCTGCCGGTGTTTATTCGTTTAACCAGCCGAATCTTCACCTTGGCAATGTTGGATATCAGCGCACTGAGTTTTATTGCGCTCGGCGCACAACCGCCGCAGCCGGAATGGGGAGCTTTGCTGCGCGAATATATTGATTTGATTTATCTGGCGCCTTGGCTGTCAATTCTGCCGGGGCTGGTGTTAATGTTTGTGATTTTAGTGGTGTTGCTGTTTAGCGACGGCATGGCAAAGGCGATTGAGCGCTATTTTCGTAAGCTGTAAGTCGGCATAATCTGAGCGCGTTGGTAAGAATAGGAATCCGCATGGCATTATTGGATATACGCAACCTGACGGTAGAAGTGAATACGCCGCAGGGAAAAGTCAAAATGATCGACAACATGAACCTGACGGTGAATGAAGGCGAAGTGTGCGGGCTGATCGGCGAATCAGGCTCGGGCAAAAGTCTGGTGGCAGAAATCATCTGTAACTCCGCCAAAGCCTCGTGGAAAATCACCGCCGATCGTTTCCGGTTCAATGATGTCGAATTATTAAAGCTCAACCCGGCAAAACGACGCAAATTAGTCGGCAAAGAGATCGCCATGGTGTTCCAAGATCCGCTCTCTTGTTTAGATCCGAGCCGTAAAATCGGCAAACAGTTAATCAACGCGATTCCCGCTTTTTCATACAAAGGTCAATGGTGGAAATGGTTCGGCTGGAAAAAACGCAAAGTGATCGAACTGCTGCACCGTATCGGGATTAAAGATCATAAAGATATTATGGGCAGCTACCCGTTTGAAATCACCGAAGGCGAAGCGCAAAAAGTGGTGGTGGCGATGGCGGTGATCAACCAGCCCTGCTTATTGGTGGCGGACGAACCGACTCACGCACTGGAAGCCACCACGCAATTGCAGGTTTTCAAGCTGCTTGCCAGTATGAACCAGAATCTAAACACCACGATTTTACTCACTAGCAACGACATTAAAACTATCAGTGAATGGTGCGATCATTTCACTATTCTGTATTGCGGGCAAACAGTAGAAAGTGCGGCGAAACAGGCTCTGTTGGAAAAGCCGCACCACCCTTACACCGTTTCGCTGCTCAATTCGATTCCGGATTTCAGCCAGCCACTGCCGCTGAAAAGCCGGTTAAGCACCTTGCGCGGCAGTGTTCCGCTGCTGAATAATTTGCCAGTCGGCTGCCGTTTGGGACCGCGTTGCTCTTTCGCGCAGAAACGCTGCGTACAAAAACCGGCATTAAAACGTATTAAACACCATGAATTTGCCTGCCATTTCCCGCTGAATATCCGCGAACATGACACGTTTCAGGCAGCCAAAGACTTTACTCCGCTAACCATCCAATCCGAGAACCCACATGGCGACGCAAACTAAGTTATCCAATAATTCCTTGTTATTAGTGGAAGATCTGAGCAAATCGTTTCGCGATCACAACACCTTTTGGCGTTCGGGCTATTTTTCTGCGGTCACCGATATTAGCTTCAGTTTAGAAAAAGGCACTACGCTGTCGGTGGTCGGCGCCAACGGTTCCGGCAAATCCACGTTGGCAAAGATGATCGGCGGTATTGTGCAGCCGAGAAAAGGCAAAATTTGGTTTAAAGGGCGCGAACTGCAATTCGGCGACTATCAATCCCGCTGTCGCCACATTCGCATGGTGTTTCAAGATCCCGACAACAGCTTGATACCGCACTTGAACATCGGGCAGGTGCTAGACACTCCGCTGCGGCTGACTACTAATTGGGACGAAGCGCAGCGCAATAAAAAAATCTATCAAACCTTGCGTTTGGTCGGTTTGTATCCCGATCACGCCACCATTCCGATTTACACCCTGTCGCAAAGCCAAAAGCAGCGGGTCGCCCTGGCAAGAGCGGTAATCCTAGAACCTGAAATTCTAATCTTAGACAATGCGTTAGCATCGATGGACACCTCGGTGAAAACCCAGTTGCTGAATTTGCTGCTTGATCTGCAAAAACAGCTCGGGTTGTCATATATCTATTTGGGGCAACACGTTGGTATCATTAAACATATTTCCGATTATATGTTGGTGATGAAAGAAGGACACATGGTGGAATACGGCAGCACTCGGGAAGTGCTAAGCGCACCGGCGCACGATTTCACCCGTCGCTTAGTGGAAAGCCATTTCGGACACAGTCTGGACGACTCCGCTTGGGAACCGCACTTCGACGAGCAATAAAACCGCACTTTTAATCAGAACACTGCAAAGTGCGGTTGCACCGTTTTATTCTTGCACTTTAAACAAAAACAGCGTGCTTTTGTGGTAACGCTCACCCGCTCGGCTAATGCCGCCGTATTGAAACCATTCCGGGTGATTCGGCGTATCAGGCAAACTTTGAGTTTCCAGCGCTACGCCGGCGTGGTTGGCATACACCGAGCCGCTGCGATTCGGCGTGTTTGCCAAGAAATTGCCGCTATATACTTGAATCGCCGGTTGATCGGTAAACACCTGCAAGCTCATATCGCCATTGGCTGAAGTTAATTCCACCTGCGGCGCACCGTCTAAACCGTGATGCGCCAGTAAAAACGCATGATCATAGCCAGCAACTAATTGTTGATCCGCATCGCTTAGGAAATCCTGAGCCAGCGTTTTCGCTTGTCGGAAGTCAAATCCGCTGCCGGCAACCGTGGTCAGCGGCGCTTTCGGAATGCCTTCGCTGTCCACCGGCAGATAAAAATCGGCATCGATTTTTAAACGGTGCTGCAACACATTTTGTTCCGCGCTTTCGCCGTCCAGATTAAAATAGGTGTGGTTGGTTAAATTTAACGGCGTATCTTGATCCGCCAGCGCGTCAAATTCCACCAAAAGTCCGTTATCATCACGCAGCCGATACCGCACTTTGACCTCAACATTGCCTGCAAAGCCTTGATCACCGTCGGGCGAATGCAAGCCGAATTCGACGCTATCGTCGCTATGCGCCAGAATCTGCCAGCGGCGTTTGTCGAAAGCCTGTGAACCGCCGTGCAGTTGATGTTTTTGCTGCTGATTAGCGTCCAGCTGATAGTGCTTGCCGTTTAGGGTGAATGCGGCATTAGCGATCCGATTGGCGAAACGCCCGACCGTCGCGCCCAGATAAGCACCCTGTTTGCTATGCTCGGCAACCGTTTTGCAGCCCAACACCACATCGCGCAACTGCCCGACAATCGGCAATTGGCAGGCGAGCCAAGTGGCGCCCCAATCCGTCAACCGCACTTTCATGCCGTTTGGATTGGATAATTCAACCACTTGGAACGGTTTGCCGTCGGGGGCTAAATCTTCGTTGTAAATACAGATCATAATACGCTGACTCCGGCTGAGGCATGGCAAACGTAGAATGCTTCTTTCAAGCCGGTGCGTTTTTGGTAGTGTTCGGCAATATTTTTGCGCACCGCTTCAATTTTCTCTTCCGGCGCCAACGCTACGATACAGCCGCCGAAACCGCCGCCGGTCATGCGGGCGCCGCCATCGCTGCCGATCGCCTGCTGCGCCAATTCCACCAGATAATCAATTTCCGGTACGGTGATTTCAAAGTCGTCGCGCATCGAGTCGTGCGACTGCCCCATCAACACACCCAATTGCTGCAAATCGCCGTCTTTCAGCGCTGTCACGGCGTCTAATACCCGCTGATTTTCGGTAACCACATGGCGGGCGCGTTTGGCGACAATCGGGTCAAGTGCGGTCAACTCGGCTTCACGCTGTTTAAATTGTTCAATCGAAACATCGCGCAACGCTTTCACGCCGAAAAACGCCGCCGCTTGTTCACACTGTTGCCGACGACTGTTATATTCGCCCGCCACCAAATCGTGTTTCACATGGGAATTGACGATCATCACCGCCACGCCTTGCGGCACCGGAGTCGGCTCGGTTTCCAGCGTGCGGCAGTCAATTTTCAGCAGATGATCTTTTTGTCCTAATGCCGAAATCAATTGATCCATATTGCCGCATTGGCAGCCGACAAACTGGTTTTCAGCTTTTTGCCCAATCAATGCAATCTCCACATTGCTCAGCGGCAAGCCACCCAACACCTGACAGAATTTTCCGGTCGCCACTTCCAGCGCGGCGGAAGAACTCAGCCCTGAGGACAACGGCACATTGCCGCTAATCGCTAAATCGGCGCCGGTGTTGAATTGCGGGCATTTTTCCTGAATAAATTTCACCACGCCGCGCACATAGCCGGTCCATTTATATTCACCGTCGGCATCAAAGTGCGGTTCAATCGGCTGGCTTAAATCAAATTCGTCCCATTGTTGCAAATCGGCTGCATACACCCGAAAAATACTGTCTTGCCGTTTTGCGCCGCTAATTGCCGTGCCGTAATCGATCGCGCATGGCATCACAAAGCCGTCGTTATAATCGGTGTGTTCGCCAATTATATTCACCCTGCCCGGCGCATATACCAGCAGTTGCGGTTGATATTCAAATTGATCGACAAACTCTTTTTGTGCTTGTTGTTGTGGCGGCAAAGCCGAATGTGGGTGTTCATTCATCTCTCAGTCTCCTTTATTTTATTGCTTTATAATGTGTATCGCTCAGCTGCGCCAAACGGGCGGCGGCTTGTTCGGCGGTTAAATCACGCTGTGATTCCGCCAGCATTTCATAACCGACCATAAATTTGCGAATGGTGGCAGAACGCAGCAACGGCGGATAGAACACTGCGTGTAACTGCCAATGCTCCAAATTGCGCCCGTCTTTAAAGAACGGCGCATAGTGCCAGCCCATTGAATATGGAAAGGTGCACTCAAATAAATTGTCATAGCGAGTGGTTAACCGCTTAATCGCCAATGCTAAATCATCGCGTTGCTCACCAGTCAACTCACTCATACGTTTCACCGCCATTTTCGGCAGCAGCAGGATTTCAAACGGCCATGCCGCCCAGTATGGCACCACCGCCAGCCAAAATTCGGTTTCCACCACGGTGCGGCTGCCGTCTTGCATTTCGGCATTGACATAATCCAGCAATAAATTGCTGCCGTGTTGCTGATAATAGTTCAGTAAATTGCGCTCTTTGGTCGCCACCTCATTCGGCAAAAAACTGTTCGCCCAGATTTGTCCGTGCGGATGCGGCTGCGAACAGCCCATGGTTTCACCTTTGTTTTCAAATACTTGAACCCAAAGATACTCCTTGCCCAGTTCTTCGATTTGTTCATTCCAGGTTTCAACGATTTGGCGTAATTCCGGCACGCTCAGTTCGGGCAGAGTTTTACTGTGATCCGGCGAAAAACAGATCACTCGGCTTAATCCACGCACGCCCATCACTTGAAACAGCGGATTATCACTCGGCGGCGCCTCGGGGCTATCCGGCATTAATGCGGCAAAATCATTCGGAAACACATAGGTATTTTGATAATCAGGATTCACTGCGCCCGACACCCGCTTATTGCCCGGGCACAAGAAACAGTTTTCATCATAACTCGGCAACTGGCGAGTCGACGGCGTTTCGTTTTGTCCGCTCCAAGGACGCTTCGCTCGATGCGACGAAACCAAAATCCATTCATCTTTCAATGGATTATAACGACGGTGCGGGTGCTCGGTGGCATCAAAAATCATGTTATTCATCGCTCTTTCACCTTTATTTTCGACCAAAATACAATGTAATCGCTTACATAATTAGGCGATAAATATAGCATAATCCGTTAAACAAACCGTTAATCAGATCACAAAACGCCCAAATACTTGTGTACTTATGCTTGAAATTATGAAAATTAGCGTATGATAGGAAACGGTTTCAACGAATCAAAAAAGAGGGAAATAAAATGGTGACCATTCGTGATGTGGCAAAATGTGCTAATGTTTCTGTAGCGACCGTCTCGCGGGTGTTAAACGCGCACCCCTCGATCACCAACAAAACGCGCGAAGCGGTGCTAAGTGCGGTTCAGCAGTTGGGTTACTACCCGAATGCCAACGCGCAGGCGCTGGCATCGCAGAGCAACGACACTATCGGCGTGGTGGTGACCGATGTAACCGATTCCTTTTTTGCCATTCTAGTGAAATCTGTCGATCAGGTTGCTGCGCTGCATAACCGCAATATTTTGATCGGCATCGGCTATCACGATCCGGAAAAAGAAAAGCAAGCCATTGATTTATTATTGAAAAAACGTTGCAATTCATTAGTAGTGCATTCCAAAGCCTTAAGCGATGAGGTGTTGAGCGACTACCTGACTCGCCACCCCGGTATGGTGATCATCAATCGCACAATCCCCGGTTTTGAACACCGCTGCATTGCGTTGAATAACGAAAAGGGAACCTATTTAGCCACCACCACCTTAATCCGACACGGTCACCATTCAATCGGTTATATCGGCTCAAACCACCATATCAGCGATGAAGTTGAGCGTAAGAGCGGTTATATCAAAGCGTTAAGTGACAATGCGTTACCGATTCATTGCCACGCCATTGCCAACTCCTCTCCCGATTATCAGGGCGGCGAGGAAGCGATGATTAAGCTGTTGAGCTACAACTCCAATTTGACCGCGGTGGTTTGTTACAATGATTCCATGGCGGCGGGCGCTTTATCTATCTTGAATGAAAATAACATTAAGGTTCCACAGCAATTTTCGATTATCGGCTTCGACGATATGCCGCTTGCCGGTTATTTGGTGCCAAAATTAACTACTATTCGTTATCCGATTGATTTAATGGCGAATTATGCGGCGGAGCTTGCTCTAAGTTTAGTGAATAAAGAAGTCGCTTCGCCGGCGAACATCACCTTTAACCCGACTTTAGTGAAACGATTCTCGGTAAAATCGATCTAATTTGAACCGAAATTGTGATCTAAGCCGCATATTTTTCAATTTATTCATGTAATCGTTTTCATAATGTGAATAGGATCACATACTTTTAACCAATCCTTGCGTATCCTTAGCCCTGACATTATCGCTTAATGCAGATAATATTCTAAGTATCGGTTGCAGCAAAACCGATGGCATTTATCTTTAATAGCAAAGATGGAGAGAATTACCATGAAAAAAACCGTATTGACTTCCGTTGCATTGGCTGTCGGATTAGGAATTGCAGCAACCTCTGCGCAAGCCGCCAACCGTATTGGTGTAACTATCTATAAATACGATGACAACTTTATGTCCACCATGCGTCAGGAAATTGAAAAAGAAGCCAAAGCATTGAAAGACGTCGAGTTGTTAATGAACGATTCACAAAATGCCCAATCCATTCAAAACGACCAAGTTGACGTTTTGATCTCTAAAGGCGTAAAAGCATTGGCAATCAACTTGGTTGACCCTGCGGCTGCACCAACCATCATCAAAAAAGCCTCAGAAGAAGACATTCCGGTGGTATTCTTCAACAAAGATCCGGGCCCTGCGGCAATCGGCAGCTACGATAAAGCCTACTATGTAGGAACAGAGCCAAAAGAATCCGGCGTGATCCAAGGTGATTTGATCGCCAAACAATGGAAAGCCAATCCGGCTTGGGATTTGAATAAAGACGGCAAAATCCAATATGTATTGCTGAAAGGTGAACCGGGGCATCCGGATGCCGAAGCGCGTACCGAGTTCGTAATCAATGAGCTGAACAAACAAGGTATTCAAACTGAGCAATTGTACATCGACACCGGTATGTGGGATGCGGCAATGGCGAAAGATAAATCCGATGCATGGTTGTCCGGCCCGAAAGCCAACGACATTGAAGTGATTATCGCGAATAACGACGGCATGGCAATGGGCGCATTGGAAGCGGCGAAATCACACGGTAAAAACCTGCCGATCTTCGGGGTGGACGCCCTGGCTGAAGTATTGCAACTGGTTAAATCCGGTGCGATCGCCGGTACTGTTCTGAACGACGGCGTGAACCAAGCGAAAGCAGTCGTACAACTGTCCAATAATCTGGCAAACGGCAAAGATGCTGCGGAAGGCACTGACTGGAAACTGGAAAACCGCGTTGTGCGTATTCCATACGTTGGTGTCGACTCAGACAACTTGGAAAATTTCTTAAAATAATATGATGTAATCTAGGGGAGAGATTTCTCTCCCCTTTTCGCTTGAGGTTGGATATGAATGTAGAGCAATCCGTGCAAACAGAAAGCCCTGTTTTATCAAATCAGATTCTGTTGGAAATGAAAGGGGTAAGCAAAACCTTTCCCGGCGTAAAAGCGCTGGACAATGCCAATTTGACAGTGCGATCACATTCGGTTCACGCCCTGATGGGGGAAAACGGAGCCGGAAAATCCACACTACTGAAATGCCTGTTTGGTATTTATGCCAAAGACGAGGGCGAAATTCTTTTTCTGGGACAGCCGGTTAATTTTAAAACCTCAAAAGAAGCACTGGAAAACGGGATTTCAATGGTACACCAAGAGCTGAACTTGGTTAAACAAAGCAGCGTGATGGACAACCTGTGGCTAGGTCGCTACCCGACCAAAGCGGGCTTGGTTGACCACACAAAAATGTATAACGACACTAAAGCCATTTTTAAAGAATTGGATATTGATATCGATCCGCGCGACAAAGTGGGCAAACTGTCCGTGTCGCAAATGCAGATGATCGAAATCGCCAAAGCCTTCTCTTATAATGCCAAAATCGTGATCATGGATGAACCGACTTCTTCTCTGTCGGAAAAAGAGGTCAACCACCTGTTCTCGATTATCGCCAAACTGAAAGAGCGCGGCTGCGGCATTATTTATATCTCGCACAAAATGGACGAGATCTTCAAAATTTGTGATGAAGTCACGGTTCTGCGCGACGGCAAATGGATCAACACCATTCCGGTCAAAGGCGCCACCATGGACGGCATCGTCGCGATGATGGTTGGGCGCGAACTGACTCAACGCTTCCCGCCGAAAACCAACCAGCCGAAAGAAGTGATCCTCACGGTTGAAAACCTGACCGCACTTAACCAGCCTTCGATTCAAGATGTGAGTTTTGAATTGCACAAAGGCGAAATTCTCGGCATCGCCGGATTGGTGGGCGCAAAACGTACCGACATTGTGGAAACCATTTTCGGGATTCGCGAGAAAAAAAGCGGTGTGGTGAAGCTGCATGACAAAGTGATGCGCAACAAAACCGCACTTGAGGCGATCAACAACGGCTTTGCACTGGTGACAGAAGAACGCCGCTCCACCGGGATTTATTCAAATCTCAGCATTGAGTTTAACTCCCTGATTTCGAATATTAAATCGTATATGTCGAAGTTTGGTTTGCTCAGTACAACCAAAATGAAAAGTGATACCCAATGGGTGATCGATTCGATGAACGTAAAAACGCCGTCGCATAAAACCAATATCGGCTCACTCTCAGGCGGGAACCAGCAAAAAGTGATTATCGGCCGCTGGTTGTTGACCCAGCCGGAAATTCTGATGTTGGACGAACCGACCCGCGGGATCGACGTTGGCGCAAAATATGAAATTTATCAATTAATTATGGAACTCGCCAACAAAGATAAAGGCATTATCATTATCTCCTCCGAAATGCCGGAACTGCTCGGGATCACCGATCGAATCATGGTAATGAGTAACGGCAAATTAGCCGGTATCGTCAATACCAAAGAGACATCGCAGCAAGAAATTCTACAACTTGCCGCTAAATATTTGTAATTTATAAAAAATAAGAGAAGGGATAACACCATGGCTGATTTAGGAAGAAACAAATCTCTTGATTTCCTCAAACAAAATGCGATCTATTTCGTATTGCTGATTCTACTGTCGATTATCATTATTCAGGACTCCAGCTTCCTGAGCTTGATCAACTTCAGTAACATCTTAACTCAATCCTCAGTGCGCTTGATTATCGCTCTCGGCGTTGCCGGATTATTGGTTACGCAAGGTACGGACTTATCCGCCGGTCGCCAGGTCGGCTTGGCTGCGGTCGTTTCCGCCACCTTGTTGCAAGCAATGGATAACGTGAACCGCGTTTTCCCTGATCTCGCTGAAATTCCGATTCCGGTGGTGATTTTGGTGGTTTGTGCGATTGGTGCGGTGATTGGTTTAATGAACGGCTTTATCATTGCCGTGCTGAATGTAACACCGTTTATCGCCACCTTAGGTACCATGATCATCGTTTACGGTATCAACTCACTGTATTACGATGCGGTCGGTTCTTCTCCGATTGCCGGTTTCACCTCATCATTCTCCGAATTTGCTCAGGGCTACTTCCGATTCGGCAAGTTCAGGCTGTCATACATTACCATCTACGCCGCGATTGCAACCCTGTTAGTTTGGATTATGTGGAACAAAACCCGTTTCGGTAAAAATATCTTCGCTATCGGCGGAAACCCTGAAGCAGCTCGCGTTTCTGGTGTAAACGTCACCCGTAATCTTGTGGTTATCTACATGATTGCCGGGATGTTCTACGCTTTCGGTGGGATGTTGGAAGCCGGTCGTATCGGTAGTGCCACCAATAACTTGGGCTTTATGTATGAGTTAGATGCCATTGCCGCTTGTGTGGTAGGTGGGGTTTCATTCGCCGGTGGTGTCGGCACGGTCATCGGGGTGGTAACCGGGGTGTTAATCTTCACCGTTATCAACTACGGCTTAACCTATATCGGTGTTAATCCATACTGGCAATATATTATTAAAGGTAGCATCATTATCTTGGCGGTCGCCATCGACTCCTTGAAATATGCGAAGAAAAAATAAGTAAAACGTAAATAGCACTAGCAAGCTGACCGCTCTTGGGACTCCTCTACCAAGTGCGGTTTTTTATGATTAACGGAAACAAAAAAGCCGAAATTTTTACTATTCGGCTTTGCTTATGCTATTCGACTATTGCCTGCTAGGGATTATTTCTTGATTGCGTACAGCTTCAATTTATTCGCGATAGTGGTGTGCGACACCCCGAGACGCTGTGCCAGTTTACGGGTGCTCGGGTAGCTGCGGTAGAATTTTTGCAGCAGCTCGCGCTCAAACTGCGCCATAATCGCTTCCCAACTCATGCCGTCATATTCCGCTAACTCGCTCGTACTGCTGGTCGTGGCTTGCCGCGCAAAATTCGGCAGTGGCAACGTCTGTTGATCACCCAGCGAGGCGCAGCTGCGATACAGCAAATTATACAGCTCACGCACGTTGCCGCGCCAATCATGGTTTAGCAGCGCCGCTAAATAGGCGTTATCATATTTCGGCAGTGGAATCGCCAGCTGCTGACTGATTTTGGCAAGAAAAAAGTCCACCAAGTGCGGTATGTCCTGCTTGTGCTGACGCAGCGGTGGAATTGTCAGGCTGAGCACATTTAAGCGATGATACAGATCTTCGCGTAACTCACCGTTTTCAACATAATAAGCTAGCGGGCGCTGCGAGGTGCAGATCACGCGCACATTAGCATAATGCTCTTGTTCCTCGCCGACGCGGCGATAGCTGCCGTCGTTTAAAAAACGCAGCAGCTTGGCTTGTAAGCTCAACGACAGTTCATTGATCGAATCTAGCAACACCGTGCCGTGATTGGCATATTCAAAAAAACCGGTGCTGTGATTGCCGTGGCTGCTGTCGCCGAACATCTCCTGCTCGGCGGCTTCCGACGGCAAACCGGCACAATTGACTGCGATAAATTTTTCCGCCTGTCGATGACTCCATTGATGACATAATTTGGCGAACAGATCTTTGCCGCTGCCGGTTTCGCCTTGAATCAACAATGGCGCATCCGATTGTGCGAATTGTTTCAATTGTTTCAACAATTGCCGCATTTCCGGGCTGTGCGCCACAAATTCGGATTGCGCGCCCTGCGATGATGCCTGATGGTGATGTGGATTATTCGGGTTCATAAATTACCTCGTACAGCCCTATGCTAGGCAAGTCGATTAAGAAAACGGTAAAACAGCCCCTGCGGATCTTGCGCCAGTTCGGCATAGCTGCCTTGCTGTTGCAATTTGCCGTTATCCAGCACGCAGATGCGATCAAACTGCTCAAGTGCGGTCAAACGGTGAGTGACCATAATCAGGGTTTTATCTTGGCAATGTTGTAGCAGCAACTCCAGCATTTGGCGCTCGGTTTCGCGATCCAGCCCTTCGGTCGGCTCATCGAGCAAAATCAGCGTGCTGTCGCTTAATAAAATCCGTGCGATTCCCAAACGGCGCTGCTCGCCGCCGGAAAGCGGTCGTCCGCCGTCGCCCAGCCAAACCGCCAAGCCTTCCGGCTGTTGCAGCAAATGTGCCAAGCCGACTTGTTGTAGCACTTGGTTAAGCCGCTGATCATCAGCATATTCATTCGCCAATAACAGGTTATCGCGCAGCGTGGCGCTAAACACATACACCCGCTGGCTCAAAAAGGCGATTTCACGGCGTAGAAAGGCTTCGGTATAATCGGCAATCGGATAGCCGCCCAACCGCACTTCGCCCTGCTGCGGATCGTAATTGCGCAGAATCAATTGCAATAAACTGGATTTGCCGCTGCCGGTTTTGCCGAGCAACGCTACTTTTTGCCGTGCGCCAACCTGCCAATCAATGTCGCGCAAGACCGCACTTTCCGCCGTGCCGTTCTGCGCTTGCGGATAGCTAAAACCGATCTGTTTTAAGGCAATCAACGGTTCATTCGCGGCAAGCTCCCAATCTTGCTTCTCGCCTGCAAACACCACCAACGGCTGCTGGCTGATAATATCATTTACCCGTTCGGCAGAGCTGATCACCTGCCCCAAGCGCAAAAATGCGGCGCCCAACGGCATCAGAATTTCAAATGAGGCAAGTGCGGAAAAAGTGAACAGTGCAATGTGCGCCAAACGCAATTCGTTTTCAGCATTAAAGTCCACGCCGCCCGCCAGCCACAGCATCAACAGCAAGATCGAACCGTTGCCGAACAGCAGCAATGCCGCCGAAAGACCGCTGAGGTTCGCCTCTTTCGCCTGTAACTGCTGCCATTGCTGCTCGGTGTGCTGCAATTTTTGCCGTTGCGGCTCGGCAACGTTAAACAGCAACAGTTCCGCCTGATTTTGCAACCAGTCGATAAACCGCACTCGGTAGTCGGCGCGCTGTAACGTCAATCGTTCGCCAAATTTTCTGCCTAAACGATAGAACACGCTCGGAATTAAAATCATCAAGCCAAACAGCGTCAACGCCAGCGTTGCCGCTAAAGTGCGGTCAATCAGGCTCAAACCCAAAAACAGGAACAGAATCACCATGCCCGCGCTGACAAACGGCGCGAACAGGCGCAAATATAGGCTATCGAGAGTATCGACGTCCGCCACCAAGCGGTTTAACAAATCGCTGTTGCGATAGCGTGCCAGTACCGCCGGCGACAGCGGGATCAGCTTTTGAAACACCGTCATGCGCAAGCGCGCAATAATCCGGAATGTGACGTCGTGAGTGACAATCCGTTCAAAATAGCGAAGTGCGGTGCGCCCGATAGCTAAGCCTCGCACCCCAGCCGACGGATAGAAAAAATTGAATAAAATCGTCGCACCCGCCAACGACGCCGCCGCCAGAAACCAGCCCGACAAGGTAAGCAAGCCAACACTCGCCGCCAAACCGCAGATCATCAACACCACGCCGAATAACAGGCGGAACAGATTGTATTTAAACATCACCAAAAAAGGCAAAATCGCACCCATTCTCTCTCTCCGTCAATTAATGCTATGTTGGCGTTCCGCCAGTAATTCGGCGAAATAACCGTGCTGTTGGCGCAGTTCGTCAAAACTGCCCTGCTGCAAAATCTCGCCTTGGCGCATCACCCAAATCTGATCAGACTGCTGCAAGTCTTCAATTCGGTGTGTCACCATCAAAGTCGTTTGGCGTTTGCTCAGACGGTGCAAAGTGGTCAGCACCGCACTTTCGGAATGTGCGTCTAAGCTGGCGGTCGGTTCGTCAAGCAGCAATAACCCGGCTTGACGCAGCAACGCTCTGGCAATTGCCAAACGCTGTGCCTGTCCACCGGAAATTCCACTGCCACCCTCTTGAATCGGATAATCCAAGCCGAGTTTGTCGGTGAATTCTTTGGCATACGCCGCGTCCAGCGCCTGTTCTAACTGTTGATCACTGGCTTGCGGATTGCCGAGCAACAAATTTTCTCGAATGGTTGCCGCCAATAACAACGGATTTTGCCCGACCCACGCGATTTGCGCCCGCCAGTCATCAACATTCAGCTCGCGCAGTTCCACGCCGTTCGCCTGCAAACTACCGCGATACGGCAAAAATCCCAACAACACATTCAGCAGTGAACTTTTGCCCGCGCCACTCTGCCCGACCAAGGCAACGTTTTGCCCTGCCGGTAGGCTAAAATTCAGTTTTTGGCTTAAGGCATCGCCTTGCGGGGTGAGGATTTCCAGATCGCGGGCTTGCAGGCTGATCGGTTGAGCATTATTTAGTGGCTGAGTCTGCTCTGATTGCGTCGCCAGAAAATCTTGCTGTAAGAAGGCTTCCACCGCATCAGCAGCTGCAATCGCGGCGGCGCGATCGTGGTAATAAGTGCCGAGATCGCGCAGCGGTTGGTAAAATTCAGGGGCGAGAATCAAGCTGAAAAAGCCGACAAACAGCGCTAAGGTCACGCCCGCATAGCCGAAACTAATCTGCCCCAGATAGCTGAAACCGAAATATACCGCCATGATCGCAATTGAGATCGAGGTGAAAAATTCCAACACCGAAGACGACAAAAACGCAATTTTCAACACATCCATGGTGCTGCGACGAAACTCGTCCGCCGCTTCGCCCATCACTTGTTGTTGCTGTTGTGCGCGCCCGAACAGGCGCAAGGTTTCCAAGCCGCGTAGCCGATCTAAAAACTGTCCGCTCAATCGCCCGAGTACTGTGATGTTGCGTTGGCTGGTTTCTGCCGCTTTCAACCCGACTAACGCCATAAAAACCGGAATTAACGGCGCGGTCAGCAGCAAAATCAGCCCCGCCACCCAGTTAATCGGAAACACCGCGATCAGAATAATCACCGGCACCAGTAGTGAGAGATACTGCTGGCTGAGATAGCGGGCATAGAAATTGTGTAAATTTTCCACCTGTTCCAGCACAATGGTCGCCCAAGTGCCGGCAGGATGAATTTTCATCGTCACCGGTCCAACAGACGCCAACTTATCCAACACCTGCCCGCGCACCGCTTGGCGCAAACGTTGTCCACTATAAAACCCGATTTTTTCGCGCGCATATAAAATTGCGGCGCGCAATGCGAAAATCAGCAGCAGCCAGGCAAAGTGCGGTAGAAATTGCGCACGCGGCAGTTGTTGCATAATCAAGCCGTCTAAAATCAGTGCTAACAGCCAAGTCTGCCCGATTAACAATACCGCACTTACGCAGCCTAACAAGATATTGAGCTGAAGCGGACGCTTGATGATTTTTTGCTGTTGGCGCAACCATTTGGCAACGGTTTTTTGACGGGCTTTATCCATACGATCTCAATCTGTGGAAATTTATGTTGGTTGGCGGTGCGGTCGCTATAAACCGCCTTGTATTTTTATTCGTTACTCCGAATCCAAAAAGCGCTCGGCGTCCAATGCCGCCATGCAGCCGGTTCCGGCGGAGGTGATCGCTTGACGGTAGTTGTGATCCATCACATCACCCGCAGCAAAAACACCCTCAACCGAGGTGGCGGTGGCGTTGCCTTCCAGCCCCGATTTCACCACGATATAGCCGTTATTCAGCGCCAGCTGCCCTTCGAAAAGTGCGGTATTCGGAGAGTGCCCGATCGCCACAAACACGCCGTCGAGTTTCACTTCTTCGGTTTGTGCCGATTCGGTATCTTGCAGACGAATTGCGGTCACGCCCATGTCGTCGCCCAACACTTCTTGCAAAGTACGTTTGGTGTGCAAAATAATTTTGCCTTCTTCCACCCGCTTCATCAGGCGATCGAGCAGAATTTTTTCGCTGCGGAATTGATCGCGGCGATGCACTAAATGCACTTCCGATGCCACGTTTGCCAGATACAGTGCTTCTTCCACCGCGGTATTGCCGCCGCCGATCACTGCAACCGGCTTGTTACGATAGAAAAAGCCGTCGCAGGTCGCACACGCGGAAACGCCGCGCCCTTTGTAACTTTCCTCGCTTTCCAGCCCCAAGTATTTAGCAGAAGCGCCGGTGGCGATAATCAAGGCATCACAGGTAAATTCCTGCACATCGCCACTCAATTTGAACGGACGCTGGCTCAAATCCACTTTGTTGATGTGATCAAACACGATCTCGGTGTTAAATTTCTCAGCGTGTTGCAACATCCGCTGCATCAATTCAGGCCCGGTGGTGTCGCCGTAGTCGCCCGGCCAGTTTTCAATTTCGGTGGTGGTGGTCAGTTGCCCGCCTTGCTGCATTCCGGTCACCAACACCGGATTCAAATTGGCGCGCGCTGCGTAAACCGCGGCGGTATAACCTGCCGGCCCTGAACCTAAAATCAATAATTTACAATGTTTAACGCTCATTCTTCTAACTCCTGAAATAGTGAATGCGGCTATTATATCGAATCGTTAATAAAGTAGCGAATAAAGCTGACGGCGATATTGATTTGCAATCGGATCGCTACTGCCGATTGCCGATAAAATCGACAAATATTGCTGCTTTAACTCGCCGTTTTCCACCGCAAGATCGCGCTTTAAGAAACCGAACAACAACTCCAGCGCCTCTTCGTTGCGCGCCGCTTGGTGCAGCTGCAATGCCAATTTCAGTGCAATCTGCGGAGTTGGGGTTTTCGCAAAATCCTGTTGTAACTGCTGAATTTCCGGGGTATCCGCCGCTTGAATCAACAAATCAATTTGCGCTTGCAACCCCTGCCAACGGCTGTCGCGATCTTGAATCGGGATCTGCTGCAAAATTTCACCGGCAGCTTCGGTATTTTTCATTGCGATATAGGTTTCGGCATACAGCAACGCGATGTCGCTGTTTTTATGATCCGACAAATTCCACGCCTCTTTCAACAACGGCAGCGCGCTGTTGTAATCTTCCGCTTGCAGAAAATCCAGCGCTTGATTGAATTTGATCTCTTCCTCTTTCGGCAGAATCACGTTCAACCGCACTTGCAGTTCTTGTTCGCTCAACGCGCCCGAAAACGCATCTAACGGCGCGCCGTCTTTGAAAAGATAGGTCGTCGGCACGGCTTGAATCTGGAATTGGCGTGCGATTGCCTGTTGCTGTTCGCAGTTGACTTTCACCAACGCAAACACGCCGTTGTGCTGCTGCGCGATGCGCTGTAAAAGTGCGGTAAATTCTTCCGACTGCGTGTGCCCCGGCATATAAAAACTGAATACCAGCGGCAATTGTTGGCTCAGCTGTAAAATTTCGTTGAAGTTTTGTTCATTTAAATCAATCAGATACTGTTGGTTATCAAGCATGGATCCATTCCTGTTTTGGCTGGTCGCCATAGTTTAACAAATTGGTGAACTTAAGACAGATATTGTTATAAATGGGGATACTTTTTTGCTTTTAAAGGAACGGATGAACAAAAGAAATTGCCGAAAAGCGGCGCTAAAATCAGAGAAAACAGAGGCGAGAAATCCGCCCCTGTCAAAGTGCGGTTACTTATATTTTTTATGAAATGCGTCGCGCAATTCAATCAGCTTTTCAGCCTGTTTTTTCGCCTGGGCTAAGTCGCCTTGTTCGGCAAATTTCACACTTTCCGCCGAAACATCAATCAGTTGTTGTAAGCCTGACTGATAATCCAACACGGCTTCACTGTCTTTTGCTTGATCATGCAAACTGTAAGGCAAGAATTGTTTCGCACTTTCTGCGGCTTTGCTCAGATTTTGCAGAGATTGTACAAATTCCTGCGTACTTTCGGTTTTTAAGGCGGTTGTCGCGTTGCCGGCGATGGTGCGCATATCGTCTTTCAGATTAGCACTTGCCACGCCGCTGCTCAGGGTTGCCACCACCAACGCTGCCCCCAATAATCCTGTTTTCCACATCTGCTTAATGTTCATATTCACTTCCTACAAAGTAAAAGTAACTAAAAAATAAAACGCTGTTGCTTAAACGCTTTTCACCGCTTCGGCAATACGTTCCGCTGATTTTTGTGCCAACTCACCGTCAGCACATTCAACCATAACACGAATCAACGGCTCGGTGCCTGACTTTCTTAATAAGATTCTACCGTTTCCGTCTAATTGTTTTTCCACTTCCGCCGCCACCGCTTTCACGCTGTCGTGCTCTAACGGATTTTCGCCGCCGCTGAAACGCACGTTAATCAACACTTGCGGGAACAGTTTGACCGCACTTGCCAATTCATTGAGTGACATTTTTTGCTGCACCATGGCTGACAGCACTTCCAATGACGCCACAATGCCGTCGCCGGTGCTGTTTTTCTCCAGAATAATAATATGCCCTGAATTTTCGCCGCCGAATTTCCAGTTGTGTGCTTCCATCTGTTCCAATACATAACGGTCGCCGACGTTGGCGCGCACAAACGGGATTGAAAGCTGTTTCAGCGCCACTTCCAACGCCATGTTGCTCATCAGCGTGCCGACCACGCCGCCGGACAATTTGCCGGCGCGTAACGCTTCGCGCGCAATGATAAACAAGATTTGGTCGCCGTCGACTTTATTGCCTAAGTGATCGACCATAATCAAGCGATCGCCGTCGCCGTCGTATGCCAAACCGACGTCCGCTTTCGATTCGCGCACGATTTCCGCTAACGCGTGAATATCAGTTGCACCGCACTTTTCATTGATGTTCAAGCCGTTCGGCTTAGTGCCGATTTCGACCACTTCCGCGCCCAGTTCGCGCAGCACATTCGGCGCGATGTGGTAAGTCGCGCCGTTGGCGCAGTCCACCACAATTTTGTAATTTTCTAAACTTAAGTGTGCCGGGAAGGTGCTTTTGCAAAATTCGATATAACGCCCGGCGGCGTCGTTAAGACGGCTGGCGCGCCCAAGTTCTGCAGATTCGACGCAGTCCATCGGTTGTTCCAACATCGCTTCAATCGCTTCTTCCACATCATCCGGCAATTTTGTGCCCTTGCTGGAAAAGAATTTAATCCCGTTATCCCAATACGGGTTGTGTGACGCCGAGATCACGATTCCGGCTTCAGCGCGGAAAGTGCGGGTTAAATACGCTACCGCCGGCGTCGGCATCGGGCCGATAAAGGCGGCGGATAAACCGGCAGCCGCCAGCCCTGCTTCCAAGGCAGATTCCAGCATATAGCCTGAAATTCGGGTGTCTTTACCGATCAAAATTTTACGGCTGCCTTGGGTTGCCAGCACTTTGCCTGCCGCCCAGCCCAGTTTCAGCGCAAATTCAGGGGTGATCGGATACGTTCCCACTTTGCCGCGCACGCCGTCGGTGCCGAAATATTTACGTTCTGCCATGTGATTTTCCTCTATTTATTCATCGTTAGGCGTTTTGCATTGCCTGCCAAATTTTTAATGCGTCGGACATTGCCGCCACATCATGTACTCTTAAAATCGTCGCGCCGTTCATCGCCGCCAATAAAGTGACGGTGACGCTGCCGACCATGCGTTGATCAACCGGTTTATCCAACACCTGCCCAATCATACTTTTGCGCGACACCCCCGCCAATACGGGATAGCCCAGTTCACAAAAACGAGCAAGCTGTTGTAATAATTGATAATTATGTTCTACACTTTTGCCGAAGCCGAAACCTAGATCGAGTATCAGATTCGTCGGTTGAATTCCTGCCGCCACACACGCTTGCGCCCGCAATCGCAGCCAGTCCAGCACTTCTTGCACCACATCCGCATATTGCGGGTTGTGCTGCATGGTGCGCGGCTGTCCTTGCATATGCATGATACAAACCGGCAGCGCCAGCTCCGCCGCCGCTTGCAGCGCACCTTCCTCACTCAGCGCGCGAATATCGTTAATTAAATCCATGCCGACATTTGCCGCTTCGCGCATCACCTGCGCTTTTGAGGTATCAACCGAGATCCAGCAATCGAAACGCGCGCGCACCGCTTCCACCAACGGCACAACCCGTTGCAGCTCCTCATCGAGCGACACTTCCGCCGCCATCGGGCGGGTCGATTCGCCGCCGATGTCGATAATCTCGGCGCCGTCTGCCAGCATTTTTTCGACATGATACAACGCGTTATCCAGTTGGTAAAACTGCCCGCTGTCGGAAAACGAATCGGGCGTGGCGTTCAAAATGCCCATAATCTTGGGCGTGGAAAGATCCAAAGTGCGGTTCTGGTGACTGATTTTCATAATTGATTTTGTTTTTTATTCTTGGTGAAAATATTGTTCGGCTTGCGGCAGCATTTGATACGGATCCGGATAGCTATATTCAAAATCCAGTTCCTCGACAATTTTATTGCCGTGAATAATCCGTTGCAAATCCGCTTCATCTTGTACAAAGTGCGGTAGATCCAACTCTAAGATCTCCGCCATTTTGCGGTAATAATCCGCGCGGTTCGGGTGCTGTGGCGCGCTTAAATGGTATAAGCGTTTGTATCCTTTGGTTTCCAATAACGATTGGATAGCCAAAATGCAGTCGGTTTGATGCACTAAATTCACCGGCTGATTGCCGCCTTTTATGTCGTGCCGCCCCGCTAGGCTACTGACCGGATGGCGATCAATGCCGATTAACCCCGCCAGCCGTAAGATGTCGCAATCCACATCATTCAGTTGCAGCAACCAATTTTCCGTTTCATACAGCGCTTTCGCCACATCCGACTGTGGCTCAACCGCACTTTGCTCGTCATATTCGCCGCTCTGCGGCGGGAAAACCGAAGTGGAACTGATAAACAGCAAATGCTGCACGCCGTGCAGCAACGCTTCATCCACCAGATTTTTCACGCCTTCAACATAACTGTGAGTGTCGAAAAAATATTGGCTCGGCGGAATATTGATGATCAACGCATCGACGTCCAGCAACGCGTGCAGATCATCCGGATCGGCGTCAATTTCCGGTACGAGTTGCAGAAAATACGCTTCAAAACCGTTCAGGCGCATACTTTCCGCGCCCTCATGGGTGCGTTTGCTGCCTTTCACTTCCCAACCGACGCGCTGTAAATGTTTTGCTAACGGAAAACCCAGCCAGCCTAAGCCGACAATTGCCACCGAATTCATCTTACTCCTACTTCTCTTTTTGTAATATCAGGTGCTGCATCTGTCCGTGCAGCAAATTATGCCGTTGCATTATCGCCAAGGAATGCGGCTGTAGCAAGTCGTCGATCTGCAACAGCAAGGTCGTGCCCAATTTTCGGCTGACATAATCTGCCATTTTGCGCAACATTCCGGCATTTTTTTCGACCGGCACAAATTTATCCCAAATGGAAATCATGCCGTTCGGTTTCAAAATTCTGACCGCTTCCGCCAATAATCCCTGCGGGTTATCGGTGACGGCTAAAATCAGGTGCAGCACAACCAAATCGACACTCTCGCCCGGTAAACCGGAGACTTCCGCCAGGCTTTGCTGCAAGCTGACCTCAAGTTTATGTCCTTGCTTGGCTAACTGCTGCACCTGCTGATCACATTTTGCCAGCATCATTTCTGAAAAATCGACGCCGAGTACCTGACTTCCCCCTGGCAGATAAACCAAGTCCAAACCGCTGCCACAGCCCGCCAGATACACCCGCTGCGCCTGCTGCAATCCCAAATGGGCGAACACTTGCCGCCGCTGTGTGGTTGCCAAGCGTAGCAGCGGATTATAAAATCCGGCATAGAAATCCCAACGTTTATCACTCACCATATTCTTGCTCCTAGCAAGTGCGGTTAACTGACTCCGCCTATTCTGCCGCTTGCCGGCGCAGCCATTCGCAAGGGCGGAAACGCTCGCCGTATTGTGCTTGTAATAATTCTAGCTCATTCACAATCGTTTTGGCACCGACTTCGTCTATATAAGCGTAAATTCCACCGCGAAATTCCGGGAAAAACACGCCCAATACTGACGCCACATTGCCTTCGTTCAAATTGGTGATCACCTGTTCCTGCACGCAATAACCGGCTTCGTTCAGCATCATTAAGATACAGCGGCGCACAATTTGTTCCGGCTCCAAATTATTTTCCGCCACCACTTCCAGCACTTGGTACACACTTTTATCTACTTGGGTGCGATCTCCGCTGCGCGAATGATACAGATAAAAACCGCGGCGATTTTTGCGCCCTTTGCGTTCGTTGCGCAGCAGATAATCCACTTTCGGCGGTGGCGCGAAGCGTTGTCCGAAAGCACGCTCCAGTTTCGGCAAACTTTTAACCAGAATATCCAGCCCCATTTCATCGATCATCGCCAGCGGACCACTCTTGAAGCCGAATTCCTGTAGCGCCCGATCAATCGTGCCGACCGCTTCGCCGTCTAACAGGCAATAATAGGCTTCTAGCAGATAAGGAATCATAATCCGATTAATAAAGAACCCTGGGGAATCCTTAACCAATAACGGCACTTGCCCCTGTTCTATCACCAAACTAATCGCTTTGGCAATCGTTTGTTGCGACGTGGCAGCGTGAGGCACGATTTCTACCATTCGGCGCTGGCTGACCGGCGTGAAATAGTGCACGCCGATCACATTTTGCGGACGCTGTGCTTTTGAGGCGATTTCGGCAATCGACAGCGTCAAGGTGTTGCTGGCAAAGATGGTGTTCTGATCGTAATAATTTTCGCTTTCTTCGATCAGGTTCTGTTTCAATTGCAGATCTTCATACACCGCTTCGATCACAATATCGGCGGTTTGTTTGCCGATAAAACGCTCTCCGCCACTAATCAGATAAATTTTTTGCAACAGTTTTCCGTACGGCAGATGCCCTTGATCCACCTCTTTTTGTAACAACAGATAACTCAGACGCAGCGCTTTTTGTACACCGTCAGGATTGATGTCTTTAATCCTCACCGGCAAACCGGCACGCGCGGCGGTGATATACGCAATCCCCGCACCCATAAAGCCACTTCCCAACACCGCGACTTTTTTAATTTTACTATCGCCCTGCAAATCGTGGTATTGATGACGCATTTCGCGATTGGTGCGTTCCATTTGACGCAATACCGTCGAGGTTTTCTCGGCGAATAGTTCAGCAAAGCGCGCGCTAACCGCACTTGGCACTGCCTGTTGCTGCTGTTTAAACAACTCTAGAATGCCCTTAGTCGCCGGATAGTTATCAAACGATTTCATCCAAATCTGCTGTTCCACTTGTTCAATGATATGGCGGCGCAGCCAACCGATATTTTCACCTTTAAACAGCAGATGCTGGTAACCACTTTTCACTTTTTGCACCGCAGAAGTGGTTTCGCCGCGTACATAACGACAGGCGATTTGAAACAGTCTGGCTTTCGGCACAATTTCGTCGATTAGCGCTTTTGCCAACGCATTGCGCGCGCTGATTTTGTTGCCGGACAGCAACATCAGCAGCCCTTGCTTCAGCCCGATCTGCTCGGTCAGTAAATGACAGCCACCGGCAAACGGCAGCAGCCCCGATTTCACCTGCGGCATCGAAAAACGGGTTTCGCCGTCATCCGCCGCCAAGCGGTAATCACACGCCAGCGCCAGTTCCAGCCCCAGCCCGAAACAAGTGCCTTGCACGGCACACACCGTCGGGAATTTCAGTGCTTGAATTTTTTTGATCAGCTCCTGACTTTGCTGGCTGAATGCTGCTAAGTCGCTGTGGCTTTTCGGTTCTAAGCCGAACAAACTGAAGCCTTGCACAAAGCTGTTCTCCTTGCCCGAAATAAAAATCAGCCCGCGCAACGGCCAATTGCCAAGTTGATTGAGTAGGTTGTTTAAATAATAAATCGCTTCCTGATTCAGCCAGTTCTGTTTTTTTGCTGTCACATTCAGCGTAATAACTGCTATTTCGCGTTGGTGAAAGCTGAGTTTAAACAACTCGGTATGCTGTTCGCCCTGATAGTCAAATTTTGTGTTCGTTTGAGTATCTGCCTGCATTTTCATCTCTCAACTACTCCCGTTCCAACACCATTGCCGCACCCAGACCACCTAAACCGCTAGACGCGATAAGTGCGGTTTCGCCGCCTTGCCGTTGCAATTGATGCAACGTTTGGATCAACACCCGCAAGCTGGTGATCGCCCGCGGCGAGCCGTAAGCCAGCGAGCCGCCCAGCACGTTAAATTTATCCATATCGACGCTGCCAAGTGAGGTTTCGCGTTGCAAATGCTGTTGCGCAAATTGTTTCGATTCAAACAGTTGCAGGTTTGCCAAAATTTGCGCAGCGGAGGATTCGTGCATATCGGTCAGATCAATATCCTTCAATTCCATATTCGCCCATGCCAAGGCTTGTGCGGCGGCATGGGTTGCGCCCAGTAGCATATTATTCCACACGTCGTTGCCGGTCAGCGCAAAACTGCGAATATAGCCCAACGGCTTTAATTGATACTGTTCGACTAATTCTTCGCGCATCAGCAACACCGCCGCCGCGCCGTCTGCCGGCTCGGATACGCTCCACGGCGTCACCACATTGTGCTGCCCCGCCTGCAACGGTTTAAAACGCTGGTAATACTCGGCGTTCACCTGCTCGCTAATCATATTGTCTCTCACCACATAATGTCGATACGGCGCAGGGTGCGACAACATCACCTGCTCGCTCATCAATCCCTGCTGCCACGCCAGCTCGGCACGCTGGTGTGAAAGTGCACTGTATTGATCAAGCTGTTCACGGCTTAAATCAAAATTTTGTGCCATCTGTTCGGAAATGTCGCCCAGCGAATAGCCGGTCATCGCGTCGCGCAAGTTGACTTGCTGTAATTTAAGATCCTGACGAGAAAGGCGTCTGAACAGATGCCATTTACGGCTATAACTGGAGGTGCGCCACATATCGCGCAACGTGCGGATCACTTTCGGCTTCAGGCTGAACGGTGCATTGGAAATCGAATCGGCACCACCGGCAAGCCCGCAAGAAATCGAACCGCTAATAATCCCGTTACACACATTTGCCACCGCCTGCAATCCGGTGATACAAGAACTGCTTAAAGTATAAGCCTGCGCGTGCGGCATGGATAAGGTGAGCGCAATTTCACGTGCCAAATTCGGCACATCAGGCTGTTGGATAACTTGCCCGAAAATAAATTTATCTACCACTGTGCGCTCCAGCGGTAAACGGTTAAGCAATTCGTTAGTTACCATCACCCCTAAATCGGTAGCATAACACTCTTTAAATTCAGAATTACGGCGTGCAAATGGGGTGCGCAATCCCGCCACCACTGCAATCCGTTCACCCCGTGCATTAACCAATCTTTGCTGAATAGGCATAAAAACAAACCCCGATTATTGCGTATTAACCCTGATTATCAATAGCGCATAGCATAACAAATTCGGCTTAAAAGAAACGAAAAATTTTTATTTCCGCGGGAATTCTGACGCTTTTACTTTCTAGTTGGGCGGCTTATTGATACAATTTCGCCCTATTTGACAAATTGAATGACGTTGAAACGATAAAAACCCCTTATTATGAGCAAAAAAAAAGCAAAAGTCGGTTCTAACACCATTGCGCTAAACAAACGCGCGCGGCACGATTATTTTATCGAAGATGAAATCGAAGCCGGGTTGTCGCTGCAAGGCTGGGAAGTGAAAGCCATGCGTGCCGGCAAAGCGAACATCAGCGACAGTTATGTGATTTTCAAAGATGGCGAAGCCTATCTGTTCGGCGCGATGATCACGCCATTAAACATGGCATCGACCCATGTGGTCGCCGATCCGACCCGCACCCGTAAACTGTTGTTAAGCAAACGCGAACTGGAAAACCTATTCGGCAAAGCCAACCGCGACGGCTACACCATCGTGGCGTTGTCGCTGTATTGGAAAAATGCCTGGGCGAAAATCAAAATCGGACTGGCAAAAGGCAAGAAACAGCATGACAAACGCGATGCCATTCAAGATCGCGAATGGCAACGCGCCAAAGAGCGGATCATGAAAAACAGCAACCGCGGCTAGACTCAAGCAAAAAGACATAGTAGACAAAATAGTTGGTAATTTTTTTAGAATGCCTTTTGTCTGCTTTGTCCTAAATACCGCACTTTAGCGGTTGATGTCGATAATCATCACTTCCGATTGTGAGCCAATCCGAAATGGAATCCCCCAAAAACCATAACCAGATGTGACAAAAAAGTGGCGGTTATTCAGGTTCAAATAGCCGTGATCCAACGGATATATCACCGCAGTGATTAAGTTTGCCGGAAAAACCTGCCCCTTATGCGCATGCCCTGACACTTGCACGTCCAACGCCTGCTCACTGTTTTGCCGAATATCATCTGGGCGATGATCGAGTAAAATTCGAAATGGTGGATCGTGCGGCAAGTGATTCAACAACACATCGAGCGATTGACGACTTTTATCCAGATGATCATTGCGCCCAACCACCACAAACCGATTTTCGATCAACACCGCTTCATCGGCAAGTACTTGTACACCTGCTTGTTCCAGTGCGCTGCGAATCTCCCTCGCCGCCCAAATATCGTGATTGCCCAGCGTGGCATACACACCGAGCGGGGCTTGCAGGGTTTGCAAGTGCGGTTGCATATTTTCCGAGAGATAATAATCCAAATTATCGTCCATAATATCGCCCGGCATCAAGATGATGTCGACCTGCTGCGCGTGCATGATTTGTACTAATTTCTCTAGCTGCTTGACGCCGAATAATTGCCCCAAATGCAAATCCGCCACCATGCCGATGCGCAAGCTGCCTTGTAATTTGTCGTTTTGAATCGCATAGTGCTGCACACGCGGCGTATAGGCGTTATACAACCCTAAGCCGATAATAAAAATATACAGCAACGGGGCGGCAATCCGCAACGTGCGGTCGGCAAAGGTTTTTTTCCGTAACCAACAGCTGAGGCGATTTAATAGCCATAAGCCCAGCGTCAGCATAAACGCATAAGCGAGCAAGAACAGCACGAAGGCGGTGATTCGAAATTGTGGGAAAATGCGACTGGCGGTGATCGCCATTAAGATATTCGGCACAATCCATAGTAACAAGCTGAGCGCCAGACCGCACTTTGCGCCGATATAGGGTTTTAAATACCACCTTAAGCCGCGGTTGGTGACATAGATAAACACTTGTGCGGTTAAAATCACAACGGCAAAAATAATTAAATAGCGTGGCGGCATGGCTTGCTCCCGAGAAGTGATAGACAAAAAACAATCCCTCAGCAATTGCTAAGGGATTGTAATTATACCGTTTAATTATTAATTAAATATGACTTTTACACGGCGGTTTGAAAAATCACCTCATCGGCTTTTTTCACATAGCTGTTGATTTGGTCAAAGTTCATATAGCGGTAGGTATCGGCTTTATCGGTTTGTAGATCCGCTGCATATTCGAGGTATTCCTCCACGGTCGGCAATCTGCCCAGCAATGCCGCAACTGCCGACACTTCCGCCGACGCCAGATAAACATTGGCGCCCTGCCCTAAACGGTTCGGGAAGTTACGGGTTGAGGTGGAAACCACCGTCGCACCGCTGGCCACCCGCGCTTGGTTGCCCATACATAACGAGCAGCCCGGCATTTCGATTCGGGCACCGCTCTTGCCGAAAATGCTGTAATAGCCTTCTTCGGTCAATAGCGCAGCGTCCATTTTGGTCGGCGGTGCAATCCATAAGCGTGTTGGGATCACATCTTTAAATTTATCTAACAACTTACCTGCCGCACGGAAATGTCCGATGTTGGTCATACAAGATCCGATAAAAACTTCGTCAATTTTATCACCGGCTACATCTGACAAGGTGCGTGCATCATCAGGATCGTTCGGCGCGCACAAAATCGGTTCTTTGATTTCGTCCAGATTAATCTCGATCACCGCCGCGTATTCGGCATCCGCATCGGCTTCCATCAACTCCGGATTTGCCAGCCATTCCTGCATGCCTTTGATTCGGCGTTCTAAGGTGCGAACATCGCCGTAGCCTTCGGCAATCATCCATTTCAACAAGGTGATATTGGAGTTGAGGTATTCGATAATCGGTTCTTTATCCAGTTTAATGGTACAAGCCGCCGCAGAACGCTCTGCCGAGGCATCGGAAAGCTCAAATGCCTGCTCAATTTTCAGCTGTTCCAAACCTTCGATTTCTAAAATCCGACCGGAGAAAATGTTTTTCTTACCTTTTTTCTCAACTGTCAACAGCCCTTGCTGAATTGCATAATACGGGATCGCGTGTACTAAATCGCGCAGGGTAATGCCCGGCTGCATCGTGCCGCTAAACCGCACCAATACCGATTCCGGCATATCCAACGGCATCACGCCGGTTGCCGCCGCAAATGCCACCAACCCCGAACCTGCCGGGAAAGAGATGCCGATTGGGAAACGGGTATGCGAATCACCGCCGGTGCCGACCGTATCCGGCAATAGCATGCGGTTCAACCATGAGTGAATAATACCGTCTCCCGGACGCAATGAAACGCCGCCACGATTCATAATAAAATCTGGTAGTGTGTGGTGCGTAGTCACATCAACCGGTTTTGGATAAGCGGCAGTATGGCAAAAGGATTGCATCACCAAATCGGTCGAAAAGCCTAAACAGGCTAAATCTTTTAATTCATCACGGGTCATCGGACCAGTGGTATCTTGCGAGCCGACCGAAGTCATGCGCGGTTCGCAATATTGCCCCGGACGAATGCCATCTACGCCGCAAGCGCGCCCCACCATTTTCTGTGCGAGGGTGTAGCCTCTGTCGCTTTGCTCGCTGATCTTCGGTTTCGCAAAAACATCACTTTCCGGCAGATCCAATTCGCAGCGCGCTTTGTGGGTCAAACCTCGTCCGATAATCAGTGGAATCCGTCCGCCAGCTCGTACTTCATCTAATAACACGTTGGTTTTTAAACTGAATTCTGCTAGAACTTTGTCGGAATCGTGCTGACAAATTTTGCCTTCATACGGATAAATATCGATCACATCGCCCATATTCAATTCGCTGACATCCACTTCAATCGGCAACGCACCGGCATCTTCTAAGGTATTAAAGAAAATCGGCGCAATTTTGCTGCCGAGAACGACCCCGCCGCCGCGTTTGTTCGGAATGTACGGAATGTCTTCGCCCATAAACCACAACACTGAGTTGGTCGCTGATTTACGCGACGATCCGGTGCCGACCACATCGCCGACATAAGCTAGCGGAAAGCCTTTTTCTTTTAATTCGTCAAGCTGCTTGATAGGCCCGACTGTGCCTGCGTCATCAGGCTTGATACCATCACGTTCATTTTTCAGCATCGACAAGGCGTGCATCGGAATATCCGGGCGTGACCAGGCATCCGGTGCCGGCGAGAGATCGTCGGTGTTGGTTTCTCCGGTGACTTTAAATACCGTCACAGTGATTTTCTCATCCAGTTTCGGACGTGATAAATACCACTCCGCGTCCGCCCAGGATTGCAGCACCTGCTGCGCATACTTATTCCCGGCGTTGGCTTTTTCCACCACATCATGGAAATTATCGAACATCAACAATGTAAACGACAGCGCTTTTGCCGCCAACGGCGCGAGCTTGTCATCGTCCAAGGCTTTCAATAACGGCTCGATATTATAACCGCCCTGCATGGTGCCGAGCAGCTCAACCGCTCTTTCAGCCGAAATCAATGGCGAACTGACATCGCCGCTCACCAAAGCCGATAAAAAAGAGGCTTTCACATACGCCGCTTCATCCACGCCTGCCGGTATACGATTCTCAAATAATTCCAATAAAAACTTTTCTTCGCCGGACACCGGTTTTTTTAATAATTCCACCAGCTGTGCGGTTTGCTCCGCATCTAACGGCTTGGCAATAACGCCTTGCTGTTCCCGCTCGGCGACATGGGCTCGATAGTTAGTTAAGAAATCAGACATCATTACACCTCGTCATCGTGATTGTGAGTAAGTAGAGTAAATAGCACTTCGGTGACAATAGACATTCGTTAAATCTATTGTTATTAAATTGTTACATCTTACACCCTATAGCATACTATGCTACCACTTTATGTGATTTTTTTGGGCTAGATCAAGGATTTTCGCTGTATAACACCATTTTTATTCTGATTAAGCTCACAAATTCACATACTGAATATATGGGCTGCGGGCTTTATTTTGTAGAATAAATAGGCTGTTCTCAACGCTGATTTTGATCTTCAGCGACAATTTAGTTAACTTCTGATATCCAAAGGTTCAATTATGAAATTACTTACTTGGCCTGTGGTTGCAGGTGCTGCACTTGGTATCATTGCTCCCATTCTTGTTCACTTCGGCAATCCCGGTAATATGGGGTTCTGTGCGGCTTGCTTCCTGCGCGACACTTCCGGCGCACTCGGGTTTCACCGAGCGGCGGTGGTACAATATATTCGCCCTGAATTAATCGGTTTGGTGTTCGGCGCATTGGCAAGTGCGGTCTGGGCAAAAGAATTTAAACCGCAAGGTGGTTCTTCGCCGCTGATTCGTTTTGCGCTCGGCATCTTTGCGATGTTCGGCGCCTTGGTCTTCCTCGGCTGCCCTTGGCGAGCATACCTACGCCTCGGCGGCGGCGATTTAACCGCTATCGCGGGCATTTTAGGGCTTACCGCCGGCATTTTGTTCTCACTGGTTTTTATTAAGCGTGGCTATTCGCTGGGGAAAACAACCGCTATCAGCAAAGCCGCGGGCTTATTGCCAACCATTTTCGCTGCAGTGTTGTTGATTCTACTGCTGACTCGCTTAAATTTCGGTGAAAACTTGCCGATCTTTTTCTCTGAAAAAGGCCCTGCGGCACAGCATGCCAATCTCTGGCTGTCGCTCGGCGCCGGAATCCTTATCGGCATCGTTATGCAACGTTCACGTTTCTGTTCTATCGGTTCGATTCGCAATATGGTGTTGTTCCGTGACAGCTATCTGCTTAACGGTATCATCGCATTAGTGGTTTTCACCGCGTTGACTAACTTGCTGTTAGGGCAATTTAAATTGGGCTTCAGCGAACAACCGATTGCACACAATGACTATGTGTGGAATTTCTTAGGAATGGCGTTGTCCGGCTTATGTTTTGCGTTGGGTGGCGGCTGTCCGGGCAAGCAGTTGGCGCATTTAGGTGAAGGCGATAATGATGCGGCAATTTTCCTATTGGGAATGTTGGTCGGTGCCGCTGTAGCGCATAATTTTGCCTTGGCAAGCAGCCCCGTCGGGATCACTGCGTTCGCGCCTTATGCTGTTGCAATCGGTTTTGCGTTCTGTATCTATATCGGGCTGACCAGTAAAAATTCCAGCGCGTCGTAAGTCATAAAAACCGCACTTTGCATTCAAGTCAAAGTGCGGTCTGGTTCACAACTCGCCTATTTGCGTTTACGCTTTCAATAAATATGCACGTAACAACGCAAAATCATTCGCCATTTCATCAGACAACAACGGCAATTTGTTGTGTTTGTCTAACGCCGGTGGCAGTGGCAGATCTAAATCTAAAATGCGATCAACGCTTTCTTTGAATTTCGCCGGGTGAGCGGTGCACAGGAAAATACCGGTTTCGCCCGCTTGCAAATCGGCGGCTAAGGTGTCGTAAGCAATCGCGCCATGCGGTTCGCACAGGTAACCTTTGGCGTGCATCGCTTGAAGTGCGGTTTCGGTTTCCGCATCGCTGCGGGCATAAGAGTGCAGATCGCTTAATGCCCAACCGTTACGTTTGAAAATCTCTTCCACTCGCGGCCAGTTGTTCGGGCGGCTAACGTCCATTGCATTGGAAAGGGTTGCAACGGTGGCGTTCGGCTGCCATTCGCCGCTGCGTAAATAACGCGGCACGGTATCATTGGCGTTGGTTGAAGCAACAAAACGCTTGATCGGCAAACCTAACCATTTGGCAATCAGCCCGGCGGTTAAATTTCCGAAGTTGCCGCTCGGCACTGAAACCACGACTTGATCGCGTTTGGCTTTCGGCAATTGCGCCACCGCTTCAAAATAGTAGCAGACTTGCGCCAATAAACGGCTGATATTAATCGAATTAGCAGAGTTCAAGCCAATGGCTTGGCGCAATTCGGCATCGTCAAACGCCTGTTTCACCAACGCTTGGCAGTCATCAAAATCGCCGTTAATCGCTACGGTGCGGATATTACCGCCGAGGGTGCAGAACAGCTTTTCTTGCAACGGGCTGATTTTACCTTTCGGATACAGGATCACCACTTCAATGTTGTCTAAGCCGTGAAAAGCGTGCGCCACCGCTGCACCGGTGTCGCCGGAGGTGGCGGTTAAAATCGTGATTTTGCCTTCGCCACGAATCGCCGCTAAGGTGCGTGCCATAAAGCGACCGCCGAAATCTTTAAATGCCAAGGTCGGGCCGTGGAACAGTTCAAGTGCATAAATATTGTCTTCCACTTGCGCTAACGGCGCAGGGAAGGTGAACGCATCGCTGATGATTTGGTTTAACACCGCACTTGGTAACTCTTCACCGATGAGAGCAGATAAAATGGCTTGGCTACGTTCCACCAGCGGCAAATCCAGCAGCGCATCAATATTCTCCAACTGCGGGATCACTTCAGGGAAAAACAACCCTTGATTTTTGCCGAGCCCCTGACGCACCGCTTGGGCAAAATCCACTTGCTGTTCCGGGTGTTTGATGTTGTATAAATTCATTTGAAATCCTCTGTTTGTCCTTTGCTGCTGATTTAGTTTGTATATAGCAGGGCGTTTACCATACGCCCTAAATTTATTATAAGTTATATTATTGAGATGACTAACAGTCTAACAGCCTTGCACCTTGATTATCAACCTGACAAACATGGACAAAACCTTCATTATTTTGCAAATAGTTATTTTCTAAATAGCTTGCAACTTTACTCGCAGTGACCAAATCCGGTGCGATGGCAAAAATGGTCGGCCCTGAGCCTGAAATGCCGGTTGCCAATGCGCCTAAATCACGGCAGCCTTGTTTTACATTATTGTAATTCGGCAGCAGTTGTTCACGATAAGGCTCGGCGATCACATCTTTCATCATCAATGCCGCTAAGTTTTCCTGATGAGTATGGCAGGCGTGTACAAAGCTGCCTAAGTAACGACCGTGATCGATCACATCTTGGCGGCTGTAACTTTTCGGCAAAATCGCCCGTGCTTCGGCGGTAGATACTTCAATACCCGGATAAGCTAACACCCAATACCATTGATCAAAAAACGGCAAAGTTTGGCTGATATTGCCGAGAGATTGCACCATCAACTGTACCCCGCCCAAAAAGCACGGCGCAACGTTGTCGTAGTGAATCGAACCGGAAATTCGCCCTTCCAATTCGCCCATCATTTCTAACAATTCCATTTTAGAAAACGGCTGCTGGTGGAATTGGTTCAACGCCACCAATGCCGCCACAATCGAACAGGCACTGGAGCCAAGCCCCGAACCGATCGGCATATTTTTTTCCAGCGTCAAACGCAACGACCGCACTTTGCTGTTGCGTAGCTTCAACCGCTCGCTAAACAGCACATAGGCTTGATAGACGATATTTTTTTGCGGCTCTTTCGGCAATTTACGCACGAAATAACCGGCACTTTCCAATTCGAAACCGTCGGCAATCGCTTCGATTTGCACCACATCGCCCAACAGCGAACCGTCAATCGGCGAAATTGCAGCACCCAACGTGTCAAAGCCGACACTGACATTGGCGCTCGATGCCGGTGCATACACTCTTAACATATCTTGAGCCATTAGTTGCCGCCTCCGTTTTGTAAGGTGCGCAGAATATCGGCAAAAATACCGGCGGCAGTAACATCATTGCCCGCGCCGTAACCACGCAGCAGCAACGGAATCGGGTTGTAATAACGGGTGTAGAACGCCAGTGCGTTTTCGCCGTTTTTCACTTTGTACAGCGGATTTTCACCGTCCACCGCCACAATTGACACTTTGCATTTACCGTTATCTAAACGCCCGACATAACGCAGCACTTGTCCGTTGGCTTTGGCGTTTGCCACACGCTCGGCAAACTCGCTATCCAGCTGCGGCAGTTGTGCCATAAAATCGTCCACGTTTTTGCCGTCGGCAAAACCTTGCGGCAACACGCCTTCTACTTCCACATCGCCCAATTCCAGCATTAAGCCGTTTTCACGGGCAATAATCAGTAATTTGCGCGCCACATCACTGCCTGACAGATCATCACGCGGATCCGGTTCGGTGAAGCCTTTCTCTTTTGCCAGCTTGGTGGCTTCCGACAGACTCAAGCCCTCTTCCAGCTTGCCAAAAATAAATGACAGCGAACCGGATAAAATGCCGTCAAACTGCAAAATTTCATCACCTGCCGCCAGTAATTTTTGCAGGTTGTCGATCACCGGCAAACCTGCGCCGACATTGGTGTCGTACATAAATTTGCGTTGATTTTGTGCCGCTACCGCTCTTAAGCGTAAATAGTATTCGACATCCGAGGTGTTGGCTTTTTTGTTTGGCGTCACCACATGGAAACCGGCACTCAAGAAGTTGACATATTGATTGGCAATCTCTTGATTTGAGGTGCAATCCACCAGCACCGGATTGACAATATTGTTGTCTTGAATAAATTGGGTTAAACGCTCAACTGAAAACGCTTCGTCTGCGCCAGCCAGCTGCTCACGCCAGTTGTTCAGATCCAACGGCTGCTCGTTCAACAGCAGGTGTTTAGAGTTTGCCAACGCATATACTCGAATCGCAATGTTCTTTTGTTCTAAATAGTCGGTTTGGCGCTGAATTTGATCAACTAATTCGCCACCGACACCGCCGGTGCCGACCACGAACACGTCCACCACTTGATGATGGGTAAACAACGCACGGTGAGTGGCTTTCACTGCTTGCACCGATTTTTGTTGCGGAACCACAGTGGAAATAGAGCGTTCGGACGAACCTTGAGCAATCGCCACAATATTGATATTGGCTTTGGCAAGTGCGGTAAAGAAACGTGCCGCCACGCCTTTGGCATGTTTCATGCCGTCGCCGACCACCGAAACGATCGATAATTTATCGGTAACTTCCAACGGCTCAAGCTGTTTGTGTTCCAATTCATAGGCAAATTCTTGTTGTAACGCCTCTTTTGCTACGCCTGCCGATTTGGTCGGCACACAGAAACTGATACTGTACTCAGAAGAAGATTGGGTGATCAAAATTACCGAAATACCGGCTTTTGACATAGTTGAGAACACCCGTGCCGCCATGCCGACCATGCCCTGCATTCCCGGACCGGAAAGGTTGAACATACTGACATTGTCTAAATTAGTGATGCCTTTCACCTGCAAGCTGTCGGATTTCACGTCATTATTGATATAAGTGCCCGGTGCATCAGGATTTGCAGTGTTTTTAATCACGCAAGGAATGCTACAACGCACCAACGGGCCGATTGTGCGTGGGTGAATCACTTTCGCACCGAAATAAGAGAGTTCCATCGCTTCTTGATACGACAGGCTGTCTAACAAACGGGCATCGTGCACTAAACGTGGATCACAAGTATATACACCGTCAACATCCGTCCAAATTTCACAGTAGTCCGCATCTAAACAGGCGGCAAGTACCGCAGCGGAATAATCCGAACCGTTACGCCCCAACAGCACTAATTCGCCTTGTTCATTACCGGCGGTAAAGCCTGCCATCAATACGATATTCTGTTTTGGAATCGATGCGGCATCAACTCGTGGTTTGGATTTGCTGATGCTGACCGATGATTCTAAATATGTGCCTTTCGCCACCAGTTTTTCCACCGGATCAAGTTGGGTAACCTGATAGCCTTTGGCTTCAAACCACGCTTTCATCATCGCAATCGACAATTTCTCACCACGGCATAAAATCGTGGCATTGATGCTGTCCGGACAACGTTTGTTGCGCTGAATATCGTCTAAGGTGTGCTTTAATTGGGTAAATTCGTTATCAATGATTTGCAGCAGGCTGATTTTATCGAGTTTGGAATTGGCGAGGTAGAGACCATCAATAATGCGGTAGAAAATTTGCAGGGCTTCGTTAAATTCATGCTCAAAGGCTTCGCCGTTACTGGCTTTTTCGACTAACGCCACCAAGTAGTTGGTGATTTTCGCCGGTGCCGACAACACGCCCGCCGCCTGATCGTTTAAGTGCGCCTGTTCGATCAATCCGGCGGCCTGCAAAAAGCGTTCCGGGTTCGCCAGCGACGTTCCTCCAAATTTAAGCACTCGCATAATGTTCTCCTGATTTTTTATTGATGTTGTGTAAACTGTAAATATTAAAAAACCCGCACTTGTCGGTGCGGGTTCTCTTGATTTCGTTATGCAACACTAACCCGCCACGTGCTTACGCATGGTAATAATCATGGTGGTCATAGTAATGGTGTTGTTTTGCATGATTTGGTTAAATTTTCAAAATTTTTGATGTGATAGAAATACAGAATTTCAAGCGCATTGTCAATGAAAAGTTGGAGAAAGCCGCAATAAATTCTATTTAATCAATCCATACCGCACTTTGCTGCTCAGTATGATGAAATTTAGCCTCAAAGTTGAATCTTATACCTGCAACAATAAATCTGCCGGAATGCCCAATCCGTAATGTAATTTTTTAATCATGCTCAAACTTAATTTTCGCTTGCCGTTTAACACTTCCGATACTTTCGACGGGGATCCGAGATATTTCACCATATCTTTGGCACTCAATTGGTTTTGTTCCATTTTAAATTTGATAATATCAAGTGCGGTTACATCATCGGTCGGGAAAGGATAATGTTTAGCTTCATAAGCGGCGATTAATAACGCCAGTGCATTCAACTCCAAGCCGTTTTCACTCTCTTCCTCCGGCTCTAAATCCATCAAATCAGACAGCCTTGCTAACGCTTCACGATAATCTTGTTCATTTGCAATTAATTTAACGCTCTTCATTTTGTCCCCTAAACCGTTGTTTGCTGTAATCAGCGTGTGTTCCAATCCACTCAATTTTCACAATACCGTTGACATAACGGACTTTCACCACCAGCCGATAGTGATTGCCTTTAATATTAAAGATCACTCTGTTGCCCGATAAAAAATCACTGCTACGATACACATTTTTAATTTCCTGCGGCGTTTTCCAGTTGGATTGCCTCACAGTCTGTAGCCATGTTTTAAGCGCTTTCTCGCTATTTGTGTGTTTTTTGCAGAACGATAGTAAAAGTTCTGTTCCGACAACAATCATTTTTTCCCCTTATGATAAAGCATAAATTCCCATTTTGGGAATATTGTTTCGTTTTTTTATTTTTATCTACTGACATACATTTTTTTCTCGATCACGATCGCAAAACAGACAAAAAACCGTTTTCACTCTTTCTTAGACAGCCTACACATTCCACGCTAAAATAACCGCACTTTTGAGTTATCACGAAACACGATTTATCCATGTCTATTCAACAAAATCTGGCTGAGATTCATCAGCAAATCGCCGATTATTGTCGGCAAGCCGACCGCACTTCGGCTGAAGTTAAATTATTGGCGGTGAGTAAAACCAAACCGATCACAGCGATTGAACAAGCGATTCAAGCGGGACAAACCGCTTTTGGCGAAAATTATGTGCAAGAAGGCGTTGAGAAAATTCAACACTTTCAACAACAAGGTATTGCTTTAGAATGGCATTTTATCGGACCGTTGCAATCCAACAAAAGCCGTTTGGTGGCGGAATATTTCGATTGGATTGAAACCGTTGATCGGCTGAAAATTGCCGAACGCCTAAGTCAACAACGCCCGACCGCACTTGCGCCGTTAAATGTGCTGATTCAAATCAACATTAGCGACGAGCAATCCAAATCGGGAATCTTGCCTGCGGATTTATTACCACTCGCCGAACAAATCAGCGTATTGCCGAATTTACGGCTGCGCGGTTTAATGGCAATTCCACAAGAAAGCGATGATCCCGCCGTACAACAGCAGGCGTTCCGCCAAATGCAAACGCTGTTTCAGCAATTGCAGCAAGCCCTGCCGCAGCAGCCGATCGACACCTTATCACTCGGCATGAGCGGTGATATGGCGATGGCAATCCGGTGCGGTTCGACCCAAGTGCGGATCGGCAGCGCAATTTTTGGTGCTAGAGACTAACGGCTTGCGTGGATTGGTGCTATACTCTTCCACTTTCTCAAAATTCAGTATAGGGTTGGTTTATGTTTGGATACGATCCAACGATTATTACATTTACGATTTATATTATCGGTATGCTGCTTATCGGTTTGCTGGCATACCGCTATACCAATAATTTATCTGACTATATTTTAGGCGGACGCAGTTTAGGTGGATTTGTTACCGGGATGTCAGCAGGTGCGTCGGATATGTCCGGTTGGTTGCTGATGGGGCTGCCCGGTGCGGTTTATTCCGCCGGCTTGGTTGAAGCATGGATTGCGATCGGCTTGACCATTGGGGCTTATTTGAACTGGTATTTTGTTGCCGGACGGTTGCGGGTATTTACCGAAACCCACGACAATGCGCTGACACTGCCGGAATATTTTCAAGCACGCTTTGGTGCGAAACACAAAATGCTGAAAATCATTGCCGCCGCGATTATCCTGTTTTTCTTTACCATTTACTGTTCTGCCGGTGTGGTGGCTGGTGCGCGACTGTTTGAAAATCTGTTCGGCACGCCGTATCAAACCGCACTTTGGTATGGAGCGCTCGCCACGATTATTTATACCTTTATCGGTGGCTTTTTAGCCGTGAGCTGGACCGACACCGTGCAGGCAACGTTGATGGTGTTGGCGTTGATCATCACCCCGATTATGGTGCTATTTGCTATCGGTGGGCTGAATGAACTGCCATTAGTGTTAGAAACCGCTGGCAACGAGTTAGGCAAAAACTTCACCGATATGTGGACCGGCACTTCGATTATCGGCTTATTAAGCCTGTCCGCTTGGGGCTTGGGCTACTTCGGGCAGCCGCATATTTTGGCTCGCTTTATGGCGGCGGAAAATGTCCGCTTACTCACCAGCGCACGCCGAATTGGAATGTCGTGGATGATTTTCTGTTTGCTCGGCGCAGTCGGCGTCGGCTTTTTCGGTATTGCTTATTTCTACGCTAATCCGGAGCTTGCCACAGCGGTGAACAGCAATCGCGAGCAAATTTTCATCGAATTGGCACGTCATCTGTTTAATCCGTGGATTGCCGGTATTTTATTGTCAGCCATTCTTGCCGCGGTGATGAGTACCTTAAGTTGCCAATTACTGATTTCCTCCAGTGCGATCACTGAGGATTTCTATCGTGGCTTTATCAAGCCGAAAGCCAGCGAACGGGAATTGGTGTGGATCGGGCGGATTATGGTATTAGTGATTGCGATTATTGCGATTGCAATCGCCCAAAATCCGGAAAGCCAAGTATTGAAATTGGTTGAACACGCTTGGGCAGGTTTCGGCAGCTCATTCGGACCGTTGGTGCTGTTTTCGCTATTTTGGAAACGCACTAATTCAACCGGCGCAATGGCAGGTATGCTGACCGGCGCTTTGGTGGTTTCCTTCTGGAACAGTGTGTTCCCGAATAGCGGCATTTATGAAATGATTCCGGGATTCCTGTTATCGTCTGCGGCGATTGTGATCGGCTCGCTGATCAGCACTAAGCCTGAAGCTGAAGTGATTCGCAACTACGAACAGACAACTGCAGCTTATAAAGCCGATTTATAATGCCTTGTAAAAAACCATAAAAAAATGCGGTCATCACCGCATTTTTTATTTGTACTTATTCCACCCTTTTTTTCGGCGCTGGAGCTAACATTCGTTTGTGATGAGAGCGGTTATGCCAGAAGTCAATCTGCTTTTGCGCTTGCTCAGAAACGCTTTCACCACGCAAAAACGCATCAATTTCAGCGTAGCTGACCCCCATTTCGTCTTCATCGGTTTGCCCTTGCCATAAGCCTGCACTAGGTGCTTTATCCAGCACCGCTTGCGGCACATTCAGCAAATGCCCCAATTCAAACACCTGCTCTTTGCGCAATTGCACCAGTGGCACCACATCCACACCACCGTCGCCGTATTTGGTGAAATAGCCGGTATGCCACTCCGCCGCATTATCCGTGCCGACTACAATTGCCTGCCGGTTTTGCGCACAAGCATACAGCATTGTCATACGCAAACGCGCCTGCACATTGCCGGCAATCACATTTTGCCGTTCGGCATCGTCTCGAAAGAGCGGTTGTGCGCTGTGCATAAACGTGCGGTAGCTATCGATAATCGGCACTTCCAACACCGGACAACCGGCATGTTGCGCCACCGCATACGCATCGGCAATATCTTGTGCCGAAGTGGTTTCTGACGGCAGAATCAGCCCTTGCACCGGCGCACCGGTTTTCATCAGCAAGTTCACCACCACTGCCGAATCAATCCCGCCGCTAATGCCAATCACATAGCCTTTAGCGCCATAAAAAGCACGCTGCTGCTCCAGCCATTGAACCAGATATTCACTATACTGTTGTAGAGTCATGCGCATTTTCCTCTGTATACGGCACTGGCTGCAAGCGTGGATTAAACTGGTAGCGACGCCCTTGTTTGGCTTGTTCCACGCCGTTTAGTTTCACACAATCGCCGGTAAAGCCGATATTCACCTTCAGCAAATTAGAGCCCACGCCATAGGAATCCACCGGCGTATCCAATTGTTCAAACAATTTGATCTTCGCTGAATCAAACCCGCCGCTGACAATAATTTTAACGTGCTGAAAACCTTCCGCGTCCAAATGGCGGCGCAATAATTTAATCAAACGCGGATTAGTGCCGCGCAGATCGTATTGTCCAAATTCATGCTGGTTTCGCAGAAAATATTGATCCACCATATTGGCGGAAGTATCCACCCGAACGCCATATAATTTCTCGCTGAAATGGCGCGCAACGCGTAGAGAATCCTCAACCACGTTGTTATTATAATCCACCAGCGCCACCAGATTATCGTCGGGGAAGGTCGCCAAATAGGCTTCACAAGCTTGAATCAAATCGCCGTTAAACAATTGAATCAAGGCGTGCGGCATGGTGCCGACACCTTCAGTGCCCCACCACTCATTCATCGCATACGTCGCCTGCGCACTCATGCCGCCGATATATGCCGCATAGCCGTCGCCTGCTTGCTGTGAAAAATGATCATCACGGTCGCCCATAAAAATCACCTGTTTTTCACCGGCAGCCTGCACCACGTTATATACATGGGTCGCCACCGAAGTGCGGCGCGCTAAAATTCCGTCGATAATCCCTTCCAGATAGCCGACATCCTCATAATACCCTTCAATCATCAATACGGTTTCAAACGGCGAAATCTTATCACCGTCGTTCAGCGCCCAGATTTTCAGATTTTGCGGATTGGTGGCAAAAGTGTGCAACAGCGCAATCGCTTCATCCATACCACACACAATCGCCTCATTTTTTTGGAAAAATTGCATCGTGACCGTCTGTTTAGGAATACGATTTGCTACAATTTTTGTGGTTTTCAAGAAATAAACCGCAGAAAACCAACCGTCTTTGATTCGTTGATCAAACTTGAAAGTGCGGTTAGTCAACCGCGCCAGCTCGCCTTTTTGTTTTAATTCAAACTCTTTTTCACTCATTATTCAATCTCAACTCGGTTTAAAATAAAAAGTATATGCTACAAAAAAATCATTTTAGCTAATTTGAACTTTTTTTATGTATTAATCAAGCATTATTTTGATGAAATGAGGGCTGAATCAAGTTTGTTTTGAAATCACAAACGCGATCTATTCTGCAAGTAACAGATATTAAGGAATAACAATAGGAGTAATATATTGAAATTTATTGAGATAAGAAAATGTAATTATTAAGAAAAGAATGGTGCGGAAGGGGGGACTTGAACCCCCACACCCGTTAAGGCTCTAAGACCTGAACCTAGCGCGTCTACCAATTTCGCCACTTCCGCAGTTTGTGTTTGAATTTTCAAGTTTGATGGCTGGGGTACTAGGATTCGAACCTAGGAATGCTGAGATCAAAACCCAGTGCCTTACCGCTTGGCGATACCCCAATAAAATCTTGGAAATTCAATGTTCTGAATAGATAAGTCGATGGCTGGGGTACTAGGATTCGAACCTAGGAATGCTGAGATCAAAACCCAGTGCCTTACCGCTTGGCGATACCCCACCTACATGACAATTGCAAACCTCAAATGAATGGTGCGGGAAGAGGGACTTGAACCCACACACCTCGCGGCGCCAGAACCTAAATCTGGTGCGTCTACCAATTTCGCCATTCCCGCGTGGAAAATATGGTGGCTATGACGGGATTCGAACCTGTGACCCCAACATTATGAGTGTTGTGCTCTAACCAGCTGAGCTACATAGCCATTCAATTATTTTCTGCGTTCACCTCATCGGTTTTGCGGGGCTAATTATGCTAATATCAGCCCTACTCGTCAACCGTTTTTTATTAAAAAACCGCTTTTTTTATCTATTCGGACACAGATTGACCAGTTTAATCGCTGAACGCACAATTTACAACCGAAAATTGTTATCCGCCGTGATTTTGCGTATCGACAAAACGGAATTACTGCGCCAACGGTTGCTCCAGTAATTGCACCAATAACTCGCCGCGCCATAGCGCCCGCTTAATCAAGGCGAATGCGCCGATAATGTCATCATGTGCCAATTCCGAAGCCTCAAGTGCGGTATGATTGACAAAATCGCTCAGCGCCATTGCTTGCAACGCTTTTTCAATTGCCGGAAATAGCACTTGCTGTGCTTGGGTGATTTGCCCGGAGAGAATAATTTTTTCCGGATTCAGCACATTAATACACACCGCCAGCACTTGTCCGATATGTTTGGCGATTTTTTGGAACAGCTCGACCAACAAAGGATCGCCCTGATTCACGCCATGACAAATCGCAGCTAAATCACAATGTTCGAGCGACACCCATTCGCTTTGATGTCCTTGCTGCAACAGCTGACGCACGCTTTCCTCAATCGCCGAATTGCTGATTAAAGTTTCCAAACAGCCGAAATTACCGCACTTGCACGGTTTGCCGAGCGGATCGACTTGCGTATGCCCGATCTCACCCAGATTGTTTTTGCTGCCGCTAAACAGCTCTTTATTTAAAATAATCCCGGCGGCAACCCCACGGTGGATCCGCAATAGTATCGAGTCGTTGCACGCTTGTGTTTTACCGAAATAAGATTCCGCCAGCGCCAACGCTCGCACATCATGCCCGATAAACACTGGCAGCCGAATGGTTTGTTGAATTTTTTCCGCCAGCTTCCAAGGCTTTTTCAGGTTAAATTGTGGCATAAATTGAATGGTATTGGTTTTTTGATCGACAAATCCCGGCACGGTAACGCCGCAGGCGATCACTTGATAGCCTGATTCCGTCAACATCGTTAGCGCCTGTTGAATCAAATTCAGCACATATTGTTCCAATTTTGCCAGCGATTGTTCGGTTTTCAGCTGGTATTTCTGCTTAAACCGCACTTCGGTTGCCAAATCCATCGCGGCAACCGTGAGCGTGGTTCTGCCTAAACGAATCAAAATCGAGACAAATTTTTCACGCTCCGCCACAATGGAAATTGCGCGTCTGCCGCCGGTTGACTCCTGCTGTTCCAGCTCTTTAATCAGTCCGAAACGCAATAAATTGCGGGTGATTTTCGTCACGCTCGCCGCCGCCAGTCCGCTCATTTCCGACACTTGAATCCGCGAAATCGGACCGTACTGATCGATCAAACGATATACCAGCGCACCATTTGCCTGTTTGACAAAATCGACATTCACTATCTGTATTGACTTACTCATCGCTGATCCTTGCTATCTTATTGATCGTTTTATTGCGCCGTATTTTAACACGATTGTTGTCACGCCGTTTACAATTCAATATAAAAAAGTGCGGTATTCATTAGACATACCGCACTTTCTCGTCTCATTTTCGAGTCTCTCAACGCTTATCAGACATAGTGTTGAAAAATGCCGTTAACCGCCGTGGCGGAAACCTTGAAGTTGTGATCAAATACCGTCAAGTTCGCCACTTTGCCGGCTTCAATTGAACCCAAAGTGCGGTCAACGCCAATAGCTTTTGCCGGATACAGCGAGCACATTCTTAACGCTTCCGGCAATTCGATCCCCACCTGTTCAACCAGATTTTGTACCGATTCAATCATGGTGATCGCCGAGCCGCCAAGGCTGCCGGTTTGTTCGTCGTAACACTTGCCGTCTTTCACAATCACCTTAGTGCCGACAAAGTCAAACCATTCGATATCCGAACCAGCGGCAGCGGTCGCATCTGTCACCACAACCAGTTTTTCGCCTTTAATCTGTTTGGCGAAGCGAATATTTGACCAAGTGACGTGCAAGCCGTCGACGATAATGCCGGTGTAAATATCAGAATCCAACACCGCGCCGACTACGCCCATATCGCGTCCTGAGCTAATCGGTGACATCGCATTATGCAAATGGGTAGCAAAACCAATGCCGTCAGCAATCCGTTGTTTTGCCACCTCATAAGTCGCATTCGAGTGTCCCAACGACACCAAAATTCCGCTGTCGGTGAATTGTTTCACATAATTGCCGGCTTCATTTTCGGCGGCGATCGTCAACTTAGTGATCACATCACCATTCGCGCATAAAAATTCTGCCATTTCCGGAGAGATCTGGCGGATATATTGCGGACGGTGTACACCTTTTTTCTCAAGACTGAGATACGGACCTTCCAAGTGCAAACCCAGAGCCTGATTGGCATTGTTGCTGTCTTGCAAATATTCACGCATCACCGCAACCGCACTTTTCATGCCTTCGTCCGGCGCCGTGATGAAAGTCGGCAGATAACTGGTGCAGCCGTAGCGCATATTGGTTTGCTGCATGGTGTGCAGGGTTTCAACGGTAGTATCCAGATTGAACATCACTCCGCCTGCGCCATTTAATTGCAGATCAATAAAGCCTGCGGTCAGATTTTTACCTGCTAAATCAACTTGTTCGATTTTAGCGGGTAAATCCTGCTGTGGAACAACGGCTTCAATCAAGCCGTCATTCACGATCAGTGCGTGCTGATACAGCACTTTTTCGGCGGTATAAATCACGCCGTTAGTTAATGCATAACGCATATTTCCCCTCGCTTATGCCACGCTGGCAATTTCCGCCGCTTCCAAATTAGTGAAATATTTCACGGTTTTCACTTTTAATTCCTGTGTTGCCGGCTCATCACACACTAACACCGCTTTAGTGTGCATTTGCAGCGCACTGATGGTCCATAAATGATTCACACAGCCCTCGACACCGGCTTGCAATGCCAACGCTTTATTGTGACCGGTTGCCAAGATCAATACTTCTTCCGCATCCAACAAGGTCGCCACGCCGATGGTCAAGGCATATTTCGGCACTTTGGTTAAATCATTGTCGAAGAAACGGGAATTGGCAATCAGCGTGTCTTCGGTCAGGGTTTTGATCCGCGTTCTGGAGCTTAAAGACGAGCCAGGTTCATTAAAAGCAATGTGTCCGTCACTGCCAACCCCGCCCATGAACAGGTGAATTTTGCCGTAAGAGCGGATTTTCTCTTCGTATTGGCGGCACTCTTGATCATGATCGGCAGTGTTGCCGTTCAAAATATTCACGTTCTGTTCTTGCACATCAACATGGTTAAAGAAGTTTTCCCACATAAAGGTGTAGTAACTTTGCTCATGTTCTTTCGGCAAACCGACATATTCGTCCATGTTGAAAGTCACCACATTTTTGAAGCTGACTTCGCCCTGTTGGTACAACTTGATCAGCTCTTTGTAGGTTTGCAGCGGGGTGCTGCCTGTCGGCAAGCCCAACACAAACGGTTTGTCTGCGGTCGGTTGAAACGCATTAATTTTTTTTACGATATAATTCGCCGCCCAAAGGCTCACTTGTTCTGCACTTTTTAATGGAATTAATCTCATTTTATTTCTCCTTTTTAGTGGACATCACACATACAATCTAAACTGAAGTGATTTAATCATTTTTTTTAATGAAAATCAAGATTGATTTCGATCACAGATTTAGAATAAAAAACTTGCAAACGAAAGGTGAAAAGTTCAATATTAACCTGCATGAATCACTAGATATTTTTTGCTAAAAAATAAATTACTAATCATTCACTTAATCCTTAGAGAGGTAACTTATGTCTATCCTAGGTTATTTACAACGTATCGGCAGAGCCTTAATGGTGCCTGTCGCAGCACTACCGGCGGCCGCCATTCTGATGGGGATCGGCTACTGGTTAGATCCGAACGGCTGGGGAGCCAACAGTCAGTTAGCCGCTTTGCTGATTAAGTCCGGCGCCGCCATTATTGATAATATGTCATTACTGTTTGCCGTCGGTGTGGCATTCGGTATGTCGGAAGATAAACACGGCTCCGCCGCATTGTCCGGTTTGGTCAGCTTTTTAGTGGTCACCACCCTGCTTTCACCGGGAGCGGTTGCTCAATTAGAAGGGATTGCGGTTGACCAAGTCCCAGCCGCATTCGGCAAAATCAATAACCAATTCATTGGGATTTTAGTCGGGGTGATTTCCGCCGCGTTATATAATCGCTACTACAAAGTCGAATTGCCGAAAGCGTTGGCGTTCTTCAGTGGAAAACGCCTAGTGCCGATTTTGGTATCGGTTGCCGCAATTGTGCTTTCTTTCATTCTGTTATACGTCTGGCCGGTTATTTTCGGCGGATTAGTCAGCTTCGGCGAATCAATCAAAGATATGGGCACAGTCGGTGCCGGGATCTACGGCTTCTTTAACCGCCTGCTGATCCCAATCGGCTTGCACCACGCCCTGAATTCCGTATTTTGGTTTGACGTTGCCGGCATTAACGACATTCCTAACTTCTTAGGAGGCGCGCAATCTCTTGCTGAAGGGAAAGCGGTTATCGGCGTGACCGGAATGTATCAAGCCGGTTTCTTCCCAATTATGATGTTCGGTTTACCGGGTGCAGCACTGGCAATCTACCACATGGCGAAACCGGAAAACAAAACCAAAGTGGCTTCCTTGATGATTGCCGCTGCGTTAGCCTCTTTCTTTACCGGGATCACCGAACCGCTTGAATTCTCATTCATGTTTGTTGCGCCGGTGTTGTATGTTATCCACGCCGTGCTGACCGGGATTTCCGTATTTTTCGCCGCATCAATGCAATGGATTGCCGGCTTCGGTTTCAGCGCCGGTTTGGTCGACATGGTGCTTTCCTCACAAAACCCATTGGCGCAAAGCTGGTATATGTTGTTAATCCAAGGCATTGTATTCTCAGTGATTTACTATGTCATCTTCATCGCCTGCATCAAAATGTTCCGCCTAAAAACACCGGGGCGTGAAGACAAAATGGAAGACGACAATCTTGCCACCATCTCAACTGCCACTGCTGCAAAAGCAACCGGCAGCCGACGCGAAAAAGCGCAGCAATTTGTTGCCGCATTAGGTGGAAAAGAGAACATCAGCAGTATTGATGCTTGTATCACCCGCCTTCGTTTAATTTTAGTTGACCGAAGCAAAATCAATGAAAATCAACTAAAAGCGTTAAGTTCGAAAGGTAATGTCAAACTGGGCGACAATGCTTTACAAGTTATCTTGGGACCTGAAGCGGAAATTATTGCAGACGAAATGAAAACGCTGTAGATTGAGCGCCTAATTTAATTCATTCTCAACCGCACTTTGTTTCAAAGTGCGGTTTGTTTTACGGGAAAAATCAGATGAAAAAACACCTGAGTATTTTTTTATTGCCGCTAACGTTAAGCGCTTGTGTACATCCGCTCAATCATAATCAGCCGGAAATGCCGACCATGGATATGAAGACTGTCGAGCAATATCACAAGCAGGTGATGAGCGGCAACACCATGACAACAAGCAACCATGACATTTCATTAAACGCCAGCGATCACAAGCCTAAAACCGTGCCTGCCGCAGCACCAGTGTCGGTGCATAACCCGACTATCTGGCAAAATCTGCCACAATACAAACGCCCGATTTACGAACAAGGCACAACACAGCGCAACACCACTAGCCATAAAACCACGGAAGTTTTGAAAGATACACCGACAGAAAAACAGACCCGAACAGTCGAAAAATCTGAAACAAAATGGAACAGCAAAGGGTTTTCGTTTGGGTTGTAGTAGAAATTGTAGTGAGAGGGGCAATGTTCAATCAGCCCCTTATCAACAGGCATAATAGACAAAAATAGGCATAGTAGACAAAAATGTGGCTGAAATCTCGCTTAATCCCTTATAGAATAAGGCGTTAAGTGAGATTTTTTAAAATGACCAAAAAATTGCTATTTCTGTGGTTCAGAACACATTAAAAAACACGGTAAAAATTCAGGCAAGCAACGCTATAAATGCTTGGATTGTTTACGGACATATTCTCACACAAATTACCTTCAATCCGCCCAAATCTGGCACGATTACACCGTCGGAAAACAGACGTATAAGCAGCTTGCGTTAACCTATGATTGTTCGGTCAGGACTATCCAAAGGCACCTGAAAAAAGCCCCTAAAACGCCACTCAGCACACCGCAAACCACAATGTTGAATCTTATTATGGATGTCACTTTTTTCGGGCCACAATTCGGCGTATTAGTCATAATGGATTCCCGCTCAAAAAAGGTGATTTACCACCAAATCGTTCGTACCGAAAAGGACATTTACTATACCAAAGCCATCAATCGATTGCGTAAAAAAGGATTTATTATTCAATCTATTACTTGCGATGGGCGACGGGGCTTATTGAAAGATATATTTAATACGCCAACCCAAATGTGCCAATTTCACCTTGTTGCAATGGTGATTCGCAAGCTGACGAGAAACCCTAAATCCGTTGCCGGAAAGGAACTGAAAACAATGGTTAAAACACTCAAGCAGAGTCACAAAAATGACTTTTATGTCCGTTTGCATCACTGGTTTTTGCAGCATAAAGCTTACTTAGAAGAACGGTCTGATATACCCGATAATCAGGGTAAATTTCCTTATAAACATCGCAAATTGAGAGGGGCTTATGCCAGTATTAAACGCTATATGGATTACTTGTTTGTCTTTGAAAAATACCCGGAGTTACGGATAGAAAAAACGACAAATCGGCTGGAAGGGCTGTTTAAGGATTTAAAGCAGAAATTATCCGTTCATAATGGACTAAACCGAAGGAATAAGATTATGTTTATACAGGATTTTTTGAATAAAAAGAGCTAGAAAAACTAGCGCTTTAAGAGGAGTAGCCACAAAAATGTCTAATAGAAGCTTAGATCTCAAAATCAGCCACATTTTTGGCTACTATGCCTGATTTTAATAGTGGGTCATCTTTTTGATAGATAATACTAACCGTTATCTAAAAATTGTGCTTCAAACCAGCTTTCTAAAATAATACACGCCGAGATTGAGTCGACTTTGCCTTTTTCTAAGGCTTTAAAGCCGCGGCGTGAAAAAATTTCCGCACGGGCTTCCACGGTGCTGAGCCGTTCATCATGCAGTGCCACTGCCACGCCGAAGCGCCCGTGAATCCGCTGGGAAAATTTTCGCGCCCGTTGGGTGATCTCTTGTTCCGTGCCGTCCATGTTCAGCGGCAAACCGACAACCACGATTTTCGGCTGCCACTCTTTCAGGCATTTCTCAATTAAATCCCAATTTGGGATGCCGTCATTGGCTTTAAATGCCGCCAGCGCTTGCGCGGTGCCGGTGATGCTCTGCCCTACGGCACAGCCGATACTTTTCACGCCGTAGTCAAAGGCAAGTGCGGTAAATCCCATTAGGCGTGCCCTGCGTGTGCAGTCAGATTAGTCGGTTCAAAGCCCAAAGAGCGGTTGGCTTCCAACCAGCGGTGATCATGCGGCACATCAAACAGCAGGTGTTCGCTCGGTTCGAGCACCAGCCAAGCATTATCGGCAATTTCCTGCTCCAGCTGCTCCGGCCGCCAAGTGCAGCAACCCAACGCCACCAAATATTTTTCCGGCGCATCCGCTCGTCCGACGGTTTGCAACACATCGGCAGAGGTGGTCAGCCACACTTGATCCGAAACCGCAAAACTATGTTGAAACGGCGGGATACATTTGCTGTGCAAAATAAAGCCGCGCTCCACGCCGACCGGTCCGCCGATCAGCACCACGTCATCGCTGCGATATTCACGCTGATCGGCAATCAGGAAGTTCATCTTGGCGACGATTTCCGCCACGCTGATGTCCGTCGAGCGGGTTAACATAATGCCCATGCTGCCCTCCTCATTGTGTTCGCAAAGATAGATCAGCGAATTTTTGAAGAACGGATCGTCCATGCCCCGCATTGCCAACAGAAAATGGTCTTGTAGCTTCATCATAACCGTCACCTCCTGTTTTGGGTTACTGCTCAGTTTTTTGTTGTAATCGTTTTTCAATCGCGTCCATTAACATCGCCGTGATCGATACCTGCGGGAAAGCCGCCTCAATTTCGCGGATGCAGGTCGGGCTGGTCACATTAATTTCGGTCAGTTTATCACCTATCACATCCAAGCCGACAAAAATCAAGCCTTTTTGTTTTAAATACGGCGCAACGCTTTTGGCAATCGCCCAATCGTGATCGCTTAACGGACCGGCTTCGCCGCTGCCGCCGGCGGCAAGATTGCCGCGGGTTTCACCTTGTGGCGGGATCCGCGCCAAACAATACGGCACCGGCTCGCCGTCCACCACTAAAATCCGTTTGTCACCATTGACGATCGCCGGAATATAAGTCTGCGCCATGCAGTAGCGAGTACTAAGTGCGGTCAGAGTTTCGATGATCACCGACAAATTCGGATCACCTTGTTTCACACGGAAAATCGAACTGCCGCCCATGCCGTCCAGCGGCTTTAAAATAATATCGCCGTGTTGCTGATGAAAAGCCTTAATCCGCGCCGCATCGCGTGTAACTAAGGTTTCCGGCGTCAATTCGGCAAACCACGCAGTGTATAATTTCTCATTGCAATCGCGCAGGCTCTGCGGCTTATTCACAATCAGGCAGCCCTGCTCCTCGGCTCGTTCTAAAATGTAGGTCGCGTAGATAAATTCGGTATCAAACGGCGGATCTTTGCGCATTAAAATCACGTCTAATTCCGCCAACTCGCAAGTTTCTTCACCGATAAATTCGAACCAATTCTGTTGGTCATACCGCACTTTCAGTTGTCGCATTCGCGCTTTAGCCACGCCTTTTTCTAAAAAAAGGTCATTCATTTCCATGTAATACAGCGCATAACCGCGCGCTTGCGCCTGTTCCAACATCGCAAAGCTGGAGTCTTTTTTGATATTAATGGACTGAATCGGATCCATTACAATGCCGAGTTTAATCATGTTATGTTCCTTCTGGTTAACCTAAATCGCCGAAGCAGACTTGAAGTGCGGTAATCGCCGCCAATGATGCGGTTTCGGTGCGCAAAACCCGTTTGCCGAGCAGCACCGGTTGAAACTGTTGCTGTTCGGTCATCTCAATTTCTTGTGCCGACAAGCCGCCTTCCGAGCCGATCAGCAAGCGCACGCCTTGCGGCGGAAGTTGTGTTAATTGGCTGATGCCGAAATCGGCGCGCGGATGCAGATTCAATTTCAGCATGTCGGTCGCTTCGGCACACCAGTCAGTCAGCTTCATCATCGGGCGGATTTCAGGAATTCGGTTGCGCCCGCACTGCTCGCAGGCGGCAATCACGATTTTCTGCCATTGCTGAATTTTCTTTTCCATTCGCTCCGCATCAAGCTTCACGCCACAGCGCTCCGACCACAACAGCGTGATCACATTCACCCCCAGTTCCACCGATTTCTGAATGGTAAATTCCATGCGATCACCGCGAGAAATCACTTGTCCTAAATGAATATTCAACGCAGACTCTCGATCATCTTCAATCGCACCGTCTAACCGCACTTTCACCGCTTTTTTACTGATTTCCTCAATTGTCGCAGGATAGATATGGTTGCTGCCGTCGAATAATTCAAGTTGCTGCCCGACACTCATGCGCAACACACGCGCAACGTGGTTGACCGCATCACCGCTCAGTTCGCAGTCGGTTCGGTTTGTTAATGGTTCGGGGTGATAAATTCGTGGAATTCGCATAGTGATTCACAGGGTTGTGCGCCATTTCGGCGGTTGTGAGAATGGGATTATAATAACATTAATGTAAACAAAAAACTAACCGCCGTCCTATCCGACTTAGAACCAGATAACATAACTTAAGCCTAAAACCACTAACAAATCGGGCTAAAAATCAAATAAAGCGCAACTGTTTTGCCAAAGTGCGGTTTGGATCTGCTCGCACGGCTCAGGGCGTAAGTCGCACAATGCCTGAAAGCTGTGTATGATGCGCTTCGGTCGGTTCGGTTGCCCTTGATAACCGTTCACCGGCATATCCGGACTATCCGTTTCTAACACCAAGCAGTCTAATGGTAATTGACGAATCGCTTCGCGGGTTTTATTGGCGCGCGGATAAGTGATTGTGCCGCCAACACCGATAAAATAACCCAACTCAACAAAGCGCTTTGCCTGATGATAACTGCCGGCAAACCCGTGCACCACGCCGGTTTTGGATAAAGAGATTCGTTTTAAAAAGGTGTACAGCTGATCATGGCTGCGGCGGGAATGCAGGCTAACCGGCAAGTTAAACTGTTTGGCAAAATAGAGCTGACTTTCCAGAAAATCGCACTGTTTTTGCCACATTTCAGCGGAGATCAAGGCGTCAACCGCTCTTTCCAAACCAATTTCCGCCACGGCTTTGCACAACTGCGGTTTTTGCTGCAATCGGCGGTTTAGCTCGTCTAAATCCGCTTGCTGGTGTTGTTCGATATACAGTGGATGCAGCCCCAGCCCGTAACACAGTGCCGTCGGCGCTTGTGTGCAGATTGCGTCCAGCGTTTCAAATTGCGTTTGCATCACTGCAGCGATCAAGATTTTGCCCACGCCGGCGGCTCGTGCCTCCTCGACGCCTTGCGGCACCGATTGTTGCAGCTGATTAAGCAAATAATCAAAATGGGTGTGAGTATCGAAAAATGGCATAGACGTCAGGATAAGGGAATCAATAATTCCATTATTCAGAAAACAATCGCTTAGGCAAGCGCAAATAAAAAAATTCCCGCCAAAGCGGGAATCGTAAGCCAATCGAAAGTGTGATTACATCGCGTAATACATTTCAAATTCAGCCGGGTGCGGTAACATTCTTAAACGTTGTACGTCTTTAGATTTCAGTTCCACATAGGCATCAATGAAATCTTTACTGAATACACCGCCACGAGTTAAGAAATCATTGTCTTGTTGCAATGCTTGCAACGCTTCTTCCAGTGAACCGGCAACGTGCGGCACTTGTTTCAGCTCTTCCGGCGGCAAGTCATACAGGTTTTTATCCATTGCATCGCCCGGGTTCAGCTTATTGATGATTCCGTCCAGACCCGCCATCAAAATCGCTGAAAACGCTAAGTATGGGTTCGCACCCGGATCCGGGAAGCGTACTTCAATACGGCGTGCTTTCGGGCTACTCACGGTCGGAATACGAATTGAAGCCGAACGGTTGCTGGCAGAATACGCCAACAGTACAGGCGCTTCATAGCCCGGCACCAAACGTTTGTAAGAGTTGGTGGTCGGGTTGGTAAACGCATTCAGCGCTTTCGCATGTTTAACCACACCGGCAATAAAGTGAAGTGCGGTTTCGGACATCTCGGCATATTTATCACCGGAGAACAGGTTTACGCCGTCTTTGCTCAATGAAATATGCACGTGCATACCTGATCCGTTATCACCAAACAATGGTTTTGGCATAAAGCAAGCGGTTTTGCCGTGTTCATGCGCCACATTGCGCACCACATATTTATAGATTTGGGTTTCGTCGGCTTTCAGGGTTAAGGTATTGAAACGGCAAGCGATTTCATTTTGCCCCGCGGTCGCCACTTCATGGTGGTGCGCTTCGATCACCAAACCGAACTCTTCCATCAACAAACACATTTCAGAACGAATATCTTGTGACGAATCGACTGGCGGAACCGGGAAATAACCGCCTTTCACCGCCGGACGATAACCGGTGTTGCCGCCTTCATATTCGGTATTGCTGTTCCATGCCGCTTCAATATCGTCAATCGCAAACGAACTTGCGTCCATGCCGACTTGGAAACGCACGTCGTCAAACAGGAAAAATTCCGGTTCAGGCCCGACTAACACGGTATCCGCGATGCCGGAGGCTTTCAGATACTCTTCCGCACGCTCGGCGATTGAACGCGGATCGCGATCGTAGCCTTGCATGGTGGTCGGCTCATATACATCACAACGAATGCTTAAAGTCGGGATCGCAAAGAACGGATCAACAATCGCGGTTTCTGCAATCGGCATAAGCACCATGTCAGATTTATTGATGGTCTTCCAACCGGCAATAGAAGAACCGTCGAACATTTTTCCGTCTTCAAAAAAATCTTCATCTACCGCACTTTTAGGAATGGAAACGTGTTGCTCGGTGCCTTTAATGTCGGTGAAACGAAGATCGACAAATTTGACATCGTGCTCCTCAATGAGCTTAAATACGTTAGCGATAGCTGCTTGCGACATAACTAAATCCTCTATGGTTTAATGTGAAAAAATATAAAGATATCAGGGTTTGTTTGAAACGTAACTAAAATATAATCCATAAAAATAAAAAATCAACACATTTTTTGATTATTTTGTTAGATTTTCATTAAAGCGGCACTTTCGTTAAATTTTCAATATTTAATAGCCGTTTTGTTTGAAAAACGTTATAATTCGCCACCTTCCAATGAATTTTATCTCAAAGCCACCGCATTGACGGTTTTTTGGAATCACTTTTCTTTTACTACGACGAAGATTTTCACATGAATAATGAATTAGATATCAGCAAATTGCGCAACATTGCGATTATTGCTCACGTTGACCACGGCAAAACAACCTTGGTTGATAAACTGTTACAACAATCCGGCACGCTAGAAAATGCGCGCGGCGACAGCGATGAGCGCGTGATGGACTCCAATGATCTGGAAAAAGAGCGCGGCATTACCATTTTGGCAAAAAACACCGCCATTAATTGGAATGACTACCGTATCAACATCGTTGACACCCCGGGACACGCCGACTTCGGCGGTGAAGTGGAACGTGTGTTGTCAATGGTCGATTCGGTGTTGTTGTTGGTTGATGCGTTTGACGGCCCGATGCCGCAAACCCGTTTCGTTACGCAAAAAGCGTTCGCGCACGGCTTAAAACCGATTGTGGTGATCAACAAAGTTGACCGCCCGGGCGCACGTCCTGACTGGGTTGTCGATCAAGTATTCGATCTGTTTGTGAACTTGGGCGCGACTGACGAACAACTCGACTTCCCGATCATCTATGCTTCCGCATTAAACGGCGTTGCCGGTGTGGAACACGAAGATCTGGCGGAAGACATGACCCCGTTATTTGAGGCGGTGGTGAAATACGTTGAACCACCAAAAGTGGAAAGCGACAAACCGTTCCAAATGCAGATTTCACAGCTGGATTATAACAACTATGTGGGCGTTATCGGCATCGGTCGCATCAAACGTGGCGCAGTGAAACCAAACCAACAAGTGACGATTATCGACAGCGAAGGCAAAACCCGCAACGGCAAAGTCGGACAAGTGTTGGGACATTTAGGTTTGCAACGTTATGAAGCCAATATTGTGACAGCGGGCGACATTATCGCGATTACCGGCTTAGGTGAATTGAATATTTCCGATACGATTTGTGACGTTAACAGCGTGGAAGCACTTCCGGCACTAAGCGTGGACGAACCGACCGTGACCATGTTTTTCTGCGTAAACACCTCGCCGTTCTGTGGTAAAGAAGGCAAATTTGTGACTTCACGCCAAATTTTAGAACGCTTAAATAAAGAACTGGTTCACAACGTGGCATTGCGTGTGGAAGAAACCGAAGATCCGGACGCGTTCCGTGTGTCCGGTCGTGGTGAATTGCATTTATCGGTCTTGATCGAAAATATGCGTCGTGAAGGCTACGAATTGGCTGTTTCCCGTCCGAAAGTTATCTTCCGCGAGATCGACGGCCGCAAACAAGAGCCATTTGAGCAAGTGACTATCGACATTGAAGAGCAACATCAAGGTTCAGTAATGGAAGCGTTAGGGATCCGTAAAGGTGAAGTGCGCGACATGGTGCCGGACGGCAAAGGCCGCACCCGTTTGGAATACATCATTCCTAGCCGTGGCTTAATCGGCTTCCGTAATGAATTTATGACCATGACGTCAGGAACCGGTCTGCTGTACTCCAGCTTCAGCCACTATGATGATGTGAAACCGGGTGAAATCGGACAACGCATCAACGGCGTATTGATTTCAAACGCCACCGGTAAAGCATTAGCCTACGCACTATTCAGCTTGCAAGAGCGCGGTAAATTGATGATCGACCACGGTACCGAAGTCTATGAAGGACAAGTGATCGGCATCCACAGCCGCGGCAACGACTTAACCGTCAACTGCTTGCAAGGCAAAAAACTCACCAATATGCGTGCCTCCGGTAAAGACGACGCCGTGGTGCTTGTGCCACCAGTGCGTTACACGCTAGAGCAAGCGTTGGAATTTATTGATGATGATGAACTGGTCGAAGTAACCCCGGTTTCAGTACGCATCCGTAAAAAATTGCTGACCGAAGTGGATCGTAAACGCGCCACCCGCAGTACAACCAGCACCAGCACTCGCTAATTTTCAGCGGCTGAACGGCATTTTAACCGCACTTGGTATTATCCAAAGTGCGGTTTTTACTATTTGAGCTTTTTTCATTGAGTATTTTCCTACAACACCAATGCTGCTCCCCACTTAATAATATCAAAGAAAAATTTGTTGTCATTGGTAGCGACGTTGTCGTTGCTTTCGCTGGTGTCGGTTTTGGTTTCTTCTGCCATGCCGTTTTTGTATTGCCCTTTTACAACCGCTAGATCATCACGAGCATTGGTGCGTAAGGATTCACATTGGGCGTGAGAGAGTGACTTTGCTGTCAGGTCTTTGTATTTTTTAAACTGATACTGCGCGTAGCCCATTGATTTTTCGTCTTCCCGTACCATTTTCAGATAGTCTGCGCCGATAATGTTTTCCAACGGATAGAAAAACACATATTGCGAATGAATATAGGCATCTTGCTGTGAAAAATGTTGTTGTTGAATTCGGGTTAAATTAGGGTAGATGCACTTTTCCGCTTGGTGGCTGGCGATCACCCATTGTCGAGCATCTTTATCGGATAGCACATAATCCGCATTGGCAAACTCCGCCGGGAAAGCGTTTGGTTGCGATTCCGACACACATGCAGCACTCAGCAAAACAACCGCTGGCAGCAAAATTTTTCTTAACATAAATCATCTCAAATAGAATGGAAAACGGGTGAGAATTTTAGCAATAACCGTCGATTTTATAAAGCGGCAGCAAAACAAAACGGCTATTGAAACAATTCAATAGCCGTTTTTCATCGATCGATTTTAAAACCTAAAATCAGCCCATGCCGTATTTTTTCAGTTTTTTGCGTAGCGTGCCGCGGTTAATGCCCAGCATATTCGCCGCACGGGTTTGGTTGCCGCGAGTGTATTGCATCACCATGTCTAACATTGGGTGTTCCACTTCGGATAATACCAACTCATAAAGATCATTCACATCTTGTCCGTTCAATTGAGCCAAATAATTTTTTAGCGCTTGTTTAACGGAATCTCTTAATGGTTTATTGGTAAGTTGAGATTGCGCATTTAAAGTAGAAACGGTTAATGCTTCTGAATTGCTACGTTGTTCTAACATTGTTATGTGTTCCATTTAACTAAAAAAATCACCCCAATCCCCTATTGGATTGAGTCAAGAAACTCCTTCAATACGCTCAGCTGTTGTTTAGGATCAGTAATCGTATTGAAAGTACATTTAAAAGATGCATCTGGCTTGATGTTGTCCAAATACCAACTTACGTGTTTGCGCGCCACTCGATAGCCTTTCTGCTCGCCATAAAATTCGTGCAAGCCTTGAATATGCTCGAATGCCACCTGACACTTTTCTGCCAAATCAGGTTCGGCGATAAGTTGCCCCGACTGCAAAAAAGCCTCAATCTGTCGAAACAGCCATGGTTGACCAAGTGCACCCCGCCCAATCATCACGGCATCTGCTCCGGTATAATCCAGAACATATTTCGCTTTTTTCGGCGATGTAATATCACCGTTTGCAATCACCGGAATAGAAACCTGTTGTTTCACCGCGCGAATATGCTCATACTCCGCTTCACCCTCATATAAGCAACTGCGGGTTCGCCCGTGCACTGTGAGCGCCGCGATACCGGATTGCTCCGCTATTTTAGCGATTTCAACACAATTTCTATTGGTTTTATCCCACCCTGTTCGAATTTTCAAGGTGACCGGAACATTCACTGCCGACACAACAGATTGTAGAATTTGTTCAACTAAATCAGGGTATTGCAATAATGCCGAACCCGCCATTTTGCGATTCACTTTTTTAGCCGGACACCCCATGTTGATGTCAATCAACTGTGCGCCACACCCTACATTCAACGCTGCCGCCTGAGCCATTTCCAACGGGTCGCTGCCGGCAATCTGCACGGCATTAATTCCGATGTCTGCATGGTGTGCCACTCGCAAACGGGATTTCTCCGTATGCCATACATCACGATTCGCCGACATCATTTCAGAATAGGTCAGCCCCGCTTGATAGCGAGAACAGATTCTTCTAAACGGCAAATCGGTTATTCCCGCCATAGGCGCAAGCAATACGCGATTTTTTAATTGAAATTTTCCAATGCGCACCAGCTCACCACAACAACAATAAACAGAATCGAAACAGAACCATCATCGAACAAGGGGGGCTATAATACGCACTTTTTTGCCATTAGGGAAGCACAATTTTTATACAAAATGCGTTTTTTTGCATTTTTTTGATCTGGTTAAAAAAACAGCGAAAATAATCGCTGAAACGTAAAAACAACAGGCGAATAACCATTGACAATTCGCCTGTTTTAATGCTTTTAAAACAGAAAATAGCGCTAAGCGCGTTTAACCCCAGTAATCCGACACCACTCTTCACGTTCGGTAGCCGGCTCTAACCGCACTTGGGCTTGGTATGCTTCACAAACTGATGCTGCTTGATTGGCTAGAATGCCAGACAGCCCTAAATCAGCATTAGGCTTAAGCAAGGCAATAATCGGTTCTGCCAGCTCTTTCAGCGGGCCAGCAAGAATATTTGCCACCACTACATCGGCTTGCAGGTTTTGCGGCTGATCTTTGGCTAAAAACAGTTCCAGTCGGTCTGCCACGCCATTACGTTCGGCGTTATCACGGCTGGCAAGGATCGCTTGCGGATCAATGTCGATACCAATAGCCTGTTTCGCGCCGAGTTTCAGTGCCGCAATCGCCAAAATGCCGGAGCCGCAGCCAAAATCAATCACGGTTTTACCGTTCAAATCCAATCCGTCCAGCCATTGCAGGCAAAGTGCGGTTGTCGGGTGTGTTCCCGTACCAAACGCCAAACCGGGATCAAGCATCACATTAACCGCACTTTCATCCGGCACAGGTCGCCAACTCGGACAGATCCATAACCGCTTGCCGAATTGCATCGGGTGGAAGTTTTCCATCCATTCTCGTTCCCAATCTTTATCTTCAATTTGTTCGATTTTGTAACTGACGTCGTCGTTCAAAATATGCTGCTCACTCATCTGCTCAGCAATCCGTTGCATATCAGTTTCAGCATCAAACAGTGCAATCACATCGGTGTTGCCCCAAAGGCGGGTTTCCCCAGGCAGCGGTTCAAACACCGGTGTATCTTGGCTGTCAACAAAGGTGACGGAAACCGAGCCTAGCGCTTCCAACGCCTCGCCAATCTGTTCCGCTTGTTTATCACTACTATTAATTCGAATTTGTACCCAAGGCATACTCTTTTTCCGTTGTATCAATCTGTTTTTCGCCAAATTTATTGGCGACTAAAAAAGCAATCAAGCCGAATACCAATGACGGCACGATAGCATGAAAGCCGAATAATTTCAGCGAGGCGGTGGTCAGCAAGACATAGCTGAGTAAGCCGACGCTCATCGAGGCGATCGCGCCGCAAGCATTGGCTTTTTCCCAATATAAGCCAAGCACAATCACCCATAAAAATGCCGCTTCCAATCCGCCGAAGGCAAATAGATTCAACCAAATGATCATATCCGGCGGATTGAGTGCCGCCAACACTAAAAGTGCGGTCAGAATCAAGGTCGCCATTGAGGAAAACAACCCAATTTTCTTTTGATCGTGCGCCTTTTCCGGTTTGGCGGCTAAATAAATATCTTTGACGAAGATCGCTGATGATTGAATCAGTTGGGCATCAATAGTTGACATGATCGCTGACATTGGCGCAGCGAGGAAGATCCCAGCGACAATCGGCGGCAAAACCTGTAGCATTAATGTTGGGATCACCTGATCCGGAATCGTGAGATCAGGCAAAATTGCACGCCCCAGTGCGCCCGATAAGTGCATTCCAAGCATGACGATACTCAACACAATAGTGCCGATCAACATTCCGCCGTGTAGCGCTTTGCTGTCTTTGAACGCCATGCAGCGCACAGCGGTATGCGGCAAACCGACCACGCCAAAGCAAACTAAGATCCAAAACGACGCCATAAATTGAAAATCCAGCATCTCATTCGGTCCGTAGGGGCTTATCAATTGTGGATCTTGCACAGCTAATGCCGCAACCGCACTTTCAACCCCACCTGCGGCATAAATCACCGCCACCAACAAAATCAAAGTGCCGAAAATCATCACCGTGCCCTGAATGGTGTCGGTCAACACCACCGCGCGGAAACCACCGATAAAGGTATAAATCCCAACGGTTAAGGCAAAAATCAGCAGCGAATTGGTATAGCTGATACCGACTGTGGTTTCCAACAGCCGCGCCCCGCCGATAAACTGCACAGTCATAGCGGCAAAAAAGGCAATTAATAACGCAATGCAGGCAATCCACACCAGGTATTTATTTTTATAGCGGTGTAGTAACAGATCATTAATCGTCAGCGCCTTACTTTCACGCGACAGCAAGGCAAACTTTTTGCCCAGAGCACCCAGTGCCAACCATACCGCCGGCACTTGAATCATCGCCAGCAGCACCCAGCCCAGTCCGAATTTATACGCCGCCCCCGGCCCACCAATAAATGAACTGGCACTGGCATAAGTAGAAGCGGTGGTCATCGCCAGCACCCAACCGGTCATTGAGCGGTTGCCAACATAGTATTCGGTCAAAAAATCGCCTTTACTACGTTTTGTGTAGGCATAAATCGCCGCGCCAAACACAAATGTCAAATAAATCACTAACGGTAAAACAATCCCTAGATTCATTTCACCACCTCTTGTGTCGAGGACGACGGCTGATCATCGTGATTTTCCAGATCAATGTCTTGATAAATGATACGGATCACCCAATAGGCAACCACAATAAATAAAATCGGCAGGTAAATACAGGCGAGTTCAAACCATAATGGGAAACCGATTGGCCCGGGTGTTCCGCTCGGCAGATAGGCGCACAAGCACCATCCCACCACATACAAAACCGTTAATCCTAATGCCCAGCGAGCTTCTTTTGTTGCTTGTTGATACTTTTGCTGCAAAGTCATTATTTATACCTCAATTCAAATGAAGCGTTTAAATAAAAACGGGCGGATATAGAAATCCGCCCCTACTTTTTGTATCTTGCACTGAATTAATCGTGCATTCCCAATTTTTTCTCAAGGTAGTGAATATTCGTGCCACCTTGTTGGAAATTTGGATCTTCCATAATCAGTTCGTGCAGTGGAATGTTGGTTTTTAAGCCTTCGATAATCACTTCAGATAGCGCATTGCGCATTCTACTAATCGCTTCTGCACGGTTTTCACCGTAACTGATCAGTTTGGCGATCATCGAATCGTAATGTGGCGGCACAGTATAGCCGTCATAAATATGCGAATCCCAACGAATCCCAAAGCCGCCCGGAGTGTGTAAGCGTGTAACTTTACCCGGTGACGGCAGGAAGTTGCGCGGATCTTCCGCATTGATACGGCATTCAATCGCATGACCTTGCACTTTCACATCATCTTGGCTAAAAGACAGCGGCAAGCCTGACGCAATACGCAACTGTTCTTTAACTAAGTCGATGCCGGTGATCATTTCTGTCACCGGATGCTCAACCTGAATACGGGTGTTCATTTCAATGAAATAAAATTCGCCATTTTCATATAAGAATTCAAACGTACCCGCCCCGCAATAGCCGATTTCAACGCAAGCTTTAGCACAGCGGCTACCGATATCACGGCGCAGTTCTTCACTGATGCCCGGCGCAGGTGCTTCTTCCACCACTTTTTGGTGGCGACGCTGCATCGAGCAATCACGTTCCGCTAAATAAACCGCGTTACCGTGAGTGTCTGCCAATACTTGGATTTCAACATGGCGTGGGTTTTCTAGGTATTTTTCCATGTAAACCACATCGTTGTTAAACGCCGCTTTTGCTTCGGATTTGGTCATCGCAATCGATTCTTCCAATTCCGCCGCAGAACGCACCACGCGCATTCCGCGTCCACCGCCGCCGCCGGAGGCTTTAATGATCACTGGGTAACCAATGCGTTCGGCAATTTCTTTATTTTTCTTCACATCACTGCCGACCGGACCGTCTGACCCCGGTACGCAAGGCACGCCAGCTGCTTTCATCGCATTGATCGCTGAAACTTTGTCGCCCATCAAGCGGATCACATCTGCGGTTGGGCCGATAAACACAAAACCAGAACGCTCAACTTGCTCGGCAAAATCGGCATTTTCCGATAAAAAACCATAGCCCGGGTGAATAGCGTCTGCGCCGCTCACTTCTGCCGCTGCAATTAAAGCGGGGATATTCAAGTAGCTTTTGCTCGACGGAGCGGGCCCGATACAGATGGTTTCATCAGCCAACAAAACATGTTTCAATTCACGATCTGCAGTGGAGTGTACTGCAACGGTTTTAATGCCCAGCTCTTTACAGGCTCGCAAAATCCGCAACGCGATTTCACCACGGTTGGCAATTACAACTTTTTCTAACATACGATTATCCGTTTATGATTTAAGATTTCGTTGCCGCAACCGCAATCATACAAAGTGCGGTCAACAGCCTGTTGATAATCAAATTATTCGATAATGATCAGGGATTGATCAAATTCCACGGCTTCGCCGTCGTTCACCAGAATCGCTTTCACCACACCGGCTTTATCCGCTTCGATACGGTTCATCATTTTCATCGCTTCGACAATACACAGCGCATCACCGACTTTCACGCTGCTGCCCACTTCCACAAACGGAGACGCTTCCGGGCTTGGGCTGCGGTAGAAAGTGCCCACCATCGGCGAACGCACAACATGGCCGGAAATTTCTGCAACTGCCGGAGCTGCGGCTGGCGCTGTTGCTGCCGGTGCAGCGGCAACTGGGGCTGCGGCTGGTGCAGCTGCCGGTAAGGTGTATTGAACGGCTGCCGGTGCAGGTGTGCCACGGCTGATACGAACCGATTCTTCACCTTCGGAAATCTCAATTTCCATAATGCCCGACTCTTCTACCAATTCAATTAATTTTTTGATTTTACGAATATCCATGTTTTGATTCCGCTGATTGAAATTTAAATGTCATTACTGCAAGTACACTATCGAAACAACGATGAATACGCAGTAACATTATACTGGTTTACATTAAACGCAGAGATTACCTGAATTCTCGCTTTTTTGCGATAAAAATCTGCATTTTTGGCTCAAATTTGTCGAAAATCACTCTTTTTTCATTAAGTAGTCTTGCGCAAATTCCAGCCCGAATTGATAACCTCTAGCACCCAGTCCGCAAATTACGCCGACTGCTTTATCGCTCAGGTAAGAATGGTGACGAAACGGTTCGCGCGCGTGGACATTCGAGAGATGAATTTCCACAAACGGAATATTCACCGCCAACAGCGCATCGCGTAACGCCACGCTGGTGTGAGTGAATGCGGCGGGATTAATCAAAATAAAATCGATCTGCTCAAACGCCTGATGTATTTTATTAATTAATTTTTCTTCACTGTTGCTCTGAAAACAGTCTAGCTCCAACCCTAGTGCTGCCGCTTGCTGTTGCAGCTGTTGCTCAATATCCGCCAGCGTTAAACTACCATAGTGTTGCGGCTCGCGTTTGCCGAGCATATTCAGGTTCGGACCGTTTAATAACAGAATTTTTTTCGCCATTTTTTGCGCCTTATTCAGTAACCCAAGAGTAATCACCAAAAGTTATTATCACATCATTATAACAATATTTTTTCAAATAGCAGTGCTTTATAGCACTTTTTCTACCCATTCGCTGTTTAAATCTACCAGCGGCAATTCAGAGCCTTGCCATGGACGCACTAATTGAAAGTCCATTAAATCCAAAGTATCTAAACCCGGAATTACATTCGGTGTATATTGCTGTGCAATCCGTGCCAACTGGCTCAAGCCGAAACTAGACTCAATTGAGGAGCTGATCACCGCAGTGATACCTTGTTGCTGCGCTTGTTGAATCAGCTCAATACAACGCTGTAGCGAACCAACCAATGTCGGTTTAATCACAATCGCCGCCAAGTGCGGTTCGGCCTTAACCTCGAAATCCGCTTCTCGCACGCTTTCGTCCCAGGCAATCGCAATGCCGCTTTCCGCTGCAAACTGGCGGCTTTCGTCTTGGGTTTTACACGGTTCTTCTAAAAACTGAATCCGGCTGCGATGTTCCGGTTTCACATATTTGGCAAACATCTGCGCTTTCGCCGGTGTCCAAGAGCGGTTTGCGTCAAGGCGCAATTTCAAATCCGGCACGGCTTCCAACAGCATATCGGCAATCAGCCCGTCACGATTGGCTTCGTATAATCCGACTTTTACTTTTGCCACTTTTTCGCCCGGCATTTGCTCCAGCTGATCATATAATTCATCAGGATCGCCATAACACAGTGACGCCGCTTGATAATTGCCTGCTTCGCCCAATTCGCCTTTCAACTCTGCTAATGCACAACTCAGCCCGAATGCCACCGAAGGATACAAGCCGTCCAACGGCAATTTTTCATTGCGACTGCGCGCTTCGTCCCACTGTTGCAACCAAAGTGCGGTTTGCGCCTGTGCTTGTTCCAGCGTTTCTTGACTAAATTCCGGCAACGGCGCAATTTCTCCCCAGCCCTCATGCTGACCGCACTTAACCTGCACCAGCAAGCCTTCGCGCTTTTTCAAAAAACGATTGCGCAGTACCACCTGCGAATCCACAGGGATTGAATAACGATAAAGATGATAAGTTCTGATTGTCATAAGCCACCTTATAAATGCCAAACAGCAAGATTTGAAAATCTTACCGTACTTTAACCCTAATTAACCTAATTAATCCTAAATCAAGACAAAAATTTCATGCCTTGTCGCCATACACCACTCAAAATCGCATCACTGATATGCGACGGAAAACCCGCAGGCAGCGTCCGCTGGCACTGCTCAACCGCACTTTGATACTGAATGGCGATTTCATGCAAAATATCCTCCACAATCGGCTGCCGCAGCCCGGCTTTTTTGCCGGTTTCAATAAAATGTCGCGGTTGAATGGTGTTCCATTGATAATGTTTATTTTTGCCTTGCCACGCCATCGCCATTTTCACTTTTTGCTTCTGCAAGCCTTGTGGGGTCATTAGCGGAAAAGCCGACATCACATCATAAAACGGCGTCAGTCGATAATGGTTGTTTTTTTCCAAAAATACGCTGTAGTTTTTGGCATGGCCGTCGATTGCCGCCATCAGCCAGAAAATAATCTGCGCTTTGAAAAAATGCCGACGATCAATGGTATTTTCCGTTGAACCTTTGAGTAAATCTAAAATATTCAAAATCGAAGGCCCGCCGTCCGCTTCATATTTCAAAGCGGGCGCAATACCGAGCGCTTGACACATATCCTCTTGCGGCAACCGAACCAGCCATGTGCCGCCGGCCGACCAACGGCGATCAAAACGTTTAATTGCCAATACTTTGGCTTCATCAAAATGTAAAATTTCCGCTTCTGCCACCGGCAACTCAAAGGCACGCAAGAGCTGCAAACAAAGCCATTCATTTTCACAACTTTCCGATAAATCCAGCTGCCCCTGTCCGACAACACCGATAGGCAATTTGAAAATATGGCTGGTCGGCGTAGTGCCTAACGGTTTGCACCATTGATTTTGATAATATAAAAAAGCAGTTTTTTCCTGAGCGCCAGCGAGTGAGATACGGAAATCCTGATGTTCCGAATCCATACCCAGCGGCGACATTCGATAATTTTGCAACAGTGCTGCAATATAATCATCAGAAAGCGGAACCGCTTCAATTTGCTGAACTCGTTTGGCGTAAGCTCCGATAAAATAGAGCTGAATGGCGCCGACGCAATCGTGCCCGATAGCGCGTAACAGATCAAACGGATGTTTGGTCGCCACCTGAAATCGTTGCTGAATACGGGCGCGAATCACATCGTTATCCGGCAGTAAATTATCAAAAAAATTATAGACCGCACTGCCTTTATACTCTTTTGCCGACAGCGGCAAAGAGAGCGAAATCGGGCGTGATTTGGGGTGTTGCAACCAATTCTCGTCATAGCGAAATAGACTGGCGCCAGCCGAATCTTTCGTCCAGCGCCCCACTTCGATGCCGTTCATCGCAACCGCTAACGTCTGCATTACCAATCCTCGCCAAATTCAGCCGGCAGCTCTTGAACTTGATGATAAGCGGTTTCAGTCGTTTTCACGGCGACCTGCTTTCTCGGCGACAAGGTGATTTCCAATTCCAATGCCGCCAACAAATTAAACAACGTCTCAACCTTACTACGTTCCGGATTATTTTCAAATGCCGACACCGTGGTTTGTTTCACCCCGGCTTGCAAGGCAACTTGCGCCTGTGACAATTGATGGTTATAGCGGTACTCTTTCAAAGTATGAGCAAGCATTTTTGCTGTGGTAATCGCCATGATTTTATCCTCCATAACAGATAAAACCCATTCTATCCCTTTATAAGGGTAAAATCAAACTTATCCCTATAAAAGGATAATTATCAAATTATCCTCTTAAAAGGATTAAACCGCACTTTGAATACGCTTAAGACTATGGATTACGCTTAAATTTGCTGAAATCAGGCTCACGTTTTTGGTTGAACGCATTGCGTCCTTCTTGGCCTTCTTCGGTCATATAAAACAGCATCGTCGCATTGCCCGCCAGTTCTTGCAGCCCGGCTTGTCCGTCACAGTCCGCATTCAGTGCGGCTTTTAAGCAACGCAGGGCAATTGGGCTGTTCTGCAACATCTCACGACACCAGCGCACGGTTTCTTTTTCCAAATCGGCATACGGCACAACGGTGTTCACCAAGCCCATATCCAAAGCTTCTTGTGCATTATATTGACGGCATAAGAACCAGATTTCACGCGCTTTTTTCTGCCCTACAATCCGAGCCATATAAGATGCGCCCCAGCCGCCGTCAAATGAACCGACTTTCGGTCCGGTCTGCCCGAACACCGCATTTTCAGCGGCAATCGTCAAATCACACAACATATGCAACACATGACCGCCACCAATCGCATAGCCTGCCACCATCGCCACAACCGGTTTCGGACAGCTGCGAATATCGCGTTGGAAATCCAATACGTTCAAGTGATGTACGCCCGCGTCGTCTTGATAACCGCCGTAATCGCCGCGCACTTTTTGATCGCCGCCTGCACAGAAGGCTTTTTCACCCTGGCCGGTTAGTACAATCACCCCCACCTTTTCATCAAAACGCGCATCGGCAAATGCGGTGATCATCTCTTTCACCGTTTGCGGGCGAAACGCATTGCGCACTTGCGGACGGTTAATGGTGATTTTGGCAATGCCGTCAGTGGATTTATGATACAGAATATCCTCAAAGCCGGTGCTGCAATCTTGCCACTCAACCGGCGCGTATAAGAATTCTTCACTTGGATATAACATAATATTTCCTTTTTAGTTTGCGTAAAACGAGGTTAAAAGTGCGGTCAGCTGCGCCGCAAATTCGTCCGGATTGGCTTGATGCGCATTGTGTCCGGCTTGCTTGATTAAGGTTAAATTTAGTTGATTCGCTTCTGCCATTCGGCGAAATTTTTGATCCTGCTCGCCGCAAAAATAATGAATCGGCAATCTGCTTGACCGCACTTCGGCTGTAAAATTGGGTTGTTTCGCTAATGAAGTCGCCAAGAGCATTCGGGCAATATTCTCACCACAATTCGGTGAACGCTTTTCAATCAGCTCTTGCCGCTGTGTTTCGGTTAAATCGGCAAAGACCGGCTGTTGATACCAATCCTCCAGCACCGCACTTGGCGTTTCGGTCGCAAAGCGCTGCGCCCATGCGTGATCATGCTGCCAACGCGCCTGCTTTTCTGTTTCACTGTTCAAACCCAAATTTGCACCTTCTAATATCAGCCCTTTTAAATTGCCGAGCGATTGCTGAGTTTGAAAAGCATAGTGCAGCGCCAAACGCCCACCTAACGAATAGCCAATCAGCCAATACGGCGCATTGCCAACCGCACTTTGGATTTTTTTTGCAAGATAGCGGCTGGTTTCGTCAAAATCATTCACTTTTGTGGCTTTTTCTTGTCCGTGCCACGGCAGATCGAGGCTGACACACTCAAAGTGCGGTAGCCGCGCAATCACCGGCTGCCAGTCTTGCCATGTGCCGAGCAAGCCGTGCAAGAAAATCAAATGATACTGCTCAGCCATCTTGCGCTTTATGTTCCTCATGACTTTTAAAAATGGAATCCGCCAAACGGGTTCCTGTAGATATTAATCTCGCCAAGACTTTTAATTGTTCTCCGCAAGCTATACTATTAGTCTTATTGGGATAATTAATTGTATGATCAATCTCCCCCCAAATCTCTTCAAATAATGTTCTTACCTGTATTTCACAACAAATAGGTTTTTCTCTATTATTATTAGCTTTTACAATATAATGAACGCTTGTATAAAAAGTATCTTTAATTTCAGTATGTATATCTAATGATTCATATTGTTTTTTATATTCTGGATCCCATGTATACGCTTTGGGAGGTTCAACAAATGCCCACTCCTGATTACTTATCTGTTCTATGATTGCTCGATGTATATCAATAAACTGTTCTTGATATAAGTGCAAAATTCTAACTCCGGCAAAATCTGTAATCCTGAGATACACATTTTCTTCGGTAATACATTCCTTACCCTCTTTGTTTTTTCTATCTATTTTTTCGTTTAAATGCCCTGAATCCTTAAGTCTGCTTTTAATAGAGTGTACAATCGGCAAAGGCTGCTTATTGAGTTTTGGGTGACCTAAAAAATAACCCGATATTGCATCTATAAATGATTGATATGCATGTTTCCTCTCCTCATAAGAGGTAATTATTTTAGTATTCATCACGATATTCTCAATCCAACGCTTCAATTCTTCTTAAAAAGTCCTCTCCAAATTCTTTATATTTATTTTTAGTATCAATGTATTTAGCTTTATTTCCTGATATAGTTGATTTATCCTTAGGATTTAAATTCGGTAACATTGGCACTTGCCACATTGGAGTTTTATATTTTTGAGCCATATTTGGTAATGTATTATGCGAATACATCAACGCATCCCTTCCAATAGGTAAATGTGCCACTGTATCTGACAGGTGTTCTCGAACTTCAATACTTATAAATTTTTCTATAGTTTTTGGTATCTGCTGGGCATAATACTCATGAGCTCTAGCTAATTCCTTTTCTTTATTTTCATTATTTCCGTTATTTTCTTTTTTCTCTTTACTATATTTTTTTGCATTATAAATGGTATATCCTAAAAATCTTACAAACTTCCGTGGAAATCGCTTTCTTTTATCAGTAGAAATCAATCCATAAATAGTATCAAATTCCTTTTTCCATAATTTAAGAGAATTACCAATATTTCTTATACCATAAAGAGAAAACATATCTGGCAATGCAGGAATAATAAAACCATCAACTGTTGATATAATAACTTTATTCAAATCACCAAGACTAGGTGATGTATCAACAATAACAAAATCATAATTATATTCTTCTGAATAAGACTCCGCTATGGCTCTAATATTAGTAACAGTTCTGATGGAAAGAGGCTCCCCTCTATATAAACCATTCCATCTTTCAGAAATTTTACTTTCATATTGGTTAACTGTTAGCCTACCTGGAATTAGACCTAGATTTTTATTAATTTCTATAGGAGGGGGTAAAGGTTCAAAATTCTCCAAACCATCTTCAGCTGGTTTTAATAAAAAGTGAATAGTTCGAGGACTTTTTAGAAGGCTATTATAATTTTCACCAGGTGTATTTTTTTTTGCCTGCTCTAAATCTTCAATAAAATCATTTTCATCCTCCCAAATTTTATGCAACTCTTCTTCTTCCATTGCAAAAATTGTTAAATTACATTGAGGATCCAAATCAATAATTAACGTTTTATGTCCCATAGCTGATAGAATATGAGCTAGATGAAAAGCTAATGTCGATTTTCCAACGCCACCTTTGTTATTAAATAGTGAGATCATTTTCATATTAATATTCCCTTTAAGTAGTTAACCGCCAATCATCGCTCCTGCAATTTGCTCAATCAGCGACTTATAAATTTTGCTGCCGTCGTTCGGATTTACTTTAATTTCAATTAACGTGGTTTCTTTGCGTCCGTATGCTTGTTTCAACACCGAGTTCAGATCCGCCCAAGTGTAGGGGCGGCTGTAATTAATGCCGAACATAGTGGCAGCCGGTGAAAAATCTAATCCGTGCCCCAAGCGATAATATTGCTCTTTTACACTCTCTTCGACCGGCAACATATCAAAAATCGCACCGCCGTTATTATTAATCACGAATAAAATTGTCGGTTGGCGCACCTGCTTAAACAGCGCCAAAGAGTTTAAATCATATAAAGCCGATATATCGCCCAGCATCGCCACCAATGGCTGGTTGCTCGCAACCGACACCCCTGCGGCAGTCGCCAGTAAACCATCTATGCCGCTAGCACCACGATTGGTATATACCGGATAACCTTCCGGCAATTTACACAACGCATCAACCAACCGCACAAACAGACTGTTGCCTAAAAATAGTGCGCCGTTGCTCGGCAACACGCGGCTGACGTGGTGCGCCAACGAGGCTTCATTTAAGTTACCCCCAATTTGTTGCTCAATAAACGAAGCGCAAAATTGTGATAACGCCAACGGTTCAAGCAACCACGGGCGCTGGCGCAACGGCGGGTGCGCACGCAGCCAGTGGTGCACTTTCACGTTAAAACGGGTTTGTTGATGATAATACGGATCAAGCGGTTTATTCGAGGCTTCAATCAGCCAATATTCACCTTTAAATTGCTGTAAAAAGTGGTTCACGCGTTTGCTGATAATCTGGCTGCCAAACTGCAACACAATTTCCGCTTGTAATAATTTTTGCTGTACCAGTTCATTCGCAAGCCAAATGTCGGCGTACGGCAACGGCGATTCCAAGCCCGATTGCACATCGCTCAGCACCACCCAGCCCATGGTTGCCGCCCAGGCGGAAATGCCCATGCTTTGTTCTTGCGGCAATTTGCCGACCACAATCACCCCTTGCTTGGTGCGCCAATAATCCCAATGCTCATGGATCAACACCTCACTTTGCTGTTCAGCATAAGCAATCCACGGCTGTTTTTTGCTTAACCAACGGTTAAATTCAATCAGCCAGCCGTGCTGTTGCACCGCACTTTCATCAGCTTGATATAGCGGTTCGGCAAAGGGTAAATTAAAATGCAACACGCCTGATGTTTGGCGCTGTTTCTGGCAAGCCTGATCGATCTGGCTCAACAACCACGCACTAGTGTAATCTTCACTTGGACGAGGGAAGTTGATGCTAGCGACAGGATAGTCCGCGAAAATGCCGGTTTGCACAATCGCTTGATTCGCTCCACTATTGATCAATTCCGGCGGACGATCGGCACTTAATACGATCAAGTTATACCCGCTTTGCGCCGCTTCAATCACTGCCGGATATAAATTGGCGACCGCAGTGCCGGATGTCACAATCAACGCGACCGCACTTTGGCTGGCTTTGGCTAAGCCTAAGGCGAAAAAACCCAAACCACGCTCATCAAAATGGCTGTGACAAGTCGCGCGATGGCTGTCTTGCAAGCGAACCGCTTCCAGTGTCAACGGGGTCGAACGGGAACCGGGGGCTATACAAAAATGCTGCACGCCGTTGCGCACCAAACTTTCCAGAACCACCCTCGCCCAACAGCGATTAAATACCGCAACTGACATCACTTTTCTCCATTTTGTTGTGCCGGAAACAGGGATAAAATGCCGGCAGCTTTTCTTTCAATCTCCTGCCATTCTAGCAAGGGAACAGAACCGGCAACAATACCCGCTCCTGCGAAAATCGCAATTTTATCCGAATTTTGCGGATCTTTCGTCAGCAAACTGGAACGAATCGCCACACAAAATTCGCTGTTCGCCAACGACATCACGCCCAAGGTGCCGGCATACCAATGACGTTTGAAGTTTTGCCGCTCGGCAATAAATTTCAGCGCAGCCGCATACGGTAAACCGCCCACTGCGGCACTCGGATGAATCGCAGTTAAACAGGCTTGATCGTTCACGTCCGGATATAACTTTGCGCCGATATTGCGCACCAAATGTTGCACATAGCGCAAACTACGGCTGCTCAGCTCGTTAATATCCAAATGTTGGCTTAAATTGGAGAGCTTGGCGCAAATATCTTCCACCACCAGCCAATTTTCATGGATATTTTTGCCGTCTTGCAGCAGCCATTGTTGCTGCTGTTGGTTTTGCTGCTGATCGCCGCCATTTTCCGCTGTGCCCGCTAAAGCTTCGGTAAACAGTTGTTGCTGTTGGCGCTGATATAGCCGCTCCGGACTAACACCCCAGAAGGTTTGTGCTGCCGATTGTGCCCATAAAAAGTAGTAACACGTCGGCTGCTGCGATCGGGCGTGCGCTAATAAATCGTGCGGATCAACCGTTTCGCTCAATACAAATTCCTTTTGCTGCGCTAGCACGACTTTAGTAAAGCGCCCCTGTTCAATGCCGTCAAGCGCCTCTTGTACCAAATCCTGCCATTCGGTTTGCGAATAGGCTTGACGGCTTAATTCAAGATGCGCTTTCACCTCGGCTAACGGCTGAGCTGAATTTAATTGTGCTATGAAATCGTGGATTGCAGCGGCATGATCGTCGGCGGATAGCGTCAACGTCACATTCAACCGATCGTCTTGCTGCACTAACCATAAACGCGGCAGATAGAAACAGGCTTCGCCTTCAAAGGTTAAGCCCCCCACCAAGCGAATCGGGCGCTCGCACTGCTGTGCTAAAAAGTCTTGCGCGACGGCAAGTGCGGTGAAGGTTTTCACCTGCCCGAGCGCAACCGATTGCGCCGACTCGCCGCGAGCCTGCCAAAAAAAGCGCGGATAGTGCGGCTGCCCTTTCAACCACGCCAAAAGATTATCGCAGCCCTCAAGGCTGAATTGATACTGCGTGATCGTATCGTGCGCGCTAAATGAATGATTTTTCAACAGTTGGAATAATTGTTGTTTTATCTGTTGCCAACAGTCCATTATCTCAATGACCTATTTTATATTCTGAGCTGATAAATGAGAAACCTTCATTTTACCGCACTTTAAAAGAAATATTGACCGAAATCTTTTCATTTTTGCTAAATCAGCGTAGAGTAAACAAATTAACTTTACCACACCGAAAATCTAAAGGTTCAACATGGATATTTTTCCTAAATCCAATAAATTAGAACACGTTTGCTACGATATTCGCGGCAAAGTGCATAAAGAAGCGGTTCGCTTAGAAGAGGAAGGGCACAAAATCTTAAAACTGAATATCGGCAACACCGCCCCGTTCGGCTTCGATGCGCCGGATGAGGTGTTGGTCGATATTATCCGCAACTTGCCCACTGCCCAGGGATATTGCGAATCCAAAGGCTTGTATTCCGCGCGAAAAGCGGTAGTGCAATATTACCAATCGAAAGGGGTGACCGAATCTACCGTCAATGATGTGTACATCGGCAACGGCGGCTCCGAATTGATTACCATGTCAATGCAGGCGCTGTTAAACGACGGCGACGAAGTATTAGTACCAATGCCGGATTATCCGCTGTGGACCGCCGCCGTCACGCTGTCCGGCGGCAAAGCGGTGCATTATGTGTGTGACGAACAAGCGGACTGGTTCCCGGATATTGCCGATATTAAAAGCAAGGTCACCTCGCGCACCAAAGCGATTGTGCTAATTAACCCGAATAACCCGACCGGTGCGGTATATAGCAAAGAAGTCTTGTTAGACATTGCCGAAGTAGCGCGCCAAAACAACTTGCTGATTTTCGCCGATGAAGTGTATGACAAAATTTTATATGACGATGCGGTGCACCACCATATCGCGGCACTGGCGCCCGATTTATTAACCATCACGATTAACAGCCTTTCCAAAGCCTATCGCAGCTGCGGCTTCCGTCAAGGTTGGATGATTTTGAACGGGCCAAAAGATAAAGCCAAAGGCTATATTGAAGGGCTGGACATGATGGCGTCGATGCGGCTGTGTGCCAATGTGCCGATGCAACACGCAATCCAAACCGCACTTGGCGGCTATCAAAGCATTAATGAGTTGATTTTGCCAAACGGACGTTTGCTGGAACAGCGTAATCTTGCTTATGAGCTGCTGAACGACATCCCGGGTGTGAGTTGTGTCAAACCGATGGGCGCGCTGTATATGTTCCCAAAACTGGATGTGAAAAAATTCAATCTGTATGACGACGAAAAAATGGTACTGGACTTACTGCGCCAAGAGAAAGTGTTGATCGTACACGGCCGTGGTTTTAACTGGCACCAGCCGGATCACTTCCGAATTGTCACCCTGCCTTACGTCACCCAGCTAGAAGACGCGATCCACAAGATTGCACGCTTCTTGAGTAATTATCGGCAGTAGTATTGATAGTTGCGTGAAAAGGTATCCTCGGATACCGCAGACAAAGGGATAAACATTTTACTAGACCTTTGTCTGCAGTCTGAAACCACAACCGAGGTTGTGGTTTTTTGCGTGATCGAACGCGATTTAACGATTACATATTCTCAACGATATCCGCTGCAAATTCAGAACATTTGCGCAGGGTCGCGCCGTCCATCAAGCGTTCGAAATCGTAGGTGACAGTTTTGTTGGAAATGGCTTTTTCCATACCGCTCACCACCAGATCCGCCGCTTCAATCCAGCCGAGGTGACGCAACATCATCTCGCCGCTCAGAATCAAAGAGCCAGGATTGACTTTGTCTTGTCCGGCGTATTTCGGTGCAGTGCCGTGGGTGGCTTCGAAAATCGCACATTCGTCGCCGATATTCGCCCCCGGTGCGATGCCGATGCCGCCGACTTGTGCCGCCAGTGCGTCAGAAATGTAGTCGCCGTTCAAGTTCATGGTCGCGATCACATCATATTCTTTCGGGCGCAACAAAATTTGTTGTAAAAACGCATCGGCAATCACATCATTGACGGTAATGGTTTTACCGCTCTTCGGATTTTTAAAGCTCATCCACGGGCCGCCGTCCAGCAATTCGGCGCCGAACTCTTGTTGTGCCACTTCGTAGCCCCAGCTTTTGAATGCGCCTTCGGTAAATTTCATGATATTGCCTTTATGCACCAGCGTCACCACGTCACGATCGTTATCGATCGCATATTGGATCGCCGCACGCACTAAACGTTGCGTACCGGCTTTTGAGGTCGGTTTAATCCCGATTCCGCAATCATCAGTGAAACGAATTTTGGTGACGCCCATCTCTTTGGTCAGGAAGTCGATCACTTTTTCCGCTTCCGGCGTACCCGCTTGCCATTCGACGCCAGCATAAATATCTTCAGAGTTTTCACGGAAAATCACCATGTCGGTGTATTCCGGGTGTTTCAACGGGCTTGGCGTGCCGTCATAATAACGCACCGGACGCAGACAGATATAGAGATCCAGCAATTGACGCAGCGCCACATTTAACGAACGAATGCCGCCACCGATTGGAGTGGTCAATGGGCCTTTAATCGCTACACGGTATTCTTTAATTAAATCCAAGGTTTCTTGTGGCAGCCATTCATTTTCGCCGTAAACTTTGGTGGATTTTTCACCGGTATAGACTTCCATCCATTCAATTTTGCACTCGCCGTTATAGGCTTTTTCTACCGCAGCATCCAGCACCAAACGCATTGCCGGCGTAACATCAACCCCGATTCCGTCGCCCTCGATAAAAGGAATAATCGGATTATTCGGCACGTTTAAGCGCCCGTTTTCCAGTGTGATTTTACTACCTTGAGTAGGGACAACGACTTTACTTTGCATATCAGCTCCTTTTGCGTGTGGGATTTATCGTCGATAAAAATATACTGTATCTTTAAGCATGAGAATAGTATAGTTTTTCTAGGATTATTTCTTTTATTCATATCACACTTTAACAAAATTATTAATAATTTTTTAACATTATGGCTAAATCCCCTACATCGTACCGCACTTTGCGCAAACCAAGCGCTCGCACCAAGCCCGCAGTGGCGCTGACGCTTGCGGAAACCCAGGTCATTCTATTCAACAAGCCGTTCGACGTGTTAACCCAATTTCGCGACGAGCAGCAACGCAAAACGCTGAAAGATTTTATTCCGATTCGCGATATTTACCCTGCCGGACGATTGGATCGCGACAGCGAAGGTTTATTGCTACTGACCAATAACGGCAAGTTGCAACACCGTTTGACCGATCCGAAATTTAAAATGGCGAAAACCTATTGGGTGCAAGTGGAAAATATTCCCGATGAAACCGCACTTGAGGCGTTGCGCCGCGGCGTGATGTTAAATGACGGCAAAACCTTGCCGGCTAAAGTGCGGTTAATCGCCGAGCCGCCGAACTTGTGGCAGCGCGTTCCGCCGATTCGCGAGCGCCAACAGATTCCGACCTGCTGGTTGGAGCTGCAAATTCACGAGGGGCGCAACCGCCAAGTGCGACGTATGACCGCACATATCGGTTTTCCAACGTTACGCTTAATCCGCGCAGCCACCGCCGGGTTTGATTTGCAAGGCTTAGCCAACGGTGAATATCGCGTTCTCAATGCGCAAGAAAAAGCGCGTTTATTCCAACTGCTCAACTGATAACAACGAGCAAAACTAAGTGCATAAACCGAATGTTACTCTAGCTTGTGTGGTTCATTGCCAACATAAATTTCTGTTTGTCGAGGAGTGGGATAATGGGATTTTAACCCTGAACCAACCCGGCGGGCATTTGGAAAAAGATGAAACCCTCATCGAGGGAATGCAACGTGAATTATGGGAGGAAACCGGCATCCGCGCAGTCAATATCGGCAAACTGCTGAAAATCTACCAATGGCGCGCCCCGACCACTCAACTGGATTTTCTGCGTTTCACCTTTGTACTGGAGCTGGATCACTGTTGCGAAATCACTCCGCACGACAGCGATATTACCCGCGGGCTTTGGCTGACAGTTGATGAATTTGAAGCCTATATCCGACAACCGGGACAAGGCGCACGCAGTCCGTTAGTGATTGAGGCGATTCAAGATTATTTGACCCAACCGACATATTCGCAGCAATTACTAAAACCAATTAAATAAAAGTGTGATCTACGTCACAAAAATGAGCATAATAGCCCCGAAATTATTTTTATCGGAGTTATTCATGTCACAAAAAACTAAAGGCATTCTCGCAGAGTTAGCAACACTAGGCGCACTATTTGGCATTACTATGGGCGTTACTTTCTTTAACATTATCCACTATTTGCCATAAGTCGTTCGCGAAATCCGCAATAAAAAATCCGAGTCTAAGCTCGGATTTTTTATACCATTCGGCGCAATCAACTGTATTGCTTAACGAGACGGCGAGTTTAATGGCACTTCAGCATCAGGCTCATTCGTGATGCGGTTGCGCAGATCGCGACGAATCACCTCGATAGTCCAGAACCAGAAAATGTGACCGACCAATTCGGAAATGTGTTCATATAACGGCCATTCGGAAACCGGCGGGGTTAAGCCTAACATCGGGAAGGTGATGTAGTGAACGCAGATGTTGGAGATGATACCGGCGCCGATACCTTGCCAGAATTTGATTTTCGGGAAACGTTCTGCCACGATGCAATAACCAATCGCGAACACCAAAGAGAAAATCATGTGAGTCACGCCAATCCAGTTAAAACCGTGGTCGGCAAAGGTGAACACCGCTTCTGTCGGATCAATGCCGATATAGTCGCGCAAGAAAACGTGCGGCGGATTCAAAAATGCGCGTGAACAAACTTCCAACGCTTGTGACGGATCTTGACAAGCCGAAACGAAAAGATCGATTGGACTACGCGGTGGAAACGGATGTTCCGCCCCCATTTAACAAAAGCAGAGATGATACCGGCAACGATACCGACAAAAACGGCAACGCCATAGCGGCGGCGAGCCGGATCAGTTTGAGTGAATAAACCTGACATAACGTGTTCCTGATTGGTTTGGTTGATACAAAGAATAGGGTAAAATGCCCTAAATTTTTTTGATAAAATTAATTATCAAAATGATATAAATCGTTTGTAATCTTATACCTAATTTTGACACAGTCAATCATTAAAAAACAAAAAAAACAGTCAAATAACACAACTTGTTACATATCATTAACCAATGCAGATCAATTTATTCACCTTATTTACAACTTCAGATAATAAAAAACCCCAAATGACCATTCGGGGCTCAATAACATCATTCAACTGGAACGAATTAGGCTTCAATTCCATCAAAAAGTGCGGTGCTGAGGTAGCGCTCCGAAGCGGAAGGCAGAACCACCACCACCAATTTATCAGCAAATTCCGGCAGTTTTGCAATTTTGTCTGCTGCCGCCACTGCCGCACCGGATGAAATTCCGGCTAAAATGCCTTCCTCCGCCATTAAACGGCGAGCCGTTGCAAGTGCGGTTTCACTGTCCACAGTTTCAACCCGATCGATTAAGCTTAAATCTAAATTTTGCGGAATAAAACCGGCGCCGATGCCTTGAATTTTGTGTGGGCCCGGTTTCACTTCCTCGCCGTTGCGGGTTTGGGTAATCACCGGTGATTCGGTTGGCTCAACTGCCACCGATACAATCGCTTTGCCGAAATCCTGCTTAATCGCACGGCTTACGCCGGTGATTGTGCCGCCGGTGCCGACACCGGCAACCAACACATCAACCGCACCTTCGGTAGCATTCCAAATTTCAGGGCCGGTGGTTTGCTGGTGGATCGCCGGATTCGCCGGATTTTCAAATTGCTTCAACACAATATAACGACTCGGATCCGAGGCGGCGATCTCTTCGGCTTTGGCAATCGCGCCTTTCATGCCTTTTGCGCCTTCGGTCAAGACTAAATTAACGCCCAAGCCTCTTAACAATCGTTTGCGCTCCAAGCTCATGGTTTCTGGCATCGTCAGGGTGATTTTATAACCGCGCGCCGCCGCTACATAGGCTAATGCAATGCCGGTGTTGCCACTGGTGGCATCGACGATCTCTTTATCTTTAGTCAAGAGCCCGTCTTTTTCCGCCTGCCACACCATGTTGGCACCAATACGGCATTTTACGCTGAAACTCGGGTTGCGCGCTTCAATCTTGGCAACCAGATTGCCATTGTGTCCGAAATGTTTTAAACGCACTAACGGGGTGTTGCCAATCGTTTGGGAATTATCTGCAAAAATTGTCATATTAACCTCTTGCTGTTGTCATAAACCGATGTGATAAACCTGATGAATAAAGCATAATCGCTTTTCGCATAAAAAATTAATGGTTTATCGTTATACTTTATAACCTGCGGTTATTTACCCTGTAAATCCGTTCCGGAACGTGGCGCAACATCAGTTGAAGTGCGGTTCGCCACTTCGCTGCCAGGCTGCGTCCAATCGCTGAAATCCTGATTTTACAAGGCGCGGTAGTGATCGACCCAAAGTGCGGTCGCGCCGCATACCGCAACCGGAATAATGATAAAATTCAAAAACGGAATAAAGGTACAAATCGACACCAGCCCGCCGAATGTCAAATTCAGGTTGCGCTTTTCCGCCAGTTGGTAACGCATTTGCATAAAGGAAATTTTATGGTTATCAAACGGATAGTCACAATATTGAATCGCCGCCATCCACGCGCCATATAAGAAAAATAGCGGTGGAATCAAGGTTTGTCCGATGCCCGGCACGAAACTCAGCACAAACAGCCCGATAAATTTCGGAAACGAATAGACAAATTTTTGCCATTCGCGTAGTAAAATCCGCGGCGTATCTTTCAGCAAATCCAGCATTCCCATTTCATCGAGATCTTCTCCGGTCAGCATTCGCTCGACTTTCTCGGCTAAAATCCCGTTAAACGGCGCGGCGATAAAACCGGCGACCAGATTAAAAATAAAGAAAAAAACCAGCAAAATCGTGATGATCGCCAGCGCATAAATCAGATAGCTGAGCCAGTCTAACCACGACGGCACAAAGCTCACCGCCCAAGCAGCAAAGCCGCCGACTTGCCCCAACATCAGCCAAAAAATAACGACTAACAACACGATATTAATCAAAATCGGCATCACCACAAATCGACGCAATCCCGGACGGGTGATCAAGTGCCAACCGCACAAAAAATATTCCAAACCTTGCTTAAATTCCGATGCAAACATACTCACAACCTTTGCCTATTCACTTGTTCATCTAACCTAATGCCGCTCACTATAAGTGACTGTTAGCGCTAAAGCAAATATTGTTCGGCGCGACAATTTCTCCGCCTTTTAGATTTCTTTGCCGAAAAAATATGATAAGCTAGCGAAACCAATCTCTGGTTGTGAGCGTTATCTGTTTTCATCCGATGTTCGCAAGCGTTTATGTACCCGGAACAACGTTAAAAAAGAATAGGTTCATAATGGATTTACATATTATTTTAATCATTCTCATCGTACTTATTTTGCTTATTCTGGTGGCTCACGGACTGTGGTCGAGCCGTCGGGAAAAGTCGCAGATGTTTAAATCCGCCAATACCTTCACTTACGATTCCCGCACCGAGGGGCAAGATCTGTTAGATCGCGACATTGAGCCAATCGTGTCTCCGTCGCAGCCGCTCGATCATGGCAGCGCTCCGCCGGCGGCAAATCACAACTATCCTGAAACACAACCGATTCCGCAAGTGCCACAACAGCCGGTTAGCACACCGGTTTCGGTTGAACAGGCGGTCAGCAATATTCGGATCACGCTGCCGCAACAAGCGGACGCCGCAAGCACGGATAGCCACGTCGCCTACACCTCGCCTGCAACACCAAGTGCGGTCAGCGAGCCAGCCAACCGCACCGAATCGCTTTCCCGTTCTTCATTATTAAATCGCACCATCGCCGATTTAGAGCAAGAAATCGACAGCGAAGAAGGGATTAACACCTCGTCCGGTATTCTACGCGAAGAACTGGCGCGAGCCACTCAACAAGCAAAAATTCACGTTTCCGAAACGACTATCGACAGTGAAGTCGTTGCCGCACCAACCAGCGCCGCCGAAAGCATGCGTGCGCAGTTGAATCCGGAGCCACAACCGCAAGCCGACCACCTTGAGCCGAAAAACGAAAAACCGGCAGCCGCCAGCGATACCCAAGAAAAACCGAAAACTTTAATGCTGTATATTGTTGCGCCTAGCAGCCACGGCTTTCAAGGCTCGCAAGTGGTACAATCGTTGGAAGGGCTTGGTTTCCTGTTCGGACAACACAGCTTATATCACCGCCATCTGGATCTGGACGGCAACTCGCCGATCCTGTTCAGCGCCGCCAATATGATGAAACCGGGCATTTTTGATCCGGAGAATCTGGCAGATTTCCGCACCGCCGGCTTGGTGCTGTTTATGCACCTGCCGTCACCGGGCAGTGATCTGGCTAACTTCCGCTTGCTACTGCGCGCCGCACAAACGCTGGCACAGCAACTAGGCGGAGAGGTTTTAAACGACAAACGTCAGCCGTTCGACGAAAATTCCAAAAACAACTATTTACAATTGATTAATTAAGCTCGAACAGGCTATCCCGCATTTAACCAAAACCGCACTTTTAACCACAAAGTGCGGTCTTTTTTAGAATCAGACAAACCATGACTACACAAACTGTTTCCCAACACATTCAGCAGCTTCGCCAACAACTTCGCCACCATGAATATCAATACCATGTGTTGGATCAACCGCAAATTCCCGACAGCGAATATGATCGTCTGTTAAACCAGCTGAAGCGCTTGGAAGCGGATCACCCCGAATTTGTCAGCCCCGACTCTCCGACCCAGCGCGTCGGTGCCAAACCGTTGGCGGGCTTTCAGCAAATCATCCATGAACTGCCGATGCTCTCGCTGGATAACGCGTTTTCCGACGAGGACTTTGCCGCTTTCACCCGCCGCATTCAAGAGCGGTTAGGTTCGGCGCAGCCGCTTGAATTTTGCTGTGAACCGAAACTCGACGGGCTGGCGGTCAGTATTTTGTATGTCAACGGCGTATTAACCCGCGCGGCGACACGCGGCGACGGTGCCACCGGCGAGGACATTACCGCCAATATCCGCACCATTCGCAACATTCCGCTGCAACTGTTGAGCGACAATCCTCCCGCCCGGCTGGAAGTTCGGGGCGAAGTGTTTATGCCGCACCAAGCCTTTGAACGACTGAACCAAGACGCGCTGCAACACGGGCAAAAAACTTTTGCCAATCCACGCAATGCCGCGGCAGGATCGCTGCGTCAGCTGGATCCGAAAATCACCCGCCAACGCCATTTGAAGCTGAATGCTTACAGTATCGGCATTTCCGAAGGCGTCGAACTGCCGCCGACGCACTATGAACGCTTGCGCTGGCTGGAATCGATCGGCATTCCGATCAATCCGGAAATTCGCCTCTGCCACGGCGAACAAGAGGTGCTGCATTATTACCAAGCGATCGCGCAAAAACGCGACCAACTGGGCTATGACATCGACGGCACGGTGCTGAAAATCAATGACATCGAACTACAAGTGCGGTTAGGCTTTGTCGCCAAAGCACCACGTTGGGCGATTGCGTACAAATTTCCGGCTCAGGAGCAATTAACCGTGTTAAACAGCGTGGAATTTCAGGTCGGGCGCACCGGCGCGATTACCCCGGTCGCCAAACTGGAGCCGGTGTTTGTTGCCGGTGTCACTGTCAGCAATGCCACCCTGCACAACGGCGATGAAATTGCGCGTTTAGGTATTGCAATCGGCGATACCGTGATTATTCGCCGCGCCGGTGATGTGATCCCACAAATCACCGGCGTGATTTTAGAACGCCGTCCTACCGACGCCAAACCGATCGAATTTCCAGCAAATTGCCCGGTTTGTGACTCGGCAATCGTACGGATTGACGGCGAAGCCGTGGCGCGCTGCACCGGCGGCTTATTCTGCGATGCACAGCGCAAAGAGGCGTTAAAGCATTTCGTTTCGCGCAAAGCGCTGGATATCGACGGCGTCGGCGACAAGCTGATTGAGCAACTGGTCGATCGCAAACTGTTACACACCCCCGCCGATCTGTTCCGACTGGATAAACTCAGCCTGATGCGTTTGGAACGCATGGGCGAAAAATCGGCGCAAAATGCGTTAGACAGCCTGGAAAAAGCGAAAAAAACCAGCTTGGCGCGGTTTATTTTTGCGTTAGGGATCCGCGATGTCGGCGAGGCGACCGCACTTAACCTTGCCAACCATTTCAAAACCTTAGATGCGATCCGCAGTGCCGATCAAGAGCAGCTTAAACAGGTGCAAGATGTCGGCGAAGTGGTCGCGATGCGTATCTACCTGTTCTGGCAAGAAGAGCATAACGTCAGCGTGATGGACGATCTGCTGGCACAAGGTATTCACTGGGATCCTATTGAAGACACCCAAATCGATGACAATCCGTTAAAAGGCAAAAGTGTGGTGCTGACCGGCAGCTTAACCCAAATGACGCGCGATCAGGCAAAAGCCTATCTGCAGCAATTCGGCTGCAAAGTCAGCGGCAGCGTATCCGTCAAAACCGACTACCTGATCGCCGGCGAAAAAGCCGGTTCGAAGCTGACCAAGGCGCAGGAATTGGGCGTGCAAATTTTGTCCGAAGCGGATTTTCTGGCACTCGTGAATCCTGCCTAATGCACTAAATTAGCACTACTCTCATTTTACTTTGGAGCGAACGATGCCTGGTTTCCCGATTATTAACGATATTGATTTTGCTGCACTCTACCGCAACCATATCCAACTGGCGACGCGCGAGCCGAAAACCGCGCAAGATTGGGATTCGAAAGCGGAAAATCTGTTGACGCAAGGTTCGGATTTTCAAGACGACTACAGCCGTGCATTCGTCGCAAAAATGGCGTTAAAGCCAAGCGACAGTTTGCTCGATATCGGCTGTGGCGGCGGTGCGATCGGGTTATCGGTCGCCCCGACAATTCGGCAGGTTTATGCGCTCGATTTCAGCCCCAAAATGCTGCAAGTGGTGCAACAGCGCGCGCAGCAATTGGGAATCAACAACCTACAACCGCTACTGAAATCGTGGTATGACAACTGGGACGAGGTGCCGGAATGTGATGTCTGCGTGTCGTCGCGCTCCTCAATGGTCGACGATCTGGAAGCGGCGTTGAACAAACTGAACGCCAAAGCCAAAAGAGCGGTTTATATGACGATGACGGTCGAAAAAGATTTTATCGCACAAGATGTCTTACGCCATATCGGGCGCGACAGCATCGGCTTTCCCAGCTATATTTATGCGCTGAATATTTTGCACCAACAAGGCTATCGAGTCAGCGTGGATTTTATCTGCACCCAAACTGGCATGAGCCGCGTGAGTGAATGGAACGAAGAGGCGTTCATCCGCTCGGTGGCGTGGTCGCTTGGGCAGCTCCGCGAACAGGAAATACAAAAACTCAAAGCCTATTTTGCACAGCAACAGCCTGCACAAGCTCGTCCAAACGAAAAAGTCTGGGCTTTTCTGTCTTGGGAAAAATAGCGGCAAACGGCACAGTTATGCCGATAAAATCAGATCGAGCGGCACATCCCACTCGGCAATCGGCAACTGTTCGACCTGCTGACAGCGGTGTGCCAGCCCGACCGAAATAAAGGTTTTCTCACGCGGCGTTTGCATGGAATGCTGCAAAGTGCGGTCATAGAAGCCGCCGCCCATGCCCAAACGATTGCCTTGTCGGTCAAATGCCACCAGCGGGGTGAAAATCATATCCAACTCATTTTGCGACACCAGCATAGTGATGTCCAGCGGCGGCTCGGGAATCGCAAACGGATTCGGCTGCAACGCCGAATCCGGCTGGTAACGAAAAAACAGCAGATGCCCTTCCGCAAACGGATGCAAACGCGGTAAACAAACCGTTTTACCCAATGCCCAAAGCCATTCAATTAGCGGTACGGTGGAAATTTCTCCGTCAAATGCAAGATATAACGCAATGGTTTGTACATTATGCTGATCAATCAATTGCAGCGCTTGTTGGGTGATCTGCTGCGCGGCAAATTGCTGTTGCTGCGCGCTGAGTTGGCTGCGTTTCAAGCGCATCTCTTTGCGCAATGCTTGGCGCTGTTGTTGAACGTGTTGAGAAAGCGTGTGATTGAGAGTTGTCATAAGTGCGGTTCTGACTTGCTGACGAAAATGAGAGGAACCCGGAGTGCCGTTGCGAATAATCGGTCCTTGAACCCTACGGTTCAAGGGAGCCAGTCATACCGCCTTAAGGCTTCTCAGTCGAGCTGAGCATGCACACCGACAGTGGGGGACCGACTCTAAAAGTTTAAAGTATCGGCTCAGGGACTTAATCCGCTGACGCACACCCCAGGAAATTTGTTATTTAAATACTAGCTCAATTTCAGAAAAAGCGCCAGCGTTACAAAATGATAATGTGCCCGTCCGCACATTTTTAGCCCTATCTGGCTAAAATTTGTATGTCCGTGCCGATTTCCGCCAGTGCGCTGCTTAAAGAAGCATCAAGTTGCTGGATTCGGCTGATCAGCGAATCTTGCTCGGAGCTTTTTTGTTTCTCTTGCTGCAACTCAAATGTCAGGTTCAATGCCACAATTGACAACACGCGATCCATTTGCAGAATGCCGGTGCGCTCTTTCAGTTCGCCGACTCGCTGTTCCAGCTGAGAGGCGGCTGCCCGTAGGGCATCTTGTTGTTCTTCAGGACAATTTAATCGTAAAACCTGACCAAAAATATGTAATTCAATATTTTTAGACATCTGCTGACCCCGTGCTGACTGTAACCCATTTTGTAAAAAGTATTGATTATTATGCCACAGTCTGTGATTTTCACCATAGCCAAAGATTGTTTTATTGGTCGTGATTCCGATTGAATGCTAAAATAAACGGCAACTATTCAGGAGCCGAACATGACAACAAATCTCGATTATCAAACCCTTAACCAAGCACTGCATTCGCATCAAATCGGCATGAACGCCGCCGAATTACACGGTTTTCTCAGCGGCTTGCTGTGCGGCGGTGTGCAAGATAACAGCTGGAAAACCCTGACTTATCAATTCACCAACGACGGCCACGCTTATCCGGTGGCGTTAATGCAGCAAGTCGAACAGCTGCACCAAACCATTAACCACGAACTGGGCGACGACGAAGATTTCTCATTTGAACTTTGGTTGGACGAAAATTCGCTGTTCAGCCGTGCCGATTCGCTGTCGGAATGGGTTAGCCATTTTCTGTTGGGGCTTGGGCTGGCACAACCGCACTTGGATCAAGCAAGCGAGGAAATCCGCGAAGCGGTGGGCGATCTGAACGACATCGCCAATTTGGGCTATGACGAAGATGACGATCAAGAAGAATTAGACGTGGCGCTGACCGAAATCAGCGAATATGTGCGCGCGATTGCGATGTTTTTCTACTCCGATTTCAATCGCAAACAACAGCCGCAACAAACCACCTTACACTAAGTGTGGTATCGCCAATGGATTTAACCTATTTAGCGCAACTGCCCGCCGAAGCATTTCAGCAACGCCGCCAACAGCTGGCGGCACAACTGCCGGACAACAGCATACTGATCGTATTTTCAGCGCAAGAAAAACAGCGCAATGCCGACAGCCACTATCCGTTCCGGCAAGACAGCTATTTTTGGTATCTCACCGGCTTTAACGAACCCGATTCGGCCTTGTTATTGCGTAAACAACAAGGCTGCCTTGAAAGTGCGGTTTTTGTGCGTCCGTCCGATCCGTTAATGGAAACCTGGAACGGCCGCCGCCTCGGCGTAGAAAACGCGCCGGAGGTGCTTGGGGTCGATCAGGCGCATGCGATTGAGAAGCTGCAAGCCGAATTACTGAACTGGCTAAACGCCTCCACCGCACTTTACCACGCTGACGGCTTGCAACCCTGGGGCGATGAACGCCTGCAAGTGATTACCGACGCTGCTACGCCACGGCATGACTGGCGCCCGTTGCTCGATGAAATGCGACTGTTCAAATCTGAGTATGAAGTCGCATTATTGCAACAAGCCGGGCAAATTTCCTCGTTGGCACACTTGCGCGCAATGAAACAGGCTCGCCCAAATCGTTATGAATACGAACTGGAAAGTGAAATACTGCATGAATTTAGCCGCCACGGCGCACGTTTTGCCGCTTACAACAGCATTGTAGCGGGCGGCGAAAACGCCTGTATTTTACATTACACCGAAAATGATCAGCTGCTGCAAGACGGCGATTTGGTGCTGATTGATGCCGGTTGTGAGTTTTCAATGTATGCCGGTGACATCACTCGTACGTTTCCCGTGAACGGTAAATTCAGCCCGGAACAGCGCGAGATTTATCAGCTGGTGCTACAAGCACAAAAGCATGCACTTGAGCTGTTAAAACCCGGTGCTAGTATTGCGGAAGTCAATCAAGCGGTGCTGAGAATTAAAGTCGCAGGCTTGGTGCAACTCGGCATTTTGCACGGTGAGGTTGAACAGTTAATCGAACAACAAGCCTATAAACCGTTTTATATGCACGGCTTGGGGCATTGGCTAGGATTGGATGTGCACGATGTCGGCGATTACGGCAATCAGCGCGATCGTAAGTTAGAAGTCGGCATGGTGCTGACAGTCGAGCCGGGCTTATACCTCAGCGAAAAGCTGGATATTCCGCCACAATACCAAGGCATCGGTGTACGAATTGAAGATAATATTTTGATCACCGAATACGGCAACAAAGTGCTGACCAGTGCTGTACCGAAAGAAATTGATGAAATTGAAGCGGTGATGCAACAGGCACAGTAATTCGGTTAAACCAATACGTCAGGGGAAAACAGAATGCAAACTCAAAATTATGATGTGGTGATTGTCGGCGGCGCGATGAGCGGCTGCTGTCTGGCACTGGCACTGGCACAGCGCTCCCCTGAATTGAAAATTGCGATTATCGAACGCAAACGTCAAGATGCTTCCCCTTCTCAGCGCTACGAACAAAAGTGCGGTTTCGACAGCCGCAGCATTGCCTTAGCGCAAGGCAGCTGCCAAACCTTACAACAAATTGCCTTTGATAGCCGACACAGCCTGTGGCAAAAAATCGAAGCGTGCGCCGAAAACATTCAACGCATTCATATTTCCGATCGCGGGCATTCCGGGCTGGTGAATCTCTCGGCGCAAGAAATGAAATTAAGCCGTTTGGGCGCAGTGGTCGAACTGTCGGCAATGGGTGAAATTTTACTTACTGCGATAGCACAGCAGCAGAATATTGATTATATTGCACCGCTAAGCGTAATTCAGCTCCAGCGTTCAACGCAGCACGTTAGCCTACAATTAAGTAATCAAACATGGTTGCAAACCGCACTTCTGGTTGCCGCTGACGGTTCAAATTCGATGATTGCCCGACAGTGCGGTATTCAATATCAGATGATTAACGATTATCAACAAAGTGCGGTGATCGCCAATGTGCGCAGCTCACAGCCTCACCAAGGAGAAGCGTTTGAGCGTTTCACCGCGCAAGGGCCGCTAGCCCTACTGCCGTTAAAAAACGGCTTACTGTCGTTAGTTTGGTGCGTTCGAGATTCGGACGAACTGATGGCGCTGGATAACCAAACCTTTTTACAGCGCCTGCAACAGCAATTCGGCTGGCGTTTAGGGCGCTTTCTTGACGTCGGCAAACGAGCGGCATATCCGCTCGTGTTGCAAAAAGCCACTAGCACAATTCATCATCGTTTAGCACTAATTGGCAATGCGGCACAAACGCTGCACCCAATCGCCGGACAAGGCTTTAACTTAGGGCTGCGTGATGTCGCCGATTTAGCCGCGGTGTTAAGCGAAGCGGCAACTCAACAGCAAGATCTCGGCGCAAGTGCGGTATTGCAATGCTACCAACAGCGGCGCCAAGCCGATCAGGCAAATATCATCAATCTGACCGACAGTTTGGTCAATACTTTTGCCAACGATCTGCTGCCGTTACAAATCGGGCGCAATCTCGGCTTATTGGGGCTCGCCAATCAACGTGCGTTACGACAACAGATTATTAAACCGACTTTAGGCTGGAGATAAGATGAAAACTACAGACATAATCATTATTGGCGGCGGCATGGTGGGGCTGGCATTGGCAGCTGCCTTGGAACACAGCCCGATTCAAATTGCGATTATCGAAGCCTATCCACCGACCGAACAAGCCAATGAAACGGTCAGCAACCGCGTGAGCGCACTAACCCTTGCCAGCCAAAAAATGCTGCATCAATTCGGCGTATGGCACGGATTAAAACAGGGGCGCAACTGCGGCTATCAACAAATGCAGGTGTGGGAGAGAGACAGCTTCGCCAAAATCAGCTTTGACTGCCAATCACTCGGTTTGGATCAACTGGGTTATATTATCGAAAATAACCTGATTCGCGCACAACTGTGGCAAAAAGTAGCGCAACAAGCCAATGTTGAAATCATCAATAGCAAGCCGAAAAGTGCGGTTTGCAACACACAATGCGCCTTACTGACATTAGAAAACGGTGAGTTATTAATGGGCAAACTGCTGGTCGGTGCTGACGGTGCGAATTCATGGTTACGGCAACAAGCAGATATTCCACTGACCTTCCGCGACTACGGACATAGCGCCTTAGTGTGCAATGTGGAAACTGCTGAACCGCACTTACATTGCGCCCGTCAGATTTTTAGTCACGATTCGATTCTGGCTTTCTTGCCGTTACACCAACCGCACTTGTGTTCAATTGTTTGGTCACAGCCACCGGAACTGGCGGAAAAACATCAACAAATGAATGAAGCGGAATTCAATAAAGCGTTAACCATCGCTTTCGATAATCGGCTCGGTTTATGTAACGTGGTCGGTGCTCGCCAAACCATTCCACTCACCGCCCGCTATGCGCGTGATTTTGCGAAAAATCGCATCGCCCTAGTCGGCGATGCCGCCCACACCATTCACCCGTTAGCCGGTTTAGGCGTTAACCTCGGCTTTATGGACGCTATGGCACTGGCGGAAACGATTGAAAACAATCTACAACAAGGCAACGATATTGGTGAATTACGCCACCTGCGCCATTATGAACGCTGGCGTAAAAGTGAAGCGACAAAAATGCTGGCGGCAATGCAAGGCTTCAAATCGCTATTCAATGACAGCAACCCGCTGAAAAAACTGCTGCGCGGCGTCGGCATGAACCTCACCGATCAACTACCGTTCGTAAAAGATCAACTGATAGCACAAGCCCTAGGCATCAACGGTGATCTGCCGAAAAAAATCCGCGAAATGCCGAATGATGTGATGATTTTGAATTAAAGGAATCATAGAGCCTTTCTAGTAAATATAAAATACTAATTAAATTAGTATCAACAATTTCCTACTATGGCTCTGTTTTCTGTGCCAATTACCCTTGCAGCAAACACCTTTTCACCGGTGCGAAGCTCTTGCGGTGTTGAGGCAAAACGCCGTATTGTTGTAATTTTTCGAGGTGAAGTGCGGTCGGGTAGCCTTTATGTTGCGCCAAGCCGTAGTGCGGATATTGCTTGTCTAATTCCGCCATTTCCAGATCGCGAGCGACTTTTGCCAAGATTGAGGCGGCGCTGATTTCTGCAACTAAGCTATCGCCTTTCACCACCGCTTGCGCCGGCATTGCCAAGTGCGGCAGTTTGTTACCGTCCACTAATACGAAGTGCGGTTGAATGGTAAGTGCTTCAACCGCTCTTTGCATTGCCAACAGGCTGGCTTGCAAGATATTCAGTTGATCGATTTCTTCCGCTTCCGCCCGTCCCAAACTCCATGCCAGTGCGTTTTGTTTGATCTCCTCAGCCAGCAGCAGCCGTTTTTTCTCGGACAGTTTTTTGGAATCCGCCAGCCCGGCAATCGGGCGAGCGGGATCTAAAATCACTGCGGAGGTCACCACTGCGCCGATTAACGGCCCGCGCCCGACTTCATCTACACCGGCAATCAAACCGACATTTTCCGGATAGATAAACTTATCCATTTAACACCTCGACCACCGCTTGTGCCGCTTGTTGATCGGCATTGCAGCGGATCTGATCATGCAGTTCGGTGAAACGCTGTTTGAGTGCTAAAGTGCGGTTTTGCGCGCTCTCACTGTCGTCAAAATAGACCGCCAATGCCTGCGCTAAGCTCTCAGGATTGCACTGTTCCTGAATCAATTCCGGCACCAGCATTTCATTTGCCAGCAGATTCGGCAGCGAAATATACGGCGTTTTCACCAGCCGTTTTGCCAGCCAGTAAGTGAACGGTTTCATACGGTAGCCCACCACCATCGGCGATTTGCACAGCATACACTCCAATGCGGCGGTGCCGGATGCGAGTAGCGTAGCATCGGCGGCGATCATCACATTGCGCGCTTGTCCGTCGAACAGATGTAGCGCCAAATCCGGTGCGATTTGCGCCTTGAGACGTTCAAATTGTTGCCGACGTTTAGCATTAATTAACGGCACTAAAAATTCTAATTCGGGGAAACGCTGTTTCAGCAAAAGTGCGGTTTGTAAAAATGGTTCGCTTAAAAATTCCAGCTCCGAACCACGACTACCGGGCAGAATTGCCAAATAGCGCGCCGCCGGATCCAAACCTAGCGCTTGGCGTGCTTCGGTTTTATCCACGTTGAGCGGAATCGCGTCTGCCATGGTGTGTCCGATAAAACGGCACGGTACATTGAAGCGATCATAAAACGCTTTTTCAAACGGCAAAAATGCCAGCACTAAATTGGTCGCTTTAGCAATTTTATAAATCCGATTCTGACGCCACGCCCAAACCGACGGGCTGACGTAGTGAATGGTTTTGATCCTGTTTTTTTTCAGAATGCGTTCCACGCCAAGATTGAAATCCGGCGCATCAATGCCGATGAAAATATCGGGTTTGGCTGCCAACAGTTGCTGAATCAATTGTTTACGGATCTTCAGCAAGCGTGGCAAGTGTTTCACCACTTCCACCAGCCCCATCACCGCCAGCTCTTCCATATCGAAATAACTTTTTGCGCCTTGCGCTTGCATCAGCGGCCCGGCAATACCGATAAAACGTGCATTCGGATAAATTTGGCGTAACTCTTTCATCAAGCCGGCACCAAGAATATCCCCCGATACTTCTCCGGCAACCAACGCAATAAGCGGTGAGTTTGTTTCTGCTTTCATCAGCTATACCTTAAAAAATAACCGCACTTTGAAAGTGCGGTTAGATTGGTGACAACACATTCCCGCATAAGCTGCGGGCAGGGAATCACACCGTTAGCGGATAATTCCACGGGTTGAACGTTTGAAAAACGACAGGAAAAAGCTCACTGACGCTTCGGTTTCGGCAATCCGCTCAATTTCCGGAATCACTTCTTCCAACGTTTTTCCACTGCGATAAATCAGTTTATATACATTGCGAATCGCGTGCATTGCCGGTTTGTCAAAGCCACGACGTTTCAAACCTTCCAAGTTCACACCAAACGGCTGCGCATGGTTGCCTTGCGCCATCACGTATGGCGGCACATCTTGGCTGACCATTGAACCGCCACCCAGCATCACGTGCGCACCGATCACCACAAACTGATGAATCCCCGACATTCCGCCGACGATCACAAAATCATCCAGCTCGACATGGCCTGCCAAAGTGGCATTATTGGCTAAAATACAACGGTTTTTAATCTGGCAATCGTGAGCAACGTGGGTGTTGATCATCAACAAGTTGTCGTCGCCGATCCGCGTTACGCCGCCGCCTTGCACCGTACCTCGGTGAATCGTCACGCTCTCGCGGATACGATTACGATCACCGATGATGGTTTTGGTCGGCTCGCCGTTATATTTCAAATCTTGGTTGACCTCACCAATGCTGGCGAATTGAAAGATCTGATTATCACGCCCGATTTTGGTGTGTCCTTTAACCACCACATGGGAATGCAATACGGTACGCTCGCCGATTTCGACATCCGCACCAACAATACAAAATGGACCGACAACAACATCCGCACCAATCTTGGCGCCGTCTTCAACAATCGCGAGGCTATGAATTTTTGCACTTGGATTAATCATGTTCTATCCTGGGTTAAGAGGGTTACATTGGACGGCGGGCACACATTAATTCGGCTTCACACACCACTTTGCCGTCCACGGTGGCAACACCGGTGAAACGCGTTACGCCGCGGCGTTCTTTCAGGAAGTGAACTTCCAGAACCATCTGGTCACCCGGTTCAACCGGACGTTTGAAGCGTGCATTATCAATTGCGGCAAAATAGAACAATTCGTCTTTTGGCAGTTCAAGGGTTTTGAATGCCAACACGCCGGTTGCTTGCGCCATCGCTTCCAAAATCAACACGCCGGGGAAGATTGGCTTTTGCGGAAAGTGTCCGGTGAAGCACGGCTCATTGACGCTGACGTTTTTCACGGCTTTCAGCCATTTGCCTTCTTCAAAATCAATCACTCTATCCACTAATAAAAACGGATAACGATGCGGTAATAACTGCATAATTTCGTTAATATCAACAATTTTCGCTTCTCTTGTCTGCGACTCGGTTTGGTTGTTTTCAGTTGTCACGGTTGTCAGTTCCCTTAGTATTGTACCCATTGCCGCCGAAAACGGTTGGCAGCAAAATGTTCTGTTAATTATGATTTATCGTAATTTCGCTCTAATGCTTTCAAACGACGATTCATCTCATTAATATTCATCGTAAGTGCCGCGGTTTTGCGCCACTCTTTATTGGTTTGTAGCGGAATGCCGGAAGAATACACCCCCGGTTCGGTGATTGGACGCATCACCATGCTCATGCCGGTGACCGTTACGCCATCACAGATTTCCATATGCCCGTTAATCACGCTCGCACCGCCAATTAAGCAGTAGCGGCCGACCGTCAGGCTGCCCGCCATAATCACGCCGCCCGCGACTGCGGTGCCGGTGCCGATATGTACGTTATGTGCGATTTGGCACAGATTATCAATAATCACATTATCTTCGATCACCGTGGCGTCTAGCGCGCCACGATCGATACAAGTGCAGGCGCCGATTTCAACGCTATTGCCGATGATAACTTGTCCGCGCTGTGGAATTTTAATCCATTTGCCTTTATCGTTGGCATAGCCAAAACCGTCAGAACCAATCACAGCCGAGGATTGAATCAAGCAGTTCTGCCCGATTTCAACTTCATGGTAAACAGTGACGTTTGCCCACAATTGCGTGCCGGCGCCGATTTTGCTGTGTTTGCCGATAAAGCAGCCCGCCCCGATAATCACGTTATCGCCCAACTCAACGCCTTCTTCAATCACCGCATGATGCCCGATCGAGACATTATTGCCGACAATTGCCGAGGAGGAGACGACCGCACTTGCGGCAATTCCGCTCGCCGCTTTCGGCGTGTCGTCCATCAGTTGTGCAATCAACGCATAAGCAATATAAGGATCTTTAACGATAATCAAATTGCTGTCTGGGTGGCAAAAATCGACATCACTTGAACTCACCAATAAACAGCCGGCGGCTGAGGTTGCCAACAACTCACGGAATTTCGCGTTTGAGATAAAACTCAATTGCTGCGCCTGCGCCTTATCCAACGCGGCGATGCTCTCCACCGTCGCGTTCGGATTGCCGCGTAACTCGCCGCCAACCTGCTCGGCAAGTTGTTGTAATGAATACTGTGCCATATACTTATTTTTTAGCTTCGGTTGCCGGTGCGGCTGCAGCCGGTTTAATCGCTCTTAATACTTCTTCGGTAATATCTTTACCGGCAGCGGCGTATACCACGGCATTGGCGTCGATCACATAGCTGTAATTCGCTTTGGCTGCCACTTCATTGGTTGCCGTTTGAATGCCGGCCAATAATTTAGCGCGTTCTTGATATTGCAATTCTTCATTTTTGATTTGCAGCTCTTCCGCTTGTTTTTGGTAAGCGTCACGCATTTTATTGATTTCATCTTCGCGCTTTTGAATATCTGCCGCGCGTAATTTAGGTGCTTCTTTTTGTAATGCTTCGATTTTTGCGACGATCGCTTTTTCGCTAGCTTGCAATTTCTCTGCCGGCGCTTTTAATTCCGCATCGATTTTCGCAGCGGCAATTTCACGATCCGGATGGTTTTGGAACAAATAGGCAGAATTGATAAAGGCGATATTTTCCGCCGCGCTTGCCAATGAAGAAGTCAACGCCAATGCTAAAGAAAGGCCTGCGATTTTTAATGCTTTTTTCATGTAAATATCCTTGATGTCATTAAATTTGACGGATTAACCGTTAATCCGTCCATTGATTATTCGATTATTAGAAACTGCCGCCGATACTGAATTGGAATTGTTCAATTTCATCGCCTTCATATTTTTTCAGCGGTTTAGCATACGAGAACACTAACGGTCCGATCGGGGAATTCCACTGGAATGCCAACCCGGCAGAGGCGCGCACGCGGCTTGGATCGCTGTAATCCACAATTCGCTGCGGGATATTGCCTTGGGTAAATAACTTGGCTTTATCTTTATTCCATTCGGTATTCCATACACTTGCAGCATCCACAAACAGTGAGGTTCTCACGCTGTTTTGGTTTTTATCACTGACAAACGGTGTCGGCATAATCAGTTCAATACTGGCTGTCGCCATGGCATTACCGCCAACCACATCATAATTAATGTTGTCATAGCTGCTCGCCGGATCATTGATCGACGCCCCGGCTTTATTGTTATAAATCGCTCTCGGACCTACCGCACCGTAAGCAAAACCACGCAAGCTGCCAATACCGCCGGCACTATAGTTTTGATAGAACGGTAATTTCTTGCCGCCAAAACCGTTGGCATACGACAAGCCGGCACGCCCTGACAACACCCAAGTTTGATCGTAGTTTAATGGCTGATAGGTCGCAAAATCTGCGCTGAGTTTATAATATTTATTATCCGATCCCGGAATCGTCACTTTACCGCCGATGCTGGCGCGAGTGCCGCTGGTCGGCAGGAAGCCGCGATTCAAGGTGTTGTAATTCCAGCCGAAACTGAATTCGAAATCATCACTCTTAATCCGCCACTCGTCAGCGCCCATCGAACGTAAATAAAGCGCACGGTTGTATTCCGGATACATATTTTTCAGTTTGTTATACACATAACCGACGCCAAGATAATAGGAGTTATTTTCGTTAACCGGGAAGCCTAAAGTGCCGTTGATACCGTAGCTCGTCCGCGCGTAAGATGCCGTGGTGTCACTGTTTTTATAGTCATAGGTATCATAGAAAATATTTCCGCCCAAGCTCACGCCGTCGCGCGTAAAGTACGGCTCGTTATAACCCAGATTGATACTGGTGGCGTATTTGTTTTTAACACCGGATAAGCTGACTGATGAGCCCATACCAAGGAAGTTATCTTGTTTTACGCTGGCTTGATAGCTTAATCCGCTCTCACTGCCGAAACCGATACCGAAGTTAATGCTGCCGGTATTGCGTTCTTTCACTTTGTATAACACGTCTAATTGATCATTAACACCCGGTACGGCTAAGGTTTGGCTCTCAACCGTTTCGTAGAAACCGGTTCTTTCCAAACGCAATTTGCCTTGTTCGATTAGGGCGGTAGACAACCAAGTGCCTTCCTGCTGACGCATTTCTTGGCGCAATGTTGAATCCGCGCTGACGTCATTGCCTTCAAAACGAATTGAACGCACATAATAACGACGACCTGCGTCAACCACCACAATCAGATCTACGGTATGTTCGGCATCGTTGAATTCCGGCTGGATATTGATTTGCGGATTGGCATAACCGCGAGCACCCAAGGTGCTTTTAATGCCGTCTTCAATCATGCGTACAGTGTTGCCACGGAATTGCTCGCCGGATTTAACATTCACCAATAGCTGATTTAAATCGGCACTCATGCCCGCGGTATCACCGATAATCCGCACATCGTTAATGGTGTATTTTTCACCTTCGTCCAACGTAAGAGTTAAACTGATTTCTTTTTTATCTTCGCTGTATTGAACGTCGTTGTTCACAATCTTAAATTTAGCGTAGCCTTGATTTAAATAGAAATCACGCAACGTGGTTAAATCTTTATCGTATTTCGGCTCGGAGAATTTGCTGCTAGAGAAAATATTCCACCAAGACACATCCGGCTGAATTTCAATTTGATCCAACAATTTGCTGTCGCTAAATGCGTTATTGCCGACAAATTTAATCTCTTTCACCAGTGCAGGATCATTCTCTTTAATTTCCAGTTTTAAGGCTGCTCTGCCTTCGCCCAAGTCATCAACGATGGTATTCACTTCGGCATTGCTATAACCGACCGAGTGATAATATTTCAGCAATTCCTGACGGAAAGACGCCAATTTCTCACGTTCCAGAATTTCACCTTTGGCAATTCCGTTATCGCGCAAATTGCTTTCTAATGCGTCTTTTGGAATTTGTTTATTCCCTTCGATATCTAAGGAAGTGATATAAGGACGCGCTTGAATCCGCAATACTAATGCGTTTCCTTCGCGCACCACTTCCACGTTCTCATAGCCGCCGCGCAAAAACAGCGTACGGACGATTTGGGACAAATCTTGATCGGTTGCCCGTTGTCCGACTTTAACCGGCAATCCGGCAATAATATTGTTAGCCGTTACCGGATCCGTCCCTTCTACGCGAATATCCTGTACGGTAAAAGGCGCAGCCAACACGCCGGCACTACTTAAAAGTAAACTGATCACTAGGAGTTTTTTCATTGTAGCTTTCCTGTTTAATAAGCCTTTGTTCAATCAATAGGGTTAAATAAAAGTTCGTTTAATTGTCTGACGGTCGTTCAAAATCAAATAAAGCGTATAATATCATTAAATACAGCAAAAAATGTTAGGAACAGCAATAACATCGCGCCGATTTTGAAAAAGACCTCTCTCACCTGTTCCGTCACCGGGCGCCCGCGTATCGCTTCCAGCGCCAAGAATACCAAGTGTCCACCGTCCAACACCGGCAGTGGAAATAAATTCATAATGCCTAAATTGACACTAATCAACGCCATAAAACTCAAGTAATACACTAATCCGCTGTCCAGCGAAATGCCCGCGCCTTGCGCAATCGAAATCGGCCCGCCGATATTATTTAGCGAAATGTCGCCGCTCAACAATTTCCCGACCAACTTGATAATCACGCCACTCAATTGGAACGTTTTTTCAACTCCCTGCTGCAAGGCGCTTAGAATATCATATTTTAATTCGGTGCGGTACTGTTGCGGCAACGGTTGGAAAGTCGGCGAAAATCCGATATAAACCCGCCCTTCTTTGTTCTGTTGCGGCGTAATCGACAGTTCGATCTGTTGGCTCGTTTGCCCCTGACCGCGCGCAATCAAAAAATTCAGCGGACGTTGCAAATTATTTTGGATCACGGAAACTAACTCTCGCCATTCTAAAGTCTGTCCGTTGACCGATAAAATCGTGTCGTCAACCTGTAATCCGGCTAACGCGGCTGGCGAATCGGCGCTGATTTTCGAGACCGTTAACTCCACTTCTCCGCTCTTTGGCATCATCCCCAATGAACCGAATGCGCTTTGCTGCTGCGGATCATATTGCCAATGACTGAGATTCAAGCGCTTTTGTTGAAGCGGCTGTTGCGGTTGATTAAACTCGGAAACACCCAAAATCACTTCCGGACTGCCGACCTTAGTGGTCAGTAGCATATTAAGTGCGGTCCAATCTTCCACCGCTTTTCCGTCAACCGTCCGAATTTGCATTTCTTGTTGCAGTCCCGCTTGCGCTGCAATCGAATCCGGTTCGACATAGCCGATCACCGGTTTCACCGCCGGCACGCCGATCAGATAAATCAGCCAATAGGCGGCAATCGCAAACAGGAAATTCGCCAACGGCCCGGCGGCAATCACAAACGCACGTTGCGCCACCGATTTGGCACTGAAATCTTGCCCACGCAATTCGAGAGGAACGTCTCCGGCTTTGCTGTCCATCATTTTGACATAGCCGCCAAGTGGAATCATCGATAACGCAAATTCGGTGCCGTGTTTATCGGTACGACTCCACAGCACTTTGCCGAAACCGATAGAAAAGCGCAGCACTTTAATACCGCACTTGCGTGCCGCCCAGAAGTGTCCGAACTCGTGCACGAACACCAGCACGCTGATAACAATTAAAAATGAAAAAACATACCAAAGCGACGACATCACGTTTTTTCCTTACAAACAAAAATAGAACAGCGCACAGAAAAACGGCAGTGCCGCCGTCAGGCTGTCAATACGATCCAACACGCCGCCATGTCCCGGAATTAACTGGCTGCTGTCTTTAATTCCCGCTTGGCGTTTGAACATACTTTCGGTTAAATCGCCCAAAATCGAGATTGCAATCGTGCCGAACGAAATCGCCAGCAACAGTGGCAAGCTAAAGCCGCGCAATACAAAATCCGTCGGTGACAGCTGCACAAACAGCACGCCGATAATCAACGCGACAACACTGCCGCCAATCGCCCCTTGCCAGGTTTTCCCCGGCGACACTTGCGCCGCCAATTTATGTTTGCCGAACGCTTTACCACAGAAATACGCGCTGGTGTCGGTGCTCCACACCAAAACCAGTACATATAACAATAACCATAGCCCTTCATACGGCTCTTGAATGTAGTTGTACAACCGCAATGCCAACAGTGCCAACAAAAACGGAATCAAAGTGAAAAAGCCGAAAATCAATTGCAGCAACTTCGGACGTTGCCAATATTTTGCCGAATCCGGATAGCCGAGCACCAACACAAAGGCAACCGCCCACCACAACAGCGCCGCAAGCAGCAACCAGCTGCTGTTCGCCGTTAGGATCACACCGGCATTAATTTGATACCGGGCGGAGAAAATAACCAGAAAGAGCGCACAAGCGGCAAGTGCGGTGATCAACCAGCGCCAAACATCGTTTTTATGGCGGGCAAATTGGCACCATTCCCACACGCCAAGCACCACGATCGCCGCCACAGTGAGAGCGAAAGCGTAAGGTGAAAACCACACTAAGGCTAAAATGACAAAAAGAAGTAATACTGCCGCAGATAAAATACGCTGTTTAAGCACTGAAACATCCTCTGTTATTGTTGTCTTTATTCATGACTGCTGCCAAAACGTCGATCCCGCCCTTGAAAAGCGGCAATCGCCTTGGCAAATTCTTGCTCGTCAAAATCCGGCCACAACACCGGCGTAAAATACAGCTCCGCATAGGCGGATTGCCACAACAGGAAATTGCTGATCCGCTGTTCCCCGCTGGTGCGGATAAGCAAATCCACCGGCGCTTGTTGTGCCGTAGCCAACTGGCGCTCAAACAGCGCAATGTCGATCTGTTCCCGCTGAAGCTCACCGCACTTGACCTGTTGCGCCAGCTTTTGCGCCGCTTGCACAATGTCCCACTGCCCGCCGTAATTGGCGGCAATATTTAGGATTAAGCCGGTATTTGCAGCAGTTAATGCCTCCGCTTCGGCAATTTTTTTCTGTAACGACGGGCTGAACTTGCTGACATCGCCCAAAATTTGCAGTTTGATATTATTCTTATGCAGTTTGCCCACTTCTCGCTTCAGCGCCAGCATAAACAGTTCCATCAAGCCGTTAATTTCACTTTCCGGTCGTGTCCAGTTTTCACTGCTGAACGCATATAAGGTCAATGATTCGATCTGTTGCTGTGCCGCGAACATAACCGATTTACGCACCGCTTGCACGCCGTTTTTGTGCCCGACCAATCGCATTTTGCCTTTTTCTTTCGCCCAGCGTCCATTACCGTCCATAATAATGGCAACGTGTTTCGGCATGGGAGCGAGCTGCGATTGTTTGGTCATTGGCTTTTTATCCGTCATTCGTTGTTATAGGCAATCCGTGTACAATAAGTCGGCTCACTATATCATAAGCCTGAAATAACTAAAAAATTAAAATCAATTCGTCAGCAATCGCTGGGCAACTTGACGCGCTTGGCGGTCAATTTCAAACACATCTTCTATCTGTTTGATTGCGGAAATCGGAAATTGTTCCACTGTTTGCCGATTTATTCGTTCAATCTCAGTAAAACGAATTTGCCCTTGTAAAAATGCTTCAACTGCGATTTCATTGGCGGCGTTCATTGCCGTGGTGGCATATTGCCCGGCGGCAAAGCAATCGATCGCCAGCTTGAGATTCGGATAACGTTGGTAATCCGGTTCAATAAAGGTTAATTCTTTGATTTTAAAGAAGTCTAATGGCTTAACACCGGCAAAAGTGCGGTCCGGATACGCCAAAGTGTGTGCGATCGGGGTGCGCATATCGGGATTGCCCATTTGTGCCAGCACGCTACCATCGCTATAACGCACCATTGAATGAATAATTGATTGCGGGTGAATGATAATTTCCATTTGTTCGGCAGATGCGTTAAATAACCAACGCGCTTCGATATATTCCAACCCTTTGTTCATCATGGTGGCAGAATCAACTGAGATTTTATGCCCCATTGACCAGTTCGGATGTGCCACGGCTTGCGCCGGCGTAATTGCGGCAAAATCGGCAAGTGCGGTATGGCGAAACGGCCCGCCGGATCCGATCAGAATAATCCGATCGATACCGCTGGCAGTGAGATCGCAATGCCCGATCCGCTGCTGTTCGATTTGCGGCAATGCCTGAAAAATCGCGTTGTGCTCGCTGTCTACCGGCAGCAAGATCGCACCGGATTTCGCTACTTCGTCAATAAACAGTTGCCCGCAAGTGACTAACGATTCCTTATTCGCCAACAGCACCCGTTTACCGGCTTTAATCGCCGCCAAGGTAGAGGATAATCCCGCCGCGCCTACAATCGCCGCCATCACCGTATCGGCATCAGGATGCGCGGCAATATCGCAGATCGCCTGTTCGCCGCTCAACACTTCCGTTTTGACCGCACTTGCAGCTAACAATGTTTTTAACTGTTGTGCCGCTTGCGGATCCGATAACACCGCAAACTGCGGTTGAAACGCCACGCACTGCTGCGCCATTAACTCGGCATTCCGCCCGCCGACTAATGCGAAAGCGCGATATTTTTGCGGATTATGTTCAATCACCGACAGCGTACTTTTGCCGATCGAACCGGTCGAGCCGAGAATTACGATATTTCGTTGCATGGTTCACCATAAGAGATCATTAGGTTATTTCCTCATTTCCCCTTATGTATGCACAAGCCGGAAAATCAGGGCAAAAATCAAAAGTGCGGTTATCAACCTGATGACAACCGCACTTTATGAACAGAAATTCAGCTAACGGAGATTAGAAATCCATTAACTCTTTTTCTTTCTCGGCTAACGCTTCGTCTACTTTTTTGACATAAACGTCGGTCAGTTTTTGAATCACGTCTTGTGCTTTGCGCTCGTCATCTTCACTGATTTCTTTATCTTTCAGCAACGCCTTGATTTGATCGTTGGCATCACGACGAATGTTACGCACCGCCACTTTTCCTTGCTCCGCTTCGGCGCGCACGATTTTAGTCAAATCACGGCGGCGTTCTTCGGTCAGCGGTGGCAACGGCACGCGAATCGTGGTTCCGGCTGAAGCAGGGTTCAATCCTAGATCCGAAGTCAAAATCGCTTTTTCCACCGCTTGAATCAAAGAGCGGTCAAATACGCTCACTGCCAAGGTGCGCGCATCTTCCGCCACCACATTCACCAATTGGCGCAATGGCGTGGCTGAACCGTAATATTCCACTTGAATGCCGTCTAACAGGCTCGGGTGAGCACGACCGGTTCTGATTTTGGAAATTTGGCTCTTGAACGCGTCAATGCTTTTTTCCATGCGTTGTTCGGTATCTTGTTTAATTTCGTTAATCACGCTTTTTTCCTTTTATTTTCATTAGGCTCTGCAAACTGTTATTTTTAACCTATTCCGCCTGACAAATCAAGATTCGTGGCAAATTAGCGTGCCTTCCGGCTCGCCGAGAATCACGCGTTTTAACGCGCCCGCTTTGTTCATATTGAACACCCGAATCGGCATATTGTGATCGCGCGCCAAGGTAAACGCCGCCAAGTCCATCACTTGCAGCTCTTTTTCCAACACATCTTGATAGCTCAAGTTATGATATAAATTGGCATCCGAATTTTTCGCCGGGTCGCAATCGTACACGCCGTCAACTTTAGTCGCTTTCAACACCACGTCGGCTTCAATTTCAATCCCGCGCAGGCAAGCCGCCGAATCGGTGGTAAAAAACGGATTACCGGTACCAGCTGAGAAAATCACCACTTGCCCTTGATTTAACAAACGGATCGCCTGCGCCCAGCTGTAGGTATCACACACGCCGTTTAACGGAAACGCCGACATCAATTTGGCATTCACATTGGCGCGGTGTAAAGAATCACGCATTGCCAAACCATTCATCACTGTCGCCAACATCCCCATGTGATCGCCGACCACGCGGTTCATGCCCGCTTTTGCCAGCTTCGCACCGCGGAATAAGTTACCGCCGCCGATCACCAGCGCCACTTGTACGCCCAGTTCAACCAGTTCTTTTATTTCAATCGCCATGCGATCCAACACCGACGGATCAATACCGAAGCCCTCTTCGCCTTGCAGCGCTTCGCCGCTTAATTTCAATAAAATACGTTTATAGCTTGGTTGTGTACTCATGTTATGTCCTCTCTCATTAAAGTGCTGATCAAATCGCAAACCTTTTCCGATTTGATCAGCATTTTGCTTCCACGATCGTCATTTACTAAAAAGGCGAGTTTCCTCGCCTTTATCGGTTCTATTAAACCTTTTGCATTGCTGCCACTTCAGCAGCAAAGTCGCTTTCGACTTTCTCGATGCCTTCACCCACTTCAAAGCGGATAAAGCCGGTAACATCTGCGCCTTTCTCTTTCAGCAAATCGCCAACAGATTTAGACGGATCCATGACGAACGGCTGACCAGTCAGAGAAACTTCGCCGGTGAATTTCTTCATACGGCCTTCAACCATTTTCTCTGCGATTTCACGCGGTTTACCGGATTCCATCGCGATAGCCACTTGAATTTCACGCTCTTTAGCCACCACTTCCGCAGAAACGTCTTCCGGTTTCACAAACTCAGGACGGCTTGCTGCAACGTGCATTGCGATGTGTTTTACCAATTCCGCATCAGCATCTTTCGCTACCACTAATACGCCGATTTTCGCACCGTGCAAGTAATCACCAACCACATCACCACTGATGCTAGCAACACGGCGAATGTTCATGTTTTCACCGATTTTTGCAACCAGTGCAGCACGCTCTTCTTCAAATTGTGCTTTCAATACTTCAACGTCGGTCACTTTGCCAGCCAATGCCGCATCAGCAACTTTGTTTGCTAATGCCAAGAAACCGGCATCTTTCGCTACGAAGTCAGTTTCACAGTTCATTTCAACTAACACACCGAAACCACCGTCAACACGCGCTAAGATTACGCCTTCAGCCGCAACGCGACCCGCTTTTTTAGCCGCTTTTGCTTGGCCGGATTTACGCATATTGTCGATTGCCAGCTCGATGTCGCCGTTCGCTTCAACTAATGCTTTTTTACATTCCATCATGCCTGCGCCGGTACGGTCACGCAGTTCTTTTACTAATGCCGCTGTAATGTCAGCCATTTTTAAATCCTCTTGTCAGTGCCGCCCACAGTTAGATAAGCGCACTTTGAATAAAAAAGCAGGGAACCAAAGCCCCCTGCTAACCAATTAATTCGTGTGGTTAATAAGGGCAAACAGCCTTATTACCGATAACATTACTCAGCTGCTGCTTCTACGGCTGCTTCCGCTTCAACAAAGCTTTCTTCTGTTACGGTAGGGTTAGACTGTGAACGACCTTCGTTTACCGCTGCCGCCGCTGCTGTCAAATACAATTGAATCGCACGCGCCGCATCGTCGTTACCAGGGATGATGTAATCAACACCGTCCGGGTTAGTATTGGTATCAACAACAGCAAATACCGGAATACCCAAGTTGTTAGCTTCTTTGATTGCGATATGTTCGTGATCCGCTGCGATAACAAAAATAGCATCCGGCAAGCCAGCCATATCTTTGATTCCGCCCAAACTTAATTCCAGTTTGTCCATTTCACGCGCACGCATTAACGCTTCTTTTTTGGTTAATTTTTCAAAAGTGCCGTCTTGAGCTTGTGCTTCCAAATCTTTTAAACGTTTGATTGATTGACGAACGGTTTTCCAGTTAGTCAACATTCCACCTAACCAACGGTGGTTCACAAAGTATTGGTTACAGCTTAATGCAGCGTCTTTAACCGCTTCAGTTGCCGCACGTTTGGTACCCACAAACAACACTTTACCGTTGTTGCCTGCAATGCGGGTCAACTCAACCAATGCTTCGTTGAACATTGGAACGGTTTTTTCCAGGTTGATGATATGAACGCCGTTGCGTGGTCCAAAAATGTAAGATTTCATTTTTGGGTTCCAGTAACGAGTTTGGTGACCAAAATGTACGCCTGCTTGCAGCATATCGCGCATTGAAACTTGTGCCATAATAAATTCCTTAATAAATTGGGGTTTAGCCTCCACATATCCTGTCTCATCGACCGTTTGGCACCCCGACTGACAGTGGGTGATATGTGTGTGAAGTCTTAGTTAATCATAACGCCATTCCGACTGTTCGGAATAACGGCGCATTTTATACCATAATCGGCATTAAATAGCCAGTAAATTTACTGCCCTGCCCGCCGCGTTGATTTCGGCGGGCAACGGTTATTTGGCTGAAATCACCACTCGACGATTTGGCTTCAAGCAATCGCGCAACTCTTGTCCCTGCTCGGATTCACAAGCAATCACTTGATCCGACGCGCCGCGTCCGATCGCAGTTACCGCACTTGAGGCGAATCCTTGCTGCACGAAATAACGTTTCACCGCATCAGCCCGTTTTTGTGATAACACTTGGTTGTAGCTGTTCGAACCTAGTCGATCAGTGTAACCGCTGATTTCAACCGCCGTCACATTTTGCGCCTTTAAGCCGCGAATCACGCCGTCTAGGGTAGATTTGCCCTGTGAACTTAACGCCGCCGCATCAAAATCAAACAAGAAATCACCGGATAATTCAAATTGATTATTACAACCCGCCGGTTTCCAGAAGAATGATTGTGCATTCATATCCGTGTCGAACAGCACCTTGAATTGACAGATTTTATGCTCGCCGTTTTGGCGGTAGTTAAACACATAATCCCATTCACGCACCGCGAACAGTCCTTCCGCGTGGTGAGGGCGACCGATTAAATAATACAGTTGATCTTTATTCATACCGGCTTCGATTTGACGCACATTGTCCCAGTTCGGCCAAATGCCGTATTGCGAGCCGCTGTAGTTCACGCCGGCATCTTCAATTTTCGGGAAAATCGGGTTATCGGTTGTGCCGTCTTTTTTCACTTCGCTTAAATTGCCACAACCAACTAATGTCATCGCCGCAACTAACGGCAACATAGATTTAAAATATTTTTTCATCTTTATTCCTTTCATTTTACGGGGCGCAAACAACACGCCCCTGTTCTGATTACCACTGATAACCCACGCTGACCGAACCGCCCACATCACCTTGGCTGGTTGACATTCCGCTCAGTTTCACCCCGATTTTACCGTTGTCAGAAATTCGGGATACCCCAATCGCCAACGCATTTTCACCGCGATAAGTCCCTGCGCCGACCGCAACCATCGAATGACCCGGCAAATATGCCTGATACAAGCCAGCGGTTGCTAAGGCACCGGCAATACCGCCGCGTGCATGTTTATCAACACTGTCAATCCTCTTATTCAGATTGCCGCTAACCGCATTCAACTGATTCACGTTCACCGCATCCGTGCCTTCAACACCCGGTGCAACATTGGTGATACGGTTGCCGCCATTATCCAAGCCGTTTGCAGTTAATGAAACCACACCGTTGTTGCCGCCACTCACGCTAATACCGTTTGAACTCATCACGGTATTGCCTGTCGTTACCATATTAAATTCCGGCGTGTCGGTCATGCTGATCGTCAAGCTGTTGCCATTCATCGCTGTGCTGATGTTTTTGCCGTCGCCTTTCACGTTCACGGTTGTGCCCAATTTCGCATCATGCGTGCCGCTATCGGCGGTGAAAGTGATTGGTTTCACCACTTCACGATTGAAATAATTCAACGCGCCGCCAACACTGTTCGCCGTTACGGTTGAGCCATCAGTTTGAGTAATGATATAGCTTGGTGCCGTGATATTCCCATTAGGATCCACTGTTGCACCGCCGCCCAGCGCATCGGCAACGGATTTACTGTTGTTATACAGCTGTCCGGTGGTTGCCGCATCACTGCCGTCTTTAGTCACCGCAACGTCACCAACTTTAATGCTGTTATCGGCTGTCAGATTGCTCACCGCCAAATCTTTGTTCAGATCAAAGGTGATATTGTTGCCGTTTTTACTAATCACGATGTTGTTATCACTGTTGTTCAGATCAACCGAAGCGTCCGGTGCGATATTGCCCTTATTCACGCCGTTATTCACCGACAAATTCCAGCCTTTGCCGGCTTGCGTCGCTTTATCGTTCGCCACTTTAATCGCATCGTCAATATTGTCTTTGCCCGTGCCGCCGATATTATTATTGGTATAACTGCCGGTTTCAGGGTTATAGACCGTATTGCCACCAATGATATTTTTAACGCCTTCGCCTTGATTAAACAATTGACCGCCGTTAACCGCATCTCTGCTGTCAGCGCTAACCGTGCCCGCCGCTACATCGGTAATTTTGTTATCACCGGCGCGAATGCCGTCTGCCGTGACTGCAACATCTCCGACTGTCAAGCCGTTGCCGTCAATTTTGGTCGCACCGGCTTGCAAGCTGTCGACTGCCAAATCCTTACTTAACGCCACCTCATAAATCGCTTGCCCGTTTGCACCGGTTTTCGGGGTGACAGTTAAATTGCTTTCGCCGTCTGCCGCTTTCACCTCGGTTTTGGCTGCGGTAATGCTCTGTTTCGCCTTATCTGACAGATCAATTTTATAATCTGTGATATTGCTTGCAGCATCCTTTTCCGCATTGACTGAAATCAACTCGGAGCCGGCTGTCACCGAACTACCGTTGGCATTCACCGTGTAAACGGTTTGACCTTGATCACCCGCTTCCGCAACCACACTCGCAACATTAGTGCCTGCTTTCACTTCGGTTCTTGCGGCTGCCGCTGCGTTTTGAACATCACCGATATTCGCCGCGTTGGTTAAGGTGTCGCCCTTCGCATCTACAAGTGCGGTATCGCCTAAGCCGCTGGCAACGTTCTTAATCTGGTTGCCGCCGTTATTTAAGCCGTCGTTTGTCAAACTTACTGTTTTTTCTGGATTTGTCGCATCTTTAATCGTTACACCACCATTGTTAATCACGGTGTTGCCGAAGGTCGCGCTGGTTAAGTCGTTCAACTCTTTTGCCATTTTCACGATTAAGTTGCTGTCTTCGTTATCCACACGGATATTTTTATCAGTCACTTCCGCGTCTTTCTCCGCATTACCTTTGATAGCTAACATGTCGTTCAGTTTTTTGGCAATCACTTCTCCTGTATCGCCTTGGAATTTCAAACCGTCATTTAAACTGGCGACGGTTTCCAACGTGTCACCGTTGGTGTAAGTGATGCGGGTTGACGTTTCGCCGTCTTTGCCGTTCACACCTGCCGCACCGACCACCTTAATATCAGTGGTCGGTGATTTGCCGTCGACACCCGGCGCGCCGGTCAGTCCGATTGAACCGTCTTTGCCGTTCAACACAACCGCACTTCCGTCGTTACCGTTCACAGCTAACGAGCCGTCTTCACCGTCTTTACCGTCAGCACCTTTCTCGCCGATCGTTAAATCCTTGCTTAAGCCGATTTGATAATCGGTCACGCCGTTCTCATCGGTTTCACCTTTTTCAACCGTAATGCTGTTTCCGGCTGAAACCGTGGTTTTCTCGGCATTCACCGTATAAACCGTATCGTTTGCATCGTCCGGATTCACTTCACTGCTTACCGTGGTGTTATTACCGGCCTTCACACTGCTGGTTTTCGCGTTGTTGACCACGTTTTGAACCGCCGCATCCAACTGATCTTTATTCACCGCGTCTTTGCCGTCCACACCGTCCGCTAGGTTGCTGATTTTATTTCCGCCGTTATTTAAGCCGTCTTTGCCCAGAGAAACCGTATTATCAGGTTTCTCGCCTGTCGGTGATTTAATGCTGATACCGTCGTTATTCACCGCCGTATCACCCACACGCACACTGCCGCTTTCGCTTAAATTCACGTCTTTCGCCAATTCAATCACGATTGAGCCGTCATCGCTGCCAACCGTTTTAATATTGTTTTCCGCCGTTTCGCCGGTTGCACCGCCTTTCAGGGTTAACACTTCATTCGGTTTACGGCTCACCACCGTCTCGTTATCACCTTTAAACTGCTGCGCAGAATTTTGAATCGCATTATTGACGTTGTTAATCGCATCGTTTAAATCGCCTGCGTTCACGGCATTTTTTGCATTTGCAGCGTTGGCGATATCTCCTGCCGAAGCAACATTTTGAATTTGTTTATCGCCGGCATTAATGCCCTGCTCATTGATAACCACATCTCCAATCGTGACACTCTGCAAGCCGGTCAGTGTTTTATTCAAGCTAACCTGAATACCGTTTGCGGTTGCCGCCGTGGTCATATTCTCATCACCGTTAAATGCCAATTCGTCACCCAGTTTTTTAACGCCGGTGCTTGAATTGTTGTCCGCATTAAAGGTTAAGCCTTTTTCCGCAATGTCAGCCGCAGCGTCCGCACCTTTTTTGATGTCTTCTTTAACGCTTTGTGCCAGATCAATTTTATAATCGGTAACGTTGTCGTCACCTTTCTCACCTTTTGTCACCACGATATTGCCGGAAGCGTTTGAGACGCTTGTTCCGTCGGCATTCACAGTGTACACGGTTTGACCGTTATCGCCTTTAGCTTCGCTTACTCCGGCAATATTGGTGCCTTTCGCCACCTCGGTTTTTGCTGCTGCCGTAGCATTATCCAACTGCTGTTTGTTTACCGCGTCAGTACCTTTTTCACCTGCAGCAACATTGGTAATAGTGTTGCTGCCGTTGTCTAACCCGTTTTTGCTTAAGCTGACCGGATTATCTCCGTTGGTAATCGTTACACCATCGTTGTTGATCAGCGTATCACCAAAGGTTGCACTGGTTAAATCGGTCAGATCTTTTGCCAACTGAATCGTAATCGAACCGTCCGTATTGCCAATCGTTTTGATATTACCGGCAGCCGTTTCGCCGGTTGCGCCGCCGTTAATCGCTAAGGTTTCGTTTAGCTTACGCGTTACGGTTACATCGCTGTTATCGCCGACAAATTTCAAGCCGTCGTTCAAGGTCGCAACTTGTTCATCGTTTACAGTTAAACGTGGTTTTGCGTCTGTGCCGTCTACGCCCGGCTTGCCGCCTTTCGCGACGCCAACCGTTGCATTCGCACCGTTTAAGCCGATAGTGCCGTCTTTGCCGTTTAAACTCACCCCGTCTTTGCCGTCCTCACCTTTAACGGTAATCGTACCCGCTTCGGTATCGTTTCCTGCAACCAGATCTTTATCCAGATTGATTTCATAGTTAGTTGTGCCGTCAGCATCTTTTTCACCGGCAACCACTTTCACGCCGTTAGTTCCGGCTGAAACGGTGGTTTTTTCGGCATTTACGGTATAAGTTGTGACATTTCCTTCAACGTTTTTATCCACCGAAGTATTTTTACCCGCTTCCACCACCTCACTTTTCTCACCGGCTGCGATTTCGGTTCTCAATGCGTCCAACTGTTCTTTGTTCACCGCGTCTTTGCCGTCAACGCCCGCCGCTACGCTGCTGATCACTTTATCACCCGCATTAATGCCTCGATCGTTGATTTTAACGCCGCCATTAGTGGTGATGCTGTCTAAGCCGGTTAAGTTGCTGTTTAAAGTCACTTGAACGCCGTTGTCATTGGCAAGGGTAGTGATATTTTTATCACCGGTAATCGCCACTTTGTCGCCCAGCTTTTTAACCGCACTTTCACCTGCGTTATCCGAAGTGAAGGTCAAACCTTTATCGGCAATCGCTTGCGCCGCGTCCGTACCTTGTTTAATCTCGTCTTTGGTACTTTGTGCCAGATCAATGCTGTAATCAGTCACATGATTTGCGTCTTTATCAGCGGCAATTACGCTCACCATCTCTGAACCGGCGGATACTTTCGCCCCTTCAGCATTCACGGTATAAACAGTTTGCCCTTTTTCGCCTGTTGCGGTTGTGACATCCGCTACGTTCGTCCCCGCTTTCACTTCGGTTTTCGATGCTGCCGTAGCATTATCCAACTGCTGTTTATTTACCGCATCGGTCGGGTTTGCACCGTCTTTTACATTGCTGATTATGGTATTGCCTGCGTTGATACCGTCTTTGGTAATTTCAACGGTGTCGCCCGCTTTAATGCTGTCGGTAGCAATATTGGCAAGATCAGTCAAATTTTTCGCCAATTGAATCGCAATCGAGCCGTCTGCATTACCAACGGTTTTGATATTGCCGCTAGTGGTTTCACCGGTTGCGCCGCCTGTAATGCTTAACACGTCGCTTGGCTTACGACTAATCACGGTGTCGTTATCAGCTTTAAACTTAGCTTGAGAATTTTGGATCGCCGTGTAAACATCACCGCCGTTGACCGCACTTGTACTATTTTCAGCCACATCACCGCCGTTATTAATCGTCACCTTGTCAAAAGTAACTTCTTTGGCTGTTGCCACTTTAATTGCACCATTTTCAGCAGTGATTTCAATATTGTTGCCGTTAACAAAGTTCAAGCTGTTGTTGTCTTTATCAACCACTTTTACTTCTGTGCCGTTCACTTGTGCTATCCACGATTGAAGTGCGGTATCGGCTTTCGCTAACGAATCTTTAGTGCCTTGCGACAAACCGATTGCATAATCGGTAACGTCAGTTTCTGCATTTTTCGTGCCGACCGCACTTAAGCCACTGCCAGTAGCCGCCGAAACGGTGGTTTTTTCCGCGTCAACCGTATACGTGGTGACATTGCCGTCAACACTTGCAGTCACTTTCGTGTTTTTACCATCAGCCACAACCGCACTTTTCGCACCTTGTGCGATTTGCGTTGCCAAGTCGTCCAATTGCCCTTTATTCACTGCATCAGTTTTTTCCGTACCGGCACCAACATTCGTGATCGCATTGCCGCCGTTGTTTAAACCATTCTTGGTCAAACTGACAGGATTATCGCCTTCAATCTTAATTCCGTCATTATTAACGGTCGTATTTCCGGTTTTCACACTGCCGTCTGTGCCCAAATCTACATTTTTCGCCAATTTAATGGCAATGCTACCGTTTTCATTTGCAACAGTCTGAATATTGTTCTCCGTGCCGGTTGTTGCGCCGCCTTTCAGCGTCAACACCTCTGCTGGTTTGCGTTTCACCGCCACGCCGTTATCGCCTGTGAATTGCGCTTCGCTACCTTGAATTGCAGTATACACATCACCACCGGTAACAGCATTATTATCACCGGCTTCAATCGTACCGCCGTTGGTAATCGTCACACTGTCGAATGTCGGTTTGTCGCTAGTGGCAATCGTAATATCCTTACCGCTACGGCTGATTTTAATATTGTCGCCGTCTTTAAACTGCACGGTGTCACTTGCCGCAACCGCACTTGCCTCATCACCGTTGGCTTGCAGTTTCCAAGTTTGCTGTTGCAAATTGGTAATATTATTCGTGTTAGTCGTGATATTGCCCGCATTGGTCTTAATATCACCCGCGTTGTTTTCAATCGACGTTCTGTTACCGGCAATGGCAGTGGCAGTGGCAGTGGCAGTGGCAGTGGCAGTGGCAGTGGCAGTGGCAGTGGCAGTGGCAGTGGCAGTGGCAGTGGCGTTATCGGCTACTTTATTATTGGTTGCAAACAATTGCCCACCATTCACCGCTTCTTTGCTGCCCTCAGCCACGTTACCGTCTGAAACATTGCTGATCACTTTGCCGCCCGCATTAATGCCGTCGCCGTTAATTACAACGCCGCCGTTAGTGGTGATGCTGTCTAAGCCTTTTAAATCGCTGTTCAATGCGATTGCTACGCCACCATTGCTTGCTGTGGTAGTGATATTTTGATCACCTGTTACAGCTACGCTTTCACCCAGTTTTTTCGTGCCGGTTGTGCCGTTATCGCCGGTAAAAGTTAAACCTTTTTCTGCAATATCTTTCGCCGCCTCAACGCCTTTTGCAATATCTTCTTTGGTTTTATCCGCCAAGTCGATGTTGTAATCCGTGACATTTTTATCGTCTTTTTCACCCGCGGTAACTTTCAACGCCGATTCCGCAGACACGCTGCTGCCGTTGGCATTCACGGTATAAATTGCTTGACCGTCGCTGCCTTCTGTTTTGACAACATCAGTGACGTTTGTACCCGCATTCACTTCGGTTTTCGCTGCCGCGGTGGCTTTATCCAGCTGATCTTTGTTCACAGCATCAGTGCCTTTCTCACCGTTGGCAAGATTAGAGATAATCGTGTCACCGGCATTGATCCCGTCTTTGCTGATTTCAACTTTATCGCCCAGCTTGATACTTTCTGCGCTAATACTGCTTAAGCCTGTTAGTTGTTTTGCTAACTGAATTGCAATCGAGCCATTAGCATCCGTAACAGTTTTGATGTTGCCGCTGGTTGCGTCGCCGGTTGCGCCGCCGGTGATACTTAACACTTGGCTTGGCTTACGTTTCACTGTGACCGTGTTATTATCGCCGGTAAACTGAGATTCGGTATTTTGAATCGCAGTATAAACATCGCCACCGTTGACCGCACTTTTGCTGCCCTCCGTTACGCTTCCGCCATTATTAATCGTCACGGTATCAAACGTTGCCGCTTTGGTTGTTGAAACTTTGATATTTCCCGTAGCGTCATTCGTAATCGTAATATTATCGCCGTCAACAAAGTTAACCTTGTTGTTACCGCTCTTAACTTCTTTCGCATCCGTGCCATTCACTTGCGCCGTCCAAGATTGAAGTGCGGTATCAGCATTCTTTAATGAATCTTGACTTGCTTTCGACAACGCCACTTCATAATTCGTCACGTCGTTCGCACCTTTATCTCCTGCGTTGACCGTCAAACCACCATCTGTTTTAGCTGATACGGTGGTTTTCTCCGCATTAACTGTGTAAATAGTGGTTTTTCCGTCATCGGAAGTCTGAGGATCGCTCACGGTTACGTTATTGCCTGCCGCGACCACTGTTTTGCTTAATCCATCGAGCGCTTTGAAAACCGTATCACCGGTCACCGCATTATTATCGCCCTGTTTTACATCACCGCTATTGTTTACCGTCACCGTATTAAAGGTAACATCCATCAGCGGTCGCAATTTTGACTTTGCCGTTATCATTGGTCACTTTAATATTTGTGCCGTCAATAAACGCAATACTGTTATCGTCTTTATTTACGGTTTTAACTTTCTCGCTATTCGCCAGCACAGTAAAGTCAGCCAGTTTGCTTTTAGCAATTTCTTCAACAGCATCTAATTGCTCTTTATTCACCGCGTCAGTGTCCTTATCACCTTTGGCAACATTAGTGATAGTCGTACCACTCGCATTAATCCCCGTATTCGTCACACTCGGACCATTGGTGATCGTTAAACCGCCATTATCAATTTTGGTATTGCCGGTTTGTACACTGCCTTTCTCGCCAAGATTAATGGTTTCAGCCAGTTTTACTGTTAAAGTATTTTTATCTTTATCCGCCACTACGCCGATATTATTTTCGGTTAAGCCGTCTGTTTTGCCACCTTTGATCGTTAAGGTTTCGCCCAGTTTGCGCTCAACATTCGTGCCGCTATCTCCGGCGAATGTCATTGGTTTATTCGCCACTGCGTACAGCTGACTGCCGTTAATCGCGTCGGTTGAGGTGTTGCTGATTTGACCGGCTGCGACGTTTTTGATTTGGCGTTCGGCTCCGGATTTACCGACAGACACGATAGCGCCCTGTGTTAATGTGCCAGAGCCGGCGAAAGTGCCAAATTCCACACCACCAATCGTTGCCTTAGTGGTTTGAACATAAGCATCGGCTGTGGAATCATTGCCCAATACCACCGCGCCAGCCATGTCTTGTGCAACTTCTACGTTATTACCGACAACAAACACATTTTGATCTTGCACGCTGTTGTTGTAACCGACAATCGCAGATTTAGAGGCGTTCACCGCATTAAAAATGCCGCCCGCCGTGCTAATCACGCCATTGGTATCACGAGTGGCTGCCGTTCCGCCTAAATTGTTACGACCGCCGAAAATAAAGGCATTGTCGGTGCTGTTGCCGATGACGTTATTGTTACCTGCAGAGAAGCTGTTGCTGCCCGCCACAATCGAAGGATCGCCAACCGCACTTGAGCCTTGTCCGCTCACCACATTGCCAGTACCGATTGAGATCGTATCTTTCGCACTGGCTTGTGCGCCGTGACCAATTGCGATGGCGTTTTCACCTGATGCTTTGGTGTTGTTGGAAACCGCACCAGCTTCATTATTTGCAGTATTCGCCACCGTTGACACACCCAATGCCAGTGAGTTGGCCCCAGTTGCCTGCGCACCGGTCCCCAATGCCATTGCGCTGCCGCCGCTGGCAATCGTTCTGGTACCCATTGCCAAGTTGTCGCTGGTCAATAATGGGGCATTGGTGTCAAATTTATTGCTTTCATAACCAATGGCGATGTTGCGGTTGGATTTTGTGGTGCTAGTAAAGGTGGCTTTGCCAGCTGTTACACCTGACGTCATCTCACCGATATTGCGCCCTGACAGCGTGCCTAATGAAATATTGTCATTACCGTTAATGTTCTGACCATTGTTTTTATCGCCATAACCATAAGATTGGTTATGGTCGCCGTTGACATAGCGTCCTGAAGCATAACCAATTGCGGTGTTACCTATGCCTGAAACCACTTGTCCGGCTTCGATACCTTGAGCATAGTTGTCTGCGCCCTTAACAGTGTTACCAGCGCGAGAGCCGAGCGCATAGTTGGTGTTGCCATCAACATATTGTCCGGATTGATTACCAATCGCCACACTTTCTGTGCCTGAGATATAGTTTGAACCAGCACCAACACCAATTGAGATACCTGAGGTATTACTCCCCGTAGTCGATCCCACTATTGCGCCAGAACCAATAGCAACCGCATTATTTGAGTAACTCTTAGTGTTGTAACCTATCGCAACAGAATTGTCAGCACCGGTAGCCACGATCGCCTTGTAACCCAGTGCGGCACCACGGTTTGCAGATACCGATGAATTAGCACCGATGGCAATCATATCATTAATCGAACCGTCAGCAGTCGTACCCAACGCTTGAGCATTGTTACCGATGGCAAGGGCATTTCGTCCCTCCGCTTTGGCAATACTGCCCACCGCAATGGCAGAGCCTAACACTTCTCTGGTAGCATTATTTGCTGTAATTGTTGCGTTTGAAGTGCTGCGTCCGGTTGCACTTGCATTTGCACCCAGCGCAATATCTCCGATGGTATTGGCTTTTGCATTTGCGCTAATGGCAGTCGCACTTGTACCTTTGACAAAGGTATTAGCCCCTACGCTAGTAGCTGTGGTTGCCTCTGCTGCTGCGCTCGCACCTAATGCTAATGCTTGATTGCCTCTCGCCCCCGCAGAAGAACCTATTGCCACCGAGCTATCTTGCAGTGCTTTAGCACTGCTACCAATAGCTACGGTATAATTTTTGTCAGCATTGGCTAAGTGTCCCATTGCAATCGCACTGTCTGCTGCGCTACCTGTTGAAGCTGCGCTACCAATGGCAACCGCGTGACTGCTTTGTGCTTGAGCAAAACCCACTGCTACTGATAATTCACCAAGCCCTTTTGCATTACCACCTACCGCAACCGCATCTTTTTGCGTTGCACTTGCGCCAACACCCACTGCTAAAGCATTAACGCCGGTTGCGCCTTTATTATTATAGTTGCCAGCAGCTGTATCCTTGGAGTTCACGCTATAGAAATGCGTTAATTCTTGCGTCACAGCGTAAAGCTGGCTACCGTTAATGGCGTCGGTGCTGTCGTCGGAAACTTTCCCTGCCCCCACATTAATAATTTGACGCTCTTTGCCTACGCTTGCCACACTCACCACACCGTTTGCCACGGCGCTTTGCCCCGCGTAGGTGTAGGTATTATCATTGATGGTAATATTCTGTTCAGTAGTTGCTGCACGATCGGTCGAGCCAGTACCCAATACCAGACTGTTCGCTTGGGTTGACGTGATGTTGTATCCAACCATTTAAAATGAGAAAAAAAGAAAGTTAGGGATTTGGCGGAAAAAAACGGGAGTTGGCGGGCGGAAACCGCTTGAAACGGGGCTTTGTAAGATGAGCCCCTTTATTTTGTTTGTAAGATCTCAAAATGAGAAAAAATTATAAAATGGGCGGCTTTAGGTGTTTCGACCACTTAAAATGAGAAATTATAAATTGCTTTTAAATTGCATTTAAATTAACGAATTCCCATTATGTATTGATAAAGACTTCTCAAATCACGTTCACCGAGTTGTGTTAAGGAGGAGATTCGTTTTCCATATTTTTGTAGGACAATATTGTACAATTCTCCTTTACTAATTCCAAGGTTTGCAGATCTTGCATAAATGCCAGTGTAATGCTCTCTTCTCCATTGAGCATTGTCATTTCTACGAATTTTAGTACGCTTAATTGCCGATTGTTGCTGTAGCCAAGTTATAGCTTCCTCACCTAAATTAGCAGGAATAGCCTGATAAGTTGTAACTTTATAACGTTTTCGTATAGCAGAATACCATTTTGCAAATGCTTGCTGTGGCGTAGCTCCTGCAGCTTGTTCCTTTTCAGCTAATTTTGCGATTAATTCCCTAATCCGAAATGCTATTGATGCATCAATATGTTCTTTGCTTGGTGTAAATTTGGTTGATTGCCTTTCAGTTTTATTGACATTGATATTAACTGATTTGCTATCGATAACGATAACGCTATTGCTACCAGCCTTAATTGTTTTTTTCACTAATTTTGCATCAGATTTTGGTTTTGTTGCTTCTTTAAATAAATGAATTAATTCACCTTTAGGCATATTATTCTCCTATGCTATTGATTTAATAAGTTTTAAAACAGGTTCCTTATTGCTTTCCTCAAGCAAAAGATCATAAATAGTCAATACAAGATCTGCTTTTTTACTTGGTTTTATTACTCGATTTGTTTCCTTTAGTGCCTCTTCAAGAGTCTCAATCGCTAAAGCCAAGGTTTCAGTATTTATGGTAGATCGATGTTTTTCTTTGTTTTCAAGGTTTGGTTCATTTTCAGGCAAACAATAATCAGGATTATTTCTCAATTCTTGTAATGCTGCTGACGGTAGACTCAAATAGTAATATTCAAAAGCCACTCCCTTGGCACCTTTGACTTGTCTCTTTTCCCAATTTTCTTTTACTGCCTTTCTCGTAATGTTGGTTGCCTGCTTAGGTAGTCCGCCTACCCCAACAAGCTCTGAGGCTGTGAACCATTGCTTATTTTGTGATTTCATAAAACCCCTTTTAAAATCAAATTGAATTAAAAAAAGATTTCAAATATTTAATATTAGAAATCAATATCTTATGAGTAAAAATGGTTGGCGTTTAATTTTTTGTGAAATCTCTTATTGATTTCACGAAGATTTCAATATATTATTCAAACCATAGTTAGATGAATTACATCATCAAAGTAGTTGATAACACTAATTTTTAAGGATCTCACATAATGGCGAAAAAGAAAAGATCTCAAGATATGAGCAATCTTGAAATTCGTGGGGAGCTGATGAAAAAAGGACTGAGTTTATCTCAGCTCGGCATAGATAGCGGATTAGCAAAAACCACATTACGGAATGCGCTAGACAAACGTTATCCAAGAGGTGAGCGAATTATCGCAAATGCCTTGGGGCTTGAACCTGCTGATATTTGGCCGTCACGCTATTAAGTGAGTGAATTATGAAAGAATGGTTTTCATCGAAAGAGTTGGCCGGTATAGCTGATTTACCAAAACAAGCCACAAATATTACAAGAAAGGCAGTAAAAGAAAATTGGGAAAAGAGACAAGTTCAAGGAATCAAGGGCGTTAGTTTTGAATATCGTTTCAAATCATTACCAAAATCTGTGCAAGTAGAGCTATTAATTAGTTATAACCTAAAAATGGCCTCTGAAACACCCGTTTCTAAATATTCTCCGCGCAAAACGAAAGAATTGAATTACCTGCCTGAAGTGATTTGGTCGCCGTTTGACAAAGCAACTGACAAGCAACGGAAAGAGGCACAACGGAAACTTGCGATTGTGTCGATGGCGGCTGATTTGATTGCTAATGGGCATAAATTAATGGACGCAATCACCTTGGCTGCAAAAAGCAATGATGAGGCAGTCGGATCGGTTAAACGTTGGTATTACAACGTAAAAGGATTTGAAAAATCTGACTGGTTGCCACGCCTGTTGAGCAATCACGGTGCGAACCGTAAAGCGGCTGAAGCTGAATTCACACCGGAAGCGTGGGAAGCATTTAAATCGGATTATTTCCGCCCTGAACGTCCGCAATTCGGAAGCTGCTACGAACGGCTTAAACGTGCAGCGAGTGAGCAAGGTTGGTCTGTGCCAAGTGTCTCCAGCGTAAAACGTAAAATTGAGCGTGAGATCCCAAGATTGCAGCGTATCTGTTTGCGTGAAGGCGATGCGGCGGTCAGCAAGTATTTTCCAGCAATGCGAAGAACAGTTGAAAGCCTTGAAGCAATGGAATGGATCAACGGCGACGGCTATCAACACAACGTGTTTGTGCAATGGCATAACGGCGAAGTTGTCCGCCCTAAAACGTGGCTTTGGCAAGATGTCCGCACCCGCAAAATCCTCGCCTATCGCGTGGATTTAAGCGAAAACAGCGACATCATTCGGCTCTCTTTGATGGATCTGATTTGGAAATACGGTATCCCACGTGATTTAACAATCGATAACACCCGCGCGGCTGCGAATAAGTGGATGACCGGCGGCGTAAAAAACCGCTACCGCTTTAAAGTGAAAGAAGACGAGCCGATGGGGATTATTCCGCTACTCGGTATCAATTTGCACTGGACATCGGTGCAATTTGGCGAAGGTCACGGGCAGGCGAAGCCGATTGAACGTGCCTTTTCGCACGGCGGATTAGGTGAATTGGTGGATAAGCATCCAAGCCTTGCGGGGTTTTATGCCGGTGAAGATGTTTACAGCAAGCCGGATAACTACAACGGCGGCAAAGCGGGCGTGGATTACGGCACATTTATCCTTGCCCTTGAAGACGGTATTCGCACCTTTAACCAACGCGAAAAGCGTAAAACCGAGATTTGCCAAGGGGTTTACAGCTTTGAACAAGTATTTGAACGAGATTATGCCTTGGCGCATATCCGCCGAGCTAGTGCCGAGCAAATGCGTTTGTTAATGCTGATGAGCGAAGCCGTTACGCTGAGAAAAGACGGCACCTTTGGGCTTGATGTCGGCGGCAAGGTGTATGGCAGAAACAATGAATATCAAGCGATGGAGCTGATTGGCTCGGCTCATAAAAAGGTGGTGGTGAAATTCGACCCTGCTGATTTGCACAGCAAAGTTTGGGTCTATTCCCTTGAAGGCATTTTCTTGGCGGAAGCAGTCTGTACTAGCGCGATTGCCTTCGGCGATAAAGCTGCAGGACGTGAACACGACAAGGCACGTAAACAGTTTGTGAAAGCACAAAAAGCTGCAGCCAAAGCCCAACTAACAATGGACGCACAAGAAGCAGCACGTTACCAACCAGCATTTGAAGAAGAAACGCCACCTGAGCCAAAAATCATCGAAATGATACAGGCAGCAGGCAACACTGCCTGCAAGGTGGAAGTGGAATTAGACGATGATGAAGAATTAAGCGTGATCGACCAAGGCATATCGAATTATTTACAGATGATTAAACGTTAATAGGAGCAAGCAATGACACTAGCAGCACAAATCAAAAAAATTATCAGCGATGAAGGCTTGGTGCAAGCGCAAGTTGCAAAAGAGGTTGGGGTTTCCTCCTCGATTTTGAGCCAGTTTTTAAACGGTGTTTACAAGGGCGACAACAAGAGCGTGGAAAGTGCGGTCAGTAACTGGCTAAAAAGCCGCAGCGAGAAAGTAAAAGTGTTTGTAGAAGCACCGCTCTTTATTGAAACCGCCACGGCAAAGCAGATTTTCACCACCCTTGAATTTGCTCGACTGCTTGGTTCGTTTGCCCTTGTTTATGGGGCAAGCGGTGTGGGCAAAACCCGCTCGGCTCAAGAATACAAAGCCAATAACACCAACGTGTGGCTGGTAACGGCAAGCCCAAGCCGCTCAAGCCTTGCCGAGATTTTATATGAAATGGCGTTAGAGCTAAATATTAATGACGCACCACGCCGTGCTGGTCGCCTTGCTCGTTTAGTATCGAAAAAACTAGAGCGCACCGGTGGCTTGATGATTATCGATGAAGCAGATCATCTACCTTATGCCGCACTGGAAGAAATCCGTATTTTGCAAGAAGAAACCGGCATCGGCTTTGTGCTGATCGGTAACGATAAAGTGTATAACCGTTTGCGTGGCGGCATCAATCAGGCGCACGAGTTTGCCCGGTTGTGGAGTCGGGTCAGCAAGAAGACCAGTATCCAAAAATGCAAAAAAGCGGACGTGACTGCGATTGCCAAAGCGTGGGGCTTAGATATTGATGATAAAGATTTGATGGCGGTATTGAATGAAATCGGCGGTGCGGCAGGCGGGTTGCGAGCATTAACCCAATATCTGCGCCTTGCCGGAATCAGTGCCAAGGGTAACAACACAGTGATCAATCTTGATCTGATTTTAGCCGCAAAACATGAAATGGAAGGAGAAAAATGATGAAACGCACAACACAACTGAAACAAGCCACGCTGTTGACCGCACTTGTCATCGGGTTAGGTGTCGGCATCAGCGATTTTAGCGTGGTAGAAACTGCTGAAAAGCCGCCTTGCCATGACAATGACAAGCTGTGTTGGCAAATGGCAGCAAATGAAGAGTGGAAGCAGGAATACGGCGATATGCCGCCGGCATTATCAGACGAGGCGCAGGCGGAATTAAAAGCGTACTTACAGAAAAAGTATCCGGAGCAACGGTTTTATTAATGGGTGGTTGTTTATGAAAGTTACAGGTTATCGCATTAAATTGGAAGATAAAGGACAAGATTTTACCGCCTTTATCACAGACAAAGATGGAATCATTCAAGAGGCTGTACCTTTTCAAACCGATATATGGCAAGGCGGGCTAATTCCGATTGAACATCAAAAAATTGGTGAACTTTGTATGATTCATAAACCGAGATTTATTGAATACGGCTTTTTGAAATACAAAGTGACAGGCATTACGAAACTAACGGGAGAAAAACAATGAATGAATTTAAACCATTATCCAGTGTGGAAGAGATTATCCAGTTAATTAAAGACGGATTAAAGGAGGGTGGTTTTCTGCTCCGTAAACAACTGGGAACAGGTAGTTATAACGGTATTGAATTTGAGATTTGTCAAAGCCCAAACGGATCAATGCTATTTATCAATCCAGCCAATGACAAAACATTTATTTTAAGTGCCGAAGCGCTGGTGAAGTTAGCTATTTTTGCCGGTTTATTTGACGAAGGAGAACAAAACAATGGCTAAGAAAGTAACAAGAATTAAAAGCGATACGTTTGCGGTGCGTTACCAAGCGCGGGAGCAAGTCGAGGTTGCAATTAAAGAAATCGGTGATTTACAGCGTGAATTACAACGCACTGCGACGGCACAAAATGATGAGCTTGCCACAATCACTGAAAAGTTTGCGCCGCAATTACAAGCGATTCAAAAGCAAATCAAACCGATGCAAGAGGCTGTTCAAGCGTGGTGTGAAAGCAACCGTGATGAGCTGACAAACAGCGGCAAGACCAAAACAGGGAGTTTTAACACGGGGGAGGTACAGTGGCAACAACGTCCGCCAAGCGTCGGGGTTCGTGGGGTTGATACTGTTATTAGTGCGTTGAAAACATTAGGTTTCTTGCAATTTATTCGCACTAAAGAAGAAATTAATAAAGATGCCATGCTAAATGATCCGGATCTTGCGGCAACGGTTGCCGGGGTGACAATTAAAAAAGGTGTTGAAGATTTTGTGATCACACCGTTTGAGCAAGAGGTGGGCTGATGTCGAAAGAAGAATTGAACTTCAAAGCAGTGAGTGAGTTGGCAAGCGAAGTCGAGCGTTCCGGTGATTATGACTATGCCACATCGCTGTGGCAGAAAGCATCGAAACTGGCAAGAAAAAGCGTGAATGCGGACTGGTGTGCCAAGCGTGTTGAGTTTTTAAACCGTTGGGCAGCGCGGTTAAGAGGAGCAAAACAATGAAAAAAGCTGAGGTTATTGATCGCTTTATTGAGCTGGGTGATTTGGTAGACGTGGCGCGTGAAACATGGATTGGCGGTGATGTGCAATCCACTAAAGAAATGCTGACGTTAATCAAAAAAGAACTGAACCGCTTACAACGGAATGTGACACCGAACAGGCTTGAAAACGCGTACTAAAGCAAATTTATAGCCTTTTAATTGCATTAAAACGGCATTTAAAGGGCTACATAATCTGTTTTATCAACCCAAAAAGGAGCAACAAAATGAATTACAGTGATTATATCAAAATGACCCAAATCGGGGTTTATAGCATTGCATTTCCAACGGCGAATATCGTCGAAACCCTTGAAAGTGCGGTACTGGAAGAGCTTGGGGGGAGAAGTTTGAAATCGTCAAGAATCTGCTGACCGACAAGAAAGTGATTCAATTTGAAGGCGGTGGGCTATTCTTCTCGATTCGTGCCGAATATAAAAACCTCACTAAGGAGTTAGTAGCGTGCAAGGTGCTGGAGCTGAAACAACAAGGTAAAGACGGTAAAGGGGTTATTTATGAAGCCAAAACGGCACTATACGAAGTACTGCCGCCATCAAGCGAGCTTTACAACATTTTCTACAACCCGAAAACCCAAATTTTAATCATCAACAGTAACTCAAAACGCAGTAAAACCGCACTAACTCAGTTGGTTGGGGTGTTTGGTTTGATTGGCGTGAAATCGGTGATCGTATCGCAAGAAAAACTGGGAATTAACACCAAATTTGCATCTTATCTCAGCACCGGGTCACGGTTATTTTCGCAGGTTGGATTTGACCATGAAGCCACGCTACGCCGCGAAAGCGAAGATGACACCACTTACCGCACTTGTCGCCATTTAGACACCGAAACCGGTAAAAATAATGCGATGCATACCTTGAGCGAAGGATTTGTCGTGCAATCCCTCGCCATGCGCTGTCAGGGTGATCATGACTTTGGGTTGCGTTTTAAGTTAGATGAAAACTTGAAAATTCGCAGCATGCGCTTTGCCAGATATGCTGAAGTCGCCCGTGAATTGCGCTCTGATGAGGCAAGAAAAGATTTAATTCTGGTTGATTATCTGGAGGAACAATACGGCTTGTTGAATCGGATTATCCGCTCAACGGTGTTGGAGTTCACCCAAGATACCAAGCTGGAAAACTTTGTTTAAAGCCCATTTACCGCCCTTTGGCAGTATACAGAGGGCGGAATAATGTGTTTTGAGGAGCAGCATATGACAACGAAAGGCTATACCAAACCGAAATTAACCCAGTTGATCCACATTGCCAAAAGCCAACAGTCGATGGACGAAATGACGTATCGCGCGATGTTGGAGCGGATTACCGGTAAAACCAGTTGCAAGCAGATGACAGTGATTGAGCTAAATAAAGTGCTGCGCGAGATGGAGCAGAAAGGCTTTAAAGTGCGGTCTAACGGCGTGTTGCGTGGTGGGCGGAGTAAGTCGCCGAGTACACAAAATGCACTAGTGAAACATGATATTGCCCATAAAATCCGTGCGGTATGGATCACAATGGCAAAGAGTGGTCAAGTCCGCGACGGCAGTGAACAAGCGTTAAATGCGTGGGTGCGCGGTGTGATTAATCCGATTTTGGCAAAACAAGGCAAACCAATGGCGTTGAATGTGGCGAGTTTGGAGTATGAGCAAGGTGCAATTGTGCTGGAACGGCTGAAAAAATGGCAGCAGCGAGGTGCGAAATAATGAAACTGGCACGCTGCCCTGTTTGTCATTCCGATATTCACCTCGACCAATTGCTTGAAGATGAAGCCGGAAGGGATCTGTTGCGGATTATCACCGAAACCAAATACGAAGTGGCTCGCCCGTTGGTGAGCTATATTGCGTTATTCCGCCCTGCAAAATCGGCATTGAGCAACTCAAGAGCGGTAAAGTTAATGAACGAGGTGTTAGCGATGTATCAACCGTCGCACTTGCTTGCTCACGCACTCTCCGAAACCGTCGCCGCGGTGCAGAAAAAATGCCGTGACCACAGCAACTGTACGCCGCTTGCCAATCATGAATATTTAAAACAGGTCTATAAAACCGCCGAGCCGAAATTTGGTGCAGGGTCAGCGGCAGCGGTGAATGCCGAAGCGGACGCAGCCGCCAGAAAACGCAACAGCGAAACGGAAGCGCGGCACAATGCAATTTTGTATATCGAAAACATGAAAGGGCTTGGGCAGGACATTACCCGGTTGTCGGGGTATGAGGTTTGGCTTGAGTATCAGCAACAGAAAAGAGGACATTATGAGCGATAACCAACACGATTTATTTGCTGACGATCATGAGTTGCTTGGTCAGTTGATTGATAATCTGGATCATATCCCTGCCGAAGAACTCGCCCACCGCTGGCCGCAAAGCCTTGCTGAATTGATTGATGTGCTGGCGTGTGAATTGACCCGACAAGGTACGGATAGCGACAAAGCCAAGCAAACAGCGGCTAAGCTTGCCGGCGTGATTGCCCACTATCTCGGCGGCCGCTCAACCTATATCCCCAACGGCGCGGTGCTGAAAGACGCTCTGCGTGACTATTCGATTTATGCCAAGTTCAGTGGTAGAAATGTGCCAGAGTTATGTAAAGAATTTAATTTGAGTGAAAGTCATATTTATGCGATTATCAGACAGCAACGGACGTTGATACGCAGACGCTATCAGCGAGATTTGTTTGAGGAATAATTGAATGTTTGAGTGGATTAAAAATTTATTAAGAAAAGAGCAATCAAATCCTGTAGTAGCGTCTAAGACTTATAAAAATAGTAGACAGAAAAGAAGAGCGTTTACTTATGATGAGAGTTTAGACGATATCCCTGTAGGTGTTGGTGCTATTAAACGTTCTGGTAAGTTTATTCCTAAGGATATTGTTTTCGATGCATGGACATCGGGAAATTTAGATTTTATGGTGAGTGTTTTAGACCAAAAAACACACATTATTGATCGTCATTATTTATTGCAAAATATTGTTAGTTTGGCTTATAAAGAAAAAAAAGGAGCTATTCTGGAAAATGCAGCAAAGCTACATATTGCAGAGTTTGACGAAATAAAACCTGCATTATTGTTAGACTTTAAAGGAATTTTGCCGAGAATATCAACATTCCAATATTATGCAATGTATTTGACCTCAGAAAAGCGGTTTGATGAGGCAATCAAGATTTGCGAAATTGCTATCAATTATGGAGTTCAAGATAATACTCAATCAGGATTTGAAGGGCGTATAGTTAGAATTAATAAGAATAGAACTAAAATAGCTCATAACTAAAATTATAATGACTATCAGGCATCAACAGATACTGATCAGGCTGAATTATTAAAAAGATTTATTTGAATAATAAGGAGAGATTATGAGATTGCTAAAAACAATATTATTCGCTGCTATTACTACGTTATCAACGCAAGCAATGGCGGTTGATGGGTATAAAGATCTAAAGTTCGGTATGAGCTTAAAACAGGTAAAAAAGTCATATCCTTGTAAATGGACTGCTTATACTCACGTCAAAAATAGCTGGCATTGCCCTAAAATATTATTTATGGGTGAAAACACAACAATGTTGACTACTTTTGATGATGGAAAGCTGGCAAGAGTTGCGATTAATGTACCAATATCACTTTCTGAGCGACTGATTAATGCCCTAAAAGAAAAGTATACTATTTCAACGTATTATGATGAAAACGATACATTTTCAGAGGTAAAGTTTGATGATGATACAGTTACGCTGCAAATGAAAAAAGGTAATGCTAGTAACGACTATGATTACAAGTTATATCTAATGTATAGTATTAAAGATTTTGATAAAAAAGAAAGTAAAAAGACAAGAGAAAACGATAAGAAAGATTTATAGCTCAACGTTTTGGCTATTTTTGTCTGAAAGTCCACAAACTCACTAAAATCACCGGTCTTTTAAACTCTTACTATGATAAATAGTAGGAGTTTTTTTATGGCATCTGTCGATGATTTTCAACGATTTTTTGACCGTCTAATCAAGCACGAGGGCGGTTATATCTATCACCCCAAAGATCCAGGCGGCGAAACGAATTGGGGTATCACCAAACGTACCGCACAGACAAATGGCTATTCTGGCACAATGCGTGAGATGACACGGCTGAAAGCGCGCGAAATCTACCACAAGGCATTTTGGCAACGTTATCACTGTGATCAATATCCGTCCGCATTGGCGTTTCAGCTGTTCGACGCTGCGGTTAATCACGGTTTCGGCAATGCGGCACAAATGCTACAGCGCGCAGTCGGTGTCGCCGATGACGGGATTATCGGTGCAATCACGTTACAGCAAATCAATAACTTACCGGTGTCGGATATGCTGCTACGCTTTAATGCCGAACGTATTCGGTTCTACACCAAACTTTCAACATTCAATACTTTCGGGCGTGGTTGGGTGAATCGGGTTGCCGATAATCTGCTCTATGCCTCTGATGATAACGAGGTGTGAGATGAAATTATCTGATTTGATTACTAACACCGACCAACGCCTTTCTACCACCGGCACAATTCAATTTTTAGGCTTTGTGGCGATGACGGCGATTTTGCTTTATTGCGTTTATTTAGACCGCTCTTATGTGCCTGAACTGTTCACTACTTTTGCCCTGTTTTGTGGCGGTTTAGTCGCAACCAAGGGCGCAGTGAGCGCCTATCGTGAGCGAGGTAAGCAAGATGATTAGTTTGCAAGCCTTGCTCTATGGCGGCGGTTCAGTGGCGGTGATTATCGGTTATTTATTGCTGAAGAATACCATTTTAAAGCGGTTATTAAAAAGCCAAGAGCTGACCATCACCAAGGAGCGGTCGGAAAAAACGGCGATAAAACAGGAGCTAAACAATGCGGCAATTCGACAAAAGAATGCGGAAAACACTACTCGCCTTAGCGATAGCGACGTGGATAAGCGGTTGCACGAACGGGGCGAATTTCGTGCCGATTAGCGGTTGTTCGGCATTCGGTAAGATTTACCCCAGCCGTGCAGACACCGCAGAAACCAAGCGGCAAGTGTTGACCCACAATGAAACCTATGACGCGGTTTGTGATAAGGGAAAATAATGTCATTTTTTAAATATTACACCAAGCAAAAATTGGCTAAAGAGTTTACACATTACGGCAAGTTATTCGGTGTTCCTGTTTATGTTGATATGCGTACTGAGCCGGGGCCAGTTGTTGAAACAGCTAATTTTATTCCTGATTGGGTTTTAGATATTGCCGAACCGACTTACTTCTTCATTGAAAGTCTTATGAATTTTAATGACGAGAGCTATGAACCGATGTACTGGATTAAATTAATTAAACGGACAACACCGTGCGATTGTAAAAATTGCACTGATAAGGACAAAAATGAGTGATTTAGCAGACCGCGCACAGGCGCAAATGGAACAGATTGCCGAATTACGACAGCGTTATGAAAGAAAGCCGAGAGCGGAAGTTGTGCAGGGTGATGTGCGGTTTTGTGAGGATTGTGGCGAGCAAATCCCTGAAAAGCGGGTGCGAATTTTACCGTATTGCGTGCGCTGTGTGGATTGTCAGGAGTTAGCAGAAAGATGATAGAAGTATTAGATGTTATCCGCCAACACTGGGCGATTATTTTAACCGCGGCAGGGCTGGTTGGTACGGCGGTAAAGCTCTCAATGGACAGTAAATACGTGCGGCACGATGAGTTGAAGCCGCTGAAAAGCAATATGTACGACCATCGCGAGCGGTTAAATACCCTTGAGCATACGGTCAAAACGTTGCCGACGGCAAATGATGTGGCGGAATTAAAGATTTTAATGACCGAAATCAAGGGTGACACCAAAGCGTTAAACAAAGAAGTGAGCGGATTAAGTCATCAAGTCGGCTTATTGATTGAAAAAGAGGTAAATAAATAATGAAAAATATTTTCACCCAAGACCAGCGATTAGTGATTTTACGCTCATTAGATGAAATGGGTTACAACGCCAACGAAAGTATTTTAGACGATTGTTTACAGATGTACGGACACAATATCAGCCGTGATTTGGTGCGTAACCATATTTTGTGGTTGGAAGAGCAAGAGCTGGTAACGGTCGAGCGAATTAACGGCGATTTTCTGGTTGCAGCGATTACACAACGTGGGTTAGACGTGGCACGCGGTCAAACAATTGTAAGCGGTGTAAAACGCCCAAATCCACGTCGTTAAAACGGCATTAAAATGGAGTTTTAACCATGGAAAAATCAACACGCGGACGTGCCTCAAAAATCGACTTATTGCCGCCGACTATTAAAACCCAGCTTGCGATGATGTTGCGTGATAAGCAATTTTCGCAAGCTGAAATTTTACAAGAAATCAATGATCTGATTATGGATTGTGGGCTTGATGCCGAAATGCAGTTAAGCCGCACCGGGCTAAACCGATACGCCAGCCGAATGGAGAAGATCGGCTCGAAAATTCGCCAAGCGCGTGAAGTAGCGGAAGTCTGGACAAAACAATTTGGCGAAATGCCTGAAACCGATATCGGCAAAACCGCCCTTGAATTGGTGAAATACCTCTCCTTTGAAATGTCGTCCAAGTTTGCCGAACAAGGGGTTGCTGAGCCGAAAGAGCTGGCAATGTTGGCGGTCACTATCCAACGCCTAGAACAAGCTGCCAGTTTAAGTTATGCCCGTGAAAATAAAATTCGTAAAGAAATGGCACAGCTTGCTGCTGAAACCGCTGAAAAAGCGGTGGCACAAGCGGGCTTATCGAAAGAAACTGTCGATAATCTTAAACTGCAAATCTTGGGGTTAGCATAATGAGCCTACCTGCATTTATCCCTTTTGACCAAAATGAATTGTTGTTGGGCTATCAAAAACGCTGGGTGGTTGACGGCAGTCAATTAAAAATCGCTGAGAAATCACGCCGTACGGGGCTGACTTGGGCGGAGGCGGCGGATGATGTTTTGATTGCCAGTCAAGTCAAAAATGACGGTGGCTCAGACGTATTTTATATTGGTTCGAACAAAGAAATGGCACGTGAATTTATCGACGCTTGCGCAATGTGGGCGAGTAAATTTAATCGTGCTGCCGGTGAGGTGCAAGAAGAACTGTTTGATAACGAAGATAAGGACATTTTAACGTATGTCATCTATTTTGCCTCGGGCTTTAAAATTAAAGCCCTGTCATCAAATCCAAAAAATTTGCGTGGTATGCAAGGGATTGTCTGTATCGATGAAGCGGCGTTTCACGATAAGTTAGCCGAAGTGCTGAAAGCGGCGCTGGCATTGACGATGTGGGGCGCAAAAGTGCGGTTGATTTCTACCCACAATGGCGTGGGCAATCTGTTTAATCAGCTTATTCAAGACAGTCGCGCAGGGCGCAAACGCTACTCTATCCATACGATTACCCTTGATGATGCCTGTAACGAAGGGCTTTATCAGCGGATTTGCCAAGTATCAAAACAAGACTGGTCGCCCGAAAAAGAGGCAAACTGGAAAGCGGATTTATTGCGCGACACCGCCACCGAAGAAGATGCGTTGGAAGAATATTACTGCGTGCCGAAACAATCATCAGGGGCGTATATTCCCCGTCCGCTGATTGAGCGTGCGGCTGATGAAGCAATGCAAATTGTGCGCTTTGAAGCGGATAAAGATTTTATTAACTGGACGGAAGACGAACGTGAAAGAGCGGTTCAGGCGTGGATTGCTGAGACCTTGCAACCGCTGCTCGACAAGCTCAACCCTGATTTGCGCCACAGTTTCGGTGAGGACTTTGCGCGCAAACAGGATTTATCGGTGTTTTCAATAATGCAAATTAACCAAGACACCAGTCGCGAAATTGTGATCACGGTTGAAATCCGCAACTGCACCTATAACCAGCAACGCACGTTGATGTTGCACTGCTTGAAATCACTCCCCCGTTTTATCGGCGCGGCGTTTGACGCTACCGGAAACGGCGGATTTTTGGCGGAAGCGGCACGGCTGCGCTACGGTGAGGGAATGATTGACAGCGTGATGTTAAATGACAACTGGTATCGCGAATGGATGCCGAAATACAAGGCGTTGTTTGAAGACGGTTATATCAAAATTCCGAAAGACGAGGATATTATCACCGACCAAGGGCATATCAAAGTCATTAACGGCGTACCGAAAATCGACAAGGGGCGCGACAACGACAAGAGCGGTGCGAAACGCCACGGCGACAGTGCGGTGGCGTATTGTATGGCGGTGCGAGCCAGTTATATGACCGGCGGTGAAATTGATTACATTCCGCTGCCGCCGAAACACAGCACGGAAATTGACGATGATGACGATTTCGGTCAAAGCGAATGGAAATACCACTAAGGATCAATAATGAGCAGAATTATAGATATACACGGCAATCCGTTTGATTTTGATGATGAATTGCAAAGTGAAAATGAGAGCAAGCTAGCGTGGACAACATCACGCTATCAGGAACACCCGAGCGTGGCGTTGTCGCCGATGAAAGTGGCAACACTGCTGCTCGATGCCGAGCAAGGCAATATCGCCAGCCAATCGGAGCTGGCGGAAGATATGGAAGAAAAAGACGGGCATCTGTTTTCGGAAATCGCCAAACGTCGCAACGCTATTCAGGAAGTCGATTGGCAAATTGTGCCGCCACGCAACGCCACAGCCGCTGAACAGCAGGATGCTGAAATGCTCGATGAAATCTTGCGTGATGCGGTGTGGTTCGATGATTGTATTTTTGATGCCACTGACGCAATTTTAAAGGGCTACAGCTGCCAAGAAATCGAATGGGAGCCGAATTTGGTGGGCGGTTTGAAGTTGATTAAAACCGTACATTTTCGTGAAAGTGGTTGGTTCACCACGCCACACAATCACCGTAATACGCTGCGTTTGCGTGATGGTTCGGTGGACGGAATTGACTTGCAGCCGTTCGGTTGGATTAAGCATATTGCTAAATCAAAAACCGGTTATTTATCGCGAATCGGTTTGGTGCGCACGTTGGTTTGGCCCTATTTATACAAAAATTTCTCAACCCGCGATTTTGCCGAGTTTTTAGAGATTTACCGCTTGCCGCTACGCTTGGGAAAATATCCCGATGGGGCAACCAAAGCGGAAAAAGACACCTTGCTCAAGGCGGTGATGGGGATTGGGCATAACGCCGGTGGCGTGATCCCTCGTGGAATGGAAATTGAGTTTCAAAACGCTGCCAACGGCAATTCTGAGCCGTTTATGACTATGGTGTCGTGGGCAGAGAAAACCATGAGCAAAGCCATTCTGGGCGGCACATTGACCAGTCAAGCAGATGGCAAGACCTCGACCAATGCGTTAGGCTCGGTGCATAACGATGTGCGTAAAGAGATCCGCAATGCGGACTTGAAACGGCTGCAAGCCACGCTCAACCGCGATTTGATTTATCCGCTGTATGCCCTGAACGGCAAATCATTTAACGACGTGCGCCGGCTGCCACGAATTGAATTTAATATCGCTGAGAGTGCCGACACCAATTCATTTGCCGACGGCATCGGCAAGCTAGTGGATATCGGTTTCAGAATTCCTGCAAACTGGGCGCATGACCAATTGCAAATTCCGGTGGCGGAGAAAGACGATGAGATTTTGGTACGACAAGGCGCGGCACAAACCGCACTTTTATCCGCGAAAAATGAGAAAAAATCGCGGTTGGCGATTTTAAGCGTGCAGCCTGATCCTGATGAACTGTTGGATAAGTTAGAGCCGACGGCGGAAGAGTATCAACAGATTATTGATCCGATGTTGAAGCCGATTATTACCGCACTTGAGCAAGAGGACTATGAAGCGGCACAGGAAAAAATCGCCGTATTGTATGCAGATCTGGACGATAAGGGGCTGGAAGAAATGCTCATCCGTGCAATTTTTGTATCTGATATGTTGGGGCGATTAAATGCCAAACGCTAAACCTGCTGCCGATCTTGATATGGGCTATATTCTACGGCTTGAGCCAAAACTGGTGGTAGATTATATGAAAGCCAAAGGCTATAACATCACATGGAACTGGCAGGAACAACTTGAAGAAGCACACGCCCGCGCCTTTACGGTGGCAAAAGCCACCCGATTGGACGTGTTGAATGAAATCAATGTTGCGGTACAGGATGCCATGCAAAATGGCGTGCCGGAGCGGGATTTTATCAACAACCTGCGCCCGAAACTGGAGCAAATGGGCTGGTGGGGCAAACAGGTTGTAGTGGATAGTAGCGGCAATGCGGAAATGGTGCAACTTGGCAGTCCACGGCGTTTAAAAACGATTTTACACACCAACAAAATGACCGCGTATCACGCAGGACGCTACGCCGAGCAAATGGCGAACAGCGACGAACAACCCTATTTGCAGTATGTCGCGGTGGCAGACAGTCGTACCCGTCCCAGTCATTTAGCGTTGCACGGCAAGGTGTATCGCTATGACGATCCGATTTGGAACACGTTGTATCCGCCGAATGATTGGGGGTGTCGCTGCCGAGTGCGTGGGTTAAGTGAATTTCGATTAAAGAAAAACGGTTTGACGGTTTCTAGCAGTGAGGGACAAATTGAAACGGAATGGGTGCTTGCCGGTGTGGATAAAGCCACCGGTGAAGAAATCCACGTGCAAATCAGCAAAATCAAAACCGAAAACGGCACAATGAAAACCGGTGCCGGCTGGAACTACAATGTCGGTCAAGCGGCGTTTGGTGCAGATATTGCGGTGATCCGCAAATTGCAAGCCGTGCAAAACCGTGAGTTACGACAAGAGGCTATTCAGGCGATCAATAACAGCCCTGAACGGCATAAGGTGTTTGAGAATTGGGTGCTGGCAAAATTAGGTAAAATGGGGGCGAGTGATAAGTATATTGCCGCAGGATTTATAACAACAGAAATTGCTGAAAAAGTCACCGCTCTTTCCGGTGGGGAAGTGCTTTCAGAGCAGATCCTGGTTATGACAGAACGAAGTCTGGCTCACGCAAATAGTGATAAACACCATGCTGGTGGTATCGGATTGACGGCTAAAGATTATGCGAGTGCATCGCGAATTATTGCTGAAGAAAATCTAGTGGTTTTCGATAAGTTAGATGAACATCGAAATCTTATTTATTTCTCAAAAGATCGGAAAGTTAAAGTTGTTGTTCAGCCAAGCTTTAATCAAAAACGTTTAAAACCTAAGGAAAAGCTCGACGCAATCATTAATATTTATCAGGTTAAGGATTTTGAAGATGTGGAAAATGCAATTCGAGGAGGGCAGTATGTTGTAGTTAAGGAAGGAAACTAAATGCTGTGGTGGGGGTTGAACCCACGATATACATAATCACTGATTATGCCGCGTTACCATTTCGCCACACAGCACTTTAGTTGCTTAAAATTTACGCTCATTTTAACCAAAAGTCAAATTCAATCAGGAAAAATATGCACTTAGAATTTAAATTCGATACCTCAGAAATCCAACGAAAATTCCGCAAACTTGCCGAAATGGGCAAAAGTGACGGTTTAACCCGAAAAATTGCCGATGTTTTACTGGAAGAAGCGGAACAGGCATTTGACGCTGAACGCTCGCCCGAGGGCGATAAATGGGCGGCGTTAAATCCCGATTACAAGAAGCGTCTGCACAAGAAAGGCTATACCGGTAAGATGTTGCAAGCCAGTAGTGATTTGGCGAGGAGTTTGAATATCGACTACGGCGACAGCTTTGCAATGATCGGGGCAGCAGAGTCTTATGGGCAATATCATATGACCGGCACAAAACATATGCCGGCACGTCCATTTTTAGGTTTGGGCGAAGACGGTATCGAGCAGATTAAGCAGATTTTAAATAAAGCCCTTAAAAACGCCGTAGAGAGCGGATAATCTTTTTCGGCAGTTCCGTCCGTCCAAAAAAATTTAAACGAATTTAAACGCGGTTTAAACGCATTTAAACGCTATCCCACCCATAAGATAAAACCCAATTACCCAAAATCCACTCACCTTGCCAAAATGCAGGGTATTTTTGCCTGAAACTCCACAAACCCAACTCCCCCATTGACTACGGCATTATCGCCGTATGAAAACACAAATCCCTTATGCGGTGCTTTCCGCTGAAATCAAACACGACAACGGTTGGTATCAATTACTGCCCGCCGGTGAATTTCGCGCCCGTGACGGTCGTCCGTTTGATGCGCCGTTTTGGTATCTGGACGGCGAGATTGCCGCTCGACTGATTGAACAAGTGCGGTCAAGCGGGCAAGACGTGCTGATTGATTATGACCATCAAACCCTGCTGAAAGCCAAACAGGGCTTGGGCGAGGCGTTAGCCGCCGGACGTTTTTCTGCTGATGAAATCGAATGGCGTGAGGATTCGGGGCTTTGGATTAAGCCGCGTTTAACGCCGAAAGCGCAACAGCACGTTGCCGATAGTGAATATCTGTATTTGAGTGCCGTCTTTCCTTATGACGGCAACGGCATTCCGCTCGAGCTGCGGATGGCGGCACTCACCAACGACCCCGGTATCACGGGTATGCAGTCTATTGCGACCCTTGCTGCCGAATTTTATGACTCACAATCCCAACCAACCCCAAAAACTATCCCTAAAACCAAGGAGAGCCCAATGACGGAACAACTGCGTCAATTACTGGCGAAACTCGGTGTGACGGTGGAGAAAGACGCAACCTTAAGCGATGAGCAAGGCGTGGCGGCACTTTCGGCACTGGACACCCTGTTAAGCGACAAACAAACCGCTGATGAAAAAGTGGCAACCCTGTCGGCACAGGCAAACACGGTAGATTTAAGCCGGTATGTACCAAAAGCAACGTATGACGCCACGGTGCAACAGCTGGCGGTGTTATCGGCACAAACCTCTGATACGGAAATTGACACGACTATCACAAAAGCACGCAACGAAGGGCGTGTAATTGAAGCAGAAGTCGATTACTTGAAAGGCTTTGGTAAGCAACAAGGTGTCGCAGCGTTGTCAGCGATGCTCGATGCGCGTCCACAGATTGCGGTGTTGTCGGCAAAACAAACGGATACCACCAAACCTGCCGACGGCGAAAAGCTGGCGGTATTGAGTGCAGACGAGAAAACCGCAGCCAAACTGCTGGGCTTATCTGAAGATGAATTTATCAAACAAAAGGACGCGGAATAATGGCTAATGTTACCCCTGAAATTGTCAAGGCGATTTTTGTCGGCTTTGGCAAAAACTTTAAAGACGGTTTGGCAAAAGCCCCAAGCCAATACAGCAAAATTGCCACGGTGATTAATTCGGCAACGGCAGCGAATACTTATGCGTGGCTGGGGCAAATGCCCGGCTTGAAAGAATGGATTGGTGATCGTGCGATTACGGCGATTCAAACTCACGGCTATTCCATTACCAATAAAAAATGGGCAAGTGCGGTAGAAATTGCACGCACCGACATCGAAGACGACAACGTCGGTGTTTACAGTCCATTAATTGAAGAATTAGGGCGTTCTGCCGCTGAATTGCCTGATGAGCTGGTGTTTGGCGCGTTGAAAGCCGGTTTCACCACCGAGTGTTACGACAAGCAGTATTTCTTTGATACTGACCACCCTGTCGGCGCAACGGTTGACGGCAAAACCCCGAAAAATGTCAGCAACATCACCACTGACGACAGTTCAACCACGGAAGCGGATGCGTGGTATCTGTTGGATTGTGGGCGTTCACTGAAGCCGATTATCTATCAAGAACGTAAATCGCCGACACCGGCATCAATTACTGACGTGAATGACGAAAAAGTGTTTATGAAAGACGTGTTCACTTATGGCGTTGACGCTCGATCGAATGTGGGCTACGGCTTCTGGCAGATGGCGCACGCCGTCAAAGGCAAGCTGACCGCGGAAAACTTGTGGAAAGCGATTGCAGCCATGCGCGCGGTACAAGGCGACGGCGGTAAACGTCTCGGCATCCGTCCGACGCATATCGTCGTGCCGCCATCGTTGGAAAAAGAAGCGGTGCAGTTGCTCGAGCGTGAATACCGTGTCGAAAACGGCTCAACCGTGGATAACGAGTTCAAAGGGCGTTTAACGCTGATTGTGGCGGATTATCTGTAATCAACGGCAAAGAGCGGTGAGTTGACCGCTCTTTAAATCGAATTTAAACCTTGTTTAAGGAGTGAAAATGTTATGGAAACACGCTATCAGGTCGTTGTGCATAATCGCGCTCACAGCGGCTATCGCCGTGCAGGCTTCGTGCTTGAAAAAGGTCAAAATCTGCTTATGGACGTTACGGACACCCAAATCGCCGCATTTAAAGCTGATCCACGTTTGGTATTCGGTTCGCAAGATCTTATGCCGACCGAAACAATTACAGAAGCTGAACAACGGTTGTTATCCGAAAGTCATCAAATTACACCGGAAACATCGGGGCTGGAGAGTGATGTTTTACCAGCCGATTTAGATTTTACCGTGGACGAAATCAAAACAAAACTCACCGCACTTGGTATTAAGTATAACAGCAAGGCGAAAAAGCCGGAGTTGTTGGAGTTGTTAGCACAAGCGGCTGAAAGCGGACAAGGCGGTGAGTAATGCGGTATGCCACGCAAGCAGATCTCATCAAACGGTATGGTCGGCACGTTATTCAAACTATCTCTGATGATGAAAACAGCGGTGAATTGGACGAAGCGCAGGTAGAGGCCGCATTAACTGACGCTTCAAACACGATTGATGTGTATATCGGCGGACGCTATACCCTGCCGTTGTCGTCTGCACCGGTCGCGTTAAATCTGCACGCTTGCCATTTGGCGCGCTATTTTCTGGAGAAAAATCACGCAACCGACCAAGCTCGCAAGGATTATGAAGACAGTATTCGTTTTCTGGAGCAAGTGGCGGCAGGCAAAATTTCACTCGGATTAGCCGCAGACGATACCACAGTGGAAAGCGACAACACGGCGATGATTCAGTCCGCTGGTTCAGTTTGGGCGCGTGAAAAATCCAAAGGCTTTATATGAGTATTATCGCTGAAACCTCAACCGCACTTTTGGCACGCATTAAGACGTTATGCGGCAATACACTGAAAGAAGTGACCGAACACCCCGGTCAATGGGATGACGGTTCAGTAAAACGTTTAGTCCGCAATCCACCGGCAGTATATGTCGCTTGGCTGGGACAACTGCCGAGCAATCGTCCGAATGAGGTGAACGCACGTTGGGGTGTGTTCGTGGTTGCCAATGTGCTGAACGGCAAACGCCAAGGGCAAGTCGGGATTTATCAGATTGTCGAGCAACTCACAGCGGGCATTGATGGCGAACGAATTGCACCCAGTGGACTGTTTAGCCTGCAATCGGTGCAAAATCTGTGGAGCGATACTCAATCAGGAATGGGGGTTGCGGTGTATGCGATGTATTTCAATGCACAGCAGCCGATTATATACGCCATTGATGACAGCACCTTGAATGATTTCATTACTTATCATCACCAATTTAATCAATCTCGAGATAACAATGCAATCGATGATAAAACCCAATTAACCGTTATTTTACCGACAAAGGAGAAAGACAATGATCAAGATTAAGCCCAAGAGCGGTTTGATTATCCGTGACCCTGAAACCCTAGAACAACTCGCCGGCAAAGGCGAGGACAAACCACGCAACAGTTACTGGCTGAAACGCTTGAAAGACGGCGATGTCGAGCAGGTCGAAACCAAACAAGCGACTGTCAGTAAAGAAAATACCACCAAAGAGAAAGGGGCTGAGTAATGGCGATTTCATATAACCAAATTCCGAACAATATCCGTGTGCCGTTGGCGTACATTGAATTTGACAACACCAAGGCGGTTTCCGGCACACCGCAGATGTTGCAAAAGATTTTAATGATCGGACAAAAGCTGGCAACCGGCACAGCAACCACCGGAAGTGCGGTGCGTGTTTCCAGCCATGTACAGGCAAAAGCGCTGTTTGGGCGCGGTTCGCAACTGGCGAAAATGGTAAGCGTGTTCCGCAAGCATAATGATTATTCCGATTTGTGGGTGCTGCCGCTTGACGATAAAACCGGCAGTGCTGCCGCTACAGGTAAAATTAAATTGGTCGGTAAAGCGACACAAGCCGGGGCCTTAAGCGTGATGGTTGCCGGGGTGAATTATAAGTTTGCGGTGGCGGTTGATGATACGGCAACCGCACTTGCCACCAAACTGGCAGCGGCAATTAATGCCGATGGGGATAATGTGGTAACGGCAGCAGTGACCACCGATACTGTCACCGTGACCTCTCGCTTTAAAGGTGAGTGCGCTAACGATATTGATATTCGCACCAATTATTACAGCGGTGAAAGCTACCCGATTGGTATTACCGCTGAAATCACCGCAATGGCAGGCGGTTCGGTCAATCCTGATATGGCGACGGCTATCACCGGCTTTGGGGCGGAATGGTGGAATTATATTATCAATCCGTTCACTGATACTGAATCACTGAATTTGTTACGCACCGAGCTGGTCAACCGTTGAGGGCCGCTGAAACAAATTGACGGCACGTGCTTTATGGCAAAACGCGGCACGCGCGGCACGGTGACGACTTTCACCGAGCAACGCAATGACTATTTGATGTCCACCCTTGCTACCAATATTACGCCTGAACCGGCGTACGAATGGGCTTCGGCAGTGGGCGCAGTTGCCTCGTATTATCTGGCGATTGATCCTGCGCGTCCGTTGCAAACCTTGGTGTTGGATATGTTGCCGCCGGCGATGTCTGACCGTTGGGATTTACCGGATCGCAATACGCTACTGTTTAGCGGTGCGTCCACTTACATCGTCAATGCCAATTCGCAACCACAGATTGAGGCGTTGATTACGATGTATCGCAAAAACAGTTTTGGTGATAACGACCCAAGTTATCTGTATGTGGAAACCATTGCGACCTTGAGTTATATCCGTTATGCGATTCGCACGCGGATTTCGCAGAAATACCCTCGACATAAACTTGCTGATGACGGCATTCGTGTGTCACCGGGGCAAACCATTGTGACCCCGAAAGTGATTAAAAGTGAGCTGCTTGCCTTGTTCACTGAATTGGAGTTTGCCGGTCTGGTGGAAGACTATGAAAACTTTGCTAAATCGCTGTTGGTGGAGCGTGACCAAAACGATCGTAATCGCCTGAATGTGTTGAGCAATGAAAATCTGGTCAATCAGTTCCGGATTTATGCCCACGCAGTGCAGTTTATTTTGTAATCAAGGAGTTAAACAATGAGTAAATATCAAGGAACAGCTTATATCTGCGTCAATGGCGCAGAATTTCCGACGGCAGATGATGCCACGCTGGACATCGGCGGCTACACGCGCGAAACGGTGAAAGGCTCTCGGGTCTATGGCTATCAAGAAACCGCCACTGAAGCGACGGTGGATTGCAAAATCTTCAACACCGACGGCATCGATGTGATGACAATTAAAAGCTGGACGGAGGCGACTGTCGAATTTGCCACCGATATCGGACAAACCTATCTGCTCGCAGGGGCGTGGGTGGTCGATGCGGTGACGTTATCATCAAAAGGCGAAATCAGCGTAAAATTTGCCGCGAAAGAGTGCCGTCGGGCGTAAGGAGTGAATGATGGATTTGGTGTTAAAACACGGTTTGAAATACGGTGATGAGTTACAGAAATCGGTAACACTGAAAGAGCTGACCACAGGCGATTTGCTTGAAGCACAGTTATCGGCAGAAAAACTGGTATTTGACGGCAACGGTAATCCGTCGCTGGTCAACAGCCCTGCACTGTTTGGTTATGAGTTGTTGCGTCGTCAAATCGGCAAAATCGGGGTGTTGAATGGCCCGATTTCGTTAGCACAATTGAAGCAACTGCACCCTGAAGATATTGATACGATCAATATTTATTTGGAAACGATGGAAAGTGCTAAAGCACAGCGAGTGCTTGAGCGGGGGCGACTGGATGCGGCAGACCCAGAGGCTTGAGAAAACCTGTCTGCTGCTGGCAAAACATTATCAATGCAGCCCAGAGTGGCTGCTTTCTCAAAGTGTGTTTAACCTGCCTCGTTATATTAACTACATCAAATCGGATTAATCATTATGGCAAATAATTCCACGTCTTTTTTCGTCAATCTTGGCGGTAATCTACAAGCCAACGCCGCACGCAATGCCAAAAGTATGGAGCAGATGGCAAATCGCTCCGCCAAGGCGATGACCAAAATCGAACGCAGTGCTTATTTAGCCACAAAAGGCGTGATGGGGTTATCGCGTGGAATTAATACTGTCGGAAACTGGGCGGTTGCCGGTATGGTCGGCGGTGCAGCCCTTGCTTCACGTTCATTGATTAAAACCGCTGCCGAATTTGAGATGGCAGCGATTCGGATGAAACAGACGTTTAAAGACGACGGTGATAAAGCGTTTAAATGGGTCACGGAGTTTGCGACCAAAACTCCAATGGAATTTATGGACGTGCAAGATGCGGCAATGCGGTTAAAGACGGCAGGCATCGATCCGATGAATGGTTCATTGCAAGCGTTGGTGGACTACAATGCCAAAGTCGGCGGTACGAAAGACAATTTAAACGGCTATATTGCGGCGATTTCCAAAGCCAATATTAAAGGTAAAGTCTCTTGGGAAGAGGTTAATCCCTTGCTAGAACGCAATATTCCGGTATTTGAAATGTTGGCAAAAGCCGATGGTGGCAAACATTCTGCCGATTTTTATAAAGATTTATTGAGCAAAGGCAAGCTGGGGCGTTCAGCGATTGCTGCCTTGTTGCGACAAATGGGGGTTGATGCCGCCGGTGCTGCCGAAGAGCAGATGAAAACCTGGGACGGAATGATGTCAAATATCGGCGACAACATTACGATGATGCAAGCCAAGCTAATGCAAAAAGGAATTTTTGACGAACTGAAAAATGAAGTCGGCAGCATTTTGGCTTGGATCAACGAGAAAATGGACAATGGCGAATTTGATGAATTCGCCCAATCCGTCAGCGATACTCTACTGGCAGCAATTAAAGGGATAAAAGAGCTGGGGCAAGATGTGAAGCCGGTTTTAGAAAGTCTTGGCAGCGTAATTAGCTGGATTGCGGAAAAATCCGGCGGTTACGGCAACGTGGCAAAATTTATGGCGGCACTTTATCTTGGCAACAAAGTGGCTAGATGGGGTCTCGGTAAAATTGATGTCCGTGGATTACTGACCAAATTGCTTTCAAGATCTAAAGGAGTCGGCGTTATTGGCAATGCACTTGATGGTGTGGCAGGTGGGGTGACGCCTGTTTATGTGACTAATTTAGGGGCACTCGGTGCAGCAAATGGCGTAGGCAAAGCCGCTGGAAACATTGCGAAAACAACGGCTGCCACCACAGCAGCTACGGTTGCTAAAAACACTTTCAGTGTTGTGAAAAATGCGACTGTGCCGCTACTTACGCTGGGTGCGCTTGCGGTTGCTGCTGAAGAACGTCCTACACAAATGGCTATTGCAGAAGCCAAAGAGGAAGAACGAGCGCCAACGGAAGAGCAATTTTATCGGCATCTTGCCAATCAATCGAAGCCAGCAACAGATTTTTGGGCGGGTTATCAGCCTTTGACGATGGATCCGGCACAAAAAGCCAGGATAGAGAAAGTGAATGCGGGGCAAGCCGTAACGTTTGGTGCGTTTGATCGTCAGCTCGATAATGAGGTGGCAGCAAAGCGGCTTGAGTTTGGCACTTATACCGAGGAGCAATATCAGAATAGAGTGTCAAAAAATGAGCGGTATGTTGATGATATGCTGATGAAATTTCACGGCAAAACGGCTGAAATCGAAAATAAAACAACATTAGACGGCGAAATTAACGTCAAGATTTCTGCCCCACAGGGCTTTGGTGTTGTGGCGAGTGCCTCCTCTACTGCGGTGGGTGTTGCTCGCAGTGCATTAGATATTGCGGTGCAAACGGGTAACACCAGCCGACAACTTAACGGAGGTAACTGATGGCAAAAATTACAGGTAAAGGGTCTTTCCGTGGTGTGTCGTTTTTAATTGAAGACGATCAGGGCATTAACGGTGGTCGGCGATTAGTCAAACACGAGTATCCGTTGCGTGAAGATGGTTTAACTGAAGACCTTGGTAAACGGCTGCGGGCTTATTACGTGCGTTGTTTGGTGGTGGGTGATGACCACGTAGAGCAAGCGGAACGCCTGATTGAAGCGTTAGAAAAATCGGGTAAAGGTACGCTGAAACACCCTTATTTTGGCGAAGTCGATGTATTGCTGGAAGATTATAAAGCCACGCACTCAACCGCTCATCAGCGGGTAACCCGATTTGATATTACTTTTGTGCCGGCATTGGAAGAAAATGCGCCAGAGATTGCCACCGATACCGCCTTTGGGGTGTTGGACGAATACAGTAAAACCCTTGATACCCTTGCTGATGAGTTTGCCGCGACGATTGATGATGTGTCGGGTTTTATTGAAGCGATGGTCGATAATCCGGTGTTTCGCTTGGCAGAATCCACGGTGGGTTTTATTGAAACGGTATTTCAGGGGGCGAGAACGCTGGTTACCGGCATTAGCGCGGTGAAAGACAAGGTGTTGTCGATTAAAAACCGCATTAATGTACTGCTGCTTGAGCCGAAAATGTTGGCGTTGGAGCTGCAGGATCTAACCCGTTTAAGCGTGCAAAGTACGGTATCAAGCAATCGGCAGATTGTGCAGCATACGGTGATGACTTCGGCAATTAGAGAGTCGGCGAATGATTTAACCCTGTTGCAAACAGAGATCAGCCAAAGCACGCTGGATTCGATGACCGCCGCCAAGAAAAACCGAATGGACTCCACGGCGGTTTTGAATAAGCATTTCACCGCCATGCACGAACAGGAAATTTTTGACGCGTTGATGGGCAAAGCGCAGTTTGTATTAAAAAGATTGGTACTATCGACCCTTGCGGTGGAATATGGCAAGGCGATTTCCGATGCGGTAACGCAATCCGTTGCTCAAAAAACCATTGGCGAAGATATGCAAGCCGGAATAATTGAATCGAAAGCGGATATTCAGCGTTATATCGCTGACATTGATGAACAGCTGGAAACGATGATTTTAGATACGGCAGATGCGGAACAATGGGACAGTTATACCGCGCTTGACCATTTTCGCTTGGTGTTGCTGACGGATTTGCGGGTGCGAGGTGAAAGCCAGAGCAATGCGGGGGTGGTTCAGCTGAAGGATACCTTTCCGGCATTGGTGATCGAGCACAAATATACCGGCAATGCGACAACGTGGCAGCGGTTGACGTTACGCAACGGGATTAAGCACCCGCTCTTTTGCTTGGGCGGAACAGAAATTGAGGTGTTGCAATGAATGATATTAATACGGAAAAAAGCGCGGTCAAAATTGAGTTGTTTTTAAATGGCAAGATTTTCAGCGGCTGGAAATCCTTATCGGTTTTCCGCTCGCTTGAAGCAATGAGCGGTCAGTTTGATTTGGGGATTGCGGTACGCCCCGAAGATGATGTTAGCGTGTTAAAGGGTGGATCAAATTTAGTTTTAAAAATGGCGGGACAAACCGTAATTACTGGCTATCTTGATGAAATCCGCCAACGCATTGAAGGTGAAAATAAAGAAATTACGGTGAGTGGTCGGGATAAAACCGCTGATTTGGTGGATTGTGCGGTGATCCACAATAGCTATCAATTTAAAGGACAAACACTACAACAAATTGCCGAAGCCATTTGCAAGCCTTTTGGCATAAAGGTTATTTGGACAGCAACGGAAGCGGGAGCAACAGAAGTGATCCCCGTGTGGCAGGTTGAACCGGGGGAAACCGCTTTTCATACGTTGAGCAAGGCGGCACGGCATAAAGGTGTGCTGGTGACATCAGATGTAGACGGTAATTTAGTGTTTACCGACCCGAGTAAAACCAAAGTGGGTGATTTGGTACTAGGACAAAATCTGCTGTCGCTTGAGGTGATGGACGCTTGGACGCAACGCTACTCGCTTTACCGTATCATCGGCGATGCCGAGCAAGGCGGTGCGAAAGGTGATAAGAAATCAGCAGAACAATCTGAGCATATTTTCTCTGAAACCCCTGTGAGCGGAGGGCAAAATCAATGAGTGCCAGCGGTTTAAAAGTAGAAGTTAAAGATAATGAAATTACCCGTTATCGTCCGGTGGTGATTATTGCCGATGACAATATGATAGGTAGCACCGGCTATCAACGGGCAATGTGGGAGATGAGCCGCAACAATGCCGAGGCAAAACGATCAACCGCGATTGTGCAGGGGTGGTTTAAACCGGACGGCACACTTTGGTTGCCGAATGAATTGATTGTGCTTGACGCCCCTGCTCTGGGTGTCAATAAAGAAGAGCGCTTGATCGTGGATTGTCGCTACACTTTGGACGAAAGTGGTACGCGTACTGAGATGTCGTTAATGCACCGCGATGCCTTTGATGAACCGCCTGAAGCATTGAAAAACACATCGCCAAATAAGAAAAAAGCGAAAAAATCTACTAAAGACAACGTAAAAGAGTACACATTTACACCGCAGGAGAAACAATAATGCAAGGTTTAAACCGACTTTTAAGCCCGATTAAACGCGGTTTAAAATTAATGGTGAGCCGTGCGGTGGTGTCGATTGTTACCGATAGTTTGGCTCGTCAAAATCTACAACTGCGGTTACAGTCGGACGAGGTGGCAGACGATGTAGAGCGCTTTCAAAACTACGGATTTAGCTCTTTCCCCAAAGCGGGCGAAGCCATCGTGCTATCGGTGGGCGGCAAGCGTTCGCATCTTGTCGCCATTGTGGTGGACGATAAAGGCGTTCGCCCGACCGCACTTAAATCAGGCGATACCGTGGTTTATCACGCCGAAGGGCATCAACTTCTGCTGACCGAAAACGGTGAGGCAATTCTCTCTTGCAAAAAATTTACCGTGAATGCTGATGTGGTGTTGTTTGAAACCCCACAAACTCAATTCACGGGCGACGTGGATATTATGGGAATATCAACAGCAGCAGATCACGTGTCGAGTGGTATTAGCGGTAAAAACTACAATCACGAGAAAGGACCGGGTAAACCAGTGTAGGTGAAATATGTCAGATTTAGCATTAACGTGGACAGACGGTAACGGCGATTTAGTTATCTTCAATGACGCGTTAATACTAGATGACAGCTTAACCACCGCAATTATTATTTCGTTGTTTACTGATTTGCGTGTCGGCGGTGAGCATGGTTGGTGGGGTGACTCGTTTAACGAGGATACACGACAACAAACTGGCTCTAAACTTTGGACGCTTTCGCGCGAAAAACAACTGCAAACCGTGCTTGATGATGCCCAGCGTTACGCCAATGACGCATTAGCGTGGCTTATCACAGACGGTGAAATCAAAGGCTATCAAGTCTTTGCGACCAATCCCCAAACTTCAGTTCTGCTACTGACAATTATCGTTACTTTGCTCGACGGGAGCAAAGAACAACGGACGTTTAGCACAAACTGGAGTGTTTAAGTGGCTTATCAATCCCCAACACTGTCGCAACTCATTAAACAAGGCGAGCAACAATTTCAGCACCGCTTACCGAACTTGCGCCGCAACAATGTTGTGACGGTGATTAACCGCATCTGTGCGGCATTGAGTGCTGGCGAACATATGCATATCGACTGGCTCGCACGGCAAATTATCCCCACCACGGCGGATGAAGACTATTTAATCGAATATTGCCTTTATAAAGGCATTGTTCGCAAGCAAGCCACTACCGCCGAAGGTGTGGTGATTGTTGATGTTGCAAACAATAGCGAAATTCCCGAAGGGACAGTATTCCAGCACGCTCTAACGGGCTTGAATTTTATCGCCACTACCACAACCGCCGTTACTGCTGGCAAACAAGAAATCGCGGTGAAATGCGAAGTCGAAGGCTCGCAAGGCAATGTGGATGCTGAAAGTGCGGTCAATTTAACCTCTGCTATTTTAGGCGTGAAGTCCACTGCGATGATTAAATCAATGAGTGGTGGTACCGATATTGAAAGCCTATCCAGCCTATTGAGTCGTTTGATCTATCGGGTGCAGTATCCGCCTGCGGGCGGAGCTGATCACGATTATGTGCGATGGGCAACCGAAGTGCCAGGAGTGACCCGTGCGTGGTGTTATCCGCGACATAAAGGTGGCGGCACGGTAGGAGTCGCTTTTGTGATGGAGGGGCAAGCCGATATTTTACCGGCTCAAGAAGATTGTGCTCGGGTGCACGCTTATATCAGTGGACATAAAAACGAAGTCACCGGACAGCTGGAAGGAATGCCTGCGAATGTTGAGCTATTTGTGTTCGCACCACAATACCGAGCCATTGATTTTGAACTGCGTATTAATCCAGATTCTGAAACTTTGCGCAAGGCGGTTAAGCAAAGTTTGTCGTCTTATTTAACTAATGCTGGCACAGGTGCAACGCTTTATCTGTCACAAATTCGTGCAGCAGTATCTAACACCGCCGGTGAAACCGATAACAACGTGTTAGCCCCAGCAACCGACATCAAAATCCCGAGCGATACCATCCCTGTGCTAGGGGCGATTGTATGGCGATAACACAAGCACAGTATTTGGATTCGGCAATCAAACTATTGCCGATGGGCTTGGCGTGGAAACGTGTGTTGGACGGCAATCTTGCCAAAATTTTGGCGGTACGTTGCGACCAGTTGGTCGATGTGAATGCCACCGCTCACGAGTTGGTTTATGAGCGTATACCAGGTCAAGCAACGTTGCTTTTAGAAGAGTGGGAAGAATATTTCGGACTGCCTGAATGCGGTCGGAAAGTTGCCGGAAAAAGCCTTACTGAACGGCAAGCACAAGTTAAACAAAAAGAAGATGAAGTCGGCTCAAACAGCAAATTATTTCTGGAAGATGTGGCGGCAAAAGCGGGTTTTAAAATCCGTGTAGTGAACCATTTTCCGCACCACTGCCTGCGTGATTGCACCTATCCGCTCTTTGAGCAAACCAATGCGTGGCGAATTTTTATTTATACCCACACACCGTCAATCCGTTACGCCACCTGTCTTGACGATGTGCTTCACCGAATTGTGTTAATCGAACGAAACCAAGAGTTGGAGTGTTTGTTGAAACGCTACGCTTATTCCCATTTACAGTTTGTTTTTGTCTATAAAACAGAAGAGGATCTTTAATATGTATCATTTAGACAACGAATCAGGTGTTTCCACACGCCCTGAATTACCTGCTAAAGTGAGCGATCAACGTCTTTGGTTTACTGAGGGTGGTGGCGGTGAACAACCGTCGTACCCCGGTGCACATTGGTTTAATATGGTTCAAGCTGAGCTTTTAGGTATCCTTGATGATGCAGGTATTGCACCTGAAAAAAGTGAATTAAACCAGATCTCTAGAGCTATTAGAGAAATGGCAAAAGGGCAAGCTAAATCCTATATGGCTGAACTTAGCAAACCCGATGGTTTTCGTTTTATTGGGGAATGTGAATCAATTGAGCAATTGCGGACGATTGCGCCACTTAAATTAGGACAAAAGATTCGCGTGAAAAGTTATTATGCTGGTGGCTCTACTGGTGGTGGTGATTTTGAAGCGGTTTCTTTCGTACAAGATAACGGCGTAACACACTTTGCTTCGTCCTCCGAGACGCTTTGTTGGCGACGGATTTACACGACATTAACTCTTTTTGACGCAGGCTTCAAAGCAGATGCTGATAATACTGCCATGGTGGAAACGCTTGAGCAGCTATCTGAAAATATTGACGGTTTAGGCTTGGTTGTGAATATCAATCACCGACAGGTGCCTGCCGCTAATATGCATAATGTGGCCTACTGTTACAACGGTATCGAATATGTTAGCCCCGATTTTCTACGCGGTGACGTTGCACAAATCACACGCACAGGCTACTACACCGCATGGACACAAGATAAGACCTTCGTACACGATAATGTTATCTATGCGCCATTTATGTTGGGCTTTCGTCACGGCTATGATGATATGCGTGTTGCGTGGGTTCGTTCATTTGACGGAGGGTCAACTTGGGATGCCCCAAGTATTTTAGTCGATTATCATCCTAATAATCCAACCCTTGGATATCACTGTTTTAGTATGGGCGTATTGGGTAATCGTGTAATGGCAATTATTGAAGAGAGAACCGTTGCGACCAAACAACTCAACAAAGCATTTTTGTATTCCCGCCCAATGACTATTTCACGCAAGTTAGTCGGCGGTATTCGTCAAGATGGCACACGAGTCACGGTGACGCTTGAAGGGCACGGCTTATTTAAAGGAGACCATATTTCCTTTACTGGCTCAGGGATTACGGGTGTTTCGGGTGATACCGAGGTTAAAGAAGTGATCGATGCTAATACCTTTGTTGTCCACAATGAGAGTTCACAGTCAGCCAATAACGAAGGTCATGAGTGGCTTTGTGGGATTTCCTTTGAACGCAATAACTGGTCAATTCAACCATTAGGTAACTTTGAACGAAATGGCAATGCAGTGACCCATATTCACAGCTTCTCTCCTGTCACCAGTGCGGAGTTTTTAACGGGTTTCCATTATGGTGATGGCACACGTGCAATAGGCTTTCTTCACTTTACGTTAAACTGGGCTACAGGCAAGGCGTCTTATAATCAGCATTTTCTTTCTGATGAGATTGCACGTATGCGCGGTGAGCCTTGTGTGAACTACTATAAGCGTAAGGTGTACATTACAACACGCTCGCAAGGTGTCGATACACCTGCATTATTTTTGCGCTGTAATTTGGATGGCAGTGCCTTGGAGTCTTTTCAGCTCACACAAACAGCGGTGCATTATACTCCATTACCTTTTACCATCATTGATGATGTTGCTTATATTTTTGGTACAGAGCGAGCTGAAAATGAGTGGGAAACAGGTGTGGGCGACAAATCAGGCAATCGTTATGTCGGCAACCGTCCTCGCACGATGCTTATGACGGTTAAGTTATCTGATTTTGGCTATGCTGAGCGCGTAAAAACACGTTGCGTTTATCAAGGCATTTACGCAGGCGAATCAGGCTCAAGTGCATGTGGCGTTGGCTCCGTTGTTTATAAAGATGGCACTTTATTTTATCTCTTTGGGGATGAAGATGCTCGCAATAGCCATTCTCAAGTTGAAAATGCTCAAAATGCTAACAATGCCCATATTGATGACGGCTACCAACCTGATATCTATTGTTTGCGGTTACGCTTAAAAACCGCAACAAGTGGGTATCAAAAACGACCACTGGCAGGTGCAGATTGCCTTACATTGCCTGTTTTTCGCGGCGTTGATGGGATTCGTATAGTGCAATGCAGCACGCGTTTTGAGGAATTAACAGAATGTGTGGCATTGCGCGTATTGCAAATGCTAGCCTCTGGTCGAGGTGATTATGCAATGTATGGTACGGATTATTTAAATGATATTAAACGCATTTATCTCTCCAGTACCCATAAAGCCAACAGCAATAATGGTGCATTGATTGTATTACATAATGATAAAAGCGATACGCCAAATATGGTTGAGGTAAAATCAGAAAATACACGATTAGCTGGCGTGACGATTGTGGATAAACTGGTTATTCAAGCTAGCCGAGTTCCGCCTGAATTGGATAATAATCAGATTTTCATTCAACGAGAAAACGATACTACACTGGCGGTGAAGTTCAAAGGTAGCGATGGTGTGGTACGTGAATCGAAATTAAACTTTTCGTAGTGGAGGTGAGGAATGGATAATCCGATCTTTCTTGCCCTCTACAAAGGGCACAAAACAGGCAAAAGCCCAAAAGCCTTAATGATGCGCTTCTCCGATTGGCTCACGCGAAAACTTACCAAGGGCAAGTATTCGCACTGCGAGATCGCAGTCAAACACACCCAATGGTTGACAGGTCACCACTACGACTACGAAGAGTATTTCGTGTGTTATTCCTCCAGCATTCGTGATGGTGGTGTACGAAAAAAAGTGAATGATGTCACCAATGAGAAGTGGGATTTAGTGCCGCTTACCGGTGTCAGTGAGTCACAAGTTGAACTTTATTTTCAACTCACCAAGGGCAAACGCTATGACTGGTGGGGTGCAATTGGCGTGGTATTTGGCATGAAAGAAAACAGTAACAAGTTCTTTTGCTCGGAATGGTGTGCCAATGCCATCAATGGCGGCAACGAGGGCTGGCGATTTAGCCCAAACCACTTAGCGGCAATTTTTAAACCGCGTTAAAAGCCCTTTTAAGGCTCATCTTTCCATGCAAAGCCTTGGTCGGGCGGAAAGATGAGCCACCCACTGCGAAATCACTGGGTTTTATAATTGTGTGCGCTTGAGTGATTATCCCAACGCCGATGATTATCTCAATGGCATTGAAGTGCGACACGAGTCTTTCCATCAACTACTGCCGCAATTTCAAGCCGATAAAAAGGCGTTGTTTGTGCTTGACCCACCGTATCTCTGCACCCATCAGGCGGCCTATAAGCAGACGAACTACTTCGATTTGATTGATTTTCTGCGGCTTATCCATCTCACTCGACCGCCCTATCTGTTTTTCTCGTCGACCAAAAGTGAATTTATCCGCTTTATTGAGTGGTTAGTGGAAAGCAAAAGCAATAACTGGCAAGCATTTTAGCAGACTCAACGCATTATCGTGCAAACGTCGACCAGTTATAGTGGGAAATATGAAGACAACCTAGTGTATCGGTTCTAAAAGAAAAGCCCCGCACGGGGCTTTAATCGTTAATAATCTTGTTGATTGGGCGATAATGGCTTAACGCCTGCGGCATATAACTCAGAAAAAAGGCAGTAATACCAAGGTGCATTGGTATCTTTAGCATTTTGCAGTGCAATAATACGGTGGTGGCAATGGGTGTGGATAAATAGCACATCAAGGTATTCGCTACGGTATAATTGCCCGTTAACATGATAAAGAAAATGACCTGGTTTAAAGCTGCGTCCCTCTCTATCTGCAACTAGCGCAACCTCTAACATCATCTCCCGCTCGGTTCGTAATTTAACTGGAAACATCATTCACCTCATCTCGGCTCTTCGTTGTTTTGTTGGACACAGCATTACTCTGTTGGAGGGTGAAGTGAAGTCTAAAGTGGGGTTAAAACAACTGACTGGCGAGTAGATCGGCTGGAGAGGTATGGAGGTCTAAAATGGAATTTAAAACATAGTTAAAAGAGGATTTAAATAGCATAAAAAACCGCTTTAAATGAGAAAAAATAAGGCGGTTAAACTTTCTCACTTTAAGCGGTTACGTTTCTCAAATTTCGCGGACGGCAACAGATGTTGTTCCCGATCGCAATGGTGTTTTGTTGTGCAACTTTCGTGTTTTGCCCGATCGCACCGGCATTCTCGGCTGAAACAGCGGAATCTGCCCCAATAGCAAAAGCGCCGTTCTTGCTGGCGTTTGCATTCATACCTAGTGCCAATGATTTTTCACCCGCTGCGCTGCTGGTTACGCCAATTGCAGTCGCTTCTTTGCCGTCTGCTTTTGCCTGATAACCTAAAGCAGCGGATTTTTCATTCGCGCTACTTTCGGTACCAATTGCGGTTGAATTTAAGCCGTTTGCTTTTGCTTTTGTACCGAGCGCTACCGCACTTTCTTTTAAGGCTTTAGACTGCGCTCCGATCGCAACCGCAAAATCTGCTGAGGCTTGGGTATTTGTGGTGCCGTCATACTGAGTCACTTTTGCTGTAGTACCCTCGCCGTCTTTAGGCGAAACATCGGCGCTCCCGATTGCAATGGATTGATTTCCCAGCGCAGTAGAAGATTGCCCCATCGCCAAACTCCCCTTGCCTTTCGCATAGGATACATTACCAATTGCCATCGCATAGTCATCTGTCGCTGCTGATTGGCGCATCATCGAAAGGGCATTAAAGCCGGAAGCCAAAGCTCCAGTGCCAATAGCTGTGGCGCCAATATCAGTTGATTGTGAATATTGCCCCAACGCAATTCCCAAACCGCCTACAGCGCGAGAATAATCACCAATGGCAATACCACCAGCGGCAGTATAGGCAGTATAGGCAGTATAGGCAGTATAGGCAGTATAGGCAGTATAGGCAGTATAGGCAGTATATCCAAGTGTTCTTGCATCAGCATTGCTACCAATAGTAATCAATTCTGCAGAAGCATAACTAGGCGAATAAAGGTTTCCTGTCCCCACTGAATTCGGATTATTATAGGATAAGTTGCCTGGGTTATAATAATTAAATGCCCGCTCTCCGCCCGGAGGGTTATATACATTATCAGAAATAGATACCGCCGCATAACTTGTCACCGGCAATAATGCCGCTAACACTGCAAAGACTGAAACCTTTAAACGAAAAAAGAAAAGACAATAAACCAAAATTAAATAGGGTGCGATTTAACAATATTTAAGCTTTCATTTCAAGAGAGCACTAGTGTCAATTTTTAAATAAAAAGCATAAAAATAGTAAAAAAGATTAAAAATTGATTACAAGGTGATCGAAATACAATAAGGGAATTGGAATAGCATCTTGACAAAACAAACAAAAATCATTGATTTTAAATTAGATTATTATTTTTAACAATAAATAAATCTCATTTGTAAAATGTAAGCAATTGCTCCAATTGCCGGAATGTAAACTTTATTTCCCGTTAGATAACATCTAAGATTATTGACTTATTAAAGGGGAATATCTAAAAATTCGGCGATATCATCAGGAAAATACACTGTCAGAAAAGATCCGTTGATGCTTCATCAACGTTAAACCAAAAAAAATCCCCATCACGAGTGATGGGGATTCAAATTGAAATTCGGATTAGTGTAAATTACGCTGCAAAATGAAATCTTGGTTCACTTCGATTTTTGCTTGGCTGCGCAATGATTGGATCAAGCTGTTGTAGGTTTGCAGTTGTTTTGCCTGCAAATAATTCAATGCCAGCGCGCGCTGTTCGTTGCCTTCGGCGACGCCGTCGCTGATTTTAACCAACCGCGCTAAATACACTTCACCGTTGCCGTTTTGCACCGCTTTGTAGCTATCTGTATTTGCCATCGAGAAAATGCCTTCGCGCAGTTGCGCATCTTGCATTGAGGCGTATACAAACGTTTGAGCGTTGTCCGCTAAGCTCACGCCTGTCGGCAGCGTCACCGCCGTTTTGTCGCTTGCTTGGTTAAACTGTTCGGCAAGGTCTTTCGCTTGGCTTAACAACACTTGTTCGGCTTTTTGCTGTTTTAACAGTGCTACGGTGTCGGTTTTCGCTTCGTCTAAGCTTTTACTGCCCGCCGGTTTGTGATCGACCACTCGCACGATGAGAGAGTGTTGATCGCCGACGTTGAGCGCTTCGGAGTTCATGCCGCCCTGCAGCAAATCGGTATCAAAAATGTTATAAACCACATTCGAGAAGTTAAGTGCGGTCGGCACGTCTTGGCGTGAGAAGTAATCGCTAGTTTTCACTGCTTTGCCGACTACGGCTTCCACATCTGCCAGAGAAGATTGGTTTTCATAAGCTTTTTCAGCGGCTTGTTTTTCTAAGCGGAAGAAGCCAGCGGAAGTCAGTTCATTGCGAATGGTGTCTACAATCTGGTTTCTCACTTGCTCCAGCGGCTGGGTTTCACCGGCGCGGCGCTCAAGCACTTTGATTAAATGATATGCACCATCGACATTCACCGGTTGGCTGATTTGCCCGACTTCGGTGGCATACGCCGCTTTTTCAAACGCTTCCGGGAATGCGCCATCGCTCGACCAACTTAAATCCCCGCCGTTCACCGCCGATAATTTGTCTTGCGAATGTTGTTTTGCCAATTCAGCGAAATCCGCACCGTTTTGTAATTGTTGCGCTAAGTCCTGCGCCAACGCTTGATCAGCAACTTGAATGTGCGCCAAGTGCTGGTTGGTTCTGCCGCTGAATTGCGCTTTGTTATCTTGGTAATACTGCGCCACTTCAACATCGCCGACCTGAATGTTCTTTTCCACATCCGGTTTGGTGATGTCAATGTATTCGACCTTCACCAATTCAGGCACCATAAATGCCGCTTGGTTGGCTTGATAATATTGTTCGACTTCTTGATCGCTGACTTGCTGTTTTGCAATTTCCGCCGCTAACGGCAAAGCGCTCAACCGCACTTCGCGTTGTTGGAAGATTTGTTTGATCAGTTGATTCAGTTGTTGTTCGCTTAAGGCCTCCGAACCCAGCAAGCCGCCTTGCAACTGTTGCATTGCCACCGAGGCGCGCAAGGTTTGTGCATAATAATCGGAGCTAATCCGATTAAAACGCAAGAAGCTTTGATACTGTTCGTTATCAAATTTACCGTCTTTTTGGAAATTCGGGCTGCTGACAATTGCGCGCTTGATTTGCTCGTCGCTCACCGCCAAACCTAAGGTTTGCAGGTATTGCCCCAACAAAGTTTCATCGATTAGCCCGTTCAGCACATCTTGTCTGAATTGCGCTTCAAATTCGGGTGAATCCATTAATAATGAAAATTGCGCGCCCATTTCTTGACTGAACTGGCTGTTTTGCGTTTGATAAGCGTTTTGGAAAGTTTGCTGGCTGATCTCTTCGCCGTTGACCGTTGCCGCCGAGTTATTCATCGAGCTGCCTAAATAGGTGCCGACCCCGCCCAATACAAACGAGATCGCGATCAAACCAAAAATGATTTTCCATAACCAGCCGCCTACGCCGCTTCCCAGTTTTTCCAACATAATCTGTGTTCCTGTTATTTAGCTTAAATATTGCCGAATTATATGTGAAACCCTGTGTTTATGCACGCATAATTCTTTTTGCCGCCCTGCTATAAAGGCAAAAAGCCAAACTCATCGAATTTGGCTTTTCACGGCGGATAATCTTAGTTGACGATTGGCTTCGGCTGTGATTTGGCGCCGAGTTTTTTCGCCGCCACCACCGCTTTTTCAACCGCACTTACCATCTGCACGCCTTCCGGCGGGTTTTGCAACGCCAATGACAACACTTCATCAATTGTTTCCACTGGGCGAATATCCAATTGCGCTTTGGCATTTTCCGGAATTTCTTCCAGATCTTTCACGTTGTCTTTCGGGATCAGCACCAGCTTGATGCCGCCACGGTGCGCCGCCAGCAACTTCTCTTTCAAGCCGCCGATCGGCAATACTTTGCCGCGTAAAGTGATTTCACCGGTCATTGCCACATCGGCGCGCACCGGATTACCGGTCAGGCTGGAAACCAATGCGGTGCACATGGCGATACCCGCGCTTGGGCCGTCTTTCGGCGTCGCCCCTTCCGGCACATGAATGTGAATATCGCGCTTCTCATAAAAGTCCGGATTGATGCCCAAACGTTCGACGCGCGAACGCACTACGGTCATCGCCGCTTGGATCGACTCTTTCATCACATCGCCCAGTGAGCCGGTGTAACTCAATTTGCCTTTGCCCAACACCGAGGCGGCTTCAATCGTCAGCAGATCGCCGCCAACTTCCGTCCACGCCAGCCCGGTTACTTCGCCGACGCGATTTTCGGTGTCGGCGCGCCCGTATTCAAAGCGTTTCACGCCCAAATAATCATGCAGGTTATCTTCGTTCACCACCAAAGATTTCAGTGATTTATCCAACAGCAGATTTTTCACCGCACGACGGCAGATTTTAGAAATGTCGCGTTCCAGTGCGCGAACACCCGCTTCGCGAGTATAGAAACGGATAATCCCCATAATCGCGCTGTCTTCAACGCTGAGTTCGCCTTTTTTCAGCCCGTTGCGTTCCATCTGTTTTGCCAACAAATGGCGTTTGGCGATGTTCAGTTTTTCATCTTCGGTATAGCCCGATAAACGAATCACTTCCATTCGATCCAACAACGGCGCCGGAATGTTCATTGAATTTGAAGTGGCGACAAACATCACATCGGACAAGTCATAATCCACTTCCAGATAGTGATCGCTGAAAGTCGAGTTTTGCTCGGGATCTAACACCTCCAACAACGCCGATGCCGGATCGCCGCGCATATCCGCCGCCATTTTGTCGATTTCATCCAACAGGAACAGCGGGTTTTTCACCCCGACTTTGCACATTTTTTGGATCAACTTACCCGGCAATGAACCGATATAGGTTTTACGGTGTCCTCGAATTTCCGCTTCGTCACGCACCCCGCCCAGCGCCATGCGCACATATTTGCGCCCGGTGGCGTTGGCGATCGATTGCCCTAGCGAGGTTTTCCCCACGCCCGGAGGGCCGACTAAGCACAGAATCGGACCTTTGACTTGGTTCAAACGGCTTTGTACCGCCAGATATTCCAAGATCCGTTCTTTCACTCGCTCCAAACCGTAGTGATCGGAATCCAGCACTTTTTGCGCATTTGCCAAGTCTTTTTTCACTTTGCTGCGTTTGTGCCAAGGCACTTGGGTCAGCCATTCGATATAGCTGCGCACCACCGTGGCTTCCGCCGACATCGGCGACATCATTCGCAGTTTCTGCAATTCGGCTTCGGCTTTCTCCCGCACCTCAATCGGCATTCTGGCGTCTTCGATTTTTAACCGCAGCTGCTCGATTTCGTCATTTTGGCTGTCTTGCTCGCCCAATTCTTTTTGAATCGCTTTAATTTGTTCGTTCAGGTAGTAATCGCGCTGGCTTTTTTCCATCTGCTTTTTAACCCGCCCGCGAATCCGTTTTTCAACCTGTAGAATATCCAACTCATTCTGCATTGTGCCGATCAGCAGTTCAAAACGCTCAAGAACGTTATATTTTTCCAGTAATTTTTGCTTGTTTTCCAACGCAATCGGCATATGCGCCGACATGGTGTCGCTCAAGCGCTCCGGATCGTCAATAGCCCGCAAGGCGCTGACCACTTCCGGCTGCACTTTTTTATTCAACTGCACATAAGAATCGAACTCTTCCAACGCGCTGTTTTGGATCACTTCCAGCTCGCGTTCGTCGCCGCTGACTCTGGCAATGGTTTCAATATCGGCGGTCAACAAACTGTCTTGATGAAACTCAACAATTTTCGCCCGTTGCTGTCCTTCAACCAGCACTTTCACCGTACCGTCCGGCAATTTCAACAGCTGAATGATGTTCGCCAGCGTACCGACCGTATACACATCATCAAATCCCGGATCTTCTTGATCGGCTTGTTTTTGTGCGACCAGCAGCAGCTGTTTGCCGCTTTCCATGGCTTTTTCCAGGCTGCGAATCGATTTTTCCCGTCCCACAAATAAAGGCATCACCATAAACGGAAACACCACTACATCGCGCAGCGGCAACACCGGAATGTGTGTTTGTCTGGTTTGTTGATTCATTATCTTATCTCTCTTTGCTATGCTAATTGGGGATTAATGAATTCTATATTGGGCTGTTCGGCAGAAATCTCAAGGATTATTTGTTTTTTCAGCAAAATTTTCGCCTGAAAACAAAAAGTGCGGTGTTACCAACCGCACTTTCACTTTTTGCTTAGCTCGCCTGTTCCAGCCGATATTCCAGTTTCGGCGGCTGTTGCTCGTCGATCACATCTTGGTCGATCAACACTTTTTGCAGATTCTCCAATGACGGCAGATCGTACATCGTATCCAGCAGCACCGCTTCTAAAATCGAGCGCAAACCACGCGCGCCGGTTTTGCGTTTCAGCGCTTTTTTCGCCATTGCCACCAGTGCCGCTTCGCTGAACTCCAGCTCGACATTTTCCAATTGGAATAGTGCCTGATACTGTTTGGTCAATGCGTTTTTCGGCTCGGTCAGAATTTTGATCAACGCTTCCTCGTCCAATTCGCTCAATGCGGCAACCACCGGCAGACGCCCGATAAATTCCGGAATCAAACCGAATTTGATCAAATCTTCCGGTTCGACCTGTTTTAACAGCTCACTGATACCGGCTTTGTCTTTCTCGCCTTTCACTTCCGCACCGAAACCGATGCCGCTGCGGACGTTATTGCGTTGATCGACCACTTTATCTAAACCGGCAAACGCGCCGCCACAGATAAACAGAATTTTCGAGGTATCAACTCGTAAAAACTCCTGCTGCGGATGTTTTCTGCCGCCTTGCGGTGGAATTGACGCTGTGGTGCCTTCGATCAATTTCAATAACGCCTGCTGCACCCCCTCGCCGGACACATCGCGGGTGATCGACGGATTTTCCGATTTGCGGGTGATTTTGTCGATTTCATCAATATAGACAATGCCGCGCTCGGCTTTTGCCACATCATAATCGCAGCGTTGCAGTAATTTCTGAATGATGTTTTCCACATCTTCCCCGACATAACCGGCTTCGGTCAGCGTGGTCGCGTCCGCCATCGCAAACGGCACATTCAGCATTCGCGCCAAGGTTTCCGCCAACAGGGTTTTGCCGCTGCCGGTCGGACCGATCAGCAAAATGTTACTTTTTCCCAATTCAACATCGCTTACCGTATCGCCGCGCAAACGCTTATAGTGGTTATACACCGCCACCGCCAACACTTTTTTGGCGTGATCCTGTCCGATAACATAATCGTCCAAGTGTTTGCGAATTTCATGCGGAGTCGGCAATTTTTCTTCCTTGACCGCACTTTGTTCCGTTTGCGCCGCATTTTGCTGTTCGTCTTTTTCCAGCAGTTCGTAGCAATCTTCGATACATTCGTTGCAAATAAAGCCGGAAGCACCGGCAATCAGTTTCTCAACTTCATGCTGTTCTTTTCCGCAGAAGGAACAATGATGTTGTTTTTCGTTTGACATACTGTTATCCAATTAAATTCGTTCAGTTAAGACTTCGTCTACCAAGCCATATTGTTGAGCTTCTTGTGCCGACATAAAGTTGTCACGCTCGGTATCGCGCTCGATTTTCTCCAGCGGCTGCCCGGTGTGCTGTGCCAAGCGGCGGTTCAGGGTATCACGAATTTTCAGAATTTCCTGTGCGTGAATTTGAATGTCCGACGCCTGTCCGCGATAGCCGCCCAGCGGCTGGTGAATCATCACCCGCGAATGTGGCAGGGCAAAGCGTTTGCCCGCCGCGCCGCCGGCTAACAGGAATGCACCCATTGAACAGGCTTGCCCAATACACAGGGTTCGCACGTCCGGTTTGATAAACTGCATGGTGTCGTAAATCGCCAAACCTGCAGTGACCACCCCGCCCGGTGAGTTGATGTACAAATTGATATCTTTTTCCGGATCTACCGATTCTAAATATAACAACTGGGCGACAATCAGGTTTGCCATATTGTCTTCCACCTGACCGCTTAAAAAAATGATCCGCTCTTTTAATAAACGTGAATAAATATCATAGGCTCTTTCGCCGCGTGATGTCTGATCCACCACCATTGGAACTAAACTCATTTTTCCCTCGACTATTTCAAAATGATTGGCGATATTCTACCGAAAAATCGGCTAAAAACTATCTAAAAAAACAAAAAGTGCGGTCATAAACCGCACTTTGATATTGCAAACAACCGCTTGCCGATTAGGCTTGTTGCGGGTTCATGATCTCGTCGAACGAAGCGGCTTTTTCAGTCACTTGGGCTTTTGCCAATACGGCGTCAACAGCCTGCTCTTCCAACACAACATTGCGCAAGTTATTCATTAACTCTTTGTTGTTGCTGTAGTATTCGATCACTTCAGCCGGTTGCTCGTAAGCGGCGGCGATGTCTTCGATCATCGCTTTCACACGATCTTCATCCACTTTCAATTCGTTAGTTGCAATCACTTCAGCGAATAACAAGCCGACCTGTACGCGACGACGCGCTTGGTCTTCAAAAATTTCGCGTGGCAATTGGAAATCTTTCGGGGCTTGTCCCCCGAAACGTTGCACCGCTTGTTGTTGCAACACTTCGATTTCTTGATCAACCGCTGCAGCCGGTACGTCAATGCTGTTGTTTGCCAATAAACCGTCGATCACTTGGTTTTTCACACGCGTGGTCAACGCATTGTTCAGTTCGCGTTGCATATTTTTGCTGATTTCAGCACGCAGGTCGGCAACGGTTTTATTTTTAGAACCGAATTTTTGTACGAATTCTTCGGTCACTTCCGGCAATTCCATTTCTTCCACTTTTTTCAGGGTGATTTCGAATTTCGCCGCTTTGCCTTTCAGGTTTTCTGCGTGGTAATCTTCCGGGAAAGTTACGTCAATCGCAAAAGATTCACCCGCTTGGTGACCCACGATACCCTCTTCGAAGCCAGGGATCATTCTGCCTTGCCCCATCAGCAATACGAAATCAGCCGCTTTGCCGCCGTCAAACGCTTCACCGTCAACTGAACCGTCGAAATCGATTGTTACGCGATCATCGGCTTTCGCCGCAACCGCACTTTCTTTCCAGGTGGCTTGTTGTTTGCGCAAAACATCGATCATTTTGTCGATGTCGGCTTCGCTGATTTCAACAACCGGTTTTTCAACTTGGATATTTTCCAAGCCTTGTAATGCAACTTCCGGATATACTTCAAACGTGGCACTGAAAGTGAAATCTTTGCCTAATTCGTATTGTTCCGGGGTAAATGTCGGACGACCGGCAAAGTTGATTTTGTCTTGCATGATCGCATCAAAGAAACTGCGTTGCATCGCGTCGCTTAATACATCTTGGCGAACGGACGCACCGAAGCGTTTTTCAACCACTGCCGGTGGGATTTTGCCTTTACGGAAACCGTCGATACGGGCATTTTTAGCCACATTTTTTAATTCTTCACGAACGTTTTGTTCGATTGTTTCAGCCGGAACCGTGATAGTGATACGGCGCTCAAGACCTTGGGTAGTTTCTACGGAAAATTGCATTTTTTACCTCAAAAAAATCAGACACTCTCGGCGCTACTCATCTCTATTGTATGAACTACAAACACCGAACTTAAAAAAATAGACAGGGGATTATACCCAGTCCAAGCCTTTCAGTCGAGTTATAAGCGCACAAAAGCGGATAATTGGCGATTTTTTAAACCGTACTTTATCTGATATTTATTGATTCGCGCCTATAAATGACAAAACCCGATTCAAGATAGAATCGGGTTTAACATCAAATCGCGACAATTACAGTCCTTTCGGAATACGGATTTTTTGCCCCGGGAAAATTTTATCGGCGTCTTTGATCACTTCTTTGTTCGCCGCTACAATCGCGGTATATTTCGCACCGTTGCCGTAGGCTTTTTCCGCGATTTTCCATAAGGTATCGCCTTTTTCAATGACATAAAACTCATCGTCGGTCGCCAATGCTTCGCCGCTGGCAATAGTAACACCTTCGGCTTCCACTTTGGTGATGCCGGCGATATTGCCCGCCATTAAAATCGCTTTTTCCAGTGCAGACGCATCTTTCGCGGTGCCTTCGATTTTCGCCACGCCGTTTTCAACGGTCACCGCCACGTTTTCCACGCCCGGGTTATCTTCGCTGATGTGCTGGGTAACCGCACTTGAGGCTTCTTCTTCCTTACCGAAAATTTTCTTACCGATATTACCGACAAAATCAAATAATCCCATGTGATGTCCTTATTTATGTTATTGATTAACTTTAACGGCCTCTCGCGAAACCGAACGAATGTCGCTGACCATTATCCAATCAGTTTTACTTTAAATCAAACAAAATGCGCTGAGTTTAAACTGAAAACGGATATTGAATCGGCGGATGGGATTGATACCTCACCACCTTGAAATCATCCATTGTTACCCAACTTTCCAGGTCTTGCAGGGTTTTGATTTGCGGATTGATTCCCAATTGCGGCAGCGGCAGCGGCTCACGCTGTAACTGCACGGTTTTCATCAGTTCGAGCTGATCTTCATAAATGTGTGCGTTAACGATTTTATGATACGCCTGCCCGGCTTTTTTGCCGGTGATCTGCGCCATTAACGCCAAGAAAGTGTAAACCTGAATCTGGTTAAAATTTAAGCCGAGCGGCACGTCGCAAGAGCGCTGATAGCTGGTGAGATACAGCGTATCGCCCAATAATGAAAAGGTGTGAGTGTGCATACACGGACGTAAACAGCCCAGTTCGATTTCGCCCGGATTGTAGAAGGTGATGATTTCGCCGCGATCGTCAATACCTTGCGACAGGTTATCGACCACTTTGCGCAGCTGATCCAAATGCGAGCCGTCCGGCTTTCGCCAGCCTCTGCCCTGCACGCCATACACCCGCCCCATATCGTCAACGCCTTTGCGGTGTGGGCTGTTCAACCAAACTTGATTGTCGTTAGCGTTGGCGTCCCAGGTTTTGGTGCCGAGTTTGCGGAAATCCGCCGCATTATCATAGGCGCGAATATAGCCTAAAAATTCGGCGATTGCCGCTTTCCAATAGCTTTTGCGGGTGGTGATCAGCGGGAATTGATTATTGGCAACATCATAAGTTAAATCGGCATTGATCACCGTTAAACAGCGCTTGCCGGTGCGCTCATTGCCGACCCAAACGCCGTCGTCCACAATTCGTTGACATAAATCCAGATATTGACGCATTCGCTCCTCCCTTTAGACCGCACTTGGCTTATTTACCGCGTGTCGATAAGCCCACAGCAGAATTAACAGCCCGATAATCATCATCGGGGTAGACAAAATTTGCCCCATTGAAATCTGCTGCCCCAAGAATAGCCCCAGATGTTCGTCCGGCTCGCGGAAAAACTCGACGATAAACCGGAATAAGCCGTAGAAAAACAAAAACAGTCCGGCAACGGAGCCTGCCGGGCGAGGCTTGCGGATAAACGTGTTTAGAATAAAAAACAGCACGATCCCTTCTAAAAACGCTTCATACAGCTGCGACGGGTGGCGCGGCAGATAGCCGCCGGACGGAAACAACACCGCCCAAGAGACATCGGTGACCCGACCCCATAATTCATCATTAATAAAATTGCCGATTCGCCCCATGCCCAAACCGAAAGGAATCAGCGGCGCGACAAAATCAGCGGTGACCCAAAACGGGCGCTTTTGCAGGCGTGTGGTGATCATCATTGCCAAAATCACGCCGATTAAACCGCCGTGAAATGACATTCCGCCGTCTAAGATGCGAAATAGATAAAGCGGATCTTGCACAAAGCGTTCGAATTGATAAAACAGCACATAGCCGATTCGCCCGCCTAAAAACACGCCAAGAAAGCCGTTAAATAACAGCGAATCGACTTGCTCGACCGTCCAGCCGCTGTTCGGCTGTCTGGCGCGGCGCACCGCCAACCAGCGGGCAAAAACAAATCCGATCAAATACATTAAGCCGTACCAGCGCAACGCCAGCGGCCCGATTTGAAAAATGATCGGATCAATTTGTGGAAAAGTGATATACGCGTCCATCTCAATCTCTCACTTAGCTTAACAGCATCTTCAGTGCAATCACACACAACAACACGGCAAACCCTTTTTTCAGGGTCGCAACCGGTAGTTTAGTGCTCATGGTTGCGCCGATTTTTGAGGTGAAAAAAGAAACCGAGGTCACCAACAGCACAGCGGGCAGATAGACATAACCGGCGGAATACGCCGGCAAGCTGGCAACACCCCAGCCGCTGAACATAAAGCTAATCATGCCCGATACACCGAGCAACATTCCGCAAAAAGACGACGTGCCGATCGCACGTTTCATGTCGACCCCGCGCGAATTTAAAAACGGCACGATAAACGCGCCACCGGCGATGCCGGCAAAGCTCGAGGCAATCCCAATCAACGCACCGCCGATAATGCTGCTCTGCGGAGTTAACGGTTTGTCACCGGCTGGCTTTTTAATCGAACGGAACATTTTAAATGCCAGGTAAAACACCATTATCGCAAAAATACTGCTGGTGACTGAAGCGGGCAAATCAACGATAAACAGCCCGGCAATAAATACCGAGATCATCAACGCCGGAATTAAATAAACCGACGCCTGCCAATCGACGTTGCCCAGTTTGTGGTGGCGTTGCGCTGATGAAAAAGCGGTGATCACGATCGTGGCAAATGAACTGCCTAACGCTACGTTCATCAACAATTCCGGCGGCACGCCAACCTGTGGCAATAAATAGACCAAAGTCGGCACGATAATCAAACCGCCGCCGATCCCAAACAAGCCGGCAAGAAAACCGGCGACTGCGCCCAGCAACAGGCAGGAGATAATAAACAGCGTCATGAGTTACGATTCCCTTTGTTTTGCGGATTGTTTTGCTGATTGTTTTGCTGATTATTCGGCTGAGCGGTTTGCACCGCTCTTTTGTCATTCGGTTTACTGAAATGGCGATAACCTTTCTTGCCGCGTCCTTGCGGTTGGCGTTCGGCGTCATCTTTTTTATACCGCTCTTTGCCTTCCGCCGGGCTATGCGCACTGTAATTTTTTTTCTGTGGCGGGTTCATAACGGTAAACGCAAACTCTTTCATCACCTTGCGGTAAACTTCGCGTTTAAAAGAAATCACCTGTCTAACCGGATACCAATAACTGACCCAGCGCCATCCGTCAAATTCCGGATTTTGGGTTGCTTGCATATTGATATTTTTTTCGCCGCCGGTCAGCAGCAATAAAAACCAGCGCTGTTTTTGTCCGATACAGACCGGGTTGCTGTCGTTGCGCACCAAGCGTTTCGGCAATTTATAACGCAACCAGCCTTTTGAAATGGCTAAAATTTTAACATCTTGCCGACTCAAGCCGACTTCTTCATACAACTCGCGATACATCGCCTGTTCCGGCGTTTCGCCCGAATTAATGCCGCCCTGTGGAAATTGCCATGAGTTTTGTCCGCAGCGTTTCGCCCATAAAACCTGCCCTTGTTGATTACAAATAATAATGCCAACATTCGGGCGGTAACCATCGAAATCGATCACTATCGATCCTCTTATACCGTATTATAAATTCTGAAATGTAGTTGATTGTTTCATAATATCGTCGGCGATACAACAACAACCGATCCTACTCGAACCGCACTTGCGCTTTTTTCCCCGATCCATTTGTATTTCATTCGTGCGATCGCCAATATTTTAACCTGGCTGTGGATAACTCTGTGTGTAATCTCGGGAATAGATGTTGTTCGCTCCACTTTCTGAATGCGCTGCCCCCAGAACCTATCAAAGGATCGCGGATCGTTGTTGAGATCCTAGGCAAGCTGGTGCTTTTTCATGCCTATGGTGAAAAGTCGATGAATTCATGCTGATAAAAAAACCATTTCTCACTCGGTTTGTCATCAATTTATTTTTGTGCGCCATAAAAAGTGCGGTCGGCGTGAGAAGATCGAGTTATTCAGATTTTCTGTGGATAAATTTGTGGCTGATTGCGGAATTAAAACGGACAACCACGCCAGCACTTCACCAAGGATTATTTTTTATATTATAAATCAATAAGATATAATTATTGATTGATTTTCTATAATTCGGCTTTTTAACTCGAATCATAGCTGTTCACTTTTCAACCATAATTATTTCCCTCAAGCGTTTGAGTCTTTGTCTTATTGCCGTTACAATGTTGCCCCATGGTTCGAGCATAGGATAATGATGACAGCCTCCCCAAAGATTGCCGCGCCGCAATCAGAAGCGCAATTACTGCAAGCCGCCCGCCGTTTGGCAGGGTTGCGGTTTGCCGATCTTGCCGCCGAACATCAACTGAGCGTGCCGGAAAATCTAAAACGGCATAAAGGCTGGGTAGGAATGTTGTTGGAAACCGCACTTGGGGCGCAAGCGGGCAACAAAGCGCAGCAAGATTTCGCCGAGCTGGGGATTGAGCTGAAAACCATCCCGGTCAACCGCCACGGCTATCCGCTGGAAACGACCTTTGTCAGTTTGGCGCCGTTAACCCAAAATAGTGGCGTGATATGGCAAAACAGCCACGTTCGCCACAAATTGCAGAAAGTGCTTTGGATCCCGATTGAGGGCGAACGCACGATCCCACTGGCGGAAAGACGGATCGGCAGCCCGATTTTGTGGCAGCCGACTGCCGAGCAAGAAGCTCGACTGGCGCGTGATTGGGAAGAGCTGATGGATTTGATCGTGTTAGGCAGGGTAAATGAGATTACCGCTTCGATTGGCGAAGTGTTGCAATTACGTCCGAAAGCGGCGAATAATCGAGAATTAACCGCAGCTCACGGGCAGCTGGGACAACCGATTAAGACATTACCTCTAGGATTTTACTTAAGAAAGAACTTTACTGCGGAAATTTTGCATTTATTTTGTATTAACTTAAATTAATAATATGAACTTTCATGTATCGTACCTGTCCTAAATACACTATTATAAATAACAAATAATGATAAAGTAAGGAAACCATTTCATGTCCAAAATACTCCTTGTTGACGATGACGTAGAACTCACCGATCTGTTGGCTGAAGTGCTGAGAATCGAAGGATTTGAAGTTGAATTGGCTTATAACGGAGAAGAAGCGCTGAAACTGCTTAACTTCAGCCATGATATCATTTTACTTGATATTATGATGCCGGTATTAAACGGAATTGAAACATTAAAACAAATCAGAAAAAACTTCTCAACTCCGGTGTTAATGTTGACCGCGCGCGGCGATGATATTGACCGTGTACTCGGCTTAGAGCTGGGCGCAGACGATTATTTGGCGAAACCGTTTAATGATCGTGAACTGGTGGCACGGATTAAAGCCATTTTGCGCCGCACACAGAATCAAGCGAGCACCTTAGGCTCAATAGTGAATGCCGATAAAGATGACAATAAACAATTGGATTTCGGCGGGATCACCTTACATCCGGGAAGACAACAAGCGTTATATCAAGATCGCGATTTAGACTTAACGGGCACCGAATTTGCCTTGCTGCAAATTTTGGTGAAAAACCCGGGGCAAATTCTGTCACGTGAACTGCTGAGCCTGGAAATTCTAGGCAAACGCTTAACCCCATTTGACCGCGCAATTGATATGCACATCTCAAATTTACGCAAAAAATTGCCGGAACGTGCCGACAATCTGCCGTGGTTTAAAACCCTGCGTGGCAGAGGCTATCTGTTAGTCACTGAAAAATAGTGAATTAACCACAAAGAAATGATAGAGTGCGGTCTTGATGCTCTATCATTTTTTATTAAGTCCCGATTATGAAAATATCGCGTAAACTACTTCGCCTTCTTAATTCAATCAATGTACAAATCTTTTTTTTATTTTGGTTGATTTGGTTGGCTTTTTTCGTTTTGATGGGATTCGCTTTTTTTATTCCCACCATGGACGCGCGCAATTATACCGAACTGTCGACTGAAGAAGTCGATGTTTATCAGCTTGAAGTGATTAAGCTGACTAAAAATAACATACTGCACGAGCTACAATACCAACAAAACAAACTGTCTAGCGACCGCTACGACATTATGCTACTGCCTCGCAAACCGGTGTTGGTCGATCCGAACGATTATAACCAAATTATCGGTCATCTGGACTACAACGAAGGCAGCGAGTTATACCAGTTTGTTAACCGCTCCAATAATCCATTGGCACCTCAAAAACGTCGCTTTTACAATTTAGATATTATTGGACCGTTTATTTCTCCTTACCCATTCACCGACAGCGAACCTTATTTACTGTATTTTATCGAAACCGTCGATCCGCAGCGGGAATTTATTAACTTTTTCTTTGATCACCCGCTGATTATGCTGTTTTTACTGATGGCAACCAGTACCCCGCTGTTGCTCGGCCTGATTTTCAGCTTAACTCAGCCGATTAAAGAACTGCGCAGCGCCGCCAATGCAATTTCCACCGGCGATCTCGCCGTCCGACCGATTCTGGAGAAACAAGGATCGCTCGAATTGCGTGAGGTGGGGAAAAGTTTCAATCACATGATCACCTCTCTGGAAGATATGATCAGCTCGCAACAGCGCTTACTGCTTGACGTTTCCCATGAACTGCGCACACCGCTCACCCGCTTGCAATTGGCGGCGGCGCTGTTAAGACGCCGTCAGGGCGACAGCAGCGAATTGGAGCGGATTCAGACCGAAACCGAGCGAATGGAAAAAATGCTGACCCAACTGCTATCACTTTCGCGTCAGCACATGAGCACTCACATTAATCGTGAAGTATTCAGCCTGCCGTTTATTTGGGAAGAAGTGGTCGACGATGCCAAATTCGAAGGGCGCGAACGCAACTTTGAATTCAGCTTTGAGCAAAATATTAAGCACCCGGAAGATTATTTTATTAACGGCAATGAGGACGCCCTTGCCAGTGCATTGGAAAACATTATCCGCAACGCCTTTAAATACGCGCGCAATAAAGTGCAGCTCAGCTGTAATATCATTGATGAGCAACAGCTACAGATTATTATAGATGATAACGGCGAAGGCGTGGCAGAACATGAATATCAGCAAATTTTCCGCCCATTCTACCGCACCGACCAAGCCCGCGCCCGCACCACCGGCGGCACCGGACTGGGATTATCCATCGTCGCCAATTCGGTAGAACAGCACAAAGGCTCGGTCACCGCCAGCAAAAGCCCGCTCGGCGGATTGCGCATCACGATTCAGCTGCCGCTTTGGTTTGATGACTAGCTAATAAAAAACACCGCCGAAGCGGTGTTTTGTAACCTAAAGTGCGGTCGGTGCTTACAGCACGTCGCGGCAGTTTAAGTCGTCGAAAGATTGTTCCAAACGTTTGGACATGGATTCTTCCGATTTACGCAGCCAAACGCGCGGATCGTAGAATTTTTTGTTTGGTGCGTCTTCGCCTTCAGGGTTGCCCAATTGACCTTGCAGATAGGCTTCGTTGGCTTTGTAGAAGTTCAGAATGCCTTCCCATGCCGCCCATTGGGTGTCAGTGTCAATGTTCATTTTCACAGCGCCGTAGCTGATCGCTTCGCGGATTTCTTCGGTGGAAGAACCGGAACCGCCGTGGAATACGAAGTCTAACGCTTTTTCAGGCAAGCCGCGTTCTTTAGACACGAAATCTTGTGATGCGCCTAAGATAGACGGTTTTAATTTCACGTTGCCCGGTTTGTAAACGCCGTGTACGTTACCGAATGCCGCCGCGATAGTGAAGCGTGGGCTGACCGGATTCAGTTGGTCGTAAACATACAATACGTCTTCCGGTTGGGTGTACAGTTTGGATTCGTCAACGCCGGAGTTATCCACGCCGTCTTCTTCGCCGCCGGTGATCCCGATTTCGATTTCAAGGGTCATGCCCATTTTTGACATACGCGCCAAGTATTCACGGCAGATTGCCATGTTTTCTTCCATCGGCTCTTCGGACAGATCGATCATGTGTGAGGAGAACAACGGTTTTCCGGTTTCGGCAAAGTGTTTTTCACCCGCTTCCAACAAGCCGTCGATCCAAGGCAGTAATTTTTTCGCTGCGTGGTCGGTATGCAGGATCACCGGCACGCCGTAGTGTTTTGCCAATTCGTGAACGTGTTTCGCACCGGCAACCGCACCTAAAACATCCGGGCGAGAACCGTCAGCCGGTTTGATGCCTTTACCGGCATAGAATTGTGCGCCGCCGTTAGAAAATTGCACGATAACCGGTGCTTTTACACGGGCTGCAGTTTCTAATACTGCGTTAACTGAATCGGTACCGACACAGTTAACCGCCGGCAGTGCAAAGCCATGTTGTTTGGCATACGCGAATACTTTTTGAACATCATCGCCGGTTAATACGCCCGGTTGTACGATATCTAATAATTTTGACATGATACATTTCCTATTTTAAATAGCGGGCAAAAGCGCAATACTTTTGCCCAAGTTAATAAATCGGGGTGATTACGCTTTAGCCGCGCGCTCTTCCAAGATAGCAACGGCAGGCAAGACTTTGCCTTCGACAAACTCAAGGAATGCGCCGCCACCGGTGGAGATATAAGAGATTTTATCTGCAATGCCGAACAGATCGATTGCCGCCAAGGTGTCGCCACCACCTGCAATGGAGAACCCATCGCTTTCGGCAATCGCTTTAGCAATGATTTCAGTTCCTTTACGGAAATTCGGGAATTCAAATACGCCGACCGGGCCGTTCCACAAAATGGTTTTCGCGTTACGGATAATATCCGCCAACACTTCCGCCGAAGCGTCGCCTAAGTCCAGAATTTGCTCGTCGTCTTGGATGTCGGTCACCAATTTCACCGTTGCTTCTGCGGTTTCGGAGAATTCGGTCGCCACGCGCACATCGCTTGGCAACGGAATATCGGAGGTTTGCATTAAACGTTGCGCTTCCGGAATTAAATCGGCTTCATGCAATGATTTGCCGACATTCAAGCCTTGCGCCGCCACAAACGTATTGGAGATACCGCCGCCAACGATCAATTGATCTGCAATTTTTGACAATGAATCTAAAACGGTCAGTTTAGTTGAAACTTTAGAACCGCCGACGATCGCCACCATCGGACGAGCCGGGCTTTTCAGCGCTTTGCCTAATGCGTCTAATTCATTCGCCAATAGCGGACCTGCGCAAGCTACCGGGGCAAATTTTGCCACGCCGTGGGTTGAACCCTGTGCGCGGTGCGCGGTGCCGAAGGCATCCATTACGAACACATCACAAAGTGCGGCATATTTTTGGGTCAGTTGGTCTTCATTTTTCTTTTCGCCTTTATTGAAGCGCACGTTTTCCAACACCACTAATTCGTTCGCTGCAACTTCCACACCGTCCAAATAATCTTTCACTAAACGCACCGGCACATCTAATGCGTCATTCAAATAATCAACGACCGGTTGTAACGAATATTCCGCATTGTATTCACCTTCTGTCGGACGACCGAAGTGGGAAGTCACCATCACTTTCGCACCTTGTTTCAGTGCCAGTTCAATTGTCGGGATCGATGCTCTAATGCGGGCATCGGAAGTGACTTTACCGTCTTTAACAGGTACGTTTAAGTCGGAACGAATCAGAACGCGTTTGCCTGCCAAATCTAAATCGGTCATTTTAATTACTGACATAATAAGTCCTCTTTTTTAATATTTGTAAATGATAATGTTAAAGCGATTACTGTATCCGATTGGTCTTTGATTATAACAACTTAATCCTTGACCACAATGTAAAATTTTAATCTCTAAAATTATTCGTTTTAAGTGCCTTGATTATACCGTTAAAACAACGCCATACTAGGCTTGCCACGCATTTTCCGGCAATTCAAAACGGATTGTAACAGTTTGCTTACCTTTCTTTTTCAACTATAGTACTTTCAATGCAAAATTATTAAAATTAATCGCGTTAAAACCGAATTTTCGGGCAGTTAATCACCTCCCAATTCAAGTCGTAACAAATTTGCAGCTCGTCACGCCCCGCACCCAAATATTTTCCCGCCAAGTGCGGATTGTTCTTGCGCAGCCAGGCAAACAGATCTCCTCGTTTCAATTCGTAATCCGGCAATTTCAATGCAAGAAATAGCTCTTGCTGCTTATCAAAATAGCTTTTAGCATCCGGGAAGGCGCAAGCGCCGTGCTTTTCCCATTCGCCTTGCAGCAGTTTTAAACTCGGTGACTGGGGTAAATACGGCTCCAATAACGCCACGTCCAACGGCGGCAAATCGCCCTGACAAAAGCGTGGATGATCAGTCACGCGCCGTGCGGTGTTACTTTGTGGCCATAAGCCGTGGATCACCCAGCCGAACTTTTGTACACCATCACATTGATAAGCCGCCGCTTTTGGAATCGCCCCCGCATTGCTGGCTCTTTGGCTTTGGCAATAACCCGGCGACCATGACAGCACCAGCGCGTAATAGCCGGTTTTTGCCCGCTTATTTTGCCCGATGTTATCTTGCGCCATCGAAACGTCATAATCGGCCTCCAGCACCGTGTCGATAGTCGATTTTTGGCGAAGCGAAACGTATAACGCACTTAAAATTAAACCGAAAAACAACACCACAAATAGGGTTAGATGTGCGATTTTATTTGAATTAATCTGCATATTTTTCCATTTTCATTAAAATTTAATTTTGCTTTGTTGGTTTTTTTCAGCGATATTGATTATAATCGTCCGCTTTTTACCTGACCCTATACCTGCTTGAGGCGTTAAATTCATGGCACTGCTGATCACCGAAAAATGTACCAACTGCGATATGTGCGAACCGGAATGTCCGAATCAAGCGATCAGCATGGGCGACGAAATCTACGTTATCGATCCGGCGTTATGCACCGAATGTGTTGGGCACTATGAAGTGCCGACTTGCCAAAAAGTCTGCCCGATCAACAACTGTATCATCACCGATCCGCTGCATATCGAATCGGACGAGGTGCTGTGGGAGCGTTTTGCCCTGCTGCACCACGCCGATCAACTATAAGCCTTACTGTTATCGTTAGCGGAAATACCAGCGCGACAACAAAATTCCGGCGTTCACCGCCACATTTAAGCCGCTGCTGAGGGGATTTTCAAACGACAAGACCACTTGTTGATCCGCCGATGAATCGCTTTCCGCCGAAACAGTTTCACGCAGAACGAACACCACTTTATCACCGAATGTCAGCTTATCCAACGGTTGCGCCTGTTTGTTTGCAGTGAGCGCAACCACTTGATAACCAGCCGCTTTCAATTGTGCAAGTGCGGTTTCGCTGTCGCCGCTTTCCAGTGCATAAATATGCTCCATGCCGCCTTCAGCCACTCTGGCGGAGGCTGCGGAATAGAGTTTGTCGGCGCTTTCACACACCACGCCTTTCACGCCGTAATAGGCCGCAGTGCGAATCACGCTGCCCAGATTGTGCGCATTGTTAACACCTTGCAGCCACAAAATGCAATCTTGGCGTTTCGGGGTTTGCAAATAGCCGCCGAGGCTCATCGGTGCGGCTTTTTTCACCAGCAGACAAATCCCGCCATGGTGTTCGCTGCCGCTCACGCGCTCCAGCTCCTCGCTGTCGACCACATGATACGCCTTTTTCGCACCGGCTAAATAGCTCATCATCTCACCGATCTTATGGCTCATTTCCACCGTCGCCCACAAGCGGACAATGCTGTCGGGGCGCTGGCGGAACAGGGCCAAACAAGCCGCTTCGCCATAGATTTTCATCTCTTCATTGCGATTTTTGCGAATTTTTTCCGGCGCGCGCGGAGATAACGGACCGGTTTTTTTCTCACCTTTCACTTCGCCCTTGATCATCACCTTCACATTGCCGCTGCTGTTTTTTCCGGCTTTGTTGGCGCTCAATTCACGATTGCTCCAAACATACGCCGCTGTGTCGCCGTCTTGACGATCTCGATTGTCGCGACGCGGTTCACGGCGCTCGCGATTATCACGTTTGTCCCGCTCTTGGCGCGGCAGACGCGACGAAGTGCGGTTTTCGGGAAAGCGTTTTTCGCCGCCCTCATCGCGTTTTCGGTTGCGCGGCTGCTCGTCACGTGATGAAAAGCGGCTGCCGGATGTCGGCTGTTGAAAGGAAGGCTTACGGCCTTGCGGGCGATTTTTTGAAGCGTCAAATTTATCGTTCATGGAGTGCCTATCTTGAATAACGAAGTGAAAGGGAGCCAAGTGCAGTTCATAACATAATAGCTTGGCGAGTGATGGTGGATTATAACAAATTTTCTGCTTATTTAAGCAAACTTCTGGGGAAAATCCTGTTCAAAGCTAATTAACGCAGGTAAACTAAATCACTTTACGAGAATTCTCTGATTATTTGATCTATTTTGATGACTATGTTGAATCCTAAATATTATCAGTCACTCAATCAGTTGCAATCGCTGCCGTTCCTGCCGCTACAGGCGGAAAACGTGGAAATCATCTATTCCGCAGCGGATTATAAACAACAATTCCTGCAACTGATCCGACTGGCAAAAAAGCGCATCTATATTACCGCACTTTACTGGCAGAATGACGAAGCCGGAAAAGAGATGCTGCACGAGCTATACCAAGCGAAGCTGCGCCGTCCGGAGTTGGACGTGCGGGTTTTCGTCGATTTTCACCGCGCGCAACGCGGGCTATTAGGCGCGGAAAGCAGCCAAACCAATGCCGAATGGTACGCCGAACAACGGCAACAATATGCGCTGCCGCCGGATAACGATATCGCGTTTTACGGGGTGCCGATTAACACCCGTGAATTATTTGGCGTTTTACATATCAAAGGCTCGGTATTCGATGACACCGTACTGTACAGCGGCGCCAGCATTAATAATGTGTATCTGCACCAGCAGGAAAAATACCGCTATGACCGCTATCAAAAAATCACCAACAGTGCCTTAGCCGACAGCTTTGTCGAATTTTTGGCGCAATGCATCCATGACCCAAGTGCGGTTCAGCGGCTCGATCAAGCGGTGCGTAAAGATAAAACTATTCGCTCGGCAATCCGTCACTATCGCAAAAAATTAAGTCAACACCCAGGCTATTCATTGCCGGAAACCACGCCGTTTCAGCCGAATCAACTGCTGATTTCCCCGATCTTCGGCTTGGCAAACCATAATCCGTTAAATGGCGTGATTGAGGCGTTGTTTGGCGTGGTGCAGCAAAAATTGACGATCTGTACCCCTTATTTCAATTTCCCGCGTAGCCTGCGCTCACAACTGGGGCAATTGCTCAAAGAAGGGAAAAACATCGAAATTATTGTCGGCGATAAAACAGCCAATGATTTCTACTCACCGCCGGATAAACCGTTTAGTATGTCGGCGGCACTGCCGTATTTGTATGAAATGAATCTTCGTAATTTCTGCAAAAAACACCGTAACATGCTGAGCAACGGTCAACTGACAATACGCTTGTGGCAGCATGACGAAAACTCCTACCATCTGAAAGGCGTGTGGGCGGACGATCACTATATTCTGTTGACCGGCAATAATCTAAACCCGCGCGCATGGCGTTTAGATGCCGAAAACGGGCTGCTGATCCTCGATCCGAAACAGCAGTTGCAACCGCAGTTATGCAAAGAGCTGGACACCATTCGCCAGCATACCAGCCTGATCCACCACTATCGGGCACTGGAAAAACTGCAAAATTACCCGCCGGAAGTCAAAAAACTTCTGAATCGCTTTCGCCGTGTGCAAGCGGATAAAATCGTTCGGTTGGTTTTGTAACCGCACTTTTGGTTTAAGTTATGAAAGTGCGGACAAACCGCACTTTGCTATGATACGGCGGCAAGCCAGCCATCATTCTTTACTCAGTAATACCGACTCTTTCAAACCAACCGATTCGCGCCAGACCAAGTGCGGTTCGAGTGTCAAAGTGCGGTTTTCTCGTGTGGGATCTTTGATTCGTGCGATCAGCATTTCGACCGCTTGCTTGGCGAGGTTGTTTTTTGATTGATGAATGGTGGTCAGCGGTGGCGAGAGGTATTGCGCCATTTCGATGTTGTCGTAGCCGATAATCGAAATTTCTTTGCCGACGGTCAGCCCTGCGCGCCATGCCGCTTGGTAAGCGCCGATCGCAATGGTGTCGGAACAGGCGAAAACCGCTGTCGGGCGGGGATTGAACTGCAGCAATTTTTGCATACTCTCAATCCCTCCTTCCATATCAAAATGGCTTTCGAGAATCCATTCCGGACGCAACCGAATACCGGCTTCGGCAAGTGCGGTTTGGTAGCCTTTCAGACGGTTGAACGCCAAGGATTTTTTGAAGCTGCCGGTGATAATTGCAATCTCACGATGCCCAGCGTCAATTAAGGTTTTGGTTGCCAAATAGCCGCCATATTCTGAATTTTCATGTACTTTGTCAGCATTCAGGGCTGTCGGCCACCAGTCGAGCATTACCATTGGCAACTGTAAGCGCTGGCTGATATCATCGCTCAATTGCCAGTGCGATTCGGCGCACATTAAGATTAAGCCGTCCACTTGTTTGCGGATCAAGGTTTCGAGGTTGCGCTGTAGCCGTTCGCTGTCACCGTCGGTGTAAGAAAGAATCAGATTATATTGGTGACGGTGGCAATAGCGCTCTACGCTGCGTAATACTTCGGCGAAAAACGGATTTGAGCTGGCGGTGACTAATAGTCCGATAGTATTGGTCTCTTTGATTTTTAAACTGCGCGCCAGTGCCGAGGGCGTGTAGTTCAATTCGCGCACCACCCGCATCACTTTTTCTCGGATGTCGTCACTGACAAAGCGCGAATTGTTGATGACGTGCGAAACCGTGGAGGTTGAAACCTGCGCCAGACGCGCGATATCTTTCATGGTTGCCATACTATTTTGCTCTTTCTATTAAGCTACAAATGCACCTCATTGATCGCAAATATGGTGGGCTAGCAAGCCCACCCTACCTTTTGGGAAAGATGCGACAAAACCGCACTTTTACCTCGTTTGTAAAAACCGTTCCGTTTCTTCGCGGGTTGGAATCGAAGGTTGTGCGCCTTGGCGTGTGACCGAAATCGCCCCGGCAGCGTGGGCAAAGCGGACAGCATCGGCTAACGGTTTGCCCTCTAAAAGTGCGGTAAGCAAGCCACCATTGAAAGTATCGCCTGCGGCGGTGGTATCCACCGCTTGCACGCGGAAGCCCGCAATCACCTGCCCGGCTTTTCCCTGTTCGCTAACAAATACGCCTTTTGCGCCCAAGGTAATCAATACGGTTGCGATCCCTTTTTGGTGGAAAATATCTGCCGCTTGTTGTGCGCTGGCTTCATCCACTACTGTAATACCGGTTAAAATCTCGGCTTCGGTTTCATTCGGGGTGATCATATCCAATTGCGCTAACAATTCATCGGATAACGGCTGGGCGGGCGCCGGGTTTAAAATCACTTTTGTGCCCGCTTGCTTTGCCAGTTTAGCCGCCGCCAGCACACCGCTGAGTGGGGTTTCCAACTGCATTAACAAGGCATCGGCGGCAAGAATATTCTGTTGAAAGCGCTTAACTAATTGTTCATCTAGCGCCGCATTGGCACCGGCGGCAATCACGATGCTGTTTTCACCGCTTTCTGCCACTTGAATCATCGCAATGCCGCTCATTTCGCCGTCAATGCAGCTGATGGTGTCGGTGTTGATGCCGTCTTTCGCAAACGCCTTCACCATCGCTTGCCCGATGTCATCACTGCCGATACACGCAATGAAATCGGTCGCCATGCCAAGGCGTGCGGCGGCAACCGCCTGATTCGCCCCTTTTCCGCCGTAGGCGATATGATAACTATACCCCGACAAGGTTTCTCCGGGCTTGGCAAAGTGCGGTACGCTGATCACATGGTCGGCGTTAATGCTGCCGAGCACCGCCAGTTTTTTCGGTTTTGACATTTTTTCACCTTTTTATCACCGCACTTGTAGGCGGATAGTCTATCCGCCCGATTGAAAACCAAGTGCGGTTTCCTGCTGTTATTGCCTGTTGATTATTTGCTCACCACTTTTAACGGCACCGGAATAGTCGCTTCCACTTGCTCACCTTTCAGCATTTTATCCGCGGTGACAACACCCAACTCACCGATTTTTTCCGGCTGTTGTGCAATGGTTGCGCCCAGTTTGCCGCCTTCCACCGCCCGCACCGCATCGTCAGTGCCGTCAAAGCCGACCACTAACACATCGCCTTTTTTCGCTGCTTGCAGCGCACGCAATGCACCTAATGCCATTTCATCGTTTTGCGCAAACACCGCTTGTACCGCACTTTGGCTGGCTAACAGGTTTTCCATCACGTTCAAACCTTTAGTGCGGTCGAAATCCGCCGGTTGGCTCGCCAACACGCTGAAGCCGTGTGCCGCAACCGCTTGTGCAAAGCCTTCGCCGCGTTCACGCGCCGCCGATGTGCCCGCAATCCCTTCTAATTGGATCACTTTGGCGTCTTTGCCGATTTTTTCTGCAATGAAATCACCGGCTAATTTGCCGCCTGCGATGTTATCAGACGCAATGTGGCTCACCACTTCACCTTTTGCCGCACCGCGATCCAATGTAATCACCGGCACACCTTGTTTATTGGCACGCATCACCGCATTTGCTACCGCTTCGGAGTCGGTCGGGTTAATCATTAACACTTTCGCGCCGCGCACCAGCAAATCTTCCACGTTTGCCAGCTCTTTGGCCGGATCATTTTGTGAATCGAGCACCACCAAGTTGTAGCCCAATTTCTCGGCTTCTTTTTGTGCGCCATCTTTTAGCGTCACGAAAAACGGGTTATCCAAGGTTGAAACCGCCAATGCGATGGTTTCTTTTGCCAGCGCAGAACCGCCGATCGCTAAACTCATGATTAATGCTGATGCTACTGTCGTTAATTTTTTCATCTTGTTTCCTCATTAAAGTAAGTTAAAGTGTGTCGAATCTATTTTCTTATCCGACTTTTTTACTGCCCAAATAGTTATCTGCCAACACCGCAACCAGAATAACCAATGCTTTTGCAATCATTTGATAATACGATGAAATATCTAAAATATTCAGCGCGTTATTCAAGAAGCCGATGATCGATGCTCCGATCAGCGTGCCCATTACGCGCCCTTTTCCGCCCATCAGACTGGTGCCGCCGACCACCACTGCTGCAATCGCGTCCAACTCATAACTCACGCCGGCGGTCGGCTGTGCCGAGGAGAGGCGGGAGGTAACAATCAGCCCTGCCAATGCCGCTAAGAAGCCACTTGCCGCGAACACAAACAATTTGATTTTGGTCACGTTAATCCCGGACAATTTAGTTGCCGCTTCGTTGCCACCTAACGCATAGATATAACGCCCCATGCGGGTGTGTTGCAAAATGTACCATGCCACCGCAAATACCAGCGCCATAATCCAAATCGGCACAGGAATGCCGAACAGGTAGCCAGTTCCGATCCAACTGAATTGATCAGCACTATCCGAAAAGCCGGTGCTGACCGGGCGACCGTCGGTATATACCATAGTGACGCCGCGGAGTAAGGTCATGGTGACCAAGGTGGCAATAAACGCCTGCACTTTGCCTTTGGCGACAATTAAACCGCTGACGCCGCCAAGCAGCACACCGGCAATCAGCACCACCGGCACTACGATAAAAATCGACAGATCCAAGCCGACCATGGTGGCGGCAAACGCGCCGGTGAGCGCTAAAACCGAACCGACCGACAGGTCAATCCCGGCAATTAAAATTACAAAGGTCATACCCACTGCAATGATGGCGTTCACCGACGTTTGACGCAGAATATTTAAAATATTATCCATGCTGAAAAAATTCGGGTTCAGCATGGAGACGATCGCCACTAAAATCAGCAGCGCGATAATCGAGCGTTGTTCAATCAGGAAATGCCCCAAGTTGAACGATTTTTTTGTGCTAGTTTGTGTTGTCATGTTACATCCTTAATACTTACCGATAGCGGCTGCCAATAATTGTTCTTGTGTTGCGTGATTGCGCATAAATTCACCGCTGATTCGCCCCTCGTGCATCACCAGAATCCGATCGCTCATGCCCAGCACTTCCGGCATTTCCGATGACACTAAAATAATGCTCAGCCCCTCGTCTTTAAATTTATTGATCAGCTGATAAATTTCTTTTTTCGCCCCGACATCGACACCGCGCGTCGGTTCGTCCAAGATCAGCACTTTCGGACGAGTCATCAAGCCTTTGGCGATCGCCACCTTTTGCTGATTGCCGCCCGATAGCAGCCCGACTTCCTGCTCTCGGCTCGGGGTTTTAATGTTGAATAACATCACAAAATCGTCCACTGCCAAGCGTTCGGCGGCTTTCTTAACGTGCCCGTATTGGGAAAAGTATTGAAGTGCGGTCAAGGTCATGTTTTCTTTCACCGACATCCCCAAAATCAGCCCGTCGCCTTTGCGATCTTCCGAAATATACACAATTCCGTTATTCAAACCGTCTTCTGCGCTGCGATTGTGAAGCAGCCGATTATCCAACCGCACTTCGCCTTCGGTTTTCGGCAGCGCGCCATAAATCACTTTCATCAACTCGCTACGCCCGGCGCCCATCAAGCCGGAAATACCAAGAATTTCGCCTTCATGTAATTTGAAACTCACATCGTGCACGCCGCTGCCGGAGAGATTTTTCACTTCCAAGCGAGTTTCACCGTAGGCTTTTTCCAAGTGCGGATAACGATCTTCCAATTTGCGCCCGACCATCAGCTCAATTAAGCGATCTTCGTCCAAATCGATCACCGCACCTTCGGCAATAAATTCACCGTCACGCAGAGTGGTCACGTCGTTGCAGATCTCAAAAATTTCTTTGATCCGGTGGGAAATATAGACAATTCCGCGCCCTTCGGCGGTCAACTCGCGAATAATCTTAAACAGTGATTCGGTTTCGGTGTCAGTCAGCGCGTCGGTCGGTTCATCCATAATGATCACCCGCGACTCAAAACTCAGCGCCTTGGCAATTTCCACCATTTGCAGTTCGCCAATCGACAACTCGCCCGCTAACTGGCGGCTGCTGTGCTTCACATTTAATTTCGCCAGCAGTTTATCCGCTTCGAGATACATTTTTTTCCAATCGATGCCGCCAAATGCGTTCAAAAACTCACGTCCGAGGAAAATATTTTCGGCAATGGTTAAATTGTTAATCAAGTTCAGTTCTTGGTGAATAATACTGATGCCCGCTTCCTGCGAAGCTTTCGGGCCGCTGAAATTCACCGGCTGCCCCAAATATTCGATCGTGCCTTTGTCTTTGCTATAGATGCCGGTCAACACCTTCATCAGCGTTGATTTGCCTGCGCCGTTTTCGCCCATTAGCGCCATCACTCGTCCGGCATACACGTTCAAGCAGGCATTATTCAGCGCCTTCACGCCCGGGAAGGATTTATCGATCCCTTCTATTTTTAATAAGGTTTGGTGTTGCATACGCGATCCTTAAAACGGCACGCCGGAATACAGAATCACATTGGCATACGGCGTACATTCGCCGCTACGCACAATCCCTTTGGATTCACCGCTCAATTGTTTAAATACTTCATGGCTGACATACTCAATCTGAATTTGATTGCCTTGCTGCTGTTCCAGTTGTTGCAACTGCCGTAACAAATTTTGGTGCAGTTCGGCATTTTTTTCTTTGATCTCCTCCGCCAATACCGCGCGCTCGACAAACAGCTCTTGTGTCACCACCTCGACGGTTTGCAAAAAGTGCGGTACACCCGCGGTCAGCGCCAAATCCACACGCTCGACTTCAAATGGAATCGGCAAGCCGGCGTCGCAAACTGTCAGGCTGTCGGTGTGCCCAAGGGTGGCGATTAAATGGGATAATTGCGCATTCAGCACACTGGTTTTTTTCATTTCTATACTCCATCACGTTCATCATGCTGCTGAAAATAGCGCATCGAAACGTTTCGATAAACAATGGCGATATTCTAGGGAAGAAAAATCAAAATAGATAGCAGCTTTGTTTCAGTTTGTGAGGCAGATCGAGTTTTATCATTTGAAGGGAGAAAAAAGCTGACAAATTCGCCAGCTTTCCGTCAAAAGGAACAAACGGTGTACTATTCGGATTCGGTTAATTGACCATAGCACCGCTGCAACCGCACTTGATGTTTTTCTGCCGGTTTGAACGCCAACGACGACGCGATAGCCCCTTTGAGATGTTGGTGTAAAACCACTTTTGGCAAGTCGGGAAGTGAGAAAAGTGCGGTCATAAGCAATCCTGTACGCAAAAAATGATCGGGCAGCGTGGTGAGTAGTCTGGGAAAAGCAAGCTATCGTTAAGATAGCCGAAGGTCACAGCGGGCTGTCGATATGCAGCTGCTCGCACAGGGTGCTAACCGAAAGCAGCAGGTAGGAACGCAGGATTTTTTCACTGCGCATGGTTTTGACTTGTAATAGCAACGAATCTTTATTGTCTTGCACGCCGGAAGCCGCCGCTTGCAGCTCTTTTTCCTGCTTTTTCAGCACGGCTTTATCTTGCACCGAATTCAGTTGGTTTAAAAATTCCAGCGTCAGCGCCGAGGAAAAGGCATATTCTTGGGTTTCGTTGTTTAACCGCTCTTTCAACGCCAAATAATACTCAATGTCCTGATATGCCTCCGTTTCAAGTACGCCCAAGCCAAGCAGCACTTTCAAGCGCACACTTAAATCGGCTAACGGCCCATGACTGCCGAGCAACGAATCAACCACCGATTTCACCGCAAAATCCGTTTTGCGAAAAACCCGCTGCATCAGTTGTTCCACGTCATTATCAAAAATGTTTACCGCTGCCGTGATCACGCCGCGCAACGTCGGAATATCATGCAACTGCTCGTAAACAAACTGCTCTTGAGACGGAGACATAGTGTTAAGACATCAATCCTGTGTAATTATAATTGCTGATACGCGACGATAATCTGCTCAATCACCGCGCGGTCGTCCAAGCCGGTGTATTTTTCAATTGCCGCCTGCACGCCATTATCCGCAATAAATGTTTGCAACTCAATAGCCTGCGGATCATTTTCATTGTGATAATGCAACGCCGCCACCACCGATTTACACAGCACCAAGTGCGGTAGCCCATATTCGATTGTGCCGCGCAACGGTTTGATCAAGCGATCATTCATGCTCAGCTTGCGAATCGGTTCGCGCCCGACGCGATCAACATCATCCGGCAGATACGGATTGGCAAAGCGTTTCAGAATTTTTTCAATATAAGCGAAATGTTTTTCTTGTTCAAAGCCGTAGCGTTTGATCAGCACCGCGCCGCTTTCTTGCATCACCGACCGCACTTGCTGTTTGATTTCGTCATTTTCAATCGCTTCGCGAATCAGATGCAAGCCTTTCAGTTTGCCTAAATACGCGGTCACCGCGTGTCCGGTGTTCAGCGTGAACAATTTGCGCTCGACAAACGCCATTAAGTTGTCTGTCAATTCCATACCGGCAATGTTCGGAATTTCACCTTTGAATTGGGTTTGATCAACAATCCATTCGCTAAACTCCTCCACCGTCACCAGCAACGGATTTTCGGCATTCGGCGCCACCGGCGGCACGATGCGATCCACTGCGGAATCTACAAAGCCAACATACTGCTCAAGTGCGGTATGGTAGTCCGGATTCAGTTTCGCCAACACTTTTTCTTTTAAGAAAGACGTACCGCGCACCATGTTTTCACAAGCGATGATGTTCAAGTAATCCTGATTACCGGCGGCAAAACGATTTTCCAACGCTTTCGCCAACGTGCCGGAGATGATTTCCAACACATTCGGTCCGACTGCGGTGGTGATCAAATTCACTTGATTGACTTTTTCGATGATCTGATCGCTGTTTTTGGAATTGATGCCGCCTACCGGCGCGACACGTTCGATGTTACTCGCCTGTTCGCTGACAATTTTCACGTCATAAGCCTGCTGTTGGTTCAACAGATCAATCACCGTGTCGTTGACATCGGCAAATGTCACATGAATGCCCGAATCGGACAGCAACTTGCCGATAAACCCGCGCCCGATATTACCGGCGCCAAAATGTAATGCTTTCATAATATACCCTTTTTTCTAAATGTTGAAACTGCAAAGATAAAAGGGAGGCAAGCCCCCCTTTGCTGTTATTTCAACAGTTTTAATACCTGTTCCACATCGGTTGTGGTGGTCAGCAGTTCGATAGATTCTTCGCTGTCCAGCGCACTGGTGATAGAAGTCACCACCGCGATGTGTTCGTTATTCTTCGCGGCAATCCCGATCACCAGTTTGGCAACGCCGTCGTCCTCGTCGGTGAATTGTACCCCGTCAGGATATTGGCAGAACACGATGCCGGTTTTAATGACTTGGTCTTTCGCTTCAATCGTGCCGTGCGGAACCGCAACGCCTTCGCCCAAGTAAGTTGAAACCAGTTTTTCACGTTCAAACATCGCCGGTACATAGTCCGGTTTCGCGAAACCGGCTTTCACCAGTTGCTCACCGGCGAAACGGATAGCGTCTTCTTTAGTCGCCGCTTTTAAACCAAGGAAAATTTGCTCTTTTTGTAGCTGGAACGCCGCAGGCTGTTCCACTTCTTGTGCTGCCGCTTCCGGCTCGGATGCGCCGACTTTATTGACAATATCACTCACCAAAGAATCGTAAAATGCGTTATCCAAGAAGTTAGTCAACGATAAATGTGTCGCTTCCGGCACGCGTTGTTTGGCGCGCGGAGTTAAATCTTTGTGTGTCACCACTAAGCGCGCATCTGTCGGCAAATCGTTAATCGCACAGTTCACCACATGCAGATCTAAACCGGCGGTTTGCACTTTTTTGCGCAGCATACTGGCACCCATCGCGCTCGAACCCATGCCTGCATCGCAAGAGACATAAATGGTTTGCAAACTGCCATAATCCGCCGCACTCAATTCGGTTTTTCCGCTGCCCGTTTTCATCGCTTTCATTTGCGAAGTCGCATCTTCCAATGAAACGCTGTCATCTTGTTTGTCGGTTTTCAATAAGAAAGAGGCGACGGCAAATGAGGTGGCGCAAGACGCGATAACCGAGATAATCACGCCGACAAACGCAGGCGGTGGCGTCATTAACAACACGGCAAAAATCGACCCCGGAGAAGCCGGTGCACGCAAGCCTGCGTTAAATAATACCAGTGTCAATACTCCGACCATACCACCGGCAATCACCGCCAGAATCAAGCGTGGTTTCATTAAGATATACGGGAAGTAAATTTCGTGGATTCCACCGAAGAAGTGAATAATCGCAGCACCACCGGCAGTTTGTTTCGCACTGCCGCGACCGAAGAAAATATAGGCTAACAAAATGCCCAGCCCCGGGCCCGGATTCGCTTCAATCAAGAAGAAGATAGATTGACCGAATTCAGTGGATTGTTGCACGCCCAACGGGGTGAAGATTCCGTGGTTAATCGCATTGTTTAAAAATAGGATTTTGGCAGGTTCAACAAAAATAGATGTTAGCGGTAGCAAACCTGCATTAACCAAGACATCAACACCGGCAGCCAGTGTTACGGACAACGCTTTAACCGCGGGGCCAATTAACACCAACGCCAACAAGGCACACAGCATTCCGATAATCCCGGCAGAGAAGTTGTTGACCAACATTTCAAAACCGCTCTTGATTTTGCCGTCAACCCATTTGTCGAATTTTTTGATTGCATAACCGCCCAGAGGACCGGCGATCATCGCCCCCAAGAACATTGGGATATCCGAACCGACAATCACCCCCATGGTGGTGATCGCACCGACCACCGCACCGCGATCGCCGCCAACCAATTTACCGCCGGTATAACCGATCAACAGCGGCAACAAATAGGTGATCATTGGTCCGACCAACGCGCCTAATGTTTCATTCGGGATCCAGCCGGTTGGAATAAAAAGTGCGGTAATGAAACCCCACGCGATAAATGCCCCGATATTCGGCATTACCATATTAGATAAAAAGCGCCCAAAATTTTGGACTTTCACTTTTACAGAAGCAGATAACATTTTTCACCTCAGTGTTATTGTCAGAGTCAGGATTGTAAAACAGCGTTTTACGTGGTCAAAAAAGTATCATGCTTATAAATGAAACCAAAATTTTATTGATTTGATTTGTGAGCTATCTCACATTAAATATTTGAGGGTCATTTTATAAAATGTGATAGACATCACAATTACGATCTAAAAATGACAAATTTGTGATATGAATCACACTTTAAGCATCTAGAAAATTCAAATATTGGAAGAAAAAACCGATACGGAGAGTTTCTTTCATTCCGACCAGTTCAGAGGGGGCGCCGCCGAAGCAGTGACGTATTACGACAAATTGATGTCGGAGACTGGGCTGATTAAAATTCATGATTTGTCTGATATAAGCGGTAAAATCACTATTTGAGCACGCAATTTTGTTGAAAAATTAAGCATCTCTTGCTAAGTTAAAGGTATGAGAAATTAATATGGCAAGGAGGGTACAATGCGCTCGGCTATGACTGATCTGACGGCATTTAGCGTCTATATTGCAAAGATATTATTTATTGTTGTCGGGATTCCGTTATTAATCCTTTTTGCGAAAACTCCCAACAGCTCGATGAAATTTAAAAATCTGTTGAACCGCCAATTCACCCCGACAGCAGAGATGACAATGCTATAAATAGAAATTTCTTATTTGGAACTCTTGAATTGCTAGATCACCATATAATATCTTTTAATTCTTGATTTGATTTCCTGGTACGACTTGTCGTGATCTGAATACCTAATGTTGCGATATCCGCCCTAAAAATAACCTTTGGGTTATATTAACTTTTAGGTTATAATTTATGAAAATTAACAAGGATGAGCCAATGTTTGAGCTTCTTTTTCACCCTGATGCCGCCGATGAAATCACTGTGCTTGAGCATAAAATGAAAGCTAAATTATTGGCTAAATTAGATAAGCTTGAGCTTTTAGGCAATCAGCTGCGCTATCCTGATACGGATATTGTCCGCGATGGACTGTTTGAGTTAAGAGTTGGTAAACAAAACATTACATGCACATTTTTTGCCTTTGCGGTTGGTAAAAAAATCTATATTTTGCGCACTTTTATCAAAAAAACGCCTAAGACACCACCCGCCGAAATCGAACTTGCATTGAAACGTTTAGGAGAAATGACCGATGAAAATTAAACCTATCGCATATAAAACACTCAAAGCCGAACTGTTGTCTGATCCTGCTGTAAATGAGGCTTATCAAGCAGAAAAACGGGTTGATGAGCTTCAAGAACTGTTGCAGCAAATGCGTAACAAAGCAGGGCTGAATAGCAGTCAAGTTGCTAAACGTATGGGCATTTCACAACCAGCTGTTAGCAAGCTTGAACGTAATGCCAGCCGAGCAAGCGTGAACAGCCTACAGCGTTATGCAGACGCTTGCGGTGTTAACTTAACTTTCAATTTTTCATAATTACACGATGCCTTCCTGAAATATCGCGGTCAGTGCGGCAAAGTTGAATTAATCTTCTACAGCATAGTAGACAAAAAAGCTTAGATCTCAAAATTAGCTACATTTTTATCTACTATGCCTTTATTTTAACACCTCACCAAAGACAGCTATGCCAGCAATTTTTCAATCACCCGCAAGATAAGATTGCATTTCGGCACCACCGAACTGGCAACCATATACTCGGTTCTGACGTGCATATTGCCGCCGGTCGGCCCCAAGCCGTCAATGGTCGGGCAGCCTGCGGAAGAGGCAATATTGCCGTCGCTCACTCCGCCTGCATCTACCCAGCTGACCTCTAGTTTCATCTCTTGTGCAACCTCTGCAAACAGCGCTTTGATAGTCGGCAAATTCACCTCATCGATCATCGGTGCTTCGTGGTTGAGCAGCGTTTTTTGTGACGTTACGCCCACGACCAACGGATTGCTCAGCAACTGCTCTAACTGTTGTTCAAAATATTCTACCGATGCCGGACGGCGATAGCGCATTTCCACCGTTAATGAGGCAAAATCAGGAACAATATTTTGTGCCGTTCCGCCGTTGGTGATAATACTGTTGAAAGTGTGTCCCACCGAGAAATCCGTTAAACCGGCAAACGCCACCACACAATTGGCTGCCTCCACCAGTGCCGAGCGCCCTTGCTGCGGATTGTTGCCGGAATGCGCCGCAATGCCGTGAAAATCAATTTGATACGTTAGCACTCCTTTGCGGGTTGCCACCATCGAACCGTCTTCACGCGCCGGCTCCATTACAAAGCAATATTTAGATTTTTTCGCATATTCCCGAATGCTTTCTTTGGCATACAATGAACCAATTTCCTCATGGGAATTTAAATACAACGCAACGTTAAGTGCGGTCAAATCCAGCTCTTTGATCACATAAAGCGCCAACAACGCACCGGCTTTATCGTCAATCACCCCAAGCGCATTAATGCAGTCCTCGCTTTGCAAAAACGGAACCGTTTCTGCCGTTCCGACAGGGAATACGGTATCCATGTGCGCAATAAACAATAAATCAAACTGTTCGGCTTCAGGATTATTACTGATCAATAACCCATCGGCGACCTGATCGCTACTCATTTTGACAGGCTTAGATTTTAAGCCTTGCGCATCGGCTTTTTGCGCAAACCACTCCGCGACGCGCTGCACGCCCTCCAAATGATAACTCGGACTTTCAATATCGGTTAACTGCTTTAGTTCCGCCAAAAATGGCTGTAAATCGTCATGTTTCATGGTTAAACCTCCGCGTTATATTAAAAAGCGCATCACGAGCATCGCCAAATAAGCGTTGATAATACAAATGCCGAACAGCACCAAATAGTGTTTCCCCGGCACGCCCAATACGCCCAGAATCCGCCCCATATATTGCACGGTTGAGCCGACCAGCGCCATGCCCGGCAATAGAATCGCAATATGCTGCGCATTTAAAACCCCTTCTTGCACCAGTGCGACCAACACCCCGGCAGCACCACCCCAACTGAGAAACGCCGCCAACAATACGGCGATTGATTCTCCCGGCAAACCGAGCGGCAACATAATAAATCCTAAATATTCACCGATCAGTTTTAATAAGCCGGACGCGTTCAAGATATAAATAATCACAAACGCCATTAATACGTTCGGAATAGTGCTGGTGATCGCAATATTCCAGCCTTTTCTGGCGCCTTCAATAAAAATATCGGTAATCAGTTTATTTTGATTGGTTGTCTGGCTCATAATTATTCTTCATCATCTTTGACAAATTTTTTCACATACAGCCGCATCAAATTGGCACCAAAAATCTTAAAGACAAAAATAATACCCAAACACATCGCAATCGAAACCGGCGCGACCTGTCCCGCAGTATCTTGAATCAGTAATACCGGAGCAAACGATGATAAAAAGTTCGTTAATAATGCCCCCGCGCTAAATTGAAATGCGGCGAAGATCAACAATTCTTTATGGGTGATCTCTTTTTCGTCACGCAAAAATTTAGTGGTCGAGCTGCCCGCGTCGGTGCTTTGGGTGCTGGCGATCAGCGAGATCGAACAGTTCCCCGGAATCCCCATCACCGGTTTTAAAATCGGATTCAACCACTTAGATGCCGCAGAAAGCGCACCGTAATGTTCAAAAATCGCCACAAAACCCAATGCCAGCATCACACTCGGCACCAACGTCAGCGCAAACAGAAAACCGCCCTTGGCACTCGTCCCGCCACTGGTTTTCAACCACTCGGGAAATTGCCCGGTCAATTTACTGAAATCAAATATCCCGCCCATAACATCCTTGGCAAATCCACCAAAAAATATCACGGCAAGCACCAACGAAATTGTTCCGACAATTAATTTTTTTAAGCTATTTTCATTCATATAGAGCCTCCTTTAAATTAAGATAAACCACCGTTATTACCTTAACCAAATCCCATTATCGAAACAATCCGCATTATTCATTTTTGTCGCACAGTTCAAACTTTAATTAAATAGAATCAAGATACAAAAAATAAAAATAAGAAAAACAATACGATAACAATTTAATTACAACAAAAGACATTAAGTTAATTTAAGCATGAAATTAATTTTATTTTTGACTTATATCAATTTCAATCCATGAAAATTATGAAACACTGGCTCCGTTTCATTACAACCCTAACATCAAATGGAATATCAATATGTTAATAAAAAAGAAAGCACTACTTGGAATCGTTATTTTACTGCTGCTGGGTGCGCTGGGTTTATGGCTGACACAAAGCCTGTTCATAAAACCAATTCAACTGAATTTTGTGTCAGTTGTCACTCCATGACAACACCAAAAGAAGAGTGGGAAGGCAGCACGCATTTCGCCAATCGGCGTGGTATTCGAGCCGAATGTGCCGATTGCCATCTTCCACCTGAAAACTGGCACTATGTTAAAGCCAAATTTCTGGCGCTTAAGGGTGTTTGGGGCGAAATCACCGGCAAAATTCCGGATGCGGAAGCCTACGAACAACATCGGCTGCAAATGGCACAGTCCGTTTGGGATAACATGAAAGCCCTGGATTCGTCATCCTGTAAAACCTGTCATAACCCAGAGGCTTGGATTCTTAGTGAGCAATCCGAACAAGCGCAAACAATGCACAAATTAGCCGATGAAACCAATCAAACCTGTATTGATTGCCACAAAGGCTTAGTCCACTTTATGCCGGATATTCCGGTTGATTCCAGCGCAGCCACCGGCGAATTGACTAAACACGCCGGAGATTTCAGCGCTGAGAATAAAGTCCTTTATTCACTCGCAATGTCGCCTGCCAGTGTAGGCAACGGACAAATTCGTTTAATGCCTTTCGCACAGCTCTCCGACTGGCAGCAAGAGAATGACAATATCCGCGGTTTGGCTCAAGGCTGGCAACAGGCTGGTGCAGAGAACATCATTTATCAGGAAATGGGAAAACGGATCATTGTTGGGATTTTAGATGACGATGCCAAAGCCGAGGTGAAAATTCTCAATACCGTGTATGACGATGTCACCAGTTCCGATTGGCACCAAGTGAGTGTCGAACTCAGCGCCAATAAAAATGCGCTCACCGCCGATCTCAATGCGCTAAACGCCTATGGTAAAAGTTTAGATCAAACCCACTGCAGCACCTGTCATGCACCGATTGCTGCCGATCACTACACGGCAAATCAATGGGTTGGCGTGATTAATTCCATGAAAGACCGCACTTCGATGAATGAAAATGAAGTAAGAGCCATTACGATTTATTTGCAGCACTTTGCCAAAGATATGGCAAATACCCATTAATTTTTTGCTATTGAATATACTACGAGGAGATCTTATGCAACGCACAAACAAAATAAACGCAAGTCGCCGCCAATTCTTAAAAAACACCTCATTGGGAAGTGTTGGGCTTGCTAGCACCGGCGGCATTACAACCGGACTATTCACTGCAACCAACGCGGCGGCGGCGGAATCATCAACCGTCGTTTCAGCCGCACACTGGGGGCCATTAGGCATTGTGGTTGAAAATGGCAAAGTGGTGAAATCCGGCCCGGCAATTGAACCTAGCGTAACCAACGAAAGGTGACTACTCCACCGGTGCGGCACAGGTCATTATGCCGCACGTTTTAGGTACAATCGAAGTTTATGAACAGCAAACCAGCTGGGAAGTGGTATTAGAAAATACCGATATTGTAGTACTTTGGGCTGCTAACCCGATGACCACCCTGCGGATTGCTTGGACATCCACCGATCAGCAAGGCGTTGATTATTTCAAAAAATTAAAAGAGAGCGGAAAGCGGATTATCTGCATTGATCCGGTTAAAAGTGAAAGCTGTGAATATTTAGGCGCTGAATGGATCCCGGTGAATACCGCAACCGATGTGCCGCTAATGCTCGGAATTGCCCACACCTTAATTAGTGAGGGAAAACACAATACTGAGTTTCTAAAAAAATATACTGTCGGATATGATAAATTCGAACCTTATATTTTAGGGCAAGCCGAAGACGGTATCGTTAAAGATGCAAACTGGGCAAGTCAAATTTGTGGCGTGCCTGCCGACATCATTAAAAAACTGGCGCTCGATTTTGCAGCCAACCGCACTATGCTGATGGGCGGCTGGGGAATGCAGCGCCAACGCCATGGCGAGCAAACCCACTGGATGTTGGTCACTCTTGCCTCTATGTTGGGGCAAATCGGTTTACCGGGTGGCGGATTTGGTTTTAGTTATCACTACTCCAATGGCGGCAGCCCAACCGCCACCGGCGGAATTATCGGTGCGATTTCTGCCAACGCATCTGGTGAAAGCGGAAATCAGACTTGGTTAGATGAAACCAGTAAACAAAGTTTCCCTCTGGCGCGCATTTCCGATGCTTTGCTTAACCCGGGCAAAGTGATTCAATATAACGGCAGTGAAGTCACGTATCCTGACATTAAATTGATTTACTGGTCAGGTGGCAATCCGTTTACGCACCATCAGGATACCAATACCTTGATTAAGGCATGGCAAAAGCCGGATACCGTGATTGTTAATGAAATTTATTGGACGCCGACTGCGCGTATGGCAGATATTGTCTTGCCGGTTACTACGTCTTATGAGCGCGATGACTTAACCATGAGCGGTGACTATTCAATGATGAATATCTACCCGATGAAAAAAGCGGTTGAGCCACAATTTGAAGCAAAAAGCGACTTCGACATTTTTTCAGCATTGTCTAAATTAGCGGGTGTAGAAGATAAATTTACCGAAAATAAATCGGAAATGGATTGGCTAAAAGGCTTCTACCAAACCGCATACGATGCCGCCCGCAAAAATCGGGTTATCATGCCGCGCTTCGAACAATTCTGGCAGGAAAACAAACTGATCACCTTTAAAGCCAGCGACAAAGCGAAAAAATGGGTGCGTTATGAGGAATTCCGTAGTGATCCGTTGCTTAATCCATTAGGTACGCCGTCAGGAAAAATCGAAATCTACTCCGATACCGTAGCTAAAATGGGATATGACGACTGCAAAGGTCATCCGAGTTGGATGGTGCCGGAGGAGTACGCCGGCAATGTGACAGCGGAATCCCCACTCGCATTAGTCACGCCACATCCATACTATCGCTTGCATAGCCAGCTGTGTTTCTCAGAAACGCTGCGAGGTTACTACACCGTTAATGGACCCGAACCGGTCTTAATCCACACAGATGACGCCAAGGCGCGCGGAATTGCCAACGGCGATATTGTCCGCCTGTTTAATCAACGAGGGCAAGTGCTTGCCGGAGCAGTAGTGACGGACGGAATTATCAAAGGCACCGTCGCGCTGCACGAAGGGGCTTGGTATGATCCGGAAGGGCTTGGCGACGGCGAAAAACCGCTCTGCAAATTCGGCAATCCGAACGTGTTGACCATGGACATCGGCACCTCAAAATTAGCGCAAGGCAACTCGCCGAATACGGCTATTTTACAGGTTGAAAAATACAGCGGAGAAGTGCCAAACGTCACGGTGTTTGACGAACCGAAATACAGCAAACTGTAAAACCGCACTTTGTACGAGTAATCCCAAGCCGGTTCAAGTCGGCTTGGGATTTTTCATTTGCGTTAGATCAAACAACCGGCAGATCGGTTGATGACAAAATTAACCTTGAAATCAATACATTACAATGGAAAGCAACCCAAAAAATACACCTAAAGAGGTAGTTTTTAGCAAAATTGATTGTTATCACTAATCAATCACTTATGCTAAAATTCAGGTTCAATTTTTCTTAATGTCGAGTGGGTCTGATGTTTGCACAAAATCAATTAAAACTAAGCAATCTGGCGTGCCAACGGGGCGAGAAACTGTTGTTTGAGGGCTTGTCGGCGACCTTCGGCAGCGGGCAATTAGTGCAATTGGAAGGGCACAACGGGATCGGCAAAACCAGCTTGTTGCGGATTTTAACCACCCTTTCGCAACCGATTCACGGCAATGTCTTTTGGAATCAGCAAGATATTTTTAAAAATCGAGAAGGCTATCTTGCTAATTTACTCTATTTAGGGCATTACAGCGGCGTGAAAAGCGAATTGACCGCCTATGAAAATCTGCGCTTTTATCAGCAAATCAGCAATACCAAACAAGGCGACGAGATCATTTGGCAGGCGCTGTATCAGGTTGGTCTCGGCGGTTATGAGGAAAGTGCGGTTTATCAGTTGTCCGCCGGGCAACAAAAACGCGTGGCATTGGCGCGTTTGTTGTTAAGCAACGCCGGGTTATGGATTTTAGACGAACCCTTTACCGCCATTGATAAACAAGGGCGCGCAGAGCTGACCGCACTTTTTGAACGCCATTGCCAGCAAGGTGGTTTGGTGTTGTTGACCAGCCACCAAACCGTCAGAAGTGAGCTGCTGCAAATCTTCCCGATGCAGCCGTTTAAAGCCGCGGCGTAAAGGATTAGCACGAATGATTTTTTGGAATATTGTGAAACGGGAACTGAAAATTGCGTGGCAGAAAAAAGCCGAATTGTTAAATCCGTTGTGGTTTTTCTTGTTGGTGATCACGCTGTTTCCATTGGTGATTGGCCCTGAACCGGCGCTGCTGGCACGGATTGGACCGGGTGTGGTGTGGGTTGCCGCGCTACTCTCTGCGCTGTTGGCATTTGAGCGTTTGTTCGCCGATGATTTTCGCGACGGCTCGTTGGAACAGTTAATGTTGCTGTCGTATCCGTTGCCGTTGGCAATGTTGGCGAAAGTGGTGGCGCATTGGCTGCTGACCGCACTTCCGTTACTGTTACTGTCGCCAATTGTGGCATTGTTACTGTCGATGGAGCCGGTGGTTTGGTGCGCGCTGATTTTGACCCTATTACTCGGCACGCCAACGTTAAGCGCAATCGGTGCGATCGGCGTGGCGCTGACCGTTGCGCTGCGCAAAGGCGGTGTGTTATTGAGTTTATTGGTTGTGCCATTGATTATCCCGGTGCTGATTTTTTCGGCGTCGGTGTTGGATGCTGCGCTGCTGAATTTAAGCTACAGCGGGCAACTGGCAATTTTAGGTGCGATTATGGCACTAACCGTTTCGCTGTCGCCTTTTGCGATTGCTGCAGCGTTGCGTATCAGCCTAGATTAATCATTTGATAAATATGTTTAAAAATAAATGGAGTGAAATGACCTATGTGGAAATGGTTACACCCTTATGCCAAAGCAGAAACACAATACCATCTGCTTGGTAAATTACAGCCGGTTTTCGGCGTGTTGGCGTTAGCGCTACTCAGCATCAGCTGGATTTGGGGGCTGGCATTTGCACCGGCGGATTATCAACAGGGCAATGGTTTCCGAATGATTTATCCGCACGTTCCGGCGGCGATTTGGTCGATGGGGATTTATGCTTCAATGGCAGTTGCCGCAATTGTCGGCTTGGTATGGCAGATTCGCCACGCATATTTGGCGATGATCGCGATGGCGCCGATCGGAGCGACTTTCACCTTTTTAGCGCTGGTAACCGGCGCAATCTGGGGCAAGCCGATGTGGGGCACTTGGTGGGTATGGGACGCACGCCTCACTTCCGAATTAATTTTATTATTCCTGTATTTAGGCATTTTAGCCCTTTATTCGGCGTTTCAAGATCGCCGCAGCGCGGCAAAAGCCGCCGCAGTGTTGGCGGTGGTCGGCGTAATCAACCTGCCGATTATCCATTTTTCAGTTGAATGGTGGAATACGCTGCACCAAGGTGCGACTATCACAAAATTTGAAAAGCCGTCGATGGCAACGCCAATGCTGATTCCATTAATTCTGTCGATTTTCGGATTTCTGTTTTTATCGGTCTGGCTGACGCTGATCCGCTATTGCAATGCGCTGTTGCAAGAAGAACAAAAACGCCCTTGGGTGCAAGCAATGGCTGAACACTATCTTACAGGAGTGAAAAAATGACCCCATTTTTCCAAACTTGGCACGACTTTTTTGATATGGGCGGCTACGGTTTTTATGTTTGGCTATGTTATGCCATCACCGTGGCTGCGTTACTGATTTTAATTGTAGTCAGCATTCGTGAGAAAAAACAGATTTTAAGCTGGGTTGCCAAAGAGCAACAACGGCAGCAACGCGTGCAACAACGTTCGCAGCAGCCTTCACCACACAACTCAACAGGAGCCAATAATGAATCCTAGACGCAAATCCCGCCTCAGTTTAGTGTTATTGGTGCTGCTCGGCGTATCCGTTGCCGTCGGTTTGATGTTGTACGCCTTGCGACAAAATATCGACCTGTTTTATACCCCGACCGAAGTGATCTACGGTAAAGACAACAAGAGTGACACTCGCCCACAGCCCGGACAACGGTTACGAATCGGTGGCATGGTGGTCGAAGGCACGGTGGTGCGTGATCCGAAAAGCCTGAAAGTGCGGTTCGATTTGAACGACATTGGTCCGTCGGTCACCGTGGAATATGAAGGCATTTTGCCGGATCTGTTCCGTGAAGGACAAGGCATTGTGGCGCAAGGCGTGCTGGTTGATGAACGCACCTTAAAAGCGCATGAAGTGTTGGCAAAACATGATGAAAATTATGTGCCGCCGGAATTGGAAAGCCAGATGCAGAAAGTACACCAGCCGATGGGCGTATCTGATGTGGATCTAAAAGGCGTTTCCGATCGCGATCAACAGAATTTGGAAAAATTTCAACACAATCTGCAACAAACGATTGAGGCAAATAAATGATTGCGGAACTCGGAAATTATGCGCTAGCGCTCGGCTTGGCGATTGCGGTTTTGCTGAGCGCGCTTCCCGCTTACGGTTGCTTGAAAAATAACAGCACCTTAATGTCATTGGCAAAACCGATGGCCTTCAGCCTGTTTTTCTGTCTGACGTTTTCATTTATTGCACTCAGCTATTTATTCGCAGTTAACGACTTCAGCGTGCAATATATCGTCAATAACTCCAATACTAACCTGCCGCTACACTACCGTCTTTCGGCGGTGTGGGGCTCGCACGAAGGCTCGTTATTATTGTGGATCTGGCTGTTGTCGCTGTGGGGCGCCGCAGTGGCGATATTCAGTAAAAGCCTGCCACAAGAGGCGATCGCTCGCGTACTATCAGTAATGGGCGTGATCAGCATCGGCTTTTTAATGTTTATTATTTTCACCTCCAATCCGTTCGACCGCACTTTTCCTGATTTTCCGGTTGACGGACGCGAACTGAATCCGCTGCTGCAAGACGTCGGGCTGATTTTTCATCCACCATTGCTCTACATGGGCTATGTCGGCTTCTCCGTTGCTTTTGCTTTTGCGATTGCTGCGCTGCTCGGCGGCAATTTAGACACCGCATGGGCACGTTGGTCGCGTCCATGGACACTCGCCGCTTGGCTGTTTTTGACCCTCGGCATCGTACTCGGCTCTTGGTGGGCGTATTACGAACTGGGCTGGGGCGGCTGGTGGTTCTGGGATCCGGTAGAAAATGCGTCGCTAATGCCATGGATTGCCGGAACGGCACTGATTCACTCACTTGCGGTGACTGAAAAACGCGGCAGTTTTAAAGCATGGACTGTATTATTAGCAATTCTGGCATTCTCACTCTGTCTGCTTGGTACATTTTTGGTGCGTTCCGGGATTTTGGTGTCGGTGCACGCCTTTGCTTCCGATCCGACCCGTGGTTTGTACATTCTAGCATATCTGGTGATCGTCATCGGCGGCTCACTGGCGTTATATGCGGTCAAAGGCAACCAAATCCGATCGACAACTCACTATGAACGCTATTCGCGCGAAAATTTATTACTGTTAAACAACGTGTTGCTGATGACCGCACTTTCGATTGTGTTAATCGGCACCTTGCTGCCGTTGGTGCATAAGCAGCTCGGCTTAGGTTCGATCTCAGTCGGTGCGCCGTTTTTCGATCAAATGTTTCTGATTTTAATGCTGCCGTTTTCGTTTATTCTGGGAATCGGGCCATTAGTCAAATGGCGGCGCGATCAATTTAGCGCCATTCGCAAGCCGGTGATCATCAGTGTGATTGTGATGATCGTCGCAGGCTTCGCGCTACCGCACTTGCTGTTTGATCAAATCACCACCACTGCGGTGTTGGGCACCATGATGGCAGTGCTTATTTTCTTGCTCAGTCTGTATGAAATGCAGCAGCGTGCGACTCATCGCCACACCTTTATTAAAGGTATCGGCAAACTGTCCCGCTCGCATTGGGGCATGATTGCCGCCCACGTTGGGGTGGCGATGACAGTATTCGGCATTGCGTTCAGCCAAAATTACAGCGTGGAACGCGATGTACGCATGAAAACGGGCGACAGCGCGCAAATTGCCGATTACCGCTTTGTTTTCCAAGGCGTCACACCGGACAATGGCGCAAACTATGAAGGCGTGAAAGCGGTGGTTGAAGTGCACCACAAAGACAAGCTGGAAACCATTTTACACGCGGAAAAACGCTTTTATACCGTCAGCCGCATGAGCATGACCGAAGCCGCTATCGACTGGGGTTTCAGCCGCGATATTTATGTGGCACTGGGCGAACGCTTGGAGGACGACGCTTGGGCGGTGCGCTTATATTATAAACCGTTTATCCGCTGGATCTGGATCGGCGGCGTGTTTATGGCGCTCGGCGGCTTGCTTTCAATGCTGGATCGACGCTATCGCCTGAGCCGAATCGCCAAACAAACCCGCAAACAGGAGGCGGTGAATGAACAATAAAAAACTGTTTCTGCCGTTGTTGGCGTTTTTAGGCTTGGTGCTGGTTTTCGCTTGGCAATTGGTGCGTAATTCCGCCGGTGATGATCCGAAAGCGCTGGAATCCGCTCTCGTTGGCAAGCCGATACCGCACTTTGAACTGCCCGCCTTGCTGCCGGGTGAACAACCGCTTACACCGGCTATTTTTCAACAAGGCAAGCCGCTATTGCTGAACGTGTGGGCGACGTGGTGCCCGACCTGCTATGCCGAACACCAATATTTGAATCAGCTGGCAAAACAAAATGTCACGATCATCGGCATTAACTACAAAGACCAGCAAGATAAAGCGGTGCAATGGCTGAAAAATTTAGGCAATCCTTATCAATACAATATTTTTGATCAGAAAGGAATGCTCGGCTTGGATTTAGGGGTGTACGGCGCGCCGGAAACCTTTTTGATTGACTGTAAAGGCGTTATTCGCTACCGCTATGCCGGCGATATGAACGAATCGGTGTGGCAAGAGCGGTTTAAGTCGCTATTTGACAAAATCATCACAGAGGATTCAGAATGCAAAGCTTAAAAATCATCTGTTTATTGCTGGTCAGCGTATCGACTTTTGCGGCAATTGAAACCTATGAATTTAGTTCGCCGCAACAGGAGCAGACATATCAACAACTGACCCAACAATTGCGCTGCCCACAATGCCAGAATAACAATATCGCCGATTCCAATGCGACGATTTCAAACGATATGCGCGCCAAGGTATACGAACTGCTGCAACAAGGCAAAGACAAACAAGAAATCGTCGATTATATGGTGCAACGCTACGGCAATTTCGTCACCTACGATCCACCGCTCACGATGTCAACCGCACTTTTATGGTTGATTCCGGCGCTGCTGTTGCTGCTCGGAATTGGCGTGTTATTTCGCCGTAAACCTCGCCGCGATGCGAATAAACCGCAAGCCTCAAGCCAAGCGCAAGATCAACAGCGTCTGGATGCGATTTTGCAAGCCGACCGCCAGGAGAAAAAATAATGTTGTGGTTAAGTTTTTTACTGCTGACGCTGTTTATCGCAGTGGTCGCGTTTTTTCCGCTACTGCGCAGCCGCCAGTCACAAAGTGCGGTTCGGCAGCAGGATTTGAACAAGGCGTTCTACTACGATCGCCTACAAGAGTTGCAGCAGGATAATGAGCAAGGGTTGCTCGACGATCCGCAGCAAAGTGAACATGAGCTACAACAGCGCTTGCTCAACGACATTCCACAAGAACAAAGTGCGGTTGGCAAACAACGGGTGAAAAACGGCAAGATTTGGTTCGCTTCCGCCACCCTCGGATTAGCTTCGATCGCCCTGCTGACTTATTTTGCCGTCGGCTCATGGCATTCGGAGAGTATGCTGGAACAAGCGCATGGCGAGCTACCGCACTTGCAGCAACGGCTAGCCGAGGAACAACAAAATCCGCTCACTACCGATGAATTGCACCGCTTTATTATTGCGCTGCGTGCCGATTTACAGAAAAATCCTGAAAATCACCAAAATTGGTGGTTGTTAGGGCAAATTGCAATGGCAGCCGGCAATGGACAACTGGCGTTAGACAGCTACAAACGCGCCACCGCACTTCAGCCGGAAAACAACGAATACAAACTGAGTTATGCCCGGGTGTTGATGTTCTCACAAGATGAAAACGACAAACTCCGCGGCGAACTGCTGTTGCGTGAAGTGATTAAGCTTGATCACAACAACGTACAAGCCTTAAGTTTGCTGGCATTCAGTGCGTTTGAAAAAGAAGATTATAAAATGGCGTTAATGTCGTGGGAAATGATGTTGCGCCAACTACCGGCGGATGACGAACGTGTGCCGTTAATTCAACGCAGCATGACCCACGCGATTGAAGAACTCAAACTGCAAGCGCCAAAAACAGAACAACAGTAACGGAATAGTCTTATGGAAAAACAACTTAAAATCGGTTTAGTGTCGGTTTCCGACCGCGCTTCACAGGGTGTTTATCAAGATCAGGGAATCCCCGAACTGCAAACTTGGTTAGAGCAGGCACTCTGCGAGCCATTTTTAGTCGAAACCCGCCTGATTCCGGATGAACAAGCCCTCATTGAGCAAGCGCTGATCGAACTGGTGGATCAACATGAATGCCATTTGGTTCTCACCACCGGCGGCACCGGGCCTGCCAAACGTGATGTCACCCCTGATGCCACACTGGCGGTGGCGGATCGCGAAATGCCTGGCTTTGGCGAGCAGATGCGCCAAGTCAGCCTACATTTTGTGCCGACCGCAATTCTCTCGCGTCAAATGGGCGTGATTCGCAAACAGTCGCTGATTCTCAATCTGCCCGGTCAGCCGAAAGCGATTAAGGAAACATTGGAAGGCGTTAAAGATCAACACGGCAACGTATTGGTTAAAGGCATTTTCAGCGCCGTGCCATATTGCTTACAGTTGATCGACGGGATTTATATTGATACAGTGCCGGAAGTGATTCAAAGTTTTCGCCCGAAATCGGCGCGCAAATCCAGCTAATAAGGAAGCAGTATGAAAAAAATTGAAGCCATCATCAAACCCTTCAAATTAGACGACGTGCGTGAAGCGCTTTCTGATGTCGGCATCACCGGCATGACGGTTTCCGAAGTGAAAGGCTTCGGTCGCCAAAAAGGACATACTGAAATTTATCGTGGCGCAGAATATATGGTCGATTTTCTGCCGAAAGTAAAACTGGAGATCGTGATCGCCGATGAACAAGTCGACGACTGCGTGAATGCGATTATCGAAACCGCGCAAACCGGCAAAATCGGCGATGGCAAAATTTTCATCTACGATGTCGAGCGCGTTATCCGGATCCGCACTTCAGAAGAAAACGAAGAAGCGATCTAAGCCTATGCTGTTCTATCTTATTGCGCTGGTTTCCGGCATTGCCCTCGCCAGCCAAGCCGCCATTAATAGCCAACTGAGCAAAGGCGTCGGCGAGCAACCGGTTGCCGCCGCGCTGATTTCGTTTTTCACCGGAACGCTCGTCTTACTCATCATCACCATCAGCAAAGCCAATCTCAACGACATCTGGATTAATCTACCACACCAATCTTGGTGGAAATGGACCGGCGGCACACTCGGCGCGTTGGTGGTTTTCACCACTATCATGCTCGCCCCAAAAGTCGGCGTCAGTAATATGCTGTTTTTTATTATCGTCGGGCAGCTGATTATGGCAATGCTGATCGATCACTACGGCTTAATCCAAATGCCAATCCGCCCTGCAACCGTCTGGAAATTCATCGGCTTGTGTGTGGTATTTCTCGGAATGCTGCTGTTTTTTTACGGTGATAAGTGGTTCTCTAAATAACGGCATAATAGACAAAAATGTGGCTGAATCTTGCTGAATCCCTTATAGAATAAGGCTTGAAGTAAGATTTTTTAAAATGGCCCAAAAATTGTTATTTCTGTAGCTCAGAACGCATTACAAAACACGGTAAAAATTCAGGACAAGCAATGCTATAAATGGTTGGATTGTTTACGGATATATTCTCACACAAATTACCTCCAATCCGCTCAAACCCGGCTCGATTATACCATCGGAAAACAGACTTATAAGCAGCTTGCTTAAAGCCGTATTTGTGGGAGTAGCATTTATTGCAAAAAGGACTCTTTTTAGTCATTTTTCTACGATGCCTTCTGCCTTTGCCGTTTTTTATTTCCCCAAAACAAAAACCCCTGCATCTCTCGATACAGGGGCTATCTTATATAAAATCCGGCGGTGTCCTACTCTCACATGGGGAGACCCCACACTACCATCGGCGTTACAGCATTTCACTTCTGAGTTCGGCATGGAATCAGGTGGGACTACTGCACTATCGCCGCCGGAATAATTCGGCTTGATTGTCATTTTGTTCGTTCGTACTTATCTATACTTTCGTATCTATTCTTTCGTGCGTCACGCTATTCTTTATTCGGTCACAAGCTAATCTCTTCAAAAACTCTTTCTTATCAGGTTCTCTAGTTGACTCTATCCTCAACTCAAAAACCCTTGAGCGTTGTATGGTTAAGCCTCTCGGGCAATTAGTACGGGTTAGCTCAATATATCACTACACTTACACACCCCGCCTATCTACGTCTTAGTCTTAAACAACCCTTACCGACTCTTAGTCGGGGAGAACTCATCTCAAGGCAAGTTTCGTGCTTAGATGCTTTCAGCACTTATCTCTTCCGCACGTAGCTACCCAGCAATGCTTCTGGCGAAACAACTGGAACACCAGCGGTGCGTCCACTCCGGTCCTCTCGTACTAGGAGCAGCCCCTTTCAATTCTCCAACGCCCACGGCAGATAGGGACCGAACTGTCTCACGACGTTCTAAACCCAGCTCGCGTACCACTTTAAATGGCGAACAGCCATACCCTTGGGACCTACTTCAGCCCCAGGATGTGATGAGCCGACATCGAGGTGCCAAACACCGCCGTCGATATGAACTCTTGGGCGGTATCAGCCTGTTATCCCCGGAGTACCTTTTATCCGTTGAGCGATGGCCCTTCCATTCAGAACCACCGGATCACTATGACCTGCTTTCGCACCTGCTCGACATGTCCGTCTCGCAGTCAAGCTTGCTTATACCATTGTACTAACCTCACGATGTCCGACCGTGATTAGCAAACCTTCGTACTCCTCCGTTACGCTTTGGGAGGAGACCGCCCCAGTCAAACTACCCACCAGACACTGTCCACGACCACGTTCCGCAGTCTGTGTTAGAACATCAAACCTTAAAGGGTGGTATTTCAACAACGACTCCATAACAACTGGCGTTGCTACTTCATAGTCTCCCACCTATCCTACACATCAAAATTCAATGTTCAGTGTCAAGCTATAGTAAAGGTTCACGGGGTCTTTCCGTCTAGCCGCGGGTACACCGCATCTTCACGGCGATTTCAATTTCACTGAGTCTCGGGTGGAGACAGCCTGGCCATCATTACGCCATTCGTGCAGGTCGGAACTTACCCGACAAGGAATTTCGCTACCTTAGGACCGTTATAGTTACGGCCGCCGTTTACTGGGGCTTCGATCAAATGCTCTCACATCATCAATTAACCTTCCAGCACCGGGCAGGCGTCACACCCTATACGTCCACTTTCGTGTTTGCAGAGTGCTGTGTTTTTAATAAACAGTTGCAGCCAGCTGGTATCTTCGACTGACTTCACCTCCATCCGATAAGGACTTCAATTACCATCAGCGCACCTTCTCCCGAAGTTACGGTGCTATTTTGCCTAGTTCCTTCACCCGAGTTCTCTCAAGCGCCTGAGTATTCTCTACCTGACCACCTGTGTCGGTTTTCAGTACGGTTTATTATAAGATAAGCTTAGCGGCTTTTCCTGGAAGTGTGGTATCGGCAACTTCGACTCCGTAGAGTCTCCCCATCACGCCTCTGATTTAAATGACCGGATTTGCCTAATCATCCATCCTACACGCTTGGACCGGGACTTCCGTCACCCGGCTCACTTAACCTGCTCCGTCCCCACATCGCTCTTATAACAAGTACGGGAATATTAACCCGTTTCCCATCGACTACGCTCTTCAGCCTCGCCTTAGGGGCCGACTCACCCTGCCCCGATTAACGTTGGACAGGAACCCTTGGTCTTCCGGCGAGGGGGTTTTTCACCCCCTTTATCGTTACTTATGTCAGCATTCGCACTTGTGATACGTCCAGCATACTTCTCAATACACCTTCTTCCGCTTACACAACGCTCCCCTACCCAACAGGCGTATCACTAATAATCCTTCCTCACGCCGATTCAACAGCATACCGTCTCAACGTTTAAAGGGCTTGACCAACTTACTCATTCCACTCGTAAGTTGTTAAGCTTAAGGCGTATTAGTGATACGCCTGATGCCGCAGCTTCGGTGACTAGTTTTAGCCCCGTTACATCTTCCGCGCAGGCCGACTCGACTAGTGAGCTATTACGCTTTCTTTAAATGGTGGCTGCTTCTAAGCCAACATCCTAGCTGTCTAAGCCTTCCCACTTCGTTTCCCACTTAACTAGTACTTTGGGACCTTAGCTGGCGGTCTGGGTTGTTTCCCTCTCCACGACGAACGTTAGCACCCGCCGTGTGTCTCCTAGATATTACTCTTCGGTATTCGCAGTTTGCATCGGGTTGGTAAGTCGGGATGACCCCCTAGCCGAAACAGTGCTCTACCCCCGAAGGTATTCATCTAAGGCTCTACCTAAATAGATTTCGGGGAGAACCAGCTATCTCCCGGTTTGATTGGCCTTTCACCCCCAGCCACAAGTCATCCGCTACTTTTTCAACAGTAGTCGGTTCGGTCCTCCAGTTAGTGTTACCCAACCTTCAACCTGCCCATGGCTAGATCACCGGGTTTCGGGTCTATATCATGCAACTACTCGCCCAGTTAAGACTCGGTTTCCCTTCGGCTCCCCTATTCGGTTAACCTCGCTACATAATATAAGTCGCTGACCCATTATACAAAAGGTACGCAGTCACCCCATTAAAGAGGCTCCCACTGCTTGTACGTACAGGGTTTCAGGTTCTATTTCACTCCCTTCACCAGGGTTCTTTTCGCCTTTCCCTCACGGTACTGGTTCACTATCGGTCAGTCAGGAGTATTTAGCCTTGGAGGATGGTCCCCCCATCTTCAAACAGGATTTCTCGTGTCCCGCCCTACTTGTTGTTAGCCTAGTACCACAATGGAATCTTCGGATACGGGATTATCACCCTCTACGATTGTGCTTCCCAGCACATTCTCCTAATTCCATCGCTATCACTAACGGCTCTTCCGCGTTCGCTCGCCGCTACTTACAGAATCTCGGTTGATTTCTTTTCCTCGGGGTACTGAGATGTTTCAGTTCTCCCGGTTCGCCTCAACACACTATGGATTCATGTGTTGATAGTGGGTTCTTCACCCACTGGGTTTCCCCATTCGGATATCGTGGAGTGATAGCGCTTCTTATCAACTCCTCCACGCTTTTCGCAGATTAGCACGTCCTTCTTCGCCTCTGACTGCCTAGGCATCCACCCTGCACGCTTAGTCACTTAACCATACAACCTCAAGAGTTTTCATCCCTGACGCTGTCTCAATTGACTCGTGCGTAAGTTTCCCTACGCTGACCTATCAAGTGCCTTTTATCACTCAACAAGTCCTTCGATTTCTCGATTACTCAGCTCTTACGATGTTATCTTCAATAAACTTTCATTCATCAAAAACAACTCGCTTGAGTTCTCTTCAGTTTTTAGCTTGTGTCCAAATTTTTAAAGAACAATACGATTTCAACAACATCGTGTTATGGCGTCCCCACGGGGATTCGAACCCCGGTTACCGCCGTGAAAGGGCGATGTCCTAGGCCTCTAGACGATGGGGACTCCGACCATAACACGATATTCTGTTATCTCTCTTCTCTTCATCATCAAACAATCTGTGTGAACACCTATACAACACATCAATCTACTAAGGAGGTGATCCAACCGCAGGTTCCCCTACGGTTACCTTGTTACGACTTCACCCCAGTCATGAATCATACCGTGGTAAACGCCCCCCCGAAGGTTAAGCTATCTACTTCTGGTACAACCCACTCCCATGGTGTGACGGGCGGTGTGTACAAGGCCCGGGAACGTATTCACCGCAACATTCTGATTTGCGATTACTAGCGATTCCGACTTCATGGAGTCGAGTTGCAGACTCCAATCCGGACTACGACGCACTTTAAGAGATTTGCTCATCATCGCTGACTCGCCACCCTCTGTATACGCCATTGTAGCACGTGTGTAGCCCTACTCGTAAGGGCCATGATGACTTGACGTCATCCCCACCTTCCTCCGGTTTATCACCGGCAGTCTCCTTTGAGTTCCCGACCGAATCGCTGGCAACAAAGGATAAGGGTTGCGCTCGTTGCGGGACTTAACCCAACATTTCACAACACGAGCTGACGACAGCCATGCAGCACCTGTCTCAGAGCTCCCGAAGGCACTCCCGTATCTCTACAGGATTCTCTGGATGTCAAGAGTAGGTAAGGTTCTTCGCGTTGCATCGAATTAAACCACATGCTCCACCGCTTGTGCGGGCCCCCGTCAATTCATTTGAGTTTTAACCTTGCGGCCGTACTCCCCAGGCGGTCGATTTAACGCGTTAGCTACAAGAGCCAGATATACACCCAACCCCTAAATCGACATCGTTTACAGCGTGGACTACCAGGGTATCTAATCCTGTTTGCTCCCCACGCTTTCGCACATGAGCGTCAGTATTTGTCCAAGGGGCCGCCTTCGCCTCCGGTATTCCTCCACATCTCTACGCATTTCACCGCTACACGTGGAATTCTACCCCTCTCTACAATACTCTAGATAAACAGTATGAAATGCAGTTCCCAAGTTAAGCTCGGGGATTTCACATCTCACTTATCTATCCGCCTGCGTGCCCTTTACGCCCAGTTATTCCGATTAACGCTCGCACCCTCCGTATTACCGCGGCTGCTGGCACGGAGTTAGCCGGTGCTTCTTCTGTGACTAACGTCAATGACTAACCCTATTAAAATTAGCCCCTTCCTCATCACCGAAAGAACTTTACAACCCGAAGGCCTTCTTCATTCACGCGGCATGGCTGCGTCAGGGTTGCCCCCATTGCGCAATATTCCCCACTGCTGCCTCCCGTAGGAGTCTGGGCCGTGTCTCAGTCCCAGTGTGACTGGTCATCCTCTCAGACCAGTTAGAGATCGCGGGCTTGGTAGGCCATTACCCCACCAACTACCTAATCTCACTTGGGTTCATCTTATGGCGCATGGCTCCGAAAAGTCCCACACTTTAATCTCTCGATACTACGCGGTATTAGCGACAGTTTCCCGTCGTTATCCCCCTCCATAAGGCAGATCCCCAAGCATTACTCACCCGTCCGCCGCTCGTCAGCAAGGAAGCAAGCTCCCCCCTGTTACCGCTCGACTTGCATGTGTTAAGCCTGCCGCCAGCGTTCAATCTGAGCCATGATCAAACTCTTCAATTCAAGTTCAATCGCTCAATGAATATCTGACCTAAAATAAATTTACTTCAGCACTCATTAAGACTTTAATATTTAAAATTTTCATACCAATGTCTTGCACAAGTGCCCACACAGATTGTCTGATAAATTGTTAAAGAACATATCCGCTATTTTTTAGCGGAAAGGATTGTTATTCTACACAATCCAGTTTTGACGTCAAGCGATTTCTTCAGTCACTTTTCGTTTCCACTTCAGCCAAGTTGCTTTCGCATTCTCGCTGTCAGTGGGTGCGCATTATAGGACGCCAATTTTTTTTGGCAAGATCTTTTTTCAAAAAAGATCATTATTTTGATCGGCTGATCCTTTTTTAATCGAAAGCCACATATTTTAATCGGCGCAGATCAAAAAACGGTCAAAAATTCACTTTTGACCGTTTTCAGTTGTTCAAAGTGCGGTATTACATACCGACAACCACACACTCGGCAACGCTTTTCGCTTTTTGTAATGTCGCATTCGCCGCTGCTCGGTCGCCAATCGGACCGATAAAGATCCGATTGAAGGTCGAGCTACTGCTGACGCGTGCATCAAATCCTGACATCACCAATCTGGCTTGCAAATTCTCAGCCTGTTCGCGATTTTTAAACGCACCGCATTGCAAGCCGAATTTTGCCGTAGAGGTCGGTTTTGTTTGTGTTGCTGTACTCTCTTGCTTCGGTTTTGCTTGCACCACTTCAGCCGGTTTAGTCGTCGCTTGCAGTTTCGGTTTTTCCACAATTGGCTTTTCTGCATTTGGTGCGGCTGCGCTGGCTGTCGTAGCCGGCGCCGCTACCGGCGTTGTCGGTTTCACAGTCTCTTGCACTTTCGCCTGCACCGCCACATTTTTATCAACTTGCGCAGCTTCCGCCGCTTGTGCGTCGCGTTCCAACATTTGCAGAATTTTTTTCTGTTCGTCGGTTAAATTTTGGACTTTATCTAAACTTTTCGGGCTATTGTCCACCGGAATCTCACGGGTTTCCAGATCGCGAATATAGCTCCACACCTCTTCGGGACGACTCGGCAGCGTGCTTTTCGGTTTGTTTTCTTCCACTTTTTCCGTGCTGCCGATGACAACACCGTTTTCATTCGATTTTTCTTTTAAGAAATACAATCCCGCAGCAAACAGTGCTACTAATGCAAAAGCAATCCCCAGCAATAACCCTTTGTTTACCTTATTTTTTTTCTTCTTCGATGCCGTTCTGCCACGAGAAGCATAATCACGCTGAACCACTTAATTATCCTATTTACTTAAATTTTAGCCAAAATGAAGCGCAATTTTACTTAAAAAAGCGTAAAAATCCTAGCCTCTATTTGCCGTTAACTGAAATCCTGCGGATCAATGTCTAAAATACAACGCACCGACTGATCCAAATTTAACGCCATTTTATGATTTGAAAAATGCTGAAGGCAGTGCTGCAAAACCGCTCTTGAGCGATGTAGTAACAATAGGTGCCAATGATATTGCCCCGCTTTTTTAGCGTGCAGAGCCTCTATTGGCCCGAGGATCTGTAGCCCTTCCAGCTTTGTTTGCCGGCTATAAGTCTCAAAAAATGTCGCAATTTGTGTTAAATAGTCAACCGCACTTTGGCTGTTTTTGCTTTTCACTCGAAACAACGCTTGTGCGGCAAACGGCGGCAGCCCGATGATTTGCCGCTGTTGCAGCGCCTGTTTGGCAAATTCATCATAGCCTTGTCGTAGTAAGGTTTGCAGCAGCGGATGATCGGGAAAGTGGGTTTGCAACACCACTTCGCCTGCTTTGTCACCGCGCCCTGCGCGCCCGGCAACCTGTACATACAGCTGCGCCAACCGCTCTTCACTGCGAAAATCTTCCGAAAACAGCGCGCCGTCGATATTTACCATCGCCACTAAGGTGACATCCGGAAAGTGATGCCCTTTCGCCAACATTTGGGTGCCGATTAAAATCTGCCGTTGACCCGTTTTAATCTGCTTTAATTGATTTTCCATTGCCCCTTTGCGCGCAGTGGTGTCGCGATCAATGCGCGCAATGCCGTAATCAGGAAACTTTTCTGCCAGCACACTTTCTAACTGCTCTGTGCCGACACCGGAAGTGATCAAATGAGTTGAACCGCACTCAGGGCACTGTTGCGGAATTTTCACTTTGCGCTCACAGTGGTGGCAGGTCAGGATATTCTGCTTTTTGTGATAAGTATAAGGACGCTCGCAATGCTGGCATTCTGCAATCCAACCGCACTCATGGCACAGCAAAATCGGCGCATAGCCCCGCCGATTGAGAAACAGCAACACCTGATTGCCTTTTTCTAAATGCTGACGCATCAAATGCAACAATTGTTCCGACAGCCCACGATCCACCCGCTGCTTTTTCAAATCCAGCACTCGATGCTGCAATGCCGTGCTGTTCATCGCCCGTTGATTCAGAATTAAATGCCGATATTTGCCGTTTGCCACATTGGCAAGGCTTTCCAGGCTCGGCGTGGCGCTGCCGAGCACCAGCGAAATCCCATTATTTTTGGCACGCATCACCGCCAAATCGCGCGCATGATGCCGCCAACTGCCGTCTTGCTGTTTATACGACAAATCATGTTCTTCATCTAAAATAATCAGCCCAAGCTGCTGAAATTGGGTGAAAAGTGCGGATCGCGTGCCGATCACCACCGCACTTTCGCCACTTTTTGCCTGTTGCCAGGCTAGCAACCGTTGGGCGTCGGTTAAATTAGAATGTAAAATTGAAATCGGCAATCGGAAGCGTTGTTGCACATGGCGTACCAATTGCGGAGTTAAACCGATTTCCGGAATCAGCAACAGCACCTGTTTGCCCTGTGCCAACACGTTTTCCATTAAATGCAGATACACTTCGGTTTTGCCCGAACCGGTCACGCCGTCGAGCACCCAAGTATTGAATCCCTGCGCAAAATTCACCGCCCCGACCGCCAGCGCCTGTTGTTTGTTTAAACGCAATTTATTCTGCACATTAAGCCAATCCGAACACTCAAGCGCAGTCTGCCAAGGGGTGATTTGGTGCGAAACGGTTTCGCGCGCAATCAACCCTTTTTGTTCCAATGCGGTATAAATCGCACGAGAAAATTCCTGCGGCTGCTCCGCATTCGGCTCATTTGCCAACTGTGCCAGTGCCTGTTGCTGCTTTTTGGCACGCACCAAACTGTGGTTTGCCAGTGCCTGTTCGCCCTGCGGCGTGATCTGCCAGAATGATTCAACCGCTCTGTGATCCGCCTCACCTTGGCGCAATTTAATCGGCAGCGCCTGAAACAACACCTCGCCCAATCCGGTTTGATAATACGTTGCCGACCATGTCAGCAAAGGATAGAGTTCCGGCGTGAAAATCGACTGCGGATCCAACACCCGAATCACCGATTTAAGCTGCGCCTGCGCCACTTCCGTTTGCTGCGGAAATTCGATCACAATCGCCACCCGTTGTTGCCGTCCAAACGGCACGATAACCCGACTGCCTATCGCCACCACTGCGGCATCGTCAATCAAATAGTCAAAATAACGGGCTAGCGGAATCGCCAACGCCACACGGATCAAACGCATAACACTCTCAATCAAAAAATAATGCCCGATTATAGCAGATTTCCACCCAAACCGCACGGCTTGCGCCTATTGCTTAACCGATTTTTATCCTGTATAATTTGCCGTCTTTAAAAAGATCGGCGTGTTAAGCGCATTTTATTAACTACATATGGTGTCGGGCGCGTTCCCGATAGCGATATGGCTTCAATCGAGGTTTTCCATGAAACAAGGTATTCATCCAGAATATAAAGAAATTACTGCAAACTGCTCTTGCGGTAACGTGATCAAAACACGTTCTACTATCGGACGTGACATCAACTTGGACGTTTGTGGTGTTTGCCACCCGTTCTACACCGGTAAACAACGTGTTGTTGACACCGGCGGCCGTGTTGAGCGTTTCAACAAACGTTTCAGCATTCCGGGCACAAAATAATCGTAACCGATTTAAAAAGAACCGATTTCAGCAATGGAATCGGTTTTTTGTTATCCACTTACCGCACTTGAATATCAGGAGGCAATATGAATACCGCACTTCAACAGTTACTGGAAATTGTCGCGCAGCTGCGCAATCCGGACGGCGGCTGCCCGTGGGATTTGGAACAGGATTATCACACTATTGTGCCGCACCTGTTGGAAGAGAGCTATGAGGTGGTGGACGCGATTCAAACTGAAAACTTCCCTGCATTAAAAGAAGAATTGGGCGATCTGCTGCTGCAAGTGGTGTTTCTCAGCCAATTGGCGGAAGAGGAACAACGCTTTGCATTTCAGGACGTGGTCGAAACCTTAAGCGACAAACTGATCCGCCGCCACCCGCATGTTTTCGGTGAAAATAAAGCGGAAAACAGCGAACAGGCGCTGAAAAACTGGGAACAGAAAAAGCAACAAGAGCGCCACCAGAAACAGCAATTTTCGCAACTGGACGACGTGCCACACGCCCTGCCTGCGCTGTTGCGTGCCGAAAAATTACAAAAACGCGGCAACAAACTGGGCTTCGGCAGCCAAACCGCCGAACAGAGCCTCAGCCAAGCGGAACAGCAATTGGCAGCAATCAAAACCGTACTTGCTGGCGAACATCCACAAACTGCGGTCGCCGCCCCACTTGCCGAATTGCTGTTTTCCGTGTCGAATCTCAGCCGCCAGCTGGGCTTACAAGCCGAAACCTTGTTAAGAGAGGAAAATCAACGGTTTGAACAGGCGGCGAGGGAGTTTGAGGAGAAATAGCCTGAATTTTTTACTACGTCTTAACTGATACAAAAGAGGGCTGACCATTTTCAGCCCTGACTTTATCGTGTTCCTATAGTTTCTCCAACTTCGCCAAATGCGCAATCAGCCATTTAATTCCTTGATTTTGAAATGCAATTTGTAGGCGGGTGTTGTTGTCGCTGCCTTCTACATTGATGATCGTGCCGTTGCCGAATTTAGGGTGGCTGACTTTTTGCCCCATTTTCCAGCTGCTTTGGTTGAGGGGATCGCTAGCCGGTTGGCCGACCGCACTTGAGTGGAAAGTGCGGTTGACTGTGCCGCGCAGGCGGATTTCGCGAATATTCTCTGCCGGCAATTCAGCGACAAAACGCGAAACCACATGGCGTTCCTCTTTGCCGTATAAACGGCGACTTTCAGCATGGCTGATAGTGAGCTGCTGCTTGGCGCGGGTGATGCCGACATAAGCAAGTCGGCGTTCTTCTTCCAGCCGTCCGCTCTCCTCTAACGCCATGCGGCTTGGGAAAATGCCCTCTTCCATGCCGACAATAAACACGCGCGGAAATTCCAGTCCTTTGGCGGAATGCAGAGTCATCATCTCCACGCTCGGCTGATGACGATCGGCTTGTCCTTCTCCGGCTTCCAGTGAAGCATGGGTAAGAAACGCGCTGAGATCGGTCATCTCATCGGATTCGTCCGGTTTAAGAAACTCACGCGTCGCTGAAACCAGTTCCTCTAAGTTTTCGATCCGCACTTCGCCTTTTTCGCCCTTTTCTTGTTGATACATTTGGTACAAACCCGAATGTTTAATCACAAAGTCAGTTTGTTCAAACAGCGGCATTTCGTTGCTGTCTTGCTCCAGTGCGTTAATCAGTTCCATAAAACGCAAAAGTGCGGTTGCGGCGCGCCCCGCCAGTTTGTTTTCGCTGATCGCCAGATTCGTCGCCTGCCAAAGGGTGATCTGTCGCTCCCTTGTTAACTGGCCCAAGGTATCTAAAGTGCGGTCGCCAATGCCTCTTGGTGGCGTGTTCACCACTCGTTCAAAGGCAGCATCATCGTTTCGGTTAGCAAGTAGTCGCAAATAAGCAAGCGCATCTTTAATCTCTTGGCGTTCAAAAAAGCGCATTCCGCCGTAAATTCGGTAAGGAATTTGCGCTTGCAACAGCGCCTCTTCCAGCACACGAGACTGACTGTTGCTTCGATACAACACCGCGCAGTCGCTATATTGTCCGCCGTCCTCTTGCCACTGTTTGACTTGCGCTACCACAAAACGCGCTTCGTCTAATTCATTAAACGCACAATAAATGCCGACCGGCTCGCCCTGTTCGCCGTCGGTCCAAAGATTCTTGCCCAAGCGATCGCTGTTATTGGCAATCAGCTGGTTAGCGGCTTGCAAAATATTGCCGGTGGAGCGGTAATTTTGCTCTAGCCGGATAGTTTCGGCTTTCGGGTAATCCTGCAAAAAGCGTTGAATATTTTCGATTTTCGCCCCGCGCCAACCGTAGATCGACTGATCATCATCGCCGACGATCATCACTTTGCCATGATCGCCCGCCAGCAATTTGATCCACGCATATTGAATATTGTTGGTGTCTTGAAACTCATCGACCAAAATATGCTGAAAACGCTGTTGATAACGCTGCAAAATCAGCGGTTTTTTCAGCCACAATTCATAGGCACGCAACAATAATTCAGCAAAATCGACCAGTCCTGCGCGATCACAGGCATCTTGATAAATTTGATAAATCCGAATCCATTCGCGTTCGCTGCGATCGTGATGATCGTCGATTTGGTGCGGACGCAAACCATTGTCTTTTTTATGATTGATGTACCACGCGGCTTGTTTCGGCGGGAAGTTTTTTTCGTCGTAGTTGTGCAGTTTCAACAGCCGCTTCAGCAACCGCACTTGGTCTTCTGAATCCAGAATTTGGAAATCCTGCGGCAGGTTGGCATCGGGATAGTGAGCGCGCAACAGCCGATTGGCAATGCTGTGAAACGTGCCGATCCACATGCCGAACAACGGTTGTTCGCTGCTGCGCTGCAAAGTAGCGGTGATCCGATGGCGCATCTCGGCGGCGGCTTTGTTGGTGAAGGTTACCGCCAGAATATTCGATTCCGGCACATTTTCCACTCCGACCAACCATGCGATACGGTGAGTCAACACCCGTGTTTTGCCGCTGCCGGCGCCCGCCAGCACCAAATAGTTGCCCAATGACGCCGCAACCGCTTCGCGCTGTTTGTCGTTCAGCCCGTCCAATAATTCTGAAATATCCATGTTTTGCCGTTTGTTTTACTGTAATTTACTGGTTATTTATACAGCTCATTATAGCAGGATTTTCGGCTTTTGAAATGTCGGGAAGGGATTTGTTTTGGCGAAGTGCGGTTTTTCTCAAGGAATAAAATTATATTCAATTATACACGCTGAGTATAATTATACTTAGCGTGTATAATTTTGTATAAAATCCACTAAAACCCTGCCTCTACCGTAAAGGTCATCGGTTCGCCATTAATCGGGTGGGTAATGCTGAGGGATTCCGCATGTAGGCACAAGCGAGGCGCAAGGGCGCAGGCGGCGGGGTGGGCATAGAATTTGTCGCCGAGAATCGGGTGTCCGAGCGCAAGCAAATGCACGCGCAGTTGGTGTGAGCGCCCAGTAATTGGGGTAAGGCGCACGCGGGCGGTGTTGTTCGGGTAGCGCGCCAGCACTTCGTAGTGGGTGAGCGCACGCTTGCCGCGTTGATAGCACACTTTTTGCCGTGGGCGATTCTCCCAGTCACAGATCAGCGGTAAGTCAATCTCACCGCGATCCTGTTCGGGGTGTCCCCACACTAAGGCTTGGTAGTGTTTGCCTGTTTCGCGATCGCGAAATTGGCGCTTTAGCTCTTTTTCCGCATTTTTACTCAACGCAAACAGCATAATGCCGCTGGTGGACATATCCAAACGGTGCGCCGCTTCGGCAAAGCCAAATTTTTGCCGCACCCGTGTGGTGGCGCTGTCGAGGTATTCAGGGCGGTTGCCCGGCACGGAAAGCAATCCGCTGGGTTTGTTTACCACCGCAATGTAGTTATCGTGATAGACGAGATCCAACCACGGTTCGGTTGGCGGATCGTAATGAATCAGTGCCATCGGTTATTCCTTATTGCTGACGATCACGCGCAGGCTATCCAGCCGCCAGTTGGCGTGTTGCAGGTGCTGTAGCGATTGCTGTTGCAGTTGTTCCAGCGCGCGCACTTCATCAGGGCGGATATTTTTATTCACCGCTTGCAGTGCAGTCAGCCGCTGGTATTCGGCGTTCAATTGCTGTTCGGCATCAACACAGGCTTGTGCGATAAGCGCCTGCGCTTTATGTGCGATCTGCGCTTCGCCCTGTTGCAATGCCTGTTCAACCGCACTTCGGGTCATTTTCACCACGTTATTTGCCATATTTTTGCCAATCGGCTTCAGCTGTTTTTGTAATGCGCTGAACGCGACTTTGTCTGCCAGATCATTGCCTTTGCTGTCGAGTAACAGCCGAACAGGGGTTGGCGGCAGAAAGCGCGTGAGCTGTAGCGCGGCGTTGGCTTGCACTTCCACCACATAGATCAGTTCAACCAGCAACGTGCCTGCAGGCAGCGCTTTATTGATCAGTAAGGATACCGCACTTTTGCCAATGTCGCCCGAGGTAATCAGATCAATGCCGTTGCGGATCATCGGGTGATCCCACGTCAGAAATTCCAACTCTTCACGCGCCAGCGCCAAACGGCGATCAAAGGTTACGGTGCTGCCGTCTTCTTTTAGCCCCGGGAAATCAGGCACCAGCATGTGCCCCGTTGGGTGAATCACAATGCTTTTTTCGCCTAAATCTTCTTGCTCTAAGCCGATGATATCAAACAGGCTTAAGCTGAATTGAATCAGATCAGTGGTGGCATCGTCGGCGGCAATGTCGGTTGCCAGCTGTTGTGCCGTTTCGCCACCATTAGAGTTCAATTCCAACAGGCGATCCCGCCCGTGTTCTAATTGTTGTTTGAGCTGTTGTTGCTGCTGGCGAGTTTGTTTCACAAACTGTTCAAATTCACTGCTGGCTTGCTCGGCATCTAAGAAGGCTTGTAACTGTTCGGCGTGTTCAGCAAAAATTGCCGCCCCCATTGGGCAGGTTTCTTCAAACGCGTTCAACCCGTCGTGATACCACCGGGCGAGCAACCGCTGGCGGCTGTCGGCAAAAAACGGTACATAAATTTGAATGTCGTGTTGTTGCCCGATCCGATCTAAACGCCCGATACATTGCTCTAACAAATCGGGGTTGGTTGGCAAGTTAAACAGCACCAGTTTCGCCGCAAATTGGAAATTGCGCCCTTCTGAACCAATGGTGGAACTGAGTAAAATCTGCGAGCCCTCTTCCGCTTGCGCAAAATAGGCTGAGGCTTTGTCACGCTCGATAATGCTCATTTTTTCATGGAACACCGCCGCGCGAATGCCTTCTTTTTCACGCAACACCTGTTCCAGCTGAATCGCGGTGTTGGCGTGCTGGCAAATCAGTAAGATTTTTTCATCGCGGTGATTTTTCAAAAAGGTGATCAGCCACTCAATGCGCGGATCAAATTCCCACCATGCCGCGGCTGGGTTGAGTTTTTGGAACAGCATTTCAGGGTAGAACACCACATCGTCGCTCACGTCTTCCTCGAGCATTTTCCAGACTTTCAGCGCATTTTGATACTGCTTCGGCAATTCCAATTTAATTTGGTGCAACGTGCGGCTTGGGAAGCCTTTCACCGATTGGCGGGTGTTGCGGAACAGCACGCGGCTGGTGCCGTGACGATCGATCAGGTTGCGGATCAACTCTTGGCGCGCGGCTTGTTGCTGCTCGGCGCTGCTGCGTTTGGCATTGATGATTTTAAACAGCGGCTCAACGTCTTGTTCCGACAGCAGATCGGCAATGCTGTTTTGTTCTTCGGCTGACAGCGCAACATCACTCAACAAGCTGTTGACCGCATCGGCAACGGGTTGATATTGCTGCTGCTCTGCAACAAACGCCTGATAGTCATAAAAACGCTCAGGATCGAGCAGTTTCAGCCGTGCAAAGTGGCTTTGTTGCCCTAATTGTTCTGGGGTGGCAGTCAGTAGCAGTACAGACGGAATCTGTTGTGCCAGCGTTTCAACCAGTTGATATTCGCAGCTTGGCTGATTTTCGCTCCATTGCAAGTGGTGGGCTTCATCGACAATCAACATATCCCACTGGCTTTGGCACAGTTGCTCGGCGCGCTGCGGCTGTTGCACCAGCCAATTGATCGAACCGATTACCAGTGATTCGCTGTCAAACGGGTTTTGAACCGCACTTTGATCAGATTGGTGATCATCTTGGCGATCGAAATCTTGGCAACGCTCTTCATCAAACAGTGAAAAATTCAGGTTAAAGCGGCGCAGCATTTCCACCAGCCATTGATGTTGCAAGCTTTCAGGCACTAAAATCAGCACCCGCTGGGCTTTGCCGTTGAACAGCTGTTGTTGCAAAATCATGCCCGCTTCAATGGTTTTACCCAAGCCGACTTCGTCCGCCAGTAGCACACGCGGCGCCATGCGGTGTCCGACTTCCGTGGCAATGTGTAATTGGTGTGGAATCAAGCCCGCCCGAATGCCGCGCAAGCCACGCAGCGGTGATTGAAATTGCGCCTGTTGATGGCGTAGCGCTTGGTAGCGCAGGTTAAAATGTTCGTTGCGATCGATCTGCGCGGCGAATAACCGCTCTTGCGGTTTGCTGAACGAAATGGTGTGATCCAATTCCATTTCACGCAAAACCGCACTTTCGCCGTTATCTAAACTTGTGCCTTGGTAATGGATTAAGCCTTGCTGTTCATCAACACGCTTCACCTGCAATTGCCAGCCTTCATGGCTTTTCACCACATCGCCAACGCTAAACAGCACGCGCGTTAATGGCGCCGAGGCAAACGCATAAACCCGTTGCTCATCTGCTGCGGGGAAGAGTAGCGTGACCGTGCGCGCATCTAATGCGATCACCACGCCTAATCCCAATCCGTTTTCACTTTCGCTTACCCAGCGTTGCCCAATTGCAAATGCCGTCATGTTGTTGCCCTGCCTGCTTGTTATTTCATAGTGGAAAGGGCGCTGATTATAGAGGAATACGGGGATTTATTTAATCTTTTTGCGAGAAAAAATTTGCCGCTGGCGAATAGTAGCTAAATAGCACAAAAATTGGATGGATTTTGATTGATTATGTAAAAATGTGATATATAATTTCCGAAAATTATCCATTCCAATAAGGTAACAGTGACGTGAGTATGATCGCTAAAATCAAAAATGAACTTTTTTCCGGTTGGACTGCCTTTGAAACCCTCTGGATCGTTTTCTTTTTAACCATTCAACTGATTATCTTTTATATTCAGCCCGATTCCGTTTTGGCAACCATTGCCGCGATCAGCGGCATTCTGTGCGTGGTGTTCGTCAGTAAGGGCAAAATCAGCAACTATTTTTTCGGCTTAATCAGCGTCAGCTGCTACGCCTATATTTCCTACACCTATAAGTTATACGGCGAAATGATGCTGAATCTGCTGGTGTATGTGCCGGTGCAGTTTATCGGCTTCTATCTCTGGAGCCGCCATATGCACACCAAAAACGATCCGCAACACGCCCGACAATATGAGGAAGTGCTTGCCAAAGCACTGACATTAAAGCAATGGGGAATTGTGCTTTTAGTGTCGACTATCGGCATCTTTGCCTATATCCAATTGTTGCAAAATATGGGAAGTGCCTTGCCGGCACTGGACGGCGTGACTGTGGTGGTGTCGATTGTGGCACAAGTGCTAATGGTGCTGCGCTACCGTGAGCAGTGGGTGTTGTGGATTATCGTCAACCTGCTAACCGTCAGCCTCTGGACGGCAATGTGGATCAAAAACGGCGAAACCAGTCTGCCTTTGCTGGTGATGTACATCATGTATCTGTGGAACTCAATTTACGGCTATCACAACTGGGCAAGAATGGTGCGCAGCCGAGCGCAGGCTTAGCCGCTGAAATCGTTGACTAACACCGCCGCAATTGGCGGTGTTTTTGTTTGGTTAAAACTTCAGATAAAAATCCCGCGTCAACGCGATAAACTCCGGATGGTATTGATTATCCGCTTGATAAATCGTAATTTGCGCGTGCTGTACCGCACTTTCAAGCAAGCGAAATTCCAGCAACAGACGTTGCGGCGGCTTTGCCGTTTTAGTAATAATCTCAACCCGTTTTGAGCAGTAAAGTGCGGTTTGGTGCAGCTGGCGCAACAGCGTCTCCCCTTCGGCATAAGGCAGCACAAATGCAATTCTGCCCTGCGGATTCAGCAATGCTTGCGCTTTCAGCAGCCAATCCAAATGCCCTTGCGAACCCGCCGTATAACGCGCCGTTTGCCGCGCATGACTGCCACACTCTACACCTTGTGCAAAATATGGCGGATTAGAGATAATTAAGTCAAAGTGCGGTTTAGCTTGGCGGGCATAATCAGCCAAATCTTGATTAATCAATTCGATTCTATCCGCCCACGGCGATTGATCAATATTCTCCCGCGCCTGCTGCGCCGCAGCCGAATCGATTTCCAGCGCACAGATATGATAATCCGCCGCGCTTACCGCCAAGCGCTGCGCCAACATCAACGCCAACAACCCACTGCCGCAGCCCATATCCAACACCGACCGCACTTGCCGAACCTCCGCCCACGCCCCGAGCAAAATACTGTCCGTCCCGACTTTCATACCACAACGATCATGGGCAACAAAAAATTGTTTAAATTGAAATCCAGCCATGTTTTCCTATTATTTAATCTTATTTTCTTTGCGTTCGAGAACAACCGCTCGTACTCTGCGGCGTGTTTTTAGATTCCCTTATGAACTGCCTGAGCGGGTGTGAAATTTGTAGGGAAATTTTTTTGTTTGAGCGCAGCGAGTCTGCCCGCATAGCGGGCGAATTAAAAATTTTCCGTTAAGCAAATTCACACCAAGCGAAGATCAGCAGTTCAATAGGGACGTGTTTTTTTGCTTCCTTTTTTTGCACGAGCAAAAAAAGAAGTCGCCGTCAGGCGAAACCCGATAGCGAATAAACTCCCGCCATTCTACCCCAAATCGTTTTATTCACATAAAACAAGTGCGGTATCGGCGCAACGGGGCTATAATCAGCGCACAGCAATATTGAGGTAATTTATGACAACAGCACAACACTTTGAAGCATTTGATCTGGAGCCCGAGCTACTCAAAGCTCTACGCGATAAAAACTACCAGCGCCCAATGATGATCCAAGCAGAAGTGATCCCCCACGCCCTCGAAGCGCGTGACATTCTAGGCTCCGCCCCGACCGGCACCGGCAAAACCGCCGCATTTTTACTGCCCGCAATCCAACACCTGCTGGATTTCCCACGCCGCAAACCGGGCGCACCACGCGTCTTAGTGTTGACCCCGACGCGCGAATTGGCAATGCAGGTTGCCGAGCAAGCCAAAGAACTGGCAAAATACACCAAATTAAGCATCGCCACCATCACCGGCGGCGTGGCATATCAAAACCACGGTGAAATCTTTAACAAAAATCAAGATCTGGTGGTCGCCACCCCGGGGCGCTTGCTGCAATACATCAAAGAGGAAAACTTTGATTGCCGCTCGGTCGAAATCCTGATTTTTGACGAAGCGGATCGTATGTTGGGAATGGGCTTCGGACAAGATGCCGAAACCATCTCCGCCGAAACCCGCTGGCGCAGACAAACCCTGCTGTTTTCCGCCACCCTTGAGGGTGAGTTGCTGGCTGATTTTGCCGAGCGTATTTTAAACGAACCGGTGAAAATCGATGCCGATCCGAGCCGCCGCGAACGTAAAAAAATCCAACAATGGATGTACCACGCCGACAGCAAAGAGCATAAATTCAAACTGTTAGCACGGCTGATTGAAAACGAACAGATCGAGCGCGGCATCGTGTTTGTACGCAAACGCGAAGAAGTGCGCGAACTGTCGGAAAACCTACGCAAACGCGGGATTCGCAGCACTTATTTAGAGGGCGAAATGGCACAAACGCAACGCAATAATGCCATCGACAAGCTCAAGAGCGGTGTAGTGAATATTTTAGTGGCGACCGATGTTGCCGCCCGTGGGATCGACATTGACGACATCAGCCATGTGATCAACTACGATTTGCCGTACAGCGCCGACACCTATCTGCACCGAATCGGACGCACTGCGCGCGCCGGTAAAAAAGGCAACGCCATTTCACTGGTGGAAGGACACGACTATCGCCTGCTCGGCAAAATCCGCCGTTACAGCAGCGAAGCATTGAAATCGCGAATTGTCGAAGGGCTAGAACCACGCACCAAGCCACCGAAAGACGGCGATCAAAAAACCGTCAGCAAAAAGCAAAAAGCGCGCTTGAAGCAGAAAAAAGCCGACAAAAAAGAAGAAAGCAAGAAAAAGGTCAAAGTGCGGCATCGCGACAGTAAAAACGTGGGCAAACGCCGCAAACCAAGCGATCCGCAACGCAGCCAAAACGAAAGTGCGGTCAGCAGTCCGAAAAAAGACGACTAATACAAAAATCCCCTTTCCGGCGCTGAGCCGAAAAGGGGATTTTTTAAACCGACGATAACTTAAAAACGGATCGCCAATTTGCCGTACACCGCTGCGCCGCTTTCATTATAGGTGGAAGCACCCGCTCCACTACGGTACAGTTTTTTGTTGAAGATGTTATTCACCCCGACACGAATATCCACGTTTTTATTGAATTGGTAGCCGGTATTGAAACCAACCAAGGTATAACTTCCCAATGTGCTTTTATCTAAACCATCATTATTTTCGGTGTTGTTTTCCGCATATTGGCGCGGTTTTTGCTTGCCGTAAAAGGTTGCCGTCAACTGAGTATCCCATTTCGGCGTGATTTGCCAATCTAGGAAGGTGTTGATGGTATATTTCGGAATAATCGACAACGGATTGCCGGTAGATTTATCTTTACTTTGGATCATATACGTGAAGTTATTAGTCCATTTCAAATCATCACTCAGTGGCACAGTGAAACTGCCTTCTAAGCCTTCGACCACCGCTCTTGGAATATTCGTCCACTCCAACAGATTGTAGCCGTTGACACTTTGCAGAAATTCTTTGCCCGCACCGATTTTATTGCGGTAATCATTGCGGAACCAAGCAAATGACGCGCTCCAATCCCGCAGATTATATTCCACGCCCAGTTCTTTATTGATACTGGTTTCAGGTGATCATTGCCAATCAAATAACAGTTGCGCGCGTTACCAACCGGACATCCTTTGCCACGAGTAGCTAAAAGATATCCCGGTGTGCTTTGATACAGATTCGGCGCTTTATACACCTGCGCTACCCCGCCTTTCAGCGTCCAGTTTTCATTAATATGATAAAACGCATTCAAGCCCGGGCTGATTTGGCTGCCGGAGCGGCTGTTGTGATCAAAACGCACCGCCGGAATCAGGTTAATTTGTTCACTCAACAAAATATTATTCTCAATAAATGCCGAGAAATTATCTTGCGAGGTTTTGCCTTTGTCTAGATTGTTTAATCCGGCAAAATTGGCATCTTTTGCAAACCCTTGCCGCATTGAAGCCGGATCGTCCAAGCTGTCATGGTTAAATTCTGTGCCAATCGTCACCACTTGCGGCACGCCCCATTCAAATGGCACGCTGATTTCACCGGCAATGCGTGAGCTTTTCAGCACGCTATCGGTAAAAACTAATTCACCGTTCTCATCAAGAATAATCTGCCCTTCCGGCCCGCCGGCTAAACCTTCCAGTAAGCGAGAATTGGTGGTTCTTTCATAACTGGCGGTAAGTTTGCTTTGCCCCCACGCCCAATCACCCTCGTGCATAATCGAATAATTTTGGCGATACATACGGTTGGTTTCGCTGCCGTATAACATTTTAGTTACATCAGTCTGGGTATTGTGTTGGGTGTCGCTGGCATAGACGTTACCTTGGCGGCTATACGCCGTATCAACGGTAACCAATTGCTGCGGGCTGATTTTCCACGCTAAACGTCCGGCAATATCACGATTGCGCACGCCCTCTTTACCGGCTGCATTCGAGCCGTTTTTCACAGTGTTAATGTCTTGCGCATCGGCATCGGTTTTATTGGCGTTGCCGTAAAGGCGGAAAGACAGCACATCGCTGACAATCGGGCCGTTCAGGTTAAAACCGACACGGTTTGTTGCGCCCTCTTTGCTATCGAACGGTTGATTGGTGTAGTAAGTCAAGGCGCCGCTTAACTGTTCGCTGATTTTTTTGGTGGTGATATTCACCACACCACCTGCAGCACCGGAGCCGTAACGTGCCGTTGCCGGGCCGCGCAGCACTTCGATCGATTCGATTTCTTCAACCGGTACCCAGTTGGAATCGCCGCGGGTATCGCGCTGTCCGCGCCAGCTGTAACGCACCGAGTTGCGCGATGTCACCGGTTTGCCGTCAATTAAAATCAGCGTATTTTCCGGCCCCATCCCACGAATATCGATCTGACGGTTATTGCCCCGCTGTCCGGTTGCGGTGTTGCCGGTGAGATTGACACCGGGCATTTTGCGCACCAGCTCCGACACATCATTGGTGACCGAGCGCTTTTCGATTTCCTCTGCCGACAATTGGCTAACGCCCAGCGACTGTTTCAATTGCTGTTCGGCGGTTACATTGATTTGTTCTAAAACAGTAATATTGTCATTGGCATACAACAACGGGCTGAACGCGAGTAAGATTCCGGCGGTGATTTTATTTTTGGCAAACTGCATATCGTATCCTTAATTTGAAGATTCATCTTGATTCTGTAAAGCTAAATTATGATATGATAATAAATACCAATTAATAAATGATAACCATTATCATTCATTGTAATATTTTGTAATTTAATGAACGCCGCTATCAATATGATATTTATACGAAAATGCCTCTACTTTTTATATTGATTCTTGATGCTCATGCCTTTTTCAATTTGCGCCAAACCGCAAAGTGCGGTCAACTCGAATGCTGAATTGTTTCACCTCAGCCAGCAAGACCGCACTTTTCAACAAAAGCCGTATCGGCTGTTTATTGCGCTACCGAAACAACAAAATAACGGCAGCGTGTTATATCTGCTCGACGGCAATGCCCATTTTGCCGCGGCACTGCAAGCGCTTGATCCGAATTTGCCCCTGCCTGCAATTGTGGCTATCGGCTATCCTACCGAACAACGCTATGCCGTGGCTGAGCGCACCCGCGATTACACCTTTGCCGCTGCCGGAGATCAATTTGCCGCCGGTGGCGGCGCGGCGGATTTTCTGGATTTTGTCGCCGAGTTACCGAATTGGCTAGAAAAGCAATATGCACTGCAACCGCAATATAAGCTGTTTTTCGGGCATTCGTTCGGCGGGCTGTTCGGGCTGTATGTGTGGCTGAACAGACCTGAGCTATTTGATGATTACACCATAGCCAGCCCGTCATTGTGGTGGGGAAACGGCACTATTTTACAACAGCGCAGCGTGCCTTTCGAACGATTACCAGCGGCTTCACTGCTGTTCACGCTGGGCGAATATGAAGCCAATCCGCACGCCGATCCCGACTCAGATCCTGCTCGGATTCAGCGGGTTATCAAACGCCGCTGCGTTCTGAAAGTGGAAGATTTTCAGCAACAATTGGCGCAACACAACATCGTCAGTGAGTTCCACCTAATGGCAAAAACCAATCACGGCAACAGCGCAATCCCGGCGTTAAAAATGGCGGTACAAAAAGCGCAGCAACCGAAAAAATAGCGGTTCGGTTCACAACCCGCGCGAAAAATTTGTTATAGTTTTCTTATTTATATCTAAATGAGGAAAGCAAAATGCAATATCGACAACTGGGCAACAGCGATTTAAACGTCAGCCTGATCTGTTTGGGCAGCATGACCTTTGGCGAGCAGAACAGTGAAGGCGAAGCGCACCAGCAGCTGGATTACGCAGTGGCGCACGGCGTAAATTTTATTGACACCGCCGAGATGTATCCCGTACCGCCGAATGGCGAAACTTACGGCAGAACCGAGCAATATATCGGCAGTTGGCTGGCGAAACAGCAGCGCGATAAATTGATTATCGCCAGTAAAATCGCCGGCCCGTCGCGCGCCAACGATAACCAAAACTATATCCGTGGCGGTTCACGCTTCACCCGCGAGCAGATCATCGCCGCCTGTGATGCCAGTTTGAAACGGCTGCAAACCGATTATCTGGATTTGTATCAACTGCATTGGCCGGAGCGGCAAGTCAATTTTTTCGGACAGTTAGGGCTGACCGCACTTGATGAAGCTGATGACATCACGCCGTTGCAAGAGAGCCTTGAGGCGTTGCAAACCTTACAACAACAGGGCAAAATCCGCCATTTCGGGCTATCGAATGAAACGCCGTGGGGCGTGATGGAATGTTTACGGCTACAACGTGAACTGAATCTACCGAAAGTACAATCGGTGCAGAATCCGTATAATCTGCTAAACCGCAGTTATGAAGTGGGCTTAAGCGAAATTTCACTGCGTGAGCAAGTCGGGCTGCTTGTCTATTCGCCGTTGGCGTTCGGCTTGTTGAGCGGCAAATACCGCACCCAGCCGTGGCCGGAAAACGGACGTTTAACTCTGTTTGAACGTTTTAAACGTTATACCAAACCGAAAGCCTTTGAAGCGGTGGAACGCTATGCCGAAATCGCCGAGCAAGCTGATATCAGCCTGACTGCACTTTCCTTGGCGTTTGTTAATCAACAGCCGTTTGTCGCCAGCAATATTATCGGCGCCACCAATTTAACCCAGCTAAAACAGAATATCGACAGCGTGCAAGTGCGGTTGAGTGATGAGGTGATCGCGCAAATCAATGCGGTTCATGCCGAAATCAGCAATCCTTGCCCGTAACGGTTTGCGCTAAGGCGTGCTATTCCGGCACGCCTCTGAGCAGCGGATATTTCACAAACGGTTCAACTGAGGTCGAAGCCGGTAAGTCGTTAAACAACAGGATAAACGGCTTCGCCGGAATCACTTTTTCATTGCGCCACAAGCTGCCCATGCCGACCAGTTGAATATCTTTCGGCAGGTTGGCAATGCCCTGTTGCAACACCCGAATCGTATTCTTGCGCGGGTGTCCGATCACAATCGCGGTGCCGTGTTTGCGCGCATATTGCAGCGATAAATTAAATTGTCGCTGCACGTCGGCATACTCGTCGCTGTCATCAAGGAAAATATGGCGATCGAGCGCGACCACGCCGTTTTCACGCGCCACTTTGCTTGCCACGCTGCTGCCGATAGTGCGGCTGTCGAGGAAGAACAATTTATGCTGCGCCAAATTTTGCATCAACTGCTGCATCAAAGAGCGGTCTGCAGTGGCAGCGCTGCCCATGTGATTATTCAAACCGATCGCATACGGCACGCGCTGGCGGGCATACTCAATATTTTTCGCCACTTGCTGCGCCGACATCCCCAAACGCAGACCCTCTTTTTCCAGCTTCATATTGGCTTTCGGCTGCATCGGCTGGTGAATCAAAATATCGCGCCCCTGCTGCTTGGCTTGCTTCGCCCGAGCAGTGGCATTCGGTGCGGAAGGGATAATCGCCACCGAAATCTCTTTCGGCAACTGATAAATTTTCTGATCATCTGCACGGTAGCCGATGTCATCAATCACAATCGCCAAGCGCGCCGCAAAGCCGCTGGCAGTAAACAGCAAACAAAACAGGCAAAGTGCGGTTTGGATTAGATTTTTTAATTTCATGGCTATGGGTTAGTTGTCTTTTTCATTAAAATAAATAGTTAAGTGCGCTATCGTGCTGCTGTAATTTACGCGTTTTCGTCTTGAACGCATATAAATTTTAGGCAATACGACCGACTTAAGTTGAATTGGTCGGACGATGCCTGACCTATTTCACCCAACTCAACGGATTCACCGGATTGCCTTTGCGGCGGATTTCAAAGTAGAGTGCCGGTTTGCCTTGTCCGCCGCTGTTGCCGACTTCGGCGATTTTCTGACCGCTCTTGACATATTGTCCGTTTTTCACGCTTAGCCGTTGGTTGTAGCCGTACAGGCTCATATCACCGGCGCCGTGATCGACGATGATCACCAAGCCGTAGCCTTGCAACCAGTCGGATAAAATCACCCGCCCGTCGGCAATCGCTTTCACCGTTGCGCCAGCACTGCTGTTGATGACGATCCCTTTCCAGCGCAGTTCACCCATTTGCACCGAACCGAAACGGTTGGCGACGCTGCCGCTTGCCGGCATCGCATATTGTTTTTTACCCGCGCCTAAACCGGTGGTTTTTCGGGTCAGGTTCTTTTCGTTTTCGGTCGGCTGATAAGGCTTCTCGCTTTTCTTTTCTTGCTCGGCTTTTTTCTTTTGGTATGCCGCCAGTTCCTCTTGCTCGCGTTTTCTGGCACGCTCTTGCGCCTGCGCGATCGAGCGTTTCAGGCTGTTTTCATTTTCACGCAACATGTCCAAGCGGTTTTCGCCCTGTTTAATCGAGCGATCCAATTTAGTGAGTGTCGATTTGCGCTCGTTTTGCGTTTTTTGCAACGAGGATTGTGACTGTTTCTGCTTGCTTAAAATGGCTTGCTGTTGCTTCTGTTGCTGCTGCGCTTCGGTTTTTTGCTGCTCTAAGTTGGCTTGCGTTTGTTGGATCGATTCGATCAATTCCATCCGCGTGCGGTTAAACTGCTGGTAATACGCCAACATCCGATCGCTCACCTGTGCCTTTTCCGACAGCATTTTTTCCACTGCGGAAGGGTTCAAACCGGCGCGATATGCCGAGTCCAGTTGTTCCGCCAGTTTCTGCTTTTGTCCCGCCAACTGTTTTTCCAATTGTGCAATCTGTTTATCGGTTTCTCGAATATTGCGCCGCAGCTCGTCCAATTCCTGCTCGGTTTTGCGCAACTCGCCCAACACAGTGTTAATGCTGCTTTCCTGTTTTTTCAAATCCTGTTGCAGACGGTTTTGTTCTTTGCGCTGTTGCGAAAGCTGCTGTTGCTGCTGTTTAATTTGCTGCTGAACTTGCGATAAATCCTGCTGATTGGCTGTGGCGATCGAACTCGCTCCGCCAAACAACATGACGATCGCGAAAAAGAGCGGTAACGATTTTTGAATACCCTGCAATGGCACCGGCTGTAACTCCTGCTGACTGTGACTCTAAGCGGTTTGTGCGGCGTTAATTTTGCCTAATTCGACAAAACGCCTACACTCCCCTAACAAAATTAACACATTTTAATCGCTTCTTGGCAAAAGATCAGCAATTCACGGCAGAATATCAGCAAAGATCCGGTTTTACTATTTAAACTTCGGGAAATATTTGTTATAAATGCCGCAGTTATTACGATTTATTTTATCATCCTACAGGAGAACTTTTTTATGGAATTAGTATTCATTCGTCACGGTTTCAGTGAGTGGAATGCCAAAAATTTATTCACCGGCTGGCGTGATGTCAACCTGACCGAACGCGGCATCGAAGAAGCCAAATCTGCCGGTCAAAAATTAAAAGAAGCCGGTTTTGAATTTGACATCGCATTCACCTCTGTTTTAACCCGTGCGATCAAAACCTGTAATATCGTGTTGGAAGAAGCAGATCAACTGTGGATCCCGCAAGTGAAAAACTGGCGTTTAAACGAACGTCACTACGGTGAATTGCAAGGCTTGGATAAAAAAGCCACCGCTGAAAAATACGGCGACGAGCAAGTTCATATTTGGCGCCGTTCTTACGACACTTTGCCACCGTTGTTGGCACAAGACGATCCGAATTCCGCACACAACGATCGCCGCTATGCGCATTTGCCGAGCGATGTGGTGCCGGACGGTGAAAACCTGAAAGTGACGTTAGAACGCGTATTGCCGTTCTGGGAAGATCAAATCGCCCCTGCGCTGTTAGGCGGCAAACGCGTGTTAGTGACTGCGCACGGCAACTCTTTGCGTGCCTTGGCAAAACACATTGAAGGCATCTCTGATGCTGACATTATGGATTTAGAAATCCCGACCGGTCAGCCGTTGGTATATCAATTAGACGATAATTTGAAAGTGGTTAAAAAATACTATCTGTAATTTGACCGCTTAACATCTGAACCGCACTTTGCCGCCCAATCGGCGCAAGTGCGGTTTTTTTATGCTCTTTTCTGCCGATCTTTTCGCCCGACTAGCGATAATTTAATCAATCCCCGCCCAGTTTTATTTGGTTAAACCGGATAAGAGCGGTTATACTTAGCACTCTTTTAACTATTATTATTTTTACGGATTGAGATTTTAAATGGAAGATTTTATCCCTAAGGCTATCGAATTTGCCGGCAATCACACCATTATGGTCGCTGCTTGGGTTGTGGTGTTTATCGGCGTGATCGTCACCTTTGTCAAATCGGCAACATCGTCGGTGAAAGTGGTCGACAACGCACAACTGACCCAACTGCTGAATAAAGAAAACGGCGTGGTGGTTGATGTCCGCACGTTAGACGAATTCCAACGCGGTCACATTATCGGCAGCGTCCAACTATTGCCAAGTGAAATTAAAAACAACAAAGCCAGCGTGTTGGAAAAACACAAAAATGCACCGTTAATCGTGGCTGATGCCAGCGGATTAGGCTCGGAAGCGTTGGCAAATCAGTTACACAAACAAGGTTTCGCACAAGTTTACAGTTTGAAAGAAGGGATTGGCGGCTGGCGCGCGGCGAATCTGCCTTTGGTTAAACATTAATTTTCTATTTTCATCATATAAGGGAGCTGACAATGGCTGACGAGAACAATCAACAAGCGGCAAACACCGAAGAACAAGCGGTTCAACCGACGTTACAAATTCAACGCATCTATGTAAAAGACGTTTCTTTCGAAGCACCGAACCTGCCAACCATTTTCCAACAAGAGTGGAAACCGAATCTGCAATTCGATCTGAACACCGAAACCGTTGAACTTGCCGAAGGTTTATACGAAGTTTGCCTGAATCTGACCGTGGAAACCACGCTGGAAGACAGCGGCGACGTTGCGTTTATCTGCGAAGTAAAACAAGCCGGCGTGTTCACCGTGTTAGGCTTGGAAGGCGTGCAACTGGCACACTGCCTGACCGCACAATGCCCGAATATGCTGTTCCCGTATGCGCGCGAATTGATTTCCAGCTTAGTCAACCGCGGCACATTCCCGGCGCTGAACTTATCGCCGGTGAACTTCGATGCGCTGTTTATGCAACAACTACAAGCACAGCAAGAAGAAATCGAGAAAAGCGCAGAGGTGCAAACGCACTAATTTCGCATTAAATCATTGCGCTTAATTACATAAATCGCAGGCAATTGCCTGCGATTTTGTTTTAGAATATGCCTATGCCTTTTTGTATCGACTATTTTGCAAGAGAGGAAAAAATGCCTACCGCACTTAGCAACACGCCAATCACCGTTTTAGGCGCCGGCTCGTTCGGCACGTCACTCGCAATTGCTTTTTCACGCAACGGCTACCCGACCTACCTGTGGGGGCACGATGCCGGACATTTACAACGGCTGGCGCAAGAACGTCAAAACAGCACCTTTTTGCCCGGCATTTCTTTTCCGGAATCGTTGATTATCGAACCGAGTTTAGCCAAAGCGATTCAAGCCTCACGCGACATTCTGCTGGTAGTGCCGAGCCATGTGTTCGGCGATGTGATTGCACAAATCAAACCGCTGCTGCGCGATGACAGCCGTTTAATCTGGGCGACCAAAGGCTTAGAGCGCGACAGCGGACGCTTATTGCAAGAGGTGGTGAAAGAACAGCTCGGCAGCCACTACCCGCTCGCAGTGCTGTCCGGCCCGACCTTCGCCAAAGAGCTGGCAAACGGCTTGCCGACCGCAATTGCCCTTGCTTCTGACAACGAACAATTTGCGCGCGAAGTGCAAACCCGCATTCATTGCAGCAAGCATTTTCGAGTGTATATCAACACCGACATGATCGGCGTGCAGCTGGGCGGCGCGGTGAAAAACGTGATCGCTATCGGCGCCGGGATTTCCGACGGCATGGGCTTTGGCGCCAATGCCAGAACCGCACTTATCACCCGCGGTATTGCCGAAATCACCCGTTTGGGGCTATCATTGGGCGCACAGCCCGCCACTTTTATGGGCATGGCGGGGTTAGGCGATTTGGTGCTGACCTGCACCGACGACCAGTCACGCAACCGTCGTTTCGGCTTAATGTTAGGGCAAGGCTTCGGCGCACAACAGGCGCTGGACAATATCGGGCAAGTGGTCGAAGGCTTTTATAACACCAAAGAAGCGCACCTGCTGGCACAGCGGCAAGGGATTGAAATGCCGATCACCGAACAGATCTACCAAGTGCTGTTCTGCGGCAAAGATGCGCGCGACGCGGCGGTCGCCTTGTTGGGGCGCGAACGCAAAGAAGAATACACCAGAGAGTAAGTTATGACCGAAATGTCTCCGCAAAAGTTACTGGATTTATGGCTGTCGATTCGCAACGAAGCTAAAGAGTTGGTGGAAAGCGAACCGATGTTGGCGAGCTTTTTCCACGCCACGATTTTAAAGCATTATGATTTAGGCTTGGCGCTGAGCTATATTCTGGCAAACAAGCTGTCGAACCCGATCATGCCCGCCATTGCGCTGAAAGAGATTATCGAAGAAGCCTACGAGCAAAACCCCGATCTGATCCTGTTTGCCGCCAGTGATTTAATCGCGGTGCGCGAGCGCGATCCGGCGGTGAATATGTGCTCCACGCCGCTGCTCTATCTCAAAGGCTACCACGCGCTGCAAAGCTACCGCATCACCCATTATTTGTGGAAAGTCGGCAGAAAACCGTTGGCGATTTACCTGCAAAACCAAATCTCGGTGGCGTTTGACGTGGACATTCACCCCGCCGCGCGCATCGGCAAAGGAATTATGCTCGATCACGCCACCGGCATTGTGATCGGCGAAACCGCGGTGATTGAGGACGACGTTTCGATTCTACAAGGCGTAACCCTAGGCGGAACAGGCAAAGAGTGCGGCGATCGCCACCCGAAAGTGCGCGAAGGCGTGATGATCGGCGCGGGCGCGAAAATTCTCGGCAATATCGAAGTCGGACGCTTCGCCAAAATCGGCGCCGGCTCGGTGGTGCTACAAGCCGTGCCCGAATACGCCACCGCCGCCGGTGTGCCCGCCAAAGTCATTGGTCACCACCAGCAAAACAAACCGTCTTTCGAAATGGATCAATATTTTGAAGATGACGAACAACTGCAATATGAGTTTAGGAATATCTAACACTCACGCTGCTTAATCTTTCCGTTTACACAGGAATATGCCTGAAAACAGAGAGAGTAAGCGGCGATTTAAGCCCAATCCGATAAAATCCCCTCCCCTTTTTTGAAATTTCACTCCATTTTTCATTAAAAATGTGAGCTAGATCTAAATTTTTAGTTAAAGATCGCTAAAGCCTTGTTTTTTTAAACTTAAAAAGTTTAATGATTTCATTGTCAATTTTGGAGTGAAAAACCATTAAGCGGCTATTTTTCTTTTTTTCTGCCAACTATTTACCACTAAAGGAATCGCTTATGAAACCAACAATAAAAACGACGGCACTTGCTGTATTAATTTCTCTCGGTGTTGCTGCTTGCGGCTCGTCCGGCGGCTCATCAACCCAAAAAACCACCACCAACAACACCGCTACAACCACCACAGACCAAAGCGCCGATCAAATTGCCGCAGTCCAAAAAGCTGCTGCAGAAAAAGCGAAAACCGCGCAAGATGCCGCCAATAAAAAAGTCACAGACAGCCAAACTAAGATTACAAAACTGACTCAAGATCTCGCCGCTACTGACCAAAGCAAAAAAGCGGAAGTGGAGAAATTACAGCAGCAACTTGCCGCCGAAAAACAACGTTTGGCAGATGCACAAAAAGCAGCAGCAGAGCTATCATTACAAGACGCTAAAAATGCCACTGTTGCCTTGCAGAAACAGCTTGAAGCAACCCAAAGTGCGGTCGCTGCCGCTAATAAAAAAATCGCAGACAGCCAAAATAAGATCACAAAACTGACTCAAGATCTCGCTGCGGCTGACCAAAGCAAAAAAGCGGAAATTGCAAAATTAGAAAAACAGTTAGCAAATGAAAAAGCGCTGTTAAAAAAAGAGAAAGCGACTGCGGTCGAATTACAAAATCAGTTAACAAAATTTAAGGCTGAAAACCCAACTGTTGGCTATGCTGCAGATTGGCGGATCCGAGTGTCCAACGTTCCAAGAGAGGCTCGTTCGACCTTAATTGACGGCACCTTGGATTATCTCTTACAGCCCGGTGCCAGTGAAGAAGAACGCTTGCGCAAATTCTTATTCGCGCCAGCAACCTCCGGCATCTTAAATCAGCCTCGCGACAACCAATGGAATGACTATATGGTTAATAACACGATTGACGGAAAGCGCGTCAACATGACTTATAGCACATACCGTTACAGCGAAGAAGATGCTTATCTGGCGGAACTTCAGGCTTCTGGAACAATCGATGGAAAAGAGATTAATCCAACGTCAATCGTTTTATACGGCGGAAATGCAACCCCTGCCGATAAATTTACTGAATTGCAAAAACTCGATGCCAAAAAAACCTATAGCGTGAAAGTTGCTCCGGGTCTAAACCGTTGGCATGACAGCTACGATATTGCGTTAACTGCCGATTTCGGGAAAGCGGTTATTTCCGGAAAAGCTGTCAAAATGGATAACAATCCTTTTACTGCGCCCGGCGATCTTATTTTTCCAGAAAATCCAATCTACACCAAAGACGGTATTATCCAATTTGGTGGCGATAACTATGTAGATGTTGAATTTACTGGTGTCAACGGCGGTTATAAAGGCGAAGATCAACTTAATTATCTAGGCATGATGGTTGGTGCAGAGGCTGAAAAAATTGTTGGTCGAATTGGTGGTAACACCATGATTGGTCACGAAAAAAATAATCCGTTCTGATTGACTTCAACCCTGAGGCGCAGCTGCGCCTCTCTTTTTTAATAAGCATAACGACACCCTATTCCCATGAAAAAACGCCTTGCTACTCTCACTTTAACCGCACTTGCTATTTCCAGTACGATGGCACAAGCCCCAGAATCGATCAATCAGCCGCTACTGCCCGAAAACATTCAAAATGTTGCACAGCCAGCGCCACCAAGCATTCCGATTGATGAACAAGCGCCGAACAGCGTCGAATTGGCAAAACTGAAGCGTGAACTGTTGCTATCAAATCTGCAACTCACCCAAGATTGGCTCAATCTGGCATTGCAGCAACATAATCCGGAATTAATCCAAGAACTGCTCGCGATTTACCGCACTTTCCCACAGCATGATCCGATTCTGGCTCGCTTTTCCGAGGCAACACTGGCGCAGCTGGCAAAAGATTATTCGCTTGCTATTGCACATTTGCGCGAAATTTTAGCCGTCAATCCAGAGCTCAATCCGGTGCGGATTGAGCTGGCGAAAGCCCTGTTTCATGATCACCAAGACAACGCCGCGCGCGATCAATTTGAAAAAGCGCAAAGTGCGGTCGGCGTGCCGCAGCCCATTCGGCAGGTGATTGCGGCATATTTAAATGCGCTGCAACAACGCAGCGGTTGGCAAAGCGGCATTAGCGCTTATTATCTGCGCGATAGCAATGTTAATAATGTTAATAATGCCTCCTCCAATCCCTATATTGAGAATACCAATTTTGACAGCATACAAAAAGGCGACAGTATGTTGCCGCAATCTGCGCACGGCATTGCCTATTCGTTTAATTTAGAACGAGATTTCAACCTCAATGGCTCGCACTATCTGCATTTCAGCACCGAATTGTTCGGCAAGAATTTTTGGGACAATCATGCGTATGATGATATTTATAACCGCACTTACCTCGGCTATAAGCATAAAAGTGCGGTGCAAACTTGGGCTGTGTTGCCATTTTATGAAAAACGCTGGTATGGCAATCAATCCTATAAATAGGCAAACGGTGTGCGTGGCGAATATCGCCGCTGGCTAAATAACAACTGGCAAATTTCCACCGCACTTGAACACGCCGAACAGCATTACTACGACAGCCAAACCCTGAACGGACACAGCCGACTGGCTTCCGCAACCCTGCTTTGGCTGCGCAACCCGCGCCAGTTCTTTTATCTTGGCGCCGATTATAACCGTGAAAAAACGCGTGAGCTGCAATACCGCAACAACACCCGAACAGTGCGCTTGGGCTGGGGGCAGGAGTGGCAATGGGGCATTTCGTCGCGTTTAGGCTTTGCCTATGCTCAACGAAACTACAAAGAGCAGGCGCGCTTAGGCAAAATATTGCAGCTCGGCAAAGCGCGGAACGACAAAATTTACAGTGTGAATCTGACGCTCTGGAAGCGTGATTGGCATTTGTGGGGCATCACCCCTAAACTGCATTTCAGCTGGAAAAAACAAGACAGCAACCTGCCGTCGATGTATTCCTATAGCCAGAAAAATGCCAATCTGATTTTTGAAAAGACATTTTAGCGCCAAAAGTGCGGTTTAACCGCACTTACACAAGCGTTAAAGCGTAGCGAATCAGGCTGAAGGCAATTAGCCACATCACGCAGCCGATAACGAAATCCAGAATCCGCCAGGTGATCGGGCGTTTAAACAGTGGGATCAGCAGGCGGGCGCCATAACCGAGGCTGAAAAACCATAAGCCGGAGGCGAACACCGCACCGATCAAAAATTGGATTTTTTGTTCAAACAGCAGTGTTGAGGCAATTCCGCCGATAATCACCACCGTATCCAGATAGACGTGCGGATTGAGCAGCGTGAAACCAAGCGTGACCAACACCGCTTTAACCGCACTTTGCGGCTTGTCGTCTTGCGGATCGAGATTCAGCCCGCTGTTGCCTCGATACGCGCTACGAAACGCGCGCGCACCGTACACCAGCAAAAACAGCGCACCGATAGCGGCTAACGCCAGCGTGGCGCTTGGGCTTTGGCTGATCAGGCTGCCAAGCCCCAGCACGCCGACGCAAATCAGCGCAAAATCACACAAAAAGCAGGTAAGCGCGATCCAAAAGGTATGCCGTTTCAACAAGCCCTGTTTCAACACGAACGCATTTTGCGCGCCAATTGCCACGATTAAGCTGCCCGACACCAAGAAACAAAGAAACAAAGAAACAAAGAAACAAAGAAAAGCAAACTATACCCGATTTAATCAACAGCTGAAAGAAAAATCAGGATTAGGTAAAATAGCGGTTCTTGATCCTGGAGCGAATAATACATTATGCCTGAATTACCTGAAGTCGAAACCACCCTGCGCGGCATTGCGCCCTATGTGATGGGGCAATATATCGAACAAATCCGCGTCCACCGCCCGAAACTGCGTTGGGAAGTCAGCCCCGAGCTGAGCGAGCTGTATAACGTGCGCGTCAACGGTTTACAGCGCCGTGCTAAATACCTGATTTTAGAAACCGAGCAGGGCTATATTATCGGACATTTGGGAATGTCCGGCTCGCTGCGCGTGGTCGATGCCGACGATCCGACGCAAAGTGCGGTACGCGATAAACACGATCATCTGGAATTTATTTTTGCCAACGGCAAAATCCTGCGCTATAACGATCCGCGTCGTTTCGGTGCCTGGTTGTGGACGAAAAGCCTGGCGGATTTTCCGCTGTTTGCCAAGCTCGGCCCCGAGCCGCTTTCCGAGGCGTTTAATGCCGAGTATTTTTGGCAAAAAAGCCGCAATAAAAACACGGTGATCAAGTCGGTTATTATGAACAATGCGGTAGTGGTCGGCGTGGGCAATATTTACGCCAATGAAACGCTGTTTCTGTGCGGCATTCATCCACTCACACCAAGTAAGCAATTGACACAAGCGCAGTGTACGCAATTAGTTGAGCAAATAAAGTTGGTGTTGCGCGACGCGATTCGTCAAGGTGGCACGTCGCTTAAAGATTTTATTCAACCCGACGGTCGCCCGGGTTATTTCGCACAGCAGTTGTATATTTACGGCAAAGCCGGTGAGCCTTGCCCGACTTGCGGCAATAAAATCGAAAGTGCGGTTATCGGGCAGCGGAATAGTTTTTATTGTCCTAAGTGTCAGCCGTTAGATTAGTGGATTTTCGGTACTTGCCGTAGGCCGGGCTTGCTAGCCCAGCATAAACCGCACTTATAACATTTCCTTTATTTATTAGATAGCTATGATGTAATTTCATTCTGGATTGTGGCAACTAAATAGCACTCTCTCCGCACGTGGAAGGGGCGAAGATAAGACTAATCAGCGTCTACCCGCAAAAATGACCAATCAGCTTCGCCAGTAGATCTCTGGTCGGTTGCACATATTGGCTTTCTAAAAACTCATCGGGTTGGTGCGCTTGTTCGATTGAACCAGGTCCGAGCACCAGTGTCGGGCACAGTTGTTGAATAAACGGCGCTTCGGTGCAGTAATTCACGGTTTCAGCTTTTTCACCCAACAGTTTTTCCACCACTTGCACCACTTGTGCCGAGTGGGCGCATTCATAACCCGGAATCGGTTCATAAAGTGCGGTCAGGGTCACCCGATCACCCCAGCGTTCGATCAGCGGTTGCAAGGCGTGTTGCATCATTTCATTCAGATCTTTCAATTCCAAATTCGGCAACGGGCGAATATCGAATTGCAATTCGCAGCAGGCGCAGATCCGATTAAGCGCATCGCCGCCGTGAATATTGCCGAAATTCATGGTCGGATATGGAATTGCAAAGCCGTCATGGCGGTATTTTTCACGCAAATGATTACGCAGATCAATCAGCTTGCCGGTGGCGTGGTGCATAATTTCGATCGCATTCACCCCTTTATCGGGATCACTGGAGTGCCCAGACTTGCCGATCACCCGCACCGCATTGCCCATGTAGCCTTTGTGCGCGCGAATCGGTTTCAGTGATGACGGCTCGCCGATAATCGCACAATCGGGGCGAATGTAGCTGTGCTGTGCAAAGGTGCGTGCACCGAGCATGGTGGTTTCTTCATCGGCAGTTGCCAAAATCCGCAACGGTTTTTTGAGCAACGTCAAATCCATGTTCGCCACGGTGTCGACAATAAACGCAAAAAAGCCTTTCATGTCTGCCGTGCCTAAACCATAAAATTTGCCGTCTTTTTCGGTGAGCTTGAACGGGTCAAACGTCCAGCGCCCTTCATCAAACGGCACAGTGTCGGTGTGGCCGGCAAGCAACAAACCGCCCTCGCCCTCGCCGTAGGTGGCAAGCAGGTTATATTTATCACGAGAACCTTCGACCGCAATCATCTCGGTTTTAAAGCCTAGCGAATCCAACCAGCCCGCCAGCGTTTCAATCAGAATGCGGTTAGACTGATCTTCCGTCGGCTCTAAGCTGCTGATGGTCGGCAACCCAATCAAAGTGCGGTATAAATCGAGAAATTGCGGCACTGCCATAGTTATTCCTTAAATTATCATTTGCTTTAATCTTGTATAATTATGCAAATTATCGCATAATTAAGCATTGTTCAGTTTGCGCTCACGGTGAGTGCAAATCCGGTATAAATCACATACAATAGCGTTAACTTTTCTGTTATAAGGACTAGCGTACCCCATGTCAAAATTAAAAGCCATCATTGTCGGCGCCAGCGGCTACACCGGCGCAGAACTTGCCCTGATTTTAAACCGCCACCCGAATTTTGAACTGAGCGGATTGTATGTTTCCAGCAACAGCGCCGATGCAAATAAACCGATTTCGGCATTATACCCGCAATTGAAAAGCGTGGTCGATCTGCCGTTGCAACCATTGCCGGCAGGCAACGAAGCAATCGGCGAATTGGCAAGCCAATTTGACACCGTGTTCCTTGCCACCGCCCACGAAGTCAGCCACGATTATGCGCCGATTTTCCTTGAACAAGGCTGTCAGGTGTTTGATCTCTCGGGGGCGTATCGTGTCAACAAAGCGGAATTTTATACCGACTATTATGGCTTCACTCACCAATATCCGCAACTATTGCAAAGTGCGGTTTACGGCTTGGCGGAATGGAACCACGAGCAGATTAAACAGACCGATTTGGTCGCGGTGGCGGGCTGTTATCCAACCGTGTCGCAATTGAGTTTGAAACCGTTGTTGGAAAGCGATCTGATCGACCGTTCGCAATTGCCGGTGATCAACGCCGTCAGCGGTGTGAGTGGTGCGGGACGCAAAGCCAGTTTAACCAGCAGTTTTTGCGAAGTGAGCCTGAATCCGTATGGCGTGTTCAACCACCGTCATCAGCCTGAAATCGCCACCCATTTGGGTTGTGAAGTGATTTTCACACCGCACTTGGGCAATTTCAAACGCGGCATTTTAGCCACCATCACCGCCAAACTGAAAGCAGGCGTGACCGCCGAGCAGGTGCAACAGGCATTTGAACAAGCCTATCAAGGTCGCCCACTGGTGCGCCTGTGCGGACGCAACTTCCCGTCGATTAAACAGGTGGAATTCACCCCGTTCTGCGATATTGCGTTTGCAGTGAAAGACAGCCACATTATTATTGTAGGCGCAGAAGACAACTTGCTGAAAGGTGCATCGGCACAGGCAGTGCAGTGTGCCAATATTCGCTACAACTTCCCTGAAACCTTAGGGCTATTTTAAAACAGGACAGATCATGAACGCATTAGTATTGAAAGTCGGCGGCGTGCTGCTCGACACCCCGCAAGCGATGGATAACCTGCTGACCGCACTTGCCGACTATCGCCGTCAGCATAACCGCCCGATTGTGATCGTCCACGGCGGTGGAATCGTGGTGGATAATTTGATGAAAAAATTGAATCTGCCGGTGAGCAAGAAAAACGGTTTGCGCATCACGCCAAGCGATCAGATCGACATTATCGTCGGCGCACTGGCAGGCACGGCAAATAAAACCCTGTTGGCAAAAGCTCTGACCATGCAGCTGAACGCAGTCGGACTGTTTTTAGCTGACGGCAATATGACACGCGCACAGCAGTTCGATCCGGATTTAGGGCACGTTGCTAATGTAATTCCGCACGATCCGACACTGTTGCAACAACTGCTGCAAGCGGATTTCTTGCCGATCATCAGTTCAATCGGTTTAGATGATCAAGGGCGGTTGATGAACGTGAATGCCGATCAAGCGGCAATCACCATTGCCAAGTTGCTCGATGCCGATTTGGTGATGTTGTCCGATGTGGACGGGGTGCTTGATGCCAATAAACAGCGGATTCCGGAATTGAATGGCGCACAAATTGCTCAGTTAATCGCTGATCAGGTGATCACCGACGGCATGATCGTTAAAGTCAATGCGGCGTTGGAAGCGGCGAAAGATTTAGGGCGTGGCGTGGACATCGCCAACTGGAAACACCCTGATAAGCTGACCTCACTTTTAAGCGGCGAGATTGTGGGGACACGGATTCGAATTTAAGGTGTCAGGGGAATATTACAATTTCCCTCCCTCAGTCCTTCGGACAGCTCCCTCCGCCTGCGGAAGGAGCGAAAAATAATAACAAGGTAAGTTTTCTACTGGTTATTATTCCCTCCAATTGCTGAGGGAGAAAAAATAATAACAAGGTGGATTTTCTGCCTGTTATTTCCCTCCCTCCGCAAGCGGAGGGAGTACCATTTTTGTAAAAAAATGGGGAGGGAGGGAAAAACGATATATCAAACACAATACACTATAAAAACTGAATAACACGATTTAATCACAAAAAGAGGAACACTATGGCACTTTGGGGCGGACGCTTCACGCAAGCGGCGGATCAACGGTTTAAACAATTTAACGACTCATTGGTTTTTGACTACCGTTTGGCAGAACAAGATATTGAGGGCTCAATCGGCTGGTCGAAAGCCTTAACTGCGGTGGGCGTGTTGACTGCTGCCGAACAGCAGCAATTGGAAAACGCACTGCAAGAGCTGCATAGCCTAGTCGCCGCTGATCCGCAAATTATTTTGCAAGATGATCACGAAGACATTCACAGCTGGGTGGAAAGCAAGCTGATTGAAAAAGTGGGCGATCTGGGCAAAAAATTGCATACCGGGCGCAGCCGTAACGATCAGGTGGCGTTAGACATCAAATTGTGGTGCAAGCAGCAAGTGACCGAATTGCAAAAATCTATCCGCCAATTGCAACGCAAACTGGTCGCCACCGCCGAAGCCAATCAAAGTGCGGTTATGCCGGGTTACACCCATTTACAACGTGCGCAACCCGTGACATTCGCCCACTGGTGTTTAGCCTATTTTGAAATGTTGGAACGTGATTACAGCCGCCTTGCCGATGCGTATCAACGCATGAACAGCTGCCCGCTGGGTTGCGGCGCGCTGGCAGGCACGGCGTATCCGATTGATCGTGAACAGCTGGCACAGGATTTGGGCTTTGCTTCCGCCACGCACAACAGCCTTGATACGGTTTCTGATCGCGATCACATTATCGAACTGCTGTCAGTGGCATCACTCAGCATGGTTCACTTGTCTCGCTTTGCGGAAGATTTGATTATCTTCAACAGTGGCGAAGCCAATTTCGTTGAATTGTCCGATAAGGTTACTTCCGGCTCTTCGCTGATGCCGCAAAAGAAAAACCCTGATGCGTGCGAGCTGATCCGCGGCAAAACCGGGCGTGTCGTTGGGGCATTAAATGGCATGTTAATGACGGTGAAAGGCTTACCGCTAGCGTATAACAAAGATATGCAAGAGGACAAAGAGGGCATTTTCGATGCGCTGGATACATGGCATGACTGTTTAGACATGGCAACGCTGGTGCTGGAAGACATTAAAGTCAACACGGAACGCACCCGCGACGCGGCACTGAAAGGCTACTCCAACGCCACCGAACTTGCGGATTACTTGGTCGCCAAAGGCATTCCGTTCCGTGATTCGCACCATATCGTTGGTGAAGCGGTGGTGTATGCGATTCAGCAACAAAAAGCGTTAGAAGCGCTGAGCTTGGAGGAATTTCAGCAATTCAGCCAAGTGATTGCTGACGATGTGTATCCGATTCTGTCGCTGCAATCCTGCCTCGACAAACGCTGCGCCAAAGGCGGTGTCGCACCACAGCGCGTGGCGGAAGCGATTGCAAATGCCAAAGTGCGGTCGGCGTAATTCAGCTTTGTCTAGATTGCTATCGGGTTTCTGTTAAACGAAATCCGATAGCGGATTTCTCACTCAAATTGATAACCGAATCTGTTATGCAAAACCCAACCGATCTCAACCAACAAACCGCTAAAATTCACTGGCATGAATTGCAACCGCACTTTGCGCGCGGCAGGGTGCTGTATGTCGAACCGCAATTGGATTTAATCGAAGTGACGCAAGCGATGTTGCAAGACAACAGCCGCTATATTGCCGAGCTGATCGAGCAACAACGAATTTATCCGGTCAGCGAATCGCAAGCGCTGGATTTTTATCAGCAAAATCAACTGATGTGGGCAGTGGTGTTGGCGCCTTGGGTATTGGCACAGCCGGTAGCAGCAACGTTGCAATAAGTAAGACAATCAACGTTCACTTGTTAAAGAAACAAAAATAATCCAACAATCATCACCGCACTTTGCTATCATAAAACGCAATTCCTTCTCTTTTATCTAGGATTGTGTATGGCTTTCAATCACCTTTTTCAGGCGGTGGTGTCCGATTTAGACGGCACGCTACTCACTCATCAACACGTCATCGGCAGCTACAGTGCCGAAACCATTAAACGTTTGGAAGATCAAGGCATTGATATTGTGCTGGCTTCCGGACGCAATTACACTGACGTTTCGCATATTTTGAGAAAAATCGAATCGGAACGTGCGGCGATGATCACCTCAAACGGCGCGCGAATCCATGATTTGCACGGTAATCTGCTGTACAGCAACAGCTTGCAGGAAGACATTGCGTTCGAGCTGATGAATCTGGAATTTGACCCGCAGCGCGTGGTGCTCAATTCCTATCAAGACGACGGCTGGTTTATCAATATTGATTTGCAACAACTGCGCAAATACCACAAAGATTCCGGCTTTGATTATCAGGTGATCGATTTTTCCCGCCACCACGGGCGCGGCACCGAAAAGGTATTTTTTATCGGCAAAACCGCCGAGGATTTATCGCCGATTGAACAGCAAATTCGTCGCCAATACGGCGAAAAAGTCAGTATGACCTACTCCACTCCGATCTGTCTGGAAATTATGAATCAAGGAGTGACCAAAGCGCACGCGCTGGCGCATTTGCTGCAAGATCGCGCCTACGAATTAAGCGACTGCATCGCGTTCGGCGACGGCATGAACGACATAGAGATGCTGACCGAAGTCGGGCGCGGCTGCGTGATGCGCAATGCCGATCCGAGAGTGAAAAACGCGCTACCGCACTTGCAGCAAATCGGCTTGAATCGTGACGAATCGGTCGCCGCCTATCTGCGTGCATTATTTAAGTTAAGCTAAACGAGGTGCAAGATGAAACTTTGGTACTCCACCACCAGCCCGTTCGTGCGCAAAGTGCGGTCAGTGATTGCCCATCATCAATTAGAAAATCAAGTTGAACTGCTGCCGAACGTGGCGGCAAAAGCCGAATCGCCGCACAATCAGGACAACCCGCTCGGGCGAATCCCTGCGCTGCAAACCGATCAGGGCGAATGGCTATTTAACAGCAGCCTGATTGCCGAATATCTGGACAGTTTAGGCAGCCAAACCGCGCTTTTCCCGCAAGACGAAAACCGCTGGCAAGTGCTGAATTTCCATGCGATTGCCGACGGTATTATGGAAAACACTTTGCTGTATTTGGGCGAACGCATGATGCGCGATCCGGCGGAGTGGTGGAATCTGCGCCACCAGCAGCTAATTGAGCGCAATATCCGCTCGCTGCGTTATTTGGAACAGCGGTTAGACCAAATTGGCACAGAACTGAATATCGCCACCCTGTATCTGGTATGCGTGATCGATTTCTTCCATTTCCGCTTGAATTTTATCGGCGTCAATCCGGCGGAAATCGTGCCGCAGCTTGACCAATGGGCGCAGCAAATGAACCTGCGTTACCCTTGTTTGGCTGATACTAAGCCGTATCAAGCATAGTATTAGCGTATGAAAACGCTATTGCTGTTATGTGGCGGCGCTAGTTTGGGCGCGATTGCCCGCTGGGCGCTGTCGCTGTTACTCAATCCGTTGCTGAGCCAAATTGCGCTCGGCACCTTGATTGCCAACTGCCTCGGCAGCCTGCTGATTGGCGTGTTAATCGGCGTGTTTATCTCATTTCCGGCGATCAGCGCCGAATGGCGGCTGTTTTTAGTGACCGGCTTTCTCGGCAGTTTCACCACTTTTTCAGCATTTTCCGGCGAAGTGATCGAAAAACTGCTGAACGATAAATGGCTGAACGGCATTGGAGTGATTTTCGCCCATTTGTGCGGCGCGCTGCTGTGTACCGCACTTGGGGTTTATCTTTGGAAAGTGTTGCACTAGCCGCACTTCGCGACCTGATTCACATAGTACGCAATGCCTCCCCCAGCCTTCGGCAGCCCCCTCCGTAAACGGAGAGGGCGAAAGAAATATTGTTGCCTATGATTGGTGATATCGCTGATTTTGTCTCCCTCCGCCTGCGGAGGGAGATGCCCGAAGGGCAGAGGGAGGCAATGCGATATTGATTTCATAACAGTAGCAAACACAGTTGCGACATTCATGGAGACTGACAATGAAAACCCTGATAGCGGAACAATTCGACAGCGCTTTCTACTTAACCGCATAAATGCAAAAAGGATAGCAAACGCTATCCTTTTGAACTCAAAGTGCGGTTGGCTTATCCCAACAACCCAAGCTGCTGCACGATAAACAGCAACGCGAATGCAGTCAGGTAGATCAAGCCGATAATCGACAGCCAGTATAAACCTTTACTGATTTTATGTTCGCCCTTCAGCACCAGCAATAAATTCAAGGTAGCGAAAATCGGCGTAGACACAAACGACGCGATCATCGCAAATTGCAGCATCGGCGCAAGCGCATTGTTAAAGAAGAACAGTACAACTAGACCCGACACCGTAGTAAACAGCATTGACAAGTTCAGATAACCTTGACGGGTTTCTTGTTTATTCAAAATTAAACGAGCGGCTTCAATGTTAGTACGGCTATAGCCGTCAATTACAGTAATTGTTGTGCCGAACATGCAACAGAAAGCGATAAAGGCGATCAATAAACGAGACCATTCACCAATAGTGACCGCATACATATTGATTAACTGTGCGATATAGCGACCACCGACACGTTCAACTTCCACCCCCGAACCGTGCTGCACCAATGCACCCAACGCCAAGAAAACCAGCGCCAACAGCGCCGTGCCGATATAACCGACGTTGAAGTCAAACAGACCGTCACGGTAAGAGACGTTAGTCAAACGGCGTTTTGCCACCACCCACATCGAGTTGATCGCCGAGATCTCAATCGGCGCCGGCATCCAGCCCATCAATGCCACGATAAACGCTAACGCGCCCAAGTTCCACGGCGTTGCGCTAACATAATCCGCCGGTGCGACCGCGCCACGGCTCATCGCAATCAGCACGGCAATCACTGTCGCCAAGGTTAAGCTGATCATAATCGCTTTCGATACGCCGTCCAGCACTCGATATTTGCCTAACAACAGCAATAACAGGCTGATTGCCAGTACGATGGTGCTCAAAATCGGCATCGGCACGCTAAACGGTAAAATGAATGAAAGAATAACCGCACACAATAGCCCTACCGCCGCAGTGTTAATGATCGCGGCAAACACGTTCATAATGGTGAAAATCCACAGATAGAACTGCCCTTTTTGGCGATAACCTTCTAGCAAAGTATTACCTGAATCCAGGGTATATTGTGCACCGAAGCGGAAAAACGGATATTTGAACAGATTTGCCAAAATAATAATAATCGCTAACTGCCAGCCGTAAATCGCGCCGGATTGGGTGGAAGCGATCAAGTGCGATCCCCCGACCGCCGCTGATGCCATTAAAATGCCCGGCCCCAACGCGCTCAGCTTGGTTCTCCAGTTGGAAATTTCTTCGTCTTGAATTGATTCTGTGTTGGTTGTCATAATGTTGATCTCAAGGTTCTTTCTTTAGTCAATGGGTCAATCTGGCAATAAGCTGTTCAAAAAATAAAACACCACGGCAAGTAGGCTTGACGAATATGTTTTATATTTGCAAAAACACTGCGCATTAACACTTTAATTTTAAGAGAAATTAAAATAAAAAACTGCTTTTTTCCAAATAAACAAAATAAAAAACTATTAATATTTTTATAAAGTCGACTTATCTTTTCAGACAAGGTGTTTGAGTTTACTGATTATTTCTGGGCTTGGCAATCGACTTTGTGCAATTTTCACACGCAAGTGTTAAAAAGTTGACAGTAGAAAGTGCTTTAAACGGCTATTTTTGCAGTTTAAACATTCCGTACAATAACCACAACACCAGCAATAACAGCAGCATAGCCGAAGGAGCGACCCAATACCAGCCGAGCTGCTGCCACACGGTCAACAAATAGTTACCACCGATACTGGCGCCCAGATAATAACTGGAAAGATACAGTGCCGACGCCAAGGCGCGCGCGTGAGTGGCATTTTTGCCGACCCAAGCGCTGGCAAGGGCGTGGGTGAAGAAAAAGCCGATGCTGCACAATAACAGCCCGGTAATCAGAATCAACAATGACTGACTGATCAACAACAACATTCCACACATCAACAGTAGCCAGCCTAAAAACATTCCGCGCGGTGCGCTAAAACGACGGCTGAAGCGCCCCGCCATTGAGGCGGCGAACGTGCCGCTCAAATAGCACAGGAACAACAGCGAGACTTGCAACGTGCTGAGCAGCCACGGCGCTTGCTGCAAACGCAAACCGATCACCGAAAACATATTCACGAACATGCCGAAACAGATGCCGCTGATTAAGAAGGTGCGCCATAACAGCGGATTTTTGATATGCCCGCAAAGATTGGCAAGAATGGTTTTGAATGCCAGCGATTGCGGCGTAAAATGCCGCTCTTTCGGCAAACAGAAATAGGTCAACAACGCGCCACCAAGAGTGAAAAGTGCGGTCACAATCATCGGTGCGTTTAAGCCGAATATCTCAGCCAGCAAGCCACCGAGAATCCGCCCGGAAATGCCGCCGATCGAATTGGCGGCGATATAAATCCCGACCGCCGGAATCACCGCGTCGGCTTCAAATTCCTCACTGATATAAGCAATCGCCACCGCCGGCAAGCCTGCTAAAGCAATGCCTTGCAAAAAGCGCAACACAATCCAAGCGGTGATCGAATCGCTGAACACCAATAAAAACGAAAACAGCGCGCTCAAGCTCAAACTCAGCAACATCACAAGCCGCCGTCCATAGCGATCTGCCAACAGCGCCCACGGAATCAGGCACAGACTCATGCCGAGCGACGCTGCAGCAAAGATCCCGTTCGCGACATTCAGCGATACGCCGTAGCGTTCGACAAATAACGACAACAGCGGCTGCACCACATACAGATTGGCAAACACCAAAAAAGAGGAAACCGACAGCACCAAAGTTGCCCAGAAATAGGCTCGGGTTTTTGTTTTAATCATCACACGCACATTTGATAACAATTTGATTACATCATAAGCCGAAGTGCGGTTTATACAAGGGCTTGATCACAAAAATGTTCGCTTGTTCAAATTTTTCTTTATCTAAAGCGCAAATCCGCTTACGCTATGCTACCTGATTTTTTCTTCCGAACCGCATTATGTTACTGACCGTGCTTTATATTATCGGCATCACGGCCGAGGCAATCACCGGCGCACTGGCTGCCGGACGTGAAAAAATGGATTTGTTCGGCGTGATCATCATCGCCTCGATGACCGCCATTGGCGGCGGCTCAATTCGGGATATGCTGCTCGGACACTACCCTCTCGGCTGGGTCGCGCACCCCGAATATATTATGATCGTCGCAAGTGCGGCGGTGTTGACGGTGTTTATCGCACCGCTGATGCGCTATTTCCGCACGGTGTTCCTAGTGCTGGATGCGTTGGGATTGATTGTGTTTTCGATTATCGGCGCACAAGTGGCACTGGATATGGGGCACGGATTTATTATCGCCTCGGTGGCAGCGGTGGTGACCGGCGCTTTCGGCGGCGTGCTGCGCGATCTGCTTTGTAACCGCATTCCGTTGGTGTTTCAAAAAGAGTTGTATGCCAGTATCGCGCTGTTATCGGCGGCAATCTATTTTGCGCTACCGCACTTTGGCATTCCACACAGCCTGGTGGTGATCATCACCTTGCTCAGCGGCTTCGGCTTGCGCCTGTTGGCGATCTATTTCCACTTGTCGCTGCCAGTATTTGATTATCAGGAGCAAGAGGAGCCGCCAAAACCGCTGTTGGAAAAATGGCACAAAAACCGGAAAAAATAAGCCGTTATCCGGCTAGTCGTCGGGCGGATAGCCGCCCGATTATTGCAGCTCCGCCAACATCGCCAGCACCATTTCCGAGGATTGCTGCGCCGCCAGCGGCAAAAATTCATCAAACGAGAGATGAGATTCCTTGTCCGCCACATCCGACACCGCGCGCACCACCACAAACGGCAGATCAAACGAGAAGCAGACCTGTGCAATCGCCGCCGCTTCCATTTCCACCGCAATCGCCTGTGGGAAATCAGCTTTGATCGCCGCAATTTGTTGTTCGCCGTTACAGAACATATCGCCGCTGCAAACCAGCCCTTTGACCGCACTTTTGCCCTGCGTTTGCAACGCTTTTTCCGCCAATTCAATCAATGCCTGATTCGACGGAAAAGCCGCCGGACAGCCCGGCAATTGCCCTTTGGCATAGCCGAATGCGGTCACATCGGCGTCATGGTAAGCGGTTTCGGTGGAAATAATCACATCGCCGATATTCAGCTCGGCGCAAATGCCACCGGCAGAACCGGTGTTGATCACACAATCCGGTTTCGCCGATAAAATCAGTGCGGTGGTCGCCATTGCCGCTGCCGCTTTGCCGATGCCGGATTGAATCAGCGCCACCTCCAAGCCGTCCAAATTGCCTTGATACAAGGTACAACCGGCAAGTTGGCGGGTGCTGACATCCGTCATTTTATTGCGTAAAATTTCAACTTCTTGCGCCATTGCGCCGACAATTCCGATTTTCATGCTGGGTTCCTTAGTTTGCGCCTTAGTGAGTTCTTCATTTTATGGATTCGTGTTGGCTGAAGTGCGGTTTGCGCCCGCAACAAATGTGGTTTTGCGCTGTTTCTGCTGCAAAATGCGGGAAATTAAAAAATCCATCACCGCAAAAGTATAATCATCGTTATACAAGGTGCTGCTGGTTAACACATATTGCCCGTCAATCACCAAAAACGGGCTGGTGAACACCCCGTATTTTTCGGTCTGTTCCACCGCTTCTTGCGCCTTGGCGGCGACTGCCGGTGAATTGAGCTGCATTAAAAACTGATCCAACGCCACACTGTGTCCGATCAGCCAGTGATATAAATTCTCGCCGTGTTGCAGCGAATTTTTGCCTTGCAATTCGGCACTGTCGAATAGCAGTAATTCCGCCAGCCCTTGTCTATCCATCCCCTTAAGGCTGTAATATACATTCGGGCTGAACAGCACCTCCGGCACCGCGATCGGCTCCAACATCAGCTGGATCTGCTCCTCGTGCAGTCGCTGATACAAGCTGAGATTATCAAACGCCGTCAGGCAATGGGCACACTCATAAGTGAAAAACAGTTTGACTTCGATCCGATTATCAATCGGCTTCGATTTGATCGGCGTGGCATAGGAAAAATAGTCTTTGCCGTCCTCAAAAGCAAACGGCGCGCTTTCTCCTTCCGCTTCTGCCGCAACTTGCTCACTCGTCTGCGGCTCGTCGTTTTCGGCTTTGGCGCTCGCGACTTGCTCCGCCCAAGCTTGCGAACAGGCAAAAGCGAAAAAGGCACCGATCAGTAACAGCCAACGTTTTTCCGTTCTCATGGTATGACTTGATATACTCCACCCGATATTGGTTACTATTTTTGCGTTCCGCCGCGAACTTCGCCAGCGACTTTACCAAATTACGCAAAATCATCGTTAATCGCCGTTATTTTACGCTATTTTTACAACGGTTGCAGATATTCTACCATTAACTGTAATTGGCGGTTACCCCGAAATTCATTAATATCCAAACGATACGCCAGTTTCATCCGTTTAATCGACAGATCGGGATAACATTGCGGATCAATATTAAATGCGATCGCGTCCAGTAATTGGGTGCTGCCGCGCGGCTGCACCATCATTTTCAAATGCCGCCCGCCGACCAAGCGCTGCTGCAACACCTCAAATTCGCCGTCAAACAGCGGTTCGGGAAATGCCTGCCCCCAGGGGCCAGCGGAGGCAATCAGCTCGGCAGTCGGCAAATTAAAATCCGCCGCCGACAATTCGCCGTCACTCCAGATCACGCCGGTCAACTGCTCCGCTGTCAGGCTCTCTTGCACCACCGCGGCAAACGCCTGCTGAAATTCGGCAAACCGCACTTCGACAATGCTCAAGCCTGCCGCCATTGCATGGCCGCCAAATTTTAAAATCAGCCCCGGGCAACGTTGATCGACCCGCTCCAACGCATCACGAATATGCAAGCCTTCAATCGAGCGCGCCGAGCCTTTCAAAATGCCGGCTTGATCCTGCGCAAACGCCACCACCGGACGGTGAAAGCGATCTTTAATCCGTGAGGCTAAAATCCCCAACACGCCCTGATGCCAGTCCGCCTGATACAGCGCAATCGCCCACGGCAACTCGCGTTCCAATTCTCCCAGATTGCTGCAAATTTGCAGCGCCTCCAGCTTCATGCCCTGTTCGATCTCTTTGCGCGTCTGATTCAAGGCGTCCAGTTCGTGCGCCAGTTGGCGAGCGGTTTGCATATCTTCCGCCAGCAGCAGCTCCACCCCGACGCTCATATTGTCTAACCGCCCCGCGGCATTCAAACGCGGGCCGATCGAAAACCCGAGATCGGAGGCAACAAAGCGGCTTAAATCACGGTTGGCAATTTCCGCCAATGCTTGAATGCCGTAACGGCAACGCTGAGCGCGAATCCGATTAATCCCTTGATAGGCTAAAATCCGGTTATTTTGATCCAGCGGCACCACATCGGCAATCGTGCCTAACGCCACCAAATCCAGCAGTTCGGCAAAATTCGGCAGCTCGGCGGCGGCAATCAACTGTCTGTCGCGCAGCGCGGCACGCAACGCCAGCATCAGATAAAATGCCACCCCGACGCCGGCAAGCGATTTCGACGGAAAATCGCAATCCGCCAAATTCGGATTGATAATCGCATCGGCATTCGGCAATTCGTTCGGCGGCAAGTGGTGATCGGTGATGATCACCTTCGCGCCTTGCTGCTTGATCCAGTCAACCCCTTCATGCGACGAAATGCCGTTATCGACGGTGATCAACAATTCGACCTGTTTCGCCTGCGCCAGTTTCGCTACTTCAACACTCAATCCGTAGCCTTGTTCAAAACGGTTCGGTACTAAATAATCGACGTTTTGAAAGCCCAACCGGCGTAGTGCCAACACCGCAAGTGCGGTGCTGGTTGCGCCGTCGGCATCGAAATCGCCGACAATCACGATTTTTTGCTGTGTTTCGCGTGCCGCCAGCAACAACTCAACCGCACTTTGCATCCCACGCAGCCGTTGTGGCGGCAACATTGATTGCAAAGTGCGGTCTAGCTGCTGTTTGTCTTGAATATGGCGCGCGGAAAAAACGCGATCGAGCAACGGATGATCCGCCAACGGGAACACCGTTTGCGGCTGTCGGCGACAGATGATTTTATTCACGAAATGGTTGTACCTTAAACGATAAAAATGAGGCTAACACCGGCGATTAGCCATAAACTTTCGGGCGGAAAATCCGTCCGAGTGAAGTTGAAACTGTGTTCGGCAATGACTGCCTGCGGATTAGTTCGACTCTTCCAGCACTTCCAACAACTCTTTCGGCGGCAAGTAGCCACCCAGCATCTCGCCGCTGTCGGTGATGATGCTCGGCGTGCCGCGCACCCCGTATTGACGCCCCAAGGCATAGTGTTTCGCTACAATGTCCGGCGTTTTCAGCTCTTTCGGCAATTTGCCGTTTTCCGCTTGATCCAACGCTTCGTTACGATCTTTCGCCTGCCAGATCGCTTCCATTTGGCGGGCAGTTTGGGTTTCCAAGCCGCCGCGCGGGAATGCCAAGAAACGCAGGCTGATGCCTAAATCGTTATATTCCTGTTTTTTGCTGTATAACAAATGGCAGTAATGGCAAGTGATGTCCATAAATACCGTCACCACATATTTTTCATTTTTTGCCGGATAAACAATCATTTGATCCGCAAAGCCGTTCAGTTTGTTTAACAACATTTTTTCGCTCAGGTTCACCAGCTCGCCGTTTTTCAATTCGAACAGATCGCCGCGTAAAATGTAGTTGCCGTCGTCAGACACATAAAAAATGCCTTGATCGGAAACCACCGATTTAACTCCTTTTAACGGACTCGGCTGCAATTGCAGATTGGTCATGCCCAAGCCGCTTAAATTTTGTTGGATCTGCGCATCAGAGGCGAACGCCGTCGCACTGAACAGGGTTGTTAATACTACAATAGACTTTTTCATTGATTTCCTTGTTATTTCAATTATTCCAAACTAAACGGTTTGACATACGGCAACATTCCTTTATGCAGCATACTGCGTAGCCCGCTGGAATAGTTGCTGCCCAAGCCGCGAATCTCAAAGTTGATTGAGAACGAATTATCGTAAAACACTTTATTGCTGCTGTAATCCGCATTGCCACGCGGCGAGGTCAGATAACGCCGCGCGCCGATGCCGACGCTCCAGCAACAGGTGTTATATTGAACGCCGCCGTATTGTTCCACCGGCTTGTTCAATGCCACATCGTGGTAGTAACGCCCGATCACCGCCCAGTTATCATCAATATCCCAAGCGACAGTCGCACCGATTTGTTTAATATCTTGCGCATAAACATTTGAACCGCCTTGCAAATTCTGATCAATATATGCCTGGCTGGCGTAACGGTAGTTCAGTTGCACCAGATTGTTGCCGCTCGGGTTATATTCCAACACCATATTGGCAAGTGCGGTTTTATTCAAATCAGTATCATATTGATAGCTGCCGCGCCAGTTCCACGCGCGATTAATTTTCCAGTTCGATTCCAGCGCCCACGCCGAGGAGTGGCGGTTAGTGCGGTTGTTAAGGGAATCGTCAATCCGCGATGAACTGAGATAATAAATCTGCCCTAATGAAAGATTAAAGCGTTCATCGACATTCCGGTCAAAAAAGCGCGTGGTGCCGCCGACGGTGACTTGGTTTGCCGAAGCGATTCGATCCAAGCCGCTATAACGACGATCGCGGAACAGCGAGAAATAATCCTGCTGCAACAACGCACTGTCATAACCCAAGCCTAAACTATTGCCCGAATCACCGATATTGGCTTGGTTCTTATACGGACGATACAAATACTGAACGTGCGGCTCCAAGGTTTGACTGTAGCCGTCCAAAAAAGTTTCCAACTTAAACAGCACCGTTTGCAGATCCGCTTTAAATTGCGGCAACACCCGGTTCACGCTGCGCTGCACATCATCCGCCAACACATCTTTGCCTTTGGTCTGCTGATAATGGGTGGCGTACAATTTGGTTTGCAGATTCAAACTGCCGTAATCATTGCTCAGCGGCAAATTCAATTCCGGCTGCAAATGAAAACGCCAAGCCTTCGGCATTAATCCGCTGTCGTTGTCAAAGCGCACCGCTTGCGAATACAACGCAAAATCCAACCAACCGTTCGCCAAGCCGTTTTGATAATAGTTAAAATCAATCTGCGGCAGCGCACGGTACGGTCCGATATCGGTTTCGTCAAAAATTTGGAACTGTCTGCCGGAAATCGTCAGATTATAATTCGGCTGATAATAACCGACGCTGAAACGCTGGTTGGCATAACCGTCGGTGCTGCTGCCGTATTCCGAGCTGAAATCGTTAAAATAACGTTTATCGCTCACGCGGGTGTAATCCAAATTGGCACGCCAGTTGTCGCCAAAGCGCGCGTCGTGTTTCCAGAAAAACAGATGCCGCGATTTGTTCTCGCCCAGATACTCTTTTAAGCGATCTTTGTTCAAATATTCAGTGGCAATTGTACCGTTGCCGAGTTGGTTTAAATAACGAAATTCGGTTTGCAATTGTAACCCGCGATCAACCATATATTTCGGCGTAATCGTCGCATCATAATTCGGTGCAATATTCCAATAAATCGGCTGGGCATAACTGAAGCCGTCGCGGCTCGACATACTGAATTGCGGCATCAACAGCCCGCTGCGGCGGCGATCGCCCAGCGGCAATTGCCAATACGGCGCATACAGAATCGGCACACCCAACACTTTAAAACGAGCGCCCCACATTTCCGCCACTTCCTCTTGTAAATCCTGACGGATTTTATCGGCTTCAATTGACCACGCATTGTCGTCCGGCAAGCAAGAGGTGAACGACGCATTGCGCAAAGTGCGGTAGCGATCACGCATTTCCGCCTGTTCCGCCGTGCCTCGCCCTTGGCGGCCGACAAACTGATAATCCACGCTTTGCATATCGCTGTCTTTGCTGTTCAAATTGATTTTGGCGTTACTGCCGCGCAAATCGATCTGCTCGTCCCGATAGGTTAAATCGCCGTCGACATACGCCAAGCGCGTCAACTCGTTGCCGCTGCCTTCGGTGGTAATTTTCGCGTGTTGCGACTGCAAATGACGGTTGCCCTGCTTAATATCGACATCGCCTTGATACGTCGCTTCGGTGGCGTGGCGCATCTCGCCGCGATCCGCTTCGATATGGATCGGCTGCTCATTCGGATTGCCGCGCACCGGCTCGCCGACAAAGTGCGGTACGCCCAACAAACATTCGTGTTTCAAATCGGCTTGTGCGGCATTGCCGTAGAGCGCGCCGACCACCAAGATCGCCAGCAGGCTATAGCTATTTTTTTTCATTCTGTAACCCATGGTGTTAAAAGCAGAGTAATTGCCTTGATTGTACTCGAAATCCTGCGTTCGATCAGCGAATATTTTCGCCACAACCGCACTTGAGATCATAACGCTAAAAAAATAATGATCTATCAGAGAAATTATTGGCACATTGCGACATAATGAGGGTAGAATGAATCAATTCTTTTATTCACTATCCATGAGGAAAAACTATGTCGCAATTGCAAGAACTACGCAAAATCACAGTGGTTGTCGCCGACACCGGTGATATTGAAGCTATCAAAACTTACCAGCCGCAAGACGCCACCACCAACCCGTCACTGATCTTAAGCGCCTCATCACTGCCGCAATATGTGCCGTTAATCGACGATGCAATCGCATACGCCAAGCAACAAAGCAGCGACAAAAAACAGCAGTTGATTGACGCAGAAGACAAACTGGCGGTGAATATCGGCTTAGAAATCTTGAAAATTGTGCCGGGACGCATTTCAACCGAAGTGGACGCCCGCTTGTCTTACGACACTGAAGCCACGATTGAAAAAGCGCGCAAACTGATCAAATTATACAATCAAGCAGGCATCAGCAACGATCGCATCCTGATCAAAATCGCCTCCACTTGGCAAGGCATTCGCGCCGCCGAAGTATTAGAACAAGAAGGCATCAACTGTAACCTGACTTTATTATTCTCACAAGCGCAAGCCCGCGCCTGTGCCGAAGCCGGTGTTTACCTGATCTCCCCATTCGTCGGACGGATTTTAGACTGGTACAAAGCCAACACTGACAAAAAAGAGTACGCGCCGCACGAAGATCCGGGCGTGGTTTCTGTTACTGAAATTTATAACTACTACAAAAAATACGACTACAAAACCGTGGTCATGGGCGCCAGCTTCCGCAATATCGGCGAAATCACCGAATTGGCAGGCTGCGATCGCTTAACCATTGCGCCGGGCTTGTTGAAAGAGCTACAAGAAAGCAACGAACCGTTAGAACGTAAATTAGAATTCAAAGGCAACGTAAAAGAGCGCCCGGAGCCGCTGACCGAAGCCGAATTCTACTGGCAACACAACAGCGATCCGATGGCAGTGGAAAAACTAACCGACGGCATCCGTAAATTCGCCGCCGACCAAGAAAAATTGGAAGCGATGTTGGTGGAAAAACTGTAATTCCGCGCTGCCAAGCTTCAAACTCCAAAAGTCGCCTAATTAGGCGGCTTTTTTTATGTTTTCTCCCCTTTTCGCCTGCCATTCGCTTCGTTTGAATTCAATTTATCTTTGTATCGCACAAGTCCATTTTTGAAATTTCACTCCAAAAAATACGAAGTGGTGACAAAGATCAAAGAAATTAACAAAACTTCGCTAATCCCTTGTTTTTTTTTTTTTTTTTTAAACTAAGAAAGTTTAATAATTTTATGAAATTTCACTTCAAAAATATTAAACCTGCAATAATTCTAAATTTAACTAATGAATAAAGAAGCCATTATGAAACCAGCGTTGAGAACAACCGCACTTGCGATTTTAATTTCCTTAGGTGCCGTAACTTGTGGTTCAAGTAGTAGCGGATCAAATAACAAATCTACTACATCCAAAACGCCGATCGTAACACCAACCCAGCAACAAACTGAAGCAGCACGTAAAGCCGAAGAAGCCCGCAAAGCCGAAGAAGCTCGTAAAGCCGAAGAAGCGCGTAAAGCCGAGGAAGCTCGCAAAGCCGAAGAAGCTCGCAAAGCCGAAGAAGCTCGCAAAGCCGAAGAAGCTCGTAAAGCCGAAGAAGCGCGCACCCAGCCTAAAGCTTACACTTACAAAAAAGAGACCCTAAATGATAGTCAAATTTTTGACTATTTAGAACAAAAAGATATTTGGACAAATAAATCTAATTTAGATAGTTATATTCCTAAAGCAGACGGTAGTGGTAAATCACAAGGTTCCTCCAGAATTAATTCTACCTCAGTTAGTAATGGTAAAGTAGTCGAGCTAAACGCAACGTATAGATCTTATGCAAATAATCTGGCTGATTCAGGGATTGCTGCAATTTCAGCGACTGGCACCGTGAATGGTTACAACGCAAATGATGCGATGGTATTGTATTCAGGGCGTGCAACTAATGCCAATGAATTAGAAACCCTAAAAGGCAGTGCGCAATATCACGGCACTAGCTACGTTGCGTCAGGAAATTATGTAGTAAGTGAAGCTACTGTAACCTTAAACAGCAACTTTGATAAGAAAGCAATCTCCGGCAATATTGTTCAAATATTAGGCGATAATATCTGGGAAGAAATCGAATTATCTGCAACTGAAATTAAAGCGAAAAATGGTGAAATCACATTTGCCGGTCGCGCCAAAACGACAGATAAAGGATTATTCGATATTCCATCTTCAGGAACTTATGAAGGAAAATTTATGGGGCGTGGTGCGAAAGAAGTGGCGGGTTCTGCAACACTAAAAGACCCGTTTAATAATGAAACTAAAGCTGTTTTTAATGCCACAAAATAATCCTTAATCATAAGGCCACTTTTACTAGTGGCTTTCTTTTTCTGATTTAAAGACATTATGCAAAAATATACCCTATTTATTTCCGGTTTGTTGTTTGCCAATCCGCTGTTGGCAGAACCCATTAGCAACGATATCAACCGCCCCGAAAATATTCAGCCGATTGTTGCTTCGGCGCAAGCGCCAAGTGCGGTTTCAGTGCCGCTGCCGGAACAAAGTGCGCCGCAACAGCAGATTTCTTGGACTGCAACTGAGCTGCTGCAAAACCGCACTTTAACCGAAAATTTGCTAAATTACGCCATTCAAGCGCGCAATCCCGAATTAATCGGGCATTTGCTTGAAATTTACCGCACGTTTCCCGAACGCGATCACACATTGCAGCAATTTGCCGAAGCCACGCAAGCGCACGCTCAGCAAGATTACACCCGCGCTATCGGCAAATATCGTACTATTTTGGCACAACACCCTGAGCTGAATCCGGTGCGGATCGAGCTGGCGAAAGCGCTGTTTCATGACAGGCAAGACAGCAACGCGCGTGAACAGTTTGAAAAAGCCAAAAGTGCGGTCGACGTGCCGCCGGCAGTTAGCAGCTTGATCAATAGCTATCTGAACGCACTGCAACAACGCAGCGGCTGGCAAAGCGACATCAGCGCCTATTATGTCCGCGACAGCAATGTGAATAACACCGCCTCGAACCGCGAAATTGAGAACACCGGCTTTGTCAAAGGCGACAGTATGCTGCCGCAGACCGCACACGGCATTGCTTACGCCTTCAATTTACAGCGGGATTTTAATCTGGCGGATTCCCACTATTTGCACTTCAACGCCGAGCTGAACGGCAAAAATTATTGGGACAACCACGAATACGACGATATTTATCAGCGCACTTCACTGGGTTACAGCAACAAGAGTGCGGTGCAAACTTGGTCGATTCTACCGTTTTATGAAAAACGTTGGTACGGCAACACCAGCTACCAATGGGGCAACGGCGTGCGCGGCGAATATCGCCGTTGGCTAAATGATAATATCCAGCTTTCATCGGCGTTGGAATATGCCAAGCAGTATTACTACGGCAGCGATTCGCTGAACGGCAATAATAAACTGGCGTCCGCCACGTTGTTATGGCAGCGCAATCCGCGCCAATATTTTTACCTCGGCAGCGACTACAGCCGCACTCAGACCAAAGTTCGCCAATACAGCTACAACCAGCGCGGACTGCGCCTTGGTTGGGGGCAGGAATGGGGAGCAGGAATTTCCAGTCGAATCAGTGTGTCGGCAACCAGCCGCCATTATAAAGATCAGGCGCGCTTAGGCGGCATTTTGCCGCTTGGCAAAACTCGCAGCGACAAGATTTATAGCGCGAATTTGACCTTGTGGAAACGGGATTGGCACTTTTGGGGCATCACGCCGAAGCTGCATTTCAACTGGAAAAAACAAGACAGCAATCTGCCGTCGATGTATTCCTACAGCCAGAAAAATGTCAATTTGATTTTTGAAAAGACGTCTTAAACCGATATCAAGTGCGGTTTGACCGCACTTGAGACTGCCAGAACACCGAAAAGATGCTGAAATTTCAATACTTAGCCCGCTTTTTTCGCTTGGTTATACACCGCCATCGCTTCCGGCATCAGCCGGGTCAAATTGGCCTCACGATCGGCGTTGGTCGGGTGAGTCGACATTAATCCTTCCAGCGAGCTCCCGGAGCCGCCAGTTGCTGCGCTCATTTTCTGCCATAATTTGATTGAGGCTTGCGGGTTATAACCGGCTTGCGCCATTAATAATAATCCGACTTCATCAGCTTCGGTTTCATTGCTGCGCGAGAACGGTTTGTTCAAGCCGTATTCTTGGGTTAAGCCAACCACGCTGCTGAAATCCATGCCGGTTGTGGCGGACAACACCGCGTTGCCGACGCTGCCGAGCAAGCCGGTCGCCATGTTAAAATTCACTTTTTGTTTGCCGTGTTCTTTCAGGGCGTGCGCCATTTCATGCCCCATTACCACTGCGATTTCGTCATTGGTGAGTTTGAGTTTGTCCACCAAGCCGGTATAAAACATCATTTTGCCACCCGGCATCGCCCAAGCGTTGAGTTCGTTGCTTTTCATCACGGTGATTTGCCATTGGAACGGCACACCGGTGTCGTTGGCTTTTTCGGCAAACGGTTTGATTCGGTAAAAAACGCTGTTAATCCGTTTTGCAGTGCTAGAGCTGGTATCAATCACCCCTTTCTGTTTCATTTCATTCACGGTTTGGGTGTAACTGCTTGCCGCTTGTTGGTTGATGGTTTGTGTGTCGGCACAAGAGGCTAAACCGACGGACAGTGCTGCAACCAGCGACAAGGTTCTCAGTGATTTTTTCATAATCAGCTCCTAAGTATTTAAATAGCTATCTAAAAAAATACCGCCCTTTTTACAAAGCGCGGTATCAAATCAATAAACTGACTTTCCGAATAACAGGAAAGATCGTGCGTTATTTCTGCGCGCGCTCGAATGAGGTTTTGATTTCTTCGCGGGCAGCTTCCACGCCTTCCCAACCGTCCACTTTCACCCATTTGCCGGCTTCCAGTGCTTTGTAGTTTTCGAAGAAGTGTTGAATTTGCGCTTTCAGCAACGCCGGCACATCGTTAATGTCTTGAATGTGATCGTACTCTTTGCTCAATTTGCTGTGCGGAACTGCGATCAGTTTCGCATCTTCGCCGGATTCGTCAGTCATTTTCAACACGCCGACCGGACGGCAACGGATAACTGAGCCTGGGATCAACGGATATGGCGTCGGCACTAACACGTCAACCGGATCGCCGTCTAAAGACAGGGTGTTGTTGATGTAGCCGTAGTTTGCCGGATAGAACATCGCGGTTGCCATGAAACGGTCAACAAACACTGCGCCGGATTCTTTGTCTACTTCATATTTGATCGGATCGGCATTGGCAGGAATTTCGATCACAACATAAATATCGTCCGGCAGTTCTTTACCGGCAGGCACTTTTTCTAAACCCATTTTGTATTCCTTTTTAAATTAGTGAATATAAACGCTACGGATTATAGCGTTAATCTTTTCGTTTTGTCGAGAAAATCACGACACCAGCAAAGTGCGGTCAAGCAAACCGCACTTTGACTGTTTACAGTTTTTCAACCAGCTCAACCGCCGCGCCGATATAGCTTGCCGGTGTCAGTTGTTCTAACCGCACTTTTTCCGCTTGCGGAATTTCTAAGCCGTCGATAAATGCCTGCATAGCGTCGGCGTCAACACGTTTGCCGCGAGTCAGTTCTTTCAGTTTTTCATACGGTTTTTCAATGCCATAGCGACGCATTACGGTTTGGATCGGTTCGGCAAGCACTTCCCAGTTTTGATCCAGTTCGGCGCGCAGGTGTGCTTCGTTGACTTCCAGTTTGCTGATGCCTTTGCCGGTTGCCGCATAAGCGATTAAGGTGTAGCCCAAGCCGACGCCCAAATTACGCAACACGGTGGAATCGGTTAAATCACGCTGCCAACGGGAAATCGGTAATTTTGCGCCCAAATGCGCCATCACCGCGTTCGCCAAGCCCAAGTTGCCTTCAGAATTTTCAAAGTCAATCGGATTGACTTTGTGCGGCATGGTGGACGAACCGATTTCACCGGCAATCGTACGTTGTTTGAAGTGATTCAAAGCGATGTAGCCCCACATATCGCGGTCAAAGTCGATCACAATGGTGTTAAAACGTGCGATGTTATCAAACATTTCGGCGATGTAGTCATGCGGCTCGATTTGGGTGGTATACGGATTCCAAGTAATGCCCAAACTTTCCACAAATTCTTGGCTGAATTGGTGCCAATCGATTTCCGGATAGGCAGACAAGTGGGCGTTATAGTTGCCGACCGCACCGTTAATTTTGCCTAAAATTTCAACTTGTTGCAGTTGTTTGTATTGGCGCTGCAAACGATATACTACGTTCGCCATCTCTTTGCCGACGGTAGAAGGCGAAGCCGGTTGTCCGTGGGTGCGCGACAACAACGGAATGGATTTAAACTGCTCTGCCAGCCCTTTCACTTCGTTGATTAATTTTTCCCACGCCGGTAACAACACGGTTTCTTTGGCGGTTTTTAACATCAAAGCGTGCGACAGATTATTAATGTCTTCCGAAGTACAGGCAAAATGGATAAATTCGCTGATCGCCGCCAATTCCGGCAACGCTTCGGATTTTTCTTTCAGAAAATATTCAACCGCTTTCACATCATGGTTGGTGGTGCGCTCGATCTCTTTGATTCGCTGCGCATCGGCAAGGGAGAATTCCGCCACGATTTGATTCAAATAATCGTTAGCCTGCGCCGATAAAGCGGCAACTTCGCCGATTTCCGCCGTGGCAGCCAATTTTTGCAACCAGCGCACTTCCACCGTAACACGGAATTTCAACAGTCCGAATTCACTGAAAATTGAACGTAAACTGGCGGCTTTGTCTTGATAACGGCCGTCAATTGGCGAAAGTGCGGTTAAAGCATTAAGTTCCATGAAGAAAACTCCGTGTGATTGAGGTTAAAGTGAAGAATAGATTTGTTGTGCCGCTTGCTGATATTTGCTGCGACTGAACAGCAGTTTTAAACGTGAGCCGCCCAATTGACGCCACAGCACCGCCGAACGAATGCCACACAGCAAGGCGGCACGTACTCGGTTTTGAATTCCGCTTTGTTGCAGATAGATCGGCGAACCTTTCACCTGAATTTTGGCGCCCAATGGGCTAATTACATCAACATAAATCGCGGCGATATTGGCGATCATCTGTTCGTCAAGCAGTTCAAAATGTTGCAGCTGGCGCTCCAGCCCCTGAATGCGGCTGCCGAGCAGTTGTTTGCTTTGCGGGTTGGCGTCCAGTTTGCCTTGCAACGCCAGCAGGCTCATCCAATAACGCCCGACATTCATATCCAGCTCACCCTTGGCGCCGGAAACCTGTTCCAGCAAAGTGGTAAGCCCCAGACGCAAATTCGCCGGATCGCCGCCATACACCGCCAAAGTGGAATCGGGTGCGGTATTGATTAAGGAATTAAGGGAAACGGCAAACGCTGCCTGATCGGCACTGCCTTGCTCAGAAAATTGCTGCACCAGTTTCGCCGACTGGCAAACGCCGGCAAGTGCCAAGGTGAGATCGTGATAATCCGCCATAATGAGTTGCGTATAATCCTTGTAGTGATAATCAACGTCGAGATAACGGCGAAACTATACCATTGTTCGCTATTTTTTTAAAGTTTACACAAAACCCACCGCACTTTATTTCACGGCGGAAAACGCTTTCGAATAGTAATTCAGATCATCTTGCCGCGTCCAGTCGTGTTTTGCCCAAAAACGGTTGCCGCTTTGGTTGTCGGCGAATACTAACAAGCGTCCGCGGCTGATATTTTTAGCGGCGAATTGTTGCTCAAGTTTGCGCAGCAGTGCGCTGCCGATGCCATTGCCCTGCTGACTTTGCGCCACCGCCATGTGGTAGAGCGTTGCGCGTCGCCCGTCGTAGCCGCACATGATCACGCCGACCACGCGCTGTTCAAGCAGCGCCACGAAATTGAGATCGGGATTGAACGCCAAAAACGCCGCAATCCCCTGCTCGCTGTCATCAACCGCACTCATCCCCATGCCGGGCGTGTTGCGCCACAACTCGGCGACTTGCGGGTAATCGCTGATCTGCATCGGGCGAATTTCAACTGCGGTTTGCATATTGTGATCGCCTGCTTACTTAATCGATTGCTCGATAATGCCGCCGCCCAGACAGACTTCGCCCAGATAAAACACCGCCGATTGCCCCGGCGTGACGGCGGCTTGCGGCTGGTCAAACCGCACTTCGATGCTTTCGTCATTCAGTGGAATGATTTCACACGCCACATCTTGCTGACGATAGCGGGTTTTCACCGTGCAGCGCAGCGGCTCGCGGATTGGTTCGCGATTCACCCAATGTAATTGTTGTGCGATCAAACCGTTGGCAAATAGACGCAGGTGATCATGCCCTTGCGCCACAATCAGTTCGTTATTCGCCAGATCTTTTTCCACTACATACCACGCCTCGTCACCGGCATTTTTCAAGCCGCCGATTCGCAAGCCTTTGCGCTGTCCGAGAGTGTGATACATCAAGCCGTCATGGCGACCGATCACTTCGCCGTCAACGGTGCGAATTTCGCCCGGTTGCGCCGGCAAATAACGCGCCAGAAAATCTTTAAATTTGCGCTCGCCGATAAAACAAATGCCGGTCGAGTCTTTTTTCTTGGCGGTGATCAATCCTAATTCTTCGGCAATTTGGCGCACCACCGGTTTTTCCAGTTCGCCGACCGGAAACAGACTCTGCCCGACTTGCTGGTGACTTAAAGTATATAGAAAATAGCTTTGATCTTTATTGCCGTCCAAGCCGCGCAACAGTGCCACTTTGCCCGGCTGCCCAAGTGCGGTTCGGCGCACATAATGCCCGGTGGCGATGTAATCCGCCCCCAGATCTTCGGCGGCATACTCTAAAAAGGCTTTGAACTTGATCTCTTTGTTGCACAGAATATCCGGATTCGGCGTACGCCCGGCTTTGTATTCGGTTAAAAAATGCTCAAAGACGTTATCCCAATATTCCGCCGCGAAGTTGATTTTATGCAGCCGAATCCCCAGCTTGTCGCACACCGCCTGCGCGTCTGCCAAGTCGGTCGCCGCCGAGCAATATTCGCTGTCGTCATCTTCTTCCCAGTTCTTCATAAACAGTCCTTCCACCTGATAACCTTGCTGTTGCAAGATATAGGCGGAAACGGAAGAATCGACCCCGCCGGACATGCCGACGATCACTTTTTTGCTTGCGTTATGCTGTTTTTGCGCGTTGTCAAGCGGGTTTAATTTCTCATAAGTCGCTGAAATTAAATTCATATTGATACCAAATTCGTTATAAAAATCAAAAGTGCGGTAAGCTGACCGCACTTTGTTGGTTGGCTACTCGCCGTTGGCAAATGACAAAAACGGGCGGATAAATTCACCCGCCCCGTTGAAGTTGCCACTGAAAATAGCGCAATGCGTTTGAGCGTTAGCCTATAAAATGCGTTCTTGCTGCTGCAATTTTTGTTGTCGGGCGGCTTCTTCCGCTTCCGCCGCCATTTTGGCTTTGCGGTTGTCGCAAGGCTCCGGACAGTCACACACTTTTTCCATTCCCAGAGTGGCGATTCCGCCGCAGCTGCCGTGAATGGATTTTTGTTTGATCCAGTAGCCGATTGACATAGCAAGAATCACTAAGACAAAAAAACCAAATGTGATAAAAAAGAGGTTCATAGCTCAATCCTTAATCCTGTCGCTTGCCTTTATTGCTCGGCAAGCTGTTTAAATACTGATGACATTTTAGTCTCAAAACCGGTGTTTGTCTTGATAATCAGGTAAATTGCCAAATTATTTTTTTCGGCAATCTCCAGCGCCTTTTCCGCGCCCAACACAAACAAGCCCGTTGCCAAGCCGTCGGCGGTCATGCTCGACGGGTTTAGCACCGTGATTGAGACTAAATTATGTTGAATCGGTTTGCCGCTGTGCGGATCGATTTCATGCGAAAACCGAACGCCACCCTGCTCGAAGTAATTGCGATAATCGCCCGAGGTCGCCATCGCCATATCCTTCAACCCGATGATCAACTGTACCGCTCTTTGCCCGTCAAATTCCGGTTTTTCAATCGCAATTTGCCAAGCTTTTTGCTCTTTGTTCAGCCCTTTGGCACGAATTTCACCGCCGATTTCCACCATATAATTAGCAATGCCGAGAGAATCTAAATATTCCGCCAGTTGATCAACGCCGAAACCTTTGGCGATCGAGGAGAGATCAATATACAGATTCGGCACGCTTTTGCTCAAACGGTATTGCCCATCGCTTTTATCCAGCGACAATTTGTCCAGCCCAATCCAAGCACGGCGCGCTTCAATTTCCGCTTCACTCGGTATTTTTTCCGGACGGTTTTCCGGCCCGAAACCCCACAAATTGACCAGTGGCCCGACGGTGATATCCAATGCGCCGTCGGTGAGTTGATTCAGACGAATCGCTTCTTCTACCACTCGCCCGAATTCAGGCGAAATCGCCACCGCACTTTGCACCGCTTGCGATTGGTTAAACTGCGAAATTTCCGACTCTTTTTGATAAGTCGACATTTGACGGTTCACTTCTTGCAAAGTGCGGTCAACCTGTTGCTGCACGGTTTGTTGATCCGGCAGATTTTGGCTGCTGTCCGTCAAATATTTCACGCTATAAGTCGTGCCCATCGTTTTGCCGGCAAAAGCCACTTCCGTGGTTTTCTCGCCACAGGCACTAACAAAAAAGGCTAGCCCCATCAGGGCCAGCCAGTTAATTACTTGTTTCAAAAACATTTTTCATCTCTGAATGTGATTTTATTAACCACCGAAGTCATCCAATAGGATGTTTTCGTCTTCAACCCCTAGGTTTTTCAGCATACCGATCACCGCAGCATTCATCACCGGTGGTCCACACATATAGTATTCACAATCTTCCGGCGCTTCATGGTCTTTCAGATAGTTTTCATACAATACGTTATGGATAAAGCCGGTGTAACCGTCCCAGTTGTCGTCCGGCAACGGATCAGACAAGGCAACGTGCCATTGGAAGTTGTCGTTTTCCGCTTGCAAGCCGTCGAAATCTTCTACATAGAACATTTCACGTTTAGAACGCGCACCATACCAGAATGACATTTTGCGTTTTGAATGCAGGCGTTTTAATTGGTCAAAGATATGTGAACGCATCGGCGCCATACCCGCACCACCGCCGATAAAGACCATTTCGGCATCGGTTTCTTTAGCAAAGAATTCCCCGAACGGACCGGAAATCGTCACTTTATCACCGGCTTTCAACGACCAGATATAAGATGACATTTGCCCCGGAGGCGCATCAGGTTGTTTCGGTGGCGGTGTTGCAATCCGCACGTTCAACATGATGATGCCTTTTTCTTCCGGATAAGATGCCATGGAGTAAGCACGGATAATCGGCTCGTCCACTTTAGATACATAACGGAACAGGTCGAATTTGTCCCAGTCTTCGCGGTACTCTTCCGGCACGTCGAAATCGCTATATTTGACAGTGTGCGGTTCAGCTTCAATCTGGATATAACCACCGGCACGGAATGGAACTTCTTCCCCTTCCGGAATCGCCAATTTCAGCTCTTTGATGAATGTCGCTTTGTTATCGTTAGAAATAACCGTACATTCCCATTTTTTCACACCAAAGATTTCCGGCTCAACTTCCACTTCCATGTCCGTTTTGACATTGACTTGGCAAGATAAACGCCAGCCTTCTTTCGCTTCTTTTTTACTGATGTGAGAAAGCTCGGTCGGCAGAATATCGCCGCCGCCATGCAATACTTTCACTTTACACTGCCCGCAAGAACCGCCGCCGCCGCACGCGGAAGAAACGAAGATCCCTTCGCTCGCTAACGCGCCCAGCAATTTGCCGCCTGCCGGCAGTTTAATCGCTTTGCTCGGATCTTCGTTGATCCCGATGGTAATGTCACCGGAATTGACCAGTTTGGATTTGGCAAACAAAATTAATACAGCCAAGACCAAAACAATCACGGTAAACATTGCGATACCTAAAATTATTTCCATCTGTGATTCCTCTCTTTACAGCTGAATGCCGGAGAATGACATAAAACCAAGCGCCATTAAACCAACAGTAATAAATGTAATCCCCAATCCTCTTAAGCCTTTCGGCACATCGGAATATTTCATTTTTTCTGTCAGCCCCGCCAAGGCAACAATCGCCAACATCCAACCGGTACCGGCGCCAACACCGTATACGATCGATTCGGCAAAGTTGTAATCACGTTGCACCATGAAAGACACGCCACCGAAGATCGCACAGTTTACGGTAATCAACGGCAGGAAAATCCCTAATGCGTTGTACAATGCCGGGAAATATTTATCTAAAATCATTTCCAAAATTTGTACTAACGCCGCGATAACCCCGATGAAAGTGATGAAGTTAAGGAAACTTAAATCCACCCCTTCAGCCAAGGCGCCGTCTTTCAAAATTAGGTTATATACCAAGTTGTTAACCGGCACGGCAATACCGAGCACCACGATAACCGCAATCCCTAAGCCGAATGAGGTCGAAACCTTTTTCGATACTGCCAGGAAGGTACACATTCCAAGGAAGAACGCCAGTGCCATATTTTCGATAAAAATCGAACGCACAAAAAGACTGATATAATGTTCCATGCTTATTTATTCTCCACTTGTTCCGGTTTGAAGGTTCTTAATAACCAGATGACAAAACCGATAATAAAGAATGCGCTCGGCGCCAGCAGGAATAAGCCGTTCGGCTGATACCAGCCACCATTATTAATGGTTTCAAAAATGGTTACGCCGAATAATTTTCCTGATCCGATCAGTTCACGCAAGAAAGCTACCACGATCAAGATCGCGCTATAACCTAAGCCATTCCCGATCCCGTCCAGGAAGCTGTCTAATGGCGGTTCTTTCATCGCAAACGCTTCGGCACGTCCCATTACGATACAGTTGGTGATAATCAAGCCAACAAACACCGATAACTGTTTGGAAATATCATACGCATAAGCGCGTAAAATCTGATCAACCAAAATTACCAGTGACGCAATAATTGCCATTTGTACAATAATCCGCACACTGTTCGGAATAAAATTGCGGATAGTGGAAATGAATAAGCTTGAAAATGCAGTAACAAAAATTACCGCGATCCCCATTACTACAGCAGTTTCCAGTTTGGTGGTTACCGCCAATGCAGAACAGATCCCGAGGATTTGCAATGCGATCGGGTTGTTATCCAGGATAGGCGACAGCAATAAGCCTTTTCTACCTTTTAACTCAGCCATTGTTTAATTCTCCTGTTCTCAATTTCTCCAGGAACGGAGCGAAACCATTTTTACCAAACCAGAATTTGAAACTTGCATTGACACCATCACTGGTCAAGGTCGCACCGGATAATGCGTCCACTCCGTGCGCTTTATCTGCAGAACCGCCTTTTCTCACGGTCAGTGCTTCATTGCCCTGTTCATCGTAGATTTTCTTACCGGCAAATTGTGCTTGCCAGTTAGGATTATCGATTTCACCGCCCAATCCCGGAGTTTCCGCGTGTTGGTAGTACGTGATGCCATCAATAGTGTTACCGTCCGGCTGGATTGCCATAAAGCCGTACATTACCGACCATAATCCGGAACCATAAACCGGTAAAACAATTTTATCGACCTGCCCTTGAGCATTTTTAACCAAATAGATTTCTGCAAAATTCGCACGACGGCGGATTTTAGCTAAATCTTCTTCAGACGACAACGCGACACTGGTTTGTGGATCTTTCGCTGCCGCAGTCGCATCAAAGCCCGGTTTTGTTGCAACATATTCACCGCTGTTTAAATCAACTAAACGCGGCTCGATGCTTTGGGCATAAACTTCGCTGATATTGATATTCGGTTGCAATAAACCGGCAACACTCAGAATATTTTTTTGTTTATCCAGCAATTTTTGTTGTTCTTGTGTTGGTTTCAAACTGACCGCAGAACCCGCAACAATAATCGAACAAACCAAGCTGACCAGAAAAATAACCAGAATAGTGCCTGCAAAGCTGTCTTTATTAAACTTAAACATTGCGCGCTCTCCTACGTTTGATATTTGCCTGAACGACAAGGTAGTCAAATAACGGTGCAAACAAGTTGGCAAACAGGATCGCCAGCATCATGCCTTCCGGATACGCCGGATTCACAACACGCACTAATACGCACATTACACCGATTAAAACGCCGTACCACCATCTGCCTTTGTTAGTGAAAGAAGCAGAAACCGGATCGGTCGCCATAAAGAACATACCCAATGCAAAACCACCCAACACCAAATGCCAATACCACGGCATCGCAAACAATGAATTGGTTTCAGAACCAATCATGTTGAACAAGGTTGAGGTTGCAATCATCCCGATCATCACACCGGCGATAATCCGCCAAGATGCGATACGCGCAAATACGATAATCGCCGCACCAATGATCAGCGCTAAGGTTGAAACTTCGCCGATAGACCCCGGAATGTTACCTAAAAACGCGTCCATCCACTGAATCGGCTCGCCGGTCACCAGATGTTTTAAACCGGCTTCACCACCGGCTGCCCACTGTGAAAGTGCGGTTGCACCGGAGAAGCCGTCGGCCGCAACCCAGACTGCATCACCGGAGATTTGTGCCGGATACGCAAAGAACAGGAATGCACGTCCCGCTAACGCCGGGTTCATAAAGTTTTTACCCACGCCGCCGAAGATCTCTTTCGCCACAACAACCCCGAAGGTGGTTGCCAGAGCTGCCTGCCATAACGGCAGAGTCGGTGGCACGATCAACGCTAACAAGATAGAGGTGACAAAGAAGCCTTCGTTAATCTCATGTTTGCGGATCATCGCAAACAACACTTCCCAGAGACCGCCCACCAAGAAAACTACGGCGTAAATCGGTAAAAAGAAAATGCCGCCCAGTACGATCTTGGCGATCACACCGGCATCTTGCGACAAGATTCCGAACATATTCGCTAACGCGAAATGCCAGTCATTATTGATATTTTGTGCGACGTTTTGTGCAAACACGTCCGGCGAGGCAATGCTGCCCAATGCCAATAACGATTGCGCCCCTACGTTATACATACCGTAGAACATTGCCGGGAACAACGCCAACCACACCAACACCATCATACGTTTTGAGTCAATCGCATCACGCACATGGGAGGATTTGCTGGTTACCGTTCCCGGTGTATACAAGAATGTTGCGGTGGCTTCAAACAGCGCATACCACTTCTCGTATTTTCCACCCGGTAAAAACGCAGGTTCGATTTTCTCTAAAAGATGTTTTAAACCCATTTTTAACCTTCCTTCTCGATCTTGTCTAACGCAGCGCGTAGCATCGGACCATATTCATTTTTGCCCGGACAGACAAAAGTACAAAGTGCCAAATCTTCTTCGTCCAGCTCCAAACAACCTAATGCTTGGGCGCTGTCGGTGTCGCCGGCACTCAAATCACGCAGCAGCAACGTCGGGATAATATCCAACGGCACAACGCGCTCATACGCGCCGATCGGCACCATTGCACGATGTCCGCCGTTTACTGCGGAGGTCAGGTTAAATAATTTGCTGCCGAAATGCCCCAATACGGTACGGGTAATCGAGAATTTATCTGACCCCGGCATAATCCAGCCCAAAAATTCTTTTTCGCGTCCTTCGGCAATCACGGAAACTTGCTGATGGAAAGCGCCTAAATAGGCGAGAGGCCCTTCCGCCGTCGCTCCGCTTAATACCGAACCGGAGATCACGCGGTTTTCACCGTCTTTCAATTGACCGGCTGTCAGCTGAGTTAAAGATGCGCCGACACGCGTACGAACCAAGTGCGGTTCTTTAACTTTCGGGCCGCCGAGTGCCACCACGCGATCGGTGTACAGTTCACCGGTAGTGAACAACTGACCAATCGCAATCACGTCTTGATAGTTGATCGTCCAAACGCTTTTGGTTGCGCTGACCGGATCGAGGAAGTGAATGTGCGTGCCGCTCAAACCAGCCGGATGCGGGCCGCTAAACTCTTCGGTTTGTAGTTTGTCGATTTGTGGCACGGCAACGGATGAACCGGCAGCCTTACACACATACAACTTTTTGCTGTTTAAACGGCTAAGCACCACCAAACCGTCTTCGAAGGCTTGCTGATTTGCATTAATGATCACCGTTGGATCCGCCGCCAATGGATTGGTATCCATCGCATTGACAAAAATCGCAGCCGGAACCGCATCCGCCGCCGGCGATTTGCTGAACGGACGCGTGCGCAGGGCAGTCCAAACACCGGATTTCAGCAGGTTTTCCCGCACTTGCTCATCGCTTAACGATGACAATTTTTGGCGGTCGTATTGGTTAAAGGTAATTTGTTCATTTCCTTCAACTGTAATCACAACCGATTGTAATACACGCTTAGCGCCGCGGTTAACCGCCGTCACTGTGCCACTCGCCGGTGCGGTGAACACCACACCCGGGTTTTTCTTATCAGAGAAAAGCACTTCGCCTTTCTTGACAACATCACCTTCGCGAACACTCATAGACGGACGCATACCCACATAATCTTCGCCAAGCACCGCAACTTCAGTAATGGTAGGACCATTCTGGATTACCTGTGCCGGTTTCCCTGAAATTGGAAGATCCAAGCCTTTCTTAATTGTAATCATATTGTTAGCACTACTTTTTAGTTAGGTTTACATCACAATTGCCGAAATAGCGTTATCTCGACAATCTCTTTTTGAGCAATGAATGGGGAAAGGTCTAAACATGGGCGTACCACAACAACTAAACACTTACCACTCAAACATACAATTTAAAACTCAAATTCCGTAAAGCATCAGAAACGGCATCATTCCACACGGCGAAACATTCCGCCTTAATCCGCACCGCTTCCGATAGTTAATTTTTTGATAATAAAAACGGCTTATTGTAACCAATTAAGCCCCTAAAATTCCACTTTAACCGAGACTTTTTTTGATCTGATCACACTTTTTATTGCGATTTGTGGCAAAAGTGTTACAGCCTTACCCATAAATGGTTAATCGCCATGTCCCATACAATTTGGCGATGAAATCACAGGCTGCTGTTTTTGTTGCCACTCCGCAACGCTGTAGGCGTGAATTGCCAGCGCGTGAATCCCGCCTTCCAAGCCCTGTTGCAGAATTTGATAAATTTTTTGATGCCGTGTCACTGCGCGTAAGCCGTCAAAGGCGGAAGCGGCAATGATAATTTTAAAATGCGAATTTGCCCCTTTGCCTGAGCCGTGCATATGGCTTTCGTTCAGCACCTCCAGATAGCTCGGCTGTAACGCTTGCTGCAAAAATGCGGTAATCTGCTGTTGATCCATAATCTTCCTGCATGGTTTTATTGTGAATAAAATAACGATTTTGCGGTCTAACGCTATACTTTATTGTTGTAGTTTGCAACAATAATCAGCGACAGTGACTTTAAACTTGATATTTTAAGGAGATAACAATGAAACAACATTCCTTCAAAAAACTGGCTTCGGCATTGGTGTTGGGAAGTGTGGTATTGCTGGCGGGCTGCCAAACCCAAAATAATACCCTGACCTTCACGCCACCGGCGCCGAGCGCACAATTCAACACCGCCAACCAGCGCGTTGCCGTAAATGTGGTCACGCAAGATCAACGTGCAACCGCAACCGTTGCCAGCTACACTTCCGGCGGCAGTATGCAACACTTGACCGCCAGTCCTGAAGTGGCACAACTGTTCCAACAAGTGGTGCAACAGGGATTAAACAGCAAAGGCTTTCGCATCGCCAGCGGTGCAAATTCCAACAGTAACGCGGTTGTCAAAATCACCGATTTCAACGCACAGGTGAGCGAAGGTAATTTAAAATACAAAATCGACAGTAAAGTGAATATCGTGATTGAAATCCAGGGTGCGAAAGGCTCGTTCTCGAAAAGTTTCGGTGCAACCCATTCACAAGAAGGGGTATTCGGCGCGGATAACGAAGGGATTCAAAAAGTCCTGAATAAATCGTTCCAAGATGTGGTGACCAAATTCTACAACGACAACGAAATCAGTAATGCGCTGCTAGGCTTGAGCAACTAATTGTCGCAATATTCCAAACATCAAACCGCACTTGCAAAGTGCGGTTTTTTTATGCCATTGTTTTACGCTGCCAACAATACAGAAAATGAGTTGAGGAAAACAATCGGAAATTCAGGCAAGAAAAAACCCGCTGAGTATTAACACTCAACGGGTCGTAAATAATGGCTCCTCCTGCTGGACTTGAACCAGCGACATACGGATTAACAGTCCGCCGTTCTACCGACTGAACTAAGGAGGAAAAGTGGTGCCTCGAGGCGGAATCGAACCACCGACACGGGGATTTTCAATCCCCTGCTCTACCGACTGAGCTATCGAGGCAACTCATCAGTGGTGCGTATTAAACGTTTTTTTCGCTTTCAAGTCAACACCTATTTTTAAAAAAGATTGATTATATCACTTGTTTGCACACTTTGCGTGCAAAGCGTTTATTTTTAATTCGCAAACTGTTTATTAATTAGCTCGCACCCGATATTTCTTTTGCGCCGAATCCACTTTCACCAAGTAGTTTCTAGCTTGCGCCGACGGGTGGCGCGTGGTCAAAGTGCGGTACACTTGCTCAGGAAGTAAGCGATTGATTTTCTCTACCGCCATGGTTCTATCCTGATCAAACACCCGCAACACCGCTCCTGCGCCGCTGTTATACGCCGAAATCATCGCATAACGTTTAGAGGACGGATCGGTGATCCCTGCGAGATAGTTATTTTGCAACAAAGAGAGATACGCCACACCGGCATCAATATTTTTGTGCGGATCAAACAGATACTCCTTGCTCGGCTGCCCCGGCACTTTTTTCATAATTTGGAACACATCACGCCCGGCGGTATGCGGTACCACCTGCATTAAGCCCATTGCGTTAGCATAACTGATCGCATACGGGTTGAAGCTGGATTCGGTCTGCATAATCGCCAAAATCAGGCTCTCGTCAATGTTGTAATGGCGGGCGGCACGACGCACGAACGGCACATATTTTTGCGCCCGTACGTTGATATGGTTGGCGATCATCGGAATCGTGACATATTCCACCAGCTGTCCGTTGCTTAAACGACGAGTTTGCAAGCTGGTTTGCAACAGGTGATTGGCAAACGCATTGGCGCTATCAAGATTATTGATCGTGGCGCCACGGTGGTCGACGACCTGCCCGGACAAAAACGGGCGCGAGCTGATCGGCGCGTCACCGTCGGCAAATAAATCAATGCCGTTGGCATCCGAACCCATCATCAGGGTATGCACGATCGATTTTTTCAAACGGTAAGCATCCATGCCTTGTGTTTCAATTGTAATCTTGCCTTCATCAAAGCTGATGTGACTACGCGTGCTGTATTGGTCGGTGTATTTGACATAATCTTTGCGGCTGGCGACCAACAACTCGTTGACGCCCCATTTGCGGTCAATATTATGCGAGAACTGACCGGTCAGAATGTCTAATCCGCGCAAGTCTTTGGCAAAGGCATCATCGTAGTCGATTCCGGCGGTTTTCTGCGACGAGCCGCAGGCGTACAACAACGGAAGCAACAACAAGAGCAGGTACTTTTTCATATGGTAAATCCTAAATGGCTGGTGGAACAATTATTGACTCGGCGGAACGTAGCCTTCGATATGCACCTCTTTGCCTTCAAACAGGAAGTTCACCATTTCCTGTTCCAGCAATTGGCGGTGCTCGGCATTCATCATATTCAGTTTTTTCTCATTCACCAGCATGGTCTGTTTTTTCATCCATTCGCCCCATGCTTGTTTGCTGATTGAGTCGAAAATCCGTTTGCCCAGTTCGCCCGGATATAGCTGGAAATCCAATCCGTCGGCTTGCTGTTTTAAATATTCACAATAAATTGTTCGTGCCATGTGCTAGTCCTTTTTACAGTAGATCGTTTATTAGACAGGTCATTCTTGCTTTGGTTGCATTGCCTGTAATTGTAATAATAAATTTTTCATTGGAGTCGCCAATCCAATTTTTGGCGGTGATTGAAAATTATACCAATAATTATTCTGTTCGGGTATATCCGCTCGATATTCCGCCTCAATTTCCGCCACTTTTCCCTCAAAAAGAACGGGCTGACCGCACTTTTGCATTGGATTTGCGCTTTTTTCGGCATAAATCGGTACAATATCCAGATGAAAATGGCTGAAGGTATGGCGAAATGCCGTCCATTGCCGGTAGTGCTCAATTTGGTGTCGAGCCAGATAAGCCAGCAATTCGGCTTTATCACTGAATTGCGGGAAACAGTACAATCCGCCCCACAAGCCTTGCGGCGGGCGCTGCTGTAATAACACGCTGTCTTGTTGTTGCAGAATCAGAAAATACGCCTGTTTTTCAGGCAAACTTTTCTTCGGTTTCTTGCCCGGATAGGCTTGCCAGTTCTGTTGTTGATTGGCAAGGCAACTGGTTTGCAACGGACATAAACCGCACTTTGGCTTTGAACGGGTACAAACTAGCGCGCCCAAATCCATCATAGCTTGATTGAAATCTGCCACTTGTTCGGTGGGTGTCACCTGTTCGCTGTATTGCCATAAGCGATCGCTCACACGCTTCTCGCCCGCCCAGCCGTCCTGCGCAAAATGGCGCGCCAGCACGCGTTTGACATTGCCGTCTAAAATCGGATAGGGCGCATTCAAACAAGAGGATAAAATCGCCCCGGCGGTGCTGCGTCCCACCCCGGGCAACTGCCAAACCTGTTCAAATTCCGTCGGAAATTCGCCTTGATATTGATCGCGAATGATAACGGCGGCCTTATGTAAATTTCTGGCTCGTGCGTAATACCCCAGCCCGGTCCACAAATGCAACACCTCATCAATCGGCGCATTCGCCAGCGTGACCACATCCGGAAAAGCGGCGATAAAACGCTGAAAATAGGGGATCACCGTCGTCACTTGAGTTTGTTGCAACATCACTTCCGACAGCCAGACTTGGTACAGCGTTTTATTTTGCTGCCACGGCAACTCTTTTCGCCCGTATTGTTGATACCAGTCGAGCACCGCTCGGGCAAAAGGCGCGTGAATTGAGGATTGAGCTAACATGATGCGGGCATTTCCGTATTGCAGATAAACAAAAACCGCACTTTACAGCAAGTGCGGTTGGAAAGCGAGGATATAAAAAGATTAATCTTATTTAGCTACACGCTCCGTTTCTTTTGTGCCGAATACACCTTGCCATTGTTTAGCCGAATCACCTGACTGGGCATCACCAACAATATATTTACCCTGATCTAAGAATTGACCGTTTAACACTCCCGGCTCAGTTACTTGAGTTGATGAATGTCCAGTTTTAGCCGGTTTTGCAGTCATCATAAAATCACCGTTAAGTTCACCCGTTAATTGAAGATCTAAATTGACACCTTTATTTGTATCTCTAATATGACCAACTAGTGTTTTGCCAGACGGATTATAGCTTAATGAAATATCTGCTTTGGCTGCATTATCAGTATTTCCTGCATCTACGATATACCAGAAATCACCACCATAAGTTACAGTGCCTTGATAACCATTCAACATTGGTGCTGCCGTATCTTTTCTATTTGTATCATAGGCATATAGCAAATCTACCGCTCGCTTCTGCCCACTTCCTTCGCCAACAACACCGTTATCTGGCGTAAATGTTGAAACATAGCCGTAATAGCCTAAGTCAATATTATTAGGCGCAATCAGTTCCAGCTTAGTGTCACCTATTTGAAGGTTGCTCACTCCACTAGTAATAGAAGGCTTAAATTCATTCCCTTCTTTTTTTACCTCATAGTTCCCTGTCTTTCCATCCCAAGCACTTCGCGAACCGTCTAAAGAAATAGAATATCCACCATAAACTGGAGTTTTAGTTTCTTTTAGCGGCTGAGGTGCTGTCGGCTGATCTGATGTCGCTTTTGGCTCGTCGACAATCGTATTTTCAGCCGATTCTTTTTCTGCTTTTTCTTTATCCGCTTTTTCTTTCTCTAATCTTGCTTTCCGATCCGCCTCCGCTTTTTGCAGCGCCTCTTTCTCTTTCAAATCCGTAACCGCACTTGAATCAACTTTTGAACCGCTAGTGCTATTTGCAGGTGCAACGGTAAGATTGCTTGCAATCGGCGCCGATTGAGATGACGAACCGCCGCCACTACACGCCGCTAAAAATGCCGACAGAAAAATCGCAATTGAAGCTTTAATATAAATATTTTGCATAATCGAATTCTCGTAATTGATTAATTTAGAATGAATTATCGGTGAAATCCGCTTAGAAAAAAGAAATACAAACCATTCTTATCGCACACCGAATTGGCGCGGATTGTAACAAACGTTCGGCCAATTTCTGTCTGCCATGCGTAAGAAATCGCGCAATTCATCGCCGCGATCACCAAAGAAATACGAAAAACAGTTGTAATCCCCGCCGATATTTGCATAATGCGCCTATTAAATCGCAACGGACCTGTTATAAAGCACTATGTCAGACTCAACACCACAACCAATCACCTTTGCCGATCAAAAACGCAAAACCGTGGAAACCGCCGAATTCACCGCAGACGGGCGCTATGTGCGCAAAATCCGCAGCTTTGTGCTGCGCACCGGGCGGCTGAGCGAATACCAAAAAAATGCGATGAACAGCCATTGGGCGGATTTCGGCTTGGAATATCAAGCTGAAACGTTTGATTTTGCAGCGATTTACGGCAACAATAGTCCTGTGGTGTTGGAAATCGGCTTCGGCATGGGCACGTCGCTGGTTGAAATGGCGAAAAACAATCCCGATCGCAACTATTTGGGGATTGAAGTGCACACCCCCGGTGTCGGCGCCTGTGTAGCGTTGGCGGTGCAGGAAAATGTGCGCAATTTACGCGTGATTTGCCATGATGCGATGGAAATTTTGCGTGATAGTATTGCCGACAACAGTTTAGGCGGATTACAATTGTTCTTTCCGGATCCGTGGCAAAAAAGCAAACACCATAAACGGCGGATCGTACAAGCGGACTTTATCCGCTTAATACAACAGAAATTAGTCTCCGGTGGCTTTATTCATATGGCAACCGACTGGCAAAATTATGCAGAACATATGTTGGAAACCCTGCAAAACAGCGACAATTTGGTCAACCAATCGGCAAGCGGCGATTATATCCCGCGTCCAGATTTTCGTCCGTTGACCAAGTTTGAACAGCGCGGGCAGCGACTGGGGCACGGGGTTTGGGATCTGTATTTTATTTATCATTAATCAATGAATTATCAACCAAAAAGGAAAATAGTATGGCTATTCAGCGTAACCGCAGACAACGCAAAAAAATGCACCTTGCCGAGTTTCAAGAATTAGGCTTTGTTGTTCGCTGGCAATTTGCCGACAACACTGCCGTTGAAGAGATCGACGCAACTTTAGACCGTTTTATCGAGCAAGTGATCAAACCGCACGGCTTAGCCTATGAAGGCAGCGGCTACCTGCACTGGGAAGGTTTGGTTTGCTTGGAGAAAGTCGGCAACTGCGATGATTCACACCGCACTTTGGTGCAAAACTGGCTGAGCGAAAACAATTTGCAGCAAATTGAAATCAGCGAATTGTTCGACATTTGGTGGGATTATCCAACCAAATAATTCATGCGACGAATCGGATTGACGGCTTGAATTTCATCAATCCATCTCCATCTACTAAAGTGCGGTTTCAAACCGCACTTTTGCTATTTCAAGGAGCATCATGAACACATTACAGTTTTTAGTACAAACCGTTGTCGGGCTTTATACCTTTATTCTGGTGCTGCGTGCGTGGTTCCAATATTGTCAGGTCGATTTTTACAACCCGCTGTCGCAAGCGGTGGTGAAATTAACCCAGCCGGTGCTCGCGCCGCTGCGCAAGCTGATCCCAAGCCGTAATCGAATTGATTTGGCGGCGCTGTTGTTGGCGTTTGTGATCAACATGTTGAAATACCCATTGCTGCTCAGCAGTCTGTCAGTCGGGTTAAATTGGGGACAGCTGGCGCTGATCGGCGCCCTGGCGGTGGTGAAAGCGTTTGGTGAAATCATTTTCTGGGCAATTTTAATCCGTGCGGTAATGAGCTGGTTTTCACAAGGCAATCACCCGTTGGAATATCAATTGCAGCGCATCACTGAACCGCTACTAGCACCGATTCGCCGCATTTTGCCGAACACCGGCATGATCGATTTTTCGGTGATGGCGTTGGCGTTTATCCTGATTTTGGGCAACAAGCTGTTGCTCGATATTTTCGGCTCGTTGTGGCTTGCCGCTTAATGGCAGCTATTGAACAGACCGCACTTGGGCTGCGTTTAAACATTTTTTTGCAGCCCAAAGCCAGCCGCGATCAGATCGTCGGCTTGCACGACAACGAACTGAAAATTCAGATCACCGCTCCGCCGATCGACGGGCAGGCCAACGCTCATTTATTAAAATTCCTCAGCAAACAATTCAAAGTCGCCAAAAGCAGCATCATGCTGGAAAAAGGCGAACTTAGCCGACATAAGCAGCTGTTTATTCCTACTCCCAAAGCCATTCCGAACGTAGTCAACGAACTGCTCAACAACGCCTAAATTCAATTCCAAATAAAATCAACCCCTTATTTTTTGAGAATCATTTTTATTTGACGCAGATCAAATATTCAAGATATAGTGCTTTTTAAACAATAAATATCTATATATAGTGTTCTCGTTTTTGAAAACTCACAACATAGGGGAATTTATGTCAGGCTTACAGGTCATCAAAAGAGACGGCGCCAGCGTGCCGTTTGTGGCGGAACGGATTCTACAGGCGATTCGCAAAGCGGCTGCCGCCAGCGGCATCAATAACGAACAATTTATCATGCAGTGCGCCGCCGATGCCTGCGGCGAAATTTTCTCCCGCTATCAACAGCAGATCGATATTGCCCACATTCAGGCGATTGTTGAAGAACAGCTGATGAAAAGCCAATATCCGCAAATTGCGCGCGCCTATATCGAATACCGCCATGATCGTGATTTGGCGCGTGAAAAACGCAGCCAGCTGACCAAAGAGATTGAGGGCTTAATCGAACAGAGCAATCTGGAAATCCTGAATGAAAACGCCAATAAAGATGCGAAAGTGATCCCGACTCAGCGTGATTTGCTTGCCGGCATCGTCGCCAAGCACTACGCCAAGCGTTATCTGCTGCCTGCCGATGTGGTCGCCGCCCATGAAAAAGGCGAAATCCACTATCACGATCTGGACTATGCACCGTTTTTCCCGATGTTCAACTGTATGCTGGTCGATCTGCAAGGGATGTTGGAACAGGGCTTCAAAATGGGCAATGCCGAAATTGAAACCCCAAAATCGATCACCACCGCCACCGCTGTAACCGCCCAGATTATCGCCCAAGTAGCCAGCCATATTTATGGCGGCACCACTATTAATCGAATCGATGAAGTGCTGGCGCCTTATGTGCAAAAAAGCTATGAAAAGCATTTGGCGATTGCCGCCGAGTGGCAGATTGCCAACGCTGAGGGCTACGCCAAATCACGTTTGGAAAAAGAGTGCTTCGATGCGTTTCAATCGTTGGAATATGAAGTCAACACCCTGCACACCGCCAACGGGCAAACGCCGTTTGTTACCTTTGGTTTCGGGCTGGGCGAGAGCTGGCAATCCCGTTTGATCCAACGGGCGATTTTGCAAAATCGGATTCGTGGACTGGGGAAAAATCATAAAACCGCAATCTTCCCGAAACTGGTGTTCACCCTGAAAAAAGGGCTGAATCTGCAAAACGGCGATCCGAACTACGACATCAAGCAACTGGCACTGGAATGCGCCAGCCAGCGAATGTACCCCGACATTCTGAATTATGAGCAAGTGGTGAAAGTCACCGGTTCGTTTAAAGCGCCGATGGGCTGCCGTAGCTTCTTGGGGCGTTATGAACAGGATCAACAGGAAATTCACGAGGGACGCAATAATTTAGGTGTGGTCAGCCTCAACCTGCCACGCATTGCCTTGGAAGCCAAAGGCGATGAAGTGCGGTTTTATCAGCTGCTGGATCAACGTTTGGCAATCGCCAAAAAAGCGTTGATGACCCGCATTGCCCGGCTGCAACAAACCAAAGCACGAGTTGCCCCGATTCTGTATATGGAAGGGGCGTGCGGCGTGCGCTTGCAAGAAAACGACTGCGTTGCCGATATTTTCAAAAATGGCAGAGCCTCAATCTCACTCGGCTATATCGGTATCCATGAAACCATCAACGCACTGTTCGGCAATGCGATTTACGATCAAACTGCACTTTGGCAAAAAGGGCTGGATATCGTGCAACACTTGCGAAGTGCGGTTGAACAGTGGAAAACCGAAACCGGCTATGCGTTCAGCCTGTATTCCACCCCAAGTGAAAACCTGTGCGATCGCTTCTGCCGCCTCGACAGCAAAGCATTCGGCATCATCGACGGCGTAACCGACAAAGGCTATTACACCAACAGTTTCCACTTAGACGTGGAAAAAAAGGTCAATCCGTACGACAAGCTGGATTTTGAGATGGCATATCCGCCGATCGCCAATGGCGGCTTTATCTGCTACGGCGAATACCCTAACCTGCAACACAATCTGCAAGCGTTGGAAGATGTGTGGGATTACAGCTACCAACGTGTGCCGTATTACGGCACAAATACGCCGATTGATGAGTGTTATCAATGCGGTTTCAAAGGCGAATTTGACTGCACCAGCAAAGGCTTCACTTGCCCAAGCTGCGGCAACCACGACAGCAACTCGGTGTCGGTAACCCGCCGTGTCTGCGGCTATCTCGGCAGCCCGGACGCACGTCCGTTCAACAGCGGCAAGCAAGAGGAAGTCAAACGTCGGGTGAAACATCTGTAACTTAAAATAAGCAAAGTGCGGTTGTGATGAATTATCTGCAATATTATCCGGTCGATGTGGTCAATGGTGAAGGCACGCGCTGCACGCTGTTCGTGGCGGGTTGTGAGCATCAATGCAAGGGCTGCTACAATCAAAAAAGCTGGTCGTTTTGCGCCGGCGTGCCGTTTGATCAGGCGATGGAAGATCAGATTATCCGTGATCTGCAAGATCGCCGAATCAAGCGGCAAGGCCTGAGCCTCAGCGGTGGTGATCCGCTGCACCCGAAAAACCTGACCGCACTTTTGCCGTTGGTGCAACGGGTGAAACGTGAATGCCCCGACAAAGACATTTGGCTGTGGACGGGCTATCGTCTGCAAGATCTCAGCGCCGAACAACAGGCTTTTTTGGCGTATGTTGATGTGTTAATCGACGGCAAATTCGAGCAACAACTCGCCGATCCAAAACTGGCCTGGCGTGGTTCCAGCAATCAGGTGATTTATCGTTTGAGGGTATAGTACGATAATCAGCCCCCCACTTTCGCCCTCCCCGTTTTGCTTAATCCAGCCCCAACACTTTACGTCCGTTCACACTGGCAATGTTGATCATCGCTTCGATGTCCGGGAAGCGGCAGCCGGCGGCGAGCAGGCTGAGTTCTTGCCACATATCGCCCTCACACAGCGGCACCATGTAGTCGCAGATGTTGTCGGTGCCGATTGCTACGGTGATGCCTTCCGGAATCATTTCGTCCGCCGGAGTCAGCGCATTGTGGAACGGCATCAGATCTTCTTTACGGTTGCTGTCGATCCATGCCATCGGGCAGGCGATCATCATCATTTGTGCTTCACGCATTTTGGCGTATAGCTGATAACGGTACTCTTTCGAGTGGGCGCCGATTGAGATGCCGTGAATGGCGGCGACGCGACCTTGCATCCCGTGTTCAATGGTTTTGTTACACAACATTTCGGTCTCTTTTTCGCGCGGGGTGTTGAATTGGTCAACGTGTACATGACACATAATGCCGCGCGATTTGGCAGCGTCCATTAAAATATCAAACGCTTCTTCACCGCGTCCGTGATCCAATTCATCACGATACGGCAAGCCACCAATCATATCCACCATGTCGGCACCAATGTCGAACCATTTGCGTGCGGTCGGTTCGATCACGCCTTTTAAGGTTTGGTTGGCGAATTTCAGGATAATATCGTTTTTATACACTTCGCGTGCGCGGTGGGCCGCGATAATTGCACGGTCTTCACACACCGGATCGATATCGACAAACGTACCGAATGCGGTCACTCCCTGTTGGATCATCATTTCAATCGCTTGGCAGAAGCGGGCGTAATAATCTTCAATGCTGGAATTGCGCTTAACTTCGTCCACCAAATCCCATTTTTGTTGCAGATTGCAAGTGCGGTAAATATCAATTTTTTCCGGCGTCATGGTGAATGCGCGGTCGGCGTGCGCGTGGGAATTGACCCAGCCGCCTTTTTTGATAATTTCATCGCGAATATAGGTATTAAAAGTACGAACGTGTTGCATTGCAGTTACTCCGTGAATTGGTCATCAGAATGGAAAGAGATTGAATGGTGCTTGGCGTCGGATTGGTAAATTGCAGGCAAAAAAAATCCCCACTAATTGAGGATTGGTGATCAAATGAAAATAACGCGAGATTATGCAGAGATCGCATAATGGTTTTGCCGAAAGCAAAAGTGCGGTTATGTTCAAATGATAATGTTTGCATAATTCTAGTTCCTTGTTGGCACTAGACGGATAGTATAAATAGTTGCGGCGCGGAAATAAAGCGATTTTTCGTGTGGGTGGCGAAACAGCGCGTTATAGCGAAAAGTTATAACTTATTGAATGTAATTATGGTAGGGCATGGCACAATCCATTATACTGTGCGCCTCAATTATTTTCTTTAAAACTGATGAGAATATAACAAAATGAAATTAAACAAAAAACTGTTAACTGTTTTTGGCGTGTTGGTTGCGGCATTGGGGCTGACGGCTTGTGATCAAAAAAGCCAAACCGCGAGCGAGCAAAAAGAAGCGACCTTGTCAGAAACCTTGGCGAGCAGCAAAACCATTCGTGTCGGCACCGAAGGCACCTATCCGCCGTTTACTTTCCATGACAAAGACGGCAAATTGACCGGTTTTGATGTGGAAGTCACCCGTGAAGTGGCGAAACGTTTGGACTTGAACGTAGAATTTTTTGAAACCCAATGGGACGCGATGTTTGCCGGTTTAAATGCCAAGCGTTTTGATATGATTGCCAATCAAGTGGATTTGACTAATCCGGAACGCCAGCAAAAATACCTGTTGTCCGAACCGTATAACTTTGAACGTTCTGTGGTGGTGACCACTGCGGACAATGCCGATTTGACCGCACTTATCGAGATCAACGGCAAAAAATCAGCACAAAGCATCAACAGCAGCTACTATGTGCTGGCGAAAGAGAACGGCGCGGAAATTTTGCCGGTGGAAGGCATGGCGCCTGCGTTGGAATTGGTGAAACAAAAACGGGCTGATTTAACCTTAAACGGACAACTGGCGATTTTGGATTACTTCAAACAACAGCCGAATTCCGGTTTGAAAATTGCCTATAAAGATGAGACCAAAATCGGTTCTGGCTTTGTATTTTTGAAAGGTAACGACGATGTAGTGGCGGGGTTCAACCGCACTTTGGCTGAAATGCGCCAAGACGGAACATTAAAAGCGTTATCAATCCAATGGTTCGGCGATGACGTTACTGAATAATCTGCTATCTTCCCTGCCGTTTTTAGATGAACAACAAGCGTCGATGTTAATCGACGCTTGTTGGCCTATGTTGCGCGGCGCCATTTCCAATACCATTCCGCTGACGCTGTTCTCTTTCTTTTTCGGCATGATTATTGCGGTGCTGGTGGCGTTAATGCGCGTGATTCCTCGCACTAATCCGTTATATCATCTCGACTATTATCTGGCGCGGATCTATGTTTCCGCAATTCGTGGCACGCCGTTGCTGGTGCAGCTGTTTATTATTTTCTACGGTTTGCCGAATATCGGGGTGAAACTCGATCCGTTCCCGTCGGCGGTGATCGCCTTTTCATTGAATATCGGCGCTTACGCCTCGGAAACCATTCGTGCGGCGATTTTGTCGATTCCGAAAGGGCAGTGGGAAGCATCGTATTCGATCGGTATGAGCTATGCGGGTTTCGGTGCCGCCGCTGTCGAACAGTTTTATCAGTTTGGTGAAAGACACCTCCCTTGCCTCAACGGTGTTGGTGACGGAGCTGTTTCGTGAGGCGCAAAATATCGCTTCCACCACGTATGAATTTTTGTGGATCTACAGCGAAGCGGCGCTGATTTACTGGATTATCTGTTTCTTGTTGTCGTTGGCGCAGGGCAGGTTGGAAAAACATTTCTCACGCTACGGATAAACCGATGTTACAAGTCAATGATATTCATAAACAATTCCACGGCAATCAAATTCTGAAAGGGATTGATTTGCGAGTGGAAAAAGGCGAAGTGATCGCCATTCTCGGGCCTTCGGGATCGGGCAAAACCACCTTTTTGCGCTGTTTGAATCTGTTGGAAACGCCGGATCAAGGCACTCTGGCGTTCAGCGACCGCACTTTGCAGATCGATTTTTCGCAAAAAATCAGCAAACAGCAAATTCTGCAACTGCGCCGCCGCACTGCGATGGTGTTTCAGCAGCACAATCTGTTTCCTCACCGTACTGCGATTGAGAATGTGATGGAAGGGCTGGTAATTGTGCAGAAAAAAGATCCTGCACAGGCGCGACAAGAAGCAAAAAATTTACTGGAAAAAGTCGGATTAGGCGATAAACTGGATCATTATCCGTCACAACTTTCCGGCGGACAGCAGCAGCGAGTCGGGATTGCACGGGCGTTAGCGGTGCAGCCGGAAGTGATTCTGCTTGATGAACCGACATCGGCATTGGATCCCGAATTGGTGAATGAAGTGTTGCAAACCTTGAAACTGCTTGCCAAAGAGGGCTGGACGATGGTGATCGTCACCCACGAAATTCGTTTCGCACAAGAGGTGGCGGACAGAGTAATTTTTATTGATCAAGGCAAAATCGTGGAGCAGGGCGAGGCAAAAACCTTTTTCAGCCGCCCGCAACATGAACGCACTAAGCAGTTTTTGCAGCAAGTCGATCCGGAAGATTATCAAGATTTTTGTATTTAATGAATGTATAGTCAAATAAATTGGGAATAGGACAAGGAAGGCGAGCGAAGATAGTACAAATAGTACAGCAAGCGAGCCTGACGCTGTACTATTTTCAATTTAAAAGACGATAACTTGGGGGAAACCATGACACAGCAAACTTTACCTTTACACGCCGATACGGTCGGCAGCTATCTGCGTACTGCGGCTTGGAAGCAGGCGCGTGCTGATTTTAACGCCGGTAACATCAGCCGTGAGCAGCTGACCGCACTTGAAGAGCAGGAAGTGGCGAAACTGGTGGAAGATCAGTTAAATGCCGGTATTCAAGTGGTCACCGACGGGGAGTTTCGCCGTTCATGGTGGCATATCGACTTTTTGGAAGGCTTGAACGGCATTGAAGGCTACGAGCCGGAACAAGCGTATCAATTCCACGGCGTGCAAGTGCGCCGCTATAATATCCGCAACTGCGGCAAAGTGTCATGGAACAACGATCACCCGTTTATCGAACATTTTAAATCGCTGAATAAGATCGTTGCCGGTCGTGCGGTGGTGAAGTTTACTATTCCAAGCCCGAACCAGTTAATGCACAAAAATGTGTTTAATCCGGAAATTTATGCCACTAAAGAAGAGTTGGCGAAAGACGTGCAACAGGCATATATTGATGCGATGTTGGCGTTTTATGAAGCCGGTTGCCGCTATTTGCAGTTTGATGATGTGTATTGGGGACATCTGTGTAACGATCCGAACGCCGATGATTTCGAACAAAATAAAGCGATTGCGTTAGCCAACGTGCAAGCGGTATTAGCGAAAAAACCGGCGGACATGGCAATCACCACCCACGTTTGCCGTGGCAACTATAAATCCACGTATATGTTGAACGGAGCTTACGATCCGATTGCGAAAGAGCTGTTTGGGCAAACCACTTTTGACGGCTATTTCTTAGAATATGACAACGAACGCTCCGGCGGTTTCGAGCCGTTGCAGCACTTCAAAGGCAACAAAGGGTGTGTGGTGCTGGGCTTGATCACCTCTAAATTCCCGGAATTGGAAGACAAACAACTAATCAAAGATCGTATCGCCCAAGCTGCGCAATATGTGCCGTTGGAACAACTGGCGTTAAGCCCGCAATGCGGCTTTGCTTCCACCGAGGAAGGCAACATTATGAGCGAAGAGCAGCAATGGGCGAAATGCGGTTAGTCGAAGAGATCGCCAAAGAAGTTTGGGGCGAAGACTAATCGAACTGACGGTTCATCGTTTGACAAAAAGTGGCGGATTGGATATCCGCCCTATTTTTAGGTTATACCGGCACAAAGTGAGCGCAAAATGAACGATAATATGCTGATTGATCTGTTTTTAAACGAGCTGTGGTTGGAAAAAGGCTTGTCTGAAAATACGGTGGCGTCTTATCGTTTGGATTTGACCGCACTTTGCACTTGGCTCAAAACACAACAGCTCAGTTTGTTGCAGCTGGACAATATCGATCTGCAAACCTTTCTCGGCGAACGGCTTGCCAAAGGTTATAAAGCCACCAGCTCGGCACGAATGTTGAGTGCGTTGCGTAAGCTGTTTCAATATTTATACCGTGAAAAATACCGCCCAGATGATCCGACCGCACTTTTAATCTCGCCGAAACTGCCTTCACGTCTGCCGAAATATTTAAGCGAGGCGCAAGTCAGCGATTTGTTGAATGCACCGGCAACCGACGAACCGCTGGAACTGCGTGACAAAGCGATGTTGGAATTGTTGTATGCCACCGGCTTGCGGGTGACCGAATTGGTGAGCTTGAGCATAGACAGCATAAGTTTAAATCAAGGCGTGGTGCGGGTGATCGGCAAAGGCAACAAAGAGCGGTTGGTGCCGATCGGTGAGGAAGCAGCATACTGGATTGAACAATTTGTTCTCTACGGACGGCATCTGCTGCTCAAAGGACAAACTTCTGATGTGCTGTTCCCCAGCTTGCGCGGCACAATGATGACCCGACAAACTTTTTGGCATCGCATTAAACACTATGCGTTGCTGGCTGAAATCGACCAAAACACCCTTTCCCCGCACGTTTTGCGCCATGCGTTCGCCACCCATTTAGTCAATCACGGCGCGGATTTACGGGTGGTGCAAATGCTGCTTGGGCATAGCGATCTCTCTACTACTCAAATTTATACTCACGTCGCCAAAGAGCGGTTAAAAAAACTGCACCAGCAATTTCACCCGCGCGGATAAAAAATGCGATCCGAAGATCGCATTCCCTATTTGCTACATCAACTTAGCTATTGCAATACACGCGCGCTTCACGCGGCGCATAGATGCCTAAGGTTAATGTTCCCAATAACCAGTTTTTGAAAGTCAGTTGTGACTCGACTTTCGCCACTTTGTCCGCACTGCCGCACACTTCGGCTGCGGAAATGGTTTGTGTTTGGTTCACGCCGTAAACATAAAAGCTTTGGGATTTGTTCAATACAGCCGGAGAAATGGCTTGATTGTTAATAACAAAAGCTTGTTGTGAACAAGCGCTCAATAATAAAGACAGGGAAATTACTGTTATAATTTTTTTCATAAATGTTCCAGTTTCTTGTTAATGATAATAAATATTATTGCACCATATTGGTAACGCGGGTTATTATGTCTCAGTAAATCATTTTAAACAAGCAATATTTCTTTCAAAAAATTGATGTGAATCATCATGCCACGAGCAAATAAAACGAACTTTTAGCCGAGATGCCAAATAACAGCAATTATGTAATAGCCTAAATCAACGGCACAAAGGGCACATCAAGGCTGCACGCTGTCAGTAAGCCGCTTAGCAGTAATAAAGTAATAAAACGTTTCATCTTTGTTCTCTCGTCAAAAAATTAAAAAGCCGACCTGCGTCGGCTTATACGGCGAAGAAAGGGTTACTCAACCGTGACTGATTGAATAATCACATCTTCGTTCGGTACATCTTGGTGAAAGCCTTTGTTGCCGGTTTTTACTTTGCGAATTTTATCTACTACGTCCATGCCTTCAACCACTTCACCAAATACTGCGTAGCCCCACTCTTGTACCACTTGGCGACCATACATCTCTTTGCCACGATAATCCAGGAAGTTATTGTCAGCCACATTAATGAAAAACTGTGCCGTTGCCGAATGCGGATCGCTGGTGCGCGCCATCGCAATTGTGCCTTTTTTATTGCTTAATCCGTTGCCGGCTTCGTTTTCAATCGGCGCGTCGGTGGCTTTTTCTCTCATACCCGCTTCCATACCACCGCCTTGGATCATAAAGCCGTCGATCACACGGTGAAAAATGGTGTTGTCATAAAAGCCTTTTTTGCAGTAATTAAGAAAGTTTTCGCTGGTAATTGGGGCTTTTTCAGTGTTTAATGCGATTTTTATATCGCCAAAATTGGTATGTAACGTTACCATAATAAATATCCTATAACGGTGATAAAAGTGGCGGCTATTATTCCATAAAAACAGCAGGATCGCTACCAATGCGGTTTAGAGAGCAAAATCATGTTAAAAATTTATAATACCTTAAAACGAGAAAAAGAAACGTTCACACCAATCGAGCCGGGAAAAGTCGGAATGTATGTCTGTGGGGTCACGGTGTACGATTTTTGCCATATCGGACATGGACGGACATTCGTTTGTTTTGACATGATCGCCCGTTATCTACGCTATAGTGGCTATGCGCTGAATTATGTGCGCAACATCACCGATGTTGACGATAAAATCATTAAACGTGCGCTGGAAAATAACGAAAGTTGCGATCAATTAGTGGATCGCATGGTGGCGGAAATGCACCAAGATTTTGCCGCCTTAAATATTCAAGCGCCAAACAGCGAGCCGCGTGCTACGCAGCATATCGCTGAAATTATTGCGATTGTGGAAAAACTGATCCGGCGCGGGCACGCCTATGTTGCCGATAACGGCGATGTGATGTTTGCGGTGCCGAGTTTTGCCAAATACGGTTTGTTATCACGCCAAGATTTAGATCAACTGCAAGCGGGCGCACGGGTTGAAATTTCCGCGATTAAACAAAACCCGATGGATTTCGTACTGTGGAAAATGTCGAAACCGAACGAGCCGAGCTGGGATTCCCCGTGGGGCAAAGGGCGTCCGGGCTGGCATATCGAATGTTCGGCGATGAACCACAAAGAATTAGGCGCGCATTTTGATATTCATGGCGGCGGCTCGGATCTGATGTTCCCTCACCATGAAAATGAAATAGCACAATCCTGCTGTGCGCATGGCGACAATTATGTCAACTATTGGCTGCACTCCGGCATGATCATGGTCGATAAAGAGAAAATGTCGAAATCGCTCGGTAATTTCTTCACCATTCGTGAGGTGCTGAAACACTATCACGGCGAAAGCGTGCGCTATTTCCTGCTGACCGCGTACTACCGCAGCCAGCTGAATTACAGCGATGAAAACTTGAATTTGGCGCATACCGCACTTGAGCGTTTATACACCGCACTTCGAGACACTAATCCGAATGTGGCGGCTGAAGGCGGCGAGGAATTTGTGCAAGCCTTTAAAGTGGCGATGGACGACGATTTCAACACGCCGAATGCGCTTTCGGTGCTGTTTGAACTGGCAAGAGCGGTCAACAAAGCCAAACAAGACAACCCGAGCCAAGCCGACGGACTGGCGGCACGGTTGCGTGAGTTAGGCGATGTGTTGGGCATTTTGCAACAGCAGCCTGAAGCCTTCTTACAAGCAGGATCGAATGACGATGAAGTGGCGGAAATTGAAGCCTTGATTCAACAGCGCAATCAAGCAAGAGCTGATAAAAATTGGGCAGCGGCTGACGAAGCACGTGATAAGCTGAACAATATGGGCATCGTATTGGAAGACGGTGCAAATGAAACAACTTGGCGCAAAGGCTGATTGAGCGTCAGTAAACAAAAAGTGCGGTATCAAGCAGAAGTTGATACCGCACTTTTCATTTTTACGGCGAATTTGCCGTATTATTTCAGTTATTTTTTAACCGGGAAGCAGGATTTTTTCAGGATTTCTTCCACTTCAACCGTGGTGCCGCTGACGGTATCGGTTTTTGAAACGGTTAAGAAACCATTTTCTTCCAACTCCGGTTTTTGTCCGGCAAATTTGTTGGTGATTGACCATGAATAGTTTCCAACGCTGAATACCGTGGTTTCGGCATTGGATTTATCGCCGTCGTAATCTAATGTCAGCACTTCCTCACCCAGTTTCACCTGAGCGACAGCGGTCGCTTCGCCGAAGTGATAGCGTGCTTCGGCTTGTTGTTGATCAACTCCGGCTTCACATTGGTATTGCACCCATTTGGCATTTAACACCGGCTCTTGGTAATCTTTCACCACGATTTGATCGTCGGCATTGCTTGAACAACCGGCTAATAGCACAGCGCAAGTTGCAAGAAATAAAGCACTTTTTTTCAAAACCATTGTTTTCTCCTTAAAATACGTTAAAGATAGAAACTCTGTGTGATGTTTTGAGCTTCTGTATTAGGATACACTATTTTGCGTGATAATGCTCACAAGCATATAAGGTGTTGCTCATCAGCATCGCGACCGTCATCGGGCCGACGCCGCCCGGCACCGGGGTGATGTAGCCGGCTTTTTCGGCTGCCGAGTCAAAGTCCACGTCGCCGACTAAACCGTTTTCGGTGCGGTTAATACCGACATCAATCACCACCGCTCCCGGTTTAACCCAGTTGCCGGGGATAAAGTGCGGTTTGCCGACTGCAACCACTAAAATATCGGCTTGGCGAACATGCTGTTCCAAATCTTTGGTGAAGCGATGGGTCACGGTGACGGTGCAGCCGGCAAGCAATAATTCCAGCGCCATCGGGCGACCGACAATATTGGACGCACCAACCACCACCGCGTGTTGTCCGTAGAGATCAATATCGGTGGTTTGTAACAATTTAATGATGCCGTAAGGCGTGCAGGCGCGTAGCGTCGGAATGCGCTGGCACAAGCGCCCGACATTGTACGGATGGAAGCCGTCCACGTCTTTACTCGGAGTAATGCGCTCGATCACCTTGGTTGAATCAATTTGCGCCGGCAGTGGCAATTGCACCAAAATGCCGTCAATGCTGTCATCGGCATTCAGTTGATCGATCAGCTGCAATAATTCTTGCTCACTGGTTTCTGCAGGTAAGTCATAAGATTGGGAGTTGATCCCCAATTCAGCACAGCTTTTGCGTTTGCTGCCGACATACACTTGTGAGGCAGGATCAGCCCCGACCAAAACCACCGCAAGACCGGGAGCACGTTTCCCGTCGGCGAGGCGTTGGGCTATTTTTTCAGCAACTTCGGTTTTAATCTGCTTGGCAATTTGTGTGCCGGAAATAATTTGAGCTGACATGAATCGTCCTTTTAATCAGTGCAAGTAAGAAACTAATCTTTGGCAAAGCGTTATTTTGGCAGAAAAGTGCGGTTATTGTAAGTCTGAATCCGTTAAAAAATAAACGACTAAACTAAAAAAAGCAAAAAATGATTGACGAAAAAATTTAGGCTCTTATAATGCACGCTACTTGTCGGCGAGTAGCGCAGCTTGGTAGCGCAACTGGTTTGGGACCAGTGGGTCGTAGGTTCAAATCCTATCTCGCCGACCACTTCTCTTTTCCCTGAACATATCCAACTATTCAATGCGCCCTTAGCTCAGCTGGATAGAGCAACGGCCTTCTAAGCCGTAGGTCACAGGTTCGAATCCTGTAGGGCGTGCCATGATTATTTCTAAGATTGCGAAATTAAACTGCGAAATTGCTTGTACTGTCGGCGTAATCGTGTTCTAATCCGTTCCAGCTAAACGACAGTTTATTTAAGTTCGATATTTGTAGTACTTCCTTTAATACAAATTTATTTTGTTTTCCTGAAAGTCTTTGAATACCAATCTCTATCTAAGTTCAAGTCACTAGCAAACACCTTTGCACTAAGCAAACAAATTAAATTGATATAGTAAGGATGACATCATGTCTAAATTAACCGGCACCGTAAAATGGTTTAACTCAACTAAAGGCTTCGGCTTCATCACGCCTGCTGACGGCAGCAAAGATTTATTCGTTCACTTCTCCGGCATCGTAGGCACTAACTACAGAACACTGGAAGAAGGCGACAAAGTTGAATTCACCGTTCAAGATTCACAACGCGGCCCGGCTGCAGTTGACGTGGTTGTCACTAAATAATTTCGACAATTACCGTGATTCGAGAAACCTTCCGCATGAATTTGCAGAAGGTTTTTTATTTTGTGTCATGATCTATTGAAGGTTATCATTCCGAGTGATTTTTGTAAAGAATCAGTTAACATTTCAATATCTAATTGTTATCACAAGAAATAATCTGTGAGATAACTAACAATTTAGCTTCATATCATTTGGCTAAAATGATTTTTTCCCTCTAGAATGCTATTACCGATTTACTTTAGGGAAATAAACTATGCCGGATTCTCGTTATTATTCGCTTAAAAAGTTGACGCTTCACCCGATTGCTTTAGCACGACAAAGCCGGGTGCTTCAATTTATTCTTTCCATTCTTTTTGGTTTAGGCATGATGTATCTTTTGTCTGATCCAAGTTTTACGCGGACACAGAATCTGGTGTTGCTGTTGTTGTTTATGGCGATTGCGCTGTGGATCACCGAAGCGATTCCGCCGTTTTCGGTTGGGATACTGGTAATAGGTTATCTGGTGGTCGTGATGGGAACCGACGAAAGCCAGCACGCAATGCGTTATGTGCAAACTTGGTCTGACGGGGTAATTTGGCTGTTCCTCGGCGGCTTTTTTCTGGCGGAAGGCATGAAAAAAACCAAGCTCGACGAAGCGTTGCTAAAACAGTTGTTGCCGAAGTTTGGCAAAAAACCGCACTTTATCTTGTTGGGGCTGATGGGCACCACGGCAGTGATTTCAATGCTGATGAGTAACACCGCCACCACCGCGATGATGATCGCTACGGTCAGCCCGATTTTCGCTTCACTGGATAAAAAATCCAATTTTTCCAAAGCGTTATTGCTTGGGATTCCGACGGCGGCATCGATCGGCGGCATGGGCACCATTATCGGTTCGGCGCCAAATGCGATTGCGGTCGGCGCGTTGGAAGGCATCGGGATTCAAATTTCGTTTTTGGAATGGATGATTATCGGGGCGCCGATTGCGGCAGTCTTGATTTATCTGTTCTGGAAAATCTTGCTGCGCCGCTATCGTATTGGGCGTGAAGATATGGAGATTGATTTTGCTTTGCACGCCGAGGAAGCGGAAAGTACGGATCATTTTGTCAGTAAAGAGCTACGGATACAAAAAATCATTATGATCACGGTGCTTGCCGTCACTCTGTTCTTCTGGCTGACTTCAAAATGGTTCGGTATTCCGATTGCAGCGGTTTCCGGGATTCCGATTGTCGCACTGACCATGCTTGGTGTGTTAGATGCCGATGATGTGCGGAAATTACCCTGGGATACTTTAATGCTGGTCGCCGGCGGCTTAGCGCTCGGCATGGCGATTCAAGAGCAGGAATTGGCGAGCCACTTTGTAAGCCAACTCAGCCATGTACAGATTAATTTCTATTTGCTGATGCTGCTGTTCGGTTTTGTGACCGTCACCCTTTCCAATTTTATGAGTAACACTGCCGCCACCACAATTTTAGTGCCGATTGCATTGTCGCTGATGAGCATTTCCAGCGGGGATTTCAGCCCGGCAGTCCTGCCGTTAGTGATCGCGTTGAGCGCCTCTTGCGCCTTGCTACTGCCGGTTTCCACTCCGCCGAATGCGATTGCGTTCAGCACCGGGTTAATCAAACAATCGGAATTTCGCCTTGGTGGGGTCTCAATTGGGCTGTTCGGGCCGTTAAGCAGCATTATTTGGGTGTTGGTGATCACATCAATTTTTAACTAGTCAGCTAAAAACAAACCGCACTTTAGATTTAAAATCCAAAGTGCGGTTTTATTTTTCGTCAGTCGAAACAAATTAAGGTTTGTAGATGGTTTCCACGCCTTCCTCGTCTTCCTCAGACCAGTCGTCATCCCAATCATCGTCATCATCGCTGTGAGCGGCAATTTGTTGCTGATGATAGTCGTCCCACTTGAATTTTACTTCTTCGGCTTGCGGTTCGGCTTGTTCCACTTCACGCGGATTATCTTCAATAAACTGCATAATATCACGGCACAGCTCTTTCACATTTTTGCCGGTGACAGCTGAGATCAGATAGTAATCATCTTCCCAACCTAAACGCTCGACAATCTCAGCGGCTTTTTCTTGCGCTTGTTCATCGCTCATGGTGTCGATTTTGTTGAATACCAGCCAGCGCGGTTTTTCCGCCAGATTTTCGCTGTATTGGAACAGTTCGGATTCGATAATCACAATATTATCCGCCGGATCGCTTTGATCAATCGGTTCAATATCCACCAAGTGAATCAGCACGCGACAGCGTTCCAAATGTTTCAGGAAGCGAATCCCCAAGCCAGCACCGTCAGATGCCCCTTCAATCAGCCCGGGAATATCGGCGATCACAAAGCTGCGATTTGCATCAACCCGCGCCACACCAAGACTTGGCACCAAGGTGGTGAACGGGTAGTCCGCCACTTTCGGTTTGGCGGCGGACACCGCTCGAATAAAGGTAGATTTACCGGCATTTGGTAAACCTAACATACCCACATCGGCAAGCAGCATCAATTCCAGTTGTAAATCACGTTTTTCACCGGCAGTGCCGTTGGTTTTTTGGCGCGGGGTGCGATTAATCGAGGATTTGAAACGGGTATTGCCCAAGCCGTGATAGCCGCCTTTCGCCACCAGCATTTTCATGCCGTGTTGGGTCAGATCGCCGACGATCTCTTGAGTGTCGTTATCAATCGCGCGCGTACCGACCGGAACGCGCAGGGTAATGTCTTTTCCGCGATGCCCGGTGCAGTTTGCACTGCGTCCGTTTTCACCGCGCTCGGCGGCAAAACGCTTTTCAAAGCGGTAGTCAATTAAGGTATTTAAATTTTCATCGGCAATCAGATACACATCGCCGCCGTCGCCGCCGTCGCCGCCGTCCGGGCCACCTTTCGGAATGTATTTTTCACGGCGGAAACTGACACAGCCGTTGCCGCCGTCGCCGGCTTCAATGCGAATTAACGCTTCATCAATAAATTTCATTTTTTCTCCTGTTCACCGCTTAACGAGCCGCGCGGCGAAATAAAAATTTGTGTCCGATAGCCGAACACAGCGCGCCGGTTACCACAACCAACGCGCCAAGATACGAAAGCAGATTCAAATCCGGCAGCGCAAAAGCTTGCGGCGCCACCAGATGTGCGATTTCTGAAAACAGAATCGTAAACAGCGGTGTCAGGGTGATAATCGCGCTCACTTTGGAAACATCCCAGCGATTGATCGCTTCACCATACGCGCCGTATGCGACCAAGGTATTTAAACAACAATACGCCAAACAACACAGCTCCAGCAGCGGCAAACGTGCAACGCTGCCGATCTCCACCGTCGGGGTAAACAACAAGGCTGAACCGGCATAAAACACCAGCAAAATCTGCTGCGAATTAAAACGGCGCAACATCAATTTTTGTGCCAAGCCATAACCAACCCAAACCACTGCCGCCGACAGGCTCAACAACACGCCAATCGTGTATTCGGTCATGCTGGTGAACAGCTCTGCCAGTCGTTCGTTAAAAAATAGCAACAACCCGATAATCAGCAACCCTGCGCCGATTTTTTGCGTAGTGCCGATCACTTCTTTTAGAAAAACCGCACTTGCGATCATCATCATAAACGGTGAAACCTGGGCAATCACTTGTGTGACGGCAGGATCCAAATAACTTAACGACGTATTAAACAACAGAAAGTTGCCGCCTAAACACAGCACCCCGACCACAATCAGCCAACGAAACCGCGGGCTGAATAACAGTGATATTTTCGGTAATTTCCCCAAAAAGCCCAGAATCAACAACAAACCGACTGCCGCCGCAGCGAAGCGATACCAAACAATGCTGCTGATACTCATAACTTGCACAATCGGTTTCAACGCCAGCGGAACCGTCCCCCATAAAATGGCGGTGGTTAAGGCGAAGAAAAAGCCGCTGAGCGGGCGGATCGTTTGTTTCATACGAGACCTTATACTGTTGGGAATGATGAAGATATTCTACCTGCTTCAGCGACAATAAAAAACCCCGCCTTGTTTAAAGTGCGGGGTTCTTCAACTCTGAATTAAATTAGTCAGCGATGATACTTACGTATTTGCGATTTTTGTCGCCTTTCACTTCAAATTTAACTTTACCGTTTGCAGTTGCAAACAGAGTGTGATCGCGACCGATACCTACGTTGCTACCAGCGTGGAATTTAGTACCACGTTGACGAACAATAATGCTACCGGCTAATACTGATTCACCGCCAAAGCGTTTAACACCAAGACGTTTACTTTCAGAGTCACGACCGTTGCGAGTGGAACCACCAGCTTTTTTATGAGCCATTTTCGATCTCCTCTAAATTAGGCACTGATACCAGTGATTTTCACTTCTGTGAACCACTGACGATGACCTTGTTGTTTACGACTGTGTTTACGACGACGGAACTTAACGATTTTAACTTTATCGCCACGACCATGAGCCACTACTTCAGCCACTACTTTACCACCATCAACTAATGGGGCACCAATTTTTATATCTTCACCGTTGACAACCATCAACACTGAATCGAACTCAACTGTTTCACCAGTTGCGATTTCAAGTTTTTCTAAACGAACTACTTGACCTTCGCTTACTCTGTGTTGTTTGCCGCCACTTTGGAAAACCGCGTACATAGAAAAAAACTCCGCTAAAAATATGTGCCGAATAAACAAATGCTGTTTACTGAATCTGGCACAATCAAAATTCATATAAATAGGGTGCGGATTTTACGCAAAAATTCCGCCGATAGCAAGCAACTATTTCGGATCAGACTAAAAAATTTGATCCTTACCAAAATTGATTATGGAAATCATATTTAGATATGATCAAAATTCAGGTACAATCAGTCCTTAAACAATCGTAATCTAACAAGTTTGAGAGCATGACGGGACAACAAATAGCGTTTGATCTTAAAAAGATCCAAGCACTTTGCGCCGACGATATGGGCAAGGTCAATGAATTGATTCTGGCACAGATGAGCGCTGATGTGGTGCTGATCAATCAACTCGGGCATTATATTATCGGCGGTGGCGGCAAACGGATCCGCCCGATGATCGCAGTGCTGGCGGCAAGGGCGCTCGGTTATCAAGGCAAAGCACATATCACCGCAGCCACCTTTATCGAGTTTATCCACACCGCCACACTGTTGCACGATGATGTGGTGGACGAATCGGATATGCGTCGCGGCAAAGAGACCGCCAATGCGCTGTTTGGCAATGCCGCCAGTGTGCTGGTCGGTGATTTTATTTATACCCGTGCATTTCAGTTAATGACTTCACTGGATTCATTAAAGATCCTGAAGATTATGTCTGATGCCACCAATGTGATTGCGGAAGGGGAAGTGTTGCAATTGATGAATTGTAACGATCCCAACACTACCGAACAGAGCTATATGCAGGTGATCTACAGCAAAACCGCACGCCTGTTTGAAGCGGCAACCCAGTGCGCAGCGATTGTGACTCAAGCGGACGAAACCATTGAGCAAGCGATGCTGGATTACGGACGCTATCTTGGCACGGCGTTTCAATTGGTCGATGATGTATTGGATTACAGCGCTGATCAACAGGCATTAGGCAAAAATCTCGGTGACGATCTGGCCGAAGGCAAACCAACGCTACCGTTATTGCACGCCATGCAGCACGGCGATCCTGAACAACAACAGCTGATCCGTAAAGTGATAGAACAAGGCAACGGGCGCGATCAGCTCGCACACGTGCTTGCCGCGATGCAGCAACACGGCTCGTTGGACTACGCAATGCAAAAAGCCCGTGAAGAAGCACAAAAAGCGGTTGATGCGTTGGCGCCACTGGCAGACAGCGACTATAAACAAGCCTTGATTGCGTTGGCATATTTATCGGTGGATAGAAATAGTTAATACGCCATTGGAATCAATAACGTAAATATTTTAATGAATGTAGGGGCGGATGATATATCCGCCCGTTGCACTATAGAAAGAAACAAAATTATGACTGAATTAAACGCCACCGCCCCAAGTGCGGTAACACCAAACAATGCCGAACCGCACTTCGAATCGGTACGCGCCAAACGTCGCAAGCAAAAAGAGAAAGCGCCGTTCATGCGCCCGAATTTGTCACTGCCGAACGGACACAACAAACTGCTGCTACACTCTTGCTGCGCCCCTTGTTCCGGTGAAGTGATGGAAGCGATCCTAGCCTCCGGCATTGAATTTACCATCTATTTTTACAACCCGAATATTCACCCACTAAAGGAATATTTGATTCGCAAAGAGGAAAATATTCGCTTTGCCGAAAAATTCAATATTCCGTTTATTGACGCCGATTACGATCGCCAAAACTGGTTTGATCGTGCGAAAGGCATGGAAGATGAGCCGGAGCGTGGCATTCGCTGCACCATGTGTTTTGATATGCGCTTTGAAAAAGCGGCAGAATACGCCCATCAAAACGGCTTTCCGGTGTTCACCAGTTGTCTTGGGATTTCCCGCTGGAAAGACATGAACCAAATCAACGGCTGCGGACACCGTGCGACGGAAAAATATGAAGATGTGGAATACTGGGACTATAATTGGCGCAAAGGCGGCGGTTCACAGCGCATGATTGAAATCAGCAAACGTGAACATTTCTACCAGCAGGAATATTGCGGCTGCGTCTATTCGTTGAGAGACACCAACAAGTGGCGTGAAGCCAGTGGCAGACAAAAAATCGAAATTGGCAAACTGTATTATTCCGCCGATTAACTGACAATTACTTTACCTGAAGGAACAAAGGTCGTAAACTAGCTTGACTCTTATCAGGTATGATAAGAGATATATGATTATTTTATGAGGAATTATCCAATGAAACGTTTTTACCAATTTTTTGCTTTTATTTTTGTAGCGTTGGCTGTTGTTGCTTGTGGTGACAAAAATGCAGATTTGAAAGCAGATTTACAAGCCTTTGATGCTGCTACCGAGCAAAACGGTAATTTGGCTGAAATCCAACAGTTACAATCGGAGTTAATGAGTGCGGCGACTCCTGAGGAACAAGCGGTTATTTTTAACAAAATTGCGGATAAATATAAATCTATTAAAGAGAGCGTTAACGCATTAAATATCAAAACGGCTGAAGCGAAAGGGTTGAAAGACAAATTTGCTACCGGTTTTGATGATTTCATTAAGTTAATGACGGATTCTGCCACTTATGTTGTAACTCCACCGACTGCCGAACAGCAGCAAGAACTGGTCACATTACAACAGCAAGCGACTCAAAAGCTAATGGAAGCAGCACAAGGCATTCAGCAGCTCAAAAGTAAAGTCGAAGCAAAATAACTTGTTTTAGATTTGAAAAACCCCGCATTGCGGGGTTTTTGTTATCATAATAGGGTGTATTTTAGTAAGTCGGATTTTACCATGAAAAAAATTTTAGTCGTCCGGAATGATAAGTTAGGGGATTTTATGTTGGCGTGGCCGAGTTTTGCGATGTTAAAGCAATCGGCGCCGGATTATCAGATCACCGCACTTGTGCCCACATACACTGCTGAATTGGCGCGGGCTTGTCCTTATATTGATGAGGTGTTCATCGATGCTGGCAAAAACAACACGAAAGCCGCACAAAATGAAACCTTACAAGCTATCCGTGCACAGAAGTTTGACGCAGTAATCAACTTATTTTCCGATCGCTATAACGCGTTATTAATGTGGAAAGCGCGGATTCCTTACCGTTTGGCACCAGCGACGAAAATTATTCAATTTCTATATAATAAGCGGGTTAAACAGCGGCGCTCTCGCTCATTGAAGCCGGAGTTTCAATATAATCTGGATTTGATTCGGGCATTTTTACGCGATCAAAAAATAACCGCACTTGAGTCACAAGCGCCATATTTACAATTTTCACCTTCCGAATTGGCACAACAAAAGCAAAAATTAGCGCAGCTGCTTGGTTTATCGCAAGCCCAAAAATGGATTTTTGTACACGCGGGAACCGGCGGTTCGGCAAATAATTTAAACCTGCGCCAATATGCGGATATTATTCAAGGCTTGGTCGGGCAACTGGCTTGTCAGGTGGTGTTGACTGCGGGACCGGGGGAAAAAGAAAAAGCCGAGCAGTTGCGAAAATTAACCGGGTTGAGCGCAGAAGTTGTGAAGGTTTATGCTGAAAACGACGGATTAGTCGATTTTGCCCGCTCTTTGGCGTGTGCCGATCTGTTTGTCGCCGGTTCAACCGGCCCACTACATCTTTGTGCTGCGTTAAACGGCTTAACGGTTGGCTTTTTCCCAAGCAAGCGTTCTGCGAAAGCGCTACGTTGGCAGCCGATTAATCAGCCGGATCGCCATTTGGCGTTTACGCCGCCGACCGGCAATGATGAAGCGAGCGAAATGGCGCAAATTTCAGCTGAGGAAGTGGTTGCCGGCGTTGTGCCTTTTGTGCGTCAACACTGGCAAACGGACTAATTTTTTGTTTGCGTATTGGTTCGAATCCATAAATCGGCATATTTAACAAAAGTCGAATGTGCCGATAACACCGCTAATAGAAATCCTTGTTTCCCATCTAAAAAACCGGCTTTCAGCAGGTACATTTTGAAAAAACAACTGAACGCATGGCTGACACCTTGCAGTAAGCTGGCGCTTTTCCCCGCTTGCTGGCGTTGTTGCGCCCAGGCTTGGGCGTAAAAGGCGGATTTGGTCAGATAATGATGCAAATTTTCATAGGTGTAATGCAACAAATCACCGTTTAATTTTTCAATCTGAAATCCGGTTGGTTCGATAATTTTCTCATGTACCAACGAATCGTTATATTGGGTGTCCGAAGTGCGGTACAGACGGGTCACCCAATCCGGATACCAACCGGAATGGCAGATTTCGCGTCCGAAAACTTCGCTACAGCGTCCGATTTGATATAAGGTATTTGCTTGGTGCGCCGATACCGCTTGTTGAATGGCGGCTTGTAATTCCGGCGTGATGCGTTCATCGGCATCTAGCCACAGTACATAATCGCTGCTGACATATTGCTGTGCCAGTTGGCGCTGCTTGCCGAACCCTTGCCAATCAAGGTTTTGATAGAATTTATCAGTATAACGGCGGGCGATCGCTTCGGTTTGATCCTGACTGCCGGAATCTAAAATGACAATTTCATCAACCCAGCCTTTCACGGTGTCTAAGCAGGCGGCAAGATGCTTGGCTTCATTTTTGACGATCAACGCAACGGCAAGCGTAGGTTTTGACATGGGAAATCCTTAAATTGAGATATTAGTTGCCATATATTAACAGAAGTTGAGAATAGGGTATAATTCAAAGCAACTCAATTAAAGAAAAGTGATCTTGATGATTCTCTACTGTTATAGTCTGTTGCTGTATCTCATCCAACCCTTCGTGCTGCTGTTTACGCTCTATCGCAGCCGCAAAGCGCCGGCATATCGTCAGCGTTTGCACGAGCGCTATGCCTGTTATGGCAAAAGTGCGGTCAAGCCACAAGCGGGCGGGGTGTTAATCCATGCCGCGTCGGTGGGTGAAGTGTTGGCGGCGCGTCCGTTGGTGAATGCGATTTTAACCCAATATCCGCATTTGGCGATCACCCTAACCACCGTCACCCCGACCGGCTCGGAGCGGGTAAAATCCGCATTCGGTGATAAAGTCAGCCATGCTTATCTACCTTACGACACCCCAACCGCAATGGAGCGATTTTTGCGTTTTGTTCAGCCTAAACTCTGCGTGGTGATAGAGACTGAACTGTGGCCGAATTTGATTCATCGACTGGCAAAGCGTGATATTCCGTTTGTGATTGCCAACGCGCGCTTATCGGCGCGCTCTGCGCGGCGTTACGGCAAATTGAAAAAAGTGATCCGCCAAATGCTGTCTGAAATCAGCCAGATTGCAGCACAAGATAGCACCAGTGCCAGTCGCTATCTGGGCTTGGGATATGAGCAATCGAAGCTCAGCATCACCGGCAATTTAAAATATGATCTCACCCTAAGTGCGGTTTTGCAGCAGCAAATTGACAGCCTGCGCCAGCAGTGGCTGCCGACGCCGCGCCCAGTGTGGATTGCCGCTAGCACTCACCAAGGCGAGGAAGAAATCGCGCTCGAAGCGCACCGCACTTTGTTGCAAAGCTATCCGAATTTATTGCTACTGTTAGTGCCGCGCCACCCGGAACGCTTTCAAGCGGTGTACGAATTGATTGAAAGATCTAACCTCACGGCAAATCGCCGTTCGACACAACAACCACCGCAAGCCGATACCCAAGTGATGTTGATCGACAGTATGGGCGAGCTGATGCAGATGTATGGCATCAGCGATATTGCGTTTGTCGGCGGCAGCCTGTTGCCGATTGGCGGACATAATCCGCTGGAGCCGTTAGCCTTCAAGCTGCCGGTCATTTCCGGCAAGCATACATTCAACTTCCCTGAGGTTTTTTCGGAATTGCGAACGGTGCAAGGGGTGATCGAAATTGATGCGCAGAGCGAACAGTTGGCGCATACCGTCGCCAAGCTGCTATCCGAACCTCAGCGCGCTGCTGATTACGGGCAGGCGGGGCATCAGGTCTTAATCAAAAACCGAGGCGCACTAGATCGCCTGATGTTATTATTGCAACCTTACCTTGAAAAATAAGCAGGATTTCATTATGCAAACAACTGTGCAAACCACCGTGATTTACCCCGGCACATTTGATCCGATCACCAACGGACATTTAGATATTATTGAACGCAGCGCGTTGCTGTTTCCGAAAATTATAGTGGCGGTGGCGGCAAGCCCTAGCAAAAAGCCGTTGTTTAGCTTGCAAGAGCGGAGCGAACTGGTGCAACAGGCGGTCAGCTATTTGCCAAATGTGGAAGTGATCGGCTTTTCCGGCTTGCTGGCGGATTTGATTAAACAGCACCAAGTAAAAGCGATTATTCGAGGCGTGCGCGCAGTGGCGGATTTTGAATATGAATTGCAGTTGTCGCATTTAAACCGCTTGCTGACCAACGGTGTCGAAAGCCTGTTTTTCCCGCCGTCGGATCGCTGGTCGTATGTTTCCTCCACCATGATCCGCGAAATCAGCTTGCACGGCGGTGACACCCGTGCGCTGGTGCCGGAAGCAGTGTATCAGGCATTGCAAGAGAAGCAAAAAGCTCGTCGCTAAAAATGATAACCGGTGAGCAAGGCGCGCCCGTTTTGCTCACTGAATTGAATCCCCATTCGTTCAATTTCCTTGATGAAAGAGCGGTGTAAACGATCTAAATTGCCCTGCTTCCAGTCGTTGCCGCTTAAAAATGTACATTTGTCGAAATCGATCAGCCAGAATTTTTGCTGCCCGTTTTGCCGTTGTAATAAAATATTGTGCGCATTCAGATCACGGTGGCACACCTGTAGATCGTGCATTTGGCGAATCAGCCCGCCGATTTCCTGCCATTGGTTTTCCGACAAGATTTCGTGCTGCAAAAGTGCGGTTAAATCGACGGCGTTTTCGATTCGTTCCAGCAAAATATCCGCCTGATAGCCAATCGCTTTTTTAATGGTGCGGGCGGCAATCGGCTGCGGCACTGGCAATCCCGCCTTGTGCAAACGGCGCAGCATACCAAATTCCACAAAACTGCGACTGTTCTTTAAAGAGCGGTCAAAATAGCGATCACGGTTAAATTTTGCCGACCAGCCGCCGCGATAATAGTGGCGCAGCGCTAAATTTTTGCCGATATCCAAATCATCGGCACGCAAAAACCAAGTGATGCCACGCCCTTTAGCCTGCCCGACAACCCGCTGTTGCTGCTGCCAAAACTGAATGTCAAACAGCTGCTGCGGCGCGATTTCGGTGTCGAGATTGAGCAAAAAATAGTGGTTTCCGTGTTGAATTTGCGACATGGGCGTTCCATTTTGATTGTGGCTGATGATCCTTTTGCGATTTTACTTTAGAATAAATCAAATCCCAATCAGAAATCACTTAATACCAGTAAAACTATGTTAAAAACCGCACTTTTCACCACCGCACCGAAAAAACTCTGTGTCCTGCGCCTGTCGGCGATCGGCGATGTTTGCAACGCGATTGCAATGGTGCAGCAGATCCAGCGCCATTATCCCGATTGCGAGAGCACCTGGATCGTGGGCAAAACCGAAGCGCAGATCGTTTCCGTATTGCCGAATATCAAGACCATTGTATTTGATAAAAAACAGGGCTGGCACGGGGTGTTGGCGATTTGGAAGAAGTTGAGAAATGAACGTTTCGATGCGTTGCTGAATATGCAAACCGCACTTCGTGCTTCATTGTTGTCGCTAGGGATTAAGGCGAAATATAAAATCGGTTTCGGCAAAAAACGGGCGCGCGAAGGGCAGTGGCTGTTCACTAACCACAAAATCAGTGAACCGAGCAAGCCGCACGTTTTAGACGGATTTTTGGCATTCGCAGCGGAAATCGGTGTGCCGCCGAGCGCACCGAGTTGGGATATTCCGTTAAGTGATTCTGATCGGCAATTTGCCGCCGGTTTGCTTGATCCGCAGCGTCAAAATCTGTTGATTTGCCCGTGTTCCAGCAAAGCGGAAAAAGATTGGACGGTAGAGGGTTATGCCGCAGTGGTGCGCTATGCGGCACAACGCAATATCAACGTGATCCTTGCCGGTTCGCCCGCCGCACGTGAAGTGGCAGTCGCCGCCGAGATCGAGCAAAAGTGCGGTGTAGCGGTGCAAAATGTGGTCGGCAAAACCAGTTTGTTACAGTTGATTGCGCTAATCGGCAAGGTGGATCTGTTAATTTCCCCTGATTCCGGCCCGGCGCACATGGCGACCACTCAAGGCACGCCGGTGATCGGGCTATATGCGATCCATAATCCGCTGCGCACCGCGCCTTACAACAATCTTGCCAATGTGGTGTCGGTGTATGAGCAAAATATTCAGGCGCAATACGGCAAACCTTCCTCCGAGCTTCCGTGGGCAACCCGCGCCAAAGGCAAAGATTTGATGCAGCAGATTCAAGTTGAGGATGTGATCCGACAGATTGAGTTGTTGTTGCCGATGAGTTCTTAGCTATAGCCCAACACAAGCCGCACGCTGACTATTTTCGGCAGTTTGTTTAATTACTATCGAGTTTCGCCGAAGGCGACTTCCTTTTATATTCGATACCGCATTTCGCCTAACGGCGACCATTCTTTTCTTTGCTTCGCCAAAGAAAAGAAGGCAAAAGAAAAGCGCCCCTATTGAACTGCTGATCTTCGCTTAGTGTGAATTTGCTTAACGGAAAATTTTTAATTCGCCCGCTCAGGCAGTTCATAAGGGGAAAATGAAAACACGACGCACCGCACTTTGATTTTTATCTATTAATGAATGATATCTAAATTTGATAGAAACTGTAGGGTGGGCTTGCCAGCCCACCATGTAACAATACTGTTTGAAATGGTGGGCTGGCAAGCCTATCCTACGGATCTTTCACTCTTAGTTTAGCGGTATTAAATGAGATAACGTGCGGTGCGTTGGGTTTTAATTCCCCATCATTTTGCGTTGAGCGGTTTCGGTAAATTTCAAGTTCGATTTGTCGTGTTTGAGCGTAGCGAGTTTACAAATCGAACGTAGAAATTCGCAACAAGCGAAACAGAGCAAAAAAAAAGAAGTCGCCTTCGGCGAAAGCCGATAGTTGAATATCCAAACAACAGCGAATAGCCAAGTGCGGTTTGTAACTTACAACACTAACTCTCCCCAAACCCTTTCGTAAATTTCGACACTTTTTGCCAGTCGGTGTATTCGACTTCTTTACTGGTGTCGGTTTCGCCGCCGGTGATTTTCATAATTAGACGGATCATAAAACGATCGAAAAAGCCGTAGCGTGGGTAGCGCAAGGCACCGGCGAAAACCGCACTTTGGGTCGGTTGCCAGTTGATGCGTTGCAGGAATTTGCGGGTATAGACATTGGTTTGCGGTGTGTTTTTATCCGCTTTGCGGGCAGTGAGGTTGACGGCGTAAAAGGCAGTTTTTTTACTGTTCAATTCGTCTGCATGGCGGTTGATATACGGCTCTAAAGTGCGGTTGAAATGCCCGTAGCGGATTGAAGCGCCGATGATCACCTTGTCATAATCCGCCAGCACCACACTTTCAGCTTGCGCTAACGGACGCAAATCCACCACCGCACTTGGCTGTTGGGTTTGCAGTTCTGAAGCGATCGCCACAGCGATTTTTTGGGTCTGCCCGTCGGTGCTTGAATAAATAATTAATATTTTCATTATGTTATCTTATACTTTAACTTTTCCAAAATGCCGGAGTGAACAGCACTAGCAAGGTGAATACTTCTAACCGTCCGCAAACCATTGCAAAGGTCAGAATCCATTTTGCACTGTCGGGGATCCCAACAAAATTACTGCTGATACTGCCCAAGCCCGGACCGAGATTATTTAAGCACGCTACCACGGTGTTAAAGGCATCGAAACTGTCCACTCCGCAAGCAATAACTGCCAACAAACACAGCATAAAAATCAGTAAATAAGCGGAGAAAAACGCCCAAATTCCTTGGATCACGCGCTCCGACAGCACTCGATCGCCCAACTTGATCGGCTGCACGATGTTCGGGTGCACCAAGCGGTTCATCTCGCGTTTGCCCTGCACCACCAGCAACAACACCCGAATCACTTTTAAGCCGCCGCCGGTCGAGCCGGCACAGCCGCCGATAAACGAGGTCATCAGCAACATCATCGGCAGAAAAGAAGGCCAACTGTCGAAAGACGAGGTGGTGAAACCGGCGGTGGTTGAAATCGAAACCGATTGGAACAGCGCGTGTTCCAACGCTTCGCCGCTATTGGCAAAATGCCCGTATCCAATCAAGCTGACGGTGCAAACCGCCACCAACACCAATTGAATCAACAAAAACGCCTTAAATTCCGGATCGGTGAAATACAGTTTAAAAATATTGCTTCTGCCCAGTTCGAAATAGGCGGAGAAGTGCAATGCAAAGTTACAGCCAGAAATAAACAGAAAGACCGCAGCGATCACATTAATCGTGGTGCTGTCGAAATAGCCCATACTGGCATCGTGGGTGGAGAAGCCGCCAATCGAAATCGTGGAAAAGCTGTGGCTGATAGCGTCGAACACGTCCATGCCTGCCAACCAATACGCCAGTGCGCATAACAACGTCAATGTGGAATAAATCACCCATAACGCCTTCGCGGTTTCAGCAATTCGTGGCCGCATTTTTTGTTCTTTCAGCGGCCCCGGCATTTCGGCACGATACAGCTGCATGCCGCCGATGCCGAGCAATGGAATAATCGCCACCGCTAACACAATAATCCCCATGCCGCCAAGCCATTGCAGCATTTGGCGGTAAAACAGGATCGCTTTCGGCAAATCGTCCAACCCGACAATCACCGTTGCACCGGTGGTGGTGAGCCCTGAAAAAGATTCAAAAAACGCATTTGCTACGTTCAGCTGCGGGTGGTCGAACAGCAAAAACGGCAATGCCCCGACACTGCCCAGCACCACCCAGAACAGCACCACGATCAGGAATCCTTCCCGCGAACGCAACTCATGTTTGTGGCTGTGTGTCGCCCACCACAACAGTGCCCCGACGGCAAGGGTGATAAAAAAGGTTTCCACAAAGGCACTGCCGCCACCGTCGCCATACAACAAGGCGATCAGCGCAGGCGCTAACATGGTGAGTGAGAAACACATCACCAAAATGCCGACAATACGGATAATAGACTGTATATGCACCGAGTTCTCTTTTAAGTTAAAGCAAGCAGGCGCAAACTACCGCCGCTGCGATCGTTTAATTGTTGGCTGAAGTCCGCCAGCTGCTCTGCGCTGATGCCGAGTTGCAGCTCAATCTGTTGTGAAAATTGCTGCGTACGAATTTCGATTTGATGCTGTTTTATCAGCTGTTGTACCAGATTGATCTGCTCGTAATCACAGATTAACTGAAAATCCTGCCGTTCGATTTTTTCTATCGTCGCCAAATTTTTCAGCGCCTGCTGCACCCCGTTGCCGTAAGCCCGCACCAAACCGCCGGTGCCGAGTTGGATTCCGCCGTAATAACGCACCACCACCGCACTGATTTCGCCGATTCCGCTGCCGCCAGCACATTCAACATCGGTTTGCCTGCCGTTCCGGACGGTTCGCCGTCATCGGAAAAGCCCAACTGCTGCGAGTCGTTCGGTCGCCCTGCCACCGCCGCCCAACAGTGGTGGCGGGCGTTCGGGTGCTGCTGTTTCACCTGCAGCCAAAAAGCACGTGCCTGCTCAATGCCGGACGTGGCTTGCAAATAGGTGATGAAGCGACTTTTCTTCATTTCTTCGCTAAATTCAGCGGCTTCGGCCGGGATTAAATAACGCATCGTGCTCTGTATTGTTGCGGTTAATCGCTTAGTTGTAAAGTGCGGTCAGCGCATTCTGCGTCAGATTTTGCGCCCCGCCAGCGGTGATCATAATATTGTCCTCAGTGCGAATGCCGCCATAAGCGATAAAATGATCGATTTTCTGCCAATTAAAGCGGCTCGCCAACGGAGCATTACGCCACGCCTGAAGCAACATCGGGATAAAATACAATCCGGGCTCCACCGTCAGCACCATATTCGGTTCAAGGGTGCGGGTGCAACGCAGGCTCGGATAAACTTCCGGTGCGGCTTTATGTGTGCCACGGCGGTTTTGCTGAAAGCCTGCCACGTCATGCACTTGCAAGCCAAGAAAATGCCCCAAGCCGTGCGGAAAGAATGTGCGGTTAATCCCCTCTTCAAAAATCTGTTCGGCGGGCAAACGCACCAGCTCAAAATCATGCAGAATTTCGGCAATCGCCTGTTGCATCATGGTGTGGTAACTCAAATAGTTATACCCCACTTGCATTTGTGCAATAATTGCCCGTTTTTGCCGTTCCACCGCGCCAATCAGCTCGGCAAATTCATCATTCGAATCAAAACTGTAGCTGCGGGTGATATCCGACGCATAACCCAAATAGCTGGCACCGGCATCAAGCAAAAAGCTGCGGCGAATGTTCGGTGAATGGTGTTGCAGCTGAGTGTAGTGCAACACGGCACTGTGTTCGTTAATCGCCACAATGTTGCCATACGGCACATTCAGCTCGGATTGTTGGCTGGCTTGCAGATAACGCAGATTAATCGCAAATTCCGATTCGCCGTTAAAAAATGCCTGCCTCGCCGCTTCGTGCCCTTTTAAAGCGGCAAATTGCGCTTGTTGTAAACAGTGCAATTCGTAATCGGTTTTGATACTGCGTTGATAATGCAGATAATTTAATGCTTTTTGCAGGTTAATGTGGGTGAAACCGACACTTTCCGCCAACCGCACTTGCTCGCCCAGATACAAAGTGCGGTCAAGGTTCGCAAAATGCGCTTGGATCTCATCGGCGTGTTTGAGGATCGTCCACTCAAATTCATCGGTCCAAAATGCCTGCGGCGCCGCCTCGTGCAGATACCAATAGTCATCGGGCTGGTAAAAATAGAGGCGTGGTTTATTTACTCCGTCCAGATACAACCAACTGCCGACCGCCTGAGTATGCGGCAAGAAATAGTTAAATAACGGATTGATTTTGAACGGTTTGGTTTGGTCGTCAAGGAAATGGTAACGCTCCTCGCCGGCGTGAATCCAAATCCCGTCCAAACGGTTGCTGTGCAAAATATCCTGCACTACGGGTTGTAACCTGCTGAGATGCTGTTGAAAAAGCCGCTGTTCTAAATCTGACACGCCTGCCCCACTTTGACTGCTGATGTGAAAATGCTGTAATTTGCGCTATTATATCGCCTAAATAATCCAAACAAGCAAAAATTTTATGACCGAATTTGAAATTCATACCACCCTAGACACGCTAGGGCTACGCTGCCCTGAGCCGGTGATGCTGGTGCGCAAGGCAATCCGCCATATGCAAGACGGTGAGGTGTTGTTAGTGATCGCTGATGATCCTGCCACCACCCGAGATATTCCGGGCTTTTGTCAATTTATGGATCACACCCTGCTGCAAAGCGAAACGGCGGCTACGCCCTATCGCTACTGGCTGAAAAAAGGGAAATAATTTAGCGATCGGCAAACAGCTTCCGATGCAGTTGATTTAGTTGCTGCCGCTCCTGTTCCAGCGCCAATCCTTGCTCGCCATGCTGTAATCCCAGCTCGGCTTGCCGACAAGCTGCCTGCCGAATGCTCGCTTCGGGCGCTTGCGTAGCAATAATCTGTAAAATCTTTTGCAAGTGCACTTGAACTTCCAATACACCGGCGCCATCGCGGGCAATCGGCGAAAACGCATGATCGACCAAATCCTGCTCATTCAAATTGACAATCGACAGCCGTTGATACTTAACTGCCGTCGGTTCACTTACCTCGTCCGGTTTAGCGTCGAGCAGCAAGCGCATTAAAATCGTCAGCACTTTAATCGCCGTGCCCGGATCATTAACCGCCGGTGATAACGCCCGCTGCGCCACTTCACTCAACACTACCATGCCGAATTTCGGATCTTGCGCATAGCTGCGGTTCTCCTCCAGCACAAATGTTTTCTCAATATCCTGCGCCGATTCCGACGCTTTCTCCGCATACGCCAACACCATGCCGGAATACACCAAATCGCCGGGGCGAATCAAAATTTCAAAGCAGCAATCCTCGCTTTCGGCGATATCCTGCAACTGTGCAAAATTGATATGTGTGAGATACCCGCTGGTTTGCGCCCGAATCGGATGCTGAAAACGCGGCTCGCCCGTGATCTTATCCGCCCCCATAAACGGCGCGGCGCGATAGGCTTGCAACGTGGTTGCCGCGGCTTGTTCGACTTTACTTAAAGTGTTATTCAGTCGCCCTAATTGAGACAAGGTTTTCACCCAATGGATCAGGGTATAAATCAGATATGCCAACACTGCTAACGTGCCGAGAAATAAGACAAATCGCCCCGATGTTTGGTAGTACCCGATGCCAAGTGCGGTTTTGGCGATCACCGCATACACGAAAGCGGAAATAAAACTGGCAATCGCCACCCGAGTGTTATCGTCGCCCATCACCAGCTCGGTGGCGCGTGGCGTAGCATTATTTGAAGCGGAAGTAAACGCCGAAACCATAATTGACAGGGAGAAGGTACTAACCGCCAGCATACTGGAAGCAATAATGCTTAACAGCGCATCTAGCGTTTCCGGCTTGACGTCCAAAATAAATTTTTCCGGCAACAAACCGTTGGTTGATGCGGCAAGCGCGACAAAGATAATCGCGACAAACGCGCCGAACACCGGCGTGATCCATAACGTATTGCTTGGTTTTCTTATCCACAGCAACCAAGTATAAAATTTATCTTTTAAAATCATCGCGTTCTCTTTCCTATTTAATCGCCATGCCGTTATGCGGATTTATAATTGCTTTTGCATCATGTGATGCGGCACGCCCTCTTCGTCGTAGCCGTCGCCGAACACCTGATAACCGCACTTTTGATAAAAACCAATCGCTGAATCCTGTGCGCCAAGAATGGTGCGGCTTGCGCCGTATGCTGCCGCGCGCTGTTCCATCTCTTGCATTAAGCGTTCGCCTAACGCCTTGCCGCGCTGCGATTTCAGCACTGCAATCCGTTGTAATTTATATACGTCATCAGCGTAACGATATATTCGTGCGGTTGCCAGCGGCTGCTGATCGGCATACAGCGTCAAATATTCACATTGACTTTCCAGCTCATCGACTTCGATTTCCAGTGAAAAGCCTTGTTCTTCGACAAAAACCGTTTTGCGAATTTGCAAACCGTCTAAATAGACTGAATCTTGCAAACTGGTTGTCCAACGCGCTGTGATCATAGGGTTCCTTAAAACGCAAAGTGCGGTCAAAACCGCACTTTCAAATCTGAATGGCATAAATTTAGCGGTTAGGCGTTGTTTTTGCAAGTAACACATTATCTATTTTTGTTGCGCGGGCATAACTGTCGCGAGCTTGCTGACGAGCAATGTATTCAACAAAAATCGGATTCGGGTCGATGACTTTTGTCATATTAATACCAAAATCCAACAATTCCGACAGATATAAATCCGCTGCGGTAAAACGATTACAGCATAAAAAATCTTGCTGTTTTAACGTGTGTTCAAGCGTTTCTAAACAGAGTGATAAGCTGCCATACCCCAATGCTTTGCGATCACGCTCTTTTGGTGTTAGCTGCAATGCGATTTCCATTATCGCCGCCTCTAGCGGTGCCGCGGAAAAAAACAGCCAGCGATAATAACTGCCTCGCTGCTGATCACTCAATGCCGGTGCAAGCTGCTTTTCAGGGAATTGATCCGCTAAATAAGCGCAAATCGCCGCAGATTCTGTGATGACCGTATCGCCGTGTTTTAATGCCGGCACCTTCCCCATCGGATTTATCGCTAAGTAATCCGGTGCTTTGATGTCGGTATCAAAATCAGAAAATACCACACTTTGATAAGGAACACCGATTTCCTCTAACATCCAGCGAACGGTTCTGCCACGCGACATCGGGTGGGTATAAAAAGTCAGTTGCTGCATAATTGCCTCCTTGGTTAATCTGAAATCACTCTAACACAGCTCAATGACAGATTTTGTCAGCAGGATTTAACGATGCGCACAGTCCCTTTCCCTTTTTTGCCAGCGTTGTAGCAGCAAAGTGCGGTCAGGCTGGTAGCGCTCATCACACAATTCGATTTGCTCGATTCTGTCGGGACGAAAATGACGAAATTCCTGCCGCAGTTCACACCACGCCGCAACTAATTGTGCTTGTTCGAAAAAACCGATTGCAAATGGGTAAATAATCCGCCGGGAATATTTCTGTTGTTTATTTCGATAAGTTATTTTTACTTTCAGCTGCTGTCGGATCGCATGGCGCAATTTGATAAACACATCGTCTAAAAATGGTGGTGGGTTTTGGCTGACCGCAATAAACAAAGGACTATTTTCCAATTGTTGTGCTAACTTATCGGGCAGCAGTGCCGATATTTTGCTTAAACCATGCTGAGCCGCCTGACTGAGTTCACTATCGGTAAACTGTTTTACCCAGCGCATTCCGAGCACTAAAGCTTCAATCTCACTTTCCGATAACATTAATTTGGACAACTCAAACTCAGTCCGCAGCAAATAACCAAGCCCCGCCTCGCCCTCAATATTTGCTCCTTGCGCGCGCAAGCTCTCAATATCACGGTACAGAGTGCGAAGACTTACATTCAGTTTTTCAGCCAACACCGCACCGCGCAATGGGTATTTATGCCCGCGCAGAATTTGCAATAAGCTAAATAGCCGTTCACTTTTTGACATAGCCCCCCCTGAAAACGCAAAGTGCGGTTTACATCACATAAACCGCACTTTGTGTATGGAAAAATTACTTCGCCACTTTTAACTGCTGGTAGTAATTTTCATAGATGATGGCAGCGTCGCCAACGTCATCCTGCCAGTAACTTTTTTGCAGGATTTCCGCCGGTGGGTACAGCGAGCTATCGTTGACCATTTCCGGCGGCAGCAATTTTTGCGCTTCCAGATTTGGAGTCGGGTAACCGATTTCCAACGCCAACTGTTTCGCCACGTCGGCACTCAACAAATAGTTGATCAGCTTATGCGCGCCGTCCGGATTTTGTGAGGTGCTTGGAATTGCCAAGGTGTCCACCCATAAAACCGGGCCTTCTTTCGGCCACAACAAGTCGATCGGCGCACCGTCTTTGCGCGCGATATAAGCCGAACCGTTCCACAGCATGCCTAAATCCACTTCACCGGCAACAAACGCATTTGCCGGATTATCGGAGCTGAACGCCAATACGTTCGGACGTAGTTTCAGCAACTCTTCATAGGCTTGCTTAATCACTTCCGGATCAGTGGTGTTCGGATCTTGTCCCAGTTTTAACAACGCAATGTTGAAAATCTCGCGTGCGTCGTCTAACAGCTGCAACTGATCTTTATATTCCGGGTTCCATAAATCACCCCAAGAATTGATTTTGCTTGAATCCACCGTATCACGGTTATATGCAATCCCCGGTGCGCCCAAAATCTGTGGCAAGGAGTATTCGTTATTCGGATCATACGGTTTGTTCAACAGGTTTGGATCCAATTCTTTCAACACCGGCAATTTGCTGTGATCCAACGGCATCAACATCCCTTCTTTGCGCATTTTTGAAACAAAGTAGTTTGACGGCGCGATCACATCGTAACCGCTGTTGTTGCCCAGGGTTTTCAAGCGAGCATACAAGGTTTCATTCGATTCCAAACTGGAGACAATCACCTTAATGCCGGTTTCCTTAGTGAAATTATCCAATAATCCGCTTGGCACATATTCGGTCCAAGTATAAAGATAAACCGTATCATTATCCGCTTTTGCAGCACCGCTGACGGCAAACAACATCGTTGCGGCAGTGAAAAGAGCCGAAAGTTTTTTCATAGCATGATTCCTTATTGATCGTTTTAATGTTTCTTTGTTACTTCAAATTCAAGATGGACTATTATAGCCAGATATGCTGTCAAATGTATAGAAAACCTTAAGCTTCAAGTAACTTTGATGCAACAAATTTATCGGTAATAAGCACATCAATATAGCCTCCTTTAAGCGACCCCAAGATGGCTGAGACTTTCTCATCTCCTCCTGCCAAAGCTACGACTCTCGGACATTCTTTTATTAATTTAAGTGGCATTCCAATCACGGGATCCTCATGCTCATTTAAAATTGGATTACCATTTTGATCATAATAATGTAAGCAGATATCTCCAACAGCCCCTCTAGATGCCAAAAAGCTGAGCATTTCATCTTTATAATAAAGACCTGAATTTTTTAAAAGTAATGAGGGTTCTAGCATTCCAATCCCTATTAAAGCTATATCAATATCCTTAAATTGGTTTATGACGGAAGCTATTTCATTACTACTAAAAAGCTCATTTTTATAACTCATTGTACCTGTTAAGCTTTGTGCCGGTAATAAAAAAGGCTTACAATTGAGCTTATCTGCCAGTTCATGAGTCATAAAATTGGCTTGAACACTACCATTGATACCAACACCACCCAATAGTTGAACGACCCCTTTCGCCTTAATTGTTTGTTTTGGTAGTTGCTCAGTCATCGCCTTAATCGTATCGCTCCAAGCCGATAGACCTATCAATTCATTATCTCGAATCGTTGTTTGCAGATAATATGCAGCAGCAGAACCAATTGTTTTTTTTATCGCCTCACTGTTACTCGATTCATCAATATCCACAATGACAACCTGTTCTAAATCAAACTTTTTCTGCAATTGATTTTCGAGGTTAAGGAAAAATTCCGCAGGTTGAACAATATTAATTTTAACAATCCCCTCATTCAAACAACGTGACAATGATCTTGAAACAAATGATTGAGATAAATTCAATTTTTTTGCAATATCCGATTGTTTTAGTTTATCGATATAATATAAGTTAGCAATTTTTACAAGAAGGCGTAATTCATCCCGAATAGACATAACTAAGTCACCTTATCTTAACCGTTAATTTGTACATATTATCATCTTTAGTTGTATTCATAAAATTAAAAAGAGAATTATAAACTTATAATTCTCTTTTCTCTACAGATATATTATGGTTCCAAACTATTATCTGTGATAATAGCACTCCACATTTAAATATTTTGTAAATGCTTCATATAACACATTAGCCGATGAGGAATGATTAAACGCAACATGATGTTCAAAACCATTATTACAGATATAAGATAGTAGTTCCTCCAACTGCTTCACTTGAATTACGGCTCTACAGCCTACAGTATCTAATTCATCATCAACAAACTTCCCTTCACCAACATACGCCTTGACTTTTCCGGTAAAATCATCTGTGGATAATCTAAAATAAGTCAAAGGACCAGCCTTCATTCTTCCATTGATTGCTCCACAAGTATTTTCACATCCAACTGTCGTACCAATAATATCAGCGGTGCTCATAAAAGGATTATCTAGCTCATCAGTGGCAAAGTTTCCACAATGGAACATAACACACTTATCTCTGTCATCACCAAAGTTATTATTCCAATCTGCGATAGAAGCTGGCTTTATCGAAGATATTGACAATGCATACATTGACAACGCTCCCATTACATCAACTTCGCAAGCACTCGGAATAAGTTGCCCGGACAGAACACTCATAATGGAGCAAACATTTATTCCTAAAGTATTTTGTAACGATGTCCAGCATTGAATTGCCGTCGTATCAATATCGTTATCAACGATCCAGTTACTAATGACTACAAATAACTTCGCCATAATTAACAATTTTTCTTGTGGAATCTGTGATGTATCGGCATTATTTTTAAGTAATTCTAATTTATCAATAATTCTCAAATCATCATTTTTCAAATTATTAACACTTGCAAAGATTTCTGATAAATCTATCGTTTCTACTGTAACCCCTAGTCGTTCCAATAATTTTTCACTATATCTAACAGTATTAAAACTAGTTGGTCTGGCCCCAATAGCACCAACTCGACATCCTCTCATTGCAGTTACAACTCGGCATAAGGATACAAAATTATCCAAGTCTCTCCTAAAAATCTCCCCCGTTAATGCACAAACATGCTGGGTCGTTAGTGTGAAAGGAATTCCATATTGGCGCAAATTATTACATAACGAAATTTTCCCACAAAAACTATCTCGACGAGTCGCTAATCCCATCTTATCTAGCTCATCTTCCTCGGCTTGGATTAAAACAGGTACATTCAAACCTGAATAACGAATAGCCTCCGAAATAGCTTTTTCATCACCAAAATTAGGCAATAAAACCACAATACCATTAATTTCATCTTTATGTTTTTTAGCAACTCTCCCGCAATTTTCGCATCTTGATGAGTCTCAATGCCACCATAATTGGTTTGCTCCTCAATTAGCATGACGACATTAATATTCATCTCTTTAAAAATCCTCTGGGCTTCACTCCTTGCGTCACCTACAAGATAACTTGGGAAAAATCCTCTATTTCCAATAAGAACTGCTAATGTCATCTTCTCTAAAGATTTTTTCATTTTTAATCACTCCTATTAATTTATAATCTAGCCTTCTGTACAGCTTGTTTCCACAAAATATAGCCATCCTCAAGTTGTTTCGATGGATTGCCTGGTTCAAGTATTGTTACCGCTCTAGGCAGCATTGACAGCTGTTCATAATTTTCCCACCAACCAAGCGCCTTGCCTGCCAAAAAAGCAGCACCTAATGCAGACACTTCCGCAACATCACTACAAATAATTTCTCTCTGCAATAAATTTGCCTGAAGTTGCATTAACCATCTATTTTTGGTTGGGCCTCCATCAACAGATAAGACTTTTAATTTTTCACCTAGTGACGTTTCCATACTGATAAATAAATCTGCCACTTGATAGATAACAGACTCAAATGCAGCCCTTGCAATAATTTCCGGTGTTGCTAAATCTGTTAATCCACAAATAATTCCCCGAGCTTTGCTATCCCAATAAGGCGTCCCTAAACCAGCAAGAGCCGGGACAAAATACACACCTTGATTACTCTCAACTGACTGAGCCATATCACTAAGTTGATCAATATGTTGAATACCTAAAAGTCTAGCAATAAACCCTAACGCAGCGCCTGTATGCGTGATATTTCCCTCAAGAGCAAAATTCAACTCAGTATCATGCCATGCCACCGTCGCACTTACCGCTGAATTATTTATTGGCAATGTTTTACTCTTAACCATTAATGAACTGCCTGTGCCATAAGTTGCCTTAACAACACCATCATTAAAGCCTCCTTGTCCATAAAGAGCTGCGTGCGAATCTCCTATATGAGCAAGAATAGGTATACCATCAGATATAGTACGGCAATTTAATGTTTCCCCACGATAGCCAGTTGAAGAGATAATTTTTGGCAAGCACTGAATCGGAATACTAAATAAATCTAATAAATTCTCATCCCACTGTGCTGTCTGCAGGTTAAAAACTTGATAGCGTGAAGCATTAGAATAATCCGTAACAAATGAACGCCCGTTTGTTAGCTGCCAAACCAACCATACATCAACTGTTCCTACACAAATTTCACCATCTACTGCCCGTTGAAAGCCATTCTCAATATTGGTGAGCAGCCAGTTAATTTTTGAGGCTGGAAATAATGGATCTAATACAGAACCTGTTAGCGGCTTAATAATCTCTGCATTAGGCAGATTCATTATTTGCTGGCAAATACCTTCTGTTCGCCTACATTGCCAGCTAATTAATTGAGATAGCGGTCTTCCGCTATCTCTTTCCCAAGCTAATACCGATTCTCGTTGGTTGCTAATTGAAATATCAAGCTGGGTTAAGCACTCTGCAACAGCCTCCTCAACCCTGCACCAGATTTCCATCGGATCTTGTTCTGCCCAGCCAGGATGTAGATGACTTAAAGTAACAGCTTTACTTCCTTTGGCTATAATATTTCCGTCCGGAGCAATTACTATTGCTTTGGCGTTTGTTGTACCCTCATCAATTGATAAAATAAACGGCTGAGCCATACATCCTCCATTACAACAATTCCAATACTAATTTAACAATACTATCAGCATCAATACCGTGATGAGCTCGCATGGATTTTCTATCTGCCGCCAATGCATAATCCCCATCAGAAATCCCTAGTCTCTTCAATTTAATTGCCACACCATTTTCAGCCAAAACTTCCGCAACTAAACTGCCTAATCCACCATTAATATTATGTTCCTCAACGGTAACAATCTGTTTCATATCCTTTATAGTATTAAACAAGGAATCTGTATCACAAGGTCGGATCGAAGGTACATTAATAACTACCGGAATAATTCCTTTGGTTTTAAGTATCTCTGCTGCGGAAACAACTTCATGGACAGTTGAGCCGACGGCGATCAGTGCGACTTCTTTTCCTGATTGCAAAACATCTATATTTCCAGGAATAAATTGATAGTTCTCATCATGTAATTCAGGCAATTCTTTTCCATCTAAACGAATATAAATCGGTCCAACGGTCTTAATTGCATAGTCAATAATTTGTCGGCATTCATTCGGACTCGACGGAGCATAAATTTGAATATTTCCAAATCCACGCATAATACTTATATCATCAAGACAATGGTGTGTACTGGCTAGTGGGCCGTAGCTTGCGCCTGAATTTAATCCAAACAGTTTGACGTTTGTATTGTTATAGCAAATATCAACTTTAACTTGCTCATTAGCTCTTGCAACCAAGAATGGTGCTGCATTACATGTTACTGCGACTTTTCCCCCAAAGCTAATCCTGCCGCACACCCCACTAATGTTTGTTCTGCAATGCCTACATTTACTAATCTACCAGGAAACGCATTGATAAATAGTGCAATTTTCGCTGTAGAGGTTGAATCCGCAACAACAGGTACTAAATCCACGCCGTTATTTACAGCCTCTATAAATTTTTCTACCATAATATTGGCTAAATGTTCTGTATTACTCATCTTTCAACTCCTCTAATGCTAGATCAATTTCCTCTCCTTTTGGTACCCGGTGATGCCACTCTGGCTTCCCCTGGATAAAGGAAATACCTGCACCTTTGATAGTATTTGCAATTACAACATGAGGCTTACCATTAGCTTTTAATCCCTCTAGGGTTTCAACAATTGATTGGATATTGTTTCCCTCACATATTGAAACATCCATTCCAAACGCTTCCCATTTCTTATCTAATGGCTCTGTATTTAAAATATCTTTTGTATAACCAGCAAGTTGAAGTTTATTTTTGTCATTAATAATGATCAAATTATCCAATTTATATTGTGCAGCTACCATTGCTGCCTCCCAATTACTTCCCTCTCCCAGCTCACCATCACCTGTGACCACATAAATCTTACGTTGACTACCACTTTTTTTAGCAGCCAGTGCCAAACCAACTGCAACAGGAAGCCCATGTCCTAGTGCACCAGTATTAAGCTCAACTCCGGGTGTTTTTTGTTTAACTGGATGCCCTGGTAATTTAGAGTCCGCATGTTGATAACTTGCCAACCATTCTTCAGGAAAATACCCTGCTTCAGCTAAGCAGCAATAGTAACCGCCTGCAGCGTGCCCCTTAGACTGAATATAAATATCTCTTTCTGGATCCGATAAACGATTCGGGGCACAGTTCAATACTCTAAAGTAGAGTGATGTTACTATTTCCACCTGAGATAAATCCGCTCCAGTATGTCCTCCCGCAGGACTATTAGCATTCAGTACGATAATTTTACGGCGGATTGCACGCGCTTTCCGTTCCAATTCTTTATAAGACAATCTATATGGATTCATACCTAACCCCTTATTCATATTTGAATATATATTCCATTGGTTCAAAAAATTTATTCGATGTAAAATTCTAACTATGCAGCTTCAATTTTCTGTGAGGTAATTGCTGCTTTATATTGTAAACGGCTTTGCATTTGATCAACTACAACTGCAACAATAATCACAATTCCTTTGATAACCATTTGCCAAAATTCACTAACACCCATCATAACCAGTCCATCAGCCAGAATACCGATAACAAATGCCCCAACTAATGTTCCCCCAATTGTTCCTCGCCCACCAGCAAGTGACGTACCACCCAGCACAACTGCCGCAATAGCATTCATTTCAAATGCTGTACCCGTAGCAGGATGGCTTGCAACTAGTTGTGATGTCACAACAATACCAGCCAAGGCTGCACATAAACCTGAAATGGTATACACCCAAATTTTAGTGCTATTTACCTTAATTCCAGATAATTCTGCCGCTTTTTCATTATCACCGATTGCATAAACATGTCGTCCAAAGGGAAGGCGCTTCGCAATATAAGCAATAATGCCAGCAACAATAAACATCAGCCAAATCGCATAAGGAACACCCAATAAACTTCCCGCCCCAATCTGTTCAAATCCAGTATTCCCTAACTGAGGATTTCCAGATAAACCAGGAAAGGTTTCTCCATTAGATGTCAGCATTGCTGCCCCCCGAATGATATACATCGTTCCAAGAGTACAAATAAATGGTGCTACGTTATAACGCGTAATAATCCATCCATTCAATGCACCAATCAATCCTCCGACTAATAAAACAATAGGAATAATGAGCCACACGCTAGGAAAAATGGCAATACCAAACATTGGTAGAATAATTCCCTTAGAAATCATATAACCAGCTATCATTCCGCAAAAACCTAAAATCGCACCTATTGATAAATCAATTCCTGCAGTAATAATAACGAAGGTAATTCCTAATGCTAAAAGTGCATTAATAGAGATATGTTTAATCATAATACTTGAAGGATTTAAAAAACCATCAACCATAATTGTGAAAAAACCTAAAATAACAAATAATGCAATAAATGTTCTTAATTTCAACATCAACAAAACGATATTACTACTAGATAATGAAGATTTAGACATAAACAATTCCTTCTTAAATTTAAAATCCCTTTGCACTTGCAGTAACTAATGCTGATTCTGTTGTATACTCCCTCGAGATATTCTCAGTAAGCTTACCGTTTGACATTACCAATATTCGATCAGAAACAGCCATAATTTCCTTCAAGTCAGACGTTGAAAATAAAATACCAATACCTTGCTGTGATAATTTCACCATCATTTCAAAAACATCCGCTTTTGCACCAATATCAATCCCACGAGTTGGCTCGTCTAATAGCAAAACTTTAGGTTCTGTCAATAATGATCTACCTATAACCACTTTTTGCTGATTGCCACCACTCAAAGCCTGAATTTCAACATCAGGAGACGACACCTTAATTGATAATTCCCCAATAGTGGATTCAACCGCTTTTTTCTCATCAGTTTTTGAAATTGAGATACCACTTTTTAATCTTTTCCATAAACTTGAAACAGTTAAGTTATTTGCGACAGAACTAACTGGAAAAATTCCTGTTCTTTTTCTATCCTCTGGGACTAAACCAATCCCCATTTTTATTCTGTTCGTTGTTGATGTTTTTGGATTAATAATAATTCCGTTTAATGAAAACCGACCTTGATATTCAGCTTTTCCTAATAAACATTCAAATAATTCCGTCCGACCAGCGCCCATCAAGCCATAAATCCCCACAATTTCACCAGCTCGTAAATCAAAAGATACATCATTAACGATTTTCTGTTCAGATTCATTGATCAATGTTATATTCTCAGCTTCTAAAAGCTTAACGCCAAACTCTCTATTTGGCGGTAAAAAATTAGTTATGGGTTCACTGCCTAACATTTCCCGAACGATCCAAGGTACATCAATATCTTTTACTGCCGCTTCTGATTGAAATTTACCATCTCGTAATATCGTAATGTAAGTACCAATTTCCATTAACTCCTCTAAACGGTGAGAAATATAAATGATGGAAACTCCCTGAGATGTTAGCTCTCGAATAACATCAAATAGAATCTGTATCTCTGTTTTACTTAATGCTGAAGTTGGTTCATCTAGGATTAAAATGTCTATTTCACCTACTAGAGCCTTGGCAATTTCGATTAATTGCTTTTGACCCACTTTTAAATCAGATACAATTTCTGTTGGTTTAATATCTTGCTTTAATCTTTTTAATAATTTTTCTGTCACCTCATATTGAAACTTAGTATTAATAGGATAAAGACCGGATTGAACTTCTCTACCAAGAAAAATATTTTCCATTACACTTAGATTTTCAGATAGATTCAGTTCTTGGTGTACCATACCAATCCCGTGTTCAGTAGCACTCCTCGTACTCGTGATCGATACTTTTTCATTATTAATATAAAGACAACCTTCTGTAGGCTGTTGTACTCCAGCCAAAATTTTCATTAATGTTGATTTTCCAGCACCATTTTCGCCAATAATGACATTTACTGCGCCGCGATAAACATTATAACTAACATCATCTAATGCTTTAGTACCAGGAAAAACCATCGAAATATGCTCTGCTCGCATCACAATATCATGATTATTTATGGTCATAACATCTACCTTGTATAGATTTCAAGTGGCACAACATCTTGAATTTGGTTATTTTTCATTGTAAATGCAATTAACATTTTAATCTCTTTACCAATCAAAGTATTGTCAGGCTTATTAATATTTTCGAGTGATTTTTTATTTAACTCTTTCGACAATCTAGCAAATTGAATTTGGTTTTTAAATTGATCAAAACTAATAATAGATAGAGAATCTCGTATTGCATTTCCACGAACAATAGTCCCTGCTTGTACAGTTATTAATCTTTCTTTTGATTTAATAATTAAATTTTGCCGCTCATCAATATTTTCTAAAACACCCTCAACCATAGCAAAATAACTTTTATCATTTTCTGCAATAGGTAATATCTGTGCTAAGTCAATATTAGATGATTTTGCATCCTGTATAACCTCATCCCAAATTTTTTCAGCTATATCCTTTGGTTCCATATTAGCCAGTGCAGCTGCTTCTTCCGCAGACATTGGGATAATTGGTTTTCCTGTAGAATCCAATTCAACTACTTCACAGCCAATAAAGAAAAAACTAATACAGACTAAAAATAAATTCATTCTTAACTTTTTCAAGCTTCGCATTTTCGTCTCCTCGTACGGGGTGCATCTTAGAGACACACCCATCGGATACTTTTATTAATCTATTTGCCTAATGCAAATCCATTTAATTGCTTCGCATTACTGCTATCGATCAGGATGCAATCCATCAATTGTTTCTCATCTTTGCCTGTGCTTCCGGTCCGGATAAAAGCATCAGCCTGAACTACAGCCTCTTGAGCCTGAGCCCAACCTGGTTGTAGAACTGTTGCTTTAATATTGCTATTTGCTAAAATTGAGTCTCGTACATAATCACTACCATCGAAACCCACTACAATAACATCCGTCCGTCCAGCTGCTTTTAATGCGGCTTCAGCACCTAATGCAATTGTGTCATTACCTGAAATGACACCTTTAATATTTGGATGTGCCTGCAAAATAGACTCCATACGGGTAAACCCTTCTGTTTGGCTCCAGTTGGCAGTTTGTTGAGCTACCATTTTCATCTCCGGATAATCATCAATGATGTCATGAAATCCTTGAGAACGGACGGAAGCATTCGTGTCAGATTCACGTCCTAATAGTTCAACATAAAGACCTTGCTCACCCATTAATTCCACAAATTTTTCAGCACCAAGTTGGGCACCTTGATAATTATTGGAAACAATTTGAGAAACAGCGACACCAGTTTTATTAATTTCACGATCAATTAAAAAAGCCGGAACCCCTGCCGCTTTTGCTTTTTCTAAAGCGCCAACAGTGACATCTGATCCTGCATTATCTAAGATAATCGCTTTTGCTTTACGAGCTACGGCTGTTGCAATCAACTGATCTTGTTTATTTGCATCATCATCGTGAGATGCAACAAGCGTGGTATATCCTAACTCCTCCGCCTTTTGTTTAGCACCCTCTGCTTCAGCTTTAAAAAATGGATTATCATGAGATGGTGTAATAATGGCGATCAATCCGTTATTCGCATTCGAGATTGTTGAAGATAGCGCTAGGGTTACAGCTAAAAGTGATGAAGTTAAAAATTTCTTAGTCATTGTAAACTCCTTGAATATTTATTCGAAGTGGATTATAAATTCAATAACACTATAACGAATCAACTACAAAAGAAATAGTAGATTCTTTCTAAAATAAGAAGTAAATCACAAAATTTTTATTCTAAGTCTATCGAGCAATTTGAATAGATAAGATGAGCATAAAAATCAAATACAAAAAAGGCAGCTCATATAAGCTGCCTCTACACCAATAACATAATTGATCTTACACATTAAATTTTAAGCGATAACCAATCATATCCTCAATTGTTACAACTGCATAACCATTTATTTGCGCAAACTCCACTAACTCAGGTGTTCTTGACATACTACCGTCATCATTAGTTATTTCACAGATAACACCCGCTAGCTTAAAACCTGCAAGTCGCGCTAAGTCAATAGCCGCTTCAGTATGCCCATTTCGCTGTAATACTCCATTGTTAGCCGCTCTTAGTGGGAAAACATGACCAGGCCGGTGTAAATCACTTGGCTTAGCATTATCCGCAATTGCAGCTTTAACTGTCGTAACTCGGTCTGCTGCTGAAACACCTGTTGAAACTCCACTGGCTGCTTCAATTGTGACTGTAAATGCTGTTTTATTTACACTCGTATTATGACCAACCATTGGTGGCAAATCTAATTGCTGACACAGTTCATCAGTAATACAAAGACAAACAATCCCGCTGCCGTGGCGGATCAGTTTTGCCATTTGTTCGGTGGTGATGGTTTCTGCCGGGAAAATCAGATCGCCTTCGTTTTCACGATCTTCATCGTCTAATACCAGCACGCCGTTGCCTTGTTTAAAGGCTTCGATTGCGGCAAGGACACGTTGTTGGCTGTCGCCGAATTGGGTGAGTAATGACTGACTCATGGTAAATTCCTCAAAAATATTATGTAGATACCAGAATCAGGGCAAATGGAGAAGCGGCAAAAACGCAACTTCAGCCTCTGCCAAAGTGCGGTTTTCACACGGATAAGCCGGCTTTTCCGAACGGAAAAACCCGCATTCTCTACCATCCAGACTATCACTGTCGGCTTCGGATTTGCACCGAATCTGCTAGACCCTGTTCGTTAAAACCGGCGCTCGTGGGCTTAAGTGCGGTTGCACCCTTACCACCGGTGGGGAATTGCGCCCCGCCCTGAGAATTGCCCGCCCATTATAGCGCAAAAAATCGGGCTGCCCAGCAGTTTGCATAAAAAAGTTCCCTTTAATCAGTCCATTTCGTACAATAGATGCTACATTCACTATTTTGGAGCATAAACTATGCTAAACCCGAAAAAACTCGAACAATTTGCACAACAAATTCACGATTCGCTGCCGCAAGGCGTGAAAAATTTTGGTGAAGACATGGAAGCCAAAATCAAGCAGGTGATTCAGGCGCAACTCGCCAAACTGGATGTGGTAACACAGGAAGATTTTGAGGTGCAAACCCAAGTGTTAATCCGTACCCGCGAAAAACTGACCGCACTTGAGCAGCGCCTTGACGAGTTAGAAGCTAAACTCACCCCCGCTGAAATTGAAAGTGCGGTGAATACCGTTGCCGATACCGAATAATCTATTACGATTCATGCTGGAGCTTGCTGATGTCTTTTGCCTACTTGCAACACAAACGAAAACAACTCAACCTGAAAGTCGCGGAAATTTGCGAACAGGCAGGGGTGACCCGCGCGTATTTCAATCAGTTGGTGAGCGGTAAAATTAAAAACCCGAGCGCGATTAAACTGCAAGCGCTACATAAAGTGTTAAACATCACCGAAGTCGAAGATAAAAAAATCGGCGTGATTTTCGGCAAGTTCTATCCGGTGCACACCGGGCATATCAACATGATCTATGAAGCGTTCAGTAAAGTTGATGAGATTCATGTGGTGGTGTGTAGCGAAAGTGAGCGCGATTTAAAACTGTTTTATGACAGCAAAATGAAAAAAATGCCGACCCCGCAAGATCGCCTGCGTTGGATGCAGCAGATTTTTAAATATCAGCAAAAGCATATTTTTATTCACCATTTGGTTGAGGACGGCTTACCAAGCTATCCAAACGGTTGGGAAGCGTGGGCGGCGCGGGTGAAGCAGCTGTTCGAAGAAAAAAATGTCACCCCGACCATTGTGTTCAGCAGTGAGCCGCAAGACCAAGAGCCGTATGAGAAATACTTAGGCTTGCAGGTAAATTTGGTCGATCCGGAACGCAAATTTTTCAACGTTTCCGCCACCAAAATCCGCAATCACCCGTTCCACTATTGGAAATTCATTCCGAAAGAGGTGCGTCCGTTTTTTGCCAAAACCATTGCAATTTTGGGCGGTGAAAGCAGCGGCAAAAGCGTGCTGGTCAACAAACTGGCAACCGTGTTTAACACCACTTCTGCCTGGGAATACGGGCGCGAATATGTGTTCGAACAGTTAGGCGGCGATGAACAGGCAATGCAATTCTCCGACTATCCGCTGATGGCAATCGGACATCTGCGCTATCTGGATTACGCCGTGCGGCACGCGCACAAGGTGGCAATAATTGATACCGATTTTATTACCACTCAGGCGTTTTGCATTCAATATGAAGGCAAGGCGCACCCGTTTTTGGATTCGATGATCAAAGAATATCCGTTTGATATTACGATTCTGCTCTCCAACAATACCAAGTGGGTGGACGACGGCTTACGCAGCCTCGGCGATCAGAAATCGCGTCAAAAATTCCAAGATTTGCTGAAACGGCTGTTGGATAAATATAAAGTGCCGTACATTGAAATTGAATCACCAAGCTATCTGGAACGCTACGATATGGCAAAAGAGATCGTGGAAAAAGTGCTGAATGAAGAAGATTTGCCGGCATTGCAGACTGAAAACAGTCGGGAGGCATAGCCGATGATCTTGTTCGCCGGCGATCCTCACGGCAGTTTTGAACATCTATTTCCATTTTTGCAGCAGCAACAGGAAGAGATCGCCTTAATTATTTTAGGCGATTTACAATTGAATGACTGTGACATTTTAGAACGGCTATCTCAACATTGCGATTTGTGGTTTATCCACGGCAACCACGACAGCAAAACCGTCGCCGCTTTTCAAGCGCTATGGGGAACAGAATGGAAAAGCCGTAACCTACACGGACGCAGTGTGGAGATTCAAGGCGTGAAAATTGCCGGTTTAGGCGGTGTATTCCGCGGACAGATCTGGATGCCGCCAAACAAGCCGCTGTTTTTTGATCCGATCCATTTCTGCCAATATTGCCCATCAGATAAAATCTGGCAAGGCGGCTTACCGCTACGCCACCGCACTTCGATCTTTTTATCCGATTTTGAACAGCTTGAACAGCAGCAGGCTGACATTTTAATCTGCCACGAAGCACCGAAACCGCACCCTTCCGGCTTTGAAGTCATCAATCAGTTGGCTGAAAAAATGGGGGTGCAAAAGATTTTTCACGGGCATCATCATGAGAATTTTGATTATCGTGAATTAGAAAACCGCACTTCGGTGCAAATTTTCAATATCGGCTTTCGCAGCCTTGCGACAATCGAGGGCGAGTATTTATTAAAAGGCATAGTAGACAAAAATGTGGCTGAAATCTCGCTTAATCCCTTATAGAATAAGGCGTTAAGTGAGATTTTTTAAAATGACCAAAAAATTGCTATTTCTGTGGTTCAGAACACATTAAAAAACACGGTAAAAATTCAGGCAAGCAACGCTATAAATGCTTGGATTGTTTACGGACATATTCTCACACAAATTACCTTCAATCCGCCCAAATCTGGCACGATTACACCGTCGGAAAACAGACGTATAAGCAGCTTGCGTTAACCTATGATTGTTCGGTCAGGACTATCCAAAGGCACCTGAAAAAAGCCCCTAAAACGCCACTCAGCACACCGCAAACCACAATGTTGAATCTTATTATGGATGTCACTTTTTTCGGGCCACAATTCGGCGTATTAGTCATAATGGATTCCCGCTCAAAAAAGGTGATTTACCACCAAATCGTTCGTACCGAAAAGGACATTTACTATACCAAAGCCATCAATCGATTGCGTAAAAAAGGATTTATTATTCAATCTATTACTTGCGATGGGCGACGGGGCTTATTGAAAGATATATTTAATACGCCAACCCAAATGTGCCAATTTCACCTTGTTGCAATGGTGATTCGCAAGCTGACGAGAAACCCTAAATCCGTTGCCGGAAAGGAACTGAAAACAATGGTTAAAACACTCAAGCAGAGTCACAAAAATGACTTTTATGTCCGTTTGCATCACTGGTTTTTGCAGCATAAAGCTTACTTAGAAGAACGGTCTGATATACCCGATAATCAGGGTAAATTTCCTTATAAACATCGCAAATTGAGAGGGGCTTATGCCAGTATTAAACGCTATATGGATTACTTGTTTGTCTTTGAAAAATACCCGGAGTTACGGATAGAAAAAACGACAAATCGGCTGGAAGGGCTGTTTAAGGATTTAAAGCAGAAATTATCCGTTCATAATGGACTAAACCGAAGGAATAAGATTATGTTTATACAGGATTTTTTGAATAAAAAGAGCTAGAAAAACTAGCGCTTTAAGAGGAGTAGCCACAAAAATGTCTAATAGAAGCTTAGATCTCAAAATCAGCCACATTTTTGGCTACTATGCCGCGGTTTATTTTGTGCGGTATACGGCAGTTAGCAAATTGCCGCAGCCAAACGGCGCGGAATTATTTCACCGTATTTGGGATTAAGGTTTCTGCGCCGGATAATTTTTTCGACAATTCGGCTGGCACATTATGGCGTTCGCCTAAAAATGCCGCTTTATTCAATGAAACGAATACTTTCCCGGCTTTGTCTTCCCAAACCAAGGCTTTCAACGGTAAATCAATTGCCAAGGTCGGCGCTTCGATCATCAACGGAGTGCCGGCTTTCGGCGTACCAAATAAAATCACGGTTGCCGCCGGCATGGTTAAGTCGTTGTCTTTCGCCGCTTTTTGGTGGTCAATCACGCCGAAAATCGTCATCCCTTTATCAGTCACCGCTTTTTCAATCAACTGCACGGTTTCTGTCGCCGGGTAGCTGCTCGGCACGGTCAACAAGCCGTTATCCGCCACTTCCGCCTGTGATAACATCGGCAACAGTGCCGCCGCTAATCCGATTGTTTTTTTCAAGTTCATACTCTCTCTCCTTTCGATAATAAAATCTGATTTATCAGTATACTCGGATAACCAAAACAAGATTGTGATAAAAACCCAATTGCTTAAGATTTGATCTCATTTTTTTCCGATTCGACCGCCGGCTGTGGTATTCTGGTTAAGAATCGGTATACAATGACAGTTGTAAGCTGTTTATACCTTTAACTATTTTAAAAAAGGGAGTAAGAGATGATAACACATTGCCAATATCCAAGACTCACCGAAACCAATCCACAAATCGTCTGTTCGCTCGAACAATATCAGCTGTTTGAAATTGACGGCGAAGACAGCGAAAAATTTTTGCAGGGGCAATTGACCACCGACATCAGCAAGCTGGCGATCGGACACTCGACATTGAGTGCACACTGTGATCCGAAAGGAAAAGTCTGGTCGGTATTCCGTGTTCTGCGTTTAAGCCAAAGCCGGTTCTACTTGATTATCCGCAAAGCCTTGTTGCCGGTTGCCTTGGAACAGCTGAAAAAATATGCGGTATTCTCCAAAGTGAGCTTTACCGAAATCCAAGACCGCACTTTGATCGGCTTTGCCGGTGAACAAGCCGCTGAGGCATTGTCCGCCTTCAGCACGCAGCTGCCAAATGCAGAAACACCGTTGGAGGCGGAAAATGATCATCTGTTGCTGTATATTGATCGCGCCCAGCCGCGCTGGTTGCTGATCACCCAACAGCCGACGCCGCAGATCACTTTTACCGAATCCTGCACGGCGTGGGATTTGCTCGATCTGCAAGACGGCGTGCCGTTATTGACCAGTGAGGGGCAAAATCAGTTTATTCCGCAAGCCATCAATTTGCAGTTGTTGGAACAAACCGTTTCGTTCCATAAAGGCTGCTATATCGGGCAAGAAACCATTGCACGCGCCAAATATCGCGGCGCGAATAAACGCGCATTGTTTACGTTGGTCGGGCAAGTCGGCGGCGTGCCGACGCTGGGCGAAGGCGTGGAGTTATTGCTGGAAACCAACTGGCGCAAAACCGGTTCGGTCATCAATTTCATCGAACATAACGATACCTTATGGATACAGGTGGTTTTGGCAAACGACACTGAACTAAGTCATCGTTTCCGCCTAAGTGAGCGGCATAATCAGCCGTTTTGCCCATATCCGTTGCCTTATACTTTGGAGCAAACGGAATAGTACGGCTCTCGCCACAAATACAAAAGCGCAGCATTTCGGCTGCGCTTTTCAGTTTCTTTAGCACCGAGTTAAAGTGTTTTTACCAACTGTTTCAGGAAACGCTTAAATTCATCAGCCAGCTTCGGATGCTGAACGCCGTACTCAACAATCGCTTGCAAATAGCCTTGTTTGTCACCGCAGTCGAAACTTTTGCCGCTCATGTGGAACGCTTCAACCGGCTCTTGCTCGATTAACATATCAATCGCATCAGTCAACTGAATTTCATCACCGACCCCGATCGGCGTTTTTGCCAGCAAGCTCCAGATCGACGCCGAAAACACATAGCGCCCGACCACCGACAGATTAGACGGGGCATCCTGCTGCGACGGTTTTTCGATAATATTTTTAATCACCGCACTTTGCCCGGCAAGCAGATCGCTGCCGCTACAATCAACAATCCCGTAGTTGCTGACCTCTTCTTTAGCCACCGGCGCCACCATAATTTGGCTGTTCTGAGTTTCACTAAAGCGTTGTAGCATCGCCGCCAGATTTTCAGTTTGCTGATCGGCGCTAAATTCCGCCAAAATCACATCCGGCAGCACCACCACAAAAGGTTCGTTGCCGACCAACGGTTTGGCACATAACACCGCGTGCCCCAAGCCTTTAGCATGCCCTTGGCGAACGTGCATAATTGTCACGCCCGGCGGAATAATGGAACGGACTTCCTCTAGCAGTTGGCGCTTCACCCGTTTTTCCAACATGGATTCCAACTCATACGAGGTATCAAAATGGTTTTCAATCGAGTTTTTAGAAGAGTGGGTCACCAATACGATCTCTTTAATCCCCGCATTAACGCACTCACTGACCACATATTGGATTAACGGCTTATCGACAATCGTCAGCATCTCTTTCGGAATGGCCTTGGTCGCCGGCAGCATCCGCGTGCCCAGTCCCGCCACAGGAATAATCGCTTTCATTCAATATCCTTATCTTTGTATTTAGCCGCTGAATAAAATAAAAAACACCGTTTCGGCATTCCCTCAACGGTGTTTATTTTACTGAAAATTACGCGCGAAGTAATGCTAAAATTTCTGCGGTTTTCTCTTCCATCAGCGCTCTATCGCCGCGGGTTTCCAGATTTAGCCGCACCACCGGTTCGGTGTTTGAGCTGCGCAGATTGAAGCGCCAATTCGGATATTCAATGCTGATGCCGTCCATTTCATCGACCGCAATCGCATCTTTCTCATAAAACTTACGCACTCGCGCAATCGCGGTTTTCGCGTCTTCCAGTTTGCTGTTGATTTCGCCCGGCGAAGGATAAGCATTCAAGCGATCGCCGACCAACTGCCCTAAAGTTTTGCCGGTGGTACACAGCAATTCCGCCGCCAACAACCACGGAATCATGCCGCTATCACAATAGAAGAAATCACGGAAATAGTGGTGCGCACTCATTTCTCCGCCATAAATCGCATCGACCGCGCGCATTTTTTCTTTAATAAATGAATGTCCGGATTTGGAGACAACTGCCTCGCCGCCCATCTGCTCTACCAGTTCAACGGTGTTCCACATCAAGCGCGGATCCAAAATAATTTTCGCGCCCGGATTTTTGGCAAGGAATGCCTGCCCCAACAAGCCGACGATGTAGTAGCCTTCAATGAAAGTCGCATTTTCATCAAACAAGAAGCAGCGATCGAAATCACCGTCAAACGCAATCCCCATATCGGCTTTATTCGCCAGCACCGCATCAATCGTATCTTGGCGGTTTTCATGCAGAATTGGGTTAGGAATACCATGCGGGAAATTGCCGTCAGGCTCGTTGTGCACCTTGATAAAACTGACCAGTGGCGCTTTCTCTTTGAAACGCGCTTCCAGCTCGTCAATCACATGGCCCGCCGCGCCGTTGCCGGAGTTGATCACTAGTTTTAACAGTTTATTGAAGTTATCCAAATTGATATAAGTCAGCAAATGATCAACATACTCTTTTAGCACCGACAATTGTTTGTATTCACCGCGTTTCGCCACTTCCGGGAAATTATTTTCTTCCGCCAAACGCTGAATATCGCCCAATCCGCTATCCGAGCTGATCGGACGTGAACCGGCGCGCACGAATTTCAAGCCGTTATAATTCATCGGGTTGTGACTGGCAGTCACTTCAATCCCGCCGTCCACTTGCAAAAATGAAGTGGCAAAATAAACTTCTTCAGTACCGGTTAAGCCTAAATCAATGACATCGACACCGGAATCCAACAGCCCGTTGGTCAACGCACTTTTCAGCTCTTTACTGCTCAAGCGGACATCGCCACCGACTACCACGTTTTTCGGTTGCAAAAATTGCCCGAATGCACGTCCGATACGGTAAACAATATCGGTATTCAGCTCATCACCCAAACGCCCACGGACATCATAGGCTTTAAAACAGGTTAGTTTTGTCATCTACTTAACTCCATTATGATTAATCAATTTTTTTCTCATCTGCGTCTTTAAGCCGCTGATAAATTTCTTCCCGATGCACCGAGACATCTTTTGGAGCATTCACTCCAATTTTGACTTGATTGCCGCGCACACTGAGGACAGAGATGGAAATATCCTCTCCGATTAATAAACTCTCACCGATCTTTCTTGTTAGAATCAGCATATTGCACCTCTTACATCACAAATGGTTTCACTCAGCTGCCATCAAATATTTATTTTTGAAAAATAACCTAGATTGATAATACTTTATTTAATAAAAAAAAGTGAACGAAAAAACCGGAAAATGTGCAGTAGCCCACAAAATAAAGCAGGACATTTGTCCTGCTTGTATTTGAAATGAAATTAAAGCTGGTTTTCTAACCAGGTTTGCGCGCTTGCCAGCGCAGCCACGACATTTTCAACTTGCGTGCCACCTGCCATTGCCAAATCAGGACGTCCGCCGCCCTTACCGCCGACTTGCTGTGCCATCACATTCACCAGCTCACCGGCTTTGACTTTCGAGGTTAAATCCGCAGTCACGCCGACAATCAGGTTTACTTTGCCGTCCGCAACTGAAGCAAACGCAATCACCGCCGAACCCAGCTGATTTTTCAGATCATCGACCATGGTGCGCAGTGATTTCGCTTCGATACCGTCAAGTTGTTGCAACAGCACATTCACACCGTTAATCATCTTGGTCTGTTTCGCCAAATCGCTACCGGCTTGCTGCGCCGCTTTTTCTTTCAGCTGTTGCAGCTCTTTTTCAGCACGTTTATTGCGCTCTTGCAGCTGTTGGATTTTCTCCACCAGACTTGCCGTATCGCCTTTCAGCAACTCCGCACTTTGTTGGAGCACTGCTTGTTGTTGATGCAGCCAGTTGATCGCATTGCCGCCGGTCAGTGCTTCGATTCGGCGAATACCGGAGGCAATCGCGCCTTCAGAAATGATCTTGAATAAGCCGATGTCGCCGGTGCGATTGGCGTGGATTCCGCCACACAATTCGGTCGAGAACTCACCCATCGACAACACCCGCACTTGCTCGCTGTATTTTTCACCGAACAGTGCCATTGCGCCTTTGGCTTTTGCCGCTTCCAGATCCATCACTTCTGTGACGATCGGGTAGTTGGCACGAATTTCACGGTTGACCAGATCTTCAATCTGGTTCAGTTGAGCCTTGCTGATCGCTTCCGGTTGAGCGAAATCAAAACGCAAAATGCTGTCGGAAACCAATGAGCCTTTTTGGTTAACGTGCGTACCCAAAATTTGGCGTAACGCCGCGTGCAGCAAGTGAGTTGCCGAGTGGTTAAGCGACGTTTTGGCACGACGTTGGCTATCTACCACCGCGTTTAGGCTCTGCCCGACCACCAATTCACCTTGCAGCAATTCGCCGATATGTCCGAACACTTTGCCGTATTTTTGCGTGTCTTTGACTTCAAAAACCGCACTTTGACTTTCCAAGCGGCCGCTGTCGCCAATTTGTCCGCCCGATTCGCCATAAAACGGCGTATTTTCCAGCACCACCACCGCACTTTGTCCGGCGGTAATTCGCTCGACCTGTTTGCCGTCATGGAAAAGTGCGGTCACTTTTGCCAAACTTTCAGCCGTGGTATAACCTTCAAAATCGGTTTCACCTTCAACCGCAATCACGTTGCCGTAATCAACGCCGAAGTTGCTCGCCGCTTGCGCTTGTTGACGCTGAGCTTCCATTGCACGATCAAAACCGTCTTGGTCGATCACAATCTCTTTCTCACGACAAATATCGGCGGTCAGGTCATACGGGAAGCCGTAGGTATCGTAAAGTTTAAACACCACTTCGCCGGATAATACCTTATTTTCCACTTGCGCCAGTGCTTCGTCCAACAGCACCAAGCCGCGCTCTAGCGTACGAGCAAACTGTTCTTCTTCTTGGCGCAGCAGTTTTTCGATCAGCGCTTGATTGTCTTTCAGTTCGCTGCCCGCTTCCGCCATCACCTCAATCAAAGTCGGCACTAATTGATAGAAAAACGCCCCTTTCGCGCCGAGCAAATGCCCGTGGCGCACCGCGCGGCGGATAATCCGACGCAATACATAACCCCGACCTTCATTCGACGGAATCACGCCGTCGGCAATCAAATAAGCACAAGAACGAATATGATCGGCAATCACGTTCAGTGATTTATTTTTCAGATCGACAGTGCCGGTGATGTCGGCGGCTTTGCCGACTAAGCGGCGGAAAATATCAATATCGTAATTGGAGTTAACGTGTTGCAACACCGCAGTGATCCGCTCTAAGCCCATGCCGGTGTCGACCGACGGTTTCGGCAACGGCAACATTGTGCCGTCCGCTTGGCGGTTAAACTGCATGAATACCACGTTCCAAATCTCAATATAACGGTCGCCGTCTTCCTCGGCAGATCCCGGCGGGCCGCCCCAGATATGATCGCCGTGATCGTAGAAAATTTCGGTACACGGACCGCACGGACCGGTATCGCCCATTTGCCAGAAGTTATCCGAGGCATACGGCGCACCTTTATTATCACCAATGCGCACAATGCGTTCCGCCGGCACACCGACCGTTTGGTTCCAGATTTCGTAGGCTTCCTGATCGGTTTCATACACCGTGACCCACAATTTTTCTTTCGGCAGGTTCAGCCATTGAGGAGAGGTCAAAAATTCCCATGCAAATTGAATCGCATCCGGTTTGAAATAGTCGCCAAAGCTGAAATTACCCAGCATTTCAAAGAACGTGTGATGACGGGCGGTGTAACCGACATTTTCCAAATCGTTATGTTTGCCGCCGGCACGCACGCAGCGCTGTGCGGTGGTGGCGCGTTTGTAGCTGCGCTGATCTTGCCCCAAAAAAACTTCTTTAAATTGGTTCATGCCCGCGTTGGTAAAAAGCAGGGTCGGATCATTTTCCGGCACCAGCGAACTGCTGGCAACGATTTGGTGCCCTTTGGTTTCAAAAAAACGCAAAAAATCGCGTCTGATATCTGCTGTTGTTTTCATTAATCTCTAATCCTTTGCGATCACAACGTGATGGTTTATCTTATTTAAAAACGGTCTATTTTCGCATAAAAAATAGGCGTGGGGAATGGCTTTCTCGCGGGTTTAAGTGCGGTTGCGGGCAAATTCTGCGGTTATTTCAAACGAACAAAACCGCACTTTGGCTATTTTTAAGCAAAGTGCGGTCGAAAGGACAAACTGCCGAAAGTTAAAAACGCTTATTCGTCTTCATCTTTCAACGGCACCACCAGCATATCGATGGTGATCGAATTCATCACTTGGCGGGTTGAGGAGATCAATTTGCTCCAGAAATCTTGGTGATGTCCGGTCACCAACAAATCCGCTTCGTATTTGCCGATAGCTTCTTTCAATACTTGCTCCAAATCACCGGTGCCGCTCAATTTTTCGGTGACCGGATAGTCAACCGATAACGCCAGTTTATTCAGTGCTTCTTGTGTTTCCACCGAAATCCGATCTTGCATGGTTGCCATATTAATATCAATCAGTCCGGTATAGAGATCGGAAAAGTTGACATCAACATGGATCAGCGACAATTTTGCCTGGTGCCGCTTGGCAATATCCACTGCTTTGTTCAGTAAAACCGGACTGTCTTCGGAGAGATCGACGGCTACCAAAATGTGTTTATACATAATTGCCTCCTTGTATTACTTATCAGATAACTAAATGTTTCGTATCAAAAATACTCTCGAATCTGACTAAATAATAACACTACACAACACAAAAGAGCTTGTGCCAGATCACAAATTATTATTTTCGTTATAAAAAAATCTCGGCAAGCAAAGCCTCACGAATCCGATTGTCAGGTGACATATAACTTGACCTTTAAAACCCGAAAGCGTAATATTCGCACGATTTAATAATATGAGGACACTCACTTTGGACAGCCATAGTCGATACTGGTTTAATTGTTACGCTTGATGCCCGCCCTCATTCTCTTTGACTTGTCGGCGAACGTATCGCGGATAAGTACTCACTTTTGTTACTTTCCCTGTTTTCACTTACCGGAATCTTAATTTGTTCATTGCGTGTTCATAAACCCATTGGGGAGTATGAAATATGATTGGTGCTTTTGCATTGGACAACGCCCGCTTGGTTCGAATTGACGAAACCAGCCAAAATTTAGACACCGCCATTTGGATCGATCTGATCGATCCGAGCAGCGAAGAACGTGAAGTTCTGCAACAAGGTTTGGGGCAAAGCCTCGCTAGTTATTTAGAGTTGGAAGATTTGGAAGCGTCCGCGCGTTTTTTCGAAGACGAGGACGGATTGCACCTGCACTCTTTCTTTTATTGCGAAGACGAAGATGACTACGCTGCGATTTCTACTGTAGCGTTTACCTTGCGTGACGGACGACTATTCACTCTGCGTGATCGAGAACTGCCGGCTTTTCGACTGTATCGAATGCGTTCGAGGATTCAAAAACTCGAAGCCTGTAATGCCTATGAGTTGCTGCTTGATCTGTTTGAAACCAAAATCGAACAGTTGGCGGACGTGATCGAAAACATTTACGCCGATTTGGAGAAATTGAGTCGGGTGATTTTAGAAGGAAAACAAGGCGAAGCGTTCGACCAAGCGCTTTCCACTCTGACCGAACAAGAAGACGCCAGTTCCAAAGTGCGGTTATGTTTGATGGATACCCAGCGTGCGCTGAGTTTTTTAGTGCGCAAAACCCGCTTACCGGCAAGCCAGTTGGAACAGGCGCGTGAAGTGCTGCGCGACATCGAATCCCTACAGCCGCACAATGAATCGTTGTTCCAAAAAGTGAACTTCTTAATGCAGGCGGCAATGGGTTTTATCAATATCGAACAGAACCGAATCATCAAAATCTTCTCGGTTGTGTCGGTGATTTTCCTACCGCCAACATTGGTGGCGTCCAACTACGGCATGAACTTTAAAGAGATGCCGGAACTCGGCTTCACTTTCGGTTACCCAATGGCGCTCGGCTTAATGCTGCTGGCTGCGTTTGCACCGTATATTTATTTCAAACGTAAAGGCTGGCTATAATGCAAAATTGCCGATAACTCAAACGAACCGTGCTGCAAAGTGCGGTTTTTTTGTACCTGAAAATCGACTAAAAATGGATTGCGCCGCAAGGCGAGAATACTAAAAAGGGAATTGAGAAATAATGGCGGTGAGAGAGGGATTCGAACCCTCGATGCACTTTCGCGCATACACACTTTCCAGGCGTGCTCCTTCAGCCTCTCGGACATCTCACCGTGATGAATTTGAATGCTGACAGGGCGCAAACTATAGGGATTTATCGCCCTGCCGTCAAGTATTTTTTGACAATTCCGCCGATAGTTGGCGATTAATAACTCACTTGGCTTTTTTCGCCACCGGCAGATTTCGCTCTTCCGCCGCTTTCGCGCCTAGCCCGCCGATGCCCTGCATATCATAGCCGCTTGGCGCTTGATACACCCGCAAATTAAATTCGCCGACAACCGCAAAAATATGATCAAACAGATCGGCTTGGATATTCTCATACTCCGACCAAACCACCGTATTGGTGAAGCAATAAATTTCAATCGGAATCCCTTTATCCACTGCGTCCAACTGGCGCACCATTAAGGTCATATCTTTGCGAATATGTTGATTATTTTGCAGATATTGCTGCAAATAGGCGCGAAATGTGCCGATATTGGTTAAATGACGTCCGTTCAGATTACTGTTATTGTCAATGTTATGCCGCTCATGAAACTCACGGATCGATTGTTGACGCTGATCCAGATAATCACCGAGCAATCGACTTTGGTGCAGATGGGCAATTTCATTTTGATCTAAGAAATGAACACTGTTGCTGTCGATATACACCGCCCGTTTAATCCGCCGCCCACCGGATTCGCTCATTGCTCGCCAGTTTTTAAACGAGTCGGAAATCAGCGCATAGGTCGGCAAGGTGGTGACCGTGTTGTCCCAGTTGCGCACTTTCACCGTGGTCAGCCCGATATAGATCACGCTACCGTCGGCACTGTATTTCGGCATTTCCAGCCAGTCACCGATATTCAGCATTCGGTTGGCGGAAAGCTGAATACCCGCCACAAAGCCGAGAATCGGATCTTTAAAAATCAACATCAGCACCGCAGTCATCGCCCCTAACCCGCTGAGCAGAATCAACGGCGATTGTCCTAACAGCAGCGAAACCAATAAAATCCCGATACTGATCGAGGCGATCAATTTCACCGTTTGTACCAGCCCGCCCATTGGAAAGTGCGGTGCCAGATTACGGCGCGAAACATAGGCTTGTAGCGTGTCGAGCAAGGCGAATACGCTGAATAGTGCAAAAATCAGATACCAAATTTGGATCAGCGTGATCAGCCCCTCGCGCCAGCCGCTTTCCGGCAGCCAAATCCGCAACTGTGCCGCCAACAAGATCCCTTGCAGCATTTTCGCCACATTATTAAACAGCTTCTGTTCGGCAAGAATATTCAAAAACAGCAGCTTAGACGCTTGAAAACGACTATTTAAGATCCGGAATAAAACATGGTGGATCCCGATATGCAGCAGCAAGGTGGTCAGAATAATCAGCCCGATCATCACCAAATTCACAATAAGATAAGGGTGTGAATAACCTTGTGCAACCAGCCATTGGAACAATTGTTCACGCATAAATTACATTCTCCTTGTCATTATTTGTCTTACTAACATTGTAACATAAGGGAAAATACGTCCAAAACCTTGCCCAAGTGACAGGCAATCCAGTGAACTAAAAATCAGTCAGCACGCCATGATATCGTTTAGCTGTCGATACGCCAGTGTAAGGTCATCCGCTTGAATATAGCGACAAACTGAAAACCCCGCATGGTTAATGCGCTCAATCAATATCGCTTGCTCAGCCGGCGTAATCTGATAAAAAATCAGCGTCATATTCGGTTTAGCTAGGTTTGGATCACAAAGTGCGGTTAGATCACGCTGAAAAAGCGGACTTGCTAAATCATTCGCGCCTAACGCCAGCAACAAATAATCGCTCTGCCGTAGCGTAGCAAAGCTCGCTGTAAAGTTATCACACGGTAACCGCACTTGGCTTATTTGGGTCTTGTTCCAGCGCTGCAATGTCTGTTGTATAAATTCATCTATCACCTGCCGCACTGTGCCACGCTCGGCAGCCATTTCACTGTGTAAAATTAAAAGTCGGCTCATAGTTGTTCCTTATTGAATCCGATGACAAACCGCTATATGCTTGAGTCATTGTGTTCGTTTCTTCTCAGGAAATCAATCCATGGATACCTTAACCAGCATGAATGTCTTTCGGCAAGTAGTCGAACTGGGCAATTTCAGCAAAGCCGCCACGCATCTGAATATTTCACCGGCAATGGCAAGTAAGCACTTACGCCACTTGGAAGATCGGCTACAGGCGAAATTGCTCAATCGTTCCAGTCGTCATTTGAGTTTAACCGAAATCGGACAGAACTATTATCGCGAATGTTGCCATGCATTGGATATTCTGAATGCTGCGCGACAAAGCGCACAACAAGGCGTGGTCAATCCGCAGGGAACGCTGAAAATCACGCTGCCGATTTGGTTGGCAACACCGCACTTTGCCCACCTGTTGCAGCAATATCGCAGCCAATATCCCGATGTGAAACTGTCGTTATACCTTGACAATCAGCATTCGGATTTGATCGCCCAAGGCTTTGATCTGGCGCTGCGGGTTGATCGCAGCCCCGATCCGAATATTATCGTTAAACCGCTCTGCGAGATCCATTTCGACTGGGTCGCCGCACCGCACTTTGTGCGCCAATACGCCGAGCTGGATTTCCAACGGCTGGCGGACTATCCGGCGGTCAGCCCGAATTACACCAGCTTTGAATACCCGGTCAACAGCATTGCTGACAGCAACAACACCTTGATGTTAAAAGAGTTGGTGGTCGCCGGACACGGCATCGGCAACCTGCCGCGCTGTGCGGTTCAAGCCGAACTCGCCGACGGACGCTTGGTCCGGATATTCGAGCAACAAGAATCAAAGGTGCTGAAGCTCTACGCCGCCTATATGAACCGCGAGCATTTGAGCGCGAAGATTCGCACCTTTATTGATTTTCTGGCGGAAAAACTGGCGGATAGCGACTGGCAAAAATACTAAAACGTCAGCTTAGTTACTGATGATCGGCTAATTTATCACTCAAAAAATCCATTAACACCTGCACCCGCTTCGGGCGCAACGGATTCGGCGGCGCCAGCAGATACAGCGAAATCGGCTCAATCTGCCAATCCGGTAACAGTATTTGTAACTGCCCGGCTTGTAAGGCGTGATTGACCATAAATGCCGGCATAATCGCCAGTCCCTGCCCGGCAATCAGCGCCGGTAGAAAGGCTTCGGCATTATTGGCTTGTAGCGTCGGCAACACTTGCTGGGTGAACTTTCCTTGACTGCGATGCGTAAAGCGCCAGCTTACCGCATTTTTGGCGTTATTGTAGATAAAAGTGCTGTGTGAGGCTAAATCGTGCGGATGCCGTAATTCGCCGTGCGTCGCCAAATAACCTGGCGCCCCCACCAGCAAACGCGCGACACTGCAAAGCCGTTTGGCACGATAAGAAGAATCGTCCAGCTTAGCAATCCGCAGTGCAAAATCAAAATGGGCGTCAATCAAATCCTGCTGCTCATCGGCGAACTGCAGATCCAGTTCAATTTCAGGATAGCGCGCGCTAAATTCTGGTAATAATGGTGCGACTTGCAATAAGCCAAACGACATCGGCAGTGCAAACCGCACTTTGCCTTGAAATTGATTCACCTCTGCACGCAATTGCGATTCCAGTGTCACGCCCTGTGCTAACAACGACTTGGCATAATCCTGTACCGCCAATCCACTGGTGGTCAACGTTAATTTACGCGAAGTACGCTGAAACAGGGTGGTATTCATGCGGTTTTCCAAACGTGAAATCGCTTTTGAAACCGTCGCTTGCGACAATTGCAGTGCCGCAGCGGCGGCAGAAAACGAGCCATGCTCCAGCACCTTGGCAAAAATCGCCCAAGCCTCAAAATCCGGAAGTTTAGTCATCCCACTCTCCATTAAACCAATTTTGGAATAGATGTTATTAAATATATTCCATAGTATCAACAATCTTTTTTGACTATACTGCGGACACTCAACGAACAAACTAGGAGTAACTTATGATTGAACGCCGCCCTTACCACACGCTCGGCGCCGCCAACCACGGCTGGCTGGATGCGAAACACCATTTTTCTTTCGCCAACTATCTGGATCGCAACCGAATGCACTGGGGCAACCTGCGTGTTTGGAATGACGACACCATTGCGGCGCAAACCGGCTTTGACACCCACCCGCACAAAGAGATGGAGATCATCACCTATGTGCGCCAAGGCGCGATTTCACACCGTGACAGCTTGGGCAACAACGGCAAAACTGAGGCTGGCGACGTGCAGGTGATGTCTGCCGGTTCGGGAATTTACCATTCCGAATACAACCACGAAAACGAAGCGACAAAAATTTTCCAAATCTGGATTATGCCGACCATGGCAAGCGCACGCCAGGCACCGTCATGGGGAACCCAACCGTTCCCGAAAGGCGATCGTGCCGATAACTTTGTGGTGCTTGCCAGCGGCATTGAAGGCGATGACGCGTTGCCGATTCGCACCGATGCGCGCGTGCTCGGCGCTACGATTAAAGCCGGCAGACAGGTCGAATATCATTTCGCCGACGCCGAACGCTACGGCTATTTAGTGCCGGCACAAGGCGAAGTGGAAATCAACGGCGTGCGGATTGACTGCGGCGACGGCGCGGCAATTCACGGCGAAAGCGTGATTCGCGTAACCGCACTTTCCGATGCCGAAGTGGTGTTGGTGGACACGCAATAACCGCACTTTAGTTTGAATGGCTTTGCTTTGAATGGCTAAAACAAAGCCCGACGCATCATGCGTCGGGCTTGTGTGTTTTTGAAGGCTGCCGCTTTTCGTACTACTCGGCTTTCTCTTTGTCTTTTTCAACCGCACTTTCCACCGAGCTGGAAATAGTCATCGAGACTTCGGTTGACAACAGCGTTTTCAAAATCGCCGCCAAGGCTTCGACTTTGGCGCTGTCGGCTTCGCCCTGCTCGGTGAAATAGCCGTTTTCCCTTAAGCTGGCGATAAAAGTGGAAAACACCGCTTTATCAAAAAATTCCGGCGCATTGATGCCGTGCAGCACCGACAAGCGTTGTGCTACCGACTGGCTCTCTTTTTCCAAGCTGCCGCGCGAAATGTTCGGATCGGTTTGCAGAAAGTTCAGGGTGATATAATAACGCTGTACAATTTCACGAATCCCCGACGACAGCAGCTGCAGTGAACGGATATTGCGCTTGTTGATGCCGACCATGTTGTCATGCTGGTTAATCAACTCTTGGCGTTGCAGCTCGTTTAAAATTTGCTTCACCCACGGCGTCAGCTCGCGTTCATCAATATCCAAAAACAGCTCGGATTTCAGGAACGGATAAATTTTCTGCACCGCATCTAACAACAGGCTCTGCTGAATGGCTTCGTGGTGCAACACAATCGAAGCAACCAGCGACGGCAACACAAACAGATGTTGAATATTGTTGCGGTAGTAAGTCATCAGCACCGCAGAAGAGCGTTCCAAGCGAATAATTTCGCCGAAGTTATCCTTCTCTTGAATAATCCCGACCTTATCCAGCCCCAGAACGTGTTCCAACATCTCTTCCGGCGTTTCCTGCGGCACAATCACATCACGGCTGTACGCCACATTATTCAGCAATTGCTGATAACTGCCCAATTGCGCCAATAACTGCTCGCGCGCCAACGCACGCTGACGCGAGGACAACAGCACCGTGCCAATCAGGTTCATGGCATTAATCGCCGCGGCTTTGTTGATATTGCGCATCACCTGCACCGCCAGTTTGTCCACCGCTTCGTTCAACCAAACTTTGGTTTCATCACCTTCAGTATCCTTCCAGCTTGGATAATGCTGGTTCAGGTAGGTGTTCAAGGTGATCGGCTCACCAAAATTAACATAGCCTTTGCCCATGTTGCGCAGCTTTTTGATCACCCGCAGCACCAGACCGGCATTCTCTTTCTCTTTCGCCGCGCCACGCAGCTCTTTGGCATAAGTGTCCACTTCCAAAACGTGTTCATAGCCGATATACACCGGCACCAGGCTGATCGGGCGGGTGTGCCCTTCCAACAGCGCTTGCAGCGTCATGGATAACATTCCGGTTTTCGGCGCCAATAACCGCCCGGTGCGCGAACGCCCACCTTCGATAAAAAACTCAACCGCGTAGCCGCGACGGAACAGCTCGGACAGATACTGACGGAATACCGTCGAATACAAACGGTTGCTGCTAAAAGTACGGCGAATAAAGAACGCGCCCCAGCGGCGGAACCAGCTGCCGACCGGCCAGAAATTCAGATTGATTCCGGCAGCGATATGCGGCGGAACCAGCCCTTGATGATACAAAATATACGACAGCAATAAGTAGTCGATATGGCTGCGGTGGCATGGGATATACACAATTTCATGCCCCTCGATCGCCAGTTTGCGCACCCGATCGCCGTTGCGCACGTCAATTCCGCGATACAGTTTATTCCACAACCAGCGTAAAAAGCGATCCGCCAGTCGCAGGCTCTCGTGGCTGACGTTGGCGGCGATTTCGTCCAGAATCGCTTCGGCATTTTTAGTGGCTTTGTCTAAATCGATTTTCTTACTTTTTGCTTCGTCGGCAATTGCATCTTGTACCGCACTTGAGTGCAAAATCTCGCGGAACATCGCCTGCCGATCCGGCAAGCGTGGACCGGTTGCCGAAGTGCGTTGTTTGGCGAAGTGAATTTTGCCGACCCGCGTCAGTTTCAGCGCAATTTCATCATCGCTGCCCTGCAAACTTGCCATGTCACGCAGTGACACCGCTTTAGAAAAACGCACAAAGTTATCGCGCCCAAACCACAACATCGCCCACAGTTTTTGCAGGCGCCCTAAAAAGCGCAAGTGCGGTAGCTTGTTCTCATGCCCCGGAGAGCGCCCCCACAACACTGAAACCGGCACCAGCTGCACATCCAATTCCGGGTGGCTACAGTGCAGTTCAAAATATTTGGAAAACAGCGTGCGGGTGTTTTCGGTCAATTGACGCGATTTAAAAAAACGCCGCCCCTTATCCAAAAACACAAAACTCGGCAAGGTATCGCCGTTAATTTTGTTCTGCAACAGCGGATCGGGCAAGCCTAATTGCAGGCAGTTTTTACGCAAAATCAACAAGTCGGTTTGCGAAGTGTAAGGGAGCAAATACAGAAAACATTGTTGCTTATCAAATCCCAACTCGCCGACCGGATCGTTCGGAATAGGATTGCTTTTAACCAAAAGCGACAACATAAAGTTCAATACTTTACGGTAAATATTCAAGAAAGTTGACATGGTTAATCCGATTTAAAATTATCATTATCCTGTGAGTCAAAACCAACCGCCGCAGCAAGCCGCTCAACGGCGGCTGCCTCGGGCGCGGCTTCGAATTTTAGCATAAATTCTGCTGATCGCCTACGCTCGCACACGCCGCCGCGTTAAATCGGCGCGTAACAATTTCAAGAAGTCATTGCATCCGCAGGGATACTGTATATAATAACAGGAAAGCTGTATAAAAAAACAGGAGGCCGGCTATGAAGCCAACCAAAGCGCTTACCCCGCGTCAACAGAAAGTGTATGACTTTGTCCGTTCCCATTTGGAATCCACCGGAATGCCGCCGACTCGCGCCGAAATTGCCAAAGAGTTGGGGTTCCGCTCGCCGAATGCGGCGGAAGAACACTTAAAAGCCCTTGCGCGCAAAGGCGTGATCGAAATTCTTTCCGGCACTTCGCGCGGCATTCGTTTGCTGTTGAATGATGAGGAAAGTGCGCTCCAGGCGGAAAACGACGAGGACGGTTTGCCGTTAATCGGTCGGGTCGCCGCCGGCGCGCCGATTTTGGCGCAGCAACATATTGAAGGCAGTTATAAAGTCGATGCTTCGATGTTTAAACCGCAGGCGCATTTTCTGCTGAAAGTCTATGGAATGTCGATGAAGGATATCGGGATTCTGGACGGCGATATGCTGGCGGTACACCGCACCCAAGATGTGCGCAACGGACAAGTGGTAGTCGCCCGAATTGAAGATGAAGTGACGGTTAAACGCTTGGAGAAAAAAGGCTCGACGGTCTATCTGCACGCCGAAAATGAGGAATTTAAACCGATTGTGGTGGATCTGAAAAGCGAGCAATTAGACATTGAAGGGATTGCGGTCGGGATTATCCGCAATAACGCTTGGATGTAACGCGTATCGGTGCAGACCGCACTTTGTGTTCCGCAACACAATACTTCATAAAAAAACGGTGGAAATCGACAATTCCACCGTTTTTTATTTTCACTAGCTAATGCTGAATTTAATCGGCACACTGACCGTCGCCGACATTCCCGCCGGGCGGGGGCCGATACTGCGGGCGTTTTGCACCGCTTGAATCGCCGCTTTGTCTAAATCCTCACTGCCGGAAGATTTGGCTATTATCGGACTTTGGATGCTGCCGTCGGCATTTAAAGTGAATGAAACCGTCACCACGCCTTGTTTGCGCATCATTTTGGCGCGTTGCGGATAGCGCTTGTTGCGTTCAATTTCGCGTCGCAATTGTGAACGGTAGGCATCAATCACTTTGCCGCCGCTGCCGACAATATTCGGATTATTCACATTCGCCTGTGGTCCGCCTGCGGCGGAATTAACCTGTTGTGGCGAATCCACGTCGCGATCGCCTTTCACTGCGTCACGCGGCGGCTTACGCTCTTTTTTCACCGTTTTTTCTTTCGGCTTTGGTTTTGGTTTCGGCTTCTCTTTTGGTTTTTCCGGCTCTTTTGGCTTCTCAATTTTTTTCGGCTCAGGCTCTACGGTCGGATCCGGAATTTCCTCTTTCGGTTCAGGCTCCGGCTCTTTAATCGGCTCGGGTTCCGGCTCCGGCTCCGCTTGCACCATTGCCATCATCATTTCCATCGAAATGCTGGTATCCACTTCCGCAACCTGCTGCCCGTTGAGGCTTTCTTCCGCCATCGAACGGCTGACGGCAAAGATGATCATCACTGCCAAACCGCCATGCACGATCGATGACAGTAGAAAACCAATGAGTGAATGACGTTTTTTCATCGCTACTCACCTTGTGGCTTGAGGGTTACAATCGCCACGTTTTTAATTTCATATCTGGAAAAAATATCTGTAATATCAACAAATTGCTGAAATGCTGTTGCGGCGTCCACTTTCAAGGTCACTTTTTGGCTTTTATCCCAGCCGGAAATTTCCGTCGCCAACGCCTCTTTGTCAATCGGCTTGTCGTTGTAATACAATTCGCCGCTTTCAGTCACGGTCAATAACTTGGCGAGATCGTCAGCTTTCATGATTACGCTGCTGCTCGCCTTCGGCACGTTGACCTGAATTTTGCCCTGTGAAATAAACGAAGCGGTCACTAACACAATCGCCAACAACACCAGCATAATGTCTAAAAACGGGATAATGTTAATTTCATCAAATTTTTTCACCGCACTTCCCCTGCATTATGCCTGTTGTTTCTGTTTCGCCGTAAACGCAAACCATTTCATTTTGTTGACGTCGATTTTGCGGTTTAAACCGTTATAAAACACCATCGACGGAATCGCGACCAAGATCCCGACCGCCGTGGCTTTCAGCGCCAGTGATAAGTTCACCATAATCGCTGCCGCATCAATATCGCCACCGGATTTGCCCATGGCGTAGAATGTTAACAAAATCCCGATCACTGTTCCCAGCAAGCCGACATACGGCGCGTTTGAACCGACAGTTGAAATGGTGGTGAGGTTACGAGTTAAATCAATTTCCAAATCGTGGATCGTCGTGTAGTTTTCGACATTGACTTGACGGAAAAAAATCACCCGCTCAATCACCATCCAAAGCATGATAAAACTCATCAGCGCCAACGTGCCTAAAATGATGTAGTCGGTGTACTCTTCTAAAAACTCAAACAGCTGATCCATCGATAAATTCCTTGCTGCAGTAAAATCCAGATAAAAAATACAAAGTGCGGTTCACACTTTGTATTTTTTGTAATTGAGAATTAATTGCATTATTGTAGCGTATTTCGCTACTGCGGTAAATTAGAATTTATAATTAATGCCCACTCTGAAATCGCGACCGACACCGGCTAAAGTCTCACCACGCTGGCTGTGCGGGTAATAGAATTTATTAAACGCGTTGTTCAGTGAAACATTCACATTCAGATCATCATTGCTAAACGGTTTCCAGTTAACATAAAAATCATGTACTGTGTAACTGTCGCGTTTAATGGAAATGTCCGTGCCGACCAAAGCATAGCCCTCTTCATCTTCAACGGTACGATTGCGCCAGCCTAGTTCTAAATCCGGATTATTAAAGCGGTAAGCCAAAGAAGCCGTCCAAGTACGACCAGTTTGCACTGCAAATTCCGGAATTAGAGTTGAATCACTTTTGGTATCATTTAAGTAGAATCTCGGTTTGCTATCGGCAACCCCGATGCGTGCGGTAAATCCGTGATAGCGATAAGCGGCGTTCAATTCATAACCATGATTTTTAGAATAACCACCGTTAACCGCTTCTGACCAATCGGTATTGTGGCGATTTTGCGGATTTACAATCAACTTATTCACTTTTTGCCAGAAGTAGCTGCCGTCAAGTGAGAAGTTGCCATTGTCATAATTAAAACCGATTTCGGTATTACGCGCTTGTTCAGCTTTAATATTTTCCGAGACGGATACTCGTCTGATTCCAACCATTAAGGCATCATAAAGGCGCGGGCTACGAGAAGCATAGTTGTGGTTCGCACTGAAGCTTAACTCCGGTGTAGCTTGCCAAATTAACCCGACACTTGGATTAAAATTACCGTCAGACGCTTTTACGCCGTCGTTAGCGGTAATATTAAAGTGGTCATAACGCAAACCACCGGTCAGCGTAAAGTCGCCAACGCCACCAATCACTTCAACATACGCCCCAGTATCGGTTTTCTCCGGATTGCGGATAGCTACTCGGTTAGTGTGTGGTTTAATCTCTTGGTAACGATAATTCAAACCATATTTAATCAGAACATTTTCGCCCAAATGAGAGTCAAAATTAACGTTCGCACCGCGGGTTTCGATTTTGGTGGTGGTTGGACCGGCAATCATGCCGCAATAGCCACAACCGCTGTCATCTGCAGAATAACGTTTATTTTCCATTACATAGGCATTCGCAGTTAATTCACTGATAAAGCCTAAGTTTTTCGCTGTCCATTCCAGGTTGGTATTTTGTTGGGTGGTTTCACGATAAGCCGGAGACTGGCGAGCTAACGTTAATCTGCCGCCGGTAACGGTAAACTCCTCACGCACTAAGCGTTCGCCACGGTGCTGATCTTGTAAGTGGCTTAAGACAAAACGATGATCGCCAAAGGTCGCACCGAGTTTAATTAAATAATTACGTTTATCCAAACCGCTATACGGTACGGTTTTGCCACCGTCAATATTGCGGTAGCCTTTCCCCGGTTTATAGTTGTCTTCATCAGTACGGTTGAACGAGAACAACGCATCAAAATTACCGGCTTTACCGAATAGCGCGCCGCCGTAAGAGTATCCGTCATTGCTGGAATAGCCGCTGTTGAGCTTGAAACCGTAATCACGATCACTACCTTTTAACAAATCCGAGGCGTCAACGGTTTTCGCGATAATCGCTCCGTTGGTTGCACCAATCCCGGCACTGGCAGAACCCGCTCCTTTTTGCACCGAAACGCTTTTCAAGAGCGACGGATCAATAATAAAGCGTCCTTGATGGTACAAAGGTTTTGGTTTTCGCCCCTTCGCGATCAGCATTCACTGTGATTTCATCTAGTGTTTCGGCGTACGAAAAGCTGCTGAGGATCGCCAACGGCAAGATTGCCCAGCGAAAAGTGGTTTGTTTTTTCATCGAGAAATCCTTAGGTTATAAAGAGATAAAAAATAAAAAAGCAGTAACACAAATAACAATAGTTATCAAAATCATAATAATTCAAATGAAACCTGTTTTCAATTGATAGATGTAAAAAATGTCCGCTTCAATAAAAAACCGCACTTTAATCAATTTTTACGATTAAAGTGCGGTTTTAATTTGTGAATAATTGTGTTAATTAATGCTTAAGCAGCCCTTTCATGCGCAAATAACTCTGTGCCACTCAACGGCCGGTTGATTTTTCACTTTCACCAGATAATTCATCGCCGACATTTCCTCTTCGTTGATAATGCCCGCCAGTTGATTCAAAATCGCAGTCAGCTCAGGATATTTCGCCAGCGTCTCGGCACGCAGTAACGGCGCGCCCTGGTAAGCCGGGAAAAGCTGTCGGTGGAATAGGCATCGGCGATTTGGGTTTCGTTATTTTTTAATGCCAGATAACGCAATGCCGGTTCCATGGTCTTAACCTGTAGATCCAGCCCGTAAAGCGCTTGCAAACCTTTATTGCCGTCCTCACGATCGGCAAATTCGAGGGTGAAACCGGCGATCGCATCGCCTTCCACTTTGCGCAAATCCGAAATGGTTTTTAGGCCGTGCTGCTGTGCATAATCGGTTCTGACCACCAGCGCATAAGTATTCTGAAATTCCATTGGCGGCAGGTAAACCAAGTTGTCCGCTTGTAAAATCTGATCACGGGCAAAACGGTAAACTTCGGCTGGATCGTGCGATTGGAATTGATGCCCTTGCAGCAAAGTGCTGACCACTGTGCCGGTAAATTCAGGATAAAGATCAATATCACCTCGTTTCAAGGCGTTATACAAAAAGGTGGTTTTGCCGAAATTCGGTTTAATGCTGACCCGAATATCCGAATTGGCTTCGATCAGCTGCTGATACATATTGATTAAGATTTCCGGCTCTACGCCCAATTTTCCGGCAATCACCAAACGGTTGTCTGTTCTGCCCTGTGAGTTGCCGCCGATGCCTAAACTAACGGATACCGCAATCAGTGCGCTGAAAAATACGATTCCGATCAGCCGCAATTTCAAACGCCCTAAATAGGCAATCGCATAATGTGCCAACACCGCCAGCAGTGCAGATGACAACGCACCGATTAAAATTAAGTTGCTGTTGTTGCGGTCAATTCCCAGCAGGATAAAACTGCCCAATCCGCCGGCGCCGATTAATGCCGCCAAAGTCGCAGTGCCGATCACCATCACCGTCGAGGTGCGGATCCCGGTTATCATCATCGGCAGTGCCAGCGCCAAACGGTATTTTTTCAGCTTTTCCAATCGAGTCATGCCAAACGCTTCCGCCGCTTCTTCCAGCGACGGATCGATTTCGCGTAAGCCGGTGTAGGTGCTGTTAAAAATCGGGAAAATCGCATACGCCACCAAGGCGATAACCGTCGGCACTTTGCCGATGCCGACCAGCGGAATCAGCAAGCCGAGCAACGCCAATGACGGAATGGTTTGCAAAATGCCGCTGAGCTGCAATGCCCAATCCGCAGCGCGTTTGTGCTTTTCAACCACTATCGCCAACGGCACGGCGATCATCACCGCCAGCAATACCGACAGCAGCGACAGCTGCAAATGCACCCAAATCGCTTGTAGCCATTCGTGTTGTCTTTCGAGCAACGTTTCCAACAAGCCGTTCATGCGTTACACCTCCGTCAACTCTGCCGAGCGGAAAAAACGCCGCACATAGTGATTCGCCGGACGGTTTAAAATCACCTCTGGCTCCGCCACCTGCTGCAACACGCCGCCTTGCATCACTGCAATCCGATCGCCCAGTTTCAGCGCTTCATCAACATTGTGGGTTACAAACACTATGGTGGTTTACAATTCTTTGTGGATCAGTTTGATTAAATTTTGTAATTCCACGCGGGAAAGCGGATCCAACGCGCTGAACGGTTCGTCCATTAAGATGATTTGCGGCTCAGCTATAATCGCGCGCAAAATGCCGATCCGCTGCTGTTCGCCGCCGGACAGCTCGGAAGGCTTGCGCTGTAGATAGTCCGGCGATAATTGTACTTGCTGCAACAGTGCCAAAGTGCGGTTGCGGATCCGTTTTTTATCCCAGCCTTTCAATTCGGGAATCAATGCGATATTTTCCGCCACCGTCATATTCGGGAATAGTGCGATTTGCTGCAACACATAGCCCATTGTTAACCGCAGCTGGCGCTGATCATAACTGCGGCTGTTTTTACCCATAATCCGAATTTCGCCTTGATCATTGACAATCAAGCCGTTCAGCATTTTAAGCAACGTGGTTTTGCCGCTGCCGCTTTCGCCGACCAGCACAAAAAATTCGCCGCAGCCGATGGTCAGGCTGACATCCCGCACCGCGTATTTCTCTTGATAGGACTTACTCACATTCTGCAGCTCAATCATTCTGCCTTCCTTTAAGTTTCGCAAACGCCGTTAAACTACTACATCAACTGAAAAATGCTACTTTTTGCCGCAAATTAAGATAAAAAAAACCGCACTTTGCGATTTTTAAATGCCAAGTGCGGTTGAATCGATCGTGACGGTGGGGCTATTCCACGATATTTTTCGCCACCACTTTCGCTTGTTTCACCATGTTATCCGAAACTTCCAGAATGGTAATCAACAGCCCCTCGATTTCACACACCACGCCTTCCGCCGGAATTTCCTCCAAATGTTCCAGAATCAAGCCGTTAAAAGTGCGCGGCCCTTCGGTGCTGAGATCCCAGCCGAACAATTTGTTCAAATCGCGAATATTCGCCTGCCCGTCAATCAACACCGAGCCGTCGGATTGTTCGGTGACTTCCTCTTCAATCGACGGCATCATCGAGGTGGTAAATTCACCGACAATTTCTTCCAGAATATCTTCCAGCGTGACCAAGCCTTTCAAATCGCCGTATTCATCGACCACCAGCCCGATCCGCTCTTTGTTGGTTTTGAAATTCAGCAGCTGAGTATTCAGCGGCGTGCCTTCCGGGATAAAATAGATTTCATCGGCGGCGCGCACCAGCGTTTCTTTGTTAAATTCGTTTTTATCCAACATTAAACGATAGGCTTCACGCACCCGCAGCATTCCCAGCACATTTTCGTCCATATTGCCTTTATACAGCACCACACGGCTGTGCGCCGCGTGATTCAACTGGCGCATAATCGCTTTCCAGTCGTCGTCAATATCAATCCCGCCGATGTCGTTGCGCGGCACCATGATGTCGTCCACCGTCACCTGTTCCAAATCCAAAATCGACAGCAACATTTCATGGTGAGCGGACGGAATAAATTTACCCGATTCGTGTACGATACTGCGTAGCTCTTCTGGGCTGATCGAATGGGTTTTGTGATCGGTTTTAATCCGCATCAGTTTCATAATCAATTTGCTGAAAAAATTGATGAAATGCACCAGCGGTAACGAAATTTTTAATAGCAGGGTTAAAAAATGACTCGTCGTAAAACCCACGCGCTCCGGATACATCGCCGCCAAGGTTTTCGGCAAAATTTCGGAAAACACCAACATAACAAAAGTCAGTGCGCCGGTGGCAATCGCCACGCCCATATCGCCGTATAATCGCATCCCGATAATGGTGGCGATCGCCGATGCCGCAATATTGACCATATTATTGAAAATCAACACCAAGCCTAACAAAGTGTCGGTGCGTTTCAGCAGGTGTTCCGCTTTTTTAGCGCCTTTGTGCCCTTGTCCGGCAAGGTAGCGCATACGATAGCGGTTGAGTGAAAGCAGCCCGGTTTCCGAGCCTGAGAAATAGGCAGAACAAATAAGCAGTACGATTAAAACGATAAACAACGTACTAAGGGGGATACTGTCCAAAAAATTTTCCTTCCGTTAAGAAATCATGCCGAAAGTGCGCTGCTGACGGTGTCCATGAATTTGAGCGAACCGCACTTTCAGACTTTGCTTACAGCATCAACAGCGTCCGGCTGCCGAAGTAAGCAATAGTGAGCAGAATCATACCTGAAATTGTATAAATAAGCACCCTCTTTCCGCGCCAATGCAGTTTTCGGTGTCCCATTAGCAGTAGCCCAAACACTAGCCACGCCAGAAATGAGAAAATCACTTTGTGAATCTGTTCCGGTGCAAAAAAATTGTGTAACGAAATTGCACCACTGACCAATGCCAAGGTTAAAAACAGTTCACCGGCACATAAAATTTTGAAAAATTGGCGTTCAACGGTCATTAATGAGGGGATCATCGGCGAAAATACGATTTTTTTGCGTTTTAGTTTGTTATCCAGCCAATTGAGCTGCAACACATACAACAGCGCAATAAAGCAGAGCGCATAGGCAATCAACGACAATGAAATGTGCACTAAAAGAGCGGTATTATCTTGGAAATAAGCAATGATATGCCCCGGAATCAGCGCCGCCGCTAAAATGCCCAAAATCGCGAAGCTGTACACAATCGGCAATAAAAACCACAGCGTGTTCAAATGCGACAGCGCCATAGTGACCAACAATACAATCAGCAGGGTCATCAAATTCAGAATATTCAGCAAGGTAAAATTATACGACTCACTGCCGTTGGCAAACAGTTGCTGAATAAAAACCGCATGCAGCACCAGCGCCACCGCCGAGCTGAAAATAAAACGGCTGCGGTTCGGTTTTTTATCGGCTGATGCGCCGTCGCCGCCTTGCGCCAGCAGCAACTGTGGCAACAGAGAAACGGTGCAGATAAGATAGGCGATAATCGACAATACGGCGAAGATGTACATAACCTGAATTCTCGTCCTTCGGTTTGAATTTATTGATAATGATTTCGCTTGAAAGTACCAGTTTTAACCCAATTTTTCTACTACAAAATGGTTTAAGGGTGAAAATAAGCGGAAATCTTGTATAATCGGCACTATCTTTCCGCACCACTCCGCCTTGAGATGATAAAGTGCGGTATTCGCTACAGGAATTTATATTATGTTTGAAAACTTATCCGATCGCCTTTCCAATACCCTGCGCAATATTCGCGGGCGCGGGCGCTTAACCGAAGACAATATCAAAGAAACGCTGCGCGAAGTGCGGATGGCGTTGCTGGAAGCCGACGTCGCTTTGCCGGTGGTGCGTGAATTTATCAACAAAGTCAAAGAGCGCGCGGTTGGCGTTGAAGTCAATAAAAGCCTGACGCCGGGGCAAGAATTTGTCAAAATCGTACAAAACGAGCTGGAAGCGGCAATGGGCGAGGCGAACGAAACCCTAAATCTCGCCAGCCAACCACCGGCGGTGATTTTAATGGCGGGCTTGCAAGGCGCAGGGAAAACCACCAGCGTCGGTAAATTGGCAAAATTCCTGCGCGAACGCCATAAGAAAAAAGTGTTAGTGGTCTCTGCCGACGTTTACCGTCCTGCGGCGATCAAACAGTTGGAAACCCTAGCGGCAACGGTACACGCCGATTTCTTTCCGTCCGACACCGCACAAAAACCGGTGCAGATTGTGCAAGATGCGTTAGCCCACGCCAAACTGAAATTTTATGATGTGCTGATTGTCGATACCGCCGGTCGTTTGCACGTTGACGGCGAAATGATGGACGAAATCAAAGCGGTGCACGCTGCGTTAAACCCAATCGAAACGCTGTTCACCGTCGATGCGATGACCGGTCAAGACGCCGCCAACACCGCCAAAGCCTTCAACGAAGCGCTGCCGCTGACCGGCGTGATCTTAACCAAAGTTGACGGCGATGCACGCGGTGGGGCGGCATTGTCGATTCGCCAAATCACCGGCAAACCGATTAAATTCCTCGGGATGGGCGAAAAAACCGATGCGTTAGAGCCGTTCTATCCGGATCGGGTTGCCTCGCGCATTCTCGGCATGGGCGATGTGCTGTCGCTGATTGAAGACTTAGAGCGCTCGGTCGATAAAGAAAAAGCCGAAAAAATGGCGCAGAAATTCAAGAAGGGCGATGAATTCACGCTGGAAGATTTCCGTGAGCAATTGATCGAAATGAAAAAAATGGGCGGCATGATGAGTATGCTGGAAAAGCTGCCCGGCGCCAAAAACCTGCCGGATCACGTTAAAGGACAAGTCGACGACAAAATGTTCAACAAAATGGAAGCGATGATCAACTCGATGACCTTCAAAGAGCGGCAAAATCCCGATATCATCAAAGGCTCGCGTAAGCGTCGGATTGCTTTGGGTTCAGGCACTCAAGTGCAAGATCTCAACAAGATGCTGAAGCAATTCACCGAAATGCAGCGAATGATGAAAAAAATGCGCAAAGGCGGCATGGCGAAAATGATGAAGGGCATGAAAGGCATGATGGGCGGTGGTGGAATGGGCGGCTTGGGCAATATGTTTCGCCGCTAATTCAAAGTGCGGTTTGAAACCGCACTTTAGCTATTCGCCTCGCTCTTCCACCACAAATTCGTTTGGTACGGTGAAGGAAAAAATACTGCCCTTGCCCGGTTCGCTGCGGATTTGCAGGTGGCTGTTGAGGTGCATTAGGGCGTGTTTGACGATTGCCAGTCCGATGCCGCTGCCGCCACTGTCCCGGCTGCGCGAATCCTGCACCCGATAAAAACGCTCGGTCAAGTGCGGTAAGTGTTCCGGCGAAATGCCTTTGCCGTTGTCTTTCACCTCAAAATAAGCGCCCGCCTCGTTCTTTTTCCAGCTCACCTCGATTTTGTCGCCTTCAGAATGGTGAATCGCGTTATACACCAAGTTGGATAAAATGCTGTTCAGCTCGCTGGGGTTGGCTTTGATCTTCAAGTGCGGTTCAAATTCAAAGTCGACTTGCGCTTTGTCACTCAAGATTTCCGAATCATTTGCCAATAACTTCAAAATCGCCGGCACATCGACCACTTCCAGTGCTTCGCTGCCGTTTGAGGTTTCGATTTTGATCAGCAAAGTCAGTTGTTGCAACAAGTTGCTCATGCGTTGCACCTGCTCCTGCATAATCGACACCGCCCGCGCGTGCAGGGTTTTCGAGGCTTTGCGATCTTCCAACATTTCCAAATAGCCTTGCAGCACCGTCAGTGGCGTGCGCAGCTCGTGATTCAGGTTGGAAAGGAACACTTGGCGGCTTTGCAGCAGTTTGATGATTTGGGTGATGTCGCGTGCAATCAGCATATAGTTTTCGTCGTCATAGCGGTTTAAATTAACTTCGATATATTGATCACTATGCGGCATCAGCACCAGCGGCGTATGGTGTTCGCCGCTTTCGAAATATTGCTTAAATTCGGGGTAGAAAATCACATTCAGCAGGTTTTTATGGCTTTTTTTATTCCAAAAAAATGAAAACAGCTCCTGTGCGGCATTATTGCACCAATAAATTTGTCCGTCCTGATGACAGATGATCACAGCATCGGGAATGAATTGAATGTTTTTATTCAACCGCGACAAAATCCGCAGCGTTCTAAACCGCTCTTTGTGCGAGCGCCGTTTTTGATATGCTACGGTTTGCGAGATGGTTTCCCAAATGCCGATCTGATATTTATCGCTGACCCGATTGCGATCCAGCATTTTGAGGAAACGGGTTTCGTTGTAGTGATGCCAAATGAGAATCAGCAGCAGCACCAACACAAACCACACCAGAAAACTGCCGCTGAAATAGCTGAACAGCGCCGCAACCGCCGCTGCCGCCGCGACCTCAATCACATAGTTAAAACAGGGCATTTTCAGCATGGCGGTGTCCTATTTGGCGTGCTTGGAAAAGCGATAACCGGCGCCGCGCACCGTTTGGATATATTGATCATAGCCGTGCTTCTCCAGACTTTTGCGCAACCGGCGGATATATACATCGACGGTGCGATCTTCCACATAAATATCATCGCCCCACACCCGATCGAGCAGCTTCTCACGGCTGTAGACTTTTTCCGGATGTTTCATAAAGAAATTCAACAATTTGAATTCGGTCAAGCTGAGAGTTATCTCTTGATTTTGGCAACTGACGCGATGAGTGTTTTTATCCAGCACCAGCCCGTCAATTTCCAGCACTTGTTCCGTCTGTTCAAAACCGCTGCGGCGCAGCACCGCTTTCAGCCGTGCCACCAGCTCTTTCGGCGAGAACGGCTTGGTGACATAATCATCCGCGCCGGCATTCAAACAGGCGATACAATCCGCTTCTTCGCTTTTGGCAGTCAGCATCACCACCGGCACTTTGGCGCATTCGTCATGCTGTTTCAAATATTGCAAAAACTGCAAGCCGGATTTGCCCGGCAACATCCAGTCCAACACCACCAAGTGCGGTATTTGCTGTCCGACCTGACGGATCGCGCTGCGGTAGTCGCCCGCTTCCATCACTTCATAGCCCTGTTGCAGCAAGACTAACGCCACCATTTCACGAATAGCGACTTCATCTTCCACTAATAAAATTTTGGTGGACACCCGAATTCTCCTTTTATCATAAACGGCATTCAGCCGCCAAAGGGGGCTGGCTGAAAATGAGTTATTATTGTAATGTTCAAACGAATTTGATGCCTCACTATACAAAAAACCGCCCCTAATCTCAATCGCCTAAACGACAAAACCCGCACAAGGCGGGTTTGGTTAAAGATAGCGAAAGTGCGGTCTAGGAAAACCGCACTTGGCGGCTTAGCGCATGGTGACGAACTCTTCCGAACCGGTCGGGTGAATCGCCACGGTGTTGTCGAAATCCGCTTTGGTTGCACCCATTTTGATGGCGACTGCAAAGCCTTGGATCATTTCGTCTACCCCGAAACCGATGCCGTGCAAGCCGACGATTTTTTCATCCGGGCCTGCGCAAACCAGTTTCATTCGGCACGGCTGGCGGTGTTGAGTCACCGCGGTGTACATTGCGGTAAACGACGATTTATACACTTTCACATTGGCTTCGCCGTATTGTTCGATCGCCTGTGGCTCAGTCAAACCAATCGTGCCGATTGGCGGGTGGCTAAACACGACGGTCGGGATCAGATTGTAATCCAAATGCTCATTCGGCTTGTGGTTGAACAAGCGCTCAGACAAACGACGACCCGCCGCAACCGCAACCGGCGTCAATTCCACTGCGCCGGTGTTGTCACCCACCGCATAAATGCCTTTTACGTTGGTGTTTTGGAATTTATCGACCGTGATATAACCTCTGGCATTAGTCTGAATTCCCGCCGCTTCCAAATTCAGCTTATCCGTTGCCGGCACACGTCCAATTGCCCACACCAGCGCATCAACGGTTTGGCTGCGTCCGTCTTCCAGTTTCACCGTCAGGCTACCGTCATCATTTTTGACAATCTCTTGTGGAATGGCATGAGTATGCAGGGTAGGGCCTTCGGCATTCAACACTTCCAGCAAAGTTTCGACAATCAACGGATCAAAACTCCGCAACGGTGCGTGTTGGCGCACAAACAGGTGCATTTCCACGCCAAGGCTATGCAACACGCCCGCCAGTTCGATCGCAATATAACCTGCGCCGACTACGGCAACGCGTTTCGGTAATTGTTGCAGCGCAAACACGCCGTCGGAATTAATGCCGTATTCCGCGCCTTTTACGTTCGGCATAGACGGACGACCGCCGGTGGCGATCAAAATGTGATCGGCGGTGATCTGCTCGCCGTTCACTTCTACTGTGTTGCTGTTAACGAATTTGGCAAAGCCGTGGATCACATCAACCTTGTTATTGCCCAACACGCGCTCATACGATTGGTGAATCCGCCCGATATAGGCTTGGCGGCTTTCGACCAGTTTCGAGAAATCGAAGCCGTTCAATTTGACATCAAAGCCGTAATCCGGCGCATACAAGTTAATCGCCTCGGCAATTTGTGCGCCGTGCCACATCACTTTTTTCGGTACACAACCGACATTGACACAAGTACCGCCCAGATATTGCGCTTCAATAATCGCACATTTTTTGCCGTAGCTCGCTGCACGGTTAATCGAGGCAATGCCGCCGCTGCCGCTGCCAATCGCCAGATAGTCATAATGTTTGCTCATTTTATTTTGTCCTTACCTGAATTAATCCATAAAATTTGGCTCATTCTGTCGAAAAAGCCCGCGAAAAGCCATTCAATAAAACTAATTATTTTGATTGTCAGTAACAATCTATTCCACGTTTTATTCCGGCGTAATCCAATCCACTTTCCACGACGCGGTATTTTCCGGCACCAACGCCTTACACAAATACGGCAATAGCGATTTCATCTGCGCTTCCAACGTCCACGGCGGATTGATCACAATCATGCCGCTAGCGGTCATGCCGCGCTGATCAGAATCCGGACGTACCGCCAGTTCAATTTGCAAAATTTTGCGAATGCCGGTTTGTTCCAAGCCGCGCACAATCCGCTTAACGTGTTGGCGCAGCACCACCGGATACCAAATCGCATACGTGCCGGTGGCAAAACGCTTGTAGCCCTCTTCAATCGCACGCACCACCAGTTCGTAATCCTCTTTCAACTCATACGGAGGATCGATCAACACCAACCCGCGCCGCTCTTTTGGCGGCAATGCGGCTTTCAGCTGTTGGTAGCCGTTATCACGTTTGCAGGTGACGTTTTCGTATTGTTTAAAATTATTGCGCAGCAACGGGAAATCGCTCGGGTGTAGTTCGGTTAACAACGCGCGATCCTGCGGGCGCAGCAAGTTGGCGGCAATCAACGGCGAACCGGCATAATGGCGCAATTGTGAGCCGTGATTGAGTTTTTTAATTTGTGCAACATAATCGGCGATCTCACTTGGCAGATCGTCGCGCTGCCACAAGCGTGCGATCCCTTCCAGATATTCGGCGGTTTTTTCCGCTTCGTAGCCGGTCAGGTTATAGCGCCCGACCCCGGCATGGGTGTCGAGATAGAAAAAGCCTTTGTCTTTTTGTTGCAGAGATCGAATGATCAACAACACCACCAAATGTTTCAGCACATCGGCATGATTGCCTGCGTGGAAGCTGTGGCGATAGCTCAGCATAATAAATCCTTTTTGTTGCACAACTGATTGTGCGACAGTTTACCGCACTTTTCGTGCTTTTTCTTTATTGTTGTCTTGAATTAAGGTAAAACATACCTCACTTATTCTAAACGCTATCATCAGAACAAGAGAAAATCATGTCGAATCCTTTATTAAATCAAAGCGGGCTACCGCACCTTTCCCAAATTCAGCCCGAACACGTTGTTCCGGCAATTGAGCAACTGATTGCCGACGCGCGCCAAACCGTAGAATCTGTGTTGCAACAACCGCACTTCAGCTGGGACAATTTCGTTCAACCGTTAAGCGAAGCCGGTGATCGCCTCGGGCGTGCTTGGTCGCCGGTCAGCCACTTGAACGCGGTGAAAAACAGCCCCGAACTGCGCGAAGCCTATCAAGCCTGTTTGCCGCTGCTGTCCGAATACAGCACTTGGATCGGACAACATCAAGGGCTGTTCAACGCTTATTCTCAACTGAAAAACAGCACCGAATTTGCCACTCTGTCTCAAGCACAGCAAAAAGCGATTAACGACACCCTGCGCGATTTTGAATTATCCGGCATCGGCTTAGACGCAGAAAAACAGCAGCGCTACGGCGAAATCGTCGCCCGCCTGTCGGAGCTCAGCTCGCAATTCAGCAATAACGTACTGGACGCGACTATGGGCTGGGACAAAGTGATCCTTGATGAAAGTGAGCTGCAAGGCTTGCCGGAATCAGCACTGCAAGCGGCAAAAGAGGCGGCTGCAGCGAAAGACCTGGAAGGCTACCGCTTCACTTTGGAGTTTCCAAGCTATCTGCCGGTGATGACCTATTGCGAAAACCGCACTTTGCGCGAAGAGATGTATCGTGCCTTCAACACCCGCGCCTCCGATCAAGGCCCGAATGCCGGCACGTGGGACAACAGCGAACTGATTGAAGAAATTTTGCAATTGCGCTTTGAATTGGCGCAACTGCTCAGCTTCACAACCTATGCCGACTACTCCCTCGCCACCAAAATGGCGGAAAATCCGCAACAAGTGTTAGATTTCCTTGAAAATTTAGCCACTCGCGCCAAACCGCAAGGCGAAAAAGAGCTGGCGGAGCTGACGGCGTATACCTCAAGCACCTTCGGCATTAGCGAGTTGCAGCCGTGGGATATTACTTTTTACAGTGAAAAACAAAAACAGCACCTATTTGCGATTAACGATGAAGAACTGCGTCCCTACTTCCCTGAAGATCGAGTGTTAAACGGCTTGTTTGAAGTGGTGAAACGCATTTTCGGCATTCGTGCGCAAGAGCGGTTTGACATTGACGTGTGGCATGATGACGTGCGCTTTTTTGAGCTGTACGACAGCGCCGATCAACTGCGCGGCAGCTTCTACCTAGACTTATACGCCCGCCCACACAAACGCGGCGGCGCGTGGATGGACGATTGTATCGGGCGCAAAAAACGTGCCAACGGTGAAATCCAGCTTCCGGTTGCCTATTTGGTGTGCAATTTCAACAAGCCGATCGGCGACAAACCGGCGCTGTTCACTCACGATGAAGTCACCACCCTGTTCCATGAATTCGGGCATGGCATTCATCATATGCTGACCTTGATTGACGTCGACGGCGTATCCGGCATTAACGGTGTGCCCTGGGATGCAGTCGAGCTGCCAAGCCAGTTTATGGAAAACTGGTGTTGGGAAAAAGAGGCGTTGGATTTTATTTCCGGACACTATCAAACCAACGAACCACTGCCAAGCGACAAGCTGGATCAACTGCTGGCGGCAAAAAACTACCAAGCGGCAATGTTTGTATTGCGCCAGTTGGAATTCGGGATTTTCGACTTCCGTTTGCACTATCAATACCAGCCGCAGCAAGGCGCGCGCGTCTTAGAAACGCTAAGTGCGGTGAAAGATCAGGTGTCGCTGTTCAAAGCGGTGGATTGGGTACGCACCCCGCATTCGTTCAGCCATATTTTTGCCGGTGGCTATTCAGCGGGTTACTACAGCTATTTATGGGCGGAAGTGCTGTCGGCTGATGCGTTTTCGTTATTTGAGGAGCAAGGGATTTTCAATCCGCAAACCGGGCAGGCGTTTTTAGATCATATCCTGACCCGCGGCGGCTCGGAAGAACCGATGGCGCTGTTCAAACATTTCCGTGGTCGCGAACCGCAACTGGATGCGTTGTTAAGACATAAAGGCATCGCGGGCTAACCGCACTTTGGTTTAATGATAAGATGTCGCCGCTGGCGAGTTGCTTGGTGTATTCACTCTCGCAATTTCGCCTGGCGGCGACTTACTTTTTTTGCTCGTGCAAAAAACGTAAGCAAAAAAACACGCCCTAATGAACTGCTTATCTTCGCTCAGTGTGAATTTGCTTAACGGAAAATTTTTAATTCGCCCGCGTTGCGGGCAGACTCGCTTCGCTCAAACAAAAAAATTTCCCTACAAATTTCACACCCGCTCAGGCAGTTCATAAGGGAAGAAAAAACACGACGTAAAGTATTTGACTTGAAACCGCACTTTTATAAGCAAAAGTGCGGTTTTTTGTAACTTATATATGGTCGCCGAAAGGCGAAAAAATTTAAGTCGCAAAGCGAAAAATCTAAATTGAGGTAACAGCCGCTTTCGGCTTCAGCAAATAAATCGCCAACGTAGAAAGTAACATCACCGCCGCGGCACCCAGATATAAATCTTTCGACTGCCAACCGGCATCTAACAAATGTCCGGCGAAAATCGGCGCAAAAATCGCCCCAAAACGCCCGACACCGATTGAAAAACCCACGCCGGTGCTGCGGATTTCGGCTTGATACAGACTTGGATTCAAAATATACAACCCACTGATACAGCCGTTAATTAGACTACCGATCAAAATGCCCAACACAAACGCAAAGCCGACGCTTTGCAGTGAGAACACAAAACCGACGATCGCCAAACTTGCCAACACCCCAAAAACAATCAGGATATGACGTGCCGTCCAGCGGCTGGCGAACAGCCCGAAGGTCAACGCGCCGCAAGTGCCGCCGAGGGATAACATCATGCCGACGCTCACACTCTCATTTTTGCTCATGCCCGCTTGCTCTAACAGTGCAGGCGTCCACGAACTGATAAAATAGAAGCTGAACATAATGGTAAAAAACGCCGCCCAGATCAGCAGGGTGATTTTTAAATAATTCGGCGAAAACAGTTCTAAAATGCCGCGCGGTTGTTGCTGCGGTTGGTTTGAGCCGATTAATGTCCAGTCGCCGTCCAATTTCAAACGCTTGGCAATTTTCTGTAAGTGTTGCAGCGCATTTTTCGGTTTCTTACTCATTAAGAAATCGATCGATTCCGGCAAAAAGAAGAAAATCACGATAAAACAGAAGCCGGTCAACGCCGCACCGACAAAAAACACCGACTGCCAGCCGTAGCTCATTTGCAGGAAACGCGCCGACATTCCGCCTAACACCGCGCCGATGCCGAAGCCCGCGGCATACAAACTAATCGCCAAACCGTGCCATTTGCGGGAGGAGTATTCACTGACAATTACGTTGGTACAAGCCAAAATACTGCCCACGCCCAGCCCGGTGATCACCCGCCAGAGTGCCAATTGATAGTGATCGGTTGCAAATCCCGACATCAACATACCCAGCGTGGAAAGCAGCACTGAGATCAACAACAACGGACGACGCCCGAATTTATCTGCCAGCGGTGCTAAAAACAGTGAGCCGATGGTCATTCCGACCAGCCCCGCACTTAACAGATAGCCGACTTCCGCGCCGCTTAAAGCAAACTCGGTTTTAATCGCCGAGGCAGTGAAGGCAAGCGCCAACACGTCGAAACCGTCCAGCACGTTCAGTAAAAACGCCAACATCACAATGCCCCATTGGAACGGGCTCATCGAACTTCTGGCAATCGCTTGTCTTAAATCCATTGCGTTATCCTTATTAGTGGTTAAAAAATTAATTTAAAGCCGGTTGGCGAACGCTCGCCAACTGCTGCAGTTTTTTCAAAATTATGTTCAGCACCACGCCATACGCCGGCACAAAGAACAATAAGCCGATAAACAGCTTGAATAGATAATCGACAAAGCCCAATGCAAGCCAGTTCTCCGCCATAAACGGATCACTGCTCTGATAAAAGGCGATGGCAAAAAACATCAAGGTATCGCAAGCACTGCCGAAGGTCATCGAGCAGCTTGGTGCAATCCACCAGCGTTGCAATCGGCGCAAACGGTTAAACACCAGCACGTCCAGCAACTGCCCGAAAACGTAGGCGGCAAAGCTGGCAATCGCAATCCGAAATACAAATTGATTAAAGGTCGAAAGTGCGGTTAGCCCTTGATATTGTTGATCGACAAACAGGGTTGAGACCAAATAGCTGATCACCAGTGCTGGGATCATCACCATAAAAATAATCAGCCTCGCCTCTTTTGCACCGAACACCCGCACGGTTAAATCGGTCGCGAGAAAAATAAACGGAAAAGTCAGCGTGCCCCAAGTGGTGTGAAAGCTAAAATCGCTGAACGGCAACCGCACTTCAAAGGCATATTGCACCAGATAATTACTGGCAGTGATGATTAAAATATGAAAAAAACTGAGAATAATTAACGCATTGCGTTTCTGTTTGCTATTAAACAGCGTAGACGTGGAAATCATGTTATAACCTTTTTGTTTGTGTTTGGGGGTGAGGGAACCCAAATAAATCGTTTCGACTATTGATTAAAAGAGCGGTGATAATACGGATTTTTGTGCAAAACGCAAGCAAAATGCGCGACGAAATCGCATGAATCAACATTTGAGTTTAACCGTACTTTGATATACACTATTGTCCCGTCCTGATAAGACTTTCTTATCCCAAAATCATCTCATACACAACTGGATTTCAAATGGCTACCAATTATATTTTTGTGACGGGCGGTGTCGTATCTTCCCTCGGTAAAGGTATTGCAGCGGCATCACTGGCTGCAATTTTAGAAGCGCGTGGTTTGAACGTAACCATGATGAAACTTGATCCCTATATCAACGTTGACCCCGGCACAATGAGCCCGATTCAGCACGGCGAAGTGTTCGTAACCCAAGACGGTGCCGAAACCGATCTGGATTTGGGGCATTATGAGCGTTTTATCCGCACCAAAATGACCAAACGCAACAACTTCACCACCGGTAAAATCTATTCCGAAGTGTTGCGCAAAGAGCGCCGCGGCGACTATCTAGGCGCAACTATTCAAGTGATTCCGCACATTACCAATGAAATTAAAGCGCGCGTGATCGACGGCGCAGCGGATCATGACGTGGCGATTGTGGAAGTCGGCGGTACGGTTGGCGATATTGAATCTCTGCCGTTTTTGGAAGCGCTGCGTCAATTGGCGGTACAAGTGGGGCGTGACCGCACTTTGTTTATGCACTTAACGCTGGTTCCTTACATTGCCGCCGCAGGCGAGCTGAAAACTAAACCAACTCAACATTCGGTTAAAGAGTTACTCTCAATCGGGATCCAGCCGGATATTCTGATTTGCCGCTCCGATCGCTCGATTCCGGCGAATGAACGGGCGAAAATTGCGCTGTTCTGTAACGTACCGGAAAAAGCGGTAGTGTCACTGAAAGATGTCAGCTCGATCTATCAAATTCCGGCAATGTTGAAATCACAAGGCTTAGATGACTACATCTGCCAACGCTTCCACTTTGACGCGCCGGAAGCGGATTTAAGCGAGTGGGAGCAAGTTCTGTACCGTGAAAGCAACCCGAGCAATGGTGATGTGACTATCGGCATGGTCGGCAAATATATTGAATTGCCGGACGCTTACAAATCAGTGAACGAAGCGTTGAAACACGCGGGCTTAAGCAACCGCTTAAGCGTACACATTAAATACATTGACTCACAAGATGTGGAATCCAAAGGCACGGATTTACTGAAAGGTTTAGACGGCATTTTAGTGCCGGGCGGCTTTGGTTATCGTGGCGTTGAAGGCAAAATCATGACCGCCCAATACGCGCGCGAAAACAACATTCCGTATTTAGGCATATGTTTGGGCATGCAAGTGGCGTTGATTGAATTTGCGCGTCATGTTGCGGGGTTAACGAACGCCAACTCAACTGAATTTGACAAAAATACCCCATACCCTGTGGTGGGGTTGATCACCGAATGGCAAGATGCCGAAGGCAAGGTGGAAACCCGTAGTGAAAGTTCTGATCTGGGTGGCACCATGCGTTTAGGCGCACAGCTTTGTCATTTAGTAGACGGCTCGAAAGCCCGTGAGATTTACGGTGCGGACACCATTGAAGAGCGCCACCGCCACCGCTATGAAGTCAACAACAACCTGTTGCCGCAAATCGAAGCGGCAGGGCTGAAAGTGAGCGGCTTATCGGCGGATAAAAAGCTGGTGGAAATCATCGAAATCCCGAACCACCCATGGTTTGTGGCAGCACAATTCCACCCGGAATTCACCTCCACCCCACGTGACGGACACCGTTTATTTAGCGGATTTGTTAAAGCTGCGAAAGAACATCAGAAAAAGTAATTAATTTGTTAAAATTAAAAAATAATTCAGTGCAGGAATCGCCATTCCTGCACTTTTTACAAGACAAATAAAACAAATCCCTTTAGTATATAGCTCAGATTTTTAGTATTGATTTCAATTTAATCACAAGAGGAAAATACAATGGCAAAAATTGTTAAAGTAATTGGTCGTGAAATTATCGATTCTCGTGGAAATCCAACCGTTGAAGCAGAAGTGCATTTGGAAGGTGGCTTCGTTGGTTTAGCGGCAGCGCCGTCAGGTGCTTCTACCGGTTCACGCGAAGCGTTGGAATTGCGTGACGGTGATAAAAGCCGTTTCTTAGGCAAAGGCGTTCTGAAAGCGGTTGAAGCGGTAAACGGCGCAATTGCTGCGGCAGTGGTTGGCAAAGATGCGACTAACCAAGCTGAAATCGACCAAATCATGATCGACTTAGACGGCACAGAAAACAAATCTAACTTCGGTGCAAACGCCATTCTTGCGGTTTCTCTTGCGAATGCAAAAGCAGCGGCAGCATCTAAAGGCTTGCCACTTTACGCTCACATTGCTGAATTGAACGGTACTCCGGGCGTTTACTCTATGCCGTTGCCAATGATGAACATCATCAACGGTGGTGAGCACGCAGACAACAACGTGGACATTCAAGAGTTCATGATTCAGCCTGTTGGCGCGAAAACCTTACGTGAAGCATTGCGTATCGGTGCTGAAGTGTTCCACAACTTAGCCAAAGTATTAAAAGGCAAAGGCTTGAACACCGCTGTAGGTGATGAAGGTGGTTTCGCACCAAACTTAGCATCTAACGCAGACGCATTGGCGTGTATCAAAGAAGCGGTAGAAAAAGCGGGTTATGTATTAGGCAAAGACGTTACTTTAGCAATGGACTGCGCCTCTTCTGAGTTCTACAACAAAGAAACCGGCAACTACGAAATGAAAGGTGAAGGCAAAACCTTTACTTCTCAAGAGTTCACTCACTACTTAGAAGAGTTGACCAAAGAATACCCAATCGTATCTATTGAAGATGGTCAAGACGAATCTGACTGGGACGGTTTTGCGTACCAAACTAAAGTATTGGGCGACCGTGTTCAATTGGTCGGCGACGATCTGTTCGTAACCAACACCAAAATCCTGAAAGAAGGGATCGAAAAAGGCATCGCAAACTCTATCTTGATCAAATTCAACCAAATCGGTTCATTAACCGAAACCTTGGCTGCGATCAAAATGGCGAAAGATGCGGGCTACACTGCGGTTATCTCTCACCGTTCAGGCGAAACCGAAGATGCGACTATTGCTGATTTAGCAGTCGGTACTGCAGCAGGTCAAATCAAAACCGGTTCAATGAGCCGTTCTGACCGTGTGGCGAAATACAACCAATTGATTCGTATCGAAGAAGCATTGGGCGAAAAAGCACCTTTCAACGGTTTGAAAGAAGTGAAAGGTCAAGCGTAATTCGCGCGTTGATTGAATAGCAAAAGGTTGTTTGAAGCGATTCAAACAACCTTTTTTATTACCGCTTCCCTGACGGCTATAAGGAATTCCTATGTTTTATTTAACCCTTGAAGACCAACTGTTTATCGGGCAACAAAAGCAAGTCGGCACCGCATCTGATAAGCACGATTATTTATCGGTGATTTTTGAAGACGACGGCGACACCGGCTACTTTTATGCGCTCGACACCCGCCAAACTCAAATGCCGATTGTCGATTCACTACATATTTATAACGCAAGTGCGGTTTCGGAAAAAGAAACACCGCGCAAATTACAGATCTGCTGGTCGGAAGACGGGCTGTTTGCGTTGCTATTGATCAACGATTATCCGCACGCGGCGTTTGATTTCGTCAAGCTCATTGCCTATAACCACAACAAATTTCCCGAACCGGATTTTGGCAGTATGTGGTCGCGCAAGCTGATTGATGATAAACTCGTCGAGCAATGGCTGGCCTAACTTTGCCGTAAATGCCAAGTGCGGTTTGCTCAAGAAACCGCACTTATACTCTAACGCCACCTCATGATACTTTAAAAATAGACATTTTATTTATTACTTTTGCAAATTGATTTATATCAAATAATAGCCATTTGCTATCAAATCCATATAAGATAATTTTTTTTGTTCTTGTTAGTATAGCCTCAACTGCCTGCTACCAGGCTAAGTCGTACCCTGATGTTAGACCCTATGAACTTTACCAAAAGGATGAATTATATGAGTCAAGAAAAAGCAAAATGCCCTTATAGCCATTTAACCACCAACGGCGGCGCGCCGGTTGTCGATAACCAAAACAGCATGACCGCAGGTCCGCGCGGTCCGTTATTGGCACAAGATTTATGGCTGAATGAAAAACTCGCCAACTTCGTGCGCGAAGTTATTCCTGAGCGTCGTATGCACGCTAAAGGTTCCGGCGCATTCGGAACCTTCACCGTGACACACGATATTACCCAATACACCCGTGCCAAAATTTTTAGCGAAATCGGCAAAAAAACCGAAATGTTTGCCCGATTCACCACCGTAGCCGGTGAACGCGGTGCGGCTGATGCCGAGCGCGATATTCGCGGCTTTGCGCTGAAGTTCTACACCGAAGAAGGCAACTGGGATATGGTCGGCAACAATACGCCGGTGTTCTTCCTGCGTGATCCGCGTAAATTCCCGGATTTGAATAAAGCGGTGAAACGTGATCCGCGCACCAATATGCGCAGCGCAACCAACAACTGGGATTTCTGGACACTGTTACCGGAAGCGTTCCACCAAGTAACCATTGTGATGAGCGATCGCGGCATTCCGGCAAGCTACCGTCATATGCACGGTTTCGGTTCACACACCTATAGCTTTATCAACAGCGATAACGAGCGTTTCTGGGTGAAATTCCACTTCAGAACCCAACAAGGGATCAAAAACCTGACCGATGCCGAAGCGGAAGCGATTGTCGGTAAAGATCGTGAAAGTCATCAGAAAGATCTGTATGACGCGATTGAACGCGGCGACTTCCCGAAATGGACGATGTTCGTGCAAATCATGCCGGAATCCGATGCGGAAAAAGTGCCTTACCACCCGTTCGACTTAACCAAAGTCTGGCCGAAAGCCGATTATCCGTTGATCGAAGTGGGTGAGTTTGAATTGAACCGCAATCCGGAAAACTTCTTCTTAGATGTGGAACAATCAGCATTTGCGCCAAGCAACTTAGTACCGGGTATCAGTGTTTCTCCTGACCGTATGTTACAAGCTCGTTTGTTTAACTATGCCGATGCACAGCGCTACCGTTTAGGCGTGAACTTCACACAAATTCCGGTGAACAAACCGCGTTGTCCGGTACACAGCAACCATCGCGACGGTCAAGGACGTGTCGATGCCAATTATGGCAGCGCACCTCACTATGAGCCAAATAGCTTCGGTTACTGGCAAGAGCAGCCGCAATATAAAGAGCCGCCATTGAAAATCACCGGCGATGCCGATTTCTGGGATTACCGTGAAGACGACAGCGACTACTTCACCCAACCACGAGCGCTGTTCCAATTGATGAGCGCCGAACAAAAACAAGTGCTGTTCGACAACACCGCCCGCGCAATGGGCGACGCGCCTGATTTCATCAAGCAACGCCATATCGACAACTGCTTCAAATGCGATCCGGCTTACGGCGAAGGCGTGAAAAAAGCATTAGGGTTATAATCAGCAGATTATGGCTCAAGCAAAACGGCTCGATTTAGAGCCGTTTTTTTATGTCCAATAATGCTAACTATGATTAGAAATTGACTTTTTCTTTTTCCCAATGATAAGATTATTCCGCCATTTGGAGTTTTTAATTTGAGGAAATTATTATGAAAAAAGCACTAGTCTTAACTACCATCATTGCAGGCGCTGTTGTTTCTGCCAATGTAGTTGCCGCCCCTGCCGGACAAACTTTTGTTGGTCCGTCTATCGGGTTACAAGTCAATACTGAAAAATTCAAAGGCAGTGATGTCAGTGGCTCCGCTAAACGCGCTTCATCTGTAGAGCTGGTTGCTGATTACGGTTTTGATTTCGGCAATGATTTTGTCGGTTTAGCCCAAGCCGGTATCCAGCTAGGCAAAAGCGGTAAACTGGCAGAAGATGAAGGCGATCGCTTAAAAAGAACGCGTAACTTTAGCGTTGGCTACGCCCAAGGTTACCGTGTGCTGCCTAACTTATTGCCGTATGTGAAAGTCAATTATGACTACGGTAGAGCAAAATGGGATGGCGATGACTCATTCTAGATTAAAGGCCTCGGTTATGGCCTAGGTGCTAAATATGCACTTGCACAGAATGTAGAAGTCGGCGCGGAATATACTCGCCAACACTCAAAAGATACTGCTGGCAAAAGTAAATCCAATGTATTTTCGTTCTTAGCATCTTACCGCTTCTAATCTGTTCTCAACAAAAACGGCTCTAACCAGAGCCGTTTTTTATTTATCATACCAAGTGCGGTTTAGCACTTTCCGACAATTCTAGCTAAAAGCTAAAATTCACCCCTAGCGTGATATTTCGCCCCATTTGCGGTACAAACGGCAAGAACGAGGTGTGCGAATACACTTTTTGGTTTAACAGATTATTCGCCTGCACGAATAGCGCATAATCCATTTGCGCAATACGATCGGAATAATTCAGCCCGACATTAAGCAAACGGTATCCAGCGGTTTTATTCTCTAGCGGTGCAACTTTTTTCTGTTGATGAACATAAGTGTATTCCAACGAGCCTGACAGATGCTCGCTTAAATCCGCATTCATCCGCAAACCCAAGCGCATCGGCGGCACTCGCGGTGCATTTTGATCGGCTTGTGGAATCAAGGTTTCAGTATTAAAAAGATGATCGACTTTATACGTTGGCGGTAAGCCGAACAATTTTCCACGGACATAATCCCCAAACAAACCGGCGCTCAATTCCGGTAAAAATTGGTAATCAATCCGTCCTTCGGCACCATAATAAACCGCTTTGGATTGTGAATAACGGTTTAAGGCGAGATTGCCCTCTTTCGCCAGTGTTTGATTGAAAATCCGATTTTTGAATCGGTTGTAATAAACGCCGACATGATAACTCAGCTTGTCGCCGACATAACTCAATCCGGCTTCAAAATTATTCGATACCTCTTTATTTAGATCGCGGTTGCCATATTCAAACGATACCGTTGCCAGATGTTTGCCGTGATAATACAACTCCATTGGTGTCGGGTGACGTTCATTATGGGAAAACGCGAAAGACAGCGAATAATCCGGATGGAAATTCCAAGTCGCCGAGCTGGAATAAGAAGTCGCCCATTTGTGGTAAGTGGATAAATCAGGATCGTTGAGAGAGCCCGGCGAACAGCTTACCACCCCAAACCAATTTGAGCACTCCAGCTCTTTCTTAATTTGGCGCAGATTGGCGGCATCATATTTGATCGGAATCTGTTGTCTTTCGGTTCGCACGCCCAGATCAAACAGCCAGTTGCCTTTTCGCAGCTGCTCTATTGCAAAAAAGCTTAACTGCTTGTTACTGTTTTCAATCAACGCCCATTGTTTGCGATCATTCGGGCTGATTTTTTCAGGGCAACATTGATTGCCACCCGCCTCAAAGCTGTTGCTGCAAGGCGGAAGCCGAGGAATGTTGGCGCTGCTGGTTGCGGTTTGATACTGCACGCCCCAGACGCCGGTTAAGCCTGCAATTTCTTGATGCAACAGCTCTAAGCGCACGTTATAGCCTTTATTTTTTGAATAGATTCACCGGAATGCTGCCATCTCGTTCGTCATGTTTATAATCTGTCGCCGAATAACTTATCCGCAACTTGTCAAAGCCGCGGAACGGCTGTTGCAACTCAGCGCGAATGTCATAGCTCTAAGATAACGAATCCACCACTGGTCCGCCAAGGGTGTGATCATGCTTGTGTCCATAAGGATTATCATGGCTGTGTGCGCCGCCTAACACGTGATTTGAACCGCAGTGGAAGTGGGTATTCACCAGATCCGAATTGCGCATGCGATGCGGATAGATCTCTAAAAAGTAATCGCTCTCAGGATTGCGCCCCCAAATATGTGCGCCGCAAGTATCTAACGAATGATTATGCCCCGGCAAACCGTATACTTCCCGCCGTTCATTGTAAGCCACACCCAAATAGCCGCGCTCACCAAGAAATGACAGAGCATAAGTGCCGGAATTGGTTTTATTGAAGGTGTCCGGCACGAAATCAATTTTCTTGCCCAAATTAAATTCCGGCACATGGTAGTTATTTGAATCGCGGGTTAAACCTTCAAAACGCAGCGCAATATGCTCTCCCAAGCCAAGAGTAATGCCACCGGTCGCTAATTTTTCATTGCTGTTCGTGTTGTAACGCAAGTTGAAATCCGCTTGATAACCGCGTTCGGGAATTTGGGTCGGAATGCGATTATCAATCACATTAATCACCCCGGCAGGCGAAGCATTGGCATACAACAACGTGGGCGCACCGCGCAGGATCTCAACGCGCTCCGCTATTAAGGTATCAACCCCAATCGCATGATCGGGCGAGAGTTGCGACATATCGATCACATCCGAGCCATTTTGTAGAATTTTCAAACGCACGCCCTCTTGACCGCGAATCACCGGCGCACTGGCACCGCCGCCGAACTGATTGCTGTGCACGCTCAATTCGTCAGACAGCGCATTGCCCAGTGTGCTTGCCGCCCGTTTTAATTTTTGCTTAGTCACCACAATATCATTCTGCTTCGGAACCCCTGAAAGCGGATCACTGCTGAAACTTGCCTCGGTTTCCACGACTTTAATTTCATCCAATAGCGCGCTGTCGCCCTGGGCTGCCGACACAGGCTGGATCGGATATAACGCGCCGAGCAGCAGCGCAACACTGAGTTTTAATTTAAAGTGTCGATTTAGGTTGTGTGAATAAGATAAAGACTTCGATACAAACATGTTTTTCTCCCTTTATAGTTGAGCTAATAAATACAAAGGGCTCGAATTTACGGGAATACAATCCATCATTCTGTGACATATATCACACTTTATCTAAAATTAGACCAGAGCGTTAAATGTCGGGATTATTGGAAAAGTAAATAAAAAAACGATGGTATTCTATACACCATCGTTTTCTCTTTTCAGCCTGATCGCGCTGATTCTGCTTTCTTCTTTTACTGTCGTTCCAACAACGGTCTCACCCATTCGTTAAATTGCTTAGCATCTAAAAATCCGCTGATTCGGCTTTGTGGGATCTCTTTGCCGTGTTGATCGAAGAAAATAATCGTCGGCAATCCGACCACGCTGAGTTGTTCCATCAAAGTGCGGTTTTGCGGGCTGTTACGGGTCAGGTCGGCGCGCAGTAAATTCATTTGTGCGAATTGCTGCTGCACCTGCGGATCACTGAAGGTATATTTCTCAAATTCCTTACATGCCACACACCAGTCGGCATACAGATCCAACATCGTGATTTTGCCCGCATTGCGGCTTAAGGCTTGTTGCAGCTCGTTGTAATCGGCAACTTCGCCAAATTCCGCGTGCTGCACTGCTGGCTGAACCGCACTTTGCGTTTCGCCGTTGAACAATGGCTTCACCCAATCCACCAGCGGCTGTGCCACCACAATCGCGGCAACCAACGGCAGCAGTTTAATCCCGAGCATTGATTTTTTGTCGCTGATTGTGGCGGTCAGCCAAATAAAGAACGACACGCCCAGTAGCGACCACAAGCGGTTTCCCCACACTTCCGGCAGTAAGCGTGAAATCAGGAATACCGGCACCGCGAGCATCACAAAGCCAAATGCGATTTTGACTTTTTCCTGCCATGCACCGCCTTTCGGCAGAATTTTATTGCCGAACAGCGTCACCAGCACCAGCGGAATCCCCATGCCCAGCGCCAGCAGATACAAACTCAAACCGCCGATCACAAAATCACCGCTTTGCGCCACATACAGCAACGCGCCGGAAAGCGGCGCACTGACGCAAGGCGAAGCCACCAGCCCTGCGATCATGCCCATTAAAAATACGTTCCAATAGGCGCCGCCGCTCTGTTTTTGGCTGAGCTGGTTCAATTTGTTTTGCAAACCCGACGGCAATTGCAAAGTAAACAGCCCAAACATCGAGCCTGCCAGCACGATAAACAGAATCGAGAACGCAATCAGCACTACCGGGCTTTGTAGCGCAATCTGAAACGGCAAGCCGATCGCCACCACCATTAAGCCAAGTGCGGTATAGGTTAGCGCCATGCCCTGCACATACACCAAACTCAGCAGCAACGCGCGCAGGCTTTGCGGGCGCTCTTTCTGCCCGATGACAATTGACGACAACAGCGGCAACATCGGCAGCACACACGGCGTGAACGCCAAGCCTAATCCCAATACGAAAAACCAGAAAATACTGAATTTGTTTTCACCCAAGGTGCTTGCCAGTTGTTCGGTGCTGTTTTGATTAAACAGGCTGTCGTCTACTGCCGGAGCATTCGCCGCCGGGCTGCTCACCGTCGGCGTACTGGCATCCGCACTGCTTGCCGCACCTGCCAAAACGCCAAGCTCAATTTCTTCGGTTTGCGGCGGATAGCAGAAGCCGCTAGTGCAGCCTTGATAATGCACCAAAATTTTGCCGTTGCGGTTGTGGGTCGGCACTGAAAATGCCAATTGGTTGCGATAAATTTCCACTTCACCGAAAAATTCGTCTTGATGTAATTCGGCATTCGGCAAACTTAAGCCTTCGATTTTGCCGTTTGCGTCTTCAACCGCCAGCTCTTTTTTATACAAATAATAGCCGTCGGCAATTTGCCAATCTAAATTCAGCTGGTTTTGCTCGGCTTGCGCAGAGAACATAAACGCTTCATGTGGCGGCAAAAACCGCTCTTTCTTGCTGGCAAATAGCCCACCGGCAAATGCAGCATTCACCACCGCCGTGGTCAACAATAAAAACAGGCTGAACAGCGTCAGCCTACGAGCAAAGTGCGGTTTACTAAACATAATCATCCGTTTAATGAAAAAAGAAAAATCCGATATTGAGCGTTACAATATCGGATTTTAGCCACAAGATCTATGCTTGCTGTCTAGGATTATTTATAAATAATCTCGTCATTCGCCTTAAACTGTTTGGCGTCGATCGGTGAATTTTCCTCAAAATAGAGCTTCAGGCTTTCCGCATCGACAAACCCGGTGTTAACGTAGCTCGGCAGTGAAATGCGATAGGTTTTTTTCAAATCCAACGGCGCGCCGTTAATTTTCACGTCGGAGACTTTTTTCGCTGCGCGATCGACAGTCATCGCGATGCCGGCAAATTGTGCATACGCGCCGGAGTCCACCTCTTTCAACGCCACCACGTTCAGATAATCAATCAAGTCGGCACCGCTCAATTCAACATAACTGATGATATTGCCGAACGGCTGCACGGTCAGAATGTCTTTATAAGTGACTTTGCCCGGCTCAATCGAGGCACGAATACCGCCGGAATTCATAATCCCGACATCGGCTTTGGCGCGTTCTTTTTGCGAACGGGCGATCAGCTGTCCTAAGTTGGTTTGTTGGAAGCGCACCACATTGCGGTCCCCCTCTAAACGCTCGTTCACGCTGCCCACTTCCACGCCCAGCAGCTCATCGCCTTTGTCTTGATAGGCTTTCAAATGCGCTAATAATTCAGCGTCAGCAGGAATTTCCTCTTGGAACAGCACATATTCGCTTTTGCCTTCGGCATTTTTCACTTTGTCTTTCAGGTTAACCGGCACTAACTGATAATTCACCAGCTTCAACTCGCCGTTTTTAAACTCAAAATCTGCGCGTCCGACATATTTGCCCCATTCGCCGGCTTGCATAATCCAGCTGCCGTTTTCAAACGCCGGTTTACAGGCGTCGCCCGGTTTGTATTTTTCATTGAAGCTGCCATCGTCATTGATGCAGACGGTATCGTGGCTGTGTCCGCCAATCACCATATCAAATGCGCCTTTGTCCAGCTCGCGCACCAGCGAAACATCGCCCGGTGCATTGGAGCCATAGTTCGCGTCGTGGTAATAGCCCATGTGAGTCAAACCGATTTTAATATCCGGCTTCTCGTTGCTATCAATCGTCGCCAGCACCGATTTTGCCGCTTCCGCAGGACGGACAAATTCCACATTCGAAATAAATTCCGGATTGCCCAGTTTGGCGGTGTCTTCAGTGGTTAAGCCGACCACCGCAATTTTCAGCCCTTGTTTATCCAACATGGTGTAAGGCTTGACCAGCAGCTTACCGTCTTTTTTGTTAAACACATTGGCGGACAGGAACGGGAATTTCGCCCAGCCTTGCTGCATATCCAACAACTGCAGCGGGTTATCAAATTCATGGTTGCCAAGAGTCAGTGCTTCATAACCAATCAGGTTCATCGCTTCAATATCCGGCTTGGCATTTTGCAGATCCGATTCCGGAATGCCGGTGTTGTAATCGCCCACGTTCAGCAAAATCACTTCGCCGCCTTTGTCGGCAACTTCCTTACGAATGCGATCGATCAAGGTTTTCTGTGCCGCCAGGCCGTATTCGCCGTTTTGGTTTTGCCAGAAACGCCCATGCAGATCATTGATGTGCATTACGGTGAATTGATAAGTGCGGTCTTGCTCGTAGGCTTGTGCGCTCGAAAAGGCAAGGCTGCTGATTAACAGGCTTGCGCAACTGCTTAACTTTAAAAAAGATTTCATGTTGGTGTCCTTTTAAGTCAGTCTCAAATAGAAAGCGAAAATGCCGAAACCAAGTATGCTAAAAAATCGTCGAAAAAGCTATTGTTTTGTCGGCGGCAGGGTTTTGATCCAGAAAAAGAAAAACCAGTACTCCACCAGCAGTAATAAAATAATGAAAATTCGCCCGTAAATCGACGGCATAAAATAGAAACTGATCGCAATCATGACGGTGGAGAGCAGTAAAATATAACCTTTGCTTTTGGCGCTCAACGCGCGCTGTTGGTCGAAGGTTTTTAAGTGTTTATGATACAGCTCGGTCTGCATAAACCATGCGTGCAGCCGCTCGGAGCTTTTGCCGAAAAAATACATCGCCAATAGCAGAAACGGCGTGGTCGGCAACACCGGCAGCGGAATGCCGGCAATTCCTAATCCGAGCGAAACAAACCCTAGAAAAATATAAACCCATTTAATCAACTTCATCAAAACCGCACTTTATTGTCAAAAACACCTTATCAATAATCGTTCTCATTATAGAGATCAATCGACGGATTTAGCAACCCTTGCCGCCGAAATCCTGTGCCGATAATTTCGCCGTCGACCGCACTTTAACTTGCTTTTCTCTCGGAAAAGAGTAAAATCTGACGACTTTTTATGGCTGTATTGCCATGAAAAGTTCATACACCCTCACCTCGAACGAGGGTTTTATTTTTACTATCATTTTAGAGGACGCTATGGTAACCATTCGTTTATCTCGTGGCGGTGCAAAAAAACGCCCATTTTATCAAGTAGTTGTTGCGGACAGCCGCAGCCCGCGTGACGGTCGTTTTATCGAACGCGTAGGTTTCTTTAACCCACTTGCTTCTGGTAATGCAGAACGTGTACGTTTAGATTTAGAGCGTGTAAACGCTTGGATCGAAAAAGGTGCATCTTTATCTGAGCGCGTATCTGCGTTAGTTAAAGAAGCGCAAAAAGCAGCTTAATCTGCTTTTTAAGCAAATAAATAAGTAGGTGAATATGAGCGCGCAAAACTTCAGCATTGTCGGCAAGTTGGGTTCAACTTACGGGATTCGCGGCTGGTTGCGAATTTATTCATCGACAGAACAACACGAAAGTATTTTCGATTATCAGCCTTGGTATTTATTTATCAAAGGACAATGGCAACCAACCGAACTGGAAAGCTGGCGTTATCACAGTAACGATTTGATCGTGAAACTGAAAAACGTTGATGATCGCAACGCAGCACAAGCGCTGACCAATGTTGAAATTGGCGTGAGCGCAGACAATTTTCCCGAATTGGACGAAGGCTACTACTGGCACGATTTAATCGGTTGCCAAGTCGTCAACCTGCAAGGGTACCAATTGGGCGAAGTCAGTGACATGATGGAAACCGGTTCGAACGACGTGTTCGTGGTGAAAGCCAATCTGAACGATGCTTTCGGCAAACAAGAGCGGTTAATCCCGTATCTTGAACAAACAGTAGTTAAAAGAGTCGATCTCGCCACAAAGACTATTGAAGTGGATTGGGACGCTGGTTTCTAACCTCAGGCATAACGTGAGCGCTTTGGCGGTAACATTTTTAGCATAGGTAATCATATGTGGATTGGGATTATTAGTCTTTTCCCTGAAATGTTTAAAGCAATCACTGAATTCGGGGTAACAGGACGTGCCGTAAAACACAACCTGCTGCAAGTGCAGTGCTGGAATCCGCGAGATTTCACACATGACAGGCACGACACGGTAGACGACCGCCCTTACGGCGGTGGACCAGGCATGCTGATGATGGTGCAACCGTTGCGTGATGCCATTCAAGCAGCCAAACAAGCCGCAAGTGCGGTAGCAGGTGATGCGGTGAAAGTGATTTATCTTTCACCGCAAGGGCGAAAACTCGATCAACATGGCGTGCAACAGTTGTCGCAACACCAAAAACTGATTTTAGTTTGCGGTCGCTATGAGGGCATTGACGAACGCTTAATTGAAGCGGAAGTTGATGAAGAGTGGTCAGTGGGTGATTATGTCCTCACTGGCGGGGAACTGCCCGCAATGACGTTAATTGACGCCGTTGCACGCTTTATTCCCGGGGTATTGGGCAAACAAGCCTCCGCAGAAGAAGATTCTTTTGCCGACGGCTTACTGGATTGCCCGCATTATACCCGCCCGGAAGTGTTAGACGGTGTGGCTGTGCCACCGGTATTGATGTCGGGCAACCATGCGGAAATACGCAAATGGCGGTTAACACAGTCATTGCACCGCACTTGGACGCGCCGACCTGAGCTATTAGAGAGCCTAGCTCTGACTGACGAACAGAGAGTGCTGTTAGATCACATCAAACAGCAAGAGTAAAGATTCAGTTACATCTAGGAATAAAAGGTATTTATTATGAGTAACATTATTAAACAACTTGAACAAGAACAATTGAAACAAGACGTACCGAGCTTCCGTCCTGGTGACACATTGGAAGTGAAAGTATGGGTTGTTGAAGGTAGTAAAAAACGTCTGCAGGCGTTCGAAGGCGTGGTTATCGCAATTCGTAACCGCGGCCTGCATTCTGCATTTACATTGCGTAAAATTTCAAACGGTGTGGGTGTTGAGCGTACATTCCAAACTCATTCACCGGTGATCGACAGCATCAGCGTGAAACGTAAAGGTGCGGTTCGCAAAGCGAAACTGTACTACTTGCGTGAGCGTAGTGGTAAGTCTGCACGTATCAAAGAGCGTTTGAACTAATCCGCAAGGCATTTGCTCAATCAATAAAAGGCTTGGAATTTTCCAAGCCTTTTTCTTTTGTGTAGAAGAACAGACTTGATCTGACAATTTACATAAAGCTTGGGTAGTCATAATATCCTAATTTTTCAGATATATTTTTCCCAGCTTGTTTTAACAGTTTTATCAAAATTGGAAAATGCTCCTCTTTAAAGCGAATTATCGGGAGTGATATAGAAATACCGGCAATAATGTGACCCAAACGATTATAGATAGGCACAGCAATGCACTTTAAACCAGGTTCTTGCTCTTCATTATCTTCAGCATAGTGCTTTTTTCGGACATAGGATAGTTCGCTTAATAACTCATCTATATTTTTTCTAGTGTTGCTTGTATAAGAAATAAAAGTAGTTTCTTTCAATATATCTCTAATAACTGTATCACTATAGTCGGAAAGAAGAATTTTTCCTAAAGCGGTACTATATGATGGATTTTTTCGACCTATCCTTGAATGCATACGTAAGTTATATGTTGAATCTATTTTATGAAGATAAATAATCTCATCCTGGTCTAATATACCTAAATGTATTGTTTCATTAGTTTCTTTAGATATATATGACATTTCCGTATCTGCCAAAGCAATTAAGTCTATATATTCTAAGGCTTTAGCTCCAATTTCAAACAGTTTTAATGTTAAGCTATATTTATCACTTTCTTCTTGTTTTACATAACCTAAATTTATCATAGTTTGTAAAAAACGATAAGCTGTGCTTTTGGGCATCATCAGCTTTTTAGCTAGATCTGTTATTCCAATATCTTTTTGTTCAGCTAATATTTCTAATATAGCAAATACTTTAAGCACTGATGATACTGATTCAAGTTGATTCATTGTTAACGCTCCCTCATAAACAAACAGGTTATACTATTTTCATATAGTTTGTAGTGCTCTACTAATTCGAGATCTCCAGACAAGGGATTGCCCGTATCTTTGTCGGTAAGCCTTAATTGATGCAGTGTAGACGTTAATGATCATAATATGCAAATCTGATACAACTCGGTAAAAATCCCTTTCAGCCTACGAAGCCTAAATACTGCACTTGCCAGTGCCCGAAGCTCTGTGTCTTTCTGCCCTTTCCACCTCAAAGCAACATATCGAATAGCTACACTCGGTGATTAATTTTACAACTTCAGCTTTAAACTCAGTACTAAATGCTCTTCTTAGCACAATGTTTTCTCATTGATTTTCGTAATTTTATCACCCAGTTAGGACACCGAAACTAGCTACCACCACAGTCTAACTCAAAAATAATGAAATAACCACCACTCTCAAATGAAACTGCGTTTCTTTTTTTATGGGAAAATGTTTTATTTGTTTGACCTTGGGTTTTACAAGTGGTACTGTACGCATATCAAATGATATAAACTGATTTAATAACCACTAATCACAGGAGAGTAATTATGAGTATTTTTGATTTAACAGGAAAAACAGCGATTGTTACAGGATGTGATACAGGCTTAGGTCAAGGAATGGCAGTTGCCCTAGCAAAGGCTGGATGTAATATTGTAGGTGTTAACCTTGTTGAGCCAAGTGAAACAAGAAGTATGATTGAGTCTTTAGGGCAAAAATTTATTAATGTAGAGGCCAATTTAATGATCCAAGACAATATATCTCTTGTAATCGACAAAGCATTATCAGTATTTAGGAGCATAGATATATTAGTCAATAATGCAGGAATTATTCGACGTGAAGACGCTATCGAATTTACAGAACAAAATTGGGATGATGTTATCAATATCAATCTTAAAACAGTATTTTTCTTTTCTCAAGCAGTAGCAAAACAGTTTATTCTCCAAGGTACAGGAGGAAAAATTATCAATATAGCTTCAATGCTATCTTTTCAAGGCGGTATTAGAGTTCCATCATACACAGCATCTAAAAGTGCGGTAATGGGAATTACTAGAGCGATGGCTAATGAATGGGCAAAATTTAATATAAATATTAATGCAATCGCTCCTGGATATATGGCCACAAATAACACTTCAGCATTAAGAGCTGACATGGAGCGTAGCAAAGAAATTTTAGATCGCATTCCTGCAGGGCGATGGGGAACACCTAATGATGTCGGTGGTCCTTGTGTATTCTTAGCATCATCTGCAGCAGATTATATTAATGGTTATACAATTGCTGTTGATGGTGGTTGGTTAGCTAGATAATTTAGGCTTAATTATAGGAGGAAATAATGAAAGTTTATCACAATATTCACCCCAACGACTCTAAACATTATGATACAGATAGACTTAGAGAAGAATATCTATGCTCAACCTTATTTGAGAAAGACTCTGTAAAAGTTGTTTATAGTCACATAGATAGATTAGTTGCAATTGGAGCTATGCCAAGTACAAATACTTTAAAATTAGATGATTTTATAGATAAAAAACAGTTTGGCACAGATTATTTTCTTGAGCGTAGAGAATTAGGAATTGTAAATTTAGGGGGGAAAGCAGAGATAAAATATAAAGGTGGAAGTTTTATTTTAGAACCTTTAGATGCCTTATATTTATCTAAAGAAACAGAATCTATTGAGTTCTCATCATTAAATGAATCTGAGGACTGTTTTTTATACTGCTTAAGTGTACCCGCACATCATAAATATGAAAGTAAACTCATCAAAAAGAATGATGCACGAATAGTGAAATTAGGTTCTCAAGAAAATGCGAATGCAAGAGTTATTTATCAATACCTTCATCCCGAAGTTGTTCGGACTTGCCAGCTCTGCTTAGGCGTTACTCATCTGGAGCCAGGCAGCGTTTGGAATACAATGCCTCCTCATACACATGTTAGACGAATGGAAATTTATTTGTATTTTAATATTAAACCTTCTCAAGTTGTATTCCATTTTATGGGAGAGCCGTCAGAAACTAGACATATAATTATGCGAGAAAAACAGGCTGTGTTCTCACCGAGTTGGTCTATTCATTCTGGATGCGGTACACAAAATTACAGTTTTGTTTGGGGGATGGCAGGAGAAAATCAAACTTATGATGATATGGATTTTATCAATATGGATGAAATTAAATAATCTATCAATATTACCTAAATAAGGAGATCACTATGTTTAATAAAAAATTAACTAGCTCACTCAAGTCAATAATTATTGCGACAGGCTTATGTTTTACATTATCTGTGAATGCAGCAACTGAATTAAAGGTCGCTTTTAATCAGTCTGATAAACACCCACAATACAAGGCATTACAGTATTTGAGTGAAAACCTGTCAAAAGAAACTGATGGAAGATATAAACTAAATATTTATCCAAATGAACTTTTAGGAGCCCAAAGAGCGTCATTAGAATTAGTTCAAAATGGAGCTATTCAAATGGCTATTGTAGCAAACCCATTAGTAGAGAATTATGATAAGAATTTCTCTGTTATTGCATTACCTTATATTTATAATTCATTAGAACATCAAGAAAAAGTGTTTACAGGAAATATTCTTGATGAATTATTTGCATCAACTAAAAACTTTGGATTTGAAGTTTTAGGTGCATATACCGCAGGAGCTAGAAGTATATATACAAAAAAATCACCAGTTTCTTCAATGAAAGATCTGAAGGGAGAGAAAATTAGAGTGATGCAATCTGATACTATGGTGAAAATGCTATCTTGTATGGGGGGGGCTGGTGTTCCAATGAATCAAGGTGAAGTTTATACCGCCATACAACAAGGCGTTTTAGATGGTGCAGAAAATAATGAAATTACATATATGGACTTAAAACAATATGAAGTTGCTCCATATTTTTCTAGAACAAAACATTTAATGGTACCGGATCTTTTAGTTATTAGTGAACATTTTTTATCTTCTATGCCTCAAAATGATCAAGCAACATTAAAAAAATTGGTTAAAGAGAGTATTGATAAAGAATATGACCTATGGAGAGAGCAGGTTGTTGTAGCAGAGCAATTTGCAAAAGATAAAGGAGCAAGCTTCTTAGATGTTGATATAAAACCTTTTCAAGATAGTTGTAAACAACTACAAAGTGATTTAATTAAGACTGAATCACAAAAATCATTATATGATAAAATCATTTCTTTAATGTAAAAACCATATTAGTACAGAGCATTTTCATAATGCTCTGTATTTATATTAAGGAGGAATCATGCTTTTATATATTAAGAATATCATTGATAAAATTATGGAATATTTATGTATATTAATAGTTTTTTTAATGTGTATTCTAGTCACCTATCAAGTTGTCACAAGATATATTTTTGATAATCCCAGTGCTATTAGTGAAATATTGTCTAGATATTTATTTATTTGGCTTATTTTATTTGGAGGGGCATATGTTTTTGGATTAAGAGAGCATATGTCTATTTCATTCGTTAAACTCAAGCTACCTAAAAAAATACAAATATATCTTGATATGTTTTCTGAACTAATAATTGTAATATTTTCCTCTGCCATTATGATTCTTGGCGGATATAGTATTACAACACGGCAAATGTTACAAATGGACTCATCTTTACAATTACCTATTGGAGTAGTTTATATGGCTATACCCATATCAGGAGTAATTATGCTGTTCTATTTTATTTATAATGAAATCATGTTGTTGCATAAATTAAAAGATCTATAATTATAGAGGAGATTTATTATGGACACAGCAACTATTGCTGCTTTTGTTATGTTAATAGGGACGATATTTTTTCTAATTATAGGAACGCCTATTAGTATTAGTGTTGGCATTTCATCATTTTTATCCATGTTAGTAATCCTTCCATTTTCAGGAGCAATTATAACATCATCGCAACGTATTTTTGTTGGTTTAGATTCTTTTGCGTTACTTGCTATTCCCTTTTTTATTTTAGCTGGGAATATTATGAATAGCGGAGGAATAGCTTTAAGATTAATTAATCTGTCAAAAATAGTCAGTGGTTGTTTTCCTGGGCCTTTAGCTCAAACTAATACAGTATCAAATATGTTATTTGGTTCAATAAGTGGATCTGGTGTTGCATCAGCGGCTGCCGTAGGTGGCATCATGTCACCAATACAAAAAAAGGAAGGCTATGATCCTAGATTTAGTGCTGCTGTAAATATTGCTTCTGCTCCTACCGGTATGCTTATTCCCCCAAGTAATACTCTTATTGTTTATGCAACTGTAGCAGGTAGCGTATCTGTTTCAGCTTTATTTATGGCAGGTTATATTCCAGGTATTTTGTGGGGTATTAGTGTTATGTTTGTGGCAGGGATAATCGCTAAAAGAAAAGGTTATATCCAAAAAAATAAGATGCCAATGAAAGAAATTCTGAAAGTCTTATTTGATGCTATACCTAGTTTATCGTTAATAGTTATAGTTATTGGTGGTATTTTAGGTGGTATTTTTACGGCAACGGAAGCATCCGCAATAGCTGTTGTATATGCATTAATTTTAAGCTTTTGTTATAGAACGCTATCTCCAAAAAGTTTACCTAAGATCTTTTTAGATACGGCAAAGATGTCTGCCATAGTGATTTTTATGTTAGCTACTTCATCTATTATGTCTTGGGTTATGGCATTCACTCAATTACCAACGATTATTGCAAATAGTTTATTATCAATTACAGATAATCCAATTTTAATATTGCTAATTATAAATATTGTGTTGCTTTTTATTGGTACTTTTATGGATCCAACTCCAGCTGTATTAATTTTTACACCTATCTTTTTACCTATTTGCATGAATTTAGGTATGGATCCTGTTCATTTTGGAATAATGTTGGTATTTAACTTATCTTTAGGTACGATTACGCCACCTGTTGGACCGATATTATTTACTGGATGTAAAGTGGCTAATATTGAAATTGAAGATGTAATAAAAATGTTGGTGCCTTTCTTTATAGTAATTTTTGTCGTGTTAATGTTAGTGACATACATACCTTCAATTTCTATGTTTATTCCTAAAATTATGGGATTAGTTTGAGATAAATAACTATGAAAAAACTCGCAATTATCGGTGAATGTATGATTGAACTGAACGGTGAGCCGTTCGGTTCAATGTGGCAAACCTATGGGGGCGATACTTTAAATACGGCGACTTATTTAGCACGCACCACGCCCAAAAGTGCGGTGGAAATTTACTATGTTTCTGCCATGGGTTCGGATAAATTGAGTTTGGGAATGATGGCTCATTGGCAAGCCGATGGCATTAATACCGAGTTAGTATTGCGTGATGAAACACGTCAGCCCGGACTGTATTTGATCCAGCTTGATGCCCAAGGCGAACGCACGTTCTTATATTGGCGTAATCAATCGGCGGCTCGTTATTTATTGCAACATAATGATTATCCTCGAGTTTTACAGCAGCTAAAAAATATGGATATGATTTATTTAAGCGGTATTTCTTTGGCAATTTTGCCAGATAGTGATCGTATATTGTTGCTTAAGCAATTAGCGGAACTGGCGAAATCAGGGGTTGAAATTGCTTTTGATAGCAATTATCGTCCGGCTTTGTGGGAATCGCGGCAAAAAACGCAAGAAATTTACACCGCACTTTTGCCGATTGTGAGCGTGGCATTAGTGACTTTTGATGATGAACAAGCTATTTGGGCGGATGCGGATGAACAAGCCACTATCAAACGTTTAAAACAAGCGGGCGTGAGCAACGTGATAGTCAAATCCGGTAAAAACGGTGCAATTTTCAATAGCATAGAAAATATTGAACGGCGGGTGACGACCATTCCGGTGGAAAACGTGGTAGATACCACCTCTGCCGGTGATGCGTTTAATGCTGGTTTTCTCAACGAATATTTGCGAAATAAACCGTTAGATATATGTTGCCGGCAAGGCAATCAAGTGGCCGGTGTGGTTATTCAACATAAAGGGGCGATTATTGAAAAATCAGCCACCGCTCATTTTATTAATCAATTTAAGTAAGGAATTCCAATGAAATACACAACCGAACAAATTGTCGAAAAACTGCGTAAAATCAAACTCGTACCGGTGATCGCTTTGGATAATACGGAAGATATTATTCCGTTAATGGATACGCTTTCCAAAAACGGATTGCCGGTGGCGGAAATTACTTTTCGTTCCGATGCCGCTGAAGAAGCGATTAAATTACTCCGTCAACAGGATCCGGATATGCTTATTGCCGCCGGTACGGTGCTGACGCAAGAGCAAGTTGTCAAAGCAAAAAATGCGGGAGCGGATTTTGTGGTGACACCGGGATTGAATCCGCGGATTGTCAAACTTTGCCAAGATTTAGATTTGCCGATTACACCGGGAATCAACGATCCTATGTCTATTGATGCAGCGATGGATATGGGGTTAACCGCAGTGAAATTTTTTCCGGCAGAGGCCAGTGGTGGAGTGAAAATGATCAAGACATTGCTTGGTCCTTATGGCAATCTACAAATTATGCCCACCGGGGGCATTAGTGTGAATAATATTAAGGATTATCTGGCGATTCCCAATGTAGTGGCTTGCGGTGGTTCTTGGTTTGTGGATAAAGCATTAATTAAAGCCAAAAACTGGGATGAAATCGGTCAATTGGCAAAAGATGCGGTAGATACGATTAATTGCTAGAAAATCAATCGCCTGTCATCGTCAGGGCATTTAGACGGCTAATAAAGGCTATAGAGGTAGGCTAATACCCCTCCAATTCACTAAATTCAGCCACTGGTTCGCCGGCACCAACCGATGTAAGATAATCTTAAATTCACCGTTCAGAAAGGACACTCCATGAACTTAAGCGACATCCTGCAACACCGCCGTGCAGTGCGCCATTATAGCGATCAACCGCTTGACGACGAAAAAGTACGCCACTGCCTACAATTGGCGCAACTCGCACCAAGCAGTTCAAATATGCAGTTATACGAGTTTTACCATATCTGCGATAAAACCGCACTTCATCAACTGGCAACCGCCTGCCTCAGCCAAAATGCGGCAACCACCGCCCGACAAATGGTGGTGTTTGTCACCAGACAAGATTTACACCGCCAGCGGGCGCAAGCGGTGCTAAGTGCGGTCAGTGACGACCTGAAACGTAATACGCCAGCGGAACAACACGCCCAACGGTTAAAAAAACTAACCGGCTATTACGGAAAGTTAATGCCGTTTTTATATGCCCGTGGCTTCGGCTTGCTGGGAATTTTACGCAAATTGATCGCCCACAGCATCGGCTTATTCCGCCCGATCACCACCACCGTATCGGAAGCAGACTTACGCATCGTCACCCACAAAAGTTGTGGCTTGGCGGCACAAACCTTTATGCTGGCCATGGCGGAACAAGGCTACGACACCTGCCCGTTGGAGGGCTTCGACAGCCGCTTGGTAAAACGGATTTTAAAGTTACCGAAAGGGGCGGAAATCAATATGATCGTGGTTTGCGGCATCCGTGAACCGCAACGCGGCATCTGGGGAAACCGTTTCCGCCTGCCGTTCGAGAATATTTATCGCAAAGTGTAATGAATGACGATGTTAAGCTTAATTGGAAGCCCATTTCCTATTTGGGTGAGAAATGGGATAAATTGGAAATAGACTTCCAATTTATCCTCTGTCGGGGCAATATTAGCTGCACAACCCAACAATAAACCATTTCCCCTACCCCGCAATTCTCTTTATAATCGCCACATTTCTCTTGGCGTGAACGTTATGTATAAACCGCTTTTTATTTTTTTACTTGGCTGGCTATTGAGTGGCTGCGGCACGATTGTAGCGCTGATTAACCCAAGCACGCCCTACTCTGCCTATGCAGGGGTGAAATATGATTACCGCATGGCGCAGCAATGGGGCTTGCCGATTTTGGATTTGCCGTTATCGTTTATTCTCGATACCGCACTTTTGCCTTATGCGTTAACCCAAGCCTCGCCACAGGACGCACCATGAAACTCAATCCACAACAACAAAATGCCGTTGAATATGCCGATGGCCCTTGCCTTGTGCTGGCGGGCGCAGGTTCAGGCAAAACACGGGTGATCATCAATAAAATCGCTCATCTAATCGACAAGTGCGGTTATCAGCCGAAAAATATTGCGGCGGTGACGTTCACCAATAAAGCCGCGCGTGAAATGAAAGAGCGGGTAGCGCATTCGATTGGCAAACAGGCGAGCAAAGGGCTGATTGTCTCCACGTTCCACACCCTTGGTTTTGATATCATCAAACGTGAATATCGGCATTTGGGTTATAAATCGAATATCACGTTGTTTGATCAACACGATCAACTTGCCCTGTTAAAAGATCTGACCGAGCCATATCTGAAAGGTGATAAAGATCTACTGAATCAATTGCTGAATACCATTTCCAACTGGAAAAACGATCTGATTTTACCGGAACGGGCGAAAGGGATTGCCGACGGGCAGAAAGAGATTTTGTTTGCGCTGTGCTATGAGCAGTATTACAACCAAGTTCGTTCCTATAACGCATTGGATTTTGACGATCTGATCATGCTGCCGACGCTGCTGTTTCAACAATACCCCGAAGTGCGGTTGCGCTGGCAGGAGAAGATCCGCTATCTGCTGGTCGATGAATACCAAGATACCAACACCAGCCAATATGAATTGATTAAACTGTTGGTCGGCGAGCGCGCCTGCTTTACCGTGGTGGGCGATGACGATCAATCGATTTACTCGTGGCGCGGCGCACGTCCGCAAAATATGATTCGCCTGCGCGACGATTTCCCGATGCTGAACGTGATTAAACTGGAACAGAATTACCGCTCCACCGAACGCATTTTGCATGCGGCCAATATTTTGATCGATAACAACGATCATGTATTTGAGAAAAAGCTGTTTTCCAACTTAGGGCAAGGCGAAAAGCTGAATATTATTGAAGCCAAAAACGAGGAGCATGAAGTCGAGCGCGTAGTAGCTGAGCTAGTGGCGCACCGCTTCTTACGCCGCAGCCGCTACCGTGATTATGCGATTTTATACCGTGGCAACCATCAATCACGTTTGTTGGAAAAAATGCTGATGCAAAACCGTATTCCGTACAAAATTTCAGGCGGCACCTCATTTTTCTCGCGCGCAGAAATCAAAGATATGATGGCGTATCTGCGTTTAGCGGTGAACCAAGATGATGATGCCGCCTTTTTGCGGATCGTGAACACCCCGAAGCGCGAAATCGGCACTGCCACGCTGGAAAAACTGGGACAGTTGGCGCAAGAGAAACATATCAGTCTGTTTGCGGCAATTTTTGAATTTGAGCTGATTCAACGCCTGCCGCCACGCGGCTATCAAGCGTTGCAAAATTTTGCCCGCTGGATTGTGGAACTGAATGATCAGGCAACTCGCAGCGACGCTGAAAGTGCGGTGCGCGAGATGCTTTCCGCGCTGCAATATCAAGAGTATTTGTTTGAACACGCCACCAGTCCGAAACAGGCGGAAATGCAGAGCAAAAACGTGGCAACGCTGTTTGAGTGGGTCGCCGAAATGCTGCGCGGTGATGACTATAACGACGCGATGAGCTTAAACCAAGTGGTCACCCGCCTCACGCTGCGCGATATGCTGGAACGCGGCGAAGAGGACGACGAAAGTGATCAAGTACAATTGATGACACTACACGCCTCAAAAGGGTTGGAATTTCCGTATGTGTATTTGATCGGCATGGAGGAAGGCATTTTGCCGCACCAAACCAGCATTGACGAAGACAATGTGGAAGAGGAGCGCCGTTTGGCGTATGTCGGCATCACCCGCGCACAGCAAGAACTCACTTTTTCACTATGCAAAGAACGGCGCCAATACGGTGAACTGATTCGCCCCGAGCCAAGCCGTTTTTTATTGGAACTGCCGCAAGATGATCTGCAATGGGAACGCGACAAACCGCCATTAACCGAAGTGCAGATCGAACTGAAAACCAGCAATCACGTTTCCAATTTGAAAGCGATGTTAAAGCGCAAAAGCTAATTCGTGTTTGATTTTTGGCAGCCTTGCTTGGCAAAAGTGCTTGCAAATCAAGCAAACGAATGGCGATTCGCATGAAAAGTGCGGTTTCAACAAAAAAAGCAATTGACATATTTTCCGAAAACCGTATCATGTGCGCTCAAACCGATTGCGGTGAGATGGCCGAGAGGCTGAAGGCGCACCCCTGCTAAGGGTGTATACGGGAAACTGTATCGAGGGTTCGAATCCCTCTCTCACCGCCATTTGTTCTGCGCATCCGTAGCTCAGCTGGATAGAGTACTCGGCTACGAACCGAGCGGTCAGAGGTTCGAATCCTCTCGGATGCGCCATTTTAATGCTTACTCTCATTAAAATGTAAAAAGAATAAATGACAGGTTAATGAAATCAAAACGACGCATCCGTAGCTCAGCTGGATAGAGTACTCGGCTACGAACCGAGCGGTCAGAGGTTCGAATCCTCTCGGATGCGCCATTTCATCTTTCTTCTCTCAATTCATTCATCAGTATATTCCCTTTTATCATGTCGATAACGCTTGAAACCGTTTCACTTTGTCCTTGTCAATCTGGCAAACAGTATGCCGATTGTTGCGCGCCCTTACACCAAGCCAACACTTTTGCCAGCAGCGCAGAACAATTGATGCGCTCACGTTATGCCGCTTATGTGTTGCAACAAATCGACTACTTAGTACAAACCACCGTGCCGGCACAACAACCGCAGTTGCAAATTGACGCGATGCAACGTTGGAGCGCAAGCACCGCATGGGGCGGATTAACGATCTTACACCACATTCCAAAAATCGGTAAAAGACACGCACAGGTGGAATTTAATGCCTATTTTCGCCATGCCAACGAACGCAAACAGCACCACGAGCTGTCCACCTTTGTGCGGATTGGTGAGCGTTGGTATTTCCTCGATCCAACCACCCCACGTCCCAGCATGAAGCAGCCTTGCGTTTGCGGCTCAGGCAAAAAGTTTAAACAATGTTGTGCGGTGTTTTTGGATTGATACCGCACTTATGCCCAAGTAACAAAAAAACCGAATCACTGCGAACAGGATTCGGTTTTTGCTTAAAGTGCGGTTAACGCAAAATTAGTTTTTGGCTTTTTCCGCCGCTTTTACAATCACCGCAAAGGCTGCGGCTTTCAGTGATGCGCCGCCGACTAATGCGCCGTCGATGTCCGGTTGCGTGAATAGCTCTGCCGCATTCGCGTCGTTCACTGAGCCGCCGTATTGCAGAATCACTTGATCCGCAACCGCTTGATCTTGTTTTGCGATGTGATCACGAATGAATTTGTGCACCGCTTGTGCTTGTGCAGGAGTGGCGGATTTGCCGGTACCGATTGCCCAAACCGGCTCATAGGCAATCACCGCGCCGTTGAAGGCTTCTGCACCCAAGCTGTTTAACACCGCATCAATTTGACGTGCGCACACCGCTTCGGTTTCGCCCGCTTCGTTTTCCGCTTCGGTTTCACCGATACACAACACTGGGATCAGACCCGCTACTTTTAACGCTGCGAATTTTTTGGCGACAAATTCATCACACTCTTTGTGATAAGTGCGGCGCTCGGAGTGCCCGATAATAATGTATTTTGCGCCGAAATCTTTCAGCATATCGGTTGAAATATCACCGGTATACGCGCCGGAAACATTCACGTCCACGTTTTGTGAACCTAACACAATGTTGCTGCCTTGCAATGCCGCTTCCGCTTCTGCCAGATACATCACCGGCGGCGCAATTGCAACATCACAGCCTTTCACTTCTGCCAGTTCCGCTTTCAGACCGGCGATTAATTCGCGAGTCATTGCTTTGCTGCCGTTTAATTTCCAGTTACCCATCACTAAAGGACGACGTGCCATCTTTCTCTCCTTGTTTGCGCATTCTATCGGCGCTTGGTTAATTAATAAAAATTTTCCCCACTATAACAAAACTTATTTGGAATTGCTTTTTTCCGTTCAAAAAATTTTGGAATTTTTACTTTTTTGTCGTTTTTTCTTTAACAACAGATGATTATTGCTTATAAAAACGCTACAATTCGCTCAATAATTGATTAAGAGGCAATCAGATATGCGGATATTTAAAGCTGAATTATGGAATCTTGAGCTCATTTTGCCCCTGTTTGAGCAATACCGCCGCGAGCAGGGCATGGGTGAGAATCCGGAAAGATCGCTAGCCTTTCTGGCGAATCGGATCCGTTTCAGCGAAAGTATCGTATTTATTGCAGTGAATGATCAGCAAGCGGTCGGTTTTGTGCAGCTTTACCCGCGGTTATCCTCACTCAGGCTACAACGCTACTGGCAGCTGACTGATCTGTTCGTCAGCCAAATCCCAAATCAACAAGAGATTCAGCGTGAGTTACTGCGCAAAAGCCGCGAGTTCGTCAGCTTCACCCAAAGCAATCTGTTGGTGGTGGAAGCCGCCCAAAGCCAGCGTGATTTTTGGCAGGCTCAGGGCTTTAACTTGAATTCGAATAAAGGCGTGTTTGAAGTGCGGTTGTAAAATAAACCAAATTTAGCTAACCCGAATAAGATCGCTCTTATGCAGATCTTTTAATTTGCTGATGATTATTCAGCAATGCCTGACGAGCAAAATTTACCGCTTCCTGCCATGATGCCGTTTTCTTTTCCGCAATATCTTTTCTACCTTTTGCCACTTTTTCATTCAAGTAGCGTTTATAAGACGAATTCATATCTCCACCTCCGTAACAATTTACTGAGCAGTCTAGCATAAAATCTAATATGCCGTTTATTTTCTACTCAAATAATCCCCACTACAAACCCATTTATAAGTTGTGAGTGCTTCTAATCCCATTGGGCCGCGAGCGTGCAGTTTTTGGGTGCTGACCGCCACTTCTGCGCCTAAGCCGAATTGTGCGCCGTCGGTGAAACGGGTGCTGGCGTTAACGTAAACGGTTGCAGAATCCACTTGATTGACGAACTGGCGCGCCAACGCTTGGGATTCGGTCAGAATGCCGTCGGAATGGTGGCTGCCGTATTCCCGAATATGCGAAATCGCGTGATCAATATCATCAACCACCACCACATTCACATCGTTACACAGCGCTTCACGCCGCAACTGCTCATCACCGACCGCACTTGCCTCCGCGCCCGCTTGCTGTAACAGCGGCAATGCTTGCGGATCGGCGAAGTAATGCACCTTTTTATCGGCTAACTGCTTCACCAATTGCGGAATAAACTGTTCGGCAATGCTGCGTTGCAGCAATAAAGTTTCCAGCGAGTTACAGGCGCTCGGGCGCTGGGTTTTGGCGTTGTCAATCAGCGTCAGCGCACGTTGCAGATCCGCACTTTGCTCGACGAAAATATGGCAAATGCCGATGCCGCCGACAATCACCGGAATGGTGGAATTTTCTTTACACAGTTGGTGCACCCCTGCGCCGCCACGCGGAATGATCATGTCGACATAACGATCCAGCTTCAGCAGTTGCATCACCAAAGTGCGCTCAGGATCGATAATCGCCTGCACCGCCTCGGCTGGCAAGTTCGCTTGTTGCAAGGCGCCTTGTACCACTTGCAGTAGCACTTGGTTGGTGTGTCGTGTCTCTTTGCCGCCGCGCAAAATCACGGCATTGCCGGTTTTTAAGCATAATGAGGCGACATCAATGGTAACATTCGGACGGGCTTCATAAATCGTTGCCACCACGCCCAACGGCACCCGCACGCGCTGAATCGACAAACCGCTGTCGAGCGTGCCGCCGTCGATCAATTTGCCGACCGGATCCGCCAGCGAAATCACATGACGCACATCATTGGCAATGCCGCGCAGCCGTTCCGGCGTGAGCAGTAGGCGATCAATAATCGCCGGACTGATGCCTTGTGCTTCGGCGGCGGCAATATCCTGTGCATTCGCCGCTAAAATCTCGCTTTCTCTGGCTTCCAGTTGCTCGGCAATAACTTGCAGCGCCTGATTTTTTTCTGCCGTGGAGAGTTGCGCCAACACAAACGCTGCCTGTTTGGCTTTTTTGCCCATTTCAATAAGATCGATTGTCATCATTACACCTTAATTTGCTCTGAAATTACACCAAGTGCGGTTGCGCCCGAACCGCACTTTGTTTTTTTGATTATGGATAAATCCCTATCCGTTTAGAGGTTACAGCACAACCAAATCGTCGCGATGAATCGCCACCGAGCCGTACTCATAGCCCAAGGTGGCGGCAATCTCAGCAGATTTTTTGCCTTTGATCAGCTCCAGCGCGTCGCTGTTATAACTCGCGACCCCGATCGCAATGTCTTTGCCTTGCTGCGTGCGAATCCGCACCACTTCACCGCGCGAGAAACGCCCTTCGATCCGCACGATGCCTGCTGGCAGCAGCGAGCGGTGTTTTTCTAAAACCGCACTTTCCGCCCCGCTATCCACCAGCAGCACGCCCGCCGACGGTGCGGCAAACAGCCACTGTTTGCGACTTTGCAATGGCGAAAGCAACGCGTTGAATTTAGTGCCGATCGCTTCGCCGTGCGCCAGATCGACAATCACATTGTGTGCGCTGCCGGGGGCGATGATGGTTTCAATCCCGGAACGGGTAGCGATGTCGGCGGCGGTGATTTTGGTGCTCATGCCACCGGTTCCCAAACCGGAAACACTGCCGCCGGCAATGGCGCGGATATGATCAGTAATCTTATCCACACACGGAATTAGCTTCGCATTCGGGTTCGCACGCGGATCGCTGTCGAACAGCCCTTGCTGATCGGTCAGCAGGTACAGCTGATCGGCATTGGCTAAAATCGCCGCCAGCGCCGATAAATTATCGTTATCGCCGACTTTAATTTCCGCCGTTGCCACCGCGTCATTCTCGTTGATAATCGGAATAATTCGGTTATCCAGCAGCGCGTTTAAGGTGTCGCGCGCATTCAGAAAACGTTCGCGATCTTCCACATCGGCACGGGTCAGCAGCATTTGCCCGATATAAATATCATAAATTTCAAAAAGTTGTTCCCAAGTTCGAATCAACTGGCTCTGCCCGACCGCCGCCAACAGCTGCTTTGAGGCGATGGTTGGCGGCAACTGCGGGTGGTTCAAATAGTGCCGCCCCGCCGCCATTGCACCGGAAGTGACGATCACCACCCGATAGCCCTCTTGCTGCAACTGCGCGCATTGGCGCACGATATTCAACATATGCGGACGATTCAGTTTCGGTGAGCCTTGGGTCAGCACACTGGTGCCGAATTTCAACACAATGGTTTTTTGCTGTTTAGTTTCAACTAACTCGGATTGCGCGTTTTTTTGCATAATTCTTGATCTAAAATAAAGATGAAAATGAATGTTACGTTACCATTAATCGTCAGAAAAATCATGCAATAAAATTGCGTTTGCGCGCGCCTGATTCAGCCTTATTCGGAGACGTTATGACAACAGCAGATTCCGCCTTGAGCCATGCGGAACAACAAGAAATTACTCGGCTTTGCGTGCATACCGCACTTTTACTGTTACAACACGGCGCCGAGAGCACCTTGGTCAGCCAAATCGCAACGCGGCTTGGCAAGGCGCTCGGGGTGGAAAGCGTCGAAGTGGCGCTCACCACCAATGCGGTGGTGCTGACCACTCTGCATCAAGGGCATTGCATCACTACCGCCCGCCGCAATCAGGATCAAGGCATTAATATGCACGTTGTCACTGAAGTGCAGCATATTGTGATCGCCGCCGAACACCGCATTTACGATAGCGCCGTGGTGCGCAAAAAACTCTACCATATCAAACCGTTAAAATATAATCGCTATTATGTATTGCTAATGGTCGGGCTGTCATGCGCCAGTTTCGCACATTTAGCAGGCGGCGACGCGTTAATCTGCCTGATCACTTTTCTTGCGGCTTGCGTGGCGATGTTCGTGCGCCAAACCCTGGCGCTGCGCCACTATAATCCGATGATCGTCTTTGCCTGCACCGCGTTTGTCGCCACCTGTATTTCCGGCTTATCGCTACGCTTTGCACTCGGCAATGATCCGCAAATTGCGATTGCTTCCAGTGTGTTGCTATTAGTACCCGGCTTTCCATTTATCAATGCGTTGTCGGATATTTTGAAGGGATACACCAATATGGGGATCGGGCGCTGGGCGCTTGCCACGGTGCTGACCTTTGGCGCCTGTATCGGGATTGTGTTTGCGTTAAGTTTACTGAACATCAGCCAATGGGGGGTTGAGATGGGATTATTACTCACGTTACTCGACGATATGGTGTTTGCCGCGATTCCGGCGGTCGGCTTTGCGCTGCTGTTTAATGTGCCGCAAAATGCACTGAAATATTGCGCCCTGCTCGGCGCAATCGGGCATGGGCTTCGCACTCTCTTATTATTGGCGTTCGATATGCCGCTGGTGTTCGCCACCTTTTTCGCCGCCGCGCTGATTGGCTTTATTGGAGTTTATTTATCCCAGCGCTACCTGGCACACCCGAAAGTGTTCACCGTTGCGGCGATTATTCCTATGATTCCGGGGGTGTTTGCGTATAAAGCGATGATTGCCGTTGTGCAGATTTATCATATCGGGTATTCTGAAACTCTATTTCAACAAGCTGTTGATAATTTTGTGAAATCCGGATTTATTCTCGGCGCTTTGGCGTTTGGGCTTGCCTTGCCGGGCTTGCTGTTTTATCGCCGCCGTCCGGTGATCTGATATTTTTAAGGGGACATCATGCAAATCAGCTTAATCGTCGCGTTCACCCAAAACCGCGTGATCGGCAAAGACAACCAAATGCCGTGGCACTTGCCGCGTGATTTAGCGTGGTTTAAGCGCAACACCTTGAATAGGCTGGTGATTATGGGGCGCAAGACTTTTGAATCGATCGGTCGCCCGTTGCCGAACCGCACCAATATCGTGTTATCGCGCAATCCGTTCGTACACCACGGCGTGCAATGGGCGGACAGCCTGCCAACCGCACTTGAGCGCTGCCGTGATGTTGAGGAAGTGATGATTATCGGCGGCGGCGAGCTGTTTAAACAAAGCCTGCCGTTAGCAGATAAACTGTATTTAACCGAAATTCAAACCGCACTTGAGGGCGATACGTTTTTTCCGCAGATTGATTTTAACCAATGGAAATTGGTGTCGGAGGAATACAGCCAAGCCGATGACAACAACCGCTATGATTGCCGATTTATGATATTAGAAAAGCAAAAATAATTGACGATAAACAAAAAATCGAGCCACAGGCTCGATTTTTTCTTCGGGTAAAATCCGATTATTTCACGCGAGAAACGTATTCTCCTGAACGGGTGTCAACGCGGATCACTTCACCAATTTGCACAAATAATGGCACTTTCACCACTGCGCCGGTGCTTAACGTGGCTGGTTTGCCGCCTGTTCCTGCGGTGTCACCTTTCAAGCCCGGATCGGTATCTACGATTTCCAGTTCAACAAAGTTCGGTGGTGTGACAGAAATCGGGCTGCCATTCCACAGTGTGACGATGCACTCGGCTTGATCCAACAACCATTTGTCGTTGTCGCCCACCGCTTTAGCGTCGGCTGACAATTGTTCAAAGGTTTCGTTGTTCATGAAATGCCAGAAATCTTCATCTTTATATAAGAAAGTCAGGTTAGTATCCATCACGTCTGCCGCTTCAACGGTTACACCTGATTTAAAGTTCACGTCTAATACTTTGCCGGAAATCAGTTTGCGGATACGGGTGCGGGTGAACGCTTGACCTTTGCCGGGTTTCACAAATTCGTTTTCTACGATTACGCAAGGCTCGCCGTCTTGCATAAATTTAAGACCCGGTTTGAAATCACTGGTAGAATAGGTTGCCATAATGTCCTCATTACTTGAAAAAAGTGAGCCAAATCGAATTAAGCTCAGGTAAAATTTTTAATAAAACTTGCGTATGATAACCCAAAACCCCCCGTTTAGAGAAGTGCCAATTCATCAACCACAGCCCGATTGGCTGAGCTGCCTTGCCGAAGCGGTTAACGACCCGGAAAAACTGTTACAACAATTGGAATTACCCAAAGTGCGGTTTGAACAAGACATTGCCGCTCGGCGGCTGTTTCCGCTACGCGTGCCGCAGCCGTTTATCGATAAAATGGAAAAGGGCAATCCGCACGATCCGCTATTTTTGCAAGTGATGTCGGCGCAGCAAGAGTTTTTGCAGGTGGAAGGCTTCAGCACCGATCCGCTTGAGGAGCAGCAAAGTGCGGTACCGAGCTTATTGCATAAATACCATAACCGTGTGTTGCTGATGGTGAAAGGCGGTTGTGCGGTGAATTGTCGCTACTGTTTCCGCCGCCATTTTCCGTATCAAGACAACAAAGGCAATAAACAAAATTGGCAGACCGCACTTGATTATATTGCGCAGCATCCGCAAATCGAGGAAGTGATTTTTTCCGGCGGCGATCCGCTGATGGCAAAAGATCACGAACTGGATTGGCTGCTGACCGCACTTGAGGCGATTGTGCATATTAAAACGGTGCGGATTCACAGCCGCTTGCCGGTGGTGATCCCGCAACGGATTACGCCCGAACTTTGTAGCCGTTTGGCGACATCACGTTTAAATGCGGTGTTAGTGACCCATATCAACCACCCCAATGAAATCGACGACACGTTAGCGGCTTACCTTGCCGACTTGCGCGCGGCAAACATCACTCTGCTGAATCAATCGGTGTTGCTGAAAGGCGTAAACGACAGCGCCACCGTGCTGAAAACCTTAAGCGATAAACTCTTCGCCGCCGGTATTTTGCCGTATTACTTGCATTTGCTCGACAAAGTACAAGGTGCGGCGCATTTCTATCTTGACGATCAACAGGCACTGGCGATTTATCGCGAATTACAAAAAATCAGTTCCGGTTACTTAGTGCCGAAACTGGCGCGCGAAATCGCCGGCGAGCCGAACAAAACCCTGCTTGGCGTGAATTTTGATAAAAATTCAAATTAATTCCAGCAAAAACAGTTTTTCTTTTGTCTAATTCCTTTAGAATAGACAGGATATTTTTATTGATAAAAACGTATTTTTACATTTGAGGTGTAGTGTGACTTCCGATAATTCACAAAAAACAGGCGACGCCGGTGCGTCGTCTAACGAACAACAAAACCAATTAAAATTTGAATTCAGCAATGTGGAGCCGATTACGCCCAAAAAACCGATTGAAGAGAAACCCTCATTTTTGGATAAGGCCAAGGGCTTTTTCCCCAAGCGTGACCACAAGGAGGACAGCGTGAACCCAAATAATCCATCACAGCCGGAACAGCCGCGCACCGAACCGAGCATTCAAACCGATGCGGAAGCCGCCGTCGCAGCAAGCGCACCTAAGGAAGCGCCGTCTGAAGTGAATGACAACGCACGTGAGCCGTTAAGCAACCGCTTGAAAAAACCGGAAACTTGGGGGCTGCTCAATCGCCTGCCAGCAAAACACCGCCGCTTATTTATCGCGCTGCTCGGGTTAATTCTGCTGTTATTGATTTTCTTCTGGCTAAAACCAAGTTCAACCACCACCGTAGATGCGTTGCAAGCGCAAAACGCCAATGCACTGCCGATTGAATTTCAGCCGCTGAACCAATCGGAAGAAGAGTTGACCAACCAAACTGCCGATGAGGGCAATGCTCTTCTGTTGCCAAACAATATCGCAACCGAAAATAATGCCGTTTCTCTGCCGGAAAGTGCGAATAACACCGCCGCGACACCAAACCAAACTGCGCCGGTTCAACAGCCACAAGCAGTCGTAGCGCCGCCAGCACAAACCACACAGGCTGCCCCGGCAAGTACCCCGCGTAGCGAGTCGATTAAGCCACAGCCAAAAGCCGCGCAAACCAGCAAACCAAGCAGCACAACCGCACCGGCAAAAGCACAGACTCAGCCTAAAGCCCCTACCGCGACAAAACCGGCAGCGCGCACCAATTCGGAAACCACTGCTTCGGCTTCCAGCCGCACATTGACCATTCCGCAAGGCGTGACGTTAATGCAGGTGTTCCGTAACAATAATCTGAACATTGCCGATGTTAACGCCATGACCAAAGCCAACGGCGGCGAAAAAGCGTTAAGCAGTTTTAAGCCGGGCGATAAAGTGACGGTTCAACTGAACGCCCAAGGACGCGTTAGCAAGCTGACGCTGCAAAACGGCAGCAGCTTCAACCGCAACAGCGACGGCAGTTATAATTATAAACAATAAATCCGCGCGCCACGCTCTTCGGAGGGTGGCGTTTTCTTTTCCGTTTCTTTTAGGATAAGGAATTTTGTATGTTAAAATCGCTTCTGCTCGGCAGCGCCGTGATCTTACTCTCCGCCTGCCAATATCTGCAACCGAGCGTAGACAAACTGCGGCCTCAAGCACAACAAAGTACTTCAGGCTCAACCGCGTCCGCCAAAATCTTGCCGACGGAAGACGTCAGCTACCGTTATCAATGTGACAATCAACTTGAAATTAAGGTGACGGTGCTCAACGCCTTAGCCATCAAGCAGCATTCTAAAAATCCGTCCATTCAGTTGACGCTGAACAATATCAAACAACACTTGCAGCCGGTGATTTCCGACAGCGGCAAGCGCTACGCCAATATTCAATGGAATTGGTGGGAGAAAAAGCAAAGTGCGGTATTAACCAACAGCCTCGGCGAAGTGATTGCCAGCGGCTGCGTGCGTGAGTAAACAAAATTTGCGGTGAGCCGTTAAGCCGCTCACCGCGCTTTCCACACCTATTCTAAATTCTGAATCTGTTCGCGCATCTGTTCGATTAATACTTTCAGTTCGACCGCAGAATTGGTCACATCGGCATTAATCGATTTTGAGGCAAGGGTGTTAGATTCGCGATTTAATTCCTGCATCATAAAATCCAGCTTGCGCCCGACGGCACCACCTTTTTTCAAAATCGCGCGGGTTTCTTTAACGTGCATCTGCAGCCGATCCAACTCTTCCGCCACATCGACCCGCTGTGCCAACAGGATCATTTCCTGCTCCAAGCGCTGCGGATCAGCCTGCAGCTGGATTTCATCAAAGCGTTGTTGTAGCTTATCGCGCTGCCATTGCAAAATTTGCGGCATCTGCGACCACACTTTGTCGGCTTCCACGCTAATCGCATCCAAACGCTGCACGATAATCGCCTGCAATTTGTCGCCTTCACGCCCGCGCATCGCGATAAACTCATCCAATAGTTGATCAAAGCCGCTCAATAAATCAATACTGATTTGATCCAAATCCTGCTCCGGCGCTTCGACCACCCCCGGATAACGCAGCACATCACTCAGATTAATCTCGCCCTCGCCCGCTTGTTGTTTCAACCATTGCAACGATTTTAACACTTGCTGTACCAACTCTTGATTAAGCTGCAGCTCAACCGCACTTTGGTTTTTCAATTCCACCCGTAAATTGCATTCGACTTTGCCGCGTGCAATCCGCTGGCGAATTTTTTCACGCAGGGTATTTTCCACACCGCGGAATTGTTCCGGCAGGCGGAAAAAATTTTCCAAATAACGCTGATTAACCGAGCGGATTTCCCATACCGCATTGCCCCAGCTTTTTTTCAATTCTAAACGCGCAAACGCAGTCATGCTGTAAATCATGTTTTTTCCTTTATTCAATGATTAAACTGCCGCTATTGTACCGATTCTTGCCTAAGCTGTCGTGTTTAAAGTGCGGTTTGGTGTTAGAATTACAGGGTTTAGTTTAATTCTGATATGGAGATTTTCCGATGCGTCCGAACGACCGCCCACTACAAGCCACTCGCCCGATTAAAATCAGCCGCCACTACACCAAACACGCCGAAGGCTCGGTGCTGGTGGAATTTGGCGATACGAAAGTGCTGTGCAATGCTTCACTGGAAAACAGCGTTCCGCGCTTTTTAAAAGGTCAGGGGCAAGGCTGGATCACCGCCGAATATGGAATGCTGCCGCGCTCAACCAACGTGCGAATGCAGCGTGAAGCCGCGCGTGGCAAACAAGGCGGTCGCACCTTGGAAATCCAACGCTTAATCGGCCGCTCGTTGCGTGCAATGATCGATTTGACCGCACTTGGCGAACGTACCATCACCGTGGATTGCGATGTAATCCAAGCCGATGGCGGCACTCGCACTGCAGCGATTAGCGGTGCGTGTGTAGCGGTGATCGATGCGGTCAATACGCTATTGGCAAATGGAGAGCTAAAAACGAATCCGATTAAAGGACTGGTTGCCGCTATTTCGGTCGGTATCGTCAATGGCACTGCGGTGTGTGATTTGGAATATGTGGAAGATTCCGCCGCCGAAACCGATATGAACGTGGTAATGGCGGAAGACGGACGCATGATTGAAGTGCAAGGCACTGCCGAGGGCGAGCCGTTCAGCCATGAAGAACTGCTCACCCTATTGGCCTTGGCAAAAGGCGGGATTGAGCAGATCTTTGCGGTGCAGCGTCAGGCTCTAAATGCGGAGTAAGGGATCAGTTATGCAAGATTACAAACAACACTTTATTGAATTCGCGCTAAGTCGCAAGGTGCTAAAATTCGGCGAATTTACCCTCAAATCAGGGCGTATCAGCCCCTATTTTTTCAATGCCGGACTGTTTAACACCGGTAAAGACTTAGCGCGCCTAGGGGAGTTTTATGCCGCGGCGATCCAAGCGACAGCATTGGAATACGACGTAATTTTCGGACCCGCCTACAAAGGCATTCCGATTGCCACCACGGTTTCGGTTGCCCTGGCAAACCAATTTGATTGTGACAAGCCGGTCTGTTTTAACCGCAAAGAAGCCAAAGATCACGGTGAGGGCGGTAATTTAATCGGCAGCCCGCTACAAGGCAAGGTGCTGTTGGTGGACGATGTAATCACCGCCGGAACGGCGATCCGCGAATCAATGCAACTCATCGAAGCTAATGAGGCTGAATTAAGTGCGGTCATGATCGCCCTCAACCGCCAAGAACGCGGCAAAGGCGAATTGTCTGCCATTCAAGAAGTGGAACGTGATCACGGCTGCCAAGTACTCTCGATCATCACTCTCGACGATCTGCTGCAATTCTTAACAACAAGCCCGAACTATCAGCAATATCTACCCGCTATGCGTGCCTACCAACAGCAGTATGGGATCTAATTATCCACGCATCTACGCTCATATAGCTTTTTCGAATTAAATAAAATCTAATAAAATTTAATTTTTATTAGATTTTATTTGTATTTTTTAACATTAAAAATCTTGATTTATTGTATTTATACCTATATAAATAACCCATCATTGAGTTTTATTTTTTATCTTCTATTTTCGGAAAGCAACTATATGGCTATTTTTGCAATCAACAGCATTAATTGGCCTGACTAAGTTTTAGGTTGGCTAATTATAGGCAACCATTTTCGCCGCACTTTTATTTCTGGGTTTGAAGTGCGGTTTTTTTTATCTGACCACCGCACTTTTGTTATTTTTCTACGATGCCTTCTGCCTTTGCCGTTTTTTATTTCCCCAAAACAAAAACCCCTGCATCTCTCGATACAGGGGCTATCTTATATAAAATCCGGCGGTGTCCTACTCTCACATGGGGAGACCCCACACTACCATCGGCGTTACAGCATTTCACTTCTGAGTTCGGCATGGAATCAGGTGGGACTACTGCACTATCGCCGCCGGAATAATTCGGCTTGATTGTCATTTTGTTCGTTCGTACTTATCTATACTTTCGTATCTATTCTTTCGTGCGTCACGCTATTCTTTATTCGGTCACAAGCTAATCTCTTCAAAAACTCTTTCTTATCAGGTTCTCTAGTTGACTCTATCCTCAACTCAAAAACCCTTGAGCGTTGTATGGTTAAGCCTCTCGGGCAATTAGTACGGGTTAGCTCAATATATCACTACACTTACACACCCCGCCTATCTACGTCTTAGTCTTAAACAACCCTTACCGACTCTTAGTCGGGGAGAACTCATCTCAAGGCAAGTTTCGTGCTTAGATGCTTTCAGCACTTATCTCTTCCGCACGTAGCTACCCAGCAATGCTTCTGGCGAAACAACTGGAACACCAGCGGTGCGTCCACTCCGGTCCTCTCGTACTAGGAGCAGCCCCTTTCAATTCTCCAACGCCCACGGCAGATAGGGACCGAACTGTCTCACGACGTTCTAAACCCAGCTCGCGTACCACTTTAAATGGCGAACAGCCATACCCTTGGGACCTACTTCAGCCCCAGGATGTGATGAGCCGACATCGAGGTGCCAAACACCGCCGTCGATATGAACTCTTGGGCGGTATCAGCCTGTTATCCCCGGAGTACCTTTTATCCGTTGAGCGATGGCCCTTCCATTCAGAACCACCGGATCACTATGACCTGCTTTCGCACCTGCTCGACATGTCCGTCTCGCAGTCAAGCTTGCTTATACCATTGTACTAACCTCACGATGTCCGACCGTGATTAGCAAACCTTCGTACTCCTCCGTTACGCTTTGGGAGGAGACCGCCCCAGTCAAACTACCCACCAGACACTGTCCACGACCACGTTCCGCAGTCTGTGTTAGAACATCAAACCTTAAAGGGTGGTATTTCAACAACGACTCCATAACAACTGGCGTTGCTACTTCATAGTCTCCCACCTATCCTACACATCAAAATTCAATGTTCAGTGTCAAGCTATAGTAAAGGTTCACGGGGTCTTTCCGTCTAGCCGCGGGTACACCGCATCTTCACGGCGATTTCAATTTCACTGAGTCTCGGGTGGAGACAGCCTGGCCATCATTACGCCATTCGTGCAGGTCGGAACTTACCCGACAAGGAATTTCGCTACCTTAGGACCGTTATAGTTACGGCCGCCGTTTACTGGGGCTTCGATCAAATGCTCTCACATCATCAATTAACCTTCCAGCACCGGGCAGGCGTCACACCCTATACGTCCACTTTCGTGTTTGCAGAGTGCTGTGTTTTTAATAAACAGTTGCAGCCAGCTGGTATCTTCGACTGACTTCACCTCCATCCGATAAGGACTTCAATTACCATCAGCGCACCTTCTCCCGAAGTTACGGTGCTATTTTGCCTAGTTCCTTCACCCGAGTTCTCTCAAGCGCCTGAGTATTCTCTACCTGACCACCTGTGTCGGTTTTCAGTACGGTTTATTATAAGATAAGCTTAGCGGCTTTTCCTGGAAGTGTGGTATCGGCAACTTCGACTCCGTAGAGTCTCCCCATCACGCCTCTGATTTAAATGACCGGATTTGCCTAATCATCCATCCTACACGCTTGGACCGGGACTTCCGTCACCCGGCTCACTTAACCTGCTCCGTCCCCACATCGCTCTTATAACAAGTACGGGAATATTAACCCGTTTCCCATCGACTACGCTCTTCAGCCTCGCCTTAGGGGCCGACTCACCCTGCCCCGATTAACGTTGGACAGGAACCCTTGGTCTTCCGGCGAGGGGGTTTTTCACCCCCTTTATCGTTACTTATGTCAGCATTCGCACTTGTGATACGTCCAGCATACTTCTCAATACACCTTCTTCCGCTTACACAACGCTCCCCTACCCAACAGGCGTATCACTAATAATCCTTCCTCACGCCGATTCAACAGCATACCGTCTCAACGTTTAAAGGGCTTGACCAACTTACTCATTCCACTCGTAAGTTGTTAAGCTTAAGGCGTATTAGTGATACGCCTGATGCCGCAGCTTCGGTGACTAGTTTTAGCCCCGTTACATCTTCCGCGCAGGCCGACTCGACTAGTGAGCTATTACGCTTTCTTTAAATGGTGGCTGCTTCTAAGCCAACATCCTAGCTGTCTAAGCCTTCCCACTTCGTTTCCCACTTAACTAGTACTTTGGGACCTTAGCTGGCGGTCTGGGTTGTTTCCCTCTCCACGACGAACGTTAGCACCCGCCGTGTGTCTCCTAGATATTACTCTTCGGTATTCGCAGTTTGCATCGGGTTGGTAAGTCGGGATGACCCCCTAGCCGAAACAGTGCTCTACCCCCGAAGGTATTCATCTAAGGCTCTACCTAAATAGATTTCGGGGAGAACCAGCTATCTCCCGGTTTGATTGGCCTTTCACCCCCAGCCACAAGTCATCCGCTACTTTTTCAACAGTAGTCGGTTCGGTCCTCCAGTTAGTGTTACCCAACCTTCAACCTGCCCATGGCTAGATCACCGGGTTTCGGGTCTATATCATGCAACTACTCGCCCAGTTAAGACTCGGTTTCCCTTCGGCTCCCCTATTCGGTTAACCTCGCTACATAATATAAGTCGCTGACCCATTATACAAAAGGTACGCAGTCACCCCATTAAAGAGGCTCCCACTGCTTGTACGTACAGGGTTTCAGGTTCTATTTCACTCCCTTCACCAGGGTTCTTTTCGCCTTTCCCTCACGGTACTGGTTCACTATCGGTCAGTCAGGAGTATTTAGCCTTGGAGGATGGTCCCCCCATCTTCAAACAGGATTTCTCGTGTCCCGCCCTACTTGTTGTTAGCCTAGTACCACAATGGAATCTTCGGATACGGGATTATCACCCTCTACGATTGTGCTTCCCAGCACATTCTCCTAATTCCATCGCTATCACTAACGGCTCTTCCGCGTTCGCTCGCCGCTACTTACAGAATCTCGGTTGATTTCTTTTCCTCGGGGTACTGAGATGTTTCAGTTCTCCCGGTTCGCCTCAACACACTATGGATTCATGTGTTGATAGTGGGTTCTTCACCCACTGGGTTTCCCCATTCGGATATCGTGGAGTGATAGCGCTTCTTATCAACTCCTCCACGCTTTTCGCAGATTAGCACGTCCTTCTTCGCCTCTGACTGCCTAGGCATCCACCCTGCACGCTTAGTCACTTAACCATACAACCTCAAGAGTTTTCATCCCTGACGCTGTCTCAATTGACTCGTGCGTAAGTTTCCCTACGCTGACCTATCAAGTGCCTTTTATCACTCAACAAGTCCTTCGATTTCTCGATTACTCAGCTCTTACGATGTTATCTTCAATAAACTTTCATTCATCAAAAACAACTCGCTTGAGTTCTCTTCAGTTTTTAGCTTGTGTCCAAATTTTTAAAGAACAAATCAGTTTTTCAACCAATACTCAATTCTCTTACCGCACTTCGATATTACCGTGCTCGAAGAAAATTCACTATTAATCGCAAAACCTAACAACCAACAGGATTGGTGGAGCTAAGCGGGATCGAACCGCTGACCTCCTGCGTGCAAGGCAGGCGCTCTCCCAGCTGAGCTATAGCCCCTCGTCAGTCTTTTGTATTCCCTTCCGTTAGCCAATTCGCTTATTCAAAGTCATTTTAAGGTGAGAAGCGCAATGTATGTTAATACATGAGCATCGCAACCATTAAAAGGGCGCAGAATAAGTAGAATTGGTAGGCCTGAGTGGACTTGAACCACCGACCTCACCCTTATCAGGGGTGCGCTCTAACCACCTGAGCTACAAGCCTGCCGAGGAATACTCTCTTCTTTCTTATCAAACAATCTGTGTGAACACCTATACAACACATCAATCTACTAAGGAGGTGATCCAACCGCAGGTTCCCCTACGGTTACCTTGTTACGACTTCACCCCAGTCATGAATCATACCGTGGTAAACGCCCCCCCGAAGGTTAAGCTATCTACTTCTGGTACAACCCACTCCCATGGTGTGACGGGCGGTGTGTACAAGGCCCGGGAACGTATTCACCGCAACATTCTGATTTGCGATTACTAGCGATTCCGACTTCATGGAGTCGAGTTGCAGACTCCAATCCGGACTACGACGCACTTTAAGAGATTTGCTCATCATCGCTGACTCGCCACCCTCTGTATACGCCATTGTAGCACGTGTGTAGCCCTACTCGTAAGGGCCATGATGACTTGACGTCATCCCCACCTTCCTCCGGTTTATCACCGGCAGTCTCCTTTGAGTTCCCGACCGAATCGCTGGCAACAAAGGATAAGGGTTGCGCTCGTTGCGGGACTTAACCCAACATTTCACAACACGAGCTGACGACAGCCATGCAGCACCTGTCTCAGAGCTCCCGAAGGCACTCCCGTATCTCTACAGGATTCTCTGGATGTCAAGAGTAGGTAAGGTTCTTCGCGTTGCATCGAATTAAACCACATGCTCCACCGCTTGTGCGGGCCCCCGTCAATTCATTTGAGTTTTAACCTTGCGGCCGTACTCCCCAGGCGGTCGATTTAACGCGTTAGCTACAAGAGCCAGATATACACCCAACCCCTAAATCGACATCGTTTACAGCGTGGACTACCAGGGTATCTAATCCTGTTTGCTCCCCACGCTTTCGCACATGAGCGTCAGTATTTGTCCAAGGGGCCGCCTTCGCCTCCGGTATTCCTCCACATCTCTACGCATTTCACCGCTACACGTGGAATTCTACCCCTCTCTACAATACTCTAGATAAACAGTATGAAATGCAGTTCCCAAGTTAAGCTCGGGGATTTCACATCTCACTTATCTATCCGCCTGCGTGCCCTTTACGCCCAGTTATTCCGATTAACGCTCGCACCCTCCGTATTACCGCGGCTGCTGGCACGGAGTTAGCCGGTGCTTCTTCTGTGACTAACGTCAATGACTAACCCTATTAAAATTAGCCCCTTCCTCATCACCGAAAGAACTTTACAACCCGAAGGCCTTCTTCATTCACGCGGCATGGCTGCGTCAGGGTTGCCCCCATTGCGCAATATTCCCCACTGCTGCCTCCCGTAGGAGTCTGGGCCGTGTCTCAGTCCCAGTGTGACTGGTCATCCTCTCAGACCAGTTAGAGATCGCGGGCTTGGTAGGCCATTACCCCACCAACTACCTAATCTCACTTGGGTTCATCTTATGGCGCATGGCTCCGAAAAGTCCCACACTTTAATCTCTCGATACTACGCGGTATTAGCGACAGTTTCCCGTCGTTATCCCCCTCCATAAGGCAGATCCCCAAGCATTACTCACCCGTCCGCCGCTCGTCAGCAAGGAAGCAAGCTCCCCCCTGTTACCGCTCGACTTGCATGTGTTAAGCCTGCCGCCAGCGTTCAATCTGAGCCATGATCAAACTCTTCAATTCAAGTTCAATCGCTCAATGAATATCTGACCTAAAATAAATTTACTTCAGCACTCATTAAGACTTTAATATTTAAAATTTTCATACCAATGTCTTGCACAAGTGCCCACACAGATTGTCTGATAAATTGTTAAAGAACATATCCGCTATTTTTTAGCGGAAAGGATTGTTATTCTACACAATCCAGTTTTGACGTCAAGCGATTTCTTCAGTCACTTTTCGTTTCCACTTCAGCCAAGTTGCTTTCGCATTCTCGCTGTCAGTGGGTGCGCATTATAGGACGCCAATTTTTTTTGGCAAGATCTTTTTTCAAAAAAGATCATTATTTTTCTGAAAATAAGATCGGATGATAACTTCTTAAGCAAAATGGCGATTTATCGGACTTTCTGCGCTTAATAATCCAACACAGCAACCTTTAGTCTTGTACCAAATAGCGCAATTCACTAAAGCCATAGCACTGCATGATATTGTGAAAACCAAAAATATTGTTGATCGGCGCGGTGGCAAAGATCATATTTTCGCAATGAAACTGCTCCGAAGGCTCTTCATTCAGCAGCTGTTTTTCTTGCAATAAGAATTTGACCCGTTTTGCTACCGCCTCTCCCGAATCAACAAAATATTTCACATGCGGCAGGCAGAGTTTCAATTCATTTTCTAATAGCGGAAAATGGGTACAACCCCAAATCACGGTGTCCAGATTTTTCAGTGCAATCCACGGTTTTACGATATTGTGTAATCGCCCCAGATCAACCGAATCGCCGCGCATTTTCTTTTCCGCCAATTCAACTAATTCAGTCGTGCCGATTTTTTCAACGATGCAATCTGCCGCATAATTTTCGATCAACTCCTCGGTGTATGCGCGTTTGACCGTACCTTTGGTTGCCAGTAAACCGATATGTTTACTTTGCGAAACCGCAGCCGCCGGCTTGATAGCGGGCACGGTTCCGACAATGCCGATATGTGGCGGCAGTTGCTGTCGCAAGGTTGGCAGCACTACGGTGCTGGCGGTGTTACAGGCGATTACCACTAAATCGATCGGGTATTGACTAATCAATTGACTACAAATCAGCAAAGTGCGGTCAATAATTTGCTGCTCACTTTTTTCCGAGTAAGGAAAGAACGCATTATCCAAACAATAGAGATAATGATAATTAGGCAACAGCTGTTGAATTTCGCGGTACACCGTCAGCCCGCCAACACCTGAATCAAATACTAAAATAGTTGCTACTTCATTATCATTATCTTTTTTCATCATACATAACCAAAATCATCAAGAAACAGTTCCGTCACCAGCAGCCCCGACGTCGCATCGGAAAAAAGCGAACGCCTGGCTGAAAGTGTATTCAGTTTACTCCATTGTAATTCGCCGCGTGCTAATTTTTGTTCAAATAAAAATTCACCGAGCGATTTTTCGCCCAGCGTTTGTAATTGCGGGAACTGCTGGCAAAGCGCTGCCGGAATTACTGTTCTGGCAAAAACCCAGCGCTGTTGATCGCCATATAAAAAGACTTCACGAATCAGATACGCTTGATCTGGTGGCAAAACCGCACCTTCATTCGGTAATAACGCTTGCTGCCAACTTTGATTTAATAATTCCACCCGAAAGTGATGGCAATGGCGTTTGAGCTTCGCGGTAAGCGAATCTTCGCCCAGCAACCACGCTTTTTCCGCCGCACTGAGTGAATGTGTATCAGACGTTGCCGGCTGCCAGACCGCACTTTGCAATAAAGTGCGGTAATGTTGAATTTCTGAGGGTTTACGCATGGCTGTACATTGTCCGTTGATCCAACCAGCGAAGAATTAGCCCTTGCACACACTCAGGATGACGACTGATGATTTCACGCGCGTTATGCTGCACCAGCGGGATCATTTTGCGATCGCGCATCAAGTTGGCAATTTTAAATTCGGCGATGCCCGTTTGCTTGGTGCCCAGCACTTCGCCCGGCCCGCGGATTTGCAAATCCTTTTCGGCAATTACAAAGCCGTCTTGGCTGTCGCGCAGTACTTGCAGCCGCTGGCGTGAAACTTTGCCCAGTGGCGGCTTGTATAACAGTACACAATACGAATCAATGCTGCCACGCCCGACGCGCCCGCGTAGCTGATGCAACTGTGACAAGCCCAAACGTTCGGCATTTTCAATAATCATCAAACTGGCATTAGGCACATCAACACCGACTTCAATCACTGTGGTCGCCACCAATAAATTCAATTCCGCTTGCTTGAATTGCTGCATGATCGCCTGCTTCTCTTGCGGTTTCATTCGCCCGTGTACCAAGCCGATCGCCAAATTCGGCAGCGCGCGCTGCAAGTCTTGCATAATCGCTTCGGCGGCTTGCGCTTCCAGCACTTCCGACTCTTCAATTAAGGTGCACACCCAATAGGCTTGCCGATTTTCATCACTGCACGCGCGATTCACCCGCTGCACAATCTCGGCTCGCCGATCCTCCGACACCACCAGCGTCTGAATCGGCGTTCGTCCCGGCGGCAGTTCGTCAATAATGGAAGTATCCAGATCGGCATACACCGTCATCGCCAGGGTGCGTGGAATCGGGGTGGCGGTCATAATCAGTTGGTGCGGATAAATCGCATTTTTCAAGCCTTTTTCGCGCAACATCAGACGTTGATGTACGCCGAAACGGTGTTGCTCGTCAATAATCACCAACGATAAATGCTGAAACTCCACCTCGTCTTGAAACAGCGCATGGGTGCCGACAATCATCTTCACCTGACCGCACTTGATCTTTTCCAGCTCCGCTTGACGGGCTTTTCCTTTCACTTTACCGGCAAGCCAGCCGACGTCAATGCCTAGCGGTTCAAACCAACGACGGAAATTCTGCGCGTGTTGTTCCGCCAGAATTTCGGTCGGCGCCATTAACGCCACCTGAGCCTGATTGCCGATCGCAATTAAGGCTGCCAATGCCGCCACTAATGTTTTGCCTGAACCGACATCGCCCTGCACCAACCGCATCATCGGTTCAGACTGTGCCAAATCACGGCGAATATCATCAGTAACTCGCCGTTGTGCATTGGTCGGTTGAAACGGCAATTGTGCCAGAAATTGTGCTGTGAGTTCATCATTTTGCTCCAACCGCTGCGCCGCCAAGCGCTTGGTTTCTACTCGGCTTTGCTGCATTGCCAGATTATGCGCCAGTAATTCTTCATAAATCAGTCGTTGCTGCGCCGGATGCGAGCCTTGTTCCAGCTGTTCAAATGAAATGCTCGGCGGCGGGCGGTGCAAAAAGCTCAGCGCCTGTTTTAAGCTGATTTTATGCGGATTAAATTCAAGCGGCAGCAGTTCGTTAACCGGCGTGCTGTGAAGCAGTTTCAACGCCTGATCGGTTAAATTGCGAAGTGCGGTCTGGCGCAAGCCTTCGGTGGTCGGATAAATCGGGGTGAGGTTTTCTTCCAATACTAACGGCTGATCATTGCGAATAATTTGGTATTGCGGGTGATGAATTTCCACCATAAAGCGCCCGCGCTTAATTTCGCCGAAAGCCTTAACCCGCGTGCCGTTTTGCAGGCTGTTTTTCATACCGGCGTTGAAATTGAAAAAACGCAGCGCAATTTTGCTGTTGCCGTCCGACAAGGTGACACTCAGCATCGCGCGTTTGCCGAAAGTGACATCGCAACTCTGCACCACGCCTTCTACCGTGGCGTAACTGTCCGGGCGAATGTCGGCAAGCGGGGTGATTCTGGTGCGGTCTTCATAGCGGCTCGGCAGGTGAAACAGCAAATCCTGCACGTTATTAATGTTGATTTTTGCCAATTTAGCCGCAACTGCCGCCCCGACGCCGGCAAGTGTGGTCAGGGGAATCGCATCCAGCAGTTGCTCTTTCATGCCAAATTAGCCTATTCGTTGGTGTTGCGGATAATCTCGATCACGCCGGAAACCGCGCTGAGTTTTTTGATCACGCCACTCAATTGTTGCACGTTATGCGTTGAAATCAGCAATGTCACAAAATACACGCGTCCTTCTTTTTCCTCGGTGGTGATACTCTTAATATTGCTGCCGGTCGCGGCAATTGCCGAGGTTAAGTTCGCCAAAATCCCCTGCTTATTGACCATTTCGATCCGCAGTTCGGCATCAAATTCCGCACCGTTTTCACTTTTTTCCCATTCGACGGAAGTGAAATGCTGCGGCTGTTGATGACTTTCACGTGCGATATTGGAACAAAATTCATGGTGCACCACCAAGCCTTTGCCCGGGCTGACAAACGCAATAATCGGATCGCCCGGCACCGGATGGCAGCATTTCGCACAGCTGATCAGCAAGCCCTCCGCACCTTTGATGATGAGGTTGGCGTCTTTATGGTTGTTCGGAATGCCGTCGGTGTCGACCGCAATTTTCTCGCCTAACAAGCTGTGTGCAATCACCGCACTCATCTGATTGCCCAGCCCGATTTCCGCCAGCAGGTCATCAAAATCGCTCAGTTTTAATTCCGCCAGCAAATGCTGCAAGCGCTGTTGATCAATATCTTCCAGCTTATACGGCGACAGCGAATGAATCAGCTGACGTTTGCCGAGAATAATCGACTCATCGCGGCGCAGGCTTTTCAGAGTTTGACGAATTTTGGAACGCGCTTTTGCCGTGACCACAAAATTCAGCCAACCCGCACTTGGGCGTGCCGACGGCGCGGTGATCACTTCCACCGTTTGCCCGCTTTCCAGCGCTTGCGACAACGGATACGGCACGCGATCAACCCGTGCGCCGATACAGGTTTGCCCGATATCGGAGTGCACCGCATAGGCAAAGTCGATCGCCGTTGCGCCGGTCGGCAGCTCGACGATCCGCCCTTTCGGCGTGAATACATAGATTTCGTCCGGGAACATATCAGATTTTACACTTTCGATAAATTCCAACGAGTTCCCCGAACTTTGTTGCAGCTCAATCAGGCTTTGCAGCCAGCGCTGGGCGCGGATTTGCGCGGTGGTGTTTTTCACCTCACTGCCCTGTTTATACGCCCAGTGCGCCGCGACCCCCATTTCTGCCATTTGATCCATATCTTCGGTACGGATCTGCACTTCGACCGGCACGCCGTGCGGCCCGATCATTGAGGTGTGCAGTGATTGGTAGCCGTTGGCTTTCGGAATCGCGATGTAATCTTTCACTCGCCCCGGGCGCGGCTTATACAAACCGTGCATCTGCCCGAGCACCCGATAACAGGTATCGACGTCATCGACAATCGCGCGGAACGCATAAATGTCCATGATCGAATGGAAGCGCTGCTCTTTGAGCCGCATTTTTTGATAGATGGAATACAGGTGTTTTTCCCGCCCGAATACGCGCGAATGGATGCCGGCATCGTCTAACCGCCCTTTGATCTCATCGGCAATCCGCTGGATCATCTCTTTACGGTTGCCACGCGCAGCTTGGATCACTTTTTGCAGCACTTGGTAACGATTCGGATGCAGCGCTTCAAAGCCCAGATCTTCCAATTCGTTTTTAATATGCTCGATCCCCAAGCGATGTGCCAGCGGGCTGTAAATTTCCAGCGTTTCTTTGGCAATCCGACGCCGCTTATCCGGACGCAATGATCCAAGCGTACGCATATTGTGGGTGCGGTCGGCAAGTTTAATCAACACCACCCGAATGTCTTTGGTCATCGCCAAAATCATTTTGCGGAAATTTTCGGTTTCCGCCTCTTTGCGTGTTCTGAATTTCAATTTATCCAGCTTCGACACGCCTTCAACGATTTCGGCTACGCTGCGACCAAAGGCGTCGGTCAGCTGTTGTTCGGTGTAAGGGGTATCTTCGATCACATCGTGCAGCAATGCCGCCATCACCGCTTCATGATCCAGTTTCATTTCGGCAATAATCGACGCCACCGCCACCGGGTGGGTGATATACGGTTCGCCGCTGGAACGGGTGACGCCTTCGTGGGCGTCGCGCGCGATAACATAGGCTTGCTTCACCAGTTCAATCTGTTCCGGCGGCAAATAGCCTTGAATAATCCGGTTTAGGCTTTCGAATAGATACAAATCACACCTGCCTATCAATAAAAACGGGGGATTTTATTGTTGATCTTCTGACGACAGCAGTGAAACGGCATGAATTTCTGCGGTTTCTTGCTCTAATTGCTCGTAGCGATCTTGTTTGTCCATGATCTCGTTATTGATCAAGCCTTTTTCGATTTCACGCAGCGCGATCACGGTCGGCTTGTCGTTTTCCGGCTCTACTAACGGCTCACGCACGTTAGATTGCAATTGTCTTGCACGGCGCGACGCGGTTAAAATCAAATCAAAACGGTTGCCGATTTTCTCGACCGCATCTTGCACAGTTACTCGTGCCATAGTTCTTTCTCCACTCTAAAAATTCGTTAAAAGCTTAATATGATACTAAAGCTGCTGTCATTTCGCCAGTAGTTGCTGAATTAATAATGGATGATTTTGCTGCGCCGCGGCAAGCGTCACTTTTTCAGCGGTTAAAATCGCCTGTATTTCCGTCACGGCTTGTTCAAAATTATCATTAATAATCACATAATTATATTCGGCATAATGCTCCATTTCGCTAATCGCTTTCGCCATTCTTGCGGCGATCACCTTTGCCGAATCCTGCCCGCGCCCAATCAGGCGGCGCTCCAGTTCGTCCAACGACGGCGGCAGGATAAAAATACTTTTGCAATCCGGCATTTTCAACCGCACTTGCTGCGCGCCCTGCCAGTCGATGTCCAAAAAAACATCAATCCCCTGCGCCAAGCTCTGTTCGATCATCGGGATTGAGGTGCCATAGTAATTACCGAATACGTTGGCATATTCCAAAAACAAGCCTTGTTCGATCAAGTTTTCAAATTCCGCAACCGAACTGAAATAGTAATGCACGCCGTGCTGTTCACCCGGGCGCGGCTGGCGGGTGGTGTGGGAAATTGACACTTGCGCTTTATTTTGCGGCAGCTGTTTTAACAGCGCTGCAATCAGAGAGGATTTGCCCGCGCCGCTCGGCGCAGAAACAATATAAAGATGACCGTTTTGCATAGTATTCCTTGTTTGAATTTCTGCGTTGATTATGTCGCAAAATGCAAAAAAAATCAGTCAAAAAATGGATAACTCGAAAGAAAATTGCAAAGTGCGGTCTGACACATCATTCAAACCGCACTTTGCCGTATCTGAACGAATTACAGCACTTGGCGCTGCAATTGTCCGATAATCTGTGGATTCTCCAAGGTGGAAACGTCTTGGGTGATCACTTCGTTTTTCGCAATCGCCCGCAGTAAACGGCGCATAATTTTGCCGGAGCGGGTTTTCGGTAAATTCTCGGCAAAACGAATATCCTCCGGACGAGCGATTTTACCGATCTCTTTCGACACCCACTGCTTCAGCTCCTCCGCCAAGGCTTTGGCTTCCTCGCCGTCCGGCAGCGCCTCGTTCAGGACCACAAATGCCACCACCGCTTCGCCTTTAACTTCGTCCGGCTTGCCGACCACCGCGGCTTCCGCCACTTTCGGGCTGGCGACCAGTGCCGATTCGATCTCCATCGTGCCTAAACGATGGCCGGAAACATTTAACACATCGTCAGTGCGCCCCAAAATCCAGAAATAGCCGTCTTCGTCGCGATGCGCCGAATCGCCCGCCACATAATATTTACCGCCGAGTTCCGCCGGGAAATAGGTCGCTTTATAGCGTTCATCGTCATTCCAAATCGTGCGCAACATCGACGGAAACGGGCGTTTGATCACCAAGATACCACCGCTCTGATCGGTAATTTTCTGTCCCTGATCATCAACCACATCCGCCATAATGCCCGGCAATGGCAAGGTGCAAGAGCCTGGTTTCATCGAGTTAATCCCCGGCAGCGGCGACAGCATAATCGAGCCGGTTTCGGTCTGCCACCAAGTATCCACAATCGGGCATTGGGTTTTGCCGATAACATCATACAGCCACATCCACGCCGACGGATTGATCGGCTCGCCAACGCTGCCGAGCAGACGCAATGAGGAAAGATCATATTTTTTCGGGATCCAATCACCCACTCGGGTTAATGAACGGATCAAAGTCGGCGAGGTATAAAACACGCTGATTTTGTGCCGTTGAATCGTCCGCCAAATCCGCCCCGGATCCGGATAGCTCGGCACTCCTTCGTAAATCACTTGGGTCGCGCCGTTCGCCAACGGCCCGTAACAGACATAAGAATGCCCGGTGATCCAGCCCACATCGGCGGTGCACCAATAAATATCGTCCGGTTTATTGTCAAATACATTGCGGAAGGTGTTAATCGCGCCCAATAAATAGCCGGCAGTGCTGTGCACGATGCCTTTCGGCTTGCCGGTTGAACCGGAGGTGTAAAGAATAAACAGTGGATCTTCCGAATTCATCCATTCCGGCTCACAAAAATCAGGCTGTTTTTTCGACAGTTCATGCCACCACAGATCGCGCCCGTTTTTCCACGGAGTGTCGATATTCAAACGGTAATAAACCACCACGTTTTGTACCGTCGGGCAGCCCATATCCAGCGCTTCGTCCACGGTTTCTTTCAACGGAATAATTTTGCCGCCGCGCAAACCGCCGTTTGCGGTGATCACCAATTTAGCGCCGGCATCCTCTATTCGATCTTTCAATGCGCCAGCCGAAAAACCGCCAAACACCACCGAATGTACCGCACCAATTCGCGCGCACGCCTGCATCGCAATCACCGCTTCAACCAACATCGGCATATAGATCACCACCCGATCGCCCTTGCCGATGCCCAGCTCGCGCAAGGCGTTACCGAAACGGCATACTCGGTTGTGCAGTTGCTGATAGGTGAAATTGCTCACTTGTCCGAAATCGGATTCAAAAATCAGTGCGGTTTTATTGCCCTTGTCCGGCAAATGGCGATCGAGACAGTTATATGAAGCGTTGAGCTTGCCGTCCGGAAACCATTGGTAAAACGGCGCATTGCTGTCGTCGAAAATCGTCATAAACGGTTTTTTCCAACTGATCAGCTCGCGCGCCAAATCCGCCCAATACTGCAGGTAATCTTTATCGGCAAATTCCCATAAATCTTGATAGGTTTCCAGTTTGCCGATGTTGGCGGCTTGACGGAAATCATCACTGGGTTTGAAAATGCGGTTCTCTTTTAATATGGAGTCTAGGTGTTGCATATCGGCGTTCCTCTTAACGAAGTTATAGGAAGCGAAAGAAAGCAAACGATCGCTGTGCTGTAAATGAAAACAAGCTACCTTTTACCCTATATGAAGTAAAAAAGATGATCAAGAGTTGTTAATAATTTGTTTCAGGATTTGGATCACAAAATTGAATAATAAATTATGCTCAATTCTCAAAAATGCTTCAATACTGAATAAATGCGGCATAAAAAACGGCGATAAGAAAATATTATCGCCGCCTTCAGTGCAGAGATCCTAAACTATTCCAGCACTCGCTAATCCAATAACGATTATCAGGGAAATGGTGGGAATCACTAATGACACCATAGCGATATCAAAATAACTTTGCCGATGGCTCATGCCGGTGATCGCCAATAAGGTCAGCACTGCGCCATTATGCGGCAGAGTATCCAGCCCACCGGAAGCAATCGAGGCGACGCGATGAAAATGCTCGATATTTAATCCTTGTGCTATTGCTAACTCATAATATTTTTGTCCCAAACTTTCTAACGCAATTCCCATTCCACCACTGGCGGAACCTGTCGCCCCCGCAAGTGCGGTTACCGATATCGCTTCTGAAATCAGTGGCGTACCTTTAATATTTAATAAAAATTCAGAAAGCGCAGCGAAGCCCGGGACGGCTTTAACCACCGTGCCAAATCCAACTGCCGCCGAGGTATTCACTATCGCGGTCACTGAACCGTTAGCCCCTTCATTAATCGCTTTGATAAACGTTTTATATCGCGTTGCACTAAGTACTAAAATCAATAAAATCCCAATCAATAATGCGTTAACAATTGCCATTTTACTCACGTTCAAGGCGACCACCACCGCAACCAATGGCGCCATTGAAAACCAAAAATTAGGATTTTTTTGTGTCACAGCTTGCCCTGAATTGCCGTTCTCCAGCTTCTCACGCTGATCCGGGGTTTTCTCATCTTCAATGCTTACTTGAATACTGACTTCCGGCTCAATAAATACTCTCCCTTTGGAACGCAGCGCATTTTCTCGATAGATTAACCACGCATAACCTATACCCGCCATGAGTAGAGATGCCACAATCCCCATTGCCGGTGCTGCCGTCGGGTTGGTATTAAAATAACTAATCGGGATGAGATTTTGAATTTGCGGAGTGCCGGGAATAGCGGTCATCGTATAGGTAAAGGCACCTAATGCGATAGTGCCCGGCAATAATTGGCGTGAAATATCTGCTTCGCGAAATAGTGACACCGCCAGCGGGTAAACCGCAAACACTACCACAAATAAGCTGACACCACCGTACGTCAGTACCGAGCAAGCAACCACCACCGCCAAAATTGCTCGTTTTGCACCTAGCCATTTGCTAATTGTTGCTGCAATAGAATTTGCCATTGCAGTGACTTCCATTAATTTACCAAAAATAGCGCCCAACATAAAAATAGGAAACCACGTTTTAGCAAAACCGACAAACCCGCCCATATAATCGCCGGTATAAGCGGTAAGTAGATCTAATCCCCCAAATAATGCCACCACACCGGCAGCAATCGGCGCAACCCAGATAATTGACCAACCGAGAAACGCTAAGACAATAATAATCGTAAGACCAAGCAAAATACCTAACATAATGATTCTCCTACTATGAATATGTCTCACCTCCAACAAGATGAAATATATTCAAATACCGCACTTCGGGACAAATAAAAGCCGGTTTCGTCCTTGAAAGCCAGCTTTCCTTTTAATCCGTGTCATTTTATGCCGCTGCCGATTGCTCAATATTCGGCTTGCTGCAACAGATATTTATTGCGCCGTATAACCGGCGTCAATCACAAGGTTCGTGCCCGTAATGTGCTTCGCACAAGGGCTGGAAGCAAACAATACCAAACTTGCGATATCATCAATATCAATCAAGGTTTTTTGCGGAATTAACGGATAGAGAACCTCATCCAATACTTTATCCAAACTCACATTGCGTGTTTTTGCCAAATCATTCATCTGGTTTAATACTAATGGCGTTTCAATATACCCCGGGCAGATCGCATTCACGGTGACGCCGTCTTTTGCGCATTCTAGCGCTGCAACACGTGTGATCCCGATAATGCCATGTTTAGCGGCGTTATAAGCGACTTTACCGGCGAAGCCGACTAAGCCATTAATCGATGAAACATTAATAATCCGCCCGAACTTTTGCTTTTTCATAATTGGCAGGCAGTATTTAATACTCAAAAATGATGCTCTCAGCATAATTTGCAGCATTAAATCAAATTTCTCCGTTGGAAAATCTTCAATCGGTGCAACATGTTGAATACCGGCGTTATTAACGAAAATATCTAATGTGCCAAAGCGTTCCACTGCAGTAAAAATCAGATGTTTAATGTCATCCTCTTTCGTCACATCAGCTTTAATCGCAATGATATTCGGATTATCAAACTCTTTTAAGCGCGCTTCCAATGCTGCTTCGTTCACATCACTAATCACGACTTTTGCGCCGTTTGCTAAAAATTTTTTTGCCATATGCAAACCAATGCCGCTGGCAGAACCCGTAATCACCGCTACTTTTCCGTTTACATCTATCATTTCAACCTCACTTTTTGTTTTATTTGTTGGTTAGTCTTGTTACTTGAAAAAATCTTAAGTTCGTTCAATAATCATTGAAATACCTTGTCCGCCGCCAATACACAATGTTGCAAGCCCGAACGTCGCATTTTGTGCAAGCATTCCGTATAACAGCGTGACTAAAATTCGGGCGCCGCTTGCCCCAATCGGATGTCCCAGTGCAATCGCTCCGCCGTGAATATTGGTTTTAGTTAAATCAAAATTCAACGCCCTGCCAACCCCTAGGAATTGTGCGGCAAAGGCTTCATTCGCTTCAATAAGATCAATATCCGCCAGACTAAGATTTGCTTTTTGTAGCGCCTTGCGCGTTGCTTCAACCGGTCCTAATCCCATTACCGCAGGATCATTTCCTACACTGGCATAACTACGAATGCGCGCTAACGGCACTAAACCTAGTTGCTCGGCTTTACTTTCGCTCATCAGCAGCAATGCCGCCGCCCCGTCATTTAAACCGGATGCGTTGCCTGCCGTAACCGTCCCTTCTTTTTTAAATGCCGGTTTGAGTATCGACAATTGTTCGATAGTCGTGTCACACTTTGGATGTTCATCACGGCTAAAAATGACGTCACCTTTGCGATTTTTGATCACCACCGGCACAATTTCCCGATCAAATACCCCCGATTGCACTGCTTTCGTCGCCAATGTTTGCGAACGCAATGCGAACTCATCTTGTTCTTGGCGGCTGATTGCATATTTCTCAGCAATATTTTCCGCAGTAATGCCCATATGATAGTGATTCATTGCACAGGTTAAACCATCCTCAACCATGGTGTCCTGCAACGTTAAATTTCCCATTCTCGTGCCTGTGCGCACCTTACTACTCAACAAATAGGGCGCTTGGCTCATATTTTCCATGCCGCCGACAATAACAACATCAGCGTCACCGCAACAAATTGCCTGTGCGCCTAATACCACGCTTTTTAGCCCCGAACCACAGACTTTATTGATCGTCAGCGAAGAGACTTCCTTTGCAATCCCCGCTTTCAGCGCCGCTTGCCTTGCAGGATTTTGCCCCAGCCCGGCTTGTAATACATTCCCAAGAATCACCTCATCAATATGTTCGGCTGAAATATTGGCACGCTTCAGCACCTCTTGAATCACCAACGCTCCCAATTCAACCGCACTTACCGTTGCAAGTGAGCCGTTAAATCCGCCAACCGCTGTTCTTGCAGCACTAACAATTACAACATTTTCCATTTTTTCCTCACTTCACATTGATACCGCTATAAGCTGATTGCCATCTCTTTAAAGCTGTCCGCCACCACGAAATCCGCTTCGGTTTTTGCTTTAATCGTGGCTAAATCGACATTTGGTGCGTGTTCTTGCAGCGTTAATTGTCCGTCAATAAAATTGAAAACGGCCAATTCCGTTACCACCATATTGACTTTATTTTGTGCCGTTAGCGGCAAGCTGCATTTTTTAAGAATTTTTGAAGCGCCTGATTTCGCGCAATGCTCCATGCCGATGATGACTTTTCGCGCTCCCGTAACCAAATCCATCGCACCGCCCATGCCCGGCACCATTTTTCCCGGTACAACCCAGTTTGCCAGGTTCGCCTCTTGATCCACCTCTAATCCGCCCAGCACGCAAGCATCAACATGCCCGCCACGAATTAGCGCAAAAGAGTAAGCACTATCAAAAAATGCGCCACCGATTTGAATTGAGCAAGGCTGACCGCCTGCATTCACCACCGTCGGATCAATGTTCTCTTGATCAAGCGCAGCCAATCCGAGAAACCCATTTTCCGATTGAAGTGTGATATTGACCTCCTCCGGCAGATAACTCGCCACCAGCGTCGGCAGCCCAATCCCTAAGTTCACCACATCCCCATTTTTCAATTCCATTGCGATTCGGCGAGCAATTAATTCTTTTGCATTCATTGATATATCCTCTTAATTCTGGCTATTACACACAAGGTAATCGACTAATGTTGCCGGCGTCATCACTTGGTTTTGATCAAGTTCACCAACTGCGACAATGTTATTTACTTCCGCAATCACCGTTTTCGCCGCTAATGCCATTAACGGATTAAAATTACGCGCAGAACCGGCATAAATCAGATTGCCGCTTTCGTCGGCAATGTCCGCTTTAATCAACGCCAAATCGGCTTTTAGCGGTAGCTCGAGCAAATATTCAACGCCTTCTACGCTGATTTTTTGTTTTCCTTCTTCGACTACCGTGCCAACCCCTGTCGGGGTTAAAATGCCGCCTAACCCCGCACCACCGGCGCGAATTCGCTCAGCCAATGTCCCTTGCGGAACCAGTTCAACTTGCATTTCACCCGAAATCATTTTTTTCCCGGTTTCAGGATTTGTGCCGATATGCGATGCAATCACTTTTTTAACACGGTTATGGCTAATTAATGGTCCGACTCCGGTATCTACCAACGCTGTATCGGTGCTGATCAACGTAATATCTTTAATCCCTGATTCTAAAACGGCATTAATCAACATTTCTGCCGCGCCAATCCCCATAAAACCGCCGGACATAATGCTCATGCCGTCAAATAAATGCTGTTTTATCTCACTGATAGGAATTTTTTTAGACATATCCTCTCCAAATGCTATTTTTTTAATAAAGTTTATTTATACAATATTTTTGTTAACAATGTTTCTGACTCTCATTCTTAATTTGTTTTTTAGTGTGGAATATATATTTACTGAATAAAAATATATAATCACATTAATTTCATTAAGTTATAAGATAGCCAGCCGGTTCTCATAACACGATATGAGCATAGCAAAAGGGAAAACAGAAAAGAAATATTGATTTTTTAGCAATCATATAAATTTTATTTATAATAACTGCAATTTTGGTCGACATGATTTGGTCACAGGTGAGAGGAAGATTATGGATATCAGACATCTGCGGTATTTTACCGCTATCGTTGAAAATGATTTTAACTTAAGCAAAACCTCAAAATATTTGTATATATCTCAGCCAGCACTTAGCATGATGATTAATGAATTTGAGAGCAGAGAAAATATTGCATTATTTAAACGCTCACAGGGAAAAATCATCGGTTTAACCTATCTAGGTGAAAACTATTATCGTAATGCGAAGGAATTGATTGAAAAATATAATGAAATGCACAAAAGCCTACATAAAATGGTTAACCAAGTTGAAGGCAGTATTAGCATTGGTATTCCACCACTGGTTTTATCCGTCGTCTTTTCTGAAATTATGCCGCAATTGATTTTAAATAATCCTAATATCAATTTCAGTATCAAAGAACAAGGTGCGTATGTGCTAAAAAATGAATTGCTGCTCGAAAATATTGATCTTGCCGCATTGCTTTATCCTGAACGCATTTCTAAAAACATCATTGAATCGTTTGAAATATCATGCTCGGAACTGGCGGTTTTTTTCTCACCACAGCACCACTTAGCAAAGAAAGAGATCTTAACTTGGCAGGATTTACATAATGAAAAAATGGCGATTTTTGATCAAACATTTATGATCCATCACCAATTAAGTGAGTATTTTGATCGGCATAATATTTATCCCAATATTATATTGACCTCTAGCTCTTGGGATTTTCTCCTTAATTCAACTAAAATTAATAAAGAATTACTGACGATCTTACCTTTTCCAATTTCAAAGCAGTATCCCGCCTCGGATTATATCTGCCGAAAAATCAAGGATCCTGTACCGTGGCGAGTGACTTTGTGCCGTTTAAAACACAGTAATCATAGCAATATCGAAAATTATATTTTGGATTCCTTATTGACGGCGTTCAAATCTAATTATCCCAAATAATGGCGAATATTGCCTTCCATGAAAGTGCTACTTTACTATCACTCAAAAGGCAGCATTACGCCACCTTCTTTTCCAGAGGCTGTTGCTGTTCTTGGCAGGTGGTGCCGTCGTCTTCCATTTGTTTGAACACGCCGACCACTTCGTGAATTTTCTCGCCGTCTTTGAACATTACGAAGCCACCGTGTTCCATTTTGACCCACTCTTCATTTTTGGTCAGTGGGAAAGTCGAGATGATGTTGACTTTATCGTTTGGCTTAGCGAAGTCGTTGAAATCAATAACGCCGTCGTCGTCAATGCGGAACGCCTTGCCGAACGGGGCTTTGCGCATCACATAGTGCAGGTTGGTCGAGCAGTGCGCCAGCATGATTTGTCCGTTAGACAAAATGAAGTTAAACGTGCCCAATTCCGCCAGTTCGATTGAAATTTCACGCACGGCATCAAAGATTTCCTGATCGCTCGGCTTTTTGTGATACCGCACTTTGAGTTTTTCCACCATATAGCAAAATGCCGCTTCGGAATCGGTGCTGCCGATCGGCTGGGCGCGGCTTTCGGACAGATCCGGCATGGTTTTCAGATTGCCGTTATGCGCAAACATCCAGTTTTCGCCCCAGATTTCGCGCATAAACGGATGGGTATTTTCCAGATTGACCAAACCTTGCGTGGCTTTGCGGATATGCGCAATCACATTCAGTGATTTGATGTGATATTGCTTAACACAATCGGCGATCGGCGATGAGCTGCACGGTTTGTCATCGCGGAAAACGCGTACACCTTTGCCTTCAAAAAACGCAATGCCGAAGCCGTCGGAGTGGTGATCGGTGATGCCCGCACGGCGGCGGAACCCTTCAAAAGAGAACACAATATCGGTCGGGCTGTTACAATTCATGCCCAAAAGTTGACACATAGAACCAAATCCTGCAAATGCTGACGATGCTTCTGTAAAGAAGCGAAAATACCTAGAATGGTGCAGAATTATACGCTTTTTTTATCAATAGAAAATAGGGGGTTATTACTTTTCGTGCAAATTTTTTTCAACACTTTCCAGCTGCCAATGTTCTATCGTCCAACCGCACTTCTCCGCCTGTTGGCGCAACACGCTGTCCGGGTTGACCGCAATCGGATAACCGACTTCGTTCAGCAGCGGTAAATCGTTGCGTGAGTCGGAATAAAACAGCGCCTCACGAATTTGTTCGGCATATTCCGCGCCCAGATAGGCTTGCAGTCGCTGCACTTTACCCTGCTGATAACTCAAAATGCCAAACGTGTTGCCGCTGTAATGTCCGTCGACCACTTCGGTTTGAATCGCGATCACTTCTTGAACGCCCAGCTTTTTGGCGATCGCCTCCACCACAAAATCGGCGGTGGCGGAAATAATGATGATCCGCCGATTCGCCAACTGAAACGCTTTAATCGCCTGTTGAGCTTCGGGGTAAATTCTAGGTTCGATTTCGCAATGCGCGAAAAGTGCGGTCTGCTTGGCAACGTCTTGTTGCGACATTCCGCGCAACGGGCTGAGGGTGAACGCCATGTAATCTTCCATCGACATTTCGCCGGCAGCATATTTTTTCATCATTTCTTGCTCTTGCTCGACAAATTCTTGATCGACCAAGCCGCGCTGTAGCATGAATTCACTCCACAGCGAAGCACTGTCGCCGTCGATTAAGGTGTCGTCCAAATCAAATAAGACTAAACTCATTGCAACTCCCGAATTTGTGTTGGTTCAATCGTCAACTTCACCCGCGTTCCGAGCGGGAAGAAATGCTCACGCGATAAATTCAGTTTATCTACGGTTAAATCCAGCTCGCCCAACCGCACTTTGTAACGGATAATATTGCCTAGCAAGCTGCGCTCGACAATATTCGCTTCTCCGTGCTGTAAATCGGTTTCCAGCAAGATTGATTCGGGACGAATCGCAATATCCGACCGCACTTCGCGCCCTAACAGGCGGCTGGCGTCCGGCGCGCTGAGAATATTGTAACTGCCGATAAAACCGGCGCTAAAATGGGTTTGCGGCGCCAGATACAGGGTTTCGGCATCGCTGTTCTGTTCGATTCGCCCTTGGTTCATCAGCACAATCCGATCGGACATGGTCAACGCCTCTTCCTGATCATGGGTGACAAAAATCGTGGTTAAATTCAGTTCTTGCTGAATCTGGCGAATTTGTTGGCGCAAATGTTTGCGAATCCGCGCGTCCAACGCCGACAGCGGCTCATCCAGCAGCAATAAATCAGGACGGGTGACCAGCGAACGCGCCAGCGCCACCCGCTGACACTGCCCGCCGGAGAGCTGCTGCGGATAGCGATCGGCATAGCTTTCCAGCTCAACCAATTCTAAAATCTGTTTCACCCGCTGCTGAATTTCATCTGACCGCACTTTGCGCATTTTTAGTCCGAATGCCACATTTTCGCGCACCGTCATGTTTGGAAACAGTGCGTAACTTTGAAACACCATTGCGATATTGCGCTTTTGCGGCGCGGCGTGGGTAATTTCACGTCCGTTAAGTTCAATCGTGCCGCTGTCAATTTCCGTTAAGCCGGCAATGCAGCGCAGCAGCGTGGATTTGCCACAGCCGCTTGGCCCGAGCAAGGTCACAAATTCGCCTTGTTCGGCATGAAAGCGGATATTCTCAAAAATGGTGTTGTCACCGTATTTTTTATCCAAATCAATTACGTTTAAATACGACATCAGTTTTTCCTTTTTTTCCGGCTCAAGGTATTGGCTATCAATGTGGCGATCAGAATCAGCAAGAAATATGACACCACCAGCGCACTGGAATAATGCCCGCTGCGGTTACGAATGTTATACAGATACACTTGCAGGGTTTCGTATTGTCCGCCGACTAACATATTGGCAAACAGAAATTCGCCGATCAGGAACGAAAATGAGAGGAAAATCGCCGATAGCAAGCCGTTTTTCAAATTCGGAAGAATAATGCGCCACACTGCCTGAAAGGTGCTGGCACCCAATAAGTGTGCGGTGGCCACCAGCTCACGCAAGTTAATTGCGCTTAAATTATTCTCAATCGCGCGATAGATAAACGGCAGCGCAATCATAAAATAGCAACTGATCAGAATCCACGGCGTGCCGGTCAGCGCCAACGGTTCATCGGAATAGAGCTGTAACAGCCCGACTGACGACACGACCGGCGGAATCGCAAACGGCAGGATCACAATCAGGTTCATCAACGGTTTGAGTTTCGGGAAATAGTAATCCACCACAAAAATCACCGGAAAGGTCAAACCAATCGCCACTAAAAGTGCGGTAAAGCAGATCCACAACGAGCGGAAAAGTGCGGTCAGAAAACGTTCATCAGTCCAAAGTTGGTAGTACCAATCCAAAGTCAGTCCGTCCGGCAACAAAGTCGCGCCCCAGCTGGTCGATAACGAGTAAAGTGCGGTCGCCACAATCGGCGCTGCCAGAATCAACAGCAAAATCAACAGCACCGTGTAATGATAAAGGCGGGTCTTGCGTGTATTGTTCATCTTCACCCCTTATCGCGATAGTTGTAGCGTCGGCTCAGCCAACGGTGCACCAACGTGATCAGCAACATTAAGCCGATTAAAAACAGTGACAGCGCACTTGCCAGATACGGATTAAGGAAAATATCGCCCGACACCAACGCGCCGATCCGAATCGGCACCACGTTATAATTGCCGCTGGTGAGGGCATAAATCGTGGCATACGCCCCAATCGCATTGGCAAACAGCACCACCAAGGTGCCGAGCAACGCCGGCATAAACACCGGTACTGCAATTTTACACCAATAAGCTCGGCTATTTGCTCCTAACAATGCGGCGGCTTCACGCCATTCGCTTTTCAACGCGTCAAACGCCGGATACAGCAGCAACACCGCCAGTGGAATTTGGAAATAGGTGTAAATAATGATGATGCCGCTCTTGGAATAGATATTAATTGCCTCTATCCCTTGCTGACGCAATAACAGATTCAGTGCCCCATTCGCGCCCAATAAAATAATGAAAGCAAACGCCAATGGAATGCCGGAAAAATTACTGGTCATGCTGTTGAACGATAAAATAAAATCACCGACTCGCGAAGGCTTGATCGCACTCAGAGAATAGCTGCCGAACAGCGCGATCACTAATCCGAACAGGCTCGACAACAGCGAAATTTCCAGTGAATAGCGAATCGCTTGCAGATAAAATGAGGAATTGATAATTTCACGGAAATTGTCCAAGCCCCAGCCGCCGTCTTCAATTTGAAAGCCGTTAATCACAATCCAGATTAACGGAATAAATTGAAACGCCAGAAAAAATAGGAAAAACGGCAAGGTTGCCGCAATAGCCAACCACTTTCCTCTCATTCGTTGCCTCTTATTTTAATAATGCCGCGCAATACGCCTTATCATGCGCCACCCCGAGTATTTGGCAAATCGTGCCGCAAATCTCGGTTTGTAAAAGTGCGGTTTCCGCTTGGCTAAATGCCTCGCCGAACACATAAAACGGCACGCGGGCTTCGGTCTCCGAATCAGCGCAATGGTTGCCGTCATCATTCATGCCGTGATCGGCGGTGATAATCACTTGATAACCCTCTTGCAACCAGTTCGCCAAATAATCCGACAAAATATTGTCGGCACGCCTTGCCGCATCGCGATACTGTTTACTGTCTTGTCCGAATTTATGCCCGAGATCGTCAATATTCATCGAATGAAACAAGATAAAGTGCGGTTGGTGGTGATGTCGCAAGCTATCACCGTCGGCAAACAGGTGCGAATCGGGGTAATCGTCTTCGTAATAAAAATGCGCATATTGAATCGGCAAATCGCGATCCTGCACATGGCGATCCAAAGTCGGGTTAAACGGCGTGCGGTTATACAGCTCGCTCACCCAGTGATAGGCTGCGGCAGCGGTGGTTAAACCGGCTGCCGATGCGTAATGAAAAATACTTTTTTGCTGCGACAAGCGGGTAACACGGTTATTCACCACCCCACTGTCAATCGGCGCAACGCCGGTGAGCAGACATTCATACAACGGACGGGAAAGTGCGGGCAGCTCGCTTTGCACTTGATAAAGCTTGCCGATGCCTCGGCGACAAAGCGCCTGCAAATGCCCCATGGTTTGCACTGCCGTGTCGTAATTTAAACCGTCTAAAATCACCAGAATCGCTTTCATCGCCGCCTCTTATTTCATATTGATAATGACTTTTTCCTGCCATAGACGCGGCAGCTGTTTTGAGGATTTTTCCCACGCTTTGCCGTCTTTAATCGGGCGAGCATTTTTATACTGCTCCGACGGTAGCAATTTAGCGGTTACATCTTGCGGCAAACTGATTTTATCGGCACGAATCGGACGGGCATAGCCGCGAGCCAGATTGATCTGCCCTTCATCAGATAAAATATATTCGCGCGCTAACTTAGCCGCATTCGGGTTTTTAGCATATTTATTGATAATCGTGGTGTAACCAGAAATCACACTGCCGTCAGACGGAATCAGCACCTCAAAACGGTTCGGATCAATTTGATCACGGTAGTTTAAGCCGTTGAAATCCCAAACTACACCGACTTCCACTTCGCCTTTTTCCAGATTAGCAATGCTCGGATCCACCATGCCCAAACGCCCTTGTTTTGCGATCTCGGCGAAGAAATCCAGTGCCGGGGTTAAATCGGTTTCATCACCGCCACGGGCGAAGTTCGCCGCTAACACGCCGTTCACCGCTTGCGCCGCCACACTCACATCACCGACGGTGACTTTATAATCGCCTTTCAACAAATCATTCCAACTGTGCGGAATGTTTTTCACTGTATCTTTATTCACGATAAACGCAATTGTGCCGGTATATGCCAACATCCAATGCCCGTCGGCATCTTTCGCCCAATCGGGAATATCATTCCAGTAGCTGGTTTTATACGGCTGAGTGACGCCTTTTTGCACCGCAATCGGTCCGAAAGAAGCCCCGACATCACCAATATCGGCGGTGGCATTTTTCTTCTCGGCATCAAATTTCGCAATTTCCTGCGCCGAACTCATGTCGGTATCGCTGTGCTTCAAGCCGTATTTCTCACCCAATTGCACCCAAGTGTCTTTCCAGTTCGCCCAAGTATCCGGCATCCCGACGCTGTTCACCACGCCTTCTTTTTTCGCCGCTGCTTCCAGTGCAGCCAAATCCGTTGAGGCATAAGCAGAAGTCATCCCGACACTAAGTGCGGTCAACACAACGGCTAAACTTTTTTTATTAAAATATGACAAGCCCATTTGAGTCTCCTTTTGTATTCATAAGATCTTCACCTTGAAGATGGCTAGAGTATAGCGGGGAAATGTTACAAAATGATGACAGGCGCTGAAAATGAAAAAAACCGAAAGGACAAGCCTTTCGGTTTTTTCATTCGCAAAAAGTGCAGTTTACATTATCGGTGATTAGAACACACCTTGTGCTAACATCGCGTCAGCCACTTTTACGAAACCGGCAACGTTGGCGCCGACAACATAGTTGATGTTAGCTTCACCTTCTACTGTGCCGTATTTTTTACAATTGGCATGAATATCCAGCATGATGCGTTTTAATTGTGCGTCCACTTCTTCACGCGTCCAGTATAGACGTTGTGAGCTTTGTGCCATTTCCAAGCCGGAAGTTGCCACGCCGCCTGCGTTCGCCGCTTTGCCCGGTCCGAACAACACTCCGGCTTCCAGTAAGCGATCGGTCGCTTCGATAGTGGTTGGCATATTCGCACCTTCTGCCACCAGCTGCACGCCATTGGCGATTAAGGTTTCGGCATCGCTCAGTTCCAATTCGTTTTGAGTGGCGCAAGGCAGTGCGATATCGGCTTTTACGCCCCAAGGACGTTGACCTTCGTGGTATTCCAAGCCGAATTGTTCTGCATAATCCTTCACGCGACCGCGTTTCACTTCTTTGATCTCTTGTAATGCAGCTAGTTTTTCCGCAGTGAAACCGTCTTTGTCGTAGGCATAGCCGGAAGAGTCGGAGCAAGTCACGACTTTCGCACCCAGTTCTAAGGCTTTTTCAATCGCATATTGCGCTACGTTGCCGGAACCGGAGACGGTAACGGTTTTACCTTCAAACGATTGACCTTTTTCTTCCAACATCGCTTGCGCGAAGTACACCAATCCGTAACCGGTTGCTTCAGGGCGAATCAAGCTGCCGCCGAAAGACAAGCCGCGACCGGTGAACACACAAGCGGATTGGTTGGATAATTTTTTCATGTAACCGGCAAGGTAGCCCACTTCACGACCGCCTACACCGATGTCACCCGCCGGTACATCAGTATCCGGACCAACATGGCGATATAATTCGCTGATTAATGCTTGGCAGAAACGCATCACTTCGGCATCGGATTTACCTTTCGGATCGAAGTCCGAACCGCCTTTACCGCCGCCCATTGGCAGGGTGGTCAACGCATTCTTAAAGATTTGCTCGAAGCCCAGGAATTTTAAGATAGAAAGATTGACTGAAGGGTGGAAACGCATGCCGCCTTTGTAAGGCCCGATAGCGCTGTTGAATTGCACGCGGAAAGCACGGTTGACTTGCACTTGCCCTTTGTCATCTGTCCATGCCACACGGAATTGGAACGCACGCTCAGGCTCAACTAGACGCTCCAGCAACGCTTGAGAAGCATATTTGGGATTGGCTTGGATAAACGGCCACAGAGAGGTGAATACTTCTTTTGCCGCTTGCAAGAATTCAGGCTGATGCCCATCACGTTTTGCCAGTTGTGCCAAAAAATCGTCAAGAGTAGTTAAATTGCTCATGGGTTTTCCTTCTTGTTTCAAGATGATGTTGTTGTGTGTTTTATGTATTTTATAATTATAATAAAAAATTCTCTCGGCTCGCTTTTTGCCGTGGAGGATTTTCATTCTAAACTATATTTTTTCTAAAGAATAGCTAAACTTTCCCATGTTTCGTCTATTTTTTTCACAATATCCTCATTTTTCGTTATCGGAACGCCCCATTCTCTAGTGGTTTCACCTTGCCATTTATTGGTGGCGTCAATTCCCATTTTCGATCCCAATCCGGCAATCGGCGAGGCAAAATCCAGATAATCAATCGGGGTGTGTTCAATGATTGTACAATCGCGCGCCGGATCACTGCGCGTGGTGATCGCCCAGATCACATCTTTCCAATCGCGTGCGTTAACATCATCATCACACACAATTACGAATTTAGTGTACATAAACTGACGCAGGAACGACCAAACCCCCATCATCACCCGTTTGGCGTGCCCCGGATATTGCTTCTTGATCGTAACGACCGCCAAGCGATATGAACAGCCTTCCGGTGGCAGGTAGAAATCGACAATTTCCGGAAATTGTTTTTGCAGAATCGGGATAAACACTTCGTTTAGCGCCTCACCCAACACCGCCGGTTCATCAGGCGGGCGCCCTGTGTAGGTGGAGTGGTAAATCGGCTGTTGGCGCATGGTGATGTGTGTAACCGTGAACACCGGAAAATACTCTTGCTCGTTGTAATAGCCGGTGTGATCGCCATACGGCCCTTCAAGTGCGGTTTCATCGGGATCGATATAACCTTCCAGTACGATTTCCGCACCGGCCGGCACTTCCAGTTCATTGGATAGCGATTTCACCACTTCGCTTTTATGCCCACGCAATAACCCGGCAAAGGCATATTCCGATAAGCTGTCGGGAATCGGGGTGACCGCACTTAAAATGGTTGCAGGGTCTGCGCCTAATGCCACTGAAACCGGGAAAGGCTGATTCGGGTGCGCTTCTTTCCACTCCTGAAAATCCAATGCGCCGCCACGGTGCGACAGCCAACGCATAATCAATTTATTTTTAGCGATCAGCTGTTGGCGATAAATGCCTAAATTTTGCCGTTTTTTATACGGCCCTTGAGTGATGGTCAGCCCCCATGTCACCAAGGGCGCAACATCGTCCGGCCAGCAGTGCATGATCGGCAATTTATATAAATCGACCTCCTCGCCCTGCCAGACAATCTGTTGACAGTCGGCCTTGCTCAACACTTTGGTGGGCATATTCAGCACTTGCTTAAATTGCGGCAATTTGTCGATCAGATCTTTAAAGCCTTTCGGCGGCTCAGGCTCTTTTAAAAAAGCAAGCAACTTGCCGACATCTCGCAAAGCGGTAACATTCTCTTGCCCCATGCCAAGCGCCACTCGCCGAGCCGTGCCGAACAGATTGCAAAGCACCGGTATATCGTAACCGACCGGATTTTCAAATAACAACGCCGGCCCGCCCAAACACAAAGTGCGGTCGGCAATTTCGGTCATTTCCAAATAGGGATCAATCGGCTGGCTAATCCGTTTCAATTCGCCCTGTTGTTCTAACAAGGCGATAAAATCACGCAGGTTTTTATATTTCATTATGGTTCTCATAAGAGGATAGCGGTGGGTAAAGGCGGCGACAGTGGAGAACGGTAATAATCAAAATATGTGTCTCTGTGGTGCGGTAAACAACACGATACCCTCTAGGGTAAATTTCTCGTGTTCCCTCTACGTCCCCCTTTGCTCCCATGTCTGGCATGGTGGATAGCAGCGCAATTGATTTTTGAATATCATTGATCACATTCACCGCACTTTGTAAGCCAACAAATTCGGTGATATTGATCATAATGGTTTCAATATCCTGATTAGCGATTGCTGAATAGGTGATCTCACGCACTTTTCTTCATGCCCTCTGCTGCTTTTAATGCTGCCCGAATAGCATTTTCATAGACTTGTTCAGGGGTGTAGTGGCGTTGTTGTGCGATAGCTAAATCGCCAAGTTTAACCTTTTCAGCCAAAAATTTTTTATACGCTTCTGTTTTCATCACGCTCTCCTTCTTTTTGAACAGGCGACAGTCAAATAGTATCGCCTGTTGGTTTTTTCGTCAATTGCGGGTGTTAGTGCGCCTCGTCCCAGTTATCGCCGATGCCCACTTCGGCAATCAGCGGCACGCTCAGTTCGGCGGCTTGTTCCATCAGGGCTTTAATTCGGGTGCTATGATGTTCCACTTTGTCAGACCGCACTTCGAACACCAGTTCATCGTGCACCTGCATAATCATTTTAATTTCATCGCTGTCGGCAATCTCTTGATCTATCAACAACATTGCCCGTTTAATAATATCCGCTGCCGTGCCTTGCATCGGGGCATTGATCGCCACCCGCTCCGCACCTTTACGCCGCATAGCATTAGAGGATTTGATTTCCGGCAGATAGAGTCGGCGTTTAAATAGCGTTTCCACATAGCCCTGTTCACGGGCTTTTTGCTGAATGTCGCTCATAAACGCCTGCACGCCCGGATAACGTTGGAAATACAAATCGATATATTGCTGCGCCTGACCTCGGGCAATGCCCAACTGACGTGCCAGCCCAAACGCACTCATGCCATAAATCAAACCGAAGTTAATCGCTTTGGCGCTACGCCGCTGCTCGGCACTCACCTGATCCAATGCCACACCGAAAATTTCCGCCGCAGTGGCTCGGTGAATATCTTTACCGTCGGCAAATGCCTGATTTAAGCCATTGTCGTTGGATAAATGCGCCATGATCCGCAATTCAATTTGTGAATAGTCAGCGGCGATGATTTTATGATTTTCTGCGGCAACAAACGCCTTGCGGATCCGCCGCCCCTCTTCGGTGCGAATCGGGATATTCTGCAAATTCGGATCGCTCGATGATAAACGTCCGGTGATAGTAACCGCCTGATGATACGAGGTGTGTACTCGTCCGCTGTTGCTATCCACCATTAACGGCAATTTGTCGGTATAGGTCGATTTCAGTTTACTTAAGCCGCGGTGTTCCACCAAAATTTTAGGCAAATCGTGTTCGTATGCCAATTCCTCCAACACTTCCTCATTGGTGGAGGGCGCCCCTTTCGGGGTTTTTTTCAAAATCGGCAAGCCTAACTTGGTGAACAGAATCTCTTGCAACTGCTTAGTCGATGCCAGATTAAACGGCTCGCCTGCCAGTTCATGCGCCTGCTGTTCCAACTGCAGCAAGCGGTTGGCAATTTCATGAGACTGTTGCGACAATAAACCGCTGTCGAGCAACACGCCGTTGCGTTCAATCCGAGACAACACCGACACTAACGGCATTTCCAGCTGATTAAACAGCTCAACCAAACTCGGTTCGGCTTGCAGTTTTTGCCATAAGGTTTGATGCAGCTTCATGGTGATGTCGGCATCTTCGGCGGCATATTCCGCCGCTTGTTCCAATGGAATTTGATCAAAAGTCAGCTGATTTTTGCCCTTGCCCGCCAATTCCTCAAACGTGATAGTGGTGTGCCCCAAATAGCGTTTTGCCAAGTCGTCCATATTGTGCCGCCCTGTGCTGTCGAGGGTGTAGGATTCCAGCATGGTGTCGTAGGCAACGCCTTGTAGCGTGATGCCGTGGCGGAAGAAAATGGTTTCATCGTATTTAATGTTTTGCCCGATTTTTTGAATCTCAGGGTTTTCCAGAATCGGCTTCAATTTTGCTAACGTCTGCGCCAAGTCCAGCTGTTCAGGTGCGTCTAAATAGCGGTGTTGCAACGGCAGATACGCCGCTTCGCCGTTTTCCAACGCAAAAGAAATGCCGACCAAATTTGCTTGCATATAGTTCAAACTGTCGGTTTCGGTGTCTACGGCAATCAATTTGGATTGGGCTAGTTTATCCAGCCATGTCGCCAATTGCGACTCGCTCAGAATGGTTTGGTACAGCGTGCGATCAATCGTTACTTTATTGACTTCTTCAACCGCACTTTCGGTTTTCGGGGTTGCCTGATAACCATTAAATTTCGCCGCCGATGCTTCTGCGGAGGTGACCGAGCTGCTGCCGTTTTGCAACATTTCATTCAGCCAACGCTTAAATTCATAGCGCCCAAAGGCTTCGATCAGTTCGTCATTTTGTGCGGGTTGTAATGTCAATTGATCATAATTCAGCGGCAATTCAACATCGGTTTTAATCGTTGCCAAAAGATAAGAGAGATCCGCCATCGGCTTCGCTTCAGCCAATTTATCGCCCAGCTTTTTCGCACCACGAATCGGCAATTCGGCAACTTTATCCAGATTGGCATAAATCTGCTGCATACTGCCAATGCCCTGCAACAAGCCAAGTGCGGTTTTTTCGCCCACTCCCGGCACGCCCGGAATGTTGTCGGAACTGTCGCCCATCAATGCTAAATAATCAATGATCAACTCCGGCGGAATGCCGTATTTCTCAATCACTCCTTCACGATCAAGCAGGCTGTTATTCATGGTGTTAATCAGCGTGATATTGTTGTCCACCAGCTGCGCCATGTCTTTATCGCCGGTGCTGATCAGCACTTTCTGACCGCACTTTGACGCATTCAGCGCCAACGTGCCGATCACATCATCGGCTTCCACCCCGTCAATCACCAACAACGGAATGCCGAGAGCCGTGATAACCCGGTGTAACGGCTGAATCTGTTTGCGTAAATCATCCGGCATCGGCGGGCGATGCGATTTATACTGTTCAAACAGCGCATCACGAAACGTTTTTCCTTTAGCATCGAACACCACCGCCAAATAGCGTGGATTTGCTTGTGCAATCAGGCTTTTCAGCATATTCAACACGCCATACATCGCCCCCGTCGGTTCACCCAACGAGTTGGTCAACGGTGGGAAAGCGTGGAAGGCGCGGTATAAATAAGAAGAACCGTCCACCAGAACGAGGCTGTTTTCGGCAATTTTAGCTGTCATAAATTATCACTTGGTTAGAATCAAAAATATGCGGGCATTGTAGCAAAAAATGGCGGCAAAGTGCGGTTTGATGTCGGATTTATTCCGTGCCAAACCGCACTTCGCCACTATAAATCGTCGCCCGATTTTCGCGAGCGAAGCCGATTAAGGAAAGGTTGTACTGTTCGGCGAGCTGCACCGCGAAGTCGGTGGCGGCGGAGACGGCAATTAGGATTTCAATGCCGCAAGCAACGGTTTTCTGCACCATTTCATAGCTGGCACGGCTGGTGACCAGTACGAAGCCGGATAGTTGACCGCACTTTTGCTGTTTGGCGTGCCAGCCGAGCAGTTTGTCGAGCGCAACGTGGCGTCCGACATCTTCGCGGATTGCCAGCAGCTTTCCCTCAAGATTGAAAAATGCCGCCGCGTGAGTTGCGCCGCTTTGTTGTGCCAGTTGCTGCGCTTGTTGCAATTGCGCCAAACAGTGATTCAATTTGGTTAAATCCAACTGCAAAGTGCGATTAAGCGGCGTGAGCGGGCGCGCCACTTGTTGCAATTGCTCCACCCCGCACAAACCGCAGCCGGTTCTGCCCGCTAAGGTGCGACGCTTCTCTTTTAACGCCATAAAGCAGCGGCTTGCCATCTCGATTTGCACTTCAATGCCGTTTGCCACCGTTTGCACTTCCAGCGAATAAATGTCGCCGGGTTTGTCGATGATCCCTTCGGCAAGCGAGAAACCCAGCGCAAAATCTTCCAGATCCGCAGGGCTGCACATCATCACGGTGTGGGCAATGCCGTTATACACCAACGCCACCGGCACTTCGCAGGTAAGTTGATCGGATTTATTGACAAAGTGCGGTTGCGCTTCGCTTGGTTTCGCGCCGTGGAACACGCGAATTTGTCTGGTTTTAACTGTCGACAAGATATTTATTCCTAATTAAAAATAGGTAAATTGTTATTATTCTGACGCCGCTCACAAAAAATTGGGTATATCGCCTTGATCTAGGTTACATAAAATGCGTTTACTTATTGCGCTGTTTTTTGAACAGGAGTAAGCTACTCACCGAATGCAACGTATTTTACATTTCTGTTACAACCCTAAAACGAAATCTGTTTTTTATTTTACTCTATATCTCACAATCTTGAGAGGTTCTTATGCAACTCAGCAGAAGAAAATTCTTTAAAGTTTGTGCAAGTGGGATGGCGGGAACCACCGCTGCCGCATTAGGTTTTGCTCCGGCGAACGCACTAGCTGCGCCTCGTTCGTATAAACTGCTGCGCGCACGTGAAACACGCAACACTTGTACTTACTGTGCCGTCGGCTGTGGAATGTTACTCTACAGCGTAGGCGATGGGGCGATGAACGCCCGTGAAAAATTGATCCATATCGAAGGCGACGCCGACCACCCGGTCAGCCGCGGCGCACTGTGTCCGAAAGGCGCAGGCGCATTGGATTATGTTAACAGCGAACGTCGGGTGCAATACCCTGAATATCGTGCGCCGGGCTCGAAAGAGTGGAAACGCATCAGCTGGCATGAAGCCTATGAGCGCATTGCCCGCTTAATGAAAGACGATCGCGACGCCAATTTTATTCCAACCAACAGCGACGGCTTGCCGGTTAACCGCTGGCTTTCAACCGGGATGCTGATGGCTTCCGCCTCCAGCAATGAAACCGGTTTATTAAGCCAAAAGTGGGCACGTTCACTGGGCATGATAGCCATTAACAACCAGGCGAGTATCTGACACGGACCAACGGTAGCAAGTCTTGCTCCATCATTTGGTCGCGGTGCCATGACAAACCACTGGGCGGATATCGCTAATGCTGATTTGGTGATCGTCATGGGTGGTAACGCTGCTGAAGCGCATCCTGTCGGTTTCCGTTGGGTTATTGAAGCGAAAAAACGCCGTGGCGCGAAGCTAATGGTTGTCGATCCCCGTTTTAACCGTACTGCATCGGTGGCTGATTTCTATTCGCCAATCCGTTCCGGTACCGATATCGCATTCCTGTCAGGCGTGATTAAATACCTGTTGGACAACGATAAAATCCAGCACGAATATGTGCAGCAATACACCAATGCCAGCTATCTGGTCGCCGACGGCTTCAACTTTGAAGACGGCTTGTTCAGCGGCTATGACGAAAGCAAACGTCAATATGATAAATCCACTTGGAACTATCAATTTGATGAGAACGGTTTTGCCAAACAAGATCCGACTCTGCAGCACCCTCGCTGCGTGATCAACTTGTTGAAAGAGCACGTTTCCCGCTATACGCCGGAAATGGTTGAGCGCATTTGTGGCAGCAAACAGAAAGATTTCCTGCACTTCTGTGAAGAGATCGCCAAAACCTCGGCCAAAGACCGAAATGCCACGTTCTTATATGCGTTAGGTTGGACACAACATACTGTCGGTTCGCAAAATATCCGTACCATGGCGATGATCCAGTTGTTACTGGGGAATATCGGCGTTTCCGGCGGCGGCGTGAATGCGTTGCGCGGGCACTCCAACGTACAAGGGATTACCGATCTCGGCTTATTCCCGCATATGTTGACCGGCTATATGCCGTTGCCGACCGATAAAGACACCAGTCTGGACGCGTTCCTGCAACGGATTACGCCGAAATTGACCCAAAAAGATCAGGTCAACTACTGGAAAAATACACCGAAGTTCTTTATCAGCTTGCTGAAAACCTTCTATGGCGACAAAGCCACGGCGGATAACGAATTCGGCTATCACTTCTTGCCGAAAATCGACGGTGCGTATGACCATTTCCGCTATATCGATATGATGTTCGAAAGCAAAGTCAACGGCTATCTGTGCCAAGGCTTTAACCCGATTGCCTCTTATCCGAACCGCGCGAAAATGATGACCGCACTTAGCAAATTGAAATATCTGGTGATTATGGATCCGCTGAAAACCGACACCTCGGATTTCTGGCAGAACTACGGCGAATATAACGATGTGGATACCGAATCGATCCAAACCGAAGTATTCCGTTTGCCGACCACCTGTTTCACCGAAGAGGACGGCTCAATCGCCAACTCCGGCCGCTGGTTACAATGGCACTGGAAAGGCAATGATCAGCCACAAGAAGCCAAACCGGACGTGGAAATTCTGTCTGAATTGCGCGAACACTTGTTGCATCTGTACCAAAAAGAGGGCGGACAAGGCATCGAGCAAATCAATGCGATGCAATGGAACTACCTCAATCCGTTAGAACCACGCGCCGAAGAATTGGCGAAAGAGAATAACGGTTACGCGCTTGCCGATTTACTTGATGAAAATGGCAACGTGGTGGTGAAAAAAGGCGAATTGTTGTCGAGCTTTGCGCAATTGCGTGATGACGGCACCACCTCGTCCGGCTGCTGGATCTATACCGGACAGTGGACCGAAAAAGGCAATATGATGGCGCGCCGTGATAACTCCGATCCGTCAGGCTTGGGCAACACCCTGAACTGGGCGTTTGCTTGGCCGTTGAACCGTCGGATTATTTACAACCGCGCTTCCGCTGACCGTCAAGGCAATCCGTGGGATCCAACTCGCCAATTGGTGAAATGGAACGGTAAAAACTGGAACTACAATGATATTGCCGACTACACAACCGCCCCTCCGGGCAGCAATGTGTCGCCGTTTATTATGCAACCTGAAGGCGTGAGCCGTCTGTTTGCGATTGATAAAATGGCGGAAGGTCCGTTCCCTGAGCATTACGAACCGATTGAAAGCCCGATCGGCACTAACCCGCTGCATCCGAATGTGATTCACAACCCGGCGGCACGGATTTTGCCAAACGATCAGAAAACCATGGGTGATGCCAGTGAGTTCCCGTATGTGGCAACCACTTACCGCTTAACCGAGCATTTCCACTATTGGACCAAAAATGCACTGTTAAACGTAATCGCACAGCCTGAGCAATTCATCGAAATGGGCGAAGCCTTAGCTGCCGAAAAAGGCATCAGCCACGGCGATGAGGTGAAAGTGTTCTCGAAACGCGGCTACATTAAAGCGGTGGCAGTGGTCACAAAACGGATTAAAGCGCTGGAAGTGGACGGCAAAACCATTCACACCATCGGGGTTCCGATTCACTGGGGCTTTGCCGGCGTGGGTAAAAAAGGCTTCTTTGCCAATAACTTGACACCAAGTGTCGGCGATGCCAACACGCAAACACCGGAATTTAAAACCTTCCTGGTCAACATTGAAAAAGTAACGGGGGCTTAATATGGCAGTTCAAACCCAAGATATTATTAAAGCCTCTGCCACTTCGTCCTTAACCCCGCCACCACAAACGCGGGATTATAAAGTCGAAGTTGCAAAGCTGATCGATGTCAGCGCCTGTATCGGCTGCAAAGCCTGTCAGGTGGCGTGTTCCGAGTGGAACGACTTGCGCGACACCCCGGGGGTCTGTACCGGGGTTTACGACAACCCGATAGACTTAACCGCCAAATCGTGGACGGTGATGAAGTTTAATGAGGTGGAAGAAAACGATCGTCTGGAATGGTTAATCCGCAAAGACGGCTGTATGCACTGTTCCGAACCGGGCTGCCTGAAAGCCTGCCCGGCGCCGGGGGCGATTATTCAATACGCCAACGGCATCGTTGACTTCCAGTCGGATAAATGTATCGGCTGCGGCTATTGTATCGCCGGTTGTCCGTTTAACATTCCTCGGATTAATCCAGAAGACAACCGTGCATACAAATGCACCCTGTGTTCGGATCGCGTGAATGTCGGACAAGAACCGGCTTGCGTGAAAACTTGCCCGACCGGTGCGATTCACTTCGGCAGCAAAGAGGCAATGCAGCAATACGCCGAAACTCGCGTGAAAGATCTGAAATCCCGCGGTTACGAAAACGCCGGATTGTACGATCCGCAAGGCGTTGGCGGCACGCACGTGATGTATGTGTTACACCATGCCGACAAGCCTGAGTTATATTCCGGCTTGCCGCAAGATCCGTCGATCAGCCCGGTTGTCAGCTTGTGGAAAGGTATCTTGAAACCGTTAGCCGGTATGGCGATGGGCGCGTTGGCAATCGCCTCCGCCGCGCACTATATCGGAATCGGTCCGAATACCGAAGAAGATGACGATGAAATCCAGAAACCGCTTGATACACATGAGAAAGGAGAATAATGATGGTTGATTTAAACAGAAAAGTTATTCGCCACAACCTCAAAGAGCGGTTGAGCCACTGGCTGCTGGTATTGTGCTTCTTTATGACCGCACTTTCCGGCTTGTCGTTCTTCTTCTCTGACTTCTCTTGGTTGGCAGATGTGTTAGGCACACCGCAACTGGCACGCTTCATTCACCCGTTCACCGGGTTGGTGATGATTGTGGCGTTTGCGATTTTGGCGAAACACTACTGGCGCGATAACCTAATCGAAAAAGGTGACTGGCAATGGCTGTTCAACGTGGTGGAGGTGCTGAAAGGCAACGAACACCACGTTGCCGATGTCGGACACTACAACATGGGGCAGAAACTGCTGTTCTGGACGCTGATCATGGCGCTCGTCATTCTACTGACGACCGGCATCATCATCTGGCGTCCGTATTTTGCCGAAAACTTCTCGATTCCGGTGATTCGCATTGCGTTGTTGTTGCACGCCACCAGCGCTATCGCGCTGATTCTGGGCATCATGGTGCATATCTACATGGCGATTTGGGTTAAAGGCTCGATCACCGGCATGGTAGAAGGCTGGGTAACCGCACGCTGGGCGAAAAAACACCACCCACGTTGGTTCCGCGAATCCATCTTGCCTGAATTGGAAAAAGAAGCGCAACAAAACAAACAAGAGCAAGATAAATGAGTATTCGCATCTTAGCGGAAAGCGAAATCAAACAAGCCGCGGCGGGGTTCTTTGCCCCACCGCTACTGTTCGCCAATCCGAAAAATCTGTATCAACGCCGCGCTAAAAGGCTGTGTAAACTGGCAGAGAATCACCCACTGCAAGATTATCTACGCTTTTGTGCTGATATTGCCGACGCTCAATCCGAGCTATTGCAAACCGCCCCAATCGCATTGGATCCGCGGCTAAGTGCGGTGAAAGACAATGCCGAACTGCTGAGCCAACAGCCGCTACACTGGAAAAACTGGCAGCGCGATCCAATCTGGATCGAACTATTAAACCTGCTGTTACAAAGGCTGAAACCAACGGCAAACGACACCATTCTGGCAACCATCGACTGGCTGGAAAAAGCCGCCGATAACGAACTGAACGCGTTAGCCGATCAGCTTTTGCAAGACAACTACTTGCCTGAACACAGCGACAAAGCGATTTTCCTGTGGGCGGCACTGTCGTTGTATTGGACGCAATTAGTGCAGCAAATTCCACATCAAGCCAAAACCGAACTGGGCGAAAACCGCCAATTCTGTCCGGTTTGCGGCTCAACGCCGGTTGCCAGCGTGATCCACATCGGTGAAGCACAAGGTACACGTTATCTGCACTGTTCGTTATGTGAAAGTGAATGGCACATGGTGCGGGTGAAATGCAGCAACTGTGAGCAAGGCGGCAAACTCAACTACTGGGCGCTAGACTCTGAAAACGCCATCAAAGGCGAAAGCTGTGACGATTGCCACAGCTATCTGAAGGTGTTGTATCAAGATAAAGATCCCGAGGTCGAAGCGGTCGCCGATGACCTCGCCAGCCTATTCCTAGATGACGAACTGGAGAAACTGGGCTACGCCAAAAGTGCGGTCAATCCGTTTTTATTTCCGTCGGAATAAGCTTTCGTATATGAGGGCGTATTGCATGATCAGCATACGCCCTTTTAATTACTATGCTCTCGCCTTCAAAAACCGTTGTGCGCATTCCGAGGCGGCAATCAAACCGCCTGCCATCATAATGATGTCTTTCAAGATAAGCCGCCCTGCGCCGGATAAATAAGGGAATCCATAGTTCGGTGTCGGCAAGTCGCCACCGAGATTCGGCACATAGGTTTCAGGCGTGGTTATCAAAAACGACAGCGTGACGATCGACATGCCAAAGGTCAGCAAGCCCCCCGCCATGCCCGTGGTCGGGTTCCAGATGCCAGACAGCGTCAACAGCCCGATCGTCACAATCACCGCCCCTAAGCCGTAAGAGAACGGATAAGTGCCGTTTTGTTTGTGCCAGTCGATGTTTTTCTGCACCATTTTGCCTTCCGGATTTTTATACAGCGTATATTCTTTAACCAACTCACCTTTCTCATTTTGCACCATTTTTTGGCTGTCTTTATAAAAGAAGCTCATAAACGGGCTATTCGCCACAAAATGTACAATGCCGTCTGCTTCATATTGAAAGGCTTTTAGCCCGCCAATCCACAGCATCACGATACAAATCGCAATTCGCACAAAATTGATGAAAATCCGCTGTTTAGTGGCGAGAAAATTTGCCGCCATGGTTAAAACTGTTGTGATCATACTCACCTCGTTATTGTTAGACATATCATAAACCCTAAAAAAGTATCGCCATATCATTATATAAAAATTCATATAGCGATATAGCTAGATAAATATTATTCTCATTTAAATGACTTTGATATGCTAAATAAACCCATTTTTGCTCTATAAAGTCTCAAGCCGAGGATTTTGTGCGCTGCCGCATTAATTGATGTGAGAAAAACGGCGCTTATTTCTAAACGCCGTTTTGAGGGGGATTTACTGCTTGCCGATTTCGTCGGTCACTTGCCCGTAAATCATCATCGTGAACACCACGGTGCCGCCTAAAATATTGCCAAGTGCGGTCGGGACGAGGAAGGTGACGAAATAATCATATAAATTGGCTTCGCCTTGAATCACCAGATACGCCATTTCTGCCGAGCCGACTACCACATGGGTGAAATCGCCTAGGGCGATCAGGTAGATAAAGAAGAAAATCATCACAAATTTGCCATTGCCGACGGTTGGCATCATCCACACCACCGAGGCGATCAAAATGCCCGCAGGAATGCCGCGCAAGATGTTATCGCTCACCGACATAGCCGCCACATGGTGCGCAATGGCTTTCATCGCCAGCACAAATTCAGGGTTGAACACGTGATCGTTTTGCAAAAACAGCGCCGCCAGTGTGGTACCGATCAAATTCGCGCCAAACACCGTGCCCCATAATTTGGCAACCGCGAGCAGTTTTTTCAAACTGAGCGGGTTAAACAGCGGCACGACAGTGGTGATGGTGTTTTCGGTGAACAGTTGCATACGCCCGAGGATCACCAGCAAGAAGCCAACGGTGTAGCCCATGTTGGTGATCAGTGGCGCCCAAGGTTCATCGGGGGTGTAGGCGGTGAAAATCGCTTTAAAAATAAATGAGAAGGTGATCACCAACCCCGCGGTGATGCCAGAAAACAGTAGCGCTTTGCTCGGGCGCGATAACTCTTCAATCCCGTCTTGGCGGATAATTTCATACAACAGCCGTGGGCTTAGGCGCTCGTGTTCTTCCACCGCCATGCGATCGCGGTATGATAATTTGTTATTGTTCAATTCTGATTTCATTGCTCCTCCTTTTTCGGTGTCTAATGTAAGATATGGTGGGCTTGCCAGCCCACCACGTAAATCGAGATACTGATGGGCTGGCAAGCCCATCCTACGGTTTTATTCTCCGTATTTTTATTTCACTTTCCCATCATGCAACGTGCAATTGTGGCTAAAATCGGGCTGACTATAGCATAAACGCCCCCTGAATGAAAAATCACCCCTCGCTGAAGGCTGAATTGCACCTGTTAAATTTCCGCCAAATAGCCTATAATCACTCACTTTTAACGTTATTATCAGCGAAATCCGTATGTTTGAAATCAACCCTGTAAAAAATCAAATCAGTAACCTGAGCCAACGCACTGCGGTGCTTCGGGGGTATCTTTGACTTCGACAGCAAAGTCGAACGATTAGAAGAGGTCAATGCCGAATTAGAACAACCCGATGTCTGGAACGAGCCTGAAAAGGCGCAGGCACTGGGCAAAGAGCGGTCGTCATTGGAAAATGTGGTCGGCACAATCCGTACGCTTGAGCAAGGGCTGCAAGATGCCGAAGGCTTGTTGGAATTGGCGGTGGAAGCCGAGGATCAAGACACCTTTGATGAAGCGGTTGCCGAATTGCAAGAGCTGGAGCAAAAACTGGCATTGCTGGAGTTCCACCGTATGTTCAGCGGCGATCACGACAGTGCCGATTGCTATGTGGATTTACAAGCAGGTTCAGGCGGCACGGAAGCGCAAGACTGGACAGAAATGCTGCTGCGCATGTATTTACGTTGGGCGGAAAGCAAGGGCTTTAAAACCGAGCTGATGGAAGCCTCTGACGGCGATGTGGCAGGGATTAAATCGGCAACGCTGCGGATCAGCGGCGAATATGCGTTTGGCTGGTTGCGCACGGAAACGGGGATTCACCGTTTGGTGCGCAAAAGCCCGTTCGACTCGAACAACCGCCGCCACACCTCGTTCAGTGCGGTGTTTGTTTACCCTGAAATTGATGACGATATTGATATTGAGATCAACCCTGCGGATTTACGGATTGATGTATACCGTGCTTCAGGTGCGGGCGGACAGCACGTTAACCGAACCGAAAGTGCGGTGCGGATCACCCATATGCCAAGCGGCATTGTGGTGCAGTGTCAAAATGACCGTTCGCAACACAAAAATAAAGATCAGTGTATGAAACAGCTGAAAGCAAAGCTGTATGAAATGGAATTGCAAAAGAAAAACGCCGAGAAGCAGGCGTTGGAAGACAGCAAATCCGACATCGGCTGGGGCAGCCAGATTCGTTCGTATGTGTTAGACGACGCGCGGATCAAAGACTTGCGCACCGGCATTGAAAATCGCAACACTCAAGCGGTGTTAGACGGCGATTTAGATAAATTTATTGAAGCCAGCTTAAAAGCCGGTTTGTAATGTATTGAAAGAACTCAAGATTAAAAAAACCTAAGGTAACGATTATGTCAGAACAACAAACCCCCGAACTGGATCTGCATGGTGAAATGTTGGTGCGCCGTGAAAAATTGACCGCACTTCGTCAACAAGGTAACCCTTTCCCGAATGATTTCCGCCGTGAGCATTTGGCAAACGATCTGCACACCCAATATGAAAACCAAGACGGCGAAAGCCTGAAAGCGCAAGAGATTGCCGTGAGCGTGGCAGGGCGCATCATGACCCGCCGTAAAATGGGCAAGGCAAGCTTTATCACCCTGCAAGACATGAGCGGCAAAGTGCAGCTATATGTAGCACGTGATCTGCTGCCGGAGGGCGACTATGAAAACCTGATGTCGATGTTGGATCTGGGCGATATTGTCGGCGCAAAAGGCACGCTGTTTAAAACCAAAACCGGTGAACTGACCGTGCGTTGTACCGCACTGCAGCTGTTAACCAAAGCGCTGCGCCCATTGCCAGACAAATTCCACGGCTTATCGGATCAAGAAACTCGTTATCGCCAACGCTATTTAGATTTAATCAGCAACGATGAATCGCGCCGTGCGTTTGTGATTCGCTCAAAAGTGATCAGCGGCATTCGCCAATTCTTCCTCGACAAAGGCTTTATGGAAGTGGAAACCCCAATGCTGCAAGTGATCCCAGGCGGCGCGGCGGCACGTCCGTTCGTCACCCACCACAACGCGCTGGATATTGATATGTACCTGCGGATCGCGCCTGAACTGTACTTGAAACGCTTAGTGGTCGGTGGCTTTGAACGGGTGTTTGAACTGAACCGCAACTTCCGCAACGAGGGCGTATCGGTGCGCCACAACCCTGAATTTACCATGTTGGAATACTATCAGGCATATGCGGATTACCACGATTTAATGGACAACACCGAAGAGTTGCTGCGCAAACTGGCGTTAGACATTCTCGGCACCACCACCGTGCCTTACGGCGAATACACCTTCGATTTCGGCAAACCGTTTGAACGCCTCACCATGACCGATGCGATCTTGAAATACGGCGATAACATTCCGCCCGCACAGTTGCAAGATTTTGAACAAGCGAAAGCGTTGGCAAAATCCCTACACATTGAAGTGCAAAAATCATGGGGCTTAGGCAGCGTGATCAACGCCATTTTTGAAGAAGTGGCAGAACACCATTTGATTCAGCCAACCTTCTTAATGGCGCACCCTGCGGAAATCTCACCACTGGCGCGCCGCAATGATGAAAACCCAGAGGTTACCGACCGTTTCGAGCTGTTTATCGGCGGACGTGAAATCGGCAACGGTTTCTCAGAGTTGAACGATGCCGAAGATCAAAACGCCCGTTTTGATGCGCAAGTCGCCGCCAAAGAAGCAGGCGATGATGAAGCGATGTTCAAAGATGAAGACTTTGTCACCGCACTTGAACACGGCTTGCCACCGACCGCAGGCGAAGGCTTGGGAATTGACCGTTTGGCGATGATCTTCTCCAACTCGCCGTCTATCCGTGATGTGATTTTATTCCCGGCAATGCGTCAACATAAGGATTAAGCATATCGGCTTAAGCTCGCTTCAACCGCTGTCAACCAACAGCGGTTTTTTATGCCTTAACTACCGCCACCTCAACCGAGATGCTTTCTCCCTGATGTAACGGCTGGGAAATTCGCGCGGTTTCCAAACAGATCATCTTTTGGTAATCGTTCGGCTGCATTGCCGGTAGTGGGGTTTGCCATGGATTCCATAATACAATTTCACTGGCGTTACTGTGGGTAACTCTGATTTCACGCTGTAATTGCGGATCGATAATCCGATTATGTCGGCTGTCTGCCGAATAAATGCAATCTACATTTTCACTGATGGTGCGGCTAGTCGGCACATCTTGCAGCTTTCGGCTAACAGCATTAAAACAGCGTGGCGGCAATTCGGCAATTTCTATCTGACGGACGTCATCCACATAAAAATAGCTGTGTAACGCAGCTTGTGCCGATTGCGGTGCATGATGGGTAAAAATCAGTTCGCATTTATCGCTGAAAATCATACTGAGTGTCGCTTCTAGCCGCTGCTTGTCATCAAACAAACTGAAATTTAACCGCACTTGCCCACTTTCCAACAAATAGTCGCTCAACTGCCATAAGCGCAACCTTGCCGTGCCATGAATCGGCTGCTGAACCATACCGAACCACGGATAACAAATCGGCACGCCGCCACGAATCGCTTCGCCCGCATTAAATGGCTCAATATCGCTCAACCACAACACCTGTTGCGTAGCGTGTACCGGTTGCCAGCGCAACAAATGCGCCCCTTGCAACGCAATTTCCGCACTGCCGACGGCGTGCTGCAAACGTAGAACGTCAATTTCATGGTAGCGATACAGGCTGAGTTCTGGCGTGAGCTGTTGGATTTTCTGTGGTGTGATCATAGCGGATTCCTTGATTAAGTTCGGTGAGCAGCGTGGATCTGTTGCCGCATCTGCTGCATATAAGGGGCGGTTTGTTGGAAAAAGTAGCGGTAAGAGGCGCACAAATAGTTATGTTTAAACGGTTCGTTTTCCAGTGTCACCAACCGATGTTTTGGGCAACCGCCTTGGCATAAAGCACGATATTCACACTGGCGGCAAAGTGCGGTCAGCTGTTGTTGTTTGTTCAGTCCGAATTGCTGCTGTTTGGCAGACAGCACCACCTCACGCAGCAATTGGTGATTCAGATTGCCGACTTGATATTCAGGATAGACATAGTGATCGCACGCATACACCTCGCCATTGGCCTCCACCACCAGCGATTTACCGCAAGTCGGCTGATGCACGCAGCTGCTTGACGGATAGCCCAACCACTGCCCAAGTAAATTATCAAACTCCAACACGAAAATCTTGCCGACATCTTGCACTTGCCACGTGTGGAACACGTCTACCAAAAACTGCCCGAAGCCGTCAGGCGGCACGGAAAAACCACGCATCTGCTGCCCGTGCTGCTCAACAATCGGGATAAATTGCATAAAAGTTGAACCCAGTGCTTTCAGCGCAAGATAGGTTTCTTTCCCTTTTTGCCAGTTTTGATCGTTTACCACGGTCAAGGTGTTGAAATCCACTTGATAGGCTTGCAGCAATTCCAACGCACGCACCACTTTCTCAAAGGTCGGGCTGCCACTGTTAGACAGCCGATAGCGGTTGTGAACCGCGCTTAGTCCGTCAATCGACAGCCCAATCAAAAATTGATGTTTTTTAAAAAAGCGCGCCCATTGGCGATTCAATGCAATGCCGTTGGTTTGAAAGGCATTGGTGATGATTTTACCGTTGGCAAACTGCTGTTGAAAGGCAACCGCCTGCTGAAAAAAATCCAATCCTAACAGTGTCGGCTCGCCGCCTTGCCAAGCAAATTCAACCCGATCGCCGTCGTGGGATTCGATATAGTTTTGGATATAGTTTTTGAGTGTTTCCGGCGACATAAAGGCGGCATTTTTGCCGAAGTGCTGCTCTTTTTCCAAATAAAAGCAGTATTCACACTGAATATTGCAGTGAAAACTACTGGGTTTTGCCATTAAATGAAATTGCACTTGCGGCGAAAAAAACGACATACCACGTCCCGTTGCTGTTGATTACTTGCCCTTTTGATTCGGCAATAACTCACTGAATAATCCGTTTTGTTTCAATTCTTTGCCGATGCGAATCGCCGTTTCGGTTTCACAACCAGCGTATTCGGCAATTTCACGATAGGTCCAATTATAATCGGGGAAATGGGTGGTGAGAAAACACAAGCTGTCGATCACCCGATCCAACGTGCGCAAATAGGCACTTTTCGCCAACCGCTCTTCGGCATCACGCAACTCATTTGCCAGCGTTTGCATCAGACACTTCGCCAATTCGCTGTTATGTAGAAAAAACTTTTCGATACTTTCCGGTTTCACCCGAATAATTTCTGCGTCCATCAACACTTTGGCATTGCAGTGATAGTGGTTGTCACCCAGTCCGAATAGGGTTCTAAATCCAAAATAATCCCCTTGGCGATACAGCCGTACCAAACTCTCTTTGCCGTTATCCAATGTGTGATACAGCCCGACAAGCCCTTGTTTCACAAAATAAAATTCGTGCGCTTCTTCCCCCTTGCTGATATACCACCATGCCTTTGTTCAGCTGGTGCAGATCGGTTAATTGGCAATAGCAAAGTGCGGTCGGCAAAATCGTATCGTTGTCCATATTTCCCTCGAAAACCTAATTAAAGCGTGGGAAGATGTGATGGTGGTTACGCATCATCGGAATGGTGCGTAACCTGTGATTTTCTGTTGAAAACCCTAAATTTCATCAATGATCCGATAGACCCAATTTTCCAGCGGATCACCCAGCTTCTTCATTTCTGTCCGCATTTCTTCCAACAGCTCTTTTTTCACGTCGGTATAGCGTTGATCATAGAATAAATTATGCATTTCTTCCGGATCTTGACGTACGTCATAGAGTTCGCAAACATCAGTGGCATTAAACACCAATTTATAATCTTTGCGCCGCCACATTCGCTGTTCAAAATAGACAAAATGCCCTGCCAACTGTGCCAGAATGCCTTTGCGGTCGTTCGTGTGGTGCTGGCGGGTGATCGGCAGCAGCGTTTCGCCCTGAAATTCGTTCGGAATCGACTGTTCGGCAATGTCGTACACGGTTGAAGTTAAATCATGCAGATACACCAAATTGTCATCTTGCTGATTCACTCGCTCAGATTTCGGATCTTTGACAATCATCGGAATGTTATAGGTGGTGTCGAACATAAACTCACCTTTTTCAATCATGCGATGTGCGCCCATCGCATCACCGTGATCGGCGGTTGCCACCACAAAAGTGTCGTCATACAGATTATGCTGTTCCAAAAAGGCGAACAGTTCGCCGATAGCGTCATCAATTAAGGTGATGTAACCCCAGAATTTGGTGATCACCTCTTTCCAATGATCTTCGCTCGCTTCCCACATTCCCCACATTTTTGAGATCGTGCGGAAATGTCCAGGCTTGCCCTCCAACGGCTTGAAGAAACTTTCGTCCAGTATCACATCGTCTTTGCTGTACATCGAATAATACGGCTCCGGCACGATACAAGGCGTATGCGGTCCCCAAAAGTTAATCCAAGTAAAGAAGGGTTTATTCTCGGCTAATGACTGTGTGATATAACGTTTAGCTTCATCAATAATGAAATAGGCGATGGTCTGCTCTTTTGTGCCGGATAATAAGCCACATAATTCTTGCACCCGCAAGTGCGGATTATCGCCGAAATAAGCGTTGCTGACTTCTGGGATTTCATAGCCTTTTTCCAATAACCATTCGTGATAACGGTTGGAGTGCGTCGGCGGTTGGTTAAATACCAAGTTTTTATACACGCCACTACCCGGATAGCCGTAGCCATCAAAATTATGCCCCTGAATCTGATAATCTTCCGGTACGGATTTGGTGCCGACGTGCCATTTGCCGACGATATAACTGTTATAACCTTCAAGATTGGCGATATTCGGTGCTTGACGACTGATTTCGCCCGTTCCGCCTTTTTCCCCGTTTTTGATAATGCCGTGCGATGACGGCATTAATCCGGTGAACAAAGACGTGCGTGCTGGTCCGCAAACCGAAGCCGGTGTAAACGCATTATTAAAACGAATACCGTCTTGTGCCAATCGATCAAGATTTGGTGTTTTAACAATCTGATGACCGTAAGTGCCCAACATATCCTTACGCACTTGATCCAACAAAATATAAACGATATTCATCATTAAGCCTCTTTTTTATTGCGTACCACGAATAACACAATACATTGTAACACGGCATAAACTCCCAGCACGGTCAGCGGTTGTCCGTCCTGTGAAGCCAAACCTAGCGGAGAAAGCAGGACATGTAGAAAAATCAGACCTAATACTAATGACACAACGGTAACACGAACATATTTCCAGTTGGTCAAATCGATATCACTATGGTTAACGGTATTCTCTTGATATGGTTCACGTCTTAAGAATTGTCCCAACAGCAACATTACGACAACATCGAACACGAACAATGCCGCCATCACATACACGAAATTGACTTGAACTTTAAACACCCACACAATCGAGAAGTATAAGACAACGTGCAGTAACAGAGCGATACGAGCGGCTTTACCGGATACGGTTTTATTAAACAAACCGACTGCAAACAGCGCCACAATCGGAATATTGACAAAGCCGGCAAAACGTTTGGTCAATAGGAAGATACCGTCAGTACCGAACATCAACAACGGTCCGATAATCATCGTCAACACCGCCATTACTGTCGATACTTTTTTCGCAAACGCGATTAACTCCTGATCAGACCGCACTTTGCTGCTGAGCGACGGCAGTAAGTCTTTACAGAAAATAGTTGCCGCAGAGTTTAAGAATGAGTTGAAAGTACTTAAAATCGCACCGAACAAGGCAGCAATAAAGAAGCCTTGAAGCGCAGTCGGCAGTACTTTACTCACCAATGCCGGATAGGAAGTATCCATCGGATTTAGCGTATCACCAAAGATGTGGAAGCTCAGCAAACCCGGTAAATTCAGAATCACCGGCAAGGTCAATAAGAACAAGGCGGCAATCAGAATCCCTTTTTGTCCCGCTTGCAGATCTCTGGCGCCTAACGCCCGTTGTACAATCGCTTGGTTTGTCGTCCAGTAAAAAAAGTTCACGATCAGGATACCGGTAAACATTGCCGGCCAAGGCACCGCATCAGAAGCACTACCTATCGCATTAAACTTCTCAACGTGCGTGGTCGTTATCGTGCGCACCCCTTCGGTAATGCTGCCATCACCTAAATGCGCTAACGCAAAGATCGGCACCAACAATGCCCCGATAACCAAAATCACCGCATTCAGCGTATCGGACACCGCAACCGCTTTCAAGCCGCCGAAAATCGCATAAATCGCGCCGACAATGCCGATTGCAATCACGGTATAGACTATAGATTCCGCATAAGTAATGCCGAAATAGGTTTCTAAATTAAAGATTTTATTAAACGCAATTGCGCCGGTATAAAGTGCGGTCGGAATCACGATAAACAGATAGAACACCAAAAATAATGCCGACATAATCAAGCGGGTTTGGCGGTCAAATCGATTTTCAAAGAATTCCGGAATGGTGGTATAACCGTTGCGCAGATATTTCGGCAGCAGATACAGCGCCAAGAAACACAATGGAATCACCGACTGCACTGTCCAAGCAATAATCGAAAAATTGCCTTTATAAGAAACCGCATTCACCCCGATCAACTGTTCTGTAGATAATGATGTTAACACCATTGAACAACCAATCACTAAACCGCTCAAGCCGCGTCCGGCAAGAAAATAGCCTTTAGATGTGGTTAAATCATCACCTCTGGTTTTTTGCCAGGAAATAAACCCGACAATCCCGGTTACAAGAAGAAAGCTAACAATTGTGATGAACATATTATTCTCCTTAGATTAATCAAAAATAAGGTATCTAAATAAGATACATCATTAGCATAATACAGCGGATAATAAAGCATTATGATAATTATCATAGAGCGCCAGTGAGTTTAATCACAAATTTAAAATCGGATAAATATTTTTTATTGAATATGAGCGCGATCATAAATCCATACATTTTCATCAGGCATAATGCGGCTAAAAAATAAGGAAGAGCAATATGAGCCTACCATTGATTATTATTTTAATATTATGCGGAATGCTCACCAATTTAATGTCTGCTGTTTTTGGGATTGGCGGCGGCGTACTGATGGTGCCGATTCTTTATACTTTATTCCCCGAACTACCACTGCAAATTATCGCCGCCACCTCACTCACCATTGTAATCGGCTCGGCATTAATTAACCTGATCTATTTTTACAAACAAAAAATTCAAATGAGTTTTAAATCAGTACTGGTATGGTCATTAGGCATGATTATTGGGGTACAGCTGGGCTTTGAAACCAGTTTCTATCTTTCAGACGATGTGATTATTGCGGTTTTTATCGGCACGCTAACGCTGCTGTCGATCCGAACTATCCTGAATAAATCACCGAAAACCGTCTCAAGTGCGGTTTCAGATGACTGCTTAAAAGGCGCAGGTTTATGCCTATTCGGTGGAACAATAGCAGGCATGACAGGCATCGGTGGCGGTTCAATCATGGCGCCGTTGCTTGGGCAATTACGCAGCGTCAGACCGCACCAGATCGCTCCCTATACAAACTACATGATGGTGCTCGGCGGTCTCGGCAGCTTATACGGCTACCTTGCAAAAACTCCCCCTGTGCATTTAACTTTCGGCTGGCAAATCGGCTATGTGAATTTCTCGATTGTCGCTATTGTGGTATCTAGCTCGTTCGTCACCAGCTTCTTATCCATGAAAATCCGCGGCATTCTGAAGCCCGACTTGGCAAGAAAACTGCTAGGCTTGATTTTATTGGTTATTGCGAGTTATACGCTGCTGGTTCATTTAATAAAATAATCTTCGCTGAACATAATTAATTTTATCCATTTAATAATCATCAAAATAAACCAAAATATTAGCAGCTATACAAAACTTAATTATAAAGCATAGACATTTTAATAATCCACTTTTTATTTCAGACATTCATCAGACAACATCTCAATAAAAATCATCCTTATCTAATTTATTATTAATAACCCCCCACTCCGATTGATTATTAATCTATCATTCAAAAATGGAATCTCACGATATTATTGATTTAATTAAACACCAAAATAAGCACGAATTAGCTATCACACCATTGGCATTAAGTCGATTTATGATAAAAGCAAACCGCACTTTGGATTCAAAGTACGGTCTGTGGCAAGTTAAGCGATAATTTCGCTCAAGGCGACTTTACGGTTCTCATAACGCGATTTGGTGCAAGCGTCCGCCGTGGCGATGGCGGCACGGGCGGCTTCGCCGGTCAGGAGTTTGACAAACTCTTCTGTCGGTGCCATGCCGTGCATAATGTCGTTTAAGTATTTCATTTCTTTGCGCATCACCCCATTGAGCCACAATGGGGTGCGTTTCCCCGGTTGTCCATATTGGATTGCGCCGTCCATGCAAGTGCCGGTATAAATTTGAGTGCGGTTGTCATCTTCCTCTTGGGTTTCGTGGATTAAGAAATGTGAGTCTTCGCCGTTGACTCGCAACGTGCCGCCGCAGTGGTACATATCCAGTTTAATCGCCCCTTTCTCACCTTGAATCAGCACATAATGCTCGCCCCAGCGGAACGCTGATCCCCACTCTAGCACGGCAAAACAATTGTCATCAAACTCCAGATTCAAAAACAACATATCGTCTTCGTCGCCAAACTTTTCACCACGATGCGCCACATTGCCAGCAGTCATGGTTACTGTTTTCGGCATGCCGCCCATAATAAATTGCACGCAGTCCAGTTCGTGAATATGGTGGTAAAGATGTCCGCCTGATTTTTCACGAATTTTCTTCCATGACACGCTCGGTTGTTCATCTTCCCAGCCGTTGCGTGCAGAGTGGCAATACAGCACTTTACCGATCACGCCCTGTTGAATCAGCTCTTTGGCGTGTTGCACGCCATTGAAGAAGTTCATAATATGCCCAGCCATAAAGGTTACGCCGTTTTGCTCACAAGCTCGCACCATGTCATCGCAATCTTGATAGCTCAAGGCAATCGGTTTTTCACAGAACACATGTTTTTTATGTTTTGCCGCCAGTAACACCGGCTCTTTATGTAAATAGTTCGGGGTTGCTACGATCACGCAATCAACATCATCACGGTTGATTGCCGATTCCAGATCCGACGCATATTCACAGCCTAACTCTTCGGCAATCGTTTCACCGTTATTCGGATCATACACCACCGTCACGTTGGCTTGGTCGTTTTCATTCATAATACGGGCGAGATCGGCACCAAAATACCCCACCCCAATAACTGCATAGTTAATCATTTTGTTTCTCCTAAAAATAATAATAAGCTGTAAGTGGATATTGCATTGTGTAGATAATCTTGTTTATTTCACCGATCCTTCCGATAGTCCTCCGGCAATTTTGTTCTGAATAAAGCAGAAGAAAAGCACTGACGGTACAACAACCAGCACCGACGCTGCCATCATATCGCCCCAATCGAGAATTTCTGCGCCGTTTAAGGAGCGCAACGCCACAGCTACGGTCATTTTGCTGGTGTCGTTGACTAAGATCAGGGCATACAGGAATTCATTCCAAGCGTTGATAAAGGTGTAGATCGCCGTTGCCACAATCCCCGGTGCGACCAACGGCAACACAATTTTGAAGAACACGGTGAATTTATTCGCTCCGTCAATCCGTGCCGCTTCTTCAATTTCAATCGGCACGGTGCGGAAGAAACCGACCAACAACCAAACGGCGTATGGCACACTGAACGAGAGATAAACAATAATCAAACCGGTGGTGGTATTGGTCAGCCCCACTTTTGCCATTGCAATCGAATAGGGAATCGCCAGTAAAATCGGCGGAAAAATATAGGTCGTGACCAGTAATTTCGACATAATTGCGCCCAATTTCGGGAAAAAGCGCACAATGCCGTATGCCGCCATCGATGAGATGATGATCGCAATCACTGTGGTGACCAGCGCAATAAATAGGCTGTTTTTGATATTCACCGCAAAATTCAGATTATTTATCACGTTGTCAAAATAGTCTAAGGTGAAGACTTTCGGCCAAAAGCGGGTCGGATCACTGGTCAGTTCACCCTTGCCTTTGATCGAGGAAATCACAATCCACACCAGAGGGAACACGGCAATCACCGTCGATACAGCTAAAAACAGGTGTGCCAGTAAATCTCCAATCAGCGATTTTTGCTTTTTCATATGCTATTCCCCCTCTTTTTCCCAACGGTTAATCACTTTGAAGTAGATAAAGCAGATCAACAGCAGGAAGATAAATAACAGGACGGTTACCGCAGAAGAGCGTCCCAGTAGTTTGGTTCCCCAACCCATGTTGTAGGCATAAATCGGTAGTGTCATGGTCGAGTTGGCAGGGCCGCCGCCAGTGATCAGATAGATAATATCGAAGTTGTTAAACACCCAAACCGTTCTTAACACCACCAATAAGCCGATCACCACCTTAATGTGCGGCAGCGTGATATGGCGGAAAACCTGCCAAGCATTTGCGCCGTCAATCCGTGCCGCTTCGTATTGTTCAACCGACACTGTTTGCAGGGCTGAAAGTACATTCACCATAATCAACGGTGCGCCAAACCAGATATTGATAAACACTAAACTGACGAATGCCCACGTGCTGTCGGATAAAAAGTTAGGCGCCATCTCCATCAAGCCTAATTTCTCAATCATGTTCGGCAAATAGCCGTACACGCCGTTTAAGATCCACTGCCATGAGAACGCAATCACAATGGTCGGGAACGCCCACGGAATAATCAGCAGGATTTTATAGAGCCATTGCAAATGGCGAATGCGGTGTAACGCCATTGCCAGTGCAAAGCCCATCAGGACTTGCCCGACTAACGACAATACCGTCCATTTAATCGAGTTTAAAAATGACCACCAAAAATTGGGATCGGCCAATACCGCACGGTAGTTATCAAAACCAACAAAGGTGTAGTACGGCATCACCAGATTTTTGTTGGTGAAGCTGTAAAAAATGCTGGATAAAAACGGATAGATGAATAATGCCGATACGACAATCATTGCAGGCAACACAAAAATCCAGCGGGTATAGTTTTTTTGAATCATAAGTAACCTCCCTCCTGCTGAAACAGGAAATGGAAATAACGTAAACAGGCATTATTTTGTGAATAGCGGCAGCGAACCGCCGCTATCGACAGGACTAATGTGCAGTCACCGTGTCAAACAATTCATTTAATTGTTTCTCGGCTTTCTGTGCTGCCACCATCGGATCGGTTCCGTGGGTCACAATCTCTTGGAACATCGCTTCGATGATATGTTGGTTGGTCAGCAGTCCGCCTTGCACGCTCGGGCCGTGTTCATAGCCGATTGCAGTACCGGTTTTAACCGCACTTTCAATCACACTTTCCGCATGGGCAAATTGCTTGATGATAGGATTTTCTTTATACGCCGGATCATCGGAAATCCCGCTAACAGCCGGCAGCATACCGACCGGAACCGAACTCAGGAACTGAATGTAACGATCTTTCTGATATAAGGTTTCGATAAACGCTTTGCTGATCTCAGGGTGCTTGCTGTTTTTCCATACCACCATCGGAATATTCGCTGTCTCTAATCCATAATCCGGATCGCTAGATTTAATTTTAGGTACTGGATAAGCATCGACATATTCCAATAATTGTGGGGAGTTTGCTTGCACGCCACCGATTTGGAAGCCAGAGTTAAAATCAAATGCAGTTTTGCCTTGATAATAGAGCGTCGCTTGTTGCAACACGTTGTAATTAATCGAGTCTTTTGGCGAGGTTTCTTGATACATTTTCACCCAGTATTTAATCCCGTCTTGCGCTAACGGGCTGGTTAAATCGACTTTCAAATCCGGTGTCAGCAACGTGCCGCCACCACTTTTGACATAAAGATTCAGAAAACGCGTCGCAATAAAATCATTGGTTCCCATCGGCACCGATAAACCGTAAACCCCATCTTTAGTCAGCATTTTAGCGGCTTGGTATAATTCGTCCCATGTTTGCGGCACTTGCAAATTATGTTGTTCCAATAAATCCTTACGAATCCACATCACCTGTGCATGAGAATAGAGCGGGATAGAATAATTTTGCGCATCAACCGTGCCCTCATTAATCGCTGCCGCAGAGAATTTATCACGTCCAATACTGTCGATCAGATCATTCACTGGTTGTAATGCGCCGACATTGATCATCTCCACCACTTGATTAGGCAATGCGGTGCTCATGTCCGGCACATTGCCTGAAGCAAGCCCTGTGGTCCATTTGGTATAAAAATCGTTCCAAGAGAAGGTTTCAATTTTAATTTTCACCTGTGGGTGTTGCTGCATAAAATCATTGGCAGCCGCTTGAATCACTTCTAAACGAGGGCCCTGAGTGAAGGAGTGCCAAACGGTAATATTGCCTGCCATTTCGCCGTTATTTGCCCCAACCGCACTTGCCGCCTCAGTTTTGCTATCATCACAGCCACTGAGCATAAACGCCCCGAACATCAGCGCCGCTGTAGCCGTAACCAATTTTTTCACTTTCATGGAATGCTCCTTGTCTTGTTATAATAGAGATTGCTCAGTTTGCGGATCAAAAAAATGAGCACGTTTCATATCGAAGGCTAAACTGATGTTCTCCCCCATTTTGATTTGTTGCCGTGAATGCACCACCGCCTTAATCGCTTGCTGCCCGATCTGCGTGTGTACGATATATTCTGCGCCCAATAACTCGGCAACATTCACGGTCGAATTGATCATCGCTTTTTGGTAGCTGCCGAGCAGCAGCGGTTCATTCGAAATATTTTCCGGCCGAATCCCCAAAATCACCGCTTTGCCGACCGCACTTTGCTGCTGTAGTCGTTGATATATCTCATCGGGAATGTAGAGACGCTGATTGTCTGGCGTGACAAAATAGCCGTCGGCAATCGTGCCGTGTAGGAAATTCATGGTCGGCGAGCCGATAAAACCCGCCACAAACAGATTATCCGGGTGATCATAAATCGCTTTCGGTGAACCAATCTGTTTCACAACACCGGCGCTCATCACCACAATCCGATCCGCCATGGTCATGGCTTCGGTTTGATCGTGCGTCACGTAAACCGTTGTGGCATTCAGTTTTTTATGGATACGGATAATTTCTGCCCGCATGTTGCCACGCAGTTTGGCATCTAAATTTGACAGCGGTTCGTCCATTAAAAAGACTTTCGGTGAACGCACAATCGTTCTACCGAGCGCCACTCGTTGACGTTGACCGCCTGACAACGCCTTTGGTTTGCGATCAAGTAATTGCTCTAAGCCCAAAATCGCCGCCGCTTCCCTGACTTTGCGATCAATTTCGCTTTTCGACACTTTGCGCAATTTCAGTGCAAACGCCATATTGTCGTAAACACTCATATGCGGATACAATGCATAGGATTGAAAGACCATCGCAATGTCCCGATCTTTCGCTTCTACATGGTTGACCAGTCGATCATCAATATAAAATTCACCGTCAGAAATATCTTCAAGCCCTGCGATCATGCGCAGTGTTGTTGATTTCCCGCAGCCAGATGGACCGACCAATGCAATAAATTCTTTGTCGGCGACTTCCAGATTAAAATCCTGCACCGCTTCAAATCCATTGCTGTAACGTTTATAAATATGACTTAAGGATAAAGTTGCCATTTTGCTTCCTTGATGTGTTAATTCAATATATTCTGACAGACACAGGAAATATGTTTTAGAATAGAACCATAAATATAAGACATCATATCTCTATAATGACTTAGACATATGATGTCTTATGTTGAAGTAAAATAAAACGATCCAGATCACAATTTAAACAATTGCTCGCAAAAAATTTGAGGATTGATATGGTTACTCCTTCGTTGTTCGCCACATTGTATATTCTGCTGATGGGCATCGGCTTTCCGATCATGCGCTACATGAGCCTACATATTGAAACGGTTAACAATAACGCCGTGCGTTTTTTATCCGGCGGCTGCCTATTGTTGTTGCTTTGTTTATTTAAATTTCGCACTCCGCTGCAAGCTTTGCTCCACTCACCTCGCCAACTGCCGCTGCTCCTGTTGTTAGCCGTACTGATGACCGGCAATATGTATTTTTTTATCAATGGCATTCAGGCAACTTCCGCCCTGACAGGCAGCATTTTTGGTGTATCGGCAATGCCGTTGGCTATTTTTGTTGCAGCAATCTGCTATCCGGACGAACGCCAACGGCTGAAAAACCGCACTTTTTATCTCGGCAGCCTGTTCGCTCTCCTTGGCTCACTGTTGTTTATTGTCTATGCCGAACAACGCCAACACGGCACTGATTTTGTGCAGGGCGCAATTTGGTTAACCATCGCTATTTCCATTCAGTCAGTACAAAATTTACTGGTCAAACGGGTCGCCAAACAGCTACACACCGTTGTGATCAGCACCGTGGTTGCCACGTTTTCCGGTTTACTATTCCTGTTTTTTGCCTGCTATAGCGGAAAAATCATCGAATTAAAACAGGTTAGTGAAGGGCTATTGATCGGGCTGGGGCTAGCCGGGATGTACGGGATTCTGACCGGAATGCTGATGGCATTTTATATCGTACAAAAGCAGGGAGTTGTTGCATTTAATATCATTCAATTGCTGATTCCGATTTCAGCCGCTATCATGGCGTATCTGCTGTTGGGTGAAAAAATCAATGTTTACCAATCGGTTAGCAGTTTACTGGTGATTTTCGGCTGTGCACTGGCACTGAAACCCAAAGTAGCCAAGCCGTAAGCCGCATAATTCTTTAACCGCACTGGCAAGATTCACCTGACAGAGAGGGCAAAATAGTTTACTATTAACATAAACATAAGACATCATATATCTATTGACGTTTCATTCAAACCGATATTTTCTGACATGAAAAAACTGACTAAAAAAGCGGCAACATTGGCGTTGCAAGAAAAGATCAAAACACTGATTTTAGAACATCATCTGAAACCGGGCGATTTGATGCCGACAGAAAGCGAATTAATCGAGACGCTGGGCGTGAGCCGCTCCAGTTTGCGAGAAGCGATTAAATCACTGGAAGCCTTGCATATTCTCGACATTCATCACGGTATCGGTACGTTTGTCGGCGAATCCTCACTGGTACCGATGATCCGTGGTTTGGCATTTCATGCACAATTACACCTGCATAATGATGTGAAATGTCTGCTTGATATTCTCGATGTGCGGGAAATTTTGCAATACGGCTTTGCCCCGATTGCGCTGGCAAAAATTACTGATACACAGGTAGAACAACTGCTACAACTGGTCACCGTAATTGAGCACAATGCCCGTAGTGCCGCTTTTTCTGAGGAAGAAGAACGGCAGGTGCATCTTTTGGTTTATCAAGCGGTAGAAAATCATCTGTTGTCGCAATATCTTGATGCGTTCTGGCAGATTTACCGCTTGTTGGAACATGAATTGCCGCCTAGCCAAATCAGCCCCACCGCCACCGCAATTCAATATCGGGAATGGGTCGATGCCATTGAAGCTCGGGATCTAGAACGTATGCAACACGCTATTTTGCTCTATTTTCAGGGCGTCAGACAGCGTTTAACCGCAAAGGAAGCGTAACACGATGAATACCACTAAAATCGCCTTAATCGGCTGCGGATTCTTTGGTCAGCAATTGGCTATCGGTTTTCATAAAAACGGTGCTGAATTGGTCGGCGTCACCGACATCAATCAGCAACTTGCCGTTAACCTAGCCACCAAACTCAATACTACCGCCTATCTAAGCCACGAAGAGATGCTGGCAACCCAGCCTGATTTGGTGCTGATCGCAACCTACAACTCTGCACACCGCAACGTTGCCGAAGCGGCACTCAATGCCGGAAGTGCGGTTTTTATCGAAACCCCGTTTGCCACAGAAACCGCTGATTGCCATCACCTTTTAACTCTGGCGCGACAGGTGAAAAAACCGGTCTTTATCGGACACGTGTTGCGCACGTTGCCGGGTTTGCTGAAAGCCAAACAGTTGATTGAAGCCAACACACTGGGCAAAATCACCGTTGCCCGAGCCAATCGCCAGCGCTGGATCGACTCCGCTCGTGATAAAGACTGGTGGAAAAACGACATCAATTTGACCGGCGGCAAACTGTTACATGAAATTCACGAACTGGATCTGTTGTGTTGGTTATTGGGCGAAGTAGATTCAGTATATGCGCAGTCAACCAATCGAGCGCACCCCGACACACCGGATAATCACGATATTATTCAGCTGCTGTTGCAATTTAAAAACGGCGTTTTCGGATCATTGGAAATGGGAACGGCCTACCGCCTGCATGAATGGGGCATTGCTATTCACGGTGAACTGGGTTCGCTGGTGGTCAATTTTTTCACTTCAACTTTAACACTCTCGTTTGCTGACGGACACCGGCAACAATACAGCCTGTATGATGAATTTGAAGCGGATTTATCCCTGCGTGAAAACGGCAAAAGCATACAAAAATACAACCAAACTCACGGATTATGCCCGTTTTGGCTCAGTCGGGCGGTCGAAATCGAAGCCCTCAGCGTGCTACAACATTTACAGCAAAAACAGACCAGCGTGTTACACGATGCGCCGATGCGTGCGGTTTGTGTTGCCGTCGCCGCCAAACAATCCATTCGGGAAAAAGCCTTGATTAAGGTCGAATATTGAGTATTTTCGCCGGTACAGTTTGTAGCGGCAAGCAATTGATTTGACGGAGTAGCATCATCGAAACATGGCAGCGTGGGTTTGTGTTGCATCGCAGGCCTTATAATGAAACCAGTCTGTTGGTCGATCTCTTCACCGAAGAGAGCGGGCGTTTGACTGTGTTGACGAAAGGCGCACGGGCGAAGCGTTCGGCGTTGAAAAGCCTGTTGCAGCCGTTCACACCGCTGTTGCTGCGTTGGTCGGGGCGTGGCGACTTGAAAATTTTGACCAAAGCGGAAGCGGCGTCGTTAGCCTTGCCGCTAGCGCATACCGCACTTTACAGCGCATTTTATGTCAATGAGTTAATCGCACGGGTGATTGAAACCGAAACCGCTTATCCGCAACTGTTTCAAGATTATCTCGGCTGTCTGACCGCACTTGCTATCCAACAAACGCCGCACACCGCCGACGCTGCGGGGCTAAATGCTTCAGGGCTAAGTGCGATTGAACCGGCGCTGCGCAAGTTTGAATTTCAACTGCTACACACCCTCGGCTACGGCGTGGACTTTCTGCATTGCGCCGGTTCAGGGCAAGCGGTCGATCCGCAAATGAGCTATCAATATCAGGCGGAAAAAGGCTTTATCGCCTCACTGTTGAAAAACAACAACACCTTTTACGGCGATGAGTTGCTGGCATTTGCTGCGTTGGAATTTGAGCAGAAGCACGTTCTGCAAGCCGCCAAACGCTTCACCCGCATGGCATTAAAACCCTACCTCGGCAGCCAGCCGTTGAAAAGCCGTGAGCTGTTTCAGACAATTCTGCCGAGGAATTTGAAAGGCTGAGTTAGCCCTTACACGACGCACCCGCTTTGTGTAGTTTGGATAACGCTTGCAAGATAAATAGCGCAACCGACTGAATGCTCACCACAATCAACAGCACGACCAAAAAAGGATTAATTTTTTACAAAGCGAGTAAAACAATCATCTTATTCAGTAAAAAGCGACGCCATAAATTCGACAAAACTGCGCACTGTCGGCACAAAACCGCGATTTTTATAATAAATGGCATACAGTGGCACCGATTCCAACTGCCAGTCGGGCAGTAACCGAACCCGTTCGGCATTGTGCAGCATGCCCATTTCAGGCAACAGTGCAATGCCGATGTGATCATCAACCAATCTTGCCAATAGATCCGCATCGTTGGCGGAAACCCGTTTGGCGGCGGTGACTTTTTCCGTTTTGCCTGCTTGATGAAACTGCCACTCCCGCCCGTCGCTTTTATGTAACAGCGTGTGTGCCGCCAGCTCACTCGGCGTTTGCGGCGTGCCCTGTTGCTGCAAATAGGTGGGCGAAGCGTACACGCCGAGCGAAATCATGCCGACCTGCTTTGCCACCAGATCCTCTTGTTGCGGCAGCCCAATACGCAGTGCAATATCCACGCCGTCTTGAATCATATTCACCCGCCGATTATCCATGCTGATATCCAACGCCACATCGGGATAACGGCGCAAATACTCGCTCAAGTGCGGTGCAACGCAGTGGTGCAGCACTTCGCTGGAAACGGAAATCCGCAGCAAGCCGCGCGGCGTGCCTAAACTCTGTGCCACGCTGCCAACGGCATTATCGGCACATTCCAACATCATCACCGCATGGCGGTAAAACGGCTCGCCCAGCTCGTTCAACCGCACGCCGTTGCGCCCGCGATCGATCAATTTACTGCCAAGTGCGGTTTCCAATTCGGTTAAACGGCGGCTTAAGCGGGACTTCGGCAAGTGCAATAATTCGGCGGCACGGCTTAAGCTGCCAGCCTGCACCGTGGCGACAAAAAAACGCATATCGTTCAAATCAATTCGTTCCATTTTTGCAACCTTACGTTTAATTTTTCAATCTTGTTCATATAATGAAACCATTATAAACTGTGCCACATCAAGACAGCAACGTTTAGGAGGCGTTATGCGAATTTTAGAATTGGATCGAATCAATGAGCTCGCCCGCAAAGCGAGAAATACCGCACTTTCAGCGGCAGAACTGGCTGAACGTGATGAATTAAGACAACGTTATCTGCGCGCAATTCGCGGACAGATGAACAACATTTTATCGACCGTCAGCGTGCTAGATCCGCTCGGCAACGATGTAACCCCGGAAAAACTGCGCCAAGCACAACGCAACGGTATGATGACAAACTAAGGAGAAATTATGAGTACTATTAACACGATTTATTCCGCCCCAAGCAAACACTGGGTCGGTGACGGCTTTTATGTTTCACCACTGTTTTCACATATGGCAAACGACAAATTCACCAGTCCGTTTTTGATGCTGGATTATGCGATGCCGCAAAAATTCGCACCGAATGAAGCAAATCCGCGTGGTGTGGGCGCTCACCCGCACGCCGGATTTGAAACCGTGACTATCGCATTGCAAGGCGAAGTGGAACACCGTGACAGCACCGGCAACGGCGGCGTGATCGGCACCGGCGACGTGCAATGGATGACTGCCGGTCGTGGCATTGTGCACCAAGAGTTTCACAGCGAACGCTTCAGCCGTGAAGGCGGCATGTTTGAAATGTTGCAATTTTGGGTGAATTTGCCTGCCAAAGATAAAAACACCCCAGCGGCTTACCAAAGCATTACTGCCGCCAGCATTCCGGTTATCACATTGGCGGATAATGCGGGGCAAGTGCGGATTATCGCAGGCGATTATCAAGGACAAAAAGGCGCAGCTCGCACCTTCACCGAGTTGAATATGTGGGAAATCGATCTGAATGCCGACAGCCAAACCGCACTTGAAGTGCCTGCCAATCATAATCTGATGTTAGTGGCACTGCGCGGATTAATGATGACAAAGTCGCACGTCCAACCGAATTGGTAACGTTCAATATGGAAAGCGGCGCAATCCGCCTGCAAGCGGGCGATGAAGCGGCAAAACTGGTATTTCGCCGCCCACGGTCCGTTTGTGATGAACAGCCGTGAAGAACTGTTGGAAAAATTCCAAGCCTTCAATCGCGGCGAGTTTGGGGATCTGTAAACCAAACTAAAACCAAAGTGCGGTCGGCAAACAGCCTGACCGCACTTTTTTGTTTGCTTCCGTTATAGCGACAACATAAAACGACGCAAATCCTGTTCTTGCCGCATAACAAATAGAATCACAACAACATTCGTTTGCTGTTTATAAAAAATACGGCAAGGCGGTACAACAATTTCTCGATAGTTCAAGTGCGGTAACTCTGGCGGAATACGCCCCGAATCAGGGAAATCCTGCAAGCGTCCGACTTTATTAAACGCCGTTTTAACTAGCTTCTTTGCCGCAGTGGGATTATGCAATGCAATATATTCGGCAATATAATTTAAATCGGTTAACGCCGGTTTTGTCCAAATTATTTCAGCCATTTCGCCATGCTATCCTGCGCCATACCATGCGACAGCACCTCTTGCTCGGCAAGTGCGCGCTCACCGCGGGCAATTCCCTCTAAAATCGCCAATCTCTGCTGCATAAATTGGTAATCATCAACTGCCAACAAATAGGCTGCCGGTTTGCCATATTCGGTGATCAGCACCGGCTCCTTGCTCTGATTCAAATCCGCTAAAATTTGCGTTGCCTGCCGCTTAAGCGAGGTGACTAATTCCACTTTCATACGTTAATCCTTCGTCGTCAACAAGTGATACTATAGTATCACTTGTTGAGCGAGTCAATGATTAAAAACCGCACTTTCCCTACAACCCTTCAAGCTGTTTATCTTGCGGATATTGCAAACTAAAGGCTTTTTCCACTCGTTGCTTGCTGTTTGGCGCGAGGGTGATTTTTTGTTGGTAGCGACCGTTGTCGTCGAGGGTGACGTTTTTCAAATTCGGTTCGCTGACCGTGACCACAAGCTTTTGCTGCACACTTTGCGGAATGCGGTCGTACACTACCACTTCGACCGCTTGCGGGCGGTTGTTTTGCAGGGTGTAGCCGCTGCTGATTCGCACCACTTTGGATTTATTGATTAAGCCGCTGTTTTCCTCGTTGCGTTTGAGCGGTTCGGCTTGAACGCTGATGGTTTGATCTTCGCCGATCAGCTGCTTAAACTCTTCGCCCGGCAATAGGGTCGGCAAGTAACCAGAACCGATCACCTGTCCGTCGTAAGAAGTGCGCAGACTGCCGCCCAGCAGCGGATAATCCTGCTGGTTTTTGCCGCTGACCGTCAGCAACACTTTCTGCTGATAGCCCGGATAAAACGCATATTCGGCACTGACCGGCTGCGCTGTTTGCGCGATCACCACATTTTGCGCACTGTTGCTGCTGAGCAAATTCACCGTGCCAGAAATTTCAAACTGCGAGGCGATCGTGCCGCTTTCAATCATCATCGGCTGTGGTGCCGCCAATTCCAACACTTCGGCGCCGTCCATCGCAGCAACCGCACTTTTGTGCTGCATCGCCACTGCCCTTGGCTGCTGTAGGTTGTACGGCTGATAGAAATCGATCAACCAAGGCTCAACTTGCGGCGCTTCGCCGACTTGTATCGGATTGGCGCTGGATAAAATCAGTTTCACATTCTGCCAATCCTCATTGCTGTTCTGCCGGATGCTGGCGGCATATTGCAGGCTTAACTGGTTGTTTTCACTGTTATAATCCAGCTGATACTGCGGTTGCCACGAAGCATTGACCGTGTTGTACGCCAACTTAAGCGTTTGCTTGCCGCTATCCGCCGCCTGTACCTGCACCCGAACAACGCGCTGCATCAAACCCTGATCTCCGCCTAAGCGCTGATACTCCTGCTGCAACTGTTCCAGTTTGCGTTGTTCATCTTGTTGGCGTGATACAAGCCAACTTTTTTCGCCGGTTAACTCGGCATAAGTGGTGCGCGAAAATTTCTGCAACTGACTAAAATCTTCAAACGAAACGCTTTGTACCGCACTTTGCCCGTTCAGCCGCCCATGTTGTAAGGTTTGCAGCAAGGAAAACTGATTTTCAAGCATTGCCAACTGATCGGCAATTTTCTGTAACTCCGACTGCTGTGCGCTAATTTCCTGTTGCAGCTCACGCAACAAACTTGCCGAATGCTGCCGCGCAGACCGCACTTCACTGTCTATTGAGAGCACCGTCAAACCGCGGTTGCCTTCGGCACTAAACTGCAGTGAACTCTCTTCCAAACTGAGCGGCAGATTGGCAAACTGCAATTCGTGCGTGCCGGGGTTTAAATGAACTTCAGCGCGGCGTTCTACTTTTGCCAAATGTTGATACAGCGTGACCTGCTCGATGCTGGAGTCAATTTTTTCGATCGCCGCCAGGCTCTGAGCGCTGCAAAGTGCGGTCGCGACGGCAAGTGAAGTCAATACGGTTTTTTGCATCATTCAATCCTCATTTTGCTGACGGTTTAAATTGTTGGTTTAAGAAATCAATCATCACCTTGACCACTTGCGGCTGCGCCCAGTAGATACCGGCATGATCGGCGCTTTTCACTACATAACGCTGCGCGCTAACGCCTTTTTCCTGCAAGGCTGCAAATAAAATCTCGGTCTGGCTCGGTGAAACCAGCAGATCCGCATCGCCGTGCATTAATAAAAACGGCGGCGTGCGGTTGGAAATATGGCTAATCGGGTTGGCTTGCGCCGCCAATTCCGGCGTGGATTTCACCGCACCACCGGCGGCAAACGGCGGTATTCCGTTCAGCATTAACGCTTCCGAGACATTATCACGATCGTGCAATGCCTGCACTTCCGCCGCATAATCCGCGCCGATTTGGGTTAAATCGGACAAGCCGTAAATATCAATTGCCGCCTGCACCGCACTGCTTTGATCCAGATTTTCACCCAGATCAAATTGGCGATCGCCGTTGGTGGTGGCGGCAAGTGCGGCAAAATAACCGCCCGCCGACTCGCCCATCACTGCGATTTTATCTTTATCAATGCCAAATTCTTCGGCGTGCGCCCGCAGATAGCGAACCGCCGATTTCACGTCTAACAGCGGATCAGGGAATTTACCGTGCGGAATATGGCGATATTCGATACTCGCCACCACATAGCCCGCCTCGGCAATCGCCAGCCGCTGCTGAATATAATTTGCTTTCGGCGACATCAGAAAACCGCCGCCGGTCACGAACAGCACCGCCGGCAACCGCTCTTCGGTTTGCGGTTTTAGAATATCCATTTTTAAATTCATCCGCCGCCCCATCACCTGCGGCTGGGCGTAGGTGATATCTTGCAATTCGTTGACTAACGGTTTCTCCACCGCCACTTCAAGTAGTGTGCTTTGCGGCGGCTGCGGATTTAAGTTGGCGCCCGCCGCCAGCGGCAATGCCAGCAAGACCGCACTTGCCCATGTTAAAAGCTGTTGTTTCATTTTATTCTCCAATCAGACGAAAATTTGCATAAATGATTTTAGTTTGACCGCACTTTCGGCGAAAAGTGCGGTATGGTGGAATAAAAGGATTTATCACGCACTCAATATTCATGCTACAGTAAACCGCACTTTCAGGGCGAAGCCGCCCTGTCGTAACCAACAGCATGATGAACATAAGGAAATCAAAATGAGCAGTTTAAAACCTTTCCCATCAAATTTTTTATGGGGTGGCGCCACCGCCGCCAATCAGATTGAAGGCGCATTTGACGCCGACGGCAAAGGGCTGTCCAGCGCAGATATGGTCGCCTATGTGCCGAAAGCCGAACGTGGCGCACACACCGCCTCGATTGAAATCAGTTCGCAGGAGCTGGCGGATATTCTCAGCGGCAAGAAACAAGCCCGCTTTCCAAAACGCGAAGGGATTGATTTTTATCACCATTATAAGCAGGACATTGCGCTGTTGGCGGAAATGGGCTTTAAAATGTTCCGCATTTCGATCCACTGGACGCGGATCTTCCCGAACGGTGATGATCAACAGCCGAACGAAGCCGGCTTGCAATATTATCAAGCGGTGTTTGAAGAAATGCGCAAACACGGCATTGAGCCGATGGTGACACTTTGCCATTATGAAACACCGTTGGGGCTAACCGAAAAATACAACGGCTGGCTAGGGCGTGAAACGGTCGGGCATTTTCTGCGCTATGCCGAAACCGTCTTCACCCGTTATAAAGATTTGGTTAAATATTGGCTGAGCTTTAATGAAATCAATATGATCACCATGCACAGCCCGTTCACCGGCGGCGGCGTGGTGATTGATCGCGTCGCTGAAAGTGAACGTGAGAATGCCAAATATCAAGCGTTGCACCACCAATTCATCGCCAGTGCGCTGGCGACCAAAGCACTGCATGAAATCATTCCCGACGGGCAAATGGGCTGTATGTTAGCACGTCTGCCGCACTATGCTTACAGTGCCGATCCGCAAGATCAGCGTTTGGCACAGTGGCTGAACCAGCAAAACTTATACTTCACCGATGTGCACGCCCGTGGTGAATACCCGAAATATATGCTGCGCCACTGGGCGGAAAATAACGTTAAGATTCAGCAAGAGCCGGGCGATGAGGCAATCTTAAAACAGTATCCGGTCGATTTTATCTCGTTCAGCTACTACGTTTCGCTCTGCGCCACCACCCACGACAATGTGGAGCGCACCGGCGGCAATCTGATGGGCGGGGTGAAAAATCCGTATATCAACGCCTCCGACTGGGGCTGGCAGATCGATCCGGTCGGCTTGCGGATTACCCTGAACGATATGTACGACCGCTATCAAAAACCGCTGTTTATCGTGGAAAACGGCTTGGGCGCTTATGACAAAGTCGAAGCTGACGGCAGCATTCACGACGATTATCGAATTGCGTATCTGCGCGCGCACATTCAGCAAATGCAGGAAGCGATCGGCGACGGTGTCGATCTGCGCGGTTATCTCAGTTGGGGGCCGATTGATTTGGTGAGTATGTCCACTTCGGAAATGTCGAAACGCTACGGCTTTATTTATGTGGATTTAGACGACGACGGCAACGGCACCAAAGCCCGCTCACGCAAAGATTCGTTCTATTGGTATCAAAAAGTGATCGCCAGTAACGGGGCGGAGTTGTAACCGCAGTTTAGCGACAAAAATACCGCACTTGGTATGCCAAGTGCGGTATGGATGAAGCATAACACTGGTTATTGGTTGTCGCCGGCTTGCGGTTTTTTCGCCAAGTAGTTATAAGCCACTAACAACACAAAGATTCCGGTGATGGTTGCGATGATCATGTTCAATGACAAATATTGTGCCATATAGCCTAACGCGATGCCGACGCCGCCGAAATCGGTGTCTGAGAATGTGGTGTTGGCAAAGCCGAGTGAACCTAGCACCGGCAAGAAAACCGGCAGGAAGGTGATTAACACCCCGTGGCAGAATGCGCCCAACATCGCCCCACGACGACCACCGGTGGCATTACCGAACACGCCTGCGGTTGCACCGCAGAAGAAGTGCGGTACTACGCCCGGTAGGATCAGCACCCAACTCAATTGCCCTAAGATAAACAGCCCGACGATTCCGCCCAAAAAGCTGAACAGGAAGCCGATTAACACCGCATTCGGTGCATACGGGAACACAATCGGGCAATCCAGTGCAGGTCTGGCGTTCGGCACTAGTTTTTCAGAAATTCCGGTAAATGCCGGCACGATTTCCGCCAGAATCAAACGTACCCCTGCTAAGATAATATACACCCCGGCAGCAAAGGTGATGCCTTGGATAATCGCATACACCAAATAGTTTTGCCCGCCGCTGAGGTTTTGTTCGATATATTCGCTACCGGACGACAACGCCAGCACCAAGTAAATCACCATCATGGTCAATGAGATAGAAATCGAACTGTCGCGCAGGAAACTGAGGTTTTTCGGCAGGTTGATCTCTTCGGTAGATTTCGAACCTTTCCCGACCGCTTCGCCAATCGCACCGGACAACACATAACCGATAGTGCCGAAATGTCCGAAACCGACTTCATCGCTGCCGGTGATCCGTTTCATATAACGATGCGCAATTGCCGGGGAAAATGCCATAATCAAGCCCAACGTCAGCGATCCGACAAACACTAATTGTACGCCTTCAAAGCCTGCTACAGTTAAAATCACCCCGATCATACACGCCATATAGAAGGTGTGGTGTCCGGTCAGGAAGATGAATTTTAAACGAGTGAAACGCGCCACCACGATATTCGCCAACATTCCGAACTCCATGATCAGCGCAGTTGCAGTGCCGTATTGTTCCAACGCCATTGATACGATTGCTTCATTGTTCGGGATAATCCCTTGCACGTTAAACGCAAATTCAAACATATTGCCGAGCGGATTCAACGAGCCGACCAACACGCCCGCGCCGCCACCTAAAACGATAAAACCGAGAATGGTTTTAATCGTGCCTTTCACCACATCGGGGAAGGCTTTGCGCTGTAGTAGCAAGCCGACTAAAGCGATCACCCCGACCAGAATCGACGGCACTTTCAGAATATCGAGGATAAAAAACAGAATGGATTCCATAGCATAGCTCCTTTGCTGACGCTAAATTAGCGGTTAAAATATTCGCCTAATTTTTGTTCAAATTCTGCGGCACTGACAATATTGGTGACCACTACAATTTTGTCTGCCGGTACGCTGCTGCTTTCGGCAATATCACGCGCCATCACAAAAACATCAGCCTCATTTGGTGTTACTGAGGCTAAATCGGTATGCCCGACTTCCGCTTCGATCCCCAATTTCACCAGCGCTTTTTTGATATTCATTTCCATCATAAAGCTGCTGCCCAGACCGTGTCCGCAAACTGCCATAATTTTCATCGTGTTTCTCCTCTGTTAATAACACTTAATAGCGATGCACTATCTCGGCAATCGCTGTACTGTTTTCCGCCTGAATAATCGCTTCGACCGCACTTTCGTCGGATAACAACTCCGCAACCGCCTCCAGCATATCCAGATGTGAATGATTGTCTTTTGCTACCAATAAAATCACCAGTTTGACCGGATCATTTTCCGAACCAAAATCCACCTCTTGCTTAATCACCAGCAGCGAAAGCGCTTGATCCAGAGCACCGTCTTCCGGTCGGGCGTGTGGCATCGCAATCTGCGGCGCAATCACAAAATACGGCCCGATTTCGTCATACAGGGTAAAAATGCGATCAAGGTAGCGCGCTTCAATCAGCTGCTCTTGCAATAACGGCTCGGCGCACTGTTTCACCGCCTGTTGCCAGTCGGAAACCGTCTCGACTTGTTGAATATGCGCCAAAGGGAGGAAAGATTTCAGCATGGTGACTTCTCCGGATGATTAAGATACCCAGGATGTAAGCGTTGATGTTAGCGCTATCAATCAAATTGATCGTATTTAGTGATAGCGCTAACATTTTTCGGTAAAAAACCTGTTTTAGCTGATTTGTTTGTTATACTGGAATAAAAAACTAAAGGTTGCCCCATGTCTTCCAATACCCCCTCAACACGAACACGACGCACCACCGGCAGAGTAACGCTGGCGGATGTCGCCAAGCGGGTCGGCGTCGGGCAGATGACGGTTTCTCGCGCCTTACGCACGCCCGAGCTGGTTTCCGACAGCCTGCGACACAAAATCGAAAGTACGGTCAAACAACTGGGCTATATTCCCAACTCCGCCGCCAGAGAGCTGGCTTCCGTTTCTTCGCGCAATATCGTGATTATCAGCTCGTCAATCACCTCCAGCGAAAATGCACTGATTTTATCCGCACTGCAAAAAAATCTGAAAAGTGCGAATTTACAACTGATTATTTTAATGCTCAATGATCCCCACTGGATGCAGGCGCTGATTCGCCATGCTCCCGCCGCAATCATTCTACTAAACCTAAACTGTCCGCCAAAAGAAACGGAATGGTTGAAAAACAGTGCGATTCCGGTGATCGAAATCGGAATGCTGCAACCGAGCCCAATTGGCATTAATATCGGGATCGATTGTAAAAGTGCGGTTCAACAGATTGTGCAGTTCCTGCTGAAAAAAGGCTATCGCCAGCTTGGCTTGCTTTCCGCCATGCCGGATCATACGATTTTTCAACAATATTTGGAAAGCTGGCAAAGTGTGCTGCTCAGCCAACATATCAGTCCGCACTTGGTGCTGCACCGCCCGACCGAAACCAACTTCTCAACCGGTGCGGAGCTGTTCAATGACGCACTGTCAGAATGGGGGCAAATTGACGCTTATCTCTTTCTTTCCGATGAACTGGCGTGCGGCGCCTTGTGCGAAATTGCACGTAAGCATATTGCCGTGCCACACCAAGCGGCGATTGTTGGCATCGGCGGTTTAAACATCGGTAGCATCATCCACCCACGCCTGACCACGCTGCAAATTCCGTATGAAAAAATGGGCGAACTAGCGGCGAAAAAGCTGCAAGCGGTGTTGCGACAGGACGCAACGAATCCGGCAAGCGAGCGAATTGCATTGCCGGTGAAACTGCTGGAAAGAAACAGTGCTTAAAACGATGCACCCAACCCCTTAAATCCGAGCTGAAAAAAGTGAGCCGTACCGCACTTGGTGGTTCGGAAAAAGTATAACTGATCGGTTCTGGTAAATTACTCATCAACGCATACGGGAAAATACCGCGAACTTCGGCGCTGGTTTCTGAGCTGCCGTATTTCACAGTTTCATAAATCAGCGGCAGTTGTCCATTATTGATCACACTCGCCTGCCACCAGCCCAATTGGTACGGCACCGCGACGGATTTGCCGTTTAACAAGCTATAATCCTGCGGAAAAAATAACGCATATTCTTGTGCCTGATTATCATCGGTGACGATCAGCAATTGATTTGCCGCGCCCCACAACACGCCGGCGACAATCGCCAAGCCGAGCGCTAAATAACGGTTGATTTTGAGCGAGTTTTTATGGTGGCTGAAACGGAAGATGATCAGTGGCAGCAATACCAATAAAATCAATAATCCATAAAATAGCTTAATTGGCAGCATCTCAATTCCCTTTATCCCAAATAGCAAAAAGGGTGAACAAACTGTTCACCCTCTTATTTATTGTTTTAAAATCAATTATTTGATGATTTTAGCAACAACGCCCGCACCTACTGTACGGCCACCTTCACGAATCGCAAAGCGTAAGCCTTGGTCCATCGCGATTGGGTGAATCAAGCTTACAACCATTTTGATGTTGTCGCCCGGCATTACCATTTCCACGCCTTCCGGTAACTCGATTGTACCGGTTACGTCAGTGGTACGGAAATAGAATTGTGGACGGTAGCCTTTGAAGAATGGCGTGTGACGGCCACCTTCATCTTTAGACAATACGTACACTTCTGATTCGAAGTCAGTGTGCGGCGTGATTGAACCCGGTTTCGCCAAGACTTGACCACGTTCGATTTCTTCACGTTTTGTACCACGCAACAAGGCACCGATGTTCTCACCTGCACGACCTTCGTCTAACAGTTTACGGAACATTTCAACACCCGTTACGGTTGTTTTAGTGGTTTCTTTGATACCTACGATTTCAACTTCGTCACCGGTACGAACGATACCGCGCTCAACACGACCGGTAACTACGGTACCACGGCCTGAAATTGAGAATACGTCTTCGATTGGTAACAAGAACGGTTGGTCAATCGCACGCTCCGGCTCTGGGATGTAAGTATCCAAGTGCTCTGCCAATTCGATGATTTTTGCTTCCCACTCTGCATCGCCTTCCAACGCTTTCAGCGCAGAACCACGAACGATTGGCGTGTCATCGCCCGGGAAATCGTATTGAGACAAAAGTTCACGCACTTCCATTTCAACCAATTCTAATAATTCTTCATCGTCTACCATGTCACATTTGTTCAGGAATACGATGATGTATGGAACGCCTACTTGGCGACCTAACAGGATGTGTTCACGAGTTTGTGGCATTGGGCCGTCTGTTGCCGCAACAACTAAGATAGCGCCGTCCATTTGCGCCGCACCGGTGATCATGTTTTTAACATAGTCGGCGTGTCCCGGGCAGTCAACGTGCGCATAGTGGCGAGTTGGCGTATCGTATTCAACGTGTGAAGTGTTGATGGTGATACCACGTGCTTTTTCTTCCGGTGCGTTATCGATTTGATCGAATGCACGAGCAGCACCGCCGTAGGTTTTTGCCAATACGGTTGTGATTGCAGCGGTTAAAGTTGTTTTACCATGGTCAACGTGGCCGATTGTTCCCACGTTAACGTGCGGTTTTGTACGTTCAAATTTTTCTTTAGACATTTTAGTCCCTCTAAACAAACACGGTTATCGATGGTTCAGTTACCACATTAACCTAATGTAGAAATTGATTTCAACTAAAATGATGGAAGTAACGAGAAAAAGAGTGGTGCTGATAGGCAGATTCGAACTGCCGACCTCACCCTTACCAAGGGTGTGCTCTACCAACTGAGCTATATCAGCGCTTGGAGCGGGCAGCGGGAATCGAACCCGCGTCATCAGCTTGGAAGGCTGAGGTAATAGCCATTATACGATGCCCGCGTTCTTATTCATCTACCCCAATCATTTGGTTTTTGAATTTGAAAATGGTGGAGGGAGAAGGATTCGAACCTTCGAAGGCTGAGCCGGCAGATTTACAGTCTGCTCCCTTTGGCCGCTCGGGAATCCCTCCACGCTATACCTGTTTAATGGTGCCGACTACCGGAATCGAACTGGTGACCTACTGATTACAAGTCAGTTGCTCTACCTACTGAGCTAAGTCGGCGACGCAAACAAGTGAGGCGTATTATAGGGATATAAATTTCCCTGACAAGTATTTTTTGCAAAAAAATCGCAATTTTTCGTTGTTCGATTGCTTTTTAGACAAGATGAAGAAGATTTAAACCGATTCCGTTGACAAAGTGCGGTTCACCGGCTGCTCTTGACCATTTTTTATGCTTAATTTTCATTGCCTAATCGTGCCAACAACCGATCCATTGCGCGATAACCCAATGCCTCGGTCAGGTGTTGGCGTTCGATATTTTCACTTCCTTCTAAATCCGCAATCGTGCGTGACACTTTTAAAATTCGATGATAGGCGCGCACCGATAAGCCTAATTTCAGCAGTGCATTTTCTAGAAATGCGGCATCTTCTGTTTGTAAACGGCAATGCTGTTCCAAGCGTTTACCGCTGAGATGAGCATTAATCACGCCGCTGCGCGCCAACTGAATTTGCTGCACCGCCACCACTTTCGACCGCACTTCGACACTGGTTTCACCGCGATCGCTATGTTGTTGCAAACTGCCCGCCGGCAACAGCGGCACTTCAATCGACAAATCAAAGCGATCTAAAAACGGACCGGATAAGCGGTTAAGATAGCGCATCACCTGTTGAATCGAAGTGCGGTTGTGCACGCCTTGATAGTGCCCCGTCGGGCTCGGATTCATCGCGGCAATCATTTGAAATTTCGCCGGAAACCACACTTTGGCATTGGCGCGCGAAATAATGATCTCGCCCGATTCCAACGGCTCACGCAACGCATCAAGCACCTTGCGCTCAAATTCCGGCAGCTCGTCTAAAAACAGCACGCCATTGTGTGCCAACGAGATTTCACCCGGACGTGGGTTCGAACCACCCCCGACCAACGCCGCCAAAGAGGCGCTGTGATGTGGAGTACGAAACGGACGCTGTCGCCAATCTCGGCTGTGCAGGCAGTTCTGCACCAAACTCGCCACCGCTGCGGTTTCTATCGCTTCCTGATCGTTCATTTCCGGCAAAAGTGCGGTCAAGCAGCTGGCGAGCATGGTTTTTCCGGTGCCGGGCGGCCCTAAAAACAGCAGATTGTGTTGCCCGGCGGCGGCAATCGTCAACGCACGTTTAGCGTGCTGTTGCCCGATAATATCGGTTAAACAACGCGGCTCAATCGCCTCATGATGCTGATGGGCAAATTCACTCAACTGTGCCTGCGGCAATTCGTCTTTATCTTGCAAAAACGCCGCAATTTGCAGTAACGAGTCGGCAAAGTAGGTTTCGTGATCGCTTAGCAATCCGGCCTGTTCAGCATTTTCTGTGGCAATAATCAGCTTGCGCTTGGCTTTTTTGGCTTCAATAACTGCTGGGATCACGCCTTGCGTGCCGCGCAATTCGCCGGTGAGCGCCAGTTCGCCTAAAAATTCGTATTGTCCCAGTTTTTCGCTGGAAATCTGCCCCGATGCCGCCAGCATTCCCAACGCAATCGCCAGATCATAACGCCCGCCCTCTTTCGGCAGATCGGCTGGGGCAAGATTGATGGTGATCCGCGACATCGGGTAGTCAAAGCGTGCATTCAACAATGCACTGCGCACCCGATCACGCGCCTCTTTCACCGCGGTTTCCGGCAAACCGACCAGCGTTAAACCCGGTTTGCCGCGACTCATGTGAACTTCAATGGTGACCAGCGGGGCTTGCACGCCGACGCAGGCACGACTATAAACAATCGCTAATGACATATCGCTTCCGTTTCAAGTTAAATTGAAATGAAAGTATAGAAAAGTGCGGTTTAGACGGAAGATCAGCGAGGAATTTTTGCGATCTGAATTCCAAAATTGATATTCAGACCGCACTGTTAAAGTTAGAGCAGAAAAGCTCAATTAATTCCCTGACGCATAAGCACTTAAATCAATCACTTCATCCGCAAAATGATTTAATGCCGGCTGGTGGGAAATATAAATAACACCGATATTTGGCAATCGCTCTTTGACTAACTGCATTAAAGATTGTGCCGAGTCTAAGTCTAAACTTGAAGTCGCTTCATCTAAATACAATAATTCCGGTTTATTTAATAACACTCGAGCGAAAGCGATTCGCTGCCGCTCGCCGCCTGAAAATATCGTTTGCCATGGACGAATTTCATCTAAGCGATCGCTCCATTCCGCCAATCCAACCGCTTGTAGTGCCTGGTTTAATTCTGTCGTTGAATATCAGGATAACTCAACACATTTGCCAACGTATCGTAATACAAATAGCTACGTTGGGGTATTAGTAATGTTTTTTGCCGTGTCTGTTTGTATTGCCCTTGATAATACTCCCAAATTCCGCTCAAAACCCGAAGCAAAGTGGATTTTCCCAAACCGCTTTTTCCTTGTAATCGCACCCATTTATTCGGCGCTATTGTTAATGATAAATGCTCAAATAAGCGGCTGTGTTCAGGAGTGAATACTGTCAAATCATTAGTTTCTACTGCTTGCTCGGTTGTCTCAATTATTGTTTTAACTGATATTTCCAATTCATCCATTTCTTGTTTTAACTGGCTTAAACGCGAAATTGCCGCTGACCACTTGGGCAATACCGAATAAGCAAAAATAAACCAACTGAACGCATTAATAACGACCCCAAAAGCACTGCGTATCTGCATCACACCACCAAACGTAATGATTTTGGCAAGTAAGAGCGGAATTGAAAATACGACCGGAAGCAAATTGGCAAAACGTCCGTAACCGACCGTAAAAAACCCTAGATTTCGCTCTCTATTCATTAATAAATGCCAGTTATGTACAATATCCTGAAATTTTGTTTTCAGTGTTTGATATTCCGTATTTTCACCTTTATACAGAACTATTTGTTCCGCATTATCTTGCTTACGAATTAGGTCGGTACGAAAATTTGCCTCGAAAACTTGTTGATGATAATTGTAGATGTGTAACTTTTTCCCAATTAAATGGGTGATTATCGTGCCCAAGACAGAATAAATTAAAGCAACCCAAACTAAAATAGCCTTTTACGACAATGCTGTAGCCAAAAAAGGTAAACGTCGGTGCGCCGGACAGCCCCCACAAGATCACTAAAAAAGAATAAAGCTGGATCATGTTAAACAAAAAAGAAACTGTTAATTCAATGCTGTATTCAATAAAAATACGCACATCCTCGGCAATACGCTGATCAGGATTATCCATTTTCTTTTTGTAGGCTAGCTTATAGAAAACCTGATTAGCCAACCACTGTTTGATAAATTGATCTGTCATTGCTTCCCGCCAGCGGATAATCAATAACTTTCGCAACCAGGTGCGGTAAACATTGACAACGATAAAAATCACTAAATAAATAGAATATTCCGTAAGTAAGGAATAAATTTTATCAATATCCAATGCAGTAAGCGTGTCGTAAAAAACTTTACTCCACTCATTAATTTGAACATTTAGCCAGGCAATCAATGAGCCGATGCCAACCACCACGATTAATAAGACCCATGCAAGCCACTGGCTTTTCTTTCCCCAAAATGGTTTACAAAGGGAAAACAGGCGAATAAAAAACTGCTTCATTTTTTTGCTCTCAAGTAGGCAAGCTCACCAACACATAGTTAGCGAGCTTATATTCATTAAGGTTTTTGAGTGGTGATAAAGATCTTTTGGTTTTGTTGGCTATAAATTTGGCTCGCCATTGCTTTGAGCTTATCCAGCTCAATTTCAGCACCAAGATCCTGCATATCGCGTAAATAATCAGGGTTGCCAAATTGGGTTTCACTTAAAATCAGGCGATTCATCCAAGTATCAACACTATTCAACCGCTCTTTTTCGGCTTTTGAAAATTGGATTTTCGCCTGCTTAATATTGGCTTCGCTAATTTGTTGCGGCAGCGTTTTCAATACATTATTCGCCAAGACGATCAGTTCATCAGTCATCTCCGGATTAGCAACAAAACTTAATTCACTTTCAATTCGATGAGTTTCAGGGTTGAGCTTAGCTTGAAATCTCAAACTATAAATGCCTAAATGTTGATCGCGTAATGACAGTTTTAACTTTTCAGTTGCAATGTTTTGTAAAAACGAAACCAACACTGCATCTTTGCCTTGCCATTGATGGGGATTGAAATACCAGATTTTGACATCGTTCTTCGGTTCAATGTTCATGGCAAAAGCGCTGCGCTGATTGCCTTCCGCCGGCAGCAACCAAGAAGAAGCCAATGGTTTTCCACGTGGAATTGCGCTCAAATAGGATGTGACCAGTCGACTCATCTCCTGCACATTCAGATCATTAACAAAAAAATACGTTGTCGGGGCCGACATCATTTTTTGCCATTCCAAATCCAAATCCTCATTTGATAAAGACGTCAATGTATCTTTGGTCGGCAATATATCCGCACTGTCGACCCCGAAACGCAATCGGGTCACTGCCGACATCCGTAACTTCTCGTCGTTTTTGGCATGTTCCATATCCAACGCACGGAATGCGTCTTCTTTGCTTTCATCCAAGCCGTCTTTTACTTTGGTTTCTTGTTGGTAGGCATAAAAAAGACGCAACATATCCGCCAGTTGATCATTATTAACACGGCTGGAAAAACTGAGATAATTTTCCGTCTGTTTGGCTGATAAGTTGATTTTGTTCAATGTTTTCCAGCGATTGAGTTGTTCAACATCCCAATCCAACGGCGCATTTTGCATAATCAACTGGCTGGCAAACTGACTTTGCCAAGCACCTAACCCTTCTGCTTTAAATCCGGCACTACTACGCGTTTGAAACAGGGTTTTATCTTCTGCTAACGGCGTTTTAAGCCATATCACTTTATCACCGTTGGAAAGCATCCAATGGGTAACCCGTTGCTCAGGAAAAAATTGTTCATTGACAATATTGCCTTGTTGTTTTAAGCCTTCTAATGACATCGGCTCTATTACTTTTTCTTGTTGTGGCGGCACAATATTATTGCTATCCACTTTTTGCTGAAGTGCGGTCACCTGTTCGGCAGTAATCGGATCAATCTGAGTCAATCTTGGTGCTTGATACTGCACAATTCGATCCTTTGCCGCAAACCAGGCTTGAATATGCCGATTGACTTCTTCCGCACTGATTTTGTGCAACATTGGTTCGAATAGCACGGCGATTTCCGGCTGAGGTAAATAAGGCTTGTCCATCAACACTGTACTGACTAGTGCCTGCATCCAACCGGAAAAATCACGATCGCTGTTATGCTGTTTGGCGTTATTAATTTGTTCCTGATATTTTTCTTTCTGTACATCTAATTCTTGCTCAGTGATGGGATAATGCTGCAACCGTGCTATTTCACTAAAAATTTGTTCCAATCCTAAGCGATGACTATTTTTATCTATGTTGCTAAAAATACCTAACGCCACCGTTTGCTGACCGATATCTGATTTTCTGAGCGCAAGTGTTTTAACACCTTCCGGTAAAGCTTCGCCCTGATTTCTGAATCGTTGGTTAACTGCTGCCAGAGCCAAACGATCAATCAAGCGTTGATAGCGGGCAGCATCGGTTTGCCTGCGCATCTCCGTTTCATCAAATCGTACAATATAAGCGATTTGACTAACCGCACTTTGCGCATCTTGTAATTGGGTAATACGCAATCTATCGCTGAGTACAGGCTCGAGATAATCCCGTTCCAGCAGTGGTTGTTTTTGCGCTGCACCGAAATAACGGTTAATCAACTGTTCCGCCTGTTGTGGCTCAAAATCGCCAACAATCAATAACTGCATATTATTCGGCAAATACCAAGTGCGGTAAAATTGTTGTAATTGCGTTGCCGGCATCTGCTCGATGCTTTCCGGTGTACCAATTACCGGCGTGCGCGTATAACGGGAACCTGCACGTACCGAGTCAGTCCGCAAACGTGCCATTCTTGCTCCAACGCCTTGCCCGGCACGCCATTCCTCAAAAATAATTTTTCGTTCATCATCTAAATCACGCTGGGTTAATTTGGCATACAATAACATCTGCGATAGTGCTTCCAACCCTTGCTCCAGATTACCGTCAGGCGGGGTGAACATATAAGTCGTATTATCATTAGTGGTGACGGCATTATAATTTCGCCCTCTCACCCATTGATTTTCATGTAAAAAACTCATTACGTTCGGAAATTTTGCTGTTTGGCGAAAAACCAGATGTTCAACCATATGGGCAACACCGGCCTGATCATCGTTTTCATCAACAGCACCAGCATAAACCTTGACTCGAATCTCAATACGATTCGGTTCCGCGTGCAAAGGAAGCAAGGTATAGCGAAGCCCGTTCTGTAAGTTACCAAACAAAGGTTGGCTGATTTCAGCCAAAACAGTTTGCGGAATGAGAAAAAGTAAAAAAGTAAATATAAATCGCATGTTAAGGTTTCTCAAAATAGAAAACCCTCTCGCCGAACGGACGAGAGGTTATTTGTATCAGACAAGAAATAAATCTGATTACCAGTTATAACTGACACCTAACCAGGCATTACGTCCCATTTTATAGGTGCTGGAACCAGAAGAGGAAGCTGCAACTACACGGCGGTTCAATACATTATTGATATCGACTGTGAATTCTAAGAATTGCTCTTTAAATGTAGGATGCCTGTAAGCAAAATGCCAATCCCACATAAAATAACTGCCCTGTTTATATTCGTCATAAACCAATACATCCCCTTGATAAGTACCGCACGCACTGTAATCTGTTGGACAAGATCCGGAAGAAGTAGTGTACCCCTTATAACCGGCGGAATAACTGAAACGTTGTGACCAATCCAATCTTAAATCAGGGAAATGCGTATCTAACGTAAAAAATGCGGACCACGGAGTATTATAATCAGTTGTAGGCAATTGAGTAATATCTTTCAATGCGCCATTCACAATCGCCTTATCATAACCATACCCGGTTTCTCTAACCGCATATGTTGAATAATTGCTTTCCGAATCAGAAATTTGAGCGCCGAATGACCAGTTTATAGTCGCATATTTAAATTGATACGCCTTTTCCGGTGCGATATTTAATGTGAAAGTGTCTGTTTTGCTACGACCTAAATTTGTCATATAGTACGTGCTTACATCATCAGCATTTCGAATCGTTGAAGCGGATCGAACAAATTGATCTTTACTATGGCGGTTTACCCATTTCAGCGTTACTCGGGTATCGTATAATTTTTGTGACAATCCTAACACATACTCATCACTATACGGGGTTTTCAGATCCGATACGTCATAACTTGTACCTGTTGCTGCGCTACAAGTATAAGTGCCGCTAGCTCGGGTATCGGTACAGGTCGATCTGCTACCAATTAAATTACGCAATTTATACGTTAATACACTTCCAGAATAATAACGGTTAATCCCGCCAAATAATTGGGTTGAATTATCACCAAAAACATCATAAGACGTCGACAAACGCGGTGCTACATTGTTATTACCTAAGAATTGGCTACGATCAAACCGCAAGCCGATACTCGCACTAAGATTTTTCCATTTCATGCTGTCTTCAATATACACGGCATAGTTATCATCATTCGCTGAAACATCACGCGCTGGATATAATGTATAGCTCCTTAAATAACCATCGGCATTATAAATATTAGAATAACTATCACTATCACGTTTATATTTTGCTCTGGCACTAATATACTCCCAGCCAGCCTTTAAATTATGTTCGATAGCAGCAGTGTTAAACGCGTCAAAGGTAATATCTTGTTTAAAAGTTAAGCTCTCTTTTTCAGTACTGAATTGACCATACCCACCAAATTGAGATGAAGTACAAGCAGCATTGGAACACCAATCGTAAATATCATTGGTATTATTGTAGTTGTAATAATTTTGTTCTTCATGCTTGACCTTATTACCTGATTTTTTATAGGCCGCCGTTGACGATATTTTTCCCCAGTCAAACTGAGTATCCCATTGCAAGCTGGCTTGGAAACCACCGCCGGTATTGGTAAATCCGCCATTTTTAATATTTTTCTTAAAATATTCCGAACGGTGCGGCGAATACATAATCGTGGCTTTCCATAAATCACCGTTATCCGGCAAGTAAATTCCTTTTAATAAGTAACTTTCATTAATACGACGTTGAGTATCCCATTGATCTAAATAGGCATGATGATACGGAATTTTGGACTCGGAACGGTTATAGGAAAATAAAAGGCTGGCTTTATCACTTAACGGCTGGCTCATCTGAACACCGTACTGTTGCTTGGTAAATTGTGGTTGATTACCTAAATTTTCCGCTTTATCGTAAGATTCTTCGGTGCCTTCTTGCAGATGAAAACTCGCCCAAGAATCACGCGTCGTGCGATAAAATATTTTACCCGATGATTTGTCTAAACGCGGATCAATCAATTCGGCATTGATCACGCCTCCGGTAAAACGTCCGTATTTTGCAGAAATATTACTATCAAACACTTCCACATTTTTTAATAAACCGGTATCAATCCAGAAAGATTGAGTACCGCCGGAAGGTAAATCGGTAGGACTATAACCTTCCACATCATTACCACCACTGGTTAATGCATTATTCGCTGCAGGATTTAAATTATCATTATTGGATAAACCGTCAATCGTATAGTTATTGTTATAGTATTTTTCACCGTTAATCGATACCTCATTCGGTGCTATCTCACCAGCTGCAGTTGATTTATCGGCGGTATTTGAAAATTGGATATTTGGGTTATTTTTCAATAATTCAGTAATATTTCCATCTTTTAACGGGCGATTTTTTATCTCCTGTTCGCTAATTTTTTGTGTACCCATATCCTGACTAAAAGAGCTACTGCTGACCAAAATTTCTTCCAACGTATTTTCCGCAACCACCGCACTTTCTTCCGATAACAGCGTTTCAACCGCGGTATTTTCGGTTAATATTTCTTCTACTGATATTTCTTCCGCATAGGCGTTCATCGACAGTACCGCCATAATACTGCTATAAATCAAACTATATTGATACTTTTTCATTTTCTCGTCTCTCTAGTAAGGTTGGTTAACAATGGATCATCATCTGGTTAACAAGGGCTACCCGCTTTTTGTGCGCCATGCTCTGCCATTGAGATTCTCAGAACATCATTCCCTTTAAAGAAATCAGCACGACTCCTTTTATGGCGGTCAATTCATAAATCGGCTACTACGCATGAAATGCCTAAACATAAAGCTAAAACGATTTATTTGGAGTGATATTATTTTAGCATAAAAAAATATACCTTTTAAAAGATTAATAATAATTATTATCAATTAAAAATATTAAATTGAAATAAAATATAGAACGGCGGATGAGAAAAGGTGAAACTTGTCAACCGCCTAAAGATAGGAGAGGAAATGAAGGTTATTCCGATGCAAAATTCGGCGTAAACCAGCTGTCGAGTTTTGCCGCCAATTTATCGATGCCGATTTTGTTTAACGAGGAGAAGGCTTCGACCTGAATATCGCCCTGAAACGGCAGAATCGCTTCACGCACCAGTTTAACCTGTTTGCTGCGCGCGCTTTGGCTGAGTTTGTCGGCTTTGGTCAGCAACAGCAGCACTGGCAATTTCGACAGCACCGCCCACTCGATCATCTGCTGATCCAAATCTTTCAGCGGGTGGCGGATATCCATTAGAATCACCACCCCGCCCAAACATTCGCGTTTTTGTAAATATTCGCCTAATGCCTGTTGCCATTTGATTTTCATCTGTTCCGGCACTGCGGCATAGCCGTAGCCCGGCAAGTCGACAATTTTACAGCTCGGTTCAACTTCAAACAGATTGATCAACTGGGTTCGCCCCGGTGTTTTCGAGGTGCGCGCTAGGCTTTTTTGATTGGTCAGACTGTTAAGTGCGGTCGATTTGCCTGCATTAGAACGCCCGGCAAACGCGATTTCGATGCCGCTATCTTCCGGCAGGTGACGAATGTCCGGCGCACTGGTGAGAAAATGGGTTTTATGGTAATTCAATTGAATTTGCGACATATTCTGTCCTTATTTGCAATAAAAGTCGATTTGCCGTTAATGTTGATGGCAAACCACTTTGGCTAAAAATGAGTGAATTTTTTTCGCGCTGCCTTGCACCAATTCGCGGTAATCCTGCGAATGCTCCGGAATGTTGCGGCTTGACTGAATTTTCAGCGGCGCTTCTTTATAGTTAAACGAAAAACGGGAAACCACCCCGAACATTCGCGCTTGCCCTTGGGCGTTTTGCTGATAAAAACTCAGCGCATGTTCGGCGTTCAGTACTTGATTGCGCATGAAGCGGCGGCACAGATCCTCACCTTGCAGATGATAGGCATCGACGAAACCGCCCTGTCCGAGTTCATAAAATTGCAGATCTTGAATATCGTGGCGAATATGTTGATTCAGCGGTTGATCTTGGTGATTGATTGCCAGCATGATTTTCCGCCCGTCGCGCTGTTGCAGGCTCAAAGTGCGGTTCGGCTCGCCTTCAGAGCCGGAAATTGTCACTTGGGCTTGTGTGCCGTCCGGCGTCAGCGCAAAGCGCATCTGCCGCATTTCCCCTTGCGGTTCAAAAAACGTCAAGCTGCGCTCCGAGCTGCTACACGCGCTCAAGCATAGTGTCGCCAACAACAAAGGTGGGAATACGATCAATTTAGTTTTCATGCGGTTTCTCCTTATGATGCCCGGCGCAAGGCAAGCCCCCGTTCGCCGTAGCGATTGACGTTGGCTTCACCGACAAACACGCCCCAATCCAGCAGCAATAACAGCGTAAAAAACAGCGGCAAAAAACTGCCAAGCGCCCACGCCATGATGCCTTCACTGTAGTCGGCAATAACATAACACAAGATCGGAAAAATCAGAATCAGCGCCGCGCCGCCGCTGCGTCCGCGATCATGTAAGCGTTTCACCACCACCGCCAGCGCGCACCACGCCACCAGCAACAAAAATGCGGAAGCCAAAAGTGCGGTCGCGGTGTGTTGAAACAGTTGTCGGATTGGCAATACATTCGCCGCCAACAGCAAGCTGACAAAGCAGATGCCGAAGCCCTGCCAAAAGCCTTTGCGGTTTAACCGTCCGTTAAACGAAAACAATAATTGCTGCCATGACATCTCGCCAAATCCTCTAAAATGCTCAAAGTGCGGTCATTATAAAGGATTTGGCGTGATTTTCGAGGTAATTTGTCTAATCGTGAATTTCGGTATTCAAATAACGCATACGCCGATCCGGCGCCGGAACGAAATTACTGACGCTATCGGAAATCGCGTAAATGCTGTCCTCGTTGAACAGTGGAATATAATAGGCTTGTTCGTGGATAAAGCGTGCGATCTGTTGCAGCAGATGCTGGCGCGGTTGCGGATCGTCCAAAATCCGTTGTTTTTCCAACATCGCGTCTAACGGCGCAACGTCAATTTGCGGATTCCAACTCTGCCCACTATGGAACAGCAAATAAGCGGTGTCGCCGAAATCCATTGTCCAGCCGTTCCAACCAAATTGGAACAACTCGTTGATCTTATCATACGACAGGAAGCCGTCGCGCAAATTTTTACCGTCAATCGGCTTAATTTCAGGTGTGAGATCCAACGCTTTGAAAAATACACCGATCGCACGCGCGATTTCGTACATATTGTGATTATTGGCGCGGTAATTAATGCTGATTTTCTCGCCCGCCTGCACGCCGGCTTGTTGTAATAGCGCTTTTGCCTTTTCCGGATTATAAGTATAAATCATCAGCTGCGGATCGTAGCCGAACGTCATTTCGGTCTGTAGCCCGGCGACTCTGCGCCCGTAGCCGTTCAGCAGCATATTGATCAACACTTGTTTATCAATTGCCATATTCAGCGCCTGCCGCACTCGAACGTCCTGCACGATTTTCTTATCCAGATTAAATTGCAGGGTCTGCACGGTTAAACCGGGCACCGAAACCAAATCTTTCCCTGCCGCCTTTTTAATCCGCGGCACGGCGGCAAACGGCAAATCATGCAGCACATCCAAACGCCCTTCCAAAAACTCTCGCACTCGCTGTTCGTCATCGTCAATAAAGCGGAACACTAACGAATCCAGTTTCGCTCTGCCGGCAAAATAGTCCGGATAAGCGTCCAACTGCAATGAATCCGCTTGCTGTTTGACAAATTTGAACGGGCCGGTGCCGACCGGATTGCGATCAAAATGCGTTTCGCCGTGTTTTTTAATATATTCCGGCGGCACGATCATGCCGCCGTAACCGGACAGTTTTACCAGCAACGAAGGATCATAGCGCTTCAACACTAAATCGACGGCATAGTCATCGATCACCTCGACACGTTCAATCGAATCATACAACGCGCGTTGTAGCGTATTCTGCTGGTTTTTCGGATCCAGCAAGCGCTCAAAGGTGAATTGCACCGCATGCGCATTAAACGGCTCGCCGTTATGAAAACGGACATTTTGTCGCAGTTGAAAACGAAAACGCCGACCGTTATCCAACGGCTGCCAACTTGTTGCCAACCCCGGTTTCAGCTCAAACGTTTCAGTTCGCAGCACTAAACCGTCAAAAAGATTTGAAGCGATCGCGCCCCAAAATAAGTTATAGCTATCGATCGGATCCCAGCTTGACGGGGCGATGCGCTTACCGATCGTTAATGTATCGGCATGAGCCACGCTGCTGAGCAACAACAGGAGCATCAGAAATTTTTTCATCACTAATCGTCTCTAATTCCTAGCACGGTAACTTTACATAAAAAAACAAACTCCCACATCATAGAGGAAGTTTCGTAGAAAACAAAGGATCCGCTGCGAATTTACAATTGCCCGTCGCCAAAAAAGAAAGCCGGACGAATCCGGCTTAGTTTGAAATACGCTGTTAACGGTTTAGCATTGTTGCAAAAATGCCAACAATTCCGCTTGTGGGATCATCTGTTTTTCGCCGCTGGCACGGTTTTTGTATTCCACTTCGCCGTTCAACAAGTTTTTCTCACCGATCACCACCATGTGCGGCACGCCGATCAGTTCCATATCGGCAAACATCACGCCCGGACGCTCTTTACGATCATCAAACATTACGTCCACGCCCTGTGCTTGCAACGTGCTGTATAGCTGCTCGGCATACTGTTGCACCGCTTCGGATTTGTGCATATTCATCGGCACAATCGCCACTTGGAATGGCGCAATCTGTGCCGGCCAAATAATGCCGCGCTCGTCGTGGTTTTGTTCAACCGCTGCCGCCACCACACGGCTAACTCCGATACCGTAACAGCCCATGGTCATCACTTGCGGGCGTCCGTCTTCGCCTTGCACCGTGGCATTCATTGCTTGCGAATATTTATCGCCCAGTTGGAAAATATGCCCCACTTCAATCCCGCGTTTGATTAACAGCATGCCGTTACCGCACGGGCTTGGATCGCCCTCCACCACATTGCGCAGATCGGCAACCTCAGGCAACGGCAGATCACGTTCCCAGTTGATGCCGAAATAGTGTTTGTCGTCGACGTTTGCGCCCGCACCAAAATCGCTCATATTCGCCACGGTGCGATCCACCACCACCGGAATCGGCAGATTCAGCGGCCCTAATGACCCTGGCCCTGCGCCGATCACGGCACAAATTTCGTCTTCGGTTGCAAATTGTAACGGGCTTGCGACCAACGGTAATTTTTCCGCTTTCACTTCGTTCAGTTCGTGATCGCCACGCACCATCAGCGCGACCAGTTGATGCCCACTCTCTTCAGTGGCGTGCACCATTAAGGTTTTCACGGTTTTCTCAATCGGCAAGCCGAATTGTTCCACCAGCGCGGCAATGGTTTTGCAGTTCGGTGTATCCACCAAACGCAACGCTTCGCTCGGCGCGGTGCGTTCGCCTAATGCCACCGCTTCGGCAAGTTCAATGTTCGCCGCATAATCCGATGCGGTGGAAAAGACGATGTCGTCTTCACCACTTGCTGCCAGCACTTGAAATTCATGTGAGGCACTGCCGCCGATTGAGCCGGTGTCCGCCTGCACCGCACGGAAATCCAAGCCTAAACGGTTGAAAATATTACTGTAGGTTTGATACATCAAATCATAGGTCTGTTGCAAACTCTCTTGAGTTAAATGGAAAGAATAAGCATCTTTCATTAAAAATTCACGCGCGCGCATCACGCCGAAACGCGGGCGCACTTCATCACGGAATTTGGTTTGAATTTGATACAGATTGATCGGCAGCTGTTTGTATGAAGTCAGCTCGCGACGTGCCAGATCGGTGATCACCTCTTCGTGAGTTGGCCCTAACACGAAAGGGCGATCGCCGCGATCGGTGAAACGCAACAACTCAGGGCCGTATTGCTCCCAACGCTCGGATTCGACCCACAAATCGCCTGGCTGCACCACCGGCATAGACACTTCCAACGCACCGCTCTTGTCCATCTCTTCGCGTACGATTTTCTCCACTTTGCGCAACACTTTTAAGCCGGTCGGCGTCCAGATATACAGCCCCGAAGCCAACGGGCGAATCATGCCGGCGCGTAGCATCAACTGGTGGCTGACCACTTCGGCATTGTTCGGAGTCTCTTTTAAGGTGGATAATAAATACTGTGATGTACGCATGATGATTCCTGTTATTCGTTTTTTTAAGAAAAATTGTGCTTATTCTAGCACTCGGCACGCCGATGCAAAACAAAAACTGAATGACGCGCGCCACAAAATCGGCGAACGGCAAATAATTGCTGCAAGTGCGGTCAGCGGAATGGTTAAAAGCGTTTACTCACTTCCAGATAAACCCGATTTTTATCGTAAGAATAGAACGGATTATTGCTGTCGATTTTAGTATACGCCCAAGTAACGCGCGGCGTGACGCCGAACAAGTGCAAATCGCGGTGCCACAGGCTCAACTGCGCGCCGTACTCTTTGTTTTTCTGGCGAATGTTGAAAACTGAGGCATTGGCATGATAGCGACGCTGCGCATAATTGAGTGCAACCCGACTGGAAACGCCCCAAGCCCATTCTTGCCCCCAGCCAATCCGTCCGCCGATTCGGCTGTAGGCATCGCTTTTGTCGTGCGCATTATCACGATGATAATCCGCGCCGACAAACCAATATTGGTTGCCGCTCGGCATATATAGCAGGGTGTTCGACCACAAATAGCTATTGCCGTTTAAATGCTTGCGAATCACATACCACTGCTCGCCGTATTCAAGTGCGATCGAAATCTGCCAGCGCGGCGTCAGCCAATGGCTGAGATCCAGCCGCACGCCGGAATTTTGTGAAAATCGTTTTAACGAATCGCTGCCCGACGAACCGCCGCCATACCAACGGCGTTCGCTAAACGGCATCAGACTGATTTCGCTGTGTGCGGTTTGGTAGCCCAAGCCTGCGTCGATCCGCGTGTTCAGTTCGTTATATTTTTTATTATCCCAATAATAACGCCCGTAACCCGACGCACTCAACTTGGCGAAAAAGCCGCCCTGCAACGACCATTTTTTATCTGCGCCCACGTTATAATTCACCCCTTCCGCCTTCTCCAACTGCCACGCCCGCCAGCCGTTGACTTCTGTGCCGGCTTTCGGCGCGTTGTTGACATTGCGCTCGTTCAAATAGCCCAAGCCGCTGTAGAAATTCCACGCGTCGCGTTTATTCAGCGCGTTCAAATATTGATTGATATGCGCTAAAAACGCTGGCGACAGCTGTTCGCTGCGTAACTTTTCAAACTGATCTTTTGCCGCTTCATTATCGTTATTTAAAAACAGCACTTGCGCCATTTGATAGCGCACCGGAATAAAACTCGGTTTGTCGGCAAACAGCTGTCGGTATAACGCCAGTGAAGTGCGGTAATCCCTCTGTTCACGGGCTGCGACCGCACTTGCCCATTTCAACAGAAACGGATCTTGCTGCGGTTGTTGTTGATACAGCGGCAGTAGCAATAGCACGCCTTCGGTATTGTTTTGCATCAGCGCCGGAATCAGTGCGCGGGTGATTAATTCGGGGTGTTGCAGCAACTGTTCTTTGGTCATCGAAACCGACTGCGCTTGCTGCGCGCCTTCGGACCGCACTTGTGTCTTCGGTGCTAATTCGGGTTGTGCGACGGCAATCTGTTCGTCAGGCAAATTCATCCGCACTTGTTTTGGAGTGACGGTTTCCGTTGTTGCCGCATTGCCGATCGTTGGCAGACAGGTTAAACAACTGATAATCCAAAAAGTCTGTTTTGCTTGCATAGTGATGATCTTCGGCTTGTTGCTCGAATTTAATCGAAATTGGATGGCGTATCTTATGCCTGTTTTACCTTCAGCGCAAATCGAACCGTCTATACAATTCTTTATTAAAATTGTCATGGTGCCGTCATAAAACTGTGCTAGTATCGCAATCAATTCTCATTTACAGCCATGTAAATGAGAATCATCAAATAATATCATTCACGATGAAAGAGGATATTTACCATGAAAAAAGTAATGTTGACCGCACTTTGCGCGCTGTCTGCCAGTTCATTAAGCCAAGCGCACGATCTTTGGGCGTATGCTGAAAACGCCGAAGCCGGCAAGCCGTTAAAAGCGGTGTTGGGCTATGGCGATAACTTCCCGTTAGGCGAAAAAATTTCAGAAAAACGGCTGCACATTTTAAATCCGTTGCAGTTAATCAGCCCGCAAAAAACCGAAACCTTAACTCAGCAAGGCGAAAATTATCACTATGTCAGCCCGCAGCCGTTGAGCGCCGGGGAATATAAAATCACCGGCACTTACAACCCGACCTTCTGGTCGAAAAATGACGAAGGCTGGAAAATGCAGAATATGACTGAAGTGCAAGACGCACACTACTGCGAACAATCCAGTATGTATGCTTCCACTTACTTCAAACTGGGCGATGCCAAAGTCAGTGAGTTTGCACAAAAACCGGTCGGCTTAGAATTGGAGATCGTGCCGTTGGTCGATCCGACGCAAATCAAAGCGATGCAAGTGGTGCCGGTGCAAGTGTTGTATAATGGCGAACCGCTGAAAGGCGCCACCGTTATCGGCACCAGCGACAGCTTGACCAAACTGGATTGGGACGCAGTGATGGATCACCGTGAGCCGCAAGCGTTTTCCGGCAAAACCGACAAAAAAGGCATGATGAACCTGATTCCGTTAGTCGCCGGCACTTGGAAACTAAAAACCAGCCACGAAGCGGAATTCCCGGATCAAAAAGTGTGTCAGAAGAAAAAACTGTACAGCACTTATACATTTGCAGTGCAATAATCGTCAACAAAAAGCGGCAGGTTCACCTGCCGCTTTACTTAACCTAAACCGCACTTTGCCGCTAATATCAAGACGGATCGAGCGGCGCCTGCACCATCAGCTCATTCGCTTCACTGCTTAGCAACACTAAATAGCGTTGATACTGTTTCAGAATATCGGCGATCAATTCGTCTGCCGACATATATTGCACGTCGTAGCCGATGCGCCCGTCACCGAAATAGGTGATTGGCTCGAACACCTGTTCATGCTGCACGCTCGGCAGACTCTCTTCTTCCAACAGTGAAAGTGCGGTTTCCTTACGTTGAATGCTTACACCGTAAATAAAATCTCGTATCGCACCTTTCTGGATCACCAGCTCAATACTGCGCTGCGGCTGTTGGGTTTCATTAATTTGCACTTGCAGCTTGTGCTGATTCACCAATTCGTTGCGCAACTGATAAAACGCCGGTTTCACCACTTGGTTCACAAACTGCTGAATATCCTCTTCTTGAGTCTGCTTTAAAATCTGCCCCAGCCGTTTTTTCCATTTATCACCGTTCCAGAAAACCGTCGATTGATTTAAGCCGGTGTTGAAATAGCTTTTATCCGCGCGCAATCCCTGCAACAAGCTAAAACACAAGAAGACCGTGATCACTGCAAACGGTAGCGCCACCACCAGCGTCATCGCCTGCACCGCCGCCAGTCCGCCTGAATTAAGCAAGCCGATCGCCAGCACGATCATAATCGCGCCCCACAACACACTTTGCCAGCGAGGCATATCGTTGGTTTTGCCGTTAGAGGCGATATTATTCAGTACGAAAATCCCCGAATCTGCCGAAGTGATAAAAAACAGCGATAAAATCAACAGCGCTAAAAACCCGCTGACCGTTGGTAAAGGAAACGATTGTAAAAATGCGAATAACAAAGTTTCCGGCGCGCCGGTCTGCGCACTGAGCGCACCGTTCGATTCGATGTTTTGCATAATCGCGCTGTCGCCGAAAATGGTAAACCACAGTAAATTAAAGGTCGACGGAATAATCAACACCCCGAGGATAAATTCGCGAATGGTTCTGCCACGGGAAATTCGCGCGATAAACAGCCCGACAAACGGCGCCCACGAAAACCACCACGCCCAATACAGCACCGTCCAGCCGCTGAACCAACCGGCGTGCTCCGGCTCATAACTAAAGGTGCGGAAACTGATTTCCACCAAATTACTTAAGTAGTAACCGATATTTTCCGAAAACACCGACAATAGGAAAAGGGTTGAGCCGCTCAGCAGAATAAACAGCATGAAAATCAATGCCAGTCCGAGGTTAATCTCACTTAAGCGGCGCACGCCTTTACCCACGCCGGAAATTGCCGACAGCACCGCAATGTTGACCACCACTAAAATCACCAACGCATTAGTGGTGAAATTATTCTGTTCCACAATCCCCATCGCCTGTAAACCGGCGTTCAACTGCGACGCGCCGTAGCCCAAGGTGGTGATGATCCCGAACAAAGTCGCCACTAGCGCCAGTGTATCAATAATATGTCCGTAAACACCGTGGATTTTATCTCGTAGCAGCGGATAAAACGCCGAACGAATCGACAGCGGCAAACGGTAGCGGAAACCAAAATACGCCAATGCCAACGCAATCGTGCCGTAGATTGCCCACGGATGCACGCCCCAATGGTAGAAGGTGTAAAGCATCGCATCTTTTTGTGCATTGCCTTGCGCAATCGGCGAAACCGAGTGCATCAGCGGCTCCGCCACGCCGAAATACATCAAGCCGACACCCATTCCGGCGGCAAATAACATTGCAATCCAGGAAAAAAACGGGTATTCCGGCTCCTCGTCATCACTGCCCAAACGAATGTCGCCCAGTCGCCCCATCGACAGCAGCAGTAAAAACAGGATAAAAAAACTGACCGATAAGATATAAAACCAGCTGAAATGATCGAAGGCAAAGTTTTTTGCCGCGTCCAAATTTTGCTGCATCGCTTGTGGGAAAAAGATACAGAAAATCGCAATCGCGACCACAAACAGAAAGCTTGGAATAAACACAGGCATACTGAACGTGGTCTGTTTTTTTAATAATGAAAACAAAGCGTTATCTCCTTAATTATTATCATAAATTCAACTTCTAATATTAAAAACCGCACTTATAATAATTAATTGGAATAAATAAATCAAATTTAATTACAAAAGGAAATAAAAATACAGCGGGAAAATAAACATTATGCCAATAAAAAACCGGCTGGGATTTCTCCGCAGCCGGTTGCTGATCGACCATCTGTCGTTATTTCAAAAAATACTGATAAGACGGTAAATCGGTGACATCTTGATAGGCATAACCCAGCGCTTGCAAATGGTGCTGAAACACCTGTTCGGTCGATTCGCTCAACTGGAACGCACATAAAATATCGCCGTAATCCGCCCCGTGGTTGCGGTAGTGAAACAGCGAGATATTCCATTGCGTGCCGAGGGTTTGCAGGAATTTCACCAATGCGCCTTTTTGTTCGGGGAATACGAAGGTGTATAATTTTTCCCGCTGTGAACTCGTACTGCGCCCGCCGATCATATAGCGGATATGGGTTTTCGCCACGTCGTCATTCGACAGATCTTGCACGTCGTAGCCCGAATGTTGCAGTTGGCTGATAATGTCCTGTTTTTCCGCTTCGCCGCCACTGATTCGCACCCCGACAAACACACAAGCGCGCTGATTATCGGCATAACGGTAGTTAAATTCCGTCACCGCACGATCGCCTAGCAAATGACAGAATTTCAGAAAGCTGCCTTTCTGTTCAGGAATTGTCACCGCCAATAAGGCTTCATGTTTTTCGCCGATTTCACAGCGCTCGGAGACATAACGCAGGCTGTGGAAATTTAAATTGGCGCCGGACAGCACATTTACCAAAGTTTCGCCTTGAATTTGGTGCAACTTGACGTATTTTTTCAATCCTGCTAACGACAGTGCGCCAGACGGCTCCGAGATCGCGCGCACATTTTCAAAGATGTCTTTCACCGCAGCACAAATTTCATCGCTGTCAACGGTGATCACATCGTCTAAATACTGTTGGCAAACGCGAAAGGTTTCATCGCCGATGCGCTTCACTGCCACGCCGTCGGCAAACAGCCCGACCCGCTCCAGATCAACCGGCTCACCCGCCGCCAACGCGGCTTGTAAGCAGGCGGAATCTTTTGATTCCACCCCGATAACTTTGACATCAGGCATCAGTTGCTTAATCAGCACCGCCACGCCAGCCGCCAAACCGCCGCCACCGACCGGCACAAAAATCCGATCGATATGCTGCGACTGTTGGATCAACTCCATTGCCAACGTTCCTTGCCCGGCAATCACCGCAGGGTGATCAAACGGCGGAATAAAGGTCATGTTTTTGGCTTGCGCCAATTCAATCGCTTTGGCTTTGGCTTCATCAAAGTTTGCACCAAACAACAGCACCTCACCACCAAAGCCACGCACCGCATCGACTTTGATACTCGGCGTGTTTTGCGGCATCACAATCAAGGCTTTCAGCCCCAATTTTTTGGCGGATAACGCCACGCCTTGCGCATGGTTGCCCGCCGAAGCGGCAATCACACCTGCGGCTTTCTGCTGTTCGTTCAATCCGGCGATCATCGCATAAGCACCACGGATCTTAAAGCTGTTGACCGGCTGGCGATCTTCACGCTTGATGTAAATCTGATTCTCAAAACGCTCCGACAGTTTTGCCATTTTTTGTAGCGGCGTGACTTCAACCACCTCATAAATATTCGAGGTGAGTACCGCTCTTAGGTACTCGCCTCCGCTCGGTTGAGCCGATAAGTGTGCAGAAAGGCTCATGGTTTAGTCCTGTAATTTGCTGCGATCACGCACCGCGCCTTTGTCGGCGGAAGTGGCAAAATGACCGTACACTTTTAATGCAAATGAGACTTCACGCTGACGGTTTGCCGGTTTCCAGCCTTTCGCATCTTGTGCGCGACGGCGTGCCGCCAGTTCCGCTTCGTCAACAGCCAATTGGATTGAACGGTTTGGAATATCAATCTCAATCAGATCATCGTCTTGCACCAAGCCAATCATGCCACCGGCTGCCGCTTCAGGCGAACAGTGCCCGATAGACAGGCCCGATGTACCGCCGGAAAAACGTCCGTCAGTCAGCAACGCACAGGCTTTGCCTAAGCCCATTGATTTCAGATAGCTGGTCGGATACAGCATCTCTTGCATGCCCGGCCCACCTTTCGGCCCTTCATAACGAATCACCACTACGTGTCCGGCTTGTACTTTGCCGCCCAAAATTGCCGCTACTGCGTCATCTTGGTTTTCAAACACAATCGCCTTGCCACTAAATTTGAGAATGCTTTCGTCAACACCGGCAGTTTTGACAATACAGCCGTTCTCCGCCAAGTTGCCCGACAACATTGCCAGCCCACCGTCTTGGCTGTAGGCATTGGCTTTGTTGCGAATGCAGCCTGAAGTGCGGTCGTCGTCTAAGGTTTCCCAACGGCAATCTTGTGAAAAGGCTTCAGTGGTGCGGATTCCCGCCGGGCCTGCGCGGAAGAATGACCGCACTTGCTCATCATCGGTGCGCATGATGTCATAGCGTTCCAGCTGTTCTAACATGCTATAGCCCAATACGGTACGGGTTTGATTATTCAACAAGCCTGCACGATCCAGTTCGCCTAAAATTCCCATTACGCCACCGGCACGGTGTACGTCTTCCATGTGGTATTTATTGGTGTTCGGCGCAACCTTGCTCAAACACGGCACGGCACGAGACAGACGATCAATATCCGCCATGCTGAAATCCACTTCCGCCTCTTGCGCCGCGGCTAATAAATGCAATACGGTGTTGGTCGAACCGCCCATGGCAATATCTAAACTCATCGCATTGTCAAATGCCGCTTTGCTGGCAATCGAACGGGGCAGCACGCTGTCATCATCTTGTTCATAGTAGCGTTTGCACAGCTCGATAATTTGCGTACCGGCACGCAAGAACAGCTGTTTACGATCCGCATGGGTCGCCAAACAAGAACCATTGCCCGGCAGGCTCAAGCCTAACGCTTCGGTTAAGCAGTTCATTGAGTTGGCGGTGAACATTCCCGAACACGAGCCGCAAGTCGGGCAAGCCGAGCGTTCGATTGCATCAACATCGGCATCAGACACGTTGCTGTCCGCACTTTGCACCATCGCATCGACCAAATCCAGTTTGATGATTTGATCCGACAATTTGGTTTTGCCGGCTTCCATCGGACCGCCGGAAACGAAAATCACCGGAATATTCAAGCGCAATGCCGCCATCAACATTCCCGGGGTGATTTTGTCACAGTTGGAAATGCACACCATTGCATCAGCGCAGTGCGCATTCACCATATATTCCACCGAGTCGGCGATCAGCTCGCGCGACGGCAACGAATACAGCATTCCGCCGTGCCCCATCGCAATCCCGTCATCCACCGCAATGGTGTTGAACTCTTTGGCGATCCCGCCTGCTTGTTCAATCTGCTTGGCAACCAGCTGTCCCATGTCTTTCAGGTGCACGTGTCCCGGTACAAATTGGGTGAAGGAGTTGACCACCGCAATAATCGGCTTGCCGAAGTCCTGATCTTTCACACCGGTGGCACGCCACAACGCGCGTGCGCCTGCCATGTTTCGACCTTGGGTGCTGGTCGCTGAACGTAATTTAGGCATAATTTTTCCTCTATTTTCTTAAATCATCACTCGCAACATACGGGCTAACCGCACTTTGCTATTGTACTTCCACATGAATCACATCAAACAGCTTACTTAATTGATTACACAATGTTTCAATCGGACGTTCACCGGCAACAGCCAGGGCTAGCTGAATGTCACTTTCGGCGGATGTCATCTGCATTTGCAACACCCGAAAACCACGGTGGCGCACCACGCGCAAAATCCGCTCTAACACTTCCGGTCGCCATTGCGCTTGTAGGGTTAATTGATATTCTTTCATCTTATTCTCTCTCGTATTCGGCTTCAAACCGCACTTTATACGCCAATGTCTTCCAACATGGTTTCGTTGCTCGCCCCCGGCGGCACTAACGGCCACACGTTTTCGTCTTCATCTATGCAGACGTGCAACAGATAGCTGCCCTCGCTGTTTAATAAGCGCTGCAACGCCGCTTGCACTTGTGAGCCGTGTTCAATGCGCTCGCCTTGAATGCCAAACGCCGAAGCCAGCGTGACAAAATCAGGGTTGTCGTCCAAAATGGTTTCGCTGTGGCGACCATGGAAAAATAGCGATTGCCATTGGCGCACCATGCCGAGACGTTGATTGTCTAATAACAAGATTTTAATCGGCAACTTCGCGCGTTTAATCGAGCCCAGCTCCTGTACATTCATCATAAACGAGCCGTCGCCGGTCACTAAAATCACGGTATCATTCGGACGTGCCTTTTGTGCGCCGACCGCCGCAGGTAAACCGAAGCCCATGGTGCCGAGTCCGGCGGAGGTGATGTAGTTTTCCGGCTGAAAATGGCACATATGTTGTGCCGACCACATTTGGTGCTGTCCGACATCGGTGGTGACGACCGCACTTTGCGGCTTGAGCTCGGACAGGGTTTTCAGCAGTGTCCACGGGTGAATGCTATCTTGCCCTTCATTACTTGGATAAACAAATGGGAAATCTTGCTTCAAACGCAGAATATCCTGCTGCCAGTCGGCGATCGCCAGCGGCTGCGCAAGTGCGTCAAACGCTTGTGATAAATCGCCACGCAACACCACATCAGCACAGCGCAGTTTATTAATTTCCGCTACGTCAATATCAGCGTGAATCACTTTGGCGTGCGGCGCAAACGTGTCGAGTTTGCCGGTTACCCGATCATCAAACCGCGCACCGAACACCACCAACAAATCACTTTCCTGCACCGCATAGTTGGCAGCTTTAGTACCGTGCATCCCGACCATCCCCATATAATACGGGCTGTCCGCCTCAATCGCGCCCAAACCTTTAATGGTAGAAACCGACGGAATTTGGCTGGCTTGCAGAAAGCGACGCAATGCCGGCACCGCACTTGCCATGCCTACACCACCGCCAACGTATAACACCGGGCGTTTAGCTTGTTGTAGCAGGGTTTTGGCTTGTTGTAATCCGTCAGCTTGTTGCGCGGGGGCTGGCTCAACAGGGAGCACGATCGGCTGCGCTGTGGTTGGGGCAAATTGCACATCTTTCGGAATATCGACTAAGACAGGTCCGGGGCGCCCGCTTTGTGCGCACTGAAACGCTTGCGCTAAAATCAGCGGCAGTTCGTCGATATTTTGCACAATAAAACTTTGTTTGGTACAGGCGAGCGACAAACCGAGCACATCAATTTCCTGAAACGCATCGGTGCCGATAAACGGGCTGGCAACTTGTCCGGTGATCGCCACAACCGGCACGGAATCGAGCAGCGCATCGGCAAGCCCGGTGATTAAATTGGTCGCCCCCGGTCCGGAAGTGGCAATACACACCCCGACTTTTTTACTGGAACGTGCATAGCCGATTGCCGCAATCGCAGCCCCTTGTTCATTACGACAGAGCAGATGATCCAACCCTGAGTCATAAATCGCATCGTATACCGGCATAATCGCGCCGCCGGGATAGCCGAAAATCACATCGACCAGATGCGCTTTCAAACTTTCGGTAACTAATCTCGCTCCGTTCATTTTTTCCTCGTAACCACATTTGCAGCTTATCGACTGCCAATAACAAAAAACCCCCGCTGATTAAGCGAGGGTTATGCTGTTCGCAGGCTGGCACCGACTAATTAGCACACCGCTCGCTGGCGGTGTTAATAATCACCACGCTGAGAATAATGCTAATCATGCCGATATGTTTCATACCACAGTACCAATCTGTCTAAATTTGTAGCTTACATAAATACCATATTTTATTACAGGTTCAAAACTTTTTTTTATTTTATAAAAGATCAGTCGCAATTCCAGCAAAAAACCGGCGCAAGCACGCGCTCTGCGCTGTTTATTTCCGCTTAATCGGTATAGACTGATTCGACCCCGTTTTCGTATTCTAAGGAAAAATCAATGGCATCATATAACCAAAAACAAAGCTCACTGATTCAGCAATTACAAACGATTGTCGGCGAGAAATATCTGCTCACCGATCCAAACCGCACTTTGCCTTATCGCCAGGGATTTCGCTTCGGCAACGGCGATGCGTTGGCGGTGGCAATTCCCGGTTCGTTGGTCGAACAATGGCGAATTCTGCAGGCTTGCGTCAAAGCGGACGTGATTGTGATCACCCAAGCCGCCAACACCGGCTTGACCGGCGGCTCCACGCCCGACGGCAATCAATATGATCGTGACATTGTGATTATCAATACCTTACGCATCGATCAAATTCAAGTCATCAACCAAGCAGAGCAGGTGATCTGCCTACCAGGCAGCACCTTATTCAAGCTAGAAGAAATCTTACTGAAACACCAACGTGAAGCCCATTCGGTGATCGGTTCCTCTTGTATCGGCGCATCGGTATTGGGTGGCGTGTGTAATAATTCCGGCGGAGCATTGGTGCAACGTGGGCCTGCCTATACTGAAATGGCGCTGTTTGCACAATTAGATCAACACGGGGAATTGCATTTAGTCAATCATTTAGGCGTGGATCTGGGTAAAGAGCCGGAAGAAATTTTGGCGCGCTTGGAACAGAAACGCTACCAAGACGCCGACATCAAGAGCGGTTCAGGTCAGGGGCACGATCACAGCTATTGCAACCATGTGCGCCAAATCGACGCCGATACTCCTGCCCGCTTCAATGCCGACAGTCGCCGCTTATATGAAGCGTCCGGCTGTGCCGGTAAACTTATGGTGTTTGCCGTGCGTTTAGATACTTTCCCATTGGAGAAAAATACTCAGGTATTTTATATCGGCACCAATAATACCGCGGAACTCAACAATATTCGCCGTCATATTTTAAGCCGTTTTCAATCGCTGCCGGTTTCCGGCGAATATATCCACCGCGAGGCGTTTGATGTCGCTACCATTTATGGCAAAGATACGTTTTGGGCGATTAAAAAGTTGGGAACCAACAATCTGCCAAAACTGTTCAGCCTGAAAAACAAAGTCGACCGAATTTGTAACAAAGTGCGGTTTTTGCCGGAAAATATGGCAGATAAAAGCCTGCAATTGCTCAGTAAAATATTGCCGCAACATCTGCCGAAAAAAATGCGCGACTATCGCGATCAATATGAACATCATTTGATTCTTAAAATGGCAGGCGACGGGATTGGTGAAGCCAAAACTTTTTTGCAGAATTATTTCAGCCAGCACAGCGGCGATTTTTTTGTTTGCAATCCGGAAGAGTCACAAGCGGCAATGCTACACCGCTTTGCCGTGGCGGGTGCCGCCGTTCGCTATCGCATTATTCATCATCAAGAAGTGGAAGACATTGTGGCACTCGATGTGGCGCTGCGGCGCAATGATCAAGACTGGTTTGAAATCCTGCCGACAGAGCTAAATCAGCAATTTATCCATAAACTGTATTACGGACATTTTATGTGTCATGTATTTCATCAGGATTATATTGCGAAGAAAGGATCAAATCCGGTGGCATTAGAAGAACAGATGTTGGCATTATTGGATCAACGCGGCGCGCAATATCCGGCAGAACATAACGTTGGCCATTTGTATCATGCCAAACCGGAACTGAAAAAATTCTATCGTGATTTAGATCCGACCAACAGCTTTAATCCGGGTATCGGCAAAACATCCAAACTAAAAAACTGGCAATAACATCATAGTGATTAAGTTATGCTAATCACTTGAAGCCGGTTACACTGGATTGCCCAATTAATTCGGCAATCCGGTATAACCGGCTGGTTTACTTTGTTTATTTAGTATGGTGATTATTATTAAAACGCTTTATATGGCAAAAATTTACCCGACATCACGATATTAACCCGATCCCCTGCCGGATGACTTTCACGTTGGATATCCATGGAGAAATCTATTGCACTCATAATACCATCGCCAAACTCTTCATGGATCAGCGCTTTCATCGCCGGGCCGTAAACACTAACGACTTCATATAGTCGGTATAATAACGGATCACTCGGCACTGCCGTCGGCAAGCCGCCTTTGTAAGGGACAGTTTGTAACCATTTTTCCGCCTCACTATCCAGCTCAAAAAATTCAGCAATTAGTTTGGCTTGTTCTGCGCTAAAAGCCATTTGTCCTAAGCATCCCGCGGTCACCCACTCTTTGCTTAATCCAAGTTTGCTCGCAATATCCGCCCATTTCAAACCTTTCGCCGCTTTATTTGCAATAATTTGTTCGGTTACCTCTAAACGACTTTTCAGCATTTTGATTCTCCTTTTAATGATATTTTCAAATCCACTATACGCCTAAAAAAGAGAGTTGTTGATGTTAAAAAACGCATTCAATAGCGAAATAAAATTAGAGGGAGGGACTGAGATGCCGGTAGATCGTTTCAATAATAGGTATTTTTGTTATTTTTCTACGATGCCTTCTGCCTTTGCCGTTTTTTATTTCCCCAAAACAAAAACCCCTGCATCTCTCGATACAGGGGCTATCTTATATAAAATCCGGCGGTGTCCTACTCTCACATGGGGAGACCCCACACTACCATCGGCGTTACAGCATTTCACTTCTGAGTTCGGCATGGAATCAGGTGGGACTACTGCACTATCGCCGCCGGAATAATTCGGCTTGATTGTCATTTTGTTCGTTCGTACTTATCTATACTTTCGTATCTATTCTTTCGTGCGTCACGCTATTCTTTATTCGGTCACAAGCTAATCTCTTCAAAAACTCTTTCTTATCAGGTTCTCTAGTTGACTCTATCCTCAACTCAAAAACCCTTGAGCGTTGTATGGTTAAGCCTCTCGGGCAATTAGTACGGGTTAGCTCAATATATCACTACACTTACACACCCCGCCTATCTACGTCTTAGTCTTAAACAACCCTTACCGACTCTTAGTCGGGGAGAACTCATCTCAAGGCAAGTTTCGTGCTTAGATGCTTTCAGCACTTATCTCTTCCGCACGTAGCTACCCAGCAATGCTTCTGGCGAAACAACTGGAACACCAGCGGTGCGTCCACTCCGGTCCTCTCGTACTAGGAGCAGCCCCTTTCAATTCTCCAACGCCCACGGCAGATAGGGACCGAACTGTCTCACGACGTTCTAAACCCAGCTCGCGTACCACTTTAAATGGCGAACAGCCATACCCTTGGGACCTACTTCAGCCCCAGGATGTGATGAGCCGACATCGAGGTGCCAAACACCGCCGTCGATATGAACTCTTGGGCGGTATCAGCCTGTTATCCCCGGAGTACCTTTTATCCGTTGAGCGATGGCCCTTCCATTCAGAACCACCGGATCACTATGACCTGCTTTCGCACCTGCTCGACATGTCCGTCTCGCAGTCAAGCTTGCTTATACCATTGTACTAACCTCACGATGTCCGACCGTGATTAGCAAACCTTCGTACTCCTCCGTTACGCTTTGGGAGGAGACCGCCCCAGTCAAACTACCCACCAGACACTGTCCACGACCACGTTCCGCAGTCTGTGTTAGAACATCAAACCTTAAAGGGTGGTATTTCAACAACGACTCCATAACAACTGGCGTTGCTACTTCATAGTCTCCCACCTATCCTACACATCAAAATTCAATGTTCAGTGTCAAGCTATAGTAAAGGTTCACGGGGTCTTTCCGTCTAGCCGCGGGTACACCGCATCTTCACGGCGATTTCAATTTCACTGAGTCTCGGGTGGAGACAGCCTGGCCATCATTACGCCATTCGTGCAGGTCGGAACTTACCCGACAAGGAATTTCGCTACCTTAGGACCGTTATAGTTACGGCCGCCGTTTACTGGGGCTTCGATCAAATGCTCTCACATCATCAATTAACCTTCCAGCACCGGGCAGGCGTCACACCCTATACGTCCACTTTCGTGTTTGCAGAGTGCTGTGTTTTTAATAAACAGTTGCAGCCAGCTGGTATCTTCGACTGACTTCACCTCCATCCGATAAGGACTTCAATTACCATCAGCGCACCTTCTCCCGAAGTTACGGTGCTATTTTGCCTAGTTCCTTCACCCGAGTTCTCTCAAGCGCCTGAGTATTCTCTACCTGACCACCTGTGTCGGTTTTCAGTACGGTTTATTATAAGATAAGCTTAGCGGCTTTTCCTGGAAGTGTGGTATCGGCAACTTCGACTCCGTAGAGTCTCCCCATCACGCCTCTGATTTAAATGACCGGATTTGCCTAATCATCCATCCTACACGCTTGGACCGGGACTTCCGTCACCCGGCTCACTTAACCTGCTCCGTCCCCACATCGCTCTTATAACAAGTACGGGAATATTAACCCGTTTCCCATCGACTACGCTCTTCAGCCTCGCCTTAGGGGCCGACTCACCCTGCCCCGATTAACGTTGGACAGGAACCCTTGGTCTTCCGGCGAGGGGGTTTTTCACCCCCTTTATCGTTACTTATGTCAGCATTCGCACTTGTGATACGTCCAGCATACTTCTCAATACACCTTCTTCCGCTTACACAACGCTCCCCTACCCAACAGGCGTATCACTAATAATCCTTCCTCACGCCGATTCAACAGCATACCGTCTCAACGTTTAAAGGGCTTGACCAACTTACTCATTCCACTCGTAAGTTGTTAAGCTTAAGGCGTATTAGTGATACGCCTGATGCCGCAGCTTCGGTGACTAGTTTTAGCCCCGTTACATCTTCCGCGCAGGCCGACTCGACTAGTGAGCTATTACGCTTTCTTTAAATGGTGGCTGCTTCTAAGCCAACATCCTAGCTGTCTAAGCCTTCCCACTTCGTTTCCCACTTAACTAGTACTTTGGGACCTTAGCTGGCGGTCTGGGTTGTTTCCCTCTCCACGACGAACGTTAGCACCCGCCGTGTGTCTCCTAGATATTACTCTTCGGTATTCGCAGTTTGCATCGGGTTGGTAAGTCGGGATGACCCCCTAGCCGAAACAGTGCTCTACCCCCGAAGGTATTCATCTAAGGCTCTACCTAAATAGATTTCGGGGAGAACCAGCTATCTCCCGGTTTGATTGGCCTTTCACCCCCAGCCACAAGTCATCCGCTACTTTTTCAACAGTAGTCGGTTCGGTCCTCCAGTTAGTGTTACCCAACCTTCAACCTGCCCATGGCTAGATCACCGGGTTTCGGGTCTATATCATGCAACTACTCGCCCAGTTAAGACTCGGTTTCCCTTCGGCTCCCCTATTCGGTTAACCTCGCTACATAATATAAGTCGCTGACCCATTATACAAAAGGTACGCAGTCACCCCATTAAAGAGGCTCCCACTGCTTGTACGTACAGGGTTTCAGGTTCTATTTCACTCCCTTCACCAGGGTTCTTTTCGCCTTTCCCTCACGGTACTGGTTCACTATCGGTCAGTCAGGAGTATTTAGCCTTGGAGGATGGTCCCCCCATCTTCAAACAGGATTTCTCGTGTCCCGCCCTACTTGTTGTTAGCCTAGTACCACAATGGAATCTTCGGATACGGGATTATCACCCTCTACGATTGTGCTTCCCAGCACATTCTCCTAATTCCATCGCTATCACTAACGGCTCTTCCGCGTTCGCTCGCCGCTACTTACAGAATCTCGGTTGATTTCTTTTCCTCGGGGTACTGAGATGTTTCAGTTCTCCCGGTTCGCCTCAACACACTATGGATTCATGTGTTGATAGTGGGTTCTTCACCCACTGGGTTTCCCCATTCGGATATCGTGGAGTGATAGCGCTTCTTATCAACTCCTCCACGCTTTTCGCAGATTAGCACGTCCTTCTTCGCCTCTGACTGCCTAGGCATCCACCCTGCACGCTTAGTCACTTAACCATACAACCTCAAGAGTTTTCATCCCTGACGCTGTCTCAATTGACTCGTGCGTAAGTTTCCCTACGCTGACCTATCAAGTGCCTTTTATCACTCAACAAGTCCTTCGATTTCTCGATTACTCAGCTCTTACGATGTTATCTTCAATAAACTTTCATTCATCAAAAACAACTCGCTTGAGTTCTCTTCAGTTTTTAGCTTGTGTCCAAATTTTTAAAGAACAATACGATTTCAACAACATCGTGTTATGGCGTCCCCACGGGGATTCGAACCCCGGTTACCGCCGTGAAAGGGCGATGTCCTAGGCCTCTAGACGATGGGGACTCCGACCATAACACGATATTCTGTTATCTCTCTTCTCTTCATCATCAAACAATCTGTGTGAACACCTATACAACACATCAATCTACTAAGGAGGTGATCCAACCGCAGGTTCCCCTACGGTTACCTTGTTACGACTTCACCCCAGTCATGAATCATACCGTGGTAAACGCCCCCCCGAAGGTTAAGCTATCTACTTCTGGTACAACCCACTCCCATGGTGTGACGGGCGGTGTGTACAAGGCCCGGGAACGTATTCACCGCAACATTCTGATTTGCGATTACTAGCGATTCCGACTTCATGGAGTCGAGTTGCAGACTCCAATCCGGACTACGACGCACTTTAAGAGATTTGCTCATCATCGCTGACTCGCCACCCTCTGTATACGCCATTGTAGCACGTGTGTAGCCCTACTCGTAAGGGCCATGATGACTTGACGTCATCCCCACCTTCCTCCGGTTTATCACCGGCAGTCTCCTTTGAGTTCCCGACCGAATCGCTGGCAACAAAGGATAAGGGTTGCGCTCGTTGCGGGACTTAACCCAACATTTCACAACACGAGCTGACGACAGCCATGCAGCACCTGTCTCAGAGCTCCCGAAGGCACTCCCGTATCTCTACAGGATTCTCTGGATGTCAAGAGTAGGTAAGGTTCTTCGCGTTGCATCGAATTAAACCACATGCTCCACCGCTTGTGCGGGCCCCCGTCAATTCATTTGAGTTTTAACCTTGCGGCCGTACTCCCCAGGCGGTCGATTTAACGCGTTAGCTACAAGAGCCAGATATACACCCAACCCCTAAATCGACATCGTTTACAGCGTGGACTACCAGGGTATCTAATCCTGTTTGCTCCCCACGCTTTCGCACATGAGCGTCAGTATTTGTCCAAGGGGCCGCCTTCGCCTCCGGTATTCCTCCACATCTCTACGCATTTCACCGCTACACGTGGAATTCTACCCCTCTCTACAATACTCTAGATAAACAGTATGAAATGCAGTTCCCAAGTTAAGCTCGGGGATTTCACATCTCACTTATCTATCCGCCTGCGTGCCCTTTACGCCCAGTTATTCCGATTAACGCTCGCACCCTCCGTATTACCGCGGCTGCTGGCACGGAGTTAGCCGGTGCTTCTTCTGTGACTAACGTCAATGACTAACCCTATTAAAATTAGCCCCTTCCTCATCACCGAAAGAACTTTACAACCCGAAGGCCTTCTTCATTCACGCGGCATGGCTGCGTCAGGGTTGCCCCCATTGCGCAATATTCCCCACTGCTGCCTCCCGTAGGAGTCTGGGCCGTGTCTCAGTCCCAGTGTGACTGGTCATCCTCTCAGACCAGTTAGAGATCGCGGGCTTGGTAGGCCATTACCCCACCAACTACCTAATCTCACTTGGGTTCATCTTATGGCGCATGGCTCCGAAAAGTCCCACACTTTAATCTCTCGATACTACGCGGTATTAGCGACAGTTTCCCGTCGTTATCCCCCTCCATAAGGCAGATCCCCAAGCATTACTCACCCGTCCGCCGCTCGTCAGCAAGGAAGCAAGCTCCCCCCTGTTACCGCTCGACTTGCATGTGTTAAGCCTGCCGCCAGCGTTCAATCTGAGCCATGATCAAACTCTTCAATTCAAGTTCAATCGCTCAATGAATATCTGACCTAAAATAAATTTACTTCAGCACTCATTAAGACTTTAATATTTAAAATTTTCATACCAATGTCTTGCACAAGTGCCCACACAGATTGTCTGATAAATTGTTAAAGAACAACACAACGACTTGAACCTTTCGTTCATCACTGCGTCGTTGTGAGGTGCGCATTATAGACATTCACGAAATCTTTGCAAGCCCCTTTTGAAAGTTTTTTTGATTTTTTATTTACCTGACGGTTTTTTAGGCTAAAAACCGCACTTTTGCTTATTTAAGCAACGAAACATCCGCTCTTCGACGTAAAAAAGTCGCAAAGCGCGGTAAACCGTTCTTGGTCAACCCACGGTATTGATAGGTGATCAGACTGCCGATCGGCGGCGGATTTTGCCGATCCGCGATTTTAAATCCCGATCCAATCCGAAAAACACCACGCTGATTACGGCAACTCACCGCACCTAGCATTTGTGAAAATTGCCCTTTACCCGGATGATGAGCGATCACTTCGCACTCTTCATCTTGCTTGGTTTTAAATTTGAGGATCTGCGAACTGCGCTGAGCTTGATAAGGTATATTCGGATTGCGAACCACAATCCCCTCGCCACCCAGCGCCTCAACCTCCGCTAAAAAGGCTTCGGCGTGCTGTTTACTTTGAATCGGATATTGCGGAAGAATTTCAATATACGGACTCGGATTTTGCTGCAAATAATCCGCCAATTGTTGCAGGCGCTGCGGCAAATTTCCGTCGGCATTTGGTACATCGAAAACATACAGTTTCAGCTGGTGCCAGCCGCGATCTTGCGAGCTGCGCACAATAGAAGCGATCCGCTCAAATTCGCCGCGCGCGGAAAACAGCTCGCCATCAATCGCAAACGGTGGGAACTGTTGTATAAAATAAGGCGGCGGATTCAACGGATTGCCGTTACGACTGACAAGCTGCCGTCCGTCCCAAAAGCCTCGGATACCGTCTAATTTTTCACTCATCAGCCAACCGTCCAGTGGTTCGCCCTGATATTCCTGCAGCAACATCAAATCCGGCGCTTTCGCCGGAATATACGGAATAACCCCAAGAATTAACAGCAATACAATAAAGATCTGACGCACAATCACCTCGCGTAAAAAGTCAAAGTGCGGTCAGTCTATCGTTGCTCCGGCGAGTTGCGGGAATTTGCCCTAAATTTCTGGAATGCGGATCGCAAAAAATTAAACAACTTGCTGGATTAATGCCGATAAATCGCCATTAAACTGCTGTTTTTTCGCCATTTCAATAATTTGCTCGGCGCTGTGTCGCCGACTGTTATACACCACCACCATGCTGACATCGCCCGGTTGCAGGAAATTCGTTTCACCGAATTCGGTGTAACGCGTAGCACCAATACTGATCACCGCTTGGGTTGGATAATCCGCTTGTGCCAACAGCGATGCAATCGGGTGCATCGGGCCTTGATCAGGCTGATTATTCATGCGGTCAACAATCCAATCCAGCAGCTTTTGGTGGAAATAGCTATAGCCGGTAGTCGGACTATCGACGCCGTAAATATTGAATTGATCGCCGCGCCGGTGAAAACAAGCAATGCGATAGTGATCCAAATTACAGCCCGGTTCAAAGCCGTCCAAGGCAATTAAATCCGCTGATAAGCCTTTGGTTTCTGTGCCCCAGTTTTTCTTGTCGGCAATTTTATTGGCATTCGGGCGGCGAATCGAGCAGTCGTTATATGCACCGAACACTGTCGGACGAAGTGCGGTCACCCGTCGCTCGGCGTCATATTCCACCTCGCACACAATCGCCACTTCAGGCTCAATCTGCAAATTGTCGGCATCTTGCGGAAAACGCAACATGGTGGCAGAAAGCGGATAGGTCGCCAAAAAGCTGTCGCCCAAGTGCGGTACATAAAACGGAAAAATCGCTTTCGGTTGATGCGCCTCTTGCACTTCCACCTGTTTGAAATCGGCGGCTTCGCCCGCTTGTTCCAAATGCCCTGCAAAATTGCCAGCCACTCCAAATCCGATTGCCTGTTTGAATGTCATTCTGTTCTCCTGATTGCGCATGGTTAATGCTGGCGAGTATAACAATAAACCGCACTTTGTGCTGAAAAAACACCAAGTGCGGTTTTATGCGGCGATTATTTGATGAAACTGACGTGTTCGCAAATTTCTTCTATCGCGGCTTCTTTTTTCTGGTTGAATTCGATTTTGTTTTCTTCAAAAATATTGCGCCCGTGAGTATCAATCGACACGATTAACGGCCCGAACTCTTTCACTTTGCACACCCACAGGGTTTCAGGCATTCCTAAATCTTTCCATTGCGCATCGACAATTTCTTCCACACATTCAGCCGCCAGTACGGCGCAACCGGCAGGAAACACGCAGTGCAACGCTTTGTAATCGCGACAGCCTTCCATCGTGCCGTTGCCCATTCCCCCTTTGCCTAAAATCAACTTAACGCCGGTTTGTCGGATAAATTCTTTTTCAAATTTCTCCATCCGCATACTGGTGGTCGGGCCGACCGATACCATTTCATATTTGTCCTCGCCCAAAGCTCGAATAATCGGACCTGCGTGTAAAATAGAACCGCCGTCGATATCCACCGGCAACGGGCGTTTTTCGTCGATCAAGCGACGGTGTGCCACATCGCGGCAAGTGACGAGATAGCCGTTCAGATAAATAATGTCGCCGACATTGATATCCTGTAAATCGTCCGCACTAATCGGTGTCGTCAGAATTTTTTTCTCGCTCATAATGTCACTCCTGAGAGTGAAGTAATGGTGTAATTCAGATCTTTGTCAAAAATAATGTGTCCTTTGCGGTGTGACCAACAGCCGACATTCACACTGACGCCGATCACCGACGGATGGCGCGCGGTGTTTTCGATATGTACGCCCATTACCGACATTTTGCCTTTTAAGCCCTGCGGCCCTAATCCGATGCTATTGATTCCATCCTCGAGGAGTTTTTCCATCGATGCGGCTTTTTCATTTTCATTGTGCAGCCCTAGCGGACGGAACAGCGCTTTTTTCGACAACACCGCCGCCGTTTCCACCGAGGTGGCAATGCCGACGCCGACTAACAATGGCGGGCAGGCATTCAAACCGTAGCTGGTCATAATGTCCATCACAAAGCGGGTAACACCTTCGTAACCCTCGCCCGGCATCAGCACTTTCGCTTGCCCCGGCAGGGAACAGCCGCCGCCGGCCATATAAGTGTCCAGCTCCAATTTATCGCTGTCCGGCACAATTTCCCAAAATACGCTCGGCGTACCCTTGCCGACATTTTTGCCGGTGTTGTATTCGTCAAACGTTTCCACGCTATTGTGGCGCAATGGCGCATCTTTGGTTGCCTGAATCACCGATTCTTTCAGTAATGCTTCCAGTTCGCCGATATACGGAAAGTTTGCACCGCACTTGACGAAAAATTGAATAACCCCCGTATCTTGGCAGCTCGGACGGTTTAGTTTTGCCGCCAAATCCTGATTTTGGAACATCGCACCATAAATAATTTTGGGAAGTTGTTCCTGCTCTTGTTCACGCAGCTCGCTTAATTTGCGCATCACGTCATCCGGCAGGATTTTGCCGGTAACACCTACAAATTTGGCAATCGTATCGCTCAGATAACGTACGCCCTGTTCTTTTGTCATCATAGATAACCCCTCTTTTTCATCACTAAAATTTATCTTCTTCTGGCGAATTGATTACCATAACCCCTGAATATTTCACCACAATGAACCGACACCGATCCAAATCGTTACGTTGATTAATGAAGCGAAGAAGCCAATCCGCCACCAATCGTGTTGTTTAATATAGCCTGCGCCAAAATAGATCGGCGCTGCGCCGGTCGCGTAATGCGTTAATCCCGCCATCAAATTCGACAATACGGCAAAGCCGAACGCAGCAAGAAACGGCGGCGCACCGGCACCTACCGCCACCGCCAGAAAAACCGCATACATCGCCGTAACGTGCGCCGACAAACTGGCAAACACATAGTGGCTATACATATAAACCCCTAAGGTTGGCACCCAAGAAACGCCGTCCATTTGCCCGCTGGCAGTGCCGGCAAACCACGACATGAACCCGACTTTGTTTAACATTCCCGCCAAACCGATAATGCCGCCCATCCAGATCATGCCGTCCCAGGCTCCTTTTTCTTGCAGAATTTCATCCCACTCCAGCACCCCACTGACAAGCATGATGCAAACCCCTAATAAAGCGACCACGGTGGCGTTAATATTGGTGTATTGTGATGTGCTCCACAGTAGCAGCGCGCCAATAAACACACCGCTGATAATCCATTCGCCGCGGCTCATCGCGCCCATTTTGGCAAGCTCTTCGCGGGCAACCTGCTGTGCTTCTCGAGTGTCTTTGATTTCCGGCGGATAAAATTTATAAATAAAGTACGGAATTATCAGCATCGACAACAACCCGGGCACAATCCCCGCCAGCGCCCAAGTGCCCCAGCTGATCGTGACATTGGCGGTTTGTTGTGCGAATGCCACAATCAGCAGATTTGGCGCGCAAGCCGTTAAAAACATTGCGGCAATCGGCGCGTCCACTTGGAAAGTGGTCGATAAAATATAAGCACCGATTTTGCGAGGCGCTTTGGTCGGCTCGGATCCGAAAGCTGAAGCAAGACTGCGCACAATCGGATACATAGTGCCGCCGCAACGTGCGGTATTCGACGGTGTCGCCGGACTGATAATAAAATCGCTGATCACCAAGGTATATCCCAATTTCAGTGCGCTGCTGCCGAAACATTTGATCAGTTGATAAGAGATCCGCCGCCCCAACCCGGTTTTAATAAACCCTTTCGCAAACAGGAAAGCGGAAACAATCAGCCAAATCGTGCTGTTACTGAAGCCGGACAATGCCTCCGAGATGCTGATTGTTTTGCTGAATGCGGCAAACGTGACCCCGATTAATGCGATCGCACCTAACGGCAACGGTTGTAAAATAAAGCCGACGATGGTGGCGGCAAAAATCGCAAACAGCTGCCATGCCTGTGGCGTCAGCCCTTCCGGCGCAGGCAACAGCCAAATCGCCACCATCAGTAAAATTACTATCACACCGCGTGTTAACCGACTCATGCCCCACTCCAAATATCAAAATTAAGAAGCCTTATGTTTTATGTGGTATATGCTACGAAATTCGCTTAAGATAAGTCCAATATGATTTTTTATATAATTAATATAGGCATTAACCTATAAATGAGGTATGAATGGAATTTCGACAATTCAAATATGTGCTGAAAGTGGCGGAAGAGCGAAACTTTTCCAGTGCCGCCAAAAAACTGTATATTTCGCAGCCGTCATTGAGCCAATTTATTCAAAAAGTGGAAGAAAAAGTCGGCGCGCCGCTGTTTGATCGCAGCGTTTCGCCATTAAAACTCACCTATATCGGCAGCTTATACGTTGAAAATGCACGCGCGATTATGGATTTGCAAACCCAATTCGAACAGCGGGTGGATGACACATTAAATGCCAAACAGGGGCAAGTCACTATTGGCAGCTCGCCGTTTCGCAGTGCTTATTTATTGGCGCGCGTGCTGCCGCTGTTTAGGCAGCAATATCCGCATATCGACGTGATTCTGCAAGAGGACAACACCCATAATCTCGAGGATCGGGTTTTACACGGCTTAACCGATCTGTCACTTTCGCTGATGCCGATCAACCCCGCGTTGTTCGACCATGAGATCTTATTTGAAGAGCAAATGCTGTTAGCGCTGCCGCCGAATCATCCGATCGCCCAGCAATGGCAGTTGCGCGCGGGCGATCACTCGCATACTCCGGTGATTACGCTGGCGGAGCTCAAAGATACGCCCTTTATTCAAATGAACAAAGGGCATAAATTGCATAATATGCTGCAAAAACTGTGCGAACAGGCGGGATTTTCGCCGAATGTGGTATTAGAAACCGAAAGTATGACCACTGCTCAAGCCCTCGCTGGCGCCGGGCTTGGCGCCGCGTTACTGCCGGAAACGCTGGTGTATGCCGATCACTTCGACAAAGAGCCCTGCTATTGCCGCCTCGACAGCCACCCGAGCCGCACCGTGGTGGTAGTCTATCGCAAAGGCCGCTATTTATCCCATGCGACCCGAGCGTTTGTACAAACATTGAAAACCTATCTGGCACAAAGTGCGGTTTGACACCGCACTTGCACGCTATTTTTTCAATGCCATTGCCAACAAGGTGATCGGGTGCAAACATTGGCGGGTGGTGGACATATCGATCTGCCATTTGCAGGTTTCACAATCAGACACCACGTAATCAAAACCGCCTTGATCAATCTGCTGGAACAAGTTGTTGCCAATCGCCTGTGACGTTTCATAGTTTTCCGATTTAAAGCCATACGTGCCCGCAATGCCGCAGCATTGTGAATTGAGCATCACGATGTCCAAATTCGGAATTTTGCGCAGCACTTCAATGGTGTACGGCACCCAACCGCTCTTTTCCATGTGGCAGGCGGTGTGATACGCCACACGCAGCGGCATAGGTTTCAACGGCAAAGTTTTGCCCTGTTCCAACAGCTTATACAGATGACGGGTAACCAATTGAACGTGCGACCGCACTTTGTGGTTATCCAACCCCAAAATATGCTGATATTCATCACGCAGCGTCAAGGTGCAAGTGGACGAGGTACCGACAATCTCCAGTTTGCGCTCGCTCACCGCTTTTTCCAGCTGTTGAATATTAAACTCGCCCTGTTTTTTTGCCCGTTCAGGGAAGCCGTTCACCATCAGCGGCACGCCGCAGCACTTCTCTTTTTCCAGCAGCACCACGCCGATGTCCATGGCATTGAACACTTCGATCAGCTCTTTGCCCAGTGTCGGGTTGTTGTAATTCACATAGCAGCCGTGGTAGTAGCCGACTTTTTCCGCATACTGTTTTTGCTGTTCTGCTACTTTGCCGTACCATTGGCGGAATGTGCCGAACGAGTATTTCGGCAAGCTGCGCTGTTTCGCCACTTTTAAGGTTTTATCCAGCAAAAAGCGGGTGGCTTTCAGGCTGGTCATGGCATTCACCACGGGCGCAAATGGCGAGGATAGTGAGCCCATAATATCGGTATTACTCAGCACCGCATCACGCAATTTATGAATTGACGATTTCTGCTTATCTTTGCCGTAACGGTTACGGGCACGCACGATAATATCACCGATTTTCACATCCGACGGACACGCTACTTCACAACGTTTACAGTTGGTGCAGTATTTCAGGGCTTCATCATAAAAATCCGCACTTTTCAGTCGCAACCGCTCGCCGTCAGGCCCCGACTGTTTCGGACCGGGGTAGAACGGATTATTGCGCGAAACCGGGCAAACGGCCGTACACGCCGTGCATTTGATGCAACTTTCAAAGCTGTTATCAGTGTGGGCTTGCAGTTGTGTTTGCTCGGCTTGTTGAATTAATTGTTGCAAATTCATGCGTTGCCTCCTTGTAAAATCTGATCGGCGACATAAAGTGCGGTTACCACCGCCACGCCTGAGCCGCAGCCTTGATGAATCGGATCATAGCCGCCGACCACCGCGCCGATTGCATACAGATTATTCACGCTTGCGCCCTGTTTTTGCGCCTGACAGCGGGTGTTAATCTTCGCGCCGAACTGTTGATACGGTTGCGGTTCAGCGAAACGGTGGTGTGTCCACTGGCTGCGCTGTGGTGCATTAAACAAATCCAAACCGAAAATCGGCTCGACAATCTGATCGAAACTGGCGACTAAACCGTTGCTGAAAAAACTGCCGCTTGCCAACACATAGTGATCGGCTTGCAACGGCACTTCTTCGTTCAAACGGGTATAAAGTGCGGTTACTTCACCGGCTTCATTCCATTCGGCACGCAGCGCGCTGTCGCCTTTCATCATCAAACCACCGGCTTTTTCAAACGCTTTTTCCAACACGCGATGTTGGCGAATCCCCAGCAATGACGGCGGAAGGGTCGGCAGTTCAAACAGGCGAATGCCGCTTGCTTGCTGAAGTTGTTGCAGGAAATCGTCATTATCCAAACCAAAACAGGCTGGCAAGAACACGGTGTCGGCATCGCCTGCGGCTTTTTTCAGCTCATTTACCAATTGTTCAAAATTTAATTTATGTTCTAACGCTTGTGAAATATTGATACTGCGAAATTCACGCGCATCGCCGCGCAAGTGATCCAGTTCCGGAATATGTAGATAGCCGAAGCTCAGTTGCCATTGGGCAAAGTGCGGTAGCCGTTGCATATTTTCACACAGTAATTCCGGTTGAAAATCGTTGAAACCTTCAATCCCGAGCACCGCCACTTTTTTGGCAGACAAAACCGCACTTTGCGCTGGCTCCGCAGCAAACGTCGGCACACTGCGCGGGGAAAGCCATGTTGGGCGCAATGAACCGAGCGGCGTTAAACGCAGGTGGTTTTGCTTGCCGCCCTGTTTTAAATTCAGTTGTAAACCGCCCGCCAGTTGTTCAAATACACTCAATTTGCTCAACACCGTTTCATGCCCTAATAAGCTATAAGGGTGTTCGGGTTGCTGTTGCGCCAGTTGTGTTAACGCTCGCGTGAAATCGCTAATCGGTTCGCCGTTTTGGTTGGATAGACTCAAAAAATCAAACGAGCCGGAAGAAAAATCCAATGCACTTTGTCCGTTGCTGACAATCGCACAACGCTGCCCGCCTTGTTGTAAGCGGATTCCGCACAGCAAGCCTGCCAATCCGCCGCCAATAATCAAACTATCAAACTTCATTTTGATCGGTTCCTTGTAGTTGTTGCTGCCCTGCTTGCGGCACATCATTTAGCCCTAATAAGCCGTAATACACCCATGAGGTAAACTCCGCTTCACGCAGCGCATCGCCCCAAGCAATCGGCTCAATCCCGCGCCAGCGTTCTTCCATAAACGAGGCAAGCTGGGTGGTAGATTGTTGTGGTGTCGCCACCTTAAAGCGTGCCATTAATCCTGCCGCACGGCAGGCGCATAGCTCACCTTGGCAAGTGCCCATGCCCACTCGGGTGCGGCGGCGTAAATCCACCAGATTATTCACTTTTAATTCGTCCACCGCATAGCGCACTTCGCCTGCGGTAACCGCTTCACATTCACACACGAGGCTGCGATCCAACCGCTCTTTCTCCAGTAAGCCTGTCGCACGTGAACCATGACGATACACCGCAGAAACCCGCAGCGGTGTCGGCAGGGAAATCACTTTTTGGTGAGTTTCCACCGCACTTTCATTTGAACCCGGCAACGGAATCTCGGCGGTGGTGCAAGCTGCAGTTTTATTCAGTTTTTTACAAGCTAAATCGGTCGCCCATTCCGCCATTAAACGATAGGTGATCAATTTGCCGCCGGTGATAGTGATAAAGCCGTCCAAGCCGTCCCGCTCCGCGTGATCCAACAGCACAATCCCACGACTGACATTGCGCCCTGACGGATCATCATCGGTCGCCACCAGTGGGCGCACACCGGCATAGGCTCGCAATACACGGGTGTGGCGCAGGCTTGGGGCGAGCTTTTCACCCTCTTCAATCAACAGATCCACCTCTTCAGGCGTCACCACCATATTATCAATTTGATCATACGGAATGCGGCTGGACGTCGTACCGATCACGCTGATGGTGTCGCCCGGCACTAAAATATCGGCATCGGCAGGTTTGCGGCAACGGTTGATCACCATGTTGTTCAAACGGTGTCCCATAATCAGCAGCGAGCCTTTGGCCGGGAACATTTTGATTTTCAGATCGGCATATTCCGCAATGCCTTGCCCCCAAATACCGGCGGCGTTAATCACCACCGGCGCAAAAAATTCCCGTTGGATTTTGTGTTTATGATCGTAAGCCCGCACGCCGATTACCCGATTACCTTCACGGATCAGTTGCTGCACTTCGCAATAGGTGAACACGTCTGCGCCGCGTTCTTTCGCATCAAGCATATTGGCGGAAGTGAGCCGAAACGGATCGATACTGCCGTCCGGCACCACAATTGCACCGACTAAATTCGGATTGACCGACGGCTCTAAGCGGCGTGCCAATGACGGTTCGATCTGCACCGCATCAATGCCAGCACGTTCACAGGCGGCAAGAAACGGGGTTTGAAATGCCAGATCATCTTCCGGCAGGGTGATAAACAGCCCTTTGCAGTCGTCAATACAGTGTTTGGCGATTCGTTTTAGAATATTATTCTCGTCAATACACTCTTTTGCCGATTCCGGATCGTTGACCGCATAGCGTCCGCCGCTGTGCAGCAGTCCGTGATTGCGCCCCGTTGCACCGGTTGCGATGTCGCGCCGTTCCAATAAAACCGCACTTAGCCCACGCAAACGGCAATCTCGGGCGATCCCCGCGCCGGTTGCGCCGCCGCCGATAATAATTACATCGGTTTGTTGACGAGAAGAAAATGGCGATGTCATCATTCTGCCCCCACATTAATTAAGAAATTCGAATACGAAATTAGTTAATCACTATTGTACGTCATGGTGCACGAAGTTGCCATAAAATGTTCGAAAACAAACATAAAAACTAAGGGTTTGATCACAGTTTAGTCGGATTTGCGGAAATAAAAAGCTGAAAATTACGCCGGAATGGTTAACTTTAATTCGATATGATGTGTCGGGCAGGCGATTTTACATTCGCCGCAGCCGTTGCAATGTTCGCTATTGAGCGTCATTTGACGGGTTGTGCTATCAAAAGCGATTGCTTGGGTAGAACAGGCTTGTCGGCAGAAATCGCAACGTCTGCCCTGCTGTTGCACGCACAGCCGATGAAAGTGCGATCGCAGCTCGGTGTCTGACCGCATTTCGCGCGCCAGCGCCCCTGTTTGACAGCTGTCGGTGCATTTGCCGCACAGATCGCAGCCGCAATATTCAATCGAAAGCTGCGCTTTGCCGTCTTGCAGCGAAATCAAGCCATACGGACAAGCCTTCACGCAATCGCCACAGCCGGTGCAACGTTGCAAAAAGTGCGGTTCCGCCACCGCTTGCGGCGGGCGGGTGAACGCACGCTGATAAACCGCCGGCTGAATCTGCTGCTGCGCTTTCTGCCCCGCATTAAAAATTCCACGCAGCAACCCACGGCGTGAAATGTGGTTATGTTGCAGATAGGCTTGATAGTAGCGCTCGTTTTTATCGCTCATAAATAAACCGCGTTGCGTAAACCATAATTAGCGATACAACCGCACTTGCGGCACATCAAGCTGCAATTGTTGTTGCCAATAAGCCAGCAATAATTGGCTGAGTTCGGCAAGGGCAGCATAGAACGGGTATTGTTGTTCGGCACTGAGCAAGGTTAAAAAACGCCCCGACCACGGCAGCAGGTGTTGTTGCAGCAATTCGTTCAGCTGTGCAGGCTGATTTTCCGCCACCCACGCCGCCAGCATCAACAGTAGCCCGAAATGGTCTTCCGGTTCATTTTGTGCCAGTTCTAAGCTGATTCCATGAGAGCGCATAAAACGGCGCAGCTCCAGCAGCGATTCGCCAAATACCACCGCTTCTTTATCCAGATACACCGAGCCCCACGGCGGCGCAGGCAGCGCATTCGGACCAATAAACAGCGCCTGAAAATCGTCCGCCAACTGCGCTTCGCCTTGTGCTAGCCCTTGCTCAAACCGCACTTGGATCGCGTTTAAGGTTGATTCCGGTAAAAAATCGCAACCGGCGTGCCATTGTGAGTCAGCAAAAAGCGCAAGCAACGGTTGATTCTGCGCCTGCTCAGGCGAAGTATAAAACAGCGAACCTAAAATTCGCCCGAATTGGGAAATGGAAGTGAGTGTTGGAGTCATGGTCTGTTTTTAATGTTAGTGAATTTGCCATTACTTTAACATAAGCCGCCAAAAAGCGTTTGAGTTTAGTCAAAAAGAGGCAAAATCACGCAATTAAAATCAGGAATAATTCCCATTATTTCTGTTTGATTTTAATCAAGTTTATTGGGATTTACGCCCTTCAAACCGCTCCAATTGATATTAATCACATTTTTATTGTGTCCTTTTTGTTTTAATACCTCTAAATAAGTACTCAGATATAAGGAGAAAGCAATGAAAGGTATTGCGATAAATAGAAGGGAGCTGCTAAAAGACATCGGCATGGTCACCGCCGCGGCAGGGGTTAGTTTGCCGTTTTCAGTTAAGCCGGCAAATAATAGCCAAGTCGGCACAAGCAATTTATCAGATGACGCGGACAAAGTGGTGTGGAGTATGTGTTCCGTCAATTGTGGAAGTCGTTGTGCACTCCGTATGCACGTTAAGCAAGACGAGCTTTACTGGGTGGAAACTGATAATACCGGCAATGATGAATATGGTGAACATCAAGTAAGAGCGTGTTTAAGAGGTCGCTCTATACGCCGCCGTATGAATCATCCCGATCGGTTAAATTACCCGATGAAAAGAGTCGGAAAGCGCGGAGAAGGAAAATTTAAACGCATCACTTGGGATGAAGCGCTCGATACGATAGCCGATAACTTAAAACGCATCGTTAAAGATTATGGAAATGAAGCCGTTTATATCAACTATTGTTCCGGCATTGTGGGCGGAAATATGACCCGCTCATCCGCATTTGCTTTTGTTATGGTGGCTTTCTCAACCAATATGGAACCTACAGTACAGCACAAATAGCACGCGCCATGCCGTTTACTTATGGCTCAAATATCGGCAATAGTACTTCCGATATTGTTAATTCAAAATTGGTCGTGTATTTCGGCAATAACCCAGCAGAAACCCGCATGAGCGGGGGTGGAATTACTTATTTATTACAACAAGCTCGCGAACGTTCCAATGCGAAGTTGATTGTCATTGATCCTCGATATACCGACACGGCTGCCGGTAGAGAAGATGAATGGATACCGATACGCCCCGACACAGATGCCGCCTTAGTTTCCGGAATTGCTTATGTGTTGATTACGGAGAATTTGGTCGATCAGCCTTTCCTCGATCAATATTGTGTCGGTTATGATGAAAAAACACTCCCCGAAGGAGCACCTGCAAATAGTCACTATAAAGCCTATATTTTAGGTCAAGGAGATGACAAACTTGCAAAAACACCGGACTGGGCAGCCCAAATTACCGGTATTCCTGCCGAGAAAATCATCAAACTGGCAAGAGAAATCGGCAGTATAAAACCTTGCTGTATCAGTCAAGGCTGGGGACCACAACGCCAGTCAAACGGTGAATTATCAGCCCGGTCAATTGCCATGTTGCCAATTCTAACCGGTAACGTTGGAATTAGCGGGGGAAATTCCGGTGCGAGAGAAAGCACTTATACCATCACAATAAAACGTTTCCCGGTATTGGAAAATCCTGTCAAAACCAAAATTCCGGTTTTTATGTGGACTGACGCAATTGCGCGCGGTGCTGAAATGACGGCGATTAAAGATGGTATCCAAGGTAAAGACAAACTTGATGTTCCAATTAAATTTCTCTGGAACTATGCCGGTAATACGATTATTAATCAGCATTCGGATATCAATAAGACCCACGAAACCCTACAGGATGATACCCAATGTGAAATGATTGTCGTGGTCGAAAACTTCATGACATCTTCCGCTAAATATGCCGATATTTTACTGCCGGATCTGATGACAACCGAACAAGAAGATATTATTCCAAATGATTCCACCGGCAATATGGGCTATCTCATTTTCGGACAACCGACTACCAGCCCTAAATTTGAACGTCGTCCTATTTATCAAATTTTAAGTGATATTGCTAAACGCCTAGGTGAGGATGTTTATAATAAATTTACTGAAGGCAGAACACAGGAGCAATGGTTGCAGCACCTATATAGCGAGATGCGGGCGCAAGATCCGGATTTGCCTGAATATGATGCACTGAAAAAAATGGGGATTTTCAAGAAAAAAGATCCGAGAGGTCATCTCGTTGCCTATAAAGAATTTCGAGAAGATCCAGAGGCAAACCCGTTGAAAACACCGTCAGGGAAAATAGAAATCTATTCCTCTCAATTGGCTGAGTTGGCTGCAACCTGGGAGCTAAAAAGTGACGAAGTTACCCATCCGTTACCGATTTATCACCCCGGTTTTAATGGGTATGGCGATCCGAAAAGTAATGAGTTTCCACTGCAATTGGTCGGATTTCACTATAAATCTCGGACTCACTCAAGCTATGGCAATATTGATGTATTGGAAAGCGCTTGTCCTCAAGAAGTATGGATCAACCCGATTGACGCTCAACAACGCAACATTTAAAATGGCGATTTAGTTAAATTTTTCAATGAATTAGGCGAAACTCGCATCGAGGCAAAAGTAACTCCTCGCATTATCCCTGGCGTGGTTGGCATGGGACAAGGTGCGTGGCATCGAGCAAATATGTGGGGAGATAAAATAGACCATAACGGCAGCATCAACGTCCTCACCACTCAGCGTCCTTCTCTGCTGGCGAAAGGCAACCCGCAACATTCCAATTTAGTTCAGATTGAAAAAGTGTAAGGAGCAGATGATGAATGAACAATATGGTTTTTACATTGATTCCGATCGCTGCACCGGCTGCAAAACCTGTGAATTGGCCTGCAAAGATTACAAAGATCTCCCGGTCGATGTGAATTATCGCCGCATTTACGAATATGCCGGTGGCGATTGGCAGGCAAACGGCAATTGCTGGCAGCAGAATGTGTTTTCGTATTATCTGTCGATTTCCTGCAATCATTGCGATGATCCCGCCTGTGTTAAGGTTTGCCCAAGCGGAGCGATGCACAAAAATGCCGACGGTTTTGTGATTGTGAACGAAGAAACCTGTATCGGCTGTCGCTATTGCCACATGGCTTGTCCGTATGATGCGCCACAATACAGTGAAGTTAAAGGGCACATGACCAAATGCGACGGCTGCTATTCGCGGGTTAAAACCGGTCAAAAACCGATTTGTGTTGACTCTTGTCCGTTGCGCGCGTTGGATTTCGCACCGATTAGCGAATTGCGTCAAAAATACGGCGAACTGGCAAGCTTGGCGCCGCTGCCTGCCGAGCATTACACCGCGCCTAATTTAGTGATCAAGCCGAATAAAAATGCGCGCCCAAGTGGCGATACCAGCGGCTTCCTAGCCAATCCGAGGGAGGTATAACATGAATGCAGGATTACACGAATTGCCCCTGGTATTTTTTACCGTTCTGGCACAAAGTGCGGTCGGCGCCATTATTCTTATGGCAGTGTATCTGCTCTTTCGCAATCAAACTGCGGCATTGCAGCAACGGACGGCACGTTTCCTGATTGTGCCTTTAGTGTTGTTGGGGCTGGGCTTTCTGGCTTCAATTCTACATTTGGGCTCGCCGTGGCGTGCGTTTAACTCGTTGAACCGAATCGGATCATCGGCGTTAAGTAACGAGATTGCTTCCGGCGCATTATTTTTCATTCTCGCAGGCTGTTATTGGCTGGTGCAGCTACTGAAAAAAATGCCGCCAGTGCTGAATAAACGTTGGCTTACTCTGATCATTGTCAGCGGCATCTTGTTTACCTACAGCATGAGTGCGGTTTATTTAATCAGCACCGTGCCGACTTGGAATAACGGCTACACCTCCGCTTCCTTTATTCTGACGGCAATACTCGCCGGATTCGCCCTTGCTTATGCCTTGCTACGCGCTGCCGGAACAGAATCCGCTGCATTACGTCCGGTTCTTTTTGGGTTACTGCTAGCGCTGTTGCTCAGCGTGTTGTTAGTGGTTTCACAAACATTTTCACTGGCAGACATTCAACCTCGGCGCAAAAAGCCAGCGCACTGATTCCGAATTATGCACAAATGGTCATGCTGCGAGTGTTGCTGCTGTTTGTCGGTGTGGGCTTGTTATTTTATAGCAGCCGCCAAAACACCGGCGCCGGACTCTCTCTCTCTGCTGTGCGGTTATCTTGGTATTTGCCGCGGAATTGTTAGGCCGTACGCTCTTTTACGGGCTACATATGACGGTCGGCACCGCGATCGCCGGTTAATCTTAAATAGATTAAAAAAGCAGCTTGCCCCTTGGGTGAAGCTGCTTTTTTTATACCCTTTTACCGCACTTTGCGCTAAAGTGCGGTATTTAAACGCCGTATTTTCAACAATTTTAATCCAATATTTAAACGGTGACATTCATGTATAACCTCAAACGCGTTTATGATTTTCAGCCGAGCGATCGTCCGGCGGTGTTGGTTGATCGGTTGTGGCCGCGTGGGGTGGCTAAAGTGCGGTTGGAAGGAGTGGTGTGGCTGAAAAGCGTGGCGCCGTCGAATGAATTGCGCCAGTGGTTTCACCAAGCGCCTGAATCGCGTTATCCGGAATTTTGCCACCGTTATCGGCAAGAGCTGAGCAGCGCGAAATGTCAGGCGGGTTTACAACAATTGCGGCAATATCACGCCGAGCAGCACGAATTAACGTTGCTGACCGCCGCCAAAACGATCGCACACTGCCATTTGCCGGTGCTGGCAAGCGTCTTACTCGCTGCCGACCAGTGTGCCAAATAAGCATAAGGAACTGCTATGTCATCATCAACATTATTTTCGCGACTCTCACAACAGCTGTGGCAACCCAAACTGCTACTGCGCCAATATCCGTTGGAAAGCCTGTGGGCAATTCTCTTTTCACTGCCGTTTCTGATTTTTAGCCTCGAAACGTTTGAAAAATATGACTTGATCGAATATTGGTTATTTGCGCCGGCTTGCTTTGTGTTGAGCTATTTATGCCAACCGCAACGGCGGCTGTATTGGCTGACGGCTGCCGTTCCGCTATTGCTGGTTTGTGGGCAAACCGCATTCGGTTTAAGCGGACATCAATATGTGCAACAGCCGCGATTTTGGACGCTCCAACTGTTGCTGTTATTAGCGCTGCTCACTCATCCTTGGGCTGCTGATAACCGCACTTTTATCGGCGGCGTGCTGAAAACCGTGCTGAGTATCGGCTGGGCACTGCTGGTGAGCTTGTTGTGTTTTGCGATCGGTTTTGTGTTACTTAGCAGCATCGAATTTTTGTTCGATCTGAATTTGTCGCTGACAGACACCGTACTCCGTCTGTATCTCGCGACACTGTTCGGGCTGTTTCCACTGTTTTTCCTGCTGTTTGAACACCGCCAGCGGCAAGATGAGATTGCCATGAACCACATCAGCCAACTGGTGATGAACCTGATTCTTTCGCCGACGCTGATAATATATACCCTGATTCTGTATCTATACACACTGCGAATCGTGATGCTGGGCAAGCTGCCGCAAGGGCAAATCAGCTTTATCGTACTGCCGTATCTGCTGCTCGGGCTATGGTGTAAAGCGATCTTGGATTTGGTGGAACAGCCGAAATGGACGCGATTTTATCGCCTGTTCAGCTGGCTGGCATTGCTGCCGTTGGCGCTGTTGTGGATTGCGGTTTATCAACGGCTCAGCCACTACGGCTTAACCGAGCTTCGGATTTATCTGCTGGCAAGCGTGAGCGTGATCTCACTGTTTATCGGCTTGTCGCTGTTTCAAGCCACCACCCTCTACCGCACTTTCGCTTTGCTACTTGCCGCGGCAATCCTGTTGGTCGGCGGAATATGAAATCCGGCACAAATTGCCAGCGAAAATCAATTGGCACGCTTTGAGGATCAGCTTCGACAGCTGGATTTATTGGATTCAGACGGTAAAATCAAACCGCTCTCATCGATGCCAGCCACGTTCTCGGAACAACAGCAAGCCGCTCTGCGCGATCAGGCGATACATTGCAAGCCACACTTCAACACAACACGCTAGACGCGCGCTACGGTCAGCTCGTTTCCCAACTGCTCGAAGTTGATGCCAAATCTGCTGTTGCCGGCGAGCACGAAATGACTTTCTGGGATGTTACGGAAACCAAGAGCCGCGAGCTGAAACGGACATACCGCAAAATGCTCACTCTGCATTACCCGTTTGGCAACGTGATGCATAACAAACGAGATTGTAGTGAGTCGCCTGAGCATCTATTTCACTTTGCAGAACTTGGCATGACTGACTTTAAAATTGATTTCAATGCTATGATTAACAAGATTCTGCTTGATAACGGGCTGGAGTTGAAAAAGCGCTATTCCAATGCAGAGCTGGAGCCGCTCAGCAAACAGTTTTTGTTGATAGAAGTCGATAATTCGTTGTTGAAATTTTCCAGTTTGACACTCTGCTATAGCCAAGATCACGGCTATGTGTTTCAAAATGCCACCTTAGATCTGCTGTTGCAATAGCCGCCTAAAACCGCACTTTCGCCATTTAAAACAACAAAGTGCGGTTTTTCCCCGCAGAATTGCAAGCTGTCATCAAGCTGTCATAAAGTTATGCAAAAATGGCGTATCCATTGATAAAAGGAGCGCTGTATGTCATCAAAATTCTTGCAATTAAAAACCCTGTCCCTCGCCGTCAGCACCGCACTTTGTGTGAATCTGGCACACGCCGAACAAGCCCCGTATTTCAATCGGGTCGCCACCTTTGCGGTCTGCTCGCAATTGCAAGCCGATTGCAATGACGATAGCAAAACCTCAGCGGAGATTTTATATGCCGACAAAGAAGGCAATACCTTGGTGTATAACGACAGCCCGGCGAAGCAGCTTGGCTTTGTCGATATTCGTGACTTAGCACAGCCGAAAGCCAAAAAAGTGGTGAAACTGAACGGTGAGCCGACTTCGGTGGCGATTAAAGATCGCTTCGCGCTAGTGGCGGTCAATACCTCAAAAAATTATGTGGAAACTGCCGGTGAGTTACAGGTGTTCAATTTAGATAGCTTTGAGCTGCTGACCAGTTTGCCGTTGGGCGGACAGCCGGATTCGGTGGCGATCAGTCCGGACGGCAAATTTGCTGCGATTGCGATTGAAAACGAACGCGATGAAGATCTGAATAAAGGCGCGCTGCCACAGCTGCCCGCAGGCTACCTGAGCGTGATTGACAGCGCCGATCCCGATCCGAAAAACTGGCAAGTACGCAAAGTCGAGCTGACCGGTTTAAGCGGCATTTCGCCGGAAGATCCTGAGCCGGAATATGTGGATATTAATCAGAATAATATCGCGGTGGTCAGCCTGCAAGAAAACAATGCGCTGGCACTGGTCGATCTGGCGAAAGGTGAGGTGATCAACCACTTCTCCGCCGGCAGCGTGAATTTAACCGATGTGGATTTGACCGAAGAAAAACCACTGCAAATCAAAATGACCGAATCCGTGAATGATCTGGCGCGCGAGCCGGACGGCGTCGCCTGGATTGACAACCAGCATTTCGCCACCGCCAACGAAGGCGATTGGAAAGGCGGCAGCCGTGGCTTCAGCGTTTTTAACACCCAAGGCGAAGTGATTTGGGATTCGGGCAATACGCTCGATCATCTGGCGATACAGTTCGGGCATTATCCGGACAAGCGTTCGGAAAATAAAGGCAGCGAACCGGAAAACGTCGAAGTCGGGGTGTTTAACGGCGAGCGATTGTTGTTCGTCAATGCCGAGCGCGCCAGCTTAGTGTTTGTGTATAACGTAGACGATCCGCGCCAGCCGAAATTCAAGCAAGCGCTACCTTCCGGGGTTGCGCCGGAAGGGGCATATGCCATTCCAAGCCGCAATGCGTTAGTGGTCGCCAGTGAAGCCGATGCGCGCAAAGATAAAATCCGTTCCAGTATTTCGATTTATCAATACGGTGCCGATCAAGCTAACTATCCGACCTTGCAATCGGTGAAACAAAACGGCAGCCCGATTCCTTGGGCGGCACTGTCCGGGCTTGCCGCCGATCCGCAAGATGAAAACAAGCTCTACAGCATTGAAGACAGCTTCTTCGGCAGCAATCGGGTATTTGTTTTAGATGTGGCGCAAAAACCGGCACAAATCGTCGATGCGATTCGGATCAAAGACAGCGGCAAAGTTTTAAGCACTGCGTTTGACGGCGCGGCAAAACTGATCAATGACGATTTAAGCGTGAATCTGGATCCGGAAGGCGTCGCCGTTGATCAAGACGGTAACCTTTGGATTGCCTCAGAGGGCGCAGGTACAGTCGGCGATGAGAAACGCCCGGTCAAATCGCCTAACCTGCTGTTAAAACTGACGCCAAGCGGCGAGATCACCCAAGTGGTGCAACTGCCGGAAGCCGTCAATCAACAGCAGCTGCGCTTCGGCTTTGAAGGTATCGCGGTCGATCAGGGCAAATTGTATGTAGCGTTTCAACGTGCATGGGGTAAAGAAGCTAATCCACGGATCGGCATTTATGATTTGAACGCCAACAGCTGGGCGTTTGTGTTTTATCCGTTAGATGCCGTCGCTTCACAACACGGCGGCTGGGTCGGGATTTCCGATTTAACCGCGCGTGGCAACGGTGTGTTCTGGGTGCTGGAACGAGACAATCAAGGCGGCCCTGATGCGGCAATCAAACGCATTTATCAAATCGATCTCAGCAATGCCAAAGCCGATGAAACGCTCAGCAAAACCTTGGTGCGCGACCTAATCGACGACCTCAAAGCCGCTAACGGCGCGATTCCGGAGAAAATCGAAGGCTTAACCGTCACCAAAAACGGACGTGTATTTATCGTTAACGATAACGACGGCGTGGACGGCAACAGCGGTAAAACACAGTTGATTGAGCTGAAAATGCAATAATTTCAATGAGTAAATCACGCCCTTCGCATCTTGTATGCCAAGGGCGTTTTTTATTACTTCGCAAATCCCGCCGCTTTTTTCGGGGAATCGACCATCACCCCGTCAACATTCAGCTCAACCGCTCTTTGATAGTCTTCGGCGTTATTAATCCCAAACAGCACGATATGTTGTGCGGCGGTTTGGTTGAAACAACGAACTTCATGCGGCGACCAAGTCAATACGCCCTCGCTCACGCCTTCGCCCAAAGTAAAAGTTTCCACCACTTTAACTTTGCGGTTCAGCTCGAAGCCGTGCCACAAGGTTTGAGACAAGGCTTCAGGCGGGCAGCGATCGCCGGCAAGTGCGGTTTGCGCCAAGAAATTGCGGGTGGTATCACGGCTGGCGAAGGTCGGCAAGCTATCGCCGATCGCTTCGGTGAACGGCTGTTCGGTGGAATAAATTCGAATCCGCTGCTGCGCACCGGCTTGTTGAATCACCTCTCGCACCGCAGCGGCAAACTGTTGCGGTTCGGCGTCGGGCGATTTCAGATCCAGATAAAAGAAGGTGTTCGGGAATTGCGCCAATACCGCACTTAGGCTCGGCACACCGATATTTTTTTCGCGTAGCGGATAATTATTCTCTTTATCGAACAACCAAGCCGCATCAGCTTGCTGCAATTCGCTTGCGGTATAGGCTGAAACCTTGCCGTTCAAATTGGTGCGCGCCGACAAGTCACTCGGGCGGTACAGCACCGGGATATTGTCTTTTGAAAGCTGCACCGTGATCCAAATCGCATCGGCACCGTTTTGCAGCGCTTGCTCAACGGCGTACAGCGTATTTTCCGGTGCATCGGCAGTGCCTGCGCGGTGGGCGATGATTTGCGGTTTATATTCCGCCGCCAATGCGCTCGGCATCACGGCGGCAGGCAATAAAAGTGCGGTTAACAGCATGGATAAATAACGTTTTTTCGCGTGTAACATTGTGGCTCTCCTGTTGAATTGAACCACTCCATACTACACAACAAAGATGACGGTTTGATGACAGCCATAAAAAACGCGACTGGAAAAATGCCGCATTTAAATCGTTATGCTGCTGAAATTCAGCCGCTTATTCCACCCATTGCACCACTTCTTGCAGCGATTTGCGGGTTTTGGCGCGGCTTGGATCGGCAGCGCGGTAGCCGAATGCCGCCATTACCGAAACGCCAAACTCAGCCGGATCAAACAGCCCGGCGTCGATTAAAATTTGATTAACTTTGTCGTAGTCAAATCCTTCAATCGGGCAGGAATCAATGCCAATCAGCGCCGCACCGGTCATCATATTCGCCAAGGCGATGTAGGTCTGTTTGCTCGCCCAGTCAAACAACGCACGTTCGCTGTCGAGAATTTTAATGTCGTGCTGTTGGAATTTTTGGTACACCGCCAAAGTTTTGACGATTTGTTCCTCATTGAAACCGCGCTTTTTGATGGTGTCGTAGAAATCTGCCGAATCGTAGCGCGCGTTGCGGCGCGCCAGAATCACCACAATATGGCTGGCGTCTTGCAACTGCTTTTGCCCGCCCCAGCAATGTGGAACTAAGGCTTGACGCAATGCCGGATTTTGCAGCACCAGAAATTTCCACGGTTCGGAGCCGACCGAACTTGGCGACAAGCGCGTCAATTCCAGCAGATAAACAAAATCGGCGTCGCTGATTTTTTTGCTCGAATCAAATTTGCGCATCGCACAGCGAAACTGGAACGCGTCCAGCACCTGCTGTTTGTCTATTTGCACACTCATTATACCCTTCCTTATGTCGTGATGTCGCCAAAGTGCGGTCGAACCGCACTTGGCATAACGTATTTATTTTCTGACCGCAATCGCTTCGATTTCAACGCCGACGTCTTTCGGCAAACGCGCCACTTCAACGCATGAGCGAGCAGGGAAGCTCGGGTGGTTATTGTCTTTGAAAAACGCTTCGTACTCGGCGTTCAAGCTGGCGAAATCATTGAGATCTTTCACAAACACCGTGGTTTTGATAATGTCTTTCACTTGCAAACCAGCCTGTTCGATGATCACTTTGACGTTTTCCAGCGATTGACGCGCTTGCGCTTGAATGTCTTGTGGCACTTCGCCGGTGGTCGGGTTAACCGGAATCTGTCCGGAAGTCAGTACCAGATTGCCTAAATCCACCGCTTGAACATACGGTCCGATAGCGGCAGGGGCTTTTTCAGTGTGAATAATTTTTGTCATAATATTTTCCTTTTTGTTTTTGCTCTAATCGTAAAAGTGCGGTCAGCCGTCGCGCTAGTTGCCCAATGTTGCCACCATCACCGCTTTAATGGTGTGCATTCGGTTTTCGGCTTCGTCAAACACAATCGAGGCGTCGGATTCAAACACCTCATCGGTGACTTCCAGCCCGTTCATGCCGTATTTTTCCAGCATCTCTCTGCCGACGGTGGTTTGATCGTCATGGAATGCCGGCAGGCAGTGCAGGAATTTCACGTTCGGATTGCCGGTCTGCGCCAGCAGTTGGCGGTTGACCTGATACGGTTTCATCAATTCAATTCGTGCTTCCCACGCTTCCGGCGGCTCGCCCATGGAAACCCAAACATCGGTATATAGAAAGTCGACATCTTGCACACCCGCCGCAACATCTTCAGTGCAGCTGATTTTCGCGCCGGTTTTAGCGGCGATTTCCGCCACTTCGTCCAGCAGGCTCTGTTCCGGCCAGAACTGTTTCGGCGCCACTAAGCGCAGATCCAGCCCCATTAGTGCCGCCCCTTCGACAAACGAGTTGCCCATGTTATTGCGCGCATCGCCCAGATAGGCAAGTTTCATCTGATTCAAACGTTTGCCGTTGCCGTGTTCTAACATGGTGAGGAAATCCGCTAGAATTTGAGTCGGGTGAAATTCATCGGTCAAGCCGTTCCACACCGGCACGCCGGAGAAATCCGCCAGTGTTTCCACCAAATGCTGTCCGTAGCCGCGATATTGAATGCCGTCATACATTCTGCCGAGCACCCGCGCGGTGTCTTTCATCGACTCTTTGTGTCCGATTTGTGAGCCGCTCGGCCCGATATACGACACATTCGCCCCTTGATCAAACGCCGCCACTTCAAACGCACAGCGGGTGCGGGTGGAGGTTTTCTCAAAAATCAGCGCAATGTTTTTGCCACGCAAGCGGGGCTGTTCGGTGCCGCTGTATTTGGCGCGTTTTAAATCGGCGGAAAGATCGAGCAGAAACTGGATTTCCGTCGGGCTGAAATCCATTAAGCGCAGAAAGTGACGATTGCGTAAATTAACCGGCATGATTGACCCCTTATGTCTGATGATACGATAAAAATGCGTGTTGTGATTCTACCGCAATTCAGCTGAAAGTGTAGGGCTGGTTAAACAAAAAAGTAAAAGCCATTCAGTTTGGGTAAAGTTAACGGAAAAATGTGATCTGGATCTAACTTTGTATAAAATGAGAATAATTCTCTTTTGAGAAGCAAGCTCGCCTGCACTATACTAGCGTCCGCAATATCAACCAAATTAACCGTTATGGAGAATAAAATGAAAAAAAGTTATCTCGCTCTCGCTTTGGGATTAACCACCATTGCCGGCTCCGCTCTCGCCGCTGAAGTGAATGTGTATTCTTATCGCCAGCCGTATTTAATCGAGCCGATTTTAAAAAATTTTGAAAAAGACACCGGCGTGAAGGTCAATCTAATTTTTGACGATAAAGGATTGGTTGAACGTTTAAAACGTGAAGGCGAACTCAGCCCTGCCGATGTGGTGCTGACCGTGGATATCAAACACGTGATGGACGTGGTGAAAGCAGGATTGGCGCAGCCGATTCACAGCGAAACGCTGGAAAAAAATATTCCGGCACAATATCGTGATTCTAAAGATCAATGGTTCGCACTGACCACCCGCGCGCGCGTGATCTACAGCTCTAAAGATCGCGTCGGCAAACTGCCTACGGATTTCACTTACTACGACTTAGCCAAACCGGAACACAAAGGCAAAGTCTGTATTCGCTCCGGCAAAAATGCTTACAACGTGTCGCTGATTGCTTCGATGATCGAACATGACGGCGAAGCCAAAGCCAAACAGTGGCTGGAAGGGGTGAAAGCCAACTTGGCACAAAAACCGCAAGGCGGCGATCGCGATCAAGTGAAAGCGATCAAAGAAGGCGTCTGTGATTATGCCGTCGGCAACAGCTACTACTACGGCAAAATGTTAGACGACGACAAACAACGCAGCTGGGCGGAATCGGCGTATATCAACTTCCCGAACCAAAACGCACACGGCACGCACGTTAACATCAGCGGCGTGGTGGTCGCAAAACACGCCCCGAATAAAGACAACGCGATCAAACTAGTGGAATATTTGAGTGGCGATGCGGCGCAAAAACTGTATGCCGAATTGAACCACGAATACCCGGTTAAAGCCGGCGTGCCATATTCCACATTGGTTGAATCATGGGGCAGCTACAACGCGGACACATTGCCGCTTGAAAAAATTGCTGAAAATTACGATAAAGCGTTAAAACTGGTAGATGAAGTCAAATTTGATCTATAATTTGCGCCATTTTATCGGCAAGAGCGGTTGATGACCGCTCTTTGCCATTTTTGCGAAATAGAAAGAATGAAGAATTTTTGGCGTAGCTGTTGGTTTTTAACCGCGTTGTTGATCATCGCTTTTTTCCTGTTGCCGATTGCGGCAATTCTCTATCAAGCCGTTTCCGCCGACAGCGACAGCGTGTCGCATTTGTGGAACACGGTACTGTTCGATTATTTGAAAAATTCACTGCTGCTGATTGGCGGCACGTTGCTTTGCAGCCTGCTGTTCGCCCTGCCGTGCAGTTGGTTGGTTTCCAGCTTTCGTTTTCGCGGGCAAGTCACATTGCAATGGATGCTGTGTTTGCCGCTCGCCATGCCGCCGTATTTGGTTGCCTATCTGTACACCGATTTGCTGGATTATGCCGGGCCGGTGCAAGGCTTTTTGCGCCAATTATTCGGTTGGAACAGCGCGCTGGATTACTGGTTTCCGTCGATCCGCACATTAGGCGGTGCCTGCGTGGTGCTGGCGCTGGTGCTGTATCCGTATATTTTTTTGATGACCCGCATCGCGCTGATGGAACAGTCGGAAAACTTAAATCACAGCGCCAAAATCTTAGGCGTTCACGGCTGGCGGCTGATTCGCAAGGTCACTTTGCCATTGGCACGTCCGGCGATTGCAATCGGCAGCGCATTGGTGGCGATGGAAACCTTGGGCGATTTTGGTACGGTTTCCTATTTTGCCGTGCCGACCCTGACCACCGCAGTGTATGACACTTGGCTCGGATTAAATGATTTAGGTACGGCGGCGCGAATTTCATTATTAATGTTACTGCTGATTTTCCTGCTGCTCAGCCTTGAACGCTATAGCCGCCGCAAACAAAAGCTGTATCAACGCGGCTATGAACGGCAACAACCGCTGCGCGAACTGCGCGGCTGGCGTGCCGCGCTGGCACAACTGTATTGCTGGGGATTGCTGGCTTTCGCGTTTTTTATTCCGTTGGCGAAGCTGCTGTATTGGTCATACCACTATTTTGAACAGGCATGGAACGATAAATTCTGGTTGTATGCCTATAACAGCTTACGGGTTTCGATTCTCGCCGCCGTGGTGAGCGTGATCTTGGCGTTATGCCTGCTGTTTTTCCGTCGCTTAAATCAATTGCAGCCGCGCGGCGCCTCTGCCTCACTGGCACGCTACGGCTTGCCGCTTTCGTCATTAGGCTATGCGGTGCCGGGCACGGTCTTGGCAATCGGCTTGATGATTCCGCTGATTTCTGCCGACCATTTACTGAATAATCTACTAAAAAGCCTGAATTTGCCACTGGTCGGGCTGTTTTTCAGCGGCTCGATGTTCGCCTTAGTCAGCGCCTACATTATTCGCTTTTCGGCAATGAGCATCGGCAGCGTGGAAACTTCATTGCAAAAAATCGCGCCGTCGCTTGATATGGCGGCGCACACCTTGGGTTATAACGGCATCAAAATGCTGCTGCGCGTCCATTTCCCGCTGTTGAGCAAAGGCATTCTGACCGCACTTTTACTGGTGTTCTTAGAGAGCATGAAAGAACTGAACGCCTCGCTGTTACTGCGTCCGTTTAATTTCGATACGCTGGCGACCCATGTGTTCACCCTGACCTCGGACGAACAATTGGAACAGGCATCGCTATCGGCGGTATTTCTGGTATTGGTCGGCTTGCTTCCGGTGATCGTGCTGACTCGGTCGTTATTAGCCAAACAACAAGCGTCATCGAATCCTACAGAGAATGTATTGCCATGAAGTCATTACAAATTGAAAATTTGAGCGTGTGCTATCAAGCACAGCCAGTCTTGCAAAACTTAAGCCTAGCGCTGCACGGCGACACGATTTTGTGTTTGCTCGGCGCCAGCGGCTGCGGCAAAACCACGCTGCTGAAAGCGATTGCCGGTTTAGTGTCGTTGGCACGAGGCACGATTTCGCTGAATCAATGCAATTTGGCGACAATCGCTGTCGAACAGCGCAAAATCGGCATGATCTTTCAGGATTATGCGCTGTTTCCGCATTTAACCGTGGCGGAAAATATCGCGTTTGGTTTGGGCAAGATCGGCAAAGCGGAAGCGCAACAGATCGTGGCGGAAATGGCGGAGTTAGTCAAACTATCGCCGTTTTTACAACGCTATCCGCACGAACTCTCCGGCGGGCAACAACAGCGTGTGGCAATTGCCCGTTCCTTGGCGTGTAAACCGGATTTACTGCTGCTGGACGAGCCGTTTTCCAATATCGACAGCCAAGTGCGGTATCAGCTGATCGAGGAAATCAAAGCCATTCTGAAAAGCCAGCAGGTGGCGGCAATTTTTGTCACCCACAGCAAAGAAGAGGCGTTTGTGTTTGCCGATCAAATCGCGCTGATGGAACAGGGCAAAATCGTGCAATTCGGCGAACCGGCAGCGCTGTATCAACACCCGCACAGCCGTTTTGTTGCCGACTTTCTCGGCAGCAGCAATTATCTGCACGGCGAGTTGCAACATTCACACACCTTGCAAACCGCACTTGGCAATTGGCAGTCCGAAACGGCACTGAAACTGGCAAACGGGCAGCCGATTGATCCGACACAGCCGCTGTTTTGTTTGATTCGCCCGCAGGAACTGCAACTGGAAGCGAACCCGACACAAAGTGCGGTCGCGCGCGGTGTTATCCGTGGCAAACGCTTTCTCGGACACAGTTTTGAATATCAAATCGAACTGGCAGGGCAAACTCTGTCCGCCTATTCGGCACAACAATTTGCCGTCGGCGAGACGGTGGCAGTGCAATCACAGCCCGCTGCGCTGAATTTGTTCCAAGCCTAAGCGGCACGCTGAAACTCGCTCGGTTTGAATACTAAATTCTGCTATGCCGAGCGTTTCAGATCGCTTGAATATTTAGCACTATCCCTTGATAGCGCCTGATAATTAATTAGTTTACTAAAAAAATTTAGCCGATCTTTACCTACACCACGTTAAGTGTTAGGCTTGCACCAAAAGCTATAACTGTGACCTCGGTCACAAATTACTAATTGATTGTTGTGAGATTGTTTTTTTGAGTAGTTATCTTAAATCTGCTAAACAGTTAGTGGCGGCACTGGACAAAACCCGTTACCAAAGGGCGCAAACAGGCACTTCGGACGAATTTCGCCATGTCTTTCAATTGCTCACTCTGTTGTTAAATACCAATGATCCTTTGCTTCCGGGCTTCGTCAGCGACGCGCCGGCAGGCATTGTCGACTTTGAAATCAGCAGCTACCAACAACACTATCTCGCCGAGATTCTGCCTGAAAGCCAATATCAAGCCTTACTCAGCAAAAACACCGATACCGACAAGCCGCTGCTCGGCGTCTATGCCATGGGCAGCACCGGCTCGATCACGCAAAACAGCCAATCGGATTTGGATATTTGGATCTGCCACCAGCCGGATTTAAACCTCAGCCAGCGCAATAAATTACTCCAAAAAACCCTGCTGATTCAAAAATGGGCGCAGGCGCTGAATGTCGAAGCTAATTTTTACTTGCTGGACGAAAACCACTTCCGCAATATCACCTATTCCGAAGCGCTGACCACCGAACATTGCGGCAGCAGCCAATATATGCTGTTGTTGGACGAATTTTACCGCTCTGCGATCCGCCTTGCTGGCAAGCCATTATTGTGGCTGCATTTGCCGGTTAATCACGAACAGCACTACGACACCTTGGTGGAAAAATGGGTCGCCGAAGGCAAAATCCGACGCCATGAGTGGGTGGATTTCGGCAGCCTCGGCGCTCTGTCTGCCAACGAATATTTCGGCGCGACCCTGTGGCATCTGTTCAAAGCGATTGATTCGCCGTATAAATCGGTGATCAAGGTGCTGTTCTTAGAAACGCTGATGGCGAACTACCCGACCGGCGATCTGATCTCGAAACAATTCAAACGGCAGCTGCTGTCGGGCACAGCGGTCGAGCACGATTTCGATCCTTATCTGGCGATGTTGCAGCAGGTGAGCGAACATTTGCTCAAGATTAACGATCTGCACCGCTTGGATTTGACGCGGCGCTGTTTTTATATCAAAGCCAATCGCGATTTGGCGCACAACCCGGAAGACAGCCCGCGTCGCCGTCAACTGCAACAGCTGATTGCCGATTGGCAGTGGTCGCCGCAAGATATTCAACACCTGAATAACCATGCCGATTGGAAAATCAAGCAGGTGAAAAGTTTCTACGCCTCACTGGTCGAACTGTTGATGCAGGGTTATCGCAATCTGATTACTTTCGCTCGCAAACAGAAAATTTCCGCCAATTTGATGCCGGAAGACATCAGCATTCTGACCCGTAAACTATACACCGCATTTGAGGTGTTGCCGGAGAAAGTTACACTATTTAATCGCGAAATTGCGGACAACATCACCGAAAACGAGCTGATGTTAGTGGAAGTGTGCAACTCAAGTGCGGTCAGAAACGGCTGGCATTTGATTAATTGCAATCTGCAACAAATCTCCAGCTCCACCGATCGCTATGTCGAATACGCACCGAATATCAGCAAACTGGTGGCGTGGGCATATTTCAACGGATTACTCGGCGCCAAAACCCGACTGACAGTGCGCAGCGCTAACTTGGCATTAGGCAAAATCCAACAGTTCGCCACCGATTTGCGCTTGTCATTTCCGCAACAAGTGACACCGCCGAGCAATGACGATCTCAGCCATCCGTGCGAATTACGCAATCTGTTTGTGGCGATCAATCTCAGCCACGATCCGACCGAACATATTCGTGGCAACCAGCGGCGCGAAGTGCTGTCGAACGATCTATTCAACTTCGGACCAAAACAGCAGAGTTTGGTCGGCAGTATCGATCTGATTTACCGCAACCGCTGGAACGAAATCCGCACTCTGCATTTCGAAGGTGAACACGCGATTTTGAACTGCCTGAAAGTGTTGGCGCACAAAATCCACCGCGGCGCACACCCGTTGGAATCGGTGCAGGTGTATTGCTACAGCAAACGCTATCGCAGTGAAATGCTGACAGTGACCGAAAAGCTGATTAAAAAATGTATTAACACTCAAGTCAGCGCGATTTTGAACAAGCGCTCGATCAACCGGCTGCAAGTGGCGGGGAAAATTTGGAATTTCTCCTACGAAACCCGCGGATTAAAAATCGAGGAAGGCGGCATCGTGCGCTGTTCCAATCTGGGCGAAATGCTGCCGCCATCTGTCGCTTCCGACAACGACGAGGCGAAAAGTGTGGTCAAGCATCCGAAATATCACTTCCCGGCAGCGATCGGCGAATTTGCCAGCGAAGGCTTTTTGCAATTTTTCTTTGAAGACAACGACGACAACAGCTTTAATGTGTATATTTTGGATGAAGAGAACAATCCGGAAGTGTATTACCGCTGCAAAGATGAAAAATTCGACAAAATTAAAGAGATCAACAAAATTTATACCATAGGCCGTTTCGACAGCGAAGCGCGCTATGACGGTTACAGCTTTAACTATCCGCAATTTTACCAATTGATCCGCCACCAAGACGAAACCAAAGTAGTGCCGTTCCACAGCCAACAACATTTGCAATATTATGATCAAGGTAAAGTCAATTCGATAAAAAAAGCGCTATAATGGTTGCCGTTACGCTTTTTATCTGAAGCATTTTTATACTTGTATCAACATGGGAACATTATGTCGCAATCATATCGCATTCTAATCATTGATGATCATCCGCTGATGCGTCGTGGGATCCGCCAATTATTAGAACTGGAACCTGAATTCAGTTCAATCAGCGAAGCCAGCAACGGCATGGAAGGCATTCGGCTGGCACGCCAAACCGAACCGGATTTGATTATTCTCGATCTCAACATGAAAGGGTTGAGCGGGTTGGAAACCTTACAACAGTTGAGACAGCAAGGGGTCACCGCGCGCATTGCGGTGCTGACCGTTTCCGATGCCAAAGCCGACATTTTCGCCTTAGTCGATGCCGGTGCAGACGGCTATCTGCTGAAAGACAGCGAGCCGGATTTGCTGTTAAGCCAGTTACAGCAACTGGCACGCGGCGAAGTGGTGTATAGCCCGGAAGTGCAATATCAACTGCAACAACGTCAATTCTCGCCGGAGCCGCTGCTGTCGCTGACCGAGCGTGAAAGTGCGGTTTTAGAGCTGGTCGCTAAAGGGATGTCGAATAAGCAAATCGCCGAGACGCTGTTTATCTCGGAAGAGACCGTTAAAGTGCATATCCGCAATATGCTGCGCAAGTTGAACGTCAACTCTCGCGTGGCGGCAACCGTGCTGTATCTGCAATATAAAGGGGTTTAACCTTTCTCCGTTTTTCCGTTCAATGTGCGGTGGCGTGAATCACGCCTGCTGACCGCACTTGACGCTCTTCTGCCTTTGCGCCTTACAAATTTTTTGCATTTGATATAACAAAAAAATCCTTATTCCTCGCCGCTAAAATGGTATTCTTAATCTTTGCCGATTACACGATGAATAGCTAAGAGGAACCGTTATGTCAACTCACATTCCCCACTCATTCACCAATTACGGTGTTACCTTGTCTGAATTCGGTGCTGCCGAGGTGCTGACATTTCAGGCGCAATTACCGTTGCCGGAAATTAACGACGATCAAATTCTGTTGGAAACCCACTATGCCGGCATTAATCCAGTGGACTACAAAACCCGTTTAGGGCTGGGTTGGGGCGCAGAGAAATTTAAAAGCCAGTTTCCTGCGGTGCTCGGTTTTGATGCCGCCGGGGTGGTGGCAAAAGCCGGTGTGAACAGCGGCTTTCAAGTCGGCGAACGCGTGGCGGTACTGACCTTTGACGGCGGAGCCTACAGCCGCTATTTTGCGGTGAATGCCGATTTGGTGGCGCGCGTGCCGGACGGCGTTTCGCTGCAACAAGCGGCAGCCTTGCCGACCGCCGGTGTGACCGCACTTCAACTGGTCAACCAAGCCAATCTACAAGCCGGACAAACCGTGCTGATTTCCGCACCGGCGGGCGGGGTCGGGCATTTGGCAGTGCAACTGTTAAAACAGCTGCCGGTCAAGATCGTAGCGATCTGCTCAGCGGCGAAACAAGCCTATGCACAGAAACTGGGTGCACACGACTGTTTGGACTACACCGCACTTGAGCACTACCCTGCCTTAGATGCGGATATTTTCCTCGATTTAGTCGGCGGTGAGGCGGGCGTGAAAGCGCTGGCGGCGGTGAAACAAGGCGGGCGGGTGATTTGTGTGCCGACTATTCATGTTCCGCTGTTGCAGCAAGCCGGTGAGAGCCGCCAATTGCAAGTGGAAAAAATTCTGGCACAGCCGAGTGCCGCCGCATTAAGTGAGCTGTTGGCAAAATTAGCCGATCACAGCCTGCAAATTGAAATCGCCGAGACTTATCCGTTAACCCAAATCCAACAGGCGCACCGCCAACTGGAACAAGGGCGCACACAAGGCAAAATTATTTTGGACGCAGGCAAAATCGCATGAGTGAGCTGATTCTCGATCCCCAAATTATTCAGCGCTATGCCGGGCTGATTTTTGACATGGACGGCACGCTGATCGACACCATGCCGGCACACGAAGAGGCTTGGCGCCAAACCGGAGAATATTTCGGTTATCCGCTCGACGGCAGCTTGATGTATCAACTCAGCGGCGCAACCACTTACACCATCGCCGAAGCGATTATGCGTGCTGCGAATATGCCGTTGGCACTCGGCACCGGCGCACACCGTGCGATGACCGATCTGCTAGTGGAGAAATTCCGATTGCAGCCGTATTTCGAGGCAATTGTCACCTCCGACGACGTTGCCGCCCACAAACCGGCGCCGGATACGTTCTTACGCTGTGCCGAACTGCTCGGCGTGCCCGCAGACCGCACTTTGGTATTTGAGGACGGCGATTTCGGCATCGAAGCCGCCCATGCCGCAGGTATGGACGCGTTCGATGTGCGTGATAATACATTGTTAAAGGCATAAATCGAACTATGCTTGCCGAATGGCTGCTCAGTTGGCTGCCGGACTGGGTGCTGCAAAACCAGCTGCTGCTGATGTTTGTCAGTGCGCTGTTAAGCGCCAGCCTGCTGCCCGGCAATTCCGAACTGGTGTTCAGCGGCTTGCTGCTTGCCAACAGTTTCAGCGACCCGAGCACCCTGTTTCAGCTATGGCTGGCGGCGACGCTCGGCAACACACTGGGCGGGCTCAGCAGCTATGTTATCGGACGCATGGTAGCAGTGCCCGAATGGCAAAATCTGAATCGTCGCCAGCGGCGCGGAATGCAACTGTTCAGCCGCTACGGCAGTGCCGCACTGCTGCTAAGCTGGCTGCCGTTGATTGGCGATCTGCTGTGTGTTGCCGCCGGCTGGCTGCGGCTGCCGTGGTTGGCGGCGCTACTGTTTATCAGCTTAGGCAAAGGCTTGCGCTATTTATTGCTGCTGGGTTTAGCCCTATTTTAAAAGGAGTTTGTTGTGTTACCGAAACTGGATACCGCACTTGCCTGGTTGAAACAGCATCCGCAGGCGGTGCAACACTTTAAACGCGGCTTGGAACGCGAAACCTTGCGCTTTTTGCCAAACAAACATTTGGCGTTAACCCCGCATCCTAAAGCACTCGGCTCGGCACTGTGCAACCCGTGGATCACCACCGATTTCGCCGAAAGCCTGTTGGAATTTGTCACCCCGGTGCGTGAAAAAGCGGTCGATTTGCTCGACTTCCTGCATGATTTACACCGTTTCACCCTTGAACATCTCGGGCGAGAGCGGTTTTGGCCGATGAGTATGCCATGTTTTATCGACGATGAAAGCGACATTCAACTGGCTCAATACGGCCGCTCGAATCTAGGACGCTACAAAACCCTGTATCGCGAAGGGCTGAAAAACCGCTACGGCACGCTAATGCAAACCATCGCCGGCATTCATTACAACTTTTCCTTTGATCAAGATTACTGGCAGTCGCGCTTCGGCGAGCTGGAACAAAATGAGCTGCAAGCACGGTTATCCGAACGTTATCTCAATCTGATCCGCAACTACCTGCGCTACGGCTGGATTATCCCCTATCTGTTCGGCGCTTCACCGGCGATTTGCAGCTGCTTTTTACAAGGGCAGCAGACCAAGATTGCGTTTGAACGTTCCGAACACGGCTTTCTTTATTTGCCGTATGCCACCTCATTGCGCTTGAGCGATTTAGGCTACACCACCAATACTCAAGCCAATTTAGGCATTAATTACAATCAATTATCGCAATACACCGCCGCTTTGCGTGCCGCCACCCGTCGCCCTGAACCGCACTTTGCGCAGATCGACCACCGTGATTGGCAAGACGGCAAAGCCCATCATCAACTGAACGCTAACGTGCTGCAAAGCGAAGCAGAGTTTTATGCCCAAATTCGCCCGAAACGGGTGACCGAACCAGGCGAGCGTGCGGTGGCGGCATTAGAACGGGCGGGGATTCAATATGTGGAAGTGCGGTCGCTGGACGTGAATCCGTATTCGCCGGTCGGGATCAGCGAACAACAAATTTATTTCCTCGATCTGTTTATGTTGTGGTGCGAATTGGCGGAAGCCGAGCCGCTCGGTGATTCTGAACAGCAATGTTGTCGCAAAAATTGGAACAAGGTGATTTTAGCAGGTAGACAGCCCGGACAGACCATCGGTATCGGCTGCGACAGCACCCAATATTCACTACAAGCGATGGGCGAGGCGATTTTTGACGACCTGCTGCAACTGGCGGAAGTGGTCGATTGCGTCGGGCAAGATCACGGTTATGTCGCCATTTGCCAAGAACTGCGTCAAGCCTTCGCCAAGCCGGAACTCACTCTCTCGGCACGGGTGCTGGCGGATTGCTTGCAACACGGCATCGGCGCTTTCGGCGATCAACAAGCCGAACATTTCAAGCAACAACTGTTGGCGCAGCCGTACCGCACTTTAAGCCGTCAGCAACTGGAACAGATCGCCGCACAATCGGTTAAACAGCAACAGGCGTTAGAGCAAGCGGACGATCTGCCGTTTGAGCAATACCTTGCACAGCAAAACCGATAATCAGGCAAAAAAACGCCCTCAAGAGAGGGCGTAAAATAACCTAAGGAACCAACTTAATTATTAGAAAACAACTGCAGGTTGCTTGTATAATAAGACTCGACAATGAGCGGAAAGTTCACCCTAATCTGAAAAATAGTTAAATTAACCCAAAAAAGGACACAATATGCCATTACTGGACAGTTTTACCGTTGATCATACCAAAATGAATGCACCGGCAGTGCGTGTGGCAAAAAATATGCGCACCCCGAAAGGCGACGACATCACCGTATTCGACCTGCGTTTTTGCCGTCCTAATCTGGAAATCATGCCGATGAAAGGTGTGCATACGCTGGAACACCTGTTCGCCGGCTTTATGCGTGATCACCTCAACAGCGAACGCATTGAAATTATCGACATCTCGCCAATGGGCTGCCGCACCGGTTTCTATATGAGCCTGATCGGGACACCGAACGAGCAGCAAGTTGCCGACGCATGGCTTGCCTCAATGGAAGATGTGCTGAACGTTGCCGATCAAAACGACATTCCGGAACTGAACAAATACCAGTGCGGCACTTACACCGATCACTCATTGCAAGAAGCGCAAGATATTGCCCGCCATATTTTGGAGCGTAAAATCGGCATTAATAAAAATGACGATTTAACCTTGGATTTAAATTTGATCTAACCCAAAGCCGAGCCGTTGCGCTCGGTTTTTTTGCCTACCGCTGCCAGATAAAAGGAATAGAAGATGACAACTATCGGAACTGCACTGACCCCCTCCGCCACCAAAGTAATGATGCTCGGCGCCGGCGAACTCGGCAAAGAGGTGGTGATTGAACTGCAACGCTTAGGCGTGGAAGTGATCGCAGTCGATCGCTACGCCGATGCACCGGCGCAACAAGTGGCGCACCGTGCCTATACCATTTCCATGTTAGACGGTGATACGCTGAAAGCCTTAGTCGAAAAAGAGCGCCCGGACTATGTCGTGCCGGAAGTCGAAGCGATCGCCACCGCCACCTTATTGGAACTGGAGCAGCAGGGCTTTACCGTGATCCCAACCGCCAAAGCCACCAGCCTGACCATGAACCGTGAAGGCATTCGCCGCCTTGCCGCTGAAGAATTGGGCTTGCCGACCTCAAACTACCGTTTTGTCGATAACTATGCCGACTTCCAAGCGGCAGTGGCGGCAATCGGCATTCCTTGTGTGGTGAAACCGATTATGAGTTCGTCCGGACACGGACAAAGCGTGATTAAATCCGAGCAACAGCTGCAACAAGCGTGGGATTATGCGCAACAAGGCGGACGTGCCGGTGGCGGACGGGTGATTGTGGAAGGCTTCGTCAAATTCGATTACGAAATCACCTTGCTGACCGTGCGCCATATCGGCGACACCTCGTTCCTGCCACCAATCGGACACACTCAAATTGACGGCGATTATCGTGAATCCTGGCAGCCACAAGCCATGTCACCGACCGCACTTGCCAAAGCGGAACAGATCGCCGGAAAAATTACCGACGGCTTAGGCGGACGTGGGATTTTCGGGGTGGAGATGTTTGTTTGCGGCGATGAGGTGATTTTCAACGAAGTTTCACCACGCCCACACGACACTGGCATGGTAACGCTGATTTCGCAAGAACTGTCGGAATTTGCACTGCACGCCCGTGCAATTCTCGGCTTGCCGATTCCGGAAATCAATTTGATCAGCCCGTCTGCCTCAAAAGCGATTGTGGTGGAAGGGCAGTCCACCCAAGTGCGGTTCGGCAATCTGGAACAGGTGCTGGCTGAGCCAAACACCAACCTGCGCCTATTCGGCAAAGGCGAAGTCAACGGCCACCGCCGCCTCGGCGTAATCCTCGCCCGTGATCAAAGCGTGGAAACCGCACTTGAAAAAGCACGACGTGCGTATCAGAAGTTGGTGGTGACATTGTAGAGATAGTTGAGGGGAAAGTGCGGTTGGGGAGAGCTGACCGCACTTGGGGTTTCTAAGATTGAATAGGCTTAACGTTGTCCATAATACGCATCTTTACCATGCTTTCGCAGATAGCGCTTATCCAATAATGAGCTCTGCATGGGGTTAATCACCGGATTAAGTTGCTGAGAGAATAGATTCATATAAGCGATTTCTTCTAATACCACCGCATTGTGTACTGCATTGGCGGGATCACTTCACCAGACAAAAGGCCCGTGGGAATACACCGACACGGCAGGAACTTGATGAGGGCTCAATGCCCGTTGACGAAATGTTTCAACGATCACCTTGCCTGTTTCCAATTCATATTCGCCTTGAATCTCAGAATCGGTCATCAACCGAGTACACGGAATTGCACCGTAAAAATAATCCGCATGTTGTACCAAGTGCGGTCAAATCCTGCCCCGCTTGCGCCCAAATGGCGGCGTGCCGAGAGTGAGTGTGTACGATTCCGCCAATATCGGGAAAGCTGCGATATAGCTCCAGATGTGTCGCAGTATCGGAGGACGGCTTCTTATCGCCCTCAATCACCACTCCACTTGCCAGATCCACTACAACCATATCCGCCAACGTCATCTGCTCATACTCAACCCCTGAAGGCTTGATCACCACCAAACCTCGCTCACGGTCAATTCCACTGACATTGCCCCAAGTAAACCGTATTTCGGTAACGCTAAGTTGGCAGCCAAAACCTGTTTTTTTAGCTTCGTTAACCTTAATGGCGGTCAGCGACCTACTCAGCTTGTTCAAAAAATTTATTATACAGAGGCTCCGTTGCTGTAGCCCACTCCTTATACTGTTGGTAGAGCGCACTATAGTGTTTGCTTCTGGCTTCATTCGGATAATATGTTTTTTCCATTTTGCTCGCCATCACTTCCTGTGCCGCTTCTACCGTTGAGTAAATATCCGCCGCAACCGCTGCAAAAACCGCTGCCCCCAATGCACAACACTGATCCGATTTTACAATCTGAATCGGTTTTTCCATCACATCGGCACAGGTTTGCATCACAACTTGAGATTTTCTTGCAATTCCACCTAATCCGATGATTTTCTCTACCGGCACTTGTTGTGAAACCAAACATTCCATAATCATTTTTGAACCGAAAGCCGTTGCAACGATTAAGGAGCCAAAAATAGAGCTGGCGTCGGTTCCTAGACTGATTCCTGAAATAACCCCTTTTAATTTTTGGTTGGCAAAAGGCGTACGCCGTCCATTAAACCAATCTAAAGTTAACGGCAGGTGCTCCAATCTTGGATTTTTATCCCACTCCTCCGCTAAAATTGATAACAGATTTTGTCTAAATTCATCCAGTTCCGATTGCAAGTGCGGCTGCTGTTGCCTTAACTGGTCTAATGGCCAACTCAGTACACGAGCAAACCAAGCGTAAACATCACCAAACGCGGATTGCCCTGCCTCTAATCCAACCGCATTCGGCACAACACTGCCGTCAACTTGACCGCATATTCCTTCAATCGAGCGTTTGTTAACCGTTTCATAGTCTGTAATTAAAACATCACAAGTGGACGTGCCAATCACCTTAACCAGTGTATTTTTAGACGCCCCCGCACCAACCGTTCCCATGTGGCAATCTAATGCGCCGCCTGAAATAACCACATTCTTAGGTAGATTTAACTTTTTCGCCCAATCCGTCGTGATCGTACCAACGGCAATCTCCGCGGTTTGCGTTTCAGTGAACAGCGGCACTTGCAAATTTTCGGTGATTGAAGGGTGTAGTGCGGTTAAAAATGCCGTAGATGGCAATCCGCCCCAATCCGGATGCCATAAACTTTTATGTCCTGCGGTGCAACGGCCTCGTTTTAACTGAGTTGGCTTAGTTGTTCCGGATAATAACGCCGGCACCCAGTCACAAAGCTCAACCCAGTTAGCCGCAGACTGTCTGACTTCTGGATCAATCGTGTGTATATGCGTTATTTTCGCCCAAAACCATTCTGCAGAGTAAGTACCGCCAATGTACTTAAATATAATCCGGATATTTTCCGCTGTGGCACAACTCGGTAATATAATCCGCTTCTTTAGTTGCGGTATGATCCTTCCATAAGATAAACATCGCATTGGGATTATCTTTAAATTGCTCGGTCAGTGCTAAAACATTTCCATCAGCATCTATCGGAGCGGGCGTTGAGCCGGTTGCATCAATACCGATGGCAACGATGTTTTTTCGAATATTTTCATCGATATTTTCAGTAATTTTGCAAATCGCCTCGCTCATCGATTCAATATAATCTAACGGGTGATGGCGAAATTGATTGTTATCCGAATCGCAATACAACTCTTTTTTCCAACGAGGATAATGGCTAACATAGGTCGCAACTTCCTCACCACTCTGGCAATTAACCAATAGTGAACGCACCGAATCACTACCGAAATCCAAACCAATAACAAATTTTTCTGACATAATGATGACCCCCGATATTATTTTCTTCTGATGAGAAAATTAAATTGATATTTTTGTAAGAAAATAAAAATAATTAATAAAGCACCCCATAACGCCATGGTAATGTAACTGCTCACTCCGATAATATTTAAGCCACTTTCCAACGTTTGTAATAAAATCAAAGCCACGAGAATACCGACTAATTTTCCTTTCCCACCATCCGGATTCACACCGCCTAATACCGCTGCTAAAATTGCCGTCAGCAAATAGGAATCACCATAAGAGGCTTTTGCCGAATTTAATTTTGACATCATCAAAAGTGCGGCGGCAACACAAAGAATAGAGGAGATGATATAGACTAAAATAATAATCTTTTTAGTATTAATTCCCGAGAAATATGTTACTTTCTCATTATTTCCAATGAAATAGATTGATTTCCCCAACGTTGTCTTATCAAAAATAACCCATAACACCACGGCTAATAATGCAAAAACAAGCAATGGAATAGGAATGCCGAAAAAAGCACCACTATTTAAGACTAAGACACTATCAGAGAAATTAGAAATAGCCGATCCTTTCGATAACAGGACATTTAATCCGTTAAGTAGTGTCATCGTGCCCAGTGTCGCCAGAATCGGGGATACCCTGATAACGGCAATTAACACGCCGTTCAGCAAGCCGATAATACCAGCCGTGATTAATCCCAGTAAAATAGCAATCACAAGAGAGGACGGGTTATTGATCAGATAAAATGCCATCACCAGCGAACATGAATTCATGGTGGCAATAATGGACAAATTAATACCGCCGGTCAGCATAGTAATCGCCATTGCCAGTGTCAACACTCCCAAGATCGGCATCTGTGATGCAATGGATTGAAAATTACTCACAGACCAAAAAATATCCGGAATAAAAAAACTAAATGATAACGTTATTAATAAAAGCAAAATAATCAAATAGTTAAATGAATTATCTTTGAATTTGTTCATAACAATTAAACTCCTGCTTTATTTCGTTGGCTCCAAGCGGTCATACTGACACTGAACACGATAATTAAACCTGTAACGACCGTTTGCCAGTACGATGAGATACCCAAAAGATTCAAGCCATTTTGAATAATTGCCAGTAGCACAACCCCCATGATCGTGCCAGACAGCGTTCCCTTCCCACCGATTAAACTTGTTCCGCCAAGTACCACTGCGGCCAGCACTGTCAATTCATATCCTAATAATGAATCGGGTGCGACGGTTTGCACGGTATAGGATTGAACAACACCGGCAATTCCCGAAACAAATCCCATATAGCCATAAACAAAAAGATGTAATTTGAGCAGACTAAAGCCTATTCTGGATGCCGCCTCAGCATTTCCTCCCAAAGCATAGATTTTTCTTCCGATACTGGTTTTATTCATAATAAAACCCGTAAGCAAGACCACCGCAATCAGCAGCATAAACTGAAATGATAAACCATATTCAAATCCGTCTGCGGTTGTTGATTTGAAAAGGATAATTTCCTCTTGAAACCACGCCGGATAATCATCTAGCCATATTCCTTTGGTAATATAAAGCAGTAATCCGTAAAAAATATTTAATGTTGATATTGTGATGATAATTGATGGCACCTTGAGTTTATTGACAATAAATGCGTTCACCAATCCCAAAGTAATACCTGAAATAATGGAAATCAGGAAAACAATAAAATAATTCCCATCATGTTTCATAATAAACGACACCATAATATATTGAGAAATAATGGTTATCGCCGGAAACGAAATATCAATTCCACCTGAAATTAAAACAATAAACAAGCCGCACGCCAGAATCGCCAACATGGCATAACTGTTGATGACATCATAAAAATTCTCTATTGTTAAAAAGTCATCTGTCCTAATGGATAAATAAATAGAGATGATAAGAATCGTTACAATCAAGAAAAAGTTTTGTGAGATAGATTTATTTTTCATTGATCGCCTCCAATATTTGTTGTTCACTGGTTTTATCGGCTTCAAATTCATGGCTTATTCTGCCTGATTTCATAACAAAAATTCGATGGCTATTATAGTAGGCCTCTTCTACCTCATCTGTAATGAAAATAACGGATATGCCTTGGAGTGAAAGCGATTTAATGATATTAAATATGCCCTCTTTGTTTGCAATATCTACACCAATAGTCGGCTCATCTAAAATTAATAGATCAGGTTTAATCGCTAACCATTTGACAATCGAAACCCGTTGAACATTACCACCGGACAGGGTGTTTACCGGAAGATTTGAATCAGGCGACTTAATCTTTAACTGCTTAATCAAATGATCACTATACGAATGCGCACGTTTTTCATTAATTAAGCCAAATTTAGTGCTAATCTTATTGAAAATAGTGGAAATAATATTATCTTTAATCGATGAATCCATTACCAATCCAGTTGCCATTCTATCTTCAGATACATAGCCAATACCCTTAGTAATCGCATCTCGATTACTTTTGAATTGGACTTGCTGATTATTGAAAATGATTTCGCCCGAATCCGGTTGTGTTACCCCGAATAAGCTAAGGCAAAGTTCCGTTCTGCCAGATCCTAGCAACCCAATAATTGAAACGACTTCACCTTTTTGTACCGAAAATGAAATATCATGGTATTGGTTCTGCTTAGAAAGTTGTTTTACCGTTAAAATTGATTGAGAATCTGCAATTGTCGATAATTTTTCATAATTGAACTCAATACCTGTCATTAAATAAGCCAGTCTTTTCTCATTCATTTCGGCAATAGGATAATCTCCAACCAAATTTCCATCCTTCAACACCATCACCCTATCCGAAACCGTAATCACCTCATTTAATTTATGGCTAACAAAAATAATACTGATTCCGGCGTTTTTAAGCTGCTGCACGATTTTCAACAAGGATTGAACTTCCTGCACGGTTAATGACGCTGTCGGCTCATCCATAATAATCAAACGTGCATCTTGAGCTAATGCTCGGCATATTGCCACCAATTGCTGTTGTGCGACAGAAAGCGTTTCAACAATCGCATCCAGTTCTAAGTGCGCATTAATATTTTTTAATGTTTCACTAGCAACCTGACGGATCGTTTTTTGACTTGATAAAAAGTGATCATGGTGCAAATTAATCGCTATATTTTCAGCTACTGTTAAGTTAGGAAAGAGAGAGAGATCTTGATAAATAACTTGAATACCTTTTCTAATTGACTCTTTTGGTGTTAATTTTGCATACTCATCCGAATCAATTTTAATAAGCGCATTTTTATCCGGTTGATAAACACCAGATAAAATTTTAATTAATGTTGATTTTCCACAGCCATTTTGTCCGGCTAAACAAAGCACCTCACCCTTATTTAAAGTTAGCGAGACATTATTTAATGCTTTCACACCATAAAAGGTTTTAGAAATATTTTCCATGGTAATAAAAGTCATAATAATCACCTTTGATATGAATATTTATAAGGAGGAAATGATGGATTCCCTTTTTCAAGAAAATCCATCATGATGAGAAATTAATATAAGCTATCAATATTCTCTTTTGTCACTTTTAAGACTTTATGGAATTGAATTAAACGATTTTCTTTATTGACACTGGCTTTTCCTACATTTGGAATTTCGAAACCATCAACAATCTCTTCGCCTTTTAATAATTTGGCAGCAACTGCAGCTAACGCATAACCACCAGATGCCGGATCGTATGTGATACCCATCGTAATGTTTCCACTTTTAATCAGTGAAGCGGCTTACGAAGGGATCATCATGCCAAATACAAAGAATTTATCTTTCATGCGTTTTTCTCTAACCGCCAAACCCGCACCGATCGGGCCTTGCGAACCAAAAGAAACTACCGCTTTCAAGTCAGGATGCGCTTTCATTAAATCCAATGTGGTGCGTCGTGCATCATCAATATTCTCAGCAACCGGCATACGCGTTGTAACTTCAAACATATCCGGATAATGTTCTTTTTGATATTTAACAAATAAATCCGCCCAAAGGTTATGCTGCGGTACGGTCAATCCACCAACATAAATGACATAACCGCCCTTTCCGTCCATGGCTTTAGCCATTTCTTCAACATTGTCCGCAGCAAACTGAGCATTATCAATGATCTCAATATCCCAATCCGCACTTGGCTGGCCGACAGATTCATGTGTTAGCACAACGATTCCTTGTTGTTTCGCTTTTTTCAATACCGGCTCTAGCACATTTGCATCATTCGGCACAATGGAAATCGAATTCACCTTTTTCGCAATAAGATCTTCAATCAGTTTGACTTGTTGCGGAGCATCAGTGCTGGACGGCCCGACTTGATAAGCATTGACACCAAAGTCTTTCCCTGCTTGCTCAACACCTTCCGCCATTCTGTTAAACCACGACATACCTGCTATTTTAGAAATATTTACGATTTCAACATCTTTTGCCATTACATTAGGCGCAAGAACCGTCATACCTAATAGCCCCGTCAATAATAGATTTTTAATCGTCAGCTTTTTCATTATTCACCTCTTGATATTATGAACATGGTTATTTTTGCTATTGGCATATTACATCCTTATCAATATGCACGACCAAAAATTAGCGTAACATAATGATTAAAAAGAAATTAAATCATTATGAGATACTGTATCCTTTCAGTCTGAGGGAATGATAGTCTAAAAAACTGTCAGGTTATATGTAAAATTCGGCTATTTATATAGACTATTTGGCAGAAAGATTTTTTTTGTGAAGCAGGTCACTGCTTTTCACTATCTGGAATGACGAAAGACGGAAGGGCTAACACCACAATACTTTTTAAAGACTTTTGAAAAGTACAGCTGATCATCGAAGCCCAGCTGTTTGGCGATACTCATAATCGAAATATCGGAGGTATAAAGTAATTTTTTGGCGTTTTCCATTCTTTGATAATCCCGCCATTGAGTTAGGCTCATGCCAAGCTGTTCAGAAAATAAATGGGTTAACCGAGAGGTCGAAAGATTGACCCGATTAGCAAAATATTCAATTTTATGATTTTGTTGTAAATCATTCAGGATTAAATTGCAGACAATATCAATTCTAAGGCATTATTCGATTTATGCTCAATATTTTTTGGATCAAGCCTTGCACACTTAATCAGCAATAATTCTAAAAAGCACATCGTAGTATCTTTGGCAAACACCTCGTTGGATTTCGATAGATTTTCAATTTTCAAGAAAAGATCCAAGATCGCTTGATACTCCTCCTTATTTGCAATGCTTAATCGCCCAATGCCATTGTCTGTTGAAGACCATCTCAACCAATCAATCCAAAACGTTCTCGGTCTGAAATAAATCCACTGGTGATACCAAGAATAATAGGCTGATTCCCGGCGATAATGGTGCATTGCTTGTGGCGAAAACAAAAGCAAATCGCCTTTATCCGCCAAAAAAGTTTTCTCTCCATTAAAAATTTCGCCCCTACCCCGAGTGGTTAAATTGATAATATAGCCTTTCATGCCTTGCGGACGATTAATGATATAATCCAAGTAGTTATCTTTTTCAATGATCGTACGTCCTGCCACCAGATCCATATCGAATGGGTAATCTGATAACAACAAAGGAAGATCTTTTTGATTATCCATACTCAATATATTTCTCGCTATAGATCAGATTTATTAGGCTGACTGCCTTCTTACTAACGTCATCGGCACAAGCTGCGGTGTTGTTAATGGACGATTGCCATTAATATATCCCAATAATGTATCTATCGCTAATTTAGCTATCCCATCATAATCTTGTGCAGCTGTTGTTAAAGGCGGGCATGTATATGCAGCAAGCGGGTGATCATCATGCCCGGCAATCCGCAATCCATCTTCTCGGATACCAATAGGAATACCTTTCTCCCATGTTGCAAGAAATGCCCCATACGCTAAACGGTCATTAGCACACAATAACGCTTGATGTTTCGTTTTACGTTCATGCAGCCATCGAGTCGTTCGATGATAACCGTATGTTTCAAATTCCCAATCAACGCAGCTATCCGCTTTTAATACACACGGATTTTCTTTATTTTTTCCCATCGCTGTTTCATATGAGTGCAAACGCGTTTTAGCATTTCGATTAATTTCCGGCATTGCCAAGAAAGCCGGTGGTGTTCCACTTTGGCAAAGATAATCCACCAACAACGTGATACCTTGTTGATTGTCGGTGCCGATAAAAGGTGCGTCATGCTTTGGTGGCGAATCAAGATATACAATCGGGAGATCGTCTTCCATTCGTATTAGCTTACTTTGTACTGAGTCTTTGCCTAGCGGCACAATCAACACACCCGCAACATTCATGGCTTGTAATTTTGCAACCGCATCAGCTTCTACACTCAGCTTCCCGTTAGAAGGCAATGTAAAGATAAAATACCCCGATGCTTCTGCAATAGTGGATATACGCGAAACGAGTTGCATATAAAACGGATCAGTGATACTGGGAATAATGATTCCGATCACTCGGCTTTTATTACGCTTTAAATTACTGGCAAATAAATTTGGTCGAAATCCCGTTTCCTCGACAGCAGCTCGAATAAGCAATTGGGTGTGACTACTAACTTGTTGCGGATCGTTAAAATACTTGGACAGCGTTTGTCGTGAGAGCCCTATGTACTCCGCCAATTGCTGCATGGTATTTACCGACAGCCCCATTTTGTTTTTATTCATCTACCGTCTCTTTTAAAAATAAATCCAGTTCCGGCCGAGTTGATGTCCCTTCCATTGGACCTAAGCGCGTAACTGCTCGTGCCCCCGCTGCATTTGCATAACTAAGCGCAATTTCTGCCGAATAACCCGCCAACCACAAGCCGACAAATGTACCGCCAAAACAATCCCCCGCTCCCGTCGGATCAATTTCTTCCACTGTATGCGCTGCAATATCCAGCCGCTTATCTTGTGTGAAATATGTTGCACCCTGATGGCCTTTTTTAACCACAATTTCTTTAATACCGCACTTTAATAATTCATCAATAGCCGACCGCTCTTCTTTTGATTGGGTAAATAAAAACAACTCTTCACCGGAGGGCAAAAATAAATCGGTCTGTAATAATATTTTCTGTAGATCATTCCTTAATTCCGAAGTCATAATTTCTGGTCTTAAATTCGGATCAAAAGAGAGTGTGCCTCCACGTGATTTAATTTCCTCCACTGCACGCCATGCCATTTTTTTTAATCCGGGTGATGAAAGTGCGGTTCCCATCAAATGTAAATGACTACAGCTCTGCAGCAAGTTTTCAATATTGGTATTTTCATCTAATTTGCCGCAAGCACTATGTGCAATATTAAAGACAAAATGGCGACTTCCGTCCTCTCGATAACGAACGAAAGCACTGCCCGTTGTCTCACCTTTTGCGACTGAAATACCACTAATGTCAACATTATCTTGCTGTAAGCGTTTCAAATTTAATACACCAAAATCATCGTCACCCACTCTTGAGATAATGGCGCAGGGGATTCCCAATTTACCTACTTGATCAATAAAAATAGCGGGTGCTCCGGACGGAAATGGACCAATCAGCGGTTGTGTTTCTAAGAATCCATCGCCTTTTGTTGTCGCCACAATTTCGACTAAGACTTCACCAATCGTTAATATTTTCTGTTTCATATCCTAACTCCGTTTTTTCTTAGATCTCACATCCAACCAAACCGCAATTAAAATAACGATACCTTTTACAATGAGTTGATAGAAATAGGGAACAGACATCATATTCATACCATTATTCAAAATGCCAATAATCAACGCACCGACCAATGTGCCGATCATCGTGCCGACACCTCCCGCTAAACTCGTGCCACCTAGCACTGCTGCGGCAATCGCATCTAATTCATAGCCCATACCGGCATTCGTTTGTGCTGAATAGAGCCGAGATGACAGCAATATTCCGGAAATTGCCGCCATAATTCCTGAAACGGTAAAGATCCAAATTTTCACTTTTGCGGTAGAAATTCCTGAATATTGAGCCGCTTCAATATTTCCACCGGTAAGGTAGGCTTTACGCCCAAAAACGGTTCGAGACAGCACGATGTGATTCACTAAAAATAACGCCAGTAAAATCCAAATCACAATAGGAATACCAAACCATGCCTCATTTCCTATTGAGGTCCAGCCATTATTGGTGATCATTTGCGGTGCTCCATTCGTGGGCAAGCTGACCATTCCTCGATAAATCCCCATCGTTGCAACCGTCACAATAAATGAGGGAAGCGCTAACTTTGCGGTTAAGGCGCCATTAATCAATCCCATCACTGCTCCCGCGGATACCGTAACAAGCAAGGCTGGTACTAACCCATAATCCAAAGCTAAGACCTGGGCGCCGACCATGCCGCTAACTGCAATAATCGATCCGATAGAAAGATCAATTTCGCCCAACAAAATAACCCACGTCATACCAAACGCAGCAATAGCCACGACTGAAACCTGCTGTAAGATATTCATAAAGTTTGCTATCGACATAAACCGATTATTAGCGAAAGAAAAGAATACACACAGCACAATAAGCGAAAGGAAAATACCACCCAGTTGACGTGCATATTGCATTAAACGATCATGTTTTGTCATGAGATTTGCCCCGTTGCCGCAGCCATAATTTGCTGCGGATTCAATGAACTTGCTGCAGCTATGGTCTGAATACGCTTCCCTGCCATCACGACAATACGATCGGATAGCCCCAAAATTTCCGGCAATTCAGAAGAAACTAAGAGTATGGCCGTTCCATTTGATGATAGTTGCCGAATAATATTATAGATTTCAAACTTCGCGCCGACATCAACCCCACGGGTTGGCTCGTCTAAAATAAGAATTTTAGGTTGTGTTGTCAGCCATTTAGCCAAAACTACTTTTTGCTGATTTCCTCCTGAAAGAGTATTTGCTGAAACTTCCTCTGACGGCGTTCGGATGGCAAGTCGTTTAATTGCCTCTTTAGACTCATGGCATTCACGCTGATAATTTAGCCATCCTCCATTAAAAGAAAATCGAGATAGCGCTGCCATCGTGGTATTATATCGAATAGATGCCGGTAGCACTAAACCCTCTTCTTTCCGGTTTTCCGTGACAAAGCCTATTCCTTGTTTGATCGCAATATTTGCATTCGTGATTTTAATGAGCTTATTATCTAAATAAATATCCCCCTGATAAGGCAACATTCCGAACAACGCTTTCATGACATCAGAACGCCCCGCGCCAACCAACCCAAAAAAACCTAAAATCTCACCCGCTTTTAGGTCAAAGCTTACATCCTTAACTTTATTGGCTATCGTTAAATTCTTAACATTTAAAACCGTACGCTCATCCGTAAAGTTTTTTTCAAGCGCTGGTGGATAAATTTGATCCATTTGGCGTCCAACCATCATCGCAATCAATTTATCAATCGTAGTATCAGTTTTAAGTACGGTTTGCACATACTCACCATCGCGCATAACCGTAATATCATCCGATAAGCGCATAATTTCTTCCATTCTATGTGAGATATAAATAACGGCTTTTCCTGATTCGGTGAGCTGGTTAACGATAGAAAATAGAATTTCCGCCTCGGAATCTGAAAGTGATGAAGTCGGTTCATCTAAAATAATAATGTCAGAAGAACGGCTTAGACCTTTTGCAATTTCAACTAATTGCCGCTGTGCAATAGACAAATCACCTACTTTCGCACTTACATTTATCGGTAATCCTAATGAATTAATGAGAGTGGAAGCCTGTTCTTCGATCTTACGATCATTGATAAACCCAAAATATGAAGGCTCATGGTTCGCATAAATATTCTGAGCAACAGTTAAATTATTCGCTAAACTCAGCTCTTGAAATACAATAGATAATCCGGATGCAGAAGCATCTTGTGGTGATTTCGGACTATAAGTGCGGTTATTTAATAACATTTCTCCTGAATCCGCACTATAAACCCCGGCTAAAATTTTCATTAATGTTGATTTACCGGCGCCATTTTCTCCCAACAGTGTATGTACTCGCCCTCGTTTAACGGTCAAATTCATATTTTTTAACGCATGAACTACACCAAATGATTTATTAATTCCTTTTAATGTCAGTGCAATATCATCTTGTTTGATCATACTGTCCTTCCTTTATCATGGGCGGGAGGTAACCATCCCGCCCGCATTATAAAGAGCTTATTTAGTATAGACACCCGGTTCAATTGGCTGTTCTTTAGCAACATTTTCTCCAGCCAGCACTTTGACTGCCGTATTCAATGCTTCTTTCCCCATTTTATCCGGATATTGGCGAATAACACCGACCATAACCGGATCTGAGTCCACAGCATCTCTGGCTTCTTTCATACCGTCAAAGCCAATCACTTTCACCTGATCTTGTAATCTTGCCGACTTAACTGCAACCGCAGCTGCCAGTGCCGCATCATCACCAAATCCGAAAATCCCTTGAATATCTGGATTGGCTTGTAGCATATTCTGTGCAACAGATAAGGCTTCTGCGCGTGTGATCCCCGTTTGTTGGGCGACAATTTTTATTTCAGGATAGTCGGAAAGCGCTTTTTTAAAACCTTCAACTCTCGCCACAACGGATTGCACCGTCGGATAATCAATAATGGCAACATTGCCCTTGTTATTTAGTTCTTTTGCCATTAATTCGCCAGCTTTTACACCGCCGGCATAGTTATCGGTACCGATATAAGATGTTACCTCCACGCCTTCGGCAGGCACATCGACAGTGATCACTTTAATTCCCGCATTTTGTGCTTTTTTAATTGCAGGCAGAACGCCTTTACTATCAACCGGCGAGATAATAATCGCCTTCGCCCCTTTAACAATAAAGTCTTCCACATCCGCTAGCTGTTTACCCAAATCTTGATTGGCAATCGACACTTCCAAATCGACACCTTTATCCTTTGCTTCCGCTTTGATGGCATCCGCCAACTCAATATAAAACGGGTGTTGCTGAGTCAATAATGAAGCACCAATTAAGTCAGCCGACCACGCACTTCCGCAAGCAACGGCGATTGCACCACTCAACATAAATTGTTTGAATATCTTTTTCATAACTCGTCTCCAATATCTAAATTGATTAAATTGCAAACTCTTGACGCATTGCGCACTTAAATACAAAAAATATCGCTGTCGATACCTAAGTACAATTCCGTTATAACAATCAAATTTACACGTGTAAACAAGATAAATTCAAAAATATGATCCAGATAACTTTTTATAAACTAATAATGTTAAAATTCTTGAGATTACACGGCTTAATATTTCACACCCCCATGATTAAGTAGTAAACTACCCCTACCGCACTTTCATAACCAAAGGTGATTTATGCAACCCTATTTAATTGCTCCTTCGATTCTTTCTGCTGATTTAGCCCGTTTAGGCGATGATGTCGCCGATGTGTTGGCGGCGGGTGCTGATGTGATTCATTTTGATGTGATGGACAACCACTATGTGCCGAATTTAACCTTCGGGCCGGCGGTGTGTCAGGCGCTGCGCAATTACGGCATCACAGCGCCGATTGATGTGCATTTGATGGTGAAGCCGGTTGATCGCATTATCCCAGATTTTGCCAAAGCAGGCGCAACCTACATCACCTTTCACCCCGAAGCCAGTGAGCATATCGACCGCACGTTGCAGCTGATTCGGGATTGCGGCTGTAAATCGGGCTTGGTATTTAACCCTGCCACGCCGCTGTCGTATTTGGATTATGTAATGGACAAAATAGATGTGATTTTGCTGATGTCGGTGAATCCCGGGTTCGGCGGGCAATCGTTTATCCCCGCAACATTGGATAAACTGCGCCAAGTGCGGTCGAGAATCGATCAAAGCGGTTTTGATATTCGTTTGGAAGTGGACGGTGGGGTGAAAATCAATAATATCGCTGACATTGCCGCGGCGGGGGCAGATATGTTTGTCGCAGGCTCGGCGATTTTCGACCAGCCCGATTACGCACAAGTGATCCGCGACATGCGCCAGCAATTGGCAACGCTAGATCCCACCTATATCTAACAATAAGGACAATATATGGGACAATTTAAGGTTATCGGATTCGATTTAGACGGCACGTTGGTGGACAGCTTGCCGGATTTGGCACTATCGCTGAATCAAGCGTTTGCTGAAGTCGGTTTGCCGCAAGCCCCCGAAGAATTAGTCATGACGTGGATCGGCAACGGCGCCGATGTGCTGTTGGCACGCGGACTTGAATGGAGTGAGGCGAACTTAGATGATGAAAGTATTAAGCAGCTGAAAAGACGCTTTGGTTTCTATTACGGCGAAAATATCTGCAATAAAAGCCGACTATTCCCTCATGTAAAAGAGACCTTGGAAACGTTGAAAGCGCAAGGCTATATTTTGACTGTGATCACCAATAAACCGACCAAACACGTGCAGCCTGTGCTTGCCGCATTCGGGATTGATCACCTGTTTTCGGAATTACTGGGCGGGCAATCCTTGCCTGCGATCAAGCCGCACCCTGCGCCGCTGTATTATCTGTGCGGCAAATTCGGGATTTATCCAAAACAATTGCTGTTTGTCGGCGATTCTAAAAATGATATTCTGGCGGCACACAGCGCAGGCTGTGCGGTGGTCGGGCTGACTTACGGTTATAATTACAACATTCCGATCAGCGAATCGCAACCTGATTGGGTTTTTGACGATTTTGCCGACATTTTAACCGTAATTAATTAAGTTTAAGGAAAAACAATGAGTAACAAATCTGTGGTATTTAGCGGCGTGCAGCCGTCGGGCGAATTGACAATCGGCAACTATTTGGGTGCGCTGCGCCAGTGGGCGAAAATGCAAGACGAATTTGATTGCCTGTTTTGCATTGTCGATCTGCACGCCATCACCGTACGCCAAGATCCACAAGCACTGCGCAACGCCACACTGGATACCTTAGCCATTTATTTAGCGGCAGGCATTGACCCGAGAAAAAGCACCATTTTTGTGCAATCTCATGTACCGGCACACACCCAACTGGCATGGGTGCTGAACTGCTACAGCTATTTCGGTGAAATGAGCCGCATGACCCAGTTCAAAGACAAATCAGCACGTTATGAAGAGAACGTGAATGTCGGGTTGTTCACCTACCCTGTGCTGATGGCAGCGGATATTCTGTTGTATCAAGCCAATCAAGTGCCGGTGGGCGATGATCAACGTCAACATTTAGAAATCACCCGTGATATTGCCCAGCGTTTCAATGCGCTGTACGACAACCCATTCACCGTGCCAGAAGCCTTTATTCCAAAAGCCGGCGCGCGCGTGATGTCGCTGCTGGAACCTGAGAAAAAAATGTCGAAATCCGACGACAACCGCAATAACGTGATCGGTTTGTTGGAAGATCCCAAAGCGGTGGCGAAAAAAATCAAAAGAGCGGTTACCGATTCCGATGAGCCGCCAGTGGTGCGTTATGATCGCCAAAACAAAGCGGGCGTATCGAATCTGTTGGATATTCTGTCGGGTGTTACGGGCAAAACGATCGCTGATCTTGAAGCGGAATTTGAAGGCAAAATGTACGGGCATTTGAAAAGTGCGGTCGCGGACGAAGTCTCCAGCATGTTGACCGAGCTGCAAGCCCGCTTCCAGCATTTCCGCAACGATGAAGCGTTGTTGAACCGCATTTTGCGTGAAGGGGCAGAAAAAGCCGAAGCACGCGCTGCGGCAACCTTACAGAAAGCGTATCAAGCGGTCGGGTTTGTGGCAAAAGCATAAGAGGACGCGATGAATTATCCGGTCGATTTACACACGCACACCATTGCCAGCAGCCATGCCTACAGCACGCTACACGAATATATCGCCGTCGCCAAACAGCGCGGCATTCGCCTGTTTGCCAACACCGATCACGGTCCGGCACTGGGCGATGCGCCGCACGAATGGCATTTTTCCAATCTGGCGATTTTGCCACGATTTATCGACGGCGTGGGCATTTTGCGTGGTATTGAAGCCAATATTCTGAACACCGCCGGTGAAACTGATTGCAACGATCGGATGCGTCGCTCGTTGGATTTGGTGCTGGCGGGATTTCATCCGCCGTCAATTCAGCCGACCACCCGCGGCGATCACACCGCTGCGCTGATCAACTGTATCAAGAGCGGTAAGGTGGACATCATCACCCACCCCGGCAATCCGAAATTTCCGATCGACGCCATTGCCGTGGCGCAAGCCGCCGCACAACACAACGTCGCGTTGGAAATCAACAACTCCTCGTTTTTGCATTCACGAGTCGGCAGCTATGACAACTGCCTCACCATTGCCGCTGCGGTGCGTGACGCCGGTGGTTGGGTCAGTATCGGTTCCGATTCGCACTATGCCGGTTATTTGGGCGATTTCACCCACAGCCTGGCACTGCTGGAAGCCACCGATTTTCCGCCGGAACGAGTTTTAAACCAAAGCCCACGGGTGTTACTCGATTTTCTGGAAAGTCGCGGCTGGGCAAAAATCGACGCCTTTGCCGAACTTTAATAACCTGCGTGATTAATTAAAACTCAGTAAACTCGTTTTGTATTTTCAACCACTTATTCAATAATAAGTGGTTTTTTATTATTTCTTGATAACGAGGTTTCCCATGAAAATCCGTCTTACTCAAACCGCACTTTCCCTATTGGCGTGCCTTGCGTTGCCGTTTAGCACCTCTGCCGAACTGAAAAAAATCGAAGCGGACGAACGTGCCGAAGTCGCGAAAATCTACTATACCGCTCCGGTCGAACCGCACTTGATTTCCGAATTGGTGTACGCCATTGATGACATCAATAGCAATTACCCGAAAGTGAAACGGATTTATCTGTATCTCAACAGCGACGGCGGCGATATGGATAGCGGACAGATTGGTTATTGGGCGGTGAAAAGCTCTAAAATTCCGGTGACCACGGTGAATTTGTCAATGGTCGGTTCGTCTGCAACCATCATTTTTTGCGGCGCCGAACAGCGTTTATCATTGCCGAACGGCAAATTTCTGCTACACGCTTCCAGCTTAACCGGTTCGGAAGGCTTATTGCGTCCCGATGATATTGAGAATCTGAAAAAAGAGTCGCAGCTATACAATCAAGTCTTTTCCAACACCTACCGCCAGTGCACCGACTATTCCGAGCCGCAAATCCAACAGCTGTTGCGCAGCGAAGGCACTCGCCTGCTGATCACCGCGGATGAGGTTAAAAACAACAAGCTGATCAGCGGCTTTGCCGACGGAATCGTGCAAGCGCCAATCAGCTATCATATTGTCCAAGGTGCAGAGTAAACCATACCGCACTTGCGTGCAAAGTGCGGTTTGAGCGACAACTATTTTGCCAATTGATACAGCCGCGCCACGTTTTGCGCGGTTGAAATCAGGTTATTGCGCCCGTTTGCCAGTGTCTCTTGCAAGCTGCCGAGTTGGCTGATAATCGGGAACACCGCATCAATGCCGTGCTGATACACTGCCTCATAATCGTCTCGCAAGCAGCCGCAAATCGCGATCACCGGTTTGTCGAACTGCTTGGCGGTTTTGGCGACGCCAATCGGGGTTTTGCCGTGTACCGTCTGCCCGTCGATTCGCCCTTCGCCGATGATCACCAAGTCGGCATCCTGCAATTGCTGTGCCAGATTCACCGCTTCCACCACGATTTGCACGCCCGGACGTAAACTGACATTCGGCAGTAGCAATAAGCCGCCGCCCATGCCGCCCGCCGCTCCGGCGCCCGCTTGATCGGCAATATTAATCGCCAATTGCTGTTGTGCGATTTCGGCAAAATGCGCCAATGCCTGATCCAACTGCTGCACCATCGCCTCGTCGGCGCCTTTTTGCGGTCCGAACGTCGCCGATGCGCCCTGTGGTCCGCAAAGCGGATTGTCCACGTCGCACGCCACTTCAATTTCCACCTGTTGCAAACGCGAATCCAACTGCTCCAGACTAATCTGTGCCATCTGCGCCAACGCTTCGCCACCAAAGCCAAGTTCTTGTTGTCGGTCATTTTGAAAACTCGCCCCTAACGCCTGCAGCATGCCGACACCGCCGTCGTTAGTCGCACTGCCGCCGATGCCTAAAATAATCTTGTTCACCCCGCAATCTAGTGCCGCTTTGATTAATTCGCCGGTGCCATAGCTGGTGGTCAACAGCGGATTGCGCTGCTCCGGCGTCACCAAATGCAGCCCGGATGCCGCCGCCATTTCGATAATCGCGGTTTTGCCGTCGCCGGACAAACCGAAAAATCCTTCGACCTTATTCGCTAACGGCGCTGTCACCGTCACCGGTTGTAGCTTGCCGCCGGTGGCATCCACCAGCGATTGCACCGTGCCCTCACCACCATCCGCCATCGGCACTTTCAGATATTCCGCCTGCGGAAAAACCTTGCGAAAACCGGCCTCAATCGCTTCCGCCGCTTCAAGTGCGGTCAGGCTCTCTTTAAATGAATCGGGCGCAATAATAATTTTCATTGTCAGCTTCTCCTTACCTCAACACAAATTTCTCAATCACCTGCGCCACGCCGGAATCGTTGTGATCGGCAGTGATATAATCGGCGACGGCTTTCAGTTCGTCGGTGGCGTTGCCCATTGCCACGCCTAACCCGGCGTATTGCAGCATATGCAGATCGTTGCCCGCATCGCCGCAGCAGATCACCTGTTCGGCGGCGATATTCAGGTGTTCGGCAAGTGCCGCCACGCCGGCGCCTTTGTTGGCTTGCGGGTGGATAAACTCCAGAAAAAATGGCGCGCTACGCACCACGGTGTAGCGCTGTGCCAGTTCCGACGGCAGGTTAGTGACGATCTTTTCCAGCAATTCGGGCGGATCAATAATCATGCTTTTGATGATCGGTTCGTCGTCATCCAGCGTATCAAAATCTATCACCGTGAAATCAATAAAATTGGAATCGGCTTCGTGTTGAGTGTAGTGGCTTGGCTGTGGGGTGATCAAGCCGCGCTCCGGCGAAAACGCATGGGTGTTCAGCCCCATTTGTTGCGCGTAATATGCCACCCGTTTCGCGTCTTTGCCGCTCAACATTTTACTGTTGATCACATGACCGTCGTCTGCCCGTTCAACCCGTGCGCCGTTAAAGCACAGCACATAATCATCGCTACCGGTCATGCCGAGCTGCTGCATATATTTTTTCATGCCGATGTAAGGTCGCCCGGAGGCTAAAATCACATAAACCCCTTGTGCGCGGGCGGCTAAAATGGCGTCTTGGTTGCGTTGGCTAATCGCTTTTTGCGTATTCAACAGCGTGCCGTCTAAATCCAGGGCGATCAGTTTATAAGTTGTCATGGTGGTCTCCTTGTCGTTTTGCTTTAGCATAACATTTTACAAGCTCTGCGCGCGCCTGAAATCACGGTATTTTATGCATTCGTTAACGCTGATAGCCCAACAGCAGTAGCGTTTCTTTATGCTGCTGCATATCGGCGATATTCGGCAGTTCGCCCCAGCGTTGAAAACCACACTTTTGCAGCACGCCGACGCTGGCCAGGTTGCCTTTAAACACGAAACCGAGCAGCGTGCTGAAGCCAAGCGGCTGCATTTGCTGTTGCAAAAACTCCACCACCTGCGCGCCGATGCCTTGCCCTTTGGCGCAGTTATCCAGATAAAAACTGACTTCCGCGGTAATGTCATACGCCGGGCGACCATAAAACGGTGACAATGTCGCCCAGCCGATCAAGTCGTTTTCCGCATTGCGTAGCGACCAAATCGGGTAGCGTTCACTGTTGCGGTGAAATTCAAACCATTCTTGCCGATCGGCAACCGAAATCGGTGCCAAATCCGAAGTGATGTGGCGGCTGTCGATGGTTTGGTTATAAATTTCCACGATTTTTTCCAAATCGTGCGGCTGAGATTTCTCAATCTGAATGTTCGGCATTGTGATTCCCTCTGATTATTTTTATCTTGTGATTACTCGACACTGTCCGCCAACAACAGGCTGATTTCGGTGCCGCCACTGTTGCGACGTCGGATTTCCAAGCGCGCGTTCAACTCCTGCGCGCGTTCCAGCATGATATTCAAGCCGTAGTGTCCGCTAGGTTCGGTTAAAGACGGAATGCCGATGCCGTTATCTCGAATTAACACCTGATTTTCACCGTCTTCGGTGCTGCGCGCAATCACTTCGATCAAATCGGCTTTGGCGTGTTTAATGCTGTTCAGCACCGCTTCGCGCACGATTTGCAGCAAGTGAATCTGCTGTTGCGCATTCAGCAGCTGTGACGGCAAGGCGCAATCAAGGGTAATCTGTGCCTCGGAGCGCGGTTGTAAGGAATCAATCACTTCCTGCAATGCCAGTTTCAGATTGGATTCGCTCACTGTTAAGCGGAAAGTCGCCAACAGCTCGCGCAGCTGAGTGTAACCGTCACTAAGTGCGGTTTCAAACTGGCGCAAAATCGCCAGACTTTTGACCGCTTGAGTTTCACTGACATCGTTTAAAATGCTGCGCCTCAATAAGGTTAACTGAATTTGCAAATATGCCAACACTTGCGCCAGTGAGTCATGCAGTTCGCGCGCAATAATCGACCGCTCTTGCATTAAAATCAGGTGTTGCCGCTGGCGCAGCAGTTGATAGGAATGAATCGCCCGTCCGAGCATTTGTGCGATATTTTCAATGGTGCGCAAATCGGGATAGGCTTCGGTGCGCTGCCAATTCAGGCTGCCTAAATTCTGATCGTTAATCGTGATTCGGGTGGTCTGCCAATTCGCCGTCGCCGACTCCTCGCCCACTTCCAGATTAAACGCCTCATTGGCGTTCGCCACCAGTCGCACCACTTGCAGTTTTTCATTTTGCAGCAGCAGTTTCAATACGGTGGTTAGATTCTCACGGGTAATTTCATGTAGTGTGAGTTGTTGTGAACAGTAATACAACATCGACAACGTGCGGTTGATCTGCGTTAAACTGCGAGTTTTCTGGCTGACTTGTTCTTCTAACGATTGGTACAGCTTTTGTAGCTGCGCCGCCATTTGCGTGAAGCCGCGCGACAATTCGCCCAGTTCGTTATCACTATCAATATCCAACTCAATATGTTGGAACTGGCTGTTTTGCACCTGCTGACTGGCGGTGACCAAACGCTGCAACGGCGCTACCACTTTTTTGCGGCTGTAACTCAACAGATACAAGCCCAGCAGCGCCATCAGCAATAAGCTGAACAGATTAATATAAATCGCAAAACGAATCCGCTGCTCGGAAAACTGCTGCAATACCGACACAAAATTATCCACCTGATCAACATAGCGTTCCAGATTCTGCCGATACGCTTCGGCATTTTCCTGCCGCAAATAGCCTTCCATCACCTGCCAACTTTCGAGCAAAGTGCGGTAGGCGGATTGCACTGTGTGCGGCACATAAAAACGCTCCAGATTCATCAACGTCGGCGTCTGCAAACTCGCCTGATAAGTGTCAATCCCGCCCTCCAACAGCTCCGGCTGATACTCCATTTCGTACAACAAACGATAACTCTGCATCCGCAGCGAACCCGACACATTAATCATCTCGGCATCGGAATGGTTGCTGATCATAATCAAGGTGGTCACACAAATAGACAACCCGGACAACATGATAATCATCACCAAATAATACGCCAACCGCGAAGTTACCGATTTTTTAATCTGCACGCCAAAGCTCCTGTGATAAGGGGGTGGGAATATTATAGTGGTTATGCGAAGTGCGGTATAGCGGGTTTTGCTATCATTTCTTGCCATTTTACTGACATAAATGAAATAAAATTTTCATTTATAACCTATCTTCCCTCCTCTTTTCAGTTGGAGAAAAAAAGAGATTTTTATCGATTAGTTCACAAGTTATCCGCCAAAGTTTGATCTGTATAACAAAACCGAAGATTGCTGATTGCCAATCCAAAAATTGAAACGTATATTCCATTAATGAAATAGCAGTTTTTTTGTTTTATGCTGAACTTAACCGTTTTATCCTAAAGAAGTGAGGAAAATGTATGTTAGCTTTTATATCATTTGTTGGCTTTACCGCAATGGTCGCCATTATTGCATGGTGGTATACGCGAAATGATGATCTGAGTCATTCCGAGGGATACTATCTCGCCGGGCGCTCGTTAACCGCCGTATTTATCGCCGGCTCAATGATGTTGACAAACTTATCGACCGAACATCTTGTTGGTTTGAACGGTTTGGCATATCGTTCCGGTTTCATCGTCATGGCATGGGAAGTGATGGCGGCAATCACGATTGCAATGTTTGCTTTCTACTTTTTGCCGAAATATCTGAAATTAGGGATTGCCACTATTCCGGAATTTCTGGAAAAACGCTTTGATAAAGGAACCCTGTTAATCACCTCACTGCTGTTCCTCGGTTGCTATGTTATCTCGCTGCTGCCAATCGTGCTGTACACCGGTGCGCTGGCATTAGAAAGTCTATTTAACGTCTCGGAAGTTTTCGGGCTGGATAAAACCACGTCATTATGGATTATCGTTTGGGGTGTCGGGATTCTCGGTTCGATTTACGCCATCTTCGGCGGTTTAAAAGCTGTGGCGGTTTCCGATACCATCAACGGTGTCGGCTTATTGGTCGGCGGGATTTTGGTGACGGTTTTAGGGTTAATGTATGTCGGCGACGGCAATGCTTGGGCAGGGCTAAAAGAGATTTACCATGCCAATCCGGATCACTTTAATTCCATCGGCGCCGCCGATTCAGTGGTGCCTTTCTCTACGCTATTTACCGGTTTGATCGTGTCAAATATGTTCTTTTGGTGTACCAACCAATCGATTATCCAACGCGCATTGGGCGCAAAAAATCTGAAAGAGGGGCAAAAAGGCGTTCTGCTTTGCGCCTTCTTGAAATTATTAGGCCCATTATTGATTATCCTGCCGGGGATTATCGCGTTCCATATTTTCCAAGGCAAACTGGATATTCCTGACCAAGCCTATCCGGATTTGGTACAGTTGGTATTGCCGGATGCGCTGGTCGGCTTCTTCGCTGCTGTCGTGGTCGGCGCATTATTGTCTACTTTCAACAGTGCACTTAACTCATCGGTGACCCTGTTCTCTCGCAATGTGTATAAAGTGCAAATCAACCCAAATGCCAGCGACACCAAACTGGTGAGCGTCGGCAAAATCGTCGGCATTGTATTAGCGATTGCCGCCATGATTGTCGCACCACTGGTCGCCAATGCGCCGGACGGTTTGTTTTATCTGATTCAACAGCTGCAAGGGGTATTTAATGCGCCGATTTTGAGTGTGGTTGTGGTTGGGCTGTTGACCAAACGCGTTCCGCCGATTGCAGCAAAATTCGGGCTGATTTTCGGCATGGTGGCGTATATCGTATGTAACTTTATCCTGAAAGTCGATCTCCACTTCTTCCACTTAGTCGGATTGCTGTTTGTGATTAACGTTGCCATTATGCTGTTAATCGGGCGCATTAAACCAATGGCAACCCCGTACCAAGAAGTGTACACCAAACAAGTGGATATTGAGCCGTGGGCATACGTTAAACCGGTCTCATTAATCATCACCTTGTTGTCTTTAACCATGTATATCTTTATGGCGAACAATGTCGCTACGCTAGTTTGGATTGGTTACTACTGCTTCGCTATCGCCACCGTATTGTATTTCCTGTATGTGTTTGTACAGCAGCGCAACAAGCAGTTAAACGCCGGCATTTAATTGCACATTGCCATTAAAACAAACCCCATTCAAATTTGAATGGGGTTTTTCGTTCGTACCATGGAATGGTAACATTACGCCGATGATTGCGAGCGCCGATATACCACGCCTAAGATTTTAGGCTGTGTTCCGAACAGTCGAACCAGCTGCGCCAAAAATAGCTCGCCTGCGGCAATCGCGTCACTCAAGGCATTATGCGCCACATATTCGGGCAACTGATAACGCCGTCGCACCGCATTCAATTGATAATTCGGATTCGGAACAGGCGCTGCCGACGAGCGTAACGAACGCTCAATTTTTAAGGTGTCCAGCCACAAAAGCGGAAAGTGATTTAATTTATACTTGATTGCCAAATAATGATTGATAAAGCGCTTTTCAATGCTGGAACCGTGAGCAATCACTATCCGTCCTTGCATTAAGGTAAACAGTTTCGCCATCACCTCATCAAGTGCGACCGCACTTTGCAACATTTCCGGCACGATATGGTTAATCACCGCTGTGTCCTGCTTCACCTCTTGATCGGCGACAAAGTGATGCCATGAACCCGACAATTTCAATGTCAGCTGATCTATCGGCACCGCCGCAACACTCAAAATATTATCGATCATCGGGTTAAACCCCGTCGTTTCAAAATCAATCGCCAAGTAGTGCAACCGGCTTAATTCCGCCCGTAATTCAGGATAAGGTGTGGCGAACAGCGGCAATAACTTCGCCGGGCACTGCTTGGATTGAATCAGTTTTTGGCGTTGTTTTTCCAGTTTGTGCAACGGGTCAAAACGCTGGAACCAGTGGGAAATGCCGGTAATCATCGAATTAATCCTTGCTGTGAAAAGCGCATTTCCGCCGCTTCCTGCAATTTCGCGATCAAGCGGAACGCATCTTTTAGATTATTACGCTCGAATGAGGTCAACTCATCAGGCGCAATATGGTTAGTCAGTGGTTGTTGCTGGCGTAACGCTTGTAATTGATACTTAAACCGCACTTCGCATACAAAACGGTAAGCACCCAGAATATCGTCCAACATTTCCTTATTAATTGCTTTTTTCTGATAACAGGCAAGAAACCGCTCCTCGGTCGAGGCGGTTTGTACAATCCCTGCCGCTAGTGCATAAATCCGTCCTAAATCAACTAATAAACTGATAGCACGTTTTTTCAAATTCAGTTTATTTTTATGTTCACCGTCTTTAATTAGCACAAAGTTTCTGAAAATACTTAGCGGAGGTTTAACTCGAATAGCGTTGGCAACTAAAAATGCCAGAAAACGGCGATTTCCTTGAATGCGCTCCACAAAAAAGTGACTGAGCTCATCCGCCAACGTCTGATCGCCGTGAATCGCACGCAAATCTAAAAATACCGAGGCATGCAGCAAACTTTCCAGTTCCGGCGTTAATATCCAGTGTTCAAAATCTTGTTTCCACTGCGCCAGTGATTGGCACCAGCGTGGATTTAACGCCATATAACCGCCCGAGCAGCGCTCATAACCGCACTTATCCAATCCCTGGTTGACAAATTCCGCCAATTGCGCGAAATAGTGACGTTCGTCGTCATTCAACGCCCGTTCAGTGATAATCGCATTATCTTGATCCGACAGCGGGTGAATTTCCGCACGCGCCTGTGAACCGGCAACAATCCAAGCATAAGCACAAGGCGGCTTACCAAATTGATGTTCCGCCATTAGCAGTAATTTTTGGTGGAACGCATCGGCGATCAGGGTCATCACCTGCATGATATTTTGATAATCCACGCCACCGTCGATCAACGCCTCAAAAATCGCCTGCCGTTTTGTTGATAAGTTAATGAGCAGCGCTAGGCTATCGGCTTGGAAAATATGATTAATCATAAAAACCGATTGGGTGCTGTTTTTTTGCACCAGATCGGTGGCGGTCAAAATCCCGATAACGGTTTCATCTACCATCACCGGCAAATTGCGAATATTATGCCGCATCATCAAAGAAATGGCGTTCAACACCAGCTCATCCGCGGCAATAGTCGGCGGGTTGACGCTCATCACACGGCTAATCGGTTGATTAACGTCCAGCCCTTCCGCCACCACTTTTTTGGTCATATCACGATCATTTACCATGCCGACCAATTTGCCGTTTTGCATCACTAAAGCAGAAGATCGTCGCTGACGGCACATACTTTTTGCCGTTTCTTTAATCGTTGCCGACGCCGTCACGGTTGCGATTTTGCGGTTTGCCACCTCCTCAACCGTCTTGATAAAAATGCCGTCCTGATTTTGCAGCCAGCCGGCTTTTGAGGCGTTATGCAACCGCGTTCCGGCTTCCGCCGCAAAATAGGCGGCATATTCAGGATGATTTTTGAGAATCTCATTTAACAGAGAATAGGGAATTTGATAAATCAGGCAATTTTCAAGGGCGCAGGCAGTGTATTTTTCGTCCTCTTTAGGATTAAAAATGCTGAAACCGAATACACTGCCGCTTTCCAAGCGGGCGCGCAATTCGCCGTTAGCTTTTTTCTGCTCGACCGCCCCAATACGGATAATATACAAAACGTGCTGTGCCGCCTGCTCCGCCGCAACAATAATCTCGCCTTGCGGCACATAGCGAATTTCAACATTGGCGGCAATTTGCGCAATAACCGTTTTCGGCAGCTGATTGAACGGATCGACTTGCGCGATAAACAGTTCAATATTTGGAATAAGCGAGGCGTCCATCGATGGCTCCTTATGATCGTTTACGATTATTTTAGCCTGCATCAAAAATAAAGACACCTTAAATCCCAGCATTTAAGGTGTCTTCGCGCATCAGCCGTTTAGCCGAGTATCAAGTGCGGTATTTTTTCCATAACCGGATCAAACGTTGATAGCGTGCCGACACCGCTTCAATCAATTGTTGATCGTCCAGTTTGCCCGCTAACCACGCTGCCGACGGTTCGCCGAAAATGGTACGCCCGACAGCAAAGCCTTTCACTAGCGGCGCACTGGCAGCGGCTTTGAACGTCTCGTCAAACACCGACTCCGGTGCATCTAATCCTAAAATCAGAATGCCGCGACAATGTTTATCATTTTGCTCGATCAATTGGCTCAACTTCGCCCACCCTTCGGCGCTCATGCCCGGCAATTTCCACCAATCCGGTTTAATGCCTAGTGAATAGAGGTGCTCGATTATTTGGTGATAATAGTTCTCTTGTTTCTCCATATCCAGTGGCAGGATAATTTCCAGCAATAACTCATGTCCGGTACGGCAACAGGCTTGGTAAACTTCCAACAGTTTTTGATCCTGTTGCGCTTTAAGTTCGGCGCTGTCGTGCGGGTGGTAGAATGCCAAACATTTCACCACGTGTTCTTTTGGCCAAGAAATCAGCTGGCTGCCTAAATCACCATGCTCCAAGGCTAACGGACGAGATGACGGCTGCTCAATCGGACGCCCAATCCACCAGTTTTTACCGGTGATTGCGTTCAGCGCATCTTGCCCGTAAGTCGTATCCGCCAGAATGCCCGATTGCCCGTTATTCACCTGTTCCGCCAGTGCAGTTTGTTCCGCCGCTTGCAACAGTAAAGTTTTTAATTTCGGAATTTGTTTTACGTCAGCACCGCACTTGCTTGCCATTTCTTCCAGCTGTTTACGGTGATCAAAGGCAAAAATACACAAATTATTCCATGCCTGCTTGCGGGTGGTAACACGGTGTAAGTGGTTCAATCCACTATCCAAATCCGGACGCGGCACGGATTCGGCACGCAACAAATAATTATCCAACTCTTGTTTGGTCGGCATCGCCGGTGCACAGCCGTGGCGAGAAACCACTAGCGCGCCGCAAGCATTTGCATAACGACACGCCTGTTCCCAGCCTTCGTTGTTGATATAGCCGCGTAGCAATCCTGACATAAAGGCATCACCGGCGCCCAGCACATTCAGCACCGCAACCCGCACACCATACACATTCAAGCCGCCGTCCAAATCATCCGGAATCTCGCCTTCAAACACCGAGCAGCCTAATGCCCCGCGTTTACAAACCAACGTTGCTTGGCTGCATTTACGCACATTTTTAAGTGCGGTTAAGGTATCGGTCGAGCCACCGGCAATATGAAACTCTTCTTCCGTGCCGACTAACACATCAAAATGGTGCAGCACTTCTTGCAACGATTCGGTTACCGTTTGCGAATCAATATAGCGGGTTTCACCATCGCCCAATGAGGTTAAGCCCCAAAGTACCGGACGATAATCAATATCCAGCAGACGTTTCACGCCATTGCGTCCGGCATATTCAAGTGCGGTCAGCACCGCTTGGCGGGTTTTCGGATGTGAAAGATGCGTGCCGGTGATCGCCAGCGCTTTTGCCGAAGCGATATATTCTTCGTTGAAATCATCGGCACTGATTGCCATATCGGCACAATTATCACGATAGAAAATCAAAGGGAAAGTCTCGGTATCTTTAATGCCCAAGATCACCAGTGCGGTCAACCGCTCTTTGTCAGTGATTAAATGGCTGGTATCCACGCCGACGCTTTGTAGCTCTTCACGCAAAAAACGCCCCATATGCTCATCACCGACGCGCGCAAGCATTGATGATTTCAGCCCCTGAATCGCGGTGCCGTATGCCACATTACCGGAAGAACCGCCGAGGTATTTAGCAAAACTGGTGGCATCTTCCAAGCGCGAACCGATTTGCTGACCATAAAGATCAACCGCAATCCGTCCCAGACAAATCAAATCTAAAGGCTTCGAAACTGAAGGTTCTAACATAAGGCTCTCCTGTTGGCATTTTGCTCATGTATATGATGAATTTCATTTTAATCAAAATAAAACATTTAATACACTATATTTTAGAATAAATATTTCATTTTGCTATTATATACCTTCTTTTTTGCGATCTTGATCCCAAAAATTTTTTTACTATCCACCAAATGAGTTTCCAAAAAATTCATGTTTTGTGCTTTTTTTGATAAAGAAATTGATCTCGCTCGCAAAAATGAAATTTACATTCCATTTTATATTTAATTGAAATTTATTTTGAGTAGAATAGCGGCAGTTTCCAAATCAAATGGGCAGGAGAAAATATGAAAACACAAAGATTAACAGTCGCACAAGCGCTGGTGAAATTCTTGGATAATCAATATGTTGAATTCGACGGCAAAGTCATCAAGTTCGTTAAAGGGGTCTTTGGTATTTTCGGGCATGGTAACGTACTCGGTTTGGGGCAAGCGTTAGAACAAGACAGTGGGCAGCTGATTGTGCACCAAGGCCGCAACGAACAAGGCATGGCACACGCGGCAATGGGCTTTGCCAAACAAAAAGCGCGCAAACAAATTTATGCCTGCACCTCGTCCGTCGGCCCCGGTGCCGCCAATATGATCACCGCCGCCGCCACTGCAACGGCAAATCGGATCCCGCTATTATTACTGCCGGGCGATGTGTTTGCCACTCGTCAACCTGATCCGGTATTACAACAAATTGAACAAAGCTACAATTTAAGCATCAGCACCAATGATGCGTTTAAAGCAGTCAGTAAATATTGGGATCGAGTCAGCCGCCCGGAGCAGTTGATGACTGCTTGCATTAATGCCATGCGAGTCTTGACCGATCCGGCGGAAACCGGCGCGGTGACCATTGCCCTGCCGCAAGACGTTCAGGGCGAAGCCTATGACTTCCCGGATTATTTCCTGCAAAAACGCATTCACCGCATTGAACACAGCTTGCCGACCGAGCCGATGTTGCAACAAGCGGTTGAGTTGATTAAAACCAAGAAAAAACCATTAATCATTTGCGGCGGCGGCGTGCGCTATTCCGAAGCAGCCGCCGAACTGAAAGCCTTTGCTGAAGCCTACGGCATTCCGTTTGCCGAAACGCAAGCGGGCAAAAGTGCGGTGGTGTCCGATCATCCGCTGAATGTCGGCGGCGTTGGCGAAACCGGTTGCTTATCGGCAAACCTGTTGGCAAAAGAGGCGGATTTAGTAATTGGGGTCGGCACGCGCTACACCGACTTCACCACCTCTTCAAAATGGATTTTCCAACATCCGGATGTTGAATTTTTAAACATCAACGTCGCGCGTTTTGACGCCTATAAACTCGACGGCGTACAAGTCACTGCCGATGCCAAAGCGGCGTTACAACAACTGCAAACCAAACTGGCAGAAAGCGGCTACCAAGCGGCATGGGGCGATCAAATCGCAAACGCCAAACAACAATTTGCAAACGAGCTGAATCGGGTTTATGGCATCACCTACACCGGCAAAGATTTCGTACCTGAAGTCAATGACCGTTTAGATACCAACAGCGTTTATCAAGAATTTCAACACCTCACCGGCTCTTGTTTAACCCAAAGCCAAGTCTTAGGCATTTTAAACCGCACTTTGGGTGCGAATGACATTATCGTTGCCGCCGCCGGCAGTTTGCCGGGCGATTTACAACGCACCTGGCAAAGCAAAGGGGAAAACACCTATCACCTGGAATACGGCTATTCCTGCATGGGCTACGAAGTCAATGCCGCTCTAGGGGTAAAAATCGCCGAACCAGAAAAAGAGGTGTACGCTTTCTTAGGCGATGGTTCTTACCTGATGCTGCATTCCGAGTTAATCACCTCAATTCAGGAACACAAAAAAATCAATATTATCCTGCTCGACAATATGACCAACGGCTGTATCAACAACCTGCAAATCGGACACGGCATGGATAGCTTCTGCACCGAATTCCGCTTTAGAAATCCGGAAAGCAACAAATTGGATGCCGGCTTTATTCCGGTGGATTTTGCGATGAATGCCGCTTCTTATGGCTGTAAAACCTATAAAGTCAGAACGGCGGATGAACTGCAAACCGCACTTGAAGATGCTAAACAACAGAAAGTGTCCACTCTGATCGACATTAAAGTGTTGCCGAAGACCATGATGCACGGCTACGGCAGCTGGTGGCACGTGGGTGTTGCGGAAGTCTCGGAAAAAGAGCGGGTGCGAGAAGCCTTTAAAAACGCCGAGGTCCAAATTCATCGGGCACGTCGTTATTAATCGATTTACATAGCAATAGAATTTCAAATTAACCCTTTTCAAGGAGAAAAACATGAAGGCAGAAAATGTGAAGTTGGGGATCGCCCCGATCGGTTGGACCAATGATGATTTACCCGAGTTGGGTGCTGAAAACACCTTTGAGCAGTGCGTCAGCGAAATGGCGCTTGCGGGGTATCAAGGCTGCGAAGTCGGCAATAAATACCCGCGCGATGTGGCGGTATTAAAGCATAAGCTGGACGTGCGCGGCATTCAAATTTGTAACGCGTGGTTCAGCACCTTTTTTGTGGACGGTAAAAAAGAACAAACGATTAACGATTTTATCGAACACATGAACTTCCTACACGCCATGGGCGCGAAAGTGATCGGCTGTTCCGAACAAAGCCGCAGTATTCAAGGGCAGAAAAAAGCCATTTTCAAAGAGAAAACCGTGTTTACCGATGCCGAATGGCAATTGTTAGCCGAAGGCTATAACGAACTAGCAAAACTGGCGGCGGAAAAAGGCATGAAAGTCTGCCTGCACCACCACATGGGCACCGGCATTCAAACTCCGGAAGAAGTGGATCGTTATATGGCAGTCACTAATGATGATGTTTATTTATTGTTCGATTCAGGTCACCTTTACTATTCCGAAGGATCACAGCAAGCGATGTTGGATGTATTGGAAAAATACATCGACCGCATCGTTCACGTTCACCTAAAAGACGTACGTGATGACGTGGTGGCAGAAGTGAAAGCCAACGATTTGAGCTTCCTCGAAGGCGTGAAAAAAGGCACTTTCACTGTACCAGGCGATGGGGTTATCGACTTCAAACCGATTTTCGATATTTTAGAAAAACACAATTATCAAGGCTGGATGGTGGTGGAAGCCGAACAAGATCCGGCGTTGGCAAACCCATTCGAATATGCGCTGAAAGGCCGCAAATACATTAAAGACGTAGCAGGAGTTTAATATGATTAAAGTAGGTATTATCGGCGCAGGCCGTATCGGACGTGTTCATTCAGAAAGCATCAGCAAATACGTCAAAGGCGCGGAAATCAAAGCGATTTCTGATATTAAAGTGACCGACGAGCTACAACAATGGGCAAAATCCATGGGCATTCCGAATGTCTATGACGATTACAAACAGATTCTGCAAGATCCAGAAATTGATGCGGTGTTAGTTTGTTCCTCCACCAATACGCACGCCCCAATTTCAATCGAAGCGGCGCAAGCCGGTAAGCACATCTTTTGTGAAAAACCGATTGATGCCGATGTCGGCAGAATCAAACAAGTATTAACCGAAGTGGAAAAAGCCGGCGTGAAATTCCAAGTCGGTTTCAACCGTCGTTTCGATCATAACTTCAAAGCGATTAAAGATCGGGTGGTGGCTGGCGACATTGGTGAGCCGCATATCATTAAAGTGACCTCACGCGACCCCGACGCGCCACCAATCGAGTATGTAAAAGTCTCCGGCGGTATGTTCTTCGACATGACCATTCACGATTTCGACATGATTCGCTACCTGTCAGGCAGCAACGTCACCGAAGTTTTCGCCGTTGGCAGCGTATTGGTGAACCCTGAAATCGGCAAAGCCGGCGATATTGATACTGCGGTGATTACCTTAAAACTGGAAAACGGCGCAATCGGTGTGATCGACAACAGCCGCAAAGCGGTTTACGGCTATGATCAACGCGCAGAAGTGTTCGGCTCAAAAGGTGCGATTCAAATCAGCAATGACACCGGTTCAAGTGCGGTTTTCTCCGGTGAACACGGTGTGGTGGCGGAAAAACCAAAATATTTCTTCCTAGAACGCTATATGCAATCTTTCGCCGATGAAATCTCTTGCTTTGTCGACTCGGTGGTTAACAACAAACCAACCGTAGTCAACGGTGATGACGGTTTACAGCCGGTGCTTATCGCACTTGCGGCGAAGAAATCGATGGAAGAGGGGCGGCCGGTTAAGATCAGTGAAGTGAATCAATAACTCAATTTCACAGACAATATATAAAGGCATGATTTTCATGCCTTTATATATCTATTCTACTAAAAGGAATCCGCCATGCTACAGTATTTTGTGAAAGAAAATAAATGTTCGGTTTTCGAAAACGGTACGCTACCGCAATTACTTTACTTGTGTAATACCGAAACGATGCAAGAATATTTCCCTCGCTTAATGCACAAGCATGAAGATCGGGTAGAAATCGTTTTTATTGTGAAAGGTAAGGGTAGCCACCTAATCGGAAATGAAAAATACCAAACCCAAGCTGGGGATATCTTAATCTTTAACCAAGGTGTATTGCACGATGAAGTGGCAGAAATCGGATCCGATATGACCGTTTATTGTTGTGGTATTAACCGCTTAAAAATAAAAGGTAAAAGACAAAATTGTCTGTTGGATTTAGAGTATCCAGCGGTGTTACAAGCCGGTAAATACACCAAACAAATCAATACGTTGCTGGATATTATGGATGCGCAAATCAAATACAATCCAGATACCTCTAGTGAAACTTGCCGCTACTTACTGGCATCCTTGATTACCATTATTTTGCAACTTCCACAAAAAAACACGAAAAAGCAAAATAATACACTGGTGTTGATTCATCAAGTCAAACAATACATCGACAGCCACTATTGGGAAGCCATAACCCTGTCATCTGTTGCTGAACAATTTAACATTAATCCCTATTATTTATCCCATTTATTCAAACGTAATACTGGATTTTCATTGATTCAATACACCTTACGCCGCAGAATTGGGGAGGCACAATCATTACTGATCAATACAAGCTATAGCGTAACACAAATTTCCACCTTAGTTGGCTATGACAATATCAACTACTTCAGTACTATTTTTTACTAAAATGACAGGAATTTCACCGAGTGCGTACCGCACTTACTGGATTGGAAAAAAGAAATAAATTCCTGAACGCAAGATAGTGAAGATTGCCTGTGGAAAATGTGATTTCATTAACGAAATTTTAACCTTTTTCTTTCATAAAAAAGCAAGATGTTAAACGCCTCTATTTGAAATCATTCATATACTTGCTCCATGACTTAATTGAATAGGAGTAACGTATATGAGCATCCATATTTGTACCGCCCCTTGTTGTTGGGGGTTGACGATCCTAAAAATCCTTACTTGCACAAATGGACTTCAGTGTTGGAAGAGGCCGCGCAAGCTGGTTATCAGGGGATTGAGCTAGGCCCTTACGGATATTTACCGATTGATATTGAACGCGTGTCCACTGAGCTCAAAAAACAAGGATTATTTATTGTTGCCGGCACGATTTTTGATGATTTAGTTTCCGATGACAATCAAGCAAAACTGAAACAGCAAGTTCATGATATCTGCAGCTTAATTACCCGTCTTCCGCAACAACCATCTCAGCCATACCAAAAGTTCCCGACACCTTATTTAGTAATTATTGATTGGGGACACGATGAACGTGATTATGCCGCAGGACACCCTGACAAAGCCCCAAGATTAGCGCAAGCAGAATGGGACAAAATGATCTCGCATATTAAAAATCTAGCTGCCATTGCGAAAGGCTACGGCGTAAGAGCGGTTATTCACCCTCATGCAGGCGGATATATTGAATTTGCAGATGAACTTGAAAAAGTGGTTCAAGACATTCCGTATGAACAAGCAGGTTTATGTTTAGATACTGGGCATCTCTATTATTCTAAAATGGATCCATTAACATTGCTGAATCAATATTGGGATCACATTGACTACCTACATTTCAAAGATATTAATATTGATGTTTATCATCAAGTTATGAATGAAAGAATTCGCTTTTTCGCTGCGTGTGGTAAGGGGGTGATGTGTCGCATCGGAGAGGGCGTTATTGATTATCCTGCCATTTATCGCTTCTTACATGATAAACAGTATCGAGGCTACATTACCGTGGAGCAAGAACGGGATCCACGCAATGCCGCCTCAAGCCTAGATGACGTAAAAATTAGTCGTGATTACCTACACAGTATTGGATTTTAAAGGAGAGAAACATGATTTACGGAGAAAAACGGGTCGAAAGACCAATACGTTGGGCAATGGTTGGTGGTGGCAAAGGAAGTCAAATTGGTTACATCCATCGTTCAGCTGCATTACGCGACTTTTGCTTTGAATTAGTTGCTGGCGCATTCGATTTAGATTTTACAAGAGGAAAAGCATTTGCTGAGCAACTACATATTAATCCTGAACGCTGCTATCCAGACTACAAAACACTATTTACTCAAGAGGCAAACCGCCCTGACGGTATTGAAGCGGTATCAATCGCCACACCGAATGGGACGCACTACGAAATTTGCAAAGCCGCCTTAGAAGCAAACTTGCACGTTATTTGTGAAAAACCACTCTGCTTTAGCATAGCGGAAGCAGAGGAATTGGCTGCACTAGCAAAACAGAAACAGCGTATTGTCGGTGTCACTTACGGTTATTCTGGGCATCAAGTTTTAGAGGAAGGTCGGCGTTTGATTGCCGATGACGTACTCGGTGAAATTCGAATTGTTAAAATGGAATTTGCCCATGGCTTCCATAATGTTGCCGTCGAAAAAGATACGGAGAGCACAAAGTGGCGGGTCGATCCAAAAATGGCTGGACCTAGTTATGTATTAGGCGATTTAGGCACTCATCCGCTATTTATTTCCGAAGTATTATTACCACACTTGAAAATTAAGCGTCTGTTGTGCTCCAGACAAAGTTTTGTTACAAGTCGTGCGCCATTAGAAGATAACGCCTTGACATTAATGCAATATAACACTGGTGCTGTTGGTAGTGTCTGGTCAAGCTGTGTGAATGCTGGCTCAATGCACGGGCAACGTATTCGAATTATTGGTGAAAAAGCCAGTATTGAATGGTGGGACGAACAACCTAATCAATTGCGCCTGGAAATACAAGGTGAACCCGTACGTATTTTAGAGCGTGGCATGGGTTATTTACATGATAGTGCCCTACTAGAAGATCGTATCGGTGGCGGACACCCTGAAGGACTATTTGAGGCTTGGTCGAATTTATACGCCCGTTTTGCTGAAGCCATCGTTGCTAAAGATAATGGGTTGCCATTTGATTTTTGGTATCCAGATATTAATGCTGGTGTCGAGGGTGTACGCTGGGTTGAAAATTGCGTCAAATCCGCTGATGCAGGCGCAATTTGGGTGGACTACCGGTAAATAGCCAAGTATCTATATTTTGAATCATTCCGCAACACACAAAGAGGTAATCTTATGAAAATTGCATTTGACGTTGATGTGCTCGCTAAACAAATGAGCATCTCCGATATGGTTCACCAAGTAGCAGACTGGGGGTATAAATATATCGAACAATCTCCACATCCACGGATTAATCCGTTTTATAAACACCCACTATTCTCAAAAGAGTGTGAGCAAGAATACCGTACCGCACTTCAACGCACCGGAGTAGAGATTTCATCGTTTATCGTTGTTTACCGTTGGTCAGGTCCAACGGAAGAGCAACGAAGTCACGCAGTGGCTAACTGGAAGCGCATGATTGAAATTGCTGACAGCATGGACGTACGGGTGATTAATACCGAATTATCGGGAGATCCGCACCAACCAGAAATCTGTAACGGTATGTTATTTCGCTCTTTGGACGAATTATTACCATTATTTGAAAAATATGGTATCCGTTGTGAAATTCAATCGCACCCCTATGATTTTTGTGAGTTGAATAATGAAACCGTCGACATAGTAAAATCTTATCGTTCAGATCATCTGAAATATGTATATTCGAGCCCGCACGGATTTTTCTATGATAAAGGTAAAGGCGATGTGCGCGCTATGCTGGATTATGCAGGTGAAGATCTGTCCCATATCTTATTTGCCGATACCCATAATCACACCATAGATTGTCGCTATATCATGAATCCTCCAGGTTGTTGCTCAACCATTCATCAACATTTGCCATTAGGCGAAGGTGAGGTTGATTTTGGCGGCATCTTTGAAAGCTTGAGAAAAATGAAATTTTCAGACCGCACTTTTGCTGTCGGTGGCGAATCAATTGCTTGTGTATCTATGTTCGGTTTTCCTGAAAAAATGGCCGTAGAAGCACCTAGAGCCAGAGAGCGAATTGAAAAGGAATTACTTGGAAAATAACGGTTTTAAACTAGATAACCTTTACTAATCACATATTGAGGATCATCATTATGAAAAAACTGGTGTTATTACTAGGGGCAACACTCGCCTTAAATGCAGCGGCAAAAGATGAATTTGTGACATTCAGCTCGCCAAGTTTATACAGCCCTTTCCAAATCAAAATGAGCCAGGCAGCAACGGAAGCGGGTAAACAATTGAATTTGAAAATGCAAGTCCTAGACGGACAGGACAGTTCAACTAAACAGGTTTCCGATGTAGATAATGCCGTTACTCGAGGCGCAAAAGCCATTTTAATTGCCCCCAATGATGTCAATGCCATCGCGGCAGCAGTTGAAGATGCGCTAGATACTGGTGTCATTGTCGCTACGGTAGATAGAAAAGTCAGTAGCTCAAGAAACATACCGCACTTTGGTGCCAATAATTATCTAGGTGGACAAAAAATTGCACAAGAAGTAAAAGCAAAATTTCCGAATGGTGCAAATATTATCTTGCTCACCGGGCAACCAGGGTCAACATCAAATATTGAGCGCACAAAAGGCATTCGGGATGAGTTGAAATCATACGGTGACACTTATAATATTTTGGTAGATCAAACTGGTAACTGGCTACGTTCAGAAGGATTACGAATCATTGAAAGTGTGCTACCTACGTTAAAACAAAAACCGGATGTGATTTTATCAGCAAATGATGATATGGCGATGGGGGCGATTGAAGCACTACGCGCTTTGGGTTATAAGGCTGGTGAAATTACGGTAACTGGCTTTGATGCGGGTCCAGAAGCGCTATCAAGAATACAAGACGATTGGCTGTATGTGACCGCAGATCAACGTCCAAGCTATGCTGTTAGCACCGCGCTGAGCCAAATTGCCGCTAAATTGCGAAATGGAACCGAAATCGAAGGATTGGACTTCGCACCGATGATTATCAAGAAAGAAAATGTTACCGAAGCAGAGAGAATAGTCGAGTTGAAGTAGCTCTTTTAGTTAATCACGGAAAAAAGCCATTTGTAATTATCAAATGGCTTTTGCGTTCAAATCTCTTTCTTCCTTATCTTGTATATACCATCCTCTTCAGGGATATATCTTACTCAACTGTAGCAAGAACCTTACCGCTTATTGACTGCCATGTTACTCTTTATAGCAGCGGTTTCAATTAACAATCCACTCCCACCCTAGTATTCATTACGTTATCTATAATACATTTTCCAGCAAGAAACCCTGCATATCTAAAATTTCAGCGTGTTTCTAACACGAGGTCATTGAATTGCACATAATACTCTTGGTTTGCTCTTCAACATATCATGAAAAAATACGTAATTGAAATAACAACTATAAAAAAACAGAAGACCAATTCTGATCTTCTGTTTTTGGACTCTTACACGTTCTAAACTAAACTAAAATCACACCGCCCCTCTTCTGCTCTTCGCATAAGTATCAAACGATACCGCAAGGATAATAATCGCACCCATGATAATTTGTTGGTAGTAGGCGGAAACATCCATCAAGACCAAGCCGTTAATCAACACGCCCATAATAATCGAGCCGAAGATAGTACCGGTAATCCGGCCGTAACCTCCCATAAGAGAAGTACCGCCGATAACGACTGAGGCAATAACCCGCAATTCAAAAGCTACACCGGCAACGGATTCTGCGCTACCTAAGCGGGCGCTGAGGATAAAGCCAGCCAAACCTGCTAATGCGCCGATCACGACATACACACTGACTAAAGTGCGGTTGATATTCACCCCTGCCAAACGCGCCGCTTCCGGATTGCCGCCGACAGCATAAACATAACGTCCCCAACGGGTTTTATGCAATGCGATATAACCGAGAATCGCAACGATAGCAAAAATCACTACCGGCACCGGAATACCTAGCAGATCGCCACGCCCCCACCAGCGATAGCCTTGGTCAAAACCCGCGATCGGTGCACCATCATTAATCACTAATGTTAATCCACGCCAAATGGTCATGCCACCTAAGGTAACGATAAACGGTGGGATTTTCAGTTTAGTCACGCCCAAGCCGTGTAACCAGCCGATAAAGGTTCCCATTGCTAAGCAGATCCCTAAGCCGATTAACCAACTCATGCCGCCCCATGCGCCGGGTTCAACTGTTACAGTGTTGTCGCCTTTAATCACATACGCAGCGAAAATCGCACACACGGCTAGAATCGAGCCGACCGATAGATCGATACCCGCGGTCAAAATCACAAAGGTCATACCGACCGCCATAATCCCGAAAATAGAGACTTCGGTCAGGATATTGAAGATATTGCGTTCGGATAAAAACGCACTATTCTGGAATTGGAAAAAGATAACCAAAAAGACTAGAAATACCAACACTCCAAAACGTTCAAAAAAAGCTATCGGATCTTTTTTGCCGTTTTCATCCACAATTCCTAAATTTTTTAGCATATTCTCAAACATAATCATTTCCTTATCTTACAAGGCTGCTTAATTCCGGTTTACACCGATCGCCATCATTGACATCAATTTTTCTTCTGTTGCATCATCGCCATGGATTTCGCCAGTGACTTTACCTTCCGACAATGTGATAATCCGATCCGAAATCGCCATAATTTCCGGCAAATCGGATGAAATTACCAAAACGGCAACCCCTTTTTTCGCCATGTCAAACAACACCTGATGCACCTCGGATTTAGCCCCGACATCAATGCCGCGGGTCGGCTCATCAACAATTAATACTTTCGGTTGCAAAGACATACAACGGGCAAGAATAATTTTTTGTTGATTCCCGCCGGACAATTTACGCGCCTCAAGGGAAGCGCTCGCCATTTTAATCCGCAACGCCTGACGATAGGCTTCGATCAAATCGGTTTCACGGTTTTCATTCACAAACCATTTCATGCTGAGCAGATTTTTTAAATTCGATAAGGTCATATTGGTTCTAATCGGCAGCCCCAATACCAAGCCCTCTTTTTTACGATCTTCCGGCACTAATGCAATCCCTTTTTCTAACGCTTCTAATGGTGAGGTTGCGTGATAAGGCTCGCCATTTAATTTGACTTCACCGGATTTATACTCGTCCGCCCCGAAAAGACAGCGCGCAATTTCGGTTCTACCTGCGCCGACTAGCCCTGCAATACCCAGCACCTCGCCTTGATGAATGTCAAAGCTGACATCATGCAACGCGATGCCATGCGGATCCATTTTCGGTTTCTCTTTTCTTAAATGGCGAACCGAGAGTACAACAGGTTTGTCGGTATGGTGGGTTTCACTAGGTGGGCGACGACTAAAAATGACATTGCGTCCAACCATCATTCGGATGATTTCATCTACATTGGTTTCAGCAACATTACCTTGACCGGTATATTTCCCGTCTTGGAAAACGGTGAAACGATCACATAATGCAAAGACCTCGTTTAAGCGGTGGGTAACATAAATAATGCTGACACCGCGGCCCTTTAAGTCTCTCACAATCTGATGCAAGGTTTCGACTTCTTTATCGCTCAATGCGGCAGAGGGCTCATCCATAATGATCAACTTGGCATTGAGGGTCAACGCGCGTGCGATTTCTACCATTTGCTGTTTCGCAACACTTAAAGACGCCACTTGTGCATTCGGGGAAATATTGAGCTTCAGATTATCCAACACCATTTTGGCTTCTTGCTCTAAGTTTTTGCGATCAACAAAAAGGCCATTTTTTAACGGTTCTCTCCCCAGAAAGAAATTTTCTGCCACTGTCATGTTCGGCAATAGGTTAAATTCCTGGTAAATGGTGACGATACCCTGCAATTGTCTAGCGTGTGGCGTATCATTAATATCCAACGGTTTGCCGTTAAAAATAATCTCGCCGCTGGTTTGCGGCTGTGCGCCGGACAAGGCTTTCAGCAATGTTGATTTTCCCGCACCGTTCTCGCCCAACAGGGCATGAACTTCACCTGCCGCGACTTCGAGCTGCACCCCGTTCAACGCCATCACACCGGAAAAACTTTTGCTCAGATTCTGGACTTTTAATAAAGGGACTGACATATAAACCTCACAGATTCGGTCTTTATATCGCGATATAAAGACCGAAAATTTAGCTGCTAATTATTTTACTTCTCCGATTCGTTCAGCATCATTCAAATTGCTTTGAGTAATAATTGTCGGTGCAAAGTCTAGTCCCTGAACCTCACCTTCACCACGCGCTTTGGAAACGACTTGTTCAAGTGCGGTTTTGACCGCATAACTCGGGCGTTGATCAGCAGTTGCATACAACCAGCCGTCTTTAATCCGCGATAGCGCTTCCGGGCCTGCATCAAATCCGGTCACCAGAATATCACCGGCTTTATAGCCCAGTCCGGTTAAGGCTTCAATTGCGCCTAATGCCATATCATCATTTGCTGATAAAATCACATCCGGTTTTTGTTTCAGTGTCGGCAGCACACTCTCAATGATCCGTAACCCTTCGGAACGTAACCAGTTACCGGTTTGGTCAACCACGATGTTGTATTTGGCGTCTTTTAGCCCTTCACGAATCCCGTTCATCCGTTCAATATTCGAGCTGGAGCCCGGCTGACCGCTTAACAGGATAATATTCGCGCCATCCGGAAATTTACCTTTGACCACATTGGCAATCTCTTGCCCGCCGGTATAGTTATTTGCGCCGAAATGTGCGATCGGCTCACTGCTTTGTACTTTGCGATCTAAAGTTGCCGCCGGAATTTTTTCAGCAATAATTTCTTCAACCGCTGCGGCAATCGCATTCACATCATTTGGTGCGATAATAATGCCTTTTGCGCCTTTGGTAATTGCATTCTCAAGGTCAGCTGCTTGTTTAGTTGAGCTGCTTTGACCGTCCAAAACTTGCAAATTAAATTGCAGTTCTTTCGCGGTATTGATTGCGACTTTGGACATCTGGACTTCAAAAGGACTGGATAAATTCGGTAGGCTAAAAACAACCAATTCGTCTTTCGCATAAACGCTGAAAGCCAATGTGCTAGCCAAGAAGGAAAGAGCCAATTTACTGCATTTTTTCATATATTCACCTCATGATATTGAATGATTCGAAAAAACATCAATCATAGATACGTCATGTTTATTTATCGAATAATTAAGACGTGTAATGTGACTTATTTAATACCGAACAAAAAATCAAGATATTAAAAATATGAAATGTTTAATTCATTTCATGTCGATGAGAATAGCACGCAATGCAACTCTGTCAATTAAGATTGGAAATTATGTTTCATTTCTGTTAAGCAGATCATAAAAATGATCTGCTTTATTTCATTTTTAGCTCGATTAATCCATTTCGCTGACATCAACCCAGCGTTTTATTTCGGCAGATTTCGCGATCGCTTCCAGAATCCGAGAAACATAATAGCCTTCGGCAAAATCCGGCCACATCGGTCTATTTTCAGTCAGTCCCATAATCAAATCGCGGATTTCAACGGTTTTTTGATCGTTAAAGCCAATTCCGTGACCGGCACTGACACAAAACGGTTTGTAATCCGGATGTAAGGGCCCGGTCAAAATCGTTTTAAATCCCTGGCGAGCCAGATCGTCATCATGCAGGTACAATTTCAATTCCGCCATCCGCTCTTGAGTATAACTAAGAGTGCCTTTGGTGCCGGTGACAACATACGTCAACCCCATTTTTCGACCGCTAGCAATTCTTGAGGTTTCGATCGTTCCCATTGTGCCGTCAGCAAATCGCAATAGCGCACTGGCTTGATCTTCGTTTTCCACCTCAACCAATTTAGTGTTATCTTGCGGATCCGGGCGTTGTTTAATCACCGTTTGCAGATCACCGCTGACACTAACAACCTTTTCACCGAGCAGATATTGCGCCATATTAACAATGTGCGCGCCAATATCGCCCAATGCACCCAAACCCGCTTTTGCACGGTAACAATGCCAATCGATCGGCGTATTCGGGCTGGCAAGATAATCCTCATTATGTGTACCGTAGAAATGAATCACTTCACCGATTTCGCCGTTAGCAATGATTTCCCTTGCCAGTTGGCTGGTCGGGTTTTTCATATAATTAAAGCCAACTAACGTTTTCACGCCCGCCTTCTCAGCAGCATCATACATCTGTTTGGCTTCAAGTGCGGTTAAGGCTAGCGGCTTCTCCGAGTAAACGTGTTTGCCGTGTTTAATCGCTTCCAACGCAATCTCTTTATGCAAAAAATTAGGCGTGCAAATATCCACGACGTCGACATTCGGATCACTGACCACTTCGCGCCAATCGCCGGTTGAACGTTTGAAACCGAATTCATGTGCTTTTTGTGCCGCAAGCTCGGGGGTAATCTCTGCCAAATATTCCAGCTCTAGCTTGCCTTGTAAATTAAAGACTGCCGGCGCTTGCGCATAAGCAATTGCATGACAGCGCCCGATATAACCGGTACCGATTAGTCCGACTCTCACTTTTTCCATTGCATCCCCCTTTTTTCTTTTCACTCAAAAATGGGCGGATATTTAATCCGCCCATGCTCGTTGTATCGCTGAAATTATAATGTTGGCATACTGAATGCTGCGCCTTGTTCGCGCACATTATGGTTAGGCCAACGGCTGGTAATGGTTTTCATGCGGGTATAGAAGCGCACCCCATCCGGACCATACGCATTTAACGGACCAAAAATGGAGGCTTTCCAACCACCGAAGCAATGGAACGCCATCGGCACCGGAATCGGCACGTTAATGCCCACCATGCCCGCTTGCACATCTTGGCTGTACTGTCTGGCGGCATCGCCGTCACTGGTGAAAATCGCACTGCCGTTGCCATATTGGTGATCATTAATCAATTTAATCGCCGAAGCATAATCTTTTGCCCGCACCACACACAGTACCGGCCCGAAGATTTCTTCTTGGTAAATGCTCATCTCAGTGGTTACATGATCAAATAAGGTTCCGCCGATGAAATAGCCGTTTTCATGCCCCGCTACTTTATAGTTACGACCATCAACCACCAAGGTCGCACCAGCCGCTTCACCTTGATCAACATAACCGGACACTTTTTCCAAATGTACTTTGGAAATTAACGGCCCCATATCATTTTCTTTTTGTCCTTCCGGCAACACACCCGGGCCGATACGCAACGCTTCGACTTTTGGTTTCAGGCTGTTTACAATCGCATCCGCCACTTTGTCATCGGTAGTCACCGCAACCGACAACGCCATACAACGCTCGCCCGCCGCACCAAATGCCGCGCCCAGTAAGGCATTTGCGGTCATTTCGATATCCGCATCCGGCATGATCAACGCATGGTTTTTCGCGCCGCCGAGGGCTTGCACGCGTTTGCCGTGAGCCGAACCGGTTTCATAAATATACTGTGCAATCGGAGTTGAGCCGACAAAGCTCACCGCTTGAATACGCGGATCACGCAACAACACGTCCACTGCTTCCTTGTCGCCTTGCACCACGTTAAACACCCCGTCAGGCAAGCCCGCTTGTTTTAACAACTCCGCTAAGCGAATCGACAGCGACGGATCTTTCTCCGACGGTTTCAAAATAAAGGTGTTACCGCAAGCCAAAGCAATCGGGAACATCCACATCGGCACCATTGCCGGGAAATTGAACGGCGTTATACCTGCGACCACACCCAACGGCTGCATAACCGAATGCGTATCGATGCCGCGTCCGACATTGGCTGAAAACTCCCCTTTCAGCAAGTGCGGTATGCCGGTCGCAAATTCCACCACTTCCAAACCGCGAGTCAATTCACCGATAGAATCCGAATAAATTTTGCCGTGCTCGTTGGTGATTAATTTTGCCAGCTCATCAAAATTCGCTTCCAATAACTCTTTAAATTTGAACAATACGCGTGCGCGACGCAATGGTGATTGCTGCGACCAATCCGGATAAGCTGCTTGCGCCGCTGCAATTGCCGCTTCTACTTCGCTGGCAGTGCTCAGTTTGACTTGCTTGGTTTGCTCGCCGGTAGCCGGATTGAAAACAGGCGCTAAATGGGAACTTTGGCTTTCAACGGTTTCTCCGTTGATAAAATTTGGAATAAACTGGCTCATACTTCTCCTCGACGAAAAAATTAACTGATGACAATAAGTGCAAATTTCCATTACACGATACTCTTACGAAACAGTTTTTTCAACCGAAAATCGAAAAAATGAAATTTTTATTTCATTTTTTGTGATCTAAGTAGAATCTTAAGAAAGATCCCGTTCAGCAAAATGCGGTTGTCCTTTATACTGATTATATCTAACGTGCCAACAATAAAATGAGGTTAAGCATGAGTCCATTATTATCCAAATCCAAATCTGTCGATGACGGCTTTCGCCAACAAATCACCCCACAAAATGCCGGATGGGAATATGTCGGTTTTGAATTGCTGCATTTATCAGCCGGTAAAAATATTGAAATCAATACCGACAATACCGAAACCTGCTTTGTGGTGGTATCAGGCTATGCCTCATTTGCAGTCGATGCCAAAATTTTCGAACATCTCGGAAACCGCACTTCGCCGTTTGAACGTATTCCGCCATATTCACTGTATGTTCCGCACCAAAAACAAGTTTTGGTTATTGCCGAAACCGAGCTTGAACTGGCGATCTGCCGCGCACCGAGTAACGGCAATCTGCCAATCCGAGTGATCAAACCGGAAGATGTCGGCGTGGAAAAACGCGGTTATGGCAACAATAAACGCTTAGTGCATAATATTCTGCCGGAAACGGAAGCCGCCGACAGCTTATTGGTGGTGGAAGTGTTTACCGATGAAGGCAACACCAGCTCTTTCCCGAGCCACAAGCACGATCAAAAAGCATCTGAACATGAAACCTATTTGGAAGAGACTTACTATCACCGTTTCGACCCGCCACAAGGCTTCTGCCTGCAACGCGTTTATACCGACGACCGCACTTTGGATGAATGCATGGCAGTGTATGACGGCGATGTGGTCAAAGTACCGAAAGGCTATCACCCGGTCGCCACTATCGCAGGCTACAACAACTATTATCTGAATGTCATGGCAGGGCCGGTGCGCAAATGGCGTTTCACTTGGGAACAAGATCACCAGTGGATTAACAGCGAAGAATATGCGGCGAAATTTAAATAGTCATTTGAAATAAACAAATAAGCGGCTCATTACAGCCGCTTATTTTTTAACTTGGCTTCGAGTGTTATCCCTCATTACGCTTAAACGCCAAAGAAATTGCCAGCGTTTGTACCAGCGTCATAGTGGCGCACTGCGAGCGGAAGCCGCTGACTTGCGCTTCCTTAACGATAAAGGCTTCATCGCTGAAGCTGATTAACGGGCTGATTTGGCTGTCAGTAATCGCGATTTGTTTCACGCCATTTTTAGCTGCGGCGTTCATAATATTCAGCGTTTCTTTGGCATACGGCGAGAAGCTGATTGCCACCACCACATCTCCCGGCTTAATTAAATTCAGTTGCTCCTCGAACATTCCGCCCAAACCATCAATAATATACGAATGGCAATTAAGGTGATGCAGGGCATAATTCAAGTAGCTCGCCACACTGAACGAACGCTTCAAACCGATAATAAAAATATTATTGGCAGAATGCAGTATATCAACCGCTCTTTCTAATTGTTCACGGCTAATTTGTGCGCTCAATTGCAATAACGCTTGGTGGTTTGCCTGCGCAAATACGCTTAAAATCTCATTCGGCGCGCCCTGTGTCGCATTTTCCGGATCAATTTGATCGAATAGTAGCGCACGCTCGCTATAATTGACGGTTTCTTCCATCAAATTTTCGCGAAATATCTGTTTCATTTCATTAAATCCGCCATAACCGAACGCATTGGCGAAGCGAATTAAAGTGGAAGGCGGCACATCCGCCCGCTCGGCAATCACAGCGACAGTATCAAATACAATGCTATTCGGATTATCTAAAATATATTTCGCGACCTGCTTCAGCCGTTTGCTCAAATTATCATAACGCTCACGAATCTGGCTTTCCAACTGCTCCAGCTCAAGGGATTTATTCATATTTTATTCTTCTCAACCAATAAATTTTTAACTAGTATAAGCGCTTTTTTGTCTAATTATAAGTCATTAATTGGTTGTTATTTAACAAAATAGAAAATTTATTTCATAAAAATAACCGCCAGTGAAAATTCCACCAGCGGTTATTAAAAATACGGTTCGAGTGAACAGGTTAGTTCTTATAAGGCTTACGATAGCCGTTTTCGGTTAGCCAATCCAATAAAAACTCAGGCTCGTCGGTTTGGAAAATGGTTACGCCTTTGTTGACCCAGAAGCCAAACACTTCATTCGGCAATTTAGCATAGAATGCCATCTCATCGCCTCGGCCGCCGGAGCGCAATCCCGGTGTTGTACCCGGATCATACAAGGTGTTCACCCAATAGTGGGTGTTGTATTTTTTCGCTAGTTCACGGCTTTCATCGCTGAAGAAAATGCCGCCGTCTTGAGTGAGCGGTTGTCCCAGCTTATGCGCATTACGCAATTGCACCAGTTTCGGTTTGTATTCTTCCAACACGGTTTTGTACAGCTCAAAATCTACATGGCTGTCGTAGATGTTCGGCATCAGGTTCACACCGTACTGCGCCAAATCGGCATTGATTTTCTTCGCACTTTCACGCTGTTCAGGAGTGTTTTGGTTCACCGATGCCAGAATTTGTTTTTCGACACCGTGTTTTTGTGCCAAACGGAACATTTCAGGGAAGTGTTCGTAACCGATTTTATTGTCTAAATTGAGTAAGATTTTACCGTTGATTTCAACATACAGCTCTTCCAATGTCGGGATCTGTTCATCGGTGATGGTTTCTTGCCCTTGATTGACGATTTTCAATTTACACTGTTTCAGCTCTTGCAGAGTTTTCTCTTTTGCCAAGCCTGTGCAGGTGGTGGTGCGCTCTAGCTCTTCGTCATGCAGTACGATAAACACCCAGTCTTTTGACTGGCGAATATCTTGTTCCACGATTTCAATGCCCAATTCAATTGCTTTACGCACCGAAGACACCGAGGCTTCCGGATAGACGGTTTGCCCGTGTTTGTTCCATAAGCCACGGTGAGCGGCAACCATCACATGATCACGATGTTGATTGGCGTTGCTCAACCGTTCTAAAATCGCATCAACATGGTTCGGGGCGGCGGTTGCCGAAAGTGCGGTCAGGGATAATAAGAGCGCCAGTGCGCTGCTGATTTTGTGTTTCATCTAGATGTTTTCCTTGAGTGCAATTAAGACTATTTATGACGATAAATCAATACAAATAGAGCACGATTATAAGGCTGCCGTATGATAAAAAGATGACAGCAGCCGTTTATTTTAGCGGCTCGGCATGACCTCCGGCGGAATAATCGCGCCCCGATATTGAATCACCGTGCCAGCGAGGCGATGTCCTTGTTGTGCCGCTTGTTCGGCGGATTCACCGCTCAAGCGTGCTGCCAGATACCCGGCGCTGAAAGAATCGCCGGCGGCGGTGGTGTCGATCACCTTGTCGGCGGCGATACGGTTTGCAGCCACCTCTGTACGCTGTTCGCCTTGGGTGATGATGCAACTGTCTGCGCCACGTTTAATCACGATTTCCGCCACGCCATAGGTTTGGGTGCGTGCGATCACCGCTTCAACCGCGCTTTGATGCGCTGAATCGTCTGCCCAAAGTGCGGTTTCATCATCAAGCGTGAGGAAAGCAATATCGGTGAAAGACAAAATCCGCTGATACACCTCCCTTGCGCTGGCAATCGACTCCCACAGGCGTGGGCGGAAATTGTTGTCAAAAATCACTTTTCCACCTTGCCGTTTAAAATCGGCAAGCAGCTGATACAAGGTTTCACGGCTGGCGTGATCCAAAATCGCCACGCTGATGCCGCTGAGATACAGGTAATCAAAGCCAACCAGTTGCTGCACGATGGCGGCACTGTCAGCGGTTTTCAACAGATAACGGGCAGCGGCATCGTTGCGCCAGTAGTAAAAGCTGCGCTCGCCCTGTTCATCAGTTACGATCGAATACAGACCGGGTAATTTATCCGGCAGCTGCTGCACTAAATCGATGTTGATGCCCTCCTGCTGCCAGTGCGCCAGCATTTGCGCACTGAACGGATCTTGTCCAAGTGCGGTGACATAATAAATGGATACCGCACTTTGGGTTAATTGCCGAGCCAGATAGACCGCCGTATTTAAACTGTCGCCACCGAATCCCAACTGTGGCGGCTGCGTCCCTTTCAGTGCCAGCTCGACCATACATTCACCGATAATCGCTATTTTTTTCATGCGACACCCTTATTTAAAATAGTGTTTGGCATTGTTGAAACAGATGTCATTAACCATGCCGCCCAACAGCGTCAGATCATTCGGTGCTTCGCCTTTCTCAACCCATTGCCCCAACATTTCACACAGAATGCGGCGGAAATATTCATGGCGGGTGTAAGACAAGAAGCTACGGGAATCGGTCAACATACCGACAAACCGACTGAGCAGCCCTAATTGGGAAAGCTGTTGTAATTGGCGTTCCATGCCGTCTTTTTGATCGTTAAACCACCAGCCCGAACCGAACTGAATTTTGCCAGCAACGCCACCGCCTTGGAAATTGCCAATCATGCTGCCGATCATTTCGTTGTCTCTCGGGTTCAGGCAATAAATGATGGTTTTCGGCAGGCAGTCATGCTGATCCATGCTGTCAAGCAAGCGAGAAAGCGGTTCGGCAAACGTGCGGTCGGCGATGGAATCAAAACCGGCATCTGCACCCAGCAGCTTGAACATACGGCTGTTATTGTTGCGCAGCGCACCGATATGCAATTGCATTACCCAATTCAAACGGTGGTACTGTTCGCCCAGCCACACTAAGACGGCGGTGCTGAATTGTGCGATTTGCAACTCCGTCAACGGTTGGTTATCACGCCGCAAACGCAAAATATGATTCAATTCACTTTCCGCCGGAATCGGTGCGAAGCGCAGAATTTCAATCCCGTGATCGGCAGATTTACAGCCGTGCGCATCAAAGTGTGCCAAGCGTTTCAATAATGCCTGTTGTAAATCGGCAAAGCTGAGAATCTCTACATCGCTGACCGCACTAAGTTGTGCCAAATAGTCATTAAAGTGCGGTAGTTCGATTTTAAAGACTTTATCCGGTCGGAAGCTCGACACAACGTCAATATCAAAAGTGACATCATCGGTAATCTGTTGGTGGTATTCCAAGCTGTCAATCGGATCATCGGTCGTGCCGACCAGTTTCACGTTCATCTGCTGCATAATGCCACGTGCCGAAAAGCGGCTATCTTGCAGCATTTCGTTGCATTGTTGCCAGATTTTGTCGGCATTTTGCGGGTTAAGCAGGGTTTCACGAATGCCGAACGGACGACGCAGCTCCAAATGCGTCCAGTGATAAATCGGGTTGCCGATACACTGCGGCACGGTATTTGCCCATGCTTGATATTTTTCATAGTTGCTGGCATCACCGGTGATCAACCGCTCTTCGACACCGGCGGTACGCAATGCCCGCCATTTATAGTGATCGCCCTCCAGCCAAATTTCGGTTAAATCGTTAAAACGGCGGTTTTCAGCGATCTCTTTCGGGTTAAGATGGCAGTGGTAATCAAAAATTGGTTGCTGTGCCGCATAGTCGTGATACAAACGGCGTGCGGTTTCGGTTGATAACAAAAAATCTTCACACATAAACGCTTTCATGATGTTACTCCTGTGCTAACGCATCGGCGACCGCTTGACGCGCGCCATGATCTAACAAAGTTTGATAGGCCGTGCGGACGTGTTCAACAAACGTCGGGTTCGCCGCTAGCTCCGCAGGGAAGATGTTCTCCAGTTTCAATAATTCATCGACAACGGCAACATCTAAACCGCACTTGGCATAAATGGCAGCAAGCTGTTCCGCCATCGGATCTTTCACCTCAATCGGCTGTTGGTTCTCGTCAATGCCGCTGACATAACGCGCCCAACCGGCAACTGCCAACGCCAATAATCGGAACGAGCTATTGTTTTCCAGATGAAACGCTATCGACTCCAACAAGCGAGGCGGCAATTTTTGGCTGCCGTCCATTGCAATTTGCCAAGTGCGGTGTTTCAGGCTTGGGTTGGTAAAGCGGTCAATCAACAAATCGGCATAGTTCTGCAGATTAATGCCTTCTGGCATGGCGAGGGTGGTGGCTTGTTCTTGCAACATCAATTGATGCGCTGCAGCACGGTAATGCGGATCGGTCATGGTGTCAGAAATATGTTGATAGCCGCCCAGATACCCCAAATACGCCAAGAAAGAGTGGCTGCCGTTTAGCATACGCAGTTTCATCTGCTCAAACGGGCGCACATCGGCAACCAATTCTGCACCGACCAGCTCCCATTGCGGGCGACCAGCAACAAAGTTGTCTTCAATCACCCATTGTCTGAACGCTTCACAAGCAATGCCGCACGGATCGTCATAGCCTAAAACCTCGGCAATCTCCTGCAAGGTTTCTTCGGTTGCCGCCGGCACAATTCGATCAACCATAGTGCAAGGGAAAGTAACGTGTTGTTCAATCCACTGTGCCAGTGTTTCATCAATTTGGTATGCCAATTCTAAAACCGCACTTTTGGCAATATGCCCGTTTTCCATCACATTGTCGCAAGACATCACCGTAAACGGTGCAAGATTGCGGGCTTTGCGGCGGCGCAATGCTTCCACAATATATCCGATAGCGGAAGTCGGCTGTTGCGGATTAGCCAGATCCTGTTGAATCAACGGATTATTCAAATCCAGTTTGCCGGTTGCCAAATCGGTACAATAGCCTTTTTCGGTAACGGTCAGCGATACAATCGCAACTTGCGGCTCTGCCATTTTTTCCAACACCGCCTCGATGCCGTCCACTTTTGCGTGCAACGCTTCGCATACTGAATTGATGATTTTAGCGGTATTTTTGCCGTTGCCCTTTTCCAATACACAATATTGCAAATCCTGTTTTTTCAGCAATTCAATCAGCATTTCACCACCGATTAAATTGACTTCGGCATAACCCCAGTCACTGTCTGAAACCCGTGCCAGCTGATCAGCAAACAGTGCCTGATGCGCACGGTGGAAAGCGCCGAAACCGAGGTGAACGATTTTAGATTTTAGTTTTGCCTTACTATAGTTAACTGGTTGAATCTCATTCATATTACGTCCTTATTAATCCGATTTTACGAAAAGAGGATACTGCCCTTTCACAGTATCCTCTTCCTTTCGCTTTGCGATGATTTAGTTCGCCAGCGCATCAATTTTTTGGATATATTCACCGATAGCCGGATCATTTAAGGCTTTATCGTGCATACTCTTCACCGCATCAATAAATGGTTGTTTTTCAACTTCGATAAACTCTACACCCATTTTATCTTTCGCTTCTTGTGCGTTCTCCGCAATCATTTTCACCCATAAATCTTTGTGATACATCATGGAAGCGTCAGCGGCTTGTTTTAACGCAACTTGTTGTTCCGGCGTCAATTTAGCCCATGCTTTTTCACCGATGACCAATACATCCGGGATCATAGTATGTTCATCTTGACTGAAGTATTTGGAAACTTCGCCATGACGCGCCAAGGTTAAAGCCGTTGGATTATTCTCGGCACCATCAACCACTTTTTGTTGTAATGCGGTATATAATTCGCCGTAAGCCAGCGGTGTTGGTGAAGCGCCCATTAATTTAATCATCTCAACCGCACTTGGGCTCGGTTGAACACGAATTTTCATACCGACCAGATCTGCAGGTGAGCGAATCGGTTTGCTGGCATAGAAGCTGCGAGCACCGCCGTCGTAATACGTCAAGCCGATAAAACCCTTTCCTTGGGAAGCGGATAGAATTTTTTGTCCTACATCTTTATCGGATAAAACGCGATAGTAATGATCGGTATTGCGGAATAAATATGGCAAATTATATGCCCCATAAGAAGCCTCAAATGTTTCCAACTCACTGGCATTGGATTTTGCCATATCTAAAGAACCCGCCTGCAAGAGTTCCATTGATTCACGCTGAGTTCCCAATTGGCTGTTAGGATAAATACGAACAATAACCTCTCCGTCTGTCAGTTTTTTCACTTCATCCGCCATATATTGCATCGAGATATGAACCGGGTGAGTTTTATCATTATTGTGGCTTAATTTTAATGTTGTCTTTGCCGAGGCACTAAATGCAATGCCCGCGGATAAAAGCGTCGTTAAAGCACATGAAAGAATTGTTTTCTTAGTCAACATATACAGAGTCTCCGTTTTGGTTACTGCTTAAGGTTAGTTAAGTTGAAATTACCCACAAGCCTCACTTCCTCTTGGCGGTGGTTGACAAGAATCGTACAAGGTATTGATAAGATATCAAGCCAATATGACGATATTGGTGAGCCAGATCACAAAATAAATAATTATTAATTGCTATAAAATGGCTTTGATGTATATTTTGGCATACCAAAATACTCCAGCCTCACCATTTTTATTCAATATTAAGGAATATCATGGCTAAATTTATATCAACAATAGATAAAACATTATCCGCACTATGCGTTACGCTGAGTGTATTCTTAGTCGTCTGTGTTGTATGGCAAGTTTTTTCACGCTATGTGCTGAATCAACCAAGCACTTATACCGATGAAATTGCACGCTTTCTCTTTATCTGGGTCGGTCTCATCGGTGCGGCTTACGCATTGGGACAAAAAAAGCATCTTGCTATTGATTTGCTGCTGACAAAATTAGAATCGTCACCTAAAAAGCACAATCTTCTTAATTTACTAATCAACATTATTAGTCTGTTTTTTATTGTATTAATTATGTGCTATGGCGGCAGCAAACTAGTTCTTGACACTATGAACGCCGGGCAAATTTCTCCGGTACTTGGGATTCAAATGGGGTGGGTCTATTTTGCAATCCCACTGAGCGGCATCTTTATGTTGATTTATCTCATTAGAGATATTTCTAAAGAATTAAATAGTTAGTCATTTTTGACAAAAGGTAAGTAATATGGAATGGTCAACAGTTATCGTACTTTGTTCAACGTTCTTCTTTTTCCTCTTTATTGGCGTACCAATTTCCTTTGCCATCGGTCTTTCATCATTAATCACCATCATGCTTTCAATTCCATTTGATGCGGCGATTACGGTTATTTCACAAAAAATGGCTTCCGGATTAGACAGTTTTTCATTACTGGCAATTCCATTCTTTATTTTAGCCGGTAACATTATGAATCAAGGTGGAATAGCGCTTCGCCTGATTGAATTTGCAAAAGTGCTTGGAGGACGCTTGCCGGGCTCATTAGCACACGTGAACGTATTAGCCAATATGATGTTCGGTTCAATCTCCGGTTCTGCCGTAGCGTCTGCTGCTGCCGTAGGCGGAACAATGGCACCATTACAGAAAAAAGAGGGCTATGACCCCGCCTTTTCTGCCGCAGTAAATATCACTTCATCACCAACCGGGCTACTGATTCCGCCAAGCAATACGTTTATCGTTTACTCCTTAATTTCCGGTGGTACCTCTATCGGCGCACTGTTTTTAGCCGGTTATATCCCTGGCATCCTAATGGGATTGGCGCTAATGACCGTCATCTGTATCATTGCCAAAAAAAGAAATTATCCGATATCACCAAGACCAACAAAGTCAGAAGTCATTAAAAAAACATTAGACGCACTACCTAGTCTCGGACTCATTGTTGTCATCATGGGGGGGATTGTCGGCGGAATTTTCACCGCAACCGAAGCATCTGCCTTTGCCGTTGTGTACACCTTAATTTTGGCATCAGTTTTCTACCGTGAAGTTTCATTAAAGCAACTACCGAAAATTATTTTAGATTCTGTCGTTACAACATCTATCGTTTTACTACTAATCGGTACATCAATGGGGATGTCTTGGGCAATGGCAAATGCTGATATTCCTTATACCATTAGTGACGCACTGTTAACCGTTTCAGAAAATCCAATTGTTATTCTATTAATCATCAACGTTATTTTGTTAATTGTAGGTGTTTTCATGGATATGACACCGGCACTTCTTATTTTTACACCAATCTTTTTCCCAATTGTAACCGAACTAGGAATGGATCCCGTTCACTTTGGTGTTTTAATGGCATTTAACTTATCTATCGGGATTTGTACACCACCGGTAGGCAGTGCGTTATTTATCGGCTGCTCTGTCGGTGGCGTTAAAATTGATAAAGTGATCAAACCATTATTACCATTCTATGCCGTACTTATCGTGGCATTGATGTTAGTTACATTTATTCCGGAATTAAGCTTGGCGCTTCCTCGCTTTTTCCTCGGTTACTAATTGAATAGGATTGTAGAATGAAAACATTAAAAAATTGGAAACTGCTGAATAACCATAACAACCGGATTGATATACAGTGCGAATATAATTGGACGCTGCATCTTTTTGTATTAGAACAGGATCTATTCCGGGTCGCATTCAGCCAAAATGAAGCTTTTCGAGTGCCTCAAACATGGGCAATTACCCCAAACCAAGCAGATATTGCCTGGCAGGGGCGAGATCGTTGGTCTTTAGACGGCTTTTCTCTACCAACTTACAGTGTTACTGAAAATGAAAGTGATATCACAGTAGAAAGTAAAAAACTCAGGGTGATTATCCATCAACCGTTATGCTTGGAATGGCAATACAATGATGAGGGAGTCTGGAAAACATTTGTTTCCGATCGTAAAACCGGGGCTTACTTGTTTGGGATTTCAAATAATCAGCTATCACATTTTTTACAAAGAAATGTGTCTGAGCAATATTACGGCTTAGGGGAAAAAACAGGGAATTTAAATCGCCACGGTCGGCGCTTTGAAATGCGAAACCTTGATGCGATGGGATACAATGCGGAAACAACCGATCCGTTATATAAGCACATTCCTTTCTATATTTCCCACGCGGAAAATGTCAGCTATGGATTGTACTATGATAATTTAGCCTCTTGCTGGTTCAGATTAGGCAGCGAAATTGATAATTATCATACCTATTATCGTAGTTATCAGGTCGAGGACGGCGATCTGGATTACTACATGATTTTAGGTCCGAAGATCCTCGATGTAACGAAAAAATACACCGCACTCACCGGCGGAACCATTTTCGGACCAAAATGGAGCTTGGGTTATAGCGGTTCAACCATGCATTATACCGACGCACCAGATGCACAGGAGCAATTGAAAAAATTTGTTGATCTGTGTGCGGAACATTCGATTCCATGTGATTCATTCCAATTGTCATCAGGCTATACCTCGATTGGCGATAAACGTTATGTTTTCAATTGGAACTATGACAAAGTACCTCAACCTCAGAAAATGAGTGATTATTTCCACAATGCCGGTATGAAACTTGCCGCCAATATCAAACCTTGCTTACTGCATGATCACCCGAAATACAATGAAGTAGCAAAAGCCGGTTTATTTATCCAAGATTCCGAATCGAATAAACCGGAGATCTCCGTTTTCTGGGACGATGAAGGCTCCCATTTAGATTTCACCAATCCTGAAACAATTACTTGGTGGAAAAATAATGTCAAACAACAGCTGCTTGAATACGGCATTGACTCCACATGGAATGATAATAATGAATTTGAAGTTTGGGATAATAATGCTAAGTGCCACTATTTTGGTAAGGGATTACCAATTAAGCTGATTCGTCCTCTACAACCATTATTAATGATGAAAGCCTCTTATGAGGCGCAAATGGAATATGCGCCAAATATCCGCCCTTATTTGATTTCGCGCTCCGGCTCTCCCGGCATGAACCGCTATGTACAAACCTGGTCCGGCGACAACCGAACCAATTGGAATACGTTGCGTTACAATATCAAAATGGGCTTAGGTATGAGCTTATCAGGGCTTTATAACGTCGGACATGATGTCGGAGGATTTTCAGGCAATAAACCTGATCCGGAACTCTTTGTCCGCTGGGTACAAAACGGCGTTATGCACCCTCGTTTTACCATTCATTCTTGGAATGATGATAAAACGGTTAATGAACCGTGGATGTATCCTGAAGTCACACCGATTATTCGTGAGGCTATCAAATTACGTTATCAACTCATGCCGTATTTATATAATTTATTATGGAAAGCACACCATGAGCATGAGCCAATGCTTCGCCCGACTTTCCTCGATTATGAGTGGGATAAAAAAACCTTTGAAGAGTGTGATGATTATCTTTTAGGACGTGATTTACTCGTCGCCTCTGTCGTCGAACCGGGGCAAACCAAGCGTGAAGTCTATTTACCGGATAATCAGTCAGGCTGGTATGATTTTTATACGCATCAATGGTTTGCCGGAAAACAAACAATTACTGCCGATGCGCCAATTGAAAAAATACCGCTTTTCATTCGTGCAGGAAGCATCATTCCGCTATCAAGAAGTCACCTTAAAAATACACTGCATGATAATCAACGTGAATTGTTAATTATGCCGTTTTTAGATAAAGGTCATACTGATGTGAGCTTATTTGATGACGATGGCGTTAGCTTTGATTATCTCAACAATCGCTATTTTAGCCTAGATATAAAAATGAAATGTACGGAAAATAGTATAGAATTAATCGTCAATAAAAGCGGCGATTTTACGCCAGGCTATAGTGAAATATTATTAACCTTACCTGCTGGAGAAAAAAGAGAGTTAATAATCAATAATATACCTGGAAATAAAATCACTACTGCCGATATAAAAACTCATTAAAGGTATTTAGAGATGGATAATGAATTACGATCTTATAAAAAAATAGGGCTGCTACTAAAAGAAAGGCTAGCTAATGGTATTTATAACATTGGCGAACGACTTCCCACCGAGCGTGATTTTGCCGAAGAGTTTGGCGTCAGTCGTACTGTCATCAGAGAAGCGCTGATTATGCTTGAGCTGGAAAATCTTGTCGATATTCGAAAAGGTTCCGGCGTTTATGTTGCCACATTACCAATAGCAGCCAATGATGAAAAAGACGATATTTTTTCCGATATCGGGCCTTTTGAGCTATTACAAGCTCGCCAGCTATTAGAAAGTAGCATTGCCGAATTTGCGGCAATTCAAGCGACAAAAAAAGATATAGATCGATTGAAATCAATTCTAAGCCAAGAAAGAAAAAGCTTAGAACAGGGGGATGAAGATTATATTGCGGATGAAGATTTTCATTCGAGTATTGCTGAAATTACGCAAAATGAAGTCTTAATCAGAATGCAGAAAGATCTTTGGAAATATCGAACTGACAGCGAAATGTGGAAAGGGTTACATACACACATTCCAAACCAGAGTTATCGTTATTTATGGTTACAAGATCATGAAAATATTATTACCGCCATTCAACGTAAAGATCCCGCTTTAGCAAGAAAAGCAATGTGGCAGCACCTAGAAAATGTAAAACAAAAATTGTTTGAATTATCTGATGTTGAAGATCCTAATTTTGATGGTTACTTATTTAGTGTCAATCCGGTGATAGTCGGGATTTAGTTTATTTACAGGAGTAAAAAATGGAACAAACATGGCGTTGGTACGGACCGAATGATCCGGTCTCATTGAGTGATATTCGACAAGCCGGTGCAACCGGCATCGTAACCGCACTTCACCACATTCCAAACGGACAAGTGTGGAGTGTTGAAGAGATCGAAAAACGTAAGCAAGTCATTGAGCAAGCGGGATTGGTTTGGTCGGTGGTGGAAAGTGTGCCGGTGCATGAAGAGATCAAAACCCAAACCGGGCAATTCCAAACGTGGATTGAAAACTATCAACAAACGCTGCGTAATTTGGCAAAGTGCGGTATTGATACCGTTTGTTACAACTTTATGCCGGTGCTGGACTGGACCCGCACCGATTTGGCATACCAATTGCCTGACGGCTCAAAGGCATTACGCTTTGATCAAGATGCCTTTGCCGCCTTTGAGTTGTATATTTTAAAACGCCCGGGAGCAACCGACAACTACAGCGAAAGTGAACAGCAAACGGCTAAAGCCTATTTTGACAAGATGAGCGAGCAGGATATTCAACAGCTGACCAACAATATCATCGCAGGTTTACCGGGTGCGGAAGAGGGCTATACCCTTGCCGAATTCCAACAGCAGTTGGATCGCTATCAAGGCATCAGCAAAGAGCAGTTCCGTCAGCATTTGGCATTTTTCCTACAACAGATTATTCCGGTTGCTGAAAAAGTGGGGATTAACATGGCAATCCACCCTGACGATCCGCCACGCCCGATCTTAGGTTTGCCGCGCATTGTGTCCACCATTGAAGATATGCAATGGTTTGTGGAAACACAACCACTGGCGGCGAACGGCTTTACGATGTGTACCGGCTCTTACGGGGTGCGCTCGGATAATGATTTGGTCAGCATGACCGAAAAATTTGCCGACCGGATTTATTTTGCCCATTTACGTTCAACTTGTCGTGAAGATAATCCGTTGACGTTCCATGAAGCAGCGCATTTAGAAGGCGATGTGGATATGTTCAACGTGGTCAAAGCCTTATTGGCTGAAGAGTATAAACGCAAAGCGGCGGGCAATCTGCGCCTGATTCCGATGCGCCCTGATCACGGTCACCAAATGCTGGACGATCTGCGCAAGAAAACCAATCCGGGCTATTCTGCCATTGGGCGTTTAAAAGGATTGGCGGAGTTTCGTGGATTGGAGCTGGCATTGAAGAAAATTTATTTTAGTTAATCAAACAAAATGGGAGAGCCACTCTCCCATTACAATCGGCTAGCGATATGCAAACGTATTTCGGGCAAATTCTGATCTTTTTTGTCACCCTAATTGGGGCATCCGGATGGTTTTTCTCTAAGAATGCGATCATGGAAATGCCCTCGGTAGGGTTTATGGGCGCACGATTTTTAGTTGCCGCACTGATTTTTTTGCCCTTTGCTTATCGCCAGTTATATCATCTCAGTAAAGCGCATATTCTGCGTGCCGCTGCGGTGGGTGTCGCACTGGCTTTAAATTTATTTTTATGGGTGCAGGGTGTCACCTACAGCAATGATTTAGGCGAGGGTGCTTTTTTGGTCAGCCTTGCCATGCTGATTGCACCATTGGTGTCTTGGCTGCTTTTTAAGCATCGCCCGATGCCGGTATTTTGGCTATCGATGCCACTGGCTTTAGTCGGATTATATTGCTTGGCGATCGGTCGTTACGGTGAGCTTCGTTTTGCTGTCGGCAGTATTCTTTTTCTGCTCAGCTCACTTTCGGCGGCACTCTATTTTGTTTTAAATCACCAATATGCAAAAGATATCCCGCCGGTGCCATTAATCATGATCCAATTTGTGATCGTGGGTCTTTTGTGTAGTGGATATTCACTCGGATTTGAAACTTGGCAATCGAATATTTCAACAAAAACGTGGTTCTGGTTTACTGCCAGTGTATTAATTGCGAGCAATTTACGCTATTTTATACAGACACTCGGACAAAAACACTGCAATATCACCACCGCCGCCATTATTATGGTCTTGGAACCGGTTTGGACGCTGATGCTCAGTGTTTGGATTATGAATGAAACAATTACAGCACTAAAGTTAGTTGGCTGCGCGCTAATTTTATGTGCATTACTCGTTTATCGACTGCGAATGATAAAACACTAATCAATCGAAAAAGATAGACCGTTCAATTTAAACTTACATTCTCTGCAAAGAGATCACACTTAAATAGGAAACACAACTATGTCATGGAAATTACAACCAAGTGCGGTGTTTGCCGCCTCTCCTCTGGTACCGGTGATGGTGATTAAAAATTTGGACGATGCGGTGCCGATGGCGCAGGCATTGCTGGACGGGGGGATTAATGTGTTTGAGATCACCTTGCGAAGTGCGGTTGCGTTAGATGCGATTAAACTGATTCATGAAGCAATGCCGCAGGCGTTGGTCGGTGCCGGTACGGTGATTTCGGCGAAACAGTATGACGATGCTGTGGCAGCCGGGGCGAAATTTGTGATTTCTCCGGGAGTGAGCCTTTCCTTACTGAAACACGCCGCACAAGGCGACGCGCCGTTAATGCCGGGCACATCGACCCCGTCGGAAATGATGACCGCACTTGAGTTGGGTTACGACCACCTGAAATTCTTTCCGGCGGAAGCCAACGGCGGTGCGCCGGCACTGAAAGCCATTTCCGCGCCGTTGCCGCAATTGACTTTCTGCCCGACCGGCGGCATCAGTCCGAAAAATGTGGCTGATTATTTAGCACTGGATTGTGTGGCAACGGTCGGTGGTTCTTGGATTCTACCAAACGGTGCAATTGCTGCCGGAAACTGGCAGGAAGTGACGCGTTTGACCCAAGAAGCGGTGAGTTTTATCCGTAGTTTACGCGCATAACCGTTCACTTTTTCACCACAACTCACACAAAAGCAGGCGCCGTTGCCTGCCTTTTGTGCGTCCGACAGCACTAAAATCCCGCATAACCCTATGCGTTCCTGCCTATTTTGGGGTAAGATAGCGCATCTTATTCGCCGTTATTTTTTATAAGCAACACTCAGTTTGACCGTAAAACGATTACCACCATGTCTAATGTATTAACCCAAAAGCTGTCGGCTTATGCCCGTTTAATGCGCCTTGATCGCCCGATTGGCACCTTGCTGCTGTTGTGGCCGACCTTGTGGGCGCTATTTTTGGCGACTGACGGAGTACCGGACTACCGCACTTTGCTGATTTTTTTGTGTGGCGTGGTGTTAATGCGTGCTGCCGGCTGTGTGATCAACGACTATGCCGATCGCCATATCGACGGCAGCGTGAAGCGCACCGCCCATCGTCCGCTAGCGACCGGCGAGGTGAGCGAGAAAGAGGCAAAAAGGTTATTTCTCGGGCTGACCGCACTTTCATTTTTACTGGTGCTGAATCTGAATCTGTACGCGATTGTGCTGTCGTTTATCGCGGTGGCGTTGGCGTTTGTCTATCCGTTTATGAAACGCTACACCCACTTGCCACAATTTGTGCTCGGCGCGGCATTCGGTTGGTCGATCCCGATGGCGTATGGCGCGGTGAGCGAACAACTTCCGCTGATCTGCTGGCTGCTGTTTGCCGCCAATCTGTTGTGGACTGTCGCCTATGATACGCAATATGCGATGGTTGATCGCGATGACGATCTACGCATCGGGGTGAAATCAACCGCGATTCTGTTCGCGCAATATGACAACAAAATCATCGCCTTGCTGCAATTTGTCGCGCTGTTGCTGTTTATCAGCATCGGGCATCTGGCACAACTGCACCCGATCTACTATGCCGCCCTTGCCGTCACCGCACTTTGCTTTGTGTACCAATGCAAACTCACTCGCGAACGCACGCGTGAAGACTGCTTCAATGCCTTTTTGAATAACAACTACTTCGGCATGGGGATTTTTATCGCACTGTTGCTGGGGATTTTTTTATAGGTTCGACCAACTTTAGGAAAATTATCAGCTTTTTCTACCCGGCGGCATTCGGTTTTTACGGCTGTAACACGCTATATTTTTGACGGATAATGTCACGAAATGCGGGCTGGATCATCGCCCAATCGACAATGTCGACTTTCCACGGCAAATCCGAATTCGAAAAGGCGTCGATCAGATCGGCATACACCGCCGGCGATAATGGCGTTTGCGTGATCACAGCCAAATCCAAGTCGGAATAAGGCTTCGGATTGCCGTTCACTCTGGAGCCGAATGCCCATACCGGATATTGCGCCACATATTGCTGCAAAATATCCCGAACAATTTCCCGTTCATCCGGGCGCATAATCAACGATTCCGTCATGCCGACCGCACTTGCAGCGAATTGAGTAAGAATGCCGCTTCTTGTAAAAATGCCGGAATGCCTCCGACCACCCAAAGTGCGGTATTTTCATCATAAGTATGGCTGGTGCGGCTGCGTATTTCGCGATATTGCTTCCAGTTTCGCCAGTCTCCCTGTAACAGCCCTTGTTCGTTTGCCGTGCGAATCAAATCCTGAAAAGCCATACTGTCAAACTGCGCAGGGTTGGCGGAAGCCGCTTCCAAATAACGTTTTAACATTTTATGGCTGATTTCATAAGTAAATTCAAAACGTTGAATCAAACCGTCACGAATTTGACTGTCGCTGATGTCTTGCTGGTAGCGGATCAAGCCCTCGTCCAATCGAGCCACCGCATTGGTGAATGATGTCAAATCCAAACGCATGATTCTCTCCTTGAGCATATTTTCGGTATAGTTATGCGTGATTTATGTTCTTAGAGTAGTGTACGTCTTAATTGTATCAAGTGCCATCATTTTGCGACAACCGTCCGGCAATAAAAAACCCGCCACTAGGACGGGTTTTCGAGAATTATTCGATTAAAAATTCACGGCGCCTTTCAGTTTTTTCAGCGCGTTATTTTCTAACTGACGCACACGTTCGGCGGAGATGCTGTATTTGGTTGCCAAATCTTGCAGCGTCGCTTTGTCGTCGTCTAACCAACGGGAACGGATAATATCCAAACTGCGCTCGTCCAAGCCGGCTAACGCTTCGTTCAACTGTTCGGTGGCTTGAGTGTCGTAGTTTTCATCTTCCAGTTCGGCGGCAAAATCCGAGCTTTTGTCTTCCAGATACAACGCCGGGCTGTAACTTTCCTCAGCATCGTCAGTCGGCAGATCGAACGCCATGTCTTGTCCGGTCATGCGTGATTCCATCTCTTTCACGTCCTCAACCGACACGCCCAGTTCATTGGCGACCATTGCCACTTCATTTTCGTTGAACCAACCGAAACGCTGTTTGGTTTTGCGCAAGTTGAAGAACAATTTGCGCTGCGCTTTAGTGGTGGCGACTTTCACAATCCGCCAGTTGCGCAGCACATATTCGTGAATTTCAGCTTTCACCCAGTGCACGGCAAACGAAACCAGGCGCACGCCCACTTCCGGATTGAAACGGCGCACCGCTTTCATCAAGCCGATGTTGCCTTCCTGAATCAAATCCGCTTGCGGCAAGCCATAGCCGGAATAGCCACGCGCAACATGGATCACAAAACGCAGGTGCGACAGAATTAACTCTTTCGCCGCCTCCAGATCCTGTTGGTAATACAAACGCTCCGCTAACTCCTTCTCTTCCTCAGCAGTCAGCATCGGGTATTGATTCGCCGCTCGGATATAGCCTTCCAAGCTGCCTTGAGGAACAAGCATCATTTGCATATCTTTAGTCATCGCATTCCTTCTTTGTTCTAGTTAAAACCGCTAACTTGCCTTGATTTGTGCGGTGAGTTGCTAGTTATAGCATAAATCGTGCCGAGTGCAAAATTTCAACCCGTTTTAGCCTCACGCAAGTTAGTTTGGTACGCAAAATTAGACGTCACTTTTGTTGAAAAGTTCAAAAAATATTGTATTTCTGCGGTTGCTTTCAGCCCATTTCGGTTCTTAGCCAGCGTAAAAATGTACGCTTGACATCGCTTGCGTCAAACGGGGTTTGCGACAGCAGATAATACGCCGATCCGTCGGCGACAAAGCCGTAAGGCACAAGCAGAATGCCCTGCGCCACCTCGTCTTGCACCATAAAACGCGAACCAATCGCTGCACCCATGCCGGCAATTGCGGCTTGTAGCGATAAGTAAAAATGTTCAAAAAATACATCGCCTTGATACTGCGGATAGGTCTCGCCGGTCAGCTGCTGCCAGTTTTGCCATGCTTGCGGACGAGTGTGGGTGTGCAGCCGATTGGTGTGATTCAGTTGCGGGCTGTGCAGCAAGCCAATCTGCTCATCGACAATTTTTTCAGCATACAACTGTTTCGACCACTGAAAATCATTGCGCCGAATCGCAATGTCGATCCCCTGGCGGGTAAAATCCACCTCGCCACCGGCAGCAAGAATCACCGGCTGAATACCGCTTTGTTGCTGAAAAGCCGAAATTCTCGGAATTAACCATTTCATCGCCAATGTCGGTTCGCAAGAAACCACCAAATCCCGCTGCTGTCGGGCTTGAATTTTTCGTACCGCACTTTGCAGTTCGCCGAACAGCAATTGGCAGCTTTGATACAGAATTTCGCCGTTTGGCGACAACACCAGATTGCGGCCCTGTTTCAGCCACAACGGCGTGCCCAGATAGCTTTCCAGCAGCTTCAACTGCTTGCTGACCACACCGTGGGTGACGTTTAACTGTACCGCAGCCGCACTTAAGCTGCCGTACTCGGCGACGAAGTAAAAAAAGCTTAGTGCCTTGAGCGGCAGGTTCTTGATCTGTTCCAAAATCTCACACTTAGGTTAAAATATTTCGATTTTCTTTTGCTTGAAACTACGGCAAAATTTTTGTAAATCATAACATAATTTATCGGATATTTTCTCAAGTATGATGAACGAACTTCTCGCGGTGATGACAATTACCATTTTAGCAGTGATCAGCCCCGGCGGCGATTTTGCCATGACCACTCGCAATAGTTATTTATACGGCAAACGTGCGGTGTTGAGCGATCAACAGGCGTTTAAACAGGGCTTCATCACCAATGCGCTGAATCCGAAAACCACGCTGTTTGTGCTCAGCACTTTCACCCAAATCGTTAATCCCGACACGCCGTTGTGGCTGCAAATCGGTTACAGTGCGTTTATGTCGCTTGCGCACCTCATCTGGTTCGGTTTGGTGGCGATCATGCTGTCCACGCCGCGTATCCGCAATCACTTATTAAGCAAACAAGTGTATGTTAATCGAATTATCGGCGTGATTTTATCGGTGCTCGGCGCGATGTTGCTGTTCTCATCTGCTACAACATAAGCGTTTGGAGTGAGGGCGGCACTGCCGCCCTGTCAGTTGATATTATTTCGCCGTAAGCTGCTTAATCCAGTCGAATAATTCCGGCAGATCATAATCGCCGCTGTGCGGGCGATCCCACGGTAGCGCAAAATCAACCTGATAGCCGTGATTTTGCAGTGCAGTCGCCAGCACAATCGGAATCGCCAGCGAAGTGTCGCGATCTTTAGTGCCATGGCGAATCCGCCAGTGCGGTGCCGCGCCCGCTTTGTTGTCGAGATAATTCATCGGATTCATCAATTTAATCAGCTGTGAATCCGCCATGCTTCCCGCTTTGGTGCTGTGTTGCAGTGCGTAGGCAGTGGAATGTTGCGCATCAATTTTTTCCGTGCCGAACAGTTGGTTCTCGCCGCTGCTTAAATCCAATGCGCCAAACGCCGGCGGCGTTTTCATTCGTCCGAGATATGCCAAGTAACCGTCAAAATCTAAATCGACCGCCTTACCTGAGCGGATCGTCAACCACGAATGAGCGGACAAATCACTGCCACTGTCCAATGCCCGCTGCGCCGAGGCTAAAACATAATCTTTTACCCATTGCTTAAAGCTGCCGTTGCCGTCTTTATCCAGCGATAACACCGCGCCGTCCGAGTCACGCAACTGCAGTTGATTGAGATAATCGGTAAAGAGCGGTTTTAATTGGTTGGAAACGGTGATTTGTTCGCTGTCCAATGTTCCCGGCACTTCGGTGCGCTTGACGTTGTAATCCAGCATACTGATTTAAATCTGTTTGTAATCATTAATGCCGTTAAATTGCCATTCGTACGCCGCATCGGCGTGTTCTAAATTGATGATCGGGCAATAGGCGGACACCGCAAAAATATGATCAGAAACGGGTGCAGCACCAAGTGCGGTCAGATACGGCTGATAATCCGCGCTGTCGCCGCTCGCCCCCAACAGGGCGGACACCGCACCACCAGCGCTGGTGCCGTTGGAGATAATTTTTTCCGCATCGCCCGGCATCCGTTGATCGTTATAGCGCAAATAGCGCACCGCCGCTTTCAAATCGACAATCACCGACGGCGCTTTGCCGGTGTAAATGCCGTTCTCATTTTGTGTGGTGCGCCCTCGTGCACCCGGCGAGGCGACCACCAACCCTTGCTGTAATGCGGAGGCAATCGTGGCGGCACTGCGTTCGCCCCGCTTGTCACTCGCTAACGCTACGCCCGGTTTCGCCGGCATATAGCCGCCGACTTGATTCGGAAAGAAAATCGGCGCATTGTCCGCCTGGTAGCCGTTAATGCTTTTGCCTTCGAAATAGGCTTGTGGAATATAAATATTGATAATCTGATATTCGGTATCGACCGGATTTTTGACATATACCAGATTTTCATACGCCCGCACATCAAACGCCTGTCCGTCGATATGCAAGGTTTGTAATTGGTAATTTTCGGGATTAAACGTCAAATCGTGGCTGTCTGCCGCAGCGACCGCCAGTGAAGTTAAGCTCCCGCCGGCGGCAAGTGCGGTTGCAAGCAGTGTTTTTAACATAATATTGCCCTTTTGGTCAGGTAGAAAGAAAAACGCTGCGCTAACACTAGCACTGAAATATTAATAAAACCTTAATCGGCTAAAAATTGATAAATTTTATCTAACACAATCTGGCGAATATCGTCACGTTCAAACAGCAATTCGTGTTTGGCGTTGCGGATAATTTCATGCTGTAAATCGGCAAAGCGGGCGGCGTAGTTTTCAATTTGTGCGTTGGAAACAATCAGCTCTTTTTCCGCTTGTAGCAACATCACCGGAATGCGGATTTTAGCAATCGCGCGCGGCAGTTTGCCGAATTGGTTGAGGCATTGATTCGCCCAGCGGAAGGTCGGACCACCCAAATGCAGTTCGGGAAAACGGCGGTTAATCCGGTTGGTCCACATCATGCGGCTTTTGCAGAAGCTCAATTCGTTGTTTTCAGGGTTAATCGGTTGGTAGGCGGTTCTGCCGAAAATATAACGCTGATCCTGCCCCAGCAGCACCATTAAATGCACAATCAGCGGATCGAGCAGCGGGCGTTTCAGCGGCAAAGCAAACAACGGCGCGTTCAGCACTAGTTTGTCGATGTTATGTGGGTATTTCGCCAGATACAGTGTGGCAATCAGCCCGCCCATCGAATGCGCCAACATCACCTGCTGTTGATACGCATGGAGATGGTTGACGCTGTGCAGCACCACATCCAAATCGTCGAGATAATAATCGAAACGGTCGATATAACCTTTGTCGGGATCGGGCAGCAAACGCTGCGAATAGCCCTGCCCGCGGTGATCGAATGTCAGTACATCATAGCCTTGCTGATAAAAATCATAGGCGATTTCGGTCCATTTCAACAGATTTTCCGCGCGTCCACTGACCAGAATCATCAGTTTCCGCACCTGAATTTCGTCCGACGAGGGGTGTTCAAAGAAACGATAGGCAATTCGGCAGCCGCGCTGCCCGCTCACATATTGCAGCGGAAACTGTTCGGCAAACGGTTTTAAAGTTCTTAAGGCAAACTGCCCGAAGTGCGGTTCTCGTTGCATAGTTTGCTCCGTTATTTATGCGGTAAAAGTAGGGCGGATTATATCCGCCCGAACCGCACTTTGCACTTTTATTGATTGACTAAATGCTTATATCGTAACGGGCGGATAGAGAATCCGCCCGCGTGCTATTGTTATTATTGCTGAAATTATGCCACCAGCTGACGCAGAATGCGGCGCAACGGCTCTGCCGCACCCCATAACAGCTGATCGCCGACGGTGAATGCTGCCAGATATTCAGGGCCTAAGTTCAGTTTGCGCAAGCGTCCGACCGGTACGCTCAAGGTGCCGGTGACTTTGGTCGGCGTCAATTCACGCAAAGTGGCTTCTTTCTCGTTCGGGATCACTTTCACCCATTCGTTGTGCGAAGCCAGTAGCTGCTCGATTTCCGCCAGCGGTAGATCTTTTTTCAATTTGATAGTGAATGCTTGGCTGTGGCAACGCAGCGCACCGATACGCACGCACAAGCCGTCGATTGGAATCGGGCTGTCGGATAAGCCTAAAATTTTGTTGGTTTCGGCATAGCCTTTCCACTCTTCTTTGGTTTGTCCGCTGTCGAGCAGTTTGTCAATCCACGGAATCAAGCTGCCAGCCAGTGGCGCACCGAAGTTTTCAATCGGCAAATCGCCGCGCATTTTGTCGGTGACCGCTCTTTCGATTTCCAGAATTGAAGATGCCGGATTATCCAGTTCGGTTTGCACCACATCGCGCAATTGTCCCATTTGCACCAGCAGTTCGTGCATATTTTTCGCGCCCGCGCCGCTTGCCGCTTGGTAAGTGGCGACCGAAACCCACTCGACTAAATCTTTTTCAAACAGACCGCCTAATGCCATTAACATTAAGCTGACGGTGCAGTTGCCGCCGACATAGGTTTTCACGCCTTTCGCCAAGCCGTCACGGATAACGTGTTGGTTCACCGGATCAAGCACGATAATCGCGTCTTTTTCCATGCGCAGGGTAGAAGCGGCGTCAATCCAGTAGCCTTCCCAACCGGCGGCACGCAGTTTCGGATAGACTTCGGTGGTGTAATCGCCGCCTTGGCAAGTGACGATAATATCTAGTGCTTTCAACGCGTCCAGATCATAAGCGTCTTGCAGCACACCGCTGTCTTTGCCGCCGAAAGTCGGCGCTTTTTGCCCGGCTTGTGAGGTGGTGAAAAACACCGGATTAATCTGTGCGAAATCCTGCTCTTGCTGCATACGATCCATTAATACGGAACCGACCATTCCGCGCCAACCGATAAAACCTACGTTTTGCATAGTGTGTCCTTATTTTTGACTGAGTTTTTGATGTTGTGTAATTAAGATTATTAAATTTATAGTTCTAATTAATTACAACATCACTTCAATAAAAGCAACTGTTTTACGAAAAATTTTTACCGCTACCGTCGGTTTTTGTTATATTGAAAGTCATCGACATCAACCATAGAGGGAATCATTATGCTAGCACTGATTACCGGCGCCAGCGCCGGATTTGGCGCCGCCACCGCCCGCCTGCTGGTTCAGCACGGACATCGGGTGATCATCGCCGCCCGCCGCCAGCAACGTTTAACTGCATTGCAGCAAGAGCTGGGCGAAAACTGTCTGGCGCTCGCGTTCGACGTTTGTGACCAAGATGCGGTGTTGACCGCACTTCACAGCCTGCCGCCGGAGTGGCAGCAGATTGGTTTGCTGATCAACAATGCCGGCTTGGCACTTGGGATCGAAAGCGCGCAAAAAAGCCGTCTGCAAGATTGGCAACAGATGATCGCCACCAATATCGGCGGCTTGGTCACCCTGACCCACGCCATTTTGCCCGGCATGGTGGAACGCAACCGCGGACACATCATCAATCTCGGCTCGATTGCCGGTGATTACCCTTATCCGGGCGGCAATGTTTACGGCGCCACCAAAGCGTTTGTGAAACAGTTCAGCCTGAACCTGCGCGCGGATTTGGTCGGCACGGCGGTGCGAGTCAGCAACATTGAGCCGGGCTTATGCGGCGGCACGGAATTTTCCAACGTGCGTTTTTACGGCGACAACGACAAAGCCGAAGCGCTGTATGCCAACGTAGATTTTCTCACCCCTGAGGACATTGCCGCCACGCTGGTTTGGGTTGCCGAGCAGCCGCCACACGTCAATATCAACCGGATTGAAATCATGCCGGTGGCACAAGCGCCCGCCGGTTTGACGGTGAAGAAAAAAGCCTAATCCTCCATTGATAGCGACAGAACCGCACTTGGCAGCAAGTGCGGTTTATCTTTCCAAATCTACCTCGTTTACGGTATTCGAATTGATCTATATCAAAAGATGAATTAAAAATACTGCTTTAAACCAAAAAATACCTTACTATTTAACTCAACTTTTATTTATCCCTACAACCCAACGAATAACACGAGGACATTATGTCATGTCAAGAGAAAAAATTGAGTGAATTGGCGATCGCCATTCCGGGCGCAACCAAACTGTTTCGCGAATATGATTTGGATTTCTGCTGCGGCGGTGCCAACACTTTAGGCTTTGCGGCGAAACTGAAAAATTTGGATTTGGCGGCAATCGAAAGCCGTTTGGCAGAGCTGGAAGGGCGTCAAGACGTCGGGCAGGAGCAAGATTGGACTCAAGCCGCTTATCCTGAGATTATCGAACACATCATCGCTCGTTACCACCAACGCCACCGCGAACAACTGCCGGAGCTGATTTTTATGGCGGAAAAAGTGGAAAACGTACACGGCGATCGTGACGATTGCCCGATGGGCGCTTCGGCGGTATTAAAAGAAATTTATGCCGAACTCAGCCAACATATGCAAAAAGAGGAACAAATCCTGTTCCCGATGATCAAAGCCGGGCAATACGCAATGGCAAGAATGCCGATTCAGGTGATGGAACACGAACATGACGACGCCGGACAACAAGTGGAAGTGCTGAAATCCATCACCAATAACGTCACGCCACCGGCGGATGCCTGCAACACTTGGCGCGCGCTGTACAGCGGCATCAATGAATTTATTGATGATTTAATGCTGCATATCCATTTGGAAAACAACATTCTGTTCCCACGCGTGGTCAGTCAGGCATAGAAAACCGAGCCTAACCGCTCTTTCATCTCTCACGACGATAAAATCGCTGTCGGCTTGTGTCGGCAGCGATTTTCATGCAATCGTTGTATCAAAGCGACCGCACTTTGAGGTAGAATCAAGCAAAATACTCACGGGGCGAAAGCAAAGGAGACGAGATGAAACAATCAACACGCCACCAGCAAATTGTCGAACTGGTGACGCAAAAAGGATATATCAGCACCGAAGATTTAGTCACTGTGTTCAATGTCACATCACAGACCATTCGACGCGATTTGAATGAGCTGGCGGAGCAAAATCTGATTCGTCGCCACCACGGCGGCGCAGCGTCACCGTCCAGCACCGAAAACAGCGATTACCAAGAGCGCAAACACTTCTTTTCCAAAGAAAAACAGGCAATTGCACAGCGAGTTGCCAGCCTGATTAAAAACGGTTCATCGCTGTTTATCGACATTGGTAGCACTCCGGAAGCGGTTGCCTATGCGCTGTTAGATCACCAAAATCTGCAAATCGTGACCAACAACCTGAATGCCGCACACATTTTAATGAAAAAAGCCGATTTCAGCATCACCATCGCCGGCGGCAATTTGCGTGAGGACGGCGGCATGATCGGCGAAGCCACGGTGGATTTTATTTCCCAATTTCGGCTGGATTACGGCATTTTGGGTATCAGTGCGATTGACGAGGACGGCACGCTGCTGGATTACGATTTCCACGAGGTGCAAGTGAAACGTGCGCTGATCAAGGCATCACGCAAGGTGCTGCTGCCGGTCGATCACTCGAAATTCAACCGCCATGCCACAGTTCGGTTGGGGCAAATTCAGGATTTGGACGTGGTGCTGACCGATATTCAGCCAAGTGAGCAAATCAGCGATTTATTACAACAAGGCAATGTGCAATTGGAGATCTGCCGGTCAGTATGATTTTAGAAAAATTTGACGATATTTATCAGCGTGCCGCCGCCCATCAAGGCGGCGAAGCGGCATTGGAAGCGCGTTTATGCAAACTGAAAAGCCGTGAGGAACTGCTTGCAGTGCCCGATCACCGCTGGCTGGCGGAAATGACGCGCAAAGTGTTTCAGTGCGGCGTGGTTTGGCAGGTTGTGAATAACAAATGGGAGAATTTCGAGCAGGTATTCTGGGGCTTTGAAATTGAAAAGCTGTTGATGATGCCCGATGAATTGTGGGAAAAGAAAGCGCAAGATCCGGGGATTATCCGCTATTGGCCGAAAGTGGAAACCATTAAATACAACGCACAGATGATTTATCAAGCCAATTTGGACGGCGGCTTTTCAAAATTAATTGCCGAATGGCCAAGCGACAACATCACCGCACTTTGGCAGTATCTGAAAAAACACGGCAAACGACTGGGCGGCAACACCGGCGCTTACAGCTTAAGAGCGGTCCGCAAGGACACCTTTTTGCTGACTCACGATGTGGAAGCCTATCTGCGCAACCACAAACTGATTGACGGCGGCATTCAAACCCAGCGCTCGTTTGCCAGCACACAGCAAGTGTTTCTCGAATGGCAACAACAGAGCGGACGCCCACTGGCGCACATCAGTCAGATTGTCGCGTTTAGTATGGGCAAATAGCAGCCTGAAATTCAATTAAAAAAAACCGCACTTTGCCCGCTTAAGCAAAGTGCGGTTTATCATTTTAAACGGCTGTTTCACCGAATAATTTACTGGCTCGCCACCACGCGGTTATCCACCACATCCACCGTAACCGGTTTGCCCGGCAATAGCGCACCGGACAGAATCTGTTGCGCCAGCGGATTTTCAATCTCTTGCTGAATCGCGCGTTTCAGTGGGCGCGCGCCGTAGATTGGGTCGTAACCGACATTGCCGATAAAATCCAACGCCGCTTGGCTGAACTGGATTTGATAGCCGTGCGCTTCCATGCGTTTGCTCAAGCGGTTCAACTGAATTGAGGCAATCGCTTGGATATTGGCTTTATCTAACGGGTGGAACACCACGCTTTCGTCAATCCGGTTGATAAATTCCGGACGGAAGTGGCGACCGACCACCGACATCACCAGCTCTTTTATCGAGGCATAATCCAAGTCATTCACGTTTTCCTGAATCAGATCGGACCCCAGATTCGAAGTCATGATCACCACCGTATTGCGGAAATCCACGGTTCTGCCTTGTCCGTCGGTTAATCGTCCGTCGTCCAACACCTGCAATAAGATGTTGAACACGTCGTGATGTGCTTTTTCCACTTCATCGAGCAAAATCACCGAATATGGGCGGCGACGCACCGCTTCGGTCAAATAGCCGCCCTCTTCATAGCCGACATAGCCCGGAGGCGCGCCGACCAGACGTGATACGCTGTGTTTTTCCATAAACTCCGACATATCGATCCGCACCATCGCATCTTCGCTGTCGAACATGAAATTCGCCAAGGTTTTGCACAACTCGGTTTTCCCTACCCCGGTTGGGCCGAGGAACAGGAACGAGCCAATAGGACGATTCGGATCGGCAAGCCCGGCACGACTGCGGCGAATGGCATTCGCCACCGCTTCCACCGCTTCGCTTTGTCCGATCACCCGCTTATGCAGCTCTTGTTCCATGCGCAGCAATTTCTCTTTTTCGCCTTCCATCATGCGTGCGACCGGAATGCCGGTGGCGCGCGACAACACTTCGGCGATTTCCTCGTCGGTGACGCGATAACGCAGTAGCGTCATCTCTTTGCCTTCCGAGGCTTCCGCTTGTTCGAGCTGTTTTTCCAGTTGTGGGATCACGCCGTATTGCAACTCCGACATTTTGGCAAAATCGCTAGCACGGCGCGCTTGTTCCATTTGGGTGCGCACGTTGTCCAGTTCCGCCTTAATGTGTTGTGTGCCGGAAAGCGCAGCTTTCTCGCTTTTCCAGACTTCTTCCAGTTCGGAATAGTCGCGCTCTTTCTCCGCCAATTCGTTTTCTAACATCTGCAAACGTTTACGGCTGGCTTCGTCGTCCTCTTTTTGCAGCGCTTGTTGCTCGAGCTTCAGCTGAATAATCCGCCGTTCTAGGCGATCCAACGGTTGCGGTTTGGAATCAATTTCCATTCGAATGCTAGAGGCGGCTTCATCGATCAAATCAATGGCTTTGTCTGGCAATTGGCGATCGGAAATATAACGGTGCGACAAGGTTGCCGCCGCCACAATCGCGGGATCGGTGATCTGCACATGGTGGTGAAGTTCATACCGCTCTTTTAGTCCGCGCAAAATGGCGATGGTATCTTCCACGCTCGGTTCGTCCACCAGCACTTTTTGGAAGCGGCGCTCAAGGGCTGCATCTTTTTCGATATATTGGCGATATTCGTCCAAAGTGGTGGCGCCAACACAATGCAGCTCACCGCGTGCCAACGCCGGTTTTAACATATTGCCGGCATCCATTGCGCCGTCGCTTTTGCCTGCGCCGACCATGGTGTGAATTTCGTCAATAAACAAAATCACTCGCCCTTCTTCTTTTGCCAGTTCGTTCAGCACGCCTTTTAACCGCTCTTCAAACTCACCACGGTATTTAGCACCGGCAATCAATGCGCCCATGTCGAGAGATAGCACGCGTTTATTGCGTAAACCTTCCGGCACTTCGCCGTTGACGATTCGTTGTGCCAAGCCTTCGACAATCGCAGTTTTACCCACGCCCGGCTCACCAATCAACACCGGATTGTTTTTAGTACGACGTTGCAGCACCTGAATCGCACGCCGAATTTCGTCATCACGCCCGATCACCGGATCAAGCTTGCCACTTTCGGCGCGTGCGGTTAAATCAATGGTAAATTTTTCCAGCGCCTGGCGCGACTCTTCGGCATTTTGATCGTTCACGTTCTCTCCTCCGCGTATTTTTTGAATCGCGGCTTCAACCGCTTCGGCTTTTACGCCGTTTTGGCGCAACGCATTGCCGAGCGCGCCTTTGTCTTCCAGCGCCGCCAGTACAAACAGCTCGGATGAAATAAATTTATCTTGGCGTTTTTGTGCCAGCTGATCGCAACGATTCAACAAGCGCACCAACGCTTGTGACAACTGCACATCGCCGCCGTTGCCTTCGACTTTGGCTAAACGATCAATCTCGCTATTCAGCTGATTTTTCAGCTGCGCCGCATTCACGCCGCAACTGACCAGCAATGGCTGTACCGAGCCGCCCTGCTGATTAAGCAGTGCCAACATCAAATGCAGCGGCTCAATATATTGTTGTTCTTTGCCCAACGCCAGCGACTGCGCTTCGGCAATCGCTTGTTGGAATTTGGTGGTAAACTTTTCGATATTCATAAAAAAATCCTCCTGACGCTTATCTTCACGATAGTTTCGTTCACGAGGATTAGATGAGGGGGATTTTTAAAAATTCAAGGCTGTTTTTTGAACAATTTTTTAATCTTGTGGAATGTTCAGCACTTTGACTTTTTGCAATAACAGCAGTGCCGGCAGCGCTAAAATTGCCATTAAGTAAAATGCCCAACTTTGATCAATCCGATACACCGCGCCTGCCAACAGCATAAACAACGCCACGCTTAAACAGCTGCACACTCCGTTATAGAGCGCTTGCAGTTTGGCGATATAACTTGGCGGGCAACTGGCGATGTAGCGCACCGTGACAAAATGGCACAACGCAAAAGTGATACCGTGCAGCGGTTGCAGCAGTAAAAATTGCCAGAACTGATCGGCGCTGCCCATTGCCGTCCAGCGGAACACCGTAACCAAGGTAGTGAACATCAGCAACTGATACAATGAACAGCCTTTCAGCAAGCGTCCGGCAAAGAAGAACACCAACACTTCCGCCGCCACGCTAATGCCCCACAGCCAGCCGCTCAGTTCAACGCCGATGCCGCGATCCGCCCAATACAGCACGCCGTAGGCATAATAGGCGGCGTGCGCCCCCTGAATCAACGCAAGAGCGGTCAACAACGCCACAATCTGCCGATTGGCAAGCAACGTGCGGTAACTGACCGCACTTGGTACGGCATCTTGCGAATTATCACGCGATTGCGGCGCATCTTGCGGATACACACTCGGCGACAGCTGTTGCAGCAGCGCATACGCCAGTAAAAGTGCGGTCATCAGCCACATCATGCTTTGATCGCTAAACACGCCTAAAATATAACCGCCGAGCAGATTGGCGCCGATAAACGCCAGCGAGCCGCTCAACCGTGCTTTACCGTAATCCAGTTTCACCTGCTGCTGCCAATTGCCCGCCAGCGCATCGGTTAACGGAATGCCGGCGCCGAACACCGCATTAAACAGCCAAATCAACCCGATTGCCAGCCACGCGATTTCGGCGCTGACGCTGATCGCCAATACCAAGCCGAGACTTAACCAGCCAATCAAACGCAACATAAAAATCAGCGCCGACGGTCGTTTGACCCATTGTGAAAACAGCATACTACCGATAAAACGGAATAGAAACGAAAACGCCACCACCGTGCCGATAACTTCATCGGAATAGTGATAGGATTTTAACCAAACCGGTAAATACGGCAAAAAGACGCCATAAGCGGCGAAATAGCCGGTAAAACTGACGATCAGCCAGATAAAAGGGGATACGCGAATCATCAGAATAGGCTTTCCATCTCTTCGGCTCGCGCCACCGCCGCCCGCATTGCTGCTTGCACCGTTGCCGCCAACTGCTGCTGTTCAAACACCGCAATCGCCGCTGCGGTGGTGCCGCCTTTCGAGGTGACTTGCTGGCGCAGCTCGGCTAACTCAGTGTCCGGATTGGCGATCACCATTTGCGCCGCGCCCAGCATCGCCTGCTGAATCAACTCGCGCGCTTGCTGCGGCGCCAACCCCATCTTGACCACCTCTTGCTGCATCGCTTCTAAAAACAGGAAAAAATAGGCGGGGCTGCTGCCGGAGGCGGCAATCACGGTATTAATCTCTTTTTCCTGTTGCAGCCAACAGATTTTGCCGACCGCTTGCATCAATTCGGCAGCAAAAGTGCGGTCTGCCGCGGTACATTCGGCATTGGCAAACAGCCCCGCCATGCCCGCCGACAACAGCGACGGCGTATTCGGCATCACCCGCACCAACGCAACCGCACTTGGCAGCAACTGTTGCAAGCGCGCGACCGAAATCCCGGCGGCAATCGAAATCACTAATTTGTGACTGAAATCCAGCCCGCTTAATTCGCCGCATACGCTTGCCATCAACTGCGGCTTCACCGCCAACAGCACCACGTCTGCCGCTGCCGCCGCCTGTTGATTATCTTGGGTGGTTTGCACCCCCAGTTGCGCCAACGCATCAAGTTTGGCACGGCTGGGATTGCTGGCGATAATTTTGTCGGCAGGATAGCCGCTGTTGAGCAGCCCGAGAATGATCGCGCGGCTCATATTGCCCGCGCCGATAAAAGCGATTAATTTTTGTTGCATCAGTTTGCCTTTTCCTTCGCAAATTCAGTTACAATGACGCCTCATTCTACCTTGATTACGAAAAAGCAGGAAAGCAGATTTATGTGGTTTAAAAATATTATGGCATACCGTTTAAGCAAAAAGCTGGATTGGTCAACACAAACGCTGGACAGCAGCTTGGCGAATCAGGCATTTTATCCGTGCGGCAGCCATGATCAAAGCAAATTCGGCTGGGCGACACCGTTAAAAGGCAGCGAGTTGCTGCATTTCAGCGTTAACGGGCAAATTTTGTTACTGGCGCAGAAAGAGGAAAAAATCCTGCCGGCGCACGTGGTGAAACAGGCACTTGACGAGCGGATTGAATCGCTGGAAAACAAAGAACAACGCAAGTTGAGTAAGGTAGAAAAGCAAACGCTGAAAGATGACGTGGTCAATGAACTGCTGCCGCGCGCGTTCAGTAAAAAACAGCAAACCGCACTTTGGATCGATTCGGTCAATGATCTGATTTATCTAAATGCCGCTTCGGCAAAACGCGCGGAAGACACGCTGGCACTGTTGCGCAAATCACTCGGTTCGTTGCCGGTGGTGCCGCTGGCGTTTGCCAACGATCCAAGTGCGGTGATGACGGATTGGATCGCCAATGACAACCTGCCCGCTTGGCTGACCGCACTTGAAGAAGCGGAGCTGACTTCCACCACCGATGAGGCAGTGATCCGCTGTAAACAACAGCCTCTGGACAGCGACGAAATGCAAAACCATTTTGCTGCCGGCAAGCAGATCACCAAGCTGGCGCTGGAGTGGGAAGAGCATTTGAGTTTTGTATTGCAACAAGATTGCAGCTTGAAGCGCTTGAAATTCGCCGACAGCGTACGCGAAAAAAATGATGACATTCTAAAAGAAGATTATGCCCAACGCTTCGACGCTGATTTTATTTTGATGACCGGCACTTTGGCACAACTCAGCGAACGCTTACTCGATACTTTCGGCGGTGAAGCGCCGTCTTTAGGCGAACACTAAACAAACATCTTGAAGCCCGGAAGCCCGGAAGCCCGGAAGCCGCGATGAGCAAAAAAGGAAAGTGTTGTAAAAAATACAAGAAAAAGGGCAAATACTGCAAAGATTGTCCGCTGCGTTAATTTAACCATACGGATTAAATGGTATTCGGCACAAAATTTAATCTGTTAGATATTTTTTAATGAAAAATGACAAATTTCATATTTTAAGCTGACATTTTACGTTATACTCGACGCCCTTTTCTTGTCCGTAAACTATTTTGAGGTTAGTTGTGGCATATTGGCAATTGGTTAATTTTATTCGTGGGCTGTCTATTTTGCTCTCTTTACTACTGGGCTTAAACTCCAGCCCGTTATTCGTCAGCTCGTTATGGCTCTTATTAAGCCTGGTTATCAGTTTAAATATGCTAACCAGCGGCTTAACCGGCTTTTGCACTTGTAGCTATCTTGCCGAGAAAGTCGGGCTAAAATTGCCGAAAAGCTCGAAAAACTATTCAAAATAAGCAAAGCCTGCCGCTGCAATCGCCTTAATTTACCAAGGTTTTCAATTGATACAGATAAGTCAACGCCTGTTTCGGGGTTAAATCATCAGGATCAAGCTGTTGCAACATCTGCCAGACCGCACTTTTGCCCTCGTCTTGCTCAACCAACGGCAATTCCGCCTGTATTTGATTTAATTCACGCAGTTGTTGCAGTTTTTGATCGCCAGTTTGCTGCGACAAGCGTTCCAATTGATTCAGCTTTTGTTTTGCCAGCGTCAGTACATTTTTCGGCACGCCCGCCAATGCCGCCACCGCCAAGCCGTAGCTTTTGCTGGCAGCGCCGTCTTGCACTGCGTGCATAAAGGCGATACTGTCATTGTGTTCCAACGCATCTAAATGCACGTTAAACACCCCGTCGAACTGTTGCGGCAACACGGTTAATTCAAAATAGTGGGTGGCAAACAAGGTGAGCGAGCGCAATTTTTTCGCCAACCATTCGGCGCACGCCCACGCCAACGCCAAGCCGTCATAAGTTGAGGTACCGCGCCCGATTTCGTCGATCAGCACCAAACTTTTTTCGCCCGCCTGATGCAAGATATTCGCCATTTCGGTCATTTCCACCATAAAGGTTGAACGCCCGGACGCCAGATCATCAGACGCGCCGATTCGGGTGAAAATCCGGTCGATCGGGCCGATCACCGCACTTTGCGCCGGCACGAAGCTGCCGATATATGCCATTAACACGATCAGCGCCGTTTGCCGCATATAGGTGCTTTTTCCCCCCATATTCGGACCGGTTACGATCAATAAATGGCGATCGGCATTTAAATTCAGTGGATTAGCGATAAACGGCTCACGCATCACCTGCTCGACCACCGCATGACGACCGCCTTCAATTTGAATCCCGATTTGCTCGGAAAATTGCGGACGCTGGTAATTCAGGCTTTGTGCGCGTTCGGCAAGGTTATTGAATACGTCCAATTGCGCCAAGGTTAATGCCGCCAACTGCAATTCACCCAACTGCGGCAACAGCCGCTCAAACAGTTCGTCATACAGCTGCTTTTCCAACGCCAACGCCGCACCTTTGGCTTTCAGCACTTTGTCTTCGTAGGTTTTCAGCTCGGGGATAATATAGCGTTCGGCATTTTTCAGCGTTTGACGGCGCACATAGTGAATCGGCGCGCGATCCGCTTGCCCGCGGCTGATTTGAAGATAGTAGCCGTGCACCGCATTAAAACCGATTTTCAGGCTGTCGATGCCGGTGGTTTGCCGTTCACGCGCTTCCAATTCTTCTAAAAAGCGGGTTGCCCCGGCGGACAGCTCGCGCCATTCGTCCAGTTCGGCGTGGTAACCGGCGGCAATCACGCCACCGTCGCGAATCAGCAGTGGCGGCGCTTCGACCAATGCCTGCTGTAATAACTCGCATAATTCGGCAAAATCGTCGATCAGCCGACAAAGTGCGGTCAATTGTGCTGATTCGGTTTGCATAATCTGGTTTTTCAGCAACGGAATCTGCTCAAGTGCGGTGCGCAGCCGCGTGAGATCGCGCGGGCGCGCCGAACGCAGCGCCACCCGCGCCAGAATCCGCTCCATATCGCCCACTTGGCGCAACAACGGCTGCAATTCCGCAACCAAATCGTGCTGCATAATCTCGGCGATCACGTTTTGCCGCTGCTGAATCTGCTGCCAATCGCAAATCGGCTGATGGATCCAGCGTTTCAGCAGCCGGCTGCCCATCGGGGTGACACAGTGATCCAGCACCCATGCCAGCGTGTATTCGCTGCCGCCTGCCAGATTTTGCGTCAGTTCCAAATTGCGTCGGGTTGCTGCATCCAGCACGATAAATTCACTGTTTTGTACTAAACTGATGGCATTAATATGCGGAAGTGCGGTGCGCTGGGTCTCTTTGGCATAATTTAGCAAGCAACCGGCGGCACACAAGCCAAGGGTGGCGTGTTCCACTCCGAAGGCTTTCAGATCTTGGGTGCCGAATTGGCGGTTCAGTAACTGAAGTGCGGTATTCAGTTCAAACTCCCAAATCGGGCGGCGGCGCAAACCGCGGCTGTTTTCCAGCAGCGCCATTTCGCCAAATTCTTCGTCATACAACAGCTCGGCAACCGACAAGCGCTGCAATTCGGCATGAAGTGCGGTTTTGTCGTCGTGTTCGCTGATCTGAAAACGCCCCGATGCCATATCCAACGTCGCCAACGCAAAGCGGGTTTTATGTTGGTAAACTGCCGCCAGTAAATTGTCTTGCCGTTCCGGCAACAACGCTTCGTCGCTGACCGTGCCCGGTGTAACCACCCGCACCACCTGCCGTTCAACCGGGCCTTTGCTCGTTGCGGGATCACCAATCTGCTCACAAATCGCCACCGATTCGCCCAGCCGCACCAATTTCGCCAAATAGCCTTCCACCGCATGATACGGCACGCCCGCCATTGGAATCGGCTGCCCGGCGGAGCTGCCACGCTTGGTCAGGGAAATGTCCAACAACTGCGCCGCTTTTTTCGCATCGTCATAAAACAGCTCGTAGAAATCCCCCATGCGGTAAAATAGCAGAATCTCAGGATTCTCCGCTTTTAAGCGCAGATACTGTTGCATCATGGGAGTGTGGGCGGAAAATTGGCTGTCGGCGGATGTCATTTCGGTACTCGGCAGGTTAAAAATAAAAATGATACTGAATCCCCCCAAGATGATCAATGAATTCTCGGTCAAGTGCGGTTTAAAAGCGCATAAACCTTTTCACTTTGGAATCGATCGCACATTCTGTAAAAAAGATCAAAATTTCACTTGATACTGTATAACCATACAGTATAATAAGCAACAATTGTAATACAGAAAGACGGTTTAAACATGAGGTTTAGAAATGGACGATAACAAACAAAAAGCACTGGCGGCGGCATTAGGACAGATTGAAAAGCAATTTGGCAAAGGTTCGATTATGCGCCTTGGCGACACCCAAACCTTGGATGTCGAATCGATTTCCACCGGTTCACTCGGATTGGACGTGGCGTTGGGCATCGGCGGCTTGCCAATGGGACGGATTGTTGAAATCTACGGGCCGGAATCGTCAGGAAAAACCACGTTAACCCTTTCGGTGATTGCGCAAGCGCAAAAAGCCGGCAAAACCTGTGCCTTTATTGATGCGGAGCACGCGTTGGATCCGATTTACGCCGCCAAACTGGGCGTGAACGTCAACGAATTATTGGTTTCCCAGCCGGACAACGGCGAACAAGCGTTGGAAATCTGTGATGCGTTGGTGCGTTCCGGCGCGGTGGAAGTGATCATCGTCGACTCGGTAGCGGCATTAACACCAAAAGCCGAAATCGAAGGCGACATGGGCGATTCGCACATGGGCTTGCAAGCGCGTTTGATGTCGCAAGCGTTGCGTAAGCTGACCGGACATATCAAAACCGCTAACTGTTTAGTGGTGTTCATCAACCAAATCCGAATGAAAATCGGAGTGATGTTCGGCAACCCGGAAACCACCACCGGCGGAAATGCGTTGAAATTCTACGCTTCGGTGCGTTTGGATATTCGTCGCACCGGCGCGGTGAAAGACGGAGAGGAAGTGATCGGCAGCGAAACGCGAGTCAAAGTGGTGAAAAACAAAGTCGCCGCCCCGTTCCGTCAAGCAGAATTCCAGATTGTGTACGGCGAAGGTATTTCCAAATTGGGCGAGCTGATTGAATTGGGCGTGAAACACAAATTAGTGGAAAAATCCGGCGCTTGGTATGCCTATAACGGCAGCAAAATCGGGCAAGGCCGCGCCAATGCGATGAAATGGCTGGCGGAAAATCCGCAAGCGGCGGGCGAATTGGAAGAGAAATTGCGTGCCGAATTGTTGGCAAATCCGGAACAAGGCGTGATTGCCGATGTTGAAGGCGATGACGACGGATTTGAAGCCGAAGAGTAACCGCACGGCATTTCAACACTGTTAATCGCTACAGAGCCAAGTGCCGAACCGCACTTGGCTTTTGAGTTTATAGAATCGGCGAATTTATCGGTTTTGTGAGAGCAAATCTCGCGCATGGAAACAGGGAAAAGAGATGAATAAAATAGCGTTGACGTATGTGATGAATTTACTTGCCCGCCGTGATTACAGTGCCGAGGAGATTCGACAAAAAATGACGGCAAAAGCCGTTGCCGACGATGAGATCGAAGCAGTGTTGCAGCATTGTCAGCAGAAAGGCTGGCAGAGTGATCAGCGCTTTTGTGAAAACTATCTTCTTTCTCGCAGTCGCAAAGGCTACGGCCCGGCAAGAATCAAACAGGAATTACAACAAAAGGGCATCAGCAGCGGCTTGATCAGCGAGCAGTTGCAGCAATGCGAAATCGGCTGGTTCGCCGCCGCCGAAGCGGTGTTTAACAAAAAATATGCCCACTTAGACGCTGAGGATTGGACGCCGGCGTTAAAGCAAAAAGTGTGGCGCTTTATGTTGAGCCGCGGTTTTCACAGTGACCATTTCCGCCACGTTTTTAATCCTGAAATGGATTGAAAAGATTTGTTTGTTTTTTAATCTTTCGATTGCCTGCCATGCCGCTTTGTGGCTAAATAGTGGCTGTGGATTACACTTTTTAATTTGATATTTGTTGTAGCTTAATGGACTAACTATGATCAGTATTCAAAAATATACCTTTTGGCATTTCGATGATTTGGTCAACTATCAACTCGACTCGGAACAGGCCAAATATGTCCGCCAGCCGTGGCAGTGGTTTGAAGGACAGACGTTGTTGTTAAGCAACGACATGACCGGCGTTTCTATTCTGGATAACGATACTGCGGTCGGTTTTTTCGTGCTTGATCGCGGCGCTGAGAAGTTGGCATACACCAATAATCAACAGGCGATTTTATTGCGTTCGTTTTCGATTAATCCGAAATATCAAGGCATGGGCTTTGCCAGCGCCGCCCTTGCGCCGAATTTGATCGATTCTTTTATCTACAACTTATCACCGAAATATAACGAAATCGTGTTGGCGGTCAACCCGCTGAACCAACGCGCCTATCGGCTGTATTTACGCTGTGGTTTCCAAGCTGCCGGACGGGTAATTATCAATGTGCGCGGCGCACGCTCGGTGTTAAACCGCAAAATCGGTAGCAGCTTCATTGAAAGCTAAGCCGCCGATAGATTAAACCGATAGACTTTCCAATTCCTGCTGTGCATCCAGCCAGTCGCTTTCAATCTGCTCCAACTGTTTTTTCACTTGCACTTGTTCCGCCAGCAGCGCAGTTAAGCGCCCTTTATTTTCATCGCTGTACAGTGCGCTGTCCGCCAGCTGACTTTCAATTTCACTTAACTGAGTACCGCACTTGTCAAGTTGCGTTTCCAGCTGCTGAATTTTTTTGCGCAGCGGTGCGCTCTGTTGGCGCAGTTCGGCTTCCAAGCGTTTCTGTTCTTTGCGGTTCGGCGCACTGTTTTCTGCTTTTTCTGTCGCCGCTTCGCCATTACCGGCGGCTTGGCTGCTCTGATTAGCGCTGTCGTTCAGCCATTTTTGGTAATCATCCAAATCGCCGTCAAAATCGTCGACTTTCTGATCAGGCACCAAATAAAAGTCATTCACGGTGTTGCGCAGCAAATGACGATCATGTGACACCACCACCAGCGAGCCTTGGTAATCGACCAGCGCTTCGGTCAATGCTTGGCGCATATCCAGATCCAAGTGGTTGGTCGGTTCGTCCAATAGCAATAAATTCGGGCGTTGCCAAACAATCAGCGCCAGCACCAAACGGGCTTTTTCACCGCCGGAAAAACTGCTGACCGCCTGCTTAACTTTGTCACCGTGGAACGCAAACCCGCCGAGGTAATCCCGCAGCTGTTGTTCCGTTTGTTGTGGCGCCAGCCGTGCCAAATGCCAAAGTGCGGTTTCGTCCTCACGCAGCGTATCTAGCTGGTGTTGGGCAAAATAGCCGAGCTGTACGCCCTTTGCCAGTTGCACCACGCCGCTTTGCGGCGCCAGTTCGCCCGCCAGCAGTTTAATCAGGGTGGACTTGCCCGCGCCATTGCGCCCCAATAAACCGATACGCGAACCGGGCACTAAATTCAACTTCACCGACTGCAACACGGTTTTATCCGCATAACCGGCGCTGACTTTTTCCATACTGAGAATCGGATTCGGCAGCGAAACCGGCGGACGGAATTCAAATTTGAACGGATTGTCCACATACGCCGGTGCGATCAATTCCATGCGCTCCAGCGCGCGAATTCGGCTTTGCGCCTGCTTCGCCTTACTGGCTTTGGCGCGAAAACGATCGATATAACTTTGTAGGTGTTCGACTTTTTGCTGTTGCTGGCGATGTAGCGCATTTTGCTGTGCCAGTTTGGTGGCTCGTTGCACTTCAAACGAGGAGTAATCGCCACTGTATTCATTCAGTTGCTGCTGTTCGATATGCAGAATTTTACTGACCACCGGATCGAGAAAATCACGGTCGTGAGAAATCAAAATCAGGGTGCCGGGGTAGCGGCTCAACCAGCGTTCCAACCAAATCACCGCGTCCAAATCCAAGTGGTTGGTCGGTTCGTCAAGCAGCAATAAATCCGAACGGCAAATCAGCGCCTGCGCCAGATTTAGCCGCATCCGCCAGCCGCCGGAGAATGATTTGACCGCACTTTGCAGTTGTTCGTTCTCAAAACCCAAACCGTGCAACAAGGTCGCGGCGCGCGATTGAATCGTCCAAGCGTCAATGGTGTCCAGTTTGGCGTGCAGCAACGCAATTTGGTTGCCGTCGTTGGTGGCATTGGCGTGTTCCAGTTCACTCATCAATTGAATATATTCGCGATCGCCTTGGATCACATAGTCAATCGCGCTGATGTCGAGCGCAGGCGTTTCCTGATTCACCCACGCCAGCGACCAATTGGCGGGAAATTTCACCTCGCCGCCTTCGCTGCTCATTTCGCCTTTCAATAATGCGAATAACGATGACTTACCACAGCCGTTTTTGCCGACCAGTCCGACCTTCTGTCCGGGGTTAATACTGGCGTTGGCGTGTTCCAATAACGTGGTTACCCCACGCTTTAATGTCAGGTCGCTAAAAAAGATCATTTTTTATTTTATTTTGTTAATAGATTATTGCACAATGATAACATAACTCTTAACCATTCAGGATGAATAATGTTTGACTCTCTTATTGTACAATTCGTGGTGCTTTGGGCGGTAATTGACCCGATTGGATCGGTGCCGGTTTACCTTGCCAAAACTATCGGCTTGCCGTTGGAAGATCGTCATCGGATTGCACGGAATGCAACCTTAATTGCCGCCGGCATTTTGGTGTTCTTTTTAGTCGCCGGACAAATGTTGCTCGAGGCGATGCAAATTCCGCTTACCGCCTTCCAAACCGCCGGTGGGTTGGTGCTGCTGTTATTCGCGTTGACCATGATTTTCGGCGAAGGCAAACCGAGCGAAGAGATGCGCCTGCCTTCCAATTTAAATGAAATTGCGGTCTATCCGCTTGCCGTGCCGTCTATCGCGTCTCCCGGCGCAATGATGGCAATCGTACTGCTAACGGATAACCACCGTTTTAATCTCGGCGAACAAATGCTAACCACGCTGATCATGCTGGTGATTTTACTGGTGACCTATCTGCTGTTTATTGCCGCCAATCGGATTCAACGGATTATCGGCACCACCGGTGCGGCAATTATCAGTCGGGTGATGGGGCTGATTCTGGCAGCGGTGGCGATCAATAATATTTTGGTCGGAGTGCGTGATTTCTTTATGTACGTTAAATAACGAAGATTAACCGCAACGTTACGCAAGCCGCTGTATAGAAATTAAAACAGTCTTTAAGATAATCCATGCCGCGATTTACAACCGCGGCATTATTTTTTGTTTTGACCGATAAAACACCATTTGACCTTGCACCGCACTTTCGGTAATCTCAGTACCTCTCCTTTCATTTGTGTATAAAAATTATTACAAAACGGTATTTATTTTTTACACCGAGTTTAATCGAGGTTTGCAAGTGTCCGATTTAAACCAAAGTGCGGTAAAAACGCCGCTATACAACAATAAACGCGCCCACCGTGCCGCATTGAGCAGTTTTATGGGAGCCGTGGTCGACTGGTATGATTTTCTACTGTACGGCATTGTCGCCGCACTGGTGTTCAATCATCAATTTTTCCCGAATATCAGCCCGACGATGGGCACCTTGGCGGCGTTTGCCACCTTCGGGATCGGCTTTTTGTTCCGTCCGCTAGGCGGGATTGTGTTCGGGCATTTCGGTGATCGGATCGGGCGTAAGAAAATGTTGGTGCTGACCGTGTTTTTAATGGGCGGTTCAACGGTATTGATCGGTTTGCTGCCGAATTTCGACAGTATCGGTTGGGCGGCGCCGGTGTTATTAGTGATCTTACGCGCGATTCAAGGATTTGCCGTTGGCGGCGAATGGGGCGGAGCAGCACTAATGGCGGTGGAAAGTGCGCCGCCGGGCAAAAAAGCGTTTTACAGCAGCGGAGTGCAGATTGGTTACGGCGTCGGCTTAATGTTGGCGACCGGCAGTGTGTCGCTGATTATTTACTTCCTTGGCAATGAAGCGTTCCACGCTTGGGCGTGGCGAATTCCGTTTATCGCCAGTGTGGTGTTGCTACTGGTGGCATTATGGATTCGTCGCAATCAGGAGGAATCTACCGAGTTTGAACAAACCGTGATCAAAACCCAGCAGCAGGTGAAACGCCCGCCGATTATCGAGGCAATCACTCGTCATCCGAAAGCGTTTCTCTACATTATCGCGCTGCGCTTCGCCGAGCTGCTGACGATGTACCTGGTCACCAACTTCGCCCTCAATTACTCCACCGCGCACTTAGGCATGTCGAGCAGCGTATTTTTGAATATCGGCTTAATGGTCGGGGCAATCAGCTGTTTCACTATTCCGCTGTTCGCACGAATTGCCGACCGTTACGCCCAAACCAAAACCGGCTATCGGATAATGTGTATCGGCGGCGGGTTAATCGGCGCTTTGAGTGCCATTCCGTTCTTTTTGGCGATGGAGCAGGGCGATGTATTCTGGATTTATGTTTGTGCGATTTTGTTGGCAAACATTGCACATGATATGGTGGTCAGCGTTCACCAACCGCTATTTACTGAATTTTTCGGTACTGCCTACCGCTACAGCGGCGCAGGCGTCGGTTATCAGGTTGCCAGCATTGTCGGCGGCGGTTTCACACCGTTTATTGCCGCTGCGCTGGTCGCGTGGTTTAACGGCTCGTGGTATCCGGTGGCGGCTTATCTGATGATCGGCTGTCTGCTGACCGCACTTGTGGCGGCAAGAATGCAGAAAACGGCTTAATCGACACACAAAAGGGCGGAAAATTCCGCCCTATTTTTTTGTCTAACGCTATCCGTCGGTGTTTAGAACTGGTAGCCGATATTCAAGTAAGCCTTATTGCCTTTCTGTTGTTTATAGCCGTTATGCTGCCAGCCCAGCGTCACCTGCCAAGCGTGATAACGCGCCGCCACCGCCAACTGAGTGCGCAAACTCGCGCGCTGCTCGGCAGTTGCCGTCTGTGTGATTTCCACATCGGCTAAACGGCTGTGACCGGTGATCGGGCGTTTTGCCAAGTGGTGAAGATAACCCAGGGAAACACTCGGCATCAGCTGCCAATCCGCAAGTTGAAAGCGGCGCTCCAATTTCACATCCAACACTAAATCGGTCTCGGTTTTCTGCACTTTTTGGTTGCTGAGCGCCAAATCACTGCCGCGCTCGTTAAAGCCTTTGAGTGATAAACGATTCAGTTCGAACCCGATGCTCGGCTCTAACGTCCAAGCGTTTGGCTGCCATAAATACCCAAGGCTCAAGCCGACGTTGGCGTTCCAACCTTTGCTATCACCTTTGGCTCTGTCGGCTACGCCGTTAAAATGGCGCTGTTGTTTATAGTTGAGTTTCGCCCATGACAAATCCCCCTCCACAAACCAACCTTGTGCCGCGACAAACGGATAGTAACGCGCTGCCGCAGAAAGGCGAACTTCATCAATTTTCGCTGACGCGTGATTCTGTTCCACCTCAATACGGTTTTTGGCTACCGCCGCACGGATCAATGTGCGTTCGGACAAGGATTTGCTCACGCCTAACATCTGCTGCTTAGCACGATAGTCCACGCGTTTGCCGATGTGGTTGGCTTGGTCGTGACTGTTGTCACGCGCGCTTTCACTCCACACTTGCCATTCGCCGGTTTTTAATGCTTTGGCGGCAAATAGCCGACTATGTAGCAAAGTGCGGTTTAATCCGGCTTGATCCAACAAATAGCGCACGCTGTTGGCATAAATACTGTTGCCTAAATTGCCCTGTAACCCCTGCCAATCACCGCTTTGCAAGGCTTGCGTCAGCCAGCGGTTATAGCTGCTACGGCTGAATGCCAAACGGCTGTCGCGCAATTGATTTAATACATTCAGCGCAGACGCTTCATTGCGGTTTGCCACGCCGGTGGTTAACCGGCGCGAATTAATCGTCAGCAGCACCTCATTCGGGTTAAATTGCAGATCATAACGCAGGTTTTGCGCTAACAATCCTTGCGGTTGCGCCAGCGCGCTGAATCCGCCGTGATAATCGGCGCCGTTTTTCACGCTTAATACCCGCCCGACCGTTTGCCCTGCTTTCACTTCGCTGAAATCCACTCTATCCGTCGTCACTTGTCCGTCTAACCGCACTTGTGCCGCTTTGCCGTCGGCAATGATGCCTTCTGCCGCCACCAATTCCAATTGTGCACTCGATTGTAAGCTTAGCGCGTTTAAGAATGTCATGCCGCCGGCTTTCAGTTTGCCGCTGATGCTGGCTGCGGCGTCAACAGTGCCGTTGCCGCTTAAACTGCCTGCACGATTGACTTGTAATTCACCCGCCTGCAAACGGCTATTTAAATGCAAATTGCCTTGATCGACTACCGCACTTTCGGTTAAGCGGGTATCGCCTTGCAGGGTTAAACCGCCACTGGCAAGAGTGATGCCTTTCAGTTGGTTTTTCTCACCGGTTAAAGTCAGTTTGCCGCTGCCCAATTTGGTTAAACGCCCACCGGCGGTGATCGCATTCGACCAACTGTCATCACGATTGAGCGTATAGCGCTCATCGCCCAGCAGCTGCGCCGGACCGTTTAACGCTTTGCTCACATTCACCATGCCCCAGCCGAAGGTGTCATCAACGCCTTTCGCCCCCAAATCGGTGGCGGTTGTCAGCATCACATCGCGCACCTGCGGCATACTCATATACTCAAAACGTTGTTTAAGCAGCGCCGCCACACCGCTGATTGTTGGCGCAACGTATGAAGTGCCTTGCTCTACGCTGAAGGTGTAATCGGTTGTTCCGGCTTTCGGATCACCTTTTAATGAGAGCAACACCATCGTTCCGGGCGCGGCAATACACCAGTTTTTGCTGATGCCGCAGTGGTTGGAGTAACTTTCCAATTTATGATCTGCGCCCACGGCGATCACCGACAGGTAATGCTTTTCCATTTCCGGAAAATAACGCGGCAGTGCCGCCATAATGCCCGGCTGTTTTTTAGATTCGTTACCGGCGGCAAAAACCTGTAGCACGCCCTGCTGTGTCGCTCGGTGCAAACTGCTGACCAATACATTCGACAAATCCAACTTGCCTTTATATTCGCGATCCACGCCCGCCGCCTGCTCCGATGCCGGGTCTTCGTTCCAACTGTGGTTCATAATGCTTAAGTTTGAGGTTTTTGCCAGCAGGTTGTCGATCGCCGCAGAAAAGGTCATTCGTGACAGCGGATCTTTGCCCAACAGCAGTTTTTTATCATCCGGCTGTCCTCTGGACGGCGGCGCAGTGGTCGGCTCATAAGAAACCTGATACAGCGTCGCTTCTTTTGCTATGCCGCCGAAATAATTCAATCGCGGATCAATCGTCGATTTCAACGCATTGGCGACAATAATGCCGCTGACCTGCCCGCCGTGCGTGCTGTAAACCTGCTTTCCGCTTTCTTGATCTTTTTCATCCGACAATTTAGTGGGATCAAAACGGTACGGCTTGCCGTTTAAGGTTGCGGTAAAAGGCAAAGGGATAATATTGCGCTTGTCTTTTAATAAGCCGTGCTGGTTAAAAAAGCCCGAGTCGACCACACCGACCTTAACGCCGTTGCCGTTGCCGTTATACTTGTTGGCAATTTCCGCGCTTAAACCGATTGCCTGTTGCGGCTGTTTTAAATATTCCGCCAAATTTTGCTGATCTTTGGTTAACTCCGCAGCTTGCGCCGATGCCGTAAAGATCAGTGCACTGATAACCAGGCTGAGACGGGAGGGTTTGCATTGAGACAAAGACATTGTCACCTCTGTTATTATTATTTTCTGTTGATAATTGTTTGTTTTAAAAGATAATTGTTAATCATTCTCATCTTTCAAATGGAGGGTAATGTAGAAAATAAAAAAAATAACGACAAGGTACTATCCGGCTTAATCCCAAATAATCACAATGATTTACGCATAAGAACAATTATTATAGTTTGCTTGAAAGCAAATGTATTTTAATTGCGGATAATTTAAAATGGTCTGAAGCCGTATAAAAAAACAGCCTGAAATCAGGCTGTTCAATCGTGTCATATCCGTTTGGAGTAGCAAGTGCGGTTAGTGACGGGTGTCTTCGTCCTCGTCATCATAATGGTCATCTTCGTCGAAAAATTCGCCGTCGTCGCCGTATTCGTCATCATCGGCGTTCGGATCTTCAAAATAGGTGCCCCAGCCGTCGTAAGCACCGCCGTGTTTTTCAACCAGCGGAATCAGCTCGTTTTGTTGGGCGTCGATCAGCTCGGCCTTCAGCTCGATTTCGCTGATGATATCACAACAGAATACCTCGTTACCGTCTTCATCTTCCAGCTCTTCCGCTTCCGACACTTCATAGCCGGCTTTAAACGCGTCTACGGCAATTTTTTCCAACTTATCAAAATCGCGATGGGAAATGTGGTGCTCAATGATGTACAGTGCTTGCGGATCACTGCCGTCATTTAATAGATCGTCGATAATTTCTCGGGTTTCCTGTTGTAACTGTGCGTTGCTCGCTTTCATACCCTCTCCTTAATTGAAAAAATAGCCAGAATGGAATTTCCGTCACATTGTAAGACCCCGCTTCCAATTACACAATCCCTATCTTTTTACACCCGCTTTTTTCAGAAAAATTGTTTTAAAAAAAGGGCGTTTGTAACAGGCTGTTAGCCGCTTGTTAATATTTATCCCTCGTTTAATTGAAACGTGATCTAGATCACTCTTTAGAGGTAAATAAAGCTTAAACATTCACTTCAAGCACCTATAATTTTTCTCAGAAAATTTTTAATTTATATAAACTTCTAGGAGAAATCACTATGAACAAAACTACAACAGATGTCGCGATCAGCCCGGCACAAACCGAAGTCAACCAACTGGTTGAAAAAGGGTTGGCTGCGTTGGAAGAGTTTCGCAAGCTGAATCAGGAACAAGTCGATTATATCGTCGCTAAAGCCTCGGTTGCAGCCCTGGATCAACACGGCGTATTGGCAATGCACACCGTCGAGGAAACCGGACGCGGCGTATTTGAAGACAAAGCCACGAAAAATCTGTTCGCCTGCGAATATGTGGTCAACAACATGCGCCATTTGAAGACCGTCGGCGTGATCAGCGAGGACGATGTCACCGGCATCACCGAAATTGCCGATCCGGTTGGCGTGGTGTGCGGCATTACCCCGACGACCAACCCAACATCAACGGCGATTTTCAAAGCCTTAATTGCCCTGAAAACCCGCAACCCGATCGTGTTTGCTTTCCACCCTTCAGCACAACAATCTTCCGCCCATGCCGCGCGCGTGGTGTATGAAGCGGCAGTGGCGGCAGGCGCGCCGGAAAACTGTGTACAATGGATTGAAAATCCGTCAATGGAAGGCACGGCGGCGTTAATGAAGCATCCTGGCATTGCAACCATTCTTGCCACCGGCGGCAATGCGATGGTGGAAGCGGCTTATTCCTGCGGCAAACCGGCGCTGGGCGTGGGGGCTGGTAATGTGCCGGCGTATGTGGAAAAAACCGCGGATATTAAACAAGCCACCCACGATATTGTGATGTCAAAAGCGTTTGATAACGGCATGATCTGCGCCAGCGAACAAGCGGCAATTGTCGATAAAGAGGTGTATGACGAATTTGTTGCTGAGATGAAATCCTACGGGGTTTACTTCGTCAATAAAAAAGAAAAAGCACTGTTGGAAAGCTTTATTTTCGGCGTGAAAGCCAACAGTGCCAACTGCAGCGGCGCAAAACTGAATGCTAACGTGGTCGGCAAATCAGCCTTTTGGATTGCCGAACAAGCCGGTTTCAGCGTGCCGGAAAAAACCAATATTCTGGCGGCAGAATGTGCGTTAGTCGGCGAAAAAGAACCACTGACCCGTGAAAAACTCTCACCGGTGTTGGCGATTTTAAAATCCGATTCCACCGAACACGGCTTTGAACTGTCTGAACAAATGGTGAATTTCCACGGGTTAGGGCATTCAGCAGCCATTCACACCAAAGACGCCGACATTGCCAAAGCCTACGGCGAACGAGTGAAAGCGATTCGGGTGATTTGGAATTCACCGTCCACCTTCGGCGGCATCGGTGATGTGTATAACTCCTTCCTGCCGTCATTAACTCTGGGTTGTGGTTCTTACGGCAAAAACTCAGTCGGCAATAACGTCAGTGCGGTGAATTTATTAAATATCAAACGAGTGGGCAGACGGAGAAATAATATGCAGTGGTTTAAAGTGCCTTCAAAAATCTACTTTGAACGCGATTCAATTCAATACTTGCAATCCATGAAAGGCATGGAACGTGTGGTGATCGTCACCGACCGCACCATGGTGGATTTGGGCTTTGTGGAGAAAATTGCCAACCAGCTCACCGCGCGTGGCAACCATGTCACCTATCAACTGTTTGCCGATGTCGAGCCGGATCCGAGTATTGAAACCGTACGCCGCGGCACCGCACTTTTGCGCAACTATCAGCCTGACACCATCATCGCACTCGGTGGCGGCTCGGCAATGGACGCCGCAAAAGTGATGTGGCTGTTCTATGAACAACCGGAAGTGGATTTCCGTGATTTAGTACAAAAATTCATGGATATTCGCAAACGGGCGTTTAAATTCCCGCAATTGGGGCGCAAGGCACGCTTTATCGGCATTCCAACCACCTCGGGTACCGGATCGGAAGTCACTCCGTTTGCGGTGATCAGCGAAGGCGATAAAAAATATCCGATTGCCGACTACTCACTCACCCCGACAGTGGCGATTATCGATCCGTCATTCACCATGAGCGTACCGGCACACGTCACCGCCGACACCGGTCTGGACGTGTTAACCCACGCCACCGAAGCTTATGTCTCGACTTTGGCGAATGATTTCACCGACGGTTTGGCGCTGCAAGCGATTAAACTGGTGTTTGAATACTTAGAACGTTCGGTGAAAAACGGTGCGTCTGATCCGGAAGCGCGTGAAAAAATGCACAATGCATCCACCATTGCCGGCATGGCATTTGCCAACGCGTTCTTGGGCATGAACCACTCACTGGCGCACAAAATCGGCGGACGTTTCCATACGCCGCACGGACGCACCAATGCGATTCTGATGCCACACGTGATCCGCTATAACGGCACTCGCCCACAAAAAACCGCCACATGGCCGAAGTACAACTACTACAAAGCCGATGTGAAGTACCAAGACATTGCGAAAATGTTAGGGCTGCCTTGCGCAACGGCGGCGGAAGGGGTGGAATCCTTTGCGAAAGCCTGTGCGGAACTGGCGAAAAAAGTCGGCATCAAAATGTCATTTAAAGATCAAGGCTTAAACGAACAAGAGTGGATGGACAGCCGCCGCAGTATTGCACTGTTGGCGTTTGAAGACCAATGCTCGCCTGCCAACCCACGCTTGCCGATGGTTGAGGACATGGAAGAAATCCTGACTAAAGCCTATTATGGTGATGAGTAGTGGTGATGAATAGCGGCGATGAATCATCCCGCTAACTAACGGCACATAACCAACGCCCCATAAGTATAATTGTGGGGCGTTTTTTATTTAATCGACTCCCTGCGCGACCTGATTACAAAATAGCACGCTATCGGTTTAGTAAATCGTTGTATTCCCTCCCCCAGCCTTCGGCAGCCCCCTCCGTAAACGGAGAGGGCGAAAGAGATTTTATTATTCATTATTAGTCATATAAATGATTTTCTCTCCCTGCGCATGCGGAGGGAGATGCCCGAAGGGCAGAGGGAGGCTATGTGATGTTTTATTTAATAACCGTAGAAAACACGGTTGCTACCGGAAAACAGCATACCAACGTAAGCAAGCGGCCCTATCAAAAACTACACCCGCCGCAGGCGAACAATCTCAACCCACGCCCCAGCAATGCCGAGCAATAAGCCGGAAATATGCGCCGCATTGCCGAAATGCAAATTGATTAATGGTCCGATGAAACCGGACGCGATTCCGATGAGCAGCAGATAAATAAAGCCGCTCGGCAAACGGAAGCGTTTTGCCGGATCAAAACGGCTCATCAGGTACACATAGCCCAGCACGCCGTACACCACACCGGATAGCCCGAAAAACGCCGCGCCGCTGAAACTGTTCTGCACCGCGCCACTGACGACCGCAATCAACAAAAACAGCAATAGCACCTTGCCCGAACCGCGCATTGCAGCGTCGTTTTTCTCAATCATCGCCGCAAAAATCAGCCAATATGTGAGGTTAAACAGTAAATGCGAAAACGACAGATGCACCAGCGCATGACTGAAAAATCGCCAAACTTGCTGATACTGCGCGCTGCTTTCCGGATAGTGCATCCAGTGATAAACCTCGGCGCGATAACCGCTGATCGTCAGCAGATAAACCAGCACACAGCACAGCGCAATCGTCCAACTGAAAGGCGCTTGCCGAAGTGCGGTTCGCCACGCGCCACCTTGCGGTAGCCATTGTGCAAAACGTCCGTGCAGGGAATACGTCTGCCCGCCTTGCCAACTGGCTTGCATATATTTTTCCGCACTCGGATTCAAACGATAGCGTTCCGCTTCGTTCAAGAATGCGTCCAACTGCGGATCATCTTCCGGCAGGGCAAAGACATAGTGGGTTTGTTGCTGATACAGCGGCAAATCCCGCTGATATTGCTGGCGGATATAATCGCCAAACCGCAGCGCCAATTCCGCTTGATCGGTGCTTAAAATTATTTTCATTGTGACAATCTTTCAATAATCCGTTTCATCATAAACAAGTTAAGCTATACTAGCCGCTTCCCCGACAGATGAAAAGTAAACAAGGATAAAACGTGAGTAAACCGCAACAACCGACCGGATTTTCCGGCTTTGCTTGGGCATTGGCGCTGTTTTGCCTGCCATCGATTTTATGGCTATTGGCACTGCTGATTTCGCCTTCGGTTGCCGATAATCCGGCACTGAGCAGTCGTGAAATTTATTGGTTCTCAACCGCACTTTGGGTTTATCCGGCGGTGTTGTTCGCGCTGGCGTTGCTGGTTGCCAAACTGCGCCGCACTTCACAACGAGCGGCACAGGCAGTCTTAGCGCTGGGATTTGTGGCGTTTTATCTGTTTCTGGCGTATCTAATCCGTTCGGTCTGGCTTTAAATCCGCGTTATTCTAAATCACTTTCAGTCGGCATTCCGGCGCGCAGCCAGCCGTCGAAGCCGCCCTTAACGCTGTAAACGTGATCAAAGCCCTGTTCCAGCAAGAAATGCGCGACGTTAAGACTGCTGACGCCGTGATAACACATCACCAAAATCGGAAATTCATAATCATATTGATCCAAAAATGCGCCGTAACTTTGATTGGTTAAATGGAAAGCCTGCGGTGCGCGGCGAAAGCTGTAGTTGCGCAAATCGCGAATATCCAGCAATACGGCGCTGCCGTCCTGCACCTGCTGCCAGGCTTGTTGCGGGGTGATGGTTTCAATTTCAGTGCTCATCGGCGGTTCTCGTGTGCTTTTTTAGTTTAAATGTTAAGTAAATGCTAACAATTTAACCCTTTTGAGGGAAGGATTTGTTCACAGTTTTACGATTCAAACGAAACATCCAATAGCCGCTGAGGAAAATCAGCAGATAACCGCCCCAACTGAACCAATCCGGATATTGTTCGAACAGCCAAACCCCGAACAGAGTGGCAAACAATACCGACGCATACGAATAAATCGACACTTCTTTGGCGCTGGCGTAACGGTATGCCAAGGTGATGCCGAACTGCCCGACCGTCGCCATCACGCCCGACAGCAACAAATAGCCCAACTGTTGCGCCGACATCGGTTCAAACTGCCACAACAGCGGCGGAATCAACGCAGCGGTTGAAAAAAAGAAAAGAAAAAGACGATGGTATAAGGCAATTCCGGTTTGGCGCTCAACGCCAGCACCCGCAACATCAAATACGCCGCAGCCGCAAAAACCGCACCGAGAATTGCGATAACATAGGCAAAAAGTGCGGTTTGAGTCGCACCACTTGCAATACCGAAGCCCGGGCGAATAATCAGCAGCACGCCGACAAATGCCAACAGGCAGAGCAGCAGTTGGCGCCCGCTCACCCGTTCTTGCAAAAACAGCGCCGATAAGGCAATCAAGATAAACGGCGACAGTTTCATGATCATGTCGGCATCGCTGAGCAACAGATGAGCGATTGAATAAAAGCCGAACAGTACACCGAACAATCCGAACAACGAACGCAACAGCAATGCACGGCGATTGATTTTACTGCCGAAAAACAACGTGCGGTTTTTCCACACCAGATAGCCGCTCAACAGCGCGGCAATCGCATTGCGGAAAATCGACTTCTGCACCACCGGCAAATCGCCCGCCAGCTTGATGCAAACCGCCATCACGGTGAAGCCCAAGGCGGAAATCAGCATCGCCAGAATGCCTTTGCTAAGATTGCTCATCAATACCGCACTTGGTTGTTAATTGGATTACATTAGTGATTTTTATGGCTGGTGCCGTACAAAATCCGATCGGTGTAAGCCATCGCTAACGCCGACGCCAAGAAACCCAAATGCAGCAACAATTGCCACATCATCTGTTTTTCCGGCAAGTTTGCCACGTTGATAAAGGTTTGTAGCATATGAATCGACGAAATACTGATAATCGCCATCGACAGTTTCACCTTCAGCACCGAGGCATTTACATGGTTCAGCCATTCCGGCTGATCCGGGTGTCCGTCGGTGTTCAGTTTGGAAACAAAGGTTTCATAACCGCCGACAATCACCATGATCAGCAAGTTGGCGATCATCACCACGTCAATCAAATTCAGCACCGCCAGCATAACTGCATTTTCATTCATATTGCCGAGATTGACCACCAATTCCCACAGCGATTTGATAAATTTGTAGGCATAGATAATCTGCACCACAATCAGCCCGATGTAGATCGGCAGCTGAATCCAGCGGCTGGCAAAAATAATTTTACTGAAAATCGACGTTCTTCTCATTCGATCGCGTTTTTCAATGGTTGTTTCGGTTGTTTCTGGTGTTTCCATTTTAATCTTCTTGTTGACAGAATAGGGGCAAATAAAAGTGAGAGAAAATTACCTATTTTCCGCTGAAATAGCAAGATTCCAGGCAGAAAATTATCGACAAAAACCGCAGGAAGTGGCATAAAAGACAGCGCACTTGGCAAAAGTGCGGTTTTAAGGAGAAAACGGATGTTAAAAAAAATTTATTGTTTAGCCGCGGCGTTACTCTTAAGCGCTTGTAGCTCAAAGCCGGTGATCGATTTGGCGGAAAGCCAACGCGATGCCAAATCTTATGCCATCGCCTATCAAACCACAGTACAGTCGTTTGACGGCATTGTAGACGACAACTATGAAGTGGACGCTTTTGCGCGCGGCGCGCAAGCGTGGTATCGCGGCGACATTAAAGAGAGCGTAGAGGATATGCGCAAAAAGTTATACAACCAATTGCAAGACAGTGATATTTACGCCTTTCGCAGCGGCGTGGTGTTTGCCGGAGAATTACAAAATAACTTTTCCCGCTTAAGTAAAGGCTGCTGGTCAAAGCTGAATAAACCGAGCCTGACCCAAGGCATCTATGACGCAATGCGCGATTTAAGCAACGCCCGATTGCGTGCGGAAGATGATCCCTATTTAACCACCGGCACCGCGCAATTCTTGTCGGCGTGCCAAAAATAGCCGAGAAAACGTGATTCATATCACTTTTTGACGATTTTTCTTATTGCGCAGCTTGAACCGATCAGGTGAATGGCTAATAATACAGCAAGTCTATATTTGCCACCGCAAGACTTATGGTGGCAAAATTTTTATCTTTTATGCTGAAACGTTTCAATTAATAAAAAACAACCAATTTGCTTGCTTTTTATTCAGCAACAAGAAATGATGACTTTTCTTTTTTCAAATATATAGGAGCACTGAATGTTTAACTTACCGGAAAATAACATTCATTTATCAGCAACCGCTGATAATAAACAACAAGCGATCGAACTTGCCGCCAACGCGTTGGTACAAGGCGGGTATGTCGAAGCGGGTTATTTACAAGGAATGTTGGCGCGCGAACAGCAAACCTCAACCTTCTTAGGCAACGGCATTGCCATTCCGCACGGCACACTGGAAACCCGCGAACTGGTGAAAAAAACCGGCGTGCAGATTTTCCAATTTCCGCAAGGGATTGAGTGGGGCGAAGGCAACACCGCGTATATCGTAATCGGGATTGCCGCCCGTTCTGACGAACACTTGGCACTGTTGCTCCAACTGACCCATGTTTTAGGCGATGACGACACCGCTGCGTCCTTAGTCACTTTACAAGACAAAGCCGAATTCGGCGCCATTTTAATGGGCGAGAAAAAAGAAGCAGCGCTGCAAGCCGACTTTGTGTCATTAGATGTTGAAACAGCAAGCCATTTAACCTTAGCTGCGATTAATGCCGGCAAATTAGAAGCCAAAAGTGCGGTCAACACTCAGTTTGTCAGCCAAGTGATCGGCGATCAGGGCTTGGCGCTCGGCAACGGAATTTGGCTGAACGACAACCCAAAAGGCAACCAATATAACGCCGTGGCATTTAGCCGCGCCAAACAGGCATTTAATGACAGCCGTGGCAATGCTGTGCGGGCAGTGGTCACCGTTGCCGCCGTCGATGCGCAACTTAACCCGATATTAACCCGCTTACTGGACGAAAACGTCCGCCAAGCGCTATTAAATGCCAACAGTGGCGAACAAGTGGTCGCGTTGTTAGAGGGCAAACAAGCGCAAGCAAATACAGCCGCTGCCACAAGTGCGGTCAGCCAAGTGATCGGCACCTTCACCGTGCGCAACGAACACGGCTTACACGCCCGTCCGGGTGCATTATTGGTCAGTACGGTGAAACCGTTCGCCGCGAAAGTCAGCGTCGAAAATCTGGATCGTCCGGGCAACGCAGTTAATGCCAAAAGCTTGATGAAATTAGTCGCGTTAGGCGTCGTTGCAGGACACCGTTTACGTTTTGTTGCCGAAGGTGACGATGCGAAAGCCGCAATTGAAGCGGTAGGCAAAGCGATTGCCGACGGATTGGGCGAAGGTGCCGGCATCACGCCACAACAACCGGACAGCATTGAAGAAGTGAATATTGCTGCCGAGCCTGCGGCAAGTGCGGTCGCAGCGAGCGCAGACGCAACAACCGGCGGCGAACAACAAGTGGAAGGCATCTTCACCCTGAAAAACGAACACGGCCTACACGCGCGACCTTGCGCATTATTAGTGCAGGAAGCAAAAAAATTCCAATCGGCAATCACCGTTGAAAACCTCGATCGCCAAACTGCTGCCGTCAGTGCCAAAAGCATGATGAAAGTGGTGGCACTCGGCGTGGTGAAAGGGCAAAAAATGCGTTTTGTCGCCAAAGGTGAAGATGCGCAGCAAGCGATTGACGCCATCGGTGCGGCAATTGCCGCCGGCTTAGGGGAATAAGCATGGCAAAAGTCGCAACTATCACTTTAAACACCGCCTACGATTTGGTCGGGCGTTTACAACGAATCGAATTGGGCGAAGTAAACACCGTAGAAACACTGGGCTTGTTTCCGGCAGGCAAAGGCATCAATGTCGCCAAAGTGCTGCATGATCTGGATGTCGATGTCACGGTAAGCGGTTTCCTCGGCGAAGACAATCAAGGTGACTTCAGCCAGATGTTTCAAGCGTTAAATTTAGACGATAAATTTCAGCGTGTTCCCGGTAAGACACGCATCAACGTAAAAATTACTGAAACGGAGGCTGATGTCACCGACCTTAACTTTTTGGGCTATCAAATCAACGAATGCGACTGGGCGAAATTTGTGCAAGATTCACTGGCGTGGAGCAAAGAATTTGATGTGGTGGCGGTGTGCGGCAGCTTGCCGCGCGGCGTAACGCCGGAACAGTTCACCCAATGGTTAAGCCAATTGGCACAAAACGACGTGAAAGTGGTGCTCGACAGCAGCCACGCCGCCTTAACCGCCGGGCTGAAAGCCAATCCGTGGTTAGTCAAACCAAACCACCGCGAATTAGAAGCCTGGATCGGCAAACCGTTAACCAACCTAGTGGAAATCATTGCCGCCGCCAAACAATTAAAAGCGCAAGGCATTGCCAATGTGATCATCTCAATGGGCGCCGAAGGCTCGGTTTGGTTGAGCGATCACGCAGTGGTGCAGGCAAGACCGCCGAAATGTGAAAACGTGGTCAGCACCGTCGGTGCCGGTGATTCAATGGTAGCGGGCTTAATTTACGGCATCAGCCAAAATTGGCAGCAGGCGGAAACCTTGGCATTTGCCAGCGCGGTTTCGGCTTTCGCCGTTTCACAAAGTAACGTTGGCATTAATGACCGCACTTTAGTCGATAAGATTTTACAGCAAGTTGAAATTAACGTTTTAGAAGGATAATAACATGAACATTCTACTGATCGAAGATCCCGCCCTCGGCAAAACCAAGACCTTCTTGGTGCGTCAAGTATTAGCCGCTGCCGCGGCGAATGCCTCGCACAAGGTGGTGGAGAATGCCGCCGATGCCGATGTCGTGGTGGTGCTCGGTGAAAATTTGCCGAATAACCCGCAATTAAACGGCAAAAAAGTCTATTTAGCCGGATTGGAAACCGCATTTTCCGCACCGGAAAAAACCTTGTCCGACGCATTAGCACAAGCCAGCGACTATATCGCACCGGCTGAAACTGCCGCCGACGTTGCAGCAAGCGGAAGCCAAATCAGCAGCAGTGGCGTGAAAAATATCGTTGCCGTCACCGCGTGTCCGACCGGGGTGGCGCACACCTTTATGTCGGCAGAAGCGATTGCCGAATACGGCAAAAAACAGGGCTGGAACGTCAAAGTTGAAACCCGCGGGCAAGTCGGCGCGAATAACATCATTTCGGCAGAAGACGTTGCCGCAGCCGATTTAGTGTTTATCGCCGCAGACATTGATGTGGACTTAAGCAAATTTGAAGGCAAACCAATGTACCGCACTTCAACCGGACTGGCGTTGAAAAAAACCGCGCAAGAGTTCGAGAAAGCGTTCAAAGAAGCTAAAGTGTACACCGGCACCGCAGTGAAAAGTGCGGTCAAACAAGAAGAAAAAACCGAGAAAAAAGGCGTTTACAGCCATTTAATGACCGGGGTTTCGCATATGTTGCCGGTGGTGGTCGCCGGGGGGTTGATTATCGCATTATCCTTCGTATTCGGGATTGAAGCCTTTAAAGAAGAAGGCACATTAGCGGCGGCATTAATGCAAATCGGTGGCGGCAGTGCATTCGGCTTGATGATTCCGGTGCTGTCCGGCTATATCGCCTATTCAATTGCCGATCGTCCGGGCTTAACGCCGGGCTTAGTCGGCGGGATGCTCGCCAGTTCAATCGGCGCCGGTTTCCTTGGCGGGATTATTTCCGGTTTCCTTGCCGGTTATGTGGCGAAAGCGATTGCCGATCACGTTAAATTGCCGGCAACCATGAACGCACTGAAACCGATTCTGATCATTCCTTTCTTGGCAACCTTGGTTGTCGGTTTGGTGATGATTTATATTATCGGTGAACCGGTTGCTTGGATCATGAGCAGCATGACCGAATTCCTGACCGGAATGCAATCCGGCAGCGCAATTATGCTCGGCATTATCTTGGGCGCAATGATGTGTTTCGACATGGGCGGCCCGGTCAACAAAGCGGCTTACACTTTCGGCGTCGGCTTACTAGCCTCCTCCTCTTACCTGCCAATGGCAGCGGTCATGGCGGCAGGTATGGTGCCAGCCTTGGGTATGGGCTTAGCGACTTTCCTGGCGCGTAAAAAATTCACCCCAAGCGAACGTGAAGGCGGCAAGGCTTCATTCGTATTGGGATTATGCTTCATCTCCGAAGGGGCGATTCCGTTCGCCGCCCGCGATCCGATGCGCGTTATCCCAAGCTGCATGATCGGCGGCGCAGTAACCGGCGCGTTATCAATGCTGTTCGGCGCCAAACTGATGGCACCACACGGCGGGATCTTCGTATTGGCAATCCCGGGCGCCATTCAGCCGGTGTTGTTGTACTTAGTTGCTATCTTGGCAGGTACTGCGGTAACCGGTTTCTTATATGCCGCAATTAAACCGAAAGAGGAAGCGTTGGTTTAATCCGCAACTGCTTTGAGGTAATCAAAACCCCGATATTTTCGGGGTTTATTTTTATCACCACTAATCCTAGTTCGGCATTTTTTCTACTGGAATGATCGCGCCGCGGTGCTGAATAACTATTCCTGCCAGTTTATGCCCTTGTTCTACAGCAATAGTTATTGAGCCACCTTGTAATCGTTCTGCAAGGTAACCTGCACTAAAGGAATCGCCTGCTGCCGTCGTATCAATTATCTTATCGGCAGGGATGCTATTAGCCTCAATCTCTGACCGATTTTCCCCCTGTATGACAAAACAACTTTCCGAACCGCGTTTAATCACTATTTCCGCCACGCCATAACGCTGAGTGCGTGTAATCACAGCCTCAACCGCACTCTGTTGCTGTTCGGTAAAATCATTTTCTTGTTGCCAGAGTACAATCTCATCGTCCAGTGTAAGAAAAGCAATATCTGTGAGTGACAAAATCCGTTGATAAGCCATTCTTGCCGTCTCCGGAGAATCCCAAAGTATCGAACGATAATTATTATCGAAAATGATTTTACCGCCTTGCTGTTTGAAGTCAGCAAGTAGACGATACAAACTCTCACGGCTAGGGGAATCCAAAATCGCTACACTAATACCGCTTAAATAGAGATAATCAAAATTCAGCAGCTGTTGGACAATAGAATCACTATCTGCTGTAGTCAACCAATAACGTGCTGCCGAATCATTGCGCCAATAGTAAAAGCTGCGCTCGCCTTGTTTATCCGTCACAATGGAGAATACAACCCGGGCAATTTATCCGGCAGCTGTTGTACTAGCTCTGTCCTTATCCCTTCTTGCTGCCAGTTTGCGAGCATTTGCTCACTAAACGAATCTTGCCCAAGTGCGGTGACATAATGAACCTCAGCATTTTTTGCTCTCAGCAAGCGGGAAAGATAAATGGCGGTATTTAAAGTATCGCCGCCAAACGCTAGCTTTGGCGCTGATTCCTTAACCGATAATTCAATCATACACTCACCAAGAATAGCGATTTTTGAGGTTATCAAGTTTATTGCACTTGTCATAAAGTTACACCGCTCTTAAAAATTGCCAATTCGCGAAAATCATTTAACTCATTTTTAGCCGGTTGCCCGTTTACCGTTTGAACAAGTAATTCAATAAAATTATTCAGCATTTTTTGCATTGAAACATCGCGTAGTAACTGGCCGGCATCAAAATCAATCCAGTGTCTTTTTCGCTCTGCAAGTTCACTGTTAGTCGCTATTTTTAAGGTCGGCACAAAACCGCCATAAGGTGTTCCACGGCCAGTGGTAAATAGCACAATATGGCAACCGGCAGCCGCTAATGCGCTCGTTGCTACCGCATCATTTCCGGGCGCACTGAGTAAATTCAACCCTTTCGTTTTTAACCTTTCACCATATTTCAAAACATCCACAACCTGGCTATGACCTGCTTTTTGCGTGCAGCCAAGAGATTTATCTTCCAACGTAGTGATCCCACCGTCTTTATTGCCCGGCGACGGATTTTCGTAAATCGGTTGATTATGTACAATAAAATAGTGTTTGAAATCATTAACCATTTCTACCGTTTTCTGAAAGGTGGCTTGATCACGGCAGTGGCTCATCAAAATCCGCTCGGCGCCAAACATTTCCGGCACTTCGGTCAAAACCGTCGTACCGCCATGTGAGGTCAGGTAATCCGAGAACAAACCCAGCATCGGATTCGCAGTGATGCCGGAAAAACCATCGGAGCCACCACACTCCAAGCCGAATTTCACCTCACTTAAATAACCGTTTTCACGCTTATCTTGCTGCATGGTTTGGTACAATTGTTCAAGTAATTCAACCCCCGTTTCGATTTCATCTGTCACTTTTTGCGAAATCATAAATTTAACCCGCTCAGGATCAAAGTCACCTAAAGTGCGTTCAAATTCATTGACCTGATTATTTTCACAGCCTAAACCGATAACCAATACCGCGCCGGCATTTGGATGTTTAACCATGTCCTGTAAAATAATTTTCGTATTTTGGTGATCATCACCCAACTGTGAACAACCATAACTGTGGTTAAACGTATGAACTCCATCAATTGCCAAGTCGGGATGATTATTTAAAAATTGTTTTTGTATTTGACGCGCAATCCCGACAACACAACCAACGGTCGGCACAATCCAAAGTTCATTTCGAATACCGACATCGCCATTTTTTCTACGATATAACCGCACTTCTCTATCAGCTAATTGTGGTGGCAGCGTCGTTAAAATCGGTTCGTATTGATATTGATTGATATCATTTAAATTAGTCTTGGTATTATGCACATGAACATGCTCTCCCACACCAATCGGCTGTGTAGCGTGTCCAATCGGGTAGCCATATTTAATCACCAATTCGTCGGTATTTATCGGCAGTAATGCAATTTTATGCCCACGCATAACCGCACTTTGAACCGTTAGCTCAATCCCGTTAAACACAATCTGTTGCCCCACTGCCAAATCTTGCAAGGCAACGGCAACATTATCTTCAGAATTAATTTGAATAAGCTGTTTCATATCTTAATCCTTACAATAAACTCTCAATGCTGTGCGTATCCCGTTTGCTAAAATAGAATTAATCTGTTCGCTCACTTGCAAACCTAACCCTGGAATTTCATTTAAATCCTGCTGCCAATGTTCGCGTTGTTGAAGTACGTTGCTAACCAACTGAGCAATAGAAATTTGCTGTTGTTCGACTTGTCGCCACCACAATTCAAAATGTTGTAGCCAATGCTGATCGTCATTCAACGGTGTGGCTTCTCCATTTCGTTGACCTCGATAAAACACGATTAATGCCGCCAATGCAAAAGTTAGCCGGCTCTTGTATTTTTCAACATATGCCAATAACTGCGGTAAAATTCGGGTTACATATTTGGTCATACTGTTTAGGGAAATTGATAGCAGCTGATGCTGAATAAACGGATTTCGGAAGCGATTAATCACAGCTTGTGCAAATGTTTTCAATTCATCTTGCGGTAAAGAAAGCACCGGGATAATTTCTTGATAGATAGCTTGTTCGACAAAATCACGTAATTGTTCATCATCCATCGCTTGTCCAACGTAATCCATTCCAGCCAGATATGCCACCGGCACAAGTGCGGTATGAGCACCATTTAAAATAGCGACCTTTCTTTATAAGGCTTAATGTCATCTACAACCAAGATATTCATTGCGATTTTATCCAGATGTAATGAGGATTTAATCGATTCCGGCCCCTGGATCACAAACAAATAAAAGTATTCTGCAGTATCCAAAAAGGTATCGTGATATCCCAATTCGTTTTCTAATTGAGCGGCTTGGGTTTTCGGATAGCCGGTGACAATACGATCAACCAATGTCGAACAAAAAGTATTATATTCTCGAGCCAAGCGGAAAAGCTCGGTGGTAATTGCCATTGGTCAGCATATTTTAAAACCAGCCGTTTTAACTGATCGCCGTTATAATCAATTAGTTCACACGGTAATAGGGTCAAGCCTTTCTCCGAATCACCATTAAAATGACAAAAACGCTCATATAACCACCGTGTTAACTTTGCTGGATAACTGGCAGGTGGCGCATCATCAAACCGATCGTGTTCGCTATAGCTGATACCGGCTTCCGTCGTATTGGAAAAAACAATTTGGATATTTTCATCTTGAGCTAGCGCCAAATAATCATCAAACTGCTGATAAATATTAATTTCATTATTAACAGAGCGAATAATTCGAGTTTGTTTCACTGCCTCACCCTGCTCATTTAAACCGCGAATAACCGTGGTATAAAGCCCATCTTGAGTATCCAGTGATGGAGGAAAATCGGTATCAATTGGCCGAATAATCGTGATTCCCGCATTTAGCCCTGTTTTTTCATTTAAAATATCTATTTGCCAGTCAATAAAGGCACGTAAAAAATTTCCTTCTCCAAATTGAACGATTTTGGTCGGATATTGTGGGCCGGGGAAATTTTGGCGGTTTAATTTTTTCATATCATATCCTTATAATCAGTTCGTAATTAAGAGCCATAAACAAAGTTAGGTAGTGCAGTTGTAATTGCCGGAATATAGGTTAATAGTAATAACTCAACAACCAGCAATAACCAAAATGGGATAACGTCCTTAATAAATTTTTCAATTGGCACTTCTGTGATTGAACATGTAGTAAACATTACTGTTCCTAAAGGTGGGGTAATAGTCCCAATTGCTCCATTAAAAATAAATACAATTCCAAAATGGATAGGGTCTATACTATATGAATGCGCAATAGGTGCAAGAAGAGGGGCTAGTACAATCATAATAGCATTCCCCTCCAAAAACATTCCTAATATTAATAAAGTTATATTAACAATTATTAAAAATGTTAGTGGGCTATCAACAATTTGAGTTATCCAAGTAGCCAAGGATTGCGGAATTCTTTCCCAAGTTAGGAATTTTGAAAATCCAACCGCCACACAAATAATTAATAATACATTTGCAGCACCTAGAGCTGATTCTCTAATTGAAAGCCAAAGCTGATAGGGATTCATTTTTCTATAAACAAACATACCTAACACTAAGGCATAAATTACTGCTATAGCACCAGCTTCCGTTGGTGTAAATACACCCATTCTAATTCCACCAATAATAATTACTGGTAGCATTAAAGCTAATACTGCATCTTTAGCTGAAAAAATAATCTCTCTGCATGAAGCTCTTTTCTCTCTAATAGGCAAATAACCTCTTTTTTTAGAAATGATAGAAACCAAGACCATCATTAAAATACAAAGCAAGAAACCTGGTACAACACCAGCTAAAAATAAACGTCCAATTGATACATTATTCACATAGCCATAAATAATCATTGCTATTCCAGGAGGAATAATTGGTGTAATTAAAGATCCTGCTGCTATTACAGCTGAAGAAAAGGAAGCACTATACTCTCTAGCTACCATCTGAGGAACCAACAATTTTGAATTCATTGCGGCATCAGCAATATTAGAGCCGGATAAACCGCCCATTAAAGTGCTTAAAGCAACATTAACTTGAGCTAATCCTCCATTTAAATGCCCTGTCAGTACTTCACAAAACTTAAGTAGTCGTTCACTAATACCTGAGTGATTCATAAAAACGCCTGCCATAATAAAGAATGGTATTGCTAATAACGTAACAGACTCAAGACTACCGGCTAGTCGTTGCACTAACATAATCATTGGTAAGTCACTCATCAAAAAATAACTTAACGTTGAAAAAAAGATACAAAATGCAACTGGAATGCCTAATGTAAATAATACTAATAAGATAATTATTGGAATGAATATACTCATGACTTACTTCCTCTATTTATTTTAAAAAAGTAAAGTATTTTTCTCAGCTCATAGAAGAGCATAAATAGCGCACTGATTGGTATGGCTGCATAAATATATGCGTAAGACAACTGTAATGAAGGAGTAAACCTAAATTGCGCCATCGGCAAAAGCTTAAATCCAAGATAAATCATAAATACTAGACAAAAAATCATAATTATTGGCTGAAATATCCCATCAATAATATTAGCTAATTTAGCTGGTATTTTAGTTAAGAGATAATCTATTCTTATTAATTCATTATTCTTAGCTAGAGCACTAGATGCTAAAAATGTAAACCAAATAAAAAACACAATACAAACTTCTTCTACCCATGCACTAGGTGAGTTTAATATATACCTAGTAATAACTCCATAAGCAGATAAAATTACTATGATCGACAAAAATATAGATGCTAAAATTTCATCTATTGAACTCAATTTTATCCAAATGGATAATTCTTTTTTAGGTATATCATTCATGTTTTAAATTCCTTTATAAATTAGAGGGGAATTATCCCCTCTTAAGAATTACAGTTCAGAAAGTAATTTTTGAGTATCTACATATAAATTAGGTGTCCATTCTGGAAAATCTTTTTGTATTTGCTCTTTGACAACCGTCTCAAATGCACCAAGATCAACTTCATTTACTGTAACCCCAGCATCTTTAAGATTATTTAGTGCTTCCATTTCATTTTGTTCAATAAGAGAAGCACCATACTTAACCATGTCAGCTCCAGTATCTTTAATGATATTTCGTTGCTCTTCTGTTAATCTTTGCCAGAAAACATTACCGGCGACAAACGGGGACATATGTTTTGTATGTGCGGTGAGGTTTAAATTTTTAGCAACTTCATAGAATTTTTCCCCAAAAAGAACTACTGTAGGATTTTCTAATCCATCAATAATCCCTTCCGATAATCCAGGATATACGTCAGCTAATGACATTGGCGTAGGTACCCCACCCATCCCTTTAATCGTTGCCACAAATAAACGCGAGTGCTGAACCCTAATTTTCATTCCTTTTAAGTCATCGGGCGTAGTTACTGCTTTTTTGGTTAATAAATGTCTTGTTCCGTAAATTACATCAGGAATCACAATATGTACGCCTTTTTGATCAAGTTGATTAGATAGTTTATTAAACCACTCTGAATGTAGTAATTTTGATTTTTTCTCAAAAGATTGGCTTAAATAAGGTGCATTTATAATTCCTAAATCTGGCACAATATCCATTAATGCACCGTAATCACTAATAGTGATAATATTTGCTCCAAATTTTGCTTGTTCCATGACTTCAGTTTCGCTACCAAGCTGACTAGATGGAAATAATTTAAAAATAATATCTCCATTAGATTTTTCTTTAACTTGATCAGCCCAATAATGCATTGCTTTATCTATCGGCTCACCCGGTTGATTTCCATATGCAATCATTATCTCGGTTGCAGATTGAGCACCAAAGCTAATACTTAGCCCAATAGCGCCTAATAAAGAAATACCTTTTAATTTTTTAAAAATAGTCATAGAGTCATCCTCGCTATCATTGTTGTAAAGTCTATATTAAAATAAAGACCTATTAGTAGAGTATTACGCCTTTTACCAAACTTTTGTTATTAATAATTTCATTTTCATAAATATTAACAAGATCATCATATTTAAACATATCACTCAACATCATAGATGAGTGTATTTTATTTTCTGACATTAGTTTTTGTACTTTAACAAAGTCTTCTTCTGTTGCATTGCGGCTCCCCATTAAGGTTGTTTCTTTTTTATGGAAATCGGGATCATTAATAACTAAATCACCTTTGAATAGCCCAACAAAAACAATTTTTCCTCCATGGCAAATAAAATTAACTGTATTATTCATAGAATGTGGATTGCCTGTCGCATCAATGACAATCTCCGGCAATATACCGTCAAAATGACTTTCAATTTTTTCAGATAAAGGATCAACTACATCAACTTTTAATTTTTGTTGAATGTGCATTCGTCTTTCTAAGCTCGTATCAGCAACAACCACTTTAGCTCCTTCGGCAATAGCTATCGCAGCAACTCCAAGCCCGATAGGACCCGCCCCAACGACCAATACTTGGCTATTTTTAATAACGTTAGCGCGGCGCACCGCATGAGCACTAATAGCAAAAGGTTCTATTAATGCTGCACTAATATCATCAACATTATCATCTATAGGAATAATATTAGTTTCTGGTATGGCTAAAAATTCACTAAATCCACCATCTTGATGAACTCCCATAACTGAGATATTTTCACAACAATTCGTTTTTCCATTTTTACAAGCAACGCATTTACCACATGATAAATAAGGAATTAGTGCAACTCTCTCACCGATTTTATAATTTTTAACTTGATTACCTATCGCTGTAATACTACCGGACACCTCATGCCCTAATACACGTGGGTACTCAAAAAATGGCTGATTTCCTTGATAAGCATGGATATCTGTACCACAAATACCAACAGCCGATACTTTAATAACAACCTCATTGCTTTTTGCAACAGGCTCAGGTCTTTCTTGATATTGGAGGCTAAATGGCTCCATGCAAACGAGCGATCTCATAATGTGTCCTTATATGATTGAAAGATAGTGGATACATTATTTTCTAAATTTTCTTATTTTTTAAACTTAGTTGATTGATTTGTGATAAGTAGTGTGCTTTTATGTTTTTTTAGTGTTTTTTATTCGATGATAAACCAGGAGGAGAGTATTTAAATGAGCAGAGGGCGAAATCAAAATTTACGATATGACACAGTAAATCAAATACTTGAATTTATATCCAGCGGGCAATTCAAATTATATTTACCATCACAGGTTATGTTGGCAGATCTCTGCAATGTGAGTAGAACGACTATCCGTCATGCTGTCCAACATTTAATCAATGCTCGCATAGTAGAAGAAAAAGAAGGAAAATATCAAATTATACGCCTACCTGAAAAATCAGATATCCTTTCTGAAGTCAGAATAAAATACCCTAGAAAAAACCAATATCAATCCATTGATATTTACTTTAAAGATGTCATTCAAAAGAAGCTACTAAAACCTGGAGATATTTTCACAGAACTCCAGCTATCTAAAGATGCTGGCGTCAATATTTTTACTGTTAGGGAATATCTAATACAATATTCTCGATTTAATCTGATTGAGAGTTTATCTAGAGGAAGATGGCGTTTAATAGAGATCAATGAATACTATGCTGATAAATTATTTGAATTAAGAGAGCTATTGGAAATTCATGCGCTTGAGTGTTTTATGATGCTCCCAAAAGAGGATAAACGGTGGATAGAGATGAAAATACTATTTGGTTTACATCAGAATCTGCGCAACAATGTTATCAAAGAATATCCTGATTTCTCCGGTTTGGATAACAAGCTCCACTCGCTATTACTTTCTGCAGCCAATAACCCATTTATTGACGACTTTATCGAACTGATTTCAGTAATATTTCATTTTCATTATCAATGGGATAATAGTAATTTACTTGAACGTAATATTTTAGCTGTAGAGGAACATCTAGCTATTATCCAAAATATCTTAAATAACGATAAACCAGGTGCAGAAATCGAACTGAAGCAACACCTAAATACAGCCAAAAAAACTTTAAAAAATAGCATTGCCTTAATTAATAAAACAGCACTGTCAAGTGCTGTTTAACATCAACCTACGGCACTAACTGCTCCAACTGCCACAACTCTTCAAAGCTTTCACGGCGTTTAATTAAATGCACCTGATCGCCATCGACCATCACTTCAGCCGTGCGCGGGCGGGAGTTGTAGTTGGAGGACATGGTTGCACCGTAAGCACCGGCGGAACGTTGGGCGATCAGATCGCCTTCGGCGATTGCCAATTCCCGCTGTTTACCGAGGAAATCAGAAGTTTCGCAAATCGGACCGACCACATCATAAACCGCACTTTGACGTGCTAAAGTGCGGTCAACTTCGACAATCTCCATATAGGCTTGATACAGTGCCGGGCGGATCATGTCGTTCATGCCGGCGTCGATAATCGCAAAATTGCGCGATTCGTTGCTTTTCAGGTATTCCACTTTGCTGACCAAAATGCCGGCGTTGGCGGTAATTGCCCGCCCCGGTTCCAGAATGATTTCCAAATCCGGGTAGGCTTGCAGTTTTTGCAGCAGTGCAGTGGTGTATTCGCTCGGGTGTGGTGGCGTTTCGCCGTGATACGGCACGCCCAAACCGCCACCCAAATCCAGATGCAGCAGCTCAATGCCGTCCTCTTTAAGCTGCTGCATCAGCACCAACAAACGATCGGTGGCGTCCAAAAACGGCTGCAATTCGGTTAACTGTGAACCGATATGGCAGTCCATGCCGCTGATCCGAATATTCGGCAGACTTGCCGCCAAACGGTAAACCGCTCTTGCTTCATCAACGCTGATGCCGAATTTATTCTCTTTCAAACCGGTGGAGATATACGGGTGGCTTTTAGCGTCCACGTCCGGATTCACTCGCAGTGAGATCGGCGCAATTTTGCCTAATTTTGCCGCCACTTGGTCGATTCTTTTCAGTTCGGAAGTTGACTCCACATTGAAGCAGCGAATGCCCACATCCAATGCACGCGCGATTTCCTGTTCGGTTTTTGCCACGCCGGAAAATACCACTTTGCTGGCATCGCCACCCGCCGCTAGAACACGTTCCAATTCGCCTTGTGACACAATGTCAAAGCCTGAACCGAGTCGTGCCATAATGTTTAATACTGCAATATTGGAGTTGGATTTCACCGCAAAACAGATTAAGTGCGGATGATCGCCGAATGCGTTGTCAAACGCGCGCCAGTGGCGTTCTAAGGTGGCGCGGGAGTAGATATAAAGTGGCGTGCCGAATTGGGCGGCAATCTCTGCCACCGGCAGTTGTTCCGCCATCAATTGGTTTTGTTGATACTGAAAAAAATCCATTGTAAATCCTGTACGGGGTTATTGTGTTTCGGTTTGTTGCGGTTTTTGTTGTTCTGGAAAATAAAGCGGGCCTTTCACACCGCACGCACTCAATCCGAGCAACATTGCGCCTGCCAACAGACAAGCTAAATATTTTTTCATAACTGCCTCTTATCATTGGATAATGGCTCTTTTTACCATTAATTGACGCTTTGTGCTATCACTATTGTGTGAAAATTACTATAATTCGTCCCCACTATCCGCAGACAGAATCTTATTATGAACGTAGCAGAATTTCACCAACAGGTTGAGCAAACCTGGACTTATATTGAAGAGCAATTCGATCAACAAGGGATTGATGTGGATTGCGATACCCACGGCTCAGTGTTTTCCATCAGCTTTGAAAACGGACAGCAAATCGTGATCAACAAACAAGAACCGTTATTGGAATTGTGGCTTGCCAGTAAGCTGGGCGGCTATCATTTTAAATTCCGCGATGGCGTGTGGCTGACCAACGATCAGCAGGAATTTTTTCAGCTGTTAACTGACGCAATGTCGGCTTACGGCGAATATGTCGATTTCGCTTAATGCTACACAGTTCCGCCGCTGAGTCTTTGTCTGTTGTTAGACCGGCTAAGTCCACCCCAGATTTAAAAACCGCACTTGAGGTGTTACATCAAGTGTTCGGCTATCATGCCTTTCGTCAAGGGCAGCAGCAAGTTATTGAGGCGGTGTTAAGCGGGCAAGATGCGTTGGTGGTGATGGCGACCGGCAGCGGGAAATCGCTGTGTTATCAAGTACCGGCTCTCTGTTTTGACGGCTTAACCCTCGTGATTTCGCCGCTGATTTCATTGATGAAAGATCAGGTCGATCAGCTGTTAAGCAACGGCGTGGAAGCCGCTTATCTCAACTCCAGTCAATCGTTTGCCGAGCAACAGCAAGTACAAAACAAAGCGATCAACGGCGAGTTGAAGCTGCTGTATATTTCGCCGGAAAAGGTGATGACCACCGGCTTTTTTCAGTTTATCTGCCAATGTCGTGTCAGTTTTATTGCGATTGATGAAGCGCACTGTATTTCACAATGGGGGCACGATTTCCGCCCCGAATATACCGCACTTGGCGGCTTGAAAAAGAGCTTTCCCAACACGCCGGTAATGGCACTGACCGCCACTGCCGATCAGGCGACCCGTCAGGATATTTTGCAATATTTGGATTTGGATCAGCCGTATCAATACATCGGCAGCTTCGATCGTGCCAATATTCGTTACACCTTGGTTGAAAAATACAAAGCAGTCGAACAGATGTGCCGTTTTGTGTTGGGGCAAAAAGGCAAGAGCGGAATCGTGTATTGCAACAGCCGCAAAAAAACCGAACAGCTGTGTGAAAGCCTGCAACGGCGTAATATCAGCTGTGCTCCCTATCATGCCGGCATGGAGATTGAACAACGGGAAGCGACCCAATTGGCGTTTCAGCGCGACAATATTCAAGTGGTGGTGGCAACGGTGGCGTTCGGCATGGGGATTAATAAATCCAACGTGCGTTTTGTGCTGCATTTTGACCTGCCACGCAGCATTGAAGCCTATTATCAGGAAACCGGCCGTGCCGGACGTGATGATTTGCCGGCGGAAGCGGTGATGTTGTATGACCCTGCCGATTACAACTGGCTGAACAAAATGCTGCTGGAAAAGCCCGACAACAAACAGCGGCAAGTGGAACAGCACAAGCTGCAAGCGATGGGCGCATTTGCCGAATCACAAACCTGCCGCCGCTTGGTGTTGTTGAACTATTTCGGCGAACACCGCACCTCCGGTTGTAAAAATTGCGATATTTGCCTCGATCCGCCGAAGTCTTATGACGGCTTACTGGACGCACAAAAAGTGATGTCGGTGATCTATCGGGTCGGGCAAAATTTCGGGATTCACTATGTGGTGGCGGTGTTGCGCGGCTTGCAAAACCAGCGAATTAAAGAGTACAGACACGACAAATTGTCGGTGTTTGCAATCGGCAAACAACAGAGCCAAGAGTATTGGTTTAATGTGATTCGCCAGCTGATCCATCTCGGCTATATCGAGCAGAATATTCTGCAATTCTCCGCCCTGCGCCTGACCGAAGCCGCACGCCCGATCTTGCGTGGTGAAACCGCACTTTCACTGGCAACGCCACGTTTGTCGATGTCGGTGATTCAACATTCACAGAACAACGGTCTGCGAAACTACGACAAAGACCTGTTCGCTCGCCTGCGCTTTTTGCGTAAACAAATTGCTGATCGGGAAAGCATTCCGCCGTATGTGGTGTTCAACGACGCCACGCTGCAAGAAATGGCGCAACTCATGCCGACCTCACAAAGTGAAATGCTGCAAATTAACGGTGTCGGCTTGCGTAAATTAGATCGTTTCGCCCAACCGTTTATCGCCTTAATTAAAGAACATCAGGCAAATCTGCAAAGCCGTTAAAATAAGCTGCCACAACACCGCACTTTTGCGCTATGATTTCATAGTTAATCCACGTAAAAAGGAGAACATGATGAGCAACACATTTCAACTGGATCGTTTAGTACACGGCTATTGGCGTTTGAAGCAGTGGAATTTAACCGCACAGCAATTATTGCGCCTGACCGAACAGGTGTTTGAGTTGGGGATCCGAACGTTTGATCACGCCGCCTGCTACGGCTCGTTCACCAATGAAGAAGCGTTCGGGCAAGCGTTGAAATTAAAGCCGTCGCTGCGCCAACAAATCACCTTAGTGACCAAGTGTGGTATTTTATTTCCCAGCCAAGAATTTCCAACCATTAACAGCCACTATTACGACAACAGTTATCAACACATCATCGCCTCGGCAGAACGCTCAATCGAGAAAATGCAATGTGAATATTTGGATTTATTGCTGATCCACCGCCTGTCGCCGTGCGTTGATCCGGAGCAGGTGGCGCAAGCGTTTGAGGAGCTACACCGCAGCGGCAAAGTGCGGTTTTTCGGGGTGTCGAACTACACACCGAGCAAATTCAGTATGCTGCAATCCTATGTTGCACAGCCACTGATCACCAACCAAATTGAAATCTCACCGCTGCATCTACAACCGTTTAATGACGGTACGTTGGACTATTTAATGGAAAAACGCATTCGCCCGATGGCGTGGTCTCCACTGGCAGGCGGCGAGTTGTTCAACAAGGACAATCCTGCCGGCGTGCGGGTGCGCAAAACATTGCTCGACATCGGGCAACGCTTCAATGAAAGCCATTTGGATACCTTGGCGTTTGCTTGGCTGTTAAGCCACCCGGCAAAAATCACACCGGTGATCGGATCGGGCGAACTGCGCCGGATTAAACGCGCGGTTGATGCGCTGTCAATCCGCTTTAGCGAACAGGAATGGATTGAAGTGTATAAAGCGGCACAGGGGCATGATATTCCGTAATTAAATAATTTGTGAAACGGATTACTTAAAATTTTGTCAATTATGTTTTATTGTAGACATATCCGATAACTAACGATCGAATTTTATCACTCATTAAGGAGACTGTATGAAAAAAACACTGGTTGTAACCGCACTTTCACTTTGCGCATTCGCTTTACCTGCTACAACCTTGGCAAACCAAGCCGATCAGCTGACGATTAACGTACAGCAGCTCGATCCGACTAACGGCAACAAAGACATTGGTACCATTGTGGTCACCGAATCCGAGTACGGCTTAGTGTTTACGCCACAACTCAATAGCCTTACTCCGGGACTGCACGGCTTCCACCTGCATCAAAACCCAAGCTGTGATGCTAAAGAAAAAGACGGAAAACTGGTGGCAGGTTTGGCAGCCGGCGGACATTGGGATCCGAAAAAAGCGGAAAAACACGGTTTTCCTTGGCTAAACGATTCCCACTTGGGTGATTTGCCGGCATTCGCGGTTAACCAAGACGGCACCGCGACCAATCCGGTATTGGCACCACGAATTAAATCATTATCCGAAATTAAAAACTTATCGGTTATGATCCATGTCGGCGGCGATAACTACTCAGATCACCCGGCAGCACTTGGCGGCGGCGGGGCGAGAATGGCCTGCGGCGTGATTAAATAATCCTATTACTACAACTCTCAACCCTGATGTTTTCATCAGGGTTGTTTTTAGATGAATTCATCATTTTCTAAGACTCAATCGCTATAAATAAACCGCACTTTTCCCGTTTCACTTTGTCATAAAAATACTCGACATGATAAAGGGGCTTAATATGAATAAATACTTAGAAAACGAAGTAACCGATGAACGAATTTTTCACCAACGGCGTAAAATTCTGACCGCACTTGGTGTTGCCGGCAGCAGCTTGTTGCTACCCGACTTTGCGCGGGCGCAATCGGTGTTACAAGGCAGTAGCGACCTGACGCCTACCGCCGAAGACAAGATCATCGGCTATAACAATTTCTATGAATTTGGCACCAGCAAGCAAGATCCGCAACAACACGCCACCAATTTTCAGACCAACCCTTGGGCACTGACGGTTGACGGAGAAGTTCACAACCCTCTCACCCTTGATTGGAACGATTTGCAGCAACGCTTCCCGTTACAAGAACGAATCTACCGTTTTCGCTGTGTGGAGGCCTGGTCAATGGTCATTCCTTGGCTGGGGTTTGAACTCAATCAATTATTAAACGCCGCCAATCCGACCGGCAATGCCAAATATGTTCGATTTGAAACCTTATACGATCCGCAACAAATGCCGGGACAACGGGATCGCTATTTTGGCGGCGGAATTGATTATCCGTATGTTGAAGGATTAACCATTCAAGAAGCGATGCACCCGCTGACATTAATGGCTGTCGGACTATACGGCAAACCATTACTACCGCAAAACGGAGCGCCGGTACGTTTAGCTGTGCCTTGGAAATACGGATTTAAAAGCATTAAATCGATCGTGAAAATCACCTTGACAGAGCAACAGCCACTCAATACTTGGCAAAAACTGGCGCCAAATGAGTACGGATTTTACGCCAACGTTAACCCACAAGTCGATCATCCGCGCTGGTCGCAAGCTAGTGAACGGGTTATCGGCAGCGGCGGATTGTTTTCAGTTAAACGCCAGTCGACATTACTGTTTAACGGTTATGCGGAGCAAGTTGCCTCGTTATATCAACATCTTGATTTACGGAAACATTTCTAATGTTGAGCCTCGTTCGTGGATTGATACATCTCGGCTGCCTGCTGCCGCTGTTATGGCTGGGCTACAACGTCAAGTATGGTGATATCAGTCAACTATTAGGTGCTGACCCGATTAAAGAGTTAATCCATTTTTTAGGATTGACCGCACTTTATATTTTTAGTGCGCTGTTTATCTTGCGGATGATTTCGCAACTCAGTGCAAACAGCCGGTTACGCAGCCTGCATCAGGATTTAGGGCTATGGGGGCTTTTTTGGCTGATATTGCACCTTGGCGCTTATTTGATTTTTGAGCTGGCGCTGGATTATCGGCTGTTTTTAAATGAAGTGATAACGCGCCCTTATCTGCTGTTAGGCAGCTTCGCGTTTCTGATTTTTCTGGTTATTGCCGTCAGCTCAGCTCCGGTGTTGCGGCGTAAAATGGCAAAAAAGTGGTTTATATTGCACCAATTTAGCCATTTAGCCATTGTGTTGGCGATTATTCACTATTATTGGTCCAGCAAAGGATTAGCGCTGCAGCCGCGTCTGTTTCTCGGCTTTGCGGTTCTGATCTTGCTGTGGAAAGGCTTACCAGGCCGATTAGCCTGTATAAAAAGGCATAGTAAACAAAAATGTGGCTGATTTTGAGATCTAAGCTTCTATTAGACATTTTTGTGGCTACTCCTCTTAAAGCGCTAGTTTTTCTAGCTCTTTTTATTCAAAAAATCCTGTATAAACATAATCTTATTCCTTCGGTTTAGTCCATTATGAACGGATAATTTCTGCTTTAAATCCTTAAACAGCCCTTCCAGCCGATTTGTCGTTTTTTCTATCCGTAACTCCGGGTATTTTTCAAAGACAAACAAGTAATCCATATAGCGTTTAATACTGGCATAAGCCCCTCTCAATTTGCGATGTTTATAAGGAAATTTACCCTGATTATCGGGTATATCAGACCGTTCTTCTAAGTAAGCTTTATGCTGCAAAAACCAGTGATGCAAACGGACATAAAAGTCATTTTTGTGACTCTGCTTGAGTGTTTTAACCATTGTTTTCAGTTCCTTTCCGGCAACGGATTTAGGGTTTCTCGTCAGCTTGCGAATCACCATTGCAACAAGGTGAAATTGGCACATTTGGGTTGGCGTATTAAATATATCTTTCAATAAGCCCCGTCGCCCATCGCAAGTAATAGATTGAATAATAAATCCTTTTTTACGCAATCGATTGATGGCTTTGGTATAGTAAATGTCCTTTTCGGTACGAACGATTTGGTGGTAAATCACCTTTTTTGAGCGGGAATCCATTATGACTAATACGCCGAATTGTCGCCCGAAAAAAGTGACATCCATAATAAGATTCAACATTGTGGTTTGCGGTGTGCTGAGTGGCGTTTTAGGGGCTTTTTTCAGGTGCCTTTGGATAGTCCTGACCGAACAATCATAGGTTAACGCAAGCTGCTTATACGTCTGTTTTCCAACGGTGTATGGTTATAGTCATCACTGTACTTCTCCACATCCTTTCTCGCACTCTTAATATCGCTGTAACCACCTTGTGGTAGCCACTCATATTTAAAACTCCTGAACCAACGCTCCATGACGGCGTTGTCCCAACAATTGCCTAGACGACTCATACTTTGTATTAACCGGTGCTTCTTTACCCGCTCGCAAAATGCCAAACTGCTAAATACTGCGCCCTGGTCTGAATGAAAGAGCATCGCTTTTTCCGGTCTGACTTGGTTGACGGCTTTATCCAATGCCTCTATCACAAGCTCAGTACTTTCTCTTTCTGCCAATGACCAGCCGACAATTTGCCTTGTGGCAAGGTGTAACACAGCAGCCAAGTAATGCCATTTACCATTCACTTTCAAATAAGTCACATCACCACACAGCGCATTAGCAACATCTGTCTTTTCAAACCTCCTTTCCACTAGATTATCAAATCGCCGCACACTCATTTGGCGACAATAACGCCATTTTCTGGGCTGCTTGGAAACCAACCCTAACAATTTCATGTGTTTTCGAACCCAGTAGCGTCCTCGCTGAAATCCCAGCGCCTTTAAGCGGGCTGACAAGGTTCGACTAAAGGCCACTTTATAATTCTAGTTGTTGGCGAATAGTGTTTCGCTTTGGGTCTTTATGTCTGAAGTAAGCATAATAAGCACTCTCTAACACCTCAAAAAGTGCACATAACCGTTTAATATTTTGCGATTTTAAACCACAAATCAGTTCATATCGTCTAGTTCGTTTGACATTAAAATCGCAGTAGCCTTTTTTAGAGTATGTTTATCAAACTCCAGCTCTTTCACCCGTTTCTCTAATTCTCGAATACGTTGTTGTTCTGGACTTAAGGGTTTGCACCCCGGCAACACATAACCGTTAGCTTCATGCTCCAGCTGACTAATCGAACGCCGTAGTACTGTTTCACCCCCCCTAACTAGACACGACTCCGCAATACTCCGTCCTTCAACAATGACTAATTTAACGGCTTCACGCTTAAAATCTGCGCTGTAACTTCTTCGCTTTTTACTCATCATTTATTCGTCTTTTCGGATAGAATAGAGTTCACCTTGATACAGGATTTTTCCCAATCTGATAAAAATTAAGGTTGCTTCATTTCAGTGACAAACCCAATTTTACTTATTTCAGCCATTTGTGCTGCGGATAATGCATCAACAACTTTTTTATATGATACATCTTGATCAGCCGCAACCGCTAACACGGCCTCAGCATTTTGTGACTGTATATCACGAAGCTGTTTCTCTAATTCAGGTAGGGTGACTAACTCCTCATTTAAATAATATTCTCCGTTGATATTGATAGATAATTTTATTGGTTCAGAGGGAGGGCTTGTAGTCTTATTTTCCGAACTTACAGGAAGCTGTAACGGGATAGTATGTGTGAGTATCGGCATAGTGACCATAAACACGATAAGTAGTACTAACATAATATCCACGAACGGTGTGACATTAATCTCAGCCATCGGAGAAGTATTATTATGCTCAAAAGATCCAAATGACATTGTTATTTATCCTCACTGTTGAGAAATTGTACGTGTAAATCATGAGCAAAACTATCCATGTCATGGGCAAGATTTTTATTAGCACGTACCAGGGCATTGTAACCCAATACCGCAGGAATAGCCGCGAATAGTCCCACAGCAGTAGCGATCAAGGCCTCACCTATTGGCCCTGCAACTGCCGCAATAGTAACTTGCCCTGCAATACCAATATTAATAAGCGCATGGTAAATGCCCAATACTGTGCCAAATAGACCAATGAAAGGTGCGGTCGCCCCGATAGAAGCAAGGACAGTTAAACCGCTATCAAATGGAAGTAACGCCTTATTCAGATTATGTCGGATATGACGAACGATATATTCACCTTGGGGCACTGTATTGTGTAGACGTCCGTGTGGCTGAGTAACATAATTCTGTTGAGCTTGATATGATTTTATTGCAACAAAGCTCATCGGTGCATAAATGTTCCTGATAGAATCAATGGCAGTTTGTAAGTTTTCTGCTTGCCAAAAAATAATAGTAAAACGTTTATTTCTGAATTTAGCTAGCCAGAGTTTAATTGTTCTGACAAGAATAATAACCCATGTAACAATACTCATTAATACTAATATAATAAAAACAGTCAATAAAATATAATTTTGCTGTTCAAAAATAATTTGTAAATTCATTGCTTATTCCTAAACTAAAAAAGTTAAAGTTAAAATAGTGCACGGCTTAAAGATGCCATCATGTACAACTACAATTGGTTAAGATCAAACGTGATAACAAATGTATAGTTTGATTTTACAGGAATTCCTAAACGAGTTGCTGGTTTAAAGTGATACTGCTCTCTTACTGTTTTCAGTGCAGAACGGTCTAACCGAGGATATCCGCTAGATTTAATCAATCTGACCGAGGAAGGACGCCCATTTGTTTCGACAACAACCTCTAGACGAACACGACCAGATTCCCTATTTTCAATAGACAAAGGGGGATAAGGGGGAATGGGGTTATTCAAAGTCTTCCCCAAATGTGTCGCTGTTGTTTCTCCCTGCCCTTTTCCAGTTTGTTCCCCGCCAGCAGATGTTGACGTATCTCCCTCCTTTTTTGTTGCATTATTCGATGAAGCTGATTTAACAATTTTATTTGCCTTTGGTTTTTTAGACTGATTTGTCTTTTGCTTTACGCTTTTTTCTGGTTTTGTTGCTTTGATGACATCTGTTTTTTCTGTTTCTGTTTTAACAGTTAATATCTCATCTTGTTGTTTAATTAAAGGGGGCGGTTCAATAGGCGTAACTGGAATGGCTTCTGCAAGATTAGCTTTCCCTATATTTAAATCACCCAATGAAACAAGTTGCATAGCAGGAGCTCCAATGCTTAACTCTGGCGTATTTCTATCGAATAGAAGTGATAACCCCATTACATGCACCAATAACACAATAACACCAATTGGAAAGTCCAAATATCGCTCACATCTCATGAATGATACTTCCTCTTAGAAGGTGAACTCAGCCGATAGCGAAAAACTTCTACCGGGAGCCAATAATACCTTACCCTTAGATGGACTATCAGACGAAGTCACGGTTCGGCGAGCTGATTCCCATGTCGTATATTGGTAGTTAAATACATTGTAGATACCTGCATTAATAGTGAAATTTTTATATGGTTTCCAATAGCCTAAGATATCGACAGTTGACCATTTCTTATTCAGATAACGCCCTACCGCCTGATCATTTATTATGGTATTCCCAAATAGTTTACCGTGTGTTAATAATTCCTTCTCACTTTTTCCTTGCGAATAAGTTACACGGTGTGATATCCCCCACTTACCATTGGGTGCATTGTAGTCAAATCCATAAACAATTTTCAAAGGTTGAAGGGCCTCTAGGGGATAAGTCATGTAATCACTATAGGCATCTGGATTGATCACTTTTGATCTAATCGGTTTAACGATTGTGGCAGAAAACGTAGCACTTAAACCATTTGGTATCTTATCCCAAATGTTGTATAGCTCCGATTGTAAAGTAAGATTTCCCCCTTTTACTTTAGTTTCTTGTAAATTATAGTTGCGTTCAAAATAGGATTTTGAGCCATGGCTAGGACGCGGGATGCGCCAAAGTTGTCCTCTACCGATAAGATTGTCATAATTAACAGTAAATACTGTTAAGCTACCATTTAGCCATGAGGTATTCAAGCGAGCTGATAATTCATGCATCTCGGAAATTTCGGGTTTCAATTTTGTGTTTTTATCAATAAAATCCTGTGTTTCGGGGGCCGGGTTATTCCGATATCTAATTTCAGAAAAAGAACCATACATTTCACCGGCCGAAGGAATACGGAAACCAGTTGCGTATTTATAGCCAAACGTTAAGTGCTCGGAAGCTTGAATATTTAAACCTGCTCGATATGCACTATTGCGGTAATTATCTAAAGGGAGTCCATTTTGCTCAGAATGGAAACGGTTTACCTCCCAACGTATGCCTACATCGGCTGATAACCAACGGTTAAACGTTACTTGATCGCTAAGACTTAAATACCATTTCTTCTGATCAATTGGCCTACTATCCTCATTTAAATCAATTGTATGCCATTCACAGACAGGGATATTCATACCAGCCTTATTTTTCACAGTTATACAATTCTTGTGTTGTGGACCAAGCCGTTTACCTGGGTATAAATAATCAATTGAATAGTATCGAGACCTCGTATTAACGGTATAATTGTTTTTGCCCATACCAAGATTCAATTTGATATCATGCTCTCCCAGTGGAGTTTCAAGCCACTTATCCAGTTCTAGGCTAACGTTATTTTGCCGTTGTTTAAAACCAAAGCCGTCTTCAGCCAACTTTTCATCCCAAAACTTTGGGCGACAATCCGAATCTGCAAAGGGCGCTTTTGTACAACGTCTGATACTTTCATCAAGATCTACACGGAAAAACTGCCAATTAATAGCCAACTTCACACGATCTACCCACGAATTTTCAGTGTCCTGCGGCCGATACAGATATTCCAACCCAACACGTTGACGCCTGTGTGCCTCATTTCTGAATTGATGGGAAGCCATGCTTTCTTGGATTCGTTCACTCCCACTATTCTTGTTTTTACAAAAAACGGCTGTCCCTTTCCGCTCACAAAATTCAGATTCACTCTTAACGTGAATGTCAAAACGTTTTTTCTCTAACTCTCCCACTATACCAAGATAATGTTCTTTTTGTTCACCTAATTTAAGTCCTGACTTGAAAAGTGTTGCCTCAGATTGCATTTTCATTGGGTCTGGCAGTAAGCGTGTTTCTCCAACAATATCCTGAGCAGAAAGATGTATAGTGCCGTCTTCAACATCAGTTCCGCCAATTTCAACTCGATATGGATCGTTTAAATTAGGCTTCAGCTTACGGTAAGAAAAAGTCTGCCCTGGTGCATTTTTAACGTTAGCTTGATACTCATGCCCCGTCCGACGGGTATGCATCAACAATGCGTCAAAACGATCATTATCTGCCGCAACCGCAAAACTATTAAGCCATTGCTGGTCTTTACTAAAATAACCGGTTTTATAACGCACACCACGCGTTTTTCCTGTTTCAATAATATCCTTAGCTGATTTAGTCCGTAACGATACTGCACCACCTAACGCGCCACTACCACTATTAACTGAGTCAGCCCCTTTGTTTATGTCTACCTGTGAAACATGTTCGTATTCTGACTCTAATCGTGCACCACTAGTTGACTGACGATGTAGCTGAAATGATTCCGCTTGCGCTAAACCATCTACATTGATAGCGACTCGATTGCGATCCACCCCATAAATGGAATACCCTTTTGTCGCGCCTTGACCCTGTTCAACCACAGAAATACCTGGATCATAACGGGTTAGATCACGGATATTAGAAACCTGTTCTTTATTAATTAGATCAATACTTTTTTGTACTTTATTCGGACGTTGATGTGCTTTTACGTTCCCCACTACTCGAATATTCACTTCTTGTGGTGCTAATGCGGCATTTTCTATTATTTCTCCCTCTCCTGCTGTTCGTTTTTCTACCTCTTCGGCTTGTATAGGGGAAGAAAAGAATAGTACTAGCAAAAAGGACTTTAGCTGACGTTGATAAGGCAAAATAAGCTCCTCAGATTTTGTAAAACAAAAAACCTCCGCAATGAATTACGGGGCAACTTAAATAAATAGATTTGGGTGGTTTACATACTATTTCCATATATTCTATATAGTTAGAAAAATTTTACATAAAACATAATCGTAAAATATCCTAGTGTTGTTGAGCTATAAAAGACAAGTTCTAAAACATTTTACATTTGAACTAAATAGTATTATACTCAAAAAAACATCTAAAACAAGAATGATTTTCATTTTTAAAGATCTTGTTTAATGTGGATATGTCAATCCCTTATTTTAAGTTTAAGTTGCATTTTTTAGAGGTGTTATTATGTTTATTTCTATTCCTACCGCTGTATACAAAAGTCGTGTATTAATATCGTCAGCATTGATCAGTTTAACATTGAATGGCTGTTCAGTAGGTGGCGGCGGAGTTGAATTAGATTCAGTTGAAATAAAACCGACGATAACCAAACCTAAACCTCCAGCTCCCAGTAAAGATGAAGTTGTGGATGTACCCGAGAAGAATAATGATTTACCTAAATACGGTTTCGCTTTTAAAAATCCAACAGCGCGATATGTGGAGAACAAAGAAGGGAAGAAATGGTATGAGAAGTTTATTGAAAATCCTAATTTGGTATTCGGGAACGGCAAAGAGGCGAAAGAAGCCATTATGAACTTACGCCCTGAAGATATATATGTATTGAATAATAGTTCCTCTCTAGAAGAAGTGGTATTGATACACCCTATTTACCAGACTGATGAAAATGGTAAGGTTACTGTTAAGTTTGTCGAAAAAAAGATCACTAACTTAAAACCAGATAAAACTTGGTTTGAAAATGGTGATCTAGTAGTAAATGAAGACGAAAATGTTCTATTGTTAAATTTTGATCACACACAATTAGGATTTATTGGCTATGAACATACAAAATTTTCGACAGAAGGTACATTAAGTAATGCAACTTTATTTTATCGAGGCATTGATCGTGCACAAAGCTTACCAATATCATTGAAGGCAAACTATACTGGAAAATGGGTCTATATGCGCCCTCTGTCTTATTATGAGGCTCAAAATGGTGAAGGCGGCGGTTACACAGGGCAAAACTTAAGCGCCTATAAAGGTAATACCTCTTTTAATGCCACATTTGATATTGATTTTGGTAAAAAAACGTTAACAGGCCAATTGAAAAGTAAAAATAAAAAAACAGAGGAAGAAAAATATTATTTTGATATATCAGCCAAAATAGAAGGTAATCAATTTACCGGTAAAGCGACATCCAAACAACAGGATGATAAGATATTGAATAAAGATTCAGATGTATTACATGGTAATTTTTATGGTGAAAAAGGAGAAGAACTGGGCGGTGCATTTTATTCTCTGGCGGATAAAAATAAACCAAATGGAGATAAAACACTAGCGGTTGCTTTTATCGCTAAAAGGAAAGATAAAGATGATGAAAAGATAGAAACGGAACAATTGACGAGCAGTAAGCAACTATTATGGAAAAATACTTCTGGCAAAGTGGATACCATAGATCTGGGATATGTTGATGATATTATGCAATTGAATATTATTGCCAAAAACGGGAAGGTAGTGACTTTAGATGTTAATAGTAAAAATCAACAACAGATTAATAGCTCGGTTTACGCGATAGATGCTTGTTGTGATAATTTTCAGTTTATGCGATTTGGAGGAATAACATCAGCGGATAATAACGCTAATACTAATAATAGTACCGCTTCAAACCTGCAAGAATCCCTATTTATCCAAGGATACTTAACGCCTACTTCAGAGGTGCCAACTTCCATTGAAGCGCATTACGTGGGTAAATGGAAAATGCGAACCATAGTTAATCCTGTGAGTAGCAACGATAGTGACATTTCTTATGAAATAAAGGGGGATGCTGTTTACAAGGCTCATTTCGGGGATAAAAAACTAACGGGTTCATTAGTCGGGGATGGCGGCGTAACTGACCAGGGAACTGTTCATTCTGGTCGTACACCATGGGTAAATATTGACGCTGACATCAAAGGAAATCAATTTTTTGGAACAGCTATTATGCCTGAAATAAAGACTGTTGATGTTGCGTATAAATCAATCCAACCTAGCTTTGATAAAGTCAACGGTGGATTTTTCGGACCTAAAGCAGCAGAGCTTGGAGGGCACATAACTTCGACTGATGGGAAAACAGGTGTGGTGTTTGGCGGGAAAAAACAAGCTAACAAATAATATATTAACTACTTTCACGATAAAAATTTTCCGATTTAGCGTAGTAATTATCTAAATGAAAGATTTTCTTTAATGATGTGAACGCTAAATGTTAAAGTAAGTTCGGGGTTACCCAATTTCAGGTTTCCCTTTTTCTTTGAGATCATATAATGTGTATTCAAAAACAGTTCGTTATTCTATTAGTAATGCCATTTTTCATCAATAATGCTTATGCAGAAACTGACATGACGGAGATAGCGCCACGTTCAGCAATGCCTAGTGAAAGAGTTCAAATGGTCCAACCTAAGTTATCCTTAACTCCACAAGCACTACGTTCTCACGTTCAAAAAAAATCTATTTCAATTACAAGGGAAGAATTGGCAAATTATCCTGAGTTAGTTATTCGTACCTTAATCCCGGCATTAATGCAAAATAACGCTGAAGGTGTGGCTATTTTATTGCCTATTTATGAACAGCAGGAAAATATTGACATACAAATATTGACTTGGGGGAAAGCTATTCTAGCAAGTCAGCAGCAAAATTATTCCCATGCGTTGACGCTGTATCGAAAATTGTTTTCACAAAATCCTAGACTCATCCCATTACGTTACCAGATGGCGAAAGTGCTATATTTAAATAATAATAATGAAGCAGCTAAAGAACAGTTTGAAAAGTTAAGAAGTGAACCCCTCCCCCCCCTAGTTTTAGATACTATTGATTTATATTTAAAAGCACTTAGAAAAAAGGATGAGTGGTCTTTCCAAGGTAGTTTAGGTTATTTAAATGACCGAAATGTAAATAATGCGCCTAAAACTGGAACAGAAGTCATGAATTTTAAGGCTTCGGGGCCAGAATCCGCTGAAGGTGTAAATTATAACTTAAGTGCAGATAAAAAGTGGTCTTTAAATAATGGTTTTTTTAGCAAGATAAGTCTGTTTGGTTATGGTCATTATTATTGGGATAATAAAAAATATAATGAGCTAAATATTCGAGTAAGTGCTGGACTGGGCTACCAGACCGCCCATATAGAGGTTTCTCTAATGCCTTTTACGGAACGACGCTGGTTTAGTGGGGGTTCCTCTAACAGTGGTTCTTTAAAACGCTTTTCACAGAGCTCAGGACTGCGAATTGATGTTAACTATTGGTTAACATCGCGTTGGCAAATTTCGTCTACCTTAGAATATGGTGAACAACGTCATGCCACTCGAAAACACTTGGATGGAAATAATTATTTATGGTCGAATACCCTGTTATATGTACCAAATAGCAACCAACATTGGTTTGTCAGTGCCGGTTATTCACGTAATAATGCATTAAGTAAAAGTGATGCTTACGACCGTAAGAATATTCGAGTCGGCTGGGGACAAGAATGGCCGTTTGGTATTTCAAGCCAAATATCGCTCAACTATGCTAAGCGGGAATACAACGCGCCCGGTTTCGCTAACATAAGGCAAAAGAACAAAGAGTATGGTGGGCAAATTAACCTATGGCACCGCAATATCCACTTTTGGGGCATAACACCCCGAATCACTTGGTCATACAACAAAGTTGACAGCAATAATGCATTTTATTCTTATGATAAAAATAGTGTTTATCTTGAAATGAGTAAACGTTTTTAATAAACCTACGTTTCCTCATCGGGCGAAGATGTTCAGCTCGATTATCGTAGATCGTTCAAAGAGGCATAGTAGACAAAAATGTGGCTGAAATCTCGCTTAATCCCTTATAGAATAAGGCGTTAAGTGAGATTTTTTAAAATGACCAAAAAATTGCTATTTCTGTGGTTCAGAACACATTAAAAAACACGGTAAAAATTCAGGCAAGCAACGCTATAAATGCTTGGATTGTTTACGGACATATTCTCACACAAATTACCTTCAATCCGCCCAAATCTGGCACGATTACACCGTCGGAAAACAGACGTATAAGCAGCTTGCGTTAACCTATGATTGTTCGGTCAGGACTATCCAAAGGCACCTGAAAAAAGCCCCTAAAACGCCACTCAGCACACCGCAAACCACAATGTTGAATCTTATTATGGATGTCACTTTTTTCGGGCCACAATTCGGCGTATTAGTCATAATGGATTCCCGCTCAAAAAAGGTGATTTACCACCAAATCGTTCGTACCGAAAAGGACATTTACTATACCAAAGCCATCAATCGATTGCGTAAAAAAGGATTTATTATTCAATCTATTACTTGCGATGGGCGACGGGGCTTATTGAAAGATATATTTAATACGCCAACCCAAATGTGCCAATTTCACCTTGTTGCAATGGTGATTCGCAAGCTGACGAGAAACCCTAAATCCGTTGCCGGAAAGGAACTGAAAACAATGGTTAAAACACTCAAGCAGAGTCACAAAAATGACTTTTATGTCCGTTTGCATCACTGGTTTTTGCAGCATAAAGCTTACTTAGAAGAACGGTCTGATATACCCGATAATCAGGGTAAATTTCCTTATAAACATCGCAAATTGAGAGGGGCTTATGCCAGTATTAAACGCTATATGGATTACTTGTTTGTCTTTGAAAAATACCCGGAGTTACGGATAGAAAAAACGACAAATCGGCTGGAAGGGCTGTTTAAGGATTTAAAGCAGAAATTATCCGTTCATAATGGACTAAACCGAAGGAATAAGATTATGTTTATACAGGATTTTTTGAATAAAAAGAGCTAGAAAAACTAGCGCTTTAAGAGGAGTAGCCACAAAAATGTCTAATAGAAGCTTAGATCTCAAAATCAGCCACATTTTTGTCTACTATGCCTTCAAAGAGGCATAGTAGACAAAAGGTTGGTCAAAACCTGCTTAAAGCCTTACAGCATAAGGCTTTAAGCAGGCATTCAACGATATAAATGCGCCGATTGTCGGCGTATTTTTACATTAAAAAACATTAAACTCCGCCCAAATCTGGCACGATTACACCGTTGGAAAACAGACTTATAAACAGCTTGCGTTAACGTATGATTGTTCGGTCAGGACTATCCAACGGCACCTGAAAAAAGCCCCTAAAACGCCTCTCAACACCCCACAAAGTTGCTTGTTATGGATATCACTTTTTTCGGACGGCAATTCGGCGTATTAGTCATAGCGGACTTCCTCTCAAAAAAGGTAACTTACCACCAAGTCGTTCGCACAGAAAAAGATATTTACTATACGAAAGCTATTAATCGGCTGCGTGGAAAAGGATTTATTATTCAGTCTATTACTTGCTATGGACGACGTGGATATATTGAAAGATATATTTAATACGCCCACCCAAATGTGCCAATTTCATCTTGTTGCGATAGTAATTCAAAAGCTGACAAAAAACCCTAAATCCGTTGCAGGAAAGGCACTGAAAACGCTGGTTAAAACGCTCAAGCAGAGTCACAAAAATGACTTTTATGTTCGTTTGCACTACTGGTTTTTGCGACACAAATCCTACCTAGAAGAGCGGTCTGATATACCGGATAATCAGGGCAAATATCCTATATAAACATCGCAAATTAAGAGGAGCTTAGAGCCACATTTTTGTCTACTATGCCTTTTTATACGCCATTATGTCGCACGGCATTGCCGCCCCTTAAAGGGCTAGCGGGTTTAGATTACTGTCTTTAACTAACGTTTCGCTTTAGTTAACTTTTCAGTCAATTCATAAGCGCGCAGTTTTGCCAATTCACGCGATAATTTCGATGACAGCAAGGAGTAATCCACATCACCATGTTTGGAATGGGTGTTATCCTCGGCACGACGCTTAGCCGCCAGAATCCGGTCTTTATCCAGTTCATCGCCGCGAATCGCCGTATCCGCCAACACAGTCACCTCTTCCGGCTGCACTTCTAAGAAGCCGCCGGAAACATAGATCACCTCTTTTCCGTCCGGCTGCGTGATTTGCAGCACGCCGGGTTTGATTTCGGTCAACAGCGGGGTGTGTCCGGGCAAAATACCCAGATCCCCTTCAACGCCGGAAACCTGAATACTATTGACTTTGCCGTGGAAAATCTGTTTCTCGGCACTCACCACTGTCAGCTCAAATGAAGATGCCATCTTCTTCTCCTATTCCTGGTTATGTCGTTTATGGTTGCTCACATACCCTAAGGAGTGATTACATTTTCTCAGCTTTTGCCAAGACTTCGTCAATCGAGCCTACCATATAGAACGCTTGTTCAGGGATATGGTCAAATTCACCGCTTAAAATGCCTTTAAAGCCAGCGATGGTATCTTTCAGCGACACATATTTACCCGGTGAACCGGTAAAGACTTCTGCCACGAAGAACGGCTGTGATAAGAAACGCTCGATTTTCCGCGCGCGGGCAACCACTAACTTATCGTCTTCCGACAATTCGTCCATCCCCAAAATCGCGATGATGTCTTTCAGTTCTTTATAACGTTGCAATGTCGATTGCACGCCGCGAGCCACTTCATAGTGCTCTTTACCGACGACTAACGGATCTAACTGACGTGAAGTCGAATCCAGTGGGTCAACCGCAGGATAAATCCCCAAAGAGGCAATTTGACGGCTTAATACCACGGTTGCATCCAAGTGGGCAAAGGTGGTTGCTGGTGACGGGTCAGTCAAGTCATCCGCCGGAACATATACCGCTTGAATCGAGGTAATAGAACCAGTTTTAGTTGAAGTGATACGCTCTTGTAATACGCCCATTTCTTCCGCCAATGTCGGCTGATAACCTACTGCTGACGGCATCCGACCCAGCAATGCGGATACTTCAGTTCCCGCCAAGGTATAACGATAGATGTTATCTACGAAGAACAACACATCACGGCCTTCGTCACGGAATTTTTCCGCCATGGTCAAACCGGTCAACGCAACACGCAAACGGTTGCCCGGCGGCTCATTCATTTGACCGTAAACCAACGATACTTTATCCAATACGTTGGACTCTTGCATTTCGTGGTAGAAGTCGTTCCCTTCACGAGTACGCTCACCCACGCCGGCAAACACCGAATAACCGGAATGTTCAATCGCGATATTACGGATTAATTCCATCATGTTTACGGTTTTACCTACGCCCGCACCACCGAACAAGCCGACTTTCCCCCCTTTGGCGAACGGACATACCAAGTCGATAACCTTGATGCCGGTTTCCAAAAGTTCGGTGCTGTTGGATTGATCTTCATAACTCGGTGCTTCACGATGGATTGACCAGCTCTCTTCTGCGCCGATCTCGCCTTTTTCATCAATCGGCTCACCCAACACGTTCATGATCCGACCCAGTGTTTTTACCCCTACCGGCACTGAAATCGGGTTATTGGTGTTAGTGACACTTAAGTGGCGTTTTAAACCGTCTGATGAACCCATTGCGATACAGCGTACAATTCCGCCGCCCAATTGTTGTTGAACTTCAAGGGTAAGCCCCGTTTCAACTTTCAGTGCGTCATAAACTTTTGGCACTGCATCATGTGGAAACTCAACGTCAATGACGGCACCGATGATTTGTACAATTTTTCCTGTTGCCATTACCGATCCTCTACTATTTGCTTTAAATTGCGGCCGCACCGGCAACAATTTCATTTAATTCATTTGTAATACTGGCCTGACGAGCTTTGTTGTAAACCAACTGCAAGTCATTAATCAAGTTACCGGCATTATCCGTTGCCGATTTCATCGCGACCATCCGTGCCGCCTGCTCTGACGCCAGATTTTCCACCACCGCTTGATAAACCTGTGCTTCCAGATAACGGGTTAGCAGTTTATCTAACAGATATTTGGAATTCGGTTCGTACAGATAATCCCAGCTGTTTTCGGTTGTCAGCTCATCTTCTTCCAATTCCGGCAACGGAATCAACTGCTGTACTACCGGCTTTTGCGACATGGTGTTGACGAATTTATTGTAAATCACATAAATTGCGTCATATTCACCACTGCTGTAGCTGTCAAACATGGTATTGGCAATACCGATGATTTGCTCAACAGACGGTGTGTCGCCCATGCCGGAGGTTTGACCACGAATGGTCAAGCCGATTGAATGGAAGAAACTGATCGCTTTCGAACCCAGCAAAGCGACTTCGACGTTAACTTGCTTATCTTTCCACTGTCTGAACTCGTTAAGTGCGGTTTTAAACAGATTCACGTTTAAACCGCCGCACAGTCCGCGATCAGCAGAAATCACCAAAAAACCTACTTTTTTGATTTCACGCTCAACTAAAAAAGGGTGTTTGTATTCAATATTACCCTTGGAAACATGGCTAATTACGTTGCGTATTGCTGTCGAATACGGACGTGAAGAAGACATGCGTTCCTGCGTTTTGCGCATTTTTGAGGCTGCAACCATTTCCATTGCCTTGGTGATTTTTTGCGTACTTTTCACACTGGCAATTTTGGTTCTGATCTCTTTCGCACCTGCCATTTCATCTCTCCGTTAGGTCAATACTTACCATGAACCTTTGGCTTTAAAATTATCCAAGATAGATTTTAAGGTCTCTTTGATTTGGTCGTTGTAATCGCCGGTTTTTGACAACTCGTTCAAGAACTCCGCATGATTGTTGTTAGCAAAATCAAACAGGCTGCTTTCAAACGAACCAATACGATCCAACTCAACATCGTCCAGATAACCGAATTCAACCGCAAACAACACCAATGCTTGTTGGCCAACGCTCAACGGCGCGTATTGGGTCTGTTTCAGCAGTTCAGTCACTTTTTGACCGTGCGATAACTGTTTACGGGTTGCATCATCCAAATCGGAAGCAAACTGGGCAAACGCCGCTAATTCGCGGTATTGAGCAAGTGCGGTACGAATACCACCCGCCAATTTTTTAACCACTTTAGTTTGTGCCGCACCACCCACACGAGATACTGAAATCCCCGGGTTAACCGCCGGACGAATCCCGGAGTTAAACAGATCGGATTCTAAGAAAATCTGACCGTCGGTGATCGAAATTACGTTAGTCGGTACGAACGCCGATACGTCACCCGCTTGGGTTTCGATGATCGGAAGTGCGGTTAAAGAACCGGTTTTGCCTTTTACACGACCGTTAGTAAATTTCTCAACATATTCCGCGCTAACACGAGCCGCACGCTCCAATAAGCGAGAGTGCAGATAGAATACGTCTCCCGGGAACGCTTCACGACCCGGCGGACGGCGTAATAACAATGAAATTTGGCGATAAGCCACCGCTTGTTTTGACAAATCATCATAGACGATCAACGCATCTTCGCCGTTATCACGGAAGAATTCACCCATCGCACAACCGGCATACGGCGCCAAGTATTGTAATGCAGCGGATTCAGCAGCAGACGCCACCACCACGATAGTATTCGCTAAAGCGCCGTGCTCTTCTAATTTGCGCACTACGTTAGCGATAGTTGAGGCTTTTTGACCGACCGCAACATAGATACATTTAATGTCGGAATCACGCTGATTGATAATCGCATCAATCGCAAGTGCGGTTTTCCCGGTTTGACGGTCACCGATAATCAATTCACGCTGACCACGGCCAATCGGCACCATGGAGTCAACCGCTTTATAACCGGTTTGTACCGGCTGATCAACGGATTTACGATCGATAACGCCCGGCGCAATCACTTCGATCGGCGAATAAGCATCAGCAACGATTTCGCCTTTTCCGTCAATCGGTTGACCTAAGGTGTTCACCACACGGCCTAACAAATTACGGCCGACCGGCACTTCTAAAATACGCCCGGTACACTGCACTTCCATGCCTTCCGCTAAATCGGAATACGGTCCCATGACCACTGCACCGACAGAATCTCTTTCCAAGTTCAAGGCAATGGCAAAACGTCCGCCCGGTAGGGCAATCATTTCCCCTTGCATCGCGTCGCTCAGACCGTTAATCCGGATAATTCCGTCGCTTACGGAAACGATAGTGCCGGTATTACGCGCTTCACTCGCCACGCTAAAATCGGCAATCCGTTTCTTAATCAGTTCACTAATTTCTGTAGAATTCAGTTGCATCTTCTCTTCCTCTTACAATTGCAACTCATTGGCCAAGCGGGTTAATTGACCACGGCTACTGCCGTCGATGACCAAGTCACCGGCACGAATTACCGCGCCACCAATTAAGCTCTTATCAATGCTGCAATTTAATTTCACTTTGCGGGCAAGTTTCTTTTCCATTGCCTGGAGAATATTTTGTTGTTGTTTCTGCGTTAATGGTTCGGCGGAAATCACTTCGACATCAGCCAGCGACTGATAATCATCAACAAAATGCTGAAACTGTCGAAGCACTTCGGGAAGCGCGATTAACCGCTTGTTTTCTGCCATTAAACGGATAAGGTTTTGCCCATATTGATCCAGCTGATCGCCACAAATTTGCAGAAATGTGGTGACGGTTTTCTGCGGTGAAAACGTATCTTTCAGAAAAATTTTCATCTGATCGTTTTCCGCCACGGCAGCACTGAAACTCAGCATCTGCTGCCATTGCGCCAACCGATTCTGTTCTACCGCAAAATCAAATGCAGCTTTAGCATAGGGGCGTGCGACTGTGATGTATTCTGACATTAGCCCCACCTTCCTTATAGTTCTGCAACAAGTTTATCAATGATGTCGCTATTCGCTGCTTCATCAATTGAACGACCGACAATTTTCTCAGCACCGGCAACCGCCAGTGAAGCCACTTTCACGCGCAGCTCTTCTTGTACCCGTTTGCGTTCGGCTTGGATCTCGGCGTAACCTTGCTCGATAATTTTGGCTTTGACCGATTCGGCTTCAGACCGCACTTCGTCCAAAATTTCATTACGACGTTTATTCGCCGAATCAACAATTTCCTGCGCTTGTTTTTTAGCGGTAGTCAATTCTTGTTCAACCAATACTTTCGTGTCGGCTTGTTCTTGTTTTGCCGCTTCCGCCGCAGCCAGTGCATTGGCAATTCCGGATTGACGCTCTTCAATCGCCTTAATAATCGGCGGCCAGACAAACTTCATGCAAAACCAGACGAACAGCAGGAATGCAATTGATTGTCCAATCAGTGTTGCGTTAATATTCACAACGTCCTCCTCAATAATGGTTACCGGTTATACAGCCTTACGGCCGTAATGGGAAAAATTAACCCAATAACGCAGTGAACGGATTGACGAAGATGAAGTATAGTGCAATACCAACCGCAATCATTGAAATCGCATCAAGTAAACCTGCAACGATAAACATTTTAGTTAACAAAGAGTTAGCTAATTCAGGTTGACGAGCTGCCGACTCCATGTATTTACCACCCAATAATGCAAAGCCAATTGCTGTGCCTAATGCCGCAATTGAAATCATAATTGCAGAAGCGATAATTGTTGCCGTGATTACAGTTTCCATGATTTTCTCCATGTTTAAGTTAAGTGTTGGCAAGATTGCCGGGTTAAAAATAAAGCGTAAAAGTCAGATTAAAATTAATGTTCCGCTTTGTTATAAGCGATACTGATATAGACAATTGTCAACATCATAAAAATAAATGCCTGCAGCACCACCACTAAAATGTGGAAAATCGCCCATGCTAAGTGCAAACCGATCCCCAAGCCGCCGACCAGATAATTGGCGGAGTAAGTGAGTGCAATCAAGATAAAGATCAATTCGCCGGCATATAAGTTACCGAACAGACGCAAACCCAATGAAACCGGTTTTGCCAGTAAAGTTACGGTTTCCAGCAAGAAGTTGACCGGAATAAACACCGGATGAGTGAACGGGTGCATGGTGTATTCTTTCACCAAACCGCCGAAACCTTTGGATTTAACGGTATAGATAATGATTAAGAAAAATACCGCCAGTGACATCCCGAAGGTGATGTTCATATCCGCAGTCGGCACAGCACGCAAATATTCAAACCCCATTGCATGGGCAATTTGTGGTAGATAATCAACCGGAATCAAATCGATGGTATTCATTAATAATACCCAAACGAATACCGTTAGCCCTAACGGACCGACAAAATTGCGGCTGCCTTGAAAGTTTTCTTTCACCACGCCGTCAACCCATTCCACCATGATTTCTACTGCGCACTGCCATTTTCCCGGCACGCCGCTGGTGGCTTTTTTTGCCGCTTTGCGGAACAGATAGATAAATAAAATCCCGGTGATAACGGCAAAAAACAAGGAATCGAGGTTAACCGCCCAAAAACCGTCGCCGTGGATGAGAAACGAAAGGTGATGTTGAATATATTCAATAGAAGTTTGAGATGAACCTTCGGCAGCCATACAGTTTCCTACTTCGTAAGTGAGTTAATTTTTACGGCTTGCGCTATCTGGCGACAGTACAAACGGTAAAAGGTTATTAAGTAAAATCAAGCCAAAATAACCCGCAAAAAAGATGATCGGGTTTAATTTTATATTGATGAAAATCAGCAGCAACAAGACAATCATCACGGTTATTTTTATCGCTTCGCCCTGATAGAGAATTTTTGCCTTCTCCACCGGCGGCGAACCGGCTCGCAGGTAAAAAACATAGCCTGCAAACACAACTTGCGGCAAAAAAGCCGCTAACGCGCCCAATAAAAACGAGAGCGAAACAGTGGGTTTTAACAGATAAAACAGCGCATAAACCAGGAAGATCAGCGCCGATTCGACCATAAAGACCTTGGTATAACGTTTTTTATTTTTATCCAATACAGCCGACATTTTATATCCCGTTGATTAACCGAGCTTATTCCACTATTCTTTTCGGTTATTTGATGCGCAAAACCTTACCTCGAACGAGTTAAATTATACGCAAACAAAACAGGTCTAAATTATACGGTCAGATTAAATTATTGCAACGATTAAACGGCGTAAAAATGCTATCCAGTTAACATTTACTAAAATTTTTTTACTTTTTTATCACAAAATACGCCAAAGCGCCGTATTTCATCTTTTTATGGCGTAAATTACCTACGTTTCGTCAACACAATCAGATGCCTTTCACCGACCAATTCCGGCACCGTTAATTTGATTTTTTGTTGCAACGTAAAGTGCGGTTCCAGCGGCTGTAATTCCTCCGGCTGAAAAATGCCTTTTAGCGCATAAAAACGTCCGTTATCCGCTACTAAGTGCTGACACCAGTCGGTCATATCCTGCAATGAAGCAAACGCGCGGCTTAACACCCCGTCAAACCGCACTTCAGGCTGATATGCTTCAACTCGGCTTTGAATCGGCGTTACGTTAGTCAAGCCTAACTGGCGAATCACCTGACGAATAAAGGTGATCCGCTTGCCGAGGCTGTCGAGCAAGAAATAGTGCTGATCGGGATTAATAATCGCCAACGGAATGCCGGGCAATCCAGGGCCGGTGCCGACATCAATAAAGCGTGAGCCTTGTAAATAAGGGCTCACCACTAAACTGTCGAGAATATGTTTAACCAACATCTCTTGCGGATCACGCACTGAAGTCAGATTATAGGCTTGATTCCATTTATTCAGCAGCTCGACAAATGCAACCAACTGCTCACGTTGGCACAAATTCACCTCAAGTGCGGTTTCAGCCAACAGTTGATCCAATTTTTCAGACAGCGTCATCGGCTTCTCCACGTTTCAACATTCCCTGTTTTTTCAGGTTGACCAGCAGAATCGAAATTGCCGCCGGTGTAACACCGGAAATGCGTGACGCTTGCCCGATAGAGACCGGACGATGCTGGGTAAGCTTGGCACGCACTTCATTCGACAAACCACTGACTTTATCATAATCAAAATTCGCGGGAATTTCGGTGCTCTCATGGCGTTTATGTCGAGCGATCTCTTGCTGCTGATGATCGATATAACCCTGATATTTAATCGAAATTTCCACCTGTTCCGCCGCTTGACGATCCTCAATCGGTGGTGAGAACGGTGAAAGTGCGGTCAGTTTTTGATAATCCACTTCCGGACGGCGTAGCAGATCCTCACCGCTAGCCTCTCGCACCAACGGCGTATTTAAGATCGCATTCACCTCGTTTAAAGATTCGGATTGGGTATGGATCCAAATTTGACGCAAACGCTGCTGCTCCCGTTCGATATTTTCTAATTTTTGGTTAAAACGCGCCCAGCGTTGATCATCAATCAAGCCCAGCTCACGCGCAATCGGGGTTAAACGCAGATCAGCATTGTCTTCGCGCAGCAGCAAACGGTATTCGGCACGCGAAGTAAACACCCGATACGGCTCTTTGGTTCCGAGGGTGCAAAGATCATCCACCAACACGCCGAGATACGCCTGATCACGGCGCGGATACCACGCGACTTTTTGTTGCACCGATAAACCGGCATTAATTCCCGCCAGTAAGCCTTGCGCCGCCGCTTCTTCATAGCCGGTGGTACCGTTGATTTGTCCGGCAAAGAACAAGCCGTTGATCGCTTTGGTTTCCAGTGACGGCTTCAGATCACGTGGATCAAAATAATCGTATTCAATCGCATAACCGGGTTTCACGATCCGAGCTTTTTCAAGCCCTTTCATCGAATTGACGATCCCCATTTGCACGTCAAACGGCAAACTAGTGGAGATCCCGTTCGGATAGATCTCATTACTGGTTAAGCCTTCCGGTTCTAAATAGATCTGATGGCTGTTACGCTCGGCAAAACGCATGACTTTATCTTCGATCGACGGACAGTAACGCGGCCCGATCCCCTCGATCACGCCGGCATACATCGGACTGCGATCCAGATTGGCGCGGATCAGATCATGGGCTTTTTCATTGGTGTGAGTGATATAGCACGGAATTTGGCGCGGATGTTGATCCACCGATCCCATAAACGAAAATACCGGCAGGATCGCATCGCCATGTTGTTTTTCCAACACCGAAAAATCAATGCTGCGTGCATCTAAGCGCGGCGGGGTGCCGGTTTTTAAGCGATCAACCCGTAAATTCAGTTCACGTAAACGATCCGCCAACATGATCGATGCCGGATCACCGGCACGACCGCCGACATAATTTTCCATGCCGATATGGATCTTGCCTGCCAAGAAAGTCCCGGCGGTCAACACTACCGCTTTACTGCGGAAGATTAAACCCATTTTGGTTTGCACACCACTGATGCGATCCTGTTCAAACAGAATATCGGTTACTTCCTGCTGGAAAATATCCAAATTATCTTGGTTTTCCAACGCGATCCGTACCGCTTGGCGATATAAAACCCGATCCGCCTGCGCCCGCGTGGCACGCACTGCCGGCCCTTTACTGCTGTTTAAAGTACGAAACTGGATTCCTGCCTGATCAGCAGCAGTTGCCATTAAGCCACCCATCGCATCGATCTCTTTCACCAGATGACCTTTGCCAATTCCACCAATTGCCGGATTACAGGACATTTGCCCTAAGGTATCTACATTGTGAGTAAGTAGCAGGGTTTTTAGCCCCATTCTTGCAGGTGCTAATGCCGCTTCTGTTCCGGCATGGCCACCACCAACGACGATCACGTCGTATGTTTTTGTATAAATCATAAAAAACCTTGTTTAACCGATTCCGATTGATCAGCGCTTGATCGAGGAATCCAAGAGTAACGAAATTGGGCGCTATTCTACTGAATTTAGCTTGCTGGTAAAAGGAAATTTATTGATGAGATCGACACGATCGATTTGGGATCCGGTTTGCTTATAAATAAAGATCTTTTTATATATAAAGATCTTATTATTGTTATTATTAGTGCCGGATGATCCTGTGAGAAAGATCTTTTTTTCATTTAATTATAAGATCTTAGATCGCTTTTAATACTGTGAGCAAGATCCGTTTTGTTGCTCAACATATTGTGGATAACACAGCACTTTATCCACAGTGATCATGACAATAAATTTTATTCAATCAGTAAATACAGTTTTTATACAGTTTTGATCTTAGTTATCCACAATGATCTTTTTTAGGATTTTTTAAGCTGAGTGATAAAAGCCGGTAACCATTCATCTGCTGCATGATCATGAGCGTAGCAACTCAGCACATCAATTTTTAACGATTGAGCAAGTTGTACGGCATTTTTCTGTTGCAAAATACGTTCAATTTTATCGACGGAAAAACAGAAGGTATCATAATCAGAATTGCCAAGTCCGATCACCGCAAAGCGTAACTGACTTAGTGGCTGATCGTGTTGTTCAAGTTGCTCGAATAACGGATACAGATTATCCGGCAAATCACCTGCGCCGTGGGTTGAGGTTACCACCAGCCAAGTAGTGTAATCTTGCACCTGCTGCCAATCCGGCCCATGAAAAAGTGCAGTTTTAAAGCCGTGTTGTTGCAACACATCATCACAATGTTCGGCTAAATATTCTGCGCTGCCAAGGGTACTGCCACTGATCACACAAACGGTCTGTTGCATAATAATGTCCTGTATAAAAAATAAGAATTTGATATTGAAGTGATTTTTTGAAATGGCGGAGATCATGGGAGTTGAATTTATCCATTTTATCATTGATTTATAAAGAAATTATTTTTCAATTCGTAAAAAAGGGAACATAAAAGGGAACAAAAAAAGTTTATTACCCCATTCATCTCATAAAATCCGCTCACGTTCTCACTTCGTTCTTTGATTGATAATCTGCCACCAGCAGCCGATAAATACAAGATTTTTCATCTATGGTGTTATTGAGAATAATTTATCTATCTGATTTGTGTTGGTGAAATAGGGTAGGGAATTTAGTTGAGTTTCGCTCAGACGGTGGAATTGTTCAGCTTGATTTATGTAGCTTGGAAGAAGAGTATTAATTCTTCTATGTGCTTCTGGCGACAGTACCGCTAGAATCTGGAAATATTTATCATGTAAAAAATGTTCTGTGTAAATGACAAAATTATCGGCGGTTCTATTATGCCCATTCCGTCTTTGCCATGTTCTTAATGTCATATCTTGAGAACATAACGCTATGTGCATTTTATTGATATTACTTGCCATTGCTTGGGCGTTATTTTCAAACTGCCCATAATGCCCCATAAAATCAGGGTAGTAGCCGGTATCGTGGAATAGAGCTAACCCAACGGCTATTTTTTAATGTCGTGAAATTGACTTAGTGAAGAGGGAACAATGATTTTTGATTGCATTACGTTTACATCATTAACTATCAATGGCTTTTGCTTGTCGGCTGATTTCGTCAATATCTGTGTTTGTGATTGTTACGCCTTGGATAGCCGCAAACTGTACCCCTGTTAGATTCTCTGTGATACGGTGTAATGCGTGTTGTAGTGTATGGCGTGCGCTTGAAAAAGCTCTAAATTCAGCGTAGTAAGCATTATAAATTTGTTCCTCGTAGCGATTTTTAATCATTTCAAAACCGAAATCCAATAGCTGCTTTACGACTAGTAAATCTTTAGCCTGTAATTCACTGTAACGGTATTTTTTACTCCTGATAGTTTGATTTAATTTATTTACAGATTGCGTTAAATCTACCAATTTTAGAAACAGCTCGCCCTCGTTAGTGTTTCGCTCTGCCAGTGTTTGAAGTTGGCGGATTGAATCAGAAACGCTATAGATAATATTTGCTTGGGGCTGTGAGGTTGCTATGCCTAGCCCTGCCAAAATGGCTACTGCTGTCTTTTTCATGTGATTTTTTACGCTAGTGAATTACCAATATGATAAACAATGGGCGACAAACAGGCAATGATTATTGACTTAATATGATTAAAGTCTGATAGGGTAAATGTTCAGCATGATGATGCCTAGAAACCCAAAAAATTGTCGAAAACCGCGAGCGCGCAACCCCGTGGAGAGCCATACCCCTAGGGGAGTACCTTTTTAAACAGCGGCTCATTTACTCCCCCTCTATACGAGTCCGTTAATTGTACGTTTTTTAGCCCATCAATATTAAATTGTTCGGCGGGGTATCCAAAATTATTGGAGACCCCATGACTATCAAAAATATCTTGCACCCTGCTTACATGGGGTTGAAGTTTAAATTCTGCTTTGCCGATAGTGTTCGGTTGCCTGTTCGGTTTGTTCGCTGAGATTGGTTGATCCGTTGATATGATTGGCTTTCTGTCGCTAGTGCTGTTCGGTCTCAGATGTTCCGTTTACTGTTCCACTTTCCGCAATAGGTTGATTCAGTTATGACTTTTATTTTTCGGCTGTTCCACTTCACTATGGTGAGGTTATGACAAGCGCACCACTAGCAAAGACTCTGTTATTCTTTACAAGTATTTCTTAATAGCTCAATTTGTTGAATTGGATCGCCTGTAATGCCCATTGATTCTAATTTTGCATTTGGTACGGCTGGGAAATCTTCATTAATCAGCGAGATTAGCTTTTCAAGCCATTTATAATTTTTACTTCCAGCCTTTGAATTTAAGTACCATAAAACAATTATTCTACTGAATAGTCGCTTTTTCCCTTTATCGGCTACGTTCAAATTCTGGATTGTTGGCGTTCTTATCTCAGAACTATATTCTCGGTTCCATACCCTAGAATGATGTGCGCATAGATTTCTTAATAAATTTATCTCATGCAACCATTTTCCGAATGTGTTTGCGTCTATGTCAAATTTTTTCGCTATTCTTGTTTGATAGCTACCTTTTAGAAATGAATAATATTTTGATAACGTCCCAAAATCCCAAACCTCAATAACGACCCAAAATGGAATCGGTTTATTTTGATTTGTGTGCCATTTAATAAAATCATCTTTGCTGTTCTTGATTGATTCTGTTAACTTTGGTAGCCATTTGCCTGTATAATCGCTTTCCCATCTAGGGTTAATGAATCGGACATCTTTATATGCTAAAGGCTCTATTCTCCCCATTTCGTGCGCCAACACAGATCTAATATTAACCTCTAAACGTTCTATAATATCTAGTAATAATAATCTTATTTTTTTATCAAATAGGTATAACCGATAAATATTTACGAATTTTGTTTCAGGTAAAAATAGATCTATAAACTCATTTTTATTGTTTGAGTTGTTATCTATGATTTTTGTTTGACGACTTGAAAACCAAAAACCAGATAAACGATAATAACCAACTTGAAGCAGTTTTCTTTCTGCGTATTGTCTTTCAGAATCTGAAATAATCATTCCCCTAGAAAGCAATAAATCTACTAATTTACTATATTCTTGATGAGGTTTAATCTGATGATTATTCATTAATTGAGGTAAGAAAAGGGGAAGTAAGGAGGTAGCTTTAACTCTTAAAGAAAGATTCTTCAAGGTCAGTTTTATCTTTTAGGCTACCCCACGATTGAGGCGAATTATACACGTTTAAAAATATAGCACAAGTGATAGCCGTCACAAAATGAATGGCAATGAACAGTAATGAATGATAACGCACAATACTATCAGTTATGTAGGAAGCTGCTGTTTTAACTTTCCACCAGCAAAACAAGCATCAAAGTTAATCTAGAAATCTCTAAATGCAATTTAGTAACGCACATTATAGTTTTAAACTGCAAGTATTTTTCGGCTTTAAATTTTTTAAGTAGGGTACTTAAATTTTTTAAGACCGACTGTTCACTTTTTATTCACTTTAAGTGGCTCGGTCTTAAATTTTTTAAGCGGTCAGCCCATTTTTACCCCTATTCGGTCTTAAATTTTTTAAGACCTTATATATTATTACCATATACCCTACTTTAAATTTATTAATGTTATCCATGAAAATACAGGAAATCACATCGGCGGGTCATTTTGGTTTTCGCTTGGCTTACGCTTTTTCCCCTCAATGGTTAAATCCCAATTTTGAACTCTCCAACTGTTCAGGGGGTTTTGAGTTGGCTCAAGGTTTAATTTACCGCCACACGGATCTATCGCCCAACACGTCACTGCATAAAGCGAACATCGGTTATTATGTCCTTGTCGTGTCACCACAATAAAACCGCTCTCTATCAACTCGGAAAGAGCTTTGTTTAACGTAGGGGTACTCATTCCAAACAGCTCAAGGGCTTTATTCTGTGGTGCTGAAAGATCGCCATTGTTGAAGCCCCTAAATTGTGCCATCAACTTGATCAACACTTTAACCGAATTGCCGCTAAGTGCGGTAAACTCTGGACTATTAACCATATCATGCCTCGTAATGTGATAACCGCCTTGCTTAAAATTCACGCCTAGCCGCTCTTGTTGCGCCCGCCGATACGCTTTCTTTTTGTCGGTGGGTCGTTTACTGTCCTGCTGGTCTTGTTGTCTGTTTCCCATATCATCAACCCGCAATATCTTGATTTTATCCTCTCGCCTGTTCAATATTTAGCTGATGTTCTGCGACAACTTGTCACAACAAAACATCAGCTCGTTACCGTGGCCATTTTGTCTTTTGGGTTATGCTGGTGGCTGTATTTTCTTAACCGCTATCGCCGTCAATGCCGGATCGTGATTCTCTAATGTTCGCTTGATGATGTTCAGCACGGTTTGAATATCGCTATCACTGCCAACAATGGACGGCTTGTTATTCTCGGTATAACGGACTACTTGCCAAAGAGTATTATTCATCATCGCCCCCCAATACTTGCTCTACAGTACTCCAGCAAGCTGTCCTATAAGTCTCCATTACACAACTTTCCAATACGGATAAAGCATGCTTAATTGTTAGGTTTTCACCGCCCTCCGTCCACTTTTGAAGCAAATAAACAAGGCTTTCAACCTCTGAAATTCGGTCTAGTAAGTATTCATCTTTGTGCTTTTGAGTAACAAGTGTATTACGCATAAATCACCCCCTGAACAGCGGTGAAAGTGCGGTTAATCCGCCCAGCAAACGCTAACACATAATCACGGGCTAAAAGGGCACAGGCTTGGCGTTCGCTGTCGGCTTCAATGCGTAGGGAATGAATTTTGTTGGTGCGGTCTAGGCGTTTAATGCCTGCGAATAAATAGATCATGGCTGTAACTCCTTGTGTATCTTGATAAGAGTTACCGCTAAACTTTCGAGGGTTTGGGCGGTAACGTGCGACGGGCTCGAAAACTGCGACACAAGGAAAGCAGCAAAGGGCGAAACCTTTCCCATCGCACGCTACCATTGAGAGAATGTTAAGTAGCTCAAATTGAGCCGCTAAATTTTCTTGGGATGTGCGAATCTTACGCATAAAAAAACACGCTAATCTAGGCGTGTCATGCGCCTTGTGTCTATCGTACGAGTTTCGAGGCTCGGCTTTAGATTTTGCTAAAGCGTGTTTACGATAATCTAAAGTGCGGGGGGTTGTAAAGTGATTCAGATCAAACTTTTGAAATTTGTTTTATTCGGTAAAGTGGAGAGGGTTAAATTTTGGCAAAGTTAATAATATTCAAGAAAGCGCCTGAATCGCATTTTAATAGGTGTTTAATTTTAGGCATATCATTGTCAAGTTAAAATTAAAAACCTGTCTACGATAGATTTATGGCTATTTTATCCGATTACTGAGGTGTGCTTTAATCTAGATTGCAGAATCAAGGTAAAATGACTACTCACTACAGCGAAATGATAACATTTGGTCAAGTTTATATCCGTCCGGGTCAGCGACTTTTTTAATTTCCTGTTCACGATTACCGAATATCACTTGTGCACTCTCCTCCGATTTGGCATAAAGCCCCATTGCTTTGCCTCTGGCAATCTCTGCACTCACCGCAATGGAAAGCTGCCCGGCTTCCTCCGCTTTTTTGCTCAGCCTATCCAAGCGGCTGAGGTGTTCGCTTAAGGCGGATTGTAGAGATCGGATAACCGGTTGGCGCAATTCCTCGATTCTTTGGGCAATCTTGGGGTTACTCAGTAGTTTGCTTGCCTCCACATTCACCGATTCTGATTTCATCTTCTCGGCAGAATAAGACTGCTTGTATGCGCTGGTGGCGTTACCTGTCTCAAGATACGCAAGGCAGAATGATTCTTGTTTTGGGGTTAAGGTCATTTTGTTTTCTCCTCGTCTTGTGGCTTGCTGTTAAATTTAAAATAGTAACGTACGTTATAGTTTCAAATTGAAAGTATTTTGACCGGTTCATCTCGTGAACCACTTATCCGCCTATCGGTTCATCTCGTGAACCACCCCTGTTTATTTTTTAGCCATTTTAGCCCTAACTGGTTCACCACGTGAACCGATAGACCCCTTTTTTGACCCCCTACCTAGTTCATGAGGTGAACTATTCTAATAGAGATCTAGCCATAGGCATTATTTTTTATTTGCATTTCACTCAGCAGAAAAATAAAAATCCATCACCAAAACGAACAAAACAAGCATGATAAAAAAATTTGGTCTTCAAAACTTAATCAATCCTTACCCTTTGGCTTACGTTTCCAGTTATCCGACGCTTTGGCTGTTCCTTTGATGGATAAGTTATCATCACTATTCACAGGGAAACAGGTTAGGGCATACAGGCTTTTCAATGAGGCGTTGCCTTGTCGTGTTACCTGAATAAATCCGCCCTTCTCTAGCTCCGTGAATGCTTTGCTGACAGTTGCTCTTGCCATGCCTAGCTCTTTCATTGCTTGCCCATATGGCAAAGCTAACGCGCCGTTGTTCGTGCCGGTATATTCGGCGAACAAGCCAAGATAAACGCTCTTTGCGTAGCCTGTCATAGCTTTAAATCCTAAATCGCGAATCAAATCACCTCTTAATCTAAACCAGTTTGCGCCGTTAATTTCATCTTGGTTTAGCTTTGCCATCTTGATTTTTCTAGCTGTCGTTTTTCTGCTTTCTTGTTGTCTTTGCGCTGTGCTACCCATATAATAACCCTGCTAATTGAAAATATTGCCCACGGTTTCAGCCTTGAACGTGGGCTTTTTTGTGCCGTTACAATCAATGCAAGGTTACCGTGATGTTACCGTCTGCCTTACCGTAATCTTAACGTCTGCCTTACCGTAATCTTAACGTCTCCCTTGTGGTAATCTTGGGGTTTAACTTTCCTCACCGGTGTAAGTTGATCCCCCGCCAATCAAGGCGCTAAGCTGTTTCTGTAGCGCCATTGCGTCAGCCTGCGCCAGCATTGCCAGCTCTGATAGATAATTAAACGATTCTTCAGCGGTTGCGGTGTGGCTATAGCGCCCGTCTTCGTTTTTCCATTCAATCAATTTGCCGCTTCCGTAGTGAGCAGCAATTGCGGTGATGTTTTCAAGCTGTGCGATTAAATCGCCTAGCGTTGGTTTTAAGCCGTTATTTTGTTTGCTGGTTGTTTATTCATCTTCATAATAAAAACCTCCCTATGCGCTTCTTATTTCGTTTTGTCGCTATTCGTTGCGTAGGGTATAAACGCCAATGCGGTGTTTTACCCCTGCACTGTCATATTCATCTCGAAAATGGGTAGTGATTTTGTACCCCTGCTCTTTCAACTCAAGCACTCGGGCGGCTGGCGAACAAACGCCCATATCTCTAAATTCAAGCGTGCTGTGTGGTGCCTCTCGCAATCTCGCCAAAATAAACAAGCGTTGATTGTGGGTGTTGGTGGAATTAATGGATTTCATGACTTCCCCCCTGCGGTGCTACTTGCTCCGATTGTGTAATGAATCGCAATGCAAACTCGGTTAAGGCGTTTTTACGGTCTTTGTAGGTCATCATCATGTTAAGCATTGCCGCTGATTGCGGGATTAAAACATCAATCAAATCTAATTGTGTTTGGCTCAAGTGGTTTCTGATTTCACTGTCTGGTGGCAATCCGTGTTTCTCTAGCCATGTCTTACGGCTACAACCTAACACCACGCAATAAATCAAGGTATGCTCACGGCTGTAAGCGTGCGGATCGGTTGCGCCTGTTGCCTGCAAATAGAATTTCACCGCATCGCCTAATCTGTCGTTGGTTTTGGCTAGTGATTCCCTTGAAACAATCCAGCGTTCCATTTCATCAAATCGAGTAATGTAGGCTTCTTTGAATTGAGCTGCTTTCTTCCCGGTAAATCCCATTGCTAAAAATACAAATCCGCTTCGGGTCATGCGGTACATTGGGCGACGCTCACCCTTTTCATCGGTGTATTTAACCAGCTCAAAATTGAGCTCGTTGAATGTTGGCGAACACTCTAAATTTTCGATTGCTCGCAAAATATTCTTGTGCTGTTTACCAAAAAACTTCGCCACCGCTAGCGACGTTGTCAGGGCTTTATGCTTGTGGTAAATCACTTCTGGCAATGGCTGAACTGCTGGCGCATCGGTTAAAAGTGCGGTTTTTGTGTTTGTGCTGATAGATTGCATAATTTCCCCCTTAACATCTGCAAAAATGGTTAGAACAGGCGATAATTAATTTCTGCTTCCGTTCATGAAAATCGTCAATATTTGCGTTCAGTAGCATTGCGTCCGCTTGTTCCAAATAGGCTAATTTCTCCAACTGTTCAACGTTTAAAGTTGGGCGAATATTGCCAACAATGCCCCGTTCTTTGCGGTATTGTTTATCGCTTTTGCCTAGCACCACCGATAAAACCATTGCCGATTCGTTGCTGTAGTGATAGCGCTTTTGTGGGTCTCGCCCTGAACGAATCAAGCTGGCTTTCAATGCGTCAGTAAGTGGGCTGAAATGGGCTTTAGCAGCTTCCCGTCGCGCCAGCCAATCAAGGCGCAATGCTTCCGCTCGCTGTGGTGCTACTCGGTTCAGCTCGGTTTCACAATCAATAAAATATTTACGGGCTAATTTGCCTTGCTGGTTGCGCTCCAGCATCGCTAATTCCTTCGCCATGTTTAGCGAAAGGTGATAGTCAATTTGGGTTTGTGGGCGTGCTTTTGTGGATTGTTTATTTTTTGAGCTTAACAAATTTGTTAAGCTCAAATTTTCACCAGTAGATTTTTTGCTAGTCATTTCTGGCTTACAAAAACTTTCAACAATGGCAAAGTCTTCACCCTGTTTAAATCCATATCGGTCAATTTTGCTTTTTATCCAGTTGGCAAATTGCCTCTTACTTTCTAAAAAGCGGTGTAAATCTCTCGCATTAATGCTGTGCGTGGTTACGCCCTGAAAATAGCTTTCTTGAATCGGTAATTGATTCGCAAAAATAACGGCTTCTGCTGGTGCTTTGACTGGGGTTAATGCTTTCGCTTGGGCTGAGGTTAATACGTTCATACCAGCCCCCTATGCGTTAGTGCCATTAATGAATGCGTTAACGTCATCAGCGCAAAAACGAACAGAACGCCCAATTTTGATTTTTTTCAGCAGCCCTTGCTTTGCTAAGCGATCAATCTTGGAACGTGATCCAATACCACGCTCAGTCAGTTCAGGAATTGAATAGTGTTTTTTGATAGTGTCGTGTTGTTCGGTCATAAATGCCCCCTGTGATTTGATTAGTCAAATATCCGCAATAGTGTTCTTATTGCGTTAGGGGTATTAAACTACTGATTTTTATATGAGAATAGGGTGAAAGGGTTATAAAGGGTTGTACCCATTTATCAACAAAAAAGGGTTATACCCCTTTTTCGGATAAACCCTTAAGATATCGTTAAAGCTAGATTTTATGCGGTAAGTAAAAGGGTGCTACCCCTTTTTATTATTTCCCTTACTTCCGATTGTTCTTGCTTGCTCTGGTCTGGTTATTTTTTGAATTGCTGTTCCAATATTCCTGCTTACGCTATAGTTATTCATGATCCACTCTTCTATTTCGCCTGCGTTTACTATGGTATCAGGTTGCGAATAATCAACGTTAATCCAAAACTTATTTACCGTGCCAAATATAGCCTTTATTGGTTCTGTGGTATGCCCATAAATAGAAAAATCATCATAGTTTACTGTGGTAGGTACTTGATTTTCTTTAGCCTCTAACTGGGCTTCTAGCTCTGCTATGCGTTGCCTCAATGCTTCGTTTTCAGCTTGTAGTGTTGTTATAATTTCTTCCGTTTCGTTTTCACTGAATTGCTCTCCGCTTATACTAGCTCTAAATGGTATATATGGCGGCAGCTCCCATTTATAGCCGTTATGCTTTGCCCATTGCTCTAATTCGGTTCTATCTGCTTCAATTTCTGCATAATTTGGGTCCTCATCGGGTGCGTCATCTATTATTTTAGATTTAGCTAAACTGCCGTTCCTAATAGCTGATAGTAATGCTCTATAAGTAGGGTAATATCTATTATCTTTTAGGCGATCTTTCGTGTATTGTTTTTCTGTGCAATTTAATAGTAAGCCCATACTATCCCATAGATTAAATACCCCCATTGCATTGTATGGCTTTAAATGCTCTTTTAGGTTTATTTGATTCACTTCATCAAAATTAATCTTAACCCCTAATGCTTGTTCTAAGTCTTTTTTCAAAATTAAGTATTTTTTTGCATTTTGCTCTGTTAGCGTCATTGTTAACCGCCTTAAAATGGAATTTCATCATCTAGTGGATTATAGTAACCACCTCTAGCCTTAACACTCTCTAGGCAATCTCTGAATGTCGGGCTGTTAAATCTCTTTATTCTTGGCTTAAAACCTTTCTCTATGAACTCATATAAATTAATATTATTGTGTTTAAGCAAGCTCAAAATATCACTTACCGCCTCTTCATAACTATCGTATTTTGATCTTGAAAATTCGAGAAAATCATAAACGCTAACGTAATCATCTCTTACCTTGCTTGTGCCATTTTCTGGCTTGTTTGGCATCTTTGCTAAAACTGTAATTTCACTTGTTTTAACCCGTTGTGCGAACTCTTTACGCCTAACAAAAATCTTATCTAATCCGTCAATATCAAATGAATTTAAAATAATTACATCTTTTAGAAAGCCTTTTATATGATTAAAGGCATCTTTAAAATTATTTTCTATTGGTTCGTAAATAGTTCTTTGGCTTCCAGTTTGATCCCATATAGTACAGTGACAAAAAGAGTTTACATATTGCCTATTCTGTCTAAATCCAAATAATAAATGCTCTAAGTTATCGGCTATCTGATCGGGTCTTTGGTTGGTATATTCAGAAATGCTAATGATAATATCCTTGAGGCTGATTAGCGGCTTCAAATCATTCTCAAATGCTGATAGAAATTGGCTGTCATTCATAAAAACGCCCTTACGTTTGCCCTTATCTGTAGAAGTGAGGCAAACAGCAATAAGGGTTACTGTCTTTCGGCTCGGGTAATTAATCCGCTCCTAGCCTCACTTAATTCTTTAATTTATTTCTTTAGTCATATTTAATCACAATCAAGCATACAGTTAATATTGCTTATTCTGTAACGATAGGGGCTGGTGCTTGGCTCTCTACATAGTTCGCCCATTCTTGCAACATCTGCGCCCGTTGATTGATATACTGTGATTTGTCATATACTCGCCTAATTTGGTTTTTATCGCTGTTCTGCTTGTGTGATAACGCCCTTTCTATCCAGTCTGCTTTATAATCCTTTTCATTCAGTGAGGTGCTGAATAAATGCCTTATGCCATGCGTGGTAAGCCGTTTTTCGCCTATGCCTTTAATGATAGCCTGCCGCATTGATTCAATCGTTATATGCCCGCTTTTGGCTATGGCGCTGGCAAAGACAAACGGGCTATCAATGCCGATTGCGGCGTGAATGGTTTTTACCTTGGTGAATATCTCGATTGCTTGCCGTGATAGGGTAACCGTATGTAAGCGCCCTTCAGGGAGGTTCTTATTTCCCTTTTGAACACGGTAGCACCATTTGCGCGCTTCGGTGTCTATATCCTGCCATTTAGCCGCGGCTATCTCGGAAGGTCTTCCCCCTGTCAGCACCACTAACATCACCGCATAGAACGCCAATGGGCTAAATTTTGCGCTATCTCTGGCGGCATAAAAGCCATGCAAGAAATCGCTGATCTCTTCGGGTGAAATGGTCTTCATGCCTTGGCTTACCGGCTTATCAAACTCTTTTCCAATTTGCGCCAGCGGATTATATTCAATCATGCCTCGGTGCAAGGCGTAGCGCATAACGTTATTCACATTACCGATTATCTTCTTAACGGTTTCTAACTTGCCTGCTTTTTCCAATGGTTTAAACGCATTGATTGCGATTAATGGTGTTATCTCACTAATAGGGTAATTCCCCAATGCCGGTAAAATATGGCGCTCAAAAATCGCCCATGTATCTTTAGCTGTCCGTTCTGAATAATTGGCTTTCTGTTTGCGGTCCTCAAACCAATCTTTCGCTAATCGGCTAAAAGTGCGGTCCAGCCTTTCAGCTTGTGCTATCCGTTCTTTCTGCCGCTGTTGTTGTGGATCGATATTCAGTACAAGTAAAGCGTTAAATTCATCACGTTTCTTTCGTGCCTGCTGTAATGGCAAATCAGGGTAACGCCCTATATTCATTTTTAAGCGTTTTTTCGTATAAGGTTGCACATAGATAAACCGCCATAGCTTTCCCCCTGCTGGGGTAACTATCAAATACAATCCAGCACCATCTGCAAGCAGATATTCTTTTGCCTTTGGTTTAGCGTTTTTGATCTCGGTATCTTTTAGTGTTCTAGCCATATATAGCAAGCCTTTCAGCGTTTTTTGTTCCCTTAAAAAAGAATTTTTGTTCCCTTTTTTCTCTCACTGTCCCTATAGATTATTCTTGAAATTTAATTTTTTTCTTTTTATTTCAATAAAATATAATCTATTTGTTCCTTTCTATTTTTTGAAAACAAGCAGTTTTAGAGAGTAAATTTAGAGTGTTGAGCAAATATTATAAATTAGGGAACAAAAAAGGGAACAAAAAAAGTGGTATAAATTGATTAATGATGATTAATTATAACGAATGGATTTAGCCTTGAACGTTGATTTTACTGGGGTTTAGCGTGTGAAATGATGAATTATGGGGAGTGTTGATTAGTGGAATGGCGGAAGATCATGGGAGTTGAACCCACCCAAGACTGCTGGCAGCCTTAACAGGATTTGAAGTCCTGCCGCTTCACCGGAAACGACGATCTTCCTTGGATTTTGCAATATTGTACTGAATTTTCATCAAAATAACATTAAAATTGATCATCTCATCACAATGACCGTATTTGGAAAGATTATGAACTCTCTTTATCGTGCCCTGCCTTCGATCGACAAACTATTAAACAGTGCTCAAGGGCAGCTGTTGATTCAGCGTTTTGGGCGTACGCCAGTGGTCAAGCAACTGCGCCAGCTGCTACAGCAAGCACGCGAACATATCCAACAGTATCAGCAGCTGCCGCGCTATTTCAGTGATGTGTCAGTGGTGTATAAAAAAGTGGCACATGCACTGCAATTGCAACAGCAACCGGCGATGAAAAAAGTGCATAATCTAACCGGTACGGTGCTACATACTAATTTAGGTAGAGCACTGTGGAGCATGTCGGCGCAACAGGCGGCACTGGCGGCGATGCAGGAAAATGTGGCGTTGGAGTTTGATTTACAGCAGGGCAAACGCAGCCACCGTGATCATGCTGTTTCGCAACTATTGGCGGAACTGTGCGGCGCAGAAGCGGCGTGTATTATGAATAATAATGCCGCCGCAGTGCTGTTGATGTTGGCGACCTTTGCCGCAGGAAAAGAGGTGATTTTATCGCGCGGTGAGTTGATCGAAATTGGCGGTGCATTTCGTATCCCGGATATTATGCAGCAGGCAAATTGTAAACTGGTTGAAGTCGGCACCACCAATCGCACCCGATTAGCTGATTATCAGCAACAGATCAACGAAAATACCGCACTTTTAATGAAAGTTCATTGCAGTAACTATCAAATTTGTGGTTTTACCGAAAGCACCTCCGAAGCACAATTAGCCGCTTTGGCGCAACAGCACCAATTGCCACTGATTAGTGATCTCGGCAGTGGCGCATTGATTGATTTGGCGCAATACGGCTTACCAAGTGAACCAACGCCACAAAAAATGTTGGCAGACGGGGTTGATCTGGTTTCGTTTTCCGGCGATAAATTGCTCGGCGGACCACAAGTGGGGATTATTGTCGGTAAAAAAGCCTATATTGACCGCTTGCAGCAGCATCCGTTAAAACGCGCATTGCGTTGTGATAAAGTGATTTTAGCCGGCTTGGAAGCCACCTTGCGCGATTATCTGTTTGCGGAAAAATTGACGCAAAGCAACCCAACGTTAAGGTTATTAACCCAAAATTTGGACGTATTACAGCGCCTTGCCGAGCCGTTATTGGCCAAATTACAGGATAAACTCGGTGCCGACTATACTCTGCATATCGAAGCCAGTTCGGCGCAAATCGGCAGTGGTTCACAACCGATGTATCGTATTCCCTCACTGGCAATCACCTTAACCCCACACTCTGGCGGCAGTGACGTGATGCAATTGAGCCGCTGGCTAAAACAGCTGAGCCAGCCGATTATCGGACGGATCGAACACAATAAATTGTGGTTGGATCTACGCAGCCTTGCCAATCCGCAACAACTGCTTATCACTTTGGACGAATTATGATTATTGTTAGCGCAGGCCATGTTGATCACGGCAAAACCGCACTTATCCGTGCCCTAACCGGCACCGACACCACCCACTTGCCGGAAGAAAAGAAACGCGGCATGACGATTGATTTAGGTTATGCCTATTTACCGTTAAATGATCAACAAATTATCGGTTTTATTGATGTGCCGGGGCATGAACGCTTTCTGTCGAATATGTTGGCAGGGCTTGGCGGCGTGCGCTATGCGATGTTGGTTGTTGCTGCCGATGAAGGGATCAAACCGCAAACCGAAGAACATTTAAAAATCCTGCAACTGCTAGATTTTGAACAGATTATATTGGTGATCACTAAAGCGGATAAAGTCGAGGCGTCGCAACTGACGGATCTGCAAAGTCAAATTACCGAACGTTACCCACTGTTAAGTCAAAGTGCGGTTTTTGTCACCTCGGCAGCCAACGGGCAAGGAATTGACGCATTGAAAGCCCATTTAGCGGGATTGTTAGAAAACAATCAGCTGCTTGAAAAACCATTTCGTTATGTGATTGACCGCACTTTTCATCTGAAAGGCGCCGGCAAAGTGGTGACGGGCACCGCCTTTGCCGGTCAGATAGCGATCGATGATAATCTGTTTCTTTCCAACCAATTGAAATACCCGTTGCGAGTGAAAAATATTCATGCGCAAAACCACCAAAGCCAACAAGGCTGTTCAGGGCAGCGCTTGGCGATTAATTTAGTCGGTGAGCAAGTCACAATTGAACGCGGCGATTGGCTGTTTTCCAGCCCACAAGCCGATTGCTATGATCGGGTGACCGTATTACTCAATCCGATTCAATCGCTTAAAGAGAGCCAAGCGGTGCATGTTTTTCATGCCGCCAGCCATACCGTCGGCAAGTTGACGCTGTTAGAAAATAAATTATCTGATCAGCATGAAAAACAGTTAGCGGAATTGGTGTTGCAGCAGCCGTTGTTTTTAGCACATGGCGATAAACTGATTTTGCGTAGCGGCGACAATCAACACACCTTGGCGGGCGCGAAGGCGTTGGAAGTCGGATCACCGCTACGCTATAAGCGCAATCCGCAACGATTGGCGTATCTGTGGCAGTTGGCGACAGCGCAAAATGTTGCCGAACGGCTTGATTTATATTTACAGCAAGGCTGCTTGAAGCAAAGTGCGGTCTGCTGGGCGGAACAGTTGAGTGAAACCGCACTTTTGGAATTACAGCATGATTTGGATATTCAGTCGGTACAATCGTGGCTGTTTAATCGGGTTTATCAAACAGAACAGCAGCAACGTATATTGCAAGCGGTGGCGTTATATCACCAGCAGCACCCCGATCAGCTCGGGCTTTCCAAAGCGCGTTTACAGCGAATGGCGGCGCTGAAACAACCGCCAGCGGTGATTTATCACTTTATTCAGCAATTGCTGGATAATGCGCAGCTGGCGCAAACTCGCGGTTGGATACATCTGCCCGATCATAAAATCGCGTTCACTGATGATGAACAACTATTATGGCAAAAAGTCGAAGCGGAATTTCTCAATGCTCAAGGGCAAGCGCTTTGGGTGCGTGATTTGGCAAAAAGCCTGGCGCAGCAAGAGGGCGTGATGCGTAATTTGCTGTATAAGGCGGGCAAACTAGGCTATTTAACCGCGATTATCAAAGACCGCTTTTTCCTGAGTGAAACCATTTATGCCTATGCGGATCGGATTAAACAACACATTGAGCAACACGGCAGTATTTCGGTGAATGAATTGCGTGATCAATTGCAATTCGGGCGTAAGATGACGGTGCAGCTCATTGAGTATTTTGACAAGTGCGGTTTTTTGCGGCGTAAAGGTTATCAACATTTATTGCGCGATGGTGATATTTTTGAGCAGCCATAAAAAATGCCGCACAATGCGGCATTTTTCATTTGTTAGATTGCTTAATTATTTTTTCAGCAAATCACGGATTTCAGTCAGCAATTTTTCTTCGCTTGACGGTTCAGCCGGTGCTTCTTCTTCAGCCGGTTGTTCACGTTTTAATTTGTTCAAGGTTCTGATCATCATAAAGATAGCGAAAGCCACGATCACGAAGTCAAAGATATTTTGGATAAATGCACCGTAGTTCAGGGTTACCGCTTCAGCTTCGCCAACTGCTTCTTTCAATACGATGTTCATGTCTTTGAAATCAACGCCGCCGGTGAAAATACCTAATACAGGCATTACGATATCAGCCACTAAAGAACTGACAATTTTACCGAATGCACCGCCGATGATCACACCGACAGCCATATCAACTACATTGCCACGCATTGCAAATTCACGAAACTCTTTCATCATGCTCATAAAAATAATCCTTTCTTGTTTAAAAAATAATCAACTTGTTTGTTGGGCGGTATTATAGATATTAATATGAAAATGTAAAGTTATATTTTTGTAAAAATTATATTTTCCAATAGCCGGGAAACAATAATACGAGGATTGTGGTGATTTCCAATCTCCCAAGCAACATTCCAAATGACATCAGCCATTTTGCCGTTGTCGGTATTGCGGCAAAATTGCCACTCGGCCCGACTTGCTCGCCTAATCCCGGCCCTACGTTGCTGATCGCGGTCGCTGCGCTGCTTAGCGCAGATAAACTGTCCATGCCGCATAAACCAAGTAAAATGCTTAAAATAACAATGCTGACTAAATAGCAAAAAATGAAGCTGATAATGACAAATAGCGTCTCATTCGCGACTTTTTGCCTATTATATTGAACGGAATAGACGGTGTTCGGATGAATCAATTTGCTGATTTGTCCCTTTAATAGGGTGAAAATAATTTGAAATCGGAAAATTTTAATCCCGCCGGCTGTCGAGCCGGAACATCCGCCGACTAAAAACGCAAAAGCCAGAACCAGCGTGGTCGTGGTGCTCCAACTATCAAAATTGGCTAAGGTAAAGCCACTTGTTGAAACAATATTGATCAGGGTGAAAAAACTGATTCGTAAGCTGTCATTAAAGTTAAAAAGCTGTTGTTGGTAGAGATAAAAAGTTAAAAAAAGTCCGGTGATGAGGATAAATAGTGCAAAACCTCGAATTTGCTGATCTTTTAAAATAAGCAGCAGTGATTTCTTTTGTTTGGCTTGTAGCAGTAATAAAAAGGGCAATGAACCGATGAACATAAACACTAAACAAATCCACTGTGCTAAAGGGGAAAAATCAGCCATGCCGGCGTCACGGGTGGAAAATCCACCGGTTGAAATCGTTGAAAAGGCGTGATTGATAGCATCAAAAAATGACATTCCGCTAAATAGAAAAGCCAGAATACAAAGTGCGGTCAGGACGACATAAAATGTGAGGATGCTTTTTGCCATGTCTTTTGTGTGCGGCGTGTTTTTTTCCGACCAATCCGATGACTCACTGCGAAACAGCGTCATACCGCCGATATTTAAAAACGGCAAGATTGCCACCGCCATCACGATCACCCCTAATCCGCCAATCCAATTTAAGGTGGAACGCCACATTAATAAACTTGGTGCGGTTTGATTTAAATTTGATAGCACGCTGGAACCGGTTGTAGTCAGCCCTGACATGGTTTCAAAATAGGCATCGTTGAGAGAAATATGTTTAATAAATACAAACGGCAGCGCACTAAATAGACAAACAAAAATCCAGGCTAAGCTGGTGATCAGAAATAAATCTTTCACTCTTAGCTTTATTTCATCGGGCTTTTTTAGGCTTAATAAGGCGGCAAAGCAAAAGATAATGGCAAATGACTGGCTAAATTCAGCCAGTCCTTTACCGTCAGTTAAAAGTGCGGTTATGATTGGTAACAGTAGCAATAATGCGATTTTTTTTAGGATTGAACCTAGCGTATAGAGTAAAAAGGTTGCATTAAACATGGTTTGCCATTCACATTACAGTTAAATGAAAAACGGTGTCGGTTGGAACAGCTTTTCTATTTCCGGCACTTGTTTTTTATCATTCAAAAATAGGATAACGTGATCGTTATCTTCAATCACCAGCTGGTTTTTGGCGATAATCACTTCCTCGCCACGCAAAATCGCGCCGATGGTGCAGCCGCTCGGCAGTTTTAATTCCGAGATTTTGCGTCCGACCACATACGAAGTGTCGTGATCGCCGTGTGCTACGATTTCAATCGCTTCGGCATTGCCTTTGCGCAGAGTGGCAACATTGCTCACATCGCCTTTGCGTACATGACCGAGCAGTGCCGAAATGGTGGCTTGTTGCGGCGAAAAGCCGATGTCGATGGTGCCGCCTTGAATCAGGTTAAGATAGGCAATCCGTTGAATCAGCACCATCGCTTTAGCGGCACCGAGCCGTTTTGCCAGCAAGGCTGCCATGATATTGGCTTCGTCGTCGCTGGTCAGCGCGATAAATACATCAATATTTTCAATGTGTTCTTCAAACAGCAGCGATTGATCCGAAGCATCGCCGGAAAAAACCATCGTTTTCGACAGTTTTTCCGCCAGTTGTTCGGCGCGTTGTGGGTTGCGTTCGATCAGCTTGACCCGACAGCGATCTTCCAGATATTTTGCCAGTCCGGCGCCGATATTGCCGCCGCCAATGATCATCACTCGGCGATATGGGCGTTCTAGCCGTTGTAATTCACTCATCACCGCGCGAATGTACGGCGTGGCGCAAATAAACACCACTTCGTCACCCGCTTCGATAATCGTCGAGGCTTGCGGGCGAATATAGCGTTCTTGGCGGGTGATCGACACAATTCGCGCGTCCAAGTGCGGTAGGTGCTCTTTCAGTGCCGAAATGGCATAGCCGACCAATGGACCGCCGTAATAGGCTTTGACCGCCACCAAGCTGATGCGCTCGTCGGCAAAATGGGCGATTTGCAGTGCGCCGGGGTAGTCAATTAAGCGCGCAATATCATCGATCACCAGTTTTTCCGGTGCGATAATATGGTCGATTGGGATCATATCATTATGAAATAGTTTGTCTTTTTCACGGATATATTCATTTTCGCGAATACGGGCGATTTTGCTCGGTGTGCCGAACAGGGTGTAGGCGATTTGGCAGGCGATCATATTGCTTTCATCGGAACTGGTGACCGCCACCAACATATCGGCATCTGCTGCGCCGGCTTCGCGCAGGATACGTGGCGACGAGCCGTTGCCTAAAATGGCGCGCAAATCGAATTTATCTTGCAGATTATTCAACCGCTCTTGGTTGTTGTCGATCACGGTGATGTCGTTATCTTCGCTGACCAAATTTTCCGCCAGCGTGCCGCCGACTTGTCCGGCGCCGAGAATAATGATTTTCATGTTATCGCTTCCGCCTTGTTATGCTGTTTTACGCAATTTAGCATAATAAAACCCGTCGCCGCCATCGACATCGGGTAAAAATTGTTGTCCGTTCGGTTGGGATTGCGTCAAAATCGTCAAGAGTTCGGCGTTGGCAGTATTTGCCAGAAAGGTGTCAATCTGCTGCTGATTTTCCTGTTTCAGAATCGAACAAGTGGCGTAAACCAAAGTGCCACCCACTTTCAATCGCTGCCAAAGTGCGGTCAGAATTTGCTGTTGCAGTTGGCTGAGTGCGTCAATGTCTTGTGCTTGGCGCAGCCATTTAATGTCGGGGTGGCGGCGGATCACGCCGGTGGCGGAACATGGCGCATCGAGTAAAATCCGATCGAACATCACCTCGTCCGCCAGCCAGCTTTCCGGCTGAGTGGCATCGCCGCAAACCACCTCAGCGTGTTGATTGAGACGCTGTAAATTATCTTTCACCCGCTGCAAGCGATTCTGTTCAATGTCTAATGCCAGCACTTTTGCTTGCGGTGCTTGTTCTAAAATATGGGTGGTTTTGCCGCCCGGTGCGGCGCAGGCGTCTAAAATCCGTTCGTTATCTTGCGGTTCAAGCAGCAGTGCCGCCCATTGCGCATGGCTGTCTTGCACCGTCACCCAGCCTTGTTCAAAGTACGGTAGTTGGTTGACGCTGACCGCACTTTGCAACCGAATCGCGCAATCTGGTTGCCCGATTTCAGCGGCAATGCCGTGCTGTTGCAATAAATCGAGATATTGTTCAGTGGTGCAATGTTGGCGATTGACCCGCAGCCACATCGGCGGCTTTTGATTATTCGCCTCGACAATTTCACGCCATTGTTCGGGATAATCTTGTTTTAACCGGTTAACCAACCACTCAGGATGCAAGGTTTGCCAGTGTTTGTCCACGGTTGCCAAAATTGTTTGTTGTTCGCGTAAAAAACTGCGCAATACGCCGTTTAACAGCGCGCGAAAGCTGTCAGCTTTCAGTTGCTTGGCGGCGTTTACCACTTCGTCAACCGCCGCGTGCGCAGGAACGCGCAGATATAACAGTTGATAAAGCCCCACCAGCAGCAAACAATGCACGATACGGGTTTTGCCTTTCAGCGGTTTTTTCACTAACAGCCCGATAATTCGTTCTAATCGCGGCAAAGTGCGGCAAATGCCAAAGCAGATCTCTTGCAGCAGCGGCAGATCTTGCGGCTTCAGTTGTGTGCTGGCTTCCGGCAACAATGCGGACAACGATTTACCGTGATCCAGCACTTGCTGAATAATTTGCGCGGCGATGGCGCGGCTGGAAAGTGCGGTTTTTTTCATGTTTAATCCTGTGTCAAAATGCCGATTAGCTTAAGCTATGCTTAACGGGAAACCAATCACGACGCGAGTTCAACAGATCTTGCGCACTCATCGGTTTTTTGCCCGCCGGTTGCAGCTGTGTCAGGTTTAACACGCCGTCGGCGGTGGCAATCTGAATGCCGTGTTTATCCGCTGCTAAAATCGTGCCGGCAGGTTGTGCAACGTGTGGCAGTACATTGGCTTGATAAACCTTAATCGTTTGCGGCTGTTGCTTTTCGTCTTGGGTAATAAAATAGCTGATCGGCCACGGATTAAAGGCGCGAATGCAGCGTTCCAGTTGTGCCGCCGGTAGCGTCCAGTCCAATTTTGCTTCTTCTTTGCTCAGTTTGGCGGCGTAATTGCTTTCGGCTTCATTCTGTTGTTCAGGTGAAAATTGTTGGCTGTCTAAGCCGTTCAACACGTCAATCAATGCCGGTGGTGCTAGCTGCGCCAATTTTTGATATAATGAAGCGGAGGTTTCATCGGCTGCCAAGTTGCAATAAACTTTGTGCAGCATGGCACCGGTATCTAAGCCAATATCCATCTGCATAATGGTCACTCCGCTTTGTTGATCGCCCGCCCAAACCGCTCTTTGAATCGGCGCCGCCCCGCGCCAGCGCGGCAGCAGTGAACCGTGTACATTCAAACAGCCTAAACGTGGTGCGTCCAGCACTGCTTGCGGCAGTAACAAACCATACGCTACCACCACCATCACATCGGCGTTCAGTTCATGCAGTTGCTGTTGTGCTTCTTGGTTGCGCAGTGATTTCGGTTGATAAACCGGCAGCTGGTGCTGTTCCGCCAGTTGCTTAACCGCACTTGGCTGCAATTTTTTGCCGCGTCCGGCAGGTTTGTCCGGTTGAGTATAAACCGCAATCACCTGATGCTGACTGTTGAGCAATGCTTGTAAATGTTGGGCGGCAAATTCAGGCGTGCCGGCGAAAATAATCTTTAAGGGTTTCATCATCTGGGTCATCAAAATAGAGGAACAAAACAAAAACCTCTCAAGCGAGAGGTTATCGGGTTATTTGGCGGCTAAACGGTTGTGTTTTTCCATTTTTTGTTTGATGCGCTGTCTTTTCAGCGGCGACAAATAATCGACAAACAGCACGCCGTTGAGGTGGTCGATTTCATGTTGAATACAAATCGCCAGCAGCTCGTCGGCTTTCAAGGTGAACGGATTGCCGTTGCGATCCAGTGCTTTCACGGTAATAAACTCTTTGCGTGGCACTAATCCGCGACAGCCCGGAATCGACAAACAACCTTCTTCAATCCCGGTTTCGCCGCTGGCTTCAACCACTTCAGGGTTAATCAGCACGATCTGGTTTTGTTTGTCGCCTTCAATATCAATGGTGATAATCTGTTGGTGAATGTCCACCTGGGTGGCGGCTAAACCGATGCCTTCGTCGTGATACATGGTGTCGAACATATTGTCGATAATTTCACGAATCGAATCGTCCACGCTTTCCACCGGTTTGGCTTTGATGCGCAACCGCTCATCTGGGTATTTTACAACCGCTAAAATGCTCATATTGGGTTCTCTGTTTTTATTCGGATAATAATAGTCTGCCATTCTAACGATTTTTTAGCGATAAAGAAATATCCCACTAAATTTACACAACAAAACCGCACTTTGTGTAGTCTAAATTAAGTCGTTATTCATTTAGGAGAACAAGATGACATTAAGTATAAAAAAAACCGTATTTGCCGTTTTAACAGCCGCTGCCGTATTCGCGACTGTCCCGAGTGCTTATGCCGCTGATACCACGGTGCAATTTAAAAAGGGACAAACTTCAGCCACTTATCAAGGCAAAATTAAAGGAGATGCTTACGACAGTTACTTTTTCACCGCTAAACAAGGGCAAGTATTGAAGTTGAATTTAGACAGTGATGCCCACGCGGAAATGGTGTTGTTCGGACAGGACGATTATGTGGTGGGCGAAGATTATGTGCTGCCGAAAAGCGGCAAATATGAAGTACGGGTGCTGCAAATGCGCACTTTTGCTCGCCGTGGTGCCGAGTCGCCGTATCGCTTAACGGTGGATATTCAAAACCCAAGCGCCGAGAATGTGCCGCAGCCGCATACTGACGGGGCGATTTCAAAGACTTATTATAGCTGTGATAACCAAAAAATCTTAGAAGTGCTGTACATCAACGCACCGAATGTAAATTATGCGGTGATTTACCAAATGGGCGAAATGATCCCAATGGAAATCATGCCGATGGCATCGGGCGCGAATTATACCACCGTGGATAAACGCTACGGCTATAAGTTATACACCAAAGGGGATACCGCCTTTCTAGAGGAAGACGGCAAAACCATTTTGGCTAATTGTGTCGGGCAGGAACACGAGGCGTAATCGCCATTTTCTGCTTTTTGCGATCCCAATTCCAAAAATCGCAGTCATTTTGAATAACAACGGTAGCTTCAGGCAAAATGAGCTACCGTTTTTTATTTTTTTGATGATTATGCCGTTAGAACTCTTACTTCGCTTAAATCAAATTCCTCATCTTGGTACAGTGTCGATTTTGCGCTTGCTGAAACGGGTTTCAGTTGAGCAACTGCTGAATTACGATGCCACTCAATTGGCAACGCTCGGCTGGAATACAAAGCAGATCCAACGTTGGCTGCAACCGCAACAGCACTATATTCAGCCGGTGTTAGCATGGCAGGCACAAAGTGCGGTCAATCAGGTGATCACGATTTTTGATGCGGATTATCCCTATCTGTTAAAACAGAGTGGATCTGCGCCGCTGTTGCTATATCTGCAAGGGGATCGGGCGTTGCTTTCTGAGCCGCAAATTGCGATGGTCGGTAGTCGCCACTGTTCCGATTACGGCGAATATTGGAGCCGCTATTTTGCCGGAGAATTAAGCCGACAAGGCTTGGTGATCACCAGCGGCATGGCATTGGGGATCGACAGTTACAGCCACCAAGCGGCATTGGCGGCAGGCGGTAAAACCATTGCGGTGCTCGGCAGCGGGTTGAACCAGCTGTATCCGAAACGCAACCGTAAATTAGCGCAGCAGATTATCGAGCAAGGTGCGCTGGTGAGCGAGTTTATTCCCGATCAAGTGCCGTTGGAGGAGAATTTTCCACGCCGCAATCGGATCATCAGCGGCTTGAGTTTAGCCACACTGGTGATTGAGGCCGACATCAAGAGTGGTTCGCTAATTACCGCACGCTATGCGTTAGAACAGAATCGAGAGGTGTTTGCGCTGCCGGGGATGATTCAAAATCAGTTTAGTCGAGGTTGCCATGCGTTGATCAAGCAAGGTGCATTGCTGGTGGAGAGCTATCAGGATATTTTGGAGAACCTGAATTATCATGCATCGCCGCCGCAGACCGCACTTGCAGTTACAACATCAATCGCCAACACCACACTTCAATCACCGCCAACGGCGCAAGCGGCAGCACCTCGGCAAGTCGCTTATCCTGAGCTGTATCGCCATTTGAGTTTTGAACCGATCAGCGTTGATGACTTAGCCATCGCTGCTGATTTACCGATTGCCGTGGTGTTGTCGCAGCTGTTGGAGCTGGAGTTGGAAAGTGCGGTTCGCAGTGTGAGCGGCGGATATTGTCGCTGCTGATTGTGCCGCTCGCCTGATTCGGGTTAAGATAATGTCCTGATTGATCAAACCGAAGATGAGTATGCACAAGCGCCCGCTTTTTGAAGCCCAACCCCGACAAACCGAACTTTGCCCGAAGTGCGGTGCGGCGTTGCGTTTGCGGCAAGGTAAAAAAGGGCTTTTCTTAGGTTGTAGTGCTTATCCTGAATGCGATTATTTGAAACCGCTGCAACACAGTGAAAGCAAAGTGTTGAAACAGCTGCCGCAAGCCTGCCCTGAGTGCGGTAACGGGCTGGTGCTGAAGCTGGGGCATTACGGGATGTTTATCGGCTGTAGCCATTTTCCCGATTGCCATTATATTGTGCATGAACAAGCGGAAAGCAGTGAGCTGCAGGCAGCAATTGCTTGCCCTGCTTGCGGACAAGGACAGTTGGTGGCACGCCGCGGCAGACAAGGCAAAACGTTCTATGGCTGCGATCAATTTCCTAAATGCCGTTTTAATCTGGCGCACAAACCGGAAAATCAGCCCTGCCCGAAGTGCGGTTTTCCGTTGGCGTTGCATAAACACGATAACCAGTATCAATGTGCGGACAAACAGTGCCGCCACATATTTCAAGTCGAAGAATGATGAATTACAGTATTGCGCAATTAGCGGCACTGATTAAACAGCAGCAGGTGATCGCCTATCCGACCGAAGCGGTGTTCGGCTTGGGCTGTGATCCGCTGAGTGAAAGTGCGGTTTTGAAGGTATTGGCATTGAAACAGCGCCCGAAAGCGAAAGGGTTAATTGTGATTGCACCGCACTTGGATTATCTGTTGCCGTTTATTGACAGGCGGCGGTTACAGACTACCGATTGGCAGCGGCTGCAAGCCGATTATGATCGCCCGTTAACTTGGGTGGTGCCGAAAAGTGCAGCCACACCGGATTTTCTCAGTGGCGATTTTGATACCTTGGCGGTGCGAATTTGCCGCCACCCGGCGGTTGCCGCATTGTGTGAAGCGGCACAAACCGCCTTGACTTCCACCAGTGCCAACCTGAGCGGACTGCCGCCTTGCTACAACGCAAGCCAAGTGCGGTTACAATTTGGCGATGATTTTCCAGTGTTGGACGCTGCGGTCGGCAATGCAAGCAAGCCGTCGGAGATTCGGGATATTTTTAGTCAGCAAGTGATCAGACAGGGTTAAACAGATGAATAAATACGCCGTATGGGGCAATCCGATTGCACAGAGTCAATCGCCGCAAATTCAACAGCATTTTGCCAAACAACAACAAATTGAACTGGACTATCAGCGAATGCTGGGCGACGAAGTGCGGTTTGAGCAGCAGTTACAAATCTTTTTTGCCGACGGCGGGCAGGGCTGTAATATCACCGCGCCGTTTAAAGAACGTGCGTTCCGTTTGGCAGACGAACATAGCGAACGCTGCCTAACAGCCGAAGCGTGCAACACCTTGAAAAAACAGGTGGACGGTCGCTTATATGCCGACAACACCGACGGCGCAGGGTTGGTGAGTGATCTGGAACGTTTGGGCTGGTTGAAACCGAATCAACAGTTACTGATTTTGGGCGCAGGCGGCGCAACCAAAGGCGTGTTGTTGCCATTGTTGCAAGCGCAGCAGCACATCACGCTGGCAAATCGCACGTTAGACAAAGCGCAGCAGCTGGCGGAGAAATTTAAATCGTATGGCGAGATTCAGGCAGTGGCGTTAAATCAGCTACCCGATCAGCGGTTTGATGTGGTGATCAATGCCACATCGCTCGGGTTGCAGGGCAAAACGGTGGAGATTCAGCCGAGTATTCTGCAAAAGTGCGGTCTGGCTTATGATATGCAATATGCTAAAGGCGACGACACCCCGTTTTTGGCATTGGCGAAACGCTGTGGCGCAGCGCAGACCGCCGATGGTATCGGCATGTTAATCGGACAGGCGGCGCACGCCTTTGCGCTGTGGTTCGGCGTGATGCCGGACACCCAACAACTGCTGAAATAGCCACAAATAATTAAGGCGGCTTAAATGCCGCCTTGAGATAATCCGATTAAATCCGAATGGGATTAGCCGAAAATTTTAAAACGGCTTTCATCATCAATATAGATTTTCTCATCTGCCGCCGCTTCAATGCTGCCGAACGGCATTTGTGCACGCAGCTTCCAGCTTGCCGGAATGCCCCAAGTTTTTGCCACTTCCTCATCAATGATTGGGTTATAGTGTTGCAAGGTTGCGCCTAAACCGGCTTCGGCTAATGCCAGCCACACTGCATATTGCGCCATACCGCCAGATTGTTCCGACCAAATCGGGAAGTTGTCGGCATAGGCAGCAAATTTCTGTTGTAAGCCTTCCACAACACTTTGATCTTCAAAATATAGCACCGTGCCAAAACCGGCTTTAAAGCTGTTATTGACTTTGGTTTCGGTTGCTTCAAATGCGTCCGCCGGCACGATTTTACGCAAGGTGTCTAATACGATATTCCACAGTTTTTCATGTTGCTCACCGAACACCACCACCACGCGTGATGATTGTGAATTGAAAGAAGACGGGGTGTCACGCACGGTTTGTTTAATCAATGCGGTTAGATTGTCTTTAGACAGGTTCACATTTTTGCCGATAGCATAAATAGAACGGCGAGTTTGTTGTAACTGGTTAAAAGCAGAGCTCATGTTATTTTCTCCTGATTTAGGGACGGTTTTTGGTATCTTATTTTGAACTATCGGGGTTGTAAATAACAAAAATATTGATGTATCGTTTCATCACAGGAAATAATAATGTGGCAAAGTGCGGTTTTTAAGAGAATAAAATAGTAATTAACGCCAATTTATGCGGTTTTTTTAAAACAAATCTCTTTTTTGGCTTGAAAATATGATATATAGTTGCGAAGTTTAGATATTATCTATTCTCGATTATTTTAACATATCATCATCTGATTTTAGGAGGTTGAAGCATGGCTCAGCAGCATACGCCGTCTTCACGTGAGACATTTTCCGGTCGCCGGGCATTTATTTTTGCCGCGGTCGGTTCAGCGGTCGGTTTGGGAAATATCTGGCGTTTCCCGTATGTAACCTACGAAAATGGCGGCGGCGCGTTTATTCTGCCGTATGTGATTGCATTATTAACCGCGGGGATTCCGCTGCTGTTTTTGGATTATGCGATCGGGCATAAATATCGCGGTTCGCCACCGTTGGCTTTCCGCCGTCTGTTTGGCGGCATGGAAACCGTGGGCTGGTGGCAAACCATGATCTGTGTGATGATCGGGCTGTATTATGCGGTGATTATCGGCTGGGCGGCGTCATATACTTTCTTCTCGATTAATCACAGCTGGGGCAGCGATCCGGCGGGGTTTTTCTTTGGTGAATATCTGAAAATGTCGAGCGAACCGGGCGTGAGCTTTGAGTTTGTCGCTTCGGTTACTTGGCCATTAGTGGCGGTTTGGCTGATTGTAATCGGTATTTTGGCGATGGGCGTGCAAAAAGGGATTGCCAAATCCTCAGCAATTTTTATTCCGCTATTGTTAGTGATGTTCCTGATTTTGGTGGTGCGTGCGCTGTTTTTACCGGGTGCGGCGGAAGGATTAAATACTTTGTTTACGCCGGATTGGTCAAAACTGAGTGATGCCTCTGTTTGGGTGGCGGCATACGGACAGATTTTCTTCTCGTTGTCGGTTGGCTTCGGGATTATGTTGACTTATTCCTCTTATTTAAAGAAAAAAGAAGACTTAACCGGTTCCGGTTTGGTTGTCGGCTTTGCCAACAGTAGTTTTGAAGTGTTGGCAGGGATCGGGGTGTTTGCGGCATTGGGCTTTATGGCGGCAGCGGCAGGCAAACCGGTTTCTGAAGTGGCAGCATCAGGTATCGGCTTGGCGTTTATCGCGTTCCCAACCATTATTTCTGAAGCACCATTCGGCGAACTGATCGGGATTCTGTTCTTTGGCTCCTTGGTTTTTGCCGGCTTAAGCTCGATGATCTCGATTCTGGAAGTGATTATTTCATCAGTACAAGACAAATGGGGAATGAAGCGTGTGAAAGCAACTTTGGTCGTGAGCGTACCGATGATGCTAGTTTCAGTGCTGTTATTCCCGACGACTACCGGCTTGGCATTGCTTGATGTGGTGGATGCGTATGTGAATAACTTTGGTATCGTTGCCGCAGCGTTGGTTTCAGTGGTGTTCTTGGTTGCCGGTGTCAGCGCCCTGCCAAGTTTGCGTAACCACTTGAATGCTTCATCTTCTTTCCGTCTGGGACGTAAATGGCAGATTTTTGTCGGTGGAATTACACCGGTGATGTTGGGCTATATTTTGATTACTGAAATTGTTAAGCGTTTATCCGAGGGTTATGGCGGCTATCCGACTTGGTTCGTAAATACCTTCGGTTGGGGTATGGCTGTTGGGATTGTGGTGGTTTCCTTCCTGTTATCGCGAGTTAACTGGTCAAAACGTTCCGGTTTATATCAACATGATATTGACGGCGCGCCGGTCGCACCGCCGATTCTCGATAGACAGCTGGATTATAAAGTGATTAAACTGCGTGAATCCGCCGGCTTAAATGTGGCGACTCAGGACGGTCCGGTTAGCCAAACCTCAATTGATAAAAACTAGGAGATCAACATGAGTACATCTGCAATTGTTATGATGGTGATTGCGTTAGTGATCATCTGGGGTGGCTTGGCTGTGGCAGTTATGCGTTTAATCCGCAGCGATAAATAAGCTTTAAATTGAAAAAAGGGCGTTAACCAGTGGTTAACGCCCTTTTTTAGGCAAAAAACTGCACATTTGCATAAAAAACCGTCAGGTAAATAAAAAATCAAAAAAACTTTCAAAAGGGGCTTGCAAAGATTTCGTGAATGTCTATAATGCGCACCTCACAACGACGCAGTGATGAACGAAAGGTTCAAGTCGTTGTGTTGTTCTTTAACAATTTATCAGACAATCTGTGTGGGCACTTGTGCAAGACATTGGTATGAAAATTTTAAATATTAAAGTCTTAATGAGTGCTGAAGTAAATTTATTTTAGGTCAGATATTCATTGAGCGATTGAACTTGAATTGAAGAGTTTGATCATGGCTCAGATTGAACGCTGGCGGCAGGCTTAACACATGCAAGTCGAGCGGTAACAGGGGGGAGCTTGCTTCCTTGCTGACGAGCGGCGGACGGGTGAGTAATGCTTGGGGATCTGCCTTATGGAGGGGGATAACGACGGGAAACTGTCGCTAATACCGCGTAGTATCGAGAGATTAAAGTGTGGGACTTTTCGGAGCCATGCGCCATAAGATGAACCCAAGTGAGATTAGGTAGTTGGTGGGGTAATGGCCTACCAAGCCCGCGATCTCTAACTGGTCTGAGAGGATGACCAGTCACACTGGGACTGAGACACGGCCCAGACTCCTACGGGAGGCAGCAGTGGGGAATATTGCGCAATGGGGGCAACCCTGACGCAGCCATGCCGCGTGAATGAAGAAGGCCTTCGGGTTGTAAAGTTCTTTCGGTGATGAGGAAGGGGCTAATTTTAATAGGGTTAGTCATTGACGTTAGTCACAGAAGAAGCACCGGCTAACTCCGTGCCAGCAGCCGCGGTAATACGGAGGGTGCGAGCGTTAATCGGAATAACTGGGCGTAAAGGGCACGCAGGCGGATAGATAAGTGAGATGTGAAATCCCCGAGCTTAACTTGGGAACTGCATTTCATACTGTTTATCTAGAGTATTGTAGAGAGGGGTAGAATTCCACGTGTAGCGGTGAAATGCGTAGAGATGTGGAGGAATACCGGAGGCGAAGGCGGCCCCTTGGACAAATACTGACGCTCATGTGCGAAAGCGTGGGGAGCAAACAGGATTAGATACCCTGGTAGTCCACGCTGTAAACGATGTCGATTTAGGGGTTGGGTGTATATCTGGCTCTTGTAGCTAACGCGTTAAATCGACCGCCTGGGGAGTACGGCCGCAAGGTTAAAACTCAAATGAATTGACGGGGGCCCGCACAAGCGGTGGAGCATGTGGTTTAATTCGATGCAACGCGAAGAACCTTACCTACTCTTGACATCCAGAGAATCCTGTAGAGATACGGGAGTGCCTTCGGGAGCTCTGAGACAGGTGCTGCATGGCTGTCGTCAGCTCGTGTTGTGAAATGTTGGGTTAAGTCCCGCAACGAGCGCAACCCTTATCCTTTGTTGCCAGCGATTCGGTCGGGAACTCAAAGGAGACTGCCGGTGATAAACCGGAGGAAGGTGGGGATGACGTCAAGTCATCATGGCCCTTACGAGTAGGGCTACACACGTGCTACAATGGCGTATACAGAGGGTGGCGAGTCAGCGATGATGAGCAAATCTCTTAAAGTGCGTCGTAGTCCGGATTGGAGTCTGCAACTCGACTCCATGAAGTCGGAATCGCTAGTAATCGCAAATCAGAATGTTGCGGTGAATACGTTCCCGGGCCTTGTACACACCGCCCGTCACACCATGGGAGTGGGTTGTACCAGAAGTAGATAGCTTAACCTTCGGGGGGGCGTTTACCACGGTATGATTCATGACTGGGGTGAAGTCGTAACAAGGTAACCGTAGGGGAACCTGCGGTTGGATCACCTCCTTAGTAGATTGATGTGTTGTATAGGTGTTCACACAGATTGTTTGATGATGAAGAGAAGAGAGATAACAGAATATCGTGTTATGGTCGGAGTCCCCATCGTCTAGAGGCCTAGGACATCGCCCTTTCACGGCGGTAACCGGGGTTCGAATCCCCGTGGGGACGCCATAACACGATGTTGTTGAAATCGTATTGTTCTTTAAAAATTTGGACACAAGCTAAAAACTGAAGAGAACTCAAGCGAGTTGTTTTTGATGAATGAAAGTTTATTGAAGATAACATCGTAAGAGCTGAGTAATCGAGAAATCGAAGGACTTGTTGAGTGATAAAAGGCACTTGATAGGTCAGCGTAGGGAAACTTACGCACGAGTCAATTGAGACAGCGTCAGGGATGAAAACTCTTGAGGTTGTATGGTTAAGTGACTAAGCGTGCAGGGTGGATGCCTAGGCAGTCAGAGGCGAAGAAGGACGTGCTAATCTGCGAAAAGCGTGGAGGAGTTGATAAGAAGCGCTATCACTCCACGATATCCGAATGGGGAAACCCAGTGGGTGAAGAACCCACTATCAACACATGAATCCATAGTGTGTTGAGGCGAACCGGGAGAACTGAAACATCTCAGTACCCCGAGGAAAAGAAATCAACCGAGATTCTGTAAGTAGCGGCGAGCGAACGCGGAAGAGCCGTTAGTGATAGCGATGGAATTAGGAGAATGTGCTGGGAAGCACAATCGTAGAGGGTGATAATCCCGTATCCGAAGATTCCATTGTGGTACTAGGCTAACAACAAGTAGGGCGGGACACGAGAAATCCTGTTTGAAGATGGGGGGACCATCCTCCAAGGCTAAATACTCCTGACTGACCGATAGTGAACCAGTACCGTGAGGGAAAGGCGAAAAGAACCCTGGTGAAGGGAGTGAAATAGAACCTGAAACCCTGTACGTACAAGCAGTGGGAGCCTCTTTAATGGGGTGACTGCGTACCTTTTGTATAATGGGTCAGCGACTTATATTATGTAGCGAGGTTAACCGAATAGGGGAGCCGAAGGGAAACCGAGTCTTAACTGGGCGAGTAGTTGCATGATATAGACCCGAAACCCGGTGATCTAGCCATGGGCAGGTTGAAGGTTGGGTAACACTAACTGGAGGACCGAACCGACTACTGTTGAAAAAGTAGCGGATGACTTGTGGCTGGGGGTGAAAGGCCAATCAAACCGGGAGATAGCTGGTTCTCCCCGAAATCTATTTAGGTAGAGCCTTAGATGAATACCTTCGGGGGTAGAGCACTGTTTCGGCTAGGGGGTCATCCCGACTTACCAACCCGATGCAAACTGCGAATACCGAAGAGTAATATCTAGGAGACACACGGCGGGTGCTAACGTTCGTCGTGGAGAGGGAAACAACCCAGACCGCCAGCTAAGGTCCCAAAGTACTAGTTAAGTGGGAAACGAAGTGGGAAGGCTTAGACAGCTAGGATGTTGGCTTAGAAGCAGCCACCATTTAAAGAAAGCGTAATAGCTCACTAGTCGAGTCGGCCTGCGCGGAAGATGTAACGGGGCTAAAACTAGTCACCGAAGCTGCGGCATCAGGCGTATCACTAATACGCCTTAAGCTTAACAACTTACGAGTGGAATGAGTAAGTTGGTCAAGCCCTTTAAACGTTGAGACGGTATGCTGTTGAATCGGCGTGAGGAAGGATTATTAGTGATACGCCTGTTGGGTAGGGGAGCGTTGTGTAAGCGGAAGAAGGTGTATTGAGAAGTATGCTGGACGTATCACAAGTGCGAATGCTGACATAAGTAACGATAAAGGGGGTGAAAAACCCCCTCGCCGGAAGACCAAGGGTTCCTGTCCAACGTTAATCGGGGCAGGGTGAGTCGGCCCCTAAGGCGAGGCTGAAGAGCGTAGTCGATGGGAAACGGGTTAATATTCCCGTACTTGTTATAAGAGCGATGTGGGGACGGAGCAGGTTAAGTGAGCCGGGTGACGGAAGTCCCGGTCCAAGCGTGTAGGATGGATGATTAGGCAAATCCGGTCATTTAAATCAGAGGCGTGATGGGGAGACTCTACGGAGTCGAAGTTGCCGATACCACACTTCCAGGAAAAGCCGCTAAGCTTATCTTATAATAAACCGTACTGAAAACCGACACAGGTGGTCAGGTAGAGAATACTCAGGCGCTTGAGAGAACTCGGGTGAAGGAACTAGGCAAAATAGCACCGTAACTTCGGGAGAAGGTGCGCTGATGGTAATTGAAGTCCTTATCGGATGGAGGTGAAGTCAGTCGAAGATACCAGCTGGCTGCAACTGTTTATTAAAAACACAGCACTCTGCAAACACGAAAGTGGACGTATAGGGTGTGACGCCTGCCCGGTGCTGGAAGGTTAATTGATGATGTGAGAGCATTTGATCGAAGCCCCAGTAAACGGCGGCCGTAACTATAACGGTCCTAAGGTAGCGAAATTCCTTGTCGGGTAAGTTCCGACCTGCACGAATGGCGTAATGATGGCCAGGCTGTCTCCACCCGAGACTCAGTGAAATTGAAATCGCCGTGAAGATGCGGTGTACCCGCGGCTAGACGGAAAGACCCCGTGAACCTTTACTATAGCTTGACACTGAACATTGAATTTTGATGTGTAGGATAGGTGGGAGACTATGAAGTAGCAACGCCAGTTGTTATGGAGTCGTTGTTGAAATACCACCCTTTAAGGTTTGATGTTCTAACACAGACTGCGGAACGTGGTCGTGGACAGTGTCTGGTGGGTAGTTTGACTGGGGCGGTCTCCTCCCAAAGCGTAACGGAGGAGTACGAAGGTTTGCTAATCACGGTCGGACATCGTGAGGTTAGTACAATGGTATAAGCAAGCTTGACTGCGAGACGGACATGTCGAGCAGGTGCGAAAGCAGGTCATAGTGATCCGGTGGTTCTGAATGGAAGGGCCATCGCTCAACGGATAAAAGGTACTCCGGGGATAACAGGCTGATACCGCCCAAGAGTTCATATCGACGGCGGTGTTTGGCACCTCGATGTCGGCTCATCACATCCTGGGGCTGAAGTAGGTCCCAAGGGTATGGCTGTTCGCCATTTAAAGTGGTACGCGAGCTGGGTTTAGAACGTCGTGAGACAGTTCGGTCCCTATCTGCCGTGGGCGTTGGAGAATTGAAAGGGGCTGCTCCTAGTACGAGAGGACCGGAGTGGACGCACCGCTGGTGTTCCAGTTGTTTCGCCAGAAGCATTGCTGGGTAGCTACGTGCGGAAGAGATAAGTGCTGAAAGCATCTAAGCACGAAACTTGCCTTGAGATGAGTTCTCCCCGACTAAGAGTCGGTAAGGGTTGTTTAAGACTAAGACGTAGATAGGCGGGGTGTGTAAGTGTAGTGATATATTGAGCTAACCCGTACTAATTGCCCGAGAGGCTTAACCATACAACGCTCAAGGGTTTTTGAGTTGAGGATAGAGTCAACTAGAGAACCTGATAAGAAAGAGTTTTTGAAGAGATTAGCTTGTGACCGAATAAAGAATAGCGTGACGCACGAAAGAATAGATACGAAAGTATAGATAAGTACGAACGAACAAAATGACAATCAAGCCGAATTATTCCGGCGGCGATAGTGCAGTAGTCCCACCTGATTCCATGCCGAACTCAGAAGTGAAATGCTGTAACGCCGATGGTAGTGTGGGGTCTCCCCATGTGAGAGTAGGACACCGCCGGATTTTATATAAGATAGCCCCTGTATCGAGAGATGCAGGGGTTTTTGTTTTGGGGAAATAAAAAACGGCAAAGGCAGAAGGCATCGTAGAAAAATGACTAAAAAGAGTCCTTTTTGCAATAAATGCTACTCCCACAAATACGGCTTTAAAGCGAATCACAAATTTGAATCTTATTATGGATGTCACTTTTTTCAGGCGACAATTAGGTGTATTAGTCATAATGGATTCCCTCTTGAAAAAAGACTTATTATTCAGTCTATTACTTGCGATGGACGACGGGGATTATCCCACCCAAATGTGCCAATTTCACCTTGTTGCAATGGTGATTAGAACGCTGGGCAGAAACCCTAAATCCGTTGCAGGAAAGGAGTTGAAAACAATGGTTAAAACGCTCAAGCAGAGTCACAAAAATGAGCTTTATGTTCGTTTGTACCACAGGTTTTTTACGGCACAAATCCTACTTAGAAGAGCCGTCTGATATACCGGATACTCAGGGTAAATTCCCTTATAAACACCGCAAATTAAGAGGGGTTTATGCCGGCATTAAGCGCTATATGGATTCTCTGTAATATGCCGTTTTTTATCGGACGAGATAAATCTGCCACTTATTCGGTTACTTGGATAAAGCGCACCAAGCGCGGGCACACAATCCGGAAATAATCTTCGGTGTTGAGGATAATCGAACGCTCTAAAGTGCCTGCGTTAAACGCCAATTCGTCATAGCGTTCCGACAGGCTGGGATCAACCACCAGTGCTAACTGGGAATCAAAACTGAACGGCGGTATGGCGCCGAATACGCAATCGGTCAATGCATACACTTCCGCCGGGCTGGATAACGAGGCTTTTTTTGCGCCGAACGCCGCGGCGATCAGGTTTAAATCCGCTTGCTGATCCGCCGGCAAAATCGCCAGCACGCTTTGTTTCACACCATTTCCTTTCAAGGTGCAGACCAACGCTTTCGCGCCCTGCCCGATTTCAGTGCCACGGATTTTGGCGACATCCGCCGATTTTCCGGCTGAGGGGTGTTCCACCACGCGATAGCGCGCCTGCTGTTGCGACAGCAATTCAACCACTTGTTTAAAGGTTTGTTCCGACATCACTCGCCTTGCTGAAATAAAGTAAAAGTGCGGTTCGGGCGCCCTGACTAAACCGCCAAAGGGGCGATTATTGCCCCTCGTCCAAACGGTTAATGTGTTTTTTCGCCGCGATCCACGCGCCGCACCAGCCGGTGAATGCCGCCAGCATAATGATAAACAGCATTTCGATTAGGTTGATGCCGTTCAGCTCATACTTCACTGCGAAAATATCGGCGACGTATTCAATCGCGGTGGAAAAATAGGCGATAGTGATCGTGCTGAGCAGTGCCGCTAAAATCCCGCCGATAATGCCGTAAATTAAGCCGGTGTAAAGAAACGGACGCAAAATAAAGAGTTCGGTGGCGCCAAGCAATTTGGTCACTTCAATGTTAGCGCGGCTGCTATAAACATCGGAACGGATGCTATTGCCGATGACCAGAATCACCGCCAGCAACATCAGCAAGGTGCAAACCACCGCAATTCGCCCGGCAAGCCAAGTGATCGCACCCAGTTTTTCCAGCCAATCACTGTCTAACCGCACTTCGTCCACGCCTTTGACCTTGCCCAGGGCAACGCGCAGATCCGCTAGTTTCGCGCTCTGTTTAAACTCGTCCTCCGGACTTATCGTCACCACCGCCGGCAACGGATTATCGTCCAACAATTCCAGCTCGGTGCCGAAGCCCGACCAAGCGCGGAACTCCTCAAGGCTTTGCTGGCGCGAAATGTAGCTCAACGAGGCAACGCCGTTTTGTTGACGCAACTTTTCTGTTACCAGATTGGCGTCGGCTTCGCTCAGGCTTTTATCCAAATAAACACTGATTTGTGATTCGGGATAAAATTTGTTTGCCGCCTCTTTGGTGTTTTTCCACAATAAATAACTGATGGTCGGAATGGTCAGGGAAACCGCAATCACCAACACCGTTAGCAATGTGCCGACCCGTTTTAGCCATAAATCCGCCAATACCGATTTCAATACATATTGGGTTTGCATCCAAAAAGGCGCTTGTAAACGACGTGAATTCATCTGTAGCAACTCCTATTGAAATGCACGCAAATGCCCTTGTTCCAGCACAAGGGTCGGTTTTGGTTTTTGTTGGATGATCGCGTGATCGTGGGTAGCGATTAATACTGTGACACCGATTCGGTTAAACTCCTCAAACAGGCGGAAAATCTCGTGCGACAGCGCCTTATCTAAGTTGCCGGTCGGCTCGTCTGCCAGCAACAATTGCGGGCGATTCACCACCGCGCGGGCAATATCCACCCGCTGTTGTTCACCGCCGGACAAGTGCAGCGGCAAGTGATTGGCGCGGTGCAGCAAACCGACTTTGTCCAACGCGGCAGACGCACGGCGCTTGATTTCGTTCGGGTGCATTCCGCTGATAATCAGCGGCAGCGACACGTTTTCCAATACAGAACGATCAGTCAGCAAGCGGTAATCCTGATGCACCATGCCTATTTGACGACGCAAAAACGGAACTTGTTCCGGGCTGATTCGAGTGATGTCATGCCCGTTAAAAAATACGCTGCCGCCGTTGGCGCGCTCAATTCCCATAATCAATTTTAACAGGGTGCTTTTGCCTGCGCCGGAATGTCCGGTCAGGTAGCTCATGCTGCCGACCGGCAGGTGAAAGCTCAGTCCTTGCAACGCCTGTTTGCCGCCCAAATAGGCTTTGCTCACATTCACAAAACGGATCATGTTTTCTCTCTTTTTTGGTTATTCCTGTTCGTGGCTGAACAGCGCCTCGATAAATTGCTGTGCTTCAAACGGGCGCAAATCGTCAATTTTTTCGCCCACACCGATATAACGAATCGGCACTTTGAACTGATCGGCAATCGCGAAAATCACCCCGCCTTTGGCAGTCCCGTCCAGCTTAGTCAAACTGATGCCGGTTAAGCCGACCGCCTCATTAAACAGTTTCGCTTGGCTGATGGCATTCTGTCCGGTGCCGGCGTCTAAGGTCAGCATAATTTCATGCGGTGCTTCGGGATCCAGCTTTTGCATCACCCGCACGATTTTTTTCAATTCGTCCATCAGGTTATTTTTATTTTGCAAACGCCCGGCGGTGTCTGCTAACAATACATCGATATTTTTGGCGTTTGCCGATTCGATCGCATCATAAATCACCGAGGCGGAATCCGATCCGCTGCTTTGTGCCACCACCGGAATGCCATTGCGCTCGCCCCACACCTGCAGCTGCTCGACTGCTGCCGCACGGAAGGTGTCGCCCGCCGCCAACATCACCGATTTGCCTTCCGATTGGAATTGGCGCGCCAGCTTGCCGATGGTGGTGGTTTTACCGACGCCGTTGACGCCGACCATTAGAATCACAAACGGCTTTTTATCAGTGATCACTAACGGCTGTGCCACCGGCTGCAAAATGTCCGCCATCTCTTGTTTGAGTTTTTGATACAGCTGCTCGGCATCGCGCAGCTCTTTTTTTGAGGCGTGCTGCGTCAGGCTATCAATAATTTTAGTGGTGGTCGGCATACCAATATCGGCGATCAGTAGCTGCTCTTCTAGTTCCTCAAACAGCTCGTCATTAATCTTTTTGCCAACGAACAGGCTGCGAAAGCCTGCGCCCAGATTCAGTTTGGTTTTGACCAACCCTTTCAGCAAACGGCTGAAAAAGCCGCCTTCACTTGGTTTTTCTTGTTCTTGCGTTTTTGCTTGCTCTTGTGCTAACCGCACTTGCTCAGCTTTTTCTGCCGCTTCACATTCTGCTTGCTCCTGCGCTAACCGCAGTTGTTCAGCTTGTTCTGCCGCTTCGCGTTCCGCTTGCACTTGTGCTAACCGCAGTTGTTCGGCTTTTTCCGCTGCTTCGCGCTCTGCTTGTTCTGCCGCTGCACGTTCTGCTTGCTCCTGCGCTAACCGCAGTTGTTCAGCTTGTTCTGCCGCTTCACGTTCCGCTTGTTCCTGTGCCAACCGTGCTTGCTCGGCTTGTTCCGCCGCTTCATGTTCTGCTTGCGCTAACTGCTCTTGTTCAGCTACTTTTTGTTCTACTGACTGCTGTTGCTCATTTTGTTCTGTTTTTTTGCCAAGCCCCAGCCAAGACCAAAAACCGCTCTTTTTGTTGTTCTCTGCCATTGATTTACTCTCAATAATTCTGCATTAATTCCGAATGTTATCTAGGTTTGCGTCGAAATGCTTTAAACCGAGCGTTAGTTTATCACCTAACCTTATTTTTTGTGAAATTTTAGCCATAATTTCGTGATAAAAAAAGGGATTGCCAATGCAATCCCTTAACGCTATTCGATTATGTTACGCTTGATCCAGCTGGCCGTGGTCTTCGATCACTGCTTGGTTTTCATCAAACTCAGGCAATGGTTTGTGCTGGCTGGCGATAAAGCTGTAGATCACCGGCAAGACGAACAGGGTAAACAGCGTACCGATCGCCAATCCGGAAATGATCACCACCCCGATACTGAAGCGGGAAACCGCACCGGCACCGGAAGCAAACAGTAGCGGAATCAAACCGGCGATCATCGCCGCAGTGGTCATCAGGATCGGACGCAAACGAATACGCGCCGCTTCTGAAATCGCTTCGATTCGACTTTTGCCGTGTAGCAATTGTTCCTCTTTTGCCACTTCACACATCAAGATTCCGTGTTTGGTGATCAAGCCGACTAAGGTGATCAATCCAACCTCTGAGTAGATATTTAGCGTGGTGCCTACCGTTCCCAGGAAACTGAGCAAGTTCAGCACTAATAATGCGCCACTGATAGCTAATGGCACGGAAACCATGATTACCAGCGGATCGCGAATCGATTCAAACTGGATTGCCAACACCAAAAAGATGATGATCACCGCCAGTCCGAAAGTGGTACCCAATGAGCTGCCTTCCTGTACCAATTGGCGCGATTCGCTGCGGAAATCGTAGGTGTAACCTTGCGGCAATAGATCCGCACCGGTGGTTTGGAACCAGCTGACCGCATCGCCCAGCGAGCCGGTCGGCACGCCGCTGATCACCGCCGAGTTCAACTGATTGAAGCGCGGCAACGTTAACGGTTGAGTTTTTAATTCCAAAGTAATCAAGCTGCTTAACGGTACGGATCGTCCGTCCGCCGCTGTAAGGAAGTAGCCATCCATCGCTTCCGGATTCAAACGTTTTTTGCGCTCTACGCCGGAAATAATCCGATATGCCCGCCCTTCGATATCCACCCGGGTGATAGTCGCGCCGGATAAGAAGCTGCCTAGCGTGGTACTGATTTGGCTCATGGTAATGCCGTAAGTATTGGCTTTGTCCATATCAATCCGCATATTCATTTCGGCGGTGTCAAAGTTCAAGTCCAAATTGCTGACGATAAATTGTCCGGAACGCTGCGCCGCTTCCAAGACCGATTGTGCAATCTGCACCAAATCTTGATAACTGTTTGGTGTGGTGATCACAAATGCAACCGGCATTCCTTGCTCCCCGGTATCGATTTCCGGGAATGGGAAACCGCTGACCGAAATTTCAGGAATCGCTTTAGCGCGATTATTCAGATCCGCCATGATTTGTGCCTGACTACGCGTCCGATCATTCCAGTCAACCAAGGTGGCAATTGCCAGGGCGTTATTTGAGCTCGGCACCCCGGAAATCACTTGTGAGAACTGAATCTCCGGCGTGTCTTTCAGCAGTTGTTCATAGGCTTTCATCGAGTTCTGAATATAGTCGATATTTTTATTCGCTGAGGTGGTTCCCACCGCCAACAACGCGCCCTTATCCTCATTCGGCACCAATTCGCTCGATAGCGAGTTGAGCATCACCGGCAGCGTGGCAAAAATGATCGCAGCAAAACCCAGCACCCAAATACGGTTCGCCATGGTCAATGCCAGCAAAGTGCGGTAGCCATTGGTCAGTTTGTTTAGGAAGCCTTCTACACACCGCTCCAATTTGCTCGGATTAGAATGCGCTTTCAGCAAGTGCGCGCACATCATCGGCGATAAAGTCAAGGCAATAATTCCTGAGATAAACACTGCACCCGCTAAGGTCAAAGCAAACTCTTTAAACAGCGTTCCGGTGATCCCTCCCATTAACGCCATTGGGGAATATACCGCACACAACGCGATAGTCATTGAGATAACCGGCACCGCAATTTCGCGCGTTCCGATAATCGCTGCGCGGAACGGCGTTTCGCCCAGTTTGATATGACGGTCGACGTTTTCCAACACCACGATCGCATCGTCCACCACCAAACCGATTGCTAGAATCATTGCCAGCAATGTCATCAAGTTAATCGAGAAATCAAATGCCTGTAACAGCATGATTACCCCGATCAGTGAAATCGGAATGGTCACCACCGGCACAATCATCGCGCGGAACGAACCGAGGAACATGGTGATCACCACCAATACGATTAAGGTCGCTTCCAAAATGGTTTTCACCACTTCGTCGATCGAACTGTTAATCGCCGTAGTGCGGTCATACAGCACTTTTGACTGAATGCTCGGCGGCAAGTTATTATCAATGGTTTTCAATAACGGATAGATGTTTTCGATTACCGTCAACGGGTTGGCACTGGATGCTGGTTCAATCGACAAGACCACCGCATTTTCACCGTTCGCCGCCGCTCGCGCAGTATCGCTCTCTTTATTCAATTCAACCGTGGCAATGTCGGCTAAATGCACCAATTTGTCGCCGTCAGCGCTGATTACCAGTTTTTTCAACTGCTCGATATCGGTGGTGGTGGTGTACACTTTATTTTTTACAATGGTGTACCAGCCGTTGGTATTCCCTGCGGCGGTTTGCACGTTATTGCTGGAAAGTGCGCTCATCACCTGCGGCGCGGATAATCCTAAAGTCGCCATTTTTTCCGGATCCAGCCAAATTCGCATCGCATATGGCGTGCCGCCGAATACATCGACTTTGGCAACCCCCGGCACGGTAAAGAACTGCGGTTTAACCACCCGTTGAATATAGTCGGTTACCTGGCTTGGATCGAGCTGTTCCGAGGTGAAGCTGACATACATCATGCCCGAACCACCAGTGGAAGAGGTAATGCTCGGATCGTCAATCCCACTCGGCAGCGCCGAACGCACCGAGTTGACCTTCGCCAACACGTCCGCCAAAGCACCGTTCGGATCGGTGTTCAATTTCATTTTCACCGTAATGCTCGAAGAACCTTGGCTGCTTGAGGACGACATATAATCAATATTGTCCGCCTGCGCAATCGCCTCTTCCAATTGTGAGGTCACGAACGCCTGAATCAGGCTGGCATCGGCGCCGGGATAAGTAGTGCTGACATTGATCACCGTGGTGGTCATTTTCGGGTATTCCCGCACCGTCAGCTTAGAAACCGCTTGCAAGCCGAGGATCACAATCAGAATACTGATTGCAGCGGCGAGAACCGGGCGGCGAATAAAAATATCTGTAAAACGCATCGTATTTTCCTATCCTGTTTGGCTGACTTATAACTTAGGCGTTTCAGCAGGCTGTTGCGTACCGATGCCGGCTTTGTCCGAAACTACGACCAAGCTGCCATTACTCAAACGCTGTTGTCCGCCGGTGACAATAATATCGCCGAATTGCAACGGACCTTTTTCCAGGTGGGAATAGATACCGCTACGATCCAAGGTTTTTACCGTCACCAGATAAGCACGATACATTTTGTCTAAATTCTCGTTATCGGCATATTTTTCTTTGTCTTCATCGGAAAGTGCGGTCAGACGGTAAACGCTTTCGCCGTACATATTATAAGCAATCGCCACCTGCGGCAGCACCAGCTGATCATACTCGGTGGTCAACGCAACCCGCACGCGGGCGAACATTCCTGAAAGCAATTTGTCGCGGCTGTCTTCCACCGTCGCCTGTAAATCGATCAACCCGCTGGTTGAAGTGATTGCCGGTTCGATCGCCGAAATTTTTGCGGCGAAGGTTTCGCCGGTAAACGCATCGACAACCGCGGTGACTTTCTGTCCGATAAACAGATTTTCTAAATTATTTTGTCCGATTGAGAAATCAATTTTGGTGGTGCTGATATCTTCAACCCGCACCATCGGCTGACCAACCGTAACATATTCACCGACATTAACCTGAATGATCCCGGTGACGCCGTCAAACGGCGCGTAAATTTGGCGGCGGGCGATGGTGGCTTTCGCCGACTCGATATTCGCAACCAAGGTTTTATAGCTGGATTCGGCGTTGTCTAAATCACTTTGTGAAACGCTTTTACTGCGGAACAGGGTGGCATAACGCTGATAATTCGCCTGTACCGAGGTCAATTGTGCTTGGTAGGCGGCAAGATTGGCTTTTTCAACATCAGAGTCCAGCTCAATCAATAAATCGCCTTTTTTCACCTGCTGTCCGGCTTCAACAAAGACATTTTTTACCGTACCGCTGGTTTGGGAACTCAACATCGCGCCTTGGTTCGGGCGAATAATCCCGGTTGCTTCGATTGCAGGCGTCCATTGTTGGGTTTGTAGTGTGGTGACCGTGACCGGATTAATCGGTTCAGGCATATTGGCAAAATACGCCGCCATTCCGCGTGCCTTTAACATTTGTAAGCCGATAACGGCAGCAAAAGCCAGAATAACAATAAGGAGAACCAATTTCATCACGAAAGAACGCGATTTCTTAGGCTTGTTATTTTGAACGTCTGACATAAAAAACTCCGTAATGATTAAGAGATAATAAAATTAGTTGCAAATGGATTGCCATGTTTTTTTAATAACAGCTTCCAACACATCGTCGGCATACGCCTCGGCATAGTGCGCTTGGCGAAACGCCAATTTTGGCGCGCTTTCCAAGCTTAAGGCAAACAGCACATCCGGCGGCAAATGGCATAACTGCCGCTGCTTCTGCCCCAGTTTGATAAATTTATTCCAGGGATCGTGCCCTTCCCGACAACGTTTAACCAACTCGCTGAAGCCCGGTAGGGTCGTATATTGATAAAAATTTTTTAATATTTGCGGATTGTGATTAAAAAATTCCCAGAAATTCCACCACATTTGGCGGTATTGTTCAAATAATGGCGCTTCGGGATCCAGATTTTTGCTGAGTTGCTCATCTACTCGGGCAAACAGGTATTTCGCCAATTCAGTTAATAGTTCGTCTTTATTTTTGAAATAGATATAAATCGTGCCGACCGAGATCCCGGCGGCTTTGGCAATTTTCTGCATTGATAGCGTATGTAATCCTTGTTCGGCCATCAACTTTTCAGTCGCCAATAAGATTTGCTGTGCAGTTGCAAGTTCGGAATGTCGCATTAATCAAAAAATCCCTAAAATGAATGAACGTTCATTCTAGTGATTTTTGTGACGCAGTTCAAGAAATAAAACTTTTGTCAGTGCGATTTTTCTGTGAATTAAAGGAGGGAAAAAGCAAAGTGCGGTTACAACCTGTTTAAAATTAACGATAGCATCCCTGCCGCAATCAACGGCCCGACCGGCACGCCTTTAAACAGCGCCACTCCGGCAATCGTGCCGATTAACAAGCCGGTGATAATCGAAGGTTGCGAAGTCATCAAATTGACCCCGCGCCCGCCTAGCCACGCGACAAAAATCCCAACTACGATCGCTAACAGCATTTTCCAATTCAACAGCAAGCCGCCAAGATTATCCAGCTTAACTTTCCCTGACACTAACGGGCTTAATACGCCGATTGTCAAAATGATAATCCCGATCTGTAAACCGTATTGTTCCACCCAAGGAATATAGCGTTCCAACGGCGTTTGTTGTAGCACCAGCAGCACAGCGGCGGAGATAATGATCGATTGATTGTGGCTGAAATAACCTAACACAATCAGAAAAACCAGCATTGCCGCAGCGGCATTAAAATGGAAAAAAGACATGAAAACTCATATTGGGTCGGCGTAATAATCAATGGATTTAATCTACTACGCCAAAGAGGAAATGCAAGAGTTATCTCCCTTTAATCGCTATATAAATAATTATATGACCATATTTTCATTATTTTTAACTTGATATAAGTCAACAATTAGTAAATTAAATATCAAAATACCTCTTTATAGGCATTAAGCCTATAAAGAAAGCATGGATAATCCCAAAGATGAACAAACGTGTCAATCGGCTAGGGTCTTAATCGAATGACACAGAAGCTAAATTTCGGGAATAAAGATGAATTCAGTTGTAAAAAATGATAACCGCAGTGATACGCCTGCTGACAATGCCGACGAATGGCATGTTTGCGGCGTGGTGGTGCAGTGCCGTCCGGACGATATTAACGCAGTGAAAACCGCTTTACAGCAACTGGACTACACCGAAATCAACGCAACTGACGAAAGTGCGGGCAAACTGGCGGTGGTAATGGAGTCACACAATCAGGGTGTCCTATTGGAACGTATGGAGACGGCACGCAATATTCCGGGTGTGTTGGCTCTTTCTTTGGTGTATCACCAACAAGCGCAAGATTAACAAGATTAATCCGTCGGCAAAAACCGATGTTTAAAAAACAGTGGGGGAACAGATGAATTTAAGTCGTCGTGAATTTATGAAAGCCAATGCCGCAACCGCGGCAACGATGGCAGCCGGTTTGAGTATTCCGGTGGTGAATATTGCCGCCGCCGATAACTCAATCAAATGGGACAAAGCCGTTTGCCGCTTCTGCGGAACCGGCTGTAGTGTATTGGTCGGAACACAAAACGGTCGCGTCGTTGCTTCGCAAGGCGATCCGGATTCCGAAGTAAACCGCGGGCTGAACTGTATCAAAGGTTACTTCCTGCCGAAAATCATGTACGGAAAAGACCGCGTAACTCAGCCGATGTTGCGTATGACCAACGGCCAATACGACAAACACGGCGAATTTACCCCGGTCAGCTGGGATGTCGCGCTCAGCACTATGGCAGACAAATTCAAAGCAGCCATTGCGAAAAACGGTCGCAATGCCGTTGGTTGCTTCACCTCCGGACAATCCACCATTTGGGAAGGCTACGCATTGAACAAACTGTTCAAAGCCGGCTTACGCTCGAATAACGTTGACCCGAACGCGCGTCACTGTATGGCGTCTGCGGCGGTTGCGTTCCTGCGCACCTTCGGGATCGATGAGCCGATGGGTTGTTATGATGATATCGAACACGCAGACGCTTTCGTGCTGTGGGGTTCCAACATGGCGGAAATGCACCCGATTTTGTGGTCGCGGATCACCGATCGCCGCCTGTCCAAACAAGACAGCCAAGTGTTCGTGTTATCCACCTTCGAACACCGCTCTTTTGAATTGGCGGACTACGGTTTAGTGTTCACCCCGCAAAGTGACTTGGCGATTCTGAACTATATCATCAACTATTTGATTCAAAATGATGCGATCGATTGGGATTTCGTCAACAAACACACCAAATTCAAGAAAGGCGACACCGACATCGGCTACGGCTTGCGTCCGGAGCACCCGTTAGAGCAAAAAGCCCAAAATGCCGGCAGTGGCAAAATGCACGACAGTAATTTTGAAGAACTGAAAGCGTTGGTTTCCGAATATACCTTGGAAAAAGCGCACGAAATCAGTGGCGTGCCGAAAGATCAATTGGAAGCATTGGCAAAACTGTATGCCGATCCGAACAAAAAAGTGGTTTCTTTCTGGACCATGGGCTTCAACCAACATACCCGCGGCGTATGGGTTAACCACTTAATGTACAACGTTCACTTGCTGACCGGTAAAATCTCACTGCCGGGCTGCGGGCCGTTCTCATTAACCGGTCAACCGTCTGCTTGTGGTACGGCGCGTGAAGTGGGCACCTTCGCTCACCGTCTGCCTGCCGACATGGTGGTGACCAATGAGAAACACCGCGACATTTGTGAGAAAGCCTGGAAATTACCGAAAGGCACGATTTCTGAAAAGGTCGGCTATCACGCTATCGCTCAAGACCGCGCATTGAAAGATCGCAAAATGAACGTGCTGTGGGTGATGTGTAACAACAATATGCAAGCAGGTCCGAATATCAATGAAGACCGCCTACCGGGCTGGCGTGATCCGGAAAACTTTATCATCGTTTCCGATCCGTACCCGACTGCCAGTGCCTTGTCTGCTGACTTGATTCTACCGACCTCCATGTGGGTGGAAAAAGAGGGCGCTTACGGTAACGCAGAACGCCGTACCCAATTCTGGCGTCAACAAGTGCCGAAAACCGGTGACTCGCGTTCCGATTTATGGCAATTGGTCGAATTTGCTAAATATTTCAAAGTAGAAGAAGTTTGGGAAGAAGAGCTGTTGGCACAAATGCCGGAATACCGTGGCAAAACGCTATACGAAATTCTGTTCACCAACGGACAAGTAGACAAATTCCCGATCAGTGACTGGGATGATAGCGTGCTGAACGATGAATCCCGCCATTTCGGTTACTACCTGCAAAAAGGGTTGTTTGAAGAGTATGCCGAGTTTGGTCGCGGTCATGGTCATGACTTGGCGGATTTTGAAATGTATCACAAGGCGCGCGGCTTACGTTGGCCGGTAGTGGACAATAAAGAGACCTTATGGCGCTATCGTGAAGGCTACGATCCGTATGTCAAAGCCGGTGAAGGCGTGAAATTCTACGGACAGCCGGATGGCCGCGCCGTGATTTTAGCCGTGCCTTATGAGCCACCTGCAGAAGCACCGGATCAAGAATACGACTTGTGGTTGTCCACCGGTCGCGTATTGGAACACTGGCATACCGGCAGCATGACGCGTCGCGTGCCTGAATTGCACCGCTCTTTCCCTAACAACTTGCTGTATATGCACCCGTTAGATGCGAAAGAACGCGGAATGCGCCATGGCGATAAGGTAAAAGTCGTTTCGCGCCGCGGAGAAATGGTCACCTTCTTAGATACTCGCGGACGGAATAAAGTGCCGCAAGGCTTGGTATACACCACATTCTTTGATGCAGGTCAGTTGGCAAACGTCCTGACGTTAGACGCAACCGACCCGATTTCGAAAGAAACCGATTTCAAAAAATGTGCCGTGAAAGTGGTTAAAGCCTAAACCGTGGTGAATGATGCGTAAACCAGCTGTGAACCCGAACCGTCGCCGCTTTTTAAAAGATGCCACCCGCACTGCGGGTGGTCTGGCGGGCATCGGATTGCTGCTGGGTTTGCAGCAACAGCAAAGTCTGGCGCGCGAAGGGGTTGCCCTACGCCCGCCGTTTGCATTGGAAAATGAAAAAGACTTTGCGGCGACTTGTATCCGCTGCGGGCAATGTGTGCAAGCTTGTCCGTATGATATGTTGCATCTCGCATCACTTTTATCACCGCTGGAAGCGGGCACGCCGTATTTTATTGCGCGTGATAAACCGTGCGAAATGTGTGAGGACATTCCTTGCGCCAAAGCCTGCCCGAGCGGTGCGCTGGATTCAACTCAAGATAATATTGACGATTCCCGCATGGGCTTGTCGGTGTTGTTGGATCACGAAACCTGCTTGAACTGGCAAGGACTGCGCTGCGATGTGTGTTATCGGGTTTGTCCGTTAATCGACAAAGCGATCACGCTGGAAATGCAGCACAATGATCGCAGCGATCGCCATGCGAAATTTATCCCGACGGTGCATTCCGATGCTTGTACCGGCTGTGGAAAATGCGAGCAGGCGTGTGTGTTAGAAGAAGCTGCGATCAAAGTGTTACCACTTTCGTTGGCAAAAGGCGTGTTGGGCTATCACTATCGTCTGGGTTGGGAAGAAAAAGAGAAAGTGGGTCACCCATTGTTGCCTGATGAGATGATTAAACTGCCGACTCGGCTACCTGAAAACTCATTGTCGGAGAGTCCATAATGGCAAATCCGATTAATCTTGCCGGCAGAGAAGCACGCGAAAAACTGGGCTGGTGGCGAGCCAACCGTTTTCTGTTTTGGCGACGACTGTCTCAACTGAGCATTTTAGCGATGTTTTTATCCGGTCCTTGGTTTGGCGTTTGGATTTTGAACGGAAACTACAGCAGCAGCATGTTGTTGGATACCATTCCGTTATCTGACCCGCTAATCATGGCAGAAAGCCTTGCCAGCGGCTACTTACCGCACTTGACCGCACTTTTGGGCGGACTGATCATCATTGCGGTGTATGCTGCATTGGGTAGCAAAGTGTTCTGCGGCTGGTGTTGTCCGTTGAATGTGGTCACTGATAGCGCAGCATGGCTAAGACGTAAATTAAATATCCGGCAGAGTGCCAAACTCGACCGCTCTTTGCGTTACGGCATTTTGATTATGATTTTAATCGGAAGTGCGGTCAGCGGCATGTTGTTATGGGAGTGGATCAACCCGGTTGCCGCTCTCGGGCGCGCACTGATTTACGGCTTCGGTGCAACCACTTGGTTATTACTGGCGATCTTCCTGTTTGATTTGTTGATTGTCGAACACGGTTGGTGCGGTCATCTTTGCCCGATTGGCGCGACTTACGGCATAATCGGCGCCAAAGGGATTATTCGGGTTAAAGTGATCGATCGCGATCGTTGCGACCGCTGCATGGACTGTTTTAACGTTTGCCCGGAACCACAAGTTTTACGCAACCCGCTCTTTGGCAATAAAGAAGAGCAACAAGAACAAAATTTATTAGTGTTATCAAAAGATTGTATCAGTTGTGGACGTTGTATTGATGTCTGCCCTGAATCTGTTTTTAAATTTTCCACAAGATTTGATCATGCGAGGAGTGAGCGATGATTAAAAATACTAAAGTACTAGCATTGGCAGGTTTATTATTAAGTGGTTTGTGTAGTTCGGCGCTGGCGCAGGACGTCTATCCGGTAGGAAAAGACATTGCCAGCTCGCCGGAAAGTACCGCTCCGCAATTTCACAATCAACCTAAAGAGAGTGAACTGGCGGCACTGAGCTATGTTAACCAACCGCCAATGGTGCCGCACAGCACTAAAAATTATCAGGTGACCAAAAACATCAATCAATGTTTGAACTGCCACAGCGTGCAAGCTTCTCGCACCACCGGCGCAACCCGAATCAGCCCGACACACTTTGCCAGCCGTGACGGTGTTGTCAGCGGTGAAGTGTCGCCACGCCGCTATTTCTGTGTGCAGTGCCACGTTTCACAATCTGATGTTGAGCCTATCATCGAGAACCAATTCAAACCGTTACCGGGCTACGGCGACAAATAAGGAGCAAACATCATGATTAAAAACCTGATAAAACGCTTTTGGCACTGGTTCCGCTCGCCGAGCCGAATCGCGGTCGGCACCTTGTTAGTGGTCGCGTTTATCGCCGGTATCGTTTCATGGGTCGGCTTTAACTACGGAATGGAACAGACCAACACCGAGGAATTCTGCGTCAGCTGCCACAGCAATGATGTGTACCCGGAATATTTGCACACCGCGCACTACCAAAACCGCAGCGGCGTGAAAGCCACCTGTCCGGATTGCCATGTGCCGCATGAATTTGTACCGAAAATGATCCGTAAGTTGCAAGCCAGCCGTGAAGTGTATGCGCACGTGATGGGTTACACCGACACCATTGAGAAATTCAACGCTCGCCGCCTGCACATGGCTGAACGTGAATGGGAACGGTTAAAAGCCAACGATTCACAAGAGTGTCGCAACTGCCACAATTTCGACAATATGGATTTCAGCCAACAAAAAACTGTAGCTGCTAAAATGCATGAAAAAGCAATTAAAGACGGCAACACTTGTATCGACTGCCACAAAGGCATCGCCCACCAATTGCCGGATATGCGCGAAGTGGAAGATGCCACCGCATACTAATCCGTTCTCTCAAAGAACAAAAGCCCAAACAAATGTTTGGGCTTTTTTATATTCTATTCGTTGTCACGCTCTCTGCGGATCTATTCTAATTTTATTGACAATATTCCAAGCAAAGTTAGATTTGTTTTCAATCCCGCTATTTTACGTTGCAAATTTCAAGGTCACTATCAGCGCAATACGAGCGGGATAGGTAACAGAACTGCGCTACCAGATTAAAATAATACGCTATACCTCCCCCAGCCTTCGGCAGCCTCCTCCGTAAACGGAGAGGGCGAAAGAGATTTTCTTGCTCATTATTGGTGATATGCATGATTTTCTCTCTCCGCGTGCGGAGGGAGATGCCCGAAGGGCAGAGGGAGGCGATATGATGTTTTATTTCATAACCATAGCAAACACAGTCACTATCCCTGCGGCAATCGAATCTGATTGCGGGCGTTATACAACGTGCGATGCCCGAAATACAGCGCACCGAATAGCGACAGGCTGACGGCGGTGCAAATTGCAATCATAATCGCAATTTGATACAACACTGCGGTGCTCGGCAACGTGCCGGAGAGAATCTGCCCGGTCATCATGCCCGGTAGCGCGATAATTCCCATGCCGAGCATACTGTTCAGCGTCGGTAAAAGTGCGGTTTCCACCGCCTGATTGACATACGGCAGCAAAATCTTTTGTGGCGTCACGCCGAAATTGAGCAAGGTGCTGATTTTATCCCGCTCCGAACGCAGACTCTCACGGAAGGTTTTAATCCCCAAATTCAGTGCCGTCATCGAATTGCCCATAATCATGCCGCCGAGCGGGATCACATATTGCGGGTTAAACAAATGCTGGTTAGTCACCACGACGACAAAGAAAGCGATGATACTCAGTCCGGAAAACGTCATCGCCAGCGCAATCGCCAATTTAAACGCGCGGCTTAAATTCGGATTTTTCGACAGCACCCGATGAATCGCGAAAATCACCATTGCCGCCACATATAAAATCGTAAAAATCGGGCTAGGATGTCCGAAAATATACGTCAACACCCAGCCGGCAATGATCAGTTGCAACGTCATGCGGATACTGGCAATTAACAGCAGCTTTGATTGCTGAATGTGATTTTTTTTCATCACATACAGCACCAGCAACAACAGCAGATACACCAAGCTGAAATTCAGTAAGTTCATACTGACATCATTCATATTTTAATCCTTTTTAATTTGGATAATCTGATCCGCATGGCGTTCGGTTAACCGTCGATCATGGCTGATTGCCAACACGCTAATCCGTTGCTCACGGCAATATGCCAATATCTCACTCAGCACCGTTTCCGCCAGTTCGGCGTCTAGCGCAGAGGTGGGTTCATCCAACATTAACAATTTAGGCTGCAAACTCAGCGCCAATGCCAGAAAAACCCGCTGCTGCTCGCCGCCTGACAACGTGTTGCATGACGCATCCAATTCAAAATCCACATGGCAAATATGTAAAAACTGCTTGATTTGTTCGCTATTCGGCGGCGATTTATCCAAATAACGATAGAATTGCTCAAAATTTTCTCGGATCGACTGTGGAAACAGAAACAGGCGCTGATTCATCAACAGCAACTCACGCCGCAGTTGTATGCTGTCGAGCTGCTCGATGTTTTGCCCTTGATAGAGAATTTGCCCGCCGCTCAACGATTCGCTGCCGTTAATCAGGCGCAACAGCGTGCTTTTTCCGCTGCCGCTCGGACCTTGTAGAAAGGTGACTTGTTCGGCAAGAATTTGGCTGTCGGGATAATGCAGCACTTGCTGTGCTTGGAAAGTCACCTGTTGTAATTCGATAAGTGCGGTCATGGCGATCATATAGAGAGTAAATAATCACCAAGTATAGCATATCGCTGCTATTTTCTCAGCTTGACTCGCTCAATTTCGTGATTGGCACCTTTCACTAAAATCAAATTGGCACGCTCACTGCTCGGCAAAATATTCTGTTTCAGATTCAAACCGTTAATCGTGTCCCAAATATGGTGAGCCGTCTCAATCGCTTGCTGTTCGGACAGTGACGAATAGTGGTGGAAATAAGAATTCGGATCGCTGAACGCCCCCTTACGGAAGGTTAGAAAACGCTTGGTGTACCAAGTTTTCAATAGCGACTCTTTGGCATCAACAAAAATCGAAAAATCGACAAAATCGGAAACAAACAGCCGATCCGGGTGGCTGCTGTGATTGGCGCTGGTTTGCAGCACGTTCAGCCCTTCCAAAATCAGAATATCCGGCTGATCAATCACATTATATTCATTCGGCACGATGTCATAAGTTAAGTGCGAATAAATTGGCGCTTTCACCCCGCTCTTGCCCGATTTAATGTCGGAAATAAACCGAATCAAACGCTGAGTATCATAAGAAACCGGAAAGCCTTTTTTCTGCAACAGATTCTCTTGCTGCAGCTTGGCTAACGGATAGAGAAAACCGTCGGTGGTGATCAAATCCACTTTGCGCTTTTTCGGCCAGTGACTGAGCAGCGATTGCAGGATCCGCGCCGAGGTGCTTTTGCCCACCGCCACACTGCCGGCAATGCTGATGATATACGGTACTTTTGGGGTTTCGACACCTAAAAAACGGTGCAACACCGTTTGGCGCCGCAAATTTTCTTCAATGTAATAATTGACCAAACGCGCCAGCGGCAAATAAATGGTGCTGACTTCTTCCAGTGACAATTCTTCGTTAAAGCCCAATAACGGCTCTAAATCTTGCTCGGTCAAGGTCAACGGGACAGATTTACGCAATGCCGCCCACTGCTGACGGTCAAATTCCAAAAACGGCGTAAATTTTTTCTGTTCTGAACCCATGTATCACTTCTTTTCTCGCTTACCGGCGATTCGTTGACAATGGGCGATATATTGCACCGATTAACTCCTAGACGCAATCCTGATTTCACAAATAATCGTTGATTTTCAGCAATTATTGAAGAAAAAGCTCAAAAGTTGATCAAATGCCATACAGATAATTAAAGTGCGGTTGATTAACCGCACTTTAATGAAAGGAGCGATATTTATTTCACTTTAATAGACTCAATATACTCTTCAACATTGCTTTTGATTATCGACACCATTGGGCCATAAATAATTTGAATTGCATTTCCTCGTTTGATGATCCCTGTTGCGCCCGTTGTTTTCAGTAAAACTTCATCAAGTACCGCACTGTCTTTTAACGTCAAACGTAAGCGGGTGGCACAGTTATCAACGTCCAAAACATTGCCTAATCCACCTACTGCATTGAGAATGGTGGCTGATTTTGAATCATCTGTGCTATTCAATCCTGATGCGGCGTGCTTAGAATCCGATTTATTTAAATAATCTGCTTTTGTGTAGAGTTTTGCATTATCCGCATCAAAATCTTCTTCTCGCCCAGGAATGAGAACATTCCATTTTACGATGAAATAACGGAACATAAAGTAATAAATCACAGCATAAACAACAATCAGCATGATCAAAAGTGGATAATTGGTTTTTTCTGCACCTTGTAATAAACCGAATACAGTAAAATCTAACAAGCCATCAGAAAATGTTGTGCCAACCGCAATATTCAGTAAATAGCAAGCCGCAAAAGCGGTTCCTGCTAATAACACATGGATACCAAACAATGCTGGGGCTAAGAATAAAAATGTAAATTCTATCGGCTCAGTGATACCCGTTAAAAAACTGGTTAGCGCTGCGGATAAATATAGCCCCTTCACTAAACTACGGCGTGATTTTTTCACTGTATGGTACATTGCCAACGCAGCACCAATCAAACCACCCATCATAAACGGATATTTCCCAACCAGAAACTTAACGGCGTCCATATTAAAGTGTGTTGTATTCGGATCTGCCAATTGTGCAAAGTAAATATTCTGCGCGCCAAAATAAAGCTTTCCAGCAACTTCCATGCTACCGCCTAACTCGGTTTGCCAAATTGGAATATAAAAAGCATGGTGTAATCCAAATGGAATTAAGGCTCGTTCAATAACACCAAATAAAAATGTACTAACTACGCCTGAGCTTACCACAACATTCCCTAATACACCGATTCCTTCTTGAATAAAAGGCCAAACAATTTCAAAAATGAACCCCAGAATAATTGCACTCAAGACACTGATAATCGGAACAAAACGCGTCCCTGCAAAAAAAGAAATCATTGAGGGTAATTCAATTTTATAGAAGCGATTATGCAAATAAGATACGAGCATACCCGATATAATACCGCCAAACACGCCTAACTGTAACGAGGTAATACCCAGTACATCGGTTAAACGCCCTAAAGCAATACCGGGTGAAACTGAACCGTCAGGCAATATAATCCCTTTTGCATTTAATAACACATTGATCATGGCATGCATTGCAATAAATGAAATACCTGCAGCAAAAACAGCTACCGCTTTTTCTTGTTTCGCTAATCCTAATGCGACTGCCATCGCAAATAATAATGGAAGATTACCAAAGACAACAACGCCGACCGATTTAAAAATATTTAACATGATGGGAAAGCAGCCTTCACCCAGTAACCATTCTAAATGATATGATGCAATCGTTGCTGGATTCGTAAATGAAGCACCTAATCCTAAAAGAATACCGACAAACGGTAAAATTGAAATTGGCAAGAAAAATGATTTTGCCATCTTTTGTAATACTTCAAAAGACTTACCTTGACTTTTCATAATGAATCACCCTAAAAATAGAATTAAATAATTTATGCTAGTGCATAAGAAAATATCTCATCACCGTGTGATACCTCTTTTTTTTCGGACAACGTAAAGGATTTCACTCTTTCCATATTGGTAATGACAGTCATTGTATGAAGTTGCAAATTACTCGACCGCACTTTATTAAGATCAACGGTTGCAATAAGCTGATTTGCTTGAACCCGTTCACCGAGAATAACATGGGGGATAATGGCATTATTATTTAAACTCACGGTATCAATACCTACATGAATCAGAATTTCCAAACCATCTTTACCACGAATGCCGTAACAATGATTTGAGCCTTTATAGATAGAAATAATCTCTCCCTCAATCGGTGAAAAAACACTTTCACCTGAAGGTAAGATCGCAAAGCCATCTCCCAGCATTTTTTCTGAGAACATCTCATCTGGCACTTGTTCCATGCTTAACAATAAGCCGTTTTGCGTTGCTACGAGCCGACTGGCTCTACTTTTCAATAATCCAAATATAAAAGATCCTCACTTTTTATTTATCAAAAAACAAAGAACAAAACCCTTCATTCAAATGAAAAGTTACGCCTATAATTTTCGTTTGTAAATTGACGAATGCTAATATTGTGAGATCGATCAATTTTATTCCTCCTTTTATTTATCAAAAATATAAACAATAATCCATTATTGATCTAACCCCAAATTTAGGACGCTAATCAAATATGGCAAAGTTGATTTTAATCAATTTTTAAATACATAAAAAACAGCACCGCCTCAATAGATTTTTATTTTCCTTGATATTAAATAGCGCTATTTAATCGTGACAACAGATAGCGATTACCAGTAATTAAGTAATATGCTTGCTTGTTACATTGAAAGAGATACGTAAGATGATAAAATGAAGAACTGCTGGCGAAATAAAACTAGAATGCGCATTTTAAGCAATCTAATCCCAATCCAAACAAAAAATAACCGCACATTAATATAAGTGCGGTTAGTTCAATATAGGTGAGGTGTATTAACAAATAACTAGAATGTGTTTTTATCAAAAGCAAGCTGCCAATCTTGATCGAATTTATCAATGGCCGCGAAAACAGCAGGATCATTCACAAATAATGCCATAACATCACAACCTACCGTGATTGAGCTACAGCGTGCAAGCATACAATCCAATACTTGTCTTGGCGTTCTAAAACTCGCCGCTAATACCATTGCTTCAGGTCGATGTAAATCCAACAACGTTTGTAATTCCGCAACCGTTTGAATGCCATTACCGCCTTGCGCATCAATACGATTAACATAAGGCGCAATATATTTTGCACCTGCCAATGCGGCTAAGAAACCTTGTCCAGCACCATAAACAGCGGTGCCCAATGTCGGTACGCCTTGTGCAGTCAGCTGCTTAATCGCAATCAAACCTTCTGCCGTAACTGGAATTTTTACCACAAGATTATCAATTTGATCCCTAAGTTGTAGTGCCTCGCCAACCATTTTGTCCGCTTCATGTGCCAGTACTTGCGCAAATAATAATTTATCTGGGCCAATAATCTGCTGAATGTCACGAAGTGCGGTCAGTAAGGGGCGCCGTTCTTTTGCAATGATACTGGGATTTGTGGTTACCCCTTGAATTGGCAGTATGTTTGCAAAGGTTTCAATATCAGCAAGATTTGCCGTATCTAAATATAACTCCATAAATTTACCTCTTATTTATATTAAATTAAGCATCAACTTTATACAGTGGAATATCCAATTGACTGACAATCGTTTCATACGCTTTGCTAATAGACGCATCAGTAATCAGACCTGAAAGCCTATGCGTTGATTGATAATAATGTGGAAACGCCTTACCAAACTTACTGGCATCGGTAATGATGTAATGATCAATATTTCGACTCAGTAAGGTATTGACTAACTCCGCTCTTTTTCGATCTTTGCCACTCATACCCTGTTCATTAAAACCATCAATACCAATGAAAGATTTATCAATATCCATATTTAATACACTTTCACAAGCCGCTCGGCCAACAACATAATCGCTGTCTTTTTGATACTCACCGCCCAGTAAGAAAATTTTAATCGGGCTATCTTTTAATGCCCTCGCAATATAACAACTCGGTGTAATAATCGTCACCAATTTATTATATGCAATATATTTTGCTAATAATGAATTGGTGCTTCCACCTTCAATAAAAACATAATCGCCATGATTGACAAATGAAGCGGCAAAATGTGCTAACTGTTGCTTTAAACTAAAATTAACACTAATACGCGTCTCAATATCATCACTGTCCGTGGCAACCGCATAACCATGTGTACGCTTGATATAACGCAACTCCTCTAACTGCGTGAGGTCTTGTCGGATTGTCACTTCAGAAACCTGATTTAATGCGGCTAATTCAGTCACTTTAATTTGCCCTTGCTTAAACACTTGAGACAAAATATTCTGCTGTCTTTCATTTAACTCAATCATCATCGAAACGCCCTTCTTGTTTTTTATTGGTCGGTAGTTAATACCGACCAATTTATCACAAAACTACAGCGCATGCTCCGTTCTCGCGATGATATCATCTTGGGTTTCAGGTGAAAGTGCGGTGAAAAATGCCGAGTAGCCCGCCACACGCACAACTAAGTCTCGATATTGCTCAGGATTTTCTTTCGCAGCGAGCAACGTTTCTCTCGAAACAATATTGTATTGAATATGCCAACCTTTATGCTCTTCAAAGAACGTTCTCAACATCAGAATCAATTTCTCCCGATCCCGCGGATTTTCTAACGTAGAAGGGTTCAATTTCTGGTTCAGTAATACCCCACCTAGAATCTTATCGGTTGGTAATTTCCCGACTGAATTAAACACCGCCGTTGGTCCTAAAATATCGGTACTTGATGATGGGCTACAGCCCTCCGCCAATGCAGTCCAAGCCTTTCTGCCATCTGGCGTTGCCGCTGTCTGAGCCCCAAACGGCACATTCGCAGATATAGATGATGTTCCTGCGTAGTAATCGCCACCAATAGAACCTCTTCCATAGCGCGGATTATGATACTGTGCCAACTCTTCAATATAAGCACGATATGCCTCAACCAACAGGCCATCGACCTCATCATTATCATTGCCGTATTTCGGCGCACTGTTGAGTAAACGCTGGCGCAAAATTTCGCCTTCACTACCTGCAAAGTTATTGGCTAGCGCTTCTGCCAGTGCTTGCTGTCCAATCAATTGTTGATCGAAAACTAACTTTTTAACGGCGATCAAGCTATTCCCCGTATTGGCAATGCCCACTTGCAACCCCGATACCCAATCGTATTTTGCGCCCCCTTCTTTTAAGGTTTTGCCTTTTTCAATACAGTCATCAACCAACGCTGAACACAGGATATCTTGCGCATTATGTTCTAACATCGTGTCGATAATGTATTCGATTTCTATCGATTTTTCCGTGTAATACGCAATTTGTTCACGCCATTGCGTCATAACCTCATCAAAATTGTTAAAATTTCCTTGTGCTAACGATTTTTCTGCAGGTAAAAAGACTTTTCCACTGGTTGCATCTTTGCCGCCATGTAAACTGGCTAACACAACCCGTGCAAAATTGATAAAACTCATACCCGTACAACGATAGCCCCATTTGCCTGGCACTGCGGTTTCAATACAGCCAATCGCCGAATAGTCATAGGCATCTTCACGGCTAACCCCTAATTTTATAAATTCAGGGATCACAATTTCATCATTATTAAATGCAGGCATACCAAATCCACACTTAATCACCTGTACGCAAGCCTGCATAAATGCTTCACTCATGCCAGCATGATAACGGACACTGAGGTTTGGTTGCGTTGAACGTAGACGACCACAAGATTCTAAAATTGTATAGGACAGTTCATTCACCGCATCTTGCGGCACACCATTCACCAGTATTTGCCCACCAATTGTTACATTTTGGTACATCGGACTTCCTGCTGATGTTTTAGAGTGTGAGCCAGAGCGAATCTTATTGACTTCAAGGAGTTTCAACCAACAACTGTGCAATAATTCAATCGCACTTTCTCTTGACAGGGTTTTCTGTGCAATGACGTCTTGTTCATACCATTTATTGAGGTATTGATCTAAGCGACCAAATGAAACCGAATGTCCATTCGATTCAATTTGTAATACCAGCATAATAAAATAGCTCAATTGCAAGGCTTGCCAGAATGTTTCTGGTGGTTGGTGAGCAATATGCGAGCAGTTTTGTGCAATTTGCATAAGCTCTTTTTTACGCCAAACACGCTCTTCCTGCTCCGCCATCTCACGTGCCAATACCGCATAACGTTCAATATAATCACTCATGGCTTTCAACGCGATAACCACGGACGTTAAAAATTGATTTTGATAAAAGCCCTCTAATTCCGTGAGTTTGACTCGAGATTGACGAGCTTGTGTCTTCGCCAGTAATCCATCAATGCCATTTTCCAACAACAATGGAAAATTCACTGCCAGATGGGCATCGCCCGAATTCATATTCCCTTCGGCTTTGATCATCACACTATCCAGCAACGCTTTATGTTCATCACTAAAAAGCGCAAAGCATTTATCGACCACCGTTTGTCCGTGCCACCAAGGGCAAAGACGATGTAAAACCGCCTTATCCTGCTCCGTCACATTAAAGCCTGCACCAGGGCGATCACCTAAAATATCGATCTCTTTTTCGATCCAGCCCACCGTATATTCAGGAAAAATCGGCGCTGCTTTCGGTGTTTTCGCTTGGTTACCCACAATTAATTCATCATGTTTAATCCAAATTGTTTTCTTTTTGAGATGATTTTCCAATGCTAATGCACGGCGAATCACCATCGGTTGCGCAAAATGCGTTTGATAGCTCTCGGTATAGTGCTCTGCTCGTTCAACACAAATATCGGGCTTAATAATATGAATCAAGGTGTCTTTGTGCGCTTGAATACGTGGGGTCACGGTCGTTAAATCAAGAGTTCTCATGATGTTATCCTTTTAAAATGGGGGTTAAATGTTGCTGTTCTGCATATTGCATTGCAAAATCCAGTAAGGCATCATCGTTGAGTGGCTTAGGCGGCGCTAAATACGTTCGATCCAACATCTGGTATTTATTCGCCCCTAGGGTGTGATAAGGTAAAAAGTGGATTTGTTGTGCGCGAGTTTCATTGGAAACAAAATCAATCATCTGTTTGATTGTCTGTTTATCGGCATTAAAATCAGGGATTAGCGGCACCCGTACGAGCATCTCAACATCACTCTCTGTAGATAAACGGCGATAATTATCTAATATCCGTTTAGCCGATCCCCCTGTCCACGCATAAAACCGTTTTTCATCAAGGTGCTTTAAATCAGCTAACAGTAAATCCAAAAATGGCAAAGAAGGGGAAATATGCTTCCATGGTGTATGTAAACAACTCTCTACAGCAGTATGAAAGCCTTCGACACGGCATTGTTGTAATAGTTTCATCGCTAAATGCGGTTGCATGAAGGGCTCACCGCCCGACAACGTCATTCCACCACCTGTTTTACGGTAAAACGCACTATCTTTGCGCACCTCCATCATGATCTGCTCAAGCTCCATTTCCTGCCCACAAACATGCAATGCCGTTGTTGGGCAAGTGTTGACTAATGTGCGATATTCCTGATCGGAAATAATCTCTCGGTTAATCGAAAATGTCGTCGCTGTTTTATGAAAAATATGTGGAAATTGCTGGCTGCACAAACGACAGTCTTTCAAACAAAAGCGCTGATCAAATAAGATTTCCGCATGGCGAGATTCACTTTCTGGATTTTGGCACCAAGCACAGCTGAGTGAACAGCCTTTTAAAAAAACAACTGTTCTAATACCGGGTCCATCATGTGTTGAATAACGCTGAATGTTGAAGATCATCTTATTTACACCTCACATCTTTTGAATGAAAGTATGCGCTCTTTGTTTGAAAACAAAATAGTTTCAAGTGAAAGTTATTGACTTAGATCAACTTTTGTGGAATTTAAACTAGTGAAGGCAATTTTTGGAATCATGCTCATAAAAATTCATCATGAAACTGGAAACTCATTTCCGTTTTTTCTATTTTTATTCCTATGTTCTTGTCCTCCCTAATAGAAGAAATATGCGCATAACATCCGCATTATCGAAAAACTGGCTCGGCGCCTGCTGCCTGCTGTGCCAGCACACCCTCGCCATTGCCGGACATGGGATCTGCAGCCATTGTAATCGAGAGATTAAGCGCTTTGCCTATTGCGGCAGTTGCGGCGCGGAATTGACGTTTGATGTACGCCGTTGCGGCAACTGTTTAACTGAGCCACCGCTATGGCAAGGCTTAGTCACGGTCAGCCATTTTCAGCCGCCACTGTCGGAGATGATCCACCGTTTTAAATTCCATCGCCAGTTTCAGCTCGACCGCACTTTGGCACGTTTGCTGCTGTTAGCGGTGTTACAAGCACGACGCAATCATGGTTTAACCCTGCCCGACGCATTGCTGCCCGTGCCGTTACATCCGCTGCGCCACTGGCAGCGCGGCTATAATCAATCCGAATTGCTCGCCCGTCAGCTTTCACGCCGGCTAGCGATTCCGTGCGACACCCAATTATTATAACGCACACGCCGCACCCCGGCACAACGTGAACTGAGCGGCAAACAACGGCGTAAAAATCTCAAAAATGCGTTCCGCCTAACCGGCAACCCGACTTATCGCTCGGTGGCGATTATCGACGACGTTGTTACCACCGGCGCCACCGTACAAGAAATCAGCAAACAACTGCAAAAGTGCGGTATTGAACAGATTCAGGTTTGGTGTTTGTGTAGAACTTGAGCAATAAACCAATTTTTGTGTATAATTTAAATTAAACATACACATTGATGGAGAAATAAGATGCGAACCAATATCGTCATTAATGATCATTTAATGCAGGAAGCGTTATTACTTTCCGGCTTAAACACCAAACGTGAAGCTGTCGAAGCGGGGCTGAAACTTTTAGTTCAGCAAAAACGTCAACAGAAAATCCGTGAGCTACGCGGCGCTTTACATTGGGAGGGGGATTTAGCAGAAATGAGAGGATGTGATGATTATCGCTGACACCGACATTTGGATTGATTATTTTAACGGCGTAATCACGCCACACACTGATTATTTGGATAATACGCTACAAACCGGGCAAGTCGCTTTGACCGATGTTATTTTAATGGAAATTTTACAGGGATTCCGCCTTGAAAAAGAGTATCGACAAGCCAAAACCGCACTTGCCGTTCTTTCTTGCTTTGATATTCTTGGTGCTCAAAATGCGCAGCGCTATGCCGATTATTACCGCACTTTACGTCAAAAGGGCACGACGATCCGTAAAAGCAATGATGTGATGATCGCAGGTTTTTGTCTCAATCACCATTTACCACTGTTATTTCAGGATCGAGATTTTGAGCCGTTTGTTGCTCATTTTGGTTTGCAAACTTGTCTTTAGATCTGCACCGCCGACACCTTAATTTCCACTTTCCAATCCGCTTTTGCCAATTTCACTTCCACGCAGGCGCGTGCCGGTGTGTGGTTGGGATCTACCCATTCGTCCCATGCCAAATTCATGCCGTCGTAATCCGCCATATCAGTTAAAAAAATGGTCGCTTCCAGCAGGTGATTTTTGTCCGAACCGCACTTTGCCAGCCAGTGATCGATTTGTGCCAGCACATCGCGGGTCTGCTCAGTGATATCCGCATCGCTGTTTTCCGGCACCATACCGGCGAGAAAAACCAAGCCGTTGGCGACGGTGGCTTCGGAAAAGCGGACGGTTTGCCCGAAATATTGAATTGTCATAGGAAAATTCCTCAAAATGGTTTCGTCAGGCGGCTATAGTAACATAAGCTTCACGAACGGAAAGACTGGAAAAAAACGCAATTAAGGCGTATGATTTTCAGCATTCTATTTCCGACAATAACGGTCGGATATTACTAAACAAATTAAGGTGGACTATGTACATTAAAATCTCCGATACGGCACAAGCACACTTCGCCAAATTGCTGGAACAACAGGAAGAAGGCACCAATATTCGTATTTTTGTGGTCAATCCCGGCACGCCAAATGCCGAGTGCGGCGTCTCTTACTGCCCGCCGAATGCGGTGGAAGCGGCGGACAGCGAATTTAAATATGCCGGCTTTTCCGCTTTTGTCGATGAAGTGAGTTATCCGTTTTTAGAAGGCGCGGAATTGGATTTTGTCACTGACGATATGGGCTCACAATTAACCTTGAAAGCACCAAACGCTAAAATGAAAAAAGTCGCAGACGATGCGCCACTAATCGAGCGCGTGGATTATGTGATTCAAACCCAAATCAATCCGCAACTGGCAAGCCACGGCGGGCGCATCACCTTAATCGAACTGACCGATGACGGCTATGCGGTGCTGCAATTCGGCGGCGGCTGCAATGGCTGCTCAATGGTGGATGTCACCTTGAAAGACGGCATTGAAAAACAGTTGTTGGAACAATTTGCCGGTGAGCTGTACGGCGTGCGCGATGTCACCGAACATCAACACGGCGAACACTCTTACTATTAATCCGTTTTCAGCGGCGCAGCCATGCGCCCTGTACTTGCAATCCTCAAACAGCCATACCTAAAGTGCGGTCAACGCGTTGCAATTTACCGCACTTTAACTCAAGAGATACTTTCTACTATGCTAAATCAAACTATCAGCCAAACCATTGCCCAAGAACTCAACGTGCAAGCCAAGCAAATTCTTGCCGCGATTAACCTTGTCGATGAAGGCAACACCATTCCGTTTATCGCGCGTTACCGCAAAGAAGTCACCGGTGGCTTAGACGACACCCAGCTGCGTCATTTTGAAAACCGCTTGCTGTACCTGCGTGAACTGGACGATCGCCGCCAAACCATTTTGAAATCGATTGGCGATCAGGGCAAATTGAGCGATGAGCTGCAAGCCAAAATTGAAGCCTGCCAAAGCAAAACCGAATTAGAAGATTTATACCTGCCGTATAAACCGAAACGCCGCACCAAAGGGCAAATTGCGATTGAAGCGGGCTTAGAGCCACTTGCTGATTTATTGTGGCAACAGCCGCAACAAGTGCCTGAAAATGCCGCTGAAAGTTATGTGAATGCCGAAAAAGGCGTTGCCGACAGCAAAGCCGCACTTGATGGCGCGCGCTATATTTTAATGGAGCGTTTTGCTGAAGATGCGGAATTATTAGCGAAAGTGCGCGCCTATTTGCAAAAAAGTGCGGTTTTAGTCTCGAAAGCGATCGACGGCAAACAGACTGAAGGCGCGAAGTTTCAAGACTATTTTGAACACCAAGAGCGGTTATCTGCCGTGCCTTCACACCGTGCACTGGCGATGTTGCGTGGGCGCAATGAAGGCATTTTACAGCTGAGTTTAAATGCCGATCCCGATCAAGATGAAAGCCTGCGCCAAAGCTATTGCGAAGAGATTATTCGCCAGCATTTAGCCGTACAGTTCAACCAGCAGCCTGCCGACAGCTGGCGTCAGCAGGTGATCAGCTGGACGTGGCGAATTAAAATTGCGCTGCATTTAGAAACCGAGCTGATGGCAGCACTGCGTGAAAAAGCCGAAACCGAGGCGATCGACGTGTTCGCACGCAATTTGACCGCACTTCTAATGGCAGCGCCTGCAGGGGCGAAAAACACCATGGGGCTGGATCCCGGTTTGCGTACCGGCGTGAAAGTCGCAGTGGTGGATAACACCGGCAAGCTGCTGGCAACCGACACTATCTATCCACACACCGGGCAAATGGATAAAGCGATGGTGAGCGTGTATCAACTGGGCAAAAAGCACAATGTCGGGCTGATTGCGATCGGCAACGGCACCGCTTCGCGCGAAACCGAACGTTTTGTGGCAGAGATTTTGCAAAAATCCAGCGATTGGCAAGCGCAAAAAGTGGTGGTCAGTGAAGCCGGTGCATCGGTCTATTCCGCTTCCGAGCTGGCGGCGCAAGAGTTTCCACAGCTGGATGTGTCCTTGCGTGGGGCGGTGTCGATTGCTCGTCGCTTGCAAGATCCGCTGGCGGAATTGGTGAAAATCGATCCGAAAGCGATCGGCGTGGGGCAATATCAGCACGATGTCAATCAAAGCCAGCTGGCGCGCAAACTCGATGCGGTGGTGGAAGACTGTGTGAATGCGGTTGGGGTGGATTTAAATACCGCGTCTGCGCCACTGCTGGCGCGAGTTGCCGGCATGAGCGCCACACTGGCGCAAAATATCGTCAGCTATCGTGACCAAAACGGGCGTTTTGACAACCGTGAGCAGTTGAAAAAAGTCACCCGTTTAGGGCCGAAAGCCTTTGAACAATGTGCCGGATTTATGCGGATTAACAACGGCAAAAACCCACTCGATGCCTCCAGTGTGCACCCTGAAGCCTATCCGGTGGTGGAAAAAATCCTGCAAGCCACCTCACAAACTATCGGCGATCTGATGGGCAATGCCAGTGCGGTGCGTCAGATGAATGCCGCACAGTTCACCGATGAACGTTTCGGTTTGCCGACGGTGCGCGATATTTTGAGCGAATTGGAAAAACCGGGGCGCGATCCGCGTGGTGAATTTAAAACCGCGACCTTTATGGACGGCGTGGAGGAAATCACCGACTTAGCTGTCGGCATGATTTTAGAAGGTACGGTCACCAACGTCACCAATTTCGGCGCGTTTGTGGATATCGGCGTGCATCAAGACGGTTTGGTGCATATCTCGTCATTATCAAATAAATTCGTCGAAGATCCACACCAAGTGGTGAAAACCGGCGATGTGGTGAAAGTGAAAGTGATGGATGTGGATATTCCCCGCAAACGGATTGCGTTAAGCTGCCGCTTAGACGAACAGCCGCAAGACAAAAGTGCGGTCAGAGGCGGCGAACAAACCCGATCTGCAACCGAACGTTCAAATTCGAACAACCGTACGCGCCAACCCCGCCAAAACAACGCAATCAGCAATAATGCGTTTGCCGATGCGCTGAAAAATTGGAAAAAATAACTGAATTAATCCAATTTGTTAGCTTAAATCCGCTCTTTTGAGCGGATTTTTTATTACAAATTTATGACAGTTTTTAAAAATAATGTCAAAAATGAATGTGATACTGATCCCAATTTTCATATTCGAACATGAAAATCCTTAAAAAAGTTGTTATTATCTCCCACCGAAATGCAGACCATTTCTTTTCATTCTTACTTTCACATCACAATAAAACAGAGGTGTTTTATGATAGGTTTTTTTAAACCGGCGGCACATAAGCCGTTATTACCTCAAGAAAAAATCGAACCGACTTATACCCGCTTACGTTGGCAGGTATTTATGGGCATTTTTTTGGGTTACGCTGCTTACTACTTCATCCGCAGCAATTTCGATTTAGCGCAAAAAGGGCTGATTGAAGCCGGGCTTTACAGCAAAACCGAACTTGGGATTATCGGGATTGCACCGGGTCTTGCCTACGGTTTGTCCAAATTCTTTATGGCGGCAATTTCCGACCGCTCTAATCCGAAAATGTTTATGCCATTTGGTTTAGCACTGTCAGGTTTGTGTATGACGATGATGGGGCTGATGCCTTGGGCGACTTCCGGAATCCTGATCATGTTTGTGCTGTTGTTTATCAACGGCTGGTTCCAAGGCATGGGCTGGCCGCCGTGTGGGCGCACCATGGTGCACTGGTGGTCGAAAAGCGAACGCGGACGGATTGTGTCAATCTGGAATACTGCGCATAATCTCGGCGGGATGGTGCCGGCGTTATTGGTTGGGATCGCCAGTATGGTGTATGCCGCCAATTGAAAAATACAAAAACGATTATCCGGATGATTATAATGAAGAAACCTACGAACACGATCTCAGCACCAAAGACATTTTTGTGACCTATGTGCTGAAAAACCGTTTATTGTGGTATATCGCGATCGCCAACGTGTTTGTGTATCTGATTCGTTACGGCGTGTTGAAATGGTCGCCGGTTTATTTGGGCGAAGTAAAACACTTCGACATCAAAGCGACCGCCTCTGCTTATGCGATTTATGAATTCGCCGCAATTCCGGGCACGCTGTTATGCGGCTGGATGTCGGATACCCTGTTTAAAGGCAGACGCGGGCTGACCGGCTTCGTATTTATGGTGCTGGTGACCATCGCGGTAACTGTATTCTGGCTGAATCCGGCAACCCCGGAAGCGGAACTGGCGCACTACGCGACTCTGCCTTGGTATCACAACCCGTATCAATTAACCGACTTTATTATGATGACGATTATCGGCTTCTTAATCTACGGTCCGGTGATGTTGATCGGCTTGCACGCGCTGGAATTGGCGCCGAAAAAAGCGGCGGGTACTTCTGCTGGTTTCACCGGTTTATTCGGCTACCTTGGCGGCACGGTTGCAGCAAGTGCGGTGATCGGCTGGGCGGCGGATAAATTCGGCTGGGACGGCGGATTCTACATCATGATCGGCGGTGCGGTGTTAGCCTGCGTATTAATGCTGATCACCATGGTGGAAGAAGGCAAACATAAAGCCAGAATCGCCGAACAAGATCGCTTAATTAAATAATCCATAACATTCCGAAAGACGAGCTAGCTCGTCTTTCTTTTTATCTAAAAAAGGAAAATGCGATGAAATTCAAATTATTAACACTTATATTTGCCGTTTCGACCGCACTTGTCGGCTGTGCGCAACAATTGTCGAGCAATAATCAAGACAAACTGGTTATCGCCCACCGCGGCGCCAGTGGCTATCTGCCCGAACATACATTGGAATCCAAAGCGCTTGCCTTTGGTCAACGGGCGGATTACTTGGAACAAGATTTGGCGATGACCAAAGACAATCGTTTGGTGGTGATCCACGATCACTTCTTAGACGGACTCACCGACGTGGCGAAAAAATTCCCGAAACGCGCACGCAAAGACGGACGCTACTATGTAGCGGATTTCACCTTAGCGGAAATTCAGACCTTGGAAATGACTGAAAATTTCAACGTCGAAAACGGCAAACAACTGCAAGTCTACCCGAACCGTTTTCCGCTGTGGCAATCGCATTTCCGCATTCATACCTTTGAAGATGAAATCGAATTTATTCAAGGTTTAGAAAAATCCAGCGGTAAAAAAATCGGGATTTATCCTGAAATCAAAGCCCCTTGGTTGCACCACCAAGAAGGCAAAGACATTGCACTCGAAACCTTAAAAGTGCTGAAAAAATATGGCTACACCGACAAAGATTCGGCGGTTTATCTGCAAACCTTTGATTTCAATGAACTCAAACGGATTAAAACCGAATTATTGCCAAAATTAGGCATGGACATCAAACTGGTGCAGTTGATTGCGTATACCGATTGGCATGAAACCGAGGAGAAAAACGCGCAAGGCAACTGGGTGAACTACGATTACGACTGGATGTTTAAACCGGGTGCGATGGCAGAAGTGGCAAAATATGCCGACGGTGTCGGACCAGGCTGGTATATGTTGATTGACGACAAACAATCCGCGCCGGGCGATATTCGCTATACGCCGATGGTCGCCGACATTGCAACCCAATCGCTTGAACTGCACCCATACACCGTGCGCAAAGATGCACTGCCGCCGTTTTTTAGTAATATCGATCAAATTTCGATGCGCTGTTGAACCACGCAGGCGCCACAGGCGTTTTCACCGACTTCCCGGATTTAGCGGTGAAATTCTTAGATAAGGACAAACAATAGTGCAAGTGCGGTCTGATTCTGATCTGACCGCACTTTTAATTTCAGCCAAATCATCAACAAAAAAATCCCCTTAGCCTCACGGTTAAGGGGGAAGTACAAACTAAATAGAGGAAGTTTGTTATTCGATAGTTAATCGGCTGCCGTCATAGCTCAGGACTTGCACCGCGCTGACTGCTTTGCCGCCGTCGCTTTCGCCGCCGATTAATAAAATTTGGTTATCGTAAGAAACTGTCACCGCATGGCTGACGCCGGTTGTCAGCTCGCCGAACGCTTTCCAACGATTGTCTTTTAAAATATAAATTTCTTTGTGCCACGCTTGGCTTAAACCTTGGTGCGCAAACAGTTTGCCCTGTTGATATTGCTGCTGCGCGCCTGGGAAGCTGGTGCCTCCGGCAATCAAATAATAGCCGTGGCTATAGCCAGCCGCCGCGCCGCTCAAGCCTTCTTGTGCATTCTCGCCGATTGTCATCGGCAAATTCGGCAATTTTCTCCACTCCACCCGCTGTTTGCCGATGCTGCCCAGCTGCGCTGCCGGCGTATTCAATCCCGGTTTCACTGCGCCACTGACCATCAACACCGTTTCGCCATTCCCGGCCACTGCGGCACAAGCTCTGCCACTGAACGGAAATTTGCCCTCATTGCGCCAGCGATTTTCTGCTACATCATAGCTCAAAGATTCGGCGGTAAAAAAATAGTCCTGTGGTCGTTGCGCCAAGTAGGCTTGCTTCACTGCGTCTTTTGCCGCTTTGCTGGGGGCAAGTGCGCGATCGTGTAAATAAGTGTTCAACACATCCGAATTATTGCCGCCGAACAGATAAATTTTATCTTGATACACCGCCGCACCGGCACCGACGATTCCGCGTGGTGCTTGGGTATTTAATTTAACCCAACGATTTTTCTCCGGTTGGTAGCGATAGGCGTCGTTCACCACCTCAAACCCGCTTTCCGTTTGTTTTAAGCCGCCGAAAATATACAGCTCGCCGTTCAGTGCGGCGGCCACCGCATAGCGCCGCGCGCCACCGGGGAATTCGGCAATTGCCTTCCATTCACCGTTCTTTTGGCTGAGATCCAACGCATAAAATCGCTTGCCCGCACTGCCCAAACCGACATAAGCCGTGCTATCGATCATCGCGCCGCTGCCGAATTTGATCGCATGCGGCAAATCGGGATAACGCCCCGCTTGCGCACTCATTGCCGCTGCCCATAAAGGCAGCGTTAGGCAAAGCGTCAGTGCGATTTTTAAAGGCTTGGTCATCCGTTTTATTCCATTATCGTGCAGTGAAACCACACAATATCTTGAAAGATAATTATCATTTTTCTTTGAGGTGATGATAACTTTACTCCGCCACGAAATGCAATAGCCAGTGCGGTTTTGTTATCTAAACTCCAGTGGAGATCACAGTTTTAGCGAGAGTTTGTAGAATATTTCAGCATCGACAAGCCAACGCCTGCCGATAACTGATTTAAAGAGAGGATTATTTTTTCTTGCTCGGACGCTGCCAGTTGGCAATGTGGCGTTGCGGCACACGGCTGATCACCAGTTCGTTGTCGCTCACATCTTTGGTAATCGTCGCTCCGGCACCAATGGTGGCACCGTCAGCAATCGTCACCGGCGCCACCAGCTGGCTGTCAGAACCGACAAATACATTATCACCGATCACGGTTTTAAATTTATTTACGCCGTCGTAATTGCAGGTGATCACCCCTGCGCCAATATTGCAATTGCTGCCGATTTCAGCATCGCCGACATAGGTCAAATGATTCACTTTCGAGCCTTTGCCGACCACCGCTTTTTTGATTTCAACGAAGTTGCCGACGTGGGTTTCCGCCGCCAATTCCGCGCCCGGACGCAAGCGTGAGAATGGCCCGATAACCGCACTTTCACCGATCACCGCATCTTCAATCACCGAATACGGTTTTACCTCCACATCCGCGGCAATACGGCAATTTTTCAATACACAACCTGCACCGATTCGCACGCGATCGCCCAACTCGACCAGCCCTTCGGCAATCACGTTCACGTCAATTTCCACGTCTTTGCCGTGGCGCAATTCGCCGCGCAAATCAAACCGCGCCGGATCGATCAACATCACGCCCGCCAGCAACAATTTTTTGGCTTGCTGCTGTTGATAATAACACTCCAATTGCGCCATTTGCAGACGGTTGTTAGCGCCTTCCACTTCCATTCTGTCCGCGGCAGACACCGCGCACACTTGGCAGCCGTCCTGATTGGCAAATTCGATCACATCAGTGATGTAATATTCCCCCTGCGCGTTATTATTGTTTAAGCGGGAAAGCCATTGTTTAAAGCTGGCGCCACTCGCTACCATCACGCCGGTATTCACTTCCTGAATCGCCAACTGCTGCGGGTTGGCGTCTTTCTGCTCGACAATCGCCACCACATTGCCGTCTTGACGGATAATCCGTCCGTAACCGGTCGGATCGTCTAAATTAACCGTTAACAACGCGATTCCGTTTTGCGGTTTGGCGGCGATCAGTTTTTCTAACGTTTCTTGGGTGATCAACGGCCCGTCACCATACAGCATCAAAATGTTTTCATCGTCGGCAAAGTGCGGTGCAGCCTGTTGCATCGCATGTCCGGTGCCCAATTGTTCCGCCTGCAACACCCAGTTCACCGGCTCGCTTTGCAAACGCTGCTGCATCACTTCGCCGCCGTGCCCGTAAATCAGGTGGATATTCTGCGCTCCTAGCTTCGTCACGGTGTCGATAACGTGTTTTACCATTGGCTTGCCTGCGATAGGGTGCAACACTTTCGGTAAATCGGAATACATACGGGTGCCTTTGCCCGCCGCCAAAATCACAACGCTTAATGCTTGTTTGCTCATAATTGATTCTCTTGCAGTAAAAAATTGTAGTGAGTTTACCTTAAATCGGATACATTAGGAATGTAAAAAACCGCACTTTGCGCTATTCAAACACAAAGTGCGGTTGGTCAGTTGAAGTGAAAATTATTCGACGCGTTCGCCGTGCAGCACCACGTCCAAACCTTGACGTTCTTGATCTTTTTCGACCCGCAAGCCGACCATTTTATCCACAATGAACAGCAGGATTGCGCTGCCGACGGCGCTGTAACCGATGGTGATCAGCACGCTTTCAATTTGAACCCACAGGCTGGCGTCACCGCCGGTGATGTCGGTGGAGACAAACACACCGGTCAACACCGCACCGACAATACCGCCGATGCCGTGAATGCCGAAGGCGTCTAATGAATCGTCATAGCCCAGCCAATATTTCAGTTTGGTGGCGCTCCAAAAACAGATTACGCCGGAAATCGCACCCAGTGCAACCGCACTTTGCACGCTGACAAAACCGGCTGCCGGGGTGATTGCCACCAAGCCCGCGATTGCGCCGGACGCCAAGCCCAATGCCGACGGTTTATGTCCGCATAAGCGTTCGGTGATAATCCATGCCAGTGCGGCGGAAGCCGTTGCCACTTGGGTGGTCGCCATCGCCATACCTGCACGTCCGTCCGCCGCCAAAGCAGAACCGGCGTTGAATCCGAACCAACCGATCCACAGCATTGCCATCCCAATCAGTGTCAAAACCAAGTTGTGCGGCGGCATTGCTTCTTTGCCGTAACCGATACGTTTGCCCAGCATAATCGCACCGACCAAGCCTGCGATCCCGGCATTGATGTGGATCACCGTGCCGCCGGCATAATCCAGTACGCCGTCTGCCGCCAGCCAGCCGTCCGGCCCCCACACCCAGTGAGCGGTCGGGACATAAATCAGCAGTGACCACAAGCCGCTGAACAGCAGCATGGCAGAAAATTTAATCCGCTCGGCGAATGCACCGGTGATAATCGCTGCTGCGATAATCGCGAATGTCATTTGGAACAGCATAAACACCGATTCAGGAATGGTGCTGGCACCCGGGAAAATGGTCAGTTGCTCGCTCTCGCTGAAAACGTTTAAACCGTTTAAGAAAAAGCGCTCGGTGCCGCCGATAAAGCCGTTGTTCGAGGTGAACGCCAAACTGTAGCCGAAACAGATCCACAGCAAGGAGATCAAACAGGCGACGGCAATGCTTTGCACCATGGTTGCCAACACGTTTTTCTTGCGCACCATGCCGGCGTAAAACAGCGCCAAGCCCGGTAAAGTCATAAACAACACCAAAAGTGCCGAAACCATCACCCATGCGGTATCACCGGCGCTGATTTCCGACATCGGGCGTACCCAGTCGGCGGTTTCTGTTGCGAAAGTTGTGGCGGGCGCGCACAGCGCCGCCAGTGTCAAAAGTTGCTTTTTCATTTTTCCACCTATATTGCTTTCCGAAATTAAATAAAATCAAACTAAAAATTCAGCGAATGTACTGAATTAAATCGCATTTTCGTCAGTTTCGCCGGTGCGGATCCGAATCACTTGTTCCACCGGTTTAACAAAAATTTTGCCGTCACCGATTTTCCCGGTGCGTGCGGTTTGGCAAATAACCTCAACCGCTTGCTCTGCCAGTTCGTCGGGCAAAACAATATCGAGGGCAATTTTAGGCAGGAAATCGACGGCATATTCGGCACCGCGATACAGCTCGGTGTGTCCTTTTTGCCGTCCGAAACCTTTGACTTCGGTGACCGTGATGCCTTGAATGCCGATGTCGGACAAGGCTTCACGGATATCGTCTAATCTGAAGGGCTGCACAATGGCAGTGATTTGTTTCATATAGTTTCTCCTATCATAACTACGTTAAATTAAGGAGCAAACCATCCATATCAAACAAAATGTCAAACAAAACACCGAATGACATGGATGCTTGCTTTCCGAGATAAAAAATAAAAAGTGCGGTACATCAAAAACAGTCTTACAAAATATTATCGTATTGCTCCATAATGCGTTTTGGCCAAACGCTGGATTGCACTTGCCCGATATGTTGTTTGTGCAACAACAGCATTGCCAAACGCGATTGTCCGATGCCGCCGCCGATCGATTGCGGCAGTTGACCGTTTAATAGCGCTTGGTGCCACGGGAATTCGGCGCGTTCTTCGTTGTTGGCAATCGTCAATTGGCGGCGCAACGCGGCTTCGTCTACACGAATCCCCATTGATGACAATTCAAATGCTGATTCCAGCACCGGGTTCCAAACCAGAATATCGCCGTTCAAGCCTTTGTATTCGCCTTCGCTTGGCGTTGTCCAGTCGTCATAATCCGGCGCGCGCCCGTCGTGCGGTTTGCCGTCGGACAGTTTGCCGCCGATGCCGATCAGGAACACCGCGCCGAACTCTTTACAGACCGCACTTTCACGCTCTTTGCCGCTGAGATCCGGATAGCGGCGTACTAAATCTTCACTGTGAACAAAAGTGATTTCCGGCGGCAGAAAGCCTTTAATCCCGAATTGCACTTCCACCATCTGCTCGGTTTCTTTGATCGCGGTGTAGATCGATCTGACCGTCTCTTTCAAATAAGCCAAGTTGCGTGAGCCTTGCGGGATTACGCGCTCCCAGTCCCACTGATCAACAAACACCGAGTGAGTTTGATCCAGGCTGTCTTCATCAGGGCGCAGCGCGATCATGTGTACGAACAGCCCTTCGTTCGGTTGGAAATCAAAACGCCCCAAGGTGTGACGTTTCCATTTCGCCAATGAGTGCACCACTTCAAAACGCACGCCGTGAATTTCACGGATGTTCACCTGCACCGCATTCTCAACGCCGGACAGGTTGTCTTGCATTCCGTTGCCGACCTGGCTCAATAACGGACCTTGCACTTCAACGATTTTTAAATGCTCTTTTAACATCTGGGTAAAGGTGTTTTTCACAAAACTGATTTCTTGCTGTTGCAAAATAAATGAATTTTTCATAATTTTTCTATTCTTTTTTAAATGGATTTCTGGGTTTATTAAATAAAAATCGGCGTTCGCCGAGTTTTTATGTATTATTCAACAAAGAAAGCAAAATTTCCAATACTTTTTTAATTTTTTTTGATAATATGTGTTCATCAATCAATTTAATTGCGTTTTTTTTGAAAAAAAACTAAAAAAGGAGAGGCTTATGCAACAAGTTGCTCAAATCGATGCGCTGGATCAGCAGATTTTACGCGTGTTGACCAAAGATGCGCGCACCCCGTATGCCGAAATGGCGAAAAAATTCGGCGTCAGCCCGGGCACGATCCATGTGCGGGTGGAAAAAATGCGCCAGTCCGGCGTGATTGGAGGTACCAAAGTGCGGATCAACGAACGCAAATTGGGCTATGACGTGTGCTGTTTTATCGGCATTATTCTAAAAAGTGCCAAAGATTACGATAACGTGATCAAAAAATTGCAAACCTTTGATGAAGTGGTGGAGGCTTACTACACCACTGGCAACTATTCGATCTTTATCAAAGTGATGACCCACACTATCGAAGAACTGCATAGCGTGCTGGCGACCAAAATCCAACTGATTGATGAGATCCAGTCCACAGAAACGTTAATTTCTATGCAAAATCCGATCCTTCGCGATATAAATCCGTAGTCATTCGGCGTAAAATACCTGCTTTGTAGTCATGATAAAAATGAGAATAATCAAGGAGAATGTATGGCAGACGTATTTCATTTAGGGTTGGTCAAGTCGGATTTAGACGGCGCAACCGTGGCGATTACCCCGGGCGATCCGGCGCGTGTCGAGCGAATTGCCAAGTTGATGGATAACCCGAAATTTTTGGTCTCTACCCGTGAGTTCACCTCGTGGTTGGGCTATGTGAACGGCAAACCGATTATGGTGTGTTCCACCGGCATTGGCGGGCCTTCGGTTTCGATTGCGGTGGAAGAGTTGGCGCAATTGGGCGTGCGCACTTTCTTGCGCATCGGCACCACCGGCGCGATTCAGCCGCACATTAATGTCGGCGATATTTTAGTCACCACCGGTGCGGTGCGTTTAGACGGCGCCAGCCAACATTTTGCACCGTTGGAATATCCGGCGGTCGCCGATTTCCATTGCACCGCCACCCTGTACCAAGTGGCGCAACAGAGCGGCGAAACCACTTATGTCGGCATCACCGCCTCGTCCGATACCTTTTACCCGGGGCAAGAGCGCTACGACACCTACAGCGGCAAAGTCTGTCGTCGTTTTAGCGGTTCACTGAAAGAGTGGCAGCAGCTGAACGTGATGAATTTTGAAATGGAATCGGCAACCCTGTTCACCATGTGTTCGGCGCTCGGCTTAAAAGCCGGCATGATTTCAGCAGTGATTGTTAACCGCACCCAGCAGGAGATTCCGAACGAAAGCACGATTAAAGCGGCAGAAGCCAAAGCGGTCGCCTTGGTGGTGCAAGCAGCCGGGCTGCTGGCATAATCGGCGGCGAAGCGCTAAACGTAAAAAATCCCGTTTTTCAACGGGATTTTTTGGTTCTAGACCGCACTTTTTAACATTCGATACAATTCATCTTTTAAGCGCAGTTTCTCTTTTTTCAAATTTTCGACTTCTTCATGCGTGCCTAATTCAACATTGGTTTCAATCGCAACAATTTTGTGATCCAGTTCATTGTGCTTCTCAAACAGGCGGGCAAAATGGGCATCTTCCGATTTCAGTCGGCTGATCAGATCGCGGTGTTCAGGGAACATAGTGGACTCCTTGTGGTCATCAGATCGGGTGAGTAAGGATTACTGCTGTGATGATTTTACCACCATTTCGCCAATCAAGGTTGGGCGCAGTTCACAAAATTGAGGTTAGCCTAAATCGTTACGCCGGATTTGTCGCAAAAGTTGCTCGCAACAGCGATCCAATAATTGGTAAGTTTGTGCGAAATTATTGTCATACCAAGGATCGGGAATATGATCAAACCCCAAATCCGAAACTAAATCGGTGATCTTAAAAATTTTTGCCTGCTTGCCGAACATCTTGTTTAAATCCGTCAAATTGCTGTTATCCATTGCAATCAGATAATCGAAAGCCTGCAAATCGCTTTTGCGCACTTTGCGGATGACAAAACCATGCCGATCGATGCCTTGTTGCTGCAACATCGCTGCCGTGCCGCGGTGCATATCTTCGCCGTCGTGGTAGCCCGCCGTGCCGGCGCTGTCGAGCACGACGCTATCTTGCAGCCCCGCTTGTTCGACTTTATGCCGCATAATATATTCCGCCATTGGCGAGCGGCAGATATTACCTAAACAGACAAATAAAATTTTCATCGTTTTCCTTTTTCGCCTTCAAAAAAACAGGCATTTTCATAACAAAAATGCCTGTGGGATTCACTGATTATACGCTTAGCGCGGCGGCAGGTAGCGGGTCGGATCGACCGATTTGCCTTTGAAACGGATCTCAAAGTGCAGTTTCACGCCGTTGGTGCCGGAGCTGCCCATTTTGGCGATTTGTTGACCGGCGCTCACTTCCTGCTGATCTTTCACCAAAATGCTTTCGTTGTGTGCATAGGCACTGAGGAAATCATCGTTATGTTTGATGATAATCAGATTGCCGTAGCCGCGCAGCGCATTGCCTGCATACACCACTCGCCCTGCGGCAGCGGCATTCACCGCTTGCCCGCGCGAACCGGAAATATCCACCCCTTTGTTGCCGCCGTCAGCCGAGGAGAAGCCTTGGATCACTTTGCCGTTCGTCGGCCAACGCCAGCTGATATTGGAATTGACCGCACTTGGTGGCGTCACCTTCACCGCGGTGCTGCTCGTCGCTGCTGTAGCCGCCGTTGCGGTAACGGTTTGTTGGGCTTGTGCCGCTTGCTGTTGTGCCATGGTTGCGGCATTGCCTGCCGAGGCTTTCACCGGCCCGGTAATCGTGCCGTCGGAGCCGTATTGGGTATTATTCGGACCCGGTGTGTATGTTACAGCTGGTTGTGTCGGTTTCACTTCGGTTACGGCTGGTGCGGTGGTTGCCTCTGCAACCGTTGCAGTCGCCGCTGGCGTGCTGATAGCCGGGCTACCGGAGCCGACTTTTAACACTTGTCCGACGCGCAAGCTATACGGCTCGCTCATATTATTTTTTGCTGCCAGCTCCGCCACGTCCATACCGGAAATATAGGCGATCAGGAACATGGTGTCACCCTTGCGCACGGTGTAGCTGTCGCCTTTGTAGAAACCTTTGTCGATTTGATTATAAATCGGTGCGTTAGTCGTGGTATCGCGCGGAATGGTGAAGTCTTGCGACACGTTATTGGTGCGAGTTGCACTGCTGGCAGTTTGTGCCGCCTGTTGTGCTTGCCCAATTGGCTGCTGCACCGCCGTTTGCACATTTTGCTGAATTTGCTGCGACTGTTGTTGTACTTGTCCGATCGGCTGCTGCACCGCTTGCTGCACGCTCATGCTCTCCGGCATACTCTGCTGCTGAATTTCCGGCTGCCAGCTGCCGCTGCTTGCGCCGCTAGATTCAACCGGCTGCATAATGCCTGGCGACAAATTTCCGTCAGCACTTTGCACCGGCGCACCGCCGCTGGAGCTACAGCCCGCCAAAACGGCAAGCGCAAGTGCGGTCGGCAAAAAGAACAATTTACTTTTCATGTTTCAATCCTTTACTTTGAATAACCTAAAACTAACGTAAAATAAAATAGGCGATAACGGCTAAGACTACCACGCCCCAGCCGATCACTTCAATAGAACGGCGCAATTTCGCTTCGACTTTCGGTCCACCCCAAGCGGCTAATTTTGCCACTAGAATAAAACGTGCCGCGCGTGAAATAAACGAGGTGAAGATAAAAGGCAAGAGTGCCATATGTAATAACCCTGCGGCAATGGCGAAGACTTTATAAGGCACAGGCGAAAATCCCGCGACAAAGAGCACCAAAATGCCCCATTGTTCAAACCATTGAATAATTTGTTCTAATTTGGCTTGGTAACCAAATTGCACAATATAGTGTTGTACCATATCAAACGCATAATACCCAATCAAATACCCTACTAAGCCACCAGCGACGGACGCAAGTGAGGTGTACAGCCCATAATGCAATGCTTTCTTAGGGGCGTTCATTGCCATTGGAATCAGCATCACATCAACGGGGATCGGGAAAAAAATCGATTCAATAAAGCTGACAAACGCCAGCCAATATACTGCCAAACGGTGACGCGACCAGCGCATTACCTGATCATACATCTTTCCAAAAATTTTCACTGTAGCGCTCCTGCCACTAACGGCACAAATTTGACTTCTTCGATTTTTTCAACATGATATTTATCGCCGACGCGGGTGATCAGTTGTAAAATCTGAACCTCTTTACCGACGGGAATCACCATTCGCCCGCCGTCTTTTAATTGTTGTAACAGCTCAATCGGCATACTTTCCGCCGCCGCGGTGACAATGATCGCATCGAACGGTGCTTTTGCCGCCCAGCCGCTCCAACCGTCCGCATGGCGCAGCTGAATATTGTGCAGCTCCAGCTTTTTCAAGCGATGGATCGCCTGCCACTGTAATTTTTTAATCCGCTCGACACTGTACACCTGATGGCATAGTTTTGCCAAAAGTGCGGTTTGATAACCGCTGCCGGTGCCGATTTCCAGCACTTTATCATCTGGCGTCAGCTGCAGCAGTTCGGTCATTTTCGCCACGATATACGGCTGCGATAAGGTTTGCCCCTCGCCGATCGGAATCGCGGTGTTGTCATAACAGCGGCGCGCAAACGCTTCCTGCACAAAGTTGCTGCGCGGAATTTCATACATCGCTTGCAAAATCGTGTGGCTTTGAATGCCTTGTGAGCGCAGCCGCTCAACCAAGCGGCGCTGTTCCAGTATCGACATCTTACTCCGCTTCCACCCAAGTTTGCAGGCGCTGCAACGATTGATGTGCGGTCATGTCGGTTTGAATCGGCGTTAACGACACATAACCGTTCGCCACCGCATGAAAATCAGTGCCCTCGCCGCTGTATTCCGGCAAGCCGCTGGCGCCGACCCAATAAATATGCTCACCGCGCGGATCCACTTGTTTCACCATTGCACTGGCGGATTCCCGATAGCCCAGCTTGGTGACTTTCAGCCCTTTCAGTTGTTCATACGGAACATCCGGCACGTTGATATTGATGATTTCTCGCTTGCCCAGCACGTTGTCATGCAACGTCGGAATCAAATCGCATACCACTTGCGCGGCGGTTTCGTAATAGATTCGCCCGTCCAAGGAAACCGCAATCGACGGCAATCCGAGGTGGCGGCCTTCCAGTGCGGCGGCAACCGTGCCGGAATAGATCACATCGTCACCTAAATTTGCACCGGCATTAATCCCCGACACCACCAAATCGACCCGCCCCGACAAGAAGCCGTTTAACGCCAGATGAACGCAGTCCGCCGGCGTGCCGTTAATGCAGTAATCGCCGTTAGGCAATTTCAGCGGTCGCAGCGGCTCGACCAAGGTTAACGAGCTGGATGCCGCGCTGCGATTACGATCCGGCGCAACAATCGTCACGGTGGCGAATTTGCGCAGCGCCGCCGCCATGGTTTGAATCCCTTCGGCATGAATGCCGTCATCATTACTCAATAATATGTGCATACACTTCCTTATTGTGATTCGTTTTGTGATTCGTTGCCGCCCAACTGTGCCAATTCACGCACCAGCGCGGTGGCATAGCTGCCGCTTTCCAAGCCGAAACGCAGCCTTAAGCCGTCGGCTTCAAATTGCCATTCAAAATTCTGTGGCTGCGCCAAGATTAAACGACGCGCATTTTGCAACCGCTCTTTATGCATCAGCGCCACCAATTCTTGATGTTGCTCGACCAATGCCTGTTCGCGCAACAGTGCATCGTGCTGTGTTTGTAGTTCTGCCGAGCCGATCAGTGCTGCGGTCAGCCCGACATCGTGTTGCTGTAACCGCACTTGTAAATCCTCCAGTTCGGCTTGCTGCGCCACAAACCAGCTGTGCGAACCCTGTAGCTGCAACACATCGCCCTCAAGCACCGTTTGGCTCAAGCCGTCTTGGATCCGCGCCGAGACAATCAAATTAAACAGTTCGCTGCGTGCGGCAGAGAGGTAAAAACTGCGCTTTTTGCGGTCTTTCACCTGAATCTCGCCTTTCGCCCAGCGCAGTGCTTGGGTTAAATTATGACCGTCGCGTCCGAAACGCTGTTCAGTGAAATAATTTGGGAAACCGTGCTGTTGAATGTTTTCTAAGCGTTGGTTCAGATCCGCACTTTCGCTGAGATCACGCAACAAAATTTCAAACTGGTTGCCTTGCAAACTGCCGACCCGAATTTTACGGTTGTGACGGGTAATTTCCAGAATCTCTACCCCGTCCAATTGAAATGTGCTGAAATCCGGCGTCGCTTTGCCCGGCAGGTGTAAACAGAACCACTGTTCGGTCACCGCATGGCGATCTTTCAAACCGGCATAACTCATATTTTTCGCCGAAATCCCGGCAAATGCCGCCAGTTTTTCGCCGACAAACAGGGTGTTGGCATTGGTTTTGCGGACTTTGAGCGCGACAAATTCACCGTCGCCACTCATCTCGTAGCCCAACTGTTCTCGCACGATAAAATCGCTGAACTCGGTTTTCAAGCGAGCGTGTTGTGTCGGCTTGCCATAGAGGTAGTGTAGTTCCGCCATTAGTTATCCTTCGTTTGTTCGCGCAGCAGCAACGCCACCGCTTCGCAGGCAATCCCTTCGCCGCGCCCGGTGAAGCCGAGCTTCTCGCTGGTGGTGGCTTTCACGTTCACTTGTGTGATGTCGCACTCCAAGTCTGCGGCGATACAGGCACGCATCGCGTCGATATGCGGGCGCATTTTCGGCGCTTGCGCAATAATCGTCACATCAACATTGCCAACCCGATAGCCTTGTAACCGCACTTGGCGATAGGCTTCACGCAACAAGCCGCGGCTGTCGGCACCTTTGTATGCCATGTCGGTGTCGGGAAACAATTTGCCGATGTCGCCGAGCGCCACCGCGCCAAGCAACGCGTCGGTTAAGGCGTGCAACGCCACATCGCCGTCGGAATGCGCCAGCAAGCCTTTTTCATAAGGAATCGCCACGCCGCCGATGATAATCGGGCCTTCGCTGCCGAAAGCGTGTACGTCAAAACCGTGTCCAATGCGAATCATCGGTTGTTCTCCGTTTGTCTGTGTTGTAAGTAAAACGCCGCTAAGGCTAAATCTTCCGGGCGGGTGACTTTCAAATTATCCGAGCGCCCGCTCACCAAGTGCGGTCTAAACCCCGCCAACTCCATGGCCGAGGCTTCATCGGTCAGGCTGAGCTGTTGGGCAAATGCCGCTTGATAGGCTTGGCGCAAGGCGGCAGTCGGGAAAAATTGCGGCGTCATGGCGTGCCATAATCGGCTGCGATCTTCGGTGGCGCAAACTTGCTGCTTCGAATTGGCACGTTTAATCGTGTCGGTCGCCGGATGAGCCAAGATAGCCCCGTTCGGATCGTCAATCTGTAATAATTGGTCTAAATCCTGATGAGTCAAGCAAGGGCGCGCGGCGTCATGCACCAGCACCCAACTGTCGTCCGGCGCGTGTTGCAAACCGGCAAGTACCGAGTCGGCGCGGGTTTCGCCGCCGATCACCAGTTCAATTTTAGTCTGCTGCTGCAATGCCAAGTCGTCAATATAGGGATCGTCTTTTGCCACTGCGACAATCACTTTTTCAATCGCCGGGTAGCTCAGCAACACGTCTAAGGTGTGCTGTAAAATGGTTTTGCCGTTCAGCTCTAAATATTGTTTCGGCTTCTGCTGCCGCATTCGGCTGCCGTTGCCGGCGGCGGGCACCACCGCGATAATTCTACGCACCGCCATTACTGATATTCGTCCGCTTTCATCAAACGATAGAACACTTCGTTGCTTTTTACCATGTCGTGTTCCAGCCGGGCGCGTTCTTCAACCGCCGCCACGCCCTCTTTCAGATCTTTGATTTCCGCCATGATTAGCTGATTGCGCTGCGCCAGTTGCGTATTTTCCGCCGTGCGTTGTTCGATTTCCTGTTGCACCGTCTGATGATCGCGGTAACCGTTTTTGCCGAACCAGAAACTGTATTGAAACAGCAGCAGCAAACCACCCAGAATAATGATCAATACCCGCATTGTTGCTTGTTCTCTTGTTGTGATTAAATGAGGGATAGTTTACCTTGAAATCGCGTAAAAATGGAATGCTAAACGCCGAAGCGGTGAAAAAATCCGAATAGGGGGTGGTGAAAAGTAACAATTACTTGAGAATATCTTCACTAGATAGCTACCGCACTTTAAGCAAAATTAAAGTGCGGTCTTGCAAATTAAAAGGCGTAACGAATACCGAGGTTAAAATTGCGTCCCGGTGCAGTGTAAGCGTCGGCATTGCCGTTGCTGATAGACACGCTGCCGTCGTAAGCGGACGTTTGGTTACTTCTACCGGCAAGATAAGAAATATCCGACCAATTCCAGTATTTTTTATCAAACAGGTTGTTAACGCTTGCGCTCAAGGTTACGTTTTTAACCGGTTGCCAATAAGCGCCAAGATCAACCAAGTTATAACTGATACTCGGGTTATACATCGTGCCGTCGATATCTTTGTCCGCCTTGGCTCGAACATGGGTTAACGTCAGATTGGCGCCCCATTGTTCACTCTCATACGCCAGTCCTGCACGCAATTTTAGCGGCTGAACACTGTTGATTGGACGTACCACGCCATCTTCCGTCGCTTTACCGCGAGCATAGCTAATGCCGGCAGAAGCACTCAGATCTTGCCAGAATGCCCATTTTAGGTTGGCATCAACACCGTAAATTTTGGCTTTGGCAATATTTTCATACTGAATAATCATATTCGGCATGGAGGCTTGGGTGAGGTAATCAATAAAGTTTTTATAACGGTTATAGAAACCGGCAACCCGATATTCTAAGCGGTCGCTATTACCCTTAAAGCCGACTTCAAAGTTATCCGCCGTTTCCGGTTTTAATTTCGGATTGCCGACAATCGAATAGCTATAACCAGGGCCGCTGTTGCCGAACGAGGTGGTTAACTGCTGTGCCGACGGTGCTTTGAAACCGCGCGAATATTGAGCATATGGACGAATTTCGTCCATAATGTTCCAAACTACACTGAATTTAGGCAGGAATACGGTTTTATGCTGATTTTGGATCGGGGCATAATTTTCGGCACGTTGCACATAGCCATTCGCCGCGCTCGGTTTTAAACGGTAATCCAAAATCCCCAAGTGCGGTGTCAACACCACGTTGCCCAAGGTGATTTCATCTTCAACGTATAAATGTAATTTAGACTGCTTGGTATCCGCCGAAGGTTTGCGGTTATCGGCGGCCGTGGTGATTAATTGATTAGTCAAATCCTGATAGGAATACGCCACGCCGTAGCGCAGAATTTGCGGCAATGCGGAGGATAATGACCGGCTGATTTGCGAACGAATACCATAGGTTTTATCTTTATTAAACGCATCATCAAGACGAGTGGTGGCAACGGTTCCGGTCGTGTAGTAGCGGCGACGGTGGTTGTCAGTTTGCGCCGATTGGAAATAAACGCTGCTATCGATTAACAAATTGTCATCGGCATATTGATGACTTAAAGAGAGACGGTTTCGTTTAACCTTATCGTTGGTATGATCGCTGATATTATTGGTAACCACCCCGCTACGACTGACGGAGGAACCGAGCTCAGACAAACGCTCACTGTCGGTTTCCCGTTGCAAATGTTCAAAGGTCACACCGATCCGATGCTTATCGTTCAGTTGGTAATAATTTTTGACTAACACATAACCGCTCTTATAATCCGCCGGATTGGCTTCAGTGCGGTTGCTGCCGACTCCGCCGACATCACCATTGGTTTGACTTTCATGGCCTTGGCGATAAGTGGTTAATAGTAATCCTTGATATTTTTCATTTTGTGCGGCAAAACCCAGCGTTCCGGCGACCGATTGATCAACGCTGTTATATGCGCTGGATAGAAGTCCGCCCAATGCCCGCCCTTTTAACAGTTCATCAGGTTCTAAGGTGGTAAAATTCACACTGCCGGAAAGCCCTGTAGATGAACCACCACGCTGAATCTGTGCCGTTTGCAATGAGGTAGGCTCAATAAAATCACCTCGCCCAAACGCCATGCCGACGGTGGCAAACAATTTATTTTCTTGTGATTCAGGTAACGGGATCCCGTCAATCGACATACCGACCCGATTACCTTGCAACCCCCTGATATTAATCCCTTCGTTACCGGCACGGGTACGTTGCAAACTGTTAACATCGACATCCAATAGGCTGTTAAACAAGGTTTTAATGCTACTTGGGTTGCGCTTTCCAATCTCGCTTGCGTTAATTTCCGAATGATTGACCGCACTTACGTTGCCTTCTTCAATCACCCGAATTTCTGCCAATTGGGTTTCCGCCAGAGTGTAACCGGCAGTTAACGCTAAAATAATTGCCGATACTAATTTTGATTTTTGAAACTGCATAGAACCACCTTATATATTGCAAATAATAACAATTCGCATTATATTTTCATTTAACAATTTTGCAATATCTGTCCGCTTTAATTTAGGAAATAAATTTATGCAATATAAAAGACTTATCATCAGTATGGGTTTAATGTGTCTTATCAGCAGCGCCACATTAGCACAACAAATACCACAAAAAATCGTCTCCGTCGGCTCAGGTATAACCGAAATTCTGATTGCCTTAAAGCAACGCGAGAATATTGTTGCAGTGGATTCAACCAGCCGTGCCGCAGGTTTAAACGTGCCGATTTTGGGTTATCAACGCAATTTAAGCAGCGAGGGGATTTTGGCGCTAGCACCGACTCAAGTCATCGGCAGTGAAGAAATGGGGCCGGAAAGCGTTTTAAAACAGTTAGAAGCGGCAGGGATTCGGATTGATATCATTAAACAAGGCAATCATGACGTGAGTGGGTTGTACAACCAGATCGATCAACTGGCAAGTTTGACCGATAATGCCGAAGCGGCACAACAATTGAAAAATACGGTTAATCTGCAAGTAGAAAATATCAAAAAACTGACACCGAAGCCGTTACAAGGGGCTTTCGTACTATTGAGCGAACAACGTCCACCACAAATCAGTGGTGATAACAGTACCGCAGACGGGGTGATGCAATTAATCAATATTCAAAATCAAGTCCACGGCAAAGCCTATTTTTCCTATTCAATTGAACAGTTATTGGCACTCAATCCTAAAATTTTATTGGTATCTGAGCGTAGTTTGGCACAGAATCTACCAGATATTTTGACTAAATATCCATATCTTAGCCAATTACAAGCCACAAAAAACCAGTGCGTTTTCACTTTAGACGGGCGTGCGTTGTTGGGCGGATTTAACCTTAGCAGTGTGAATGAAGCCGAACGGATTGCCCAAGCGATCGCCAATAACCCGAACTGCGGATAAGGCATAATGCAACGAATTAATCCGTTTCTGTTTTTTATGCTGTGTAGCGGTGTGTTGCTCGTGCTGTTTTTTACCTCATTAAGCCAAGGCGCGGTTGCTTTGAGTTGGCGAGAAAGCTATTCCGCCTTGCTCGGGCAAGGTGACACGATGCAACAATATATTGTGCAACAGTTACGTTTGCCACGCAGTTTGTTGTGCATCGCGGTCGGTGCAATTTTAGGTGTCTCCGGCTCAGTGCTGCAAGGCTTATTCCGCAATCCGCTAGCTGATCCCGGAATTATCGGCATTAGCGCAGGCTCGGCATTGGGAGCGGCAGTCGCAATTGTGTTGCTGCCCGCCGGCTGGTTTGCCCTATTTCCGTTACAAGCCACCGCATTGTTTGCCTTTATCGGCGGCATCAGCACCACTTTATTGGTCTATCGAATTGCGCATACCGCACTTGGCACCCAAATGTTACTGATGTTATTGAGTGGCATTGCGATTGGCTCACTGGCGTTTGCGCTACTTGGCTTTTTACAATTTATTGCCGATGATCAGCGCTTGCGCGATTTAAGTATGTGGCAGCTGGGCTCGTTTGCCGCCGCTGACTTTTTCGATTTATGGGGATGTTATGCGGTGTTAATCTTGATGTTGAGTTTCTTTATGAGGAGAGCACAAGGATTGAATCTTTTGTTATTAGGCGAAAATGAAGCCCGACATTTAGGTATCTCGGTTGAACGCTTAAAACGCCGTTGTATTTATCTAACCGCACTTGGTACCGCCAGTGCAGTGGCTGTTGCCGGCATGATCGGTTTTGTCGGCTTAATCGTGCCACATATTTGTCGCAGCTTATTGGGGCCGAATCATCAATATTTAATCCCTGCAAGTGCGGTCTGTGGCGCAACATTAATGCTGTTAGCCGACTTGTTGGCTAGAACCCTAGCCTCACCGGCGGAAATTCCGGTCGGGATTATCACCGCCTTAGTCGGTGCGCCGTTTTTTCTGTTACTACTGGTTAACCAACGCAGAAAGGGATAGCAAAGAAAATCATGCTGATTTTAAAAAATCTGAGCCTACAGATTGCGCATAAGCGCTTATTATCATCAATTAATCTACAACTCTGCGCAGGGCAAACAGTGGCGATTCTGGGGGCAAACGGTGCAGGCAAATCAACCTTACTCAAGGCGATAATGCAAGATCTTCCGTCTCACGGCGAACTAAATTGGCAACAACAGGATTTGCGTCATTTGTCGATCGCCGAACGCGCTAAACAGCTTGCCTGTTTACCACAACAGAGTCAGCTGAATTTTGCCTTTTGCGTGACTGAAATTATGGCAATGGGCTTTGCCACCGTAATGCCCGAGAAAACCCGCGCCGAGCAGTTAATGGCAGCAGCATTGACGATTTTTGATTTACAACATTTGGCAAACCAAAATTATCTGTATTTATCCGGCGGTGAAAAACAACGAGTACACGCCGCACGCATTTGGTTGCAAATTCAAGCCAGTGAACAACCCAAATTAGTGTTACTGGACGAACCGACCAGCGCGTTGGATTTGAAACATCAACATCAACTGCTGCAACAAACCAACGCCCTAGCCGAACAAGGGCATTTAATTTTGTTGGTTTTGCACGACCTGAACCTTGCCGCTCGTTATTGTGATCGCATTATTTTATTGGATAAAGGGCGTATTTTTAATATAGGTACGCCAAAATCGGTTTTGACCACCGATCAAATAGAAGCGGTTTACGGCTATCGCGCCGAGGTTAAAGAAGAACAAGGCAGGCTGCATATTTGGTGATAAACCGCACTTTGACCGCAGTCGAGGCAAAGTGCGGTTTTGCACAAGCGAACGGCTAAGCGCGCACAAACAACTGGCGGTGGCCGAGTGCCGGCAGGCGGCTACGCACCTCATCTAAGCGTTCAAAGTTAATTTCAGCAATCGCGAATCCTTCACCTTCACCGACACCGCTGATAATTTCACCCCACGGATCGATAATCATACTGTGTCCGAAGGTAGTGCGTCCGCTTTGATGACGCCCGCCCTGCGCCGACGCCACCACATAACACTGATTTTCCACCGCTCTTGCACGCAACAACAGTTCCCAGTGGGCTTTGCCGGTGGTATAGGTGAACGCCGCAGGCAGCATCAACACATCATACGGGGTTTGCGCGCGGAACAGTTCGGGAAAACGCAGATCATAGCAAATCCCCTGCCCGACGCTGACTTCGCCGATTTGCAGTGCCGGCACTTGATAACCGGCTTGAATGCTGTCTGCCTCACAATAATTTTCGCCGTTGCCGCTATAGTTAAACAGATGGATTTTATCGTAACGGGAAAGCAGTTCGCCCTGCTCGCCATACACCAACATACTGTTCAGCACTTTATTCTCTTCAGTGCCGCGCAGCGGAATCGAACCGGCAAACAGCACGATTTGTAACGCTTTTGCCAATTCGGATAGCAGGCTCTGCAATCTGCCTTGCTCAAATGTTTCGGCAATGGCGAGCTTATCGCTCTCATTTGCGCCCATCAACGCCCAATATTCCGGCAATAACACCCATTTGGCACCGGCTTGCGCCGCTTTATGCACCAGAGTTTGCATGGTGTCAATATTGGAGTCGATGTTAGTTGTCGAAACCATTTGGATCGTGGCTACTTTGAAATTTGCTGTCGTCATGCTGTGTCCTTATCTTTGTTCCAGTTTCTCGTTTCAGTATCCCTTGATTTTGTTCGGAAAACAAGTCAGAACGGGCATCGTGACAGAGATTTTTAAATTAGCTTAGTTATTTACTAAAGTCGAAAAAACACCGAATGGATCGACAATTTCCAGCGGAAAGTAATAACACCCGGTTACTATTGCTTTAAATGACTTAATTGCTTTTTAATGAATAAAATATAAATACCAATCGGAGTGTAAATATTGTTGTGGTCTGGCGCTGAAACGAGTAATATTCGCTCGTTTGTAAACTAACGAAAGGAAATTATGGTATGAACAAATATTTTGCTGAGTTCTTCGGCACATTCTGGTTGGTATTCGGCGGTTGCGGAAGTGCGGTTTTGACTGCGGCTTATCCTGAACTGGGTATCGGCTTTGCCGGTGTGGCTTTGGCATTCGGCTTAACCGTTTTAACAATGGCTTATGCAGTCGGGCATATTTCCGGCGGTCATTTTAACCCGGCGGTTTCCGTAGGTTTATTGGTTGGTGGCCGTTTCAGCGCGAAAGAATTGCTGCCATACATCATTTCTCAAGTGTTGGGCGCGATTGCCGCCGCAGCGGTATTGTATTGCGTAGCCAGCGGGAAAGCCGGTTTTGACGCGGCAGCAAGCGGCTTTGCAAGCAACGGTTACGCCGAACACTCTCCAAACCAATACAGCCTGGCGGCAGCATTGGTGATTGAAGTGGTATTAACCGCGTTCTTTCTGATCATCATCATGGGCGCCACCGACGAGCGTGCACCGAAAGGCTTCGCACCGATCGCAATCGGTTTGGGCTTGACTCTGATTCATTTGATCAGCATTCCGGTTACCAATACCTCGGTTAACCCGGCGCGCAGTACCGGTGTGGCATTGTTCCAAGGCGGCTGGGCGGTTGAACAACTGTGGTTGTTCTGGGCGGCACCAATCGTCGGTGCGGCAATCGGCGGCGTCATCTACCGTTCATTGCTTTCAGGTCAAAAATAATCCCTGAATTATTCAGCAAAAGCCGCTTTCCAGCCAAGGAAAGCGGCTTTTTTCTGTGCTATAATCAGCGTACATTAAGCTCAATTTAATCGATAACTCAAAAACAGATGGCAAAATCCAATTATATTACCCGCCACGGCTGGAACAGCCTCGATCAAGAACTGAAATTTTTATGGCGCGAAGAGCGTCCGAAAGTGACCCAGGCAGTGTCGGAAGCGGCGGCACTCGGCGATCGCAGTGAAAACGCCGAATACATCTACGGCAAGCGTCGGTTGCGTGAAATTGATCGGCGGGTACGCTTTTTAAGCAAGCGTTTGGACGTGTTGCAAATCGTGGATTATCACCCGAAACAAGAGGGCAGAATTTTCTTTGGCGCTTGGGTGGAGCTGGAAGATCTGGACGGGCAAACCAAGCAGTATCGGATTGTCGGCTGTGATGAGTTTGATCCGCAAAAGCACTGGATTTCGATTGATTCGCCGGTTGCGCGCGCGCTGATCGGTAAAGCGGTGGACGATGAAATTAAAGTCAACACCCCGTCGGGCGAGGCGGTGTGGTATATCAATAAAATTTGGTATCAGCCGGAATAAGCGCCGCCAGCTCAAGTGCGGTTCAGCAGCTTGCGTAGAAAAATCGGCTGGTACAGGGTTTGGCGGCTTAAGCGCGCGCTGATGTTTTTCACCGCCACAAATGCCGTGGCGGTCATCAAGAACACAAACAGCGCCAGCAGCAGTTCATGTGACAAAAACAGCGAACCGATTAAGGTTGCAAGCAAAAGTGCGGTCAGCGGCACGATATACAGCAGCAGCGCCGACAGAATCATCGACTTTTCCTGCAAGCCGATTTCAATTAACTGTCCGGCTTCAAGCGGCTGATCGACCGGCAGCTCAAACAGTAGGCTGCCGTTATTCTGACTGCCGTTCAGCTCCGACAATGCCGCCGCACCGCAGCTGGCTTGCGCCGCACAGCCGCTACAGCCTTTTTTGGTTTCACACCGCACTTTGGCAATGCCGTCGCGATATTCCAGCACCAATGCCGTTTCAATCAACATCGCTTAGTTTGCCCCTTCGGCAAAGCTGACATCTTTCACAATCCGCTTGGCGGTGATCAATGGGATTTGCCCGATTAAGGTAATTTCGCGCTGGTTTGCGGTTTCGGTATAAATGGTATTGCCCGCCTGCTGCCAGTAATGTTCGCCAAGTTCATCCTCAATGTTATGATTGATATACAGGCTAAACGAAAACAGCCCGTCGCTATACATCGCACTTTCCAGCGAGCCGATTTCCGTTTCGTAACGTTCATGCTTCACCAACTGGAAACCCGGCGGCAACCAGGCAAGCTGCCAGCTCGGCGCGGGCGAATGTTCGCCTTGCACGTTGATTAACGGCGGCAGATTCAACTGTTCCAACAAGCCGACCAAACTTTGTGCGTTGCCGCTTTGCTGCAAATCGATCACCCGAAACTGTTCCAACAATTCGCCGTTGCGATCCAACAGATCGCTGCGCAACAGCAGCTTGCTTTGCTCGTCAAGCCACAGCACATATTGATAGCGGAAATCGTCTTTTGGCAGCAGCCGAATCACTTGCGCCAACCGGTCGGCAACCCGATTTTTACCGGCGTCGATAAAATCATAATAAGTTTGCAGATAGCGGTAATCCGCATGAGCGACGCTTGGAATATTGTCTAAAATATAGCTGCCGCGAATACTGAACGGCTGATAGCTGTTGCCGTAATAACTTATGATCCCGTCTCGTTGAATAATTTCCTGCTGTGCGCCGTCCAATGCGGAAAGCTGCGCGTAATGGCGCTGATTGGCAAACACGTGGCGGTATTGATAGCTGTTGACCTGGGAAGGCAGGATCTGAATAAACGAAATATCGTAATTGCTGCTGCGCCAGGCTTGAGACATCTGTTGCAAAGCATTCAGCAATTTGTTGTGCAACTCGGCACTCGGCTGTGTCGGGGCGGTTTGCTGCGGATTGACGGTTGGCGCAGCCGCTTCAGTCGACGGCGAATCCGCCAACACCGAAAACGGCAACAGCACGGTGAACAAAAACAGAGATTTTAATGACTTCATACACAATTAAACTCGTAGCGACCAAAACAAATTCACCACCGTAAGGTGGTGAAATTTTTAATACTTACAGCTTACGCGCCGTTACTCATGACTGGCGGCGGCATTCAACTGCTGATTATTGCTGCGACGCTGCAATTCATAGTTTTGCAGCATCATATTGATACGTTTACTTTGTTGCTCCATCTGCGCTTGGCTCGGCACATCTTGGCTCGGCGCATTGTAGCTCACTTGTTGGATATTGTCGGTAAACGGCAGAGTTTGCAGCACCGGATTTTCCGCCACCACAACGCCGTTGTCACTTTGCAGATAAGATTGCACGCCGAATACTGCCACTAAGCAAACGCTTGCCGCCACCGCCACTTGGCTCAACGGGTTCAGCCAGCTTCTCAGTTTTTGCATAAACGGCAATTGCTGCGCTGCGGCAGGTGTCGGCTGCTCAACGGCAAAGTGCGGTTCAGCCTCGATCAAATCTGCCATTTTGGCGGTAAAGTCGGTTCCCAGCAACACGGTTGTTTCTTGGCGGGCAACGGTGCGAACCAAATGGTAGCGATTCCATGCTTGCTGAAGTTCTTCATCTTGGCACAGGGTATCAAGCAGGTGATCGTTTTGATATTCCCCGTCCAGATAGGCTGAAAGTAACTCTTTTTGCATTTTAATCTACTCCGCTATTTTCTGTATCCAGTTGATCTGTAATCCAGTCACTTAAGGTTAAACGTTATTGACGAGTGGCGAAATCTTGCTGTCGATAATTTCCCGCGCCCTGAAAATTCGCGAACGTACCGTTCCGACCGGGCACTCCATAATCTCAGCAATCTCTTCGTAACTCAATCCCTCTAATTCCCTCAACGTAATTGAGGTTTTTAATTCTTCCGGTAGAGCGGCAATCGTCTCAAACACGACTTTTTTCAATTCCGCCGACAGCATTAAATTTTCCGGTGTATCCACATTTCTTAAATGATCACCCGCTTCATAGGTTTCCGCGTCTTCCGCCTGAATGTCTTCGCTCGGCGGTCGCCGCCCCTGCGCGGTGATGTAATTCTTTGCCGTGTTCACCGCAATGCGGTAAAGCCATGTGTAAAATGCGCTGTCGCCACGGAACAGTTCCAAAGAGCGGTAGGCTTTAATAAAAGTTTCCTGTACCACATCGGGAATGTCATTTGCCGAAATATATCGGGTCAACAAACCGGCAACTTTGTTCTGATGGCGCGCGACCAACAAATTAAATGCTTTTTTATCACCTTGCTGTGCTTTTTCTACCAGAGCCTGATCCGTTAGTTGTTCACTCATCAGAAGTGAATCTCCTTACCTCATAGTACGCTAACAATCCAATTGCAATGACAGCAGGGTCGGTATACTGAATTAGAGCGCGCACTTTTTCAAAAGTTCAATTTTTTATCAAAATTAGCTTAATTATTTCTTAAATTTGCCTGAATCAGCGCCACCATCTCGGCGAGCTGTGGTGTCGGCGCAGGTTGTTGATTCATCAGCCAGCGGAACAGTTCGGGATCGGTGTAGTCCAACAGCTCGATAAAGGTGGCTTTTTGCTGTTCGGACAGCGTGTCAAAACACTGTTGGTAAAACGGCATAATCATAAAATCCAGTTCCAACATCCCGCGCCGACACGCCCAGGCAATTTTTAATTTATTGTATTGATTCACTTTCCACTCCTCTATCTTCTCGAAAACCACGAACGGAATAGCGCAAATCATAGCATATCTCTGAATTGCAGGCATAAAAAAACCCGATAACAATCGGGCTTTTTTAACAGTAACAAAAATTATTTAATTTTTGCTTCTTTGTAAACAACGTGCTTGCGAACAACAGGATCGTATTTTTTGATCTCCATTTTCTCAGGCATATTACGTTTGTTTTTGGTTGTGGTGTAGAAATGACCTGTTTCAGCAGTAGAAACCAGTTTGATTTTCTCACGCGCGCCTTTGCTTGCCATAATTCAGATCCTTAGAATTTTTCACCTTTGGCACGCAAATCAGCTAACACTGAATCGATGCCTTTTTTATCGATAATACGCATACCTTTCGCAGAAACGCGCAAGGTTACGAAACGTTTTTCACTTTCAACCCAGAAACGGTGAGAGTGCAGGTTTGGTAAGAAACGACGTTTGGTCGCATTCATTGCGTGCGAACGGTTGTTACCAACTGCCGGACGCTTGCCTGTGACTTGACAGACTCTAGACATTGTTAATTCTCCAATAAAACTTAATTAAGCTCGAGCTTCGTGGTTCGGATCCCGCCTTGCGGTAACCTCGTCAGGTATGTAACCCGACCCACGCCAATATTAAAGGTGGGGGATTATACCATTTTTTCATCACGACTCAAGTACAAAAACAGATTAAATCAAATTTTCCCGTTCGGCAGGATCGTTTTCAGGATCGTCGATCCGCTATCAGTTATAACCAGCCCAGTTCACGAAAAGAGCGGTAGCAGCCTTCGCCGATCACAAAATGATCCAGCACCCGCACTTCGATCAGCTCACAAGCGCGTTGGATCTTATCGGTGATGTCGCGATCGGCAGCGCTCGGTTCGGCAACGCCCGACGGGTGATTATGCGCCAAAATCACCGCGGCGGCATTATATTCGAGTGCGGTTTTGACAATTTCACGCGGGTGCACATAGGCGCTGTTGATGCTGCCGAAAAACATCTCTTCTTTTTTAATTAAACGGTGTTGATTGTCGAGAAACAGCACCATAAAGATTTCGCGCCGATGCGCTTCCAGTTCGGTTTGCAAGTATAACCGCACTTTCTCGGTATCGTGAAATTGAACTTCCCGCTGCAATTGCTGCTGTAAATAGCGCTTGGTCATCTCTTTGCTCGCCTGTAATTGAATGAACTGAGTGACGCCCAGCCCCTTCATGCCGCAAAATGTCTGCTGATCAGCATTCAATAACTGGCGCAGCGAACCGAAATGCCACAACACCCGCTGCGCCAGCTCCATCACCGGACAGCCTTTAATGCCGGTGCGTAAAAAAATCGCGATCAGCTCTTGATCGCTCAGTGCTTCACTGCCCAGCCGCAATAACTTTTCGCGTGGCATCAAATTGTCGGTTGTCATAGTCGTTTCCCGTTTGAAATCAGAAGGGTAATATCAGCGAACGTCGATCAAAATGACATCGCAACACACTATTTTTGCGATCCGTAATCCAAATTTACGTTTTATGCCATTTTTTCAACAATCTGATAGCCGAACAATTAGCCGAAGGGGAAAAATTACAGTAAAATGCACAACATTATTGAGAACCAACAGCGGAAAACCACATGAGCAACTTGAGCGGAAAACGGATTGTCATCGGAATTAGCGGCGGCATTGCCGCCTATAAAAGCATTGAATTGATCCGCCTGCTACGCAAAGCAGACGCGCAAGTGAGGGTAGTGCTGACCGAAGCGGCAACACACTTTGTGACACCGTTGACGCTGCAAGCGATTTCCGGCAATCCGGTTGCCGAATCACTGCTCGATCCGCAAGCCGAATTGGCAATGGGGCATATTGAACTGGCAAAGTGGGCGGATTTGATCGTGATCGCACCGACCACCGCTGATCTTGCCGCGCGCTTAGCGATCGGCATGGCAAACGATCTGTTAACCACTATCTGTTTGGCAACCGAAGCCCCGATTTTGCTGGCACCGGCGATGAATCAGCAAATGTACCGCCAGCCGGTGGTGCAACAAAACTTCGCGAGCTTGCAGCAACGCGGCGTGCGGTTAATCGGTCCAAACTCCGGCGAGCAGGCGTGTGGTGATGTCGGCGCAGGGCGGATGTCCGAACCGGCGGAAATTTTTGCCGCCATCGAAACCGCACTTGAGACTAAAGTGCGGTCTGACAAGCCGTATCAAGGCATTAAAGTCGCAATTACCGCCGGTCCGACGCGCGAAGCGATCGATCCGGTGCGCTTTATCAGCAATCACAGCTCAGGCAAAATGGGCTTTGCACTGGCGCGCGCCTTCGCCGAATTGGGGGCGGAAGTCAGTTTGATTGCCGGTCCGGTGAATCTGCCGATACCTGTCGGCGTGCAACGTTATGATGTGGAATCAGCGCAACAGATGCACGATCTCAGCTTATCGTTAGCCACTTCCCAGCAGATTATGATCGGCTGTGCCGCAGTTGCCGACTACCGGATGGAAACCGTCGCCGCACAAAAAATTAAAAAAACCGACGACAGCGACAGTATACTGCTGAAACTGGTGAAAAACCCCGATATTATTGCAGCGGTTGCCGCGCTATCCGCCAACCGCCCTTTTGTGGTAGGATTCGCAGCGGAGACCCAAGATGTGCAGCATTATGCGCTGAGTAAACTACAGCGTAAAAATTTAGACATGATCTGCGCCAACGATGTGGCACAGCAGGGGCAAGGCTTTAACAGCGAGCAAAATGCCCTGACGGTATTTTGGCAAACACCGCACGGCGTGCAGCAGCAAGCGCTGGCGTTGAACGATAAATATCAGCTCAGCCTGCAGTTGGCGCAGCTGATTATGCAATGCTACCACCGGCAAGCAAACCGAGAAACCAATCCGTAATAACCGAAACACACTAACCCGATGACATTGGATTAACCGTATAATGAAAAAAATTGACCTCAAAATTCTTGATCAACGCCTTGGCAACGAATTTCCACTGCCAACCTACGCAACCCCCGGTTCTGCCGGTTTGGATCTGCGTGCGTTACTACAACAACCGTTGGTGCTACAACCGGGCGAAACTCAACTGATTCCGACCGGGCTGTCGATTCATGTGGCGGATCCGAATTTGGCGGCGGTGATTCTGCCGCGTTCCGGCTTGGGACATAAAAACGGCATCGTGCTCGGCAACTTAGTCGGCTTGATCGATTCCGACTATCAAGGTCCGTTAATGGTTTCATTGTGGAATCGTGGCAGCGAGCCGTTTACGGTTGAAGTCGGCGATCGCATTGCCCAGCTGGTGTTCGTGCCGGTGGTGCAAGCGGAATTTAATCTGGTGACTGAATTTGAACAAAGTGAGCGCGGCGAAGGCGGCTTCGGGCATTCGGGAAAACATTGATCCGCCATGAGTATGACAGCCCCAACAACCGCTAATAGCGAGAAACGTTCGGTTAAAGAACGCCGTAAGCAAGTACTTACGGTATTGTCGCACCTGCTACATTCGGAAAAAGGCATGGAACGGATCACCACCGCCCGTCTGGCGGCGGAGGTCGGCGTGTCGGAAGCGGCGCTTTACCGTTACTATCCAAGCAAAACCAAAATGTTTGAAGCGCTGATTGATCTGATTGAAGACAACCTGCTGCATCGGATTAAACAGTCGATCAAAAGCGACACCGATACCGTGGCGCGCATTCACAACATTATGCAGATGATTCTGGATTTTGCGCGTAAAAATCCGGGCATGACCCGTGTGTTAAGCGGCCATGCGCTGATGTTTGAAGATCCAAGCCTGAAAGTGCGGGTGGTGAAATTTTTCGACAGCCTCGAACTGCAATTTAACAACATTTTGCAAATGCAGCGCTTACGCAGCGGCAAGCCGTTTGCTATTGATGAAAAAATCATTGCCGCACATTTAGTCACCTTTTGTGAGGGGCAATTTTTGCGTTATGTGCGCACCAATTTCCGCCGCAACAGTCAGGCGGAATTTGAACAACAATGGCCGCTATTTGCGTCCTTACTAAAATAACGTTACTATGTTGATTCCTTGGCAAGACATACAGGCGCAGACCCTTGAGAATATCCTGGAAACGGTGATCTTACGTGAAGGCACCGATTACGGTGCCACCGAGCTGACGCTGGAACAGAAAAAACAGCGCTTGAGGCGACAATTAGAAGCGGGACACGTGGTACTGGTGTGGTCGGAATTGCATCAGTCAATTGATATAAAAGACAAAAAATTATTTTTAACCGGCAAATAAGCCGAGGAAATAACGGGCCATAGTTAAAAGAGGTATCTATGCAAGAGCAAACAGCTGCAAAACCAACATCGACGGATCCAACGCTGGAATGGTTTCTTTCCCATTGTCATATTCATAAATATCCGACGAAAAGCACGCTGATTCACGCCGGTGAAAAAGCGGAAACCCTGTATTATCTGATCAAAGGCACCGTCGCGGTTTCAATTAAAGACGAAGAAGGCAAAGAGATGATTTTGTCCTACCTCAACCAAGGTGACTTTGTCGGTGAAATCGGTCTGTTTGAACCGGATAGCGAACGCACCGCTTGGGTTCGAGCAAAAACCACTTGCGAAGTGGCGGAAATCTCATATAAAAAATTCCGCCAACTGATCCAAATTAATCCGGAAGTGTTGATGTATCTGTCCGAACAGCTTGCTCGCCGCCTGCAACATACCTCAAAACAGGTCAGCAATTTAGCGTTCCTAGACGTCACCGGACGCATTGCGCAAACCTTATTAAATCTGGCAAAAATGCCGGAAGCGATGACTCACCCGGACGGAATGCAGATCAAAATCACCCGTCAAGAGATCGGGCAAATCGTCGGCTGTTCGCGCGAAACCGTCGGTAGAATTTTAAAAATGCTGGAAGATGAAAATCTGATTTCAGCGCACGGCAAGACCATTGTCGTCTACGGCACGCGCTGATTTTCCCACCTTATAATGCCCCGTTTCGGGGCATTTTTATTGCTAAGAATAATTTTCATTTGTAAAAAGCAAGCCGCTTGTTTATGATAAGATTTATTTAAAATCTACCTTATCCTTGAGGCTTGCTACTGATGAAAAAAGACGAAGTCGGACACAACTTTCTCGCCCGCTTGGGCAAAACCCGTTTGCGCCCGGGCGGACGACGCGCCACGGAATGGCTGATTCAACACGGCAATTTTAGTGCCGACACTCAAGTGCTGGAAGTCGCCTGCAATATGGCAACCACCGCCGTCGGGCTTGCCAAACAGTTCGGCTGCCGGATTGAAGGGATTGATTTGGACGAACAGGCGTTAAACAAAGCCAATGCCAATATTCAAAAACACGGCTTACAAGACAAAATCCACGTTCAGCGCGCCAACGCCACTAAGTTGCCGTTTGCCGACCGCACTTTTGACGTGGTGATCAATGAAGCGATGCTAACCATGCTGCCGTTGGAGGCAAAACGCAAAGCGATCAGCGAATATTTCCGCGTGCTGAAACCCGGTGGGGTGTTGCTCACCCATGATGTGATGTTGACCCGTGATGAAGATCCGGAAATCTTGCAGCAACTGCGCGATGCAATCAACATTAGTGTTACCCCGCTCAGTGAACAGCGCTGGCTGGCGCTATTTCAGCAATGCGGCTTTGCGCGCTGCGAGTCGATTCACGACCGTATGACCTTGCTTTCGCCCAAAGGCATGATATATGACGAAGGGCTTCTCGGCGCACTGAAAATTGTGCGCAACGCCATCAAACCGCGCAACTTCCCGACCTTTAAAAAGATGTTCCGCACCTTTAACGATCCGCAGCAGCGGCTGAATTTTATTGCGGTCTGTAGCCATAAAGCCGCCGACTGAGTTTCAAACCGCACTTGGCATTCAAGTGCGGTTCGCTTCACAGCTCATACGCCTGAATCAAATTTTCCAGCGGAAAACCGAACTGTTTGTGTAGCTTGCGGATCATAGTGAGCGTTAATTTGCGCTTTTTATTCAGCACCTCATACACCCGATTCAGCTGCCCGATTGCCGGCACCAAATCTTTCGCCGTCAGCCCCTGCTGCTCCATTCTAAATTTAATCGCCTCAATCGGATCCGGCGGCTCAATCGGATAATGCTTGGCTTCATAGGCTTCGATGAGCAAAATCATAATCTCTAAAAAATCGCCCTCCTCAGATCCCATTTCAGGCTGATTATCAAACATCGGCGAAACAATCGCCAACGCCTCTTGATAATCCTGCTCTGTTTTAATCGGCTTAATATACATCTGCTGCTCCCTCACTTCGTTGTATAGGTGTTTTTACAGATACTAGTCCCAATTTAGGACAAAAACAAGGCGCGTGTTACGTCGCCATTTCAACAAAGCATACGAAAACCGCACTTTAACGCGATAAAGTGCGGTAAAACATGGATTTTAGATCACAAAAAAACGTTATTTTGCCAACGGTTCAACTGCCAGCACCTCCGCCACTTTCGGTTCGATAAAGCGGAAACGGACATTAAATTGCCAAATGCTCATGCCGTAGATCCGTTCGCCGCTTTGCTGTTGTTGATAAGCCGGGCGCGGATCTTGCTGGATAAGCTGTTGAATAAAGCGTTGTAGGTTCGGGTAGGTTGCCGTTTGTTGCGCAATGGCTTGCAGTGCCTGCGGCTGAAACCGCACTTCAAGTGCGGTTTGTGGCTTGCTCTGTGCAAAACCGCTGACCGCGTCCGGCTGGCTGTCGGCATAACCGAGATAGGGTTTAATATCAAAAATCGGCGTGCGATTCACCAGATCGATGCTGCCGACCTGCAACCGCACTTTGCCGCCGCTACAGTCAATTCTGTTCAGCGCCACTTTCGATAGACCCAACGGATTCGGGCGGTGAGTGGCGCGCGAAGCGAAGACGCCGACCCGTTGATTGCCGCCTAAACGCGGCGGGCGCACGGTGGGCTGCCACTTATTTTCGGCAATCCGATCAAACTGGAAAATCAGCCAAATATGGCTGAACGCCTCCAAACCGCGCACCGCATCGGGCTGATTATATGGCGGCAACAGTTCAATCACCCCACTGCCGTCCAGCACCAAATCGGGCTGACGCGGCACGGAAAATTTTTCGTTATACGGGGTGTGCGCCAGCGCAATCGGTTGTAACTGTAACGGACGGAAAGAAAATTCAGATGACATTTTTTCAGATTCTCGATAAAAAGCCGCAAAATACCTTGTCAAATCAAAACAAGTACACTATTTTCGCCTATAATAGCACTCAAATTGGCTTAAGTGCGGTCTGTCACCGCACTTTTATTTTTATTGACGGATATGGAAAAAACAGCATTTAACATGTGGCTGGAAACGGCTCGCCCGAAAACCTTACCGCTGGCACTGGCTTCAATTGTCACCGGCTCGGCATTGGCGGCATTTGCCGGCACCTTCAGTTGGGCAATTTCTCTGCTCTCGATTCTGACCGCACTTTTGTTGCAAGTGGTGTCGAACTTCGCCAATGATTACGGCGATCACCTCAAAGGTTCCGACACCAGTGAACGCATCGGTCCGCTGCGTGGCATTCAGCACGGGGTGATCACGCCGAAACAGCTGCGTAACGGTTTGATTATGGCGATTGTCGCCAGTTTAGCCTCCGGCTTGGCGTTAATTTTGGTCGCCACCGAAAGCTGGCAAGATCTTCTGGCTTTTCTAGTGCTGGGCGTGTTGGCGGTGATTGCCTCGATCACCTATACCGTCGGACGCAAGCCTTATGGTTATATCGGCTTGGGCGATATTTCGGTGTTGATTTTCTTCGGCTGGCTCGGCGTCGGCGGCACCTATTATCTACAAGCGCACAATATCCATTTTCCGGTGTTAATGGTCGCCACCGCCTGCGGCTTGCTTGCTACGGCAGTATTAAATATCAATAACTTACGCGACATCGAACAAGATCGCAAAGCCGGCAAGAATACCTTGGCTGTGCGCTTAGGCGACAAGCCCGCCAAAATTTACCACTGCCTGCTGATCGGCGGCGCGATTTTACTGTATCTCGCCTTTATTCTGCTGTATTTCCTTCATTGGGCGGGATTGCTGGTTGTATTAACATTTCCATTGTTGTTGAAACACGCTTGGGCGGTGTTGCACGCCGACGATCCGAAGCAGCTGCGCCCGATGTTGGCGCAAATGGCGATGTTGGCGCTGCTGACCAATTTACTGTTCAGCGTCGGTTTGCTGTCGGCGGGCGGGTTTAATTGGTAATTTGGCATTTTCCTGTTTATACTAGAGCCAGTTGACCTTTGTTTATATTTTGAGCTTAAGGATACCACCATGCGTATTGATACTTCCGAGTTGTGCGATATTTATCAGGATCAAATTGATGTTGTCGAGCCGATTTTTTCCAGTTTTGGCGGCCGCAGTGCATTCAGCGGCAAAATCACCACCGTGAAGTGCTTTGAAAGCAACGGGCTGATTGAAGAAGTGCTGGAAGAAGACGGCTTGGGGCGCGTGCTGTTAATCGACGGGGGCGGCTCGTTACGTCGTGCACTGATTGACTCCGATCTGGCGCAGCTTGCCGCCGATAACGACTGGGAAGGCATTATCGTTTACGGCGCGGTGCGCCAGCTGGATATTCTGGAAAATCTGGACATCGGCATTCATGCGTTGGCGCCGATTCCGGTATCCGCCGACGACAAAACTATCGGCGAAACCGACGTGCCGGTAAATTTCGGTGGCGTGTCGTTCCTGCCGGAAGATTATGTGTATGCCGATCTGACCGGAATTATCCTGTCGCCGGAGCCGTTGGAACTGAACGGCGCGAATGCCGACGACGATTTTGAAGATTAATCCGCCACAGCCGCTATTCATAAACCTCTGCACGGCGTGCAGAGGTTTTTTATGCCGCTCATTCGGCACATCACACCGTTTTTCACTGATTTAGTTGCTCAACTTCACATTTTTGACAATTATTTATTTCATTTAGTTAATAAAATCGCAACCGTCTGTTATATTGATAGCATGAGATTGTATAGCGCATTGAGGAACTCGTATGACAGACCATAACTTAAAGAAACTGAAACCGGAACCCTTACAAAGTGGGATTGAAGATCGCGAACTAAGACGCGGCGGCATCATCTTTCTGCTGGATATTATCCTGTTTTTCCTGTTACTTAATTTCCTGCCATTTGGCGTGAAAGAGAATAAAGGCTTGGCACTGCTGGTCTTTATCGGCATTTTATGGCTGACCGAAGCGGTGCACGTCACCATCACCGCACTTTTAGTGCCGATTATTGCGATTGCACTGGGATTAGTTACCACCAGCGCAGCCTTGGCGACCTTTGCCAACCCGACGATTTTCCTATTCTTCGGAGGCTTTGCGTTAGCGACCGCGTTACATATTCAGGGTTTGGATAAAATCATTGCCAATAAAATCATGAATTTGGCGAAGGGCAAATTGTTTCTTGCGGTGCTATACCTGTTCAGCACCACCGCGTTCTTGTCGATGTGGATGAGTAACACCGCCACCGCCGCGATGATGTTGCCGCTGGCAATGGGGATTTTGAGCAAAATGGACAAAAACTCCGATCATAATACTTATGTCTTTGTGTTATTGGGGATTGCCTACAGTGCCAGTATCGGCGGCATGGGAACCATTGTCGGCAGTCCGCCGAACGCGATTGTGGCTTCACAGCTGAAAATCACCTTTGCTCAATGGATGTCATACGGCTTACCAATCATGATTCTGATGATGCCGCTAATGATCGGCGCACTGTATATGACCTTCAAACCAAAATTAGATACTAAATTTGAAAAAACCTTCGAAGAGCAAAGCCTGCACAGAAAGCAATATATTGCACTGGCAATCTTTGTAGTCATCGCGCTGTGTTGGGTCTTTAGCGGGCAAATCAACCCGCTACTTTCCTCACTGTTCGGACTGGAAAAGAATATAGCAAGTTTCGACAGTATCGTGGCACTGATTGCGGCGGTGGCGATCTGTATCAGTCGTGTTGCCGCTTGGGAAGACATTCAGAAAAATACCGACTGGGGCGTATTGATGCTGTTCGGCGGCGGCTTGACCTTAAGTGCGGTGTTGCGTGATTCCGGTGCCAGCAAAGTCTTGTCCGATATGGTGGTGTCTGCGATTGAAGGCGGACATTTCTATGTTATCGGTTTAGTGGTCGCGGCATTCATCATTTTCCTGACCGAATTCACCTCAAACACCGCCAGTGCGGCGTTGTTAGTGCCGATCTTCATCTCGATTGCCGAAACCTTGGGAATGCCGCCGTTAGGCTTGTCATTGATTATCGGCCTGGGAGCATCTTGCGCCTTTATGTTGCCGGTTGCCACCCCGCCGAATGCGATTGTATTCGGCACCGGGCAGATCAAACAAAGCGAAATGGTGCGTGCCGGTATCCGTTTGAATATCATCTCGGTATTCTTAATCGGCACCGTTGCTTATCTACTGTGGTTCTAAACGTACTTGAAAAAATACCGGCTATTTATGCCGGTATTTTTTTGTCGGTTTATAACGGATTCAAGGCGTTAATCAGCCGAATCTCACGATATTCAGCCAGCGTTGCCAGCGGAATATCGCGCGGCACAATCCGCTGTTCCGCCAGCAGTTTCGCCCGTTGTGTGCCTGCCAGCAAGGGGCGGCGCGGGGTGTACCAAATGCCATTTTGCAATAACACCAAATTGCCGATGGTGCAATCGGTCAGCAAGCCCTGTTGCACGATAATGATTTCATCACAATCGCCGCGTTGTGCATACAGTTGATCGAGCAAAGTGCGCTCACTGAATTTCAGTGAGTAATCCAAATCATCGGCGATAATCGGTTTAAATCGGCGAATCTGGCGGCGTTGATAAGGGAAAAACCGCACTTGCTGTGTGGTCGCGCAGTAATCCACACGACAGCGCACCAAGCCTTGTTGAAATTCGCTTGGCACGCGGATCGTGCTGAAATCCAGCCGTTGAAGCGGCTGATTGGGATAATACGCCGCCAATGCCTGCTGGTAGCGCTGCTGATGATACGCCAGATTTTGCAGCACGCCCTGTTCAACGGCAATAGTCTCAAACAGTGGATACATCGGCTGCCTCCTCGCGCACAATCGGAATATAGACTTTTTGCAGCAATTCTTGATATTCATCGGCAAGCTGGCTTTGGCTGGTGATGCCGCCGCCGCTGCGGAACACAAAACCGTTGGCAGTTTGTTCCAGATAACGAATCAAGACCGCACTTTGCAGGTTTTCGCCGTCAAACACGCCGAAAATGCCGGTGTAATAACCGCGTTTGCCCTGTTCGGCTTGCTGAATAATCTCTACTGTTTTCTCTTTCGGCGCACCGCTGATTGAGCCCGCAGGCAGCAGTTTCGCCAGCAGATCGCCCACGCCGTCTTGCCAGTTTTCAGCCAGCGTGCCGCAGATTTCCGAACTGGTTTGCAAAATCATGCTGCGCTCGGTTTGCAGCCGCTCGACATAGCGAAAACGGCGCACCTCAATTCGCTCGGCAACCAGCGCCAAATCGTTGCGGATCAAATCCACAATAGTGTTGTGTTCCCATTGCTCTTTTTCTGAGGCAAGCAACTGCTGCTCGGCATTCGGTAAGGCGGCATCAATTGTGCCTTTCATCGGGTAGGAATAGATCTGATTGCCTTGCGTGCTGACAAACGATTCCGGCGAAAAACAGACAAAGTGCGGTTCCCACAGCAGTTTGAAGCGGGCGCGGCTGAATTGGAAAATCTGGCGCAAATCGTAATTGCACGCCAACGGTGTCGGATAGGTTAGATTCAACAAATAGGTGTTGCCCAATTGCAGCTGCTGTTGCACCTGCTCAAAGCCGCGTTGATAACGCGCCAGGCTGATCGGCGTTGGCGTGATCTGCAGCGCTTCTTGGGGTGCAGGCAGTTGCCAATCGCGGTTGGTTTGGTTGCCGATCTGAAAGTAGATGCCGTGTTGTTTGGCTTGCTCGAGCGGCAATAAGATCGGCTGTTGCTGCTCAAAATCGATCACAAACAGAAACGGTTTTCTTTGCCGCCCAAAGGCATTGGCTTGTTGAATAAAGGCGTTCATCATACGCCGTATCCTGCCTTTTTACTTGCATCGGCAAGCAGCGGGTGGGTCATACCGCACTTTAACAGCAGCTGCGCGGTTTCATAAATCGGCAAGCCCATAATCCCGCTGAAACTGCCGCTGATATGACGGATAAACAGACTGCCGAAGCCTTGAATCGCAAACGCGCCCGCTTTATCCATCGGTTCGCCGGTGGCGATATACGCCTGAATATGTTGCTCGCTTAACTCACCAAAGGTGACTTCATTGGTTTGCAATACGCTATGGGTTTGCCCTGCAAAATAGACGCATACCGCGGTTAAGACCTGATGCGTGGTGCCGGACAGCAAACGCAGAATCTCGGCGGCGTGTTCGGTGGATTCCGGCTTGCCTAGAATTTGATGTGCCAACGCCACCGTGGTGTCGGCGGTCAGCAGCGGAAACTCAGGCTCTCGCCCGAGCAATTCATGCGCACGCGCATTTTTTTGCTGCGCCATGCGCATCACATACGTTTCTGCCGCCTCATTGTCAAACGGGGTTTCGTCAATTTCGGCGTCTAACCGAATTAAATCCAAGCCCAGTTCCTGCAAAAGTTGCCAACGGCGCGGACTGCCCGACGCCAAGTAAAGAGAGTTATTCATGCCGTTTCGCCTGCTGTTTTTCGCTAAGTGCGGTATTTTGCTTTATAATCGCTCGAAATAAAAGAGGAAGTTAGCCCATGAATGAATTAACCCCGCAATTGTCGCCGCAACACTGGCTACTGATCTGCGCGGCACTGACCGCACTTTGCCTGTTTTTGTTTTTTATCGCCGCCCGTCGCAAACGCGACAGCCAAGAATTACAGCAAGATTTAAACAAAACCATTGCCGATTTCAATCAATTATTAAGCAAATACGAAGCCGTGCAGCAGCAGCGGGAAAGCCTGCAACAAGCGCATATTCAAGCCAAAACCCGCGCCGAGGGCTTGGAAGAGCGGTTGGGCGAGCGCGATGAGAAGCTGCGCTATTTGCAAAAAGAGCTGGACGAGGAACAGCTGCGTAACGAAGTGGTGCAGCGCAATATCACCGAGTTAAAAGAGCGGTTCGGCAGCGCCTCGGCGCAAGCCAACAGCCTGCAACAGCAGTTACAGCACAGCCAAAGTGCGGTCGAACAGCGCGAACAGCAGCTGCAGCACAGCCGCGCACAACTGACCGAGCTGATTCAGGAGCTCACCGAGCTGAAAACCACCTTAAGCGAAAAAGAGAAGAATTTTGCCGAACAGCAGCAGAACTTCGCGCAAAGTAAGCAACAGCTGACGGCGGAATTTCAAAATCTGGCGAACCGCATTTTAGAAGAGAAAAGCCAAGCCTTCCGCCAAACCAATCAACTTTCGCTCGATAACCTGTTAAAGCCGTTCCGCGAACAGATCGAAGGCTTTCAAAAACGGGTGAACGAAGTGCATTCCGAAGCGATTAAGGGCAACACTGCGCTGGAAAGTGAAATTAAAAAAGTGCTGGAGATCGGCTTGTCGATGTCGCAAGAGGCGAACAACCTCACTTCCGCGCTGAAAGGCAGCAAAAAAACCGCCGGTAACTGGGGCGAAATGCAGCTTGAACGCAGTTTGCAGCTAGCGGGCTTGATTGCGGGCGACCACTACAGCACGCAGGAATCTTACCAAGACGGCGACGGCAAACGCAGACAGCCGGATTTTGTGGTGAAACTGCCGGACAACAAGCATTTGATCATCGACAGCAAAGTGTTGCTGAACGACTATGAAAGTGCGGTCAGCAGCGAGGATGACGCCCGGCAGCAACACTATTTAAGCGAACACGTCAAAGCCTTGCGCAACCATATCAGCGATCTGTCGAACAAAGATTACAGCAACTTAATCGGCATGCGCAGCCCGAATTTTGTGCTGATGTTTATTCCGATCGAACCGGCATATATCGAGGCGATGAAGCTCGATCGCGCGCTGTTTAACGACGGTTACAATAAAAATGTGATTTTGGTATCGCACACCACATTAATGCCGATTCTGCGCACTGTGGCAAATTTGTGGCGGATTGAACGCGGCAACAGCGAAGCGCGCGAAATAAGCGAACGCGCCGGTGAATTGTACAATCAAGTCAGCCTGCTGGCGGAAAGGCTACAAAAGCTGGGTGGCTCATTGACGGCTGCCAACAATCACTATAACAACACCGTCACCGCCTTGGTCGGCAATCAGGGGCTATACGGTAAAGTGGAGCGCTTTAAAACCCTGTCGGCGAAAGTCACCAAAACCCTGCCCGAAGTCGAACCGCTACAAAGCAACATTGAAACCGATCGGCTGGTGGTGTTAAGCGACGAAAACCCGCCGGAAAACCGCACTTAATGGAAAAATATAAGGAAAAATAGAAAGTAAGCCACCGTATCGGTGGCTTATCGGAAGTGCGGTTACAATGAGGCAGATTTCGCAGTAAACGAGAGATTTACGCCTAATGCGCCGACAATTTTATTCACGGTTTCAAAACGTGGCTTCGTTTCACCGGAAAGTGTTTTGTACAGGCTTTCGCGGGCAAGCCCGGTGTCTTTTGAAAGCTGGGTCATGCCTCTGGCGCGAGCCACATTTTTTAATGCCAGAAGAAATTCCTCTTCCGAGCCATTTTCCAGCGCGTCGGTGAGATAAATAGCGATCGTTTCTTCGTCATTTAAATATTCTGCCGGATCAAATTCAGTAAATTTCATTAGTGTTCACCTTGTTTATATTCAGCCCACAGCTGTTTTGCGAGATCAATGTCATGCTGCTGTGAGGTTTTATCACCACCGCAAATCAGCAAATAGGTGATCTCACCTTCTCTTGCATAATAAATGCGATACCCTTTTCCGGTATCAATTCGCATTTCATAAATCCCACCGCCTAAAAATTTGTGATCGCCAAAATTACCAAGTTTTATGCGATCAAGACGACGAGTGATTAATGCGACTGCCATTTTATCTTTGAGTTTTGCGAACCATTTATTAAATATTTCGCTGCGTAAAATCACATTCATCAGATTTCCCTTTTCATTTAATGTAATCTATGAGATACAAACAAGCAAGTGATATTTTAAGCAAAGTGCGGTCAAACCGCACTTTGTGATTAAACGCTCGGTACGCCGGAATGGAATTTAAATTCTGGGTCGGGGCTGGAAATCAGCTCGGCTTCCAGTTGTGCGAAATGGGCGATGCGTGCGCTGATGTCTTGTCCGGCGATTTGTTCTGCCAGGGTGAGGTAGTCTTCATAATGGCGGGCTTCGGAGCGCAGCAAGGAGATATAAAATTTTTCAAGCTGTGCGTCCAAATACGGCGCCAATTTGGCGAAACGTTCACAGGAGCGGGCTTCGATAAACGCGCCGATGATCAGTTTATCCACCAAGGTATGCGGCTCGTGATTAATCACTTCACGCATTAGGCCTTTGGCGTAACGCCCTGCGGTGATGTTTTCCAATTCAATTCCGCGCTGTTCGATAATTTCCAGCACCTGATAAAAATGGTGCAATTCCTCTTTAATCAGCAGCACCATTTTGTCGATAATCTCTTGGGCATAAGGCTGATCGCTGCGCGGTTCGATTTTACGGTAGGCGAAATCCTCATAAGGCTTCATCCATTGCAGCAGGTTGTGATTGCCGGCGGTGTCGGCGGCATATTTGCGCAGCAGTAACATCGCCGATTGTGCCGCTTTTAGTTCGCACATCATGTGATCTTGCAGGATGATGCTAAGATTTTCCGGCTGTTTGGCGTGCTCAATCCAGGCATCAGGGGTTTCGCATTTTAAAAATTGGTGAATCGGAGCAAGGAGTTGTTGATACATAGACTTTTATTCGATTGGGTTAATTAAACGGAAAAGTGCGGTCAAACCGCACTTTTTAGCGTAAGTATTTTGATTAATGGGTTTTTAATAAATTCCAATATTTTTCATAAAGATCAATCGCGTCGCCGACGTCCGCCTGCAGCACACCATTAGCGATTTCACTTGCCGGCGGGAACAATGTCGGGTTGTTGGCGTCCGCTTCGTTCAGCAGTGCTTTCACCCCGTTGTTCGGCATGGAAAAGCCCATGCTTTCGATCACCACTTTGGCGCTTTCCGGGCGCAGCATAAAGTCGATAAATTGGTGTGCAGCATCACTATTTTTCGCCCCTTTCGGAATAGCGTAGTTATCCATCCAGAAAATCGCGCCCTCTTTTGGATAAACAAAGCGAATCTGGTCGTTCTCATGTTCGGCGCGGAATGCCGAGCCGTTCCAAATCATGCCGATCTCCACTTCGCCTTGCAAATACGGCACTTCCGGCGAATCGGAATTAAACGCCACCACATTCGGCATTAAACTTTTTAGCGATTCATACGCCTGTTTAATCTCATTTTCATCGGTGGTATTTGGTGAATAACCTAGCAATAACAGCGCAAAATGGAACACTTCGCGTGAATCGGCGGTCAGCAACACTTTGCCTTTGTATTCCGGCTTCCATAAATCCTGCCAGCTGCTGACCGCACTTGGATCGATTTCCTCCGCATTCAGCCCGATGCCGGTCAGCCCGTAAACATACGGTAATGAATAGACGTTATTCGGATCAAAGGGTTTATCTAATAACTCGCTGCTGATATTGCCCAGATTGCTGAGTTTGCTTTTATCCAACGGCTGCAACATATTTTCCTGCGCCATTTTGCCGATGTAGTAACTGGACGGAAATACCAAATCATAGCCGCTGTCTTTGCTCAGCTTCATTTTGGAATACATTTCTTCGTTACTTTCAAAGGTTGAATAGATCACCTCAATCCCGGTCTCTTTAGTAAATTCAGCCAAAAGTTTAGACGGAATGTACTCGGTCCAGTTATACACATACAATTTCTGCGCCAATGCGGATACGCTGAACAGGCTTAACGTCGCCAACAACAGCGATTTCCGCAGACCACGGGCAAATGATTTTTTCACTTTTCAATCCTCCAACGCCCTTATTCTCAGGCGATAATACAAGTGCGGTTAAAAGATACACATCTCAGACCCGGCAAGTATAACAAGTTAATGCCGGCTTTTCTAACGCTGTTTCACGCAATTGTCAGCAGTTGCATTCTCTTAAAATACATAAATTTACATGATAAAGTGGCGTAAACAACATCAATCACCAATTAATTCTCTAAAAAATATGACTTTTATAGTATCATCGTCGAATTTTAAAAATAAAGAGTAAAGGTGACGCAGATTATGTTATCCCGCAAAGAGATTGCCATTTTGGGCATGATGATTTTTTCGCTGTTTTTGGGCGCCGGCAATATTATTTTCCCGCCGATGGAAGGCTACCACGCCGGTTCGCACTGGCTGTGGGCGGCGCTTGGATTTATTTCGACCGGCGTGCTGATGCCGTTTATCACCTTGTTGGTGGTGTCGGTTAAAGGGCGCGGCGAGGAGCTGTCGTTAGACTTGCCGAAATGGCTGGAGGTGGCGTTTTGGTCGATTTTATATTTGGTGATCGGTTCCACCTTCGCCATGCCGAGGATCACCAATGTGGCGTATGAAATGGCGTGGCAGCCGCTGAACCTGTTTAACGGCGAGTATTCGCATATTCTGTTTGCGATTGCGTTCAACTTGATTGCGCTGTTCTTTATGCTTGGGCGCAGCACTATGATTTCCAGCATCGGCAAATATATGGCGCCGCTGCTGTTAATCCTGTTAGTGGTGGTCGGCATTGCCGTGCTGGCTAATCCGCTGTCCGACATCGGCTTGCCGAGCCATGCGTATGCCGAAAATTCGGCAGTGGCAACCGGCTTGGTCGGCGGCTATCAAACCATGGACGTGTTGTCGGCAATGGCATTCGGTGGCATTGTTGCCAGGGCGTTAGCGGTGAAAGGCGTGGCACATAAAAGTGCGGTGTTGAAATACACCCTGGGCGCCGGCGTGGTTTCGGTGGTGCTGCTATCCGCGTTATATTTATGCCTGTTCTATTTAGGCGCCACCAGCCAGCAAGTGGCGGCAAGTGCCACCAACGGCGGGCAAATTTTTTCCGGTTATGTCAATCAACTGTTCGGCAACGCCGGTTTACTGCTGATGAGCGGCATTGTATTACTGGCAAATTTAACCACCTTGGTCGGGGTCACCAGCGCAGCTGCCGACTATTTTTCACAATTCCACCCGCGTTTGAGCTATAAATTTTTCGCGATCCTGTTCACCTTTGCCACCATTATTATCGCCGAAGCCGGACTCGACACCCTGCTGCGGGTCACCATTCCGGCGTTGTTGTTGATCTATCCGATGGCGATTATGCTGGTGGTGCTGCAACTGCTGCGACCGCACTTGCCTGCCGTCCGTTTCAGCTACCGCGTGACAATTTCAGTGGTGTTGCTGTTCAGCCTGTTCGACAGCCTGAACAATCTCGGCTGGCTGCCACCGCAACTTGATACGCTGTTAAGCCAAGTACCGTTTTATCATCTAGGTTTAAGCTGGGTGATGCCTGCGGTGATTACACTGTTGTTGAGCGTATTGTTCGGCAAGAGAGCTGCTGCGGCTTGATTTAAGATTAAGATTTGGCATAAAAAAATCCCTTCGATTTTCATCAAAGGGATTTTCAGCATTAAAGTGCGGTCAGTACAAATTAACCTTGTGAAGCAATGCGTTTCATGTCGGTCATGTAGCCGCGCAGTTCTTGTCCGATGTATTCGATCGGGTGATTGCGGATTGCGTCATTCACATCGCGCAGTGTCACGTTGTCGATTTCAATCGTTGGAGTCGGTTCGCCCAAATCACCACGCTGCAAGGTCGGGATAATGCTGTCACGCAGGATTGGGGTTGCCACGTTGGCGAACAAATAGTTGCCGTATTCTGCGGTGTCGGAGATCACTACGTTCATTTCATACAGGCGTTTGCGTGCGATCGTGTTGGCAATCAACGGCAATTCGTGCAGCGATTCATAATAGGCGGATTCTTCATAGATGCCGCTTGCCACCATGGTGTCAAACGCCAATTCCACGCCTGCTTTCACCATTGCAACCATCACCACGCCGTTATCGAAAAATTCTTGTTCGGAAATTTTGATGCCGTCGGCTTTCGGCGCATTTTCAAATGCGGTTTTGCCGGTTTCTTCACGCCATGTCAGCAAGTTCACATCGTTGTTTGCCCAGTCTGCCATCATCGTTGAGGAAAACTCACCGCTGATAATGTCGTCCATGTGTTTTTCAAACAGGAACGCCAATTCATCTTTGATCTGTTCAGACAGCTCAAACGCACGCAGTTTTGCCGAGTTCGACAAGCGATCCATCATCAGCGTGATGCCGCCTTGTTTTAACGCTTCGGTGATGGTTTCCCAGCCGTATTGAATCAATTTGCCGGCATACGCAGGGTCTTTGCCGTCCGCCACCAATTTGTCGTAGCACACGATAGAACCGGCTTGCAGCATACCGCACAGAATGGTTTGTTCGCCCATTAAGTCGGATTTCACTTCCGCCACGAAAGACGATGCCAAGCAGCCTGCACGGTGTCCGCCGGTTGCAGCCGCCCACGCTTTCGCAATCGCCCAGCCCTCTTCTTGCGGGTCGTTTTCAGGGTGCACCGCAATCAAGGTCGGCACACCAAAACCACGTTTGTACTCTTCACGCACTTCGGTGCCCGGGCATTTTGGCGCCACCATCACCACGGTGATGTCTTTACGGATTTGCTCGCCCACTTCCACAATGTTCAAACCGTGAGAATAGCCCAACGCTGCGTCTTGTTTCATCAATGGCATCACCGCTTTCACCACCGCAGAGTGCTGTTTGTCCGGTGTGAGGTTAATCACTAAATCTGCTGTCGGGATCAACGCTTCATAAGTGCCGACATTAAAACCGTTTTCGCTGGCACGGGTGAAAGAAGCACGTTTTTCATCAATCGCTTCTTGACGCAATGCATAGCTCACATCTAAGCCGGAATCACGCATGTTCAAGCCTTGATTTAGCCCTTGCGCACCACAGCCGACGATCACCACTTTTTTGCCTTTCAGGTAGTTCGCTTCATCGGCAAACTCTTCACGCTGCATAAAACGGCACTGCCCCAGTTGTTCCAATTGCTGACGCAAGTTCAATGTATTGAAGTAATTAGACATACTCTTTCCTTTTAAATAGGTTAAAAAACGTCCTAATGGACAAGTGCGGTCAGTATAGACTAAAATCATAGTTGCGAAAATTGATATTATTACAACTTATGATTGCATTATTTGCAATAACGCACAGGCAAGCCGATGAATTTTCAAGAGATCAAACTGTTTTTGGATTTAGCCGAGAACCGTAACTTCAGCCAGACCGCACTTCAGCACCACATGAGCCCGTCCACGCTGTCGCGTCAAATTCAAAAAATGGAAGCGGAACTGAAACAGCCGCTGTTCTTACGGGATAACCGCCAGGTCAGCCTGACTGAAGCCGGTAACACATTTTTGCAATATGCGCTCTCCGCATGGCAACGCTGGCAACAGGTGAAAGCCCAACTGCAACCCAATCAGCAGGAATTAAGCGGTGAATTAAAGCTGTTCTGTTCGGTCACCGCCGCCTACAGCCACTTGCCGCCGATTTTGGAAGCCTTTCGCCGCCACTATCCGAAAGTGGAAATCAAGCTCACCACCGGCGATCCTGCCAATGCGATTGAGCAAGTGCGGTCGCAGCAGGCGGATCTGGCGTTGGTCGGTAAGCCGTTGAAGTTATCGGATAATATGGATTTTCATTTTATCGATCATATTGAATTATCACTGATTGCCCCGCGCGTAGCTTGCCCATCCACCCGTTTATTGCAGCAACAACCGATTGATTGGGAACAGATTCCGTTTATCCTGCCGGTCGCCGGACCGGTGCGCGAGCGGATCGATTTGTGGTTTAAGCAGATGAACATCAAAAATCCGCAAATTTATGCTTCGGTCAGCGGACACGAGGGCATCGTGCCGATGGTCGCTCTCGGCTGTGGCGTGGCGCTGCTGCCGAATGTGGTGATTAAAAACAGCCCGATGAGCGGACAAGTTTCCCATCTCGAACTGCCGATCTCCGGTAAAGCATTTGAACTGGGCGTTTGTGTACAGAAAAAACGCCTGCAACAGCCGTTAATCAGCGCATTTTGGGGGATTTTGTAGCCTTGCCCCTCCCTCTGCCCTACGGGCATCTCCCTCCGTGAACGGAGGGAGAGAAATACTTCTTTATTTACTTCTATTTGCAAAGAAAAAACAATGCTTTCGCCCTCTCCGTTTACGGAGGGGCTTCCGACGGCTGGGGGAAGGAAATCAATTTATCTGAACGCCCCTCCCTCTGCCCTACGGGCATCTCCCTCCGTGAACGGAGGGAGAAAAATACTTCTTTATTCACTTCTATTTGCAAAGAAAAAATAATGCTTTCGCCCTCTCCGTTTACGGAGGGGGCTGCCGAAGGCTGGGGGAGGGCTCAATAAAAGACCAAATAATCTCTAATACGCTTTCCATTTCACGCAATATTTCATCATTCCAAAAACGAATCACCCTAAAACCCTGCGTTTCTAAATAGTGCGTCCTCTCTTCATCATATTGCTTTTGCTTGTCTTCATTATGTTGTGAGCCATCTAATTCAATGATTAACTGTATATCAAAAGAAAGAAAATCAACAATATAACCTCCTATGATTTTTTGTCGTAAAAATTTTATCCCTCCAAGTCGCCGATTTCTCAAATGATACCAAAGGTTTTGTTCCGCATCTGTTGGATTGGCTCTTAACTGTTTAGCATACTGACGTAATCTTGCGTTTTCATTTGTGCGCATAATATTATTCCTCATTTGTCCTAAAGTAAGGAATGATAGTTTTTTGAGTAGATAATAGAGGATATTGTGATTAAAATTGGAACAGAGATCGGAAAAACAATATTCCCTCCCTCTGTCCTACGGACATTTCCCTCCGCAAGCGGAGGGAGAGAAAGATACTATTCTTTTTCCTCTGCCTAATAAAGAAAGGAGAATATCTTTTACCCTCTCTGTTTACGGAGGGAGCTATCGAGGGAGAAGATAAATAACATTATTCAATATCATATTAAATTAAAAGGAGAAACCATGCTAAAAGCTGTGATTTTTGATATGGACGGGATTTTGATTGATTCCGAGCCGGCTTGGGAAGCGGCGAAATTTGAGGTGATGCAGCGGATTTGTGGTATTCAAATCACTCAAGCCGATGCCGATGCCACTGTCGGCAAGCGGGTGGAAGATATTGCTTATGCATGGTGCAAACAGTTCAATCTTGCGCCGGAAAAACAGCAGCAAATCAGTGAAGAAATGAACAACACGGTGATCAAGTGGATAGCACAGCACGGCGAGGCGTTGCCCGGGGTGCTCGGCTCGTTGCAATGGCTGCAACAAAGCGGGTTAAAAGTCGCGCTGGCATCGTCGTCAAATATGCAGGTGATTAATACAGTGGTCGACACGCTGCAACTGCGTGACTATTTTGTTTCGCTCAATTCCGCCAATGAGTTGCCATACGGCAAGCCGCACCCGATGGTGTATCTCAGCACCGCTGAAAAACTGGGCGTTTCGCCGCTGGAATGCTTAGCGATTGAGGATTCGGTTAACGGCGTGATCGCCGCCAAGGCGGCACAAATGAAAGCGGTTGCCATTCCGCCGCAAGCCTTGCAGCAAGATCCGCGCTACAGCATTGCCGATCGCCGCTTGGATTCGTTATTAGAACTGCCGTCGCTGCTACACCGGGAAATTGGCAGCACAAAGTGCGGTTTAACCTTTCGTCAACAAGGTAAATCCGTTATTATCAGCGCCAACCATTGCTTACAGAAGGATATTTTATGAGCCACTACGCACTCGCCCAAACCAAACAGGGCAAAACCCTTTCACTCACTGCCAAAATGGCGAACCGCCACGGCTTAATCGCCGGTGCGACCGGCACCGGCAAAACCATCAGCTTGCGCAAACTCGCGGAAGCATTCAGTGATGACGGCGTACCGGTGTTTTTAGTGGATGTGAAAGGCGATATTTCCGGCTTAGTAAAAGCCGGTGAGTTGCAAGGCAAAGTCGCCGAGCGCATCGAGCAATGTGAGCTGGGCGGCGAAAGTTATCTGAGCGGCTATCCGGTGTCATTTTGGGACGTGTTCGGTGAAAGCGGTATTCCACTTCGCACCACGATTTCTGAAATGGGTCCGTTACTGTTATCTCGCTTGCTGAATCTGAACGCCACCCAAGAGGGCTTGCTGAATCTGGTGTTCCGTGTGGCAGACGATAAAGGCTTGTTACTGATTGATTTAAAAGATCTGCGTGCCATGCTGAAACACGTTGCCGACAATGCCGCCACTTATCGGGTGGAATACGGAAATGTTTCCGCCGCCAGTGTCGGCGCAATTCAGCGTTCATTGTTGACCTTAGAAAACGAAGGAGCAAGCGAACTGTTCGGCGAACCCGCACTGAATCTGGACGACTGGCTGCAAACTCGGGACGGACGCGGTGTGATCAATATTCTGAATTCAGAAAAGTTAATCAACTCTTCGCGAATGTACGGCGCATTTCTGTTGTGGCTAATGGCGGAGCTGTTCGAGCAGCTGCCGGAAGTGGGTGATCCGAAAAAACCTAAATTCGTGATGTTTTTCGATGAAGCCCATTTGCTGTTTGACGGCGCACCGAATGCCTTAGTGGAAAAAGTGGAACAAGTGGTGCGCCTGATTCGCTCTAAAGGCGTTGGGGTGTATTTCGTCACCCAAAATCCGCTCGACTTGCCGGACAGCGTATTGGGGCAGCTGGGCAACCGGATTCAACACGCCTTGCGTGCGTTCACGCCGCGCGATCAAAAAGCGGTGAAATCCGCCGCCGAAACCTTCCGCAGCAATCCGGAGGTGAATGTGGTGGAAGCGATCACCGCACTTGGCGTCGGCGAGGCGTTAGTGTCTTTCTTGGACGAAAAAGGTATGCCGACTCCGGTCGAAATCGCCTATATTTATCCGCCGAAAAGCCAACTGAAGCCGATCAGCACCGAACAGCGCAGCGCATGGGTGAAAGACGATGATCTGTATCCGTTCTATCGAGATTATGTCGATAACGAATCGGCATTTGAAGTGCTGAACGCCGAGCAGCAAAGCCTGCAAGCGGTTGCCGAAAAACAGCAGCAACAGGCGGAAGAGGAACAAAACGGTTTAATGGGCAGCCTCAGCCGCATGATTTTCGGCACCAAAAAGCGTGGCGAACAACTGACCATGACCGAGCAAGTGGTCAGCAGCGTCAGTAAAAGTGTCGGGCGCAATATCCGCAACCAAATCACCCGCCAAATTGTGCGCGGTATTTTAGGCGCACTGAAAAAATAGCCGTTTAATGAGACCTCGCAATCGCCGAAACCTTGTACCATCTATCGGGTACAAGGTTTTCTGGGGCGATAACCGTAGGTATTTTTGCCGAACAATATTATAAAATAGAGATTGAATTACTGCCCAATCCGTTTCCCACGATAAATCTAAAACAAGCAACACTTCAACAGCATCACCTCGCCTTTAATTGTAACGAAACGCTTAAACTTTCTTTAATTTACACTGATTTGCCCACCCCCGCTATTTCATATTCTGTATAATTAGTTAAATTTTACAAAATCCACGCATTCTTATTACATTTACTCCTTGGGGTGATTATTTATGAACCATATTTTCAAATCAATTTACAATACCGCTCTTGGCACTTGCGTTGTTTGCTCAGAGCTGAGCAGAGCTAAAGGTAAGAGAGCCAGCAGCAGCGTCGGTGGTGCGGCTACCGCACTGGCGTTGACCGCTGTCGGCAGCTTTTTTCCGTTTGATTCCGTTTATGCGGCATGTCGGGATGTGTCGCGTGCATCCAATCTTGCCGTATATGCTTCCGGTGGCGACACCTGTGATGCCACACACCCCTCATACAGCAGAAATAACGTTGCTGTTTCAACCGGAGATGGCTCTGTTCTAAACTTTATTCAAGACAGCGTTAAATTAGACGGCGAAGGCGTTAGGGGGCATATTTTAAGTATCGGTGGTTCAAATGCAGGCTCTCTTCCCACCGCACCGGGGGCAACTGTAAATGCAAATAATTTAACCGTTGTTTCAGAATATGCTTCCTCCTATCCAAGCCACCTTATTTATATTCGTTCTGGCACAGGTGCTGTTGGGGGGCAAAATACCTTAAACGTCGAGGGGTCATTAACAACAAGACACGATGCTAGTTCAGGAACATCACTGTTTTTGGACGCGGCTAAAAATGCAAATGGCGAAGATCTTCTCGGTGGCGTTGTCAACGTTAAAAATAACATAGATATGACCAGTCGTTTTGCCGACAGTATCCGGCTGTATGGTAAAAGTGCTCAAGTCAATATCGGCGGCAATCTGAATATCATCAATAACAGTACTTCCGTGGGGCATCGTGCTATTCGCATGCATAACGCTGCCGAAACCGCTGTCGGTGGCAATTTATCTATCACAACCCAAAATGCCGGCGGTATTGAAGGCGAATCAAGCGCCACCCTGACCGCACTTGGCACAAGCCGTATCGGCACCCAAGGTGATGGTGCCACGGCAATTTCCTTAACCGGCGGAAGTGCGGTGCAGCTTGCCAACAACAGTGTCGATATCACTACTCAAGGTGCTAATGCCCATGCGGTGGTGATTAACGGCGCAGGTGCGGCAGCTATTGGGGCGAACAGCCAAGCCCTGAGCGATGCAAACAATGAAGTTTGGTCGATTCCGGCAATAGCATCAGCACCAGTGGCGCAGATGCGGTGGCGGTGAAGCTCACCTCTGCCGGAAATCCAATCAATGTTGAACAGACCGGCGGCTCAATTTCTGCAATAGGCGACAATGCGGCGGCTATGGAATTGACCTCAACCGCTGATGGTGCGATCTCCGCAAACGTTATTAATTTAAGTGCCCATAAAGGCATTGCATTAGATGCGAGCAATGAAAGCGGCAACTCAGCCCTCACACTCCTACTGATAACGCAGCTATATACGGTGAAACCGGTATTCGATTAGCCTCCAACTCCGCAGATTCAATCAATAACATTACCTTAAAAGACAGCAGTGAGATTCGTGGCAATCGTATCGGTATCGATACTAGAGATAGTCTCGGCACAAACCATATTAATGTGTCAGGTACAAATGCTTCAATTTACGGCACAGATACCGATCTTTCGATTGTCGGTGGTGAAGGCAAAGAAAAGGTGAATTTAAGCTCAAATTCCACCATCTGGGACGGTGTTGATTTAGGCGGCAATGACGACAGTTTCGATGCGACCTCCGGTACCGTCTTCGGCAGCATCAACATGGGTGAGGGCGATGACATCGCAACCTTAAATGGGGAGGATGTCACAATTTTCGGACAGTTAGAATTTGGCAAAGGTGATGACCAACTCATCGCAACCGCTGGCACGATAATGGATGATATTTTAATGGGCGATGGCTCTGATACCGCCATTTTAAACGGAAACTATCAAGTGATGGCGGGAAAGTGCTTGATGGCGGTGATGATGTGTCTGCAGCCGATGGTTGGATCGACAGCCTGACCTTTAACGGTAGAACCGGCAGTCTCAACGGCGCGCAATTCACCAATTGGGAAAAAATTACGCTTGAAAATTCCAATGTGGAGCTAACCAAAACATTAACCACCGGCACAGAAGACGTCTTAGGTTTATTTATCAACAGCAACAGCCGCCTGGACATGTATTCGAGTGTCAACGGTGCGGTGAATAATCAGGGTATACTGACGTTGAGTGGTATGAACAGCATCAACGGTAATGTCTTGAATAACGGCGAGCTGACACTCAAAAGCAGCAGCGCCGCCATCAACGGCAATATGGAAAATCAAAAAGACCTGATTTTAGCCGCTATGAACGGCAGCATTACCGGCAATATGCTGAATTCCGGTACAATTTATTTAAACTCGACAGTAGAAAATAATAGCTTCACGCCGCAAACATTAACCATTAATGGTGATTATCAAGGCGTTAGCGGTTCTCAGTTAGTGGTTAACAGCAAATGGGACGATCCGAACAACCTGACAACCGACACCTTGGCGATTACCGGCAGCGCAAGCGGCAGCACCAGCGTTTCGGTGCCGAGCAAGATTTTGGGTAATGTCACTCGTGCGGATCAAGCAAAAATATCGAATGTTGCAGTGATCACCGTGGCAGAAGAGCAGAGTGATACGGTCTTTAGCGGCAGCGCTGAAACCTCTAACGCCGGAGAAGCGCAATTAGTCAAAGTTGGTAATGACTACCACTGGACGTTAATAGCGTTACCACAACCTGAGCCGCAGCCTGAACCGCAACCTGAGCCGCAGCCTGAACCACAGCCTGAACCGCAACCTGAACCGCAACCTGAGCCACAACCGGAACCACAGCCGGAACCACAGCCTGAGCCGCAACCTGAACCGCAACCTGAGCCACAACCGGAACCACAGCCGGAACCACAGCCTGAGCCGCAGCCTGAGCCGCAGCCTGAGCCGCAGCCGGAACCGCAGCCGGAACCGCAGCCTGAGCCGCAGCCGGAACCACAGCCTGAGCCGCAGCCGGAACCACAACCTGAGCCGCAGCCGGAACCACAACCTGAGCCGCAGCCGGAACCACAGCCTGAGCCGCAGCCGGAACCACAACCTGAGCCACAGCCTGAACCACAACCGCAACCAATACCGAATGGTCCGACCATTATTGCTCAACCTGTGTCGGGTTATTTATTAACACAAAGTATGTTGTTCAATATGGGCTATTCACAACTGGGCAAATTGCATGAGCGTATGGGTGAGCAGCATGGTAAATTGGATCGCGGGGCACAACATCAGCCTCTGGCTTGGGCTCGTTTATATCTTGATCGTCTAACGTTGAACGGCAAAAACCGCTTCGGTGTAGAGATCAGAACCGGCTTTGTACAACTGGGCAGTGATTTAGTGGCGAAAAGTTGGACAGCTCAGTCCGGCGAAGAGTATCGTCGCCATGGCGGTATCATGTTCACGCACGGTTGGGGAAAACATGACTTCAATGACCGCTATCGTGCGGAAAACGGTTATGTTGTTGCCGATAAATACACCGGCCGTGCGAAAAGCCAAACATGGAGCTTGGGCGGTTACTCAACATGGTATGCTGAAAACGGCAGTTATTTAGACTTAGTCGGTCAATTTGCTTACTTGCGCAACCAATATCACAGCCGCAACGGGGTAAAAGCGAATCAATACGGCCACAGCATTGCGCTGTCTGCCGAAATCGGCCGCCCTTATGCGTTGAATGATAACTGGTTAGTTGAGCCACAAGCGCAGTTAAGTTATCAATTACTACACTTGCGCGGCTTCAATGACGGCACTCGCAATGTACACGATGTTACCAAACACGGTGTGCGTGGGCGTGTCGGTGGCCGTTTAGCCTGGAATGCCGATGCGGGCGAGCGCGCGAAAACCGTGTATTTCACCTCAAACGTATTGCATGACTTCTCCGGTCGCACCCCAAGTTTGACTGTCGGCAGTGAACGTATTGCCGAGCGTTTAGGTTCAACCTGGTGGGAAGCCGGTGTCGGCGGACAAATTGCAGTGGCGAAATCCACTTATTTGTACGGTGACGTGCGCTATCAACACGCATTCGGCAGCAATCCGAGCAACGCCGGGGCGGCACGCGAAGGCGTACACGGCAATATCGGGATTCGCTATAACTGGTAATCCAGCGGTATTATCGAAAAACAAAACCTTGTGGGCTAACGCTCACAAGGTTTTTTCGTTTTGGGACAAGTGCGGTCAGCTATTCTTTTTCGGATAGACCCAATCCGCTAAAATCGGTTCGTGATCGGAAAGCGGCGTGCCATCGGGGGTAAAGGCGGAGAGAATTTCACTGTGCGAACAGCGAATATTTTTAGCACAAAACCAATCCAGTTTCTGTTGCCGGGTTTGGCGCAGGGTGATGCGTGAATGGTGGGTGGTAACGCCCTCAGGGTTAGCTTTCCAGTGATAACCCAGCTGTTCCATGCTGTTAAATAGCGGTTCGGCACGGTGATCCAAGCCGTCGGCAAGGTTGTTGCCGGTGTTGAGATCGCCGCCGATAATCACCGGCATATCCGGTTTAAACTGTTGGCAGGCTTGCGCTAACGTCAGCATCTGCTGCTCGCGGTAGTGAACGTCTTGATTCACATTGCTTTCCAAATGGGTGCTAACCAGCAGCAGATTGCCTTGTGCGGTCGCCACTTCCGCCAACAGCGCCATGCGTCCGCCAATCCGTGCTTCGCCAAAATGCTCGCCGACTTTTTGCCCGTTAAACCAATGTCCGTGATCGTCAAAACGCAACATCGCCACCGATTTAAACGGCACTTTGCTGAGAATCGCATTGCCATGCCAGCCTTTGCTGTTGAAGTCGTCAGTTGCCAGTTTGCGTTCGATTTCACTGCCGAGATCCAGCTCTAGAAATTCAACGCCGTACAGATAGTACATTCCCAGCTCTTTCGCCAGCGCCTGGGTGGTGTGGCGCTGTTGAGTGCGTGCCATGCCGTTGTCCATTTCCGACAGCAGCACAATATCCGGATTGTGCTGGCGCAACAAAACCGCACTTGCACTCACATCTAAACAACGCTCCAAGTTCCACGCCACCACGCGGAAATGGCGCGACAACTGCCGCCCCAAACCTTGATGACCGCACTCGATACTTTGCAAGCAAGGCAGCTGCATATAGCTGCGGTGGGTTTCGCGGCTGCGCTCCGCCTGCGAAATCTCGCTGAACGTCTGTTTCGGAACGGGCTCCAGCGCCGAGCAGATTCGGGTGATTAACGGAATCTGCGGTTGTTCGGGTTCAAGTGAATACGCCAGTGACATACGCGCCTCCTTTATTTGCGATGATTACAGATCGGTGTGATAAATTGCCTGCCCGCTTTCGGCGTCGAACAGGTAAATATCCCGGCTGGCAACGCTAAAATAGACGTTGTCTTCAGACGAAATATTGTTCATCTCGGTCACCGCCAATAGCGGCTGGCTGCCTAAGTTGCCATGGATCACCCGCTGCGCGCCGAGATCTTCCACCACTTCGACCGCCAGTAAAAACGGATTTTCCACTTCCGGCTTTTGGTGCGAAAGCTGAATTTTTTCCGGACGGATGCCGATCTTAAATGCCTTGCCCTGCCAGCTTGACGGCAGATCAAAGTGCGGTTTGAAATAGTGCCCGCTCGGCAGCCGCAACACGCCCTGTTGTAACGTGGCATCCAGAATATTCATCGCCGGCGATCCCATAAAGGTGGCGACAAACAGATTGGCGGGCTGGTGATAAATCTGCTTCGGTGTGCCGATCTGCTCCACTCTGCCGGCGTTTAAAATCACGATTTTATCCGCCATGGTCATCGCTTCCACTTGATCGTGGGTGACATACACCGCGGTGATGTTCAGCCGCCGCTGCAACGCTTTAATTTCAAGCCGCATGGTGTTGCGCAGTTTGGCATCAAGATTCGACAGCGGTTCGTCAAACAGGAACAGTTTCGGCTCGCGTACAATCGCGCGCCCCATCGCCACCCGCTGTCGCTGCCCGCCGGACAGCTCTTTCGGTTTGCTGTCCAGATATTCGCTCAGCTGTAACAGTTTGGCGGTGGCTTCGACCCGCTTTTGGATTTCCGCTTGCGGATATTTACGGTTAATCAAGCCGTAGGCAAGATTTTTAAACACCGTCATGTGCGGATACAGCGCGTAGTTTTGGAACACCATTGCGATATTGCGATCGGCAGGTTCCAGATCATTAATCCGCTCATCGGCAAGATACATATCGCCGGAGGTGATCGATTCCAAACCGGCAATCATGCGTAACAAAGTGGATTTGCCGCAGCCGCTCGGGCCGACAAACACCACAAATTCGCCGGCTTCAATGCTGATATTGGCATTGTGGGTTGCGGCTTTGCCGTTAGGATAAATTTTACTGACGTTTTTAATTTCTAATGCTGACATAATTTTCTCTTATTCCTTCGCTATTTATCGGAATCAACCAAGCCTTTGATAAACCATTTTTGGAACAGCACCACCACCAACACCGGCGGCGCAATCGACAACACCGCCAGCGCAAACGCGCGGTTATAGGCGGGAATTTTGCCGTCGTCCAACACATTGATGATGTCTTTGATCCCAAGCAGCAGGGTTTTAAAACTGTCGTCGGTGGTCATCAGAATCGGCCATAAATATTGATTCCAACCGACCACAAACATAATAATAAAAATCGCGGCGATCATCGCTTTCGACAGCGGTAATAAAATATCGATAAAGAAGCGCCACGGTCCGGCGTTGTCCATTTTGGCCGCTTCGATCAACTCGTCGGGAATCGACAAGAAAAACTGGCGGAAGAAAAAGGTGGCGGTCGCCGAGGCGATCAACGGCAGAATCAAGCCGGTGTAGCTGTTCACCATGCCGAGCTGCGCCACAATTTCATACGACGGAATGATCCGCACTTCCAGCGGTAACAGTAGCGAACTGAAGATAATCCAGAACAAAAACGTGCCCATCGGGAAGCGGAAATACACAATCGCATACGCCGCCAGCATCGAAATAATGATTTTGCCGATTGCAAAGCCAAAGCCCAAAATCAGCGAGTTTTTCAGCATAGTTAAGCCGCTGGCGCCTTTGATTTGAGTCGAAACATCATTCAAAAATACGCTGGAACTGCCGAACAGCAGATCGCGATAGGTGCTGATAAATTCATCTCCAAACCAGAATTGAATGCCGTTACGCGCCAGATATTCGGCGCTGTGGGTTGACGAGGTGAGTGCCATCCAAACCGGCAGCATTAAAAAAATCACACCGACAATTAAAATCAAGTGGTCAAAAATTTTATGTCTCATATCACATTCCTTTTGCCGGGCAATTAATAATGCACTTTCTTTTCGAGGAAGCGGAATTGAATCACGGTCAGCAACATCACGAAAATCATCAACATCACCGATTGTGCCGAGCTGCCGCCCAAGTCCGCACCTAAAAAGCCGTCTTGGTAGATTTTATACACCAAGGTTGAGGTCTCGCCGCTCGGACGACCGCGGGTTAAGGTGTCGATGATGCCGAAAGTTTCAAAAAAGGCGTAGGTGATATTGATCACCAGCAGGAAAAAGGTGGTCGGTGCGAGTAATGGGAAAGTGATGGTCCAAAAGCGTTTGCTGCGGCTTTTGCAGTCGATTTCCGCCGCCTCTTTCACCGAATTGGGGATGCCCTGCAAACCGGCGATAAAATAGACGAAATTCACACTCACCTGTTTCCAAACGGAGATTAGCACCAGCGCCAAGGTGGCATCAAACGAATCCAGTTTGTGATCGAACGCCCACATTTGGTTAAACAGTTTGTACATCGGGCCGACGTGGGAATCGAACAGGAACACCGCCAACAGCCCCGCCACCGCCGGTGCAATCGCATAAGGCCAGATGATCAGGGTTTTATAGCTATTTTTGGCGCGAATCACGTGATCCGCCTTCACCGCCAGCAATAACGAAATCGCTAACGAAAAAAAGGTGACTAACACCGAAAAAATCAAGGTGAAACGGAATGAGCCGTAGTAGTTCGGGTTGCTCAACACATCAATATAGTTTTGCAAGCCGACAAAGGTGGAACTGAAGCCGAACGGATCTTCCAGATAAAAGCTCATATTGACCGATTGCAACGCCGGCCAGACGAAAAATACTGCAATAATCAGCAACTGCGGCGCAATAAACAGGTATGGTAGCGCAGAATGTTTAAACGTTCTTTTGTTCATATTGTGATCCTAAATCCACTTGCCGATGGAGCTGCGATCTCGCCCTCCCCCAGCCTTCGGCAGCCCCTTCCGTAAACGGAAGGGGCGAAGGTGTTTGCTCAAGTGTTGTACTTTCCTACTCTCCGCTTGCAAAAGGTATGCTACGGCAAGAACAGGAAATGAAACCGCACTTGGCTTATTTTACGGTTTGCGCAAAGCGTGAAAGCAGTTGGTTACCGTCTTTTTCAATCACCGTTAACGCACTATCCACATCGGTTGCACCGGTGAACAGTTTGGTCACTTCACTGCGAATCACTTCGCGAGTTTGTGGATAAAAACCTAAACGGTAGCCTTTTGTCCAGTCGCCACCCGGTAAGTTCAATTGCAAAATACCGGTTTCTGCCGCAGGCTCTTGTTGGTAATAGCCTTCAGCTTTCACTTTTTCATAAGCCGCAGTGGTGATCGGCACATAGCCGGTCTCTTTATGCCAGCCTGCCTGAACATCAGCGCTACTTAAATATTTAAAGAAATCGGCTGAACAAGCATTCTGCTCTTTTGCTTTGCCGGAGAAGGCAAACAATGCCGCACCGCCGATAAAGGTATTGTAACTTTTGCCTTGAGTGATGGAATCCCAATACGGCAAATAGGTTGTACCGAATTCAAAATCAGCTTGGGTTTTAATGCCGCCGAATGAACCGCTTGAGCCTAACCACATTGCCACTTCACCTTTTTCAAATGGGGTTTGATTGTCGCCCCAGCCTTCGCCGTAGTAACCGTAGTAGCCTTTGTCTTTCCACTCTTTAAATTTGCTCAAGTGCATTTTTAAGTGGTCGTTGTTGTACATCAGTTTGGTTGCCGGCCCGTCAAAACCGTTATTGAGGTCAGCCAGTTGCAAATTGTGGCGGGATTGGAAGTTTTCGAACAGAATCCATGGTGAGTGAGATTGGGATAATGCGATATAACCGGCTTGTTTTAATTTTTCCGCCACCGCTTCAAATTCTTCCCAGGTTTTCGGCGGTTGTACGCCGGCTTTTTCAAATGCCGGTTTGTTGAAATACAGAATTACCGTAGAGGAGTTGAACGGCATACCGATCATTTTGCCTTGACTGTCGGCATAGAAATTACGGATACCCGGTAAGTAATCGTTTTTATCAAAAACCACGCCGCTTTCCGCAAACAGATCCGCCACCGGTGTCAATGCGCCTTTTGCATTAATGATGGTTGCCGAACCGGCTTCATACACCTGAATAATGTTCGGTGCTTGTTTAGCACGAAACGCCGCAATGCCGGCGGTTAATAGTTCTTCATAGCTGCCTTTATAAATCGGATCAATCTTACATTGGTTTTGGGAAGCGTTGTACGTTGCCGCCATTTTATTGACAGTCTCGCCCAATTGCCCGCCCATCGCGTGCCACCAACTAATATCGGTTGCAGCAGAAGCAGAGAAAGAAACAGTTGCTGTCGCAAGTGCGGTAATCAAAAGTGATTTCTTAAACATAAACAGTCCTTCAGTGAATGCGAAAAATAATAGCTCGACATTGAGCCGAATTACTGTAGCAAAGAATTATTACACTAATATGACAGTGAAAAATGGCGTGATTTTTTTGAAATTTGCGATCTGGCACGAGAAAATAATCGCAGCCCATCGAAAATCGCCGGATCCAAAATCCGTTTTCGTGCATAAAATCCCGGATGTCAAAAAAATCCGCTCGGCAACACAGCTGAAACAATCCGAATTTGCCGATGCGATCGGCGTCAGCCTGGCACTGGTGCAATCGTGGGAAACGCTACGTCGGATCCCAAACGACTCGGCTCGAAAATTACTGTTAATACTGGAACAGCGCCCTGATTTGATTTCCGCCTTACGTTTAATTTAATTATTTGAAGCGTCATTCCGCAACCTGAGCGATATTTAAATACACTCAGACCAAAACCATTGGCATCGCCGGTGCTTAACGGTAAACTTAATGGCAATTTTGTAGTCCAATAAAGATCCGAATAACAATTAAATAGCACTGCACATGGAGTTTATGTGAAATTATTTCAATGGAAACTGCCTGTTGGGCAATGGAATAAACGCGGGCTGGGCGTTGTTTTGCTTGCGTCATTCGTGTGTTCGCCGTCCGTTTCGGCGGAAGATCAAATCCAGCGACAAACCGTGTTGCTGCGGGTGCAAGGCATTGATAATCCGAGCTTAAGCAACAATGTGCGCATCCATTTGTCACAGCTCAGTAACGATGAGGCGGATGACTCGGAGCGCTATCAATATCTGGTCAGTCAAACCATTGAAAATGCGTTGCGCGCTTTGGGCTATTTCAACAACCAAATTACTTTCCGCCTACAGCGCCGCGCCGCGCCGGCAAAAGATCTGCTGTTTGCCAATGTGCAGTTGGCGCAGCCGGTTAAAAACGACACGCCCGAAATCCAAATTTTAGGCGACGCGGCACTGGATCCCGAATTTATTGCACTCAACAAAACCCTGCCGCCGGTCGGCTCGGTGCTCAATCAAGGCGAATACGACGGTTACAAATCCGCGCTGCAAAACTTAGCGGCAAAACGCGGGTATTTCGATGCCGATTTTATGTTGTCACAATTGTTGGTGATGCCGGAGGAGCATTCCGCCGTTTGGCACATCGTGTTTAACAGCGGGCAGCGCTACCACTACGGCGATGTCAGTTTTAGTAATTCCCAGATCCGCGAGGATTATCTGCGCAATATGCTGCCGATTCAAGCCGGCGAGCCGTATCTGATCAACGATCTCTCAACCCTGACCTCAAATTACACTTCAAGCAATTGGTTCAGCTCAGTGCTGCTGGAACCGCACTTGGACGCCGAGGCGAAACGGGTGGATTTAGAAGTGTTGCTACGACCGAAAAAGAAAAACAGCATGGAGTTAGGGATCGGCTATTCAACCGATGTCGGGCCACGGCTGCAAATCGGCTGGACGCGCCCGTGGATCAATAGCCGCGGGCACAGCTTCCGCAGCAATCTGTATCTTTCCGCGCCACAGCAAACGCTGGAAGCGACCTATCGAATGCCGCTGCTCGCCAACCCGATGAATTATTATTATGAGTTTTCCGGCGGGATGGAGCGCGAAAATAACAATGATACCAAATCCAACACCGTCACCTTGGCAGGGCTGCGCTATTGGAATCACAGCAGCGGCTGGCAATATTTCGCCGGCTTACGCACCCGCTATGATGACTTCACCCAAGCGGACATTTCGCACAAAACCCTGCTGATCTACCCGACCGCCGGCTTCAACCGCACTCGAATGCGCGGCGGAATGTTTCCAAGCTGGGGAGATTCACAAAACCTCACCTTCAATCTGGGGCAGAAAATTTGGGGCTCCGATGTGAATTTCTTCAGCGTGCGCGCCTCCACCACCTGGATTCGCACCTATTTTACCGATCACCGCTTTTTAGCCCGTTTTGAAGTTGCCTACCTCAACACTCGCGACTTCGAACGGATTCCGCCTGCGCTACGCTATTTTGCCGGTGGTGACCGCAGCATTCGCGGCTACGGCTATAAAAAAGTTTCGCCGAAAGGCCGCGACGGCAAGTTGGTCGGCGCATCTCGCATGGCTGCCGCTAACTTGGAATATCAATATCAGGTGTACCCGGATTGGTGGGCGGCGGTGTTTTACGACACCGGGCTTGCCGCCAATAAATTCTCCGGCGCCGAGTTGCGTTCCGGCGCCGGCATCGGCGTGCGCTGGGCGTCGCCGATCGGTGCGGTGAAATTTGATATTGCCACGCCGATTCGCGACAAAGACAACAGCAAGAATATCCAATTTTATATCGGGTTAGGAACAGAATTATAATGGATAAACAACAAACCGCAGCGACGCAACACCCTGACGAAACCGACAACAGCAACCAAAGCAAACCCGCAACCACGGGCAAAAAACATAAGTGCGGTTGGCGCAAGCTGTTATGCAGCCTGGCAATTTTATTACTGCTGATCCTTGCTCTCATTGTCGGATTACTCGCCAGCGGCTACGGGCAACGCAGCCTGCTGGCATTGGCGGACAACTGGCTGGACGAGTTGAAAATCGAGCAGGTCAGCGGCAGCTTGAATGAAGGCTTAGTGCTGCAAAATGTGGAATACCACAGCGACGGCATTGCAGTTTCCGTCGCCCATGCCCGTGCTCATCTGCCGCTATCCTGCTTGTGGCAGCGCAAGATCTGCATTGAAGATTTATCCTTGCAGCAAGTCGCTGTCGGCGTCGATACCGCACTTTTGCCGCCGTCCGAACCGAGCGAATCCTCCGGCGAGATGCGGCGTATTCAGCTGCCGCTGGCGGTTGAAATTAATAATCTGGATTTACAGAAAGCCAATGTTAAAGTCGATCAAATGGCATTTGACTTAGCGCGTTTCCAAACCGCACTTTCGCTGAATAACGAACAAGGACTGACCATTCAGCCGACCCAAATTGAAAACCTGTCGGTGGTGATGCCGCCAAGTCCGGATGACAGCGAAACCGCCGCCGCTGCGACACCAACCAACGCCGCACAGCCGGTCGATTGGGACGCACTGCAACAACGGCTGGCAAAACCGTTATTAGCCGAGCTGCAACAAATTATCCTGCCGTTTGATATTCATATTTTAGGCTTGCACGGCAGAGATTGGCGCTACCGTGAAACGGCGGAAAACGGGCTGGATATTGCGATTCCGACGTTGGATATACTTGCCGATGCCAGCGGACAACAGCTGCAACTGCAACAGCTGAAAATCAACAGCGATTTAATTGACTTAGACGCCCACGGCGACATCACGCTGGAACAAGATTTCCCGTTGAATTTGCAATTGAACGCCGACGTTTACCCGCTGATGCAAGGCGAGCAACTGCTGTTGCCACAAAGTGCGGTTACGTTAACACTCAACGGTGCGCTCAAACAGACCGCCGAGCTGCAACTCAGTATCCAGGGCGCGGCAGAGACAAATTTACAGGCGGCATTTCAGCTGAACCAAGCGAATAATCCGTTCCAAATTCGTCTGACCAGCCCGCAATTTCATTATCCGTTCAGCGCCGCGCCGCAAGCCGATGCCGAATTAAATACGGCTAAAACCGCAGCGGATGTGACGTTACAAGATTTGGACTTACAGCTGCACGGCGACTTATCGCACTATCAAATCCAGCTGCAAAGTGCGGTCAGCGGCAACGATATCCCACCGTCTAAGCTGACACTGACTGCCGACGGCACGATTGCCGATTTGAACATTCAAGCGTTATTGCTGGAAGCCTTAAACGGCAAAGCGGAACTCAACGGCAAACTGGCATGGCGCGACGGCGTGAACTGGCAAAGTGCGGTCAAGCTGGAGAACATCGACACCCGCAGCTATCTGCCGGAATGGGCGGCAGTGCTGAACGGCGGTTTACGCTCCGAGGGCGAAGTCAGCGGCGACAACTGGCAAGTGGCAATCGACGACTTAGCGATTCAAGGGCGGTTAAATAATCAAAACCTGCAGCTGGACGGCAAACTGCAAAGCAGCAAACAGCGCTTGCTGAATGCCGAGCAACTCAAGCTGATTTATGGCAATAACACCATTTTAATTAACGGACATCTGGATCAGGAATCCGACCTGCACGCCGACATCAACGCCCCGAATTTAAGCGGGCTGCTACCGCACTTGTCCGCCTCGCTTAACGGCAACATCAATATTCAAGGCAGCTTGCAAAATCCAAGCGCCGATCTGGACTTGGTGAGTAAAAATATTGATTATCAAGATTTCCGCCTGCGCAATTTCAGCGCCAAAGGGCGGCTAAACATGGATGAGATAATTGCCGGCGCGTTGTATCTCAACTTGGATTCGTTCAAATACGGCGATATTGTGTTGCAGCAAACCAAGCTGATCGCCGAAGGCAATGAGAAAAACCACAAGCTCAATCTGCGCACCCGCGGCGAGCCGGTATCCGGCACACTGAATATCTACGGCGGGTTTGATCGCGGCACTGAAGTTTGGCAAGCCACTCTCAGCCAAGTGCGGATCACCTCACCGGTCGGCGACTGGCGCAATAATCAGAATATGCAGCTGCAATTCGACGCCGCCCGCAGCGAAGCGGAGGTCTCCGCCCACTGCTGGCTGCACCAACAGGCGCAAATCTGTTTCCCGCAAGCTTTCAAAGCCGGCAACAACGGCGAGATTCCGTTTGAGTTGAAACAGGTTAACCTAGCAATGGTGAATGAGTTTTTAGATAAAAACAGCCAAGCCTCCGGCGTGATCGACGGCAGCGGCAGAGTGGCGTGGTTCAGCGACAAACCGTTTGAGCTGAATTTAGCCTTAAACAGCAACCAGCTGGGCTTTAAACACCGAATCGACTACCGCACTTTCCAAATTGCATTGAACCAACTGCGGATCAACAGCCAGATTCAAAATAATAATCTGGTGCTGAAAACCGACACCCAAATTAATCAAAAAGGCAGCCTAAGCACCGATTTGACTATTTCCGATCTTGCCGCCGCACGCGGGCTGTCGGGCGAAATCCGTTTGCAGGATTTCAATTTGGATTTGTTAAACCAGCTGCTTGCCAAAGGCGAGCGGGTGCAGGGCGTGGTCAACAGCAACTTGCGACTCGGCGGCAGCTTGCAGGCGCCGTTGCTGAACGGACAATTTGACGTGCAACAGATCCGCAGCAAGCTGTTCTCCACACCGTTCCAAGTCAGCGACGGACAGCTAAACATCGCGTTCAACGGCACTTCATCAACGCTTAACAGCACGCTGAAAACGCCGGATAGCCAACTAAACCTGCGCGGCAGCGCCTCTTGGCGCACCTTGGACCAGTGGCAGGCGCAGATCGCCGCCCAAGCCGATCGCTTCAAACTGGATATGCCGGGCATGGCGAAACTGGAAGTCAGCCCGAATGTCGAAGCCAACATCACCCCGCAACTGCTAAGCCTGACCGGCAATGTCGATGTGCCTTGGGCGCGAATTGAAATCGAGGAACTGCCGGAAAGTGCGGTCGGGATCAGCAGCGATTTGGTGATTGTCGAGAGCAAAAACAAAGCCTCAATCCGCACCGCACTGCAACAGCAAGCGCTGGCGCGCCAAGCCGGCATGGCGGTTTCATCTAACATTACCTTAAATATCGGCAATGATGTCTTTTTAGATGCCTACGGCTTAAAAGCCAACCTCAACGGCACCTTGGCAGTGCGGCAAGAGCGTACTCTTGGGTTGTACGGGCAGGTGAATATTACAAACGGCCGCTACGCCTCCTTCGGACAGGATTTGATTATCCGTCGTGGGCAAATCAGCTTCTCCGGTTTGGCATCGCAACCATTCCTCAATGTCGAGGCGATCCGCAATCCGGAAGCAATGGAAAACAGCAAAATCGTCGCCGGGATTAAAGTGACCGGCATCGCCGAACAGCCGGATGTGGCGGTGTTCTCCGAGCCGGGAATGTCACAGGAAGAAGCGCTTTCCTACTTGCTGACCGGGCGCGGGCTCGACAATAGCGGCGATTCCGCCTCCAGCGCCTCAATCGGCGCGGCAATGTTGGGGCTTGGCTTATCCAAGAGCGGTAAGCTGGTCGGCGGCATCGGCGAAGCCTTTGGGATCAGCGATTTAAGTTTAGACACCGCCGGTATCGGCGACAATTCACAAGTGGTGGTCAGCGGCAACCTGACGCCGCGGTTGCAAGTCAAATACGGGGTGGGGCTGTTCCAGCCATTGGCAGAATTAACATTACGATATAAAATAATGTCGCAACTATTTTTACAATCGGTTTCGGGGGTAGGCCAAGCAGTCGATTTGTTGTACCAATTTGAATTTTAATTATAAAAAAACAGTATTTAAAAAGGAGAAACCAGATGTTGACTTTAAACATAGACGAGAACAGCTACACCTCAAAAGAGCTGAGTTGGCTTGCCTTTAACGAGCGCGTGCTGCAAGAAGCCTACGACGAAAGCAATCCGTTACTGGAACGGATTCGCTTTCTGGGGATTTTTGCTTCCAATCTGGATGAGTTTTATCAAGTGCGGTTCGCCAACCTCAAACACAAGCTGTTGATTATCCGTGAACAGGAATCCTTGCCGGCGAAGCAGATCCGTTCACAATTGGAAGTGATTCAGCAGCGAACGGAAAAATTAAATCAAAAATTCGATGAAATCTACAGCCGCCTGATGTTACGTTTGGCAAAACACAAAATCTTCCTCCTAAACGAAAATCAACTCTCCCCCTATCATCAGAACTGGCTTAAAGAACATTTCAAACGCGAAATCAAACAACATATTTTCCCGATTATCCTCAACGAAGACATCGATCTGCTGCAATCGCTCAGCGCCCACAACTCGAACCTGATTATCGAGCTGAAGAAAAACAAAAAAATCCAAACGCTGGCGATTCTGCCGATTCCGTCCGATGCGATTTCCCGCTTTATCGTGCTGCCGAAAGAGCGCTACAAGCGCCATCAAGGCATTATTTTGCTGGATAACGCGCTGCGTTTCTGTCTGGAAGACATTTTCGCCGATGCGATTTTCGACTACGATGAAATCACCGCCTATTCGATTAAAATGACCCGTGATGCCGAATATGATTTGATCACCGAGGTGGAATACAGCCTGTTGGAATTGATGTCATCAAGCTTAAAACAGCGAGTGACCGCGCAGCCGGTGCGGTTTTTATATGAAAAATCAATGCCGAAAAATCTACTGAAAATGCTGAAACAGCGTTTGAATATCAGCAGCCTGGATTCGGTCGAGGCGGGCGGGCGCTATCTGAGTTTCAAGCATTTGCTGCAATTTCCGGATTTAGGCAAAAAAGAATTGGTGAACGCGCCGCTGCCGATTATTCCGCACCCGCAGCTGAAAAACGAGCGAATTATTTTGGACGCAATCAGCAAAAAAGACGTGTTGCTGTATTATCCGTATCACAGCTTTGATGTGGTGTGCGAATTGCTGCGCCAAGCCTCTTTCGATCCGAATGTCACCGCGATCAAAATCAATTTGTATCGGGTGGCGAAAAAATCACGGATTATCGAAGCCTTGATGAATGCCGCCAACAACGGCAAACAGGTGACGGTGATCATCGAATTGCAGGCGCGTTTTGACGAAGAGGCCAACATCAACTGGGCAAAACGCCTGACCGACAGCAACATCAAAGTGGTGTTCTCCTCACCGGGCTTTAAAATTCACTCGAAATTATTCCTGATCACCCGCCGTGAAAATATGCAGCTGGTGGACTACGCCCATGTCGGAACCGGCAACTTCCACGAAAGCACCGCGCGAATTTATACCGACTTCGCACTGTTGACCAAAAACGGCAAAATCACCGAGGAAGTTAAACGGGTGTTCCGCTTTATCGAAATGCCGTTCAGCCCGACCAAATTCACCCATTTGCTGGTGTCGCCGATTAACGTGCGCAACCGTCTCGCTTCACTGGTCAATCGCGAAATTCGCAATGCCGAAGCCGGCAAAAAGAGCGGTATGATTCTGAAAATCAACAATTTGGTTGATCCGGAAACCGTGAATTTGCTGTATAGTGCCAGCCAAGCGGGGGTTAAAATCAAAATGATTATCCGCGGAATGTGCGCACTACGCGCCGGAGTGAAAGACTTAAGCGAAAACATTGAAATCATCAGCGTAATCGACCGTTTCCTTGAGCATCCGCGGGTCTATTATTTTGAAAATGACGGCAATCCGGATGTGTACATTTCATCCGCCGACTGGATGACTCGCAATTTGGATCGCCGGATTGAGGTCGGCACGCCGTTGTTGGACGCCGACGCCAAGCAGTGCGTGATCGATATTCTGAATATTCAGTTATCAGACAACGTGAAAGCGCGTATCATTGACGCCGAAGAAAGGAATGAATATGTGCGCAACGAGCAGCCGTCTTGCCGCTCGCAGCTGGCGATTCACGCCTATTTATCGGCGAGAACAGCAACTAAATAACCTAAGTCATTAAGTAACAAATCAAAAGAGTAATTATTATGAATGAGCAAACCACCTCGACTGAATCGACAGCAAAAGAATTTGCGGCAATCGATCTGGGTTCCAACAGTTTTCACATGATCATTGTACGCATCGTCAACGGCTCGATTCAGGTGCTGTCGCGCTTGAAACAACGGGTGCAACTGGCACAGGGGTTGGACGACAAGCAACATTTAAGTCAGGAAGCGATCGCTCGAGGCGTCGCTTGCCTGGCGTTGTTTGCCGAACGCTTACAAGGTTTTTCCGCGGAAAATGTGCGTGCCGTCGGCACTTATACCCTGCGTCGTGCGGTAAATAACGACGAGTTTTTACAGGCGGCAGCCGAGGTTTTTCCGTTTCCGATTCGTATCATCTCCGGCACTGAAGAAGCCAAGCTGATCTATTCCGGCGTGTCGCACACCCAGCCGGAAAGCGGACGTAAATTAGTGGTCGATATTGGCGGCGGCTCCACCGAAATGATCATCGGTGAAGGCTTTAATCCACTGATTGCCGAAAGTCGCCACATGGGCTGTGTCAGTTTCGGCAAAACCTTTTTCCCCGACGGCAAAATCAGCAATAAAAGTTTCAACAACGCCAAGCAGGCGGCTCTGGAAAAAATTGAAGATTTGTCATGGGAATACCGCCACCTCGGTTGGCAATCGGTGCTGGGTTCATCCGGCACAATTAAAACCGTCAGCCAAATCATCAGCGAAAACTTTAATCCCGACGGCGTTATCACTGCCGACAACCTGCAACAGCTGGTGGAAAAAGTGCTGAAATTCGACAGCTTCGATAAACTGAAACTCAATGGCTTGAGTGAAGATCGAGTCAGCGTGTTTGTGCCGGGGCTGGCGATCTTAAGTGCGGTTTTCGACAACTACCGTATCGAGCAAATGCGCTATTCCGACGGCGCACTGCGCGAAGGGGTGATGTACGGATTAGAAAGCAGCTTTCAGGTGGATGACATCCGCGAACGCACCGTCAACAGCCTGATGGAGCACTTCAGCATTGATCAGGAACAAGCGCTACGGGTGGCGGATACTGCGGTATTATTAGGGCAAAAATATCAACGTTGGAAAAGTGCCGATTTGGTACAGGATATGCAGAATATTCTGTTGTCTGCCGCCTTGGTGCATGAAGTTGGGATTGTGATCAATCACAGCGGCGTGCAAAAGCACTCGGCATACATTATTCAAAACAGTGAGTTGCCGGGCTTCGATCGCAGCCAACAGCGCCTATTGGCAACCCTGACCCGCTTCCAAATTAAATCGTTTAAACTTGCCGATTTACAACTGGATAACCGTTATGATGCCCAAGATTGTTTAGCGCTGATCATCTTGCTGCGCTTGGCGTTAATCATTAACCGTTCACGCCGCGCCACTGAATTGACTGATAAGTTCACCCTTGATGTCAGCAGTGATTTTAGTCTTTGGGAACTGGAGTTTGAACAAGGCTATCTGGAACGCAACCCGCTGACGCAAAGCGATCTCGGCGAGGAACAGCAGTTTTTAACCAGCCTCGACATCAACTTGCAGTTTAAGTAACCCCATTACAGCACAATGCCCCGTTATCTGACTATCGGGGCATTTTTTATTGCTTAGCCAACACACGAAATAAGATTAGAAAATCGGTTGCAATAGTTCACTTTCCGGCAAGTGGCAAAAAATATGGTGTTGATCGGCAAAGCTGCGCTTCGGCGGCGTTTGGCGTTCGCACAAGCCATCGATCTTTTTTGGGCAACGCCGTTGGAACGGACAGCCTTGCCATGATGGGGCTTGTTCAATGCTGTCATCGCGCAGCAGCTTCGGCGCATGATCGGTTTCCGGCTCTAAAATCGCGCCCAACAACACTTCGGTGTAAGGGTGAAACGGCGGGCGGAACAGGCTTTCAGTGGCACCCATTTCACAGATTCTCCCTTGATACAGCACCACAATCTGATCGGCAAACGCACGCACCACCGCCAAATCATGGGAAACAAAAATATATGCCGTGCCTTTTTCCGCTTGCAGCTGTTTCAGCAGCGTTAAAATCGACGCTTGAATCGATACGTCCAATGCAGAGGTGACTTCATCGCACAAAATCAATTGCGGCTCGGCGGCAAACGCACCGCATCAAGCAGCTGTTTACAACGCTGCTGAAGTGCGGTTTCATTCAACCCAAAATAGCGTTTCAACGGAGCGGCTAAGATTTCCGCAATGGTATGACGGGGATTGAGCGCACTGTCGGCATTTTGGAAAATCAGTTGTAACGCTTGTAACGCTTGTAACGCTTGTAACGCTTGTAACTGCTTACGGCTGCGCTGTTTCACACTCGTTGCCAGCGGTGAATCATTCAAGATAATTTGCCCTGCATTGGCAGGTTGCAGACCGGCAATCGCCCGCAAAATCGTCGATTTGCCCGAACCGGATTCGCCGACCAGTGCCAGCGTTTCGCCTTGGCAAGTGAAACGCCACATCGGCAACCGTATTGTGCAACGGCTGTTTGCTCAGGCGTTGCCACCACGCTTGACGCTGATAGCTGATCGCCAATCCGTTCACTTGCAACGCAGTGGCTTGTTCCGAATCGGCAAGTGCGGTCTGCACTGACGGCTGAATATTGGTTTCGGTTGCGATCTCAAAGTGGCAGCGCACTTCCCCGCGCTCGGTTGTGCGCAGCGGTGGCGCAGTATGACGGCACAGCTCGGCGGCATACTGACAACGTGCGGCAAACGCACAGCCTGACCGCACTTCACCCACCGGCGGCGGAAAGCCCTGCAACGCTGACGGAATCCGTCTTTCACCCATGCGAGGAATCGCCCGCAGCAACGCCTGCGGATACGGGTGCAGCGGCTGAGTCAACACGCGTTGGCTGTCGCCCTGTTCGACAATTTCACCGGCATACATCACCACAATCCGCTGACAAACCCGTGCAATCACGCCGAGATCATGGCTGACATACACCATTGCCACTTGAGTCTGCTGCGCCAATTCACGCAAAAATTCCAGAATATGCGCTTGGGTGGTCACGTCCAGTCCGGTGGTCGGCTCGTCTAACAGCAGCACTTTGGCATCACAGGCCAGTGCCATGGCAATTGCCACTCGCTGCTGTTGCCCGCCGGAAAGCTGATGCGGATAGCGTTTTGCCAATAAGTGCGGTGCAGGCAAGCGCACCAGTGTCAATAATTCCAACACTTTTTGCTGCCGTTGCGCCTTGTTTAGGCGGGTGTGCAGTTGCAAACTCTCGGCTATCTGCGCGCCGACCGTCAGCGTCGGGGTGAGCGCCTGCCCGGCATTTTGCGGAATCAGCGCAATTTGTCCGCCACGCAAACGGTTAAGCTGTTTGTTTTTCAGGCTGAACAGTGGCTGTTTGGCAAAATAGACTTCGCCCTCGAACACGCTTAAACCGCTCTTTAGATAACCCATTAAGGCTAACGCCAAAGTCGATTTGCCGGAACCCGATTCACCGACAATTCCGATACATTCACCGGCATTTACGCTCAGGTTGAGGTTGCGCAAAATTGGGTAGCGGCGATCATTCACCACAAACCCGACGCTCAAATTCTCGACTTTAATCAATGCGCTGCTCATCGTTTCACCTGCTGTTTGGCACGATCCACGCCCAACGCTTTGCCCAGTGCATCGGCTAACAAATTAATTCCGATAATCAGCCCCGACAGCGCAATACAAGGATAAACCACCGCCCACGGAGTTACCGCCATGAAGCCGCGTTCATTGGCAATCATCAAGCCCCAATCGGGTGTTGGCGGGGTGGCGCCAAAACCCAGAAACGACAGCGAAGAGAATGCCAACAACATCCAGCTCCAACGCATCGCCCCTTCAACCAGCAAAATATCCGCCACATTCGGCAACACTTCGTGCCAAATAAGGGTGCGCAAGCGCTAGCCGCGTGCTTTGGCAGCGGTGATAAAATCACGCGAGACCACTTGCAAAGTTGCCGCACGGGAAACCCGAATCACCGCAACCCCATAGAAAAAACCCAAAATCGGCACCACCGTCCAAGCGCCACCTTGTGTCACCGACGCAACCAACAGTAAAAACAACAGCCACGGGATCGACAAAAAGGCATCGACAAAGCGCATCGCAATTTCATCGGTTTTGCCGCCCGACACGCCAAGCAGAATGCCGACAAAGCCGCCCCACAGCACCGCAATCGCTGCCGCACAAGCGGTCACCACCAGCGCCAAACGTCCGCCGAACAACACACGGCTGAACATATCGCGTCCTAAACTGTCGGTGCCCATCCAATGCGCCCAAGACGGGGCTTGTTGAATCAAATCGGGGTGTTGGCTGCTCGGATCATACGGTGCTAGCCAAGGGGCAAGCAGTGAAAGCACAATGTAGGTCAGCGTCAGCCCTAAGCCGATTGCGCCCGACGGGCGAGAGGCGATACGCTGTAAAGTGGGGTTAAAAGCAAACATGGCGATTCCTGTCAAACTGCGGTTTTGGCGTGGCGCAAACGCGGATCAAGCAGCAGAATCAGCAGATCCGCCAATAAATTCACTACAATGTAGATAATGGCAAAAATCAGCGCAATCGCCTGTACCAGCGGCAAATCGCGATCGTAAATCGCTTGTAGCATTAAGGTGCCCATGCCCGGATAGTTAAACACCTGCTCAATCACCACCACACCGCCGAGCAGCCATGCCACCGTCAACGCAATCACATTAATCGCCGGAATCAACGCCGACGGCGCAACGTGTTTAAAAAACAGCTGTCGAGCCGGCACGCCTTTCAGGGTTGCCATTTGTACAAAATCGGACGACATCACTTCAATCACCGCCGCTCTGGTCATGCGCAGAATGTGGGCGGTCATCACAAATGCCAACACAATCACCGGCAGTACCAAATTCGGCAACAGCTCCGCAATTGGCGCATTCGGCGGCACGGTGGTGATCGCCGGAAACCAGTTAAGCCACACCGCAAACACAAAAATCAACAGAGCGGCACTGACAAATTCGGGAATCGTCATCGCCAACATCGCCACGGTGGAAATCACTAAATCCGCCGGTTTATCACGCCGAATCCCCGCCCAAAAACCGAACAACAACGCCAACGGAATGCCGATAGCCGCCGCTGCGCCGGAGAGAAGTGCGGTATTGCGAAACCGCTCTTGCACCAGTTCGCTTATCGGCTTGCGCCGTTTGAGAGAGGTGCCGAAATCGCCGTCGGCAATACCGCTGACCCAGTGTTGATAACGGGTTAACGCCGGTTTATCCAGCCCTTGTTGTTGAATGCACTGCTCCAAACGTGCGCCTTGCGCAGCACGCTGTAAATAGGCGGTGCAGACATTGCCGGGCAACATTTCGACCACGGTAAACACCAACCCTGACACGAAAATCAGGGTGAACAGGGCGAAAAACAGGCGTTGCAGAATGGTTTTAATCATAAAGTGCGGTCTGCTGCCGTCAGCGATACCGACGGCAGCGTTGAACGGTTATTTTTTCTCAATATCCTGAAAGCGAATTGCCATCTCTTCGGTGTCAGGCGCTAAACCGGACAACTTAGCGGACAGCACCCGCACCGCATTTTGATGGAACGGAATAAACGCCCCGCCTTCGGCAAACAACTGCTGTTGCAAATCGTGGTAGATCGCTTTGCGTTTAGTGAAATCTAACTCTTGGCGTGCCGCATCGAGGTTGCGATCAAACTCCGCATTGTTCCAGTGGCTTTCGTTCCATTTTGCGCCACCACGATAGATTTCGTTGAACACTTGATCCGCTTGGCGTTGGAACCACGAGGTGACAAAAAACGGCTCCACCATCCAAGTATCCGTCCAGTAACCGTCCGCCGGAGTTAATGCCAATTTCACGTTAATCCCCGCATTTTTGGCTTGTTGTTGATACACTTCCGCCAAACGCAAGGTGCCGTAATCCACATCGGAATAGTGTAGCGTAACCTCTATGCCGTTCGGATAGCCCGCTTCGGCTAACAGTTTTTTCGCGCCGTCAATATCTGCCGGGCATGTCAGATCAGTGGCGTACTGATCGCCCGACCACACCGTCGTATCACAGCTGATCACATAACCGCTGTCGCCCATCACCAGTTTGCCGAACGCATCACGATCGGCGAAAATTCGCATCGCTTGGCGCACTTTCGGATTGTCAAACGGTGCGGTGTCGGTGCGCATAATCAGCCCTGCCCAACGTCCGGTCGGCACGTTTTGAATAGTGTAGCGGTTGCTGTCGGCAAACAGCGCTTGTTGTTGCGAAGTGACTGACGGCAGCAGATCGATTTTCGCCGGTCCTTCCCAATAGCTGTCAAAGCGGGTCAAAGTCGTTGTGCCGAGCGGATCGACTTTCACCACTTTATACGGCCCGGTGCCGTTGTCGCTTTCGCACAATTTATTCATCTCATTTTGGCAACTCTCTTTGTCCATCATCTGCACCCGATAATCCAACAACAGAATCGGGAAATCGGTATGGGCGGATTTCAGATTAATTTGTACCGTGAGCGGATCGACCGCGGTAATGCTATCAACGATATCCAACACCGCGCGCGCAGGGCTGTCGATGGTTTCGGACTTAATTCGGGTTAACGAATACACCACATCAGCGGCATCAAAATCATTGCCGTTATGAAATTTCACCCCTTCACGCAGTTTGAACGTCCAGACTTTGGCATCCGGGCTGGCTTGCCACTCGGTTGCCAAATCTGCCACCGCCTGATCGTTTTCCCCTTGGCGCACCAGACGGCTGAACACTGTTTGTGAAAGCTGTGAAAACGGCGTCGGTGAAATCGGATCGAGTGATTCCGCACCGCCGTAGCCCAGTTCGTGAGAAATGCGTAGCGTTTCCGCTTGCACGGAAACAGAAAGTGCGGTCAACGCCACGGTTGTCATAACAGAATATTTCATCGTAAATTAAATCCTTATCACGGTAAATTTAGGCGCAAAGAATAGCATTCTCCGCCTATTGAAACAAATAAAACTGCGGTTTTTAACGCAACTGCGCCAAGCGCGCAATGTGCTGCGGGGTGATGCAGCAACAACCGCCGATAATACTGGCACCGGCTTGCAGCCATTGCTCGGCGAAACTGCGGTATTCCTCGGCGGACAGATCGCGCAGTTCGCTTAATCCTTCATTTGCCGCCCGATCATTGGCTTTCGGCGAAAAGCCGTTGGCATATACCCCGACTTGGATTGCCGATTGTTGCCGCACAAGCCATTGCTTCGCTGCCACAACCGCACTTTGCATCACTTCCGGAATCGAACAGTTAAATAAAATCGCTTCAACGCGGCTTAAATCCAATTTTTCCAACACCTCCGCCAAATTCTCGCCCGAACGCAGTTGCGGCGCTTGAAGTGCGGTTTCATCGTTCAAGGTAAATGAAATCCAGATTGGCTTCGGCTGCTCTACCAGCAGCGTCAACAGTAATTCCGCTTCGGCAAAAGACGACATCGTTTCGCCCAACCACAAATCCGCCGCTTCGCGCGCTAAGCGCGCCGCCAGGGCGATTAATGCCGCGCCCTGTTGTTCAAAGCGTGCTTGCCCGATATGAAACGGCACGCAGGCATAACTGTTGGTGGTGATAATATCCGCTCCGGCGTCCAGAAAATTACGGTGCGCTTGCGTTACCCAGTGCGGCGCTTCGATTAACGCCAGTGCCGACCACTCTGGTTGTTTAAACGGCGCCCCGATGCGCAACAGCTCGCGCCCCATGCCGCCGTCAAGTAAAGTGAAATTCATAAATACCCCGTTTGATGATGTTGACAAAATAGTAGAGAAGCGTCACCCAAAGGTCAATAAATCGGATTATCTATTTTTAGATTTATTTGTTATAGTGCGTGCGTTTTCATTTGTTGCCAACGAGGATTTTATATGGCATTCGCTTCTCTGTTTACTTTACTTGATGATATTACCGCGGTGCTCGACGATGTGGCGCTGATGACCAAAGTCGCCGCCAAAAAGACCGCCGGGGTGGTCGGTGATGATTTAGCGCTGAATGCGAATCAAGTCGCCGGTGTGCGTGCAGAGCGCGAACTGCCGGTGGTATGGGCGGTGGCGAAAGGCTCTTTTTGGAATAAAGTAGTTTTAGTGCCGTTGGCGTTGTTAATTTCCTATTTTTTACCGGCGGCGATTCCCTATTTATTAATGATCGGCGGCGCCTATCTCTGTTTTGAAGGGGTGGAAAAAATCTTCCACAAGCTGCTGCACAAACACGATGAATCCACAGAAAGTGAGGTGGCAGTCGAAATGACGCCGGAAGAGGAACAAACCAAAATCAAAGGCGCAATCCGCACCGATTTTATCCTATCGGCGGAAATTGTCACTATCGCGCTCGGCATGGTGACCGACTACAACCTGCTGACTCAAACACTGGTGTTATCCGCGATTGCACTCGGTATTACTGTGTTGGTTTACGGCTTAGTCGGCGGCATTGTGAAACTGGATGATCTCGGTCTTTGGCTGATGCGTAAACCCAGCGCGCTCAGCCAACGTCTCGGCAAAGGCATCATCATGGTGATGCCGCACTTTATGCGGCTGCTCAGCATCGTCGGCACTGCCGCGATGTTCTTAGTCGGCGGCGGCATTATCGCCCATAACTTCGGCTTAATTCACCACTGGTTGGAACAGATGAACTGGCTCGACGGCTGGACTTTTAGCCTCGCAAGCCTGATTATCGGCGTGATCAGCGGCGCCATCGTGTTAGCCGTGGTCTCCACCTTCAGCGCATTGTTTTCAAAAAAACAAACGGCGCATTAATGAGAAAGGGCAAGTGCGGTTTGACCGCACTTGCTATTTTTGTTCCCTAATCACCCCTTCCGATACAACCGAAAACACACTTCACCGCCAATTTTTTCTTTTAACAACTGCCAATCCGGCGGGATGGTGAGGTTGCTGAGTTGTTTTTCCGATTCAATATAAATCAACGCGTTGTCCGCCAGCCAGTTGCCATGAGTGAGGGCGTCGATGGTGGGGGCAAGCAGTCCTTGTTGAAACGGGGGATCGAGGAAGACCAGATCGTAAGGCGTTTGTGTATTGCCGTTGGCGAGCAGTTGCAGGCTGTTGCCTTGTTGAATATTGCCGTTTGAACATTCCAGCCGTTGCAGGTTTTGCTGCAACTGTTTGGCAGCGGTTTTATCCAGTTCAAAAAATTGCACAAATGCCGCTTGGCGCGAGAGGGCTTCAAAGCCAAGGCTGCCGCTGCCGGCAAAGCAATCTAAGCAGCGTGAATCCACAATATACGGCATCAACCAGTTAAACAGCGTTTCCTTAATTCGATCGGTGGTCGGGCGCAACCCTTGGCTGTTTAGCACCGGCAGTTTGCGTCCGCGCCAGATTCCGGCGATGATCCGCACTTCGCCTTTACTTTTGGTGTTGTTGCTTTTCTCGGTGCTAGGCGGCTTGCGTTTTGGTTTTTTCATAATCGATTCTCTTAGCCCAATGGAAATGGAATGGCGATAGTGTATGTTATTTCACACTAAAAAGGGATTTTTCTGTTATTCGCTGCGGCTTTTTTATCAAATTGCTTACGGCGATCGACAATTCATCGCACTTGCGTTTTTAACGCTGTTTCTTGTCGGCTTTTCAGTTATAATTTCACTTTCTTTGATCTGCTAAACAAAAGCCATGTTGCCGAATATTTCCCCTGTGTTACGCAAAGTGCGGTTTTACCTGCGTCATAAAACTCATCAAACCGGTCGCCTGTCGCGTAAGAGTATTGAATTTGCCTGCTTGCTAATCGGCGCCGCTTGGGTTGCGCTGTTTTCATTGGGCTTTGCGTTGCTGGCGGATTTGGGGTTGGAATGGAATGCTCACTGGAGCGCCAAATATCCGCCCTATGTCGCCGGCAGCGGAATTCCGCAAGTGATCGCCAGCCTCGGGCTGCCGCACGGCGCGAACAAAACCCGGCTGTTAGCATTTGCGCAAACGCTGTGGAAAATTCCGCTGACCTTTATCGCCATGCTGCTCGGCGCCTCTGTCGGGCGCGAAGGGCCGTCGGTGCAAGTCGGCGCGGCGGTGATGTTGGCGTGGGGCAATTTTTGCCGTAAACACAATATCGCGTTTAAAGGGCTTTCCAGCAATCAATTGATGGCAACCGGCGCCGCCGGTGGATTGGCGGCGGCATTTAACGCGCCGTTAGCCGGGGTGATTTTTGCTATCGAGGAATTAGGGCGCGGCGTGCTGCTGCGTTGGGAACGGCAAGTGTTGCTCGGCGTATTGGCATCGGGTTTTATCGTGGTGGCAATTATGGGCAATAATCCTTATTTCCCACACTATCTGGGCGCCGCCGTATATGTACTTCTGGACGTTGTTGTGCGCAGTGGTGTGCGGCGTGTTCGGTGGCTTATTCGAACGCTTGCTCGGCAAAGGGCTGGCAGCCTATTCACCGGCAAAATGGCGCGGCTGGATCCGTCGCCATCCGTTATCTATCGCCTTTTTATTGGGGTTGGTTTTAGCCGCGTTAGGGCATTTTTCCCACGGCAATATCTACGGCACCGGCTATGATGTGGTGACTCACCTCTTGAGTGACTTCCCGTTGCCGAGCGAAGGGCTGGGGCTGACGAAACTGTTTGCGACGGTGGCGACCTACTGGACCGGCATCGCCGGAGGCATTTTCACCTCCGCGCTGACTATCGGCGCCTCGCTTGGCGCTCAAATTTGGCAATTCACCGACGGCGCGGTCGATCAACGCTTATTAGTCTTGCTTTCAATGGCGGCATTCCTAGCTGCCGCCACCCAATCGCCGGTGACGGCGAGCGTGGTGGTGATGGAAATGACCGGTAGCCAGCCTGTATTATTCTGGCTGTTGGTTTGCAGCCTATTAGCATCACTGGTTTCTCGCCAATTTTGCCCGAAACCGTTTTATCATTTTGCTGTGGGGCGTTTTCGCCAGCGCATTCGGGAGTTAGACACCGGAGCAGACAGCAAACATCACTTAACGAAATCGAACACATTATGACATCTATGACTACTCACTACCGCGGGCGTTTTTCAGTCGCGCCGATGCTGGATTGGACCACGCGCCATTGCCGCTATTTTCACCGCCAGTTCAGCAAAAATGCGTTGCTGTACACCGAGATGATCACTACCGGTGCGATTATTCACGCCAAATACGATCACCTGCTTTACGATCAAGGCGAACAGCCGGTGGCGCTGCAACTGGGCGGAAGCGATGCGGAACAATTGCGATTGTGCGCCGAAAAAGCGCAATCTTACGGCTATAATGAAATTAATTTGAATGTCGGCTGCCCGTCGGATCGGGTACAAAACGGCATGTTTGGCGCGTGTTTAATGGCAAAAGCCGATTTGGTCGCCGAATGCGTGTCGGCAATGCAAAGTGCGGTCAGCATTCCGGTCACGGTGAAAACCCGCATCGGGATTGATGATCTCGATAGCTACGAGTTTTTATGTGATTTCGTACAAAAACTCCAGCAAGCCGGTTGTCGTGAATTTATCGTACACGCGCGCAAAGCCTGGCTTTCCGGCTTGAGCCCGAAAGAAAACCGCGAAATTCCGCCGCTGGATTACCAGCGCGTCTATCAATTGAAACGCGATTTTCCCGAATTGCTGATCAGCATTAACGGCGGGATTAAAACCGTAGCGGAGATGCAGCAGCACTTACAATTTGTGGATGGTGTGATGGTCGGGCGCCAGGCATATCAAAACCCGAGCCTGTTGGGACAGATCGAGCAGGCGCTATTCAACGCTGAAAGTGCGGTTGTCAGCCCACATCAGGCGGTGGAAGCGATGTTCCCGTATATTGAAAAAGAGTTGGCCGCAGGCACGCATTTAAACCACATTACCCGCCACATGGTCGGCGCATTTCAAGGCTGCAAAGGGGCGAAACAGTGGCGGCGCTATCTGAGCGAAAATGCACATAAAAGCAGTGCCGGTTTAGAGGTGGTTGAAACCGCACTTGCGTTCGTTAGTTAAATATTTGTGAGCAAGATCACAAAAAGTTTTTGAGATTTAAGTCATTGAAATTATCTATCGGCATTTTAAATCAGATTAGTGTAAACTTATGAAACTATTTTTTTGCTAAATAATTATTTCTATTTTGAACAGGAGAACCACATGGCTTCACGCAGAGTATTGGCAAATGCAATCCGCTTTTTAAGTATGGACGCAGTGCAAAAAGCAAAATCAGGACACCCGGGAGCCCCGATGGGCATGGCGGACATCGCCGAAGTGTTATGGCGCGATTTTTTAGTGCATAACCCGACCAACCCGAGCTGGGCAAACCGCGACCGTTTCGTGTTATCCAACGGACACGGCTCGATGCTGATTTACAGCTTGCTGCATTTGAGCGGCTATGACCTGTCAATTGAAGATTTAAAGCAGTTCCGTCAATTGCACTCCAAAACCCCGGGACACCCGGAATACGGCTATGCGCCGGGCATTGAAACCACCACCGGTCCGTTAGGACAAGGGATCACCAATGCAGTTGGTATGGCGCTGGCAGAAAAAACTTTAGCCGGACAATTTAACCGTGACGGACATGAGATTGTCGATCACTACACCTATGCGTTCTTGGGCGACGGCTGCTTAATGGAAGGGATTTCACATGAAGCCTGTTCATTGGCGGGCACCTTGGGCTTGGGCAAATTAATCGCATTCTACGATGACAACAACATTTCGATTGACGGTCATGTGGACGGCTGGTTTACCGACGACACCCAAAAACGCTTCGAAGCCTACGGCTGGCACGTTATCCCGGCAATTGACGGCCACGACGCGGCACAAGTGAAAAGTGCGGTTGAACAGGCACAAGCCGAAACCGGCAAGCCGACCTTGATTATCTGCAAAACCATCATCGGTTACGGTTCACCGAACAAATCCAACTCCCACGACAGCCACGGCGCACCGTTGGGCGATGATGAAATCGCCGCAACCCGTCAAGCATTGAACTGGGCGCACGCACCGTTTGAAATCCCAGCGGAAATTTATGCCGAGTGGGACAACAAAGCCAAAGGACAAACAGCAGAAAGCGCATGGAATGACAAATTCGCCGCTTATCAAGCCGCTTATCCGGAACTGGCTGCCGAGTTTACCCGCCGTGTGAACGGTGAGCTGCCTGCCAATTGGGCGGCAGAAAGCCAAGCGTTTATTGAAAAATTACAAGCCAACCCAGCTTCCATCGCCAGCCGTAAAGCCTCACAAAACGCGATTGAAGCCTACGCACCGTTATTGCCAGAATTTTTGGGCGGCTCTGCCGACTTGGCAAGCTCGAACTTGACCTTGTGGTCAGGCTCCAAACCGATTCGTGCCAACATTATTGACGGCAACTACGTCAACTACGGGGTGCGTGAATTCGGGATGTCGGCAATTATGAACGGCGTGGCGTTACACGGCGGCTTTATTCCTTACGGTGCGACCTTCTTAATGTTTATGGAATACGCACACAACGCGGTGCGCATGGCGGCATTGATGAAACAGCGCGTGCTGTTTGTTTACACCCACGACTCCATCGGCTTAGGTGAAGACGGCCCGACCCACCAACCGGTCGAACAAACGGCTGCGCTGCGTTTAATCCCGAACTTGCAAACATGGCGCCCATGTGACCAAGTGGAATCGGCGATTGCCTGGAAAGCGGCGGTGGAACGCACCGACGGCCCAAGCGCGATGATTTTCACCCGTCAAAACTTAACCCAAATGGATCGCAACGCAGAGCAATTAGCAAACGTGGCGCGTGGTGGTTATGTGCTGAAAGATTGCGACGGCACACCGGAGTTAATCCTGATCGCCACCGGTTCGGAAGTGGAACTGGCAGTGAAAGCAGCAGAACAACTGAGCGGTGAAGGTCGCAAAGTTCGCGTGGTGTCCATGCCGTCAACTAACGTGTTTGACGCGCAAGATCAAGCCTATCGCGAAGCGGTGTTGCCAAGTGCGGTCACCAAACGTGTAGCTATCGAAGCCGGCATCGCCGATTTCTGGTACAAATACGTTGGCTTCAACGGCCGCATCGTCGGCATGAACAGCTTCGGCGAATCCGCACCGGCGGACGAGCTGTTCAAGCTGTTCGGTTTCACTGTTGAAAACGTGGTGGCGAAAGCGAAAGAAATTCTGTAATTTCCACGCTGAATACTCACCGAATCCCCGCTATCACCGCGGGGATTTTTTATGCCACTAACTGAAACGCAATCACCCAAAGTGCGGTTTCATGCGGATAAATCTGCCGAATCACCTGCTTTAACTCACTCAAACTCATATTTTCCTGCTGTGCGTGCTGTTCATTCAGCTGATCAATCTGAATCGGGGTTACCGATTCAATCCGAATGTTGGCAAACCAGCGCTGAGTTTCATTGGTCAGCACCTCTACAACCGTACCCGGCAGATAATGACTTTCTGCGTGATCGCGAATGGTGATGGTTTTACGACCACTGAGAATATCGGCTTCGAAGCGTTGAAAAAATGTGATTTGGGTTGGGGGCATACAATTCCTTAAAATGATCTTCGTTTAACTGCACATTAACGACAGTATAAAGGATAAAACCCGTCAGTATGATAATTACATTTTGATTATTTTAAATCAAAAAGATTTTAAATAATCATTTTTGTGATCTACCACAAAGTTTTATCAAGATGTTTTCGCTATAATTCCGAACATCCAGTCATAGATGAGGCGATCGAATAGAATGAAAATGTTGGTGCTTGCAGATGATTTTACCGGTGCAAATGATACCGGCGTTCAATTCTGCAAAAAACAGGCTGTGGTTGATGTTGCGCTCAATTGGGAAGATAACGATAATTGCCAGCAAGCCGATGTTACAGTGGTGAATACCGACAGTCGCGCCCCCAATATTAATGATGCCAAACAGCGAATCAAAACCGTTCTTGCTCACTATCCGACCGACAATATTACACTATATAAAAAAATAGATTCCACCTTGCGTGGCAATATCGGCGCCGAGTTAGAAACCGCACTTGAGGCATCGAATAGGAAGATTGCGCTCTTTTGCCCGGCACTGCCGAATATGGGCAGAACGGTACAACAAGGGGTTTGCTATGTTAACCGGCAACCGTTAGCTGAAACGGAATTTGCAACCGATCCCAAAACACCGATCCACTCTTCAGAAGTGAGTGCAATTTTGGCTTCGCAGACCGCACTTCCGATTCTCGACATTCATCTCGAAATCTTACGAAGCCAAGATTGTTTGCAAATACTCAATCAACTGGCAGAACAGCATCCGCGCTGTATTTTCTGTTTTGATGCGGTTGAAAATGAGGATTTATCACGTATTGCGGACTGTATTGCCGCGATTAATGAACCTTTGTATTATCGTCGGTTCTTCCGGATTAGCCTCTTACCTGCCGGAAACGCTGTATCTAAATAAAATCAATATGTTACCGTTATTATTTGTCGTCGCCTCAATGAGCCAAGCCAGCAACCAACAAAGCGAAGCGTTACTGAAGCAAGACTTAGTTCAATTGGTTCAAATTGACGTTGCTTCATTGCTAAAGGATAAAAATTATCATCAACACCTGATTGAACAGGTGAATGAAGGACTTTCGGCGCAACACAATATCTTATTAAAAACAGACAGTAGTCCAGAGGCGCGACACGGCATTAGCGCACTATGCACCCAACTCGGCTTGAATAGAACACAATTAGGTGAGCAAATTTGCTCAAAATTATCAGCAATCGTAATTGCCAGCCTAAAGCAGATCAAAAATCAAATCGCAGGGCTGGTGCTGACCGGTGGCGATATCGCAATCAGCGTTGCTCAAAATTTACAAGCAACTCACTACCGCATTGCAGGCGAAATCGAAAACGGAGTGCCGTTTGGTTATTTGCCAAATACCGCACTTCAGCATATCCCGATTGTCACCAAGGCAGGAGGATTCGGTTCTCCCGCCGTTTTTATCGAAACGATTAATTTTATCAGGAATCACCAATAAGGAGCGTTAAATGAAACCAATATTAGGCATCACCATGGGTGATGGCGCGGGGATCGGCCCTGAAGTCATCATTAAAGCACTAGAAGATAAAAGAATTTATGAGCTAGCTCGTCCTGTTGTCATTGGTGATCAAAAAATCATGCAGAGGGCTTTACCCATTGTAAATTCCAGCCTGAAGCTGCGAGTGATTACGCAAATCGAAGATGCCAAAAGCGAATTCGGCTATATCGACATGATTGATTTGGATAATTTACCGGCGGATTTGCCATTTTCCCAAGTTGATCCGCGGGCAGGAAAAGCCGCCTATGACTATATTGAAAGAGCGGTTGAATATGCCATGCAAGGTAAAATTCATGCCATTGTCACCGCCCCTCTCAATAAAGAAGCATTACACGCCGGTGGGAAAATGTTCCCCGGCCATACCGAAATCTTAGCACATCTGAGCAATACCAAAGATTTCTCGATGTTGCTATCCAGTGAGAAATTAAATGTTATCCATGTGACAACCCACGTTCAACTGCGCCAAGCCTGTGATTTAGTAAAAAAAGAACGCGTTTTAAAAGTCATCCATCTTGCCGATGAAAATATCAAAATGCTGGGATTTAAACAGCCGAGAACTGCCGTCGCCGGGCTAAATCCGCACGCCGGAGAAAATGGAATGTTCGGCGATGAAGATGAAAAAGAAATCCTTCCCGCCATTCAAGAAGCGCAACGGCAAGGCATTAATGTTGTCGGTCCGATTCCACCGGATACCGTATTCCACCGCGCAGCGAATTTAAATGAATTCGACATTATCGTGGTGATGTATCACGACCAAGGGCACATTCCGTTAAAACTGTTAGGTTTCGACAGCGGTGTTAATGTCACGGTCGGTCTGCCGTTTATCCGTACGTCGGTCGATCACGGAACCGCATTTCCTATCGCCGGCAAAGGGGTAGCTGACAGTCGTAGTATGACGGAAGCATTATACCTAGGCGCCAAAATGGCTAATGTGAAATATTCAGATAAGTAACAATCAATTAATAGAGGAAATGATTATGTTTAAACCAGAAGGAATTATTGCACCGGTATTAACCAGCTTGGATGAAAACGAAAAATTTAATCCGGAAGCCTATAAAGAATTTATTGATTATCTGATCAATGCAGGGATTCATGGCATTTTTCCACTCGGCACCAACGGTGAATTTTATGCCTTTAATCAACAGGAAAAATTGGAAGTTATCAAAACCGCCATTAAAGCCGTGAACGGCAGAGTGCCGGTTTACGTTGGCACCGGTTGTGTGACAACTAAAGAAACCATCGAATTTTCCAAACAGGTTATGGATTTGGGCGTCGATGTCCTTTCAATTATTTCGCCATACTTTGTTTCCGTTTCACAAGACGATTTATACCGCCACTTCAGCACCATTGCTAAAAATGTTGCAGCGCCAATCTTGCTGTATAACATTCCGGCACGCACCGGCAATAATATTGATTATAAAACCCTGAAAAAACTAGCCGAATTTGACAACATTATCGGCATTAAAGATAGTAGCGGCAATTTTGATAATTCATTGAAATATATTGAAAACACCGACCCACGCTTGAGCGTAATGGCAGGCAACGATTCACTGATTTTATGGACATTATTGGCAGGCGGCACCGGTGCCATCAGCGGCTGCTCCAACGTATTCCCGGAATTAATGGTTGAAATCTACAACTACTGGAAACAAGGTGACTTCGAAAAAGCCAACGCCTCACAGAAGAAAATCCGTGATTTCCGCAATGTCATGCAAATGGGAAATCCGAATTCAGTCGTCAAACGCGCAGCCCAACTACGCGGTCATAACGTCGGCCCAGCCAGAGAACCTTCAAACTGTGCTAATCCGACTATTGATCAGGCGTTGCACGATGTCTTTAAACTGTATGAGTGATAAAGCTGATAGGAAAAATTATTATGACAAAAATCGTTATTTCCCATCGTCTACACGACGATGGAATGGCAATTCTAGAACAAGCTAAGGCTGAAATTGCAATAACTAACGACGGTTCTCCGGTGGCTATGCTGCCGGAGTTATTAGATGCCGATGGCCTAATTATCCGTATTGGTTCTATTGATCGCCAAACTATGTTACAAGCTAAAAATTTGAAAGTTATTGGTCGTCCGGGTGTTGGTGTAGATGGTGTTGATGTTAAAACCGCAACGGAATTGGGTATTCCAGTTGTTATTGCACCGGGCGCAAATACACGCTCAGTAGCCGAACACGCTTTTGCTTTAATGTTTGCCTGCGCTAAGGATCTTATTCGTTCCGATAATGAAATGAGAAAAGGAAATTTTGCCATTCGCAGTAGTTACAAAGCGTATGAGTTGCAAGGAAAAACATTAGCGTTAATTGGTTATGGGCGTATCGGCTCTATTCTGGCTCAGATGTCGAGTGCAATAGGAATGAAAATCAAAGTTTATGATCCTTTTGTAAATCGAGAGTCTATTGAAAGTGCAGGCTATACATATTGTTCTCGCTTAGATGAAGCAATTAAAGATTCTCACGTCATTTCCATCCATGTTCCGTTAACTTCTGAAACCCGTAGTTTAATCGGTGAAAAAGAGATTAGTTGGATGTCGGCTAATACTATTCTCATTAATTGCGCCAGAGGCGAAGTTATTGATGAATCTGCTCTAAGCGTGGCATTAGAAAAAGGGCTTATCCATAGTGCAGGCCTAGATGTCTTTGCCTCCGAGTCTGTTGAGACCACCGCGCCATTATTTAGACTTAATAATGTCACTGTTTCACCACATATGGCGGGACAAACAAAAGAAGCGGCTTCAGGAGTGGCTACAATGGCAGCTGAAGGCGTATTAGCCGTCATAAATGGCGAACGTTGGGAATATGTTTGTAACCCAGAGGCTTACGATAATCCAAGATGGAACAAATAAATAACAAGGAAACAATATTATGTCAGGTGTTTATTCTTTATTTAACCCAAGCAAAGTAATCGGCGGTGCAGGTTCTATCGCTCAAATAGGCGAAGTTGCCCAAGGATATAGTGCAAAAAATGTGACTCTTATTACTGACGCAGGTGTATTTAACGCAGGTTTAATCACGAAGCCGAAAACAATTTTAGAACAAGCCGGCATTGCCGTGCATATTATTAGCGATGTGCCGTCGGAACCACCACTGGAAGCGGTAAATCATATTTTTTCTGAAGCTGTGAAATTCAGTGCTGACATGGTGATCGGTATCGGTGGCGGCAGTGCGATGGATACGGCAAAACTTGTCGCATTAATGCTGAATAATCAGAATATTTCTCTAAAAGAGGTGACCTCCGGTCAGAAAAAATTTGTGCAACGCAGCTTGCCAACATTAATGGTGCCGACAACCTCAGGCACCGGCTCTGAAGCGACACAAAACTCTATTGTATTAGATACGGCTCAGGAACTTAAAATTGGTATCGTGGATGAAAAACTGGTGGCGAGCAGTGTTATTTTAGATGCGGAATTAACCGTCGGTTTACCAAAAAGCATTACCGCAAATACCGGGATTGATGCGTTGTGTCATGCCATTGAATGCTATATCTCTAAAAAAGCCAGTCCGTTCAGTGATATGTTCGCTCTCAAAGCCATTGAGTTGATTACGCAAAATATCCGAACCGCCTACAATGACGGAAAAAATATAGCTGCGCGTGAAAAAATGTTATTGGGTTCGTTTTTAGGCGGTGCCTGCACTTTCTTACCCGCTTGGTGGTAAATATCACATTCCACATGGGCTATCCAATGCGATTTTATTAGCGGATGTCATGCAATTCAATCTACCAGTCTGTATCGAAAAATTTGCTAACGTTGCTCAAGCCATGGGCTTAGATATGCAAGGCTGTACGCAAAACAAGCTGCAGAAAAAATGATTGACGAGCTTTATGCGCTAATTCGTGATTTAGAGATTAAATGTGATCTAAGTGCGGTCGGAATCAATGAAGAAATTTTAGATGAGTTAGTTGATTCGGCATTTAAAGTACGACGGTTATTGGATAATAATCCGAGAGAAATGACTAAGTCTGATATTTTAGCCATTTACCAAAAACTACTATGATAACCATCTAAAGTGCACATAAAAAGTATGGGGGTAAGGTAAATATGAAAAAATATTTTTCAAATCAGAACTTCATGGCCGGATTTATATTTTTCTTTGTGGCGATTTTTTACTTAATAAGCTCATTTTCAATTAGCACAAAAAATGTTGTTAGTGTAGAAGCTGATTTTATGCCGAAAATATATGGCGGATTATTATTGATAGCATCAATAATTTTAATGCTAACATCTTATATTAAAATAAAAAACCATCATCAGAAATCATTGAAAAGAGAGATGGACTGGAAAAGAGTATCTGCAATTCTTTTGCTCATATTCATATACATTTCTCTCATTCAGATCTTAGGTTTCGTTTTGATATCTATACCATTCTTATTTTTACTTTCAATCATACTTACTCCTGATTACATCCAAAAGAGGTTATGGGTATACGCTATATTTTCAGTGATTTTGCCATTTATTGCCAACTTTATATTCAGTCATTATCTAAACTTAACGATGCCGTCAGGTATTTTGTTTTAAGGACGTAAATTATGTATGATTTATTATCACAAGGACTTTCTACATTATTCACCGTCAGTGGAATGATATGTATGGTTGGCAGTGTCTTTATAGGTATTATATTTGGTTCTGTTCCGGGGTTATCTGCCACTATGGCGCTTGCTCTATTTTTACCGATAACTTATGCCATGGATCCGAACATCTCTATTATTTTACTAATCGCGCTCTATATCGGAGGAATATCTGGCGGACTAATTACAGCTATTTTAGCTGGTATTCCCGGAACACCATCATCAATTGCAACTTTTTTTGATGGTTATCCAATGACTAAAAAAGGACAAGCCTTCAAAGCACTTGGCGTTGGAGTTACATTCTCTTTTCTAGGTACTATTTTTTCGACTATCGTGTTAGTTTTTCTTTCCCCAATGTTAGCAAAAATTGCAATTAAGTTCGGTGTTTATGAATACTTTGCTGTAGCGCTATTCTCTTTAAGTATGCTAGTTGGATTATCCGGTGACAATATTTGGAAAGGACTTATTTCCGGTTTAATGGGATGTATGTTTGCGACTGTCGGAATGGATAAAATCTCATCAGTAAATCGATTTACTTTTGGGTCTGAAGAAATTACTTATGGATTCGATGTTCTACCTGTTTTAATCGGTTTATTTGCAATTACTGAGATCATTTCTAAAGCTGATACCGTAAAAACCGAAAGAAATAATATGCAGGTTATTACCGCAATTAAAATCGTTAAAGCTCTTGGGTTTTCAATTAAAGAATTTTTTGGTCAAATCAAAAACTTTATTTTATGTTCTTCACTTGGTACTGCTATTGGTATTTTACCCGGTATTGGCGGTGGTGCTGCAAATGTTATGGCCTATACTGTTTCAAAATCAACCTCAAAATATCCTGAAAAGTACGGTACGGGAATTATGGATGGATTGGTTGCATCTGAATCTTCAAACAATGCAGCAATTGGTGGCGCCTTAGTTCCTCTATTAGCATTAGGAATTCCAGGTGATACTGTTACGGCAATATTGTTAGGTGGATTAACATTACACGGCATTGTTCCTGGTCCTTTAATGTTTACTGAAAATGTTAGCACCGTCTACACTATCTTTGTCGCGATGTTCTTTGGTGCAATCATCATGTTTCTAATGGAATTCTATGGTTTGCGTATTTTCACTAAAATATTGGCTATTCCAAAACACTTCTTACTACCTGCTATTTTTCTATTCTGTATTATCGGTGCTTTTGGCGTTAGAAATAATTTTTTTGATGTTTGGGCAACAGTTTTGTTTGGCGTGATTGGTTTTACCTTCTTTAAACTATCAATTCCCGCTGCTCCATTTATCTTAGGATTTATTATTGGACCGCTTGCAGAAGTGAATTTAAGACGAGGATTAATGTTCTCTAGAGGTGACTTTTTCGAATTTTTCAGAGCACCAATCGCACTCGTATTTTTCATTATGACAGCTATCGTTATTATTTTTGCAGTCAAATCACAAATGAAGAAAAAACATACCGACTAATACATAATACAAGGAGATTCACCATGAAAAAAATACTCACTTTATTTTTAACTGCTATTTTAAGTGTATTTATCGTTGGATGTGACAAAGACTCTAAAGAGTCCACAGGCGCTAATACTACAGCCGATAATAATAGCTGGCCAAATAAAAATATCACCATAATTGTTCCTTTTTATGCAGGTGGTGATACTGACTTCCACGCACGAAATCTTGCAAGCCATTTAGAAAAGGAGCTTGGTGTAACGATTATTGTTAATAATGTTTCTGGCCCAAACGGCAATGCCGGTATGCGTCAAATGGTTAATGCAAAACCTGATGGCTATACCGCCCTATTTTTCCACGAATCAATGCTAACTAATAAAGTTGTTGGAACATCTAATCAAGCACATGATGCTCTATCCCCAGTTGCTGCAACCATTGTAGATGACTCTTATGTTATTGCAGTCAATGCAAAAAGTAATATGAAAAATCTAGATGATTTAGTGGCTGAAGCAAAAAAAAAGACCTGGAGAGCTGATTTATGCATCTTCTGTAGGCGGGTATTCATACTATTTAGGTAGAGTATTTGAACAACTAACAGGAGTTGATTTTAATATTGTGGACGCTGGAGGTGGTACAGATAGGAATGCTGCATTATTAGCCGGAAAAATCGATATTAATGTAAATCCTTATGGTGTCATGAAATCATACTTTGAATCCGGAGATTTTATTCCACTCGCGGTTATTAATGAAAACCGCAATAAACTCTTTCCAGATGTCTTAACTGCAAAAGAACAAGGATATGATTGGTTAGCTGAGAGATATTACTTTTTAAGCTTTCCAAAAGGTGCTGATAGTGTAATTGTTACAAAAATGGCTGATGCCATCAAAAAGGTAACTGAACAATCGGATTTTCGGAAAAAAACTGAAGATGCCTATAGTGTTTCACCTACATTTGTCGACACAAAAGAGCTGATTGAACACCTGGACGGCACTCTCCAATTATTTGAAAAAAATAAAGAATTAGTGAATAACTAATCAAGATACAGAATCGTTCATTATTTATGATGAGCGATTCTATACAAATGATCTTAATTAAACCGCACTTATACCGTCTCCTTAATCACTTATCTCTCAATCAATCTGATAAAAAGAGATCTCCATCACATTAAGTTGATTTATTTTAATCATTGCGATTATTTTAGTGCTAGATCTCATATTTATTTAATGCAATAGGGTATAAAAGCAACAAAATATGATTAATTTAAATCGTTTTGATTTAAAAACAGCAAGGAGGACGTCAGCAATCGAACAATCGAATCTAGTTAGAGACTGTCTCACGCAACCATTTCTAGTAATCTAATTATAGGACACTGACCATGTTAAAATTTAAACGCTCACTAAAAATTGCTCTAACCACGCTATTCTTTACCGGCATCGCCCAAGCAAGCATTGAATCCACAATCATTTCTCAACCACCGGGTAATGGGTGGTATACCTATGGAACTACATTCAGCCGACTAGTTCCTGAAGTGACTAATAATGAGTACAAAATCAAGTTAATCCCTCGGGGCGGCGGTATGACTAATCCGGTCGTGGTTAATGATAATAAAGCGGATTTTGGTTTTGCCACGTCAAATGCAGTTGTCTGGGCAAGAGATGGTTTGACCGATCTATATAAAGGAAAACAAAACAAAGAACAGCGCCTCGTCTTTGGCAATATGCAAGAGGCTTATACCATCATGATTGCGCGTAAATCGTGGGTTGAACAGACAGGCAACGATACTTTAGAGAAAATCGTGAATGCCGATAAAGTAGTTATCGCCACCAAGCCAACCGGTTCTCAAGTTCCGATTATTGCCGACTTTATTTTTAAAGCGTTGGGAACGGATTTTGAAACGATGAAATCTAAGGGGAAAGTCGTCCAAATCAGCAGTGGGCAAGCTAGCCAAATGTTAAGAGAAATACTATTGATGTATATATCGATAATGTTCCGGCAATGCACCCAAATTTAACTGAAATGACGCTGACAAATGACGTGGTTTATATTCCATATCCACAGAATGTACTGGATGCCTTAGCCGAAGTCGGATTACCGACCGGAACAATGCCAAGCGGTACTTATAAAGGACAAACTCAAGATTACGTTAATCCGGTCAGTGCTACGGTATTTATCACCAATACAAAAGTAGCTGATGACACCGTTTATAATGTAACCAAAGCATTAGTTGAAAAACAGCAACAGTTGAAAGAAGCTCATGCACCTTTAACTTATTGGAAACCTGAATTAATTGCTCAAGATGCCGAGTGGTTTGAACTACATCCCGGCGTCGCAAAATATTTCCGTGAGCAGGGTTGGATTAAATAAACGCTTTTTAATCGATAGGTATCAATATGAAATATGATCTCTTTTTAAAGACTGTATCCTCTGTTCTTGGGATTTTTTATATCGCATTTTTATTACAGCAATTTTTTATACCCATGTCACCTTTAGAGGCGGCAAGCATCCATGTTTATATGGCGACAGCGTTGGTATTTTGCTTTAAACCTCTGGAACTAAAACGGGGTAAATATATCGGTCGAATCATCGATTTAATCTGTATTGGACTGGCATTGTATATTTGTTATCACTACTATGTTTCCATTCCCAGATTAGAATCCCGTTTAGAAATGATTGATGAAGTGCTATTTGCCGATAAATTTGCCTTTGTTGTCGGTTTAGCACTGCTATTTGAAGCCGTGAGACGCTCTGTCGGGTTTTCTTTATTATCCGTTGTCATCATTTTTGTTCTTTATGGTTATTTTGGTTCGTATTTCCCAGGATGGACTGCCTTTGAAGGATTTTCACTTGATACCTTAACCGAATTAATCAGTATGCAAACGGAAGGATTATTCGGTATCACCGCCAGCACGGCGATTAACTTTGTTTTTTATTTCGTCATGTTCGGCTGTGTTTTTACCATGACCGGTGGCGGTAGCGTCTTTATTGATTTAGCGATGAAAGCTATCGCCCCACTCAAAGGCGGTGCAGCCAAAATGTCTCTATTAGGCTCCGCACTATTTGGAATGGTGAGCGGTTCCGCCGTTGCAAATACCACCTCAACCGGAGTGCTGACGATTCCGATTATGAGCCGTTCCGGTTATACCAAAGAACAGGCTGCAGCAACGGAAGCCATTGCCTCTACCGGTGGGCAATTAATGCCGCCTATTATGGGAATCGCCGCTTTTGTTATGTCTGACATGCTAGGTATTCCTTATGTTGAAATTGCAGCGGCAGGCCTGATTCCGGCAGTTGCATTCTATTTTGCTTTATTTGTCATTATCGATCTTAGAGCAAGAAAAACCGGAGTCGGTAACATTTCAATTAAAGAATTAACGATCGAACCGATTTTACCAAGAATCCATCTGCTAATTTCTCCACTATTATTGATTGTCTCACTAATCGCCGGCTACTCCGCCCCTTATGCAGCATTTGTGGGCTCTATTATTGCATTGTTGGCACCATTACTACGCAAAAGCACCCGTTACAGCCTGAAAACCATTTATCCGATGATCATTGATACCGCCAAACAAATGGCTTGGGTCTCTGTCCCGCTTGCTTCTGTTGGGATCATCATGGTCGTACCCAATCTAATCTTGCATTTAAATTTGTTGAAATTTTAAGTGAGGTTGGTGAAGGAAACCTATATCTGTCACTACTAATGGTTATTCTCGGCTGTATTATCATGGGCATGGGTCTACCAACTGTTGCGGCTTATATTATTGGCGCTATTATTTTTGCTCCGGCGCTAATTGATCTCGGTGTGGATCGCCTAGCCGCCAATATGTTCATTATGTATTATTGCGTGCTGTCCATGGTAACCCCACCAGTGGCTCTCTGTTCTTATGCAGCGGCGGCGATTGCCAATAGTAATTCCTCAAAAACGGGAATGATCGCATTTTCCTACGCATTAGTTATTTTCCTTATTCCATTTAGCTTTATTACCGATCCTGTAGTGCTTTGGCAAGGTAGTATCGGAATGATCCTCATCGCCTTCTTCGGTATGTTGGTGGCTACATTATGTTGGGCAATTTTCCTACAAGGCTGGATGAAGAAAAATTTAAATATTCTCGAACGAACAATCTTTTTAGTCATTAGTTTAGGCATTGTATTAGATAACTCCGGTACGACATTGTGGTATCTCTGCCTAGTATCAGCCCTGCTGATGATACTTTGGTGCTGGAAAAGTTCGGCGTCCAAAAACCCGATTATCGTATAGCGATACTCTGATAACATTCATAATAAGGAATAATTAATATGACTCAAGCAACAGAAACCGTCATCGCTAATGGTTTAGTCGAAAGTCGCGAGCCTCATCTCGCGACGGCAATGATTCCAGTGCATTGCCCGCAAAATCACGCTTCCAACTTGTTTGAACTGCCAAACGGAGACTTACTATGCACTTGGTTTGGCGGAACACAAGAAGGCATTGCCAATATTTCAATCTTTCTTTCTCATTTACCTGAAAATAGCAAACAATGGTCGGAGCCACAGAAGTTATCTGATGATCCTTCCCGTTCCGAGCAAAATCCCGTGTTATTTCTTGATCCTGACAATACACTGTGGCTATTATGGACCGCACAAAAATCTGGGAATCAGGACACGGCGATCGTTCGTTATCGTCAATCCGCTGACTTCGGTGAAACATGGGGGAAATTAAGACATTATTAGATCAACCCGGTACATTTATTCGCCAACCTATTACCGTGCTAAAAAATGGCGACTGGCTGCTGCCTGTTTTTTATTGCGTCACTGAAGCAGGAGAAAAATGGGTCGGTAATAATGATTATAGTGCGGTAAAAATATCTTCCGATAAAGGGAAAACTTGGCGCGATGTAATTGTGCCGGATAGCATCGGTTGCGTACATATGAATATCACACTATTAAAAAACGGAGCATTGTTGGCATTATTCCGCAGTCGTTGGGCAGATTATATTTATAAAAGCATCTCTTCCGACGGTGGAAATAGTTGGTCGTCACCAATCGCAACCGCACTTCCTAATAACAATTCATCAATTCAAGTGACAACATTAAAAAATGGTGATTTGGCTTTGGTATTCAACAATTCCAGCGCCCTAAACGCACTGGAAAGAAGAACCTCACTGTATGATGAAATTGAGGATGAAGATGAAACAACAAATGACATTGTGCCAAGTCATGCTTCACCACAAGGAAAAACTGCATTTTGGGGAGCACCAAGAGCGCCGATGACATTAGCGGTTTCAAAAGACAACGGTGAAAACTGGGTGGTTGTGAAAAACCTAGATGAAGGTGATGGATATTGTATGACCAATAACTCACAACAGAAGTTAAACCACGAGTTTTCTTATCCGAGTATTACGGAAGGAAAAGACGGTACACTCCATATTAGCTATACCTATTTTCGCCAAGCAATTAAATATGTGCGGATAGATTCGCTTTAAATAGTATCATTCAAGACATTATTAGGAATTTTTATGATTTGCGGAAATCTTAGTTCACTACACTCATCAGGATTGCCCAGCGTTTTACTTAATTTGCTCTCGGCGCCGGAACTGACATTAGCACAAATATCCGCTAAACCTGACGGCAGATATCAGCAGGAAGGAAAGACGTGGTTTTATAATATCAACTACTCCGAAACTAGCCCCGCTGCCTCACGACACACGGAGCTGCATACCTTGTATGCTGATATTCAAATCATTTTACAAGGAGAAGAAATCATTCATTACTCTCTTAACGACTGCTCATCAGAAGAAAAAGAAGAGAAGAAGCCCGATTTCTTTATTCTTAATAACCCCAAACTCACGCAATCTATTCATTTAACAGTTGGGGATTTTGCGGTGTTTTTCCCCGGAGAAGCCCACCAAGCACTCTGCATGGTAAAGCAACCGGAAAAAATTAGAAAAGCTGTCTTTAAAATACCAGTGGAAATGCTAAGGTAATTGAATATGGCGAAGCATGCGATTATTACCGGTGTTAGTTCTGGAATCGGTAAGGCTATTTTGGAGTCCCTGCTTAAAAACGGCTGGATAGTAACAGGACTTAGCAGGCGTCCGCCCGATGGCTGCTATCCGCCTGAATTTACTTTCCAGAGTATCGATTTAAATAATACTGCCGGATTAAAACAGTATCTACAAAATATATCGCATGTCGACGCCATTATTCACGCAGCCGGTAGCATGGTCGCAGCGCCTTTAAGTCAACTCAATGAAGAACGCAGTTTGCAATTGTGGCAACTACACGTCCATGTTGCTGAAGTGCTGGCAAATACGTTAATTTCAAAACTACAAGCGGGCGGACGTATCATCTTAATTGGCAGTAGAACGTCAAAAGGCATGGCAGGACGATCACAATATACCGCAACTAAAGCCGCCTTAGTTGCAATGGCACGGAGTTGGGCAGCAGAACTCGCTCCTCAAGGTATCACCGTTAACGTCATTGCCCCGGGTGCTACGGATACCCCGATGTTAAATCAACCGGGGCGTGAAAATTCCGCACCCAAATTACCGCCTATCGGGCGCTATATCATGCCCTCCGAAGTGGCTGATTATGTAAATTATATTCTTTCCCCTTCTGCCGCTGCGATTACCGGGCAAGAGTTGGTTATTTGCGGCGGAGCGTCTTTATAACTCAGTAAATTATTTTATCTTTGTATCTAACACATTAGTGTTAAAATGCTACTACCTTGACTTTTTAATCTTAAAATCAGCTTTCAGGAATGTATTATGCCTAAAGAAAGATCAGAAAAAATAATATTATTTCTTAAAAATCACAATATTGCGACGGTAGAACAGCTAGTCAAAGTAACCAATTCATCTCCCGCCACTATTCGACGAGATCTGATTAAACTCAGTGAGGAAGGAACGATTCTCCGCACTCACGGCGGCGTCAGCTTAAACCAATTTATTCCGTTTCAGCCAACAACCAATGAAAAGTTGTCAAAACAAATTCTTGAAAAAGAAAGAATTGCCGAATATGCTATGTCATTAATTTCTCCGGGCGATTCGATTGTGCTAGATGCCGGCACCACGACATTATGTATTGCCAAAAAAATCGCACATATGCCACTGCGGGTTGTCACCACCGATCTGCATATCGCATTACTGCTTTCCGAATATAAACAGATTGAAATTATTGTCACCGGCGGCAGAGTGGATAACAGCAGCCAATCCTGCATTGGCAATTACGGACAAGAAAGCCTACAAAAAATTTATCCCGATATTGCTTTCGTCAGCTGCAATTCCTGGAGCATGGAAAAAGGCATTACTGCCCCGACCGAAGAAAAGGCATTTCTAAAAAAATGCCTAGTACAAAATGCCAAGCGTAAAGTGTTAGTGGCAGACAGTAGCAAATATGGAAAATACTCATTTTTCTGCGCGACTCATTTAAATGAATTGACGGAAATTGTGACCGACAATAATTTAACGGCTTCACAGCAACAAGAGTTACAAAACAGAAACTTTCGACTTAACCTTATGTAAAATAGGTACCGGCCTAATTGGCCGCACCTATATCCATGTTGTATAATAGAAAGAGCATTTAATTAACTTAAATAGCGTTTGTCAAAATCGCGATCTGTCGTCATTCAATGCTATTTAGCTAATTCTTTCGCCAGCTCAGTCTCTTGTTGTAATTCCAATTCAAGATCTTTTGCCTGCTCTTTCTTAATACACTCTCGCTCATAGGCTTTAAAAAAGGGATAGTAAATAAAAATATCCAGAATAATCAATCCAATACTGAGAATCGGTGCCCAGATATCGCCGCCGGAAACCAGATAAGCGCCGATTGGGGCAGGAGTGGTCCAAGGCGCCATTAAATAGACACGATGAATCAGATCAAAATCCAAAATTAAGTAGGCGATCACCGCATTTGCCATCGGTGCAAAAATTAATGGAATGAAAAATAGCGGGTTCACCACCATCGGTACGCCATAAACGATCGGTTCGCCAATAGAGAAAAATGATGGCACTAGGCCGATTTTGCCGATAGAACGTAGATGTGCCGAGCGACTGCGCACTAATAAAAATGCCAGCGCGATCACACCGCCCGATGCGCCGTGTACCACATAAAAATCCCAGAATGAGTTAGTTACAATAAATGGCAACGCTTCGCCCGCCTGCAAGGCCGCAAGGTTTGCCGCCATATTTTGTAGTAAGAACGGTGTCCATAATTGCATCAAAACTAATGAGCCGTTGATGCCCAAAAACCACAGTAAATGCGTTGCAAACACAAACAGCATGATTGCACCCAACGAATCACTGACTTTAATCAGCGGTGCCATGTAGTCCATAATGAGCTGCGGAATGGTGACGCCGGTTAAATGTTCGATATAGATGGAAAGCGGAAAAATGGTGATCAACATCGTTAAAATCGGAATCACAATATTCAGCGATTCCGCAACCGCACTTGGCACTTCTTTCGGCAATCGAATACGAATATTCAAATATTCGAGCAGTCGAGTAACTTCCACGGTATAAATCGCAACAAAAATGGCAGAGAACAACCCGATTCCACCGAAAAATTTAATCTCCATTGCGCCATCTTTTACCGGAGCGGCAATCAGTAAAAACGTCATCACCGACAAAAATGCTGCAGGCAGCGGTTCTCGCTTATAGGCTTTTGCCAAATTGTAGGCGATACTCGCTGAAGTGAAGAGCGAAATAGCGTTAAACGACATTTGGAAGAACGTCCAGCCGTAATCACTCGCCCAAGTAGCAAAACGCCACCATGCCATGCCGAAGCTGTTGGTGGTGTTTTGATCAAACGGTGGAATCAGCAAAATCATGATAAAGCTGCCAACAATCAAAAATGGTAATACCACGATGAACCCGTCTCGAATTGCTGAAATATGTGGCTGTTTTTCTAAGCGAAGTGCGGTTGGAGTAACATATTTATCCATGTAATGGATCATTTTTTGGCTAAAGGCGCTCATTACATCCTCCTTATTCCCCGTTCACCGCTTTAAAACATAACACCTGCCATTGCGGCTGATAGTTATGTACCACTAAACTGACTTCGCCGTTTTTCTGCTGTTGGGAAAAATCAACCTGCGAATTTAACGCAACAAGTTCGATATCACACGGCAGGCTGAACTGGTTTTCACCTTCCGTTAAACCATCGACAAAGCAATATAAATCTTCACCTTTACGGGTAAAATGGAAATTGAACTCGCCTGCTGAATAAGATTCGCGGTGACTACATTTTGTCGCATAAATTCCCTCACCATTCAGTGCCAGCCACTCGCCCAATCCTTGTAAGCGTTCAACTTGCCCGCTTGGAATTGTGCCGTCCGCTTTCGGCCCGACATTCAACAGTAAATTACCGTTATTTGCCACCACTTCCACTAGCAACGACACCAGTTTTTTGACCGAAATCAGATCATCATCGCTTTCATTTTGGTTATAGCTGAACGATAAACCTAAACCTCGGCACATTTCCCACTTGCGTTGACGTGAAGCCTCGCCGTGCTTGTACTCTTTTGAGGTGAAGTCGCACCAAAGCCCATTCCAGCGATCATCAATAACGCCACCCTCAACTTGATTGTAATAATGCGAAAACAGTGTCGGCAGCATGTGTTCGCCTTGTTTCGGCCAACCGATATCATTCCACAATACCGCCGGCTGGTAATTATCGATCAATTCCATCACTTGATTAAAGGCGTAATCGGCATACGCATAGGTCGGGCTGGCATTCGACATATTTTGGCTTTCGGTAAAAATCGGTGCTGAAGAAAACGTCCAGTCAATCACCCCCGAATAATAAGTACCCATTTTTAACCCGACTGCCTCAACCGCACTTTTCAATTCGCCTAAAATATCCCGTTTCGGACCATAATTCAGGCTGTGATAATCGGTGTAACGGCTTAGAAACAAGCAAAATCCGTCATGGTGTTTTGTGGTCAGCACCACATATTTTGCACCGGCTTGCTTAAACAACTCAGCCCATGTTGTGGGCTGCCATTTTTCAGCTTTCCATAACGGTAAAAAATCACGATAAGCAAAGTCTTCGCCATAGGTTTTAACATGATGTTCATAGCTCGGACCGCACTTGACATTAATCGAATTGAAATACCATTCGGCATACGGGTTATTGCAGAACCACTGTTCATCAATATCCACTTCGCCCAATTCCCATGTTAGCGGCGCAAACGCAGGCACGGAATAAATGCCCCAATGTACAAAAATTCCGAATTTATAATCGTCATACCAATCCGGTAACGGGTGTGTTTTGACGGATTCCCAAGTCGCGGAATAGATCTTTTTCATACTAACTCCTATTTGTTATCGTTATATAAACACTACAGTACAACGACTGCACAAATAATATGAAAACAATATTTCACCATTGAATCAAATGGAATGATAATTTTACTGAAAGTAAAAAAGATTCTGTGATACCGCTCACTGAAAGTACAAATTTTTAGAGACAAAAATCTCACACTCAATGACCGAATTGGACTAAATCTAGACATTTCAGTCAATAAAAATCATAAAAACAAAAAAACGGATACCGCACTTGGTATCCGTTTTGGGATTTAAAATTAGTTAAAATGCGGTTTTATACACCTCTAAAATCAATTCCGGTGTGCATTCACGCGGGTTACCGCCTGTACAGACGTCGTTGAAGGCATCAATCGAAAGTGCGGTTAAATCGGCTTCTTGCACGCCAATTTCAGACAGTTTCTCTGGAATGCCCACATCTTTAGACAGCTGTTTCACGGCGTTGATCGCCGCTAGGCGGTATTCACTTTGGCTCATGCCGTCGACATCTTTCACGCCCATCGCACGGGCGATTTCACGGTATTTTTTGCCAGTATAGTCTTGGTTAAATTCCATCACATACGGCAATAACACCGCATTAGCAATGCCGTGTGGGGTGTCGTAATACGCCGATAGCGGGTGTGCCATGCCGTGCACCACGCCAAGCCCAACGTTAGAGAAGCCCATGCCGGCAATATATTGCCCCAGTGCCATGCCCTCTCTGCCTTGCGGTTCGTTGTTGACCGCACTTCGTAACGATTTGGCAATCAGTTCGATCGCTTTCAAATGCAGCGCATCGGTGAGTTCCCATGCGGCTTTGGTGGTGTAACCTTCAATGGCGTGGGTGAGTGCGTCCATGCCCGTTGCCGCGGTCAGCCCTTTCGGCATGCTCGACATCATATCAGGGTCGACCACCGCAACGGTTGGCACATCGTGCACATCGACGCACACAAATTTGCGTTTATGTGCTTCATCGGTGATCACATAATTGATCGTCACTTCCGCTGCCGTGCCTGCGGTGGTCGGCACCGCAATAATCGGTACGCATTTTTTATTGGTCGGCGCCACGCCTTCCAGCGACACCACATCAGCAAATTCGGGGTTATTGATGATAATCCCGATCGCTTTTGAGGTATCAATCGGTGAGCCGCCGCCAATGGCGATCAGGAAATCGGCTTCCGCTTGTTTAAATGCCGCTACGCCTTGTTTAATAATTGCTACACTCGGATTGGCTTTCACCTGATCAAACACCGTATATGCCAGCCCTGCTTGATCCAACAATGCGGTCACTTTTTCCGCCACGCCGAATTTGATTAAATCGTTGTCCGTTACCACCAAAGCTTTGCGAAAGCCGCGGCTGACCGCTTCTGGCACAATGTGTTCAATTGCGCCTTTGCGGTGGTAACTGGTTTCGTTCAGAATGATTCTGTTTGCCATTGTGTTTACCTCGTTTAAGTCAATGAAACCAACTATATTTTAAAATCATGCCATCAGGCGAAGTTGCCTGATGTAAAGTGCGGCTCACCCAACAGTGAAGCCGCATAAAGAAAGGCAGGTGATGCCCTGCCTTTCTGTGTTATCCATTAATACAACACACCTTGCGCTTCTTTGGAGTCGATGTTGTCTTTGGTGACAAACACCACGCCAGTATCAATGAATTTTTCAATTTTCTTACCATCAATCACATCTTTAATCGCGGTCACGCCTTTGTAACCCATTTGATAAGAGGATTGCACCACAATGCCTTCCAGTGTGCCGTCACGCACGAAGTTTTGCAGATCTTGGTTGCCGTCAAAGCCCACGGCGACCAGTTTACCCGCATAACCACGCTCTTTGATCGCACGTGCCATGCCCACCGCAGTTGGCTCATTCGCACCGAAAATTGCGGTGAGATCAGGGTGAGAGGTCAACACGTCAATAGTTTGGTTAAGTGCGGTCACCATGTCGGATTGTGAATAGAACGGTCCGACCATAGTGATGTCGGCATTCTCTTTGATTTTATCCACAAAGCCACCGGTACGCTCAATCGCACTGGCAGCACCCGGAGTAAAGGACATCACTGCCACTTTGCCTTTGGTGCCGTTTTTCTCCAGCAGTTTTTCCGCTGCCAGTTTGCCCGCAGCACGATTATCCGTGGCGAGGAACGATTGGTAATATTTGCCGTCACTATTGATACCCGAATCGATCATCACCACCGGAATGCCTCTTTCATAAGCGGCTTTCACGGCTGGCACCAGCGCATCAGGGTCAGAGGCGGCTAATACAATCCCTGCCACCCCGCGGTTGACGGCGTTATTTACCATGTTGACTTGTTCATCAATGGCGGTTTCGGCTTGCGGGCCTTGGAATGAGATGTTGTATTGTCCGCCAATATCTTTGCCAGCGTCTACCGCACCTTTATTCACATTTTGCCAGAAGTTGGCGTTAGCGGTTTTAACGATAACGGCAATTTCGTTTGATTTTGCCATCACCGATGTGCTGACTAAGGCTGAAAATCCAACGACCGTTGCCAATGCTGCGACTGCGAATTTTTTCATTGCGTGCTCCTTGTTTGGATTGGTTTATAAAAGTGAATTGAACAGCTTATTTTTTCTTCGTTTGTCTTAACTGATCGATCGACACCGTCACGATGATCACCAGACCGATAATAATTTGTTGAATAAAGGCTGACACTCCATTCATATTCAAGCCATTACGCAACACCCCGATAATAAACGAACCAATTAATGTCCCTGGAATGGTCCCCACACCGCCCATTAACGATGTGCCCCCAACCACCGCACTGGCGATAGCGTCCAACTCATACGCCACACCGCCGTTCGGTTGTGCGGTCACCAAACGTGATGCCAGAATCACCCCAGCCAAGCCTGACAACAAGCCGCTGGCGATATAAGCATAATTTTTCACTTGATTGGTTTTGATCCCCGACAAGCGCGCCGCCTCTTCATTCGAACCGATGGCATAGATATAGCGCCCGACGCGCAATTTATTCAGCGCAAAAGTGAATAACAGCGCAATCACAATCATGATAATCACAGGGTATGGAATCCCTGGGAATTTCACCAGTGGCAAGCCATTTGCGCCCTCTTCCACGATGCGGAACAATGCGCCGTTGCCAAGGTAAGAGAACGATTCAGGCATGCCTGAAACGGGCGCGGCGTTAGTCACATACAGCGCCACACCGCGCGCCACCATCATCATGCCGAGGGTGGCAATAAACGGGGGCAGTTTCATTTTGGTGACTAACATGCCATTGGCATAGCCACAGATTCCGCCAACTAAAATCCCGCCAATCATGCCGATCGGCACGGGCATGCCACCGTTGACAAACATCGCCGCCGCTACACCAGAAAGCGCGACCACCGAGCCTGTACTCAAGTCAATCCCGCCTGTTAAAATCACACAGGTCGCGCCAATCCCGATCAGTGCAATGGTGGAGGTTTGCAGCCCAATCGTCATGATGTTATTTAACGTGAAGAAGTAGTCATTACTGACGGTAAATGCCAACACCAACAGCAACAACCCCGCCAATGACGCTAATTTTCTGAGTAGATCTTTTTGTTTATCATTCATCACATTCACCTTTTGGTTAGCTCGCATATTCGTTAGCAAACATGTTTTTTACGCCCGTGGCGTATTGCATAATCTCTTCCTGATCGGTTTTTTTGGTCTCGAGCATGCCCGTCATTTTGCCTTCTCGCATCACGATAATCCGATCGGAAACCCCCAATACTTCTGGCAATTCAGACGAGATCACAATCACGCCCACACCGTTTGCCGCCAGTTCGTCTAATAATTGGTAAATCGCATATTTTGCGCCCACATCAATCCCACGCGTCGGCTCATCAAAAATCATCACCGTGGCATCACGGAACAGCCATTTGCCGATCACCACTTTTTGTTGGTTGCCACCGCTAAGGTTATTCACCAACTGTTCAACCGTCGGGGTTTTGATCTCCATTTTATCGACAAAAGTTTTCGCCGCGCTCACTTCGGCATCTTTCGAAATCACCCCCATGCCGCTACACACTTTGTCCATCGACGCCATGGTGATGTTTTCACGAATACACATGCGCACCGCCACCCCATTTAACTTGCGATCTTCCGACAAGTACGCAATGCCTGCCTTGATGGAATCAGAGGGGCTTTTGATCGACACTTTTTTGTGATGCACGAAAATTTCGCCTTTATCCAGTGGATCGGCGCCAAAAATTGAGCGCGCTAACTCGGTGCGTTTCGCCCCCACTAAACCCGTGATCCCCAAAATTTCACCGCGTCGCAAATCAAAATTCAGCGGTTTAAACACCCCGTAACGTTCCGCGTTCATCACCGATAAAATGATCTCATCGTCCACCACCGCGGTTTTCGGTGGGAAGTGATTATCGAGCGAACGCCCCACCATTTTGGTAATGATCTGATCCATGGTGATCTCACTGAAACGGTGATTCGACACATAAGTGCCGTCGCGGAAAATGGTGATGTGATCGCAAATCCGCTTCAGCTCTTCCATGCGGTGAGAGATATACACAATGCACACACCGTTTGATTTCAGCCGATGCACCAACTCAAACAGCCGATCAATCTCTTTTTCGGTCAGCGCAGACGTCGGCTCGTCCATGATCAGCACTTCCACATCAAACGACAGCGCTTTGGCGATTTCCACCATTTGCTGTTTCGCCACCGACAGCGTATTCACAATGTCGGTTGGGGCAACGTCAATATCAAACATCGACAACAATTCAGCGGCATCGTGATTCATCTTGCGTTTATCCACCAAGCCGTGTTTCAGCGGCTCGCGGGCAAAGAAAATGTTCTCCGCCACCGTCAAGTGCGGTATCAGGTTCAACTCCTGAAAGATCATGCTGATGCCGTTTTTCTGTGCGTCCAGCACTGATTCAAACCGCACTTGCTCGCCTTTATAGCGGATTTCCCCTTGTTCGGGGTGGTGTACGCCAATCAGGCATTTCATCAAAGTGGATTTCCCCGCACCATTTTCCCCCATTAAGGCGTGAACTTCCCCTTTGCGCAGTTCCAAATGCACGTCTTTCAGCGCTTGCACCGCACCGAACGATTTACTGATGTTGGTCATGGAAAGCAGTGGGGCTGCTTGAGGTTGATTTTCCATGTGACACTCCTGCTATTGTGAAAACGCGTTATTCTTCAATGCGTAAGCCGTAGGTGCTGAATTTGCCCAACACCACTTGAATTTCCTCGTCTGATAACACCGGCACATCGTGAGTGACCGCCAGTAAGCGCATATACCACGTTGCCAGCACTTCCACTTCATGCGCTAACCACAGGGCTTTTTTCAAGTTTTTCTCTGCCGCAATTAATCCGTGGTGTTGCAGTAAAATCGCCTTGCTTTGTGCAATCCCTTGCTGAACAAATTCCGCCAATTTCGGCGTGCCGAAGGTGGCATACGGCACACACGGAATGCGATTATTGCCGCTGACCGCGATCATGTAGTGAATCGCAGGAATGTCTTTGCCTAAAATCGACACCGCCGAGCAGTTAATCGAATGGTTATGCACCACCGCATCTAAATCAGGGCGCGCCTCATACACCGCTTGGTGAAAGCGCCATTCACTAGACGGCAGTTTGCCCGCTTCATAATGCCCGTCGGCATCGACATACACGATGGATTCTTCGGTCATTAAGTCATACGGCGTGCCCGTTGGGGTGATCAGCATGCCGCCGTTATAGCGCACACTCACATTGCCTGCCGTGCCTTGGTTCAGCCCTAAACGGGTCATTTCAAGGCAGGTATCAATAATCTCGCGAGAAAGTTGTTTTCTATTCATGTTGTGTCCTTAATGTGTTCTTCACCGTGTTCCGTTTAGTATTACGCGGTTGGCGTAACGCCTTTTTTCAAAATAATATTGCCGTATTTTGCCAATTCGCCGCTGATCACCACGGCATACGCCATTTCTGCGCGATCATAAAAGTCAAACCGATCAATCCGCTCCAGCTTCGGCACTTGCCCAACTGCCGCTTCAATTGCTGCTAAGTAGCGCGCTTCCACCGCTGGATCGAGGCTGTCGCCCTCCACAGCGCTCATCATGATTAATGGCGCGTCCACATAGTGATCAAATTCAAATAATGGGCTGATGGCGGTCAATAGCGTGGCAACATCAATGCCGTCGGCTCGAATCACATGGTGATGTAAGCTGTGCGCAGGAAAGTGCGCATCGGATAACACAATTTCATCGCCGTGCCCCATTTCTGCTAGGATTTTCAATAATTCGGGTGAAATTGCGGGGTGAATGCCTTTTAACATGCTGTGTCTCCGTGTTGAAGATTGTCTTGAAGATAGTGTTGAAACCGCACTTGGTAATCCTGCTGATTCGCTGAGGGCAAAATCCGCTGGCGTTGTGGCTGCATCTGCTGTTGTGCGACTTCGATTGATTGATAATATTGCGCCCCCGTGAAGGTGAACATCGCGGCGCCCAACACCGTGGCTTCTGCCACATCGACCACATCGAGCGGCAAGCCAGTAACATCAGCACGAATTTGATTCCACAAGCGATTTTTCGAGCCGCCGCCCACACAAATCAGGCTGTCGGCTTTAAAGTGGCTGACGCTTTCTAACGTCATTAAACCGCACTTCAGCTGGTACGCCATAAATTCCAGTGCCGCACGGTAAATCTGTGCCCGTTCGGTGTGCAAGCAAAGCCCTGAGATCCTGCCCACGTGCGCCGCATCGTCCGCCTGATTAAAGTTGCCGTGCCATGCCACGCCGCCCGAACCTGCGGCAATCTTTTCCGCCTCACTCATCATGGTATCATAATAGTGGGCGCTGTTCAGCACGTCGGCATAAAACCGCTTGCCAACCCACTCCAACACGCCTGAGCCCAACCACTGTACGCCTGGGGTGAAATAACCCGTTTTGGCATCAAATTCGGTGGTTAGCCCACGATGAATCAGTTCAAAGTGCAGTTCAGCTTTGGCGGTGCGCGCCATTAAAATTTCCCACGTGCCCGAACTCAAAACAGGCTGGTTCGGCTTCGCCCCTGAACCAAAAATCGCAAACTGGGTATCATGCCCACAAGAGATCACCGGAATGCCTGCTGGCAAGCCCATTTCACGTGCCACGTCGGCTTGCAATTCACCGATAACTTCACCAGCCTCCACCATTGGCGGAAAATGCTGCGCTGTCAGCCCGAGCACCGACAGAATATCGGTATCCCAATCGCCTTGTTGTAGATTGGTGAGCATTGACGTGCCCGCCATCGTTTTATCGGTGCTGAACACGCCCGTTAACCAGTGGGTCAACATCGAGGAGATAAACACAAATTTATCCATGCGCTGATACACATCAGCTTGGTTTTCTTTCAGCCACAGTAATTTGAATAAGGTATTGAAACTGTAAAGCCCAATGCCATTGCGCGTGTAGAGTTGTTCCACATCGAAATGATCGGCAATGTGTTGCATCACCGGGATCGTGCGTGGACATTTCCATGAGATAATCGGATAAATTTGCTTGCCGTCGGCATCAAAAGGCGCACCGTCCACGCCAAACGTGGTGACGGAAATTCCGACAATATCTTGAATATGGTAATGCTGATGGCTCAGTTGCACCACAACGTGCCGTGCGCATTCCGACAGCTTGTTGCAGATCTCATCAAAATCCCAGATATGATAATCGTCGGATTCTTCTCCCGCTTTCGTTGCGCTGGCAAGGTGGTGTGCGGCTAAGATTTTGCCTTTTTCGTCGAGTGCGATCGTGCGTGTATTGGTCGCACCGCAGTCAAAAATCAGTACAATCGGCATAAAATCTCCCTAAGTGCGGTTTTAAACAACCGCACTTTATATTGGTTTTTTATCTATCGAGATTGTCAATCGGGCAGAAGCCCGACTGACGGGTGGTTAGCGATACAGCGGCCCGAAGTTAGCACAGGCGCGATAATCCTGCCCCTCTTTATCCATGCCAAACGCATTCCAGCTGCTTGGGCGGAAGATTTGTGCTTCGTCCAGATTGTGCATACACACCGGAATCCGCAACATTGACGCCAAGGTGATGAAATCCGCCCCAACGTGTCCGTAAGTAGCGACACAGTGGTTTGCACCCCAGTTCGCCATCACCGAATACACATCGGTAAACGCGCCTTTGCCGGTCAAGCGCGGTACAAACCAGGTGGTCGGCCAGGTTTCGTTGGTGCGTTTATTTAAGATGTCGTGCACTTCAGGCGGCAAGTCGATCGACCAGCCTTCAGCAATTTGCAGCACAGGACCAATGCCTTTAATAATGTTGATACGGGTCATGGTGAACGGCATACCACCTTTTGTCAGGTATTGAGAAGAATAACCGCCGCCACGGAAATATTCATGCACCGCTGGGCACCAACGAGTGTGCTCTAAACAGCGTTTGCCGTCGGCATCGGTTACGTCCCACACGGGTTTAATCACGGGATTGCCTTGTGCATCTTGGTGTTGCCCCGTGCCGTCTAACGCCGCTGAGCCCGAGTTGATTAAGTGGATAAACCCACTTTCAGGGCGGAAGCCCGTAACACGTTCCACCGCATCTTCACTCCAATAGGTCCGCACATCGGCAAAAATTTGTGCTTGCCCCGTTAATTGATTACCGAACAGCATACACACCGCATTTAATGAGTCGTTTTCGGTTGCCAAAATATGCGGTGGGCGCACGCCGTTCCAGTCATAGGTTGAATTGAGCATCGCTTCCATAAAATCGCCGTTTGGCAGGTGATCGGTCCATTGGCGTTGCCCTTGGAAGCCTACGGCAATCGCATTATGCCCAAGCGCTTCTTCGCCATAATTCAAGTCAGCCAATGTCGGATTACCCACTATTAAATCACGGGTGATAATCGCCATTTTCACCACGGTTTCCCATAACGCTTCACGTTCCGCAGCGCTTTTTTGATTTTCAGGCGAGTTGACATCAATGCCCTCTTGGCAATAGGTTTTCACCCAACTTAATGCCAGTTCCACCTCTTGCGGATCGTAAATTTCACGATCAAGACGGCGTTTGATTTCGGTCATGTCGACGTATTCATTGCGCATGCCTAAATAGTCTTGGAAGAAACTTTGATCAATAATCGAACCGGCAATCCCCATGGAAACCGAGCCGATAGAGAGATAGGATTTGCCGCGAATGTTCGCCACAGTTAAGCCAGCACGGGCAAAGCGCAACAGTTTTTCCTGCACATCTTGCGGAATGGTGGTGTCACCGCCCTCTTGCACTTCCGTGCCGTAAATGGAGAATGCCGGCAAGCCCATTTGTGAATGCCCCGCCAATGCCGCCGCCAGATACACAGCCCCAGGGCGCTCTGTGCCATTAAAGCCCCAAATGGCTTTCGGCATGTGCGGATCCATATCAATGGTTTCCGAGCCATAACACCAGCACGGCGTCACGGTTAGCACCACACCGACATTATTCAGTTTAAATTTTTCCGCGCAGGCAGCCGCTTCTGCCACACCACCGATACAGCTGTCGGCAATCACGCACTCCACAAAGCTGCCATCAGGGTGGCGCACAGTCGACTGCAACAAGTCGGCGACCGATTTCGCCATATTCATGGTTTGCGCTTCTAACGATTCACGCACCCCTAAACGACGCCCGTCAATGGTTGGGCGAATACCGATTTTTACTGGTTGGGATTTTGCTAAACTCATATCTTGTTCCTCTCAATCTGCAGTGAAGTAAAATAGAAACCCGAATGACTTTTCTGAAATCTATCTTCAACACAAAGCTAAAGGAATAAAAGTATTTTGTTTAAAAAAGCATCAGTTTTGTGATTGGTATCACGAAAAAAACCACAAAAAAGTGCGAAAAATGGCAAAATAAATGCCCGATTTAATTTATAAAAAATCAAATCGGGCAATTCGGGCATTTAAAATGGAAGTGCGGTTTTGATCTGATATCAGAATGTTAAGGCGTGATGATTAACAAGTTATGCCGGTTGCAATAGGCTTCAAGCTCACCACTCGGCAGTTCGTCACTGAAAAGAATGTCTATCTGTGATAAGTCACAGATTTTCATCAAACTTTTCCGCCCCATCTTACTGTTGTCGACTAACAAAAATTTCTTTTCCGAAGCCGCCATAATCTTACGCTTAATCGAGGCATTCAACTCATTCGACTCCCACACCGAGCCGCCGTTATCCACCCCGATACAGGAAAAAATCCCAATATCAATGTGCAGGCGTTGTAATAGTTGTTCTGATAACGGCCCGTAAAAGGCGTCGTATTTGACCGAATACACACCGCCGGTGGCGATCGTTTTGATATTTGATTTATTGGCTAAAGCATTGATATTGTGCATCGCATTGGTCACCACGGTGCAGGGAATATCCGGCATCGCTTGGGCAAAAAACCAGCTGGTGGTGCTAGCATCTAACCCGATAACCGCATCTTCAAACACATACTCCACCGCACTTTCGGCAATCAGCCGCTTGGCATCTGAATTGCTTTTTTGACGGTTTTGGAAAGAGCGCCCCAAATCCTGCGTCTTCAAGCCCACCGCGCCCCCGTGGGTGCGATGCAGCAAGCCTTTGCGATCCAACTTGCTCAAATCACGACGAATGGTTTCCAGCGAGACTTCCAACTCCACCGACAGCTGATTCACATCAACCTTTCCTAGTTTACTTAAACGCTCTAGGATAAAACGTTCTCTCTCTTTCATTATCAATCTCACATAAAAACGGTCAAATCGGGCAAAAAAGATTATAAGCCGATTTAATCGAGATAGATATAATTTTGTTCAAATGACGGTTTTTTATGTAATGGTAATAAGCGGAAATTCGATTTATCGTGTTTCAATGGTAGGGCTTGCCAGCCTACCACAACCGCACTTGGTTAAAACACCGCACACTTGCGTGTGCGGTTACGCATGGTGTCGCACCAAAGGGGCGAGGAATGGTAAATTACGGTTGTGGGCTGGCAAGCCCACACTACGGTTCGGAGAGAAAACCAAATATCAACCGCCTGACTTCCTCAACTGCGCCACATCACGCAACAACACCACAATCTGCGGATCAGCAAAAATCTCATCCAAAGTGCGGTTTAGACGGCGGCGCCAGTTTGAGTATTGGGTGCTGGTGCCCGGGATATTCACGGGTTCCGTCATGCCAAGCCAATCTTCAGGCTGTAAGCCGAACAGTGCGCTGTTGACCGCGGCGGTGTAGCGTTGTAAATCGTGGTTGAACGCCAGCGGGCAAGCGGATTGCAAGCTGGCATCAACGCCGTCAGGAATTGCCACCCCTGCGGCTTGTAGTCGTTGCAGGATTTTCGCTTTTGCCGAAGTGCGGTTCCGCTGCAAAATGGCGAGAATCTCCGGATTCGGATACACGCCGTACTGCTGCCCCAATTCAAAATCATGTCCTCGCCAATAGCCATTAATGGTCGGCAAATCGTGGGTGCTGAGGGTGGTCATCGCTTGGTACGGATATTCGCTCAAGGCGCGACTTTGCCCCTGTTGATCAAACTCAAAATAGAAAATTTTATAAGAGAAAATTGCGGCATTTTTTAGCTTACTGACAATCGCTTTCGGCACAGTGCCCAGATCTTCACCGATGATCATGCACTGATGGCGTTGGCTTTCCAGTGCTAAAATCGCAATTAAATCATCGACCGGGTAGCCGACATAAGCGCCGTTTTTCGCACTGTCGCCACGCTTCACCCACCATAAACGCAGCAAACACATAATATGGTCAATCCGCAATGCGCCGCAGCTTTGCATATTGGCTCGGATCATCTCAATAAACGGGCGATAAGCTTGTTGTTGCAAAATATGCGGGTTCATCGGCGCTAAGCCCCAGTTTTGCCCCTGTGGTCCCAGTATATCGGGCGGTGCGCCGATTGAGGCGTTTAGGCAAAACAGGTTTTTATCGCGCCAGGTTTCCGCACCATTCGCGGTGACTCCGACCGCCAAATCACGATATAAGCCAATCGGCATCTGCTGTGCCACGCAAACCGCATAGCACTGCGCCAATTGTTCGGCGGCACACCATTGCAGCCAGGCATAAAACCGCACTTGCGCTGCTTGTTCGCACTGAAAAGCCCGCACCGCGTCGCTATGATAATCTTGATATTCCGGCGCCCAGCAATCCCAACCCCATTGGTTATCCAAACGGGCGCTTAAATCGGCGTGCAGCGCATCAAATGTGGCTTGCACCTGCAGACTCTCACCGCCGTTTTCCACAAATTGCTGAAACAGCTGTTGCCGCGCATGATTTGGCGCTTGTTCGAATTGTTCAAACGCCAATTTCAGCCCCGCCAGTTTTAATGCCATCACTGCGCTGTAATCAATCCAATCTTGCGCGCGCAACTGTGCCAAAGTGGTTTGTGTGGCTTCAGCCGCCAGCCACTGTTGCGCAACCGCACTTTGCTGAAATTCAGGCAAGGCGGCAACGTCAATATAGATAATATTCAGCCACTGACGTGATGACGGGCTATACGGGCTTGCGCCCTCAGGATTGGCGGGGAACAGCGCATGAATCGGGTTCAACCCAACAAAATCGCCACCCGCTTGCTGAAATTGATGCAAAAACTGTTGTAGATCGCCAAAATCACCGACGCCCCAGTTCCGTTCAGAGCGCAGGGTATATAGCTGCACGCAACTGCCCCACAATTTTTGCTTATGCTGAATTTCCGGCGGTTGATAACACTGCTTTGGCGCAATAATTAAACGGCATTCTGCCGTTTTGCCGTCTACGGTATGCAACTCTAGTCGGTGGTAGCCCAGCGGCAAATCCGACGGCAGATTTAGCGTATTGCGTTTAATTTTGCCGCTTGCCGCCAGCTCGCCATTTTCTAAGACAATCCGCCATTCGCCGTGTTGCGGCTGATGAGAATGCGGCGCTTGCAAACGGAGATACAGCGGCTGCCGGTGGTAGCCGATTTTCACCGTCGGCAGTAATGCTTTGGGTAAATTTTGCGGGATATTGCGGTTAAATGCTGCGAAAATCTGGCGTTTGACCGCACTTGAGGCATAATTACGCAGGCCGCGCTCATCAAAAAAATACGGATGAATACCGGCTGTCGTAAAGGTGCGTTGCTCTGTTTTGCTCATCATTCACGTCCTATTTTTTCAGCCAAATTCGTTGTTGATAATCACGAATCGAACGGTCGGAGCTGAATGCCCCTAAACGTGCGGTATTGAGTATCGCGCTGCGCAGCCAGCTTTCTTGATCGCGATAGCGTTCCCCCACGGCGTGCTGTGCCGAAACATAACTGTCAAAATCCGCCAGCACCAAGAACGGATCTCGCTCCAGTAAGCTGTCTAGCAGCATACGAAACATCTGTTTGTCACCGGCGCAGACTTTGCCTTTTTTCAGGAAATCCAATGCGGCTTTCAACGGTTTATTGGCTTTATAATATGTTTTCGGATCATAACCTTCGGCTAATAATCTACGCACGCTGTCGACCGTATGCCCGAAAATAAAGATATTCTCCTCGCCCACCATTTCGGCAATCTCGATATTTGCGCCGTCCAACGTGCCGAGTGTTAGCGCACCGTTGAGCGACAGTTTCATATTGCCAGTGCCGGACGCCTCTTTGCCCGCCATTGAAATTTGTTCGGAAATATCCGCCGCCGGAATAATTTTTTCTGCTAGGCTGACGCGATAATCCGGCAAAAACGCCACCTGCAATTTATCACGCACCTGTTTGTCGTGATTAATCAGCTCGGCAACATTGTTAATCGCATGAATGATATTTTTCGCCAAATAATAACCGGGCGCCGCCTTGCCGGCGAACACAAACAGGCGCGGGGTGTAATCCATGTTCGGGTTATCTTTTAGCTGTTGATAGCTGTGGATAATATTCAATAAATTCAGGTGCTGGCGCTTATATTCATGAAAACGTTTGATTTGCACATCAAAAATCGCGTCAGTGTTCACTTGCAGCCCTAATGTACGCTGAATTTCTTCCGCCAAAATCTGCTTATTGCTCTGTTTAATACGGCGATACTCCTCGCGGAATCCGCTGTCGTCAACATGGTTTTCCACGCCTTCTAACAACGACAAATCGCGTGCCCAGTCGCCTTGTTTGCGATCCAAAGTGCGGTCGAGCAAGTCGGCAAGGTTCGGATTTGCCAAACGGATCCAGCGGCGCGGGGTGATGCCGTTGGTGACATTGCAGAATTTGGTCGGGAACAGTTGATGATATTCGGGGAACAGATCGCTGACGATCAGATCCGAATGAATTTGCGCCACGCCATTTACCGCAAAACACGCCACCACGCACAAATTCGCCATTCTGACTCGATAATCATACAAAATGGCGACTTTTTGCCAGATTTCGGCGTTATCACCAAACTGTTCTATCACTTGTTGCTGGAACAATGCATTAATTTTATCCACAATTTGGAAGTGGCGCGGCAGCAGACGTTTTAATAATCGCTGATCCCACTGCTCCAGTGCTTCCGGCAGCAAAGTGTGATTGGTATAGGCGAAAGTGCGGTTGCAGATCGACCAAGCATCGTTCCACTCCAGTTGATATTTATCCAACAGCAAGCGCATCAGCTCCAAAATCGCCAGCGTCGGGTGAGTATCATTGAGCTGGATCACTTGCCGTTCAGGCAGCCCTTCCAAGCGATAACCTGCGCTGAAATGGCGTTCTAAAATATCGGCGACCGAACAGGCACAGTGGAAATATTGCTGCATCAAGCGCAATTGTTGCCCGTTTTTGTGATTATCATTCGGGTACAATACTTTGGTGAGACTCGCCGCATTCACCACTTGTCTTTCCGCTTTGAGGAACTTCCCGTCGTTAAATTCAGCCAGTTCGAAACTTTGCTCATTGTCCGCTTGCCACAGTCGCAGCGGCTGCACCACACCATTTTGGTAACCAAACACCGGCAGATCATACGCTTTGCCCTGAATGGTAAATTTCGGCTGCCACTGGTAGCGATCACCGTGAATCCGTTGGCTCTTACCGCCAAAACCGATTTGGCAGGTTTTGCCATGGTTGTATTGCTGCCACGGGTATTGATTACGCGCCCAATCATCGCCGCTTTCCGCTTGCTTGCCTTGCGCAAACGCTTGTTTGAATAAGCCGTATTGATAATGTAAGCCATAGCCGGTGGCAGGCTGTTCGATTGCCGCCATTGAATCCAGATAACAAGCCGCCAATCGCCCTAAACCGCCATTCCCTAGCGCAGGATCACGTTCATATTCCAGCAAATCGGTCAGCTCGATTTGGTATTGCTGCAGGTAAGACCGCACTTGCTCATACCAGCCCAAGCTCAGCAGATTATTGCTCGTTAGCCGTCCGATCAAAAACTCCATCGAAAGATAATTCACATGGCGTTTGTCCGATTGTAACGGTTTAGTTTCAGAATAGGTTAAATCCAGCACGGCCTGCGACAGCGCTTGATACCACTGTGCTTCCGATAATTGGGCTGGGCTTTCGACATTTAAATAACGGCACTGTTTTTCAATCGCCGCATCAAAGTGCGGTTGGTGAAACGGAATGGCGGTTGTTGCTGACATGAATTACTCCTATGCAATAAACATAAATTAATGATTTGCAATCATTATGCGACAATTACTGTGTTTGCCCTCCTCCCTGCTAAAATCTTTATAGGAGGATAATCAAGGCTTAATAAGAATTAGGCTTGTCTGCCCCGGAAATAGCTCTTATCATGACTCTAACCGATTACCACTATACCAATATTTTACAGGAAAAAATAATGCTTATTCCTTCAAAACTCAGTCATTCGTCGCGTTTACAGCATATTGTGATTCGCTCCCGACTACTGAGTTTGCTCGAAAAAGCCAATGATTATCCGTTGGTATTAATCAATGCGCCGGCAGGTTACGGCAAAACCACGCTGTTATCACAATGGGCAGAAAGCCAAGCGCATCTCGGTTGGTATTCGCTCGATGAAAGCGACAATGAATGTGAACGTTTTATCGCCTATTTTCGAGCCGCGCTTGCAAAAGCAACTGGACAGGAGATCACGTCGTCGCCCGGTCAGGCACACAGTAACTTTCTTGCCGGGCTAAGTCAGTTATTAATTGAACACAGCTGTTTCAAATCGCACTTTTTTATCGTAATCGATGATTATCACCTGATTGATAACCCTGAAATTCATGACGGCATTAAGTTCTGGATCAAGCATCAGCCGCAAAATATGACGTTGCTGCTTATTTCACGCACAATGCCACCACTTAATATCGCCAATTTACGCGTGCAGGAACTACTCTTAGAGCTGGATATTACCCAACTGCCGTTCACCCATGACGAAAGCCGGCAATTTTTTTTGAACCGCACTTCAAATCCGATTTCCGAACATGAAATTTACCAACTTTGTGATCAGGTGGAGGGCTGGCCGACCGCACTTCAACTGGTTAACTTGTATGCCAGACAGCACAACACTTCGCTGCAACAAGCGGCAAAATCAATCACGAAAATCAGTAGCAACCATATCAGCGAATATTTAAATGATGAGGTCTTTCATAACATTGATGCCGACACTCGTCTGTTTCTATTGCGCTGTTCCGTTTTGCGTTCTATGAATGAGTTTTTACTGGAAAAAATCACCGACATCCCTGACAGCCGATTAAAACTGGATAACGTGGTTAAGCAAGGGTTATTTGTCTATCCGATCAATATCGATCAACAAGAACAATGGTGGCGCTTTCATCCGCTGTTTGCTTCTTTCCTACAGCATTACCGCGAACTTGAGCTACAAAATGAGTTGCAGGCCCTACATCAAAAAGCTACCGATGCCTGGCTCGAAATCGGTTATCCGACGGAAGCGCTTTATCATGCCATGCAATTACAGCAGAGACAGCCATTATTAGCACTGCTGCAACAAATCGGCTGGCAGTTATATCATCAAGGTGAATTGAAACTGTTAGAGGAAAGTTTAAGCGCCGCCAGTTTTAAATTACTGGTGGCATACCCGCGGTTGGTATTACTCAAAGCATGGCTGCTGCAAAGCCAACACAAACATCACGAAGTCGATGGCTTGTTAAAAAAATTCGCTAACGCCGCGCAGCAGCAACACATTGAAGTGGATTTAGCGCAACAGGCCGAATTTGATGCACTGCGCGCGCAGATCGCAATTAATGCCGGCAATGATCAGTTAGCACTGACACTGGCATCACAAGCGCTGCAGCATCTGCCGCAGGAAAAACAATATGCCTATATTGTCGCCACCGCCGTCATCGGCGAAGCGCAGCATTGCCGCGGGCAGCTCAATCAGGCTTTAAAAATGCTGCGTGAAGCCGAGAAACTGGCACAACAGAACCAAGCCTATCACCATATTTTGTGGTCATTATTACAACAAGCGGAAATTCTGCAAGCGCAAGGATTCTTACAAACCGCGTATGACATTTTGGATAAAGCCACACTACTGGTAAAAAAACAGCATTTACAAAAACTGCCGATGTATGAATTTCTGCTGCGTTTGAAGGGGCATATTCTGTGGGAATGGTATTCACTCGACAAAGCCGAGGCAATGGCTGAAGCGGGGTTGGAGGTGCTGGCAAACGAACAAGATAAACTGCAATGTCTGTCACTATTGGCAAAAATTTCGATTACTCGCGGTAATTTGGATAACGCAGCACGGATCTTACAACATGAAAAAAATTTATTACAAGCTCACCGCTACCATAATGACTGGCTTGCACACCACAATGAAGCGGAGTTGCTGTATTGGCAGATGAAAGACGAGCAGCTGCAAACACGCTCTTGGTTATTACAAGCGGATAAACCGAAACAGGATACTAACCATTTTTCACACCGGCAATGGCGAAATATTGTACGCGCCAATATTATTTTGCAACAATATAGCGACGCCTTACTGCTAACCGAACGTTTAATCAGCACCGCAAGAACCTATAGCTTTATCAGTGAGTTAAATAAAGATTTGGTTTTACACAATCGAATCTGCTTTTTACAACGCGATTTCGCCGCAGCACAAAAAAGCTTATTGGAGGCGCTGGAGTTAAGTAAGCAGACCAATTTTATCAGTATTTTTGTGATTGAAGGGGAGATAATGGCGCAACAGCTGCGTCAACTGCTGCAGCTTAATATCTTAGATGAGCTGTTGACCCATAAAGCCCAATTTATCCTACGCAGTATTAACCAGCATTATCGGCATAAATTCGCACATTTTGATGAAAATTTTGTTGAAAAATTACTAAAAAATCCGCAAGTACCGGAATTGTTGCGTATTAGTCCGTTAACACAACGTGAATGGCAAGTGCTCGGCTTAATTTATTCGGGTTACAGTAACGAGCAGATTGCAACCGAACTGCAGGTTGCGCCAACTACAATTAAAACACACATCCGTAATCTGTACCAAAAAATCGGTGTCAATAATCGTAGCGAATCAATTGAATATACCAAACAGCTATTACAGTTAATGGGTTATACCAATTAGACCGCACTTTGTACGTTATATAAAAGTGCGGTCTACTCGGCTTTAGCCTTTCACTCCACCGGCGGTTAAACCGCCGACCAGCCAACGCTGCGCTAATAAAAATACAATGGTAATCGGAATAGCGGAAAGCACCGCAGCGGCGGCAAAATCGCCCCAGAGATAATTTTGCGGATAAAGATATTGCTGCATACCTACCGCTAATGTGTAGCTATTGACATCACGTAACAGCAATGATGCAACCGGAAATTCAGTAATTGCCGCAATAAATGACAAAATAAACACCACAGCCAAAATCGGTACCGACAGCGGCAATAATACCAAGCGGAAAGCCTGCCATGGGGTTGCGCCGTCAAGTGCGGCGGCTTCTTCCAGTGAGCCGTCGATGGTCTCAAAATAGCCCTTAATTGTCCAAACGTGTAAAGCGATGCCGCCGAGATAGGCAAAAATAACTCCGCCGTGAGTGTTCAACCCCAAAAACGGCACATACATACCCAGCCGATCAAATAACGCATATAACGCCACCAACGACAATACCGCAGGAAACATTTGGAAAATCAGCATACCTTGTAAAATCGTCTTTTTCCCTTTGAATTTCATGCGTGCAAACGCATAAGCGCAGGTTGTAGAAAGTGCAACAATACCGATCGCACTAATTCCCGCCACCTTGACCGAATTCCACAGCCACAGCAACACCGGAAACGGCGGTTTAGTGATCGAACCGTCGATATTCGCCACCTCCATTCCCAATGCCAGTTGCCAGTGCTCCCATGATATTTGCTGCGGAATGATCTCGCCAATCGCCAGATTTCCCGGGCGTAATGAAATCCCGACCACCATGAGTAACGGAAATAAAATTAACGCCAGAAAACAGATTAATAAAATATGCGTCGCCCACAAACGGTAACGCATGGATTTAGGTTGTACCATTGCCATAATTTATTCTCCTAATCCAATTTGAGTTTGGTTGCTTTCAAATTCAACAGCGCCAGCCCGCCGACGAGCAGGAAGATAATGGTCGCAATTGCTGCCGCCAAGCCAAAATCTTGCGCTCCGCTTCCTTCAAACGCAATCCGATAGGTATAACTGACCAGTAAATCAGTATGTCCTGCCGGCGTTGAGGTGCCGATCATATCCGGACGACCGTTAGTCAGTAATTGAATCAGTACGAAATTATTAAAATTAAAAGCAAAAGAGGCGATCATTAACGGCGTTAACGGTTTGATCAACAGCGGTATGGTGATTTTGCTGAAGTTCTGCCATGTACTGGCGCCGTCCATTGCCGAGGCTTCATACAAATCCTGAGGAATCGCTTTTAGTAGCCCCATACACAGAATCATCATGTAAGGATAACCGAGCCAAGTATTGACGATAATAATCATCACTTTTGCCAACGTCGGGCTATTGAACCATTCCGGACGAATGCCGAACAATTGGTTTAAAATCATATTGATTTCACCAAAACTTTGGTTAAACAAACCTTTGAAAATCAGAATCGAAATGAAGGCCGGCACGGCATACGGCAAAATTAACAGTAAACGGTAAAGCCCTTTGCCACGCAATGGTTCCCATTGCACCACACACGCCAACACCATGCCGATAATCACCGTAAACAGCACCGTCAATACCGAAAATAGCACCGTCCAGATAAAAATTTGGATAAACGGTTTTTGAATCCCTTCATCAGTAAAAATTTTAAGAAAATTGCCCCAGCCGGTTACGACGGTGTAGCCCGGCTCTAGCGTTTCATTTTGGAAAACGCCTTGCTGATCAATCAAGCGAAAAAAACCGATTTCATCATCAGCACGGTACTGCTTGCCGTTTTCCTGATTTTGCAGGATACCACTTTCGCTGTCATAGTGATAACGCTGACTTTGCTGTGCGAATTGACGCAGCGAGCTCATGCTGAGCTGTGAGCCGTCCGGCAATAATAACTGACTTTGTTGTAATAAAGTGCGGTTTTCAATTACGGTTTTTAATGGTGCGGCTGTCATCTCACTAACCGCACTTTCATTTTTAAGCTCGACGGTTTTATCACCTAACGTGAAATTATCGGAGAGATAACGTTCACCCTGCGGGGAATTTACTTCGATTTTCCACTGTTCATCCTGTTGCGCAAACAGTTTAAAATTGTATTTTTCGCCGGAAAAGTAACGCTGCTGCGACAGTACGTTAACCGCTCTTTCAAACGAAAGTTGGTTGGTGCCGCTGTAATTGGTAAACGCAATCACGATCGTGCACACCAACGGGAACAGGATAAAAATCGCCATTCCCATTACGCCGAGGTAAACATAACGCCAAGCATAGGTTTTTTTATTGGCAAAAATATAAATTCCGGAACTGATCACCACCAGTGTTAAAACGGCAAACAGAATTTCTCCCTGCAGATACATGACCGAAACTAAATAGAAATCTATCAGCAGTACCAAAGCGATTAATCCCCATTTGAGATATCTTGCCATGGAATTATCTGCCGCGTTATGAAAAGATTGAGAGGTGACTTGTTGCATAAAACCGCCTGTCCGAAAGAAAAATACCGCACTTTGTTTTAAAAAAGGCAAAGTGCGGTTAAAACCATATCACATTGACTTACTGTGCTTTAATCCGAGTCGCAGCATCATCCAGTGCCGCTTTTACGCTTTGGCGTTGATTCACCGCATTTGTGATGGCGCTGCGCTCCGCATACCAAAAGGCTGACATTTGCGGAATATTCGGCATAATTTCGCCGTTTTCGGCATTCTGCATCGTCGCGGCAATGCGTGGATCTTTCGCCAACTGCTCTTGATATGATTTTAGCGCAACGGCGCCCAATGGCTTGTCATTATTCACCATTGCCAAACCGTCGTCGCTCAACAAATAGTTTTCTAAAAACTCGACCGCCAAATCTTGATTAGGGCTGGCAGCGTTGATCCCGGCGCTCAACACCCCGACAAAGGGTTTCGATGGCTGTCCGTTCAAGGTTGGTAATACAGCAACGCCGTAATTAATACCGCTTTTATCAATATTTCCCCAAGCCCAAGGCCCGTTAATGGTTAATGCGGTCTGTCCTTTATTAAAAGAGGCTTCGGCAATCGCATAATCGGTATCGGCATTAATCACCTTATTTTTAACCATTTCAACCACAAACTGTAAGCCGCGTTGTGAGCCTGCGTTATTCACACCGACATCATTCACATTATACTGCCCATTTTCATATTTAAACGCATAGCCTCCGTCGGCTGCAACAATCGGCCAAGTAAAATAAGGTTCTGCTAAATTCCACATTACCGCATTTTTACCCTCTTTTTTCAGCTGAGCATCCAATTTTACGACTTCCTCCCAGCTTTTTGGCGCCTCTGCCACCAAGTCTTTGTTATAAATTAAGGATAGTGCTTCAATTGCTACCGGATAGCCGATAATTTTACCGTTATAAGTTTCAGCATCCCATGCAAATGTAACAAATTTATCTTTGAATTCTTGACTAGGGTGCAACTCACTCAACAAACCGGCTTGTGCATATCCGCCAAAGCGATCGTGCGCCCAAAATACGATATCCGGACCATCACCGGTAGACGCGACTTGCGGAAATTTTTCTTCTAATTTATCAGGGTGCTCAACCAATACCGGAATGCCGGTATCCGCTTCAAATTTTTCCCCCACCTCTGCCAAGCCGTCATAGCCTTTATCACCATTGATCCAAATGACTAGCTTGCCGGCCTCTAATTTTGCCATACTTGAAGTAGAAAAAACCAATGCCGCAACCGCACTTAAGGTTAGTGTCATAAATTTGTTTTTCATAATAAGTCATTCCTCATTAAGTAAAAATGAAAGCCCCATGCCGCCATTTTAGATTATAGATTATGCGTAATAATGCACATTATAGGAGGGAACTGACATCATCCCTATCACTCATCCCTCTGAACCAAAACAGTGATCTCGATCACAACGAACCATATTTTAGTGATGCAGATCACAAAAATATTGCGTATAAATAAGAGCTTGATCACAAGATTACATGATAAAAAGCTTCTTCAGGCTTTGCTATTTTTTTTATTCTAATCCTAAAAAAATAGCAAAAGGATGATTTTTTTATTGTTGTATCCGTGCATACTGGCAAGCATAAAAATACCATCACATGAATTGAACAAAATACAAATGAAATATATCACGGCGGATAGAATAAGGGGTTAATATGTCGGGTCTTTCTTTGCGCAAAGTCTATAAGTCTTATGGCGATATTCATATTTCCAAAGATATCAACCTGGAAATTAAAGAAGGTGAATTTGTCGTATTCGTCGGTCCTTCCGGCTGTGGAAAATCAACTTTACTGCGGATGATTGCGGGCCTAGAGGATATCACCTCCGGCGAATTGTATATCGGCGATACCCTGATGAACGAAGTGCCGCCTGCCAAACGCGGTATTGGTATGGTATTTCAATCATACGCCCTTTATCCACACTTGGACGTTGCTGAAAATATGTCTTTTGGCTTGAAATTAGCAGGCATCAACAAAGCGGAACGTAACAAACGCGTTAACCAAGTGGCGGAAATTTTGCAATTGGCACATTTATTAGATCGTAAGCCTAAAGCCCTTTCCGGCGGGCAGCGGCAACGCGTTGCGATCGGACGTACATTGGTTTCCCAACCCAAAGTTTTCCTGTTGGACGAGCCTCTTTCCAATCTAGATGCCGCTTTACGCGTACAAATGCGGGTTGAAATTTCAAAATTACATAAAAAATTAAACCGCACGATGATCTATGTGACGCATGATCAAATTGAAGCTATGACGCTGGCAGACAAAATTGTGGTTCTAAATGCCGGCGGAATTGCGCAAGTCGGTAAACCGTTAGAATTGTATCACTATCCTGCAAACCGATTTGTAGCAGGCTTTATCGGCTCACCAAAAATGAATTTCTTACCGGTAAAAGTCACGGCGGTCGAAAAAACGCGGGTACAAATTGAATTGCCCGATGCTAATCATCACTGTTTTTGGATTCCGGTTGAAGGCTTCGGCGTCAAGGTCGGTGAAAATCTCTCACTTGGCGTGCGTCCGGAGCATCTTATTCCGGCAGAAACTGCTGAGGTAAAACTCAAAGGCACGGTAACGGTCGTAGAACTGCTGGGCAACGAAACCCAGATTCATCTTGAAATTCCTGAAATCAAACAGCCCACTTTGGTCGACCGCCAAAATGATGTGGTGCTGGTTGAAGAAGGTCAAATTATGGACATCGGCATTATCCCGGAACGCTGTCATCTGTTTAAAGAAGACGGTACGGCTTGTCGAAGGCTACATAAAGAAATTGGTGTCTAATTACCAGTAATACCTTTTTTAATCAATCAGTTACATAAAGGCCGAATGGTTTAACTATTCGGACGGGGTTGTCTTATCTGTAAAACATGGTTTCTTTCCGATCATTTCTTTCAGAGAAGATAGCAACTCACAATGTATTCACGACTTTAACTAACCTATACAAAAGAGGCCAACATTATGAATAGTAAAAAAACATTGCTTGCCATTACGATCGCCAGCACCTTATTTGCCGGTACCGCAAGTGCGGTTGATTTCCACGGTTATGCCCGTTCTGGGATCGGTTGGGCTGCCGGTGGCGGGGAGCAAAGCGCATTTAAAGCAACCGGCGCCCCGGCTAAATACCGCTTGGGCAATGAGGCAGAAACCTATGCCGAATTCAAGCTGGGACAAGAATTATTTCAACAGGGTGAAAAAAGCATCTATTTAGATACAAATGTTGCTTATTCGGTCAATCAGCAAGTTGATTGGGAATCTACTAACCCTGCATTACGCGAAATCAACGTACAATTCAAAAATTTCGCAGACTCCTTACCCGGCGCAACACTCTGGGCTGGTAAACGGTTTTATCAGCGTCACGATGTTCATATGAACGATTTCTACTATTGGGATATTTCCGGACCCGGCGCAGGGATAGAAAATATTGACTTAGGTTTTGGTAAATTATCACTCGCCGTGACTCGCAACACTGAACCTGCCGGCGCTTACTCATGGGAATACAACGACATCACCAAACAGTGGGAAACCCAGAAAGATAAAGATGTATATAATGATGTATTCGATCTCCGTTTGGCTGATCTAAACATCAACAAAAACGGAAAATTGGAATTTGGGATTGATGTCGGAAATGCACACACCAAAGACGGAGTAAAACTTGCGGACGGCGCCAGTAAGCGCGGATATATGCTGACTGCGGAACATACGCAAAGTGAATTTTTCGGCGGCTTCAATAAATTTACCGTGCAATACGCAACCGATTCCATGACCTCTTGGAATACCGGCCATTCTCAAGGCGGTTCAATCAATAATAACGGACATATGTTGCGCTTAATCAATCAAGGAGTTATCCAACTTAGTGATCGTGTTGAGACAATGTATGCTTTAATTTACCAAAAAACCGACCTAGATAATAATCAAGGTAATACTTGGTATTCAGCCGGCATCCGCCCAATGTATAAGTGGAACGACACAATAAGCACACTGGTTGAACTGGGATATGACCGTGTCAAAGATCAAGCGAGCGGCAAAAAGAATGATCTGAAAAAAGTGACACTAGCTCAGCAATGGCAAGCCGGTAATAGTATTTGGGCGCGCCCTGCCATCCGAGCCTTTGTTACCTATGCCGACTGGAATGACAAATTTGGTGATCGCACCACAAATCCGAGCAAATATGGAAAAGCCAACGATAATGAATTTGTTTACGGCGTTCAATTTGAAGCTTGGTGGTAACACAAACAAACCGCACTTATATTCAAGTGTGGTTTTTCTCATCAAAATTAAGAGGCTAATATGAAAAAATGGATTAAATCAACCACACTAGGCTTAATGCTGCTTTCTTCCGCAATAAGTTATGCTCAGCAACCCCATATCAATGCACAAATAGCCAGTAAACTGATTTGGCAAGATATTGGCTTATCACAGCAGCGGATTACCGCACTTGACGCTAAACAGCGCAATTTTAGCGGCATCAACAGCCCTATCGCCGCTTATCGTTTACCTGCTAATCAAGGAACATTAGATATTACTGTCAGCAGTTTGGTAGAAGATAATGATCATATTTTTATTCCTAATATCGCGATCTTAGATGCCCACTTTAACTTAGCCGCCACTTATCCTGCCGATACATTTCAATTCCAAAATGAAGGCGGATTGCAGGAAAACCGCTTAAGTAAGCATCTACAGCTCACACCGACACCAAATCAGGACTATATCTATTTGCTGGTTTATACCACTGATGATGATTTAAAAGGCAGCACAGTAATCCCCCATCCGGCAAAATTGTATGCGAAAGCCCGTGGTAATCAGCCTCCTGCAATCGATGATTTACACGCTAAACATAGCTTGAATGGAAAACTTCAAATTAAGATTGACAACAAGCAAAGTGCTCAATTTATCGGCTTAAAAATGCCTGAATTTAACGCGAAGAGTACCAAACAAACTATCGGAAATAAAAAGAAAGCTGAAACAACACTAACTCAGCCGGTAGAAAAGGAAACTGAGCAGTATTTTAATAATGCTATTCGTAGTGCAATGAAAAATAATGATATCAATCGGGCAATGAATCTCGTCAGTGAAGCCGAACAACTCGGGATAAGCTCAGCGCGCAAAACGTTTATCGGTTTAGTTTCTAAAAAATAGATTTATTTGTAGAAGATCAGACCTGATCTTCTACAATTCAACTACACTTATGCCGTTTTTACTTCGGCATAGTAGACAAAAAATAACATAGTAAATCAACCGGTAGCTCCCAAACCGCACTTTAAGATTAAATCGCCATTTTATCCAGCAACTGCACGCCGCTCTGCTTCGCCATGCTTTCCACATAAGCTTGCACTTTTGGCGGAAATTGTAACGCTTTCACGATCGTCAGCGAACGCAAGGTTGGAAACAGGTGAATATCATCTTCCGACAGTGTACCGTTGACCGCACTTTCACTCACGATCAGCTGTTCCAACTGCGCCAAGTGCGGTTGCAGCTTTTCCAAATAAATCGGCGTATCCGTCAGTAACAGATCCAAATCGCCGACCCAATCGCGCATCCGCTTAACATAACGCGCCCTTGCCGAATCGGTCACCAGCTCGGCAAACGGTGCTTGGGTGAAACGCGGAATAAACAGCGCCGATGCGATATTTTTGACTTCATTCAGCCACTCGGCAATCGCCGGGTTAGTCGCGCCGGTCAAGTTCGGTTTGCCGTCCAGCTGATCGATATAACGTACAATATCCATGCTTTCCGGCATAAAGCTGCCGTCCGCTTTTTGCAAAATCGGCGCGACTTTGCGCCCTACCATTTTGGTCGGCGTTTCGACATCGTCTTCCGCCAGCACTTCCTGCACTACCGGCACATTTTTCAAACCGAAAATCATCGCCGCTTTGACGCAAAACGGACAGTGTTGATAAATAAACAGTTTCATTTGATTCTCCTTATTTAATAACCATTGCGCATTCGATGTTATCTTAAAACATCTCGCGCCCGAATCCTAGTCTACTAAACGTACCTACGCGACCGAATTAAACCTCCCCCAGCCTTCGGCAGCCCCCTCCGTAAACGGAAAGGGCGAACGAAATGATCTCCCCCTAATTTTATTGCCCATTATTAGTGATATAGATGATTTTCTCTCCCTCCGCGTGCGGAGGGGGATGCCCGAAGGGCAGAGGGAGGTTCTGTAATATTTTATTTCATAGTTATCTACTCCGTCACTTTTTCACAGCCGCCCGCCCAAATCTCACCGCCTCTATAGCACCTGCGCTAATATTCAGGTACAATTCGCCAATTAACTTGTGAATAAAAATTGCAAACAGAGAATGCCTTTTAGATGAAAAATATTCGTAACTTTTCCATTATTGCCCATATCGACCACGGGAAATCGACCCTGTCCGACCGTTTGATTCAAACCTGTGGCGGTTTGAGCGATCGCGAAATGGCGGAACAGGTTCTGGACTCAATGGATCTGGAGCGCGAACGCGGGATCACGATTAAAGCCCAAAGCGTCACCTTGAACTATCAAGCCAAAGACGGCGAAACCTATCAACTGAACTTTATCGACACCCCGGGGCACGTTGACTTTTCGTATGAAGTTTCACGTTCGCTCGCAGCGTGTGAGGGGGCATTGTTGGTGGTTGACGCAGGGCAGGGCGTAGAAGCGCAGACCTTGGCAAACTGTTACACCGCACTTGACATGGATCTGAATGTAGTGCCGATTTTAAACAAAATCGACTTGCCTGCGGCTGATCCGGAACGGGTCGCGGAAGAAATCGAAGACATCGTCGGCATTGAAGCGGCCGAAGCGGTGCGCTGCTCAGCGAAAACCGGCGTGGGCATTGAAGATGTGTTGGAAGTGATCGTCAAAGAGATTCCGCCACCGGAGGGCGACCCTGACGCACCGTTGCAAGCGTTGATTATCGACTCGTGGTTCGACAACTATTTAGGCGTGGTCTCCTTAGTACGGATCAAAAACGGCACGCTGAAAAAGAACGACAAAATTAAAGTGATGAGCACCGGCATTTCCTACGGTGTCGATCGTTTGGGGATTTTCACTCCGAAACAAGTGGACACCACCGAACTGAAGTGCGGTGAAGTAGGTTGGATTGTGTGCGGCATTAAAGATATTTTGGGTGCGCCGGTCGGCGATACCTTAACGCTGCAACATAAATCCGCCGAACAGCCGCTGCCGGGTTTTAAAAAAGTCAAACCGCAAGTCTATGCCGGCTTATTCCCGATCAGCTCCGATGATTACGAAGCGTTCCGCGACGCACTCGGCAAATTGAGCCTCAATGATGCTTCCTTATTCTACGAGCCGGAAAATTCCACCGCACTTGGCTTCGGCTTCCGCTGCGGTTTCCTCGGCTTATTACACATGGAAATTATCCAAGAGCGGTTAGAGCGTGAATACGATTTGGATCTGATCACCACCGCACCGACGGTAATCTACGAAGTGGAATTGACCGACGGCACCGTCGAGCACGTTGACAGCCCGGCGAAATTGCCGCCATTGAACAACATTGCCGAAATCCGCGAGCCGATTGCCGAATGTAATATGTTGTTGCCGCAGCAATATTTGGGCAACGTGATCACGCTGTGTATCGAAAAACGCGGCGTGCAAACCAACATGGTATACCACGGCAACCAAGTGGCGCTGACCTATGAAATCCCGCTCGGCGAAGTGGTGTTAGACTTCTTCGACCGCCTGAAATCCACCTCGCGCGGCTATGCCTCATTGGATTACAGCTTCAAACGCTTCCAAGCGGCGAATATGGTGCGGGTGGATATTATGATCAACAGCGAACGCGTCGATGCGCTGGCGCTGATCGTACACAAAGACAACGCGCCGTACCGCGGACGCGAGCTGGTGGAAAAAATGAAAGAGTTGATTCCGCGTCAACAATTTGACATTGCGATTCAAGCGGCGATCGGCAACCATATCATCGCCCGCTCTACCGTGAAACAGCTGCGTAAAAACGTGTTGGCGAAGTGTTACGGCGGCGACGTCAGCCGTAAGAAAAAACTGTTGCAGAAACAAAAAGAGGGTAAAAAACGCATGAAATCCTTGGGCAACGTGGAAGTGCCGCAAGAAGCGTTTTTGGCAATTCTCCATGTCGGCAAAGACAAATAAGGAAAGCGTATGTCGAAATTTTTTCTCCCGATTCTGTTAGTTTGTGGCTATGTGTTATGGAAAGTGCTGGATCATCTGGCACTGCCGAACACCTTTTCGATTCTGCTGATTATTTTCACCCTGATTGCCGGCGCGACCTGGTGCTACAACCGTTTTTCACTGGAGCCAAAACGTCAGCGTCAAATTGCGCGCTTGGAACAACGCAGCGGCAAAACCTTAACTGAGGAAGAACGGGCGCAAGTTGAGCCGATTTCCGAAGGCAGCGAATTTGTTGGCTCGCTATTTCCGGTGTTGGCGATCGTGTTGTTGGTGCGCTCGTTTCTGTTTGAGCCGTTCCAAATTCCATCCGGTTCAATGGAGCCGAGCCTACGCATCGGTGATTTTGTGATTGTCGAAAAATATGCCTACGGGATTAAAGATCCGATTTTCCAAAACACCCTGATTCCGACCGGTGAGCCGAAACGTGGCGATGTAGTGGTGTTCAAAGCACCGCCGCACCCGAATATCGACTACATCAAACGCGTGATTGGCTTGCCGGGCGATCACGTTAAATACGATCAAGCCAACGGCACGCTCACCGTCACCCCTGCCAAGTGCGGTCAAGCTGTATGTGAACCGGAAGTGTACCAATACAGCGATGCTAAAGCCAATCCCGAATTTTTCTATCACGGCAATGCCCAAATCGAAATGACCGAAAAAGGCGCGAGAACGCACCAAATTCTGCTCAATCCGGTGCGCTTCTATTATGATGCCGCCTATTACAAGCAAGCGGGCAACCCGCCGGGCGAATGGACCGTGCCTGAAGGCGAATACTTCATGATGGGCGATAATCGCGACAGCAGCGACGACAGCCGTTTCTGGGGCTTTGTGCCTGAAAAAGCGCTGGTCGGCAGAGCCAGCTGGATTTGGTTAAGTTTAGATAAAAAAGCCAATGAATGGCCGACCGGCATCCGCACCGAGCGTCTATTCAGCGCAATTCCGTAAGGCACACAATATGCAAAATCTCGACAGATTACAGCGTAAAATCGGCTACCAATTTCAGCAGATTGCCTTGTTGAAACAGGCGCTTACACATCGCAGTGCCGACAGCAAACATAACGAGCGCCTCGAATTTCTTGGCGATTCGATTCTGAATTTTATCATCGGCGAAGCCTTGTTTAAGCAGTTTGACAAGGTGGACGAGGGCGATCTCAGCCGTATGCGAGCCACCTTGGTGCGCGAAAAAACCTTGGCGATTTTAGCGCGCGAGTTTGAACTGGGCGACTACCTGCGCTTGGGACAAGGCGAACTGAAAAGCGGCGGCTATCGCCGCGATTCGATTTTATCGGACGGCGTGGAAGCGATTATCGGTGCGATGTATCTTGACACCGGATTGGAAAATATCATGCCGATCATACGCAATTGGTATAAAACCTTCTTAGCGGAAATCAAACCGGGCGACAACCAGAAAGATCCGAAAACCCGCTTGCAAGAATACCTGCAAGGCAATCGCCAACCGCTGCCTGAATATGAAGTGATCGATATTCAAGGCGAAGCGCACAAACAGCTGTTCAAGGTCGAATGCCGCGTCAGCAGCCTCGACAAAACCGTGATCGGACAAGGGCAAAGCCGCCGCAAAGCCGAGCAAGCCGCCGCAGAAGCCATTTTGCAGCAGCTGAATTTAACCACCCAAACCTCATAAGGCGACAGCATGACAGACACCGAACTAACTCCAACCTCCGAAACCTACTGTGGCTTTATCGCCATTGTCGGTCGTCCGAATGTCGGCAAATCGACGCTGTTGAACAAGCTGCTCGGACAAAAAGTTTCTATTACTTCACGCAAAGCGCAAACCACCCGCCACCGCATTGTCGGCATCGACACCGAAGGTGCGTACCAAGCGATTTACGTTGACACCCCGGGATTGCACATCGAAGAGAAACGTGCGATTAACCGCTTAATGAACAAAGCCGCCAGCAGCGCCATCGGCGATGTGGATCTGATTTTCTTTGTGGTGGACGGCACTCATTGGACAGATGATGACGAAATGGTGCTGAACAAACTCCGTGCGGCAAAAGCGCCGGTGATTCTGGTGATCAACAAAATTGATAACGTCAAAAACAAAGACGAGATGTTGCCATATATCACAGAATTAAATAAACGCTTTCAGTTTAAAGCCACAGTACCAATTTCTGCACAGCGCGGCAATAACGTGCATCAACTGAAAAAAATCGTGCAAGAGTCGCTGCGCCCGGGCATTCATCACTTCCCGGAAGACTACATCACCGATCGTTCCGAACGCTTTATGGCATCGGAAATCATTCGTGAAAAACTGATGCGTTTTATGGGCGAGGAGCTGCCATATTCGGTCACGGTGGAAATTGAACAGTTCAAAACCAACGAACGCGGCACGTATGAAATCAACGGGCTGATTCTGGTGGAACGTGAAGGGCAGAAAAAGATGGTGATCGGACATCAAGGACAAAAAATCAAAACCATCGGCATCGAAGCCCGCGCGGATATGGAAAAGCTATTCGACAATAAAGTTCACCTCGAACTGTGGGTGAAAGTCAAATCTGGCTGGGCGGACGACGAACGCGCATTGCGCAGCCTCGGCTATATTGACGAATAGTCGTCGTTCTTTTGTTTAAGAGAAATCGCTATCGCTATCGGTGTCACCGGTAGCGATTTTTTATCTTGATTAGCTTGACCGCACTTGGTTATTCTCTGTGATTTAAAATATTGCGAAGCGCGGTTTACACTAGGCTTCCACGCCAAAATCCTGTAAAATTCCCGCCTTTAATCAACGTGGTTCGCAACCCTCCCACGCAAAAAAACTAGGATACTGTATGTTACAACCGAAAAAAGCCTTGGTGATTTTCTCCGGCGGACAAGATTCCACCACCTGCCTGCTACAGGCAATTCATGACTACGGCAAGGAACATGTCGAAGTCGTCACCTTTCAATATGGGCAACGCCATGCGATAGAGTTGGAAAAAGCCCGTTGGATTGCTCACGATCTGGGCGTGAAACAAACCTTGATCGACACCTCCGTGATTAGCGCCATTACCACTAACGCCTTAATGGATCAAAGTGCGGTTATCAAACAGCACGGAAATGAAATGCCGAACACCTTTGTTGACGGGCGCAATGCGCTGTTTTTGCTATATGCGGCGATTTATGCCAAAGGACAAGGAATCCACGATATTATCACCGGCGTGTGTGAAACCGATTTCAGCGGCTACCCCGATTGCCGTGATGTGTTCGTGAAATCCATGAATGTCACCCTCAATCTGGCAATGGATTACAACTTTAATCTGAAAACCCCGTTGATGTATTTAGACAAAAAACAAACCTGGGCGCTTGCGGATCAATTAGGCGGATTGGATTACATTCTGCAACACACCCACACCTGCTATCTGGGCGTGGAGGGCGGCTGCCATGAATGCCCGAGCTGTGTGCTGCGTGAAAAGGGGCTGAATGAATACTTGCAACAAAAAGAGGCGCGTGATGTTTAAGATCAGCAAAGAGTTTAGTTTTGACATGGCGCATATGCTCGACGGACACGACGGAAAATGCCAAAACCTGCACGGACACACCTATAAATTGCAAGTAGAACTCTGCGCCCCGCTGCTGACTGACCCAGTCAAGTGCGGTATGGTGATGGATTACAGCGATTTAAAACGGATTGTGGACGAGCTGATTCTGAAGCCGATGGATCATGCGTTTATTTTTGATCAAACTAGCGAAAAAGAGTGCAAAGTCGCCACCCTGTTACAAGAGCTGGATTCCAAAGTGTTCGCCCTGCCTTATCGCACCACTGCCGAGCAAATGTCACAGTTTATCTTTCAGCGCCTGCAACAAGCGGGTTTGCCGATTTCTGCGGTGCGCCTGTGGGAAACCCCGACTTCATTTTGTGAATATACGGAGCAGTAATGCACAACGAGATTGAATACAATCTGGTGGAAATCTTTGAAAGCCTACAAGGCGAGGGCTTCAACACCGGCATGCCAAGCATTTTTATCCGTTTCGGCAAATGCAATCTTGCCTGTCCGTGGTGCGACACCAACTATAACCAGTTTGAACGCTGGAGCCTTGCGCGCATATTAGCCAAAGTGCGGTCATTCAGTGCCAAAAATATCATCATTACCGGTGGCGAGCCGACTATTCAACCGAAACTTGAGATATTACTCGATCAACTAAAAGCCGAAGGCTATTTTCTGGCGATTGAAACCAACGGGCTGAAACCGATCCCGCCGCAAATTGATTATGTCGCCACCAGCCCGAAATTGCTCTATCAGCACAAATATCAACAGCGTTGCATTGCAAACGTCGATGAAGTGCGGATCGTCAACGACGGCGATATTCTGCCGTTTTGCGAACAGATTGAACGGCAGATACAGGCGGAGCATTATTACCTTTCACCCTGTGAGCAACAAGGCGAGATGAACCTGCTGGATACGATTCGCAAAATCGGGTTGCTCAACCAACGTCCGCAAGCAGCAACGCACAAACGCTGGCAATTGAGCCTACAAACCCATAAGTTAATCGGGATTGAGTAAAGTGCGGTTGGCACACGCCGAAATTTGTGGATAATAAGCTACCCATCTTACTTCACCGCACTTAAGGCTGCTTGACTTATGCTGTTAATCATCAACAATCACGATTCCTTCACCTATAATTTGGTCGATTTACTGCGGCGGATTGAAGGCGTCGAGATGCAGGTTTGCGACACCGAACAGGTCGATTTGCAGCAAGTGGCAGAATTTAGCCATATCTTAATTTCGCCCGGCCCGGACGTGCCACGAGCCTATCCACAGCTGTTCGCAATGTTGCAACGCTATCATCAGCAAAAATCTATTTTGGGCGTTTGTTTAGGGCATCAAACACTGTGCGAATTTTTCGGCGGCAAATTATACAACCTGCCGCAGATTCGACACGGGCGAAGTGCGGTGTTAAATCAAATTGAAAAATCGTTACTGTTTAAAAACTTGCCGCAATCCTTTAAGATAGGGTTGTATCACTCATGGGCGGTCGAACGGCGCAGTTTGCCGAGTTGCCTGCAAGCTAGCGCGCTGGATCAAGACGGCACGTTAATGGCGATGCAGCACCGCACTTTGCCGATTTACGGCGTGCAGTTTCACCCGGAATCCTTTATCAGCGAATATGGCGAACACATGTTGCGAAATTGGCTTGCGGGCTAACAACCAAAAGGACTCACTGAATGGCGCATTTTTTTTCACAATCATTACTGTTTGTAAAACTCTTTTGGCATCGGTTCAACCAAAACAAATTAAACATGGCGGCGGGCTATCTCACCTACAGCACCATGCTCGCCTTGGTGCCGTTGATGATTGTCGTACTGGCAATTTTTTCCGCTTTCCCGGTGTTCGACGAAGTGAGCGGGCAGATCCAAAATTTAATTTTCGATAATTTTGCGCCGGAAACCGGCGGAATATTACAGCAATATCTGAACGAATTTGTCGTCAATTCCACTAAAATGAGCGGCGTCGGGATCCTCGGTTTGATTGTGGTGGCGCTGATGTTGATCTCCTCAATCGATCACACTCTCAACGACATTTGGCCGAACACCAATTCACGCACTTTATTGTTTTCGTTCGCGATTTACTGGATGATCCTCACACTTGGGCCGTTGTTTTTGGCAGTCGGATTGATTATCAGCTCCTATGTGTTCTCAATTCAATTTTTTAGCCACGAAAGTGTGATGTCGCTTGGCACCACATTATTGAGCTTTGTGCCGTTTGTGCTGACTTGGCTGGCATTCACCCTGATTTATACCGTGGTGCCGAATACCAAGGTCAATTTGCGTTATGCGATGATCGGCGCGCTGATTGCCGCGGTGTTTTTCACCCTTGGACGCCGCGCGTTTACTTGGTATATGACGATGTTCCCGTCTTACCAACTGATTTACGGTGCGCTGGCAACCTTGCCGATTTTACTGCTGTGGATCCAGCTCAGCTGGACTTTTGTGCTGCTCGGCGCGCAGTTAACTGCGGTGCTGGAAGATTTCCAGCGCCTCAAGCGCGGCAACTTGGATTTATACGGCGAATATCAACAAAAACAGCAAAAATTTCACGGCGACTTAAAACGCTTAGTGAAGAAAGTCGACAACAGCCGACAACAACAAAGGAAAAACAATGATAGCCCTGATCCAGCGTGTTAAACAGGCTTCGGTGCAAGTCGAAAACCAAATTGTCGGCGAAATCGGCAGTGGATTATTGGTGCTGCTCGGGGTAGAAAAAAACGACGATCAACAAAAAGCCGATCGACTGCTAGACAAAGTATTGGCGTATCGCGTGTTTGCCGACGCCGACGGCAAAATGAATTTAAATGTGCAACAAGAGAACGGAAGCGTTTTAGTGGTGTCTCAGTTTACATTGGCGGCAGACACCCACAAAGGCTTGCGCCCGAGTTTTTCCAACGGCGCCGCCCCACAGCAAGCTGAGGCGTTGTATCACTATTTTAGCCAACAAGCACAGGCGAAAATCCACACCGAAACCGGGATTTTTGCCGCGGATATGCAAGTCAGTTTAATTAACGACGGTCCGGTGACGTTTTGGTTACAGGTTTAAAATAAAAAAGGAAATAAGATGACAAACAAACTCTTAAAAAAACTACTCGGCAGCAGCGCCATTCTGCTGGCAACCGCACTTCCGCTGCAAGCCGCCGAATCAAACAGCAACGTGCAAGACGCGCAGCAAATTTCATTTAGCGTGCAAGTTTCGCGCCAAGTTGAACGCGACACCATGCAAGTGGTGTTGTATGCGCAAGAATCCGGCAAAACCTTAAAAGCGATCAGCGCATTGGTGACCGACAAACTGAATCTGGCAGTGGAAGAAGCGAAAAAACGCAATATTCAAACCGGTATGACTAATCGCCGCACCAATATGACTTACGATAAACAAGGCAAGCCGAACGGCTGGATTGACTATGCCGAGATCTCGCTGGAAAGCAAAGACTTCACCGCACTTTCCGAGCTGATTGCCGCCACCGGTGAACAGCTGGCGGTGCAAGATATTCGTTTCACCCTGTCGGATCAACAAAAGCAGACTTTGGAACAGGCGTTGACCGAAGAAGCACTGCAAGCGTTCAAACAAAAAGCCGAGCTGATCCGCAAAAATCTGTCGGCTAAAGCGTATCAAATCGCCCGATTGGATATCGGCAGCCCGAATGACGGCGGAGCAGACAGCCAGCCGGTGTATTATGAGCGCAATGAGCGCAGAATGGCGCTCTCATCTTCGGCGGAAATGCCGGCTATGCAGGTGCAAAGTGGCGTAGCGGACTTGAAAATCCAGCTGCACGCCTCCATTAAGTTAGTAACCGAATAATCCGAATTAACTTCTCGGCGGGATTTGCGTATAATCCCGCTTTCTATCATTTATCCATTAAATAAGGCGGAGTAGCCGATGAAAGTAGCAAAAAATGTAGTGGTCAGTATCGCATATCAAGTTCGTACTGAAGACGGGGTGTTGGTCGATGAAGCACCGGTAAATCAACCTTTAGAATACCTGCAAGGACATAATAATCTGGTCATCGGCTTGGAAAACGCCTTGGAAGGTCGTGAAGTCGGTGAAAAGTTGGAAGTACGGGTTAAACCGGAAGAAGGCTACGGCGAATACAACGACAACATGGTACAACGCGTGCCGAAAGACGTGTTTGTTGGCGTTGACGAATTGGAAGTCGGAATGCGCTTTATCGCCGACACCGACATCGGGCCATTGCCGGTGGTGATTACCGAAGTGGGCGACGACTATGTGGTGGTTGACGGTAACCATATGTTAGCCGGACAAGAATTGCTGTTTAACGTAGAAATCGTAGCCACTCGCGAAGCGACTTTGGAAGAGATTTCACACGGACACATCCACGCTGAAGGCGGCGGTTGCTGCGGCGGTCACGACAGTGACGAAGAAGGACACGGCTGTGGCTGCGGTCATAACCATGATCATCACGGACATGACCACCATCATCACGATCATGACGGTTGCTGCGGTGGCAAACACAAACACTAAGATCAGCTTAGGATCGAATCAGGGGCGTGGCGATACGCCCCTTTTTATATGCCGTTTCCGCTTGCGCCACAACAGCAGCCGATAGCGCAACTGCGGCTGCAGCCGATAAGCAAAAAGTGCGGTCAGAATCAACGTACAGCCCAGCGCTTTTTGCCAGCTGATCAGCTCGCCCAACAAACTCACACTCAATAACAACGTCCAGACCGGCTCCAGCACCATAATAATCGCCGCATTGGTGATTTGACTGTGCTTCTGCCCAATCGCTTGTAACAAAAAACGAAAGCCGGTGGAAATAAGCACACTGGCGGCAACCCAGCTCCAAGTGATCAGCGAAATGCCGCTTTGCCACTGCTCAAACAGCAGCGAGAAAATGCCGCAAAACAGCCCGACCATCGTCAGTTGAATGGTAGTCAACGGCAATGGCGGCACTGATTTAGAAAATTGATTATTCAACACGAACGAAGTGGCGGCTGCCATTGATGAGCACAGAAACAATAAATTGCCGAGCGACAGATGCAACCCGTTGCCGGACGCCAACAAAAACAGCCCGCTCGCTGCCAACGGCAAACTGAACCAAAACATCCGCTGCGGGCGATGGCGGAAAATCAGCCATGACACCAACGGCGCAATCAACATCGACAAGCTGACAATAAACGCGCCCTCGCCCATGTTTTCGGTGTAGCTCATGCCCTGCACCCACAAAAACAAATTCAAGCTGAATGCCGAACCGACCGTGACCGCACTTTTCCACTGCGCGGGCGAAAGCTTGCGCAGTTGCGGATAGGCAAACGGCAAAAACAGCAATGCCGCCGCCAAAAAGCGCACGCTGATAAACCCCGCCGGCGGCAGTTCCAACAACGCATATTTGGAAAACAGCCAACCCGCCGCCGCTAAAATGCTGACGACCAACAAGATCCATTCTCCTCGATATTTTTGCACGCGTTTCAACCTATTATCATTGCTCATGCTTCCATTATAGCCCCTTCCGACAGCGGCTGCGACCAAGCAAATCGGATTTTGCTGAAATTTCTGATTGCTCATCTCGATTTGATCGGTAAACTAAGCGGATTCGTTTCATTACTCCAAAACCATTATGCAAAATTTACAACCGTTTCATACTTTCGCGCTGCCGGTGCAAGCCGCCGCCATCGTGAAAATTCAATCGTGCGAACAATTGCAGCAAGTTTGGCAAGAGTATGCCGAACGTCCGAAATTGTTGTTGGGACAAGGCAGCAACGTGCTGTTTTTAGCCGATTTTAACGGCGTTATTCTGCTCAATCGAATCAAAGGCATTGACTATCGACAAGATGCCGATTTTCATTATCTGCATGTCAACGGTGGCGAAAATTGGCACGATTTGGTGACCTTCTGCGTCGAAAACGGCTATAACGGGCTGGAAAATCTGGCATTAATCCCCGGCTGTGCGGGCACGGCGCCGATTCAAAATATCGGCGCTTACGGGGTAGAATTTAAAGATCTGTGCGATTATGTCGAAGTGCTCGATCTCAAGTGCGGTCAGTTGACCCGCCTGAGCGCGCAACAATGCGAATTTGGCTATCGTGAAAGTATTTTCAAACATCACTATCGTGAAGATTATGCGGTTGTCGCCGTCGGCTTAAAACTGGCGAAAAACTGGCAGCCGCAATTGAGCTACGGTTCACTGGCGAATTTTGATCCGCAAACGGTCACTGCCCGACAAATTTATGCCGAAGTGTGTCAAGTGCGGCGCAGCAAATTGCCTGATCCGGCAGAATTTGGCAATGCCGGCAGCTTCTTTAAAAACCCACTGGTCAGCAACTCCCATTACCAACGGCTGCTTGCCGACTATCCGTCGATGCCGGCGTTTGTGCAAGCCGACGGCAGTGTCAAACTGGCGGCTGGCTGGCTGATCGATCAATGCGGCTTAAAAGGCTGTCAAATCGGCGGCGCGGCGGTGCATCAACAACAGGCGTTAGTGCTGATTAACCGCGAACACGCCCAGCCGCAAGATGTGCTGGCACTGGCGCGCCATGTGCGCCGGCAAGTGCTGCAACGTTTCGAAGTGGCGCTGCAACCCGAAGTGCGGTTTTTCAACGCCGACGGTGAAATCGACAGCGAACAGGCGATCAGCTGATGAACGACGATCAAGAGATGCTCGACGCAGTGCTGACGCTGCTGGCAGACGGCAAACCGCACTTGCTGCCAGCAATGCCAGAATCACAACGCCGTGAGATTTTGCACCGGTTGCAAACGTGGGGATTAACCGCACGGCGTTTGGAAGATCAAATCTATTGCCTTGAACAGCCGTTGAACCTACTCGACCAACAGCAAATCAACCGCACTTTGCAATACGGACAAGCGATTGTGCTGCGCAGCGTGGATTCCACCAATGAGTTTTTGCTGCAAAACAAATCTCTGCCTTCCGGCACAATTTGCAGTGCTGAAATGCAAACCGCCGGACGCGGACGACGCGGACGCCAATGGCAATCGCCGTTTGCGCAAAATCTCTATTTTTCGCTGCTGTGGCATTTCGAAATGTCGGCAGCCGCCTTGCAGCCGCTGAGTCTGGTGGTCGGCATCTGCCTTGCCGATACCCTGAGCGAATTGGGAGTGGACAATATCAGCATAAAATGGCCGAATGATATTTACCTGAACGGGCGCAAACTAGGCGGGATTTTAATCGAAAGTCGGCGATTTGAACAAGATAAGCAAGAGTTAGTGATCGGCATTGGCTTAAATCTGAGTATGCAGCCTGATGCTGCGGCTCAAATCGAACAAGCCTGGGCGAATTTGAGCGAAAGTGCGGTGCGGATCGAGCGCAATCAGCTGGTCGCCACTCTTGCCAATAATCTGCAATATGTGCTGCTGCAAGTCCAGCAACACGGCGTCGCGCCTTATTTAAGTCGCTGGCAACATTACGATCATTTTTACCAAAAACCGATCAAACTGCTGTTACAACAAACCGAAATCACCGGCATCTGCCAAGGGATTGACAGCGACAGCGGAGAGTTGCTTCTGCAAACCGCAGACGGACAATTACTGCGCTTCAACATTGGAGAAATCTCGCTGCGCCCGCAATAAATTGCGCTAATCTATTAATTAATTGAATAAAAAGGACTATTATGACATTTCAACACAATTTGGCAGCCATGCCGAGCGTCGATCATTTAAGTGGTCTTGATGTGTTCAACTCACAAGGCGAGGTGATCCACACCATTCCGGCGATCGCTGGCAAACTCGGCTCGCTGCGGCTGTACAACGCACTGGCACAACAGTTCCAGCAACAACTCACACCGCAAGCGGCGCAACAAGGGCTGATTTGGTTCGCCGAACACGTTGCCGATGCCGAACAGCATCCGGGCAAACACCCGAATATTGATCTGCTGTTTAACGTAATCCGCGATGAATTAACCTTAACCTTACAACCGCACTTGGCGGCGCAGCCGTAACGCGACAGCGGCTGATTGCATTTCTTGAGAATTTTTATGCAGGATATTCAAACTTTTTTTAACAACCTCAGCGATCATGTCTGGGGGCCGTATATGTTGGCGCTGCTGGTCGGCACCGGCGTGTATCTCAGCTTGCGCCTGATTTTTCTTCAATTCCGACTGTTGCCGTTTGCCTTAAAACAGGCATTCACGCCGCATCCGAAAAAAGAGGACGGCAGCGATCATCACGGCGATATTTCCCATTTCGGCGCACTGATGACCGCACTTTCGGCAACCATCGGCACCGGGAACATCGCCGGTGTTGCCACCGCGGTGGTCAGCGGCGGCCCGGGTGCGGTTTTTTGGATGTGGCTGACCGCCATTTTCGGCATGGCGACCAAATACGGCGAAGGCGTGCTGGCGGTGAAATATCGGATTGTAAACGACAAAGGCGAGATGTCGGGCGGTCCGATGTACTACATTGAGCGCGGCATGAAACTGAAGTGGCTGGCGCTGTTGTTTGCTGCGTTCGGCACTCTTGCCTCGTTCGGCATCGGCAGCTCGGTGCAGTCCAACTCGGTCGCCAATGCAATCCACACCTCATTCGGGATTAATAACACCCTCACCGGCGTGGTGCTCACCCTGTTGACCGGAATTGTGGTGTTGGGTGGAATTAAAAGCATTGCTCGTGCCTCGTCGATTATCGTACCGTTCATGGCAATTTCCTATATTTTGGGCGGCTTGGCAATTATTATCGTCAATGCCGAGCTGTTTTTACCGGCGATTTCAACCATTTTGGATCACGCTTTTGCCGCCGATGCGGTCGGCGGTGCGATTTTAGGCAACGCGGTGCGCTACGGTGTGGCGCGCGGGGTGTTTTCCAACGAAGCGGGCATGGGTTCCGCGCCGATTGCCGCAGCTGCCGCCAAAACCGATCATCCGGTGCGACAAGCGCTGGTGTCAATGACCGGCACATTTTTAGACACGATTATCGTGTGCAGTATCACCGGAATCGTGCTGGTGATGGGCGGTTTATACACCGACGGACAAACCGGTGCCGCGCTCACCACTCTTACGTTCAACAAAATGTTACCCGGTCCGGGTGGTTGGGTGGTGACTTTCGGCTTAATTTTCTTTGCCTACTCCACCATTCTCGGCTGGTGTTACTACGGCGAAAAATGCGCCACCTATCTGTTCGGCGACAAATATGTCAATCTGTATCGAATCGTGTATGTCGCTACCGTAATGGCGGGCGCGGTGTTGCAGTTGGATTTGGTGTGGTCTGCCGCCGACGTGTTCAACGGCTTAATGGCAATTCCGAACTTAATCGCGTTGCTGTTCTTGTCCGGGGTGATCGTGCGCGAGACTAAAGACTTTATCGAAAAACGTAAAAGCGGCGAGTTGCCTTAGTGCATAAACAAAAAACAAACAGCGCAAATTTTGCGCTGTTTTTTCGTTTAATATTCCCAACTCTCCGGATCGATACCGCACTCGCGCATTAGCGCTTTGGCATCTTCCGGGATTTCGTCGCTGCGGTCTTTCATTAAGTCGTGATCGGTCGGCAACGGTTGTCCGGTGAAGGCGTGCAAGAAGGCTTCGCACAATAACTCACTGTTGGTGGCATGGCGCAAATTGCGGATTTGACGGCGAGTGCGTTCATTGGTGAGAATTTCCAACACCTTAATCGGAATGGAAACCGTAATTTTTTTGACTTGCTCGCTTTTTTTGCCGTGCTCTGCATAAGGGCTGATATATTTGCCGTCCCACTCTGCCATAATGAATCCCTTTAAAAAAATCCCTATAAAAACTTTGGCTATTTTAACAAAAAACACAGAAATAACAATCTGGACGTAAAGACTGCTAAAAATCATGCTGCTTTATTTGGATAGTCTCAGAAAACTGCTAAAATAACGCCACTTCGGAATTCGTAGCGGGGGCAAAATGGCAATTAATCCGACAAAAGAGATGCACAAATTCGGCGGCAGCAGTTTGGCGGATGCCGAACGTATTCGCAATGTGGCGCAAATTATCAAGAATCAGACCCAACCACAGGATTTGATCGTGGTTTCCGCCATGGGCGAGCTGACCAATAATCTGATTCAATGGGTTTCCCTTTCCGCCACCGATCCGGTCAGTGCCAACCAACAGCTGCAAAAAATCAAATTCCACTATCTGACCCAAACCAACAAACTGCTCAATCAGCCTGAAGCCGTTTCACAACACTTTTTGGAAGAAATTCTGTTGTTGTCGTCGCTGCTGGATAAGCCGCCGAGCGAAGCGATTTATGCCGAAGTGGTCGGACACGGCGAGATTTGGACCGCGCGCTTAGTCTGCGCTTATCTGAATCAGTTAGGGATGGAAAGCCAATTTTTGGATTCACGTCTGTTTTTATATGCCGAAAGAGCGGTTTTGCCGCAGGTCGAAGTGGAACGCAGCCGTCTGGCATTGCAACCGCATTTGCAGCAGGCGGACGGCAAGCATCTGATCATCACCGGCTTTATTTGTCAAAATCAAGCGAAAGAAACCGTGCTGCTCGGGCGAAACGGTTCGGACTATTCCGCCACCCAAATCGCAGCCCTTGCCGAGATTAAAAAAGTGACGATTTGGAGCGATGTTGCAGGTGTCTACAGCGCCGATCCGCACAAAATCAGCAACGCCAATCTGTTGAGTTTCCTGCGCGTGGACGAAGCCACCGAACTGGCGCGTTTAGCCGCGCCGCTGCTGCACGCCCGCACCTTGCAGCCGGTGAAAAGCCAGCAATTGACGCTGATGTTGCGCAGCAGTTTACAGCCGGACAACGGCTCAACCCGTATCGAACACGCGCTGAGCGCCAGTGAAAACGGCAAGATTGTGACCCAACATAATCAAATCGGCTTGATTGAACTCAGCATTCCGCCGAATCAGGATCTCGAGCAGTGGCTGCAACAGTGTCAGCAATGGATGGAACAGCAACAACTCATGCCGCTCGCACAGAATGTTGATCGTCCGCAGCGGCTGCTGAAAATTGCCTATCCGATTGAATATATTGACAATGTGTATATTCAATTTAAGCAATTGCCGTTGAGGGTCGATTCCTCCGCCATTCGATACGATTTAGCGCTGCTGGCAATTGTCGGCTATGGTGTGTGCCGCAATTCGTTGCAGATGATGCGTTTTCTGCAAATGCTGAAAACCCAGCCGCTGGAGTTTATCTGGCAGTCGCCCGATCAAATCAGCGTGGTGGCAATTCTGCGCCAGCAGGTCAGTCGTGAGTTGCTACGCAATGTGCATGACGATCTGTTCCGTCCGCATAAAACCATCGGTTTGGTGGTGCTCGGACACGGCACGATTGCCAAAACCTGGCTGGAGCTATACCGTCAACAGCGCGAAGCCTTGTCGGCGCGCAGCAAGTTTAATTTCACCTTAATCGGCGTGGTTTCCAGCACTAAAGGCTGGCTGAGCTATCAAGGGCTGATTCCGCAACTGCAAAACCGCACTTTGGACGAGACGTTTGAGCAACAGGCGCAGGAGTTGGAACCCAACCAGCTGCTCAATTGGATGAGTGGTCATCCGTTTGACGAATTGGTGGTGCTGGATATCACCGCCAGCGATGAAGTTGCCAAGCACTATCTGAGCTTCGCCAAACACGGCTTCCATGTGATCAGCGCCAACAAACGCGGCGCCGCATTTCCGCTGGCGCAATTCCATGAGTTGCAAAATGCGTTTCGCCAATCCGGCAGCCACTGGTTGTATAACGCCACCATCGGACGCGGCTTGCCGATCAACACCATTCTGCGCGATTTAGTGGAAAGCGGCGATACGATCCTATCGGTGGAGGGGACGTTTTCCGATACCATGACTTGGCTGTTCTATCAGTATGATCAACACATCCACAGCTTTGCCGAATTGATTGAACAAGCTTGGGAACAAGGGCTAAGCGAGCGTAATCCACGCGAAGACTTAAGCGGCACCGATGCGATGCGCAAACTGCTGATCGCCGCGCGCAGTGCCGGATACGACATTGATCCGCAGCAAATCAAAGTGGAATCGCTGCTCGCGCCCGACGCGGATAAATTGTCGCTGAACGAATTTTTCGAATCGCTGGCGCCGCTGAACCAAACGCTGGAAGAGCGCTACCTCAACGCCCACGATGACGGGCTGACACTGCGCTATGTTGCCCGTTTTAACGCCAACGGACAATCCACTGTCTGTTTGGAGGAATTGGAGCCGGACGATCCGCTCAGCAAAACCCTGCCGGGTGAAAATCTGTTTATCATTCGCAGCCAATGGTATCGCGACAAACCGCTGATTATCCACGGCCCAAGCTCCGGCCCGGCAATGACCGCCGGTGCGATCCAAAGCGATTTAAACCGGTTGGTCAAACTACTTTAATCCGCTGAATATGACGACACCATTCGTATCAAAACGTATTCGACCGCACTTGATAAAAAACGGTGCTTGAATTACTTCAAGCACCGTTTTGATTGGAATGACTATTCGCTATCGGTTACAGTTTCACCGGTTTCAGATCCCAGATTTGCTCCGCATATTCTTTGATCGTGCGGTCGGAGGAGAAGTAGCTCATATTCACGATATTCTGAATCGCTTTTTGTACCCACAGATTTTCATCTTGGTAGATTTTATCCACTTCCTGCTGAGCATCGACATAACTACGGAAATCGGCAAATGCCTGATAATAGTCGTTCGATAACACCAATGAATGATAACGGCTCGGCTCTTCCGGATTGAATACCCCACTGGTGATTTGCTGTAATACTTCACGCAGTTGCGGATCATTTTCATAGTAAGCCGACGGATTGTAACCTTCGCGACGCAGTGCTTCCACTTGCTCAACCGTGTTACCGAAAATAAAGATATTTTCTTCACCGACATTTTGCAGAATTTCCACGTTGGCGCCGTCCAGCGTTCCCACCGTTAATGCACCGTTAAGTGCGAACTTCATGTTACTGGTGCCGGATGCTTCGGTTCCCGCTAAGGAAATTTGTTCGGACACGTCCGCTGCCGGAATAATCAACTGTGCCAGGCTGACGCTGTAATTCGGGATAAATACCAATTTCAGTTTGTCATGCACCCGCATATCGTTATTGATCACTTTCGCCACATCATTGATCAAGCGGATAATTTGTTTTGCTTGATAGTAGGCGGAAGCCGCTTTCCCGGCAATAATGAACACGCGCGGCACCCAGTTTTTCTCCGGATTACGCAGAATTTCATTATAACGGGCAATGATGTGGAACAGGTTCATGTGCTGGCGCTTATATTCGTGGATCCGCTTAATCTGCACGTCGAACAACGAATCCGGGTTGACCACGATATTCAGGTTGCGGGCGATGTAATTCGCCAATTTTTCTTTATTGGCTTGTTTCACCGACCGCACTTCTTCCATAAATTTCGGATAATCCGTATACGGTTTCAGCTGCTCTAAGTCGCTCAAATCTTTACGCCAAGCTTTGCCGATATATTTATCGAATACCGCCGACAGATCCGGATTTGCCACTCCAATCCAACGACGCGGCGTGATGCCGTTGGTCATGTTGCAGAAACGTTCCGGATAGATTTTAGCAAAATCGGCGAAAATGGATTTCACCATTAAATCGGAGTGTAATTTGGCAACGCCGTTGACTTTGTGTGAACCGACCACCGCCAGCCATGCCATCCGCACTTTGCGCCCGTCATTTTCATCAATCAGCGATACGCGACGGACTAAGTCCGGATCTTTTTCGGTGTAAGCCTGAATGCTGCAGAGGAATTTTTCATTGATTTCCAAAATCAGTTGTAAATGACGTGGCAAAATCGCCCCCATCATGTCAACCGGCCAGGTTTCCAACGCTTCGCTCATCAGGGTGTGGTTGGTGTATGAGAATACTTTGCACGTCACTTCCCATGCCTCATCCCAGCTGAATCCTTCGTTGTCGATTAAGATTCGCATTAATTCCGGAATCGCCAACACCGGGTGGGTGTCGTTCAAGTGGATTGCGACTTTGTCGGCAAAGGTTTCCAAAGTTTTATGCTGCCATCTGTGGCGGTTTAGAATATCTTGCAGGGAAGCGGAAACCAGGAAATACTCCTGACGCAGGCGCAGCTCACGTCCGGCGTAAGTGGAGTCATCCGGATAAAGTACGCGCGACACGTTTTCAGAGCTGTTTTGACGCTCCATTGCCGCAAAGTAATCACCACGGTTAAACTTGTTTAAGTCAAAGATGTCGCCGGCATGCGCAGACCACAAACGCAGGCTGTTTGCCATATCGGTTTCATAGCCCGGAATAATTTGGTCATAGCCGAGCGCAACGATTTGGTCGGTGTCAATCCAGCGGCATTTTCCGCCTTCAAAATAGATACGACCGCCAAATTCAACACGATAGCGTTTGGTCGGGCGCACGAATTCCCACGGCATCCCTTTTTCCAACCAAGTATCCGGACGTTCAACTTGTTGTCCGTCAACGATTTTTTGACGGAACATTCCGTATTCATAGCGAATGCCGTAGCCCATGCCCGGATAGTTCAAGGTGGCGATAGAATCGAGGAAACAGGCAGCCAAACGACCTAAACCGCCGTTGCCCAAGCCCGGGTCGATCTCTTTTTCGATCACATCTTCCAGATCCAGTCCCAATTCTTCCAATGCTTCTTGTACAACATCATAAATACCAACAGCCATCATTGCATTTGAAAGTGTTCTTCCCATTAAAAACTCCATGGAAAGGTAGTAAACTCGACGACAATCCTGTGATTGGGTGGCGCGTTGGGTTTTCAGCCAACCTTCGGAAACCAGATCGCGCACCGCCAACAGCGTTGCATTCAACCAGTCGCGTTGGCTTGCCGCTGACGGATCGCGGCCGATTGAAAACACTAACTTTTGTACGATTGAATTTTTAACACCTTCTACATTAGATAATGGGGAATGGTGCAAAATGGTATTGCTCATTAAATTAATTCCTTACTAAAGCGTTTGTCACGATTTCAGTTAAATAAGTTTTGATAAATAACCGAATATTTTTCAGCCGCTAAATGCCAGCTGAAATCGGCCTCCATGGCATTAATTCGAACTTTATACCATTGCGGTTTAGCGCGCCAAAGCGCCTCCGCCCGTTCAAACGCTAAAACTAACGAATCGGTATCTGCATTTGCAAAGCTGAACCCGGTCGCGCTGCGATTTTTCAGGTTCTCTTTGCTGCAATCGGTCACCGTATCCGCCAAGCCCCCGGTGGCTCTGACCAATGGTAATGTGCCGTATTTTAACCCATATAACTGTGTTAAGCCACAAGGTTCAAAGCGGCTCGGCACCAGAATCACATCGCCACCGGCGATAATCAAATGCGATAATTTTTCGTTATAGCCGATCTCGACGCTAACTTGTTGCGGATATTGTAATTCTAATTGTGAAAACGCCTGTTCATACTGACTGTCGCCCGAACCGAGCAGGATAAACTGCACGCCGTCTTTTAAAATTCGCGGCAATGCCTGCAATAGCAGATCAACGCCTTTTTGCGCGGTTAATCGCGTCACCATCACAAACAGCAGCGCATTTTTATCTTGTGGCAATTGGAACGCTTGTTGCAGCTCGGCTTTGCATTTGGCTTTGCCGGTCATACTTTTTAGTTTGTAATTCGCCGGCAAGTGCGGATCCAGCTCCGGATTCCAAATCGTGTAATCAACGCCGTTCAGCACGCCGCTCAATTTATGTTGCTGTTGCAAAGTGGTCAGCAAGCCTTGCAAGCCGTACGCATATTCCGGCGTGGTGATCTCTTGCGCATAAGTCGGGCTGACGGCGGTGACGTGATCCGCATAATACAATCCGGCTTTCAGATATGAAATTTGTCCGTTCAACTCCAAACCGTTAACGTGGAACATCTCCAGCGGCAAACCCAGTTCGAACATATGCTGATAATAAAATTGCCCTTGGTACGCCAGATTGTGAATCGTGAACACCGATTTCGCCGGGCGTCCTTTGGCGTGTAAATAGGCACAAGCCATGCCGGCGTGCCAATCGTGGGCGTGCACCACATCGGCTTTCCACCAGCTGTCAAGGTTATCGCCCAGCTCGGCGCCGAACCAGCCTAACAAGGCAAAGCGAAGATAGTTGTCGCCATAGTCGTTATAGTACGGATCGTGATACGGATTGCCTTCGCGTTGATACAAGTGCGGTGCGTCAATCAGGTAAATACCCAAGCCGTTATATTCGGTGTAGCGCAAGGTGACATCACCGGCAAATGTGGCAAAGGTGCCGACCACGCCTGATTGCGGCAAGCCCGCGACCACCGCCGGATAAGCCGGCATCAACACCCGCACGTCATCGCCGCGCTGTTGCTGCGCAAACGGCAAAGCGCCGGTCACATCGGCTAAGCCGCCGGTTTTTAAGAGAGGATAGAGTTCCGAACAAACGTGTAAAACTTTCATTTTTTCCTACCTGATTTTTCCCAATAAAAATCGTCTCTGCCGACAATGACAGAGACGATTTGGTTGTTTTTAAGGTTCCGCTTTATAGCTTTTTTGTTCCTGTGCTTCCGCTTCTTGTTTCAGCGTCTGCAACATTTTAGAGGTGACCAACACCACGCCGCCTTTGCTGACACGGAAACGTTTTGCATCCAGCTCCAAATCGACACCGATTTCCATTCCGTCCGGCACTTGGCAGTGGCGATCGATAATCGCACGCTTGATAATCACGTTTTTGCCGATCGTCACTTCAGGCAGCACCACGCTGTATTCCACCTGCGAGCCCTCTTTGGCGACCACTTGATCGAACAACACCGAGTTACTGATGATCGCATCATTAATGATACAGCCGCCGCCCACTAATGAGTTATCCAACGCCTTGGTTTTACGCAGGTTTTTATAGAAGAATTTCGACGGGAAGGTCTGTTTCGGCGTTGAACGAATCGGCCAGCGTTGATCGAAAATATCCAACTGCGGATGCTCTGTCACCAAGTCGATATTCGCTTCCCACAGCGCGTCAATCGTGCCGACATCGCGCCAGTAGATTTCCCCTTGCGGGTTGCGCCCCATACAAGAGCGGCTGAACGGGTGTGCGTACAACACGCCTTCTTTCAACGATTGTGGAATGATGTCTTTGCCGAAATCGTGGCTGGAATCCGGTTTGGCAAACTCACGATCCAAAATGTCATACAGATAATCCGCATCAAACACATAAATCCCCATGGAAGCCAACGAAGTGTCCGGCTTGCCTTTCATAGTTGGTGGATTTTTTGGTTTCTCGATGAAGTCGGTGACTTGCAGGTTTTCATTCACTGCCATCACGCCAAACTCCGTGGCTTTCTCTTTTTCCACTTCGATACAACCGACGGTGCATTTTGCGCCGCTGGAAACGTGATCCAGCAACATTTGTGCATAATTCATTTTATAGATGTGATCGCCCGCCAGAATCAGCACATATTTTGGTTTATAGTGCCCTTTCATGATGCCGCAGTTTTGGAACACCGCATCCGCCGTGCCGCGATACCAAGTGCTGTCGTCCAACTGTTGACGCGCCGGCAACATATCGACAAATTCGCCTCTTTCGCGCGGCAGAAAAGACCAGCTGTGCTGCAAATGGCGCAGCAATGAGTGCGCCATATATTGGGTCACAACTCCGATCCGATTCAAATTGGAGTTAATACAATTTGATAAGGCAAAATCAATAATACGACAAGACCCGCCGAAATAAACCGCCGGTTTAGCGCGTTTATCTGTGAGCTCGTACAAACGGGAACCTCGTCCTCCTGCCAAAATCAGAACTAAAGTATCATCCGTGATACGCAACATACTCGGTGAGTTTTTTAAAATTTCGTCCATATTAATTTTCCCCTAGTTTTAAGATCCAAAAAACAACACAACGATTCGGCAAGCCTGTACGCCTACCGACATAAAATATAAAGACCGAGTCCCTCGACCTCTAAATTATCTCCTTCAATCACCAACTCTTGTGCAACCGCACTTTGCCAGTGCGCCGCCGGTAGGCGAAAATGCTGCCGTCCCTCGCTGCGGTTCACCACCAGCAACCATTTTTCATCCAATTGAATCTGAAAGCCCGCACTGCCGCCGTCTTCCCAATCGGCAACACTCATGCTTTCGCCGTTTCGGTTCAGCCATTGAACGTGCTGCTCGTTCCACCACTCCCCGCTTGCCGAAAGTGCGTTAATCTGTTTGCGCAACTGGATGACCGCCTGGCTATACGCCAAGAGTTGTTGATTTTGTTGTGACCAGTCAATCCAGGTGATCTCATTATCTTGGCAATAAGCATTGTTGTTGCCGCGCTGGCTATGCCCGAATTCATCTCCCGCCAGCAGCATCGGCGTACCTTTGGCTAAAAGTGCGGTTGCCAGCAGTGCTTTTTGTGCCGCAAGTCGGTTTGCCAACACGCTCGAATCCCGGCTTTCGCCCTCTTCTCCAAAATTGCGGCTGAAATTTTCGCCGTGTCCGTCGCGGTTGTCCTCGCCGTTCGCCCAGTTGTGGCGCTGTTGATAACTGACTAAATCGTTTAAGGTGAAACCGTCGTGAGAACAGATATAATTAATTGAAGCGTAAGGATGTTTGTGATCGTGTTGAAAAATGTCCGCCGAAGCGCTGAACCGTTGGGCAAACTGCCCCATATTGCCTTGATAATGCAGCCAGAAGCGACGCATATCGTCACGGAAACGGTCGTTCCATTCGGCAAAATAATCCGGGAAATTCCCGAGTTGATACCCGCCCCAGCCGATGTCCCAAGGTTCGGCGATATATTTTTTATCTTTTAGTATCGGATCATTGGCAATCCGCTGGAAAATTTCCGCCTGACGGTTAAAGTGCGGTTCGCGCCCGATAATGGTTGCCAAGTCAAAACGGAAGCCGTCCACATGAAATTCGTTCACCCAGTAACGCAAGCAGTCATGCACCCATTGTAAGGTGTTGGCGTTGGTCAGATTTAAGGCGTTGCCGCAGCCGCTCCAGTTGTGACACTCGCCGTTTTCAGTCAGCCAGTAGTAGTTCGGATTATCCAAGCCGCGCTGGCTTAAGGTCGGCTGTGATAAATCCGAATCGGCAGTGTGGTTAAACACTACATCCAAAATCACTTCAAAGCCCGCTTGATGCAAGGTTTTGATCATCTGTTTAAATTCACTCGCCGGTGTCGTTCCGGCGCGTCCCGACCAATAGCGATCATCCACCGCAAACGGCGCCAACAGATTATAGCCCCAATAATTCGACAGCCCGCGACGCTGCAAATGCAGCTCATCGGCGTGAAATGCCACCGGCATCAGCTCAAGTGCGGTCACGCCCAGCTTTTTCAAATAGTCTAACGATGCCGAATGCGCCAAGCCTGCATAGCTGCCGCGCAATCCTTCTGGAATCGCCGGGTTCAGTTGGCTAAAGCCTTTGACGTGCAGTTCGTAAATCACGGTCTGTTGCCAGCTGTGATTCGGCGCGCAATCCTCTTGCCAATCAAACTGCCGATCGACCACCACCGCTTTCGGTGCAACGGTGGCGTTATCCAATTCATTGCTGAGATCAAACAACGCGATCTGCTCGTCACCCTGAAAGCTCGGCTTGCTATCCACCGCTTCGGCGTAAGGATCAAGCATCAGCTTTTGCGGATTAAAATAGATCCCCAAGTGCGGTTTATCTTCCCCGTGCACCCGAAAGCCGTATTTAATGCCCGCTTCAATTCCCGCCAGCCACAAACTCCAAATATGCTCGGCATTGCGCTGCATTTTAAAGCGGTGTTCTTTGCCGCGATACGAGAACAGGCAAAGCTCAACGAGGCTTGCGTGTTCGGAAAAAACCGCAAAATTGACGCCGTTTGTGCCGTCAACCGCTTGCAGCGAAGCGCCCATCGGTTGGCTGCGGCCATGTTTTACTCTGCCGAACATCGACTACCCCTGACGTTGCAGATAAATCGTCGCCAATGGCGGCACCGTTAATTCAATCGATTGCGGCTTGTTATGCGCCGCGATCTCGTCGGTGTGCAACGCCGCACCGTTGCCGACATTCGAACCGTGATAGTATTCCGAATCGGTGTTCAGTACTTCCCGATAAATTCCCGCCTGGTTCACGCCGAACCGATAATTTTCACGCGGCACCGGGGTAAAGTTGCTGACTACAATCACTTCGTTGCCGTCGCGATCTTTACGCGCAAAAGCAAACACCGAGTTTTGGTAATCGTCAACCACCAGCCATTCAAAGCCCTGCGGATCAAAATCCAACTGGTGCATTGCCGGTGTTTTTTGATAGAAATGGTTGAGATCTTTCACTAGATTCTGCACACCGCTGTGCCAGCCGCCGCCGTTTTGATCATCTAACAAGAACCAATCGAGGCTTTCTTGATAATCCCATTCGCGCCCTTGGGCAAATTCTGAACCCATAAACAGCAGTTTTTTGCCCGGATGCCCCCACATATAGCCGTAGTAAGCACGCAGGTTGGCAAATTTTTGCCACGCGTCACCCGGCATTTTATCCAACAGCGAACCTTTGCCGTGCACCACTTCGTCGTGCGACAGCGGCAAAATAAAGTTTTCGGTGTAGTTATACAACATTCCGAACGTCAGCTGATTATGGTGGTGCTGGCGGTAAACCGGATCGAGCTTCATGTAAGACAGGGTGTCGTTCATCCAGCCCATATTCCATTTATAATGGAAGCCCAGCCCGCCCATTTCCGGCGGATTAGTGATGCCCGGGAAGGCGGTGGACTCTTCCGCGATTGCGATACAGCCGTCGATTTCATTGCCGATCACATAGTTGGTGTGTTTTAAAAACTCAATCGCTTCCAGATTTTCTCTGCCGCCGTATTGGTTAGGAATCCATTCGCCCTCTTTGCGACTGTAATCACGGTAGATCATCGACGCCACCGCATCCACCCGCAATGCATCGACCCCGAAGCGCTCCAGCCAATACAAACCGTTGCCGGACAGGAAGTTTTTCACTTCGTTGCGACCATAGTTATAAATCAGGGTGTTCCAATCTTGGTGATAGCCCTCGCGCGGATCGGCGTGTTCATAAAGTGCGGTTCCGTCAAAATACGCCAAGCCATGGGTATCATTAGGGAAGTGCCCCGGCACCCAGTCCAGAATCACGTTAATTCCGGCGTCATGTGCTTTTTGGATAAAGGCTTTTAATTGTTGCGGATCGCCGAAACGACTGGTCGGAGAATACAGCCCCAGCGGCTGATAACCCCAAGAGCCGTCAAACGGAAATTCGTTAATCGGCATGAGTTCGATATGGGTGAAACCCATTTCTTTGACATACGGAATCAACTGTTCGGCGATTTCATCATAATTCAGCCAGAAGTTGTTTTCCAAGTTGCGTCGCCATGAGCCGAGATGCACTTCATAAATGGAGATCGGCGCGTCAAACGCATTGGCTTTTTTGCGCGCTTCGGTCATCGGCACTACATCCGGCAGCACGCTGACTTGCGATGCGGTATCCGGGCGCAGTTGCGAGGCGAACGCATACGGATCAGCTTTCAGACGCAGCGCGTCATTGGCGTCAAGCAGTTCATATTTATACAGGCTGCCGAGCGCCACTTGCGGAATAAAGATTTCCCACAACCCGTTTTCCGGGTGGAAACGCATCGGATGGCGACGCCCATCCCAAAAGTTAAAATCGCCGACCACCGATACCCGTTTGGCATTCGGCGCCCATAAAATAAAGTTTACACCGGCAACGCCTTCGATTTCGGTAAAATGCGCGCCCAGCTTTTCATACGGACGGTAGTGAGTGCCTTCCGCCAGTAGCCAGTTGTCTAAATCGGACAGAATCGGACGGAAACGGTAAGGATCTTCGAGGATCTGGTTCTCATGTCCCCAGAAAACATTCAGTTGGTAGGCAAAAAAATCATGTTTTTCCGGAATCAGCGCGGCAAAAAAACCGTCGTCATGCAGCCGCTCCATTTCGACCACGTCTTGCTGGCTCTCTTTATCAATAATAGAAATACTCGACGCATCCGGCATTAATACCCGCACTTCAATCCCGTTATCCGTTTCGTGCATTCCCAAAACGGAAAACGGATCCGCACATCTGCCACCCAACAACGCATCTATTGTAGCTGTATCTGTATCGACCAAAACACTCATGTTTATCTCCATTTCGATCATGTTAAGTTACATTATCTTTATTTGATAATGATAAAAAAATGTCAAATGAACTTAACATTTCAGTAAAAAATATAACCTAATCTTATCTTTTTTATACTTTTAACATATTAATGTGATTGGATGTTAAGATTGACATAAGCGTAACTAAGATACAACCGGAAAAGTCAAAAATCAGGCGCTGGGTCACATTATTTTATCAAATTAAATAAATTCTCGATATGAAGTGGATGTTTTATCAAAAAAGGAGTGAAAAAAGGAGTGAAAAAAGAAAAAGCCGAGAGCAAGATCTCGGCTTTTAAATGGTCAAAGTGCGGTCGACACGGTTAGATATTGTCAATTTTTCCTAACAGTGAACTGATTCTTTCTTTCCAGTTGTTCAGTTCATTTTTCAGGTGCTCGTTTTCACCCGCCATCGCGTCACGCTCGTCGCGCAGATGATTCAACTCATTTTGCGCGTTGTCGTGTTTGCCTTTCAATTCTTCAATTTCCAATTGTTGTAATTGAATGGTTTCAACGGCTTGTTTAATTTTTTCATCGAGTTGTTCAAGAAGTTCGAAAGACATAATAAATCCTTAATAGTAATAATTGCCAAATGAAATTTAAGCTATTCTAGCCTAGTTAGCGACAGATTTCACATAGAAATTGAAAATGGCGCCGACTTTTTTGGATAATTCAGCAAGTGCAGAGAATTTATGCTAAACTGCCTTTTTGTGTGGATAACTAATCCATAGGCTAAATTTCACCTTTTAACCAATATAGGTCACACAAAATGAAAAGAGCTCTTGCAATCGAATTTTCCCGCGTTACCGAAGCCGCCGCCTTGGCAGGATTTGCCTGGTTAGGACGAGGCAACAAAGATGCCGCCGACGATGCCGCCGTCAAAGCCATGCGAATCATGTTAAACCAAATTGACATCAATGCCGAAATTGTGATCGGCGAAGGCGAAATCGACGAAGCGCCGATGTTGTATATCGGCGAAAAAGTCGGCACCGGACAAGGCGACACCATTTCGATTGCCGTCGATCCGATTGAAGGCACCCGCATGACCGCCATGGGGCAAGCAAACGCCCTTTCGGTGCTGGCTGCCGGCGGGCCGGAAACCTTCCTGCAAGCCCCGGATATGTACATGGAAAAACTGGTGGTCGGACCGGAAGTGAAAGGCATGATCGATCTCAATCTGCCACTGGAACAAAATCTGCGCCGTGTTGCCTCTAAGCTGGGCAAACTGCTTTCACAGCTGACCGTGATCACCCTCGACAAACCACGCCACCAAGAAACCATCGCCAAAATGCAACAACTGGGCGTGAAAGTGCTGGCGATTCCGGACGGCGACGTAGCGGCGTCTATCTTGTGTTGCTTGCCTGACAATAATGTCGATATGTTATACGCTATCGGCGGTGCGCCGGAAGGCGTGGTTGCCGGTGCGGCAATCCGTGCGCTGGGCGGCGAAATGCAAGTGCGGTTACTGCCGCGCAACCAAGTGAAAGGCGACAGCGAAGAAAATCGTGCGATTGCCGAAAAAGAGATTGCACGCTGTCAACAAATGGGCGTGGAAGTGAACAAAGTATTGCAACTGGAAGAGATTGTTCGTGACGACAACCTGATTTTCTCCGCCACCGGCATCACTAATGGCGACTTGTTGAAAGGCATTCATCGCAAAGGCAACATCGCTACCACCGAAACCCTGCTGATCCGCGGACGCTCCCGCACCATTCGCCGTATCCAATCGTTCCACTATTTGGATCGCAAAGACAGTGAGCTGTATCGTTTGATTGGCAGCTAATCGCAAACCGCACTTTGACACAGGGCGGCAATTTCCGCCCTGTTGATTATGCCAAGACTAATTCGATAGTCAAATTTTGAATATTTTTCTGCACGCTTTCCAGCAGATTGCTATCGGTAATAATGGTATCAAACACTTCCAGTCCGTAAATCCAAAACGTCGCCACCTTGCCGTATTTTGAGGCGTCCGTGACCAAAATATTCTTTTTACTCGATTCTACGATTGCTCGTTTCACGGCTAATTTTTTCTCATCCGGCGTGGTTAGCCCTTTCAAATTCCAAGACGAGGTCGAAACAAACGCCACATCAATCGAAATATTGCGCAAAAATTGTGCCGACAGCTCGCCGACAGAGGAATAATTCTCTTTGCAGACATAACCACCGGTATGAATCAAATCACACGCTCCTTCCTTGATCAAGAAATTGGCGATCACAAAATCATTGGTGATCACCAGCAAATCTTGCCGTTTAGCGAGTTGATGGGCGATTTCTAAGGTGGTTGTGCCTGCGTCCAAATAAATCGTTTTGCTGTCTCCGATGAAATTTAGCGCTTGAGTTCCGATCGCCTGTTTCTGCAATTGAAAAAGCAACGATTTATCATCATGGGTCGGTTCGCTTACCAAACGCTGCAACAATTGCACGCCGCCGGAGACCGACACTACTTTGCCCTGTTCTTCCAATTTTTGAATATCACGTCGCACCGTCATGTGCGACACCTGCATAATTTCCACCAACTCCGCAATGCTGATCAATTCATGTTCAGTCACTAACGTCAGTAATCTTTTTTGCCTTTCCGCCGGGATCATAATTGTTAATCTCATTCAGTCCACTGTGAATTTTAGTGAAATAATAACACTTTATGTGTATTCAACTCAAATTAAAGCCATCAACAAACTAAATTTAACAATAAATAACATTTATTGTTAATATTTGTGATCTCGATCTCGGTTTTCCATCTGCTATTCAGGCAAGATACACTCACGAAATCTATCGATTAATTTTGTTAACTAACGGAGTCTATTATGAGTTATTCAGTTGCAGTCGTCGGGCTCGGCGCAATGGGAATGGGCGCAGCACTTTCTTGTGTTAAAGCCGGTCTTGATACTTATGGAATTGATTTAAATCCAGTTTTACTGGATAAATTAAAACAAGCGGGTGCAAAAGCCGTTGCGAACAATGCTGGCGATTTTGCCGGTCAATTAGATGCCGTCTTGCTGCTCGTAGTCAACGCCCAGCAAGTCAAAGGCATTTTGTTCGGTGAAAACGGACTTGCTGCCAAACTGAAAGCCGGCACTGCGGTGATGGTGTCCTCTACCATATCCGCACAAGATGCCAAAGAAATCTCACAAAAATTAACAGCATTAAATCTGATTATGTTAGACGCCCCGGTTTCCGGCGGGGCGGCAAAAGCGGCGCAAGGCGAAATGACCGTAATGGCATCGGGCTCGGCACAAGCCTTTGAAAAACTCGCCCCTGTACTGAATGCGGTGGCTGGCAAAGTTTACAATATCGGCGAAGAGATTGGCTTAGGCGCGACGGTGAAAATTATTCACCAATTACTGGCAGGTGTACATATTGCTGCTGGTGCAGAAGCGATGGCATTAGCCGCACGTGCCGGCATTCCGCTCGATTTAATGTATGACGTGGTCACCCATGCTGCAGGTAACTCTTGGATGTTTGAAAACCGCATGAAGCACGTGGTTGACGGCGATTACTCGCCACTCTCGATGGTGGATATTTTTGTTAAAGATTTAGGCTTGGTAACTGACACCGCCAAATCACTGCGTTTCCCACTGCCACTTGCCAGCACGGCATTTAATATGTTCACCTCCGCCAGCAATGCGGGATATGGCAAAGAGGATGACAGCGCGGTGATCAAAATTTTTGACGGCATCAACCTACCGAAAAAAGGGGAGGCATAATCATGTTAGGTGTTATTGCAGATGACTTTACCGGTGCCAGCGACATTGCCAGCTTCTTAGTCGAAAATGGGCTCAGCACGGTACAGATGAACGGCGTGCCTAAACGCCCATTAGACGGTGCGGTTGATGCGGTGGTGATCAGCTTAAAATCGCGCTCCAATCCTGTAAATGAAGCGATTGAGCAATCATTAGCCGCTTTGGATTGGTTGCAAAACAATGGCTGCACCCAATTTTATTTCAAATATTGCTCCACTTTCGACAGCACCGAGAAAGGCAATATCGGTCCCGTTACCGATGCGTTGCTCGACGCATTAGATGCCAACTTCACCGTGATCACCCCAGCCTTGCCGATTAACGGCCGCACTATTTTTAACGGCTATTTATTTGTCGGGCAAGCGTTGCTAAATGAATCCGGCATGCAGAACCATCCGATCACGCCGATGAAAGACGCCAACTTAATGCGTTTAATGGACGCACAAGCCAGCGGTAAAACCGGATTAGTCAGCTATGCCGATGTGATTCAAGGTGCTGAAAACGTGAAGCAATGCTTCGAACAACTCAAACAGCAAGGCTACCGTTATGCCGTGGTCGATGCAGTGGATAATTCACAATTGGCGGTGCTTGCCGAAGCGATTGATGATTTCAAATTGGTCACCGGCGGCTCTGGCTTAGCGGCATATATGGCGGCGTATAAAAGCCGAGATAAGCAACTCGATGCCAAAACCGCACTTTTGCCAACTCAAGGCAGCAGCGTGATTTTATCCGGCTCCTGCTCGGTGATGACCAACAAACAGGTTGAAGCCTACAAGCAAAAAGGCGCGCATAAATTCCTAGAGGTCGAACAAAGCCTGAATAATCCCGATTATGCGGAAGAACTGTACCAATGGGCAATTGCGCATTTAGACGAACCTCATGCGCCAATGATTTATGCCACCGTGCCGCCACAAGCGCTGAAAGCCATTCAGCAGCAATTCGGCGGTGAACAAGCCAGCCAAGCAATTGAAAAGACATTTGCTCAATTAGCCAAAAAATTAAAACAGCACGGCGTGAAAAACTTCATCACCGCAGGCGGTGAAACCTCCAGCATTGTGGTGCAAGAACTGGGCTTCGACGGCTTCCATATCGGCAAACAGATTGCCCCCGGTGTGCCTTGGCTGAAAGCGTTGGACGACGATATTTTCTTGGCGTTGAAATCGGGTAATTTCGGCAGCGAAGCCTTTTTTGCTTATGCACAGGAGATGTTTGTATGAGCGAACAACAATTGAAACAAGACTTAGTGAATTTAGCCCGATCGCTGTTTGATCGTGGCTACAGTGTCGGCGGCGCAGGCAATATCTCTGTTCGCTTAAGCGATAACCGTTTTTTGGTCACTCCAACCGGCTCTTCGTTGGGGCGGCTTGTTGCTGACGAGCTGTCGGTTTTGGATAGTGACGGCAACGTGCTGGAAGGGAAAAAACCGTCGAAAGAATCGGTATTTCATTTGGCAATGTATAAACGCAATCCAGAGTGCAATGCGATTGTACACCTGCATTCAACCTACCTGACCGCACTTTCTTGTCTTGATGGTTTGGATACCGAGAACGCCATCAAGCCTTTCACGCCATATTATGTGATGCGGGTCGGCAAATTGCCGGTGATTCCTTACTACCGCCCCGGCTCTCCTGACATCGCCCGTGAATTAAGCGAACGTGCGTTAGACGGCAAAGCCTTTTTACTCGCCAATCATGGCGTTGTGGTGTGCGGCAGCGATCTGTTCGATGCGGTAGATAACACCGAAGAACTGGAAGAAACCGCCAAATTGATGTTTTTACTGCAAACACACAAAGTGCGGTATTTGAACCAAGATGAAGTCAATGATTTGAAAAATAGAGGGAAATAATATGCCTAAATTTGCCGCAAACCTATCCATGATGTTTACCGAAGTGCCTTTTTTAGATCGTTTTGAAGCCGCTGCCAAAGCCGGTTTCAAGTATGTGGAGTACCTGTTTCCTTACGACTATCCAAAAGAGGTCCTAAAAGCCAAACTTGACGAAAACGGCTTACAGCAGGTGTTATTCAACACTGCCGCAGGCGATGTGCAAGCGGGCGAATGGGGCGTATCCGCTATTCCGGGGCGAGAAGCCGACAGCCATCGTGATATTGATTTAGCATTGGAATATGCGCTAGCGCTCAATTGCCCGAATGTACACATCATGTCGGGTGTGGTTCCACCGAATGAAAACTATGCCAAATATCAACAAACCTTTATCGACAATGTACGTTATGCCGCCGATAAATTTAAACCGCATGGGATCAAGATCTTATTGGAAGCGCTCAGCCCGCAAGTGAAGCCAAACTATTTAACCGCAAGCCAATTCCAAACGCTAGCGTTAGTGGAGCTTATCGATCGCGATAATGTGTTTGTGCAACTGGATTATTTCCATGCACAAAACGTCGACGGCAATCTGACCCGCTTAACCGATACGCTAAACGGCAAATTCGCACATGTTCAAATCGCCTCCGTTCCCGCGCGCCACGAACCGGACGAAGGGGAAATCAATTATCAACACATTTTCGACAAACTCGATGAAATCGGCTATGACGGCGGGGTTGGCTGTGAATATAACCCAAGAGGCAACACCGTTGATGGATTGGCTTGGTTTAAACAATATCAATAAGGACACGCCCATGAATATTATTATTACCGGTGGCCAAGGCTTCCTTGGACAACGCTTGGCAACCGCACTTTTGCAACAAACCGAGGTTCACATCAACGAATTGATTTTGGTTGATGTGAATGAACCCGTAATTCCAAATAACGATAGCCGTGTGCGCAGTATCAAAATGGACTTGCGCCACCCTCACGGATTGGCGGACATTATTACCCGTGAAACCACCGCGATTTTCCATTTGGCGGCGATTGTCAGCAGCCATGCGGAGGAAGATCCCGATCTCGGCTATGAAATCAATTTCTTAGCAACCAAAAACTTATTGGAAGCCTGCCGCAAAGTGAATCCGAATATTCGGTTTATTTTCTCCAGCTCACTGGCGGTTTACGGCGGCAACTTGCTTGAAACCATTACAAACAGCACCGTCGTTACACCACAATCAACTTACGGCACGCAAAAATCGATGTGTGAATTGCTCATCAATGATTATTCACGCAAAGGCTTTGTGGATGGCATTGCCGTGCGTTTACCAACAATTTGCATTCGCCCAGGAAAACCAAATAAAGCGGCCTCCTCTTTTGTCAGCGGCATCATTCGTGAACCGCTCAATGGCGAAAACACGGTCTGCCCTGTTTCAAAAGAACTACTGCTTTGGATTTCAAGCCCAAATACGGTGGTGCGTAATTTTATTCATGCGTTAACCCTGCCTTCGCTGCCCGCCAGAGATTGGCACGTGATTAACCTACCGGGATTCACTGTCAGTGTCGAATCCATGCTACAGGACCTCGCCAGCATTAAAGGAGAAGCCATTTTAGAAAAAATCGAATTCCAATTTGATCAAAAAATCAATGATATTGTCGCCAGTTGGCCTGCCAGAATTGATTGTAGTCAAGCATCGAAACTGGGCTTTTATGTTGATAACAACTTCAGTGATGTTATTCATCAATTTATTCAGCATGACTTATAGGAGATAACCCTATGTTTGGATTACCGATTCCCATTATTGGGTTGATTGTTGCTGTAATTGTTTTAGTGTATTTAGTGTTAAGAACCCGTGTTCATGCCTTTATTGCCATGCTCATTGCCTCAGCAATCGCCGGGATTGTCGGCGGTTTAAATGCCACCGAAACACTGGCGGTGATTTCCAAAGGCTTTGGCGGCACGCTCGGCAGCATCGGGATTGTGATAGGTTTGGGCGTGATGATGGGAAGTATTCTTGAAGTCTCAGGCGCAGCCGAAAAAATGGCGTATAGCTTCATTAAATTCTTAGGCAAGAAAAAAGAAGAGTGGGCACTCGCCATCACCGGTTATGTGGTCAGTATTCCGATCTTCGTGGATTCGGCATTTGTGATCTTGTATCCCGTTGCTAAAGCATTAGCTAAAAACGGTAAACGCAGCCTGTTAACCCTTGGCGTAGCCTTGGCGGGCGGATTGGTGGTTACACACCATACCGTGCCCCCAACACCGGGTCCGCTAGGCGTTGCCGGCTTGTTTGGTGTAGATATCGGCGCTATGCTGTTAGTAGGCATGTGCTTCGCTATTCCGGCTGTAATCGGGATCGTACTGTATGCAAAATGGCTGGATAAAAAATACCCAACCTTTAATCAAGAGGTGTTTACCGAAGAAGAACTTCGAGAAAAATTTGATAATTATATTGAAAGCAGAGAAAAGAAAAATCTCCCTGGCTTAGGTATTTCAATGTTGCCAATCGTGTTGCCAATAGTACTTATCTTCATTAAAGCCATCGTGGATTTAATTGCAAAACAACAGCAGTTTGCATGGATTCTAGATTCAAGTATTTATCAAGTGATCGCGTTTGTCGGTAGCCCAATCATTGCTCTAGCAATCAGCGTATTGGTATCTATCTACACCTTATTACCAAACGCCGACAAACACACTACCGCACTTCACTTAGAAGAAGGAGTTAAAACTGCCGGGATTATCTTATTGGTAACCGGTGCGGGCGGCGCATTGGGCGCAGTATTGCGTGACAGTGGTGCCGGTCAGCAATTGGCTGAACAAGTCGCAAATCTGCCGATTTCACCGATCTTAATTCCGTTTATTGTGTCAACGTTAGTACGCTTTATTCAGGGGTCAGGCACGGTTGCGATGATCACCGCCGCGTCGATTTCCGCACCGATTTTAGCTGAAATCCCAGGCGTTAATATGTTACTTGCCGCACAAGCTGCCACTATGGGTTCCTTATTCTTCGGTTATTTCAACGACAGCTTGTTCTGGGTGGTTAACCGCATGATGGGCATTAACGACGTGAAAAAACAAATGATCGTTTGGTCTGTACCGACCACTATCGCTTGGGCGGTTGGTGGAATGATGGTGATTTTATCCAATCTCATCTGGGGTCAAGACGGTTCTGTGTTTGACTTAGTGTTCCCACTTGGCGTGTTGGCACTGATTCTGGTGTATGTTCAAACGCAAAACAAAAAACTGTAATCCTCAACTTAAACGGGCAATCCATATTGCCCGTTTTACCATCAAGCTAAAGGATATCATTATGTTTAAATCTATCGTTACGCTCATACTCTCTTTGACTATCACCTCACCACTTTTTGCCAATAACCTTATCCCTGATAATCCTCAACAACCTAATTCCGTCCACGCCACCTTGATTACCGAAGTGACGGCGAAAGGGCAAAAAATCAGCGTGGTGGCATTAGAATACGAAGACACACTATTAAGTGGCGATGAATTGCAGCATAGCTATCAAGTGGACGTCTTTTTAGACGGAAAATCTCAAGGTAGCCGCCAAATCCTCAACGGTTATAGTCAAGATGTAGTAGCCGTATCTCACCAGGCTAAAAGCGGCAAATTTGTTATTTTAGAATTGAATAAAGATGATAAAAATGCCGATTTATATTCGTTGCGAACCGAAAATAGCGAACCCATGTTATTTCGTGCCAAAAATGAAAATAATGAGTTGATTCATAAAGCGATTGTACAAAGCAACCGTGTGCCTGAGCTTTATCAAGATCGACTGGAATATGTCATCAAGCAAACAGGATTCATTAAATTAAGCAATGGAAAAACCATTGATGCTCAGGATATTCACATTACCGCTAGCACTAACAATCTTAAAAATTTAGTTATCGAACACTTCCGTGCAGATGAGGTTCAATTAGGCAATCCACAAAATACCTTGCATTACCAGCTGTATAAACCACAACAAAGTGCGGTTCAGAAAAAATTCCCGCTGACGATTTTTTTCCACGGCTCCGGGCAATTAGGCAACGATAACCTCGCGCACCTGCTCTCTAGCAAAGGCGCCATCAGCACCCTAAACTATGAAGAGGGCTTCGTCCTCGCCCCGCAATATCGCACCGTATTTGATCCGTTTGACGATGTGAATAAAGGACAACGAGGCGGCATTCACTGGCAAACCGAAAATCGTCGCCAACTTTTGTTAGCCATGATCGATAAAACGCTTCAAGAAAATCCTGAAATCGATCACAACCGCATTTATCTGATTGGACTTTCCCGAGGGGCAGAGGGCGGGCTGTATTTATTGCTTGATCGCCCTGATTTCTTTGCAGGCGCACTACTGATGAGTGGAAGAGAAGCCTATAGCCTCGAATGGCTTGACGACAACGCCAATAAAGACAATCTGGCATCGCTTAGCCAAACGCCCATTTGGTTTTTCCACAGTAAAGAGGATAAGGTTTCACCAGTCAACGGCTCACGCATTAATTACCAAATCTTACATGACCAATTAAAAAACCCTTATGTCAAATATACCGAATTCAGTTTCACACAAGCAGGCGACAACGGCATTCTGAATAACAACCCGCATAATACCTGGGATGCTGTATTTAATAGCCCGACCGTACACCATTGGCTTTTACAGCAACATAACACACGCTAAAACAGGAGAATGACGATGCAATACCAATTACTTTCTCACCCACTCGATGTAAAAGATCCTGGATTTCCAGGTGAGCCAACGCTCATGATTGAAACTTGTACTGATATCAAGCGAGGTGATGTGTACAATAGTGCCAAAATCCACCTATTCAATCACTTTGGAACGCATTTTGATGCACCGAATCATTTTAACCCCACAGGGAAAACCATCACCGAACTCCCTCTGACACAATTTATTTATGAAAACCCGCTCTTGCTCGATATACCCAAAGCAGAAGCCAGTTTAATTGAAATCGACGATTTATCCCCTCATTTACACCGCATTCAACAGGCTGACTGCTTAATTATTCGAACTGGATTAGAAAAAGTGCGTGAGTCTGCGCCTCAAGACTATGCAGAAAGGGGCTGTGCGGTCAGTATCGATGCCGCACAATACCTTATCGACTATGCACCAAACTTAAAAGCACTCGGCTTTGATTTTATTTCTTTAGCCTCCCCCGCTAATCCAGAACATGGCGTGAGAGCACATCAAATTATGCTAGGTATGTTTAGTGAAAATTTTATTTGTATTATTGAGGATATGAAATTAGCACACCTAGATAAATCTCGATTAAATACCATTTTTGCACTCCCCCTCCTCGTTAAAGGCGTCGATAGTGCGCAAGTCACAATCTTAGCCGAAATAGGAGCGCATCATAATGAAAAATAAATATTATATTTGGTCGGTGATATTTGCAGCATTGGCTTTTGTTGGGGCTTATCTAGCCTCACAAATAGAACGTGATTTTGGACGAATTGATGTTTCTACCATTCATATTATGACCGAAGAAATGAAACCTATGGTCGCAAAACTCTATCGCCCAATAACCGCAACCCAAGAGAATCCAGCCGCAGGTTTGCTCGCACTACATGGTTATCAAAGTGATAAAGAAGCAACCAGCACTTTTGGTGCGTTAGAGCTAGCTAAGCGTGGGTTTGTCGTGTTGGCTCTCGATCAATTTGGCCATGGATTTTCGACCGCACTTCCTGCATCTAATAAAAACATGAGTGGCGCCAATAATGGCTACCAATATCTCAAATCCTTACCTTTTGTCGATCAACACTCGCTGGGTATATTTGGACACTCCACAGGCGCACTTAATGCTATCCGAGTCGCTAAAATGAACCCTGATCACAAGGCTGTTAATGGATTAAGCAGTAATGGCGGAGATCCTGAAATACATAATTACCTCCTCACACAAGGGCTCTATGAAGAAATTGGCGGTTACCGTGAGCGTACATTTCCAGTTAAAAATCTCGTTCATAATAAAAATCGCTTAACTGCATTCTCACTGCCAGAAGATGAAACACTAAAATGGTCAACAACTTATGGCAATTTTAATGATGGCAGTGCCAGACGAGCCGATCTGGTTAACGGCACGCACTTAGGTGTTATGATTGCCGCTGAAAGTAACCGTCGTGCAATTGAATGGTTTAATACCGCATTGCAAAAAAACGATAAAACAGACTGGCTAGATCCCGCCGAACAAAGCTACTGGTATAAAGAATTTGCAGGTTTATTTGCGCTCTTTTCAGCATTGATTTCAGCATTATTTCTGGCTGCGGGCTTATTACACCAGCCTTATTTTCAAGCAGTTTCACAGAAAGTCAGTGAGACGGTGGCAATAACACCTCAAAAACAGTGGGCTTTTGCACTCTTCAATATCGTAATTACATTATTTTGCTATCCATTATTAACTCAATGGGGTGGTGCAAACGAGCCCATCGCAGCCGTCTTCTCTTTTATGCCACTAGAGATGGGAAATGGGATCATCACTTGGCTAACCATCAGTGCGATACTCAATCTTATTTTCTTTTTACGCTGGCAAAAATCAGCCAATGTTAATCTCGCGATACTCGGTGTTATGGGTAATCACCAACCGACATTTACCGTCATCACGCGTTTTCTATCATTAAGTATCGTATTAATTGGCTGGCTCTATATCCTTGCAACCGTTTGTCATTGGTATTGGGGCGTTGAACTGCGCTTCCTTTGGCCATTCTTAAAACCTCTCACACCAGAAAGAGCAGAATTATTTTTGATCTACTGGATACCCATTCTCGCCTTTTTCACGGTATATAATGGATTGATCTTAAACATTCAAATGAAGCAAAAGCTGTACCGCACTTTCACATCAACATTATTGGTGTGGACAACAAAAACCGTATTCACTGCGGTTGGTGGTTTAATTCTTTTATGGTTATTCCATTTTGTGCCTAATTTTATGCAAATCGGACCCGGTTTTGATCTCGTGGGGCTTCCGCAATTTGGTGGGCGTTGGATGATGATGTTAGCCGTTATTATCCCTCAATTTATTGTCTTGCTTTTCATCAATAATTGGTGTTATTTAAAAACAGGCTATATTTATTTCGGTGCATTTTTCTGTTCATTATTAATGACCTGGATTCTGGTAGGCGGACAAGTTATCGGACGCTTTCTAGCTTAATAATCCACTTTGCTATTTAATTTAATGCCGAATCATCGATTCGGCATTTTCAGTCACAACAACGGCTTCAACGCCCCTTCACACCTTGCCACCACTTCCTCAAACGATCCGTCAATATCGATGTGAATAACGTCAGCCTCATCTTGTTGCGGAACTTCCAGCGTGTCGAATTGGCTTTTTAGCATTTCGGTTTTCATGTAGTGCCCTTTGCGCTGTTTCATTCGTTCTAGCACCAGATCGAAGCTGCCTTCTAAGAATAGAAATTTAACATGTTCATTGCCATCACGAATTAAATCGCGGTATTGCTTTTTCAATGCGGAACAGACGATGAGCCCGATTTCACTTTTCTGTTCTAAACTAAATGCCGCATCGCGGATTCGTTCCAACCACGGAGCGCGGTCGTCGTCATTCAACGGTTGCCCTGAGCCCATTTTGATAATATTCGCGCGTGGATGTAAATCGTCGCCGTCAATCAATTTAATCCCTAATCGCTGTGCAAGTGCGGTGCCGATAGAGGTTTTGCCAGTGCTGGAAACCCCCATCAGAACAAAACTTTTACCTTTTCCTGCTGTGGTCTGTGCCATAGATGACTCCTTAAACCCTGTCTTGTGAACATGACTAAAATTCGACAAGAATAGTTACCTGTAACAATTTATATGGTGATATATATCACATTTCACTCTTAAACGATCCAATAAATATCGTAATATATCAAGTTATTTGAAGTTGATCACAAAATTAAGCTTTACTATTAAATAATACTTTACCATACCTCATTCCAAAAGTATGTTATCGGTAACCTCAAGAGATTGATCTAACCTGCCATTGTTCTAAATAAGGAAAAAATATGGAAACTCTCTCATGTGTTGTTAAAGGAAAAAAGGATGTTGGTATAATACAACAACAAATTAATTTTATTCCAAATTCAGGAACCACTCTCGTTCAAATTACACAAGGCGGTATTTGCGGTTCTGATCTGCATTATTATCAACATGGTAAGGTCGGCAACTTCGAAGTGAAACACCCTATGGTTTTAGGTCATGAGGTAATTGGAAAAATAACCAAAACGGATTCTTCCACACTATATGAAGGGCAAAAAGTTGCTATTAATCCAAGTAAACCATGCTTAAGTTGTAAATATTGTTTATCTGGTGATACTAACCAATGTGAACAAATGCGATTCTTTGGTAGCGCTATGTATAATCCACATATTGATGGTGGATTTACTCAATTTAAAATTGTTGATACTAACCAATGTATTCCCTACCCTCAAGAAATCAGCGATGACGTAATGACTTTTGCTGAACCGTTAGCAGTAGCAATCCATGCCGGAAAGCAAGCTGGTGACTTAAAAAATAAGCGTGTCTTTATCTCTGGTGTAGGACCTATCGGATGCCTAATTGTCGCAGCAGTGAAAGTGTTAGGTGCAAAAGAGATTATTTGTACTGATATTAGCCAGCGATGCCTAAACATAGCAAGTCAAATGGGAGCAACTAAAACATTACTTGCTGATGAAGATTTCTCTGAGTATTTAACACACAAAGGAGAGTGTGATATATCCTTTGAGGTGTCAGGACATCCATCATCAATGGAGCGCTGCTTAGCAGTTACTAAAGCAAAAGGCACTATTGTACAGGTTGGAATGGGAGGAAATATCCCTGACTTCCCGATTATGACCCTTATTGCTAAAGAAATTAATTTGGTTGGTTCATTCCGTTTCGTCGAAGAATTCAATATGGCGGTTGAATGGTTAAGTAAACAGAAAGTTAATCCACTGCCACTCTTATCTGCGAAATTCCCATTTCAAAAATTAGAGCAAGCATTAGAAACAGCGGGCAATAAGAATGAAATTTCAAAAGTGCAACTCACTTTTGAGTAAATTCAATCAATAGAGGATAAATAGAATGAGCAAATTATTTTCATTAAGCAATAAACGAGCTCTAATTACCGGATCGACTCGCGGGATTGGTTTGCTATTAGCCCAAGGGTTAGCAGCTCATGGTGCTGAGCTTATTATCCATGGAACAAATCAGCAAAAAGCTGAAGAAGTTGCACGGCAGATCGCAGCAAGTAAAGGCGTTAAAACTCATGCAATTGCTTTTAATGTAACAGACTCACAAGCGGTAAGGGAAGCGGTCGACAATATTGAAAACACGATTGGTCCGATTGATATTTTAATTAATAATGCCGGAGTTCAACGTCGTCATCCATTCTGCGATTTCCCAGAAAATGAGTTTGACGAGGTGATTAATGTAAACCTAAAAGCTGTTTTTGTAATTTCACAAACTGTTGCTAAATACATGGTAAACCGCAAAAAAGGGAAAATCATTAATATCGGTTCCATGCAAAGTGAATTAGGGAGAGATACTATCACGCCTTATGCAGCTTCAAAAGGTGGCATAAAAATGTTAACGCGTGGAATGTGTGTGGAATTAGCTCGCCATAATATCCAAGTTAATGGTATTGCTCCTGGCTATTTTAAAACCGAGCTGACTAAACCTTTAGTCGAAAACCCCGAGTTTAGTGGCTGGTTATGTAAAAGAACACCGGCAGCTCGCTGGGGAAATCCTGAAGAATTAATCGGCGCAGCAGTATTTTTATCTTCCCAAGCATCTGATTTCATCAATGGCCATCTGCTATTTGTTGATGGTGGTATGTTGGCAGCAGTCTAACTTTTTTAAAAGGATTTTAAGTTATGCTAATTTTTACTATGCTCGCAGCAATCCTGCTATTGCTGATTCTAATTATTAAGTTCAAGGTTCATGCATTTGTTGCATTGATTATTGTCAGCCTGCTGACCGCACTTGCCACTGGTATTCCGGTGGATAAAATTTTACCGACGATGCTAGGCGGTTTCGGCGGCACCCTCGCTTCCGTGGCGTTGTTAGTCGGTTTAGGCGCGATGATCGGACGGTTGCTGGAAATCACCGGCGGCGCTAAAGTGTTGGCTGATACCTTAATCAATAAATTCGGTGAGAAAAAAGCCCCGCTTGCATTAGGTATTGCCTCGCTATTATTTGGTTTTCCGATCTTTTTTGATGCCGGTTTGGTGGTAATGCTACCGATTATTTTCAGTGTGGCTAAACAATTTGGTGGCTCATTAATACGCTATGCATTTCCTGCTGCCGGTGCTTTTGCGGTTATGCACGCTTTTCTACCGCCACACCCAGGCCCAGTCGCAGCTGGTGACTTACTTGGTGCTAACATTGGATTGCTTGTCATTGTAGGTTTAGCCTGTGCGATTCCGACTTGGTATATTTCCGCTTACCTCTTTGGAACCTTCTTGGGTAAAAAAGTACACTTAGATTTACCAAAAGCCTTTTTAAATACAACAGCAATTAGTGAAACTGCCACTCAAAATCCACCAAGTTTTAGAAAAGTTTTACTCATTCTATTATTGCCTCTCTTCTTAATTATGTTAGATACCGGTTTAAACACCCTAACTGTTGCAAAAGTAGTTGACGGCTCACAATTATGGGTGCAAACCTTACGTTTCCTCGGCAAAACGCCAATCGCCTTGTTGATCACGCTGATTGTTTCGATTTTATTGTTAAAAGGACAACGCAGCTATGAGCAAATTGAAAAAATCTGTGATAACGCACTGGGTCCGATCTGCGCCATTGTGTTGGTTACCGGCGCCGGTGGAATGTTCGGTGGTGTATTACGCGCCAGCGGTATCGGCGATGTATTAGCAGAAATGCTGTCTGATACCGGAATGCCGGTGATTGTTGCCGCCTTTATCATTTCATTGGCACTGCGCGTGGCGCAAGGTTCAGCGACCGTTGCACTGACTACGGCTTCTGCATTAATTGCGCCGACAGTTGCCGCCACCACCGGATTGAGCGCATTTGATCTGTGTTTTATCGTGATTGCGATTGCCTCCGGTGCAACAGCCTTTTCCCATGTGAATGACTCCGGCTTTTGGTTGGTCAGTCGCTTCTTAGAGATGGACACCAAAACCACGTTAAAAACATGGACAGTGATGGAAACCTTAATCGGCTTTGTCGGCTTCGGCATTGCCGCTGTCGGCAGCATCTTATTGTAATCATCCTCGACGCCCTTCTTCCAACCGCACTTTCTGCCTGAAAGTGCGGTTTTTCATTAATAGCTTGAAACAATTTCTGCATTTAGCCCGTTTAATTCCGTGTGCAAAAGCGGCATGAATGATACAATTTGCCGCTAAGATAATCCGATTGAAAGCAAGTAAAGAGAGAAACACTATGGCTCGTTCAAAGAAAACGCGCAAAATTAGCGACATCATGCCGGCACGAAAAGTCGAAAAAAAACCGGTGGTGGCGCAGGCAAAAACCAAAAAAGGGCGCAAGCCGACTCGTTATGAGTTAGACAGTATCGCCTGGACGGAAAAACGCAAAAAGAAACATAAAGGACTGAGCGCAGGCTCGCGCCACAGCTCCGCCGACGACAATACGAATAAGCAAAGTGCGGTTAAAGCCGATCCGCGCGTCGGCAGCCGTAAGAAAATTCCATTAATCATCGAAATGGTCAACAAACCGGAAAAAGGCAAAGTGATCACCCCAATCAAAACCGACGCCCCGGCTGCGCCGAAAAAATTGGATCCGATGTTGGAGCTGGAGCAATTAGAAAATAACGAATGCTTGAATGATTTGCTCGATCAATTAGATGAAGGCAAAACCTTATCCGCCGAAGATCAGCAATTCGTTGACGACTGCTTGGCGAGAATCGAACAGTTAATGCAAGAGCTGGGATTAACCGAGGAAGAAGAGGACAACAGCGAAGATGCGCTGTACCGCACTTTCAACACCATTGACATTAATAAGTTTCGTTAAAGCATGAATTGGACGATTTTTTTACTCATCACCGCGGTGGCGGTGATTGTGGGATTGGCAAGTTATGCCGCTTGGCTGCTGTTGGCATTGCGCAAGCAGAAACAGAAAATCGCTGCCGCCAGACAAAAACGGCAGGATTTCACCTACGACAGCGTGCAAATTATTGCCAAAGCAATGCTGAGCGGCGATTGCAATCTGTCGGAGGGCGTGATTCGCTTGAATGCGCTGCTGCCCGGTTTACAGCCTGAAGCAATGGAGAAATACCACGCAATGCAGCAGCTGTATCATGTGGTGATCGATATGCCGACCCACGAAGCGCGGCGCGCCTTGCCGAAAAATCAACGGATGCGACTGGATTTAACCCGTGAAAGCAGCGAAGCGGAATTGGAAGCGAAAATTAAATTAGAATTGCGCCAATTGTTGAGTGATATTAAAATAAACAGGAAATAAGATGTCTGAAATTGAGTGGGATTTAACGTTAATTCAAAAATATAATCAGTCCGGACCACGCTACACCTCGTATCCGACCGCACTTGAGTTTAACGACGCTTATAGCGAGCAGGATTTTCTGCAAGCCAGCCGCCGCTATCCCGAGCGCCCGCTGTCGTTATATGTGCATATTCCGTTCTGCCACAAATTGTGTTACTTCTGCGCCTGTAATAAAGTCATCACTCGGCATCAACATAAGGCGGATATTTACCTCGACTATCTGGAAAAAGAGGTCCAAGCGCGCGCCACCTTGTTCACCGAGCGCACCGTCACTCAAATTCACTGGGGCGGCGGCACACCAACCTACTTAAGCGAAGCGCAATCGGCACGCTTAATGCAGATGCTGCGCGACAATTTCCATATTTCGCCGCAAGCGGAGATCAGCATTGAAATGGATCCGCGTGAAATTGAACTGTCAATGCTTGATCACCTGCGCAGCATCGGGTTCAACCGCATCAGTATGGGGATTCAGGATTTTAATAAAGACGTGCAAGCGGCGATTAATCGGATTCAAGACGAAGAATTTATCTTCTCGTTGATGAAAAAAGCGCGCGAGCTGGGATTCACCTCCACCAATATCGACTTGATTTACGGCTTACCGTTCCAAACGGTTGAAAGTTTTATGGCGACCTTGAAACGGGTTAGCGAACTGAATCCGGATCGCATGAGTGTGTTTAACTACGCCCACTTACCGTCGCGCTTTGCCGGACAACATAAAATCAAAGATGACACCCTGCCGCCACCGAACAGTAAATTGACGATTTTGCAGAAAACCATCGAAACGCTGACTGCCGCCGGCTATCGCTTTATCGGCATGGATCATTTTGCCAAGCCTGACGACGAATTGGCAATCGCCCAACAAAACGGCGTGCTGCACCGCAATTTCCAAGGCTACACCACGCAAGAAGAAGCGGATCTATTGGGCTTAGGCGTGTCGGCAATCAGCTTGATGGGCGATCATTACGCACAAAACCAAAAAGAGCTGAAACAGTATTATGCCGACGTGGAAGATCACGCCAACGCCTTGCACAAAGGCTTTGCAATGAGCCAAGAAGATTGCCTGCGCCGTGATGTGATTAAAGCGTTAATCTGTAATTTCCGTTTAGACTATGCCCCGCTGGAACAACAATATCAAATTGATTTCAAACAGCATTTCGCCGACGATTTGGAATTATTGAAACCACTGGCAGAAGACGGCTTACTCACCATTGGCGAAACCGCACTTGTTGTCTCTGCTAAAGGGAGATTGTTGATCCGCAATATCTGCTTGTGTTTCGATACCTATTCACGGCAATTAGCCAAACGGCAACAGTTTTCAAGGATTATCTAAACAAAAAGAGCGGTTTTAACCGCTCTTTTCTATATATTTTCAACCTCAATTCATCTCTTGCAGACGATAAACCTCAGTGTCGTTGATGCTCTTCAAGCCTTGGCTGATCGCTTCTGCGCCGGCGACGGTGGTGTACACCGGAATGCGTTGTTGTAGCGAGCTGCTGCGGATTGAGTGGCTGTCGGCGACGGATTCCGGCATACTGCCGACGGTGTTGATCACCATCGCAATTTCGCCGTTTTTAATCGCATCGACAATGTGTGGGCGGCCTTCACGCACTTTATTGACGATCTGTACGCCAATGCCGTGTTCGCGCAGGTATTTTGCCGTTCCTAAGGTTGAACATAAGCCGTAGCCCAGATCTTGCAGGCGTTTGGCGATTTTCACCAGTTTCGGCTTGTCGGTATTTTCGACCGACAAGAACACTTTGCCCAGTTTCGGCAAACGCTCACCGGCACCGATTTGCGCTTTCAAGAATGCTTCAGCGAAAGTTTTGCCGACGCCCATCACTTCACCGGTCGAACGCATTTCAGGTCCTAGGATAATATCCACACCAGGGAATTTGATGAACGGGAACACCGCTTCTTTCACCGAGTACAGATTTGGAATCACTTCCTTATCCACGCCTTGTTCTTTCAGGCTGATCCCTGCCATTACACGCGCGGCAATTTTCGCCAACGGCACGCCGGTCGCTTTGCTGACAAACGGCACGGTACGAGAAGCACGCGGGTTAACTTCCAATACATAAATCGTGTCTTTTTGCACCGCAAACTGCACGTTCATTAAGCCGACTACTTTCAGTTCAAACGCCATTGCGGCGGTTTGGCGGCGGATTTCGTCTTGAATTTCCGCACTTAATGAATACGGCGGCAAGGAACAGGCGGAATCGCCACTGTGAATCCCGGCTTGTTCGATGTGCTGCATAATGCCGCCGATCACCACTTGTTCGCCGTCGCAAATACAGTCTACATCGACTTCAATCGCGTCATTCAAGAAATGATCCAACAGAATCGGGCTGTCATCGGAAACGCGTACCGCTTCACGCATATAGGTTTGCAGCTCTTCATCGTTATACACGATCTGCATCGCACGTCCACCCAATACATAAGAAGGACGCACCACCAACGGATAACCGACTTCGTTCGCCAATTGCAACGCTTCTTCGCTGTTGCGTGCGGTGCGGTTTGGCGGCTGTTTCAGGTTTAAGGTGTTCAGCACTTGTTGGAAACGTTCACGGTCTTCAGCGGCATCAATGCTGTCGGCAGAAGTGCCGATAATGTGCACACCGTTTTCATGCAACGCATTCGCCAGTTTTAACGGGGTTTGCCCGCCGTAATGGACGATCACGCCGTACGGTTTTTCCACATGAATGATTTCCAACACTTCTTCCAGTGTCAACGGCTCGAAGTATAAGCGATCGGAGGTATCAAAGTCGGTGGAAACCGTTTCCGGGTTACAGTTGACCATAATGGTTTCAAAACCGCTCTCACGCAGCGCCAGTGCGGCGTGTACGCAGCAATAATCAAATTCGATCCCTTGCCCGATACGGTTTGGCCCGCCGCCTAAGATCATGATTTTTTTGCGGTCGGTCGGGTTGGCTTCGCACTCTTCTTCATAGCAGGAATACAGATACGCGGTATCTGAATTAAATTCCGCCGCACAAGTATCCACACGCTTATAAACCGGGTGCAGGTTCAACTGATGACGCAAATCGCGCACCTCTTTTTCGCTACTTTTCACCAGTTGTGCAATTCGGCGATCGGCAAAGCCTTTGCGCTTCAAGCGGCGCAATTCGGCATAATCCAACTCGGCGAGAGTTTTCTTCTCCAGTGCCAATTCTTCTTCCACCAAATCACGAATTTGCACTAAGAACCACGGATCGATTTTGGAATAGTGATACACATCTTCCAGTGGCCAACCGATACCAAACGCATCCGCCACATATAAAATCCGCTCCGGGCCCGGATTGGAGAGTTCGGTACGCAATTTTTCCATGTCTTCGGTTTTCAGGTTGAAACCGCAGATGCCGGTTTCCAGTCCGCGCAATGCTTTTTGCAAGCTCTCTTGGAAGGTGCGCCCCATCGCCATCACTTCGCCCACCGATTTCATTTGAGTGGTCAGGCGGTTATCGGCTTTAGGGAATTTTTCAAAGGCAAAACGTGGCACTTTGGTAACCACATAGTCGATTGACGGCTCAAACGACGCCGGAATCAATCCGCCGGTGATATCGTTGCGCAATTCGTTTAAGGAGTAGCCCACCGCTAGTTTTGCCGCTACTTTGGCAATCGGGAAGCCGGTCGCTTTCGACGCCAACGCAGACGAACGGCTGACACGCGGGTTCATTTCGATCACGATCATTTCGCCGTTTTCAGGATTGATCGCAAATTGTACGTTTGAACCGCCGGTATCCACGCCGATTTCACGCAACACCGCCAATGAGGCGTTACGCATAATTTGATATTCTTTATCGGTTAAAGTCTGAGCCGGTGCAACGGTGATTGAGTCGCCGGTGTGCACGCCCATCGGATCGAAGTTTTCAATTGAACAGATGATAATGCAGTTGTCCGCTTTGTCGCGCACCACTTCCATTTCGTACTCTTTCCAGCCTAAAACCGATTGTTCGATTAACAACTCATGGGTTGGGGAGGCATCAAAACCGCGTTCGCAGATTGCGTTAAATTCGTCTTTGTTATACGCAATCCCGCCGCCGGAACCGCCCATGGTGAAAGACGGACGAATCAAGGTCGGGAAGCCCACTTCCGCTTGTGCTTTCCATGCTTCTTCGAAGCTGTGGCAAACAAAGGATTTCGGAGTGTTTAAGCCAATTTTGGTCATCGCGTCTTTAAAACGTCCACGGTCTTCCGCTTTGTCGATAGCATCTTCGGTTGCGCCGATCAATTCCACATTGTATTTTGCCAACACGCCGTTTTTGGATAAATCCAACGCACAGTTAAGTGCGGTCTGTCCGCCCATAGTCGGCAAAATCGCGTCCGGACGCTCTTTCTCAATGATTTTTTCCACCGTTTGCCAGTGAATCGGCTCGATATAGGTCACATCCGCCATATTCGGATCGGTCATAATGGTTGCCGGATTGGAGTTCACCAGCACCACTTTATAACCCTCTTCACGCAACGCTTTACACGCCTGCGCCCCTGAATAGTCAAACTCACACGCCTGCCCAATCACAATCGGGCCTGCGCCAATAATTAAAATCGTGTTTATATCCGTACGTTTTGGCATAATCTTTCTCTTTCTATACTGCGTATTCTTTTCAAAAACGGTTAATGTTTCGACTGTGAACAGCGTTACACCACAACCTGCGGCGTATGGGTGTGGCGCGCCACTTCCATTTCATGCACGAATTTGTCGAACAACTCGGCAACATCGTGCGGCCCCGGGCTTGCCTCAGGGTGGCCTTGGAATGAAAACGCCGATTGGGTGGTCAACTCAATGCCTTGCACTGAATTATCAAACAAAGAGCGGTGCGTCACTTTCACGCTGTCCGGCAGACTGGTTTCGTCGACTTCAAAGCCATGGTTTTGACTGGTGATATACACCTGTTCGGTTTCCAGATTTTGCACCGGGTGGTTGGCACCGTGGTGACCAAACGCCATTTTTTTGGTTTTGCCGCCGACCGCCAAGCCTAATAATTGATGCCCTAAACAGATGCCGAAAATCGGTTTTTTACTCTCGAGCAGTTGTTGAATCGCACTAACCGCATAGTCGCACGGTTCCGGATCGCCAGGGCCGTTGGAAAGAAAAATGCCGTCCGGATTCAGCGCCAGCACTTCTTGCGCGCTGGTTTTTGCCGGCACCACGGTGAGTTGGCAACCACGCTCCGCCAGCATCCGCAAAATATTGTGTTTCACCCCAAAGTCATAAGCGACCACATGATAGCGTCCGCCGACTTTGTGGCTGAAGCCTTGCCCCAGTTTCCATTCGCCTTGTTCCCAGCGGTAAATTTTGTCGCAAGTCACTTCCTGCGCCAAATCCTTGCCCGCCATGCTGCCGAAGCTGTTTGCCAGTTCCAGCGCTTTTGCCTCATCAATTTCGCCCGCCATAATACAGCCGGCTTGTGCGCCTTTGTCACGCAGCAATCGGGTTAAACGGCGGGTGTCAATGTCGGCAATCGCCACGATTTTATGTTGCACCAGATAGTCAGACAGGCTTTGTTCGCTGCGGAAGTTGCTGTGGATCAGCGGTAAATCGCGGATCACCAAGCCGGAAACATAGACTTTCTCTGATTCGCAATCTTGTTGGTTCACGCCGGTGTTGCCGATATGCGGATAAGTCAGGGTGACGATTTGCTTGCTGTAGGACGGATCGGTCAGAATTTCTTGATAGCCCGTCATAGATGTATTAAAAACCACTTCGCCAATGGTATTGCCTTGATAACCAATTGAAGTGCCGTGGAAAACAGAGCCGTCAGCTAAGACTAAGATGGCTGGTTCAGACATGAATCTCTCCCGGGATAATCGTATTTATGTTCAATCTTGAATCCATATCGGCGTGCGCCGATAGGTTGCTCGTTACTCTCTATTCACGAAGACCGCATACGAATCGTATCTGAAGTGTAGCAGAAATGAGCAAATTATTGTAATTGAGCCACCGATACAATTCAAGTCTATAATTGGCTTATTGCCATATTTGTGAAATTTAATGCAATATTATGAATAAAAATTCACTTTTGCGCAAGTTGACCCAGCTCAAAATAGAGAGAAATAATGCTATGTTTTGAAATGAAAGTTGTTAAAATGAAAACATTAAATCAGAAAACAGGACAGCACCATGAAAAAAACCATTTCCGCCAAAGGCAAACTGACCAAACTGTGGCTTCCACTGATGTTAATCACCACCGTCAGCGCCTGTTCAAGCATTGATGAAACCACCGGTCAGCGCCAAGATCCGCTGGAAGGCTTCAACCGCACAATGTGGAATTTCAACTATAACGTTGCCGATCCGTATTTATTAAAACCGGTCGCCACCGGCTGGAAAGAGTATGTGCCACAGCCGGCAAAAACCGCTCTTGTGAACGCCGCCAACAACTTGGACGAACCGGCGAGCTTCGTCAACCGCCTGCTGGAAGGCGAATTTAACAAAGCGATGGTGCATTTTAACCGCTTTTGGATTAACTCGGTGTTCGGCTTAGGCGGGTTAATGGATATTGCCAGCGCCAGCGAAGGGCTGCGCACTGACGGTTCGCGCTCATTCGGCGATATGCTTGGTAGCTACGGCGTCGGCACCGGCGCGTATGTGATGGTGCCGCTGTACGGCCCGGCAACTCCGCGTCAGGATTTAGGCGGCTTAGTTGACCACACCTATCCGATGTTATCGCTGCTCGGCCCTTGGACGCTGGTAAAAACCGGCATTCAGGCGGTTGACAAACGTGCCGCGCTGCTCAGCCAAGACGCCATTTTGGAACAGTCGCAAGACAGTTATCTCACCGTGCGCGAAGCCTATTTCCAAAATCTGGAATTTAGAATCAGCGACGGCAAACAACGCGGCGAAATCCAAGAACAACTGTCGGAAGACGATTTAAAAAGTATTGATTAATCATTCGCTGTTTCAATTTTAAAGAAGGAATATGATATGGAAATGACCCTAACCCAACGCCTGATTCTGGTTAACCAATATGAATTAATGGCGTTACTCGACAAAGAAAATGCCGCTAAATACCAACGTTATCAAAGCATTATCAAAGGCGGCTATAAATTGGAATTAAAAGAGCTGTACGGTCAATTCAGCGACCTGAGCGAAGATGAATGCAAAATCGTGATCAACACCCTGGAAATGTATCAAGCGCTGCAAGTGTCATATAACAACCTGCACAATAAAGAGGACTTAACCGCGCACCGCTTAAAATTCCTCGGCTACTGCGGCATTCGCGAGAAAAAATATTTGAACTATCTGGGCTTTATCGCCGAAAACGACAAAAAATACCGCGAACTGATCCAATGCCCGAACGGCTGCGACGCACAAACTCCGATGTGGGACAAATACAGCAAAATGCTCGACATCTGGCACAAATGCCCGCGCCAATTCCATTTAAGCATTGCGGAAATCAAACAAATCCTCAACGCGTAATTTGATAAATGTTATACCGCACTTTAAATCTAAAGTGCGGTATTTTTTTGTGGTAAGCAGATTGTTCTAACTTATCAGCATAGATTATTTCGCTTTCCGCCGTTTCGCTTTTATAATGGCACTCCGATTTCCGCTAATTCAAAGATACTCCGGCTATGGCACTTTTTTATACAGAACGCAAAAAAATCACCCAACCGAAAAAAATGCAGCTCAGCATCGACAGCCTCGATTATCAAGGGCTGGGCGTGGCGCGGGCGCAGGGTAAAACGTGGTTTGTGGAGAATGCGTTGCCGCAGGAACAGGTGGAAGTGCGGGTGCTGGAGGAGAAAAAACAGTATGGAACTGCGCTGACGCAGCGAATTTTACAGCGTTCCGCGCAGCGAATCGAACCGAAGTGCGGTCATTATGCCGACTGTGGCGGCTGCCAAATGCAACATATTCCGCACGCTGAACAGCAACAGGTGAAGCAACAGGCATTACAGCAACGGTTAAACCGACTTCAAGCTGAGATCGTCTTTCAACCGATATTGCGTGCCGCTCCCTGGCATTACCGCCGCCGCTTACGCTTGGGCATTCAGTATGATAAAAAAACCAAAACCCTGTCGTTCGGCTTGCGTCGCCGTCGTTCCAATGCGTTGGTGAATATTCAGTACTGTGCCGTTGCCGAACCGCACTTGAACCGTGTTTTGTCAGAATTACAAACGTGGCTGCCGCAGTGGCACAACAAAGCCAAATTAGGGCATATTGAACTGGTCGCCGCTGATAACGGTGTGGCGATGTTATTGCGTCATTTGGGGCAAGTGAGTGCCGAGGACAAAGTGCGGTTAGTGCAATTTGCCGCCGAACAGCAGCTCAACCTGTTTGCCTGCGAACAGGAAGGCAAGATCGAACATTGGCACGGCGAACAGCCCTATTATCAATTGGAAAACGGACAACAACTGCATTTTTCTGTTCGGGATTTTATTCAAGTTAACCGCACACTCAACCAGCAAATGATTGAAACCGCACTTGACTGGCTCGATTTGAAGCCGCATGATGAGGTGCTGGATTTATTTTGCGGCATGGGAAACTTTACCCTGCCGTTAGCGTCAAAAGTAACAAGTGCGGTCGGAATTGAAGGCGTAGCGGAAATGGTGGCGCAGGCCAAACAAAACGCCGCCGACAATCAATTGGACAACGTCGAATTTTTCCAAGCGGATTTAGATCAGCCGTTTGCCGATCAACCGTGGGCGGCACGTCGGTTCAATAAAGTGCTGCTTGATCCACCGCGCAGCGGTGCGCTGTTTGCCCTGCCGCAGCTGTGTGAGTTACAGGCGGAAAAAATCGTGTATGTGTCGTGCAATCCGGCAACACTGGTGCGCGACAGCGAATACCTGTTACAACACGGCTACCGGATTGAAAAAACTGCCGCAATTGATATGTTTCCGCAAACCGCCCATTTGGAATCGATAACCCTGTTTAGCAGACTGGCATAAAGGAAAAACTATGGTCGCAATACGAGCCTCACATTTGCTCACCCCCGAGCAGTTTGTGGTTGAAGATTGGAGTGAGCGTCTGCCGCTTGCTCCTGCCGTTCGTCAAAAGTTAATCGAAACTTGGCACTATAATCACGACAAATTGCAAGACCTTGATGCGAAAGAGCGCCAATATTTGCTGTACGCCGCCAGTGAAATGGTCGAAGTGCTGTGTGGCTTGAATATGGATCAAGATAGTCTGTTGGCGGCAATGCTGTTTCCGCTGGTGCGCCGCCGTGTGATTAATTACGATCAGATTAAAGAGGATTTCGGCAACGACATTCGTAAATTGGTGAAAGGCGTGGTCGATATGGACGGCATTCGTCAATTGAGCGCCAGCCAATCGGGCAGTAATCTGCAAGTGGATAATGTGCGCCGTATGCTGTTGGCGATGGTGGACGATTTCCGCTGCGTGGTGATTAAACTTGCCGAGCGGGTGGCTTTTCTGCGTGAAGAAAATAACTTTATTTCCGAACAAGAAAAAATCTTAGCCGCACGCGAATGCAGCAATATCTACGCGCCGCTGGCAAACCGCCTCGGCATCGGACAGTTGAAATGGGAGTTGGAAGACTACTGCTTCCGCTATCTCGATCCTGAAAATTATCGCAAAATCGCCAAGCTGTTACATGAAAAACGCCGCGATCGCGAAGCCTATATTCAACATTTTGTGGCAGTGATTGAACGCGATCTACAAATTGAGTTGCCCGACACGGCGCAAGTCTATGGACGACCGAAACACATCTACAGCATTTGGAAAAAAATGCAGAAAAAGAACCTGCCGTTCGATCAGCTGTTCGATATTCGTGCAGTGCGGATCATTGTGGATAAATTAGAGGATTGTTATACCGCACTTGGCATTGTCCACAGCCATTTCAAGCATATTGCCGCTGAATTTGACGACTACGTTGCCCACCCGAAACCGAACGGCTATCAGTCGATTCACACCGTGGTGCTCGGCGAAGGGCAAAAAGTGATTGAAGTACAAATTCGTACCCAACAAATGCACGATGATGCCGAGCTGGGTGTGGCGGCGCACTGGAAATATAAAGAAGGCAGCACCGGCGGGCGTGCCGGTTACGAGCAAAAAATCACTTGGTTGCGGCAAGTGTTGGCGTGGCAGCATGATTTAAGCCAGTCCGGCGACATGGTTGAGGAAACCCGCAGCAAAATTTTTGATGATCGGATTTATGTGTTCACCCCGCAAGGCGACATTGTCGATCTGCCGGTCGGCTCCACGCCGCTGGATTTTGCCTACACCATTCACAGCGAAGTCGGACACCGCTGCATCGGTGCCAAAGTGGCGGATCGGATTGTGCCGTTCACCTACAAGCTACAAATGGGCGATAAAGTCGAAATCATCACCCAGAAAAACCCGAATCCAAGCCGCGATTGGCTGAATCCGCACTCCGGCTTCGTTACGATTAATCGGGTGCGTTCCAAAATTCAAGCCTGGTTCAAGCGTCAAGATCGCGAGAAAAATATTCCAATCGGCAAAGAGTTGCTGGAAGCGGAAATGACGAAGCTGGGGCTGAATTATAAACAAATTGAAGAATATGCCCTGCCGCGGCATAACCTCAAACAGCTGGACGATCTGTATGCCGGCATCGGCAACGGCGATATTCGCTTAAACCAGCTGATCAATTATCTGCAAGGCAAGCTGTTGCGCCCGACGGCGGAGCAAGTGGACGAGCATATTCTGCGTCAAGTGGAAAGCAAACAGAGTCATAAACCGCCGGCGGCCAAAGGGCAAATTGTGGTTGAGGGCGTGGGCAACTTAATGCACCATATTGCGCGCTGTTGCCAGCCGATTCCGGGCGATCATATTTTGGGGTACATCACACAGGGGCGTGGTATTTCGATTCACCGTGCCGATTGCGATCAAGTGTTGAACCTGCAAGAAGCCTGTCCGGAACGGGTGGTGGAAGCGATTTGGGGCGAAAGCTACAACACTAAGTTCAATTTAGTGATTCGCGTGGTCGCCAACGATCGCACCGGCTTGCTGCGCGACATCACCACCGTGCTTGCCAATGAAAAAGTCAGCGTGCAGCGGGTATCGAGCAAAAGCGACACCAAAAATATGACCGCCACCATGGACATGGAAATCGAGTTGAATAATGTCGGTATGTTAGGGAAAATTTTATCTTCACTGCTGCGGATTGACGATGTGGTGGAAGCCCGGCGGCTATCAAGCTGATTGTAGAGCTAATTTTCAGCTAATAAATTGCGAGTATTCTGGCAAACCACACAAAACTATAATTAGGAAGCGTATGCAAAAACACAAAGGCTTTACTCACATCATCAAAGCCACCGGCTATTCAATCCAAGGCTTTAAACAAGCGCTCGGCGAAACTGCGTTTCAACACGAGCTAATCATGGTCGCCGTTCTGATTCCGCTGGCGTTCTTGCTTGGCGATAACGGCGTGGAATGGGCATTGATGATCGGTTCGGCGCTGTTGGTGTTGGTGGTCGAACTACTGAATAGCGCGATTGAAGCGGTGGTGGATCGCATCGGCACCGATTATCACGCGCTATCCGGCAAAGCCAAAGATTTAGGCTCCGCCGCCGTAACCATGACGCTGCTGATCATGGCGCTGATTTGGCTGCTGATCATCATGCTCTAAATATAAAACCGCACTTGCCTGCCAATAAAATCTCAAGTGCGGTCTGTAAAACCGTATAAGAAAAAAATCATTCATATCAAATGCGTAATGCGGACAATTTTTTCTCAACCGCCCGCAAAGCCCTGCCAAATGCACTCTGCCGCTCCCGCTGTCATAAAACTGTCATACTTCTCTGGTAAACTTTGCCTCGATTTTAACTTAACGTAAAGATGACAAGTATGAATACTGCTCAAACCGTACCTTCACATGAGCTACCAAGCGCTTCTTCCAAAAATTGGCAAGCATGGCTATTGGTAGCGGTTTTAATTTATCTCTTGTTAGCCGCCGTTGGCGCTATCGGCAGTGGCTTTAAAATCGCCACCGGCAGCAACGCCAAAGAGCTGTTCAGTTTTGCGTCCAACCCGTTCGTTGCCTTAATTGTCGGGATTGTCACCACCGCACTGATCCAAAGCTCCAGCACTGTCACCTCGATTATTGTCGGCATGGTTGCCGGCGGTCTGCCGGTCAGTATGGCGATTCCGATGGTAATGGGTGCGAATATCGGTACTTCACTGACCAGCACCATCGTCAGTCTTGGGCATATTAAAAATCCGGACGAATTCCGCCGCGCGTTTTCCGCCGCCACGGTGCATGACAGCTTTAATATTTTAGCGGTAGCCATTATGCTTCCGCTGGAATTAATTTTCCGACCGCTACAAAATTCCTCAGCCTATCTGGCGCAACTATTTGTTTCCGATAGTAATATGAGCATGAGCGGCATGAACTTTATGAAAACTCTGCTGGCACCTGCTGATAATGTACTAAAAATGCTGACCGGCTGGCTTCCGGGCATTTGGTCGGGCTTGTTGCTGATTGTGTTGGGCGTGGTGTTGATTCTGTTTGTGGTCAGCCAAATCGGCAAAGTGTTGCGCAAAGTGATGGTCGGCAAAGCCAAAGACGTGTTAAACGCCGCAGTCGGGCGCGGTCCGGTTTCCGGAATGCTGTCCGGCACGCTGATCACCGTGATGGTGCAATCCTCCTCAACCACCACCGCGTTAATCGTACCAATGGCGGGAACAGGCGTTTTCACCTTGAAACAGGTTTACCCGTTCACACTGGGTACCAACATCGGCACCACGGTAACCGCACTTTTAGCCGCCACAGCGATTTCCGGCCCGGCCGCACAGGTTGCGCTACAAATTGCCTTGGTGCATTTACTGTTTAACGTATTCGGTATCGGCTTAATTTATGTATTGCCGTTGTTGCGCCAAGTGCCGATTATTATGGCAACCACCCTCGCCGAATGGGGTTTGAAGAATAAAATGTATGTATTTGCTTATATGTTTGGTGTGTTCTTTGCTATCCCGCTTGCTATCATCGGCATCGGACAACTTCTATAAGGAACCACATTATGACACTGCAAAGTATTCGTGAAAAAGAACAGAAAATTCAAGAATTAAAACAAGCACTCGCGGATCTGGAAGCCAAGTTACAGGCGGATATTGAAGACAGCCAGCACGAGGTGATCGACGAGGTGGAAACCTATTTCAATGCGGTGGAAACCAAATACAGCAGCCTGAAAACTTTCTGGGAAAGTTTCATGGCGGAAAAAAGAAACAAAGCATAAATGAGGTTGGCTATGCGTAAATTCAGAATGCTCACCGCACTTGCCGCCACAGCCGCCGTGTTGGCGAGTGTCGGTTGTGACAGTGACAAAACCAGCGATGTGGAAATCGGTGCCAATACCTTGGTGATCGACGGCTCCAGCACGGTTTACCCGATCAGCAAAGAAGCTGCCGAGCGTTTTCTACGCAAAAACAAAAACGCCAGCATCTCGGTTAAATTTTCCGGTAGCGGCGCGGGCTTCCAACTGTTTTGCAGCGGCAAAACCGATATTAACGATGCTTCCCGCCCGATCAATGCCAAAGAGCAAGCGCTGTGCGAACAGAACGGCATTGCCTATACCGCACTTCCGCTCGCGGTGGATACCGTGGCGGTGGTCACTCATCTGAAAAACGATTGGGTGAACGAATTGAGCGTCAGTGAACTGAAAACCATTTGGCAAAAAGCCGCCGAAGGCAAAATCAGCAACTGGAATCAAGTGCGGTCAAGTTTTCCGGACAAACCGCTTGCTTTATACGGACGCGGACAAGCCTCCGGCACTTATGATTACTTCACCGATAAAATCACCAGCGAAGCTGGCGTTAGCCGCAGCGATTACACCGCATCGGAAAACGAAGAGGAATTGGTAGCGAAAATCGCCAAAGATCCAAACTCACTGGCATTTTTCGGCATCGGAGCATATCACCGCCACTGGCAGGAACTGAAGCTGTTAGCGATTGATAACGGCAACGGCAACGGCGCAGTCGCACCGTCGCTGCAAACCGCCGCCGACGGCAGTTACCAGCCGCTGACCCGCCAACTGTATTTATACGTTAATCAACATTCGCTACAACAAAAAGCCGATCTGAAACCGTTTCTGCAACACTACTATGCCAACTTGCGCACTTGGTTGCACTTCACCGGCTATATGCCGTTGCACAACAGCGACTATCAAGCGGTGCAACAGCAGTTACAATAACCGCACTTGGATAAGATGCAAAAAAACCACCGTAACTGAGAAAGCGCGGTGGTTTTTTGTCTATTACTCTTTTTTGCTCGTGCAAAAAAACACGCGCTCAGGCTGTTCATAAGGGAACCCGAAAAATATGAGGCATAGCAAATAAAGTGCGGTCAGAAAAATCGGGCATAGTAGACAAAAAGGCATAGTAGACAAAAATGTGGCTGAAATCTCGCTTAATCCCTTATAGAATAAGGCGTTAAGTGAGATTTTTTAAAATGACCAAAAAATTGCTATTTCTGTGGTTCAGAACACATTAAAAAACACGGTAAAAATTCAGGCAAGCAACGCTATAAATGCTTGGATTGTTTACGGACATATTCTCACACAAATTACCTTCAATCCGCCCAAATCTGGCACGATTACACCGTCGGAAAACAGACGTATAAGCAGCTTGCGTTAACCTATGATTGTTCGGTCAGGACTATCCAAAGGCACCTGAAAAAAGCCCCTAAAACGCCACTCAGCACACCGCAAACCACAATGTTGAATCTTATTATGGATGTCACTTTTTTCGGGCCACAATTCGGCGTATTAGTCATAATGGATTCCCGCTCAAAAAAGGTGATTTACCACCAAATCGTTCGTACCGAAAAGGACATTTACTATACCAAAGCCATCAATCGATTGCGTAAAAAAGGATTTATTATTCAATCTATTACTTGCGATGGGCGACGGGGCTTATTGAAAGATATATTTAATACGCCAACCCAAATGTGCCAATTTCACCTTGTTGCAATGGTGATTCGCAAGCTGACGAGAAACCCTAAATCCGTTGCCGGAAAGGAACTGAAAACAATGGTTAAAACACTCAAGCAGAGTCACAAAAATGACTTTTATGTCCGTTTGCATCACTGGTTTTTGCAGCATAAAGCTTACTTAGAAGAACGGTCTGATATACCCGATAATCAGGGTAAATTTCCTTATAAACATCGCAAATTGAGAGGGGCTTATGCCAGTATTAAACGCTATATGGATTACTTGTTTGTCTTTGAAAAATACCCGGAGTTACGGATAGAAAAAACGACAAATCGGCTGGAAGGGCTGTTTAAGGATTTAAAGCAGAAATTATCCGTTCATAATGGACTAAACCGAAGGAATAAGATTATGTTTATACAGGATTTTTTGAATAAAAAGAGCTAGAAAAACTAGCGCTTTAAGAGGAGTAGCCGCAAAAATGTCTAATAGAAGCTTAGATCTCAAAATCAGCCACATTTTTGTCTACTATGCCTATTAAAAGGGATTGATGATCGTTGACCGCACTTTGCGTCCATAAAAAAGCTCACCATTCGGTGAGCTTTTTATTTTAACGATTTTAATCGTTTAATGATTATTCCGCAGCCGCTTCTTCAGCAACTTCCGGACGATCAACCAACTCAATGTATGCCATTGGTGCATTGTCGCCTGCACGGAAACCACACTTCAAAATGCGGGTGTAACCACCGGCACGTTGAGCAAAACGTGGACCTAATTCATTAAATAATTTCGCAACGATTTCGTTGTCGCGAGTACGAGCGAAAGCTAAACGGCGATTTGCAACGCTGTCTGCTTTAGCTAAAGTAATTAACGGTTCAACTACACGACGTAATTCTTTTGCTTTAGGCAAAGTCGTCTTGATGATTTCATGACGAACTAAAGAACCTGCCATATTACGGAACATCGCTTGGCGATGACTGCTATTACGGTTTAGTTGACGACCACTCTTGCGATGGCGCATGACCTTATCCTTCTCAGAAAAATCTTAATCCATACCGAAATTAGTCTTCAGCAATACTTGCCGGAGGCCAATTTTCAAGGCGCATACCCAGTGATAGTCCACGTGAAGCCAGTACATCCTTAATTTCAGTAAGTGATTTCTTACCAAGATTAGGGGTTTTCAATAGCTCCACTTCTGTACGTTGAACTAGATCACCGATATAGTGAATTGTTTCTGCTTTCAAACAGTTAGCAGAACGAACTGTCAACTCTAAATCGTCCACAGGACGCAGAAGAATCGGATCGAATTCCGGTTTTTCTTCTTTAACTTCAGGTTGACGGATATCACGCAAATCAACGAATGCATCAAGTTGCTCTGCTAGAATTGTCGCTGCACGACGAATCGCTTCTTCCGGGTCGATAGTGCCATTGGTTTCCATTTCGATAACCAATTTATCCAAATCGGTGCGTTGTTCAACACGGGCAGCTTCGACATTATAAGCAATGCGATCTACCGGACTGTAACAAGCGTCAACCAACAGGCGACCAATCGGACGATCTTCGTCTTGAACGTGTTTGCGTGCAGAGGCAGGCACGTAGCCACGCCCACGTTGCACACGGATTCGCATATTAATTGATGCGTTAGCATCCGTCAAATGACAAATCACATGTTCAGGATTAACAATCTCTACATCCCCATCATGGGTGATATCGCCAGCAACAACAGGTCCGATTCCAGATTTACTCAGCGTCAGGAACATATCGTCCTTATTCTGCACTTTAACCGCTAGACCTTTTAAGTTTAGAAGCACTTCCAGAATATCTTCTTGAACGCCTTCTTTACTGCTGTACTCATGCAATACGCCGTCGATTTCCACTTCGGTCACGCCGCAACCCGGCATAGAAGATAGAAGGATGCGACGTAACGCATTACCTAATGTGTGGCCAAAGCCACGTTCTAACGGTTCTAAGGTCACTTTAGCCTGAGTCGGGCTTAATTGCTCGATATCAACTAAATGTGGCTTTAAAAATTCTGTCACAGAACCCTGCATTTTATCCTCTCTTTGCTTCTAAGCTCTATTATTTAGAATAAAGCTCAACGATCAGATGTTCGTTAATGTCTGCTGATAAATCAGAACGTTCAGGAGTACGTTTGAATACGCCTTCCATTTTAGCAGCATCAACTTCCAACCATGTTGGTTTTTCTCTTTGCTCTGCTAATTCTAATGATGCTTTAATACGTGCTTGTTTTTTCGATTTTTCACGAACAGCAACAACATCTTCAACAGAAACTTGGAACGATGGAATATTAACCACACGACCATTCACAACAATCGCTTTGTGGCTCACTAATTGGCGAGCTTCAGCGCGAGTTGCCGCAAATCCCATACGGTAAACAACGTTATCCAAACGACCTTCCAATAATACCAACAAGTTTTCACCGGTATTACCTTTTAAGCGGTTAGCTTCTTTGTAGTAGTTACGGAATTGACGCTCTAAGATGCCGTACATACGACGAACTTTTTGCTTCTCACGTAATTGACTACCGTAATCGGATAAACGTGCTTTACGAGCACCGTGTTGACCGGGTGCTGTATCTAATTTACATTTTGATTCAATCGCACGGACACCGGACTTAAGGAATAAGTCAGTACCTTCACGACGGCTTAGCTTGAGTTTAGGACCCAAATATCTTGCCATTTTCTTTCTCCAACTATCCTAGAACGCCATTAAACACGACGTTTTTTCGGTGGACGACAACCGTTATGAGGAATCGGAGTCACGTCTGTGATGTTGGTGATACGGAAACCCGCAGCATTCAACGCACGAATAGTAGACTCACGACCAGGACCTGGTCCTTTTACCATAACTTCCAAATTTTTCAAACCGAACTCTTTAACAACTTCGGCACAACGCTCAGCAGCAACCTGTGCAGCAAACGGAGTGGATTTACGTGAACCACGGAAACCTGAACCACCCGCTGTAGCCCATGCTAAAGCGTTACCTTGACGGTCTGTAATGGTAACGATTGTGTTATTGAAAGACGCATGGATATGTGCCACGCCATCTACGACTTGTTTTTTTACACGCTTACGTGCACGAACTGGTGTTTTAGCCATTATCATTTACCCCGATTATTTCTTGATCGGCTTACGAGGACCCTTACGGGTACGCGCATTTGTTTTAGTACGTTGACCATGTACCGGTAAACTACGACGATGACGTAAACCACGATAGCATCCTAAGTCCAAAAGACGTTTGATGTTCAAAGTTACTTCACGACGCAAATCACCTTCAACGGTAAATTTACCAACTTCGTCACGCAGAATATCGATCTGCTCTTCAGACAATTCTCTGATCTTTACATCTTCAGCAATACCTGCCGCAGCACAGATGGCTTTTGAGCGGGTTTTACCGATTCCGTAGATTGCAGTTAACGCAATTACAGCATGTTTGTGATCAGGAATGTTAATGCCTGCAATACGGGCCACTATGCACTCCTATTTATTTAAAGTTAATTGATATACTGATCTTGAAAAGCCCGTTTCAGGATACTCAAACAGTATATCAAGGACGAAATGAGCTGAGCAGTATAACTGCTCAGCTTATTCTTTGCAAGGAAAATTGAGGTTAACCTTGACGTTGCTTATGTCGCGGATCACTGCAGATCACACGAACGATACCGTCACGTTTGATCACTTTGCAGTTACGACACATTTTTTTTACGGAAGCACGAACTTTCATTGCTTTTCCCTTTTATTTCAATGGGCGATTACTGCCCGAACCCTTTAAGGTTTGCTTTCTTCAGCGCAGATTCATATTGGGTCGACATTAAGTGACTTTGAACCTGTGCGATGAAATCCATAATTACTACAACAACGATCAGAAGCGAGGTTCCACCAAAGTAGAATTGTACGTTCCAAGTTGAGGTCATAATATAAGGCACTAAACAAACAAACGTGATATATAATGCACCAATCAAGGTCAAACGAGTCATGATTTTGTCAATATAACGCGACGTTTGTTCACCTGGTCTAATACCCGGGATAAATGCGCCGGATCTTTTCAGATTATCCGCAGTATCTCGTGGATTATATTGCATTGCCGTATAGAAGAAACTAAAGAAGATAATTGCTACCGCATACAGAACCAAATAAATCGGTTCGCCCGGCGCTAACAACAATGATAAATTCGACAACCACTCCATATTAGTTCCTTGTCCGAACCATTGCGTCAGCGTGGCTGGGAACAGGATAATGCTGGAAGCAAAAATAGCGGGAATAACCCCAGCCATATTGACTTTAAGCGGTAAGTGCGAACTTTGTGCAGCTAACATATGACGGCCTTGTTGGCGTTTGGCATAGTTAACGACGATTCTTCTTTGTCCTCTTTCTACGAAGATAACAAAATAGGTTACTGCAAATACAATGACTGCAATCAACAATAATACCAGTACATTCATTTGTCCTTGACGCGCCTGCTCAATGGTTTGACCAATCGCAGAAGGCAGTCCGGCGACAATACCCGCGAAGATGATTAAAGAAATACCGTTACCGATACCACGCTCAGTGATTTGTTCACCTAACCACATTAAGAACATGGTTCCGGTGACTAAACTCACAACTGCCGTAACATAAAAGCCTAAGCCAAGGTTTGGAACCAAACCCGGAATCATGCTTGGCAAGCCGGTAGAGATTCCAATCGCTTGAATCGTAGCCAATACCAACGTCGAATAACGTGTGTATTTACTGATTTTACGACGACCGGATTCCCCTTCTTTCTTTAATTCTGCCAGCGCAGGATGTACCGCAGTTAATAACTGGATAATGATCGATGCCGAAATGTACGGCATGATCCCTAACGCAAAGACTGAAGCACGACTCAAAGCACCACCGGAAAACATGTTAAACATGTCGATGATGGTACCTTGTTGTTGATTGATCAACTGAGCTAATACAGCGGCATCAATACCAGGAACCGGAATAAATGAACCTATCCGAAAAACGATTAATGCTCCCAATAGAAACAGCAATCTTCTTTTAAGCTCACCCGTACCACCTTGGGTACTTTTTGCTTGATAACCTGGTTGTTTTGCCATTGATTAATTATTCCTCAACTGAGCCGCCAGCAGCTTCAATTGCTGCTTTAGCACCTTTAGTCACACGCAGACCGCGAACAACTACAGGACCTTTAACTTCACCGGCAAGAATAACTTTTGCAAATTGGATATTATTCGAAATAATATCGGCTGCTTTCAGTGAGTCTAATGTAACTTCACCGTCCACTTTCGCTAAATCATTCAAACGAATTTCAGCTGAAACCAGTGCTTTTTGTGACGTGAAACCGAATTTCGGTAAACGACGGTATAAAGGCATTTGACCACCTTCGAAGCCACGACGAACACCACCACCGTTGTTACGGGATTTTTGTCCTTTGTGACCACGACCACTTGTTTTACCTAAACCGGAACCAATACCACGCCCAAGACGTTTAGCACTTTTCTTAGCTCCATCAGCCGGAGACAGAGTATTTAAACGCATTCTCTTACTCCTCTACTTTAACCATGTATGAAACTTGGTTGATCATGCCACGAACAGACGGAGTATCAATTAACTCGACTGTGTGGTTGATACGGCGAAGACCAAGACCACGAAGCGTAGCTTTATGTTTCGGCAAACGACCGATTGAGCTACGGGTTTGTGTTACTTTGATAGTTTTTGCCATGATCAATTACCCCAAAATTTCATCAACGGTTTTGCCACGTTTCGCAGCAACCATTTCTGGTGATTTCATATTTGCCAATGCATCAATTGTTGCACGGACAACGTTGATTGGGTTGGTTGAACCGTATGCTTTAGACAATACGTTACGCACGCCAGCAACTTCTAATACTGCACGCATCGCACCACCTGCGATAATCCCGGTACCTTCACTTGCCGGTTGCATAAATACGCGTGAACCGGTGTGAGTACCTTTAACAGGGTGCTGTAAAGTACCTTCTGTAATCGCTACATTAACCATATTACGACGGGCTTTCTCCATCGCTTTTTGGATCGCTGCCGGAACTTCACGGGCTTTACCGTAACCAAAACCTACGCGACCGTTACCATCACCTACCACTGTCAATGCAGCGAAGCTGAAAATACGACCACCTTTTACTGTTTTAGATACACGGTTTACCGCGATTAGCTTCTCTTGCAGTTCACCAGCTTGTTTTTCGATGTTTGCCATCTCAAATTACCTCTATTAGAACTGTAGACCAGCTTCACGAGCAGCGTCGGCCAATGCTTGCACACGACCATGATATTTAAAACCGGAACGGTCAAAGGCAACAGATTGTACGCCTTTAGCCAATGCTCTTTCTGCAACAACTTTACCTACTACTGCAGCAGCATCTTTGTTACCGGTATATTTCACTTGCTCACTAATTACTTTTTCAACAGTTGAAGCAGCGGCAAGTACTTCTGAACCGTTAGGTGCAATAACTTGCGCATAAATGTGACGAGGGGTGCGGTGAATAACCAGACGGGTTACTCCTTGCTCTCTCATCGCATGACGTGCGCGAGTTGCACGACGGATACGAGCCAATTTCTTATCCATAGTGTTACCTTATTATTTTTTCTTAGCCTCTTTGGTACGAACGACTTCATCATCGTAACGTACCCCTTTGCCTTTGTAAGGCTCAGGACGGCGATAAGCACGAATGTCTGCTGCGACTTGACCAATAAGCTGTTTGTCTGCGCCGGTCAAAACAATTTCTGTTTGTGATGGGCATTCAGCTTTGATACCAGCCGGCAATGCGTGCTCAACCGGGTGAGAGAAGCCTAAACTTAACGCAATACTATTGCCTTTAAGTTGTGCTCTGTAACCTACACCCACCAATCTTAACTTCTTAGTGAAGCCTTCAGTAACACCGATAACCATTGCGTTAACAAGCGCACGAGCTGTACCGGATTGTGCATTTGCACTTTTGCCGTCGTTACGAGGAACAAAAGTCAGCGCACCATCTTCTTGTTTAACTTCAACTTCATTGTGAATGGTACGAGATAACTCACCATTCTTACCTTTTACCGTTAATAGCTGACCGTTAAGTTTTACCTCAACGCCGGCAGGAATATTAACGGGTGCTTTAGCAACACGAGACATCTTCCTACCTCTCTATTAAGCTACGTAACAGATGATCTCACCGCCCAAACCGGCTTTACGCGCGGCACGGTCAGTCATCACACCTTTAGAAGTAGAAACCACAGCGATACCTAAACCACCCATTACACTCGGTAATTCGTCTTTGCGTTTATAAATACGCAGACCAGGACGGCTGATACGTTGGATACTTTCTACAACAGGTTTACCTTGGAAATATTTCAAAGTAATTTCCAGTTCAGGTTTAGCACCTTCGGAAATTTTTACGCTTTCAATATAACCTTCTTCCGCAAGCACATTGGCAATCGCCACTTTTAGCTTGGATGAAGGCATGTTGACCGCGATTTTGTTCGCAGATTGACCGTTACGAATGCGGGTCAACATATCTGCGATTGGATCTTGCATGCTCATGTGTCTTTACTCCCATGATTCCAAATTAAAGTGGTTAAATTACCAGCTTGCTTTCTTAAGACCCGGAATCTCACCACGCATGGCAGCTTCACGAACCTTAATACGGCTCAAACCGAACTTACGCAATACACCATGCGGACGACCGGTCTGACGGCAGCGGTTACGTTGACGAGAAGGGCTAGAATCACGTGGTAAAGATTGTAACTTTAACACGGCGTTCCAACGATCTTCGTCAGAGGCATTCACGTCTGAAATAATTTTTTTCAGCTCAACACGTTGAGCGTAGAATTTTTCAGCCAGTTTTGCGCGTTTTACATCGCGCATCTTCATTGATGTTTTAGCCATTTGCAACCCGCCTTATTTACGGAATGGGAAGTTAAAGGCAGCCAGTAGTGCTTGACCTTCTTCATCTGTTTTCGCAGTCGTTGTGATAGTAATATCCAAACCACGAACACGATCCACTTTATCGTAATCGATTTCAGGGAAGATGATTTGCTCACGCACACCCATGCTGTAGTTTCCACGGCCGTCGAATGATTTCGCGCTTAAACCACGGAAATCACGGACACGAGGAACCGCAATATGAATCAATCGTTCAAAGAATTCCCACATACGTTCACCACGTAGGGTCACTTTGCAGCCGATTGGATATCCCTGACGAATCTTAAAGCCTGCAACAGATTTGCGTGCTTTAGTGATTAAAGGTTTTTGACCGCTAATTGCTGCCAGATCCGCTACTGCGTTATCTAACAGTTTTTTATCGGTCAGCGCTTCACCCACACCCATATTCAGGGTTATCTTTTCGACTCGTGGGACTTGCATGACAGATTTGTAGCCGAATTTGTCTTTCAATTCGCTTACTACTTGATCTCTGTAATAATCATGCAGTTTCGCCATCGCTATACTCCAGTATTATTTAATTGTTTCACCAGTAGATTTGAAGAAACGAACTTTTTTGCCGTCTTCAAATCGGAAGCCTACGCGGTCAGCTTTATTAGTTGACGGGTTATAGATTGCTACGTTAGAAACGTCGATTGCCGCTTCTTGTTTCACAATACCACCAGCTTTACCTAAAGCCGGAACCGGTTTCTCATGTTTAGAAACCATGTTTAAACCTTCAACGATTACTTTACCGTTAGACAGTACTTTTGTTACTTTACCACGTTTACCTTTGCCCTTTTCAGCGCTTCCGGTTAGCATGATTACTTCATCGTTTTGACGGATTTTTGCAGCCATAACACTCTCCTTACACTACTTCCGGGGCCAATGAGATGATTTTCATAAACTTCTCTGAACGAAGTTCACGAGTCACCGGTCCGAAAATACGTGTACCGATTGGTTGCTCGGTATTATTATTCAAAATAACACAAGCATTACCATCGAAGCGAATAACTGCACCATCTGGGCGACGTACACCCTTCTTGGTGCGCACCACAACCGCTTTTAATACATCACCTTTTTTTACTTTACCGCGAGGAATTGCTTCTTTCACAGTAATTTTGATGATGTCGCCAATACCGGCGTAACGACGGTGTGAGCCACCTAGAACCTTGATACACATTACGCTACGAGCGCCTGAATTATCAGCAACGTCCAGCATAGTCTGTTCTTGGATCATATTAGTGCTCCGCTAAAATCAAAAAAACCCTTTCGGGACGAACCTATTTGCCCAATGCAAACAGGATGCGGATTATATCGAATGGCTAAAAGGAAAGCAACCGGATTTTGTGTTTGCAGCTAAGATTTATCATGGGTTGGGAAAATATGGGGGAATATAATTCAAAGTGCGGTTTAGCGATAATAATCTTCAACCGCACTTTGAAAGTTAGAATACTGGCTAACAATGGTAGGTAATCGTTTTATTAAACCACTACACTTAAACCACGTTCTTTAAAAGAATGTTTTACCCTTGCATACCAGTTTTTGATAATTTGAGTGGTTTCGACATCATTTACACAGCGGTTTAATGTACCCCTTGCATGGGGTAAATGTTCATCATTTAATGCCCAATCCAATACTCTAATAGGTCGGTGGTAAACCATCCACCCTGAGTCGGTTTCATCATCATTCACATAATATACACCGCCGATAACTTGCACCAGCGCAATCAATTTAGCACCATTCTTAACTGCAATAATGTCATTAACCTGAATCTTTTCACAGAAATCGGGAATTTGTTCGGCTTTCTCTTCCCAATCACCTAAGCCGATAAATTTCTGATGCTCTAAAATATGCGGTACTTTTTCCGAATATGCGATATTATCACTGGGGAACATCTGCATATGCCAGAATTGAACTTCTGTTATCAATCTTTTGCATATCATTGCCCGTACTCCCTTTCAACATTAGAAATATAGATTTCAGATAATGGCATATTACAGACTGTTTCCACTTTTTCTCGCTGTTTTCTTGGTAGCTCATTGATTCTGTCACATATACTGACTTCAGTTTTACCACCATCAGTACAGTCCCTCTGATGTCGCACTGCAATCTCGTAAATTACTCTCGCTACCATATGTCTCGATCCATAATCTTCAGCCGCTGCCTCTACTACATCCTTATAAGATTCTGGCGAACTACAAAATTCCCTAAATGTCATTTTACCAACATCCTCCAGAGTTTTTGCTTGGGTTGACATTGATGTTATGGCTGTAAAAATTCCAACTAAACATAAAAATTTCTTCATGTGATGTCCTTATTATTTTTTAGCAAGGGATTATTCACTTGTTATGTCAATAACAAGTGATAGCAGTATACTGCTAAAAAATTTTGGTTTTTTAAGCGTCAAGTGCAGTTGGAAGATAAATAGCGTGAGGGAAATAGATATAAAAAAACCGCACTTTTTGCAAAGTACGGTTTCTATTTTGGTGAAAGAACAATAATTAGATTACTGCTTTTTCAACAACACGAACTAAAGTCCATGATTTAGTTTTAGAGATAGGACGACATTCGCGAATCTCTACTAAATCACCAACATTCGCTTCATTGGTTTCATCGTGTACGTGTAACTTGGTTGTACGACGGATAAACTTACCATAAAGTGGGTGTTTAACCATACGTTCGATTGCTACTGTGAAAGATTTATCCATCTTATCACTGATAACACGACCTTGTACTGTACGAATTTTATCAGTCATTACTCACCCGCCTTTTCGGTTAGAACAGTTTTAAGTTGTGCAATATTACGACGCACTTGTTTCAACTGATGGGTTTGTTGAAGCTGACCGGTGGCTGCTTGCATACGCAACTTGAATTGCTCACCTAACAAGTTAACCAATTCAGCATTCAGCTCTTCAACACTTTTTGTACGTAGTTCTTGAGCTTTCATTACATCACCGTCTTAGTTACGAAGGTTGTCTTGATTGGCAATTTCGCTGCTGCTAATGCAAAAGCTTCTCTTGCGATTTCTTCAGACACACCGTCCATTTCATATAGCACTTTACCCGGTTGGATCAAGGCTACCCAGTACTCAACGTTACCTTTACCTTTACCCATACGGACTTCCAATGGCTTCTCAGTAATTGGTTTGTCTGGGAATACACGAATCCAGATTTTACCCTGACGTTTAACCGCACGTGTCATTGCACGACGAGCCGCTTCAATTTGACGGGCTGTTAAACGACCACGGCCAACTGCTTTTAAGCCGAATGTACCGAAGCTCACATCGGTACCTGCCGCTAATCCACGGTTACGACCTTTGTGGACTTTACGGAATTTTGTACGTTTTGGTTGCAACATTTATTCAATCTCCTTACTTACGACCTTTGCGCGCTTTTTTAGGCTGCGCTTCAGGTTGTTGTTCTGATTGCATAACTGCAGCCATTCCACCAAGAATCTCACCTTTGAAGATCCATACTTTAACGCCGATAACGCCGTATGTTGTATGAGCTTCTGCAGTGTTATAATCGATGTCTGCACGTAGTGTATGCAAAGGCACACGACCTTCACGATACCATTCAGAACGTGCAATCTCTGCACCACCTAAACGACCGCTTACTTCAACTTTGATACCTTGTGCACCTAAACGCATTGCGTTTTGTACAGCACGTTTCATCGCGCGACGGAACATCACACGACGCTCAAGTTGTGAAGCGATGCTTTCAGCGACTAATCTCGCATCCAGTTCAGGTTTTTTCACTTCAGTGATGTTGATTTGCGCAGGCACACCGGTGATTTCAGCCAGTTTGTTACGCAATTTTTCAACATCTTCGCCTTTTTTACCAATAACGATACCCGGACGAGCAGTGTGAATAGTCACACGAATGCTCTTCGCAGGACGCTCGATATCGATACGTGCTACAGAAGCGTTAGCTAATTCTTTATTCAAGAATTTACGTACTTTGAAATCGCCTTCCAAGTTGTCAGCGAAGTCTTGTGTATTCGCAAACCAGGTTGAACTCCAAGGTTTAACAATACCTAGGCGAATACCATTAGGATGTACTTTTTGACCCATTGTTATTCTCCTACTTGTCAGACACAACCACAGTGATGTGGCTTGTACGTTTTAAAATACGATCTGCACGACCTTTAGCACGTGGCATAACACGTTTCATGCTTGGACCTTCGTCAACGAAGATTTTAGCAACTTTAAGATCATCGATATCTGCACCGTCATTGTGCTCTGCGTTAGCAATTGCAGACTCAAGAACTTTTTTCACCAAAGCCGCAGCTTTTTTGTTGGTGAATGTCAAGATTTCCAGAGCTTGAGCAACATTTTTACCGCGAATTAAATCAGCAACTAAGCGAGCTTTTTGAGCTGAAGTGCGAGCGAAACGATGTTTTGCAATAGTTTCCATCTTTTACTTCCTTCCTTACTTAGCTTTCTTATCAGCGGCATGACCGCGGTAAGTACGAGTCGGGGCAAATTCACCCAGTTTGTGTCCGATCATTTCATCGGAAATAAACACAGGAACGTGCTGACGACCATTATGGACGGCGATGGTCAAACCAATCATTGTAGGAATGATCATTGAACGACGGGACCAAGTTTTAATTGGTTTTTTATCCCCGCTTTCCACCGCTTTCTCTACCTTCTTCAGCAAGTGTAGGTCAATAAAAGGACCCTTCTTGAGAGAACGTGGCATGGCTTATCCTCTTGTTATATTAAAATTATTTACCACGGCGACGTACGATATATTTATCAGTACGTTTGTTGTGGCGAGTTTTCTTACCTTTAGTTTGAACGCCCCAAGGTGTTACTGGGTGTTTACCAAAGTTACGACCTTCACCACCACCATGAGGGTGATCTACCGGGTTCATCGCCGTACCGCGAACAGTAGGGCGAACTCCGCGCCAGCGGTTCGCACCGGCTTTACCCAGTACGCGCAGCATATGCTCAGAATTACCAACTTCACCGATAGTTGCCTGACATTCAGATAACACTTTACGCATTTCGCCTGAACGAAGACGCAGAGTTACATAGTTACCTTCACGAGCAATAATTTGTACATACGCACCGGCAGAACGAGCGATTTGACCGCCTTTGCCCGGTTTTAATTCTACGTTGTGTACAGTGGTACCAACTGGGATATTGCGCATTGGCAATGAGTTACCAACTTTAATTGGCGCTTGGGTTCCCGCTTGGATTTGATCGCCTGCTGACAAGCCTTTTGGTGCTAAGATATAACGACGTTCACCGTCTTTATACAACACCAATGCGATGTTTGCAGAACGATTTGGATCATATTCCAGACGCTCAACCACTGCCGGCACATCTAACTTGTTACGTTTGAAGTCGATGATACGGTAATGTTGTTTGTGACCACCACCGATATGACGGGTAGTGATACGTCCGAAGTTGTTACGCCCGCCTGTTTTAGATTTAGTATCTAAAAGAGGTGCATAAGGTTTACCCTTATGAAGATCAGCGTTAACAATTTTAACTACATGACGACGACCAGCGGAGGTCGGCTTACATTTAACGATAGCCATTATTTTCTACTCCTCTGATTACTCTGCACTGTCAAGGAAGTCCAATTCTTGGCCTTCTTGCAATGTTACATACGCTTTTTTCCAGTCGCTACGGCGGCCTGTTCTTGCACCGTGACGTTTGGTTTTACCCTTAACAACCACTGTACGTACAGAATCCACTTTCACTTCGAACAATTTTTCAACCGCAGCGGCGATTTCAACTTTGTTGGCTTCTTTCGCTACTTTGAAAACGATGGTGTTCGACTGTTCAGCATTATTAGTCGCTTTTTCAGAGACATGAGGTGCTTTAAGCACTTTTAGCAAACGTTCTTCTAGAATCATGCCAACATCTCCTCAATTTGCTTAACAGCTTCAGCAGTAATAACAACTTTCTCAAAAGCAATCAGACTTACCGGATCAATCGCTTGAACATCACGCACGTCTACTTTGTAGAGGTTACGTGCAGCCAAGAATAGATTTTCATCTAAAGCCGCTGTAATGATCAGCACATCATCAAGTGCCATTTCTTTTAATTTTTGAACTAAAACTTTTGTTTTCGGGGCGGCAACTTCGAATTTTTCCACCACAACCAAACGGTCTTGACGAACTAATTCAGAAAGAATGCTCTTAATTGCACCACGATACATTTTTTTGTTCACTTTTTGGCTGTGATCTTGTGGCTTAGCCGCAAATGTCACACCACCTGAACGCCAAATCGGACTTTTTACGTTACCGGAACGTGCACGACCTGTACCTTTTTGACGCCATGGTTTTTTGCCTGAACCTGCTACTTCAGCACGAGTTTTTTGTGAACGAGTACCTTGGCGAGCACCTGCTGCATAAGCAACAACAACTTGGTGTACCAACGCTTCGTTAAACTCACGTCCGAAGGTAGTTTCAGAAACAGTCAATGCACTTTGTGCATCTTTAGTTACTAATTCCATTCCTATCTCCTAGACTTATGCTTTAGCTTTAACAGCTGGTTTAACAATTAAATCACTACCAGTTGCGCCTGGAACAGCGCCTTTTACTAATAATAATTTACGTTCAGCATCAACACGAACAACTTCAAGGGATTGAACGGTTACACGCTCAGCACCCAAATGTCCTGCCATTTTTTTCCCTTTGAATACGCGACCCGGAGTTTGGTTTTGACCAATAGATCCCGGAACACGGTGAGACAAAGAGTTACCATGTGTAGCATCTTGAGTACGGAAGTTCCAACGTTTAACTGTACCGGCGAAACCTTTACCTTTAGATGTACCTGTTACGTCTACTTTTTTAACGTCTGCGAAGACATCAACATTAATTTCCTGACCTAAGGTGAATTCTTCACCGTTAGTACGGAATTCCCATAAACCGCGACCAGCTTCAACACCTGCTTTAACGAAATGACCTGCTTCAGGCTTAGTTACACGACTTGCTTTTTTAGCACCCGTAGTAACCTGAATTGCAGAATAGCCATCTGTTTCAAGGGTTTTCACTTGAGTAACACGGTTGGCTTCGATTTCGATGACAGTAACTGGAATAGAAACGCCTGCTTCAGTGAACACGCGAGTCATACCAACTTTACGACCGATTAAACCAATCATTGTAATAACCTCTTAATTAACCTAGGCTGATCTGCACGTCAACGCCGGCAGCCAGATCTAAACGCATAAGCGCATCAACAGTTTTCTCTGTTGGCTCAACAATATCAACTAAACGTTTGTGAGTACGAATTTCGTATTGATCACGTGCGTCTTTGTTAACGTGTGGAGAAATCAACACGGTAAAACGCTCTTTACGGGTCGGCAATGGAATTGGACCACGAACTTGAGCACCTGTGCGCTTAGCTGTTTCTACGATTTCCGCAGTGGATTGATCGATCAAACGATGATCAAACGCTTTCAAACGGATACGGATTCTTTGGTTCTGCATGAGACCAGAGCTCCATTCTAAAAATTAGATAACAAAAAACCGACACCTCAATTTTCTACTACTTGATATGAAAATGAAGTGCGATTAAGCCTATTTTAGTTCCCCAATCGGGAACATTGTCAGCAACAACCGATTGTTGTCGCTCGTTTGATAAATGATTACATCAAACGACTTCCTAATGAAAGTCCGCAAATTCTATAGAATCACTGCACAGATTGCAAGCGTTTTTTCAAAAATAATCCACTGTCCACCCCCGCCATTTCTCAGACCGCACTTGACGACGTTTTTCTCCGTTTTAAGCCCGATCTTTCTTTCACTGACACGCTAAATTTGCTATCGTTTGCCCGAGCTTTAACCGCTCTTTTGCGATTGCAAAATGACCGTGAAATGCCCTGCGCATTCACCTGAATTGACTCGTCTGCCGATAGGAAAACGCCGATGAAAATTGCTGCCAGTCAAGGCACCGAATTTGCCTTTTTGTCTGACTATAAAATCATGGACATAGACATGACCGACTTCACCAATGTCTGTGCCGTGGTGACCACCATTAAAGATTTGCCTGAAGTTTGGGAAGAGCTGGAGCGGTTGGGCTTTGCGATTCCGATTTTTGCCGCCATTGAATATGGCGAAACCGTGCCTGACGAGTGGCTAACTGAGCTCTACGGGGTAATCGAGCTGGCGGAAGATCAAAAATATTATAACGGACAGCTGATCAATGCCGCTGCCGCCGACTATATCGACACCCTTGATCCGCCATTTTTCCAAGCGTTAAAAGAGTACACCGACTACGGCAACGCTGCCTTTGACTGCCCGGGGCATCAAGGCGGGCAATTTTTCCGTAAACACCCGTCAGGGCGTCGTTTCTATCTATATTTCGGCGAAACGCTGTTCCGTGCCGATTCCTGTAACGCCGATGTGCGCTTAGGCGATTTGCTGATTCACGAAGGCCCGGCGTTTCAAGCACAAGCTCATGCGGCACGAGTATTCAATGCCGATAAAACCTATTTTGTGCTGAACGGCACATCATCAGCCAACAAAGTGGCAATTGGCGCACTGGTCGCCAAGGGCGATTTGGTGTTGTTCGATCGCAACAACCATAAATCGGTTCATCAAGGCGCGTTAACCATCAGCGGCGCAACCCCGGTATATATGGAAACCACTCGCAACGCCTACGGGTTTATCGGCGGGATTCCGTCGCACTGTTTTGAAGAGGATGATATCCGGGCGCAAATCGCCAAAGTCGCTCCGGAGCGTGCCAACGATAAGCGCCCGTTCCGTTTGGCGGTGATTCAACTGGGTACTTATGACGGCACGATTTACAACGCACGCCAAGTGGTGGATCGCATCGGGCATTTGTGTGATTACATTCTGTTTGATTCGGCGTGGGTCGGCTATGAACAATTTATCCCGATGATGAGAGATTGTTCGCCACTATTGTTGGAACTGAATGAAAACGATCCGGGCATTTTAGTCACCCAATCGGTGCATAAACAACAAGCGGGCTTTTCGCAAGCCTCGCAAATTCACAAAAAAGACAACCATATCCACCTGCAAGAGCGGTATTGCAACCATAAACGTTTCAATAACGCCTTTATGATGCACGCCTCAACCAGCCCGTTTTATCCGCTGTTCGCTTCACTCGATGTCAACGCCAAAATGCACGCCGGCAAGGCAGGCAAACGGATGTGGCAAGAGTGTGTGTTAAGCAGCGTGGAAGTGCGCAAAATGCTGCTGAAAACCTGTAAACTGATTCGTCCGTTTGTGCCGCCAATGGTGGACGGTAAATCATGGGAAAACCATAAATCAGAAGATATCGCCAATAATATTCGCTTTTTCCAATTCGCTAAAGATGCCCGCTGGCACGATTTTGACGGCTATGCCGAAGAGCAATACTTTATCGATCCGTGCAAATTGTTACTCACCACCCCAGGTATCAACATGGAAACTGGGGAATATGAGGAATTTGGCATTCCTGCCACCATTTTGGCACATTTCCTGCGTGAACGTTCGGTGATCCCTGAAAAAGCGGATTTGAACTCGATTCTGTTCCTGTTGACTCCGGCGGAAACCATGGCGAAATTCCAGCATTTGGTTGCCAATATCGCCCGTTTTGAGGAACATATTCAAGACAACACCCCAGTGATTGATATGCTGCCGACACTGGCAAAAACCTATCCGCAATACGGCAAAATGCGGATCAACGATCTGTGCCAAAAATTGCATGATTTCTATGCCAAACACCGCTTGAACGAGCTGCAACAACAGATGTTCCTGCGTGATGCCTGGCCGAAAATCAATATTACGCCGGAAGAGTGCCACAATGCGTTTATCCGCAATCAGGTCGAACTGGTGCCACTGTCGGAAATTCGTGGCCGCACCGCTGCCGAGGGCGCATTGCCGTATCCGCCGGGGGTGCTGTGTATCGTGCCGGGTGAGATTTGGGACGGTGCGGTGTTGGAATATTTCCTTGCATTGGAACAAGGCATTAACGAACTGCCGGGCTTTGAACCGGAAATTCAAGGGGTTTACTTAGAAGCCGATGAGTTCGGACACAAACGCGCATCGGCCTATGTGTTGAAGCAATAACGCTGATACAGTTAGACATCAATCCTATCGCTATCGGGTTTTCCGATAGCGATTTTTTTCGGCATAGTAGCCAAAAATGTGGCTGATTTTGAGATCTAAGCTTCTATTAGACATTTTTGTGGCTACTCCTCTTAAAGCGCTAGTTTTTCTAGCTCTTTTTATTCAAAAAATCCTGTATAAACATAATCTTATTCCTTCGGTTTAGTCCATTATGAACGGATAATTTCTGCTTTAAATCCTTAAACAGCCCTTCCAGCCGATTTGTCGTTTTTTCTATCCGTAACTCCGGGTATTTTTCAAAGACAAACAAGTAATCCATATAGCGTTTAATACTGGCATAAGCCCCTCTCAATTTGCGATGTTTATAAGGAAATTTACCCTGATTATCGGGTATATCAGACCGTTCTTCTAAGTAAGCTTTATGCTGCAAAAACCAGTGATGCAAACGGACATAAAAGTCATTTTTGTGACTCTGCTTGAGTGTTTTAACCATTGTTTTCAGTTCCTTTCCGGCAACGGATTTAGGGTTTCTCGTCAGCTTGCGAATCACCATTGCAACAAGGTGAAATTGGCACATTTGGGTTGGCGTATTAAATATATCTTTCAATAAGCCCCGTCGCCCATCGCAAGTAATAGATTGAATAATAAATCCTTTTTTACGCAATCGATTGATGGCTTTGGTATAGTAAATGTCCTTTTCGGTACGAACGATTTGGTGGTAAATCACCTTTTTTGAGCGGGAATCCATTATGACTAATACGCCGAATTGTGGCCCGAAAAAAGTGACATCCATAATAAGATTCAACATTGTGGTTTGCGGTGTGCTGAGTGGCGTTTTAGGGGCTTTTTTCAGGTGCCTTTGGATAGTCCTGACCGAACAATCATAGGTTAACGCAAGCTGCTTATACGTCTGTTTTCCGACGGTGTAATCGTGCCAGATTTGGGCGGATTGAAGGTAATTTGTGTGAGAATATGTCCGTAAACAATCCAAGCATTTATAGCGTTACTTGCCTGAATTTTTACCGTGTTTTTTAATGTGTTCTGAACCACAGAAATAGCAATTTTTTGGTCATTTTAAAAAATCTCACTTAACGCCTTATTCTATAAGGGATTAAGCGAGATTTCAGCCACATTTTTGTCTACTATGCCTAAACCGCACGTTGAACGATATCCAAAGTGCGGTTTTTGCTTAAGTTAGCGACGCTAAATTAGGCTTTAGGACCTGCAGCAACTAAGGCTTTGCCTTCGTCATTGTCGATGTATTTGTCAAAGTTTTTCGCAAAACGACCCGCCAAGTCTTCGGCTTTTGTTTGCCATTGATCAGCATCGGCGTAGGTATCGCGCGGATCTAAAATGGCAGGATCAACCCCCGGAAGTGCGGTCGGCACAGCCAAGTTGAAGATTGGCAATTGTTTCATTTCGGATTTTTCAATTGAACCGTCTAAAATCGCATCGATGATGCCGCGAGTGTCTTTGATTGAAATCCGTTTGCCGGTGCCGTTCCAGCCGGTGTTAACCAAATAGGCTTCTGCGCCGGACGCTTGCATGCGTTTTACTAACACTTCCGCATATTGCGTCGGGTGCAATGACAGGAATGCCGCGCCGAAGCAGGCAGAGAAGGTTGGTGTCGGTTCGGTGATGCCGCGCTCGGTACCGGCTAATTTGGCGGTGAAACCGGACAAGAAGTAGTACTGAGTTTGTTCCGGAGTCAGTTTAGAAACCGGCGGCAACACGCCGAATGCGTCGGCAGTCAAGAAAATCACTTTTTTCGCATGACCGGCTTTGGAAACCGGTTTCACGATGTTTTGAATGTGATAAATCGGGTAAGACACACGGGTATTTTCGGTTTTTGAACCGTCGTTGAAATCTACAGTACCGTCTTCCAAGACCACCACGTTTTCTAACAATGCGTCGCGTTTGATTGCACGGTAAATATCCGGCTCGGCTTCTTCAGACAAGTTGATGGTTTTCGCATAGCAACCGCCTTCGTAGTTGAACACGCCTTCATCGTCCCAGCCGTGCTCATCGTCACCGATTAAGCGGCGTTTCGGATCGGTAGACAACGTGGTTTTCCCGGTGCCGGACAGACCGAAGAACACTGCCACATCACCGTCTTCGCCCACGTTGGCGGAGCAGTGCATAGAAGCAACGCCACGCAATGGCAGGAAGTAGTTCATCATTGAGAACATCCCTTTTTTCATTTCGCCGCCGTACCAAGTTCCGCCGATTAATTGCACGCCTTCGGTCAGGTTGAACGCCACAAAGTTTTCAGAGTTCAAGCCTTGCTCTTTCCAGTTCGGGTTGGTGACTTTAGAGCCGTTTAATACGGTGAAATCCGGTTTAAAGTTTTTCAGATCTTCTTCGCTTGGGCGGATAAACATATTTTTTACGAAATGCGCTTGCCATGCCACTTCAGTCACAATACGCACTGCCAGACGGGTGTCAGGGTTGGTGCCGCAGAAGGCGTCGATCACGAACAGGCGTTTGCCGGAAAGTTGGTCGCCGACCAATTTTTTCAGGCTGCTCCAAGTTTCTTGAGTCATCGGTTTATTATCGTTTTTCGCTTTGTCGCTGGTCCACCACACGCTGTCTTTGGTTTTATCGTCTAATACCAAATATTTATCTTTCGGCGAACGACCGGTGAAAATACCGGTATCAACCGCCACCGCGCCAGTGGTGGTTAGTGTGCCTTTCTCAAAGCCTTCCAATCCGGCTTTGGTTTCTTCTTCAAATAAGAATTCATAACTTGGGTTATACACCACTTCTTGAACGTCATTGATACCCAATACCGCTAATTCTTTTGCTACTGACATAGTTGTTACCTCGATATAGTTATTAAAAATTGAATTCGAAGGTATTGTAAAAGAAAATCCAGCAAAAAAATGTTAGCTGGATCAAACTATTCAAAATGCTTATCAGAAAAAAAGTGAAAGCGCGTCCGGTTTTGACGCGCTTTTTACCAGAGTTATACATTGCTGTTAACGAATTGTTTAGCCTTGGTGGGTATTTTGTTTAAGACGTTCGATCGCCTGTTTGTTGAAAAAATAATGGGTGCCGCAACATTCGCACTGCATATCGATACTGCCGTTATGTTCGTCCAAAATTTCATCAATTTCCGCTTCGTCCAGCAACAATAATGCCGATCCGGAACGTTGCTGCGAACAGCCGCAGTGGAATTGGGTTTTGCTTGGGGCGAACAATTCCACTGTTTCTTCATGGTAAAGCCGATAGAGCAGCTCTTCGGCGGTTAGCCCGAACAGTTCTTCCGCTTTGATAGTTTCGGTCAACAGCTGCAAATGTTCCAAATCGTCCAGTGAGCCGGTGCCGTCCGGCATAATTTGCAGCAGCATTCCGCTGGCAACCGGCTTGCCGTCAAATTCGCCGGTTTTAATCACAAGTGCGGTTTTCAGCTGCTCGGAACGCTCGAAATAATCCTGCAAGCACTCGCTGATCGTCGGCTTGCTCAGTTCGATGATCCCTTGATAGCGCTCGCCTTGATTCGGATTGATTGAAATCACCAACACCGCTTTGCCGATCATCTGCTGCAAGCTGCTGCCGTCGGCAATCTCGCCGTCAACACGAGCCAAAGAGCGCAGATTCAACTGGTTGTCGCCGTTCACCAATGCCAGTTTTAACGGGCCGTCGCCTTGAATCTGCACCGTGATATTGCCCTCAAATTTTAGGGTGGCGGTCAGTAGGCTGGTGGCGACCAACATTTCGCCCAGCAGATTTTGTACTGCCGTCGGATAGTGGTGGGTGTTCAGGGTTTGCTCGAAAGTGCGGTTCAGTCGCACCCATTCGCCGCGTACCGCTCTTTGGCTGAACAGGTAGCGGTGCAGGGTGTCGTTGTCTTGGGTGTAATCGGTTGTTGTCATAATCTTTCCATTTAATTCATTAAGGTTGACTGCTATATATGGGCGAAATTGTGCTTTGCAAGGGGGCGTACAAAGTGCAGTTATTCCTGATATTTGAATTTAATCAAATCCCGCCGTTCCTTTTTATTCGGGCGGCGTTCCGGATTTGGCATCGACAGCGCGTTGGTTTTGCGTGCCAGTGCGGTTTGTTCGCGTTTGCGGATGCTGGCGTCAGTTTCGCGATAGAGCAGTTGGGCTTGCGTTGCGTTGCCGCGTTTGTCGGACAGCGCCAAAATTTCCACCTCTTTTTCATCGCTGCCTTGGCGCAGTTTCAGCATCGCGCCGATTTCCACCATTTTGCTCGGCTTGCTGCGCTGCCCGTTGTAGTGGACTTTGCCGCCGTCTATCATTTCATGGGCAAGGGAACGGGTTTTATAAAAGCGTGCCGCCCACAGCCATTTGTCTAACCGCACTTGTAATCTGTCTGTTGTCATACTTTAGTCCAATAAAAGGTTAAAATCGGCGATACTGTGGTGACGCTGAAAGGTTTTCGGCGGCAGCTGCGGATCGGGATTCTCAATGCCGATAGTATACGCAATTCGATTCTGTTTGGCTTGATCCAATACGGGCTCCAGATCGTCAAACAACACGCAAGATTGCGGATCGATCTGATTAAGTTCGATACAGTTGCACCCAAAGTCCGGCGTCCATTTTCGGTTTTTGAAATTCGTGAGACGAAACCAAATGGGCAAAGTGCGGTGCCAGCTCGCAATTTTCCAGTTTAACTTGCAGGCTGAACGGATGCGAATCGGTTAGCATAATCAGGCGTTTGCCTTGGCGGTTTAATTTTTCCAATAAAGGATAAACTCCCGACCGCACTTGAGTGTGCACAACGTGCTCGCGCTGCATCTCACGAATCGGCAGATTTAAGGCGTTCGCCCAGTGATCGATGTCATACCACTGCATCGTATGTTCAATATCGCGATAAAGCTGCTTGAGTTTATGCCGGCTCTGCGCCGGATCGATCGCCATTTGCGCGGCGTAGCGTTGCGGCACCAGTTCTTTCCAGAAATAGGCGTCCAGATGCAAGTCGATCAAGGTGCCGTCCAGATCAAATAACACGGTATCAATCTGATCCCAATCAATTATTTTCACGCGTTTTCCTTTTTTACATTAATAGCGGTTATATGGTATCGTTGGCAGAATAGGTTGGCAAATTCTTAAGGAGCGTAGGCGGGATATTATGTGGAAAGAAAAGCAAAAACCTGAAATTCTCTCGGTTGCCGTCGCAGCCAAATCCCGTATTTTTGAAATTCAGGCGGTGGAACTGGCATTTTCCAACGGCGAACAGCGCACCTTTGAGCGTTTCACCCCAAGCAGTCGTTGTGCGGTGATGGTGGTGGCCATTCACCAAGACAAGCTATTGCTGATTAATGAATATGCAGTAGGAACCGAGCGTTATGAGCTGGGATTTGTCAAAGGATTAATGGACGAAGGCGAAACGCCGGAGCAGAGTGCCAACCGCGAATTGCAGGAAGAGATTGGCTTTCGCGCCGCGAAACTCACTTTACTGAAAACCGTCATCACTTCGCCGGGCTTTATGCACAACCCGATGCATATTTTCTTGGCTGAACAGCTTTCCCCTTCCGTGTTGCAAGGTGATGAACCTGAACCGTTGGAGGTGGTGGAATACCCGTTAGCGCAGCTGGATCAACTGCTGCAACAGGCAGATTTCTGCGAAGCGAGAAATCTGACCGCACTTTACTTATTGCGCGATTATTTAGCACAGCGGGCGACAGCATGACGCTGCTCGCTTTAACCCCCGAACTGCTGAACGCCGCGTTGTCGATTGCCAAACGCGCCGGTGAAAAGCTGCTGACCTTTTATTACCTCGAGATTGAAAGTGAGCTGAAAAGAGATAACACGCCGGTCACCGAAGCGGATTTGGCGGTCAGCCACTTTTTAATTGATGAATTGCAAAATCTGACGCCCGGCGTGCCGGTGTTGTCGGAGGAGAGCCAAGCGGTGACGTTTGCCGAACGCCGCCAATGGACGCAATATTGGCTGGTCGATCCGCTGGACGGCACCCAGCAATTCTTAGAAAAAACCGATCAATTTTCGGTGCTGATTGCGCTGGTGCAAAATAATCTGCCGACCTTGGGCATTGTCTATTCGCCGGTGCCGCGCTTGGCATTTTATGCGATGGATAACTTCGGCGCCTACCGACAGCAAAACGGTGTGGTCAGTCGGCTGCAAACCCAAGCACCGTCGGACGAGATTATTCGCATTGCGGTCGGCAAAGGCGTGCGGCAAGAGCGGGTGTTGCAGCAATTTCACGACGGCTTTGAATATCAGCTGATTCGCTACGGCTCCAGCGGCTTGAAAGGCGCGATGGTGGCGGAAGGGCGCAGTGATTGTTATATTCGTTTGGGCAAAACCGGCGAATGGGATACCGCCGCGGTGGAGTGCATTTTGCGCGAAACCGGCGGCAAAATCGTCGATTTGCAGGGTAATCCGCTAAGTTACAATCAGCGCGAAAGTTTGATTAATCCGGATTTTATTATGCTGGGCAACGCCGCCTTTCCTTGGCAAAAAGTGGTCCGATTTCAGCAACTATCGAAATAATAGACGATTCGCCTAAAATAAGCGATTGACGCTGTGGAGTGATGTTATTAGACTGAATAAATTGTTGATGAAAAGGTCACGCAAACCTGAAGGATAAGGAAAATGAAAAAACCGGACAACAACACCCTAGTGATTTTTGGCGCTTCGGGGGATCTTACCCACCGCAAATTAATTCCCGCACTCTATCATCTTTTTAAAAACGGCAGACTCGCCGATGATTTCGCCGTTCTGGGCGTTAGCCGCACCGAATACAGCGACGAACAATACCGTGAAAAACTGAGCGACATTTTAAGCAAAAGCGAAAACATTGAAAAAAGCGAAATGGTCGAGTTTTTCTCACATATTTACTATCAGGCGATTGATACCGCGAATGTTGACGACTATGCCAAAGTCAAAGTGCGGTTAGCCGAATTCGAGCAGAAACACAACACCGGCGGCAACGCGCTGTTCTACCTTTCCACTCCGCCGAGCCTCTATCCGGTGATCCCGGCGAATCTGGCGGCGCACGGCTTGAATCATCAAGACAACGGCTGGAAACGGTTGGTGGTGGAAAAACCGTTCGGCTACGATTTAGCATCGGCAATCAGTCTCGACAGCAAGCTGCACGAGGATTTTGACGAAGGGCAAATTTACCGGATCGACCACTACTTAGGCAAAGAAACGGTACAGAATATTTTGGTGCTACGTTTCTCCAACGGCTTATTTGAACCGTTGTGGAATCGGAATTACATTGATTATGTGGAAATCACCGGTGCGGAAGCGCTGGGCGTGGAAGAGCGCGGCGGCTATTATGACGGATCGGGTGCGATGCGTGATATGTTCCAAAACCACTTGTTGCAAGTGCTGGCGATGATCGCAATGGAATCACCGGCGGTGATTGACGCCGATGCAATGCGTAACGAAGTGGTGAAAGTGCTGCAAAGCCTGCATCCGCTAAGCGAAGAAGATTTGGAAAAATACTTGGTGCTGGGGCAATATACCGGCGCGAAAGTGCGCGGTGAGTACCAAAAAGGCTACCGCGAGGAAAAAGGTGTTGATCCGCAGTCGCGCACCGAAACCTATATGGCGCTGAAACTGAAAATCGATAACTGGCGCTGGAGCGGCGTGCCGTTTTATATTCGCACCGGTAAACGCCTGCCGACGCGGGTGACCGAAGTGGTGATTCACTTTAAGAAAACGCCGCACCCGGTGTTTAACGCTAACGCGCCGGAAAATAAATTGATTATCCGCATTCAGCCGAATGAGGGGATCGTGATGAGTTTCGGTCTGAAAAATCCGGGATCGGGTTTTCAGGCGAAAGAAGTATCAATGGATTTTCACTATCAGGATTTGGCTGATACGAATATTCTTGATGCGTATGAACGTTTGCTGCTGGATTCGCTGCTGGGGGACGCCACTCTGTTCTCACGCAGTGATGCAGTGCGAGCCTGTTGGAAGTTTGTCCAACCGATTTTGGATTACAAAGCACACAATCCAAAACTTTATGGATACGCCAGCGGCACTTGGGGGCCTCAAGAGGCAGATTTTATGATGGAATCCAAAAACCGCAACTGGCGTTTCCCGTGTAAAAATTTAACGAATACGGAATATTGTGAGTTATAACATGAAATATATTAAGTTTGCAGACGCACAAAGTGCGGTAGAGAAGATAGCAGAAGCGTTTTTAACCTATAGCCAACAAGCCGAGCCGGTGCATATTTCCCTGTCCGGCGGCAGCACGCCGAAACTGTTGTTTAAAACCTTGGCGGAAGAGTACGCCGAGCAAATCAACTGGAACAATCTGCATTTCTGGTGGGGCGATGAGCGTTGTGTTGCGCCTGACGACGAAGAGAGTAACTACGGCGAAGTGCAGCGCTTGCTGTTCGATCACATTCAAATCCCGGCGGAAAACATCCATCGCATTCGCGGCGAGGATGAGCCGGAAGCCGAAGCTGCTCGTTTTGCCGCGGAAATGACCGCACTTGTGCCGAAAAACGCTGATGGTGTACCGGCATTCGACTGGATTATTCTCGGTATGGGCACCGACGGACACACGGCGTCGCTGTTCCCGCTGCAAGTAGATTTTGACGATCAAACGCTAAGCATTGTGGCGAAACAGCCGCAAACCGGACAACTACGGGTATCCAAATCAGCGTATTTGATCGCCAACGCCAAGCGCGTGACTTACTTGGTCACCGGCGCCAGCAAAGCCGATCTGTTACATGAAATTCAACAAGCGGGCAACAACGAACTGCCGTATCCGGCAGCGCGGGTACAAGCCAAAAACGGCAATACCGAATGGTATTTAGACGCAGACGCCGCGTTTCAATTGCAATAATGGCATTTAAGAGTGGAATAATCCTCCGCCCATTGTCGTAAAACAGACGCCAAAACAGGCAAGTGCGGTATAACGAATTACTTAATCGAGAAAATAGAGGAAAACAAAACAATGAAAGGTGATATTGGTGTAATCGGCTTGGCGGTGATGGGGCAAAACCTGATCCTGAATATGAACGACCACGGCTTTAAAGTGGTTGCTTACAATCGCACCACCAGCAAAGTGGACGAGTTTTTACAAGGCGCGGCAAAAGGCACAAACATCATCGGTGCGTACTCGCTGCAAGATTTAGCCGACAAACTGGAAAAACCGCGCAAAGTGATGTTAATGGTGCGTGCCGGTCAAGTGGTGGATCAGTTTATCGACAGCCTATTACCTTACTTGGAAGAGGGCGACATCATCATCGACGGCGGCAACTCCAACTATCCGGACAGCAACCGTCGCGTGAAAGATTTGGCTGAAAAAGGCATTCGCTTTATCGGTGCTGGCGTGTCAGGCGGTGAAGAAGGCGCGCGTTTCGGGCCTTCAATTATGCCGGGCGGCAACGAAGAAGCCTGGCCGTTTGTGAAACCGATTCTGCAAGCCATTTCCGCCAAAACCAAAGACGGTGAACCGTGCTGTGATTGGGTTGGTAAAGAGGGCGCGGGGCATTTTGTGAAAATGGTACACAACGGCATCGAATACGGCGATATGCAATTGATTTGTGAAGCCTACCAGTTCTTAAAAGAAGGGCTTGGCTTAAGCTACGATGAGTTGCACAGCGTATTCACCGAATGGAACAAAACCGAACTCGACAGCTACCTGATCGAAATCACTGCGGATATTTTAGGCTACCGTGATGAAAACGGTGAACCGTTAGTGGAAAAAATTCTGGATACCGCAGGGCAAAAAGGCACCGGTAAATGGACGGGCATCAACGCGTTGGATCTCGGCATTCCATTAACTTTAATCAGTGAAGCGGTGTTCGCCCGTTGTGTGTCAGCATTTAAAGAGCAACGTGTTGCCAATGACGCGTTATTCAATAAACAAATCGGCGCGGTTGAAGGCGACAAAGCGCAATGGATTGAAGCGGTGCGCAAAGCATTGCTGGCATCAAAAATCATCTCTTATGCGCAAGGCTTTATGCTGATCCGTGAAGCGTCCGAAACCAACCAATGGGATCTGAACTACGGCAACACCGCACTGTTATGGCGTGAAGGCTGCATTATCCGCAGCGCATTCTTAGGCAACATTCGTGATGCGTATGCGACAAACCCTGATCTGCAATTCTTAGGTGCCGACAACTACTTCAAAACCATTTTAGAAAATGCGTTACCAGAGTGGCGTAAAGTGGTGGCGAAATCGATCGAAATCGGCTTGCCAATGCCATGTATGGCATCAGCGATTACGTTCCTTGACGGCTACACCAGCGCTCGCTTGCCAGCGAACTTGCTGCAAGCCCAGCGCGACTACTTCGGTGCGCACACCTATGAACGCATTGACCAGCCGCGTGGACAGTTCTTCCACACCAACTGGACAGGCAAAGGCGGCGACACCGCGTCCACCACGTATGATGTGTAAGCACTAAACCACACGTTGACAGAAACCATATCGGCTTGCCGGTATGGTTTTTTCTTTTTAGGAAACTCATCATCAATAAAACCGCACTTTATTTGTTAAACGTGAATTTCTATACTGCGGAAACTGAAATTCAAACTAAGGAATACCCATGAGCAATAAAATGCCAGCAATTTTTATCGGACACGGTTCGCCGATGTTGGCGATTGAAGACAATCCGTTCACCCCAAAATGGCGGCAAGCGGCGGAGCAGATGCCGACACCGCGTGCGATTTTGGTGATCTCCGCCCACTGGATTTCAATGGGCGTGGCACAAACCGCTGCCAGTTCGTACCGGTTAATCTACGATTTTCACGGCTTTCCGGAGGAGCTTTATCAAGTGCGGTATCCTGCGAAAGGCGCACCGCAGTTGGCGCAGCAAATCGCCGAACTGGTTAACAGCCCGAACATTTCGCTGGATTCACAGCAGGGATTGGATCACGGTAGTTGGGCGGTGTTAACACAGATGTATCCCGACGCAGATATTCCGGTGGTGCAATTGAGCCTCGGCGGGCGCTTGAGTATGACTCAACATCTGGAACTGGCAAAGCAGCTCAAACCGCCGCGCGAGCAGGGCGTGCTGATTCTCGGCAGCGGCAATTTAATCCATAATTTACGCTTACTTGATTGGCAGAGAGCCGATCAATTGTTTGGTTATGACTGGGCGCATTCAGCGCAGCAAACGCTGCTGGATTTGGTGCGCGCAGGCGATTTAGCGGCGCTTGCTGATTACCACAGTTTAAGCGATGCGGTGCAAAAAGCGGTTCCGACTGCGGAGCATTTTTTGCCGCTGTTGTATATTTTAGCCTTGCGCGAAGCGGATGATCCACTAACGATTTTTAATACCGATTTTGTCGGTGGTTCACTGGATATGAGCTGTGTCAAAGTCGGCTAAACCGCACTTGCATTGGCTGTCGGTTTTCCCCTAGAATAAAAATTCGTTTATTCAGTTTAAGGAAAGCAACATGTTAAAAATCAACCAGTATTTTGACGGCAAAGTCGCCTCAATCGGCTTGCAAACCGAAACCCTGCCGGCGACCGTCGGCGTGATGGCGGTCGGCGAATATACTTTCGGCACCAGCCAATTTGAAACCATGAGTGTGATCAGCGGTGCGTTAACGGTAAAATTGCCGGGCAGCGACGAGTGGCAAACCTTTAACGCTGGTGAAACCTTCACTGTCGAGGCAAACCAATCGTTTGATCTGAAAGTGGCGGTGGAAACCGCGTATTTCTGTACTTACGAATAGCCATTCAATCTAAGTGCGGCTTCAGACCGCACTTGGGCTTGATTTCGCACGGCTCAATGCGAAATCACTTTCGAGAATAAATTCATCACCAATACGCCGCTGACAATCAGCCCGATGCCGATCAGCGCCGCCCAATCCAGTTTCTGCTGATAGAAAATCCACGCAATCACGGTCACCAAAAAAATCCCGACGCCCGACCACACCGCATAAGCCACGCCGACCGGCATGGTGCGCAGCGTGAGTGCCAAAAAGTAAAACGCCACGGCGTAGCCGATCACCACGATCAGGCTCGGCAGCGGTTTGCTAAATTCATTCGACAGTTTCAACATTGAAGTGGCGATCACTTCGGCGATGATTGCGATCATTAAATAGGCCCACGCCATAAAAATTCCTTTGTTGGAGATAAGCGGCGCTAGTATAACCAATCAAGCGGGCTTTTTCTACGTTCGACAGATTCGATCATTTCCTTTGAGGAAATAATACCTTTCTTTTTTGCCGATTGTTTTAATGTCGGTGAACACTATTATGAATCACAAATTAAACACTTTTGCACCTTATGCGCTGGCTTTACTGCGGATTGTCGCCGCTTACATGTTCTTTTGGCACGGCACGGCGAAATTTTTTGAATACCCAAGCTCAATGACCGGCGGCAACGGCAGTGTGGCACTGTTCTCACAATACGGCTTGGCGGGCGTGTTGGAAATCGGCGGCGGCATTTTGTTGGCGCTGGGCTTGTTCACCCGTCCGGTGGCGTTTGTATTATCCGGCTTTATGGCATTCGCCTATTTCGGCGTGCACGCCTCGGCGGACAATCTGCTGCTGCCGTTGCTGAATAACGGTGAATTGGCGGCGCTGTATTCGCTGGTGTTCCTGTATTTCGTATTTGTCGGTGCAGGCGCGTTTGCGCTGGATAACCGATTCGGCAAAAAATAATCGGACAGCCGTCGATTCAAACCGAAAACCCGTTTGCGCAAGCCGACGGGTTTTTGTTTTTTTGTGCTACAGCGAATGTTTTCTGACTTTATTTGACAATTTATTTCATGCTAAGATTTGGCAAAGTGTGCCGAACGTGTCAATTGTTGCCGAATCGTCGCCGCGCCGGATGAGCGGCTGAAGCCGTGATGGCGCGATTGGCGAAAAGCGAAGTTTAATTGTATTAAACCGCCTTTTCTACTGTAGAAAAGTGCGGTTTTAATATATAATTCCAGCCTGAATTTTATCCACTTCAATCAATCTGTAAAGGAAACAACCATGCAATCTAATCGTCCTATTCGCCAAGCCTTGTTAAGTGTCTCCGACAAAAACGGCATTGTCGAATTTGCTCAAGGGCTTGTCAATCGTGGGGTGAAATTGCTTTCGACCGGCGGTACGGCAAAATTACTGGCTGATGCCGGGCTGCAAGTGACCGAGGTGTCGCAATACACCCAATTTCCGGAAATGATGGAAGGCCGCGTGAAAACCCTGCACCCGAAAGTGCACGGCGGGATTTTAGGACGACGCGGCGTGGACGACGCGGTGATGACCATTCACGGCATTCAGGCGATCGATATGGTGGTGGTGAATCTGTATCCGTTCGCGCAAACCGTGGCGAAATCGGATTGCTCGCTGGAAGATGCGGTGGAAAATATCGACATCGGCGGCCCGACCATGGTGCGTTCGGCGGCGAAAAACCATAAAGATGTGGCAATTGTGGTGAACAACGACGATTTCGATGCGATTTTGCAGGAAATGGATCAACACGATAATTCATTGACGCTGGAAACCTGTTTTAACTTGGCGATTAAAGCGTTTGAGCACACCGCGCAATACGACAGCATGATCGCCAACCATTTCGGGCAGCTGGTGCCGCCGTATCAAGGGGCGGAGGAAGAGGATTTAACGCAGCCGTGCGGACAATTCCCGCGCACCCTGAACCTGAATTTTACCCGCAAACAAACCATGCGTTACGGTGAAAACAGCCACCAAAACGCCGCATTTTATGTGGAAAACGAATTAACAGAAGCCAGCGTTGCCACTGCCAAACAGCTGCAAGGCAAGGCGTTGTCATATAACAACATCGCCGACACCGACGCGGCGCTGGAATGTGCGAAAGAGTTCAGCCAACCGGCGTGCGTGATTGTTAAACACGCCAATCCGTGTGGCGTGGCGTTGGGCGAGGACATTCTGCAAGCCTACGATCGCGCGTATCAAACCGATCCGACTTCGGCATTCGGGGGCATTATCGCGTTTAACCGCACTTTGGATGCTGCCACGGCGAAAGCGATCATCGATCGCCAATTTGTTGAAGTGATCATCGCACCGGCTGTGGCGGACGATGCGCAAGCCGTGCTGAAAAGCAAGAAAAACGTACGCGTACTCGAATGCGGCGAATGGCAAGCGCGCCAACCGCACTTGGATTTCAAACGCGTCAATGGCGGCTTGCTGGTGCAAGATTGTGATTTGGGCATGGTCGGTTTAGACGATCTGCAAGTGGTGAGCAAGCGCCAACCGAGCGAAGCTGAGCTGAACGATCTGCTGTTTTGCTGGAAAGTAGCGAAATATGTCAAATCCAATGCGATTGTGTATGCGAAAAACAACCAAACCATCGGCATCGGCGCCGGACAGATGAGCCGAGTATATTCCGCCAAAATCGCCGGAATTAAAGCTGCCGACGAAGGGCTGGAAGTGAAAGGCACGGTGATGGCGTCTGACGCCTTCTTCCCGTTCCGCGACGGCATTGATGCCGCAGCGGCTGCCGGGGTGAGCTGTGTGATCCACCCGGGCGGCTCGATGCGCGATCAGGAAGTGATCGACGCTGCCGACGAACACGGCATGGCAATGGTGCTGACCAATATGCGTCATTTCCGTCATTAATCTTTCAAGTGCGGTTTGCTCAAGCGACTGCACTTTTTATTGCTTACAGTTATTTTTCGAGTTAAGGAAAACCTTCTATGAATATTTTAATCATCGGCAACGGCGGACGCGAGCACGCATTGGCATGGAAAGTGGCGCAATCGCCGCTAGCAGATAAAGTTTTTGTTGCCCCGGGTAACGCCGGCACCGCACTTGAGCCGAACGTGGAAAATGTCAGCATTGCGGCGACCGATTTAGCGGCGCTGGTGGAATTTGCCCAGAAAAATGAAATCGGCTTGACGATTGTCGGGCCGGAAGCGCCGTTGGTGATCGGTGTGGTCGATGCCTTCCGCGCTGCCGGTTTGAAAATTTTCGGACCGACCCAAGCTGCGGCACAATTGGAAGGCTCAAAAGCCTTCACCAAAGATTTCTTAGCACGCCATCAAATCCCGACCGCCGAATACCAAAACTTCACCGAAGTGGAACCGGCGTTGGCGTATTTGCAGCAAAAAGGCGCACCGATTGTGATCAAAGCCGACGGCTTGGCGGCGGGCAAAGGCGTGATCGTTGCCTTGACGCTGGAGGAAGCGGAAAGTGCGGTTAAAGATATGTTGGCGGGCAATGCGTTTGGCGATGCCGGACATCGGATTGTAATTGAGGAGTTTTTAGACGGCGAGGAAGCCAGCTTCATCGTGATGGTGGACGGCAAAAATGTCGAGCCGATGGCAACCAGCCAAGATCATAAACGCGTCGGTGAACAAGACACCGGCTTGAACACCGGCGGCATGGGCGCTTATTCACCTGCGCCGGTGGTCACTGCCGAGATTCATCAGCGGATTATGAGTGAGGTGATCTACCCGACCGTCAACGGCATGGCGGCGGAAGGCAATGTTTACACCGGATTCTTGTACGCCGGGTTGATGATTATGCCGAACGGACAACCGAAAGTGATCGAATTTAACTGCCGCTTCGGCGATCCGGAAACTCAGCCGATTATGATGCGTTTGCAATCGGATCTGGTCGAGTTGTGCTTGGCGGCGTGCGACGGCAAATTGGATCAAGTGCGGTCACAATGGTGCGCGCAAGCGGCATTGGGGATCGTGCTGGCGGCAGAAGGCTATCCGGGTGACTACCGCAAAGGCGATGTAATCAGAGGCATTCCAAGCGGCGAACAACACGGACAGAAAGTCTTTTTAGCCGGAGTGGAACAGAAAAACGATCAACTGCTGACCAGCGGCGGGCGTGTGTTATGTGTGACCGCACTTGGCGACAATGTTGCCGCCGCACAGCAGCAAGCGCTGCAACTGGCGGAGCAAGTGCAATGGCAAGGGCGTTTCTATCGCCGTGACATCGGCTATCGCGCGGTGGCGAGAGAGCAAGCCAAGTAACATTTACCGCCGAACGGGGCGAATCACTGTGCCTCGAGTGGTGAATGAATGAAAAAAATTCATCATCGCCACAAAATAAACGACGGCAATTTAATGAAAAAAGGCTGTATGGCGTGTTGAAAAAGCCGTACACTTACAGATGATTTATCCAACCAAAAATGAGGAATTGAGCAATGTTAAGACGTGATATGAATATCGCTGATTATGATCCGGTGTTATGGCAAGCGATGCAAGACGAAGATCGTCGCCAAGATGAGCACATTGAGCTGATCGCATCCGAGAACTACGCCAGCCCGCGCGTGATGGAAGCACAGGGTTCACAATTGACCAATAAATATGCCGAAGGTTATCCGGGCAAACGCTACTACGGCGGCTGCGAATATGTGGATATCGTCGAGCAGTTGGCGATCGATCGCGCGAAAGAGCTGTTCGGCGCAGACTACGCCAACGTGCAACCGCATTCCGGTTCACAAGCGAACGCCGCGGTGTACATGGCATTGTTAAATCCGGGCGACACTATTTTAGGCATGAGTTTGGCGCATGGTGGCCACTTGACTCACGGTGCGACCGTTAGCTTCTCCGGCAAAATTTATCACGCCGAACAATACGGCATCACCGACGAAGGTTTCATTGACTACGACGCGCTGCGCGAGCAAGCGTTGCAAGTGAAACCAAAAATGATCGTCGGCGGTTTTTCGGCTTATTCCCAAGTGGTTGATTGGAAAAAAATGCGCGAAATTGCCGATGAAGTGGGTGCTTACTTGTTCGTTGACATGGCGCACGTTGCCGGTTTGAGCGCCGCAGGCGTTTACCCAAGCCCGATGGAATATGCCCACGTTGTCACCACCACCACGCACAAAACCCTTGCCGGCCCGCGCGGCGGCTTGATTTTGGCAAAAGGTGGTGATGAAGAGCTTTACAAAAAACTGAACAGCGCCGTTTTCCCGGCGGGTCAGGGCGGCCCTTTAATGCACGTTATCGCGGCGAAAGCGGTGTGCTTTAAAGAAGCGATGGAACCGGAATTTAAAACCTTCCAACAACAAGTGTTGAAAAACGCGCAAGCGATGGTGGCTGTGTTTAAACAACGCGGTTACAACGTAGTTTCCAACGGTACTGAAAACCACCTGTTCTTGGTGGATTTGGTCAGCCACAACTTGACCGGTAAAGCGGCAGATGCGGCATTAGGGCGCGCGAATATCACCGTGAACAAAAACTCGGTGCCAAACGATCCGAAAAGCCCGTTTGTGACGTCCGGTATTCGTGTCGGCAGCCCGGCGATCACCCGTCGCGGTTTCAAAGAAGCCGAATCGAAAGAACTGGCAGGCTGGATGTGCGATGTGTTGGATAATATCGAAGACGAAGCCACCATTGAAGCAGTGAAACAGAAAGTGATCAGCATCTGTAAAAACTTCCCGGTTTATGCCTAATTGGTTGATACTCGGCAGTTACTTAGCGGCGATAAATATCGCCGCTTATTTTTTGATGTTTCGCGATAAGCAAAGTGCGGTCAGAAATCGGCGACGGATTGCCGAACGGCTATTTTTCAGATTGTGTTTTGCGGGCGGCTTTGTCGGAGTCGGCTTGGCGATGAAACGCTTTCGGCATAAAACCCAACATCTCAGTTTTAAAGTGGTGGTGATGCTCAGCGCGATCTTGTGGTTGGGCGTGCTGCCTGCGATTTGGCTGTATTGGCAGCGGTATTAAAACAAAAAGTGCGGTTTATACCGCACTTTGCTTTTTAGAAATAATGAAGGCTTAATGAGACTGTTCCGGCGGCGAAGTCGAGGCACGCAGCAGCAGTAGACCGAGAACCGCAGAAAGCGATGAGCCTAACAAAATGCCGATTCGGGACAGCGTGTTGATGCTTTCGCCAGCATTTTCAAATGCCAAACCGGATAAAAACATCGACATGGTGAAGCCGATGCCGCACAGCACCGAGACGGCAAAAATGTGTTTTAAATTCACTAATAACGGCAAGCGGGCGATTTTTAATTTCACCGCCAAAAAGCAGAAACTGAACACGCCCAACGGTTTGCCGATTAACAAGCCCAGCATAATCCCCAACGGCAACGCGCCGCTTAACATTTCCAGATTAACCCCCAGCAACGGCACGCCGGCATTGGCAAAGGCGAAAATCGGCAGAATAAAAAACGCCGACCACGGATTGAGCGCGTGTTCCAAACTTTCCAGCGGACTGCTGCCGTCGCGTGCGGTAATCGGCACGCTAAAGCCGAGAATCACCCCCGCCAAGGTGGCGTGTACGCCGGATTTCAGCACGCAGAACCACAACACCATGCCGACGAACAGGTAAGCGCACAGTGCGCTAATTCGCATTCTGTTCATAATAATCAGCACGATAATCGACAAACCGGCGCCGATCATTGCTTCGACGCTTAAGCCGTGGGCAAAAAACAGTGCGATAACAATAATCGCCCCCAAGTCGTCAATGATTGCCAGCGCCAAGAGGAAGATTTTTAACGGCAGCGGCACGCGTTTGCCGAGCAGCGCCATAATCCCGAGTGCAAAGGCGATGTCGGTCGCCATTGGAATCGCCCAGCCTTCCATCGCGAGCGGATCGTCATAATTGAAAAAGGTGAAAACCAACGCCGGTACAATCATGCCGCCCAGCGCCGCCAACACCGGCAGAATCGCCTGTTGATAGCTGGAGAGTGAGCCGAGCATAATTTCGCGTTTCACTTCCAAGCCGACCAGCACAAAAAAGATCGCCATTAAACCGTCGTTGACCCACAATAAAAACGGTTTGGCGATCCCTTGTTCGCCGAATTGCACGATCACCGGGGTATTCAATAATTCAAAATAGTAGGGGGATAAAAAACTGTTGGCAAAAATCAGTGCCAAAGCGGAAGTTGCCAGCAGCGTAATTCCGCCGGAAGATTCCAATTTTAAAAATTTTCCGATAAATGAACGCATAAAATTCCTTATTCTTTTTATATAAAACGGTAGTTATAGAATATAACAGCCTTGTCGCGGATTAAAGTAAAAACGGCAAGTACTCCTGTTTTTTATAGCGCTCTGAAATGCGGTGTAATTTTTTTGTTAACCCAATTTAGCGATTGACAGCCAATAGCGGAGCTATTATTGTCGTTTAATCGCATATTTTTGAATATGCGTTGTTTTGTTTCACGAACTGCCTGCTTTAGGCAAGGGATTCACTGATTTTAAAGGGGAATGTTATGAAAAAAATGAAAGCATCAGCAATGGCACTGGCTGCCGCATTATTGACCGTGTTGGTCAGCGGCTGTGACGATAACAAAGGCAGCACCACGGCTGCGCCGGCATCTTCGGCAGCGGCGCCTGAAACTGCGGGCTTGCAAAGTAAATTTGTAACCATCGCCACCGGAGGCGCATCCGGCCCGTATAACATCATTGCGACCACCTTAGCTGAAATTTACAGTAAAGATCTCAAAACCAATTCCAAAACCCAAACCACTGGCGCTTCGGTTGAAAACTTGAATTTGCTCAATCAGAAAAAAGTCGAAATGGCATTTTTAATGAGCGACGTGTTGAGCGACGCAGTGAACGGTGTCGGCAACTTCCCGAATAAAATTGACACCGTCAGCGAAGTGGCGGCGTTGTATCCGAACTATGTGCAAATCGTCACCTCAAAACGCAGCGGCATCACCAGCATTACCGATCTTAAAGGTCGTCGAGTTGCCACCGGGGCGCAAAATTCAGGAGTTGAAGTGAATGCACGCAACCTGTTGGGAGGTTTCGGTATCACCTATAACGATATCAGCGTGGATTATTTAGGCTATGCCGAAGCGGCGGATGCACTGAAATCCGGCAAAATTGATGCGGCATTTTTAACCAGTGGTTTGCCGAACTCCTCATTAATGGAGCTACAACAAGGCTTTGATCTGCAAATTGTCAGTATTCCGGCGGACGGTATTGCCGAAATTGCCAAAGACAAACCGTATTTCAATGCAATGGAAATTCCGGCGGGAACCTACGGCAATGCTGATCCGATTCCGACCGCCGCGATTAAAAATGCATTGGCGGTGCGTTCCGACTTAAGTGAAAACGATGTTTATCAATTGACCAAAACCTTCTTCGAAAGTTTGCCGCAATTGCAAACTGCGCACCAGGCTGCGAAAGACATCAATCTGGAAAGTGCACAGCAAGGTTTAGTCGCGCCGTTACACCCGGGCGCGAAAAAATATTATGATGAAGTGTTGGCTAAATAAAGCCGCGCGCCGTTGATGATAAACTCAGGCAAGCGTATGTTAATCATCGGAATTGTGATGATAACCGCACTTGCCTGTTTGTTTCCGCTAAAGCTGTTTATTATTCAAACCGAAAACCAACGTTGTTATCTCGATTCGTCGACCTTTGAACTGAGTTGGCGCCATTCGGTCGAGCACCAATGGTGGCGCGAGCAGTATCGCCACGACGGTGACGCTATTTTGTTGGAGCAAAGCTGGCTGCAAACCTTTGGTGCGGGCACGCCGTCGCAAGGCGAGCCTATTCACGGGCGGGAAGGGTACGTCGGCTATCGGCAACAAATTCGTTTAGCGGAAATTAATTGGGTGGTATCCGCCAATATGCAGGGCGAATTAAGCACGCCGCAGCTGGTGATACCGATTTACAGGTTAGTGCCGGACTACAGTGAAGTGAATATAACACCTTCTCGGACAGCATTGATTATTTTTTTATTGGGGAGAACGTGCCATGAATGGGCAAGTTAATCAGGATTCTCAATTGTTGGCGGATCAGCCAAACCAAGATCAACCAAATAAAGAGCAGCAAATTCTAGAAAAATATGATCGCGAATCGGTCACCCGTCTGTTAAAGCCGGGTTGGGAAAAACAGCTGATCAGTGTTATTGCCGTATTCTATTCGTTATTTCACTTATATATCACCTTTTATCCGTTGCCGACGCTGCTGCAACGTTCGATCCACGTTGCAGTCGGTTGTGCACTAATCTTTCTGCTTTACCCTGCTGCGAAAAGTAGCCGTCGCGATAAAATCGTTTGGTACGAATGGTTGTGGGTGGCGGCGGCAATTGCCGGAGCGGTCTATTTAATTTATCAATATCAAGCCATTATGACCGTGCGCGGCGGCATTCCGAACACCGAGGATATTGTGTTTGCGATTTTGACGGTGCTGGCGGTGCTGGAAGCGGCGCGGCGGATCACCGGCTGGATTTTGGTGATTTTTGCGCTGCTGTTTTTGGTTTATCCGTTTATCAGCTCGATGGATTTTATGCCGTATCGCTTGCTGACCCGTCCGTATGACATCGGCGATATTTTCGGACAGCTGTACCTGAAAACCGAAGGGCTGTATTCGTCTGCCACCGGGGCGTCGGTGACCTTTATTTTCCTGTTTATTTTGTTCGGTGCGTTTCTGGGCAAGTCGGGCATGGGGCAGCTGTTTAACGATTTAGCCTTGGCAATTGCCGGTGATAAACAAGGCGGGCCGGCGAAAGTGGCGGTGATCTCCAGTGGCTTTATGGGCAGTATTAACGGTGCGGCGGTTGCGAATGTGGTCAGCACCGGCGCTTTCACCATTCCGTTAATGAAAAAAATCGGCTATCACAAAAACTTTGCCGGTGCGGTGGAAGCCAGCGCATCGGTCGGCGGACAAATCCTGCCGCCGATTATGGGCGCCAGTGCGTTCATCATGGCGGAAACCACCGGCGTCAGCTACGGAACGATTGCCCTCGCCGCACTGTTCCCGGCGATTTTGTATTATTTAGGCGTGATTGCGCAGGTACATTTCCGCGCCGGCAAGCGCAATTTGAAAGGCATTTCGCGTGATCAATTGCCGCAATTGAAAGAAGTGATGAAAGCGCGCGGGCATATGTTGTTGCCGATTGTGGCGCTGGTGTACTTCCTGATTCAATCGGTGCCAATCGGCTATGCCGCGACTTATACTATCGGGATTACCGTGCTGGTCAGCCAATTGCGTAAAGAAACTCGCATGGGGCTGAAAGATATTTGGGCGGCGCTGGAAGACGGCGCGCGTCAGGCGCTGCCGGTAATGGCGGCGTGTGCGGTAGTCGGCATTGTGATCGGGGTGGTCAACCTGACCAGCTTCGGTACGGTGATGACTTCATCGATCGTTACCCTTGGCGCAGGCTCATTATTATTAACACTGATTCTCACTATGCTTGCTTCAATGGTGCTAGGCATGGGGCTGCCATCGATTCCGGCATATATCATCACCGCGACCATGGCGGCACCGGCGTTGGCAACCTTCGACGTGCCGGTATTGGTGGCACATATGTTCGTGTTCTATTTCGGAATTTTCGCCAATATCACACCGCCGGTGGCGCTTGCCGCCTTTGCCGGTGCGGGGATTTCCGGCGGCGATCCGATGAAAACCGGCTGGCAGTCGCTGCGCTTGGCATTGGCGGGGTTCATCGTGCCGTTTATGTTTGTGTATAACCCGAATATGTTGATGATTGATGTGACCGATGTGGCGGTGACCGCCCGCACCTTCCCGTTGCCGGATATTTGGGTGATTATCAGCGTGGTTGTGACCGCCACCGTCGGCGTGTTGGGCCTGTCGGCAGCAGTGGAAGGCTACCTCAAAAACGCTTTCGCCGCGTGGCAGCGAGTGATTTTGGCAATCGGTTCTTTCATGCTGATCGTGCCGGAACATATCACCGATTTGATCGGCATGGTAATTGTTGCCGCTATGGTGTGGCTGAATTATCGCAGTCGAGCCGACGCTTAACCAGCAAGCAAGTGCGGTTTATACCGCACTTTTTGTTTTCTGTCGGGGCATTTTCCATTATCTGACGTGCCGAACCGCACTTTTGCATTCCGCCTTTGCCACCCGATAGAAATCCATTACAATATCCCTAATTTATTCCAACAACCGAACAAGGTAGGCAACTATGATTATCGTAACAGGCGGCGCAGGATTTATCGGCAGCAATATTATCAAGGCATTAAACGACATCGGGCGCAGAGACATTCTGGTGGTGGATAATTTGACCGACGGCACCAAGTTTGCCAATTTGGTGGATTTGGATATTGCCGATTATTGCGACAAAGAGGATTTTATCGCCTCGATTATTGCCGGTGATGATTTTGGTGAGATTGAGGCGGTGTTCCACGAAGGGGCATGTTCTGCGACCACAGAATGGAACGGAAAATACATGATGAGCAACAACTATGAATATTCCAAAGAGCTGTTGCATTATTGCCTTGATCGCCGCATTCCGTTTTTATACGCCTCTTCCGCCGCAACCTACGGGGACAAAACCGAGTTTAAAGAGCAGCGTGAATTTGAAGCGCCGTTGAATGTGTACGGCTATTCTAAATTCTTGTTCGATCAATATGTGCGTGAAATCCTGCTGGAAGCCGAATCACCGGTGTGCGGCTTCCGTTATTTTAATGTGTATGGACCGCGTGAAAACCACAAAGGCAGCATGGCAAGTGTGGCGTTCCACTTGAATAATCAAATCCTTAAAGGTGAAAATCCAAAACTGTTTGCGGGCAGTGAACAGTTCCGCCGTGATTTTGTGTATGTCGGCGATGTGGCGCAAGTGAATATCTGGTGCTGGCAAAATGCGGTGTCGGGCATTTACAACTGCGGCACCGGCAATGCGGAATCGTTTGAAGAGGTGGCAAAAGCCGTGGTGAAGTTCCACCAAAAAGGCGAGATTGAAACCATTCCATTCCCGGATCATTTAAAAAGCCGCTACCAAGAATACACCCAAGCGGATTTAACCAACTTGCGTGTCACGGGCTACGACAAGCCGTTCAAAACCGTTGCCGAGGGCGTAGCGGAGTACATGGCATGGTTAAATCAATAACGACAAGATACAAAGTGCGGTTAACATGAGAATATTAGTGATTGGTCCTTCGTGGGTCGGCGACATGATGATGTCGCACAGCCTGTATCAAGTGCTGAAACAACGCCACCCCGATTGCGTGATTGATGTGATGGCGCCGAATTGGTGTCGGGCGTTGCTGTCTCGTATGCCGGAAGTGAATCAAGTGATTGCCATGCCGATTGGGCACGGCAGTTTTGCATTGGGCGAGCGTTACCGCTTAGGCAAGGCGCTGCGTGGGCAATACGATCAAGCGATTGTGTTACCTAATTCACTCAAATCGGCGTTTATTCCGCTGTTTGCCCGCATTCCGCAACGCCGTGGCTGGAAAGGTGAAAGCCGCTACTTACTGTTAAACGATCTGCGCAGCAACAAGCAGGATTACCCTCGCATGGTGCAGCGTTACGCTGCGTTGGCATTTGAGCGAAGTGCGGTTCCGCCAGCTGAACAATTGCCGACCCCGTATCCGTATTTAACCACCCACGCCGAACAGGTGGCACTAACCTGTGCTAAATTTGCCAAGCAGACCGCACTTGCCGAAAACCGTGCGATTATCGGCTTTTGCCCGGGGGCGGAATTCGGCCCGGCTAAACGCTGGCCGCATTACCACTATGCCGAACTGGCAAAACAGCTGGTTGAACAGGGCTATCAGATCCATATTTTTGGTTCAGCCAAAGATGATGCGGTGGCGGAGCAGATCCGCAACAGCCTGCCGACCGCACTTCAGCGTTACTGCATTAATTTGGCAGGGCAAACCAGTCTTGAAGAAGCGATTGACCTGATTGCCTGCTGCCGTGCAGTGGTGAGCAACGATTCGGGCTTAATGCACATCGCCGCCGCCTTACAACGCCCGCTGGTGGCGTTATACGGCCCGACCAGCCCAGCATACACCCCGCCACTCAGCGACAACGTGGAAATTATTCGTTTAATCGAAGGCGGTTTAATCAAAGTGCGGAAAGGCAAAGACAGCGAAGAGGGCTATCATCAAAGTTTGATTGATATTCAGCCGCAGATGGTGGTGGAAAAATTACAGTCGTTGCTACTTTGATAAATAAGGAAATTAGCTATTGTCAGACTAAATATTTTCGCGCAGCGTATAGGCTGCGCTTGGGTTATGCCTTATTAGTCAATATGACTTTTTATACTATATTTGAGTATCGGTGAGTAAGAATTTTGCCGTATCTTCGTCAATAATTAGATCTGTAATAAATCGCCCCCGTAATGCACCGATTAATGCATCAAAATTTTGTTCTCCGGCACTTAGGAAAATTTTTGTCTCTATTTTTTGTAGCTGAGAAAGTGTGATGCCAAGCAAGCGCTTATCTACGTTTTCATATGGAACAGCTTGGCCGTTGATGTCATAAAATCGTCCGCACAATACGCCAACAGCCCCAAGATCTCTGAATATTTTCATGTCTTGAATAGAAAGAACACCACTACTGATGAGCGGATTGCTATCTTGTGAATTACCGACAACAGTAAGTGCTTTATTGCACTTTTTTAATAACGAAAAATTATGTTGGATAATCGGTTCGCTCATCAGTTCTTGTGCTAGCTTAGGAGTTGAAACAATTGCCGGTACATGTAATGAAACGCATTTGGCAGAAAGCTTTTGTGCAATTTTTGTTGATGATTCTATTGTGGTGAAGTCAGGTTGAGGTAGGATAGAACCTAACATTTGGATAACATTGACATTATTCAGCCGTTTTCTCGCAATGTAATTGCCTAACATATGGATTGTACGTCCCCAAGCAACACCTAAAAAATCATTATCTTCTATGATTTCGGCTAGATAAGCGGCACCGGCATTTGCCATGTGCTTACGAAATATATTAGATGGCATTGTTTGGGAATGTACACCTGGCACAATAAAGACATTATTGAGATTAAACTTAGTTTTAATAGTGATTGCAGAATAATCATTCATATATTCATTGAAATTGAGCTCGATTTTGATAGCCCCTCTTTCTCTTGCCTGTAATAAATATTTATTTACCGTCAGCCTAGATACATTCATCTTTTTTGCAACGTCCGCTTGATTCAGTCCCTCTTGATAGTATAGCCATGATGCATGGAGTATCGGATCGATTTTAAACCCCCTTTTATGATTGCTCATTTCTTATCCCTTTTATTTAGCTGAAATTTAATGTATGTCGTATCTTGGCTACTGAGTAGCGATTTCTGACGGAAGCGTCTGTCTATTGATACATCTGGTTTATGTCACTTCGATCATCATTGCATAAAAAATCTTAAAAGTGTTAATTACGTCACACATTATACAAAAGTATGTATTGCATTATCAATAGATAGATTTTAGTATTTATCAAAAGAATGCTATAGGTTATCAAATGTAAGGTTGGTGCATTATGGAGAAGAACAAGATTGAGATACAAGGAATAAAGAAACGGTTTAATGAAAACATTGTATTGCAAGATGTTTCCATAAAGATTAAAGGGGGGGAAGTTCTAGCCTTAATGGGTGCGAATGGAGCAGGTAAATCAACATTAGTCAAAATTTTGAGTGGAGTTTATCGCTCTGATGGCGGCTCTATTCTTATTAATGGTAAAAAATGCAATATAGACTCTCCTGCGGAAGCGATTGAGGCGGGTGTAATTACCGTTCACCAAACAATTAATGATGGTGTTGTACAAGATTTAACTGTAGCTGAAAATTTAGTATTGGATAGGCTATGTAAAAATAATAAAAATATATTTATTCAGAAAAAATCGCTCTATACAGAAGCTAGAAAAATAGCCTCTTTAGTGGGACTTGATTTGCCGCTTGATTTATCTGTCTCTGAATTATCGCAAGCAGATAAACAATTGGTTGGCATTGCTCGAGCATTAGCCAAGAAGCCAAGTTTGTTAATATTAGATGAACCAACATCAAGTTTATCTGATTCAGAAACTACAAAACTATTTGATGCTATCAATAAAATGAGAAGTGATGGAGTTGCGATTATCTATATTTCTCATCGAATGTCAGACATTAGAGCATTAGCAGATAGAATTGCAACATTAAGAGAAGGAAGAATTGTTGGGAACTTTACAAAGCCTCTAGATTATGCGGGTGCAGTAGATTCAATGTTGGGACATAAGGTTGCTGATATCAAACATACCTATAATCAGGGTAATGAAACCATTCTAGAGCTTAAAAATTATAAATTAAAGAAAAATTCAAATGCTTTTGATCTTATTTTCAAAAGGGGAGAAATTGTTGTTCTCACGGGGCTACTCTCTTCTGGCTGCCATATGGTCATTGAGTCATTATTCGGTTTAGATAAGCCCTATTCTGGAGAGGTTTTTTTAGATGGTAAAAAATGGGTTTCAGACACACCTAAAAAGGCTATTGAACGGGGTATTTTTATGTTGCAGGAAGATAGAGGTAATAATGCAATTATTCCTGATTTTTCTATTGAAGAGAATGTTACTTTTCCTTTTTTAAAATATTTATCAAATAAATTTGGATTTATTAAAAAAGAAAGTGAACGGCTAGTGGCCAATAAGATATTAAATAAAACTGGCGTAAAATATCGTGATTCTAAAGATTTATTATCAACTTTATCAGGTGGAAATCAGCAAAAAGTAATGGTGTCGAGATGGATGTTAAATGAGAGTAAGGTATTTTTATTAAATGAGCCTTTCCAAGGGGTTGACATAGGATCGAGACGAGAAATAGGAAAGCTTTTAAGAAGTACAGCTAATTTGAGAGCTACTGTTGTAGTATGCACTGATATTGAAGAGGCATTAGAAATAGCGGATAGAATTATTGTATTTAATAACAATAATTTAGTGGGAGAGCATAATATTAACCAGATAGATATGAAGTTAATTATTAATCAAATAGCTTCAGCTAAATTTAGTAATAATTAATGGGCTTGCATTTTATTATTTTACAAGGGGTATTTATGGAAAAGATAAGACAATTCAGCATTAAGTATGGTCTTTTAATACTATTGTTATTAATGCTACTAATGTTTTCAATTATAGAACCTATGTTTATGAGTACATTAAACATGATGATTATTCTACAGTCAGTTTCAATAGTTGCAATTCTAGCTTTAGGTATAACCGCAACTCTTGCAATAAATGGTTTTGATCTTTCGGTAGGATCTACAGCAGCTTTTTCTATGATGGCTTCTAGCTACGTTATGGTTATTATGGATTTTGGTGCAGGTATTGCTATTCTTGTTGCAATCTTTATTGGAGTTATTGTTGGTTTTATTAATGCATTTTTAATTATAAAAATGAAAATACCTGATTTATTAACAACATTGGGTATGATGTTTTTATTATTAGGATTACAGCTCATACCGACACAAGGACGTTCTATTTCTACAGGGATGAGTTTAAGTGATGGCAGTAATGCAACTGGTATATTTTCTGAATTTTTCTTATTTCTAGGACGTGCAAGAGTCTTTGACTTGATACCTATTCCTGTAATTATTATGTTGTTACTGGCTGTTATTACATATCTTTTTTTAGAAAAAACACGATATGGAAGAGTAATGTATGCGATAGGCTCAAATGAGCAGGCTGCTAGATTGGCTGGAGCGAGAGTCGAATATTATAAATATACAGCTTATATTTTATCAGGTATATATGCGGCAATTAGTGGAATTTTACTTGCAGCAAGAATTGGGCGTGGTGATGTTAGTTCTGGTAATTCTCTGCTAATGGATGGTGTTGCAGGTGCATTGATAGGATATGCGGTATTAGGCGCTGCTAGACCTAATGCATTAGGCGCAGCAATTGGAGCATTATTTGTAGGTGTACTATTGAATGGATTAACTATGATGAATACACCTTATTATACCCAAGACTTTATTAAAGGTCTGGTATTAGTTGTAGCCTTAATGTTTACATTCGGTCTATCTAAGAAACAGAAGTAGTTTTTTTATTCACATAATTATTAATGGAGTTTAATATGAAAAATTTTTTATTAAAAAACATGATGTTCTTAATTTCGATAAGTGCTGCTAATGCAGTAGTAGCGAATGAGTTGGTGGATTTTAAGAGCAGAAATTTTAAAATTGCACATGTAAGATATTTGTCCCAAGGTGATTTTCCTGAGCAATATTTAAATGGTGTAAAAAAGCAGAGTAAAGAATTAGGTTTGAAATTAGATGTTTACGATGCCAGACAAGATGCAGCATTACAACGAAATCAACTAGAGCAAGTCATTATGAAAGGTTATGACGGTATTATTTTACAGCATGGGTTTACTGACTCATTAAAAGATTTAGCTGCTATTGCCGTGGAAAATGGGATTAAAGTAGTTGCTTTTGATGTTAATGCAGAAAATAAATATATTCCACAAATTAACCAAGGTGATCATGAAATTGCTAGATTGTCGTTATCTAAAGCAATTAAAGATAACGGTCAATCTTGGAAAGCTGCTTATGTATATGTGCCAGGTATCCCGCCTCTAGATCGCCGTGATGAAGTATTTACAGAATTTAAAAATATATATCCCGATATTAATGAAGTTGCCCGATTTGGCACCATGAATAATCCTATTCCGAATCAAGTAGCAGATCAAGCTGCGGCAGTTTTTAGAGCTAATCCTGATATTACAGTTGCATTCTCACCTTATGATGAATTTGCTAAAGGTATAAAAATTGCAGTTGATGAAGCTGGATTGAGTAATAAAGTCAGGATATATAGTGCGGATATTTCAAATTCAGATATTCAAATCATGCGAGAGCCGAACAGCGCTTGGGTAGCGACAGTGGCAACAAATCCAGCAATTATGGGAGAGGTGAGTGTGCGAGCATTGGCTAAATTGTTGAAAGGTGAGAATGTAGATTCTCAAGTTACAGTTCCCCCAGTATTGATTACACAAGAGATGCTTAATGAAAATAATATTAAAAACATTAGCGATCTTATAGAAAAAATTCCTGAGTTTAAATCTTCGGATGTTTTATTGGAAGATTGGATGAGAATAAAAAACTAACTTTATTGAAAGGAATGACGTTATGAATAATGAATCTACCTCATATTTTATTTTAAACTGTGAAAATATTGCCGATTACTTAATTAAAAAACTACCTAAAAATATTGATTTGGGTGGCGACTCTAACCATTGGAAAATTAGTGAAATTGGCGATGGGAATATAAACCTTGTTTTTGTTGTTTCAGGTGCTCAAAAAACGATTATTGTAAAACAGGCTATACCATATGTGAGAGCCGCAGGAGAAGGCTGGAAACTATCATTACAGAGAGCATTTTTTGAATATAATACATTGAAAATACAATACAATAATGTTGGAAGCAAATTAATTCCTGAGGTTTATTTCTATGATGATGTTATGGCAATATTTGCTATGGAATATATTCATCCACATATTGTATTAAGAAAAGAAATGATAAGTGGAAAGAAATTTAAAAATCTCTCTAATGATATCGGTGTTTTTTTAGCAAGAAATCTATTTTTTACCTCTGATATAGGACTTAATGCAGAAGATAAGAAAAAGCTAGTGTCTAAATTTTCACTAAATTATGAATTATGTAAGATAACAGAAGATCTGATTTTTACTGAGCCATATTTTAATGCGCCGAGAAACAACTGGTCAACACCATTATTAAAACAACAGATAAAATCTATTTGGGCTGATCATGATCTCATTAAGATTGCAATGAAGTATAAATATAAGTTTATGACAGAGTCTCAGGCTTTATTACATGGTGATTTGCATACAGGATCTATCATGGTTACATCTGAGTCAACGGTAATTATTGATCCTGAATTTGGGTTCATGGGCCCAATGGCTTTTGATATTGGAAATTATCTTGGTAATCTGATTATGTCATACTTTTCACAAAAATATTATATCAAAAATCAAGTTGATAGGATTGATTATTGTGAGTGGATTTTAAGTGAGATAACTAATACATGGAATGTGTTTGTTGATGAATTTACTCATTTGTGGAATAAAAAGAATCAAGGCGATGCTTATCCAATAGGAATCTATGACAAACAATTAACAGTTGACTTTCAAAAAGAATTTTTTAGAAATCTTTTTATTGATACGTTAGTCAATGCAGGGCTAGAAATTAATAGGCGAATTATTGGATTTGCAGGGGTAGCTGACTTGAAAAATATTTCTGATGAAAAGTTAAGAGCTGATTGCTGTAGTAAATCATTAAAAATAGGTTGCTATTTAATGTTGAATTCAAATGAATTTAACTCCATAAATTCGGTTGTTGATTATATAAGAGATTTTAGTGGGGAGCAGTAATTATGAAAATTAATGGAAAGTATTACAGAACAGTTTGGTTATCTGATGATAGTATAAGTATTAATATTATTGATCAAACGAAATTACCATTTAAACTTGATATTTTGAAATTATCGACAGTTGATGATGTGGCAAATGCGATTAAAGAGATGAATGTACGTGGAGCACCATTAATTGGTGCGACAGCTGCATATGGAATGGCAATCGCAATGCATCAAGATTCTTCAGATGAAAATTTAATGAGGACATATAACTTATTAATCAATACCAGGCCAACCGCAATTAATTTAAAATGGGCCTTAGATCGGTGTCTTACAGCACTTAAACTAGCATTAGTAAATAATCGCGTATCTCTGGCATATGCCTTAGCTGAACAAATCAGTAATGAAGATATTGAAATATGTAAATCCATAGGTAAGCATGGACTGAATGAAATTAAAAATATTTTAGATAAAAAGAAAGATAAATCGGTAATTAATATTTTAACACACTGCAATGCAGGCTGGCTTGCTACGGTAGACTGGGGAACTGCTCTTGCGCCGATTTATATGGCGCATGAGGCTGGTATTAACGTTCATGTTTGGGCTGATGAAACTAGACCACGCAATCAGGGAGGGTTGACCGCATTTGAATTGGGAGCGCATGGAGTGCCTCATACATTTATTGCGGATAATATTGGAGGGCATTTAATGCAGCATGGACTAGTTGATCTGTGTATTGTTGGCACTGATCGCACCACCGCTAGAGGTGATGTATGTAATAAAATAGGTACTTATTTGAAAGCACTAGCAGCCAAAGACAATAGTGTTCCATTTTATGTGGCGCTTCCATCTCCTTCTATTGACTTTACGGTTTATGATGGTGTGAAAGAGATTCCGATAGAGGAACGATCTGGTGATGAACAGGCCTATGTTTATGGATTAGATGAAAATCAGCAATTGAATAAAGTGCATATTATTCCGCAAGGTACTTCATGTGGAAATTTTGCATTTGATGTAACACCAGCGGAATTGATTACAGGTGGATTAATCACAGAACGTGGTGTTTGCGATGCTTCGGAACAAGGGCTAAATCAGCTATTTTCAGATTTAAAATCAAAAGGAAATTGATATGGAGCGATTGGATTTATCTCAAAAAATTATTTTCATTTATCAAGAAATGAATCGCTTAAAACTGAATCAAGGAACATCAGGTAATATCAGTTGTCGATTTGAAAATGGCATGCTGATTACCCCAAGTGGAATACCTAGTGATCAACTTATAGCAGAACAAATAGTCTTTATTGATAATAATGGACAGGTTGAACGAGATAAAATACCATCAAGTGAGTGGCACTTCCATTTGGCATGTTATCAAGCGAGACCCGAGTTAAATGCAGTAATTCATAATCATGCATTGTATTCAACAGCGGTTTCCATATTGAATAAGTCAATTCCAGCAATACATTACATGGTTGCTGTAAGTGGAGGAAGTGCCATTCCTTGCCTACCTTATGCTACTTTTGGTGGCCTAGAGTTATCAGAGATTGTTAGACAAGGAATTTGCTTATCGAAAGCTGTACTGCTGCAACATCATGGGGTAGTCTGTATGGAGAGTTCGCTTGAGAAAGCATTATGGCTCGCAAATGAAGTGGAGGTCTTGGCAAAGCAATATATGACTTTACTTAGTGTTAGTGATGCCGTACCTGTACTTTCTGAACAAGAAATGAAGATTGTGTTGAATAAGTTTAGTACTTATGGTTTAAAATCATCATAATGTTATTTTTTAATATCTAAAGCGTTAAATTTAAATAAAATTTAACGCTTTTTTAATGAAATATTAAATAGATTATATTTCAATTCCAGTCGTCACGGAAAAACAACGGCTTTCATTAGGTGCTAGTTTAATTAGCGTCCCACTTCTCTGCGCAGCCAAGTATCCTTCTGGCCTGCAAGTTGCAGGTAATACAAAGGCGCCGACCTGCTGATCCGCATTGTATAAAATCCAGCGAGTAGCATAATTAAATTGCTCTGAAGAGAATGTTGCTAAATAGGTGTGTCCATGTGGGGAGTGCACTCGGTATTCCAGATGTTTTTGATGTTGTTGTAAATTATCCATGAAAAAAACGATTTCAGGATTGTACATTTCATCATTGTCCAAATGGGTTAAAACATATTTTCCTTGCTTTATTTCATTGTTGAAAGCAAGCCATGCGGGTGTCGGTTGAACATGAGCGGGAATAGACTCTCGGAGCTGAATTACGGAATCTGGGATATTCTGCGTAAATTTCGCACCGTGTTCATAGCAGTAATTCATATGGCACATATATTGTAGCGGCATTTCGACACTGGCAAGATTGGTGACCTGCATTTGAATATCAAACAGACTACTATCTGGATAAATAATAACCTTTGGCTGAGCGGAATAATGATCCCCGAAACCTTTTACATATTCGTATTCTCCACAAACTGCAATATGATCATGCGCTAATTCAAGCCAAGCTTTATCCATACGAGCACAAGGCATTTCACCATGTAGAGGGTGAGAATCTTCCGGAGAGGGGCAACCATTGCGGATTAATCCCGAATGAAAACAGAAGCAGCCGTAGGTGTCGATAATTTCAGTACCGCACTTCGGTTCGGTGAACATATTTTTCATTTTTAGGCTGTGACCGTTAAAATTAGCATCCCAAATAATTTGTCCATAGAACGGGAGTATCGTCACAAATCCTTTACTATTACTCGCTTTTATTGCTTCAATACCAGATTGATATTTAAATCCCTCAACGATGATATTGTCGTTTTGTAATAGAATTTTTTTGTCTGTACCGAAGGACTCTTTAAACAAAGGAATGGTGCTTTTCATATTATTTTCCTCATATTAGTGGTTTTGGGCTTCGTTACGTTTTCCATAAAAATAGTAACCAACGTAAGCAAAACAGAAGAGCGGAACGATAAAAGCGTGTTGAATTGAACCAAGGGAGTCGGAAACCAAACCGTGAATAGCCGGCACAACTGCGGCACCAATGATTGACATGACGACAACAGCGCCGGCAACTTCTCGATGCTCTTGTTCAACGGTTCCTAATACCGAAGCATAAATGGTTGCCCAGCATGGGCCAAATAGAGCGCTGGCAAAGATAGCGGCGTACACTGCAGAAAAATCCGGGACAAAAGCCGTATAAGCCAGAGTGAATACACCTAATACTGAGTACCAAACCAACACCCAATTGGGTTTGAATTTTGTCATTAAGAAGTTAGCAATAAATTTGCCGATAAAGAAGCCGATAAAGCTATATACCATAAAATTAGATGCGTCGCGCTCATTCATATTGCTCAAATTCAGTGCTAAGCGAATAGTAAAAGACCAGACAGCAACCTGCATACCGACGTATAAGAATTGAGCGACAATCCCTTTTTTGAAAGCGCTATTTTTCAGTAGGTATTTTAGGGTATCCATAAAATGGACATCTTGTTTATTATCTTCTTTTGCTGATTTACATTTTGGAAATTGCGTGATCAAAAACAGGAATGTGACGGCAATCAGGACAAAAATCAGATATTTGTAAGGCTGCAAAGTATGTTGCAGCATTGCTAATTTAAAATCATGTAATTGTTCCGGAGTCATGCCGATCATCTGTTCTTCCAATGTGGCGCCTTCTTGGAAAATTAGATATTTACCGAGGAGGATCCCGAAAATTGCCCCGATTGGATAGAAAGTTTGGCTAATATTTAAACGGAGCGTGGCATAATCTTTATGCCCGATCATTGAGCTGTAAGTATTAGCGGATGTCTCTAGAAAGCTTAATCCTATGGCGATTGAGAATATTGCAGCTAAAAACATCGTATAAGTCGCCATGTGTGAGGCAGGATAGAACATCATACAACCACCGATATATAATGTAAGCCCAATCAAAATGGCGATTTTATAGCTGGTTTTTTTAATCACCAATGATGCGGGTATCGCAATCAGAAAGTAACCACCATAAAAGGCACTTTGTACCAGCGCGCTCGCAAAATCGCTGAGTGTAAAAACGCTTTTAAATTGAGTGATGAGGATATCGTTTAGGCTGGCGGCGGCGCCCCATAGAGGGAATAAGCACGATAACAAAATAAATTGAAATAGAGGTGTTCTGTTAAGATAGCCGTCAGGCATTTGGATAATGTTTTTCATAATATATTCCTTATTCTCAAAGAGAATTCTGTTTAAAAAATTCAAATTCAGACTGGCTTGGGTAAGAAGACTGTGTACCTTTTCCGGTGACACTACAGGCGGCAAATAAGGAAGCCTCTTTCATCGCCATCAATACATCACCGGTTTGGATATAGTGGTGGGCAAAGCAGCCGATAAACGCATCGCCTGCACCACTGGTATCAATCGCTTTTACTTTATAAGATGGAATATGAGTGATCTGATCATGATGCAACCAAATAGCGCCTTTTTCGCCCAATGTGACGATGAGGTTTTTTAGTCCTTTATCGAGTAAAGAGCGGGCGGCAGCTTGAATCTCAGTCATGTCATTCACAGGCATTCCGGTTAAGATTTCTAATTCGGTTTCGTTCGGCATAAAGAAGTCGCACTTACAGGCATATTCTAAGGACAGCGCTTTACTAGCCGGAGCGGGGTTTAAAATGACTTGGATATCATGACGATTAGCGAAATCAATGGCGTAATAAACGGTCTCCAGCGGGATTTCCAGCTGTAAGATAATTAATTTACACTGTTTTAGTTGATCGGCTGCCCGATCAATATCTTTCGAACTTAAGTGTGCATTTGCACCTTTGATAATCAAAATGCGATTTTGTGAGCTAGAGTCGACAAAAATAGGGGCGACACCACTGGAAACTCCTTCCACTTTTTCAACGTATTGAGTATCAACGCCATATTGTTTGAAATTATTAATGGTATTATCTGCAAAAACATCATCTCCGACTTTTGATAACATCATCACTTTTGCCCCCAATTTTGCGGCGGCAATTGCCTGATTTGCCCCTTTACCACCACATCCCATATGGAAATTAGGCGCTTCGAGTGTTTCCCCGGCTTTTGGCATTTGATCAACATAAGTAATCAAATCGACCATATTTGAACCAATAACAGCGATATCCATAGTATTACTCCTTTGTTAAAATAAAAACATTTAAATCTAAAATTAGTTTATAATAATAAAAATGTTAAAAAAGTTACATCGATCACAGATTTTAAATTAAATCCGGATATGATATGAAAAAGCCATACTTTGTTCGATTTTATATTCAATAGGAGAAAAAATGAACGTTAAAAACATAGCCAATATGATTGATCACACCGCATTAACAAGCGATAAATCAGAATCTGACATTCAGACACTCTGCCAGGAAGCTATTTCAAATGGATTTTATTCAGTCTGTATCAATGCGTGCCACATTCCACTCGCAAAGGCATTACTGATAGATAGCAATGTTAAAATTTGCACAGTGGTGGGTTTTCCATTGGGGGCTACCTTATCGACAGTGAAAGCATTTGAAGCAGCAGAGGCGATTCGTGTTGGTGCTGGCGAGATTGACATGGTGATCAATATAGGCTGGGTCAAATCAAATAAATGGCAGGAAGTGAAGCAAGATATCCAAGCGGTGCTAACAGCTTGTAATACAACTCCGCTTAAGGTGATTTTGGAAACTTGCTTATTGACGGATGATGAAATTGTCAGACTGTGCGAAATTTGTCGGGATCTTAATGTCGCGTTTGTAAAAACCTCAACTGGATTTAATACCGGTGGGGCAACGGTCAAAGATGTTGTGCTTATGCGAAAAACGGTGGGTGATGAGATTGGTGTTAAGGCCTCAGGCGGAGTAAGAGACATACAAACCGCGTTGTCAATGATTGAGGCTGGGGCAACTCGGTTGGGAACCAGCTCGGGTGTTGCCATTGTGAATGGATTGCAGGATAATCACTCGAGCTATTAAAGAGTAGGAGTCGGTGTGGATACAAAAACAAATTCTCGAATTCAACAGTTGGAATTTTTGTTGAAACAAATGGATAAAATACATTTGCGTGATGCAGCGGGTATTTTAAATGTTTCTGAAATGACAATTCGTCGGGATTTAAGTACAGAGCCTGGCTCCTTGGTCTTGCTTGGTGGCTACATCGTTAAAGATCCTCAACGAGCGAATGAAAATGGTTATTTTATTTTTGAACAACAGAGTAAGAACATTGCTCAAAAAATGCAGATTGGTAAATTAGCCGCGGAGCAGATTAAGGAAGGTGATGTTGTTTTCTTCGATTGTGGCTCCACCATTCCTTTTATTGCATCACAAATTAGTGATTCACTCACGTTTACCGCACTTTGCTGTTCGATCAACACGTTTATGGCTTTACAAGAGAAAAATCGATGTAAGCTGATTTTATGTGGTGGAAGTTACTCTCGAGATAACTCTTTTTTAGATTCGATTACAATACAAAATGAGTTGGATGTAGTATGCCCTAACAAAGCCTTTATTTCTGCTGCTGGTGTTCATCATCAGAAAGGCATTACCTGCTTTAATTTTAATGAGGCAAGGGTGAAAATCAAAGCGATGCAGAAATCACAGTATAATATTTTGATATTTGATGACAGTAAAATCAATAAAGTACAGCAAGCTTATGTGGGTGAAATAGATCAATTTGATCTCATGATTTGTAACACATCGTTGCCAGGAAATTTTTCGCAAACGACGTTACCGTCCCTGTTATGTAAGTAATGAAAGACTCAGGATTAATAAAATCTGATATGAAACTCTGCCTGATCAAAACCTCCTCCATGGGTGATGTTCTGCACACCTTGCCTGCGCTCACCGATGCGCAGCGTGCCATACCGTACTTGGCGGTGGATTGGGTGGTGGAAGAGCATTTTGCGGAGATCCCACTGTGGCATTCGGCGGTGAAGCGGGTGATTCCGATTGCGCTACGCCGTTGGCGCAAAAGCCCGTTTCAAGCGCAAGTGCGGTCGGAATGGCGACAATACCGCACTTTACTGCAAGCAACAAACTATGATGCGGTGATTGATGCGCAAGGCTTGGTGAAAAGTGCGGTGTTTGCCACCCGTTTAGCGCACGGCGAAAAACACGGCTATGATTGCCGCTCAATTCGTGAACCGCTCGCCAGTTTTTTTTATGATAAAACCTATGCGATCAGCTATCAGCAGCACGCCGTGGAACGGATTCGACAGCTGTTTGCGTTAAGCCTTGGCTATGCCCTGCCCGATGAAAAAGGCGATTACGCCATTGCCCGCCATTTTTTGCAGCCGTCTTCATTGCAATCAGCCGACACAGCACAACCGCCTTATCTGGTGTTTATTCACTCTACCACCCGTGATGACAAACACTGGGCGGAAAGCGCATGGCGTGAATTAATTGCGCTAACCGCACCACTGGGCTATCAAATCCGCCTGCCGTGGGGTAACGAGCAAGAGCGGTTGCGCGCCGTGCGATTGGCACAGGGCTTCGCCCACGTTGACGTGTTGCCGAAAACCACCCTTTCACAGATCGCCCAGCAACTCGCCCACGCCAAAGCGGTGGTGTCGGTCGATACCGGGCTGGCACACCTCACCGCAGCTCTCGATAAACCCAACATCACCCTCTACGGCGCTAGCGATCCGAAACTGATTGGCAGCTACGGCAAAAATCAAACCGCACTTGCTGCCAAGAGTATGGCGGAGATTCGTGCTGAGCAGGTGATGGCGAGGTTGCAGCCTCTGTTAGAGCACCCCTTTTAACCGCTGATATAATTCCGTAAAGGTTGCTCTTTTGGCTCGGTAGTAAGCCTGTTTGTCCGGATTCGGGGTATAGACCTGTTCCAATTCCAACGGTGGACAAAAATCCGCAATATCTTTATCGGGATTAAGGGCGATTTGGGCGAGTTTTGCCGCACCGAGTGCAGGGCCGACATCGCCGCCTTTGCGATATTCAAAGGTTTTTCCGCTAATATCGGCGAGCAGTTGTCGCCAGTAGTGGCTTTTTGCGCCGCCGCCGATGAGGGTGATGTTGTCGGCTTGCACACCGCTGTCATGCAACACATCAATACTTTGCGCAAGGGCAAAACTCACCCCTTCAACCACTGCTTTCGCCAATGCCGCCTGTGTGCTGTTGTGGTCCATTCCCCAGAACACGCCTTTGGCATAAGGATCGTTATGCGGCGTTCGTTCGCCTGAGAGGTAAGGCAGGAAAATCACATTGGAATCATCGCTGTGCTGTTCGGCTAAGGCAAAGAAACGGTTAATATCGCTAATTCCCAATACCTCGTTTGCCCAATCAATGCACGATGCGGCGCTAAGGATCACCGACATCAAATGCCAACGCTGCGGCAGGGCATGGCAGAAACTGTGCACTGCTTTTTCAGGATTACTGACAAATTTATCGGTTACCACAAAATACACGCCCGATGTGCCGAGCGACAGCATCGCTTGACCCGCTTTATATAAGCCGACCCCGATTGCTCCAGCGGCATTATCGCCACCACCAGCGATGACCGGAATGGGATCCATTCCCCACTGTTCAGCGATTTCCGGCGATAAAACAGCGGAAATTTGATTACCCTCTCGAAGTTCAGGCATCTGCTCCAGCGATAAACCGCAAGCGGCAAGCAGCGGTTCGTTCCATGCACGTTTGGCGACATCTAACCACATCGTGCCTGCGGCGTCAGACATATCGGAGACATAATCGCCGGTCATTAACAGGCGGATATAATCTTTCGGCAACAAGACTTTGTGGATTTGGCTAAACAGGTTTGGTTGATGTTTTGCCAACCAATTTTAATTTCGGTGCGGTAAATCCGGGCATCATTAAATTGCCAGTGATTTGGCGAGAGTCAGGCACTTGTTGTTCTAATTCGGCACACTCCGCAAAACTGCGCCCGTCATTCCATAAAATAGCAGGATACAGTACATGGTTTTGTTGATCGAGCACAACCGCCCCGTGCATTTGTCCAGTCAGCCCGATGGCTTTGATCTGTTTGAGATCATACTGGCTTTTTAATGCCTGAATACTGGTTTGAATGGCTTGCCACCATTCTGCCGGATTTTGCTCCGACCAAAGTGGCTGTGGGCGACTGATGCTAAGTGCGGTCGAATGGGTGGCGAGAAGGGTTTGTTGTTCGTCTAATAAGACCAGTTTGACACCCGAAGTGCCTAAATCAATACCGAGATACATATTACACTCCGTAGAAAGGCGGGGTAATCAAGATTACCCCGAATAGGATTTTATTTATAGATATAGCGGGTTACCATATTTTCCAATAACTCTTGATGTCCGGAGACCGGTTGCGGCGCAAGCTGCTTGGTTTCAACCAACTGTGCCAGATCGGCTAACGAGGTTTTGCCGCTCAGAATTGATTGCCCCAGTTCGCCATTCCAGCCACTGTAACGTTGATCAACAATGCTTTGTAATTGTTGATCTTCAATCATGTTCGCAGCAATTAATAACGACTGTGCCAGAACATCGATTCCGCCGATATGCGCATAGAACAGATCGTATTTATCAATGCTTTGACGTCTGATTTTCGCGTCAAAGTTAAAACCTCCGGTGGTCAGCCCGCCGGCTTTCAAAATTTCATACATCACCAGTGCATTTTCTTCAATGCTGTTAGGGAATTGATCGGTGTCCCAGCCTAATTGCGGATCGCCACGGTTGGCATCAATCGAGCCGAGAATTCCCAGTCCTACCGCACTTGCCACTTCATGTTGGAAAGTGTGCCCCGCCAAGGTAGCGTGGTTGGCTTCAATATTGACTTTAATTTCGTTTTCCAATCCGAATTGTTTCAAGAAACCGTACACGGTTGCCACATCGTAATCGTATTGATGCTTAGTCGGCTCTTGCGGTTTCGGTTCAATCAGCAAAGTGCCGTTGAAGCCGATTTTGTATTTATGTTCGACAACCAGCTGCATAAAGCGACCGAGTTGCTCACGCTCCCGTTTTAAATCGGTGTTGAGCAGGGTTTCATAGCCTTCTCGCCCACCCCAGAGAACGTAGTTTTCACCGTTGAGTTTTTGGGTGGCGTTCATGGCGTGAAAAACTTGGGTGGCGGCACAGGCAAACACTTCCGGATTCGGGTTGCTTGCTGCTCCTGACATATAGCGTGGATTGGTGAAACAGTTTGCCGTTCCCCACAATAATTTAATGCCGGTTTGCGCTTGTTTTTCTGCCAAAATATCGACAATGGTAGAGAAATTGTGGATATATTCTTTAAAAGAGTTGCCTTCAGGCGCAATATCAACATCATGGAAGCAGTAATAAGGCACGTTGAGCTTTTTGATAAATTCAAACGCAATATCGGCTTTTTGTTTCGCGGCATCTAGCGGAGTTGCATTTTTTTGCCAAGGGCGATCCAACGAACCGCTGCCGAACATATCAGTACCGTTCCAGCAGAAGGTGTGCCAATAGCAAACCGCCAAGCGCAAATGTTCCGCCATGGTTTTCCCCAAAACCACACGTTCTGGATCGTAGTAACGATAAGCTAACGGATTGGTGCTGTCTTTTCCCTCAAATTTGATGCTCTCAATATTTTCAAAATAATTAGTCATGCTCTTTCTCCTGTCTGAGTCTATTTTCACTTCGGAATAAAAGATAAATGCTAGGGGGAGAAGGGGGCAATTATGTTATTTTGTTTATGGATTAAGATAATTGTTTGTTGTGAATCAAATCACAAAAAAGAAAAAACATAATAGCATTGAAAAATCTGATAATTGAACTCCTTAGATAACATCAGCAAACTGAAAGCGTATAAGGCAATAGCTTCTTTCGTTATACGATGTGAATATCCAAAATAAAATTCATAAATAAAAGGCGGTTAGAGATGGCTTATTTTACAAACCCAGTGATTCCCGGAATGGCTCCGGATCCTTCAATCATCAGAGTTGATGATACTTATTATATTGCGACTTCAACATTTCACTGGAATCCGGCTATCCAAATTTTTGAATCTAAAGATTTGGTTAACTGGACATTAGTGGATTATGCGCTAAAAAAAGATGAGGTAAATTTAAGGGGCTGTAACACTTCGGCAGGGATTTGGGCACCGCACTTATCTTATGATAAAAAAACACAACGCTATTGGATTGTTTATTCTCATATGCTGAATATGGCAGGAAGAGAGTTCAATGCGGACAATTATGCAATCTACGCAGACAGTATTCATGGACCATGGTCAGAACCGTTATTTTTGACCTCAATAGGGTTTGATCCGGCGCTCTATCATGATGAAAACGGTAAATCTTATCTCAGCATCTTAGAGTGGGAAACTCGGCAGGGATACCAAGCTCCAGGGCATATTGTCATTGCGGAAGCGAATTTAAATCAAGGTGGAATCATCGGTGAATGGCATCGTATTTGCCAAGGATTTACCACCAGAGGTTGTGCCGAAGCGCCACAGTTATATAAACACAATGACTATTATTACTTGCTAATTGCCGCAGGCGGTACAGGTTACGGTCATGGCATTGAAATAGGGCGGGCTAAGAATATATTTGGTCCTTACGAGCCACATCCGTCAAAAGAGCCGATTGTTACTTCATCACCTAGACACTTATTTTCACTGGGTGATCCTGATGCCGGGCATTTTGAGATGTACAACCCGTTATCGCCAATGCAAAAAGCGGGGCACGGATCGTTGGTAGAAACAGTAAACGGTGAATGGTATATCGCGCATTTGATGTCGAGACCTTTGCCTGATCAATTGCTTAATCCTCTAGGCAGAGAAACCTCAATTCAAAAGATGAAATGGAGTGATGATGATTGGTTGGTTATGGCTGACGGTTCAACATTGGCTAAAATGGAGTTTGAAGGGATTTCCGGCTTAGAAATTAAGCAGAAGATCAATCAAGATATTGAGGACAATTTCACCGATCATTATGATTTGCGATTTATGACACCTTATAGAACTCAAAATAGTCATTGGGTGAATACATCTGAAAGACCTGGCTATTTACGTATTCGCGGTGAAAATTCATTTTTCTCACAAAATAACCCGGCAATAATGGCAACCAGAGCCACTTCATTTGATTATCAGATTGAAACTAAATTAGAGTTTTTCCCTAATCATTATTCCGAAACGGCAGGAGTAGGGCTTTATTATGATTCAAACAACAGGATCTATCTATGCTTAACTTACGCAGAAGAAACATCAGAAACTGTTTTAACAATTCTACAAGCGAAGCTTGGTTGCCGAATAGAATATCCACATCACCGCATATCAATGCCTAAAGGCGTTGTTGAGTTGAAAATTGAATATAAATATGGGAATTCAACATTATTTTATAAGTTAGATAATGATTGGGATATTTTAATTCAAGATATTGATGTCTCTTATTTGTCTGATGAGGGGGTTAATGGTGAACCCGGAGAAATTGGCGGATTTACAGGGTTATTTAACTTTATTGGTTCGGTTGATGCACACCAACATGATTCATATGCAGATTTTGAATATTACAAAATAAAAAATAACTAATGGAGAATTTATTATGAATAAAACGATACCGTTAAGACGATTAGTTCCGGGATTGATTATTGGACCGGCATCATGGTTAGGACCGTATATTGTTGCAGTAAGCCTTTTTTTGCCGGCATTGATTCAGGAGATTGATGCTGAAAATAAAGTACAGCTTTTAGCACTGTTTTCCACTTGCGGTATGATTGTTGCTTCGATTTCAAATATGGTTGCAGGCTATTTATCAGATAGAACCTATTCAAAATATGGGAAAAGAACACCTTGGTTAGTAGGCGGAGCAGTGTTTTTTATGATCGCGATGATTTTAGCATCTTATGCGAAATCAATAGGCTTTTTACTCGCGGCGTGGATGTTGGGACAAGTTGCGTTAAATTTTATTGTCGCACCAATGGTTGCATGGCTCGATTCAGCTCCTGAAGAAGGAAAAGGGACTGCCTCAGGTGCATACGGTGGATTGGGTATGGCACTTGGTAATAATGGCTTTAGTATTTTTGGTGCGATGTTTTTAGGGCAATTCAGACTAGGGTTCATTATTTTTGGCGTGATCACGGTTATCGGAACACTATTAGCGGCTTATATCGTCAAAGAGCCTTCTAATTTAGATGAGAAAGATAATGCAGGAATTAATAAGCTAAAACACGAGGAAAGTAGCTCACTTAAAAATATTCTGAAAGCTTTTCCAAGTTGGAGTGTTGGTAGAGATTATTACTTGGCATTAATTGGTAAAATATTTCAGGGGATAGGGAACTTTGCAATCGTTGGTTATTTTCTCTATATTATGACTGACTTTATGGGGAAAGATACACAAGGCGCACAGACATCAATACAAATAGTCAATATGATTATGTTAGTATTCGGTATTATGATGGGATTTTTGGCAGGTCCTTTATCTGATAGATATAAAACACTCAAATACCCAGTTGCATTATCAACGATTTTATTAGCAGTAGGCGCTTTAAGTATCTATTTGTTAAGAAATGACCTTAGTATTTGGATCTATGGATTTGCGGCAGGATTGGGTATGGGAATCTGGAATTCACTCGATAATTTGTTAAATTTAAGAGTGATTCCAGACAAAAAACAAGTGGCATTCTTTTTGGGAGTTTATAACTTAGGTAATACGTTGACTCAAGCATTTGCACCAATTATAGCTTCATTTGTTATTTCTCAATTTGATTTTTCTGCCATATTTATTGTTTCATTTACTTTCGCATTATTAGGCGGTATTTGTATTTTATCAATACGCTCAGTAAGGCGCTAATTAGGTGATTTATTTTATCTATAACCAAGGGCTGTCCATTCATTTGGCAGCCCTTTTCTTTATCAGCGTTTTATTCTATAGTTGGCAGACATTTAATTGTTTGACTGAAAGGATCGTCTCATGAGCGCGGAGTATCATCGCATCGCCCTGCTTTTTAATGCCAATAAGGTTTACGACCGAGAGGTGATGGAGGGCGTTGGTGAATATATTCAAGCCTCACTCTGCCATTGGGACGTATTTTTGGAAGATGATTTTATTCACCGCGAACAGCAGTTTGACCTCAATTCGGTCGATGGGATTATTGCCGATTTTGATAATCCGCTGCTGGCGGAGCAGTTGGCGCAGCATTCGATTCCGATTGTGGCGGTGGGCGGTTCTTATCATAACCCAGATGATTATCCGCAAAATATTCCGTATGTCGCGACGGATAACCGCGCGCTGATTGAAATGGCGTTTGAACACTTAAGAAGCAAGGGATTGAATCATTTTGCGTTTTATGGTGTGCCGAGTGACAGCCGCCGTCACTGGTCGGAAGAGCGGCGCTTTGCGTTCGAGCAATTAATGCGGGCGAACCACTATGACAGCCATGTTTATTTAGGGCATGAAACCCGTCAAGAAAATTGGCAGCTTTCGCAACAAGAGTTGAATTGCTGGATCCGCTCTTTGCCCGAACACACCGGGATTATTGCGGTCACCGATGCCAGAGCGCGCCATTTATTGCAAACCTGTGAGAACCTCAACATCGCTATTCCTGAGCAGCTTTGTATTATCGGAATTGATAACGAGGAGCTGATCCAATATTTTTCCAGAGTGTCGCTATCATCGGTGTTGCAAGGCACCAAGGCAATGGGCTATCAAGCGGCTAAAATCTTGCAAAATATGCTGCAAGGCAAGCGGGTGAAAACCGAGCCGTTACTGATTCCGCCGGTGCGCATCGAGGAGCGAGCCTCGACGGACTATCGCTCAATTCATGATCCGCTAGTGATTCAAGCTATGCACTATATCCGTTTGCACGCCTATTCAGGGATTAAAGTCGAACAAGTTCTGGATTATGTGAAAGCATCGCGCACGAATTTAGAGAACCGCTTCAAATTGGAATTGGGCAAAACCATTCACCAAGTGTTGCATGAGGAAAAAATTGCGCGCGCGCAAAAATTGCTGGTGTCAACCTCGATTTCTATCCATGAAATTTCCGAAATGTGCGGCTACCCTTCAATCCAATATTTCTATTCGGTATTTAAAAAAGAGTACCGCTACACCCCGAACGAATACCGTCAGCAATACAGCAAGAAAGCAGGCTAACGAATTTCCCCCTTGAAACCGCACTTTTCATCTCCATATAACTCTCATTGAGATAAAAGATGAGGTGATTTATGACCACGATAGTAAGTGTACGTCGTAACGGACAAGTGGTTGTCGGCGGCGATGGACAGGTTTCTTTAGGGAACACAGTAATGAAAGGCAATGCACGCAAGGTGCGCCGTTTGTATCATAATAAAGTATTAGCAGGCTTTGCCGGTGGTACGGCAGATGCGTTCACACTATTTGAGCTGTTTGAACGCAAATTGGAAATGCATCAAGGGCATTTGTTGAAAAGTGCGGTTGAACTGGCGAAAGAGTGGCGCACCGACCGTGCGCTGCGTCGTTTGGAAGCGATGTTGATCGTGGCGGACGAAACCGAATCGCTGATCATCACCGGCAACGGTGATGTGGTGCAGCCGGAAGATAATATTTTGGCAATCGGGTCAGGCGGCAACTATGCGATGTCGGCAGCACGGGCGTTGTTGGAAAACACCGAACTGTCAGCGCGTGAGATTGTGGAAAAATCGCTGAAAATTGCCGGTGATATTTGCGTATTCACCAATTTGAATCAAACTATCGAGCAGTTGCCCGAATAAATCAAGATAAGGAAAAATCATGTCTGAGGTGACTCCTCGCGAAATTGTATCCGAGCTGGATCAACATATTATCGGTCAAAACGATGCCAAAAGAGCGGTGGCGATTGCGTTGCGTAACCGCTGGCGCAGAATGCAGCTCGATGAAGCGCTGCGCTATGAAGTGACGCCAAAAAATATTTTGATGATCGGTCCGACCGGTGTCGGGAAAACTGAAATTGCCCGCCGTTTGGCAAAATTGGCAAACGCACCGTTCATTAAAGTGGAAGCGACCAAATTCACCGAAGTGGGCTATGTCGGCAAGGAAGTGGATTCGATTATCCGCGATCTCACCGACGTGGCGATGAAGCTGGTGCGTCAAACCGAAATTGATAAAAATCGTTATCGTGCGGAAGAAATGGCGGAAGATCGGATTTTAGATATTCTGTTGCCGCCGGCGAAAAACAGCTGGGGCGCGGAAGAGGAAGCCGATAAACAAAGCGGCACGCGTCAGGTGTTCCGCAAAAAATTGCGTGAAGGGCAGCTGGACGATAAAGAGATTGAAGTCGATGTTGCTTCTGCCTCGGTCGGCGTGGAAATTATGGCGCCGCCGGGCATGGAAGAGATGACCAACCAGCTGCAATCGATGTTCCAAAATATGTCGAGCGGAAAAACCAAAAAACGCAAAATGAAAATCAAAGATGCGTTGAAAATTTTAACCGAAGACGAAGCGGCGAAGCTGATTAATCCGGAAGAGCTGAAACAAAAAGCGATCGAAGCCACCGAACAGCACGGCATCGTGTTTATCGACGAAATCGATAAAATCTGTAAACGTGGCGAAAGCTCAGGCCCTGATGTTTCGCGTGAAGGCGTGCAACGTGATCTATTGCCGTTAGTCGAAGGCAGCACCATTAATACCAAACACGGTATGGTGAAAACCGATCACATTCTGTTTATTGCTTCCGGCGCATTTCAGGTGGCGCGCCCGTCGGATTTAATTCCGGAATTGCAAGGGCGTTTGCCGATTCGGGTAGAATTGAGTGCATTAAGCAGCAAAGATTTTGAGCGGATTCTAACCGAGCCGAATGCGTCATTGACCCAGCAATATAAAGCGCTAATGGCAACCGAAGGCGTGGACGTGGAATTTACTGAAGATGCGGTGGCGAAAATCGCCGAAGCGGCATTCCGTGTGAATGAGAAAACCGAAAATATCGGTGCCCGCCGTCTGCATACGGTGTTGGAACGCTTAATGGATAAAATTTCGTATGACGCCAGTGAAATGTCGGGGCAGAGCGTGAAGATCGATTCTACCTACGTCAGCACCGCACTTGGCGACATTATTGAAGATGAAGATTTGAGTCGCTTTATTCTTTAAGTATTTCGGCTCAGCCATAAGCAAACGGTTTGTTAGCAATAACAAGCCGTTTTTTATCTTGCTTGATTTATTTTGTCAAAGTGCGGTTGAGAGATTTCTGCCGATAAAAAAGCCCGCTTGAATATTCAAGCGGGCTTGGGTAGAGAATGTCGTTTAAACCGGAACGACCGCACTTTTCTGGGTGTGCAATAATTGCTGGAAGCTTTTCTCACGAATACGCTGCGCTTCGATATTTTCGCCCAACTGCTCATACACATAGGCGGCTACGCTATAGTCTTCAGCTTTGGTTGCCGCCGGATGTTGCAACACATTATCAAGGTAGATTTTAGCTTGCTTAAATTCGTTTTGGCGCAATACCAGATAACCTAAAGTGCGGTTATAAGCAAGTTGCAGCTCGCTATCGTTGCAGTTCGCCAACTGTTTTTCTAAAATCTTAATCAATTTATTGCTGTTTTCAGTCTGTAAGTAAGCCAATGACTGTAGTAGTGTTAATCGATCTGCCTTGCCGTCGACTTTTTTAATCGCTTCTAATGCGATTTCGTAAGCTGACTCATGGTCGTTAGCGGCAATCAAGCGCTTGACCATGCCGGTTTTGGCATATAGATCGTTGTGGCGTTTGCGGCTCTGTTGTTCCCACCATGCCAGCAAGCCGTCCACGCCTTCCTCATTCAGCTTCTCATCTTGCAAACCGTCTTCGATTTGGCGGCGCAGTTGTTGCAATTTTTCCTGACTGTAATTCAGCTTGTTCTCCACTCGTCCGAACAGTTCGTCCAGCGAGGTGTAGGCTTTGGATTGCAGGTAAATATCGACTGCCAAGCGCAACACTTCCGGATTATACGGCGCGAGCAGCAGCAAACTGTCGATCGAGCTGCGCGCGGCGGACAATTTGCCTTGCTGCAGCAGGATGCGGGTGCGTGCCAGTTCAACCACGAGATTATCGTTGCCAGCTAGTTTTGTCGCTTCGATCAAATATTTATTGGCGCTAAACTCATCGCCTTTTTGTTGCGCGGCTTCGGCGGCTTTGATGAAGTTCAACACCGGTTCAGTGGCGTGTTTGGCGTTTTTGCCGATCAATTTTTCCGCTTTGGCGTAATCGCCCTCGTCCATTTTGATTAAACCGGCGAGGGTTTGTTTTTCCGCTTTCAGACGTTTACGGCGAGAAAACCAGCCGTAAGTGCTTTTATTCAAACTGCAAAAACGAGAAATTGCCGCTTGCACTAAATACACCACTGCTAGCGATAATACAAAGATGATCACCAGCGTCGGGATCGTCATTTCAATATCGTGGTTGGCGGTGGAAATCAGTACATAGCCTTGTTTGCCGGAAAGATAGGGCCCTGCGACTAATCCCGCCAATAAAATCAACATTAAAAACAGAACTTTAAACATAAGCTAGCTCCTATTGTGCCGATTCAGTGGTTGGTGCGGCGGGAGTGGCGGCGTCACTGCCGGCATTCGCTTCGGTGGCGCTTTCAGCCGGTTGGGCTTCGGTTGTTGCTTCAGCTGAGGTGCTTTCGGTTTTTGCCGCTAGGTTTTCTGAGGCGTTGTCAGTCACCGTTGCCGGTGTGCTGTTTTCACTGCTTGGTTGTTCGCTGACGGGTTCAGCTGCAATTTTCGGCTCAGTTTTTGGCTCGACTGCTTTGGCTTCAACCGGTTTTTCTTCCGCCGCTTTTTCTTCTGCCGCTTTTTCCTCAGCTGCTTTTTCTTCGGCGGCTTTAGCTTTTGCCGCTTCGGAGCTGGAGAATTGTTCCAAAGTGCGGTAGTCGCGGTTTAACAGCGTACCAATCGCCAACCAAGATTGCAGTTGTTGCGGCGCATTAACATAAATCGACTGTTCTTTCAGTTGATCCACTTGTTGCAGGAATTGCTGCACCGAATAATCATCGGTGTCAAAATAGCTGCGCACCCAGCTGGCAACCGAATTTAACGACTGTTTATACACTTCGTTTTGTTGACGCGGCACCGCAGAAAGGGCGACTTGCAAACTTAAACGGATATTCTCTTTCAAGAACACGTCTTGATCCGGCGCTAGCAATTCCGGGCGGTTTTGGTCTTTCTTGCGCACTTGAATAAAGTGAGAAAGGAATGACGAGGCGCTTTTTTCCAGATTTTGCTGCCAATCTTCGATTGATTCGCTGACTTCGGCGCTGGCTTTATGGCTTGGATTTAACGCCAAGACTTTCAGGTTGTCGACCTGTGAAACCAGCAGGCTCAATTGCGACATGATCAGATCTTGATCGACTTCATTGATATTTTGCAATTGAGTCAAATCGTTGCCGATCGCGGTGCGAATCGACAGTGCTTGCGAATTGGAAACTTGTTGCAGCGTTTGATTGGCGGCTTGCAGTAGCGTTACCACGGTTTCAATGTCGTTATCCAACACTAACTTACGCTGTGCATTGGTCAGCAGGAAATCGGCTTCCGACATCAGCCAGTCGTTTGGTTCGGATTTGTTATTAAAGCTGAGTTTATTCAACTGATTGCGCAGTTCGCTGTTTTCGGTTTTTTGCAGATCTAGTGCCGCTGCCAGTTGTTGCAGTTCACGCTGAGTTTGCTGCACGGCTTTCTGTTGCGCAGCTTGCAATTCGCCGAATTGGGCTTTCAGGGCTTCCGCACCGTTGTCTTGAACAACGGCAGGCGCTTGTGGTGCAGCGGGTGCAGTTTGGTTTTGCAACTTCGCCAGTTCGGAGGAGAGCGTCGTCACTTGCTGCTCAACCGCACTTAGTTGTTGGGTGCCCCAGAAATAACCACCTACGCCGACGCCTAACGCAATTAAAATCGCCAACAATGACAAGCCTTTGCCGCCACCGGAAGGGGATTTTTCTGCCGGTTGGTTGCGTGCGGTGCGCTCGTTAGTTTCTGGTTTGACCGCACTTTTCGCATTGTCAGCCGCTTTTTTATCTAACGGTTTGTTTTCCACACCGGATTTGCCTGCTTTAGTTTCGGGTTCCGTTTTAGGCGCCGGTTTTTTATTGACTGCAGTTTTCGCACCGACAGTTGCAGAGGCTTTTTCAGGCTGCTGCGGCGTTTCAGGGGTGACGGCGGTATTTTTTTCAAGATCCGCACGGTTCTCTGGTGTTTGTTGTTCACTCATATTTATCCTACCTCTGCTAATTCAATTCGTTTTTTAATGACAATAGCGTCTCTAAGATCGATGCGTTATCCGCGCGCGCGGTTTGGGTCACTTTTTCCCAACCGTATTCTTTGGCTAAGTGAGCAATGCGCGGACTAATGGCAATCAAATGGCATTGAGTCAACCAATTATGGTCATTTTTCGGCACAAATTCCACTAAATAGCGCAAAATTTCGTTACTGGTGACGACGATCGTGTCGATACCAGCGCGTTTCCAGATGCTAATTTGTTGAATATTATCATATTCTTTAGGAATGCGCTGATAACATTCTAAAATCTCAAGATTGGCGCCTTTGGCAGCCGTTTGTTGACGAAACAGGTCACGTCCGCCGTTGCCGCGCAAGATCAAAATCGTTTTATTTTCCAGCTGTTGCATCTGCGGCAATGCCAGCAAGCCTTCGCTGTTTTCTTGTGGATAAGGATACTGAACCGCCTGTTCGGCAACGGCGCTCAGATATTCCGCACTGCGCCGCCCGACGGTGAAATAGTGTAAATCGGCGCGCCAGTGTAAGCCGACGTTGCGTAATACTTGATCGGCATATTGAATCGCATTTTTTGAGACGGCGAAAACATAATCACCACTTTGCAATTGTTGCAGCCGTTGTGGCAGTTGGTTCAGATCGCCGCCTTTGTCAATGCCGAATAGCGGTGCGTAGAGCGTGGCGAAGCCTTGCTGATTCAGCAATTTGCAAAGGGCTTCGCCATTGGGTTCGGGACGGGTTACCAGAATAGCCATTGCGTTTTCCGTTAGTGGGTTTCAGGTTGAGTATGATAAACGGCTTGTAAAATCTGCCCGGCGCCTTGTGCCAATAATTGTTCGGCGACGGCGATCCCCAATTGTTCAGCGTCCTCAACCGCACTTTGCCCTTCGGCACGCAGAATTTGTGAACCGTCAGGATTGGCAACCAGTGCTTTTAACTGAATCTGGCGCTCATCGAGCAGGGTGGCGAAGCCGGCAATCGGCACTTGGCAGCCGCCTTGTAAATGGCGGTTCATCGCCCGTTCGGCGCTGACGCAATAATGGGTCGGCAAGTGTTGCAGCGGCTGTAATAATTGGTTGATTTGGTCATCGTCAATTCGGGTTTCAATCCCCAGTGCGCCTTGTCCGGCGGCAGGCAGCGATTGCTGATAGCTGATCAGTGAACGAATGCGCTGGTGCAGACCTAAGCGTTTTAATCCGGAGGCGGCAAGGATAATCGCGTCATAGTCGCCGTTGTCCAACTTGCTTAATCGGGTGCCGACATTGCCGCGCAGAGAGGTGATCTGTAAATCGGGGCGCAGCGCTTGCAGTTGCGCTTGGCGGCGCAGGCTGGACGTGCCGACCACCGCGCCTTGCGGCAGTTGTTCAAGTGCGGTATAGGCATTGGAAACAAATGCATCATGCGGATCTTCACGCTCGCAGATTACGCTTAGCCCTAACCCTTCGGGAAATTCCATCGGCACATCCTTCATCGAATGCACCGCTAAATCGGCGCGTCCTTCCAACAATGCCAACTCTAACTCTTTGACAAACAACCCTTTGCCGCCGATTTTCGCCAGCGGGGTATCCAAAATAATATCGCCTTTGGTCACCATCGGGATCAGCTCAATTTGGCGATCGGGATACAGGCTTTGCAAACGGGATTGGATAAAATTTGCCTGCCACAGCGCAAGCGGGCTTTGTCTGGTCGCAATTCGAATGGTCTTTTTCATCATGATTTTATATATTATTTTGTCAGCGGTTGCAGAGAAACAGAGGCTTAATCCTATCATTGTTATGCTAAATTGTCAGCGATTCGAACGGGATTCAGCATGATTTATCAGCGATTTTCCTCACAGAATCGGGAATTTTCGCTATTTTGCGTCGTTTTAAACTATTTAAACTAAAAAGTTGACCGAGAAAGAGACGGAATGGATTATAATCATTTCTATTTTATGACATCAATTGATAGAGGCTTATTGTGAATATTCGGGATCTGGAATATTTGGTTGTATTATCGGAATATAAGCATTTTCGTAAGGCGGCGGATGCTTGCCACGTCAGCCAGCCGACCTTAAGCGGGCAAATCCGCAAACTGGAAGATGAATTGGGCATTTTGTTGCTGGAAAGAACCAGCCGTAAAGTGTTGTTCACCCAGTCAGGAATGTTGCTGGTGGAGCAGGCGCGCAAGATTTTGCTTGAAGTGCAGATTTTCCGTGAAATGGCGAGCAATCAGGGCAAAGAGATGAGCGGGCCGCTGCACATCGGGGTGATCCCGACGTTAGGGCCGTATCTGCTGCCTTGTATGCTGCCGGTATTGGAGCAAGACTTCCCCGATTTAGAACTGTATCTCTACGAAGCCCAAACCCAAACCTTGCTGGAAAAACTGGAAATGGGGCAGCTGGATTGTGCCATTTTGGCGCAGGTGCCGGAAACCGGTAACTTTATCGAAGTGCCGATGTTTAAAGAAAAAATGATGTTGGCGGTGTCGCCGAAGCATCGCTGGGCAAGTGAATCGTCGCTGCCGTTGAGCGTGTTGAAAGATCAGGAAATTCTAATGTTGGACGACGGGCACTGCCTGCGTGAACAGACGTTGGATTACTGTTTCACTGCCGGCGCGCGCGAAAACAGCCATTTTCAGGCGACCAGTTTGGAAACTTTGCGCAACATGGTGGCGGCAAATACCGGCGTGACGTTAATGCCGCGCTTGGCGATCATTAATGAAGGCAGCCGTCAAGGGGTGGAGTACATTCCGTTTAGCGAGCCGGAGCCGTATCGCAGCGTGATTTTGGTCTATCGTCCGGGATCGCCGTTGCGCGCCCGTTATGAGCGGATTGCCAAAATCATTCAAGCGGCGGTGGCGCCGATGTTGTCCGAACAGGAATAATCGAGATGGCAGGGGTTCGGGCACAACAAAAAGAAAAAACACGCCGGGCGCTGATTGACGCGGCATTTAATCAGCTGAGCGCGGAAAAAAGTTTTTCCAACTTGAGCTTGCGCGAAGTGGCGCGCGAGGCGGGGATTGCGCCGACCTCCTTTTATCGCCATTTTCGCGATATGGACGAGTTGGGATTAACCATGGTTGACGAAGCGGGCTTGATTCTGCGCCAGTTAATGCGCCAAGCACGTAAACGAATCGAACGCGGCGGCAGTGTGATTGTAATTTCGGTCGAAACCTTTTTTGAGTTTATCCACGATCGCCCGAATATGTTTCGCTTATTGCTGCGTGAAAGTTCCGGCACCTCACAAGAGTTCCGTACGGCGGCGGCGCGCGAGATTCAGCATTTTGTCGCCGAGCTGACCGAATATATTGTGACCCAAGAGAGCGATTCGCGCTATCTGGCATATGTGCAGGCGGAAGGCATGGTGACGATTGTGTTTACCGCCGGTTCTCATGCCTTGGATATGAACAATAAAGAGCGCGAAGCCTTAAAAAAACGCCTGATTTTACAGCTGCGAATGATCGCCAAAGGCGCGCTGAAAGTGGTGGAGGAAAAACACTAACCGCACTTTAATAGTGCGGCGGTGGCGTTTCCTCCGCTTGTGAAGCGATGTTCGACGGCTGCAGATCGGTCAGCTTACGCGCCAGCCCGCGCATTTGCTGTTGCAGGCGGTCGATCATAAATTGTTGTTCGATTAGCGCTTGGTTTAGATCTTCAATTGTGCCTTCCTGAAAGGTTAATTTCATTTCCAGTTCGGCGAGTTGCTGTTGTAATTCGGTAGATGACGGCATATTGATTTTTTAAAAAGTGTCCATATATAAAAAAATGTACTTTAACCTATTCGGCATCAAATATATAGTATAAGATGATTTACCTAAACCACTCCAAACTAAAGGGGAAAATATAATATGTTAATTAAGAAGAAATTATCTATTGTGGCGTTATTGATTGCAAGTGCGGTTTCGACTGCGGCATTGGCAGCGGGCGGTACATTGAAAGAGCCTAAATTCGTTGAAGATTCGTCTTATGCGCTGGGCGTATTGATGGGCAAAAACATCCAGCAAGCGGTTGATTCACAAAAAGAATTGATTACTTATGATCAAGCTAAAATTATCGAAGGCTTTCAGCAAACCTTAGAAGGCAAAAGCAAACTGACCGATCAACAACTGGAACAACAATTGCGCCAATTGGATCAGGAACTTGGTGCGGTTGTGGCGAAAAAAGATGCTGAAGCGGCTAAAGAAAATGCCGATAAAGGCTCAGAATTCCGTAAAGAGTATGCGGCGAAAGACGGCGTGAAAAGCACCGAATCCGGCTTGTTGTACAAAATTGAGAAAGCCGGAGAAGGTGATACGGTTGAACCGACCGATACCGTAAAAGTGCATTATCAAGGCAAATTGATCAGCGGCGAAGTGTTCGACAGCTCTCACCAACGCGGTGAGCCGATCGAGTTTCAGTTGAACCAACTGATTCGCGGCTGGGTTGAAGGCATTCCGTTGATTAAGAAAGGCGGCAAAATCGAATTGGTCATTCCTGCGGAATTGGCGTATGGCGAAAATGCAACCGGCAATATCCCGCCAAACTCCACCTTAGTGTTTGACATTGAGTTGCTGGATGTTACTAAGCCGGCTAAAAAATAAACATTGAAATAAGAGGCTACCGCACTTGGCGGTAGTCTTGTCGTTTTAACCCTTTTATTTTATTTAATTCAAGATTTTTATGGTACAGGACACTCGCCCTTTTACTGAACAGGATTACGCTATTTTGCAATCTTACCATGCCGTGGTCGAAGGCGTGGCGGCTTTAATCGGCAGTCATTGTGAAATCGTACTGCATTCGCTGGAGGATTTGCAGCGTTCCGCGATTTATATCGCCAACGGACACAACACCAACCGTAAAGTGGGCTCGCCGATCACCGATTTGGCGCTGAGTTCGCTGCACCATATGCAGACCGATAATGTGTCTAAGCCGTATTTCACCCGTTCGAAAGGTAATGTGCTGATGAAATCGGTGACGATAGCGATCCGCAATCCGAATAAGCGGATTATCGGGCTGTTGTGTATCAATATGAACTTGGATGCCCCGTTGTCACAAGTGTTGCAAACCTTTGTACCGACCGATACTCAGCAAGAGCTGTCGTCTGCTGTCAACTTCGCGAACTCGGTCGAAGATTTGGTGGCGCAAACGGTGGAATACACCATTGAGGAGATCAACGCCGACATCAGCGTGGCAAATAACAGCAAAAATAAACAGATTGTTTGCTCGTTATATGAGAAAGGAATCTTTGATATTAAAGATGCGATTCATCAGGTGGCGGAACGTTTGGATATTTCCCGACATACGGTGTATCTGTATATCCGCCAAATCAAACAAGACGAACCGGACGTGTAATGCGCTACGTTTTGCAAGTCACCCAGCCGCTGTATGCCGGACAAGGCTCAGCCTTGGCATTACAACTGGCGGAAAGCATACTCAAGTGCGGTCATCAACTCGATCAGGTATTTTTCTATCGTGAGGGCGTTTACCACGGTAATGCGTTCAGCTATCCCGCCAATGATGAACCGGATTTATTAACACAATGGCAAGCGCTGGCGAAAACATACCAAGTGCGGTTGAATCTCTGCGTGGCGGCGGCGCAACGGCGCGGCGTGGTCGCAACGGAAAGTTCGCGTGATAATCAGCAGCATAATTTGGCATCGGGTTTTGAGCTTGCCGGTCTGGGCGAATTCACTCGTGCGGTGCTGCAAGCGGACCGGTTAATTAGCGTATGAAATTGGCATTTGTATTCACCGAGTCACCGTTCGCCTCTTCCGCCTCGCGCGAAGGTTTGGACGCGCTGTTGGCAGCAACCGCATTTGTTGACGAAGATCAGATCGGGGTATTTTTTATCGGTGACGGCGTGCTGAATCTTTACCCGCAGCAATCGCACTTGCTCTCACAAAAAGACATGCAAGCGGCATTCAAACTGTTGGATTTATATGAAATTGAGCGGCGCTATTCCGCGCAAGAGGCGTGGCAGTGTTTCGGTTTAAATGCGGAGCAGGGAATTATTCAAACCCAATGCGTGACACTTGAAAAATTGTTACACACATTAGCCTACGCAGAAAAAGTGCTGACGTTTTAGCCGTGATTTTTAAGAGGAAGTATGCTGTATACTTTTGCACATTCAAGTTATGATCCGTTAAGCCTCAAGCAATATCTGCAAGCGGCAAGCCGAGATGATGCGTTGCTATTTTGGCAAGACGGCGTTTGGGCATTGTTCAAATATGCGGCGCTACTGAATGATTGTGACGCGAAATGTTATGTGTTGCAACAAGATCTGGATGCCCGCAATCTCAGTTTGGAGGCTGTTGCGTCAACCTCAGCAATCAACGCATTGAGCCTGTCCGAATGGGTCGAACTGACCGAACGACATTTCCCTCAATTTGCCCGTTAGAAACGATGCTAAACAGGCAAAGTGCGGTTTATTTTCACCGTCCAGATGCTGAATAGAAAATAATCAGCCGATTTTGCGCTAATCCTTGACATTCCCCCGTTCAAAGTCTAAAATTCTGCGTCCATTCTATTATTGAGTGGATTTATCTTTTACATTCTTTTATGAATAATATTAATAAACTGGAGCTTTTTTAATGGCAACTATCAACCAGCTAGTACGCAAACCGCGTGTTAAAAAGGTTGTAAAAAGCAACGTTCCTGCATTGGAAGCATGTCCGCAGAAACGTGGCGTGTGTACTCGTGTATACACTACTACACCTAAAAAACCGAACTCTGCATTACGTAAAGTATGCCGTATTCGTTTAACTAATGGTTACGAAGTAACCTCATACATCGGCGGCGAAGGTCACAACCTTCAAGAGCACAGCGTTGTGCTTATCCGTGGTGGTCGTGTTAAAGACTTACCGGGTGTGCGTTACCACACCGTTCGCGGCGCATTAGACTGTGCAGGCGTTAAAGATCGTAAACAAGCGCGTTCAAAATACGGCGTTAAGAGACCTAAAGCTTAATGGATCTCCGTTAAGTAAGGCCAAACGTTCATATTTAAACACTTAATATAAACCATAACTCCAGTAATAGAGTTTTGGGTAACCTGAAGAAAAATAAACGGAGAAATGCCATGCCACGTCGTCGTGTAATTGGTCAACGCAAGATCCTTCCAGATCCTAAATTCGGATCAGAATTACTTGCAAAATTCATTAATGTATTAATGGTAGATGGTAAAAAATCTATCGCTGAAAAAATCGTTTACAATGCGTTAGACACTTTAGCTGAGCGCACTGGTAAAGATCACTTAGAAGCATTTGAAATCGCATTAGAAAACGTGCGTCCAACCGTTGAGGTTAAATCTCGTCGTGTTGGTGGTTCAACCTACCAAGTACCGGTTGAAGTTCGTCCGGTTCGTCGTAATGCGTTAGGTATGCGCTGGATCGTTGATGCAGCGCGTAAACGCGGAGACAAATCAATGGCGTTACGTTTAGCCAACGAATTGTCTGATGCGGCAGATAACAAAGGCGCAGCGGTTAAGAAACGTGAAGACGTTCACCGTATGGCTGAAGCCAACAAAGCGTTTGCTCACTACCGTTGGTAATCTGACGTTATTGATCATTCGCAGAACAGGCTTGGGACTCTCAAGCCTGTTGCAAACAAACTTCTTTTTCAACGCCTAACGAGAGGAAATAATCGTGGCTAGAACAACTCCAATTGAGCGTTATCGTAATATCGGTATCAGTGCTCATATCGATGCGGGTAAAACAACTACCAGTGAGCGTATTCTGTTCTATACCGGTGTCAGTCATAAAATTGGTGAAGTGCATGATGGCGCGGCTACCATGGACTGGATGGAACAAGAGCAAGAGCGTGGTATCACCATTACTTCCGCTGCAACAACAGCATTCTGGAGCGGAATGTCAAACCAATTCCCTCAACACCGTATCAACATCATCGACACCCCGGGACACGTGGACTTCACTATCGAAGTAGAACGTTCTATGCGTGTGCTTGATGGTGCGGTAATGGTTTACTGTGCTGTTGGTGGCGTACAACCACAGTCTGAAACTGTATGGCGTCAAGCGAACAAATATCAGGTTCCGCGTATTGCATTCGTTAACAAAATGGACCGTACCGGTGCAAACTTCCTGCGTGTTGTTGAACAAATTAAAGCACGTTTGGGCGGTAATGCCGTTCCTCTGCAATTGCCGATCGGCGCAGAAGACAACTTCAAAGGTGTGATCGACTTAGTAAAAATGAAAGCGATCAACTGGAACGAAGCTGACCAAGGTATGACTTTCGAATACGAAGAGATTCCTGCCGAATTACAAGAATTAGCTGAAGAGTGGCAACAAAATCTGATCGAATCTGCTGCGGAAGCATCAGAAGAGTTGATGGAAAAATATTTGGGCGGCGAAGAGCTGACTGAAGAAGAAATCAAAACCGGTTTGCGTCAACGCGCGCTGAACAGCGAAATCATTTTGGTAACTTGTGGTTCTGCGTTTAAAAACAAAGGCGTACAAGCGATGTTGGATGCGGTAATCGAATACTTGCCGGCACCGACTGACGTACCTGCGATCAAAGGTATCAACTTAGATGAAACCGAAGGTGAGCGTCATCCATCTGATGACGAGCCGTTCTCTGCGTTGGCATTTAAAATCGCAACTGACCCGTTTGTAGGTAACTTGACCTTCTTCCGAGTGTACTCCGGTGTAATCAACTCCGGCGACACCGTGATGAACTCCGTGAAACAAAAACGTGAGCGTTTCGGTCGAATCGTACAGATGCACGCTAACAAACGTGAAGAGATCAAAGAAGTTCGTGCGGGCGACATCGCTGCGGCAATCGGTCTGAAAGACGTTGGTACCGGTGACACATTATGTGACCTGAACGCACCGATTATCCTTGAGCGTATGGAATTCCCTGAGCCGGTAATCTCTGTTGCGGTTGAGCCGAAAACTAAAGCTGACCAAGAGAAAATGGGCTTAGCATTAGGCCGTTTAGCACAAGAAGATCCATCTTTCCGTGTTCACACTGATGAAGAGTCAGGCGAAACTATCATCTCCGGTATGGGTGAGTTACACTTGGATATCTTGGTTGATCGTATGCGTCGTGAATTTAAAGTTGAAGCGAACATCGGTAAACCGCAAGTATCTTACCGTGAAACAATCCGTGATACGGTTAAAGATGTTGAAGGTAAACACGCGAAACAATCCGGTGGTCGTGGTCAATACGGTCACGTTGTTATCGACTTGTACCCATTAGAGCCGGAAGGTCCTGGTTACGAGTTCGTGAACGAAATCAAAGGTGGTGTAATCCCTGGCGAATACATCCCTGCGGTTGACAAAGGTATTCAAGAACAATTGAAATCCGGCCCATTGGCGGGTTATCCTGTCGTTGATCTGGGCGTGCGTTTGCACTTCGGTTCTTACCATGATGTTGACTCCTCTGAGTTGGCGTTTAAATTGGCTGCCTCTTTGGCATTCAAGAGCGGTTACATGAGAGCGAAACCGGTATTGCTTGAGCCAATCATGAAAGTTGAAGTCGAAACTCCGCCGGATTACGTTGGTGATGTTATCGGAGACTTGAGCCGTCGTCGTGCACTGGTGAACGGTCAAGAAAGTAATGAATTTGTTGTTAAAATCAATGCTGAAGTTCCACTTTCAGAGATGTTTGGTTATGCAACAGACCTTCGTTCACAAACTCAAGGTCGTGCGTCTTACTCAATGGAACCATTGAAGTATGCTGAAGCGCCGACTAGCGTGGCAAATGCTGTAATTGAAGCACGCAAAGCGAAGTAATTTTGTTAAACAAATCTACAAGCCGTAGGGCTTGTAGACTTTACATAAGGAAACTTAATCGTGTCTAAAGAAAAATTTGAACGTACAAAACCGCACGTTAACGTGGGAACAATCGGCCACGTTGACCATGGTAAAACAACTTTAACCGCTGCAATCACAACCGTATTGGCAAAAACCTACGGCGGTGCTGCTCGTGCATTCGATCAAATCGATAACGCACCGGAAGAAAAAGCACGTGGTATCACCATCAACACTTCACACGTTGAATACGATACGCCAACTCGCCACTATGCGCACGTTGACTGCCCGGGACACGCCGACTATGTTAAAAACATGATCACCGGTGCGGCGCAAATGGACGGCGCTATCTTAGTTGTTGCGGCAACAGACGGCCCAATGCCACAAACTCGTGAACACATCCTGTTAGGTCGCCAAGTAGGCGTTCCATACATCATCGTATTCCTGAACAAATGTGACATGGTAGACGATGAAGAATTATTAGAATTGGTTGAAATGGAAGTGCGTGAACTTTTGTCTCAATACGATTTCCCGGGCGATGACACGCCAATCGTTCGTGGTTCTGCGCTGAAAGCGTTGGAAGGCGATGCAGAGTGGGAAGCAAAAATCATCGAATTGGCAGAGCACTTGGATACTTACATCCCAGAGCCGGAGCGTGCGATTGACCAACCGTTCTTGTTACCAATCGAAGACGTATTCTCAATTTCAGGCCGTGGTACCGTAGTTACCGGTCGTGTTGAGCGCGGTATCGTTCGTACCGGTGACGAAGTTGAAATCGTAGGTATCAAAGAAACCACTAAAACAACCGTAACGGGTGTTGAAATGTTCCGTAAACTGTTAGACGAAGGTCGTGCAGGTGAGAACATCGGTGCCTTGTTGCGTGGTACAAAACGTGAAGAAATCGAACGTGGTCAAGTCTTGGCGAAACCGGGTTCAATCACGCCGCACACTGACTTCGAATCAGAAGTGTACGTATTGTCTAAAGATGAAGGTGGCCGTCACACGCCATTCTTCAAAGGCTACCGTCCACAATTCTATTTCCGTACCACTGACGTAACCGGTACAATCGAGTTACCGGAAGGCGTGGAAATGGTAATGCCGGGCGACAACATCAAAATGGTTGTAAGCTTGATTCACCCAATCGCGATGGACCAAGGCTTACGCTTTGCGATTCGTGAAGGTGGCCGTACAGTAGGTGCGGGCGTTGTTGCTAAAATCATCAAATAATTGATCGCAGCAGCATAAGCTACACGATATAAAGGCACTCTTTGAGTGCCTTTTTTCATGCCGAAAATCGTAATGACTTGAGAATCTACGCAGAAAATTATCGCTTTTCCCGTTAATTCACCTACCCAATTTATAAAGAAAATGCTACAATCGTTCGTTCAAAAATATACCGTTATTCACTGAGTCGGATAGATATAAAGCATGAGTTCAGAAAATACTAAAAAACAAACACTTATCGAAAGCCACGAAGGCAAAAGCAAAGCGACAAATAATCTCTTTTGGCTTTTAGCGATTGTATTGATTGTGCTGGCGGCGGTCGGAAATACCTATTTTGCCGATCAATTTCCTTTGGCGGCTCGTGTAGTCGGCGTCGTTGTATTAATGGCAGCGGCACTGGGCTTGACGGCGATCACTAACCAAGGAAAAAAAGCGCTTTCTTTCTTTAAAGAATCACGCGGCGAGCTGAGAAAAATTGTTTGGCCTAAACGTTCCGAAGCAACACAAACCACATTGATTGTATTTGGTGTCACTGTTGTAGCATCATTGGTTCTGTGGGGATTTGATTCCTTAATTATCGCTGTGATTTCGTTTTTAACCAACCTGAGATTTTAATTTATGAGTGAGAATACCGCACCGAAAAAACGTTGGTATGTGCTACAGGCTTTTTCAGGCTTTGAAGGTCGTGTTGCCAAAACATTAATCGAATACATCAAACAGCACAACATGGAAGATCAGTTCGGCGATGTGCTAGTCCCAACGGAAGAAGTGGTGGAAAATGTTGCCGGCAAACGCCGTAAAAGCGAGCGTAAATTCTTTCCGGGCTATGTGTTAGTGCAAATGGAAATGAACGATGAAACCTGGCACTTGGTGCGTAGCGTGCCGCGTGTGATGGGTTTTATCGGCGGAACTCCGGATAAACCGGCTCCGATTTCAAACCGTGAAGCTGATACTATCTTGAACCGCTTACAACAAGACGGCGACAAGCCAAGACCAAAAACGCTGTTCCAACCGGGCGAGGAAGTGCGGGTTACCGAAGGACCGTTCATGGACTTCAATGGTACGGTGGAAGAAGTGGATTACGACAAGAGCCGCTTGAAAGTGTCGGTTTCTATCTTTGGTCGTGCAACACCGGTCGAGTTGGAATTCCGCCAAGTGGAAAAAGCGGTTTAATCACAGATTGAATTAAGCAATTTCTCAAGTGTTTTTTTAATTAAAACGCTTGAAAAGTAGGCGGTGTTTCATTAAAATACCGCACTTTTACAACACAGGGGAGCCGCAAGGCGATAATACCCGCGAGAGGAAACTAAAAATGGCAAAGAAAGTACAAGCCTACGTTAAGCTGCAAGTTGCAGCCGGTATGGCAAACCCAAGTCCACCGGTTGGTCCTGCATTAGGTCAACAAGGTGTGAACATCATGGAATTCTGTAAAGCGTTTAACGCCCGTACAGACAGCCTGGAAAAAGGCTTACCGATTCCTGTGGTTATCACTGTTTATGCAGACCGCTCTTTCACTTTCATCACCAAAACTCCGCCGGCGGCTGTTTTGTTGAAGAAAGCGGCAGGCGTTAAGTCTGGTTCAGGCAAACCAAACAAAGAAAAAGTCGGTAAAGTAACTCGTCAACAAATCCAAGAAATCGCTGAAACTAAAGCAGCGGATATGTCGGGTGCGAGCATCGAAACCAAAATGAAATCTATTGAAGGTACCGCTCGTTCAATGGGCTTGGTAGTGGAGGACTAATCAGATGGCTAAACTAACCAAACGCATGAAAGCGATCCAAGATAAAGTAGATTCAACTAAAGCTTACGAAATCAACGAAGCCGTTGCATTGCTGAAAGAATTAGCGACTGCAAAATTCGTTGAAAGCGTGGATGTTGCCGTGAACTTGGGTATCGAAGCACGTAAATCTGACCAAAACGTTCGTGGTGCAACCGTATTACCACACGGCACAGGTCGTGATGTTCGCGTAGCAGTATTTACTCAAGGCGCTAACGCTGATGCAGCAAAAGAAGCTGGTGCTGACTTAGTCGGTATGGACGATTTAGCTGAATTAGTGAAAAAAGGCGAAATGAACTTCGACGTGGTTATTGCTTCTCCGGACGCAATGCGTGTTGTTGGTCAATTGGGTCAAATCTTAGGTCCACGCGGCTTAATGCCAAACCCGAAAGTGGGTACTGTAACCCCTAACGTTGCTGAAGCAGTTAAAAATGCTAAATCAGGTCAGGTTCGTTACCGCAATGATAAAAACGGTATCATTCATACCACTATCGGTAAAGTGAGCTTTGAAACTGCACAGATCAAAGAAAACTTGGAAGCCTTATTGGCAGCATTAGTGAAAGCTAAACCGGCTTCATCTAAAGGCGTGTTTATCAAGAAAGTTAGCTTGTCCACTACTATGGGCGCAGGCGTGACTATCGATCAAACCAGCTTGAACTAATAAAAACTTTACAGGGGAACGGATTGTGTTTATAATTCGTTCCCTTATTTTCCGGTTGTTGTTTGACCGGAAACTTCTGGTTGGTGCTTGACCTTATTCAAGCCCCATCCAAGACCGCAGGGGAGTTTACTTCGGTAATTTCTTAATTATCCTGCGTAGATGGTGAACAGAATGATAGAAAATTTCTGCTTCTGCGCACCGAAAGACGTCCTGTTGTATTGATACAACGGGTAATTTAAATCCGGGAAACCGGAGTGTATTCAGGAGCTACAAGCCAATGGCATTAAATCTTCAAGACAAACAAGCAATTGTTGCTGAAGTAAACGAAGCAGCCAAAGGTGCCTTGTCAGCAGTGATCGCGGATTCTCGCGGTGTAACTGTTGATAAAATGACTGAATTGCGTAAAACCGCGCGTGAAGCCGGTGTTAATATGCGTGTTGTACGTAATACTTTATTACGTCGCGCGGTAGAAGGCACTGACTACGAGTGTTTAAAAGACGCAATGACAGGTCCAACACTTATCGCTTTTTCTAACGAGCACCCAGGTGCGGCGGCACGTCTGTTCAAAGACTTTGCAAAAGCTAACGATAAGTTTGAAATTAAAGGTGCTGCCTTTGAAGGTAAAGTTCAAGATGTTGAATTCTTAGCAACATTGCCGACTTACGAAGAAGCAATTGCACGTTTAATGGGTACTATGAAAGAAGCTGCGGCAGGAAAACTGGTTCGCACTCTTGCGGCATTGCGCGACAAATTACAAGAAGCGGCTTAATTTTAAAAGCGTTTCTTACCTCGTTTAATTTATTTACTTTAGGAATTGATTGTTATGTCATTAACTAACGAACAAATCATTGAAGCGATCGCTTCTAAATCTGTAACTGAAATCGTAGAATTAATCGCTGCGATGGAAGAAAAATTCGGTGTTTCTGCAGCAGCGGCAGCAGTAGCAGTAGCAGCAGGCCCAGCAGAAGCAGCAGAAGAGAAAACTGAATTCGATGTAATCTTGACTGCAGCAGGCGCTAACAAAGTTGCTGTAATCAAAGCGGTACGCGGTGCAACTGGCTTAGGCTTGAAAGAAGCTAAAGACTTAGTTGAATCTGCTCCGGCTGCTCTGAAAGAAGGCATCTCTAAAGCTGAAGCTGAAGAACTGAAAAAAGCATTAGAAGAAGCAGGCGCTTCTGTTGAACTTAAATAATTCATTTTATTAAGTTTATAGCCTGTTATAGGCGAATGGCTAGCGGTTTAGCACTGCTAGCCATTTTGTGCCTTTAAAAAATAGAAGTAAATATGCCGTTTTTTTACTTTTATTCTTGCTTAAAAAATGGCGTTATATCTGATTTTTTAAGCCTGCACTGGAAGTTTTGCTAGTGATAGCGAAAAGTGCGGTACCAACAAACGGTATCGATAGCATTGCCACCTTGTTAACTTGATCGCAAGTGTGCGCGAATTTTGGGTCACCGATCAGCAAGCAGAGGAACCCTATGGTTTACTCCTATACCGAGAAAAAACGTATTCGTAAAAACTTTGGCAAACGCCAACAAGTTTTAAATGTACCTTATTTATTAACAATCCAAATCGACTCTTTCGATAAATTTATTCAGCAAGATCCGGAAGGTCAGCAAGGCCTGGAAGCTGCGTTTCGCTCAGTGTTTCCGATTGTCAGCAATAACGGTAGCACCGAATTGCAATATGTGAGCTATAAACTGGGTGAGCCTGTTTTTGATGTGCGTGAATGTCAAATTCGCGGAACCACGTATTCTGCGCCGTTAAGAGTGAAACTGCGTTTGGTCAGCTACGATCGTGATGCGGCTCCCGGAACCGTAAAAGACATCAAAGAAAATGATGTTTATATGGGCGAAATCCCATTGATGACCGATAACGGAACCTTTGTGATCAATGGTACCGAGCGTGTTATCGTTTCTCAATTACACCGTAGCCCAGGCGTATTCTTTGACAGCGATAAAGGCAAAACCCACTCGTCAGGAAAAGTGCTGTATAACGCACGCATCATTCCTTACCGCGGTTCATGGTTGGATTTCGAGTTCGATCCGAAAGATAACTTATTTGCGCGTATCGACCGTCGCCGTAAATTGCCTGCGACTATCATTCTGCGTGCATTAAATTTCACTACAGAAGAAATTCTGGCGCTGTTCTTTGAAAAAGTGAACTTCTCCATCAGTGACAATAAACTGATGATGGAATTAGTGCCTGAACGTCTGCGTGGCGAAACCGCCAGCTTTGATATTGAAGCAAACGGCACCGTTTATGTTGAGCGTGGTCGTCGTATCACTGCACGTCATATCCGCCAATTAGAAAAAGATAATATCTCTCAAGTTGTTGTTCCGACCGAATATATTGTCGGCAAAATTGTAGCAAAAGATTATGTGGATCTTGAGAGTGGCGAGATTATTTGCAGCGCGAACAGCGAACTCAATCTGGAAACATTGGCGAAATTAAGCCAAGCCGGTTACAAAGACATTGAAGTGTTATTCACGAATGATTTGGATCACGGCCCGTATATTTCCGAGACCCTGCGTGTCGATCCGTCTTACGATCGTCTGAGCGCATTGGTTGAAATCTATCGCATGATGCGTCCTGGTGAGCCACCGACAAAAGAAGCGGCAGAATCATTGTTTGATAACCTGTTCTTCTCCAGCGATCGTTATGACTTATCTGCGGTAGGTCGCATGAAGTTTAACCGCTCTTTGAATATCCCAGAAGGGGAAGGCAGCGGCATCCTGAGCAATGATGATATTGTTCTGGTGATGAAAAAACTGATCGAGATCCGTAATGGTCGTGGTGAAGTGGATGATATCGACCACTTGGGCAACCGTCGTATTCGTTCTGTCGGCGAAATGGCGGAAAACCAATTCCGTATCGGGTTAGTGCGTGTGGAAAGAGCGGTAAGAGAACGCTTGTCATTAGGCGATCTGGACGGCGTGACCCCACAAGATCTGATCAATGCCAAACCAATTTCTGCGGCAGTGAAAGAGTTCTTCGGTTCATCACAATTATCGCAATTTATGGATCAAAATAACCCGTTGTCGGAAGTGACCCATAAACGCCGTATTTCCGCATTAGGGCCGGGCGGTTTGACACGTGAACGCGCAGGTTTTGAGGTGCGGGACGTTCACGCTACTCACTATGGTCGTGTCTGTCCGATTGAAACCCCTGAAGGACCGAACATCGGTTTGATCAACTCTTTGTCGGTGTACGCGCGTACCAATGACTACGGCTTCTTGGAAACCCCATACCGCAAAGTGGTTGACGGGCAGGTAACCGAAGAGATCGAATATTTGTCAGCGATTGAAGAAGGCAAATATGTAATCGCACAGGCGAACTCGAATTTAGACGAACAATCACGTTTCACCGATACCTTTGTAACCTGTCGTGGTGAGCATGGTGAATCCGGTTTATATAAACCGGAAGAGATTCATTACATGGACATTTCCACGCAACAAGTGGTGTCTGTTGCGGCAGCATTGATTCCATTCCTTGAACACGACGATGCTAACCGTGCCTTGATGGGTGCGAACATGCAACGTCAAGCCGTACCAACTTTGCGTGCGGACAAACCGTTAGTCGGAACCGGGATCGAAAAAGCGGTTGCGGTGGACTCCGGGGTAACCGTTGTTGCGAAACGTGGTGGTTATGTTCAGTATATTGATGCTTCACGGATCGTGATTAAAGTTAACGAAGATGAAACCGTGCCGGGCGAAGCGGGCATTGATATTTATAACCTGACTAAATATACCCGTTCAAACCAAAACACCTGTATCAACCAAGTGCCTTGTATTTCACTGGGCGAGCCGATTGAACGGGGCGAGGTGTTGGCGGACGGCCCTTCAACCGATTTAGGTGAATTGGCGTTAGGTCAAAACATGCGCGTGGCGTTTATGCCATGGAACGGCTATAACTTCGAAGACTCCATGTTGGTTTCTGAGCGTGTGGTACAAGAAGATCGTTTCACGACGATTCATATTCAAGAATTAACTGCAGTAGCGCGTGATACCAAACTGGGTGCGGAAGAAATTACCGCGGATATCCCGAATGTGGGTGAAGCGGCACTGAGCAAGCTTGATGAATCCGGTATTGTGTATATCGGTGCGGAAGTGAAAGGTGGCGATATTCTGGTGGGTAAAGTGACACCGAAAGGTGAAACCCAATTAACCCCGGAAGAGAAATTGCTGCGTGCGATCTTCGGTGAAAAAGCCTCTGACGTGAAAGATTCTTCATTGCGTGTACCGAACAGCGTATCCGGTACGGTAATTGATGTACAAGTCTTTACCCGTGATGGCGTGGAAAAAGACAAACGTGCATTAGAAATCGAAGAGATGCAACTGAAACAAGCCAAAAAAGACTTGGTTGAAGAGTTGGAGATCTTAGAAGCCGGCTTGTTTACCCGTGTTCGCAACCTGTTGCTAAACAATGGTTTTGATGAGAAACAATTGGATAAACAAACACGCAACCAATGGTTGGAGCAATCACTGGCAGATGAAGCGCAACAAAACCAATTAGAACAGTTGGCTGAACAGCATGAAGAGTTGCGTAAAGAGTTTGAACGTAAATTAGAAATTAAACGCAATAAGATCATTCAAGGCGATGACTTAGCACCGGGTGTGTTGAAAATCGTTAAAGTGTATCTTGCGGTGAAACGTCAAATTCAGCCGGGTGATAAAATGGCGGGTCGCCATGGTAACAAAGGGGTTATCTCGAAAATTAACCCGGTTGAAGATATGCCATACGACGAAAACGGTCAGCCGGTTGACATCGTATTGAATCCGTTGGGCGTACCATCGCGGATGAACATCGGTCAGATCTTAGAAACACACTTAGGTCTGGCGGCGAAAGGCATCGGCGACAAGATCAATGCGATGATCAAACAGCAACAGTCTGTAGCGAAATTGCGTGACTATATCCAACGTGCGTATGACTTGGGTGATGTTTCACAACAAGTGGATCTTGCGACCTTCAGCGATGACGAAGTGATTCGTCTAGCGCAGAACTTGCGTAAAGGTATGCCGTTGGCAACACCGGTCTTTGACGGTGCGCATGAAAGCGAAATTAAAGGCTTGTTAGCGTTAGCAGATCTTCCGACCTCCGGTCAGATTAACCTGTTTGACGGACGTACTGGTGAGAAGTTTGAGCGTCCTGTTACCGTGGGTTACATGTATATGCTGAAATTGAACCACTTGGTTGACGACAAAATGCACGCACGTTCAACCGGTTCTTACAGCTTGGTAACGCAGCAACCGTTAGGCGGTAAAGCACAGTTCGGGGGACAACGTTTCGGGGAGATGGAAGTATGGGCACTGGAAGCATACGGTGCGGCTTACACCCTGCAAGAGATGTTGACCGTGAAATCCGATGACGTGAACGGGCGTACCAAAATGTATAAAAACATTGTGGACGGCGCACATCAGATGGAACCGGGCATGCCGGAATCATTCAATGTATTGTTGAAAGAGATTCGCTCTCTGGGTATCAACATCGACTTGGATGAAGACCAGTAAGATTGCCGTTGCAATAGAAAGTATGCTCAAGTGCGGTTTGACCGCACTTGAATTAAGTTTAACTCCGACAGGAGCAAATCTGTGAAAGACTTAGTTAAGTTTTTGAAAGCACAAACAAAATCTTCAGAAGATTTTGATGTGATTAAAATCGGTCTGGCATCGCCTGATATGATCCGTTCATGGTCATTCGGTGAAGTCAAAAAGCCGGAAACCATCAACTACCGCACTTTCAAACCGGAACGTGACGGTTTGTTCTGCGCACGTATTTTCGGGCCGGTTAAAGATTATGAATGTTTGTGCGGCAAGTATAAACGTCTGAAACACCGTGGCGTGATCTGTGAAAAATGTGGCGTTGAAGTTACCCAAACCAAAGTCCGCCGTGAGCGCATGGGGCATATCGAATTGGCTTCCCCGGTTGCGCACATCTGGTTCTTGAAATCCCTGCCGTCCCGTATCGGTTTATTGTTGGATATGCCGTTGCGTGATATTGAACGCGTGCTGTATTTCGAATCTTATATCGTAACCGAACCGGGCATGACCGATTTAGAGCGTGGACAACTGCTGACTGAAGAACAATTCATGGACGCGGAAGATTGCTGGGCAGACGAATTTGAAGCCAAGATGGGTGCGGAAGCTATCCAGCACTTGCTGCAACAAATGGATCTGGCACACGAGTGTGAAACCCTGCGTGAAGAGTTGCAAGAAACCAGCTCAGAAACCAAACGTAAAAAAATCACCAAACGCTTGAAATTGCTGGAAGCATTCATTCAATCCGGCAATAATCCGGAGTGGATGGTGTTGACCGTATTACCGGTATTACCACCGGATCTGCGTCCGTTAGTGCCGTTAGACGGCGGTCGTTTTGCTACGTCTGACCTGAACGACTTGTATCGCCGAGTGATCAACCGTAACAACCGTTTAAAACGCCTGTTGGATCTGGTTGCACCGGATATTATCGTGCGCAACGAAAAACGTATGCTGCAAGAATCGGTTGATGCGTTGTTAGACAACGGTCGTCGCGGTCGTGCGATTACCGGTTCAAATAAACGTGCGTTAAAATCGTTAGCCGACATGATCAAAGGGAAACAAGGTCGTTTCCGTCAAAACTTGTTGGGTAAACGTGTTGACTATTCCGGTCGTTCGGTTATCACCGTAGGTCCATATTTGCACCTGCACCAATGTGGTTTGCCGAAGAAAATGGCACTGGAACTGTTCCGTCCGTTTATTTATGCCAAATTAGAAAGCCAAGGCTATGCGTCAACCATTAAAGCAGCGAAGAAAATGGTTGAGCGTGAAGATGCGATTGTGTGGGATATTTTGGCTGATGTTATCCGTGAACACCCAATCTTATTGAACCGTGCACCAACCTTGCACCGTTTGGGTATTCAGGCGTTTGAACCCTTGTTGATCGAAGGTAAAGCGATTCAATTGCATCCGTTGGTTTGTGCGGCATTTAACGCCGACTTCGACGGAGACCAAATGGCGGTTCACGTTCCGTTGACACTGGAAGCACAATTGGAAGCCCGTGCGCTGATGATGTCAACCAACAACATCTTATCACCGGCAAACGGTGAGCCGATTATTGTGCCATCACAAGACGTGGTGTTGGGTCTGTATTACATGACCCGTGAAAAAGTCAACGCCAAAGGCGAAGGCATGTTGTTGCAAGATCCGCGCGAAGCGGAAAAAGCCTACCGTACCGTTCAGGCAGAACTGCACGCCCGTGTTAAAGTGCGGATCACGGAATATGTGAAATCGGCGGGTAATGAATTTGAAGCCGTTACCACATTGACCGAAACCACCGTGGGCCGTGCGATTTTATGGATGATTGCGCCAAAAGGCATGCCGTTTGAATTGTTCAACCAAACCTTAGGCAAAAAAGCGATCTCTCGCTTAATCAATGCCTGTTACCGTTTGTTGGGCATGAAATCCAGCGTTATCTTTGCTGACCAAATCATGTATACCGGTTTTGCCTATGCGGCACGTTCCGGTGCATCGGTCGGTATTGACGACATGGTGATCCCTGAACAGAAAAATGAAATCATCTCTGCTGCAGAAAGCGAAGTGGAAGAAATTCAGGAACAATTCCAATCAGGTTTGGTTACCGCAGGTGAGCGTTACAACAAAGTGATCGATATTTGGGCGGCAGCGAATGAGCGTGTTGCCAAAGCGATGATGGAAAATCTGTCAACCGAAGAAGTGGTTAACCGTGACGGCGAGTTGGAAAAACAAGCTTCATTTAACAGCATCTTTATGATGGCGGACTCCGGTGCTCGTGGTTCTGCGGCACAGATTCGTCAGTTAGCCGGTATGCGTGGTTTGATGGCACGTCCGGACGGCTCGATCATCGAAACCCCAATCACCGCGAACTTCCGTGAAGGTTTGAACGTATTACAGTACTTTATTTCAACCCACGGTGCGCGTAAAGGTTTGGCGGATACCGCACTTAAAACCGCGAACTCCGGTTACTTAACCCGTCGTTTGGTTGACGTGGCGCAAGACTTAGTTATCGTTGAAGACGATTGCGGCACCGAAGAAGGCGTGATCATGACCCCGTTAATCGAGGGTGGTGATGTTAAAGAAGCCCTGCGTGATCGAGTATTAGGTCGTGTGGTGGCGGAAGATGTCTTAATTCCGGGCACAGACGAAGTGTTGATCGCACGTAACACCTTAATTGACGAAAAACTGTGTGATGTGATTGACGCCAACTCCGTTGACAGCATCAAAGTGCGGTCAGTGGTAACCTGTAGCACCGATTTCGGGGTGTGTGCGAAATGTTACGGCCGTGATTTGGCGCGCGGACACTTAATCAACAACGGGGAAGCCGTTGGGGTTATCGCCGCACAATCTATCGGTGAACCGGGTACACAGTTAACGATGCGTACCTTCCACATCGGGGGGGCCGCATCAAGAGCGGCGTCTGAGTCCAGCATTCAGATCAAAAACAACGGTAGCGTGCGTTTAACAAATGCTAAATTCGTCACCAACAAAGATGGCAAATTAGTTATTACGTCGCGTAACACCGAATTAACCGTGATCGACGCATTTGGCCGTACCAAAGAGAACTATAAAGTCCCTTACGGTGCGATCTTAAGCAAAAATGACGGCAGCGACGTGAATGCCGGTGAAATCATCGCCAACTGGGATCCGCATACCATGCCGGTTATCTCCGAGGTGGAAGGTAAGGTTGAATTTGTTGATATCATTGACGGCATCACCGTTACTCGCCAAACCGATGAATTGACAGGCTTGTCTTCCGTAGTGGTACAAGATGTCGGTGAACGTGCGACAGCCGGTAAAGATCTGCGTCCTGCGTTGCGTATTGTTGATGCGAAAGGCAATCCAGTGTTGATCGCGGGTACCGATGTGCCGGCACAATACTTCTTACCGGGTAAAGCGATTGTCACCTTAGACGACAACGCGGAAATCAGCATTGGTGAACCATTAGCACGTATTCCACAAGAATCGGCCGGAACCAAAGATATTACCGGTGGTTTGCCGCGCGTTGCAGACTTATTCGAAGCGCGTAAACCGAAAGAGCCTGCGATTATGGCAGAAATTTCCGGTATCGTATCATTCGGTAAAGAAACCAAAGGCAAACGTCGTTTATTGATTACTCCGAGCGAAGGCGAAGTGTATGAAGAAATGATTCCGAAATGGCGTCAACTGAACGTATTCGAAGGCGAATTGGTTTCTCGTGGCGATATTATTTCGGAAGGGGCGGAAACGCCACACGACATTCTGCGCCTGCGTGGTATCCATGCGGTAACCGATTATATCGTTAACGAAGTGCAAGAAGTTTACCGCTTACAAGGGGTAAAAATTAATGATAAGCACATCGAAGTGATTGTGCGTCAGATGTTGCGTAAAGGTATCATCACCAAAGCTCACGACTCTGAATTCCTCGAAGGGGAACAAGTGGAAGTGGCTCGCGTGAAAATTGTTAACCGTCAACGTGAAGCCGAAGGCAAACCGTTGGTGGAATTTGAACGCGAATTGCTGGGTATCACCAAAGCGTCATTGGCAACAGAATCCTTCATCTCTGCGGCATCGTTCCAAGAAACGACCCGAGTATTGACGGAAGCAGCGGTTGCAGGCAAACGTGACGAGTTGCGCGGCTTGAAAGAGAACGTGATCGTTGGTCGCTTGATTCCGGCAGGTACCGGTTATGTTTACCACCAAAACCGTCATAACGGCAAAGGTGCTAAAGTGGAAAACGTACCGTTGGAAGAGATCGATAGCAAATTCGACGTTGACGAAGCCACTGCGAATTTGGCAGAAATGTTGAATATGGCAGAATTCGAATAATCGAATTACTTGACCGAAAAACCCAAAGTGTACCGCACTTTGGGTTTTTTTATGGCGTGCGATCTGCCTTTTAAGCTGATAATCCTTTATAATATCGGCTAAATTTATCCTTGCGGAGCAACTATGCAACAGTTACAACCCCATGATTTCGGCTATTGGCTGCTGACCAAAGGAAGTGCGGTTTATCTCGAACAGGGTGAATTGCCTTACGGCACAGCCGCCGAATTGAATTTAACCGCATGGAAAGCAATGGTCATTGGCGAATACCGTGATGCGCCCCTGTGGTTAGTGCAAGAATTTGAGGATACACGAGACTACTTCTCGCTGCGTGATCAACTGGTGCTGCCGGAACGGATTTTTAATCTGATGAACCGTGGCGTAGCCTTGAATTACTTCTGGAAAACCCATCGTTTTTGCGGCGTATGCGGCGGTGAAACACAAGCCATGACCCCACACGAATGGGCGGTTGAATGTTGCACATGCCAACACCGCACTTACCCGATGATTGCGCCATCGATCATTGTCGCAGTGCGTAACGGCGAATCTATTCTGCTCGCCAACCATGTTCGCCACAGCAGTGAAAAAATCTACACCACACTGGCCGGTTTTGTCGAAGTGGGCGAAACATTGGAACAGACGGTTGAACGTGAAGTGTTTGAAGAGAGTGGTCTGAAAATTAAAAATATCCGCTACATCGGCAGTCAGCCGTGGTCATTTCCAAACTCATTAATGTTAGGCTTTCTTGCTGACTACGACAGTGGCGAGATTCAAATTCAAGCGGAAGAACTGAATGATGCCCGCTGGTTCCGCTATGGTGCCGAATTGCCGACTTTACCGCCAAAAGGCACAATCGCACGCCGATTAATTGAATTAACACAAACGATTTGTGCTGAACAGGCGAGTGATACACAATCCGAGAATAAATCAAAATAACAAGGAAGCCTCAAGATGACAGAATTAAAAAACGATCGCTATTTGCGCGCGCTATTGCGTCAGCCGGTGGATATGACTCCGATTTGGATGATGCGTCAGGCAGGGCGCTATTTGCCGGAATATAAAGCCACGCGCGCACAAGCCGGCGATTTCATGTCGCTGTGCCGCAATCAAGATCTGGCATGCGAAGTAACCTTACAGCCGCTACGTCGTTACGAGCTGGATGCAGCCATTCTGTTTTCCGATATTTTAACCATTCCCGATGCGATGGGCTTAGGCTTGAGTTTTGGCGCAGGGGAAGGCCCGAAATTTGCTAAACCGATTGAAAGCGCACGCGATGTGCAACAATTGCCGATTCCCGATCCGGAGCAAGAGCTACAATATGTGATGAATGCGGTGCGAACTATTCACCGCGAATTGGATGGCAGCGTGCCGTTAATCGGCTTTTCAGGCAGCCCATGGACATTAGCCACCTACATGGTAGAAGGCGGCAGTAGCAAAGCGTTCACTAAAATTAAGAAAATGCTATACACCGAACCGCACTTGCTGCATCAACTGCTGGATAAACTGGCGGACAGTGTGATTTTATATCTGAATGCCCAAATCAAAGCCGGCGCACAAGCGGTGATGATTTTCGATACCTGGGGGGGAGTGTTGGCGCACCGTGATTACCGTGATTTCTCGCTGCAATATATGCACAAAATCGTGGACGGCTTGATTCGTGACTATCGTGGGCGCCGCGTGCCGGTGACTTTATTCACTAAAGGCGGCGGTTTATGGCTGGAAGCGATCGCCGAAACAGGTTGCGATGCTGTGGGACTTGATTGGACAGTCGATCTCAATCAGGCACGCCAACGCGTCGGACACAAAGTGGCATTGCAAGGCAATATGGATCCGAGTGTACTGTATGCCGATCAAGCACGCATCGATCAAGAAGTGCAGCATATTCTGCGTGATTTCGGACAGGGCAGCGGACACGTTTTCAACTTGGGACATGGCATTCACCAAGATGTGCCGCAAGACAGCCCGCGTTATTTGGTTGATGCGGTACACCGTTTTTCACAGCCTTACCATCAAACAGGAAACTAACTATGCGTAACCCGATTCAAAAACGGCTGGAACATTTTGAAACATGGCAACATCTGGCATTCATGTTGTGCTTATGCGAACGGATGTATCCGAATTTCCAACTGTTTTGCCAAATGCACGACAAACAACAAGATAGCAAGGTTTATCACAATATTCTCAATTTAGTTTGGGAATATCTCACCGTCAAAGGGGCAAAAATTAATTTTGAATCACAGTTGGAAAAGCTGGAAGCGATTATTCCTGATGTGAACGAATACGATTCATATGGCGTATTTCCGGCGGCAGATGCCTGTGAAGGGCTATCCGAAGTATTGCACACGATTATTTCCGGTTCCAGTTTGGAACAGGCGATTTTGGTCAGTAAATTATCCTTACAGACCGTGGTTTCACTTTTGGAAACCGAACAAGACCGCACTTTTAATGAGCAGGAATTAAAGCAATCGGAAGATATTCAGCAGGAATTAGACGTACAATGGCTGATTTATCGAACCTTAAATGAAGCGGAAGAACGCGATATCGAACTGCTGTTGAGCCTGAAAAATGAGTTGCGCGAAGAGGCAATTAGCAATATTGGGATAAAAATTGACCAACAAACGTGATTTTCAGTCAGATTTTGCGATTTATAGCTTTCAATCTGGCACAACTTAGATTAATCTTACGATACTGTTTTTAGACAGCTGTTGAAACAGAATATTTATATATTCAATCCATACAAAAGCTTAACTTAAACATCAATAACAAGGGGTACTATCTTATGAATAAAGCAGAATTAATTGATGCAATTGCATCGGCTGCGGATTTAAACAAAAAACAAGCTAAAGCGGCTTTAGAAGCGACTTTAACTGCAATTACCGACAGCCTGAAAGCAGGTGATCCGGTTCAATTGATCGGTTTCGGTACGTTTAAAGTAAACCAACGTCAAGCTCGCACCGGTCGCAACCCACAAACCGGACAAGAAATCCAAATCGCAGCGGCAAAAGTACCTGCATTTGTTTCCGGTAAAGCACTGAAAGACGCTATCAAATAATTACGGATAGACCCAAATTGAATAACCCCTGCAAACGGCAGGGGTTTTTTATGTCTGACAAATAGCTACTAACTATTTGAAACTTTACAACATCGCAAGCGTGGTGAACACGTTGGCGGTGGTGAGGAAGTGGATCACGGTGGTCATCAGGAAAATCACAAACGCAGGCGGATCAATGTGAGTATCACCATGAATTAAAAACAGCCGTGAAATCAGTTCACCCAACAAGGCGCAGATGATGCCGACAATTGCCGCCCAAATCAGGCTGCCGGATAAAAGTGCGGTGGTTGCAGCCGGTAATGAGATATGGTGAGAGATTGGTACACTGGTGTTGAAATGCAGGAAGATCAGCGAGAAGGCTGAAATACCGAATGCCAACAGTACCCCGTTTGAACCGAGAGATATGCCGAGATAACCGGCAAACAGCCCGATGCCACAGCCGAGAGTGATTAATTGCGCAAGGCGGCTGTGATACGGCATCCAACATTTTTCAATTGGTGGCATAAGACGTGAAATGCCATTTTCCGGTTTGCCGAATAATCCCGTTGTGCCAAAGGCAAAACGCACTAAAATCCCTGAAATCACCACACTGAAGGCGACCGTATCGGTCCATGCTAAGCCTGAAGAGAATGCAGGCACTTGATTTAATAACGAGACACAGAGAAAGCCTATAATCCCGAACACACCACCGATTAACAGCGTATTGGCACAGCCTAAGCCACACAGTCCCGTCAAAATATTGCGCCCTGAATCCAGCATGCCTTTTTTGGCGGCATAGGCGGTGGCGGCGACACCGGCGGCAAATCCCCCGACATGAGGACCAAAATAGCCAAACGGAATCGAGACAAAGTCGGACGGTGCACCGCTTGCCAGCTGTATAACCACCAGAATGATCACCAACAAACCAACCAACTCAAATGCTGCCAATGCGCCTAATGCAGCTCCCAATATTCCACCGCCGAATGCGATTAATAGATCTGTTATTTCCATAATAAATCCCTCGAGGTAATAAAAATAAGCCGAATGATATTGCAATTAAATGTAAACGTAGAATACCTGAGCCGTATTGCATTATTTTGACGACAGTAAAGGATTTTTTGTTGGTTTATAAGGGAGGGGGATAAAAAAATCCTATGCGTTTTCAGTGAGCTGAAACCGCACTTGATGAGCAAGAGCGTGATCAATTGAAAACGGCTAGATTTTTTTGATACATAACAAAAGACAATGACAAGAATGTGCTATTGCAGGGCAAGAGAACGTCGTTTTGTTTAACAAGGTTAGTGATACATTACACACTAACCTAATTATGACGTAATGCGAGTTGACGGATAGCAATATGACGACTGAATTTAGTGTGAAAGCAAAAGTATATAGCGGTGCAAGTGCGTTACAGGCATTGGCGTGCTATCACCACAAGCGTGTCGGCATTGTAACCGATCCGTTTATGGTCAGCTCTGGTTTGATTAGCAAAATCACAGAACAGTTGTCTGATTGCCAAATTGAGCTGTTTAGTGAGATCAAGCCAGATCCCGATACGGCGGTGTTGAAAGCCGGTGCGGCGTTTTTTCAGGCATTCCGCCCTGAAATTATGATTGCTTGCGGCGGTGGTTCGGCATTAGATGCCGCCAAAGGGATTGTGGTTACCTTGAGTACGTTGCAGCCGTCAGCACAGCCACTATTGATTGCCATTCCGACCACCAGTGGATCAGGTTCGGAAGTTACCGCCTATGCGGTGATTTCCGATAGTGAAACGCAAGTGAAATACCCCTTAGTCTCGGACGATCTGCTGGCAGATGTGGCGATTTTAGATCCGTCATTGGTGGTCAGTCTGCCGCAGCGGATTTCAGTCGAAACCGGCATGGACGTGATGACTCATGCAATTGAAGCGATGGTGTCGCGGCAGGCGAATGATTTTAGCGACGGTTTGGCAGAAAAAGCACTTGCGTTGGTGTTTAACTATTTGCCGCAGATCTACAGCGAACCGAAAGATCTGACTGCCAGAGAAAAACTACACAATGCGTCCTGCATGGCAGGCATGGCATTTAATTCATCAGGTTTGGGGCTAGTGCACGGCATGGCGCATGCGCTTGGTGCGCTGTTGCATATTCCCCATGGGCGCATGAATGCGGTGTTGTTGCCAATGATTATTGAATTTAATGCACAGGACAATAATGAAATCCAGCAAAAATATGCGGTTTGTGCACGGATTGGCGGTTGCCGCACGCTGTCGGCAACGCTGGCCGTGAATCAGTTGGTGCTGAAAATTAAAAAGATGAACAGCATGATGGGCATTGAGCAAGGGCTGCGTAGTTTGGGTTGTGATCTGAAATTGGTGCAGCAACAACGGGAGCAGATTGTGCAAGCGGTGCTGAATGACGGTTGCACCAAAACCAATCCTCGTCAGGTTGCGGCAGAGGATGTGGAACGTTTGTTAGATAGGCTGATAAAACAGTAAGGAATCGGGACAATGGAAAATATGGACTGTCGGATCACGCAGATGATCACGCAAGGGCTTGCACAGCAGATGACTAAGCAAATTGTTAATGAGCTGAATGTAGGGCAGCCTACGCTGTCAGCAGGGGCAAGCGTGGCAGTGGAAAAAAGTGCGGTAGCGGCATTGTCGATTCCGATTGGGATTTCAAATCGGCATGTGCATCTCAGTCGTGAGGATATGGATATTCTGTTCGGGCAGGGATCAACCTTAACCCGCATGAAAGCGGTGAAACAACCGGGGCAATTCGCTGCACAGGAAACGGTGATCTTGAAAAGTGAAAAGGCAGAAATTCAGCGGGTCAGGGTGCTGGGGCCGTTAAGAAAAGAGACCCAAGTCGAACTGTCGATTGCCGATAATTATACCTTGGGGATTCAAGCGCCAATCAAAATGTCGGGTGATTTAACTCAGGCGGCAGCGTTGGAGATTATCGGCCCGAAAGGCAGCGTGAAAAAAACGCACTGTGCCATTGTGGCGTGGCGGCATATTCATATTGATCCGCAAACCGCCACTGCACACGGCTTAAAAGATGGCGAAATAGTCGATGTAAACGTGCATGGCATTCGTGGCGGGGTGATGCATAATGTGGTGGTTCGGGCGACAGAGGCTTCGGTGCTTGAAATGCACATTGATGTGGAAGAAGCCAATGCGTACGGCTTAAAAAATGATATGGCGGTAACCATCATGAAGTAGTAGCGATATAAGGTAGTGGCGATGGAGCAACAGGATAACAGGCTGTCAGCCTTGATTGACAAGGTGATTGTCGATCTGATTTCAGACAAAATCGTTGAATTGCTACGCTGTTCGGGCGGCGAGATGGCGGCTTCAGTGGCGGCAAACCGCACTTTAGGGCGTGTTGTGCAATCGGCAACGGTACATACGACAAGTGCGGTCAAGAAGCTGATCACCCAAGCGGATATTCGGCTGCATTGTGCCGATATTCCACTGTATATCCATGAAAAAACCCTGATCACGCCATTGGCAAGGGATTTGATTCGCCAGAAAGGCATTCGGTTAATCAGGCAATAGGAGGCGTTATGTATTTAGCGAAGGTGATAGGCACGGTGGTTTCAACCAGTAAGGACGAGTCGTTAAGCGGCATGAAGCTACTGCTGATCACCCGTTTAAATGCGCAATTGCAACCGGATAACACTAATCCGGAAATTGCGGTGGATACGGTCGGCGCAGGAAACGGAGAGATTGTGATTGTTTCCACCGGTAGCTCGGCACGTTTTGCACACCATAAAGACTATTCGGTGATCGATGCCGCCATTGTGGGCATTGTCGATAATATGGAATTTATCTCACTGGTATAAGGAATGGATATGCAAGCGAATGGTTTAAGCTTTGACGATATGCAGCGGTTGGCGATAATCGCAAAACAGCAGGCGGAAATGCTGAAATTGGAGATTGCGTTTTCATGCGCAGACGCAAACGGCATCGAACGTTTTTATTTCAGCATGCCGCAGGTGTTGCTTGTCAGTCAGCGGCTTGCCCGACAAAAAGCCTATTCGGCGGTGGCGATGCGCATGCCGACCCATCAACTGAATACCCTGTTGCAATCACAAACCGCACTTTATGGCTTAGAACGGCACATTCCTGAACTGTGCGCCATCGGCGGTGGATTCCCGTGTTGGTCAACTGCGGAAAATGCAGCTCCTGTGTTGCTCGGGGCAATCGGCATCAGTGGCGGCAGTGTGGAGCAAGATATTGCACTGGCGTTGGCAACCGCACATCAATTCAGCAAACAACGGTTTGCCCTTTCTCTCTGTTAAGCCGTTCGAAACCGCACTTTACACCCTATTCAATCGGCTGTTTCAGCCGATTATCCCCTGTTTTGCCTAAACTGATGTTCGATTAGGATTATTTTGTCATGAAGTAAAATGGGATAACAAAAATCTCTAATCCGTGGTCAAGACTTTCTAGCACCGACTCTCTAAGCTTGGTATCAGCAAGACATTTATCCCGTCAGGTTCGCCTTAGGATAAATATTGCTGCTCTTATCAGACAATTTCATTATTAAGGAGTCAATATGCAACAAGAAGCACTGGGAATGGTTGAGACCAAAGGATTGGTCGCAGCAATCGAGGCAGCCGATACGATGGTGAAATCTGCAAATGTTACCTTGGTTGGTTATGAAAAAATCGGTGCAGGTTTTGTTACCGTGATGGTTCGGGGTGATGTTGGTGCGGTGAAAGCAGCGACAGATGCAGGTTCAGCGGCCGCAAGCAAAGTCGGCGAACTGGTATCTATCCATGTGATTCCTCGTCCACATACCGAAGTTGAAAAAATTCTGCCTAGCAGTTTGATCAAAGGTTAATCGCTAAAGGAGAGGCAACATGAGTAACAGCCTTGTAGAACAAATTGTATCAGAGGTCATCAAAAAACAGTCGCTTGGCAAACAAGAGACCAAATGCGCCTCTTCTTATTCGAGCGGTTGTGGGTTGACCGAATTTGTCGGCACTGCCATCGGACAGACCATCGGGCTTGTCATCGCCAATGTAGATAGCCAGCTGCATGAGCTGATGGGGATTGACAAAAAATACCGTTCCATCGGTATTTTGGGGGCAAGAACCGGTGCAGGGCCGCATATTTTTGCTGCAGATGAAGCGGTGAAAGCCACCAACAGTGAAATTATTTCCATTGAATTGCCACGGGATACCGCTGGCGGTGGTGGACACGGCAGCTTGATTTTGTTCGGCGCACAAGATGTATCTGACGCACGCAGAGCGGTGGAAGTGTCACTGACCGAGATTGAACGCACCATGGGTGATGTTTACGGCTCACCGGCAGGACATTTGGAGTTTCAATATACGGCAAGAGCCAGTCATGCGTTGAACAAAGCCTTTGGCGCGCCATTGGGCAAATCGTTCGGGATCACCGTTGGTTGTCCAGCGTCGATTGGGGTGGTGATTGCAGACGTAGCGGCAAAATCAGCGGTGGTCGATGCAGTGGGCTATTCTAGTCCAAGCAAAGGCACAAGCTTCAGCAACGAAGTGATTTTCACCTTCTCCGGTGATTCCGGTGCTGTGCGCCAAGCGGTGATTGCTGCACGGGAAGTGGGATTACAACTGTTGTCAACGCTTGATCCGTCTGAGTTGAAGTCGGTTACGACACCGTATATTTAATTTTCGTTACCGCATAAGCAGGACAATACTTAAGTAGGATAATAGCATGGACGATTTAGCGATTTCTCAAGCTGTAGCGCAAGTGTTGCAGAAATACAAAGCAACAGACGAGGTGAAGATCTCAACATTGCCTGAATCACGCAAGGAAGCGAGCATGTCTGCACCAGCATCTGATGTGCCGGCAATTGATCATTTCATCAATCAGGCACTCAATGGAGCTCGTCAGCAAGAAGCCAGCACTGGCGCAGCAAACAGCGGTATTTTTTCCGATATGGAACAGGCGATTGCCGCCGCACACCTTGCACAGCGGCAATATGCACTCTGCACCATGGCGGATCGCCAACTGTTCGTGGACGGTATTCGTGAGTTGTTTCAGCAACAATCGCTATTGGAAGAGATCGCTCGCATGGCGGTGGAAGAGACCGGCATGGGCAATTTCCACGATAAGGTGTTGAAAAATCGATTGGCAGCGGTGAATACACCGGGAACAGAAGATTTGACAACTCAGGCTTGTAGCGGTGATAGCGGTTTAACACTGGTGGAATACTCAGCGTATGGTGTAATCGGTTCGATTACACCAACCACCAACCCGACCGAAACCATTATCTGTAATTCCATCGGCATGTTGGCGGCAGGCAACAGCGTGGTTTTCAGCCCACACCCTCGAGCAAAAAATGTCTCTTTACTGGCGGTGCAGCGGATTAATGAAAAATTAGCTGCATTGGGCGCACCAAGCAACTTGATCACCACTGTGGAGCAGCCGTCAATGGAGAGCACCCGAGTGCTGATCGAACACCCTAAGGTCAATATGTTGGTGGCGACCGGCGGGCCGGCGATTATGCGTTCGGTGATGTCGAGCGGTAAAAAAGCGATTGGCGCAGGGGCTGGCAATCCGCCGGTGGTGGTTGATGAAACGGCCAATCTGGAAAAAGCGGCAAAAGATATTGTGAACGGTTGTAGCTTTGACAATAACTTGCCGTGTATCGCCGAAAAAGAGCTGATTGTGGTTGATGAAGTGGCAGATTTTCTGATCCATTGCATGACCAACAACGGCGCATACCGTTTGACGGATTCAGCACTGGTGGCTCGTTTACAAACACTGGTGTTGAATGAAACCCAAACCGGCGTGAACACGGCGTTTGTCGGCAAAAGTGCGGTCTATCTATTGCAGCAATTGGGCATTGAAGCCGGTGCAGATATTAAAGTCATTTTAGTTGAAACCGATCGTGATCATGCATTCGTTCGCCACGAATTGATGATGCCGATTCTCCCGTTGATTCGAGTGAAAAATGTGGATGATGCGATTGATCTTGCCATTGAAGTGGAACACGGCAACCGTCATACCGCCATCATGCACTCAACCAACGTGGAAAAATTAACCAAAATGGCAAAGCTGATTCAAACCACCATCTTTGTGAAAAACGGACCGTCCTATGCCGGCATTGGTGTTGGAGGCGAGGGATTCAGCACCTTCACCATCGCAGGACCAACGGGCGAGGGGCTGACATCGGCTAAATCGTTTGCCAGACAGCGGCGTTGTACGATGGTTGAGTCGTTGAATGTACGTTAATAGCAAAGGGCGGGCAAGATGAAGAAACGACTGATCAGTGCACCGAGCCAAGAGGTGCTGAATATGATGAAGCGGCGAATGTCGAGCGAGGCTCGTACCTTAGTCGGTCAACAGTATATTGATGCCGTCGGGTTGCTGATGCTGTCGATTCCGGAGTTGTATTTTTATGCCGATCTTGCCGCCAAAAGTGCCAACGTCATTGTGTCTGAAATCACGGGTAGTTGTCCGCAACACGTGACCACCTTAGCGATTTTGGGCGAAATTTCGGCGGTGAAAATTGCGATGGAGGCAATTGAAGCACTCGAGCAGAATGAACATGGATTTTAATTAGGGATTATTCCCTGAGTTATTGCGTTAATTATTTTGATTATATAGGAGTCATACATCATGGCAGAGAAAGGATTTTCCCAACCGACAGATCGTGTCGTCAGATTAAAAAATATGATTCTGAATGCTAAGCCGTATGTAGAGTCAGAGCGTGCGGTGCTTGCAACAGAGGCGTATAAGGAAACGGAAGGCTTGCCGGCCATTTTACGGCGTGCCAAAGTAGCTGAAAAAATCTTTAACAATTTGCCGGTAACCATTCGTGAAGACGAATTGATTGTCGGGGCAATTACCAAAAATCCACGTTCAACCGAAATTTGCCCGGAATTTTCTTTTGACTGGGTGGAAAAAGAGTTCGAGACGATGGAGCATCGCATTGCCGATCCGTTTATTATCCCGAAAGAGACCGCTAAAGAGTTGCACGATGCCTTTTTATACTGGCCGGGCAGAACTACCAGTGATTTAGCTAACGCTTATATGTCGCAACAAAACCGTGACTGTATTGCGAATGGTGTGTTCACCGTCGGCAACTATTTCTACGGTGGTGTCGGGCATGTCAGCGTAGATTACGGCAAAATTTTGCGTATCGGTTTCCAAGGCATTATCAGCGAAGTGAACAATGCGATGGAGAAACTGGATCATAAAGATCCGGAATCGATCAAAAAAGAGCAGTTTTATCGTGCAGTAATCATCAGCTATAAAGCAGCGATCAATTTCGCTCATCGTTATGCGGATCATGCGAATGAATTGGCACAGCGTGAAACCAATCCGACTCGTAAAACTGAGTTGTTGCAAATTGCACAAAACTGCCGTCGTGTGCCGGAATACGGGGCAACCAATTTCTGGGAAGCGTGTCAGTCTTTCTGGTTTATTCACTGTTTGTTGCAAATTGAGTCCAGTGGCCATTCCATTTCACCGGGACGCTTTGACCAATATATGTATCCGTATTATAAAGCGGATAAAAACTTGTCGCAGACCTTTGCTCAAGAGCTGGTGGACTGTTGCTGGATTAAACTGAACGACATCAATAAAACACGCGATGAAGTGTCAGCGCAAGCATTCGCCGGTTATGCCGTGTTCCAAAACTTATGTGTCGGCGGACAAACCGAAGATGGGCTTGATGCAACCAATGAGTTGAGCTACATGGCAATGGAAGCCACCGCACACGTTCGGTTACCACAACCGTCATTCTCTATTCGTGTTTGGCAAGGCTCACCGGACGAGTTCTTACATCGTGCCTGTGAAGTGGTGCGCTTAGGCTTGGGTGTGCCGGCAATGTATAATGACGAGGTGATTATTCCGTCATTGCAAAATCGGGGTGTTTCACTGAAAGATGCTCGTGATTATTGCATTATCGGCTGTGTTGAACCGCAAGCTCCTCACAGAACGGAAGGCTGGCATGATGCGGCGTTCTTCAATGTAGCGAAAATTTTAGATATTACATTGAATAATGGACAGGTTAACGGTAAACAGCTTGGACCGGTTACCGGTGATTTAACCACATTCCGCAGTCTTGACGATTTCTATCGTGCATTCAGCACACAAATGGCATTCTTTGTCCGCAATTTGGTTGAATCCTGTAACTGTGTGGATATCGCCCACGGCGAACGTTGTCCGCTGCCATTCTTGTCTGCGATGGTTGATGACTGTATCGGACGGGGCAAATCGTTACAAGAGGGCGGTGCGATTTATAACTTCACCGGCCCGCAAGCGTTCGGTGTTGCCGATACCGGTGACTCGGTTTATGCGATTCAAAAACAAGTGTTTGAAGATCGTAAAATCACCCTGCCGGAATTGAAAGATGCTCTACAAGCTAACTTCGGTTATCCGGTTGGTGGTTGTACACATGCAGGCACTTCATCAGCCGCACTTAGTGAACAAGATGTGTATGCGATGGTTCAACAAGTGATTGCGCAAGGCGGTTCACTTGATCCGGTAGCGATTAAAAACGAAGTGTATCGCTTGCTTTCCGGCAGTAACACTGCAACCACTACCGCTGGTGGCAATTCACGTTATCAAGAAATCCACCGCATCTTAGAAAGCACACCATGCTTCGGTAATGATATTGATGAAGTGGACTTAGTGGCTCGCCGTTGTGCCTTAATCTATTGTCAAGAGGTGGAAAAATACACTAACCCACGGGGTGGTCAGTTCCAAGCAGGGATCTATCCGGTATCGGCAAACGTGCTGTTTGGTAAAGACGTGGGCGCATTGCCTGACGGACGCTTGGCCAAAGAGCCGCTGGCGGACGGGGTTTCCCCTCGCCAAGGTAAAGATACACTGGGGCCGACAGCCGCAGCCAATTCGGTGGCGAAGCTGGATCACTTTATTGCCTCTAATGGTACGCTTTATAACCAAAAATTCCTTCCGTCCGCACTGGCAGGCGAAAGTGGATTGCGTAACTTTGCCGGTATGGTGAGAGGCTACTTTGATCGCAAAGGCATGCATGTGCAGTTCAACGTAATTGACAGAGAAACATTGTTGAAAGCGCAGCAAAACCCTGAACAATATCATGATTTAGTGGTGCGTGTTGCAGGTTATAGTGCACAATTTGTTGTATTGGCAAAAGAGGTTCAGGACGACATCATCAGTCGGACAGAGCAGCACTATTAATACACTCAGTGAATGTGGTGGATAGAACTTATTCACCACATTTTTATCACATAGACGTGGTGGGACAACTATGGAAAATATCGCTTATGATACTGAAGGAGTGTTATTTAATATTCAACGCTACTCGTTACATGATGGTCCGGGGATTCGTACTATTCCATTTTTAAAAGGCTGTCCGTTAGCGTGTAAATGGTGTAGTAATCCTGAATCACAAAATCCAAAACCCGAGCTGTTGTTCAAAGCTAATGATTGTATCCATTGTGGCAAATGCCTCGCAGTTTGTCAGCATCAAGTGTTGTCGATAAGCAATCCCAATTTTGTTGATCGCCAAGCCTGTGTCGGCTGTGGTGACTGTGCCGAAGTTTGTCCGACGCAAGCACTGCTGATGAAAGGCAAAAGAATGACTGTGGCGCAAGTGGTGCAAGAGTTGCAAAAAGACAGCAATGTTTATCGTCGTTCGGGAGGTGGCATTACCCTATCAGGCGGTGAACCGTTGAGTCAACCGCACTTTGCCCGTGAATTGTTGCGGGCGTGTCGGGAAAAAGGCTGGCATACAGCGATTGAAACCACCGGTTTAACCACAAAAGCGGTGATTGAAGATGTGTTTCCTTTTGTTGATTTGGCATTGACTGATATTAAGGCAATTAATCCGACGATTCATCGTAATGCAACAGGTGTGGATAACCGCATTATTTTAGAAAACGTGATACGAATCTCATATATTACAAAAACTATCGTAAGAATACCTGTAATTGGCGGAGTTAATGATAATATATCGGAGATTCAAGCGATTGCGGATTTCACTAAACTAATGCATAACATTACCACCATTCATCTTCTGCCATATCACAACTATGGTGAAAATAAATATTCATTGCTGGGGCGAATCTATCCGATGGGAAATACCGGCGAAGTTGAAAAAGACAAAATGAATATATTTAAGCAGGAAATCGAAAATAAGGGGATTTCTTGTCAAATAGGAGGGTAATTGCTGCATCATAGGAGTATTTATGAGTTATTCCTTTCGATTACATGACCTCTTAGATATTAAACAACTGGAAGTTATTCAACATAATTTTAGCAAAGCCTTAGGTGTCGCCTTAGTGGTGGTCGATGAAAAAGGCGTTCCGGTGATTGAGCCGAGCGGATTTTCGACATTTTGTAATTTAGCCCGCATGGACTGCAAACAGGCAGGCAAGTGTTTTGAGTGTGATAATGCCGGTGGGCGGGCAGCGATGTCGGCAAGCAAACCGATTTTCTATCGTTGCTATTGTGGCTTTGTTGAATTTGCCGTGCCGTTGATTGTGCACGATCAATATCTGGGTGCGTTTATTTCCGGACAGATTCGGGTTGAGCCGGAAAAAGAGAAACACATTCCTTATATCATTGATTCTTCTGATGATTGGAAAAAAGACAACCGGCTGGTGCATGCGCATCAAGAAGCTAATTATCTGCCGTATGAAAAATTTGTGGCAGCAGCCCACCTGCTGCTGAATGTAACGCAGAGCCTTGCCGAGCAGAGTTACAGTAACAACATTCAAAAAGAACTGCATGCCAAAAGCATTAAACTGGCGGAGGAGCAGCGCAACAACGCCGAGCTGGAGGGTGCGCTGCGTGATGCCGAATATAAAGCCCTTTCCTACCAAATTAATCCTCATTTTTTATTTAATGTGTTAAATACCATCGGACGCTTGGCATTCCTTGAAGATGCCAATCAAACCGAAGATATTGTGTATAATTTTTCCGATATGATGCGCTATATCTTAAATAAAAGTGATAATAAGTTAATAACGATTGGTACAGAAATAAATTCAATTGAAAGCTATTTAGCTATTCAACAATGCCGAATGAAAGATCGGTTTAGCTATGAAATTCATGTGGATGAAAAATATTCAGAAGTTACCTGTCCATTTTTAATTTTACAGCCATTGGTTGAGAATTGTTTTAATTATGCGGTCGAGCCGAGAGAAGAGAAAAGTCATATTATGATTAAAGCGAATGATAATGGAAAAGATGTTTTTTTAACAGTGAATGATAATGGCGATGGTATTGAGCAAAATAAAATTAATTCTATTTTGTCTGGCATGATTGAAAGCTCAAGTGGAAAAGGTATTGGCTTGAAAAATGTGCATGATCGTCTAAAACTCTCTTTCGGTGAAGAATACGGGATTCATATTTATAGCGCCAATAAAAAAGGTATGGGCACAACCGTACAGTTGCGAGTTCCCATGGTTAAGATGAATTAAGTAGGAAGGTCGGTATGTATAATATTGTCTTAGTTGAGGACGAGGTTATCGAAGTTGCGGCACTAAAAAAAATTATCCATCGTCATATTGATGGCATCAATATTTTTGAAGCAAACCGAGGCAGCGATGCGATCCGATTTATTGATGAACTCGATCATATTGATCTGATGTTAGTTGATATTAACATTCCGTTACCAAACGGGTTGGAGGTGATTCGTTACCTGCGCACGAAATCACATAAAACCAAAGTGATTGTTACTACCGCAAATGATGACATTGCGATGGCGAGAAATATGTTCGGATTAAAAGTGGATGACTATCTGCTGAAGCCGATTAAGCCTCCGATGTTGATCAATACCATCAAAGACAGCCTTTCATTTGATGAGCAGAAAAATTGTGCGTTGAAGAATAAGAAAAAAGAACTAGAAGAGTTGATTGATAATTTCCAATATATGAAATGGACTTCGCTATTTATGGAGAAATTGGCGAATCAAAATATGCTGGATTCGGAAGCATATAATTTAGAGATTACTCATTTAATCAATATCTTACAGCAGATTATTAAAGAGCGTGGCTGGGCTGTGAATGAGCTTAAACAATATGATTTATTGTTAAGTGGTGTCAAGCTCACCAAGCAGAATTATTATAAGACCTTGAAAAATCTGATTAATATCAGCAATCATATTTTCGATATTGTATATAAAAAATTGGGCTCGAATTTGAATGCGATTCAACGGGCGCAATATTATATCGGCAAAAATATTTTTAACAGCATCAGGCTAGATGAAGTGGCGGAACATGCTTATGTCAGCTCATGCTATCTCAGTCGTTTATATAAAAAACATTTTGGTATCGGCTTTTCGGAATATTTTTCTCGCCAGAAAATTGAGCTGGCAAAACTGTTATTGCGCTTTAGTGATCTACAAGTCAACAGCATTGCGTTGGAGCTCGCCTATAATGATGTGAACTATTTTTGCCGACTGTTTAAGAAAGAAGTCGGGCTGTCGCCGTCGGAATACCGCCGACAAGTCGGTGTCGAATAGCGTAAACGGGGAATAGGATTATTTTGTGTACGGTGAAGTGATAGTGAAAAATAATCCACCATCAGTTCAAAACTTTTTTATTCTCGCTCGGTTAAGATGAAAATCAATTACTTGCAGATGAGGATAAAAAGATGAAACCACAAAGTTTAGGGCTAATTGAAACCGTTGGCTTAACCGCCGCATTTGAAGCGGCTGATGCGGCTGTAAAATCTGCGAATGTTTTACTGCTGGGCTATGAAATCACAAAAGGAGGTGGTTTTGTTGTGGTGAAAGTTGCCGGTGAAGTGGGGGCGGTGAATGCCGCAGTGGAGGCTGCCAGTTTTGCTGTAGCGAAAGTGGGCAAAGTTTATGCTACTAAAGTGATTGCAAGGGCGGCTAAAGAATTAGAATTGCTCATTCCAGCGCTCAAGCAAGATGAGGCCCCGTCAAAATCAATTACAATCAAAGAAATTGAGGTGTCTGACGTCCAAAATGGACTTGGGTGCTCAGATATCGGTAGTCAAGTGACAGAGACTGTTGAAAATAAACCGAGTACATCGAGAAGAAGAACTGCTACAAGTGAGACGAAAGCAAAAAGTGAATAAGCATATCTAAGGTATTGCGTATGTCTAAATCCACAGTTTTGGTACTGAATTGCGGTAGCTCCTCTTTGAAATTTGCTGTTATTGATGCTCAGACCGGAGAGAATTATCTCTCCGGTCTGGCTGAATGTTTTGGTTTACCTGACGCTCGGATTAAGTGGAAAGATACGGTCTCGCATCAAGTTGAACTAAGTGGTGGAGCGGCACACACTGAAGCACTTGATTTTATCCTACGCAATATTCTGCAGCCGAATAAATCTCTTTTAGCAAGCATTAAGGCAATTGGGCATAGAATTGCTCACGGTGGCGAACAATACACGAAAGCTGTCATAATCAATGATACGGTTATTCAAGGTATTCAAGCCGCAGTAGATTTTGCACCGTTGCATAACCCCGCGAATTTACTGGGAATTCATGCGGCTTTAGCTGCTTTTCCTCATTTACGTACCAAAAATATTGCGATTTTTGATACAGCCTTTCACACAACAATGCCAAAATCCGCCTATTTATATGCACTACCAAAAGCATTATATGAGCAGTATGGAATTCGACGCTATGGCTTTCACGGTACTAGCCATGATTATGTCAGCAAACAAGCAGCTAGATTATTACAGAAGCCGATAGATACTTTAAATATTATTAGCTGTCATTTGGGTAATGGGAGCTCTGTTACGGCAATTAAAAACGGTAAATCTGTTGATACTTCGATGGGATTTACACCTTGCGAGGGGTTAGTCATGGGAACTCGCTGTGGTGATCTCGATCCATCAATTTTATTGTTTTTAATGGAGAAGTTATCTTTGTCCACATCAGAAGTCAGTAATATGTTAAATAAGCAGTCCGGTTTTTTGGGAATCAGTGGTATGAGTAATGACTGCCGCTATTTAACGGAGCATTATGATACGGATAGCAATGCCAAAAATGCGCTGGATATTTATGTTCATCGTCTCGCAAAGTATATTGGAGGCTATAGTACCTTATTGAATGGCAGATGGGATGCACTGGTTTTTACAGGTGGCATCGGTGAAAATTCGGTGTTGATACGCCAATTAACAGTGGAAAAACTCTCGATATTAGGATTTGAATTAAGCCGAGAGCAGAACGAAAAAATGTGTTTTGGCAAAACGGGTGTGATTACATCAAACAACTCTCTTCGCCCGGCTTGGGTTATTCCTACTAATGAAGAACTAGTCATTGCACAGCAGGCCATGCAGCTTGTAACCTAAAGTATTTAACCAAAACTGTTTAATTTTAAGTCAGATTAGCACATATTAGATAGTCATAATATGTTGTACTCTATTTTCTCCCACTATATAATTCCGAACCGAAACTTATAACAATCGTTTGGAAAGATATTTTGTCAAAGCGAAACAGTAGCCAGCGTCGGCACTTGATTATGCAGCTGTTGCAGCAGCAAGGCGAAGTGTCGGTTGAAAGTCTGGTACAACATTTTAATACCTCCGAAGTCACTATCCGCAAAGATTTGACCGCACTTGAGAACAACGGCTTATTGTTGCGGCGTTACGGTGGGGCGATTTTAATGCCGAGTGAGATTCTGTCTGATGAGCACGACGAACCGTTTTCGCAGCATAAGCTTGCGATTGCGCGTGCTGCTGCTGAACGAATTCGTGATCATAATCGGATTATTATCGATTCCGGCAGCACCACAGCGGCATTGATTAAACAGCTGAATCCAAAACAGGGGCTGGTGGTGATGACCAATTCTTTGGCCGTCGCCAATCAATTAACCGAACTGGAAAACGAACCGACGCTGCTGATGACCGGCGGCACTTGGGACGTGCGCTCGGAATCATTTCAAGGGCAGGTTGCCGAACAGGTGCTGCGTTCCTATGATTTTGACCAACTGTTTATCGGCGCCGACGGCATCGATCTGAAACGCGGCACGACCACCTTCAACGAGCTGGTCGGTTTGAGCCGAGTGATGTCGGAAACGGCGCGCGAAGTGGTGGTGATGGTCGAATCGCAAAAAATCGGACGAAAAATGCCGAATTTAGAACTCAGTTGGGATCAAATCGACGTGCTGATCACGGATTCACAGATTTCTGCAGAGATGATCGCGCAAATCGAGCAACAGCAAGTTGACGTGATTTTGGCAAATTAATTTTATAATTTAATACTATTGATAGAGGAAAAACTATGTGTGGAATTGTTGGCGCAGTGGCGCAGCGTGATGTCGCGGAAATTTTAATCGAAGGCTTACACCGCTTGGAATATCGCGGCTATGATTCGGCGGGTGTCGCAGTGGTGGACGAACAACATAACCTGCAGCGGGTGCGCTGTTTGGGCAAAGTGAAAGCCCTTGACGACGCAGTGGCAAGCCAGCCGCTGATTGGCGGAACCGGGATTGCTCACACCCGTTGGGCAACGCACGGAGAACCGTCGGAAGCCAATGCGCATCCACACGTTTCCGGTGATATTACCGTGGTACATAACGGCATTATTGAAAACCACGAAGAACTGCGTGAAATTTTAAAAGCGCGCGGTTATCAATTCCTGTCACAAACCGACACCGAAGTGATCGCGCATTTAGTGGAGTGGGAAAACCGTACTTCTGCCAGTTTGCTGGAAGCGGTACAAAAAACCGTGAAACAACTCACCGGCGCTTATGGCATGGTGGTGTTGCATCGTGAACAACCGGAACATTTGATCACCGCGCGTTCCGGCAGCCCGCTCGTCATCGGTTTGGGCTTGGGCGAAAATTTTCTAGCTTCCGATCAATTAGCTCTGCTGAGTGTTACCCGCCGTTTTATTTTCTTGGAAGAGGGCGACATCGCCGAAATCCGCCGCCGTTCAATTGAGATTTATAATCGTGATGGTGAGCCAGTGGAGCGCCAAGTTCACGAATCCAATCTGGAAAATGATGCGGCTGAAAAAGGCAAATATCGCCATTTCATGCAAAAAGAAATTTTTGAGCAACCGACCGCAATCATCAATACGCTGGAAGGACGGATCGCCAACGATTCCGTCATCATCGACAGTATCGGCAACGGTGCGCGCGAAATTCTGGAAAAAGTCGAACACGTTCAAATCGTTGCTTGCGGTACGTCGTATAATTCCGGCATGGCGGCGCGTTATTGGTTTGAAGCCCTCGCAGGCGTGAGCTGCGATGTGGAAATCGCCTCAGAATTTCGTTATCGCAAATTTGTTACCCGCCCGAACAGCCTGTTGTTGACGCTGTCGCAATCGGGTGAAACGGCGGACACATTGGCAGCGTTGCGGTTGGCAAAAGAAAAAGGCTATATGTCGGCAATGACCATTTGTAACGTTTCCGGCTCCTCGCTGGTGCGCGAATCCGACTTGGCGTTTATGACCCGTGCCGGTGTGGAAATCGGGGTGGCTTCCACTAAGGCGTTTACCACTCAATTGGCAACCATGCTGTTATTGGTGGTAGCAATCGGCAAATTAAACGGACAAATCTCCGCTGAGAAAGAGCGTGAAATCATCAAATCACTGCAAAGCCTGCCGGCGAAAATTGAGCAAGCGTTGGCGTTTGATTCAGCGATTGAAAAACTGTCGGAAGATTTTGCCGAGAAGCATCATGCGTTGTTCTTAGGGCGTGGCGAATACTACCCGATCGCGATGGAAGCGGCGTTAAAACTGAAAGAAATTTCGTATATTCACGCTGAAGCCTATGCTGCAGGGGAGTTGAAACACGGTCCGCTGGCGCTGATTGATGCCGATATGCCGGTGATCGTGGTTGCGCCGAATAATGAACTGTTGGAAAAACTGAAATCGAATATCGAAGAAGTGCGCGCGCGCGGCGGTCAGTTGTATGTGTTTGCCGACGAAAAAGCCGGCTTCAGCTCAACCGAAGACATGAAAATCATCACCATGCCGGAAGTGGACGAAGTGGTGGCACCAATTTTCTACACCGTACCAATGCAATTATTGGCATATCATGTCGCATTGATCAAAGGCACGGATGTGGATCAGCCGCGTAACTTAGCGAAAGCAGTGACGGTAGAATAAGTTTCCACAGTCTTAAAAAACAAACCGCACTTGGCATTGCAAACACCAAGTGCGGTTTTTTGTTGTGAGTCAGGCTTATTTTTTCACACCTAAGATCACGTGCGATGCTTTGATTAGCACATTCACTGCGCTGCCGACTTCCAGAGCCAGATTTTTAGCACTTTGCTCGGTGATGATGGTGGTGATAGAAACGCCGCCTTGGGTTTTCACCAACACTTCGGCATTCACTGCACCATGTGTGATTTGTTCAACGGTGGTTTGTAACTGGTTGCGTGCGGAAAGCAGCAATTCGCTGTCGGTTGACAGAATCACCGATGGCGCTTTGAAAATAGCAACCACATTTGAATCGGCTTTTAATCCTAATTTTTGCGTGCTTTCTGAGGTGATCACGGAAACCAAGGTTTCGCCACCGTTTAAAGTTAATTCGATTTGATCGTTAACCGCACCGCACTTGATGCTTTTCACGGTCGCTTGTAATTGATTTCTGGCGCTGATTGTCATTGTTGCTCCTTTTAGACGTGGTTAGAAAAGAGTGTACTCGCCAGCTTGTGCCTGACGATTGCACCAGTATAAGCAATCGGTGTGCATTGTAAAAATTAAAAGTAGGCTATTCTGCAAATTGCTATTTAAAAATTGATTCGTACCATAAATTTGAAATTTTTTAAAATTTTATTTTAATTAAAGTGGTTGAATTAGATTTTTATATAATTCAAGGCTGATTTTTTGCTCGTTTTTCAGTGAAATATTTTATTTAATTGATTGACAAATGGCGGTGTTCAAGTGAGAATACCTTCCAGATTATTAACAGCTTGTTTAGTTGAACTGAATTGGATACCCGATGAATTTTCCATTTGCTACTTTCTCTCTCCTCCTCTTGCTCGCAAACTAATTGTGCGGCTTGACTGTGGAAGATGATTGGCAAATTACAGTTCACCAGAGTTTGAAACCCGCACAACGTTGCGGGTTTTTTGTATTTTAAGCGACGCAAAACCGCACTTGGGCAATATTAACAGAAGGAACATCAGATGAGTGATCAGATTATTATTTTCGATACCACCCTGCGCGACGGCGAGCAGGCGCTGAGTGCCAGTTTGACGGTCAAAGAGAAACTACAAATCGCGCTGGCATTGGAGCGGTTAGGGGTTGATGTGATGGAAGTGGGCTTTCCGGTTTCCTCGTCCGGCGATTTTGAATCGGTGCGCACCATTGGGCGACACATCAAAAACTCGGTAGTGTGCGGGCTGTCGCGTGCGGTGGATAAAGATATTGACGCGGTGTATGAAGCCTTGAAAGAAGCGGAACGTTTTCGGATCCATACTTTTATCGCCACTTCGGCACTGCACGTCGAAGCCAAATTGAAGCGTTCGTTTGATGATGTGGTCGAAATGGCGGTAAGTGCGGTTAAACGGGCGCGCCGTTATACCGACGATGTGGAATTTTCCTGTGAGGATGCCGGACGCACCGGCGTGGACAATATCTGTCGCGTGGTGGAAGCGGCGATTAATGCCGGCGCCACCACGGTGAACATTCCTGATACCGTTGGTTTTTGTTTGCCGACCGAATACGGCAATATCATTCATCAAGTGATGAACCGTGTGCCGAATATCGATAAAGCGATTGTGTCGGTGCATTGTCATAACGATTTGGGCATGGCGACCGCCAACTCGTTAACTGCGGTACTGAACGGCGCGCGTCAAATCGAGTGTACTGTTAACGGCATTGGCGAGCGTGCCGGTAATACCGCACTTGAAGAAGTAGTGATGGCGATCAAAACCCGTCAGGATATGTTTAAAGTGGATTCGCGTATCAATACCCAAGAAATCCACCGCGCCAGTCAAATGGTCAGCCAACTGTGTAATATGCCGATTCAACCGAATAAAGCGATTGTCGGCTCGAATGCGTTTGCGCACTCCTCCGGCATTCACCAAGACGGGATGCTGAAAAATAAAAATACCTACGAAATCATGACGCCGGAATCGATTGGGCTGAAAAAAGAGAAATTGAATCTCACCGCGCGCTCCGGACGTGCGGCGGTGAAAGGACACATGGCGGACATGGGCTATACCGAAGCGGATTACGATTTGGATAAACTGTACGAAGCATTCCTGAAATTGGCAGACAAAAAAGGGCAGGTGTTTGACTACGATCTTGAAGCCTTGGCGTTTATTGATATGCAGCAAGGGGACGAAGATCGGTTAACATTAGATAAAATCTCCGCGCATTCGGTCAGCGAATTTCCGGCAACTTCCTTCGTGCAAATCGAACTGGACGGCGAGAAATTGAGCACCGTTTCCGCCGGTGGTAATGGTCCGGTAGATGCCACCTACAATGCGATTTTGGCACTGACCGGATTAGACATCAGTATGTCGCACTACAATTTAACTGCTAAAGGCGAAGGCGCGGAAGCGCTAGGGCAGGTGGATATTGTGGTCGAACATGAAGGGCGCAAATTCCACGGGGTCGGTTTGGCGACGGATATTATCGAATCTTCGGCGTTGGCGCTGATCCATGCGATTAATGCGATTTACCGCGCGCACAAAGTGGCAGATTTGAAAGCGAAAAAATAACGCTCATTACTTAAAAAGGAACAGAGAATGCAAACATATAATATCGCAGTTTTACCCGGTGACGGTATCGGCCCTGAAATCATGGCACAAGCCATTAAAGTGCTGGACGCTGTGCAGCAAAAATTTCAGTTTAAATTGAATTATTCCAGCTTCGACATCGGCGGTGTGGCGATCGACAACCACGGCAAAGCACTGCCGGATGTGACGCTGAAAGGCTGTGAAGCGGCAGATGCGATTCTGTTTGGTTCAGTGGGTGGCCCGAAATGGGAACATTTGCCACCGGCAGAACAGCCGGAACGTGGTGCGTTGTTGCCGCTAAGAAAGCACTTTGCGTTGTTCTGTAATCTGCGTCCGGCGACGTTATATAAAGGCTTGGAGAAATTCTGTCCATTGCGTGCCGACATTGCCGCCACCGGTTTTGATATGGTAGTGGTGCGTGAGCTGACCGGCGGCATCTACTTCGGGCAGCAGAAAGGGCGTGAGGGCGAAGGCGCAATGGAAAAAGCCTACGACACCGAAGTGTATCATCGTTTTGAAATCGAACGCATTGCCCGCATTGCGTTTGAAACCGCACTTAAGCGCAATTCGCACGTTACGTCAGTCGATAAAGCCAATGTGTTGACCAGTTCCGTATTATGGCGTGAAGTGGTCAGTGAAGTGGCGAAAGAGTATCCACAAGTGCGGTTGGATCACATCTATATCGACAATGCCACCATGCAGGTGATTAAACAGCCTTCGTTCTTTGACGTACTGCTGTGTTCCAATATTTTCGGCGACATCATCTCTGACGAATGTGCGATGATCACCGGCTCTATGGGCATGCTGCCGTCTGCTAGCTTAAATGAACAAGGCTTCGGTTTGTATGAACCCGCTGGCGGCTCGGCACCGGATATTGCCGGTAAAAACATTGCCAACCCGATTGCACAGATTTTATCGGCGGCAATGATGTTGCGTTACAGCTTTAATCTGGAAGATGCAGCGCAAGCGATTGAAAGTGCGGTTAAAGCGGTGCTTGCCGAAGGACATCGCACCGCCGATTTAGCCGACGACAGCCAGCCGATTTCCACTTCGCAAATGGGCGATTTGATCGCAGCGAAGATTTAACTCGAAAACGAATACTCACGAATTTACGGATTTAACATGAAAAAGACCTTATACGAAAAACTGTTCGACTCACACGTCGTCTATGAAGCGGACGGCGAAACCCCGATTTTATACATCAATCGCCATTTGATTCACGAAGTGACCAGCCCGCAAGCGTTTGACGGATTGCGCGTGGCGGGGCGCGAAGTGCGCCAAGTCAATAAAACCTTCGGCACGATGGATCACAGCATTTCCACTCAAGAGCGTGATGTGCATAAGCTGGAAGGGCAAGCGCGGATTCAGGTGCTGGAATTGGATAAAAACTGTAAGGCCACCGGCATTTCGCTGTTTGATATGAACAGCAAAGAGCAAGGCATTGTGCACGTGATGGGGCCGGAGCAGGGCTTAACCTTGCCGGGTATGACTATTGTCTGTGGCGATTCGCACACCGCCACTCACGGCGCATTTGGTGCGTTGGCATTTGGTATCGGCACATCTGAAGTGGAGCACGTTTTAGCCACTCAAACCTTAAAACAAGCGCGCGCCAAAAGCATGAAAATTGAAGTGCGCGGCAAAGTGGGCGCAGGTATCACCGCGAAAGACATTGTGTTGGCGATTATCGGCAAAACCACCATGGCGGGCGGCACAGGGCACGTTGTTGAATTTTGTGGTGAAGCGATTCGGGATTTGTCGATGGAAGGACGGATGACGGTGTGTAACATGGCGATCGAAATGGGCGCCAAAGCAGGATTGATTGCGCCGGACGAAACTACGTTTGCCTATTTGAAAGATCGCCAGCACGCCCCGAAAGGCAAAGATTGGGATGATGCGATCGCCTATTGGAAAACATTGCAAACTGATGAAGGCGCAGAGTTTGACACCGTTGTCACGTTAGAAGCCAGTGAAATCGCGCCGCAAGTGACTTGGGGAACCAACCCGGGGCAAGTGATCGGCATTGATCAATTGGTGCCGAATCCGGCTGAGATGAGTGATGCTGTTGTACGCGCCTCTGCCGAAAAAGCCTTGGATTATATCGGCTTGCAAGCCAATACCGATTTAACCAAAGTCGAAATCGATCAAGTGTTTATTGGATCGTGTACCAATTCACGAATTGAAGATCTGCGTGCTGCGGCGGCGGTGATGAAAGGGCGCAAAGTTGCCGCCAATGTGAAGCGAGTGCTGGTGGTGCCGGGCTCAGGCTTGGTGAAAGAACAGGCGGAGCAAGAGGGCTTGGATAAAATCTTTATCGATGCCGGTGCCGAGTGGCGCAATCCGGGCTGTTCAATGTGCTTAGGCATGAATGATGACCGCTTAGGTGAGTGGGAACGTTGCGCGTCTACCAGTAACCGCAATTTTGAAGGTCGCCAAGGGCGCAACGGGCGTACTCACTTGGTGAGCCCGGCAATGGCAGCCGCTGCGGCAGTGTTTGGTAAATTTGTCGATATTCGTCAAATCGGATTAAATTAAGGAGCGTACAATGGCTGGTTTTAAACAACTTTCAGGCTTAGTTGTGCCGTTAGACGCGGCAAATGTCGATACCGATGCAATTATCCCGAAACAATTCTTACAGGCGATCACCCGTGTCGGATTCGGCAAACATCTGTTTCACGAATGGCGCTATTTAGATGTCGAGGGCACACAGCCAAACCCTGAGTTTGTGCTGAATTACCCGCAATATCAAGGCGCAACCATTCTATTGGCGCGCAAAAACTTAGGCTGCGGTTCATCGCGCGAACACGCACCGTGGGCATTGGCGGATTACGGCTTTAAGGTGATGATCGCCCCGAGTTTTGCTGATATTTTCTACAACAACAGCTTGAACAACCATATGCTGCCGATCCGCTTGAGCGAAGAGCAGGTGGAAGAGATTTTCCAATGGGTGTGGGCAAATCCAGGCAAAGCGATTGATGTGGATCTGGAAGCGAACGCCGTCACGGTCGGTGACAAGGTTTACACCTTTGAACTGGACGAATTTCGCCGTCATTGCCTGTTAAACGGCTTGGACAACATCGGTTTAACCTTGCAACACGCTGATGCGATCAGCGAATATGAACGGAATATTCCGGCATTTTTACGCTAGTTCAATGGGTTAATGATACAGCACGCTGCGGCGTGCTTTTTTATACTTGAAGGCATAGTAGACAAAAATGTGGCTGAAATCTCGCTTAATCCCTTATAGAATAAGGCGTTAAGTGAGATTTTTTAAAATGACCAAAAAATTGCTATTTCTGTGGTTCAGAACACATTAAAAAACACGGTAAAAATTCAGGCAAGCAACGCTATAAATGCTTGGATTGTTTACGGACATATTCTCACACAAATTACCTTCAATCCGCCCAAATCTGGCACGATTACACCGTCGGAAAACAGACGTATAAGCAGCTTGCGTTAACCTATGATTGTTCGGTCAGGACTATCCAAAGGCACCTGAAAAAAGCCCCTAAAACGCCACTCAGCACACCGCAAACCACAATGTTGAATCTTATTATGGATGTCACTTTTTTCGGGCGACAATTCGGCGTATTAGTCATAATGGATTCCCGCTCAAAAAAGGTGATTTACCACCAAATCGTTCGTACCGAAAAGGACATTTACTATACCAAAGCCATCAATCGATTGCGTAAAAAAGGATTTATTATTCAATCTATTACTTGCGATGGGCGACGGGACTTATTGAAAGATATATTTAATACGCCAACCCAAATGTGCCAATTTCACCTTGTTGCAATGGTGATTCGCAAGCTGACGAGAAACCCTAAATCCGTTGCCGGAAAGGAACTGAAAACAATGGTTAAAACACTCAAGCAGAGTCACAAAAATGACTTTTATGTCCGTTTGCATCACTGGTTTTTGCAGCATAAAGCTTACTTAGAAGAACGGTCTGATATACCCGATAATCAGGGTAAATTTCCTTATAAACATCGCAAATTGAGAGGGGCTTATGCCAGTATTAAACGCTATATGGATTACTTGTTTGTCTTTGAAAAATACCCGGAGTTACGGATAGAAAAAACGACAAATCGGCTGGAAGGGCTGTTTAAGGATTTAAAGCAGAAATTATCCGTTCATAATGGACTAAACCGAAGGAATAAGATTATGTTTATACAGGATTTTTTGAATAAAAAGAGCTAGAAAAACTAGCGCTTTAAGAGGAGTAGCCACAAAAATGTCTAATAGAAGCTTAGATCTCAAAATCAGCCACATTTTTGGCTACTATGCCTACTTGAAGCATGTGGCAAGTACAGAGGTGAAGAGTAATGTGTTAGGGTAATATAAACCGCACTTGAGGCAATACGGCTTCAAGTGCGGTTTGATAGATACAAAATAGTTATAATTTAGGGCGGTTTTCAGGCTGTTCGTCGTCAAAATCAATTTCGCAATTGTTGACGCAAGTTGAAATGCCCAGCCATTTATAAACAAGACAGTAACTCAATAACCCGCTGATGGTGAGTAAAATACCAATGTAGCCCCATGGACCAATAATTTTGACCGCACTTAATATACACAGTGCGATTCCTAAAATTATGCGAATAATTCGTTCTTTGTTACTGAGATTTTTGCGTAACTTTTTAGGCATATTCCCTCCGTTAGTTCGGTTAAATCGAAAGTAGGGGTTTTACCGCTTCAATTTTATTAATACAGATTTTAGAAAAGATGTCAAATAACTCTTTCTGATTATCCGAATATGATCTCGCTTTTAAAGCCGTGAGGCACGCAATTGTCGTATTTTATGGAATAATGGTGCAACTCGGCAATCCGATTGACGATCGACAAGCCCAAGCCGCTGCCTTTCTCATTTTGCCCGGCGGGACGATAAAAACGCTGTCCCAGTTTTTCCAGATCTTCGGCGGCAACGCCATTGCCGTTATCACTCACTGTAATCCGATCGACGGCTAAACTGACGCAAACACGGCTGCCGGGTGGGCAGTAGTGAATGGCGTTATCAATCAGATTGCGCAACATCAGTGAAATCAGCAGCGGCTGTCCGAGTTGTGGCGCCGGGGTGGCTTGCTGTTCAAACACCAATTCGATCTGTTTTTTGTCGGCGGCAAAATAGCGTTCGCCCAATAAGGATTCAATCAGATCCTGCCAGCGGATCATTTCGAGATTATCCAATTCGACCACCGAATCCAAGCGCGAAAGGGTCAGCAACTGCTCGATTAACTGTGTGGCGCGATCAATTCCGCCGGTTAAATGGTTGAGTGCTTGGTTGCGCATTTCGCTGTCATCGCCCGCCAGTTGGGCGATTTCGGTTTGCACCCGAAGTGCGGTCAGCGGGCTGCGCAATTCATGGGCTGCATCAGAGGTGAAGCGTCGTTCGCGTAATAACATCGTCGAAGTGCGGTTGAAAAATTGATTCAAACTGTCGACCAACGGCTGAATTTCCGACGGCAGCTGTGGAATGACGAGCGGGGTGTTGTCATCAGGGGAACGCTGTTGCAGCTGATGACGCAGGCGTTTCAGCGGCGCCAGTTCGCGACTGACCACAAACACGATTAACGCCAGTAGAATCGGCAGTCCGGCAAGCCAGACCAAAAGCTGGCTGAGCACCATATCGGTGACAATGTCTTCACGGTATTCCAGCTCTTGCCCGACGGCAATCATCAGATCGCCTCCAGCAGCAGGCAGCCAAAAAATCCGCCATGAGTCGTCATCAATGCGTTGCTTGGCAAAGCCTTTCACCGGCGAAAAGGCGATATGATCGCCATTTTGTCCGTCCGATAAAATCAACTCGCCTTGGCGGGTAAAAATCGCAAACGCCAGTGCGTCATCATCCAGCACTTTTTTGCGGATATGGCGTGGCGGTTTGAAACTGTCCGCCATTCTGCCGCCGCGTTGCTGCATCAAAATTTGCTTTAAATTAGAGGTCGCCAGCCGTTGTGCAAACAAAATTTGTTGGGCGTCGAACACTTTATCGGTTTCATCTTTTGCTTTGAACCAAGCGATCGCACCTGCGCCGAACCACAATAATAGCGAAACAAGTGACAGAATGATAATTAAACGCAGGCGTAAGCTGTTAACTTTCATCGAGTTTACCCAAGGCGTAACCCACGCCGTGTACTGTGCGGATAATATGGTTGCCGAGTTTTTTGCGTAGATTGTGAATATGCACTTCCAGCGCGTTGCTGCTGATTTCATCGTCCCAGCTGTGCAGTTTTTCTTCGATCAGCGAACGTGCCAACACCCGTTCTTTGTTGCTGAGAAACAATGCCAGTAATTTAAATTCTCGGCTGGTGAGGTTGACTTCGTTGCCGTTCAGCTTAACGCTGCGTGAGTCGGGTTCAAAGGTCAGATTGCCGTGGGTGATAATCGGATTCAGGCTGCCGTGGCGACGGCGAATCAGTGCTTCCAAACGGGCAGCGACTTCTGCCAGTGCGAACGGCTTGCACAGATAGTCATCGGCGCCTAGTTTCAAGCCGGAAATTCGCTGTTCCAGTGTATCGCGCGCGGTTAGGATCAACACCGGCACATCTTGGTTCTGCTTGCGCCACTGCTGCAAAATATCCATTCCGTCCATTTTAGGTAAGGTAAGATCAAGCACCACCGCATCATACGGAGCAGAGGCAAGCGCATCAAAGCCGGTTTTACCGTCTTTAAACCAGTCCACGCTGTAATTAAATTTTGTCAATCCGATTTTTAAACCATCGCCGATTAAAGGGTCGTCTTCGATAAGTAAAATCCGCATCTCGCTTTCCTAGTGTGAAAACCGCACTGGTTAAAGTGCGGTTTGCTCAAGGGTTATTGGATTTTTACCACACGGTAAATCTCCACTTCGGTTTTGTTCCAAGATTTATCGACTTCGCCGAACAATTTGACTTTATCCGTTGGGGTGATGTTTTGCCCCATCCAAGCGCGGCGGTCAATTTCCACTTCAACACTGCCGCTGGCGTCTTTGAAAATGAAGTCATCTTTGCCGACTTGTTTTTCGATCACGCCTTCTAATACAATGCGGTCGTCGTCTTTCAATTTGCTGAGCTCGCTGACCGAAGTCACCGTCAGATTATTGTTGATAAAACCGCCGCGGCTGCCGTCTTGCAAGCGTGCGCCGTCACAGTGACGTCCGTCTTTAAATTTCCCATCGCGCGGCAGATTGGCGCGATTTGCTTGACGTGGGGTCGCTGTGTCGCTGTTGAATCCACCTTGTGCTGCAGGCTGTACGCTTTGAACCGCACTTTGTGCATTGTCGGCAGTTTGGGTTGCTGCAAAGGTGGCGCCGCTAACGGCAAGTAAAACAGCGGAAACAAGGGCTAATTTTTTCATAATATTCACTCTCCGAATTTAATTTTTAATGTTCACAAAGCGCCGTTTTGCGTTTTGTTGAGGCTATTAAACCAAAGAGTTCTTAAAAAAAACTTAACCCCGATATTTTTATAAATATTTTTCCAACACCTGTTGAATGCCGTTGTGATCGTTATCGGTGGTGATAAGCGCCGCTTGGGTTTTCACTTCTTCTTCCGCATTGCCCATTGCCACGCCCAGTCCGACCGCACTTAGCATACTGGTGTCGTTGTGATTGTCGCCAAACGCAATCACTTGTTGCGGGCTGATATTCCACATTTTCAGCAGATCCAGCAGCCGTCCGCCTTTGCTGTTGCCGTTATTCGCCACGTCCACTCGATCGATCCACGACCATTCGCAACTGAATTGATCGTCCGGCAATTGCGCCACCGCCTGTTCCATTAAGGTGCGGTCCGGGTGGCTGATCACGAATTTCCAGATAGTTTCCCCTGCCGCCAGTGGCGCATAGAAGCTGCTGATTTGCGCTAAGTTCGGGCGCACTTCCGGCGGGCAGCTGTCAACCCATTGGCTAAATTTGCGCATATGAGGATTGTATTCGGTGAAGGTCATTTGATCGCGGGTGTACATCAGCAGGTGAATGCCCAGTTGTTCGGCGGTGTCGATCACTTTGCGCGCCTGCTGCCAGCTGAACGGATTGGCAATCGGGGTGCTGTCGTTGGCGACATCGTACAGATAAGTGCCGTTACAGCAGATAATCGGGGTGTCGAGTTGCAGCTGGTGGTAATACGGTTTCACTGCGGTGTGGTGTCGCCCTGTCACCAGCACCACTTTCGCGCCTTTAGCACGCGCCGCGTGAATTGCCGCGATGCTGCTCGGTAAAATTTCCCCTTTGCTGTTGAGCAAGGTGCCGTCTAAATCAAATGCCACTACACGGTATTTCATGTGGTTTCCTTATTTCAATCAATCTATTAAAAAAATCTACTTTATCATCTGCATACGCCCGCTACGCTGTTGACACCGCACTTGGGCTATTCTCTGCGATTTACATTATCGATATCGTATTTCGCCGATGGCGACTTACTTTTTTTGCTCGTGCAAAAAAAGTAAGCAAAAAAAGCACGCCCCCTATTGCGCTGCTGATCTTCGCTTGCGCTGAATTTGTTTCACGGAAAATTTTTAATTCGCCCACGTTGTGGGCAGACTCGCTGCGCTCAAACAAAAAAATTTTCCTACAAATTTCACCGCCGCTCAGGCAGCGCAGAAGGGGAATTTAAAACCCATTGCATCGCACTTTGCTTTTCACTCAGCCCCAACGGGGCGAAACCATACTTAACCGCACACGCCGAGTGTGCGGCGTTCACCCTCAATTGCGCAAGTTATTCTATCATCAACATAACATTGTAGGGTGGGCTTGCCAGCCCACCATATCATAACGATGGTTTGCAATGATGGGCTAGCAAGCCCATCCTACCGCTCTTTCTCACCGCACTTTGTTTTTCACTCAGCCCCAACGGAGAGAAAAATATTCACGATTTGGAAAACCGGAACAGAAAACTATCTGGTTTTTCGCCCTCTCCGTTTACGGAGGGGGCTGCCGAAGGCTGGGGGAGGGTATATAACAAAACCGCACTTCGTATGATCTGACCCAAAAAGTTAGACTATTATTAATTAAACCGCCCTCTGGCGAACAATCTCAAATAAACAAACGCCGGTGGCAACCGAAACGTTCAGCGATGAAACACTGCCTGCCATCGGAATGCTGATTAATTGATCGCAGTGTTCGCGTGTCAGGCGGCGCATTCCCTCGCCCTCGGCGCCCATCACTAACGCAATCGCGCCGTTCAGTTTGGTTTGATATAGCGTTTCGGTCGCTTCGCCGGCGGTGCCGACCACCCAGATATTGTGGCTTTGCTGCAATTCGCGCAAGGTGCGCGCTAAATTGGTGACCCGCACCAACGGCATGGTTTCTGCCGCACCGCATGCCACTTTGCGCGCGGTGGAAGTGAGTTGCGCCGATTTGTCTTTCGGCACGATCACCGCATCCACACCCGCTGCATCGGCGGTGCGCAGGCAGGCGCCGAGATTGTGCGGATCGGTTACGCCGTCCAACACCAACAAAAATGGCGCAGTTTTGCCGTGTAAAATCGCGTCCAGATCGTTTTCATTCAGCTCTTTTGCCGGTTGCACCCGTGCGATAATCCCTTGATGCACTTCACCGTCGGCTTTTTTGTCTAGTGTGGCGCGGTTCATCTGCTGCACCGCAATGCCCAAGTTTTGCAGTGCAGTCAACAACGGCAGCAGCCGTTTGTCCTCGCGTCCTTTCAGCACAAACACTTCAATAATCCGCTCCGGCGCGGTGTTTAAAAAAGACGACACCGCGTGGATGCCGTAAATATTTTCGCTCATAAATGCTCTTAAAATCAGAAATCACTTGCGGTTAAGATAGCATAAAAACCGCCTGATTATAATCCGAAATGTTTGGCATGAAAGGCGAAGTGCGGTTCGATAAAGCTGGCGATAAAATAGTAGCTGTGATCGTAGCCGTTGCGCAGATTAAATTGCACTTCAAAGCCGAGTTCAAGCGCGCGCTGCACAAATTTTTCCGGCTGCAATTGCTGCGGATAGAAATCGTCAGCGTCGCCCTGATCGATCAAAATCGGCAATTTTCGTGTTGCCTGCTCAAGCTGAATTAAGCTGTCATATTGCGCCCATGATGTCCGATCTTCGCCTAAATACGCAGAAAAAGCTTTAATGCCCCACGGGGTTTCACTTGGGTTGACGATCGGCGCAAAGGCGGAAATCGAGCTGAAGCGCTGGCTGTTACGCAGCCCAATGAACAACGCACCATGCCCGCCCATCGAGTGCCCGAAAATCGCCGCTTGATCATTAATCGGAAAGTGCTGTTGCAGCAGTGGCGGCAGCTCTTGGGTGAGGTAATCATACATCCGGTAATGTTCCGCCCAAGGGGCTTGGGTGGCGTTCAGATAAAAACCGGCGCCTTGCCCCAGATCATAGTTATCATCATCGGCGACTTGTTCACCGCGCGGGCTGGTGTCCGGCATAACCAAGGCGAAGCCGTAGTGTGCCGCCAGGCGCTGCGCCCCGGCTTTGGTGGAGAAGTTTTCGTCATTGCAGGTTAAGCCCGACAGCCAATACAGCAGCGGCACTTTATTGTTTTGATCGGCTTGTGGCGGCAGATACACCGCGAAGGTCATCACGCACTTTGTACTGTGGGCGGTATGGAGGTAGCGGCGGTGTACGCCGCCAAACATTTTGTTGCTGCTGAGTAGGGTTAATTGGTTCATCATTTCCTCACAATAAAACACAAAGTGCGGTTTGACCGCACTTTGGTAGATTAATAATGAATGACGCTGCGAATCGATTTGCCTTGGTGCATTAACTCAAAGGCGTTGTTAATTTCCTCCAGCGGCATGGTGTGCGTGATAAAATCGCTCAGGGCAAATTCGCCGTCTAAATATTGCTGAATGATTTTCGGCAATTGAGTGCGGCCTTTCACGCCGCCGAACGCCGAGCCGCGCCATACCCGACCGGTCACCAGCTGGAACGGGCGAGTGCGAATTTCAGCACCGGCAGGTGCGACGCCGATAATCACCGATTCGCCCCAACCTTTGTGACAACACTCCAACGCGGCGCGCATAACCTCAACGTTGCCGATACATTCAAATGAATAATCAACACCGCCGTCGGTCATTTCGACGATCACCTCTTGAATCGGCTTGTCGAAATCTTTCGGATTAATGCAGTCGGTGGCACCCAATTTTTTTGCCATCGCAAATTTTTCAGGATTCACGTCGATCCCGATAATGCGGCTGGCGCCAATCATGCGGGCGCCGATAATCGCGGCAAGCCCGATGCCGCCAAGCCCGAAAATGGCGACGGTGTCACCGCTCTTGGCTTTAGCGGTATTGATCACCGCACCCATGCCGGTGGTCACCCCGCAGCCCAACAGGCAGATCTCTTCCAGCGGCGCTTCTTTTTGCACTTTTGCCAGAGAAACTTCGGCAACCACGGTGTATTCGGAAAAGGTGGAGCAGCCCATATAGTGATAAATCGGCTGCCCGTCTTTAAAAAAGCGCACCGTGCCGTCCGGCATCAAGCCCCTGCCCTGGGTTTCACGCACTGCGGAGCAGAGATTGGTTTTGCCGGAAAGGCAAAATTTGCATTTGCCGCATTCGGCGGTATATAGCGGAATCACATGATCGCCCACCTCCACGCTGGTCACGCCTTCGCCCACCGCTTCGACAATGCCGGCGCCTTCATGCCCTAAAACACACGGGAAAACGCCTTCCGAATCCTGTCCGGAAAGGGTGTAGGCATCGGTATGACACACGCCGCTGGCGACGATCCGCACTAACACTTCGCCTTTTTGCGGTGGCATTAAATCCAATTCCTCAATTTTTAGCGGTTCGTTCGGCGCCCAAGCGACAGCCGCACGGGTTTTGATGTAATCTGTCATCGACAATCCTCCTATGGGTTGTTTATCGCGCTATTTGCGCTTTTTCGCTTTGCTGAATGTGCCTCTGGCATTGCGTTTTTTCTTTTTCTCGACCGCACTTTTACTGTCGTGTCCGTCACGCAGCCGTTTTTCCAAACTTTCGGCGTAGCGTGCGTTTTTCTTGACCCGATCTTTCGCGGTTTTGCCTTCCCGTTGTGGCTTGCGTTCGCTGGAAATCAGCGTGAAGTCGATCTGTTTCTGTTCTAAGCTGACCGCCTCCACTTTGATCCGCACTTTGTCGCCGATGCGGTAATACATGCCGCTGTTTTCGCCGATCAAACACTGTCCTGCGCTGTCGAATTGGTAATAGTCGTTGTCTAAGGTGGAAATATGCACGAGCCCATCGATAAAGAAATCGTTCAGGCGCACAAACAAGCCAAAGCCGGTGACGCTCGAAATAATCCCGTCAAACTCTTCGCCCACGTGATCCTGCATATATTCGCATTTCAGCCAATCGGCAACATCACGGGTCGCATCATCGGCACGGCGTTCGGTGGTGGAACAGTGTTCGCCAAGCAAATCAATGTCGTCCAGCAAATAGTGGAAACCGCCGCCGTTAGTGGAACGCTTGGTGCTGCCGTCTTGTTTGGCAATCAAATATTTGATTGCACGGTGCAGGCTTAAATCAGGGTAGCGGCGAATTGGTGAGGTGAAGTGCGCATAATTCTCTAACGCCAAGCCGAAATGCCCGATATTGTCGGCGGAATACACCGCTTGACTAAGCGAACGCAGCAACATGGTTTGGATTAGCTCATGATCAGGGCGTTCTTTCACTTGTGTCATCAGTTCGGCATAATCGGCCGGTGTCGGTTTTAAACCGCCGCCGAGCGTCAGCCCGCATTCATTCAAGAAGCTGCGGAACGCCATTAATTTTTCTTCGCTTGGTCCGGCATGAATGCGGAACAACGCCGGTTCTTGCGCTTTTTCCACGAACGTTGCGGCAGCGATATTGGCTTGAATCATACACTCTTCAATGATTTTGTGTGCATCGTTGCGCACCACCGGTTCAATCCGCTCAATTTGCCCTTGCGGGTTAAAAATAAACTGGGTTTCAATAGTTTCAAAATCAATCGCCCCGCGTTTTTTGCGTGCATCGTTCAGCACTTTGAACAGGCTATACAGCTCTTCCAAGTGCGGTACAAGCAGCGCATAACGCTGGCGCAGCTCCTCATCGCCCTCTAAAATGCGCCACACTTTGGTATAGGTTAAACGGGCGTGGGAATTCATCACCGCCTCGTAGAACTTATAACCTGTCATTTTGCCTTTTTTAGAGATGTCCATTTCGCAGACCATGCACAAACGGTCAACTTGTGGATTCAATGAACATAAGCCGTTCGATAGCACTTCCGGCAACATCGGCACCACCCGATTCGGAAAATACACCGAATTGCCACGGTTGCGCGCTTCGCCGTCCAGTGCGCTTTTCAACCGTACATAATAACTGACATCGGCAATCGCCACCCATAGCTTCCAGCCGCTGTCGCCGTTTTTGCGTGCATACACCGCATCATCAAAATCGCGTGCATCTTCGCCGTCAATGGTGACTAACGGCAAATCGCGTAAGTTAATGCGCCCTTGCTTCGCCTCTTCGGTCACCTCTTCTTTTAAACCTTCAACTTGCTTCAACACCGCTTCAGGGAAAATGTGCGGAATATCGTGGTTGCGCAACGCAATTTCCACTTCCATGCCCGGCGCCATGTTGTCGCCCAAAATTTCGGTGATAATCCCGACGGGGTTGTGATTGCGGGTGCGCGGTTGCAATTCAACCACCACCACTTGCCCCATGCGCGCGCCCATGCGGTGTTCGTTCGGAATTAAAATATCGTGGCTGATTCGGCTGTCGTCCGGCACCACAAATGCAATGCCCGACTCCATAAAAAAGCGCCCGACAATTTGCTTTTTGCGGCTCTCTAAAATTCGCACGATCCGCACTTCTTGCCGCCCACGGCGATCAAAACCGTTCGGCTGCGCCAGCACATAATCGCCGTGCATCACCCGTTGCATTTGCCCGTTGGGGATAAACCAATCGTCTTTGCTGCCGTCCACCTGCAAAAAGCCATAACCGTCTCGGTGCCCCAGTACCGTGCCTTTCAGCAACGACAGTTCTTCCGGCAAGGCATAACACTTGCGTTTGGTGAACACCAATTGTCCGTCGTTTTCCATCGCCCGCAAACGGCGGCGCATGCCTTCCTGCTGTTCTTCGTCTTGAATCTGAAGTGCGGTCAGAATGTCTTGCCGACTCATCGGCGCATTGTGTTCACGAATGGTTTGTAGGATAAATTCCCGACTGGGAATCGGGTTCTCATATTTCTCGGCTTCCGCCTGATAATTCGGATCGTTGTGCATAACTTCTCCTTTTTTCTGTCGTTTTTATTGTTGTTATGAATCAATATGAGTCAGTTTGACACTGTGGGCGGGGGAATGCAAGGAAAGGAAAAATAAATACGGTTGTAACGTAAGCTATTTTTGAATTTTGGATGGATGCGGGGTATTTTTCAGTAACCCGGTACGTTTTAATTCCTTACTGATTCGAATCGCAGTTTCCGTTTCACAACCGGCATATTCTGCAATTTCGCGATATGTCCAAGGATAATTAGGATAGTTTTCAGTAAGAAAGTAAATACTATCAATGACTTTATCTAGACTTTTATTATAAGCGGCTTTTGCTAAGCGGTGTTCGGCATCTTGTAATTCATTGGCGAGTTTTTTCAGCAGGAAATGACCAATTTCGGGGTTATAATAGACAAAATTTTTGATGTTATCCGGCTGAATGTGGAGCAGCGTGGCTTCAACCAATACTTTGGCGGTGCAGTGGTAGCAGTTTTCACCGAATAGCGTGCGAAATCCAAAGTAATCATGATTACGATAAATTCTGAGTAGGCTTTCCTTGCCGTTCTCTAATATATGGTAAAGACCAATTAATCCTTGTTGTACATAATAAAATTCTTTTGCAAGTGATCCTTGTGAGTAGATCACGGTTCCCTTTTCTAAAGTATGTAATACACTCAGATGACAATGTTGTAGTTGTTGTGGGGAAAATGTGTGATTGTCGTCCATTGTTTTCTCCGGTAGTTGAAGTGCGGTCAGAGTAATGACCGCACTTTTTATATTGGCACTAAGGTTTATAATTAGGGTTAGGTTGTGGTATTTTTGCTTGAACTTCAAGCTTCCAGTTATCCAGCTTAGCTTTCAGTTTTGAAACTATTTCAGGATGTTGCAAGCTGACATCTTGAGTTTCGCCAATATCGTGATAAACATTATAGAGCTCCAATTTGCCGTCCTCGAAAAATTCCAACAGCTTCCATTCACCGTCACGCATGGAGCAGCCCGGCGTACAACCTTGGTTGCTATAATGCGGATAGTGCCAGTAAAGCTCACGTTCCGGTCGGCTTTGCGGTTCGCTGAAAACCGGCAATAGGCTGATCCCATCGCAGTGTTGTTGCGGCAGTAATGGTAAGCCTGCACATTCTAGCAATGTCGGGTAAAAATCGGTTGAAGTAATCGGTGTTTCAATAATCGAATTGGCAGCGATATGTCCCGACCAGCGGATAATCAACGGTTCTCTCGTGCCGCCTTCATACATCCAGCCTTTACCTTCGCACAATGGTTTGTTGGTGGTAGGTGAGCCTTCTGCTGTTGCCAGTCCTCCGTTATCACTGTAAAAAATTACAATCGTGTTGTCATCCAAACCGTTGGCTTTCAGGCTATCCAGAATTCGTCCGATATTCCAATCCATATTTTCCACCATGGCGGCATAAACCGGATCGCTTTGAATAGTCCGACGGATCACGTGATCGTCTTTTTTATGTTCGCACGGGAAATTCTCGCCGACATCAAACGGGTTAATTTTATCAATACCGAGCATCCGTGCTTTTTTACGGTATTTTTCCACTAAATTTTCATGGCATTGAATCGGAGTATGTACGGCATAGTGGGATAAATACATAAACCACGGTGTTTCGCGATCATGTTGTTCTATCAAATTGATTGCCTCATCGGTTAAGCGATCGGTGAGGTATTCGCCTTCCGGTCCGTCTTCTAGTGTTTCGATGCCGTATGGTGAGAAATACCCGTTGAATGGGTGTCCCCAATCACAGCCGCCGATATTGATATCAAATCCGTGTTTATCCGGATAAGTATCAAAACGCTGTTCATTATGTTGGCTCAGATGCCACTTGCCGACATGCCAAGTGCGGTAACCGCCTTGCTTCAGCGCTTTTGCCAGTGAAAATTCGTCGGTGCTGAGGTGATCAATATAAGGCACATCAGCCAATTTGCCTTCTGAACGTCCGCCTAACCATTGGGTCATACCGAGTCGGGCGGGATATTTGCCGGTTAAAATGCTGGCTCGGGTTGGAGAACACACCGGACAAGAGGCGTAAGCATCAGTAAAGCGAGCGCCTTCTTGAGCGAGTTGATCCAAACGCGGTGTTTCATAAAATGAACTGCCGTAGCAGCCGGTATCACTCCAGCCGTAATCATCCAGCAAAATAAATAGAATATTCGGTTTTAAGGTGGTGGACATTATACGTTCCCTCCGGTTTGTTTCAGTGAATGCGGGTAACGATTGGCAATATAGTTATCGTATTTCGGTTGTATTTTCAAATGTAGCCATGTGCAGAACAAGGCGCAAATGATGAATGTCATGCTGAAATACAGCCAGAAGTTAGGGGATACGACACCTTCGGCATAAGCTAGTCCGACTTTGGAAAAAGTGACATAAATCAATGTGGCGCAAGACAATAGCACTCCACTGGTAAGTAAGGCATAACGCCAAGCTTTCATCTCGATTCTCGGCTGGCGGATTCGCTGTTGGTGCTTGTGTTCGGCTGGTTTGATTTTAGCCCAGGTAATCAGCATCGTCATTTCTAATACAAACAATAATCCGTAAACATGCATCCAGTGGATTTTGATGTATTCTTTGAAAGCAAATACCATTAAATAATAGGTAATCAAGTGGAAAATAATGATAAATTTTGCGGCGCTTTCGGGAACACGCAAAGTTTTGCTGAATAGACCGATCAATACTAGACTGACAATCGGAATTGCGATGAAGCCGGAGAATTGTTGTAAGAATATGAACAGTCCTTGCGGCGCATAAACCAGATTCGGTGCGATGATGATTGTCAAGATTGAACAGTAGATACCGAATTTTTTCGAGATACTGATTACTTTGCTGTCATCGGCTTGCGGATTCATTAACGGTTTGTAAATATCCACGGCAAATAGCGTTGATGCTGAATTAATCAGAGAGTTGTAAGTAGAAAAAACGGCACCAAGCAACACAGCAACAAAAAGTCCTAATAATGGTGCGGGTAAAATTTTTGCTACTAATGTCGGATAAGCTAAATCACGCGGCTCAAGCCCTGCTCCATATAGGTGATACGCGAGCAATCCGGGGAACATTGCAATAAACGGTACCAGCATTTTAAAGAAACCGGCCATTAATAAGCCTTTCTGACCGGCTTTTAAGCTTTCTGCGCCTAAAGCTCTTTGAATAACAAACTGATTCGTTCCCCAGTAGAATGTGGCGGTGACCATTAAACCGGTAAATACGGCGGCGATCGGAATTGCATCCAGCTTGCTGCCGGTACCGATTGCATCCAGTTTTTCAGGGTTGGTAACAGTGATGTAATGCAAAGCATCTACAATATTACCTTGGATTTTGTCACCAAGTGCCACTAGCCCTAATACCGGGATCAAACAGCCGATAATTAATAAACCGACACCGTTGAGTGTGTCTGAAACCGCAACTGCTTTCAATCCGCCGGTAATAGCGTAGATTGCACCGATAGCGCCGACGATGATCGTGGTTATCCACAATGCCTGCATTTTCGTCAGCCCGAGCCATGCCTCCAAATCCAGGATCTTCATCAAGGCAAGTGCGCCGCCATATAGCACGGTTGGTGACCAGACAAAAATGTAGCCGAACATAAACAACCAGACGATCAATTTTCGCGTACCTTCACCATAGTGACTGCTTAGAAATTCAGGCATGGTTGAAAAGGCGCCGCCTAAATACATTGGGAGGAATAGAATCGCAAGCAGGATAATCCCCCTGATAGCCCAAATTTCCCAAGCCAACGGAGTCATATTGCCAAAATAAGTTAAGCCGCTTTGTCCGACCAATTGTTCGGTGGATATATTGGTTAATAATAAAGAACCGGCAATAAATAAAGCACCCAGTTTATTACCTGCCAAGAAATAACCGTCAGAGGTGGAAACAGTACCTTTAGTTTTATACCAAGAGTACCACGCAACAAAAAGCATAAATGCTAGACAAGTGATAAATGCAAACATAACAATCTCCTATTTAGAAGTGATGCTATTACTTTAAATAAATTTATAGCATTAACATTATGATAGTGATCATTAATCCGATGTGAGATACATCACAAATTTAGAGTTTTCTTCACGCTGCTATCTAAATTGAGCAGTAAGTTGCTGCAAATAAGGCGATATATGGTTGAGAGCCATATAATATGCTTCACACAAACTATTATGTGGAAAATCCATCTCCAGTAATAAAGTGCGGTGTTTCGGACAGCCGCCATTGCAGGCGAATTGAAATTCACACTGACGGCATTTCCTGGAGAGTTGTTGTTTCGCAAAGCCGAATCTTTGCTGTTCAAGAGAGGACGTAATCTGTATTAATGGCGTTTCAATAATATTGCCAATTTTATATTGCGGGTAAACATAATGATCGCAGCTATAAATATCACCGTTTTGTTCGATAATCATCTGATCACCGCAAGTTGGGCGGAAAATACATAGTGAAGGCTGGTAACCAGAAAAGGCCATTAGCCATTGCTCGATAAATTGTACGTTGATTAAGCCGACATCTTGCGGGTACCAACTATCAAAAATATCAATCATAAATTGACCGAATGCTGCGGCGGAAGTCTGCTGTTCGGGAGAGCCCATCAAGGGGATAAACTGCATATAATCCACCCCAAGGGATTTTAGGAAAAAGTATATTTCCCTACCATTTTGGGCGTTTTGATTGTGAACGACTGTGAGAATGTTAAAATTAACTTGATGTTTTTTAAGGAGAACAATGGCATTCATCACTTGTTGCCATGTTCCGTTGCCACTTTTGTTTTTACGGTAAGCATCGTGTAGCGGTTGTGTTCCGTCAAGAGAAAGACCGATTAAAAATTCATGTTCCTCAAAAAACTGGCACCATGCGTCATTTAGTAAAATCCCGTTGGTTTGCAGGCTATTATGAATGATTTTCTTGCCGGCATGGCGCTGCTGCAGCTCGACGGCTCTTTGGTAAAAATCCAGACCGCAAAGTGTGGGCTCTCCGCCCTGCCAAATGAAGGTTATTTCGGATTGTGGCGCAGCTTGAATGTAGTCTTTAATATACTGTTCTAGAATTTTATCACTCATTTTTATTTGTTTTTGATGTGGCTTTTCCAGATAGAAGCAATATTCACATTGAATATTACATAGCGAAGCAGAGGGTTTTGCCATCAGATGAAACGGGAGTGGACGCATATTATCTCCTTATTAATGATGCTATTATAGTTATAACAATTCCGTTTAAGATATGACAGTGATCATAATGAAAACTGTGAGCTTCAGTCAAAATACCATCAGTATTTTTTCTTCGGAGCCATCATGACAACTTCGACACTAATTATTTTAATTATTTGCGGTATGAGCACCAATCTGGTTTCGGCACTATTTGGTATCGGGGGCGGAGTATTAATGGTTCCAGTACTGCGAACATTATTTCCCCAACTTCCTATTCAAATGATTTCAGCGACAACATTAACGATAGTGATGTGCAGCTCAATTATTAATTTAATTTACTTTAGACGTCAAAAAATACCGATTGATATTAAAAATATAATTTACTGGTCTATCAGTATGATTGTTGGCGTACAGATTGGATTTGAAACCAGCTTTTATCTTTCAGAAGTATCAATGACGGTAATCTTTATTCTAGTATTGATCTCACTGGCAATCAAAACCGGTTTTCGTAGAGCAGCCCCTCCACTTGCTGTTAACGACAAGTCACAAGACTATACTTGTGGTGTGGTTGTCTGCGGTTTTGGTGGTTTGTTGGCAGGATTGACCGGTATTGGCGGTGGCTCAATTATGGCGCCATTGATTGGGCAACTGAAGAGTGTGCAGGCATGTCAGATTGCGGTATATAGTAATTGGTTAATGGTATTTGGCGGATTAGGTAGTTTATATGGTTATATATCCAGACCATTGGCACAACAAATGTCAAATACCTGGCAAATAGGCTATATCAATGTTACTTTGGTGCTAGTTGCCGTTTCCAGTGCTTTGGCGATGAGTTTTTTCTCGATGAAACTACGCGGTTTACTTACTCCTTTTTGGGCAAATAAATTACTGGCAGGGCTTTTATTGACAATTGCTATCTATATGTCGGTACTTCAATGGCTGAGTCATTAAAAAACGAAAACCGATAATTGGAAAATTATCGGTTTTGTTGTACTACTGATCGTTAAATATCCACCGCCTTCCATTCATCATTGCCTTTCACCGGCGGCAGATAGGCAAGATGTTGCATATTTTGCGCCCATAAGTTTGCCGGAATGCGGTAGCGGTCGGCTTTGTTTGGATCGATTTCGGTGATGATCTCCGCTTCGTGCCCTGTCGCAATGAGCGTGGCGAGATCAGGGTTCATCATCACCGCTTTGCCCACGGCAATAAACTCTGCCCAGCCGGTTTGATACGCTGCTAAGATCTGATCCGCAGTAAACAAGCTGCCGACGCCAATCAATGGCAACTTGCCGTTAATCCGTTCATGCAGCAGCTGCATACGGGTTAAGGCGGTGTCGGCGCCCCGGCGGGCTTTTTTATAGAAATCCCACAGTGAAACGTGCAGATATTGCAGCGGTTTTTCCACTAACGCATCAATCAATGCGAAAGTATCGGTCATGGTTAAACCGTTTTCGCCCGGTTCTTCCGGCGAGAAGCGATAACCGATAATAAAATCAGGGCGTTGATGTTGCGCTCTGACCGCACTTACCGCATCGACCACTGCCAATGGGAAGCGCAAACGGTTTTCCAGCGAGCTGCCCCATTGATCATCACGGCGATTGGTTGCCGCAGAAAAGAATTGTTGGATCAAATAATTATTCGCACCGTGAATTTCCACGCCATCAAATCCCGCTTGCAAGGCTAAATCGGCTGCGTTGGCAAAAGCTTGAATTAGTGCGTCAATTTCAGTGCTGGTTAGCGCACGTGCGCCACGTTCAGGGTTAGCGGAAGGCGCAACCACTTCAGCACCGTTTAATAAATCGCTCACAGCGAACTGTCCGCCGTGGTGAATTTGTAAAATGGCTTTCGCGCCTTGTGCTTGCAAGGTTTGCGCCACGGTTTTCAGGCTGTTCAGATCCTGTTCGCCAAGTGCGGTCGGCTGTCCGGGAAAGGCTTTGCCTTCTGCGGAAACCAAGGTCGCCGCGCTGATAAACAGCCCAAAATCTTGCGCCCGCCCCTGCAAAAATGCCAGCTCCTCTTCGCTAGTGCTGCCGTCGGGGTTTGAGGCGTAGTGGGTCATTGGTGCGACCACGAGGCGGTTTTTGATTTCGACATGGTTATTCAGGGTGTAAGGTTGAAAAAGTGGGGTATACTTAGGATTCATATTGTGCTCTTTAGCTAGTTTCAATTGCCGAATTTTAGCACGGCGGTGGTATTTTTGAATCATCAAAACGGATTAATTTCGAGCGGGCAAACCGCACTTTTCGATAAATCCAGCCGAAGTGGATTCCATGCGATGAGATTTTTAGCCTAAAGGATGAGCATAATGCGGATTTGCAGAGTAGCAGATAGGTGTAGACTAAATAAATACTTTTTACGATAAATAATCTCTTTTATTAGCGAGGATTTGACGATGCAACAACTGACTATTCAAAATTTAGTGATCGGCTTTGGTAAAGCCGGAAAGACATTAGCGGCGGATTTGGCAAAACACGGACAAGAAGTGATCTTGGTGGAAACCAGCGAGCAGATGTACGGCGGCACTTGCATTAACATCGGCTGCATTCCGTCGAAAAAGCTGCTGGTTGAAGGCAAAAACGGCGCGACGGGCAATTCAGTATCACGGCGGAGCGAATTTTTATCAACACCGGCAGCGTGCCGGCGAGCTTGCCGGTGCCGGGCGCAGACGGTGCACGAATTTATGACAGCACCGGCATTTTGTCGTTAAGTGAACGTCCGCAGCGTTTGCTGATTGTCGGTGCGGGTTATATCGCGTTGGAGTTTGCTTTCATGTATCGCAATTTTGGTTCGGAGATCACTATTGTTGATGTCGGCGACACCTTCCTGCCACGCGAAGATCGGGATATTGCCGAGGAAATGGCGTGGGTTTTACGCGAACGTGGGGTGAACATTGTGTTAAATACCACGGTGCAACGTTTTGAAGAACAAGCAGACGCCACCAAAGTGGTGACTTCACAAGGTGAATTTACTGCCGATGCGGTGTTGGTGGCGATCGGGCGTCGTCCGAACACTACGGATTTAGGGCTGGAAAATGCCGACATTGCGCTGACAGAACGCGGCTTTATTCAAACCGACGATCTGTTAAGAGTGAAACCGCATATCTGGGCGATGGGGGATGTGGCGGGCAGCCCGCAATTTACTTATATTTCCCTTGATGATTACCGTATTGTGCGCGAGCAATTGTTAGGCGAAGGCAAACGCAGTTGCAAAGATCGCGTGGTATTCCCGACCGCGGTATTCACCGAGCCGCCGCTGGCGCAAATTGGCATGACCGAAACACAAGCCGCTAGCAGCGGCAAGGAATATCGGGTGGTGAGCTTAAAAGCGGACGCGATCCCGAAAGCTAAGGTGTTAGCGCAAACTGACGGATTATTGAAAGCGGTGATTGATACGCAAACCGATCAAATTCTAGGCGTGACGCTATTCTGTGCCGAGGCGCATGAACTGATCAACTTGTTTAAAATGGCAATGGATAACCAAATTCCGGCAAGTTATTTGAAAAATCAAATTTTCACCCACCCGACCATTGCGGAAGGATTAAATGATCTGTTTGCTTAAGCGGGTTGCAAGTGCGGTTTGACCGCACTCTCACCGCACTTGAAGCAAAAAGTATCTCAAAAGGAAACGAGATGTCTGTCTGGGAACGGATCTTTCATATGCTGCTATTTGAAGTGCTGGCGGTATTGTTAACTATCGGCGGCTTGTGGCTGCTGACCGATCATCATGTGGGCGCTCTGTCGGGCGTGGTGATCGCCATTTCTTTAGTGGCGATGGTTTGGAATTTTATTTTCAACTGGCTGTTTGACTATCTGGTTCCCGGCGACCGCGTGCTGCGCAGTCTCAAAGTGCGGTTTTGGCACGTTATCTTGTTTGAAGGCGGTTTGCTGTTGTTCACCATTCCGCTGGTGGCGTATATGTTACAGATTAGCTGGTATCAGGCGTTTATCATGGACATCGGCATGACGCTGTTTATTTTGGTTTACGCCTTTGCCTTCAACTGGATTTATGATCACTTGCGGGCGAGATTACGGGGCATTCAGCAATAAGTGCGGTCAGACCGCACTTTTAACTTAAGCCTGTTGCTGTGCCAAAATATCAGGCAGCTTTTCTTCCAACCAATCAACCAATGCTTTAAATTTTTCTGCCGCCTGTATGCCATAAGTCGTCAGGCTGTATTCCACGTGCGGCGGCACGGTGTTAAACGATTTACGGTGTAACATGCCGTCTTGTTCCAATTGTTGTAAGGTTTGGGTCAACATTCGTTCACTCACGCCGTCAATTTCGCGACGCAGCTCGCTAAAACGTTTTGTTCCATTCAGTAAAACAATCATCACTAACCCGCCCCAACGATTGGTTAAATGTTGCAAAATTTGGCGTGAGGGGCACTTCGCCGACAGCACATAACCGCGTTCTGCTTGTAGGGTTACATTTTCTTTCATTTTTATTCTCTTAAAAATCAATAAATTATAAGGGTTTTCTTAAAATATTCTTAACTTACATTTTTGTAAGTACTTCTCAAAAGTAAGTTAATAACTATAATACGCCACATGGGTCACGAATGCAATTTGTGATGAATTGAGTTTGAAATAAACAATGAGGAAAAACAGATGAAAACTATCGCAGTAACCAGTGCAACCGGACAATTGGGCCGTTTGGTGATTGAACAATTGAAAGCCAAAGTGGCGGCGGAAAATATTATCGCATTGGTGCGCGATCCCGCCAAAGCACAAGATCTGGGTGTTGAAGTGCGGTCAGCAGATTATACAGATCCAACGGCACTGGAAACCGCACTTGCAGGGATCGATCGTGTTTTACTGATTTCAAGTAATGAAATCGGGCAACGTACAACACAGCACCAAAATGTGATCAATGCGGCTAAAAAAGCGGGTGTGCCTCACATTATCTACACCAGCCTACTGCACGCGGATAGATCACCACTCAACCTAGCACAAGAGCACCGCGAAACTGAGCACGCCTTAAAAACATCAGGCTTAAGCTACACCATTTTGCGCAATGGCTGGTATACCGAAAATTATACAGAATCCGTGCCTGCTGCCATCGCAGAAAAGGCACTGTATGGCAGTGCTGGCAGTGGAAAAATCGCATCAGCAACACGCGCTGATTTAGCGGAAGCTGCCGCCATTGTACTCACCAGCGAAGGACATGAAGGGAAAACTTACGAACTGGCGGGCGACACCGCTTATACGCTAGAAGCCTTGGCAGCAGAAATCAGCCGTCAACGTGGCGAAACCATTCCTTATGTGGATATTCCGGAAGCAGATTACGCCGCCGCATTGAAACAAGCGGGCTTGCCAAGCGACTTGGCTGAGGCGATCGCTTCTTGGGACGTTGGCGCATCACAAGGCGCACTGTTTAGTGAAGACCGCACTTTATCCGGGTTATTAGGACGCCCGACAACATCATTAGAGGACGCAGTGAAAGCGGCGTTGGTTTAACGGTTTATTAAATATTTTCGTTTAAATCAAAAATTAAATTTAAATAAAGGCTTGCCGATCAATTTTCGGTGAGCTTTGTTTGTTTGTTTGTTTGTTTGTTTGTTTGTTTGTTTGTTTGTTTGTTTGTTTGTTTGTTTGTTTGTTTGTTTGTTTGTTTGTTTGTTTTGTGTCGAGAATTTTATTATTTGTTGGTTGAAAGGGCATTACAGCTTTATTGCCCACTGTCCTTGATGGTTTGGGTTTGCTCAGGCAAAGAAAAAGGGCAGCCGGTTGGCTGCCCTTGGTGGATGGTGGGGGTTAGGGGTTATGGTAGGAAGTTGTCGTCGAGAATCTCGTCGAGAGTCCAGATTGGGGAGTGTGGGAACGATGTCAACGGAAAACCGGTCTCTTTCGCTGCCCCAATCACGCCTAATTTCCACGCTTTCTGTAGAAATTCAGGTTGGTTCAGCTTGTGTTTCAACGACGGTGAATCGTCAAGCAACGACTGAAGCTCTCCACGCTGCTCGACGATAGTAAGCTCCCAGCTCCGACCTCTGTGTGACGGTTGAAATTCCCACTTTAATAAGTGGATGATGATTATTTTCAACCGGTTACGCAGCTCTGATAGCTCACTCCTACCCATGCTCTCAATCTCCTCAATTAAATTTGCTACGTCCAACTGCCCAAACGCCCCTGCTTTCAGCAGTTGTGCTTGGGCATTGGTCCACCCATAAAAGTCTTTATCGTACGCTATACTCATTCTCTCCTCCCTCATTACTTAATGATTTCCTGTCCGCCAACCATTCGAATAGTAAGCTGTTCACTAACCCACCAACCACATCTTGAACCGTCAGCGATTCATCTCCGTATATCCGTAACTCTTTCGCTGCTAGCTCTATAAGCCTTGTGTCGACTGCCAGTTTTGTGAACTTAACTGTTAATTCCTCACCGAACTCGCCCAGTTCGTCGTATTCTACATCGTGATACATGACGTTTTCTCCTATCATACGCTAATGTATAATGCCCTCTTTCGGGGGTATCGGTCAAGTGGCTGTTACCCCCCCGGACTGTTTGATAGTGCGTTGTTTACGTGCCTCGTTCTCCTTTTCTTTATTTTGGATTTCGTACACGCAACCCCAAACCGAACAGGGGGTGGTTGAGCGTGCGACACCCATATAGCAACTGACACTTATCCACGGACAATCCCAAAGGCCATTTCCAGATGTCCCCCCCCAAACGACAGGCGTAAAAATCTAGTGACACGAATCACACTTCCGAAAAAATTTTCTATAAAAAATTAACCAAGGTTAGGTATCATCGAGTGGGGCTGGTTAATCACCTTACGGTACTGATAGATGAAGCGAGTAAAGATTGACTTGATGCAGTTATATAAAAATCCAGAGGCGGTTGTTGAAGCCTTTTCACCAAGCCATGATATGAGGCTTACAACCCGAGATTGGAGTATCACATCATTCGCACCTACTGAGTATTGTATCACCAACATAGAAGCTAGCTCGGGTGGTGTCGTATTGTACGCCGATGAGGTGGCAATATTGTTACGGCGCGTGGTCGAATTGATTATTAGAGGACGATACGCCGCTATGCTTACAGTGCTCGCGGAGTATGCGGATAATTACAACATTGACCGACTTATTGCCGAATAAGAGCTTATTAACCGTCAAAAAGCAGAACAAGAACGTAAACAAAGAGAGATCGAAGAAACACAACTGGCGGCCGTAGTCAAAACACAACAAGAATCACCCGGTCCGGTATTTGATTCAGAGCCAGCGTGCACTAAAACAACATGGTACAGGACAATGGACGACAAATCATTTGAAATACTGAGACAGCTAAAGCAAGAGCTCGCATACAATAAACCAAACTACGCCCCCCAAAACATCAACCCTTCTGGCAAACCCAACAACCACGTAGAATCCGTACTGCGTGAACACGAAAGCGGGATACCTCAACCGCCGGTAATCCCCCCGCCAGACCTGCGTACTGCAATCGAACAAAACGGGATACTGGCGGTTGAAAACGCACAACTATTGGAAACCAACATCTTACTCCGCAAGCAGTTAATTAATTTACAAAACGAAAATCGTCAACTGCTTTATAAAACCGGACGTGGAGACTTGCTCGAGAAAATCGGTCAACTAGAACAAACTGTCGCAGAACAACAAAACACAATAATAAAGCTTCAAGTTGAATGTAGCGCGCATAACAGCTTTCCATTAGTTCAGTGGAAATAAAAAAACGCCACAGGGGCGGGGAAAAATACCAATTAAGAGAGCAAGTAATGGTTGCAGGGGCATTACAAGTTTAAAACAAAGATCTGAAATAAAGGCAATAGTATTGATTTGTTCCAACCAAAGCTCTTGTATGAAACAGAAGATAAATATGATGATGAAGTTATTGCGGATTAAACTTAGATGAGCCTCAGTAAAAATAATTATCTATTTGGTGGCTGCAGGCAATAAAAAACCCGATCTAAGATCGGGTTTTTTTGATGAATAAACTGAATTATTCAGGAATGACGTTTACGATCAATGAAGTGAAAACTTCACCGTGTAATTGGAAGCGCACTTCGTGTTCGCCGGTGGTACGCAATGGACCTTCGGACAAACGAACTTCGCTTTTCGCCACTTCAACACCGGCTGCTGTGACTGCTTCAGCAACATCACGCGGGCCGATAGAACCGAACAGACGGCCTTCATCACCGGATTTAGATGCGATGGTTACAGAAGTCAGGGCAGCGATGCGCTCTGCGCGCGCTTGTGCTTCTGCCAACTCTTTAGCCACTTTCGCTTCTAATTCAGCACGACGTGCTTCGAAGTGTTCGATGTTCGCTTTAGTTGCCATAACCGCTTTCCCTTGTGGGATTAAGAAGTTACGTGCGAAACCTGCTTTAACGTTAACTTGGTCACCAACGTTACCCAAGTGAACAATTTTATCTAAAAGAATAATTTGCATTACCGTATCCTCTCTTGATTACTGATGATTGTCAGTGTACGGTAACAACGCTAAGTAGCGAGCGCGTTTGATAGCGCGAGCCAGTTGACGTTGGTACTTCGCACGAGTACCGGTAATACGGCTTGGAACAATTTTGCCGCTCTCTGTAATGTAGTTCTTTAACGTTGCGATATCTTTGTAATCGATTTCAACTACGTTTTCCGCTGTAAAACGGCAGAACTTACGACGACGGAAATAACGTGCCATAGGGCTAGTCTCCTAATCTATAAATTCGATTTGCTCGGCGTGTAATACTAACTGATTGAGTCCGTTAGCACTTTTATGTGTGGTGATAAAACCAATCACTAAAAGTTCACTGCCGACCGTAATGCTTTGAGTTTGTTTAATTAATTGTGAGCCGCTGAGCGATACTGCAATATTACACCAAGCTTGCCGGGTTAATTCGGCTTCGGTTTGAGTTGAACGATGTTGCAAAATAAACCGACAGTGTTCAATGCCGCTCGGGCTTTTGTCTCGTCTCGGGTGGGAAATCACATTTCCTGTCAGCGAGAGACGATTCTCAATTGTTAAATTACTCTTCAGCATCCTCATAATCGTTGTTTTCAACTTCAGCGGAAGCGCGACGTTCGTCTTTCGCTTTCACCATTGGGGACGCTTCTGTTACGGCGTGCTTAGTGCGCATGATTGCGTTACGCAGAACAGCGTCGTTGTAACGGAAAGTTGTTTCTAGCTCGTCGATTACTTCTTGCGGTGCTTCTACATTCAGTAACACATAGTGTGCTTTATGTAGTTTGTTGATTGGGTAAGCCAATTGACGACGGCCCCAATCTTCTAAGCGATGAATCTGACCACCTACTTCTTTAATAGAACCAGTGTAGCGCTCGATCATGCCTGGTACTTGTTCGCTTTGGTCCGGGTGAACCATAAAAACGATTTCGTAGTGACGCATTACTGCTGCTCCTTACGGGTTAATCAGCCTCCGACGATAGACCAGTCACCAATCTGCGGAAGCAAGGAACGAAAATGGAATGTGACTGTAAGGCGCAAGATTATACCGAGATTCAAAGTGCGGTACAAGGATTATTTTTGAGCAATTTGAGAAAAGGCGCTAGGCGAAAAGTAGGGGGGGATTTTTATATCCGCCCGCTAATTTAGTCTACAAACTGCACTTAACTGATTAAACAAAGTATAAGTGCGGTAAAGAGGAGAGCACTATAGTTTTTTGAAAATTAATGAACCGTTGGTGCCACCAAAACCGAATGAGTTGCACAGTGCATATTCCAACTCGGCTTTGCGTGCGCTGTTTGGTACTAAGTCCAACTCAACGCGCGGATCTTGATTGTCCAGATTGATGGTTGGCGGTACGATTTGATCTTTCAGTGCTAACACAGTGAAAATCGCTTCTACCGCGCCGGCTGCACCTAATAAATGTCCGGTCATCGACTTGGTTGAACTGACTAAGATGCTGTCTTTATTAGCAGCAAACACAGTGCTGATGGCGGTAGCTTCCGCAATATCACCAGCTGGGGTTGAAGTGCCGTGTGCATTGACATAACCCACTTGCTGAGGCTCGATTTGCGCATCACGCACTGCGTTGCTCATTGCCAATGCTGCGCCCGCGCCGTCTTCTGGTGGGGAAGTCATATGGTAACCGTCACCACTCATGCCAAAGCCGACCAGTTCCGCGTAAATTTTTGCACCACGTGCTTTTGCGTGTTCGTATTCTTCCAATACCATGACGCCAGCGCCGTCGCCCAGCACAAAGCCGTCACGATCGACATCCCAAGGGCGGCTTGCCGCTTGTGGGTTGTCGTTACGAGTGGAGAGTGCGCGAGCTGCACCGAAACCGGCAATCCCAAGTGCGGTGCTGGCTTTTTCCGCGCCGCCTGCGATCATCGCATCGGCATCGCCATAAGCGATCATTCGTGCAGCATGACCGATATTGTGCACACCGGTGGTGCAAGCGGTAGCAATGGTGATATTCGGACCGTGCAGTTTATAATTAATCGATAGGTGTCCGGCAATCATGTTTACAATCGTGGATGGAACGAAAAACGGGCTGACTTTGCGTGGCCCGCCGGCAATCAATGCGGCATGGTTTTCTTCGATTAAACCTAGCCCGCCGATACCGGAGCCGATTGCGACGCCGATACGTTGAGAATTTTGTTCGGTCACTTCTAAACCGGCATCTTGAATCGCTTGCATACCGGCGGCAATGCCGTATTGGATAAATAAATCCATTTTCTTGGCATCTTTGCGTGAGATATAGTCTTCACAGTTGAAGTCTTTCACCTGACCGGCGAATTTGGTGGTGTGGTTGCTGGTATCAAAATTTTCGATAAGATTTATACCGCTCTTGCCTGCCAGCAGGTTTTGCCAGGTTGAATTAACATCATTACCAAGCGGCGATAGCATTCCTAAGCCTGTAACAACGACGCGACGTTTTGACATGAATTATGCTCCGAGGGGCAGTTTAAAATAGAATCATGAAAAAATTAATTGTCTGCGGCGGCATTGCAGCGCCTTGCCGTATAACGGGTAGTGTTTGCGGCTTGCAGCCTAATTTATTTCACTTTATTTTTAAGTAATACAGATAAAATTTAGGCGGTTTGGTAACCGCCTAAATCAAGAAGATTATTGATTATTTTGAACGTAATCAATTGCAGACTGAACAGTTGTGATTTTTTCCGCTTCTTCGTCAGGAATTTCGATGTCGAATTCTTCTTCCAAAGCCATAACCAGTTCAACTGTATCTAAAGAGTCAGCACCTAAATCTTCAACGAATGAAGCTTCAGATTTTACTTCGTCTTCTTTAACGCCTAATTGTTCAACAATGATTTTTTTTACGCGTTCTTCAATACTCATTTTTAAATTTCCTATGTTTTAAATTTCGCCACAGCGAGAGGTGAATATGGTATGTACCGTTTGAACGACAGCAAGTCGTTTACGCGATTTCAAATCGTTAAAAGCAAATTGCTCAAGCGAATACATACTATGACAAAATTTGGCTATATTCTTGTTTCTTGGGAAAGTCTATAACCAAGATTGTATACCGACGCAGATTTTACCATTAACCGAGAGGCGTTGTCATGTATTTATCTTAATTTGTCTGATTTTGCGACAGTGAAAAAGTAAATACCGCACGCCAATCGGATCAATTCATGTAAAGTCCGCCGTTAACGTGCAAAGTCGTGCCGGTCACATAGCCCGCATCTTCAGAGGCTAAAAAGGCAACGGCTTTGGCAATGTCTTTTGCTTCGCCCAATTTGCCCGCCGGAACATTGCTTAAGATTGCTTGTTTTTGTTCTTCGGTCAGTGCATGGGTCATGTCGGTGGCGATAAAGCCCGGTGCGACTACATTCACGGTGATACCACGAGAAGCCACTTCTTGTGCCAATGCTTTAGAGAAACCGATTAAACCGGCTTTTGCCGCACAGTAGTTGGTTTGCCCCGGGTTGCCGGAAGAACCGACCACCGAACCGATAGTGATGATGCGCCCGTAGCGTTTTTTCATCATGCTGCGCAACATGGCTTTTGACAGATGGAACACCGAGGTTAAATTGGTGTCGAGAATGTCGTTCCACTCTTCTTCTTTCATGCGCATTAATAAGTTGTCGCGAGTTATGCCGGCGTTGTTGACCAAAATATCAATTTCGCCGAATTCGGCTTTAATTTGCGCCAAAGTCTGATCAATTGAAGCTACATCAGTCACATTCAGCACCAAGCCTTTGCCGTTTTCGCCTAGATAGGCTGAAATCGCTTCTGCGCCTTTTTCGCTGGTGGCGGTGCCGATCACCGTCGCGCCTTTGGCGACCAATTCTTCGGCGATCGCTTTACCGATACCACGGCTGGCGCCGGTCACTAACGCAATTTTTCCTTGCATAAGATGTCTCCTTGTTTGAATTAATCTTGAATCAGTTCTGCGACCGCACTTAATGAAGCGATGTCGTTAACTGCGTGTGCGTCCAATGCTTTGTTGATACGTTTGGTCAAACCGGTTAATACTTTATTTGGCCCGATTTCAAACAGAATCTGCACACCGGAGGTCGCCATTTTTTCTACGCTTTCGGTCCAGCGAACCGGGCTGTAAAGCTGGCGAACCAAGGCGCTACGGATCTCTTCCGCGTTTTTCTCTTGCTTCACATCAACGTTGTTAATCACGGCAACGTTTGGTTGTTTGAAGGTGATCGATTCCAACGCGACCGCTAATTGATCGGCGGCAGGTTTCATCAAGGCACAGTGTGACGGCACGCTGACCGCTAGTGGCAACGCACGTTTAGCACCGGCTTCTTTACACAATGCGGCAGCGCGTTCAACCGCGTCTTTGTTACCGGCGATCACCACTTGACCGGGTGAGTTGAAATTCACCGCAGAAACGACTTCGCCTTGTTCGGCTTGCGTGCAGGCGTTAATAATCGCTTGATTGTCCAAACCGATAATCGCATACATTGCCCCAGTACCGGCAGGAACGGCTTTTTGCATCAGGCGTCCGCGCAGTTCTACCAATTTGATCGCTTCTTGGAAATCCAGCACCCCGGCGCAAACCAAGGCGGAAAATTCGCCTAAGCTGTGTCCCGCCATCACTTCAGGCTGTAATTCCGGATATTGTTGCTGCCAAACGCGATAAATCGCCACCGACGCCGCTAAAAGTGCGGGTTGAGTGCGCCAAGTTTGGTTCAGTTCTTCGGCTTCGCCTTGTTGTACCAGAGCCCATAAATCGTAGCCCAACGCATCGGAAGCTTGTTTAAAGGTTTGTTCAACCACATCAAATTGAGCGGCTAATTCAGCCAGCATTCCGATAGCCTGGGAACCTTGTCCCGGGAAAACCATTGCAAATTTTTTCATCTGTTCCTACTTCTCTTAAATTTAAAACTTAAAACCGAACTAATGCCGAACCCCAGGTCCAGCCGCCGCCAAAGGCTTCCAGCAGTAGCAATTGCCCGCGTTGGATCCGTCCGTCGCGCACCGCTTCATCCAGCGCTACCGGCACGGTTGCTGCGCTGTTATTGCCGTATTTTTCCACGGTGAGCACCACTTGTGACATATCCATATTGAGTTTTTTCGCCGTTGCCGCAATGATTCGGATATTGGCTTGATGTGGCACCAGCCAGTCAATATCCGATTTTTGTAGCTGATTAGCGACCAGCGTTTCTTCCACCACGCCGGAAAGTTGCCCGACCGCCAGTTTAAACGTGGCGTTGCCTTGCATTTGAATAAAGCCGGAATCTTGCGAACCACGCTGCTGTTGCGGTAACACCAGCATATTTTCGGTATCTGCCGAGGCGTGTAAGTGGGTGGACAAAATGCCCGGCTGATCACTGGCTTCTAAAATCACCGCACCTGCGCCGTCGCCGAACAGCACCACCGTGCTACGATCGGTTTCGTCCAAATAACGGGAGTTAATGTCAGAACCGACCACTAAGGCTTTTTTAACCTGGCCGCTGCGGATAAATTGATCGGCAACCGATAACGCATAGACAAACCCGGTGCAAGCCGCGGCGACATCAAATGCAATCGCATCTTTAATGCCTAATATGCCTTGAATTTGGCAAGCCGCACTTGGGTAGGCGTGTGAATTGGTTGTGGTGCCGACCACAATCAACTCAATGTCATTCGCATCCAGATTTGCCATTGCCAATGCGTTTGCAGCAGCATTCGCGCCCATGCTGGCGACGGTTTCATCAGCGGCGGCAATACGGCGCTCTTTCATTCCGGAACGGGTAAAAATCCATTCGTCGGAAGTCTCAACCATTTTTTCCAAATCCGCATTACTGCGAATCTGTTGCGGCAAATAACTGCCGGTGGCTAAAATTTTACTAAACATACTCATCTCATGAGGTGAATTATCAATAATCAACGGCTTTATGATGAATTATTCTTTTTCTAAGCCGGCTAAAATTTTACTTGGAATCTCAGACCGCACTTGCCATGCCGCTTGTTGAATCGCATACAGAAACGCGGCTTGATTGGCGCCGCCGTGGCTTTTGACCACCACTGAGTTAAGCCCCAACAACGACGCGCCGTTATACTTATCCGGATTAAACTGGCTCAATTGGCTGAAATATTTTTTCAGCAAATATTTGCCACATGGCACAAACCATTTTTTCAACATGGATTTGATTTTCGATGGTTGACCGCCACCGTTTTTCAGCAGGCTGAACAGATTCTTGGCTGTGCCTTCTAAGGTTTTTAATGCAATATTGCCGGCAAAGCCGTCACATACGATCACATCGGCATAGCCGTTCAACAGATGGTTGCCCTCAATATAACCGATATAGTTTAATTGAGTTTGTTGTTGAATCATATCGGCGGCGTCTCGGATATTTTTCAACCCTTTTAACTCTTCAATCCCGATGTTTAACAAGGCGACTCGCGGATAGACCAGATTAAAACTGTTTTCGGCGAAAATCGCGCCCATTTGTGCGAATTGCAATAAAGTTTCCGCCGAGCAGTCAATATTCGCGCCCAAATCGAGCATAATCGTTTGCTTGCCGTTAATCGTCGGAATATTGGAGACCAGCGCCGGGCGCTGAATGCCGGCTAGCGGTTGCAGCAACACTTTTGCCAATCCCATTAATACCGCCGTGTCGCCGCCACTCACGCAGGCTTGCGCCCGATGATCACGCACCGCTTCAATTGCCAAGCGCATTGAGCTGCCTTTACTGTGGCGCAACGCATGGGACAGTCCGTGTTCGTTTTTAATCACGCGTTCACAGTGCTTGACGGTAATCCGCTGACGTAGCGCAGACGAAAGAGTGGCGAGATAAGGGGAAATAAGTTGGCTGTCGCCAAACAACAGAATATCCAGCATTGGATCTTGCTCCAACGCTTGCAGGCTTGCCGGGATAGTAATACGGGGACCAAAGTCCCCGCCCATCACATCTAACGCCAGGGTTAGACGAGTCAATTGCTTACCTTAAAGGCTCAACAGTAATAAAATTACTTGTTGATAACTTTACGGCCACGGTAGTAACCGTCAGCGGTTACGTGGTGGCGCAAATGGGTTTCGCCGGTTTCTTTATCAACAGAAACAGCAGCAGTAGTCAGGGCATCGTGAGAACGACGCATATCACGACGTGAACGAGATTTTTTATTTTGTTGAACAGCCATTGGCCATACTCCTAAATTATTTTCGCTTTAAATTAGCTAATACAGCGAACGGGTTTGGTTTTTCTGCTTCAGCAGGCAATTTGCCAAAAACCTGTTCAGCCACGGACACTTCACAGTGTTCAGGGTCATGCATCGGAACCAGCGGCAGGGAAAGCATTAATTCGTCTTCCACTACATCTCTTAAATCTATTTCGCCAAATTCGTTAAATTCGATCGGCTCATAAATTTCAGGTAACACATCTGCCTGATCCATGTTGGACACCGGACTGTAGCAAAAACTGCTTTCCAATGTCTCAGTAAAAGGCTTATCGCAACGTTGACAGACCATCTCCACCTCGACAGTGGCATGACCTTTCATCACCACCAATCGTTGCGGATCGATTGAAAACGACAATGTAACTTGTGCATCGCTGAGCACTCGACTGACAGAAGTCTGTAAACGTTCCAATTGGCTTGGGGCGTAGTAACTTACGTAATCCAAACGGCGTTGGGCGTCTTTGACCGGATCGACAGTCAGGGGAAGTTTAACCTTTTGCATAGGGTGCGCATATTAACTGTACAGACCAAAATAGTCAAAAGGAATTATACATTTTTGCCAAGTTTTTTTCTGCCGCAAACCGCACTTTGACGATTTTGACGGCTTTAGCTTGCGCCACAAACTTGCTATACTGCTCGGCTTATTGATTATGTCATTCTAAAAAGGCTGAATTTATGACAACAGAAGTAGCAAAAAGCCGCTATTGGCAACATCTGAAAGTGGCGTTTCAGTATTTAGTGCCGCAATTGGCGTTGACTCGTTTAGCGGGCTGGTTTGCCGAAAAACAGTGGGGCGCGGTCACCCATTTGGCAATTAAAGCTTTCAGTGTCAAGTATAACATTAACTTGCAGGAAGCGGAAAAATCCGAAGCCAACCAATATGTGTCTTTCAACGAATTTTTTATTCGGCCGTTGAAAGCAGGCGCGCGTCCGATTGATAGCAACTCAAATGCGGTTTGTTTTCCGGCAGACGGCGCAGTGAGCGAATTGGGTGAAATTGCCAACGGGCAGTTATTTCAGGCAAAAGGGCACTTTTTCAGCTTGTCGGATTTGCTGGCTGACGCTCAAAACGCCGCTTCGGCATTTGAAAACGGCAAATTCATCACCACCTATTTATCACCACGAGATTACCACCGAGTGCATATGCCATGCGACGGCGTATTGCGCAAAATGGTGTATGTGCCGGGCGATCTGTTTTCGGTTAATCCGTTTCTGGCGCAGCACATTCCGAATTTATTTGCGCGCAACGAGCGGGTAGTTTGCTATTTTGATACCTCGTTCGGCAGCATGGTGCAGATTTTGGTGGGCGCAACGATCACCGCCAGTATCAGCACCGTCTGGGCGGGCGTGATTAATCCGCCGCGTTCCGGCAAGATTCAACAGTGGGAATATCCGGCTGAGGGCGATGCCGTTATACGCCTGAAAAAAGGTGAGGAAATGGGCGCATTTCGTCTCGGTTCAACCGTGATTAACCTGTTTCAAGCGGAAAGTGTGGTATTCTTACCGCACTTGCGTGCCGGAAGTGCGGTGCAAATGGGGGCCGCGATGTCACAAAGCGAGCAACCGACAGAATAAACAACCTCTTCATCCATTTAACCTAAATAAGGAACAATATGAGCGAACAATTTTTTGCCGCAGTGCAACTAGAAACCACCGAGCAACAAGGCAGCTACGGGATCGGCTTACAAATGGGGCAGCAACTGCTGCAAAGCGGTTTGAATATCAGCGTGGAAGCGGTTGCTAAAGGCATTTACGATGCGATCCAACAAAACGCACCGGCAGTCGAATTGCAACAAGTGAGCGCTGCGTTACAACACATGCAACAGCAAGTCACCGAATTGCAGCAAGCGCAATTTAAAGAAATCGAACAAGCGGGTAAAGACTTTTTGCTGGAAAACAAACAAGCGGCGGGCGTGAAAGAGACTGAAAGCGGCTTGCAATACGAAGTGTTGGTAGAGGGTACAGGCGCAGTGCCAAGCCGTCAAGACCAAGTGCGGGTACACTATACCGGCAGCCTGATCGACGGCACGGTATTCGACAGCTCGGTGCAACGCGGACAACCGGCGGAATTTCCGGTCAGCGGCGTGATCAGCGGCTGGATTGAAGCCCTTTCAATGATGCCGGTCGGCTCAAAATGGCGTTTGACCATTCCTCATCACTTGGCTTACGGCGAACGTGGCGCAGGCGCGTCAATTCCACCGTTCAGCACCTTGATTTTTGAAGTGGAATTGTTGGATATTCTGTAATTCTGTTTCGCGAAATTCGAGCGGGAAATCTGATGATTTCCCGTTTTTTTATGTCTGAAAATCAGTAATCGTTAGCCAAATGTTATCAAGATTGTGTTTTTGTGCAATAAAGATGTATTTACTAATCAAAAATAGTGAGCTAAATCAAAACTTCACAATTTTACACTTGTTTGCGGATAAGGATTTCGTATCATAACCACCGATTATTCATTTTTTTACAAGGAAAAATATATGCTGTACTTGGAGTTTTTATTTCTCTTAATCATGCTCTATATCGGCAGCCGATTCGGTGGGGTTGGTCTTGGGGTCGTTTCGGGCATCGGTTTATTGATTGAAGTGTTCGTATTGCGGATGCCGCCGTCTTCGCCGCCGATTGACGTAATGCTGATTATCATCGCGGTTGTGACCTGTGCGGCAATTTTGGAAGCTGCCGGCGGTTTGAAATATATGCTGCAAATTGCTGAACGCATTTTGCGTCGCAATCCGAAAATGGTCACGTTTTTAGGACCATTGGTGACTTACACTATGACCTTAATGCTGGGAACCGGGCACGCGGTTTACACTATTATGCCGATCATCGGTGACGTTTCATTGAAAAACGGTATCCGTCCGGAACGCCCGATGGCGGCAGCTTCTGTTGCTTCGCAATTAGGGATCACCGGTAGCCCGATTTCCGCTGCGGTAGTTTATTATTTAACTCAAATTGTTGAATTGCCGGGCTATCAACACGTGACATTGTTAAGTATCGTGGCGGTCACCATCCCGGCAACCTTGGCAGGGGTTATTATGATGTCACTGTATAGCCTGCGTCGCGGTAAAGAATTGAAAGACGATCCGGAATATCAACGTCGTTTGAAAGATCCGGTCTGGAGCGATCGTATTGCCAACACCACCAGTACTACGTTGAACGAAGTGTTGCCGAGTTCTGCGCGTAATGCGGTATTGCTATTTATCTTAGCCTTGGCAATCATCGTCGTGGTGGCGATTTTTCCTGAAATTCGTACTATCAAAGAAGGTGGAAAAGCGATCTCAATGGGGATTATCATTCAGATGATGATGTTGGCATTCGGCGGGATTATCCTGATTGCCACCAAAACAAATCCGCAAACCGTGCCGAACGGTGTGGTGTTTAAATCCGGCATGGTGGCGATGATTGCGATTTTCGGGATTGCTTGGATGAGTGATACCTATTTCCAATATGCGATGCCGTCATTTAAAGCCGGTGTAACGGAAATGGTAGAAGCCTACCCGTGGACCTTTGCTTTCGCACTGTTCGCCGTTTCGGTGGTGATCAACAGCCAAGCGGCAACCGGACGTATGATGCTGCCGGTCGGTTTAGCAATCGGCTTGCCTGCGCCGCTGTTAATCGGTTTGCTACCTGCGACTTACGGTTACTTCTTTATCCCGAATTATCCGTCCGATATCGCCACTGTGAACTTTGACGTAACCGGTACCACCAAAATTGGTAAATACTACTTCAACCACAGTTTCATGGTGCCGGGGATTATCGGGGTAGTGACTGCGTGTTTTGTTGGTTATACACTGGCTTACGCGATTATTTAAACGATACTCGAAGCAAATCCAGACCAAAGTGTGGTTTTCTATGAGAACCGCACTTTTTTATTATCGCAAGACAAGGTCTCGCTATAATGGAAAACATATGCAATGCGTATGAAATCAAAAGGCTTAAGCGGTGAAAAGAAAATCCTTGCTATATAATGAATAAGGCTGACAACCAAAATTTAAAATATAAGAGGATAAGTCATGGTAAATAAATCCAATGACGATTCAAATTAACTTGATGTCATCAATCAAGAACTATTTAACGTATAATATTTCTAGTTTCAATGTAGTGTTGTGACTTTTAGAAAACTAAAAAACCACCGCTTAAAGCGGTGGTTTTTTATCTTTGCTGAATTATTTCAACAAATCTTCTTTTTTAGCGTGCGTCCATTTGCCGCGTTTTTTGTCGATATATTGGAAATATTCATTGGTGAAACTGCCTTGAATTGCAGTTAATTTTTCTGGACGGACACTCATTGTTTTATCGCCGATAGCCATATTAAACGGAACCGGACCGGTTAAACTATATACACCGTCTTCGATTCGGCGCTGTTCGATATTATCAACGATAATATCCAACGTTTCTTTCAAAATAGGGTTGCCTTGCGCGCAGGCAATAAAGTAGTTGTTATATCTGCCTTTGCGGTAAACCAGAACTTCATTATCATGTTCGCCAATCATGGTGGATAACGGCCATACTAGCTGGCCGTCGATATCCATATAAATACCGCCCATTTTGTATAATACCAGCAGGCGCCAAAAATCTGCCTGTGCGGCGCCGTCGGTTAACTTGCTATAAGCGGCAAACATTCGCTCATCCGCGTGTTCACGGATAAATTCAACGCGTTCTTCCGTGCTGACATAGCGGTAATCAAAGCTGAGTGACATCAAGCGGTTAAAGAGATAGTTCAGATAAACCGGCAGGCTGACCAGATTGGTATAATTCGTTTGCCAAATGGTTTTATTAATTTTAGTCGGTTTAGTCGATTTTAATTTTGCCGGGCTAAATTCCGGGATTTTAAAACGTTTTTTAGGCAAGATGGCATGAAACGGATAGCATAGCGTTTTGCAGATATTACCCAACAATCGGCTGCAACGATTTGCGATCAAAATGGCTGTTTTATAATTGATGTTATTGTATTCCATTATTTCACCTGAGAGTGTTTTACGAAGAGTAAAATTAAGGTGCAATATAACACAATAAATAGAAATAGTTATTAGCTAAATCGTAATTTTATGGAAGAAAAAGATGGTGGGCGATACCGGTCTCGAACCAGTGACCCCCTCCTTGTAAGGGAGGTGCTCTCCCAACTGAGCTAATCGCCCGCTTGCCTTTCAACGAAAGTGCGGTTTAGATTTTAAGCTTAAGTGGTGGGCGATACCGGTCTCGAACCAGTGACCCCCTCCTTGTAAGGGAGGTGCTCTCCCAACTGAGCTAATCGCCCACTTAAGAAGCCTTAAAATCATGGGTAAGTTTGAGCGGAAATTGGTGGGCGATACCGGTCTCGAACCAGTGACCCCCTCCTTGTAAGGGAGGTGCTCTCCCAACTGAGCTAATCGCCCGCTAGGTCAAACTTAGCAACAAACAGACACTTTGGAAAAAGTGGTGGGCGATACCGGTCTCGAACCAGTGACCCCCTCCTTGTAAGGGAGGTGCTCTCCCAACTGAGCTAATCGCCCGTTTGTTGTGAGCGAGCATTATAATGGGTGCTGTGTTTCAGTCAATGCTTTTTTGCCTTTTTAGCGTTGATTGTCGTAAAAATAGACATCTGGTTTTAATTTTTACTATCAATAGCCGCCAGTCATAGTACAATACCCGCCATTTCTTAGATTGTTATTTTAACGAATTTACAAGGTTAGCTCATGGATATTCAGCCACTTTTCACTTTTAATCCTGATGTCAAAGTCAGAACGCGTTTTGCTCCTAGTCCGACCGGCTTTTTGCACGTTGGCGGCGCGCGCACCGCACTTTATTCTTGGCTCTATGCTCGCCACAATCAAGGCGAATTTGTGTTGCGCATTGAAGATACCGATTTAGAACGCTCAACCCAAGCGGCAACCGATGCGATTTTAGAAGCAATGGAATGGTTGGATATGCACTGGGAACACGGCCCGTATTATCAAACCAAGCGCTTTGACCTCTATAATCAAGTGATTGACCAAATGCTGGAACAAGGCTTGGCGTATCGCTGCTATTGCAGCAAAGCGCGGTTAGAAATCTTGCGTGAACAACAAGAACAAAATAAAGAAAAACCGCGTTATGATCGCCATTGCTTGCACAATCACGATCATCAACTGAATGAGCCGCACGTTGTGCGGTTTAAAAATCCGACCGAAGGCTCGGTGATTTTTGACGATGCGATTCGTGGCAAAATCGAAATCAGCAATCAAGAATTAGATGATTTGATTATCCGCCGCACTGACGGCTCGCCAACCTACAACTTCTGCGTTGTGGTAGATGATTGGGATATGGGGATTACCCATGTAGTGCGCGGTGAAGATCACATCAACAACACCCCACGCCAAATTAATATTTTGAAAGCGTTAGGCGCGCCTGTGCCGGTATATGCGCACGTGTCGATGATCCTAGGTGAAGACGGACAAAAACTCTCCAAACGCCACGGCGCGGTGAGCGTGATGGAATACCGTGATAACGGCTACCTGCCGGAAGCACTGAATAACTATCTGGTGCGTTTAGGCTGGGGACACGGCGATCAAGAAGTATTTAGCCGTGAAGAGATGACAGCGCTGTTTGATCTAGAATCGGTTAGCCGTTCAGCCAGTTCATTCAATCACGATAAATTATTATGGCTGAACCACCATTACATTCGCGAATTACCGGCAGAAAAAGTCGCAGGCTATTTAACATGGCATATGCAAGATCAAGGAATTGATACCAGCAACGGTCCGGGCCTGGAAGCCATTGTACAAATGTTAGGCGAACGCTGTAAAACCCTAAAAGAGATGGCAAGCGCCAGCCGCTATTTCTTTGAAGATTTCACTGAATTTGATGAAAGTGCGGTTAAAAAGCATTTTAAAGCCGCTACGGTTGAGCCTCTCCGCTTAGTGTTGCAAAAACTGACCGCACTTGGAGATTGGAATGCGCAAGCTATTCATCACGCCATTGAACAAACCGCCGCGGAACTCGAACTCGGCATGGGCAAAGTGGGTATGCCGTTGCGCGTTGCCGTGACTGGCAGCGGACAATCACCGTCGCTTGACGTAACATTAGTCGGCATCGGTAAAGAGCGCAGTTTGCAACGCATTCAAAAAGCAATTGAATTTATTCAAGCAAGCGTTGCTAAAGCATAGAACTGATTTAATTTTAGCCACTCAAACACAGAATGGCTGAAATCAGATTGACAGATTGCAGTGCGGTTATTAATATAGCCGCACTTTCATGACAGCTCATCAAGCGGTCATCAAATACCATTCTTATGGGGATATAGCTCAGTTGGGAGAGCGCTTGCATGGCATGCAAGAGGTCGTCGGTTCGATCCCGTCTATCTCCACCAAATTTTTACCTTTTCTTGTCTATTTTAAACTTATCTTTAACCGTATCACATTGTATTTCCGCCTTATCTGCAGTAGCATTTCGCTATCCGTCAAATTTGACTTAGAATAACAGCATGGCATTAAAAGAGATTTTGCAATTTGTCGCACCCGGGCAACAAGTGAACGCCGAAGCATTTTTAGTGAATTTCAGTGCACAGCGGAGAGAGAGGATGACTGCGCGCTATAATCAGTTGAACGCCTTGACCAAGCCACATCAAATCGTACTGCTGGGTGACTCGATCACCGAGGAGTTCCCGATTAATGAAATGCTGCCGGAAATCGGCATTTATAATCGCGGGATCAGCGGTAACGACACCTACGACGTATTAAGCCGTTTACCACAGCATATTTACCCGCTGCAGCCGACAAAACTGTTTTTGCTGATCGGCGTAAACGATTTGGCGAAATACCCCCAAGATACCCCGCAACAAGTGAGCGAACGAGTGGCTCAAATTTTAGCATTGCTGCAGCAAAATTTGCCGGATTGCCAAGTGCACCTGCTGTCGGTACTGCCGGTAAACAAATCCGATGCGGCTAAAATCGATCAGGTGATGATGAGCTTGAGCGACAATCAACGGATTCGCGCATTAAATCAACACTTACAAGCCGTTGCCAAACAAGCGAATGTGGCATATTTAGATCTGCATAGCCACTTTTTAAATGCCGAGCAAGAGTTGAAGCTAGAATACACCCGCGAGGGGCTGCATTTAACCATTGAAGGTTACCGCCATTATTTGCAGCTGTTGATGCCGCATCTGCAAAGCGCATAACGGAACCGCACTTTATGATGAGTGAAAAGCAAAAAATGCTGGCGGGGCTAATTTACGACGCCAATCATGATCCCGATTTAATCGAGGAGCGGAAACACTGTAAAGAGCGGTGTTATGATTATAATCAATTGCGTCCGTCCGCTGAGGCGCAGCAACAGGCGCTAATCCGTCAGCTTTTTGGCAAAACCGGCAACACATTCACTATCACCGCACCGTTTTGGTGTGATTACGGCTACAACATCGAGATCGGTGATAATTTTTATGCCAATCATAATCTGGTGATTTTAGACGGCGCAAAAGTGATATTTGGCGAGAATGTGTTTATCGCGCCCGATTGCGGCTTTTATACCGCCGGGCATCCGTTAGACGTGGAACGACGCAATCAGGGATTGGAATACGCCTATCCGATTACAGTCGGCGATAACGTTTGGTTTGGCGGCGGGGTGAAAGTGATGCCCGGCGTGACAATCGGCAGCAATTCGGTGATTGCCGCCGGCAGTGTGGTCACGCAAGATATTCCAAGCAACGTATTAGCAGGTGGCGTGCCTTGTCGCGTGATCCGCGAACTTAACGAAAACCGCACTTGCCCGCCATCTGCTTAAGCTCGGCGCTCTTCATATAACCACTGCGCCACTTGTTTGGCGTAGTAGGTTAAAATCCCGTCGGCACCGGCGCGTTTAAAGCACAACAAGGCTTCCATAATCGCCGCCTTTTCGTTTAACCAACCGTTTTGAATCGCCGCCTGTAGCATCGCATATTCGCCGGACACCTGATAAGCAAAAGTCGGCACGCCGAATTGTTGTTTCACGCGATATACCAAATCCAGATACGGCATTCCCGGTTTCACCATCACCATATCCGCGCCCTCTTGCAAATCCAGCGCCACTTCTTGTAGCCCTTCGTTGCCGTTAGCGGGATCCAGCTGATAAGTCTTTTTATTGCCGCCTTTCAAATTGCCGCTAGAGCCGACCGCATCGCGGAACGGCCCATAAAAACCGGAGGCATATTTGGCGGAATACGCCATGATTTGGGTATTCACATAGCCGTGCTGCTCAAGTGCGGTACGGATTGCGCCGATTCGTCCGTCCATCATGTCGCTCGGCGCGACAATGTCCGCACCAGCCGTTGCGTGCGACAGTGCTTGTTTCACCAAAATCTCGGTGGTGGTATCGTTCAGCACATAGGCTTGATCGTCGATAATCCCGTCTTGTCCGTGGGTGGTGTAAGGGTCAAGCGCGATATCGGTAAGTACGCCTAAATCAGGATAAGCCTGTTTTAACGCCTTAACCGCTCTTTGTACTAAGCCGTCCGGGTTATACGCTTCTTCCGCCAACAGCGATTTTTTATCCTGCTCAATCACCGGAAACAGTGAAATCACCGGCACGCCGTATTTCACCAATAAGCCGGCTTCAATCAGCAATTGATCCAAGGTTAACCGTTCAACGCCCGGCATTGACGGCACGGCTTCGCGATAATTTTCACCCTCCATAATAAAAACCGGATAGATCAGATCATCGGCTGTTAATTTGTTTTCAGCGACCAAACGGCGGCTGAAATCGTGGCGACGCAGGCGGCGCATCCGAGTAGCCGGAAAGCGGGAGTAAATTTGTTGAGTCATACATATTATCCTTTTCTTAAACGCAACAAGACGCACGGCGGCGTCTTGGATTTATCTCAATACAAAGTGCGGTTAATCCGCTGCTGCTGCTTCTTCATCTCTCGGTTTATAAAAACGCGAGAAAACCAGCCCGACTTCAAACAGCAACCACATCGGAATCGCCAACAACGTTTGTGAGAACACGTCCGGCGGAGTTAAGAACATGCCGACCACGAATGCAGCCACCACAATATACGGGCGTTTTTTGCGTAGATCGTCAGCGGTGGTAACCCCGCTCCAGCACAGCAAAATAATCGCAATCGGTACTTCAAAACAGATCCCAAAGGCTAAAAAGATCGTCAGCACGAAATCTAAGTAGCTGCTGATATCGGTGGCAATCTGCACCCCTTCCGGTGCAGTTTTGGTCAAGAAACCGAACACTAACGGAAACACTACATAGTAAGCGAACGCCACGCCGATATAAAACAATAACGTGCTGGAAACCAGCAACGGATAAACCAAGCGTTTTTCATGTTTATATAGCGCAGGCGCGACAAACGCCCAAACTTGATACAGCAAATAAGGCACGGAAATAAAAATCGCCACCACACCGGTTAATTTCAGCGGCGTAAAAAATGGCGCGACCACTCCGGTGGAAATCATGCTGGCGCCTTGCGGCAACTGCTCAATCAATGGTAGTGCGATGATCCGATAAATATCATTGGCAAAAAAAACCAAGCCGCAAAATACGATTAAAATGCAGACGATCGCTTTTAACAGGCGGTTACGCAGTTCGATTAAATGACTGATTAGCGGTTGTGAATCTTCAACTGACGACATGCTACATTATCCTCAGCGCCTGACTAAGCAGACGCTTTGTCGGGTTGTGCCGATGTTTCGGCACTTGTTTTAGATTGGTTGCTGAGTAGCGCAGCATTTTCGGCGTGTTGCGGATCCGACTGAATGTCGCCCTCTTCGACCAGCGTGGCAATCTCATCGGCACTTAGGCTGTCTTCGATGCGCTTCACGCCGTCTTGCAGTTCTTTGTTCAGGCTGCTTTGCTGCTCCTGCACGTCCTGCTGCATTTTTTGCGCCGAGACTTTCAAATCTTGAATGTTTTTTGCCAACTCCGGAGACAATTCGCTTAAATTCAGTTTTTCCGCTTTTTTAATGCTCTCTTGCAGTTCATGTAATTTCAGCTCTTGGCTTAATTCATTTTGCACATTGTTAGCAATCCCACGAATCGTCCGAATCCAACCGACAACCGTTCGAATTGCCACTGGCAAGCGTTGCGGACCTAGCACTACCAAGCCCACAATAAAAATTAAAACCAGTTCGGAAAAGCCGATATCAAACACGGGTTATGCCTGCTCTTTGTCTTTGGCAGTTTGTTTTTCAGCTGTTTTTTCGGCGCTGTTTTCTAAAGATTGTTGAAATTCGGCGTCTTTATCTTTGCTGTCATCATCTTTAATCGCTTTTTTGAAGCCTTTCACTGATTCGCCCAGATCAGAACCCAGATTTTTCAATTTTTTGGTTCCGAATAAAAGAACGACGATTAACACGATAATGGCAAGCTGCCAAACACTGATACCCATAATATTACCTCGTTATGTGGAAAACAGCCGAAAAAACGGTGAAATTCCGATTGTTTAAATGAATTGTTGTCTTGGGTGAAAACTTTAAACCATTGATAGTTTTCGGTCAATCGACAAGTGTGGTCAGATTGATCTGAATCTGTTTTGTTTAAGCCGTTTCGACTAAACCATAAAGCCAGATTATAACCGCACTTAGCAACAGGCACGAACTAAAAAATAGCGGTAAATGCTCAAATTGTAAAAGTGTTGTGATAAATATCACACTCCCGATCACGCCGCAGTACCAACGGCGTCGCTGACGGCGTTGATTTTTAGATAAAGTGCGGTTTAATTCGCCAAGTTGTTTGCCGATTTCTTTTTGTTGCAGCAGCGCATGATACAAGGTTTCCGGCATTTCGGCAAAGTGTTCGCGAAAATACGGCAACCGCTCTTTAATCCCGCGATACACCGATTTAAAACCGACCTGATCATTCAGCCAATCCTGTAAAAATGGTTTGGCAGTTTGCCATAAGTCCAATTGCGGATAAATTTGTCGTCCCAATCCCTCAATGTACAATAGCGTTTTTTGCAGTAACACCAGCTGCGGTTGCACTTCCATATTAAAACGGCGTGCGGTGTTGAACAAATTCAACAGCACATGACCAAATGAAATTTCGCTCAACGGCTTGGCAAAAATCGGATCGCACACCGTACGGATCGCCTGTTCAAATTCCTGCACGTTGGTGTCTTCCGGTACCCAGCCGGAATCGACGTGCAGCTGTGCCACCCGCTGATAATCACGGTTGAAAAAGGCAAGGAAATTTTCCGCTAGATAGCGCTTGTCTTCGCGATTAAGCGAGCCGACAATGCCGCAGTCAATTCCGATATATTGCGGATCTTCCGGATGCGCCGGATTGACAAAAATATTGCCCGGGTGCATATCAGCATGGAAAAAGCTGTCGCGGAACACTTGGGTGAAAAACACCTGCACCCCACGCTCCGCCAGCAGTTTCATGTTAGTGCCGTTGGCTTCCAACGCGCGAATATCGGAAACTTGAATGCCGTAGATTCGCTCCATCACAATCACGTTTTTATAGCAGAAATCACTGTACATTTCAGGCACATACAGCAGCGGACTGTTCTCAAAATTGCGTCGCAGTTGAATCGCGTTTGCCATTTCACGCCGCAGATCCAGTTCGTCTAAAATGGTTTTTTCATACTCGCGCACCACCTCTACCGGACGCAAACGACGCCCTTCGCTGGAAAGGCGCGGAATCCAGCTTGCCAAGCGGTACATTAAACTGATGTCGGCTTTGATCGCTTTTTCAATATTCGGACGAATAACCTTTAACACCACTTCGCGCACGGCGAGAGGGCTGGTTTGGTTGAAACGCGCGGTGTGTACCTGAGCGATGGACGCCGATGCCAACGCGGTTTCGTTAAAATCGCTAAACCAGGTTTCCAACTTGCCGCCAAGTGCGGTTTCGATCTGTTCGCGCGCCAATTTGCCGGAAAACGGTTCGACCTGATCTTGCAGCAGTGCCAGCTCATCGGCAATCGAACCCGGAAACAGATCGCGGCGGGTCGACAACATTTGCCCCAGCTTAATCCACACCGGCCCTAACTCTTGTAGGGCTAAACGTAATCGAAGACCGAAAAATTTGTCTTGGTGTTGATTGCGCAGCCAAAACAGCAGTTTTCGTCCGCAGCGAATCGGGCGGGTAAAGGCATTTTTCGGCAAGGCGTCATCCAAGCCGTATTGCAAAATCACACGGATAATCTGGTAAAAACGGAATGCGGATTTAATCACGGTGCGGTTCCTGCTTATTTGGTTTCAGCTTCGCCGACAAGCGTTGCAATTTCTGTTCAACGCGCTCGTGCTGTTGGGTTAGTTCGGTTAGCTGTTGTTGAAAATCGGCAATAGCCAGTTTCGGCGCCGCGAGTTGCCACTCCTCGGTGAGCCGCTCGCCCCAGTGCTGTTGTGCGGTTTGCTGCTGTTGGCAGAAAAATGCCAGCCCTTGTCGCACTGCCCGCGTGGCGTTATAGGCAACCACATCGCCCAAATAAGGCGACAGCAGTTCGGCAGGATCTTTTTCTAAAGCATCGATCAAGCCGAGAAAATCCTGCAATACTTGTAAATCACCGTGTAGCACAATCGATTGATCATTTAAATATTGTGTCAATTCGGCTTTTTTCGGGCGATTTATCAGTGTTTTCGCCGACGTTTGCACTGTGCAATCCGCTTCGCCTTCATACTGGTGCAACACGTCGATCTGCCCGGCGGAAAACACAAAATAGCAGTTCATTTCCGGCTGTTGTAATTGCAGCGCCAACGTTTTGCCGTTTAATTTACGCAAGTGCGGTTGGTGATTTTCACTGCGCCGCAACAGTTGTGCAAGTGCGGTTTCGATTGCCGCCGAAGCCAACTGTGGCAGCATCAATTGCGTTTTGAGTTGTTCCCAATTCGGCAGCATAGCGTATCCTAAAATTTATAGCCGCGGTGCAGCGCCACGATCCCGGCACTGAGGTTGTAGTAATCGACACTTTCCAATCCGGCATCGCTCATCATCTGTTTTAGTGTCTGCTGATCCGGGTGCATTCGGATCGATTCTGCCAAATAGCGGTAGCTTTCGCTGTCGTTGACCACCACTTCGCCGACTTTCGGCAAAATATTGAACGAGTAAAAGTTGTATAATTTGCTTAACGGATCCAAAATCGGTTTGGAAAATTCCAACACCAGCAAGCGCCCGCCCGGCTTCAACACCCGATACATCGAACGCAGCGCTTTTTCTTTGTCGGTGACATTGCGTAAGCCGAAACTGATAATAATACAGTCGAAGGTATTGTCGGCAAACGGCAGCGCTTCGGCATTCGCCTGCACATATTCGATATTGCCGACCACACCTAAGTTACGCAATTTTTCACGCCCGACCTGCAACATCGAATCGTTAATATCCGCTAACACCACCTGTCCGTCGGCGCCGACCAAACGCGAAAATTTAGCGCTGAAATCGCCGGTGCCGCCCGCCAGATCCAATACTTTTTGCCCTTTGCGCACGCCGCTGCAATCAATGGTGAACCGCTTCCAAACTCGGTGCACACCGAACGACAACAAATCGTTCATCAAATCGTATTTGCCCGCCACCGAGTGAAAGACGTTGGCAACCATTTTTTGTTTGTCCGCTTTGGCAACGGTTTGAAAGCCGAAATGCGTGGTTTGCGGCTCTTCTGTGGCGATATCGGGGGAGTTGTGTTGTTGGCTCATCGTATTTATCTTGTCGGTTGAAATTCTGTCTACTTTACCACAAAGTGCGGTTAAAAATCGCTTGGTTTGTGCAGAAAGCAAAATAGGCGCCCCGAATCGGTTGCGCCTGTCAAAGCAAGAGCGGTTAAAGTGAATTAATAAAAATCACCAAAATAATCAATGGGATAATATATTTAACATAATTAAACCAAACGGCAGTTAAACGCGCGCTGCTGTTCAGTTCTTTTTTCGCTTCGTCTTTCAATACAAAACCGACAAAGATTGCGCAGCCAAGTGCGGTCAGGATAAACAGCACGTTGCCACTGATATAATCAAACGCATCGAAAATGTTGAGCCCCATAATCCGCACCGATTGCCACTGGTTGTCGCCCAGCACTGACGGAATGTTGCCCAAAATAAAGATCGCCCCCAACGTCAGCGCAATGGAAGCGCGGCGTTTGAGTCGGGTTTTCTCTTGCAGCACGGTGATCAGCACTTCGTAAATGGTGAGCGAGGTGGTCAGCGCGGCAATAATCAGCAAACTAAAGAAAATGGTGGCGAACACCGAACCGCCCCACATATGTGAAAACACGATTGGCAAACTTTGGAACACCAGCGTCGGGCCGGAGTTCGGCGCGACGTTGAATGTGAACAGCGACGGAAAAATCATAAAGCCGGCGGCAAGTGCGATCAGGGTGTTAATCACTGCGGTGATGGTGGCGGTTTTGACCAGATTCTCTTTTTTATCCAAATAACTGGAGAGCGTAATCAACACGCCGAAGCCAAGGCTCAAAGCAAAAAATACCTGTCCCAATACAAACACAAACAGCTCTTTGGTGATTTTAGAAAAATCCGGGATCAAATAAAATGAAATCCCTTCCAGCGCACCCGGAAGCGTGATATTGCGCACAATCATCACCAACAGGAAAATAAACAGGATCGGCATCAGATATTTCACCGAGCGCTCGATGCCGTCCATAATGCCTTTTGCCAAAATGGCATAGTTCACCAACACAAAAAGTGCGGTATACAGCAAAATCGTCAGCGGGCTGTTTTGAATGTGTTCGCTAAAAAATGCCGAGGTGGTATCAATTGTCACCGGCGCGGAGAGATCCAAACTGCCTGAAAGCAGGCTGCCGATGTAGGTCAACACCCAGCCGCCGAGCACCATATAATAAGCCAAAATACCAAATGCTCCCAACAGCCCCATGTAGCCCAATATTTTCCAAGCCGGATGAATCGGCTTACCGTTGGCGCTACCGGAAAACGCATCGACCGAATTTTTCTGCATTCGCCGTCCGATCACGTTTTCGACTAAAATCATCGGGATCCCGATCACGATCATCGCGATGCAAAACAGCATCACATAAGCTCCGCCGCCGTTTTCACCGACTAAATACGGAAAGCGCCACGTTGCGCCAAAACCGACCGTCGCCCCAGCAACCGTCAATACATAGGTTAATTGGCTCGACCAAGATTGGCGTGCCTTTTTAGTTATTGTTGTCATATTGCACCAGATTAAAAAACAAAAATACCACTTGCCCGCAGGGGGCAAGTGATAACGAAAAAAAGAAAAAGGATAAATTAAGATTTCACAGGAATATCCGCTAAAAGTGCGGTCAGCAAGCGCCAGTAAATCGCCACCGCCGGAATGTGCACTTTTTCGTCCGGCGAATGCGCATTGCGAATGGTCGGGCCAATCGACACCATATCCACCTGCGGATATTGTTTCTTCAGCAAACCGCACTCTAAGCCGGCATGAATCACTTGAATCAGCGGCTCTTGATTGATGATCTCGCGGTAATGCCGTTGGGTGATCGGTAAAATCGCCGAGTGTGGATTCGGCTCCCAGCCCGGATAATCATGGCTGAATTCAATTTCCGCACCGGCAAGATTCGCCAACGAATCCAGCATTGCACAAACATAGTGTTTGCCGCTTTCAATCAAGGAACGGGTTAAAATCGTGATTTGTAGCTGAGAGCCCAAAAGCGCCAGCACACCGATGCTCAATGAGGTTTCCACCACGCCTTGCACCACGTCGCTGTTACGGATAACCCCGTTCGGCAATGCGTTCAGCAAATCAATCGCGCGATCGGTTGCCGTTTCGCTCAAGCTATTCGTCGCTGATTTGGCGGCTTCCAGATACAACATCAAATTCGGTTCGCTGATTTCCAGCTCTTTTTTCAACTCTTGCTCCAACTCGGCGACCGCACTTTGCAGTTGTTCATCGCTGCCGTCAAAGCTCAACACCGCGAATGCCTCGCGCGGAATCGCATTGCGCACTGAACCACCTCCAATGTCGCTCAACACAAAGTCAAAGTGCGGTTGCAACTGCGCCAATACCCGCGCCAGCAACTTAATCGCGTTGCCGCGTCCGGTATGAATATCCACGCCGGAATGCCCGCCGCGCAAGCCTTTAAGCACCAGTTTTTTCGCTTGCGAATGCGGATTCGCCTGAATCTCCAGATCCAAACGCAAATCGCCGTCGATCCCGCCGGCACAGCCGACGTAGATCTGCCCGTTTTCTTCAGTGTCGGTGTTGATCAAAATATCACTCTGCAACCAATTCGGCTGCAAACCGTTAGCCCCAACCATGCCGCTTTCTTCGGTCATGGTCAGCAGCACTTCCAAATCCGGATGTGCCAAATCATCACTTTGCAGCACCGCCAGCGCCGACGCCAGCCCGATGCCGTTATCCGCGCCGAGTGTAGTGCCTTGCGCCGTCACCCATTCGCCGTCAATATACGGCTTGATCGGATCGCGGCTGAAATCGTGTTTGGTGCCGTCATTTTTCTGCGGCACCATGTCTAAATGCGCCTGCAATGCCACTTTTTGGCGATTTTCCATCCCGGCAGTAGCCGGTTTACGAATCAAAATATTGCTTGCCGAATCGCGTTCGACCCAAAATTGCTGCTGTTTTGCCCAATCGACGATATGGTCCGCCAGTTGCTGTTCTTGATAAGAGGGGTGGGGAATGTCACAAATTTGTTGGAACCACTGCCAGAGCAGCGTCGGTTGTAGCTGTTTAATCGATTGCATAATCAGTCCTCTCTAGTCGAAATACCCGATTGAAAATACCGCCGGAACAACGGTCTGCGCCGTGCCCGCCGGTTGCGAATAATGGTGAAAATCCGCGGAAAATTGGGATTAATAATAGCATGAAATCCCTTTTCAGGTTATCCTATCGCAATTTTTTAAATCGGGCTTGGTTATAAAGCCGCCACATTTTCGATATCAAGAGGAAAAGGGTTCAATTATGAGCGAAAAATACATTGTCACCTGGGATATGTTCCATATGCACACCCGCAAATTAGCAGAACGTTTGCTGCCGGCTTCCCGCTGGAAAGGCATTATCGCCGTCAGCCGCGGCGGACTGTTCCCAAGTGCGGTATTAGCGCGCGAATTAGGGATTCGTCATGTCGAAACCGTGTGTATCGCCAGCTACGATCACGATCAACAAGGCGAATTAAAAGTATTACACGCCCCACAAATCGGCGACGGCGAAGGCTTTATCATCGTTGATGATTTAGTTGACAGCGGCAACACCGCACGCGCCGTACGCGAAATGTACCCGAACGCCTATCTGGTCACCGTTTTTGCCAAACCGGCAGGCGCCCCGCTGGTCAATGAATATGTGGTCGATATCCCACAAAACACCTGGATTGAACAACCTTGGGACATGGGCATCACCTTCGTACCGCCGCTTTCCAGAAAATAACCTCGATCGTTCTCTCTCAGCAGGGCAACAGGCAAAAAATCATTTTACCTGTTGCTCTGTTGTAGGATTTCTTATTTGGCGTGGCGCTCTTTCAGTTTGCCGATCACATCCGCCCATTGCAGATCTTGATCTTGCAGTAACACCGTTAAATGATACGCCAAATCCGCCGCTTCGCAGATCACCTCATTGCGATCGTGCTCCGTGGCAGCAAGTGCGGTTTCAACACCTTCTTCCCCCACTTTTTGTGCAATGCGTTTTGTGCCGCGTGAATACAGGTGAGCGGTATAAGAACTTTCCGGATCGGCGCCTTTACGCGCAGCAATTAAGCGCTCTAATTTACTGAAGAAAATCCAATCAGGCTGGCTGGCTTGTTCAAACTGGTGAAAACAGCTTTCCGCTCCGGTGTGACAGGTTTCGCCAATTGGATTTGCAAGGATCAATAACGTATCATTATCGCAATCCAAGCTCATATCCACCACGTTTAAAAAATTGCCTGACGTTTCGCCTTTTGTCCATAACCGCTGTTTGGTGCGTGAAAAAAAGGTGACTCGGTTTTCAGCAAGGGTTTTTTCTAACGCCTCTTGGTTCATATAGCCAAGCATTAAAACTTCGCAGCTGGCGGCATTTTGCACGATAACGGGCAGTAAGTGATCGACTTTTTGCCAATCAATCGCCTGTGTATTTAACATAGTGATTTCCCTTTTTATCTGATTTATGTATTTTTAGGTATCGGTTCAAACCTTATTTTCTAACTTCCACGCCTTCGGCAGCCAGATAGGTTTTCAGTTCACCGATATTAATAATCTGTTTGTGAAACACGCTGGCGGCAAGTGCGCCGTCCACGTTGGCATTCAGGAATGCATCACGGAAATGCACCATTTCGCCTGCACCGCCTGAAGCGATTAGCGGCACATGGCAGACTTCACGCACGCGTTGTAGCTGCACCAAATCATAGCCTTGGCGCACGCCGTCTTGATTCATCATGTTCAGCACGATTTCGCCCGCACCGCACTTTTGCACTTCCTGCACCCAATCAAGCAATTGCCAATTCGTTTGGCGAGTGCGTGTTTCATCACCGGTGTATTGATTGACCCAATATTTACCGGTTTCTTTCTCCAACCAGCTGTCAATGCCGACTACAATTGCCTGCACGCCGAAACGTGCCGCTAAACGGGAAATTAAACTCGGATCGGCTAATGCCGGCGAGTTGATCGAAATTTTATCCGCACCAAAAGCGAAAATTTGTTCCGCATCTTCGATGGTTTTAATCCCGCCTGCCACACAAAACGGAATATCGATCACTTCAGCGACACGCTCCACCCAGCTTTTATCTACCGTGCGCCCGTCTGATGAAGCAGTAATATCATAAAACACCAGCTCATCTGCGCCCTCTTCGGCATAGCGAGCCGCCAGCGGCACAATGTCGCCGATGATTTCATGGTTACGGAATTGTACGCCTTTCACCACCTGCCCGTTGCGTACATCTAAACAAGGGATTATCCGTTTTGCCAACATGTGATTGCCTCCGCTACGTTAAATTTGCCTTCCAATAACGCGCGCCCGACGATCACGCCCGCCACGCCGCTGCCTTTTAAGGCTTCAATGTCGCTTAATGCGCCGATGCCGCCTGACGACTGAAAATCGACTTGCGGAAATTTCGCGCAAACTTCACGATACAGCGCCACATTTGAGCCTTGCAGCGTACCATCACGAGAAATATCGGTGCATAACACGTGTTGCAAGCCGACATCACGGAAATCCTCAATTAATGCTTCGAGGGTGATGCCGCTGTTTTCCTGCCAACCGTGAATCGCAATCTGTTTTTGCCCGTCGGCGGCAATGTTGACATCTAACGCCAACACGAATTTTTCCGCACCGAATTTGTTAAACCAGCCTTTTACCATCTCCGGCTGTTTAACTGCGGTTGAGCCGATCACGATACGATTTGCCCCGACTGCCAGTAAATCCGCCACATCTTGCTCGGTGCGAATGCCACCGCCCACTTGAATGCGGCTTTGTGTAGCTTCAATAATTTTGCCGATCAACGCAGTTTGACGTTTTTCCGGATCTTTTGCCCCCGTTAGATCCACCAAATGCAATTGCTCCGCCCCTTGGCGAATATAGTCGGCAAATTGGGTGATCGGATCATCGCTATAGGTGGTCTGTTTGGCATAATCCCCTTGGTGCAAACGCACCACGTGCCCGTCGATCAGATCGAGCGCCGGGATAATCATCGATTTTTTCATTTGGTTTCCTGTATTATTTCTCTATTTGTTACGAATTTTAGCAATATTGCTGATAATCTCCGCAAAGTCGATGGCTTTTTGCTGCGTGATTGCTGGTTTTCCCGTTTCCTGTTCCAAACTTTCACGTGCCACTTTGGCAACATTGCCGCCGCGTTTTGCCACATCTCTATTTTGTTCAAATCCTTGTGGGTGAGTGATATTGGTAATATCTTTGGTTGCCGCTTCAGCCAACATATTCAACACCAATTCGGTGGTGGGCATATTGTCACGCAAGCTCTCTTTGCTAAGCCCTTTAAAATCCTTATATTCTCGCGTGGTCATACCACTCCAAGCTTGGGTGATCTCATTGGTTAAAATCGCAAATTCCCGCCCTTGTCCAACGCCGTGATCTTGCCAAGCGTCAGTCAATTCTTTGCGCACCTGAATGGCTTGCAAACGTTGATTGATCCACTCTCTTGAATAGCCTTTTTGCACATAAGTTTCCAGCGCCCGTTCAATCGTTAATTCAGGATCCACAATTTCATCAAACCGCTCTTTCCCCACTTCCGCTAACCACATTTTAAACGGTTCGGCTTTTGGCGAAGGAATCGATTGAATAATCCGAAAAATGCCTTGCATATCCGCCACATCGGTTTCACGCATTTTTCCGTCCGGTGCTTTGAGTTTCAACTGTACGATTTTTTCGTACAGTTCAGTGCCGCCCTCTTCATGTAAAATCTTGCGCTTTAAATCACTCCAATAACGGCGTGGATTTGCGCTTTCAGACAATGCCTGAATAATATCCACCACACTGAAAAACCACTCTTCTTTTTCACTGTCCCACACCGAACGGATTTGGCTGTTTTCAAATAATTTAATGTCGCTCATATTGCTTTTTCCTCTGTTAATTTTACTGTGATTATATACAGTAAAATTAATTTCAGAAAAGTATGGATTGCCGTTTTGGAATCCCGATCGCAAAATGAGAAAACCTGACCGCACGTTAAATATTATCCACAAAGTTTTTTAGCAATTGCGCCCCATTTTTGCCAGAGCGTTCTGGGTGGAATTGTACGCCATAGAAATTTTTATGGTTTAACGCCGCAGAGAACGGTACGCCGTAATCGCAGGTGGCAATGGTGTTTTCATTCGGCAACACCGCATAGCTGTGTACAAAATAAAAGTGGCTGTTTTGCTCAATATGGGCAAACAGCGGGTGATCCGCCTGATATCGCACTTGGTTCCAGCCCATGTGTGGCAACGGTAAGCCACTGTCTGGAATCAATTCAGTACGTCCCGTCATCAACTTCAGGGTATCGAGATCGCCCTCGCGGGAATATTCCGTCATCAACTGCATACCCAAACAAATGCCTAGCATCGGCTGGGTAGCTTGTTGAATGGTTTCGATCAAATTGCGATCGTCTAAGTTACGCATCGCCGCAAGTGCGGTGCCGACTCCCGGCAACAGTAATTTATCGGCGGATTTAATCTTGTTCAAATCCCGACTGATTTCCGTGGTGATGCCCAAGCGATCAAAGGCAAATTTGACCGAAGAGAGATTGGCGCAGCCAGTGTCAATAATGGTGATGTTCATCACAGCACCCCTTTCGAGCTCGGCAATTCGGTGCTTTCAATCCGAATGGCTTGGCGCAAGGTGCGTCCGAAGGCTTTAAAAATCGCTTCCACTTGGTGATGCGCATTTTTGCCTTTCACACCTAAATGCAGAGTACACGCCAACGCATAGGAAAGCGACATAAAGAAATGTTCCGTCATTTCGGTGCTGAAATCGCCGACTTTATCACGGGTGAATTTGGCTTTGAATTTCAGATACGGACGACCGGACAGATCCATCGCACATTCCGCTTTGCATTCGTCCATCGGCAGCACAAAGCCAAAACGGGCAATGCCACGTTTGTTGCCCAACGCTTGTTTTAACGCTTCGCCCAGAGCAAGTGCGGTATCTTCAATGGTGTGGTGATCGTCAATGTGCAGATCGCCGTCCACCGTCACTTTCATTCTAAATCCGCCGTGCGTAGCAATTTGATCCAACATATGATCGAAAAAGCCTAAGCCGGTTTTGATTTCGTTCATACCTTGTTCATCAAGCCACACTTCTACACGAATATCGGTCTCTTTGGTGGTGCGGGTCACCGCCGCATGGCGTGCTTTAAAGCCCGCTTTGCGAATCCGTTTTGCCAAGATTTTCTCAACAATCAGATCCCAATTTAATTTTTCAGGGTGATATTGCAACCCTGCAATCCCCAAATTATCCGCCAGTTGCATGTCTGTTGAACGATCGCCGATCACATAACTGTGTTTCGGATCAAACAATCCTTTGTTGATATATTTTTTCAGCAAACCTAACTTCGGTTTACGGCAGCTGCAATTATCCTCCGGGCGGTGCGGGCAGATTAGTACCTCGTCAAATTCGATCCCTTGCGAACGAAACAATTCCATCATCGCATTATGCGGCAAATCAAAATCTTTTTGCGGTAATGAATCCGTGCCTAAGCCGTCTTGATTGCTCACCATTACAAAGCGAAAGCCCTTATCACGCAATTTCAACAACGCAGGAATCACATTCGGCTCAAACTTCAATTTTTCCAAGCTATCAATTTGGAAATCCGTTTTCGGCTCATCAATCAAGGTCCCGTCTCGGTCGATAAAAAGGATTTTTTGTTGGGTCATGCTGTTCTCCGTATCGTTATCTTAACACCCCATACTCGCGTATGGGGTTACGCATAGTAGCGATGCGTTGCATCGCATTCTACTGGTTATATATTTTTATCGAAATATTTTTCATCAACGCTTATGCCAGCCTCAATAAATAAACATTTCATTTCATCAACAAATGCTTGTGATTGATGATGTTCTTTTTGTTTCTGAATATAACGGATAATTTTATCTTTATCGCGTTCGCAATAGGTTAAAGCACAATAACCTCTTGACCATGCATAAAAGTCTGGAAACAACCACTTATTTTCATCAATCCAGCTATGCGATGCTGTTTTTAGTTTCTGCACAAAATCAGCGAGTGCAATACTTGGATGTAACTCGATGAATAAATGCAAATGATCGGGCATTCCATTAATACGATGTAATACACAATTTTGTGCTTTTATAAATCCCCAAATATATCGATATAACGCATTTTCATTCTGTTCAATAATTGTTGGCTCGCCATATTTTGTACGAAAAATAATATGATATAGTGATTTAGTATAGCTCATTACATTCCTATTATTCGCTACAACGTAGCGACACCATGCTAATCCCCATACGCAAGTATGGGGATTAGCTCATCGCCTTGATTGCATCAATCACTCGGCGGTTTTCCGCTGCGCTGCCGACCGTGATCCGAATACAGTTGGCGAGATTGAGGGCTTTATTTTGATCTCTCAAGATAATACCCTGATCCCATAAGGTTTTAAATACATTTGCGCCGTTTTGAAATTTCACCAGCAGATAGTTCGCTTCGCTGGCAAAAATTTGCTGTACGCTGGCAAACTGTTGTAACTGTTCAATAAGCCAAGTGCGGTTTGTTAAAACATCATCAACTTGACGCTGCATTTGCGTTAAGCCTTGCGCGCTCAAAGCTTGTGCGGCTAAATCGGAAACCGGCACCGGAATCGGGTACGGTGCAATCACTTTTTGCAGCACATTGATCAGCTCAGCATTAGCCAAAGTGAAACCGCAACGCAGCCCCGCCAAGGCAAACGCTTTAGATAGCGTGCGGATAATCGCCAAGTGCGGGTAATTCGCCAGTTCATTGACGAACGTTGCCTGTGGGCAAAATTCAATATAAGCCTCATCAACCACCACAATCGCCTGATCTTGGGTCATTTCCAGCAACGCCAATAAATCAGCACGATTTACCAAATTGCCGGTCGGGTTATTCGGGCTGCAAACAAACACCACTTTCACGCCGTCTAATTGCTGTTTAATTTCAGGCAGATTTAATTGGAAATCTGCGGTCAACGGCACGGTTTTGGTGGCAATGCCACAGGTTTCAGCACTGACGGCATACATACCGTAAGTTGGCGGGCAATATAAAATGGCATCATCGGCTTCACAAAAAGCACGAATTAGCAGCTCAATTCCTTCATCACCGCCGCGTGTCACCAACACATTGTCAGGCTGCACACCGGCATACGCCGCATAATCGTTGATTAGGTTCGCAGGCTGGGCTTCAGGATAGCGGTTAAACACTTGACTGGTGAGATTCCAATCAGGAGAAGTGGCATATTCATTGGCATTGAGCCACACATCGCCCTTACCGCCTAAACGGCGTGCCGATTGATACGGCGTGAGGGCTTGAATATTTTTACGTGAGCGTTGTGAAATACGCATATTTTGTCCTTAAGCTTTTAATAAAATAAAATGTTCGATAAGTTTAATCATTAATTCTTTTTGCTCCGGCAGGCTTTCGGCAACCAGTAATGCCAATGCAACTAAGGTATTGTCGTTGATTAACTGTTCGACAGGCTTGGCAAGCAGTGTTTGATTCAAACGCAAATACCAGAGAAATAAAAATGAACCAGTGCGTTTATTGCCGTCTACCAACGGGTGGTTTTTAATCACAAAATACAACAAGTGGGCGGCACGACTGGCGACGTTCGGGTAAAACAGTTCATCAGCAAAACCTTGTTCAATCGTAGCAACGGCTGAAGCTAGCCTATCACTGCGCAGTTGTCCGAATAGCTCAGTAGCTTCGCCTTTTGCTATTAGTGTTTGCTTTAATTGGCTGATTGCGGTGAGCACGTCATCAAATAGCAACGGCAACATTTCCGTTTGCTTTTGGCTGACCGCACTGAGGCTTTGTTCGTCATAAGCTTGCAATAAGCTCCAAGTGCGGGCGTAATCTTGCACCACTTCAATTACCGCTTTGCCATCGTCATTCACTAATGCTTGATTGGCAAGTGTGGAGCTTAACAGCGCTACCGCTTGGCTAAATTCCACACCTTTTTCTTGCAAACGGCGCTCGTTAATGGCGTAGCCTTTAAGTAAATAATCTTTTAAACGTGCTGTAGCCCAAATACGAAATTGTGTTGCGGCAGTTGATTTAACACGATAACCCACTGAAATAATTGCATCTAAATTGTAGTGCTGAAGCCGTCTATTAACATGACGTTTACCTTCTTGTCGAACTACCGAGAAATCCTCGGTAGTTGAATTTTCATCAAGCTCTCCTTCAGCAAAAATATTTTTTAAATGCAGGCTGATGTTATCTGTGCTGGTATCAAAAACTGTTGCCATCTGTGATTGCGAAAGCCAAACTGTTTCTTGATTAAATTGCACTTCAACCTGAATTTGCCCATCATCATTTGTATAAAGCTCAATTTGATTTTTCATTGTTCCCTCGTCAAACAGAAAACCGCACTTTCACTCTATTTCATCTTTGCCAAACGAATACTTACCGCTTGTTTATGTGCGTCTAACTGTTCGGCGCTTGCCATTAATTCCACGGTAGTTGCCAGATCTTTAAAGCCTTGTGGCGTGAGTTCCTGCACGGTCATGCGTTTGCTGAAATCGGCTAAGCCGAGGCTTGAATACGTGCGGGTATAGCCATAGGTCGGGAGCACGTGGTTGGTGCCGCTGGCATAATCGCCCATGCTTTCTGGGGAGTAAGCCCCTAAGAAAATCGAGCCTGCATTGTCCAACTGCGGTAACAATTCACGGGCGTTTTCCACCTGCACCACTAAATGTTCAGGGGCGTATTCATTGCTGATCGCCACCGCTTGCGCTAAATCTTGTGCAATAAAAGTGCGGCTGTGTGACAACGCTTTGCGTGCGGTTTCAGCTCTAGGCAGTTGCGCTAACAGGCGTTCAATCGCCAGTGCGGTATTGGCGGCTAAGGTTTCGCTTGGGGTGACTAAAATCACTTGGCTGTCGGCGCCGTGTTCCGCTTGAGAAAGCAGATCGCTTGCCACAAAATCAGGGGCGGCAAATTCGTCCGCCAGCACCAGTACTTCTGACGGTCCTGCTGGCATATCAATCGCCGCGCCGTTGATTAACTGGCTGACTTGGCGTTTTGCTTCGGTCACAAATGCATTGCCCGGTCCGAAAATTTTATCCACTTTCGCCACGCTTTCCGTGCCCAACGCCATTGCCGCCACCGCTTGAGCGCCGCCGACGGCATAAATGGTTTCCACGCCACATAAATTAGCGGTGTAGAGAATTTCATCGGCAATCGGTGGAGGTGAGCAGAGCACCACTTTTTTACAGCCCGCAATCGTTGCCGGAATCGCCAGCATCAGTACGGTCGAAAACAGCGGTGCGGAGCCGCCCGGAATATACAGCCCGACACGGTTAATCGGGCGGGTTACCACCTGACAACGCACCCCGGGTTGGGTTTCTATATCCACGCTTTGCGGTTGTTGCGCTTGGTGAAAGGCGGTGATATTGCGTTTCGCATTTTGAATCGCCTGTTTTAACGCATCGGGAATGCGTGCCGCAGCTTGTTCGATCTGTTGGCTGGATACCACAAGGCTATCCAGTTTGACCTTATCAAATTTTTCACTCAGGGCGAATAGCGCTTGATCGCCTTCGTTGCTGACCGAATTTAAAATCGCTTCAACCGCACTTTTAATGTCGCCGGAGGCGGAAATTGCCGGACGGGTTAACGCTTGCTGTTTTTCGCTGTCGGACAGATTATTCCAAATTAATGTGTTCATCGTTGTTCTCTTTTTGTCTGTTTATCGCAAGTGTGGTTTAGCCCATCATTTTCTCAATCGGCAACACCAAAATCGAGCTGGCGCCGACCTCTTTCAGTCGTTCCATGGTTTCCCAGAACAGATTTTCTTGGCTGACCACATGCATCGCCACTTTGCTATCGTCGTGCGCCAGCGGCAGAATGGTAGGGTGCTCTACGCCCGGTAAAAGTGCGGTCACTTCTTCCAGTTTATCTTTCGGTGCGTGCAGCATGATGTATTTACTTTCACTGGCTTGTTGTACGCCTTGAATCCGAGTCAGTAATTTATCGACTAACGCTTGTTTTTCCGGATTTAACTCAGCGGCACGCTGAATCAGACAGGCTTTAGATTGATAGATAATTTCCACTTCACGCAGTCCGTTGGCTTCTAAAGTTGCGCCGGAGGAGACTAAATCACAAATCGCACCGGCTAAACCGGCGGTTGGTGCAACTTCTACCGAACCGGTCAATAAACAGTTTTTAAACGGCACGCCCTCTTCTTGCATATAACGCTTCAGCAGATTTGGATAAGAGGTGGCAATTCGGGCATCTTTCAGATCTTGCACACCGTTATAGGCTAAATCGCGCGGCACGGCTAAAGAGAGGCGGCAGCCGCCAAAATCGAGGCGTTTCAGCATTTTGTATTGCACGTCATCACCGGCAGACAAACGCCCTAACTCTTCCTCTTCCAATACGTTTTCACCGATAATACCCAAATCGACCACGCCGTCGAACACCAAGCCCGGAATGTCATCATCACGCACCCGTAAAATATCAATCGGCATATTTTCGGAATAGGCGATTAAACGTTGTTCATTCCAGTTGATTTTGACCCCGCATTGCTTCAGCAACTCTTGTGATTCTTTGCTTAAACGACCGGATTTTTGCATGGCAATGCGTAAACGAGTTTTATCCAACATACTGATTCCTTATTAATTTTCATTTTAAAACGGTGATAAAAATAAACCCCTCGAAAGTTTCCTTCCGAGGGGTCGTTATTGCTTTATCGTACTTAACTCGGAAGAGGCCTATCTTCCAAGCAACATCAAACGCCTGAAAGAAAAATCAGGGGTGATGATGGTGAGCAGTACGGATTAAATTCATGTTGTTCGTTCCTATAAAATAGATGTGGTTAACATACTGAATCCGTTTTTATTATGCAAGTATTATTTGCAAAAATTAGCATTTGTTTGCATAGACGCGGAAAAACGAGAAGGTGAATTGGATCACCCAGCCGATCGATAGCGCAAACAGCAGCGTGGCAACGCCGAGCGTGCCGCCGAGCAGAAAACCGAGCAGCGCCACCGCACTTTCCATAGCGGTGCGCACCACGCCGACTTTGAGTTTAAAACGCAGGCAAAGCCCGACCATTAAACCGTCTCGTGGCCCTGAACCCATATGGCAAGTGAGATAAAACGCCGAGCCGACGCCCATAAACACAATGCCAAGCAGCGCATAAGCCAAACGTCCAAGTGCGGTTTCGGGCGTGGCGATCGTTGCCGAAACCAAGCCGAGCGCAACGGCGATCAAGATAATATTTAATACCGTGCCCAAGCCGATTTTTAGGCGCAGCGGCAACCATGCGAGCATTACCAAACAGCTGATAATAAATGAAGCGATGCCGACACTAACGCCGGTTTGTAACGCGATGCCTTGTGACAAAATTGTCCAAGGCGCGGAGCCGAGATCAGAAACCAGCAAAAAGCCTTCCCCGATTCCGGTGAGCAGCAGCGACAGACAAAGCGGCACGAAACTACGGAATTTAATTTCCCACAGCTGGTTGGCGCTCCAGCCGGTTTGCGGCAGAACGGTATATTGTTTCGACATTTTTTGTATATTCTGGTCGGCGATCATCTTTCTCACTCGGCAAAATAACAGTAATGATTGTAAAGCGGTTTACGCCCAAGTACGAAATAACTTTTCCGTATGAATTATGCAAACTGTGCTACAAATCGCATAATGGCAAAAAAAGCGCAGTGAATCAGTAGAATAAATTGCCTGATAACGGGGGATTCGCTATTATACGCCGTTACTTGACCATTGTCCGAACAGTTTGGCAAGACACTAATTATATTCGATCTTTTTTCCCTGAATTGGGCGTGAGGTTTTTATGAGTTCATTACTGAGTATTGTCGGAATCGTGGTATTGCTGGCAATCGCATTTTTGCTTTCAAATAATAAAAAAGCAATCAACTATCGTACCGTGCTGGGCGCATTGGCGATCCAAATCGGGATCGGGGCGTTAATTTTGTATGTGCCGGCAGGGCGTGACGCGCTGTTAGCCGCGGCTGAAGGCGTACAAAAAGTGATTAACTACGGTAACGACGGCATTAACTTCTTGTTTGGCGGCTTAGTTAGCGACAAAATGTTTGAAGTATTTGGCGGCGGCGGTTTCGTGTTCGCGCTGCGTGTGTTACCGGCAATTATCTTTTTTGCGTCCTTGATTTCGGTGTTGTATTACATCGGCATTATGCAATGGGTAATCAAAATCTTGGGCGGCGGTTTGCAAGCGGTATTAAAAACCTCAAAAACCGAATCGATGTCGGCGGCAGCCAATATTTTCGTCGGGCAGACTGAAGCGCCGTTAATCGTGAAACCGTATATCGCCCGCATGACCGAATCCGAACTGTTTGCGATTATGTGCGGCGGCTTGGCGTCGGTTGCCGGTTCGGTGATGATTGGCTATGCGCAAATGGGCGTGCCGTTGCCGTATTTGATTGCCGCGTCCTTTATGGCGGCGCCGGGCGGTTTGTTATTTGCGAAAATTATTATGCCGCAAACCGAAAAACCGAATGACGATATCGACCATGGCGGTGTAGAAGAAAAACCGGCTAATATTTTGGATGCAGCCGCATCGGGCGCGTCTTCCGGGATGCAATTAGCGATGAACGTCGGGGCGATGTTATTGGCGTTTGTGGCGTTAATTGCGTTGTTAAACGGCATTATCGGCGGCATCGGCGGTTGGTTTGGTTATCCGGATCTTTCGTTACAGATTATTTTAGGTTTTATTTTCCAACCGCTGGCTTATCTGATCGGAGTACCGTGGCATGAGGCGCACGTTGCCGGTTCAATGATCGGTCAAAAACTGGTGATTAACGAATTTGTGGCCTATTTAGATTTCGTGAAATACTTGGGTGCAGACACACCAATGGTGTTGAGCGACAAAACCAAAGCGATTATCACCTTTGCATTATGCGGGTTTGCTAACTTCAGTTCGATTGCGATCTTAATCGGCGGCTTAGGCACCATGGCGCCGAATCGCCGCTCCGATGTGGCGCGTTTGGGTATCAAAGCGGTGATCGCCGGTTCGTTATCCAACTTAATGAGCGCCTGTATCGCCGGATTGTTTATCGGCTTGACCGGTGCGGTTTTAGTCGGCTAACCGACGCGCATGGTTTTATTAAAACACCACGCTTGGCGTGGTGTTTGTCATTTTAAGCAGAGCAGAAAAGAGGTATAACATGACATTCGCATTCACGAATTTAAAAACGGCGGCGCAGCAAGCGCTGGGATTAATGGATTTAACCAGCCTGAATGACAACGACAGCGATGAAACGATCACCGCACTTTGCCGACAGGCGAAAACCGAATTTGGTTCACCGGCGGCACTGTGTGTCTATCCGCGCTTTATTCCGCTGGTGCGTAAAACGCTGAAACAACTGGGTTTAACCGAGGTGAAAATTGCTACGGTCACTAACTTTCCGCATGGCAATGATGATCTTGAAATCGCACTTGCCGAAACCAATGCGGCGATTGCGTATGGCGCCGATGAAGTCGATGTGGTGTTTCCATACCGCACTTTGATGGCGGGCGATGAAAAGTGCGGTTTTGAATTGGTCAGTGCTTGCAAACAGGCGTGTGCAAAACATGGTGTGCTGCTGAAAGTGATCATTGAAAGCGGTGAATTACAAACCGCAGAATTGATTCGTAAAGCGTCTGAAATTGCGATTCAAGCGGGCGCGGATTTTATCAAAACGTCAACCGGCAAAGTGAAAGTCAATGCCACATTGGAAGCGGCTGAGATTATGTTACAAACCATTGCGGATTTAAATGCGCAGCAGCGGGTCGGCTTTAAAGCTGCAGGCGGCGTGCGTACCGCGCAAGACGCACAGCACTATTTGCAGCTGGCGGCAGACATTTTGGGACAGGAATGGGTTACACCGAACCATTTCCGCTTTGGTGCGTCAGGCTTGCTCAACGATTTATTGGGAACTTTAGGCGCAGACATTCAGTCTAATTCAGAGATAAAAAGTGGATATTAAGGATAAATCATGAAACGAGTTTTTATTTTAATGATGGATTCATTCGGCATCGGCGCTTCCGCCGATGCGGATAAATTTGGCGATGCCGGTTCCGACACTCTCGGGCATATCGCCGAATGGTGTGCGGCGGGCAAAGCTGATAATCAACATCGCAGCGGCGCATTGAAATTGCCGAACTTAACCAAATTAGGCTTGGCAATGGCGGCGAAAGAATCAACCGGACGCGTGCCGGCGGGCATGGATGCTGAAGCAGAGATTATCGGTGGCTATGCGTTTGCACAAGAAATTTCTTCCGGCAAAGATACGCCGTCGGGGCATTGGGAAATCGCCGGGGTGCCGGTGTTGTTTGAGTGGGGCTATTTCCGTGATCATCAAAACAGTTTTCCGCAAGAGTTATTAGACCGAATCGTTGAAAAGAGCGGTATTCCGGGTTATTTGGGCAACTGTCACTCCTCAGGCACGGTGGTGCTGGACGAATTGGGCGAGGAACACATGAAAACCGGCAAACCGATTTTCTACACTTCTGCCGACTCGGTGTTCCAAATCGCTTGCCATGAAGAAACCTTTGGCTTGGAAAAATTATACGAACTGTGCCATATCGTGCGCGAGGAGCTGGAAGGCTACAATATCGGGCGGGTGATTGCACGTCCGTTTGTCGGCGAAAAAGCCGGAGAATTTCAGCGTACCGGCAACCGCCACGACTATTCGGTCGAGCCACCGTCTGCCACCGTATTACAAAAATTAGTCGATGAGAAACAGGGCGAAGTGATTTCGATCGGCAAAATCGCCGATATTTACGCACATACCGGCATCACTGGCAAAGTGAAAGCGACAGGATTAGAAGAAATCTACGACAAAACCATCGCCGAAATTAAAGCCGCCGGTGATAAAACCATTGTGTTCCCGAATTTCGTCAATTTCGATTCGGATTACGGACACCGCCGTGACGTGGCAGGCTATGCACAAGCGCTGGAATATTTTGATTCACGCTTGCCGGAAGTGTTGAAGCTGGTGCAAGAGGGTGATCTGCTGATTATCACCGCCGATCACGGCTGCGATCCGACTTGGAGCGGTACTGATCACACCCGCGAACACGTTCCGGTGCTGCTGTACGGCAGCGATGTGCCGAAAGGCTTCTTGGGCAAACGCGCAACCTTTGCCGATATCGGGCAAACGATTGCCCACTATTTTGGCGTTTCACCAATGGATTACGGCACGTCGATCATTGATTTTAACGAAACTCACTAAACATTAACCGATTGAAACGAGGATATTATTATGGCTACACCACACATTAATGCCGCCGACGGCGCCTTCGCCGATGTTGTTTTAATGCCGGGCGATCCGTTGCGCGCCAAATACATTGCCGAAACCTTTTTAGACAACGCCGAAGAAGTGACCAACGTGCGCAATATGTTAGGCTACACCGGCAGTTATAAAGGACGCAAAATCTCGGTGATGGGGCACGGCATGGGGATCCCGTCTTGCTCGATTTATGCCAAAGAATTGATCACCGAATACGGAGTGAAAAAAATTATCCGCGTCGGTTCTTGCGGCGCCGTGCGTCACGATGTCAAAATTCGTGACGTGGTGATCGGCTTGGGCGCTTGCACCGATTCGAAAGTCAACCGTATCCGCTTTAAAGACAACGACTTTGCCGCGATTGCCGACTATTCGATGGTGGCAGCCGCAGTAGAAGCGGCGAAACAAAAAGGCGTGCAAGTGAAAGTTGGCAACCTGTTCTCCGCCGATCTGTTCTACACCCCGGATGTGGAAATGTTTGATTACATGGAAAAATACGGCATTTTAGGCGTGGAAATGGAAGCCGCCGGCATTTACGGCGTTGCCGCCGAATTCGGCGCAAAAGCACTCAGCATCTGCACCGTTTCCGATCACATTCGCACCCACGAACAGACCTCTGCCGAAGAACGCCAATTAACCTTCAACGAAATGATCGAAGTGGCGTTGGAATCAGTGCTGATTGGCGATCAACAGTAAAAGTGCGGTTTAATGTATTGATTTACAAGGCAACCTTCGGGTTGCCTTTTGTTTGTGAGCAACGGGTAACAGGCGTGAAGTGCGGTTAGAACGGATAAACATTTTCTAACCGATTGCGAATCGGGTAGAATAGACAAGTTTCGCATTGAATAAGGAATAACAATGAATTTTATCGGTAAAATTATCGGCTTTATTTTGGGTTATCGTTACGGCGGTTTCTTCGGTGCTATTTTCGGCGCCATTTTGGGGCATTTTGCCGATAAGAAAATCTACGAAATGGGCAGCGTCAGTTCGTCGTTTTTCAGCAAAAGCCTGACGCGTCAACAGCTGTTTCTGCAAACCACCTTTGCCGTGATGGGGCATTTAAGCAAGTCGAAAGGGCGGGTGACGGAAGAAGATATTCAGCTGGCGCAAAGCTTTATGAGCCGCTTAAATCTGGATGTGCAGGCGCGCCGCATGGCGCAAGACGCGTTTAATCGCGGCAAAGAAGCCGATTTCCCGATTCGCCAAGTGATTCGCGAGTTTCGTTTCGGCTGCGGACGCCGCCCGGATTTGTTGCGGATGTTTTTGGATATTCAAATCCAGACCGCACTTGCCGATAATCACTTGGATCAAAATGAAAAACAGCTGCTGGGCGTGATCGCACAAGAGCTTGGCTTGTCGCAAGTGCAGTTCGAACAGATGATGGCGATGATTTATGCTTCACAACAGTTCGCGTCGGGCGGGCAGTCGCAGCAAGGCGGCTACCAACAAAGCGGCGGTTATCGGCAGCAAGGCGGCTATCAAGGCGGGCAGCAATCCTACCGCACTTCCGCCGACAGCCTTGATGCGGCGTATCAAGTACTGGGCGTGAGTGCAAGCGATGATAAAACCGCGGTGAAGCGCGCTTACCGCAAACTGATGAATGAATATCACCCGGATAAACTGGTGGCGAAAGGCTTGCCGCCGGAAATGATGGAAATGGCAAAAGAGAAAGCGCAAAAAATTCAGGCTGCGTATGATCTGATCTGTAAAACTAAGGGTTGGAAATAGCCGTGTTGCAACATAACAAATTCCCGCCATGCTTGGCATTAGTTATCGTGGCGGTGGCAATTTGGTCGGGCATCGAGCCTTTCTCAAGAGCGGTGTGGTATGCCGAAGTGGCACCGATTTTTATTGTACTTTTCGCTTTGGTCGTCAGCTATCCGCGTTTTCAATTCAGCAATCTTGCCTATTTTTTGATGAGTTTATGGATGATTTTGCATCTGATCGGCGCACATTACACCTTTGAACACGTGCCGTTTGAGTGGGCGAGTCGCTTGCTAAGCGGCTGGTTGGGCGAAGATCGCAATCACTTTGATCGGGTGGCGCATTTCATTATCGGCTTCTACAGCTTCCCGATGGCGGAATGGCTGTTGCGGCGTAAATTATGCGGTCCGGTTCTGGCGGGCTTTTTCTCGCTGTTCTTTATTATGAGCCTTGCTGCCGGTTATGAATTGGTGGAGTGGCAATATGCGGTGATTGCCGGCGGTGATGACGGCATTGCGTTTTTAGGCTCGCAAGGCGACGAATGGGACGCGCAAAAAGATATTTTGGCAGATACGCTCGGCGCACTGACCGCACTTGCCCTGTTTTACTTGGTGCGCACGGATAAAAGTGCCACATGACACGCGTGATTTTAGCCCCGATGCAGGGCGTGTTGGATCCGCTGCTGCGGCATTTATTGACTCAAGTGAACGATTACGATCTTTGCCTGTCGGAATTTGTGCGGGTGGTTGATCAGCGCTTGCCGAAAAAAGCGTTTTATCGCCTGTGTCCGGAATTGCACAATCAAGGCTACACCGCCAGCGGCACGCCGGTGCGGGTGCAGTTGCTGGGGCAATTTCCGCAATGGTTGGCGGAAAACGCACAGCTGGCGATCGAGCTGGGATCGCACGGCGTCGATCTGAACTGCGGCTGCCCGTCTAAAACGGTGAACAACAGCCAAGGCGGCGCGTCGTTGCTCAAACAACCCGAATTGATTTATCAAGCCACCAAGGCGATTCGCGCGGCAATTGACAAAAAACACCCTGTCAGTGTGAAAGTGCGGTTGGGCTGGGACAGCGACGCGGCGGCGTTTGAAATTGCCGATGCGGTACAGCAAGGCGGAGTAGACGAGATCACCATTCACGGACGCACCAAAGTGGACGGCTACTGTGCCGAGCGAATTAACTGGGCGAAAATCGGTGAAATCCGTCAGCGTTTAACCATTCCGGTGATTGCTAACGGCGAGATTTGGAACTGGCAAGACGGGCAGGATTGCCTCGCCGAAACCGGTTGTGAAGCGCTGATGATCGGGCGCGGCGCGCTGAATATCCCGAATTTAAGCCGAGTGGTGAAATTTAACTGTGCTAAATCCGACTGGGCGGAAGTGTTGCAATTGCTGCACCAATATGTGAATTTGGAAAAATCCGACGACAGCGGTTTTTATCATGTGGCACGGATCAAACAATGGCTGCGCTATCTGGAACAAGAGTATCCGCAAGCCGAACAACTGTTCCAACTGATTAAAACCGAACACGGGTACCACGGCTTGAAAGCCGAAGTGGAACGCCAAACCGCACTTTATTGTGCCGATTAAGGACTAAATTTGAAATACGACTGGATTTTTTTTGATGCCGACGAAACCCTGTTTTCGTTCGATTCCTTCAGTGGCTTGTGCCAAATGTTTGCCAACTATGGAGTGGATTTTGAACAGCAGCATTTTGCCGATTATCAAGCGCTGAACAAGCCGTTGTGGGAAGCTTATCATCAAGGCAAAATCAGCGCCGACGAGCTACAAACCACCCGTTTTAACGCTTGGGCAAAAAAACTTAGTCGCGATCCGCAAGAGCTGAATCATGCCTTTTTGATCGCAATGGCGGACGTGTGCAAGCCACTGGACGGTGTTGAGCAGATGCTAGCCGATCTGGGCGGCAAAGTGCGGTTTGGGATCATCACCAATGGTTTCAGCGTAATGCAGGATCTGCGTTTGCAGCGCAGCGGCTTAAAACCGCACTTTGAGTTTGTGGTGGTGTCGGAAACGATTGGCCTGCCGAAACCGCATCAAGGCATTTTTGAACACGCGCTAAACCTGGCAAATAGCGATAAAAGTGCGGTTTTAATGGTGGGCGACACCTTGGAAACCGATATTCTCGGTGGGCAAAACAGCGGCTTAGACACTTGCTGGTTAAGCCACGGCAAGGAAAACACCACCGCCATTCAGCCGACGTATCAAATTGCCGGTATGGATCAACTGTCGCAAATTGTGCGTTTATAGGGGCGCAGATGACGCGAATTAATGTTGTGCCACCAAGCGAACTGTGCGATCAGCATTTGCTGGCGGAACACCGCGAACTGACCCGCATTCCGAATGCGATCGTCAAAGGCAAATACAATTTGGACGGGCAGCCGAGCGACTACAAACTCGGCACCGGGCACGTTAAATTTTTTATGAATAAATTGGCATTCTTACAGCGGCGTTATCAAGCACTGCACCAAGAGTGCTTGGCGCGCGGCTTTAAGGTTACTAACCGTTGGCCGCAGGATCTGCCGCCCGATCCACAGCTGTGGCAGGACTATCAGCCGACCCCGACCGCACTTGAGCTGAATCGTGAACGGATTGCGATTCGAATGCCGCTCAAAGCAAGGTTTACCGTAGCCAATCACGAATTGCAAACCTAAAAAAACAGGCGTCGATTCTACAACGGCACAGATATATTCGGGATTTACACAAATTATTAGCGATCTTACGGCAAATATCTGTATAATGGGACGGTTTATATTCTTTGTCAGCGTGCGGCTATCAAAAATGATCTGTTCAAGTTGTCTGAAAACCATTTTTTATCCCTATAACTTCAACCTTTAATTTAATTTTATAACCTAGATTATTTTTGCTAGTCGCAATAAAGAGATAAACACACTCGATCACTTATTGAAAAGGAAAAACTTGTGACTCCAATTGTTAAACAATTTAAATACGGTCAACACACCGTAACGTTGGAAACCGGCGCAATGGCGCGTCAGGCGACCGCAGCCGTGATGGCGAGCATGGACGATACGTCTGTTTTCGTTACCGTAGTAGCCAAAAAAGACGTGCGTGAAGGGCAGGATTTCTTCCCGCTAACCGTAAACTATCAAGAGCGTACTTACGCTGCCGGTCGTATCCCGGGCGGTTTCTTTAGACGTGAAGGACGTCCGTCCGAAGGCGAAACTTTAATTGCGCGTTTAATCGACCGTCCGATTCGTCCGCTGTTCCCGGAAGGGTTCTACAACGAAATTCAAATCGTGGCGACTGTGGTTTCCGTGAACCCGCAAATAAGCCCGGATTTAGTGGCGATGATTGGTGCGTCAGCCGCACTTTCTTTGTCAGGCGTGCCGTTTAACGGTCCGATTGGCGCGGCGCGCGTTGGCTTCATCAACGATCAATTCGTGTTGAACCCGACTATGGCAGAACAAAAACACAGCCGTTTGGATTTAGTAGTTGCCGGTACGGATAAAGCGGTATTGATGGTTGAATCCGAAGCGGATATTTTAACCGAAGAGCAAATGTTGGCTGCGGTGGTGTTCGGTCATCAGCAACAACAAGTTGTGGTTGAAAACATTAAAGAATTAGTGAAAGAAGCCGGCAAACCGCGTTGGGATTGGCAAGCGCCTGCGGTGAATACCGCACTTGTTGACCAAGTGAAAGCCTTGGCGGAAAGCCGTTTGGGCGAAGCCTATCGCATCACCGAAAAACAAGCGCGTTATGCCGAAGTGGACGCGATTAAAGCGGATGTGATTGCGGCGGTATTGGCAAGCAACCAAGATGACAGCGTGAATGAAAACACTATCGGTGATATTTTGGGCGCGTTGGAAAGTGATGTGGTGCGCAGCCGTATTTTAGCCGGCGAACCGCGTATCGACGGTCGCAGCGTTGACACCGTGCGCGCATTGGATATTTGCACCGGTGTGTTGCCGCGTACTCACGGTTCGGCGATCTTCACCCGTGGTGAAACCCAAGCGTTAGCGGTAGCAACATTAGGTACGGAACGTGATGCGCAAATCATTGATGACATCACCGGTGAGCGTACCGATCACTTCTTATTCCATTATAACTTCCCTCCGTATTCTGTCGGTGAAACCGGCATGATCGGCTCGCCGAAACGTCGTGAAATCGGTCATGGTCGCTTGGCGAAACGTGGTGTGTTGGCGGTGATGCCGACAATCGAAGAGTTCCCGTATGTGGTGCGTGTGGTTTCCGAAATCACCGAATCGAACGGCTCATCTTCCATGGCTTCGGTGTGTGGTGCTTCATTAGCATTGATGGATGCCGGCGTGCCGATTAAATCTGCGGTTGCAGGGATTGCGATGGGATTGGTGAAATCCGACGATAAATTCGTGGTGTTGTCCGATATTTTAGGCGACGAAGATCACTTAGGCGATATGGACTTTAAAGTGGCAGGAACTCGTCAAGGGGTTACCGCGCTGCAAATGGACATCAAAATCGAAGGGATCACCGCAGAAATCATGCAAATTGCCTTGAATCAAGCCAAAGGTGCGAGAATGCACATTTTAGGCGTGATGGAACAAGCGATTTCTGCGCCGCGTGGTGATATTTCTGATTTCGCGCCGCGGATTCACACCATGAAAATTGATCCGAAGAAAATCAAAGACGTGATCGGTAAAGGCGGCGCAGTGATTCGTTCTCTGACCGAAGAAACCGGCACTTCAATTGATATTGCTGACGACGGTACGGTGAAAATTGCCGCGACGGACAATTCTGCAGCCAAAGCTGTGATGGCACGCATTGAAGACATCGTCGCCGATGTGGAAGTGAATCGTGTGTACACCGGTAAAGTGACTCGTATTGCTGATTTCGGTGCGTTTGTGGCGATCGTCGGCAATAAAGAAGGCTTAGTGCACATTTCTCAAATCGCCGAAGAGCGTGTTGAGAAAGTGACTGATTACCTGCAAGTTGGTCAAGAAGTGGCGGTGAAAGTGGTTGAAATCGACCGTCAAGGCCGTATCCGCTTGACCATGCGCGATGTTGCGAACGGACAAGTTGCCGTTGAAGCTGCAGAGCAGGGCGACGACGAGTAATCGTTATAGGTCGCAAAATATTTCGGCTGCCGTTTGATTTCGGCAGCTCGAATGTTTTTATTGGGGGCATGAATATGAAGCTGGCCGGAAAATTCGTTTGCTACACAAAATCGTTTTGTGTGTTGGCGTGTTTATTCGTTGCCGCAGCCTGTTCCGTGCGCCCGACCGTTCCATTGATTAACGACAAAAGTGTCACCCTTGCCGAGCAAAATCCGTTACTGCATTTTGATCAGGAAGTGATGATTGCGCGGTTAGGACAAGTGCTGCTGGTCGGGAATCTGGATAAAAATGAGCGGGCATCTTTACACTTTGAGCGTGGTGTATTGTATGACAGTTTAGGCCTTTGGGGATTAGCCCGTTATGATTTTACCCAAGCCTTAATGCTTCAACCGAAATTAGCACCGATTTATAATTATTTGGGACTGTATTTGTTGCTGGACGGCGATTATGACGGTTCATTAGATGCGTTTAATGCCGTGCTGCATCTCGATTCAAACTACGAATATGCGTATTTGAACCGGGGTTTGAATTTCTATTATGTCGGTCGTCATGGGTTGGCCGAGCGGGATTTTTTAACATTCTATCAAGCGGATCCGAGCGATCCATACCGCACTTTGTGGCTGTATTTGAATGAATTGAAATATAAACCGCATGAAGCAAAACAAAATTTGGCGGAACGTGCCAAAGGGTTATCCAATGAATTTTGGGGAACCAATATTGTTCACTACTATTTAGGCGAATTGTCGTATGACGATTTACAGCAAAAAATCAATAACTTTGCCGTGCCGTATGCGCCTCAATATGCTGAAATTTTAACAGAAACCTATTTTTATTTAGCAAAACAACAACTCAATCTGGGGAAGGTTGACGAAGCAACCGCTTTGTTTAAATTGGCTATTGCCAATCAAGTATTTAACTTTGTTGAGTATCGTTTTGCCTTGTTTGAACTCTCGCGCTTACGCTTGAATGAGAGCCAAACACTAACGGTTGTACCTGATACGAACTAAGTTTGTCACCGTCTTGATTGGGAATTGCATGGCATTATCGCCTGTAAAAACGGCTTGCACCACAGTGCAAACCGCACTTCGCATATCACGTCGTCTGATACGTCGCATGAAGACGCATTATTCTATCACGCAACAATTTATCATTTATCGCGGGCAACGTCCGCTTTCTACTATTGAGTAAAATATGACTGAAACAACTTTAACTTTCAATGATTTAGGATTACCTGAGTCGATTATTTCCGCTGTCACCGCTATGGGATTCGTTAACCCGTCGCCGATTCAACAAGCGTGTATCCCGCACTTGTTAAACGGTCGCGACGTGTTAGGTATGGCACAAACCGGCAGTGGAAAAACCGCCGCGTTTTCTTTGCCGTTGTTAGCGCAAATTAACCCTGATGTTCGCACACCGCAAATGTTGGTGATGGCGCCGACTCGCGAATTGGCGATTCAGGTTGCCGATGCGTGTGAACAATTCAGTAAACACATTAAAGGTGTGAATATCGTCACCCTGTACGGCGGACAACGCTATGACATTCAATTGCGCGCACTGCGTCAAGGTTCACAAGTGGTCGTCGGTACACCGGGGCGTATTTTGGATCATATCCGCCGCGGTACGTTGAACCTGTCCGAATTGCGCTTTATGGTACTGGACGAAGCCGATGAAATGTTGCGCATGGGCTTTATCGACGATGTCGAAGAAGTGATGAGCAAATTGCCGGAGCAGCACCAAACCGCACTTTTCTCCGCCACCATGCCGGAGCCGATTCGCCGTATTACCCGCCGCTTCATGCAAGATCCGCAAGAAGTGAAAATTCAGGCAACCCAGCAAAACTTGCCGGATATCACCCAAAGCTGCTGGTATGTAAATGGTGTGCGTAAAAACGAAGCCTTGCTGCGTTTCTTGGAAGTGGAAGATTTTGACGCGGCGATTATTTTCGTGCGCACCAAAACCGCAACCTTGGATCTGGCTGAATTGCTGGAAAAACACGGACACAGTGCGGCGGCATTGAATGGTGACATGACGCAACAGCTGCGTGAGCAAACTTTGGATCGCTTGCGTAATAACCGTTTGGATATTTTGATCGCCACCGACGTGGCGGCGCGCGGGCTAGACGTGGAACGCATCAGCTTAGTGATCAACTACGATATTCCGCTAGATGCCGAATCTTATGTACACCGTATCGGCCGTACCGGTCGTGCAGGGCGTGCAGGACGTGCCTTGTTGTTTGTCGAATCGCGTGAAAGACGTTTGCTGCGCAACGTTGAACGTTTGATCAAAAAACAAATTGATGAAGTGGAATTACCGAACCACAAAACGCTGGAAGCCAGCCGTCGTGAGAAATTTAAACAAAAAATTTCCACCCAGCTGGAACACCATGATTTAGAAAAATACCGCAGCTTACTGGAAGATATGTTCACAGCCGATCAAGATCATGAAGACTTGGCAGCGGCGATGATGATGTTATTACAAGGCAAACAAAAATTGATTCTGCCGCCGGATCCGGTGATTCGACCGCGTCGCGAGCGCGAACGTCAGGAAAATCCACGTTCGGCAGATCGCCGTGGCGGACGTTTCGAGCGTGAAGAGCGTGCGCGTCCGGCTCGCGAACAAACGCCAATGGACTTGTATCGTATCGAAGTCGGGCGTGCGGACGGTGTTGAAGTGAAGCACATCGTCGGTGCGATTGCCAATGAAGGCGACATCGACAGCCGTTATATCGGGCACATCAAACTGCACGATGATTATTCAACCATTGAATTGCCGAAAGATATGCCAAAAGAGTTGTTACAACACTTTGGCAAAACACGCGTGTTGAACAAACCGATGCAGATGCGTTTTGTGGAAGAAGTGAAAGGCGACAGCGGCTTCGCTGGACGCGGCGAACGCAAAGGCGGCTTCGGACGTGGCGATCGCAACCGTTCGCGCGACGGTCGTTCGGAATTCCGTGGCGGGCGCAGTGATCGTTTCCAAGATCGCAATGAACGCGGCGGCAAGCCAATTTTTGATCGCAAACCGCGTCGCAGTGGACGCCGTGAAGGCTAAGCGTTAGAATAACGCAAACATGAAATAAAGGTGCATTTATGCACCTTTATTTTTATCACAGGACAACACGATGACCGCACTTGAACAACAAGATCAACTGTTTATGCAGCGCGCGCTGGAGCTTGCCGATTATGCCGAATCCCTCGGCGAAATTCCGGTGGGCGCTGTGTTGGTGAGTGCCGACGGTGAGATTATCGGTGAGGGTTGGAATACATCGATTTTAAAACACGATCCGACCGCTCATGCTGAAATTGAAGCGATTCGCAAGGGCGCAAGTGCGGTAAAGAACTACCGCCTGCTCGACACCACGCTGTATGTAACCTTAGAGCCTTGCACCATGTGTGCCGGGGCGATTTTGCACAGCCGAATCAAGCGACTGGTATTTGGCGCCAGTGATTACAAAACCGGCGCGATCGGTTCACGCTTTCATTTTTTTGATGATTATAAAATGAACCACGCGGTGGAGATCACCGCAGGTGTGTTGCAACAGCAATGCAGCGAAAAATTGAGCGCGTTTTTCCAACGGCGACGATTGGAAAAAAAGCAGGCGCGACAAGCGAGTGCTGAGAACCAGCTTCATATGTTATAAACAAGGTAGGAAACACCATGGCGATTTCAGCAAAACTCAAAGGGTGGCACTACGCGCTAGCCTGCTATATGATTTGGGGAACCTTTCCGATTTATTGGGCTCCTCTTAATCAATCGGCAATCCCTGCGGACCAACTGTTGGCACAACGAATTGTCTGGTCGGCACTGTTTGCGGTTTTGCTGTTATTGTGTTTCCGACAAACCCGCGTGGTGATCAACGCCTTCAAGCGCCCGCGAATTTTAGGGCTGTTTGCACTTTCTGCCGGTTTAATTGCAATCAATTGGCTGGTCTATCTTTGGGCATTGACCAATCATCATATTTTAGATGCCAGCTTAGGCTATTTTATCAACCCGCTATTTAACGTGTTTCTCGGCAGGTTAGTGCTAAAAGAGCGGTTAAATGCGGTGCAGATCCTCGCCTTGGCTTTCACCTTAGCCGGGATCTTATGGCTCGCGATTCCCGCCGGGCAAATTCCGTGGGTCGCGTTAATTTTAGCCGGTAGCTTCGGGCTGTATGCGCTTATTCGCAAACTCGCGCCAATGGATGCCTTGGCTGGCTTGGCGTTGGAAACTTTACTGCTATCGCCGTTCGCCTTAGCTTATTTACTCTTCTGTTACAGCCAAAACAACTTAGTATTCAGCGAATTAAATCCGTTGCAACTCGCCGTATTGTGCGGCTCCGGTATCGCTACAACCGTTCCACTATTATGGTTTGCAATGGGCGCCAGACAAATTTCGATGTCATTGCTCGGAATGCTGCAATATATCTCACCGACGCTGCAATTTTTATGCGGTTTATTGATTTTCGGCGAAAAGCTGTCGCTGGAAAGAAGCATCGGCTATCTGTTAGTTTGGATCGGCGTGGTGATTTTTTTATTGGCGATGAAACGCAAGCGAGAGCAAAGCGCCTAAAAGTGCGGTTGCAATCAGATAGCAGACCGCCAATCGGCGGTCTGTTTGGTGTGAAAGCAGATCAGAACGCTATCGGTGTGGCATTTTGTTGCAACACCTCGTCTAATTCCCGAATATTTTGAATCCCTTGGGTTTTCAGCCATTCGATAGAGGCGTCTTTTCCTTGCGCTTTATAAATTTTCGCGCCGTCAGCCCAAGTGGCGCGGCCGCAGAGCACGCCGTTGTAGTGTGAACCGGCTTGTTTGGCGAAAATCAGCGTTTGTTGGAACAGGCTGGCGGAAACACCGGCGCTGAGGAAAATAAATGGCAGGTCGGAGACCGCACTTTGCTCGGCAAAATAGTCGGCGGCTTGTTGTTGGCTGTAAAGCACCTCGCCTTCGGCAAAACCTTCTACATATTTCATATTGACCGGCACTTCGACTTTAAACACGTCTACGCCGTATTTCGGATCGGCGTAGCTGCGCATGGCTTCGATCACTTTGCGCGGTTTTAATTTGGCGAATTCTTTCTCGTCTTCAATATTGGCGTCATAGGTTAAAATTTCCAAGAACAACGGCATTTCTTCCGCTTTACATTCGGAGGCGATGCGTTCAACAAACGCTTTTTTGCGATCATTAATGCAGTCCGGTTCATCGACGTCAACATACAGCAGCAGTTTCACCGCGTCGGCGCCTTTTTGTTTCAAGCGCAACACGGAAATGTCATCAATCAGATCAGGAAAACGACCCACGGCAGTTTTGTCATAACCGGTTTTTTCATACGCCATCATCAAGCCGGATTCATTGTCACGCACGCCTGCGGCAACCCAACCGAATTCGGGATCGAGCAAAATAGACGAAGCGTACGGGGTCAAAATGGTGGAAACCAGGCTTTTAAATTCGCTGATTTGTTCGGCGGTGATGTCGTCGCCCAGCATCTGTTTTAAGGCGCCGCGCTGATCGATTGCCAGTGCGCTGATAATTCCTTGTCGGTTACAAATTTTTTTTAATCGTTCTGCTCTTGTAGACATAATATGATCCTTAAATTCCGTCATCTTCCTGTGTGAGATGTGATTTTTGTTGGTTTAATTCATCGCTGAGCTTAGTGATTCCCAGTTTACCACTGTTAACGGCAAGCTCAATCAGTTCGGCAAATGTCAGCTCGTCTTTTTCCATCGCACATTCAATCAGCATTTGCAAATTGGTGCCGGTGACGACTTCTTGAATCGGCAATTGCTGTGCCGCCAGTGACGCCACGCGGAACGGCGATCCGCCGAGAATATCGCAGCAAAACAGCACGCCGTGTTGGTGATCCAATTGTTCAAGTGCGGTTGAAATTTCATCTTTTAGCTGGGCGGGGCTTTTGCTTTCAGGAAAATCAATAAACGCCATATTTTCCTGTTCGCCGATAATTTGTGTCAGGGCATATTGGATCCCTGAAGCAAAGTGTCCGTGTCCCAGCACAATAATACTAATCATGAAAACTCCTTAAATCTGGCTGGGGAATACTCCCCAACCAAGAGGGTGATGTATTGATTATAGGAAACCGGCAAAGCGACCGATGATGCCCAAGGCAACGGTAAGAATAATCAGGCGCAGCGGCGACCAGCCTTTTTTCACCAGCCAATACATGAACAAGGTGTAAACCAGCGGGAAGAAAGCCGGCATCAGTTTGTCGATCACATCTGCCTGCACTTTCACCACCGCATCACCGGCGGTGATTTCCCAGGTGGTATTAAACCGAATGTAGGTTGCAACCAGCGCACCGATCACCGTCATCCCGACGATAGAAGCGGCATGACCGACTTTCTTGGTATTGGCTTTAATCACCGGAATTGCCGCAACCCCCATTCGGTAGGAGTAGTGCGCCAGCCCGAAACGCAAGCCGAAATGCACGATGTTAAACACCACAAAGAAGAAAATCGCGCCCATAATGGAGCCTTGTAGTGCCAAGCTGGCACCGATCCCACCGCAGATTGGCAGCAATGTCAGCCAGAACATTGCATCCCCAATTCCGCCGAGCGGCGCACCGACGGCGATTTTGGTACTTTGGATACTGTTCACGTTTTGTTTGGAACGTTCCATCGCCAGGATAATCCCCATCACGAAGGTGACCAAAAACGGGTGAGTATTAAAGAACCCGAGATTCCCTTTCATCGACTTGCTGAGGTCGGCTTTGTTGGTATGAATTTTTTTCAGCGCCGGTGCCAGCCCGTATAACCAGCCTGCCGCCTGCATTCTTTCATAGTTGAATGAAGCTTGCAGCAGCAGCGAACGCCACGCCATGATGTTAATATCGCGTTTGGTCAGTTCCGCGCCGATAGTTTGATCTTCATAAACATCATCATGTTGCAATGATGTTTGAGTATTTTCGGTGTTCAGTTTAGATTCCATCTTCAAACTCCTCTTTTTGCACTTTGACTTCGGCAGCTTCGGTGCCTTTGCGCATATAGTCGATGATTGCCATAGCAGTTGCAGCGGCGGCGATAGCTAAAATCGGCAGCTGTAACCAAGCGGCGGCAACGAATCCCAGAATAAAGTAAGGGATATACACATTTTTCATCATGATTTTCATCAGCACGGCAAACCCGATTGCCGGCATGATACCCCCGGCGACGCCCAAACCGTCGATCACTTGTTTTGGCAGCATTTCAATGATTTTTCCGGCGTGTTCCGCACCGAAGTAAACCGGCAGGAAGGCACAGAAAAAGTAGAAGGTTCCCAAAACCAATAAACCGAAGTAGTTGACATAATCAATGCCTTTCAGGTTGGCGTCTTCTGCCATTTGGTCGCAGCGTGACATCACCGCCGACATGATGGAGAACAGGAAGGTGATCCCCATTTGCACCGCAATCGCAAACGGAACGGCAACCCCGACGGCGACGGTCGGATCGGTTTTGGTGGTGATCGCAAAGGTTGCGCCGACCACAGTACCGATGATTACGTTCGGCGGTTGTGCACCGGCGAGTGGCGCCAAGCCCATCCAAACTAATTCGAGAGTACCGCCGACCAGAATCCCGGTTTGCAGGTCGCCGAGCACCAAGCCGACAATCGGGCCGAGCACAACAGGACGGTGGAAGTGAGTTAAGCCGTTATAGAGATCGAGACCCGCTATAAAAGCAATAATGCCAAGGATAATTGATTGTAGTAATCCAATTTCCATGAGTTGCCTCCTTATTTAAGTAATTTAAATAGATTCGTTGCTTCCTCGGTCGGAACGCCTTGGATATAGCATTCCACCCCAAGCTGTTGCAGCTTTTTAAAGGCTGCGGCATCTTGTGGATCAACGGATACCGTTTTGTGAATTTGTTGTTTTCCTTCGGCAAAGTGCATATTGCCGACATTGATTTTTTTCACCGGCACACCGCCCTCGACCAGTTTCAGAAAATCGGACGGACTGCGGCAAACCAACAGAATTTTTTGTCGGTCGGCGGCACGGTGAATATTGTCAATGACTTTTTGTAACGGCCAGAAGCGAACGTCAATGCCGTCTGCTAGTACCATTTCCATTAAGTTCTGCTGCATTTCGTCTTCGGCAACTTCATCATTGGCAACCAGCACCAGATTAGCACCGGCAAATCCGACCCATTGCACACCGACTTGACCGTGGATCAGGCGTTCATCAATTCGGCTTAATACGATATTTGGCATAATTTTCTCCTTTGATTGCAATAACGGTTGCAAAGTGCGGTTAAGGTTGATAGTGATGAATCGTCACGCCCTGTACCACCCGATTAACCTCGCCGGTCGGGCACGGATTATCGGTGGTGTGTCCGGTCAGGAACGAACGGTAAAACGAAAACATTTGTGCGAAGGTGATATACGGAAACGCCAATGCGATATCCGGGCCTTCAGCCAGTGCGCCGAGGCAAATTTGGTTCTCTGCCGGTAAGCGGTTTTCTAATTCGGCGCTGAGCACAACCAAGCGCTGCACTTTATTGTCGCGTAAGATTTCATTACACAAATCAATATCATATTGACGGGTGTAGGCGTGATTCGACAAATAGACAATCACCGTGGTGTTGGCATTAATGATCGATTTCGGACCGTGGCGGAAGCCGAGCGGCGTATCGTAAATCGTGACCACTTCACCGGCGGTCAGCTCCAATAATTTCAGTGCGGATTCTTGCGACAAGCCTTTAAATCCACCGCTGCCGAGATACACAATCCGTTCAACCGGTTCGGCGGCGATGGTTTTGATTTGCGGGTGTTGTTTGGCAATGAATTGCTCGGTTAACGCCGCCAATTGTTGCACCAATGCGGTGTCAAAGTGCGGTTGGAAGAAAATCAGTGCGGTGGCAAGCGTCATGCTGGAAAAGCTGGAGGTCATCGCAAAGCTTTTGTCGTTAGTTTGTGGTGGCAAAGCGATAGTGTAGGCGTTATCCGCCGCATGGTTTTCTTGATAGAGTTTGCCGTCTTGATTACAAGTGATAATCAAGTGATAGCTGTCATCCACAATTTGATTGACCAACTGCACCGCAGCCGCACTTTCAGGGCTGTTACCGGAGCGGGCGAAGGAGACCAGCAGTGTCGGTTTATCTTTTGTGAGATATTGGTAAGGATTCGACACCAAATCAGTGGTGGCGATCGCAAAAGTGTGGTGTGCGGTCAATTGATTAAAAAATGGCAGCAACACTTCGCCTGAAAATGCGGAAGTTCCGGCGCCGGTTAAAATAATGCGCAGTTCATTTTGCGCCGTTAATGGCGCGAGAAATTTTTCAATCTCAGAGCGTTGTGCGTCGATTAACGCGGCGGTCTGATTCCAGCAGTCGGGCTGTTGGCAAATTTCTTTAGCCGTCCATATCGCATTGGCTTGTTCAAGGGATTCGGTGGCGATACCCAAATAATCCATGTCTGACTCCTTATCAGTAGATAGGTAACGAACGAAAATATCTCGTTTGGTAAGGAGCCGAATTGACCAATTAACAATCAAAAATCGTGATGAAAATAACCCGAGTGAAACGCTATTTTGTGTTGACTAAAATGACCTGTACGCCTTGTTGCTGAAAGGCTTGCAGATAATCGGGCGGAATGCCGTCGTCGGTGATCAGCACATCAATCCCGGCAAAATCGCGAATCACATGAAAGCTACGTTTGCCGAATTTGCTGGAATCCGTGACGACGATAGTTTGTGTCGAAATATCACACATTAAGCGGTTTAAATTGGCTTCCTGCTCGTTGTGCGTGGTGATTCCAACTTTTAGATCGTATCCGTCCACCCCTAAAAACACTTTGTCAAAAAAATAGTTTTCCAAGCTTTTTTCTGCGGAAGTTCCGGAAAAAGATAACGCATTTTTTCGCAATGTGCCGCCGGGCATTCTCACCTGAACACCGTCGGCAGCGGTTAATTCCATTGCCACGTCCAGCCCGCTGGTCATCACCACAACATCGTTTAAGTGCAACATATTCGTTGTAATTTCTTTGGTGGTGGTGCCGGAATCAAGGATAATCGACTCTCCGTCGTGTATCAGCTTGGCGGCGGCTTGCCCGATTAATCGTTTGATTTCGGCATGGTGATTGCGTTTTTCGTTTATGGATAATTCGCTGATGATCCGGTTATTCGGCAGAGCAAAGCCGTGCGAACGCAGCAGTAGCCCTTGTTTTTGCAGATAACTGAGATCACTGCGAATCGTGACGCTGGAAACCGCGCAGTGTCGCGCGAGTGCTTCCACCCGCATACTGCCCTGAGTATTCACCAACTGTACGATTTGTGCGCGTCTTTCCACAGTGCTTGTCATTTTCAACCCCTTACGAAAACAAATTTATTCTTTCATTTGCTTTCGAGTTAATTTTGAATTGCTTCGTTTTTGGAGTAAAGCGTAATCTTTCAAAAGTAGAGGTCTATCACAATTTTTTGTGGATTCGCGATACTTTACCAGCGATTATAACGATTTAGTCGCGATTTTTATAGTGCTGGCGCGTTAAAAAACTGAGAAATGAAAGCAAAAGAAAATTATTTAAGATAATTTATTAAATCAGGATAATGCGCAACCAGTTGTTGCCATTTGTTGCTATCAATTTGTAATTCAAGCGAAAATTCACCATTTTCGGTGATGTGCTCGTGGCGGATATGATTTTGTTGATACAGCAGGTGACGGATTTTGCCTTCGGTTACCGGCAATAACAGCTGCAAATGTAAGATTTGGTTTTCTAAACGCTTTTGAATGGCTTCGAGTAGCAGTTCGATGCGTTCGCCTTGCTGCGCAGACAAATAGACCGCACTTGGCTTGCCTTGATCGTCATATTCGATATGCGGACTGACATTTTCACACTGATCGATTTTATTAAATACCAACAAGTGCGGTATCTCTTTTGCGCCGATCTCTTTCAATACGCCGTCCACCGCCTCGATATTTTCCTGACGGCGTTCGTCGGAGGCGTCAATCACGTGCAGCAGCAGGGTTGCCTCGGTGGTTTCTTGCAGGGTGGATTTGAATGCTTCCACCAAATCATGCGGCAAGTGGCGGATAAAACCGACGGTGTCGGCTAAAATGGTGGTGCCGACGTTTTCGATCGCCAGCTTGCGCAACGTCGGATCGAGGGTGGCAAACAGCTGATCGGCAGCGTACACCTCGGCGGTGGTCAGTGCATTGAACAGCGTAGATTTGCCGGCATTGGTATAGCCGACCAGCGATAAAGTCGGAATTTCGGCTTTTTGTCGGGTGCGACGATTGAGATTGCGTTGTTGGTTAACCTTGGCAAGTTTGGCTTGCAGCTGGCTTAACCGCACTTTGATTAAGCGGCGGTCGGTTTCCAATTGGGTTTCACCGGGGCCGCGCAGCCCGATCCCGCCTTTTTGGCGTTCTAAGTGTGTCCAGCCGCGAATTAGGCGAGTGGAAAGATGTTTGAGCTGCGCCAGTTCAACTTGCAGTTTCCCTTCGTGCGAGCGGGCGCGCTGGGCAAAAATGTCTAAAATCAGGGTGGTGCGATCGATTACTCGACAGCCGCATAACCGTTCTAAATTGCGGTTTTGTGCGGCGCTGAGGATATGGTTGACGAGCACAATGTCCGCATCATGCAGCTTAACCGCTTCGGCCACTTCTTCCGCTTTGCCTTCGCCGATATAGTATTTCGGCTGCGGAGTGGCGCGTGAGGTGGTGAGCACGCTGACCACTTCCACCTGTGCTGAAGCGGCAAGTTGACGGCACTCTTCGATATTTTCCAGATCTTTTTGCTGAGAGAAAAAAACATGCACCAGCACTGCGCGTTCGTTTTCCAATAATTGGTCACGAACGTCTTTGTTGCCGATGGTCAGATCGAAAAGAGCGCTCTGCTTTTCGCTTGGAGCGCCGGAGGCATCATGCTCAAACAACGGATTGTCCTATTATTCTGTTACTCGCTGTCACTCGCGTCTGCTTTATTTTCGTTGCTTTGCGCTTGAGAATTGCTGTGATGTGAAATTGCACGCGCCGGAACAACGGTAGAAATGGCGTGTTTGTAAACCATTTGGCTGACAGTGTTTTTGAGTAAAATGACGAATTGATCGAATGATTCGATTTGCCCTTGCAACTTGATGCCGTTAACCAGGTAAATGGAAACCGGAATACGCTCGCGGCGCAGTGAATTCAAGTAAGGATCTTGTAGAGATTGTCCTTTTGCCATAGTTTGATTCCTTCTATTTTAGTTATGTGTTTTAGTTATAGTGTTATGAATTTTTTAAGTAAAACAGGAAATGACGGCATAATGTCTGTCCCTTTTTTCAATATAGCAACTTTATTTGTTAAAGTCACCAGTCTGCAATCAACGGGCGTCGCTTTCTTGCAAAATTTGTATAATTTTTTGTTTTGCTTGCGAAATCGCCAGGCTATCCAGCCAATGAATCTCCGATTTCCAACCCCGCAGCCAAGTGATTTGGCGTTTTGCCAGCTGACGGGTGGCACAAATGCCGCGATACACCATCTCGGCATGATCATAATCGCCACGCAGATATTCCCACATTTGCCGATAGCCGACACAGCGAATCGACGGTAAGTCGGGATGCAAATCACCGCGTTGATATAACACCTGCACTTCTTGTTCAAAGCCTTGTTCGATCATGTTGTGAAAGCGTTGCTCAATCCGCTGGTGCAACACCGCGCGCTCTTGCGGCGCAATCGCAAATTGTAAAATGTGGTAGGGCAGTTTTTCCCCTTGGGTTTCAGTCAATTCGGTCAGGGTTTTGCCACTGATGTAATACACTTCTAGTGCACGGTTAATTCGTTGCGGATCATTTTGATGAATCCGCGCCGCAGCAATCGGATCAATCTGTTGTAGTTGTTGATGCAGATACGCCCAGCCTTTTTCCGCCGCCAGCGCTTCGATTTTCGACCGCACTTGCTCATCGGCGGAGGGCAGCGGCGACAAACCTTCCAGCAGCGCGCGGTAATACAGCATCGTGCCGCCGACCAGTAACGGGATTTTGCCTTGTTGGGTAATCTGCTGCATTTCACGTAGCGCGTCATGGCGAAAATCGGCGGCGGAATAACTTTCCGCCGGATCTTTAATGTCGATCAGCCGGTGCGGTGCCAATGCCAGTTCGGCGGCGCCGGGCTTGGCGGTGCCGATATCCATGCCTTTATAAATCAGCGCGGAATCGACACTGATCACCTCAACCGGCAATTGTTGGCGCAGTTGAATCGCCAAATCGGTTTTGCCGGAGGCGGTCGGACCCATTAAAAAAAGTGCTAAGGGTTGAGATTGCTGGGTCATTTGGCGTAGTCCCGATTGAGATAAGGTTGTAAATCCAGCGGCATAAGCAGTTGCTTAAACGCCGCTGACTGGGTATCCAACAACTGTTCTAAGCGTGCAAATTCCGAGGTGGCGTCTGCCAGCGTTTGCATCGGCGCAAAGCTTAGCAACTCAATTAAGGCGGTTAAAAAGCGTGCGAACTCGTTCAAATCCGAACGGTTTAATACGCCGACCAAACATGCCTGCAAATTTTGGCGACGCAAAATTGTCGGCACGGCGCTGAGCGTCAGGCGACTTTTGCCGTGCTGTTGATACAAGGTGATTTCAAAGCCGCAGCGCGCAAAGTGCGGTTCTTGAACCGCCCAATTAGCCAATTGTTGTTGATCTAAATGGATAATCAACGGAATCAGCAACGGTTGGCGTTCAATCGTGTTTTGGCTGAGTTCGAGCGACAACCGATGGCGCTGTAGCCGCTTAGCATTGACGAAATAGAGTTGCTGCTGTTGTTGCAATAAAATCAGCTGTTCTGTGCTTAACAGCGTCAGCAAACGCAAGTGCGGATTGGTACTCGGCGTGATGACGGGTAGAGGTTGTGTTTCTTGCACCAGTCCAACGGTGATTGGTGTGGAGGAATACACTACCGGCGTACTTGGCGGCTCACTCAGCAATTCGCGATATGCCGTGCTTTCGCTGCGGTAATGGGTTTTTGCCGAGCCGAAAAAATCGCGCGGATAATGGGTTTGGCTAGGGCGTGCTGCTGACGTTGCTCGGCTGCCGTCGGTTGCAAGTGCGGTTGGAGCGGTAAAAATATTTTCCCCTGCGGCGGCGCGATTGCTCGGCTGCAGTTGCGGCTCATTAAAATCGAATGCCTCGGCGGATTGCAGCGCATTTAGCACCCCTTGATAAATAAAATCATGCACCAGTCGGCTTTGGTGAAACCGCACTTCGTGTTTTGCCGGGTGCACATTCACATCCACCTGTGTCGGATCGAGATCGATAAACAACACAAATGCCGGAAAGGCATCGCTTTGAATGGTTTCGCCATAGGCTTGGCGCACCGCATGGTTAATGGTTTTATCGCGCATCATGCGTCCGTTGACGTAGCTGTAGCTTAAATCATTTTGCGGGCGCAAAAATGCGGTGTTGGCAACCCAGCCGTACAAATGCAGATCGTTGTGTTGCCAGTTGATTTCCAACGCATGGTTGACAAAATCCTGTCCGCAGATTGCTGCCAAGCGTTTTAATTTTTGTGCCGGATTACTGGCTTTGCGGTATTGGCGCATCACTTTGCCGTTGTGTGTCAAAGTGAATGCCGCTTGGGATTTGACCAACGCGATTCGACGCACCACTTCGTCAATGTGCGAAAATTCGGTTTTTTCGGTGCGCAGAAATTTGCGCCGTGCCGGCGTGTTAAAAAACAGATTTGCCACTTCCACCGTAGTGCCGACAGGGTGTGCCGCAGGTTGGATCGTGGTTTCCATATCGCGCCCTTGTGCAAACACCTGCCAGGCTTCAGTCTGTTGCGGCGGGCGAGAGGTGAGGGTTAAACGGGAAACCGAACTGATACTGGCGAGCGCTTCTCCGCGGAAGCCTAAACTCAAAATCGCTTCTAAATCTTCTAATGTGCTGATTTTGCTGGTGGCATGGCGGGCTAGGGATAGACTCAATTCCTCTTTCGGAATGCCGAATCCGTTATCACGAATCCGAATCAGTCCGGCGCCGCCTTGTTCGATGTCGATCTGAATCTCATCGGCGCCGGCATCGAGGCTGTTCTCTACCAGTTCTTTTACCACCGAGGCAGGGCGTTCCACCACTTCACCGGCGGCGATTTGATTGGTCAGTTGTGGCGACAGAATTTGAATCGGCATCGGCTTCGCCCTTAATCGCGCAATTTAATTTTCTGCCCGACACGAACGTTGTCGTTTTGCAAGTTGTTCAGTCGGCGCAGTTCGCGAATTTTAATATTGTATTTAATCGAAATGCCGCCCAACGTTTCGCCCGATTTCACGGTATGTGATGCCGGAACGTTTGTGCTGGCTTTACTTGAACCGGCTTTATTGGCGGCAGTGCTGGTTTTTGCCGCACTGGCTTCGCCGCTGTTGTTGTAATAGTCGATCAGCCCGCGATAAATGGCATTGGCAATTTGGCGGCGATAGGCAGGGGTCGCCAATTTGTTTTCTTCCTCGTGGTTAGACAAAAAGCCGGTTTCCACCAACACCGATGGAATGTCCGGTGAACGCAACACCCCGAGGCTGGCGTGTTGTGGCACACTTTTGCTTAATTTGGCAAAGCTGCCGAAGCGTTTCAAAATGGATTGTCCCAGTTGATAACCGGCGCGCTGCGAATGCCCGAATTGCAAATCCAAAACCGTTTGGTTCAGGTATTTTTCGTCATGGCTTGCCAGCACATTGCCTGCACCGCCCAGCAATTCCGATTGCTTTTCATGATCTTCTAACCAGCGCCCCATTTCGCTGCTGGCGCGTTTATTTGATAATACCCAGACGGAAGCACCACGTAATGCCGACGATTTGTTGGAGTCGGCATGAATGGAAATTAAATAGTTGGCTTTATTTTTACGTGCGATTTCGGAACGGCTCGGCACCGAGATGTAGTAATCTCCTGTACGGGTCAAGACGCTTTTAAAGCGCGAGTCCTTGTCTAACAACGCTTTCAATTCTTTGGCAATTTGCAGGGTGACGTTTTTCTCACGCAAGCCCAACCCGGTGCCGATCGCGCCCGGGTCTTTGCCGCCGTGTCCGGCATCAATCGCGATCACCAGCACCCCGCTTCGTGGTGTATTTCTGCGTGTCGGAGCGGCTTGGCTTTTGGCGACGGTCGTGGTTTTTGCCGCGGTGGTGACCACTTTTTCGCTGGCGGTTTTTTTCTCTTTGCTTACCGCAGGAGCCGATTTTTTGCTGACTGGATTATCGACGCTGACGGTGGTTTTTTTGCCGTTATTGTGAAATTTAACCGCACTTTTCTGACTTAATTCCAGCACCACCCGCAACGTTGTGGAACGCGGCGGACTGCTGGTGCGCACGGTGGTGACCACGCTGTCGCTGACTTTTTTCGGCAACAGGTTGGCATGAGCTTGGCTGTTGGCAAAGTCAATCACCAAGCGTTCCGGATTATTCAGCATGAAATAGCTGTATTTGCTGGCTAACGAAAATGAGAATTCCACTTGGGTACTTTTATTCTGATTTTTAACATTCACCGCAGTCAGGGTGCCGGCGGTTGCGGAAAAACTGATTAAACCGAGTAAAAGGGTAAAAAAATAGGTCAAAAATAAAGCAAATTTTTTCATTCTAGCGTCTTTCGTTAAAATTAAAGTGATTCAAAAAAGAGGTCGATCTCAAGTGCGGTTTGGCGCCAGCTGAGCAATAATCCGTTTGCCGAGATTGCTGTGTGCCGTGATGGTTAATTCCCGCCCTTGTTCAAGATAGCCCAGCCGAATATCTAAATCAGCCGGTGGAATCATGCCTTGCCCGCGCTCCGCCCATTCCAGCAGTGCTAAGCTGTCGGGCTGGAAATAGTCGCGAATGCCCATAAATTCCAATTCTTCGGGATCTGCCAAGCGGTAGAGATCAAAATGATAAACGTCCAAATCCGATAAATGGTACTCTTCGACCAAGGTGTAAGTCGGACTTTTCACATTGCCGGAGTGCCCCAATGCCTGAATGATCCCGCGGCTGAAGGTGGTTTTTCCGGCGCCCAGCTCCCCGTATAAATAGACAACAAAACCCTGTTTTTGTTCGAACGCCTTGTTTTGCAACAAAAGTGCGGTTAAATTTATCGCAAATTCAAGCAGTTGCGCTTCGGTTTCAAATTGCGTCAGGTATTGTGAGGTTTGCGATGCCGGCATAAATCCATTCAGTCTAAAAGAATAAAATAAAGGGCTAATGATAGATGAATTTAGGCTTGAATGCACGGCAAAACCGCACTTTTCACCTGCAATTCCGCAAGAACGCAAATTTTTATTTCCGTTTTCGCAGTTGGCTGACACTCTCGCCGCCGATTCCCCAATTATCCATTGCGACTTCGTCGATCACCACCACGGTGGTTGCCGGATTTTTATTTAAAACCCGCGCTAATAGTTCGGTAACGCCTTGGATTAATTCCGCTTTTTGTGCCGCAGTCGGAGCTTCCGAACCGCCGGTGAGTTTAATGTTGACGTATGGCATAACAATTCCTATCAAATTAAAAGGGCTAAACCGCACTTTGCAAGATCAAGGCAATGCTGTCAAGTATTCGAAATAGATTGAATTAAGATGGGATAAGAAAATAATTTAGATTTGAAATTTGGAGCGGGAAACGAGACTCGAACTCGCGACCCCAACCTTGGCAAGGTTGTGCTCTACCAACTGAGCTATTCCCGCATAAGATAAGTACTGTCGTAATCAGTGGGGTGCATTATACAAAAAAAATTTTTGGCTGCAACCACAAACGATAAAAAAAATTTCAACCGTTTAAAATAACGGCAAAATGCGCTGAATTTTTAGCTTTCCGTACTATTTTTGTTCAAATTGATGAAATGTTGGCGGTAATAAGCCAGTTCAGCAATTGATTCGCGAATATCGTCCAGCGCCAAATGGGTGTTTTGTTTGCTGAAACCGTCCAGAATTTCCGGCTTCCAGCGTGAGGCAAGCTCTTTTAAGGTGCTGACGTCCAGATAGCGGTAGTGAAAATAGTCCGCCAATTCCGGCATATAGTTAAATAAAAAACGTTTGTCCTGCGCCACGCTGTTGCCGCAAATCGGCGAACAGTTTTTCGGCACCCATTTTTTCAAGAAATCCAAGGTGCGCAGCTCCGCCGCGTGTTCGGTTAATTTACTTTCTTTCACCCGATTCACCAAGCCGTTGGCGGTGTGGGTTTTCACGCACCATTCGCTCATGGCATCAAGTAGGCTGTCGGGCTGGCGGATCGCCAGCACCGGACCTTCGGCAAGAATATTCAGATCTTTGTCAGTGATGATGGTGGCGATTTCAATAATTCGGTCTTTTTCAGGATCTAATCCGGTCATTTCCAGATCGATCCAGATCAGATTTTGTTTATCTAATTGCATAATATGAGGTATCCTAGTCGTACAAAAAACTATCGAAATTTAGGCGTATTCTAGCTTAAAAATTATTGGGAGTAAGGAAATTTTTTGAGCAAACAAAAGTTAACCAAAAATCAGAAACGCAGAATTCAGTCAAACAAACAGAAAACCTTAAGCAATTATCAGCAAGGGCAGCAGCGTCGGCAAAGAAAAAATAAAGTCGATGAGCTTGAGTGGCAAGACGATTTGTTGGGCGAAGTACAAAGCGGGCGGGTGGTTGCACGCTATGCACTACACGCCGATGTTGAAAATCAGGCGGGTGAGGTTTTCCGTTGCAATTTGCGCCGCACCTTAAGCAATCTAGTGGTCGGCGATCAGGTGTTGTGGCGCGCCGGGCACGAGCAGCTGCAAGGCATCAGCGGGGTGGTGGAAGCGGTGCAGCCGCGTAAAAATCTGCTTTCTCGCCCCGATTACTACGACGGCATTAAACCGATTGCCGCCAACATTGACCGTATTTTTGTGGTGTCGGCGGTGCTACCGCACTTTTCCAGCAATATTATCGACCGCTATCTGGTGATCTGTGAAAGTCTGGGGATTGAGCCGATTTTGCTGCTGAATAAGATTGATTTATGCCCGCCGGAAGAACGCGCGGAGGTGGAGCGGCTGTTTGCGATTTATCGGGAAATTGGTTATCAAGTGTTGATGATGTCGGCATATAGCGGTGAAAATATGGCGGAGCTGTTGGCTCTGCTGAGCAGCGGCTGTTCGATTTTTGTCGGACAATCGGGGGTGGGCAAATCCAGTTTGCTTAATGCGTTGCAACCGCACTTGGCATTGCAAACCGGTGCGGTGAGTGAAAATTCGGGCTTAGGGCAGCACACCACCACCGTTTCGCGTTTGATCCGCTTAACCGACGGTGGTGAAGTGATCGACTCACCGGGCATCCGCGAATTTGGCGTTTGGCATTTGGACGCCGCCACGATCACCAACGGCTATCGCGAATTTCAGCCGTATTTGGGCGGTTGTAAATTCCGCGATTGTAAGCATTTGGACGATCCGGGCTGTGTGCTGCGTGAGGCGGTCGAACAGGGCAAAATTAATCCGTTACGCTTTGAAAATTACCACCGCTTGATTTTGGCATTGGAAGAGAATAAAGCCCAACGCCATTTTGTAACAACCTAACCGCAGACGGTGCGCGAGAAGCAGGCAAGTGCGGTTAATATCCGATTTCAAATTAGTTTACAAAATGTAAATTTCGGCTAAAAAACGAACTTAACGTGGTAAAAACTGTGCGATAGGTCATATTTTTTCGAGTTATGCCTTGATTATTTAGGCGGAATATTGATACTAAGCCAAATAATTATTTTAACGGTTAAAATAATTATTAAAAAATTGTGATAATCATGGTTTCACGGGTGTTGAGCCTGCTGTTATTGTGGCTTGACATTAACATATTGATTTATATTCAGTATTATTCATGTAGATAAGGAAATTGCTATGTATTCTAAAGAAGTGACCATCACTGCTCCAAATGGCTTACACACTCGCCCGGCTGCTCAATTTGTTAAAGAAGCGAAAGCCTTTGCTTCCGATATCACCGTAACTTCTAACGGCAAAAGCTCCAGCGCAAAAAGTTTGTTTAAATTACAAACACTGGGCTTGGTACAAGGCACTGTGATCACCATCAGCGCGGAAGGCGAAGATGAAGAAAAAGCGGTTGAACATTTGGTTGCGCTGATCCCGACTCTGGAATAACGCAAAACAGTGTTGGCGCGATGATTGCAGGCATTCTGTGATTGTTGGGCGACGAACAGACGCCAAAACAAGTCATCGCGGCTTGTTTTTGGCGCTTTGATTATTTTATCCAACTATTTATCCAGCAAAGGTTTTATTATGATTTCAGGTATTTTAGCTTCACCCGGGATTGTCTTCGGAAAGGCATTGGTTCTGAAGGAAGAAGAGATTGTTTTAAATACAAAATCCATCACTGAATCTCAGGTTGAGGCTGAAATTCAGCGTTTTTATGCCGGTCGTGAAAAAGCGGTCGAACAATTGACGGCAATCAAAGAAAAAGCCACCAGAACGTTAGGCGAGGAAAAAGGCGCTATTTTTGACGGTCACTTGATGATTCTGGAAGACGAAGAACTGGAAGACGAAATTTTAGCGTTTGTGCGTGATGAATTAGTGACAGCGGATTTTGCCGCTAATACCGTGATTGATCAACAAGTCACGATGTTGTCCGAAATTGATGACGAATACCTGAAAGAAAGAGCGGGCGATATTCGCGATATCGGCAACCGTTTGTTAAAAAATATCCTCGGCATGAGCATTGTCGATTTAGGCGAAATCAACGAAGAAGCCATTTTGGTTGCCAACGATTTGACGCCGTCTGAGACTGCGCAGCTGAATTTGGATAAAGTGTTAGGCTTTATCACCGACATCGGCGGTCGCACCTCTCACACCTCAATCATGGCGCGCTCGTTGGAATTACCGGCGATTGTCGGCACCAATGTGGCGACCAAATTGATTGCCAGCGGCGATATGTTGATTTTAGATGCGGTGAACAATCAAATTTTCATTAATCCGTCACAAGAAGAATTGAATCGAATTATCGGATTACAACAACAGCTTGCCGAAGAAAAAGCCGAATTGGCAAAATTAAAAGATCTGCCGGCAGTGACGCTTGACGGACACAGCGTGGAAGTGGTCGCCAATATCGGCACAATCCGCGATGTAGACGGCGCGCACCGCAACGGCGCAGAAGGCGTCGGCTTATACCGCACCGAATTTTTGTTTATGGATCGCGATCAACTGCCAAGCGAGGAAGAGCAATTCCAAGCGTATAAAGACGTGGTTGAAGCGCTGGAGGGCAAACTGGTTGTGTTGCGCACCATGGACATCGGCGGCGATAAAGATCTGCCGTATTTGAATTTACCAAAAGAAATGAACCCGTTCTTGGGCTGGCGTGCGGTGCGGATTGCATTGGATAAACGCGAAATTTTAAATGACCAGCTAAGAGCGGTATTGCGTGCTTCTGCTTTCGGCAAATTGGCAGTGATGTTCCCGATGATTATTTCAGTGGAAGAGATCCGCACTTTGAAAGCAGTGGTCGAAGAGCTGAAACAAGAATTGCGCAATGAAGGCAAAGCCTTTGACGAAGCAATTCAAATCGGGGTGATGGTCGAAACGCCGTCTGCCGCGGTGAACGCAAAATTCTTGGCGAAAGAAGTGGATTTCTTCAGTATCGGCACCAACGATTTAACCCAATACACCCTGGCGGTGGATCGCGGCAACGAGCTGATTTCTCATCTGTATAACCCGATGACGCCGTCGGTGTTAAACCTGATTAAACAGGTGATTGACGCTTCACACGCCGAACGCAAATGGACCGGAATGTGCGGCGAGCTTGCCGGTGATGAACGCGCTACGTTGCTATTGTTGGGCATGGGGCTTGATGAATTCAGTATGAGTGCGATTTCCGTACCAAGTATCAAAAAGCTGATCCGCAATGTCAATTATGCCGATGTGCAAGCTTTGGCGAAAGAGGTTCTGGAACAACCGACAGCCGCTGATATTGAAGCCAAAATTTCTGCTTTTTTAGCGGAAAACAGTTTAAACTAGATACAAATTCAAAAAATTCGGGTAACATAATAAAGATTTTTTGATGGATTAATGAGGAGATTATAAAATGGGTTTATTCGATAAACTATTTGGTTCAAAAGACAATAAAGGTGCTGAAGTTGAAATTTACGCGCCGTTGTCAGGCGAAATCGTCAATATTGAAGATGTGCCGGATGTCGTTTTTTCCGAAAAAATCGTTGGTGACGGGATCGCGATTCGTCCTACCGGTAACAAAATCGTTGCGCCGATTGACGGTGTGATTGGCAAAATTTTTGAAACTAACCACGCATTCTCAATGGAATCGAAAGAAGGTGTTGAGCTTTTCGTTCACTTCGGGATTGACACCGTTGAATTAAAAGGCGAAGGTTTCACGCGTATCGCTGAAGAGGGTCAGGAAGTGAAAAAAGGCGACACCATCATTGAATTTGATTTGGCCGTTTTAGAAGCCAAGGCAAAATCGGTGTTGACGCCGGTTGTGATTTCTAACATGGACGAAATCAGTAGCATTGAAAAATCCAGCGGCCCGGTAGTGTTGGGCGAAACGGTTATTCTGAAACTGAAAAAATAATCGTCTTTCGATGAAAAACCGGACTATTGTCCGGTTTTTTTATCTCTGCGAATAGGGTTGATTAACGATAAATAAAATAAACCCCGACCATGCCGACCAAGTAAACCAGCCCCGCACAAGCAAGATACAGCAACCATTGCGGCTTGTTGCCATACTGTTTTGCCAAACTAAAATTCAGCCAAGCAAACACCGGCGCGGAGAGGAAAGACGCTGTCATCGCGAACGGAATCATTTTGCCGATCGCAGCGCTGAAAAACTGAATAATGATAAATGCCGACAGCGTGCTGAACAGCATCCAGTAACGCAAGGCTTTTTCCGAATGAAGGCTGACCGCACTTGTGGTTTTTTCGCGCAGCCTTAACAGCGCCACAGTTTGCTGATTACAGCGTGAATAGCCGTCCACTGCCACGATCGTGGTGCCGTAAATACAAATAAACGCCACTAATGCCATAAACCAACGCGTCCATTCGCCGATACTCAACGCATACATATCGACAAATTGGCGAATAAACTGCCCGCCCGCCAGCGTCGGAATCGGTTTACCGTACTGCACTAACGCGCCGAGCGCCATAAACATTAAGGCTAAGATAATGGTCACCACATAGCCGCTGTTGAAATCCAGCAAGCGACGATGGCGATATTGTGGATCAAGTTTGTTTTTCTCAATCACCCACAACGAACCGGCGACGCTCAATTCCATCGGTGCGGGCATCCAGCCCATTAACGCGATTAAAAACGGAATCGCGCCGATTGTCCAAGCTGACGGCGCGACAAAATCCACGGCAATCGGGGCGCTAGGGCGATTGAACGCAATCAGTAACGCAAGCAGCGTAATCAACGAGAGCAGAAACATAATACTCTTTGACACTTTGTCTAGGCGTGGATATTGGCGCGAAAATAGAATCGCTAAAAAGCTGAATAACACAATGATATTGAGCACGTTTAACGGTACTTCAATCGGCAGTAGCATGGTGAGTAACACTGCCGAAAGTAGCGTGCCGCCTGCCACGTTGACCATGGTGGCAAACAGATTGAACAGCAAAAACAGCCATAGATAGCCTTTGCCTTTTTCGGCATAGCCTTGCAGCACGCTTTTGTTATTCAGGGCGCTGTAATCAAAGGCGAAACGGAAAAACGGGTATTTCAACAAATTGACGGCAACAATCAACAACGCCAGTTGATAGCCGTAGTAAGCGCCGGCTTGGGTCGATGCGATAATGTGTGAACCGCCGACGCAGGAGGACGCCATAATAATGCCCGGACCGAATTGCCGAGTGAATGATTTCATGGTTTTTATTTTCCTTGTAGCTGTTTGATGGTGTGGTGTAAATCATCTGTGCGAGTCAATGCCGAGATCACCGCTACGCCGTCAGCGCCCGCTTGACGAATCGAAAGTGCGGTTTCCGGCGTGATGCCGCCAATCGCTACCAGCGGTTTATTAATCCCGTGGCGACGAATTTGGCGTAGCAATTCCAAGCCGACCACCGCTTTGGCGTCGGCTTTCGATTGGGTGGAGAAAATCGGACCGACACCGAAATAGTCAATTTGCTTCAGTTGATGATTGGCAATGGCTTGCTCCAGCATATTAACCGATAAACCTAACAGCAGCTTGCCTTGGCACTGTTCGATCACCTGTTTAATCGGGCGATCGTCTTGCCCGACGTGCACGCCGTCGGCTTGCAGTTTCAACGCCAGATCGACATCGTCATTGATAAAAAACGGCACATTATATCGGCGACATAAATCACGGCACTGTATGGCAAGTTGTTCGATTTGCTGCGGATCTTGTAGTGAAAATTCGCCTTTTTCACGAAATTGAAAACAGCTGATACCGCACTTTAAGGCAGCTTCCAAACGGGTTAAAAGTGCGGTTTGCGGCGGCAACGCAAGCTGACGGCAATCTTGTGTGCCGGCAATAAAATAGACGGAAAGCATGGCTCGAATGTTCGGCATTTTAATATCCTTTTGGCGGTGTCGCGGAAAATGCCCAGTGGTTTGTTGGCCCATGTCCATGTCCGATATTTAGCGGGTGGCTGATAGCGGCGCTGATAAACTGCTTCGCTAAACGGATTGCGGTGTTCGGCTGTTGCCCTTTTGCCAGTTCAGCAGTGATGCAGGCGGAAAAGGTGCAGCCGGTGCCGTGGGTATGTGGCGTGTCGAAGCGTGGGCTTTCAAGGGTGAAATCGCCGTTCGGGCTGAACACCCAATCGCGGCAAACCGCACTTTGTGAGTTTTCACTGTGTCCGCCCTTGATCACCACGATTTTTGCGCCCAAGACTTGCAGATAATCCGCGGCTTGTTTTGCGGTGTGATCGTCAACAATCCGAATGCCGGTTAAGGTTTCCGCTTCGGGCAGATTTGGTGTAATCACATCGGCGAGCGGCACGAGATATTGTTTTAATGCCGCGACCGCACTTTGCTGCAACAGCGGCGCGCCGCCTTTGGCGATCATCACCGGATCCAACACCATTTTGCCAAACGTGTGGCGCGCTAGACTGTCGGCGACCGCCTCGATAATCTCAGCGGTGCCGAGCATACCGAGCTTAAATGCCGAAATGTGAAAATCGTCGGCAATCGCCTTGAGTTGTGCCTGAATGGTGGTAATCGGAATCGGATGAATATCCTGCACGCCGAGGGTGTTTTGCGCGGTGATCGCTGTGATAGCGCAAGTGCCGAACACGCCGCGCATTTGAAAGGTTTTCAAATCCGCCTGAATGCCCGCGCCGCCGCCGCTGTCTGATCCGGCAATGGTGAGGGCTTGTTTAATCTGATTCATAGTCGATCCTCGTGAGTGTTGCGCGTCGGGCACTTTGCAGTGCCGCCAGTTGATCTAAAAGTGCGGTATAAAATTGCCCGTGCTGGGTGCTTTGCAGGCTGCTTGCCGCCAGTTCACCGGCGATGGCGTAAGTGGTGCAAGCTTCTAATACCGCGTGAAAGCGATCGTTCGGCGCAACCGCTAAAAAGGCGCAGCAAACCGCACTGAGCAAACAGCCCGAACCGGTAATTTTCGGAAACAGCGCGCTGCCGTTGCGGATTTTGGCAACTCGGTTGCCGTCGCTGATCACGTCCACTTCACCGCTGATCGCCGCGCAGCATTGATATTGTTGTGCAATGCTGTTGGCAATGGCAGCAAGATCGGCGTTGCCTTGTCCGGCATCTACGCCTTTGCTTTGCCAATCGACATTGGCGAGATACGCCATTTCCCCGGCGTTGCCGCGAATTGCGCTGAATTGCACTTCCGCTAATAAACGCGCCACGCTGTGTTGGCGAAAGCGAGTAGCGCCGACGCCGACCGGATCGAGCACCACAGGAATGCCGTGGCGGTTTGCCGCTTTGCCGGCGAGCAGCATAGCGTTGACTTGTTCGGCGGTCAGGGTGCCGATGTTGATCACTAGCGCATTACAAATCGCGGCGAGTTCGTCCATTTCCTCGACCGCACTTGACATAATCGGTGAGGCACCAATGGCCAATAAACCGTTGGCGACATAATTTGCCACCACAATGTTGGTGATATTGTGAATCAGTGGGTTGCGTTGCCGCAGTTGGGTTAAATAGTCAGTGGTTAACATCATGTTCTCTCTTAAGGCAGTTGCACGGCGTAATCTGTCAAAACCGGCAGATTGTTCAGTAAACCTTGTTGTTGCATAAATTCCGCCATTTTTTGATAGCGGTGTTCATCTAAGGCACGCGGGCGTAGCGCCAAGCGTGGCAAGGTGTCTCGCCACGCCAAGCGGTTTAATTCGTTGTCTAATTCGTTTGGCTTGTAGCTGACAAAATCTTGCCATGCTTGTTCAGGGTGGTTGATCAAATAGATGGTTGCTTGTTCAAGTGCGGTTAAAAACGCGCTGAGTTTTTGCTCTGACAACGCTTTTTTATTGGCGACCAAAATCAGTTCATCATAGGCAGGCACGCCGTGTTCTTCAGGGTAAAACGCTAAACCGGGCTGTTTTTCCAAATCCATTTGATTCAGTTCAAAGTTACGAAATGCGCCGATCACCGCGTCCACTTGCTCACTGATCAGTGACGGCGAAAGCGACCAATTCACATTCACCATTGTTACATCGTTTGGCGTTAAGCCATGGTTTGCTAGCATCGCTTGCAGTAAGCTGGTTTCAAAACCGCTGACCGAATAGCCCACTTTTTTGCCTTTTAAATCGGCAGGCGAGCGAATGTTACTGCTTTTGAGCACCACCAAACTGTTCAGTGGTGTGGAAACCAGTGTGCCAACGCGCACCAATGGCAAGCCTTCCGCCACTTGCATTTGCAGTTGCGGCTGGTAATCCACCGCTAAATCCGCCTTGCCTGCGGCAACCAATTTCGGCGGCATCGACGGATCGGCAGGCTCGATAATCTCAACCGCCAAGCCTTGTTTGGCAAAGTAGCCTTTTTGTTGTGCCACAATCAGCGCGGCATGATCAGGGTTGACGAACCAATCGAGCATCAGCGTGATTTTTTCGTTGGCGTATAACGGCTGGCTGAATAAACACAATGCGGTGAAAAAGGTGAGTAATGTTTTCATTAAAATCTCCTCGGTTAAAGGTTAAGTGCGGTCTAAGCCCATTTGCCAAAAAGCACGTTCCATGCGGGTGGCAGTGGTGAAAATCTGTTGTACTTTTGCAAGCTGTTTGGGGTTGAGATCGTGGCAAAGGGAATCAAGCAAAGCAGAGAGTTGAACCGCACTTTGCTGAAAATCGTCAGCGGCATAGGCATCAATCCACGCTTGATAGGGGTTATGTGCAGGGCTGAGTTGCTGTTCGACAATCCAACGTGCAATCTCGGCATAGCCAATCGCACAAGGGGCAATGGCGGCGTAGAGATCCGCAAGGCTGCCGTTCATGCCGCAATCCAACACATAGCGGGTATAGGCTACACAAGCAGGCGATTCGGGCGTTTGTGCCAGCTCCGCTTCGCTGATGCCCCATTGCTGGCAAAAGGCGATATGCAGCTGAATTTCTTGCAATAAAATGCTGATCGCCTGATTAGCTTGCGCCATTTGCGCAAAATCCTCGGCTTTAAACAGCGTTAGCGCCAACGCGCGGTTATAGTGGAACAGATACAGATAATCCTGTTTTAAATAGTGCTGAAACTGTTCGGGCTTCAGCGTGCCTGTTGCCAATTGGCGCACGAAAGCGTGTTGGGTGTAATCCTGCCAGTGTGGTGCGGCATGTTTAATCAGTTGTTGAACGACAGACATCAAAACTCCTTATAGTAACCTGCGCCGGATTAGCGCAGTTGTGAAACCCACGGGATCGCACGACGCAGCAGACGATCGACTGCAAAATACAGCGCAAGCGCCATCAGGATCAGCAAAAATAGCGCGGCGAACATTAAATCCACCTGCATTCGGGCGTTGGCTTGCAGCATCACATAGCCCAAGCCTTCTGATGAACCGACCCACTCACCCACAATCGCCCCAATTGGCGCAACCGACACCGCAATCCGCAAGCCTGATGCCAACGCAGGCAGCGCAGCGGGCAACCGCACCTTGAACAACAATTGCAGGCGGCTGACTTGCATTGTGCGGGCGAGATCGAGCCACGCTTGCGGCGTGTTGCGCAGCCCGTCATAGCAGGCGGCAGTCACAGGGAAGTAGATAATCAGCACCGTCATCACAATTTTTGATGCCATGCCGTAACCAAACCACAGCACCAACAGCGGCGCAATCGCAAACACGGGGATCGCTTGTGAGATCACCAATAACGGCATTAACAGGGCAGAGACGGGCGCAGACAGCGACAGCAACAATGCCGAGCCTAGCCCGAGCAAAAAGCCGAGCAGCAAGCCGATAAGGATCTCAAGTGCGGTAATCTGTGCGTGTTGCAACAGCATTGCAGGGTGTTGTAGCAGTTGCTGCAACACCGCAACAGGCGAGGGCAGTAAATAGTGCGGCAATTCAAACAAGCTGACCGCACTTTGCCACAGCAACAATAAAAGTGCGGTCAACAACAGCAGTTTTCTGAACGCGTTGAGGCGTTTCATGGTGTGCCGCCTTGCATTAATCGGGCGAATAAATCTTGCTGCAACGCAAGCGTTTGAGCATTGGCTTGACGTGGTTTCGGGTTATTCGCAAGCTGGGCTTTGGCTTCGATCAGATCTTCAATCGGTTGAGTCGGATCGTGCAAAATCGCAATCCGATCCGCCAGCCGAATGGCTTCTTGCGGATCGTGGGTGATCAACAGCACGGTTTTGTCGTGCAGTAATTCGCAGGCTAAATCTTGTAATTGCAAACGGGTAACCGCATCGAGCGCCGAAAACGGTTCGTCCATTAAAATTAAATCAGCGTTTTGCATTAAAGTGCGCGCCAGCGCCACCCGTTGCCGCTGCCCTCCAGACAGCTGATAACAGGGCTTGTGGCGGTGTGCGCCCATTTGCACTGCCGCGAGCAGTTGTTCCGCTTGCGCAGTGGTTTCAGCGGTTTTGGTGCTCGTGAGGTGGTGTTGCAGTTGCACATTGTCCACAACCGACAGCCACGGATAGAGCGAATCTTGCTGTGCGAGCCACGCCAGTTTCAGCGGGCGCGGAAACACCACCTCGCCTTGTTGAATCGCATCGTTTTCCAAACCGGCAATCGCTCGTAGTAATGTCGATTTGCCTACGCCCGAACGCCCAAGCAACACCGTCCACTGGTGTTGCAACAGCGAAAAGTGAAAATCAGCGAACAGCGGCTGCCCGTTGAAGCACAGGGTCAAACTACGAATATCGACCGCAACCATCTGGCAAGTTCCGAAAACTAGCGGACAGAATGCGAATAACGGTGTATCGGGCGGAAAACAGGCGAAGTGCGGTTAAGATTGGCATCATATTGATAGTTTCCTACGTCAGCATTATCTGGTTCAGGTTCACGGGTATCATCTCAGCCACCTTGAATATCAATAATGTAGCACCCCGACTAATGAACGCTTAATCTATAAAAATTATCCGTACAAGGCAATGATTTTCGCGCATAAATTTGAAGTCGATCATATCTTGCGCATAATCTGTTCGGTAAAACGCCAAGGAATGCTAAGATGATTGAAAGTGTTAATCCGAAAAGGAGGTAAGAATGAAAGTCAGTAGTGCAGCAATCGAAAACGGCTATTTTGCCGATCAATATGGCAAGCGTGGCAGCCAATTCAGCCCAAACGGCATGCCGAATTATTCCATTCCACTGGAAATCAGCGATGCGCCGGCAGGCACAAAATCGTTCGCGTTGGTGTTAGAAGATAAAGACGCGGTGGGCGCAGCAGGCTATGTGTGGATTCACTGGTTGGTGGCGAATTTAACACGCACATCGCTGGCGGAAAATGACAGCCTTTCCGCTAACGATTATGTACAAGGGCGCAACAGCTGGTCGGGCAAACTCGGTGGGTTGTCGGTGGAAGAAGCCTCATGTTATGGCGGCATGGCACCGCCGAATGCTGATCATCGCTATGAATTGTATGTGTATGCCCTTGATTGCGAGCTGGATCTGCCGCAAGGCTTCGGCTTTAACGATCTGCATTTTGCGATGCAGGGGCATATTCTCGATCAAGCCTATTTGGTTGGGATCTATCGGCTATAATCGCAATGGATTAAAGTGCGGTTTGGCGGCAGCCGTACGTTGACATTTCCGCATTTTCCGTGCGCAAATTCATGACCTTTCGCCTAAATTCAAGTATAATAGCCGCCATTTTCTATTCACTAAAAAGAAGCAGATATGAGTTCAACATTTAACGTTAAAACTTTTCAGGGCATGATTCTTGCCTTACAAGATTACTGGGCAAAACAAGGTTGCACCGTGGTTCAACCGTTTGATATGGAAGTGGGCGCAGGCACATCACACCCGATGACCTGTTTGCGCGCATTAGGGCCAGAGCCAATGGCGTTTGCCTATGTGCAGCCTTCACGCCGCCCAACTGACGGGCGCTACGGTGAAAACCCGAACCGCTTGCAGCACTATTATCAATTCCAAGTGGTGATTAAACCCTCCCCTGACAACATTCAAGAACTGTATTTAGACAGCCTGAAAATGCTCGGCTTTGACCCGACCCAAAACGATATTCGCTTTGTGGAAGATAACTGGGAAAACCCAACCCTAGGCGCATGGGGCTTAGGCTGGGAAGTGTGGCTGAACGGCATGGAAGTGACTCAATTCACCTATTTCCAACAAGTGGGCGGCTTAGAGTGCAAACCCGTGACAGGTGAAATCACCTACGGGCTAGAGCGTTTGGCAATGTATATTCAAGGCGTGGACAGCGTGTATGATCTGGTTTACTCCGACGGTCCGTTAGGCAAAACCACCTACGGCGATGTGTTCCACCAAAACGAAGTGGAGCAATCAACCTACAACTTTGAATACGCCAACACCGACTTTTTATTCTACTGCTTTGAGCAATACGAAAAAGAAGCGCAAGAACTGCTGGCGCTAGAAAAACCACTGCCATTGCCCGCATATGAACGTATTTTAAAAGCGGCGCACAGCTTCAACATGCTTGATGCTCGCAAAGCGATTTCCGTTACCGAACGCCAACGCTATATTTTGCGCATTCGTGCGCTAACCAAAGGCGTTGCCGAAGCCTATTATGCCAGCCGTGAAGCGCTGGGCTTTCCAGGGTGTAAAAAATGATGACGAAGCCTATTCTGTTTTTTGCCGAAACCTGCCCCGACACCGCCCCGTTTGTGGCGGCGTTGCAGCAATTGAATGTGGAGTATGAAGCGGTTGAGGTGTTGGCGAATCTTGCCAATTTCAAACGCTTTCTGAAATTGCGCGACAACCACGCGGCGTTTAACGAAGCCAAGCAACACGGCTATATTGGGATCCCGGCACTGTTGTTGGACGATCAACAAGTGATTTTAGATCTTAATGCGTTGCCTGCGGCATTCGCAAAATAGCATGATAGGACTGCCGCCGTATGCACGAAAACAAAACTGCACTTGTTGCCCACACACCAGAACATTTTATGCATGAAATTGCTGATCTGATCCACGCGTCTAAACAACGCATGGCAGTGTCGGTGAATGCCGAGTTGACCTTGCTGTATTGGCATATCGGACAGCGGATTAACCAGCATATTTTATCGGGTGAACGGGCTAGTTACGGACAAGAAATTATCCGCAGTTTAGCGAAAAATTTAACGCAACAGTTTGGTAAAGGTTGGAGTAGAACACAGCTCGCCTACTGCGTGAAGTTTGCAGAAACATTTGCTGATGTTGAGATTGTTCACGCACTGCGTGGACAATTGAGCTGGACGCATTTTAAAACGCTGATTTACATTGACGATCCGCTCAAGCGTGAATTTTATGCCACCATGGCGGCACAAGAGCGCTGGAGCACACGCACATTAGATGAACGCATTGGTGCGTTGCTTTTTGAACGCACGGCAATTTCAAAGCAATCAGACGAAACGCTGATTCAGGAATTGAGCATGCTGCGTGAAAGAGGCGAATATAATCAATCGCTGGTGTTGAAAGATCCGTATGTGCTGGATTTCCTCGACTTGAGCGATCGCTATATGGAAAAAGATCTGGAAGATGCCATTTTGCGTGAGATTGAACAATTCCTGTTGGAATTAGGCTCAGGCTTTAGTTTTGTGGCGCGCCAAAAGCGCATTCAGATTGATCAAGATGATTTCTATATCGACCTGTTATTCTACAACCGCAAGCTCAAACGGCTGGTGGCAATTGAATTAAAAACCGAAGCGTTTAACTACGCCCACAAAAGCCAAATGGAACTGTATTTGGCATGGTTGGCGAAACACGAGCAGGAAGAGGGGGAAAACCCACCACTGGGCATTATTCTCTGCACCTCGAAAAAAACCGAACAAGTGGAGTTGCTGGATTTAAAACACTCAGGTATTCACATTGCAGAATATTTAACGGTGTTGCCATCGAAAGAGGCATTGGCTCAACGATTGCGCACGGCTGTTGAACGGGCAAAAGCGCGGTTTTTGGTGGCAGAGCAAGAATAGACGGTAAATCGTCTTATGAATCAACGGCTTGTTGATAAGGTTTAGTGCGTTTTATCAGGCATTCCAATTGGTGACACAGTGTGCCACGAATTGAGTTGGGCGAATATTGGCAAGATCTAATTCGGAACGCAGTGCGTACCGAATTGTGTGGGCGGTATTGTGGCTTGTGAATTGAGTGAGAAAACGGAACTTAACTGCAAGTGTTAGCATGAAAACACAGTTGGAAAAAGCCAGACAACTTAGCGAATATCACATTAATTGATTATGTCTGTGAGTAATGCAGACAACATAAAATAGAGACAAAACATGACAACACAAAATTTCCTCGCCGAGATGGGCACTGAAGAGTTGCCACCGAAGGCACTGAAAAAATTAGCCACGGCTTTTGCCGACAACCTTGAAGCGGAGCTGAATCAAGCGGGTTTAGCGTTTGACAAAGTGGAATGGTTTGCCGCGCCGCGTCGCTTGGCGGTGAAAGTCTTAGGTTTGGCGACCAGCCAGCCGAGCAAAGAAGTTGAAAAGCGCGGTCCTGCGGTTTCGGCGGCGTTTGATGCGGAAGGCAAACCAACTAAAGCAGCAGAAGGCTGGGCGCGCGGCTGTGGGATCACCGTGGATCAAGCAGAACGCCTCGCAACCGACAAAGGCGAATGGCTGGTTTATCGTGCCGTGGTGGAGGGGCAGGCGACTAAAAATCTCTTGGTGGGCATGGTGAGCCAAGCGCTGGCGAAATTGCCGATTCCGAAAACCATGCGTTGGGGCGATAAAAGCGAACAGTTTGTACGCCCTGTGCACACCGTCGCGCTGTTATTGGGCGATGAACTGATTCAAGGTGAGATCTTGGGCGTGGCGTCTGCCACCACGGTGCGCGGACACTGCTTCTTGGGCGAGCGCGAATTTCAAATCAGCCATGCGGATCAATACCCGCAATTGTTGAAAGAAAAAGGTTCGGTGATTGCAGATTTTAACGAACGTAAAGCGCTCATTCTTGCCAACGCGCAACAAAAAGCGACCGAGCTTGGCGGTGTGGCGGATATTGAAGACGATCTGCTTGATGAAGTCACCTCACTGGTGGAATACCCGAATGTGCTAACCGCAACATTTGAAGAACGCTTTCTTGCCGTGCCTGCTGAAGCGCTGGTGTACACCATGAAAGGCGATCAAAAATATTTCCCGATTTATGACGCAAACGGCAAATTGCTACCGCACTTTATCTTTGTGTCGAACATCAACCCTGAAGATCCAAGCGCGATCATTGAAGGGAATGAAAAAGTGGTGCGCCCACGGCTAACCGATGCGGAATTTTTCTTTAAAACCGATTTAAAACAGCGTTTGGAAGATCAATTGCCACGTTTAGAAACCGTGCTGTTCCAACAACAACTAGGCACATTGCTAGACAAAACCAAACGCATTGAAGAGTTGGCAGGCGAAATCGCCCTGCAAATTGGCGCAGACAAAGCCAAAGCGGCGCGTGCGGGCTTACTGTCGAAATGCGATTTAATGACTAACATGGTGTTTGAATTTACCGACACCCAAGGCGTGATGGGCATGCACTATGCACGTCACGACGGCGAAGATGAAGACGTGGCAGTGGCATTAAATGAACAATACATGCCGCGTTTTGCTGGCGATGCGTTGCCAAACTCATTAGTGGCAAGTGCGGTGGCGTTAGCGGACAAATTTGACACCTTAACCGGCATTTTCGGCATCGGGCAACAGCCGAAAGGCAGTGCCGACCCATTTGCGCTGCGCCGCGCGGCATTGGGCGCATTGCGGATTATCGTGGAGAAAAACTTGCCGCTGGATCTCAGCGACGTGGTGGCGAAATCTGCGGCGTTGTTTGCCGACAAACTCACCAATACCAACGTGGTGGAAGAGGTGGTGGATTTCATGTTAGGGCGCTTCCGTGCTTGGTATCAAGATGAGGGTTTTGATGTTGATGTGATTCAAGCAGTGCTTGCACGCCGCCCAACTAAACCTGCTGATTTTGATGCGCGTGTGAAAGCAGTGTCGTATTTCCGTGAATTGGATTCAGCGGCGGCGTTGGCAGCGGCGAATAAACGGGTGTCGAATATTTTGGCGAAAGTGGAGGGCGAATTGCCAACCCAAGTCAACCCGGCACTGTGCCAAGATCCGGCAGAAATTGCACTGGCAGAACAAGTGGCGGCGTTGCAACAGCAATTACAACCGCTGTTTGCCAACGGCGATTACCAAACCGTACTTCAACACTTGGCGGCACTGCGCGAGCCTGTTGACAGCTTCTTTGATAACGTGATGGTGAACGCAGACGATCCTGCGTTGCGCCAAAACCGCCTAGCCTTGTTGCACAACTTGCGCGAACTGTTCTTGCAAGTGGCGGATATTTCCTTATTGCAGTCATAAGCTAAATACCAGGCAAACAAAAAGCTAACAGATAATGTCAGCTTCAGACCGCTGACAAACCCACCGATTTTTCATTTTCGGTGGGTTTTTCTATCTTCTCACCGCGATTTTAAGCCGGTATGGTATCTAACTACGTTTATTTTGTATACAAAAGAGCTTATTAGATCATATTTTTGAAAAAAGTGCGATTTTGCTTTGTAATCGCTATCGGTTTTGCTGATAGCGATTTTTTATTGCGCTTACCAACTCACAAACCGCAATCGTATCGGCATTTTCTGATTTCAATGGCAGGATTTTCTGCCATTGTTTTTTCCCGGATTTTGAATAAAACCCTTAAAAAATTGATGAATATTCAATTTTTAATAAAAAGTATCATCTTCTATCTTGTAGATAAACGCAAATAATGCTATTAACTATAAACCGTCGCTTGTTTCGCGGTGTAAATAAAAATAAACAAATTTTCATTATCGGAGTGTAACCATGAGAAAACTCGCAACATTATCGCTGACCGCACTTGCGCTGTCGGTTTCGTTATCGGTATCGGCAAATCAGCCAAAAACGTTGGTTTATTGTTCTGAAGCCTCGCCAACTTCATTTAACCCGCAGCTGGTCACAGACGGTGCGTCGATTGATGCCAGCGGGCAGGCGATGTATAACCGTTTGACCGAATTTACTCGTGGTTCGACCACCGTTCAGCCGTCATTGGCGGAAAGCTGGGAAGTGGCGGAAGACGGCAAAAGCTATACCTTCCATTTGCGCAAAGGGGTCAAATTCCAATCAAATAAAAGCTTTAAACCGAGCCGTGATTTTAATGCCGATGATGTGATTTTTTCATTTGATCGCCAAATGAACGCCGAAAATCCATACCACAAAGTGTCAAATTTGGGCTACGAATATTTCGTTGGCATGGATATGCCGAACATCATCGACAAACTGGAAAAAGTGGACGATTACACGGTTAAAATCACGTTAAAACAAGCGAATGCACCATTTTTAGCCAACATTGCAATGGACTTCGCGGGTATTCTGTCTGCAGAATATGCTGAAGGCCGGTACGCCTGAAAAAGTGGATCAAGAGCCGATCGGCACCGGCCCATTTGAATTGGTGAACTATCAAAAAGATGCGGTGATCCGCTATAAAGCCTTCGATAATTACTGGAAAGGCAAATCGAAAATCGATCGCTTAGTGTTTGCGATCACGCCGGACGCCTCAGTGCGTTACACCAAACTGCAAAAAGGCGAGTGCCATGTGATGCCATATCCGAATCCTGCTGATTTGGAATTGATGAAAAAAGACGCGAACATTAATTTAATGGAAGAGGCGGGGCTGAACGTCGGCTATCTGCACTTTAACGTACAAAAAGCGCCGTTTGACAACCAAAAAGTGCGCCAAGCATTGAATTATGCGGTCAATAAAGACGCGATTATCGATGCGGTTTACTTGGGCGCGGCAGAAAAAGCCAAAACCGCCGACAATGTGGGGCTATAACGATGACGTTCAGGATTATCCGTATGATCCGGAAAAAGCCAAAGCGTTACTCAAAGAAACCGGTTTTGAGCAAGGCTCCAGCACCGAATTGTGGGCAATGCCGGTTTCACGTCCGTATAACCCGAATGCTCGCCGCATGGCGGAGTTGGTGCAGGCAGACTGGAAAGCGGTTGGCGTTGATGCCAAAATTGTCAGCTACGAGTGGGGCGAATACCTGCAACGCATGAAGAAAGGCGACGATCCGACCGGCATGATGGGCTGGACTGGCGACAATGGTGACCCGGATAACTTTATGGGTACATTGTTAAGCTGTGCTTCCGCGGAGCAAGGTTCAAACTATGCGAAATGGTGCTACCAGCCGTTTAACGAGTTAATCAAACAAGCGGTGCAGGTGACGGATCAGGCAAAACGTGCCGAGCTGTATAAACAAGCGCAAGTGATTTTCAAAGAACAAGCGCCTTGGATTACGATTGCGCACTCCACCACTTATTTGCCGCTGCGCAAAGAAGTGAAAAACTATGTGATCGATCCGTTCGGTTTACATAATTTTTATGACCTAGAATTAGAATAATACTGTATTTGACCGCACTTTTATGGTAAAAGTGCGGTCTTTATTCTCAATTGTCAACGACAGTGTGGGATTGTGACAAATTTCGAGAAATTATCATGTTTCAATTTATTTTAAAACGTATTGCCATGGTCATTCCGACCTTTATTGGCATCACCTTACTGACTTTTGCGCTGATTCATTTTATTCCCGGCGATCCGATCGAAATTCGGATGGGAGAGCGTGGGTTAAGCCCGGAAATGCACGCGCAAATGCTCAAACAAATGGGGCTGGATTTGCCTCTTTATCAGCAATATATCAACTATCTTGGCGACTTGGCGCAAGGCAACTTGGGGATTTCCTTCAAAAACAGCCAGCCGGTGGTCGAGGAGTTTTTAAATCTATTTCCGGCAACCATTGAGCTGACCAGCATGGCGATTCTATTCGCGGTGATTCTCGGGATTCCGATTGGGATCTTGGCGGCGGTGAAGCGCGGTTCGTTTTTTGATCACAGTGTGATGGCAGTGTCGCTCACCGGCTATTCGATGCCGATCTTCTGGTGGGGCTTGCTGTTAATGCTGGTGATGTCGGTGCAGCTGGATCTCACCCCGGTTTCAGGGCGAATCGGCGCACAATTTTGGATTGATGACGTCACCGGATTCATGCTGATCGACAGCTGGCTTTCTGATGAACCGGGCGCTTTTAAATCGGCGGTGTCGCATCTGATTTTACCTTCGATTGTGTTGGGCACGATTCCTTTAGCGGTGATTTCACGCATGACCCGTTCTTCCATGCTGGAAGTGTTGGGCGAAGATTACATTCGCACCGCGCGCGCCAAAGGCTTATCGAAAATGCGGGTGATTGTGGTGCACGCATTGCGCAATGCCTTGATTCCGGTTGTCACCGTTGTCGGGTTAATTGTCGGGCAGATGCTGTCCGGTGCAATCTTAACCGAAACGATTTTCGCTTGGCCGGGCATCGGCAAATGGGTGATTGAGGCGATTCGAGCCCGTGATTATCCGGTGGTTCAAGGAGCGGTATTGATTATCGCCACCATTATTATTTTAGTGAACCTGTTTGTCGATCTGTTGTACGGGATTTTGAATCCTCGTATTCGTCATCGTAAATAATGCCATAGCATGAATGAATAGAGGAAATCGTTATTATGTCTGAACCATCAGTTTCAACTCAAGCTGTCGTCGTCGCACCGGCGCCAAAAGGGCCTATCGCCGAATTTTGGTCGCATTTCAGCCACAGCAAGGGCGCGGTCATCGGCTTGAGTTATATTATTTTTATTTTTGTTGTCAGCTTGCTGGCAAATGTGATTGCGCCGCACGATCCGATCGCGCAGGCGCGTGATGCGCTGTTAATGCCGCCGGCATGGCTTGAAGGCGGCAGCTGGAGTTATATTTTCGGCACTGACGACGTCGGGCGCGATATTTTGTCGCGTTTGATTTATGGTGCGCGCTTGTCACTATTTATCGGCTTGTTAGTCGTCAGCCTGTCGTTTATGTTCGGCGTGATTTTAGGCTTGGTGGCCGGTTATTTCGGCGGCTGGATCGATGTGATGATCACGCGGGTGATCGACATCATGTTAGCACTGCCTAGCTTGCTGCTGGCAATTGCGATTGTGGCTATTTTAGGGCCGTCGCTGCTAAATGCTTCGTTTGCGATTGCACTGGTGTCATTGCCGAGCTATGTGCGTTTGACCCGTGCTTCAGTGCTAAACGAACTGAATCGTGATTACGTCACCGCTTCGCGCGTTGCCGGCGCAGGGCTAATCCGCTTAATGCTGATCACTATTCTGCCAAACTGCTTGGCACCGCTGATCGTGCAAACCACGCTTGGCTTTTCCAATGCGATTTTGGACATGGCGGCACTGGGCTTTTTGGGCATCGGCGCGCAGCCGCCGACACCGGAATGGGGCGCAATGCTGGCCGAAGCGTTGCAATTTGTGCAGCGTGCTTGGTGGGTGGTAACCTTCCCGGGATTGGCAATTTTATTGACCGTATTAGCATTTAATTTAATGGGTGATGGTTTGCGTGACGCCCTTGATCCGAAGCTGAAACAATAAGGAACACGCAATGACATTAGATAAAACATTAGATTGCGAATTAGAGACTTCGCTACTGGAAGTAAATCACTTATCGGTGCATTTTGGGGCTCTGCAAACTCCGTTTAAAGTGGTGGATCGCATCAGTTACCGCATCAAACAAGGCGAAGTACTGGGCATTGTCGGCGAATCCGGTTCCGGCAAATCCGTCAGTTCGTTGGCGGTGATGGGACTGATTGATTTTCCCGGACGCGTGAGTGCCGACAGCCTGAACTTTGCCGGCGATAACCTGCTGGCGATTTCAGAAGATAAAAAGCAAGAGTTGGTCGGCGCGGAAGTGGCGATGATTTTCCAAGATCCGATGACCAGCCTCAATCCGGCTTATACCGTCGGTTTTCAAATTATGGAAGCGCTGAAAGTGCACGAAGGCGGCAGCCGTCAAAGCCGTCGTCAGCGCACCCTTGAGCTGCTGACCCAAGTGGGCATTCCGGATCCGGAATCGCGCCTGTCGGTATATCCGCATCAGCTTTCCGGTGGTATGAGCCAACGGGTGATGATTGCCATGGCAATCGCTTGCCGCCCGAAATTACTGATCGCCGATGAACCGACAACCGCACTTGATGTAACAATTCAAGCGCAAATTATTGATTTGCTGTTGGAATTACAGAAAAAAGAGAACATGGCGCTGATTTTGATCACCCATGATTTAGCCTTGGTTGCCGAAGCGGCGGAACGGATTTTGGTGATGTATGCCGGACAAGTGGTGGAAGAGGGCAAGGCTGCCGATATTTTCTCAACCCCGAAACACCCTTACACGCAAGCATTGCTGCGTTCCTTGCCGGAATTTGCGGTTGGCAAATCGCGCTTAAATTCATTATCCGGCGTGGTACCGGGCAAATACGACCGCCCGACCGGCTGCCTGCTGAATCCTCGCTGTCCGTATGCAACCGATGAATGCCGGGCGCAAGAACCGCACTTACATCAATTGGCGGATCGCCAAGTGAAATGCCACACCCCGTTAAATGCTCAAGGAGAACCGGGTCATGTCTGATAATGTGTTGTTAAAGGGGATTGACCTCAAAAAATATTATCCGGTGAAAAAAGGCTTGTTCAGCAAACCGCAACAAGTGAAAGCCTTAGACGGTGTATCATTTGAATTGGGACGCGGCAAAACCTTAGCCGTGGTGGGCGAGTCGGGTTGTGGAAAATCGACCTTAGCGCGTTTGCTGACCATGATCGAAGATCCGACCGACGGCGAGCTGTATTACAACGGGCAGAATTTTTTGGTAAATGATAACGAAACCAAAAAACTGCGACGTAAGAAAATTCAGATCGTATTTCAAAACCCGTATGCGTCGCTAAATCCGCGCAAAAAAGTCGGCACGATTTTAGAAGAACCGTTGCTGATCAATACCGAACTCACGCCGGAACAGCGCAAAGAAAAAGTGCTGGCGATTATGGCGCAGGTGGGATTGCGTGCGGAATTTTACGATCGCTATCCGCACATGTTCTCCGGCGGGCAACGCCAGCGGATCGCGATTGCGCGCGGTTTAGTGTTGAATCCGGATATCGTGGTGGCAGACGAACCGGTTTCCGCGCTGGACGTTTCCGTGCGGGCGCAAGTGCTGAATTTGATGATGGATTTGCAAAATGAACTGGGGCTGTCGTATATCTTTATTTCCCATGATCTGTCGGTGGTCGAACACATCGCCGATGAAGTGATTGTGATGTATTTGGGGCGCTGCGTTGAACAAGGCACAACCGAGCAGATTTTCAGTAATCCTCGCCACCCTTACACCCAAGCGTTACTCTCCGCTACGCCTCGCCTTTCCCCGGAAAAACGCCGTGAACGGATTAAACTGAGCGGCGAACTGCCAAGTCCGCTTAATCCGCCACAAGGCTGCGCGTTCAGCGGACGTTGTCGTTTGGCGGAAGAACGTTGCTTCCAATCAAAACCGGAATTGCGCCAATACCCGGACGGCAGCAAAATCGCCTGTTTTGTGGTGGAATAGTATTTAACAATTTAACTATTCACGCGTTGGAACCGCACTTTAGATTGCATAAAGTGCGGTTTTTTATTATAGCGAGACAACGTCTCGCTATAATAAAAAACCATACGCTATGTGTATGGAACCAAAAAGCTTAAGCGGTGAAAAGAAAATCCTCGCTATATAATGAATAAGGCTGACAACCAAAATTCAAAATATAGGAGGATAAGTCATGGTAAGTCAATTCAATGACGATTCGAGTCTATCACACACAAGATGGAACTGTAAGTATCATGTCGTGTTTATTCCGAAATATCGAAGAAAGGCAATTATGTAGTTACAAAAATGTAGAAATAATAGAAGCGCATGCAATGAAAGATCACATCCATATGCTTTTAAAGCTCCCGCCTAAACTGGCGGTATCAAGATGGGGTATCTGAAAGGTAAATCCTCACTGATGATATTTGAACGGCATGCAAATCTAAAATACAAATATGGTAATAGGCATTTTTGGGCGAAAGGTTACTGTGTCAGTACGGTAGGTTTAAACACGAAAGTGGTAGAAGAATATATCAGGAATCAAGAAAAAGAAGATATGATTCAGGATAATTTATCGAAGAAAGAGTATATAGACCCCTTTAAGGGGTAAGCCATAGAGTTATTGTACGGTTGTCAGTGTTCACATGCCCCTTGAGGGGCATGTGAAGTAATAGGCCCTTATAGGGTAGCCTAAAAACCGCACGTTTTACGTGCGGATTGTTATTTTTCATCTAAAAAATTGGTGAATTATTTAAATAAAATTCACTTAAAATATTTAATCTTTAATTTTAATTCTGCATTTTGACTAATTTGTTGATATTTATCTTGTGTTGGTTGTATTCTTGTAACCAATTAACAACGGAAAGCAATAAAAATTAGATGGAGTATAATTATGTGTGGATTCGTTTTCGCATCCGAGCCCCAGATGTCAGCGTCGGATTTTCAACGCGGTTATGATCAAATTATTCATCGAGGTCCCGATCACCAAAGTTTCACCACCGAAGCCAGCGGCTTATGGGGGTTTCACCGTTTGTCGATTATGGATCTGTCAAATAACGGAAACCAGCCGTTTAAACACAACGGGTATGAACTGACTTGCAACGGCGAGGTGTACAACTTCGAAGCGCTGCGCGATTTGCTGAAAGACCAATTTGAATTTAAATCCGACAGCGATTGCGAAGTGTTGATTCCGCTGTATGAGCGGGTGGGCTTTGAAGTGATGGTCAAAATGCTGGATGCCGAGTTTGCACTCGTATTATTTGACAAGCAAAGTGATCAAGTCATGGCGGCGCGTGATCCGATCGGAATCCGCCCGATGTTCTATGGTTATGAAAAACAGAGCGGCAAAATTGCCTTTGCTTCTGAAGCCAAAGCGTTAGTGGCGTTTTGCCGTGAGGTGCAACCGTTCCCGCCGGGGCATTATTTTCAAGACGGCAAATTTACCTGTTATAACGATATCGCCGATCCGAAAAGGGTGCATGATCACGATATTCCGACGATTGCCAAAAATATTCGTGAAAAACTGGAAAGTGCGGTTATCAAGCGCCTGTACGCCGATGCGCCCTTGGGTTTCTTATTGAGCGGCGGGTTGGATTCGTCACTGGTTTGTGCCATTGCGCAGAAACACTTGGATAAACCGATTAAAACCTTTGCTGTCGGCATGGAAACCGATCCGATTGATTTAAAATACGCCAAAGAAGTGGCGGATTTCTTAGGGACGGATCACACCGAAGTGATCATGAGCAAAGATGATGTGTTGGATTCGTTGGAAAAAGTGATTTGGCATTTGGAAACGTGGGATATCACCACGGTGCGTGCCAGTATCGGAATGTATTTAGTCTGTAAATATATTCGTGAAAATACCAACTTGAAAGTGTTGTTGACCGGCGAGGTCAGCGATGAAATTTTCGGCTACAAATACACTGATTTTGCGCCGAGCCCGGCGGCATTTCAGCAAGAAGCGCAGAAACGGATCCGAGAGCTGTATATGTACGATGTATTGCGTGCCGACCGCTGCTTGGCAGCAAACTCACTGGAAGCGCGCGTGCCGTTCGGTGATCTGGATTTTGTTGATTATGCGATGAGTATCAATCCTGAGAAAAAAATGAACGTGTACGCCAAAGGCAAATATCTGTTGCGCCACGCATTTGAAGGTTTAGAGTATCTGCCGGACAGCATTTTAATGCGTGAAAAAGCGGCGTTTAGCGATGCGGTTGGACATTCTATGGTGGACTACCTGAAAGCCTATGTGGAGGAAAAATATACAGCAGCCGATTTGGCAGCGGCAAAAGACAAATACGCTTACGCCACACCGTTCACCAAAGAATCACTGTTGTACCGTGATATTTTTGAGAAATTCTACCCGGGCAACGCCGGCTGGATTAAAGACTTTTGGATGCCGAACAAAGAGTGGCAAGGCTGCAACGTCAACGACCCTAGCGCCCGAGTATTGGGGAATTATGGAGATAGCGGGAAGTAAGTCTGCAATTAATCTTTCACCTATAACCGCACTTTGTGATCGCAAAGTGCGGTTTCTGCTTTGTATCTAAGTTAGTAATTCTATGGTATTATTCTAGGGATTTATTATTTTAAATAAAGGTGATATAAAATGCTGAATGACCCTGTTCAAATGCTATGGATTGGTGACTCAATTAGTCGTTTAGAATATTTATGTATGCAATCCTTCATTGCTAATGGACATCCAGTCCATTTGTATATCTACAGACCTATCAAGAATCTTCCGAAAAAAGTGATTTGTTTTGATGCAAATGAGATTGTGCCAGAAAATAAAATTTTTAGACATAAGGGATCATATGCTGGTTTTTCTGATTTTTTCCGTTGGAAGTTATTAATTGAAAAAGGTGGTTATTACTGTGATACGGATATGCTATGTATTCATCCACTTAATTTTGATGAACCCAATATAGTCGGTATGGAATCACATAATTCAGTGAATGCAGCATTTATTCGGCTTTCTCCTAACCACCCTTTAGCGTTAGAAATGTTAGATTGTGCACTAAATCCTAATAAGATAAAACCTTATGATACTAGGCGTTTAAAGCGAAAAAAACTTTTGAAAAAAATAACGTTTGACAATAACCAAATTGGCTGGGGGGAGACTGCTGGTCCTAGAGCATTAACCCGAGCAATTCAATATATGGGAATAAATTCGAATGTTTCCTTAAAAGACTTTACTTATTTTTATCCAATAGATTGTGGCAATTTTAATTCATTATTTAATACAACACTTAGTAATGAAAAATTATATAAAAATACTCATACAGTACATTTATGGAATGAAATGCTAAGAAGGGGCGGAATAGATAAGGAGAATCCGTTTGATCCTAACTCACTTATAGGTGGTTATTTTAACTTATATTGTTCAGATTATAAGAAGGCATAGTAGACAAAAATGTGGCTGAAATCTCGCTTAATCCCTTATAGAATAAGGCGTTAAGTGAGATTTTTTAAAATGACCAAAAAATTGCTATTTCTGTGGTTCAGAACACATTAAAAAACACGGTAAAAATTCAGGCAAGCAACGCTATAAATGCTTGGATTGTTTACGGACATATTCTCACACAAATTACCTTCAATCCGCCCAAATCTGGCACGATTACACCGTCGGAAAACAGACGTATAAGCAGCTTGCGTTAACCTATGATTGTTCGGTCAGGACTATCCAAAGGCACCTGAAAAAAGCCCCTAAAACGCCACTCAGCACACCGCAAACCACAATGTTGAATCTTATTATGGATGTCACTTTTTTCGGGCGACAATTCGGCGTATTAGTCATAATGGATTCCCGCTCAAAAAAGGTGATTTACCACCAAATCGTTCGTACCGAAAAGGACATTTACTATACCAAAGCCATCAATCGATTGCGTAAAAAAGGATTTATTATTCAATCTATTACTTGCGATGGGCGACGGGGCTTATTGAAAGATATATTTAATACGCCAACCCAAATGTGCCAATTTCACCTTGTTGCAATGGTGATTCGCAAGCTGACGAGAAACCCTAAATCCGTTGCCGGAAAGGAACTGAAAACAATGGTTAAAACACTCAAGCAGAGTCACAAAAATGACTTTTATGTCCGTTTGCATCACTGGTTTTTGCAGCATAAAGCTTACTTAGAAGAACGGTCTGATATACCCGATAATCAGGGTAAATTTCCTTATAAACATCGCAAATTGAGAGGGGCTTATGCCAGTATTAAACGCTATATGGATTACTTGTTTGTCTTTGAAAAATACCCGGAGTTACGGATAGAAAAAACGACAAATCGGCTGGAAGGGCTGTTTAAGGATTTAAAGCAGAAATTATCCGTTCATAATGGACTAAACCGAAGGAATAAGATTATGTTTATACAGGATTTTTTGAATAAAAAGAGCTAGAAAAACTAGCGCTTTAAGAGGAGTAGCCACAAAAATGTCTAATAGAAGCTTAGATCTCAAAATCAGCCACATTTTTGGCTACTATGCCTATAAGAATCTTATATAATGAGTTTATTCTTATTAACTTAAAGACTATTGAGTTTTAATGGCTGGATCTATACATTAGTTATAGTAATAGGAAATCTAGTCATTAGGTTTATCTCATTTTCGAATCCCTCCACAGGAATTACATGGATATTTGTATTTTTTACTTTTGAAATATTTATTGCTGCGGAGCTAAAAAATGTATAAATATCAATCTCAGAAAATGTTTCAATGTTTTTGATTACCCAGTCCTCAAAGATATACTTAGTTTTTATATAAGTTACTTTTTCAATTTTATAAATTTCTCTTGGGTGTGGAAAATAAAATTGAATCTTGAATTTTGAGATGCATTTATTAATTAGCTCGATGTTTTTATCTGGACTATTAAATATAGGCTGTCCAATAAGTATGGATAATTTTTGATTGTTTTTATGTGGTGTTTTTTTATAAATGTTATCCTCTATTAATTTTAGTGGGATTAGATTTTTTGAAATGTTTTTATGTTCAGGATAAATGGTATAATGTGCTTTTATACTTTCTAAAACTTTACTTTGAGAAAATTTTATTCTAAATAATGTTTTTATAATCCATTTTGAAAGACTAAATGAGTTGGTTTCTTTTTTATGGAAAAAGCTAGTCTCAATGATATTTGCAGTTCCATCATCAAATGTAAAAATATCATTAATTCCTTTGTTTTTTGATAAAATATAATGAATTGCTAGTTTATTAATGCTAGCAAAAAATACTTTTTCATAAAGAAATTCTTTTGGTAATTTTGATGATAATATTATCTTGAATCTATCTTTTTTTGTATATTCTGGAAGTAATAAAAATTTAGAATGACTACATAGACTACTTACTTTATTGTAGTAATATCTATATTTCTCATTGTCGTTATTTTCATTTTCTATAATCATATAAAAATGAAAATCCTCATTAGGAAATATTTTTATTATTTTTTCAGCCAATACGGCTTGTAATGGCGTGCTGCATATGATTAGATTCATGACTTTTAATTTACTTTTAGATGTGTATTTCTCTAGACATTACTTTTTCAACGATAGAATAGCCATTTTTATTTAGGTTTAGCCCATCAATAGTATTTTTTAAATTTAGTTTTCCATATTGATCTTGTAGATAGTGATTGATTTCTATAATTTTGATATTGTCCCCAAATAAAGTTGAATTTATCTCTTGGTTAAGTTTTGAAATAGAGATATTGCTTCTATCTTTTCTAAATGCTGAATATATGATTTCTAGTAAAAATATCTCGGATTTTTTATTTATTTCTTTGATGCTTGAGGTTATTTCTTTCAATGCACTTATTGATTCTGATTCTAAATAGTCCGGCTTAATGATGTCATTGCTTCCTAAGTTAATAAAAACGTAACTCCCTAATTTTTTGATCATATTTTTATTAAAAATATGATCAAGATATTCTTTAGTTGAAATTCCTTCGATGGATATATTATTAAATGATAACCCATTTATTTCTTTTATATCCCATAAACCAAAAATTGAATCACCAAGTAGAGTTATATCTTTGACATTATTAAAATTATCTGATTTTTCTTTAATTCTATTAATAATTTTATTTAAATGATTCTGATTTTTATTTTTTTGCTGTAAGATAAAATATAAATAATCAAAGTCTAGTTCATCATCGATATCAATTGATTCTTTTTTATTCATTAAATAAGCAATAGAGTTTTCGCCATAAAAGTGCTTTTGTTCTAAGTATTTATTTGTTTTAGCAATATAAATAGCGCCATTTGGATGATATTCACGATATTGCTGTCTGGAGTAATTGCTATAATCTATATTATATGCTTTTAGGCTTTCATTTTCATCTAGAGGTCTAAATAGTGTCGATGGCTTTCCACCTTCTACCATGGATACCAAAAAATCAAAACGATCACTATTTTTTTCAAATTTTTCTATACTTTCAAGTATATGATGTTCAGTTCTTAATGGTGATGTAGGTTGTAATAGCATAAAATAATCATATTCAATACCTAAATTTCGTTCTAAGGTATCTTTAATTACAACGTAAGAGCTAGCTGTATCACTTGATAATTCAGGAGAACGGATAATTACATCTACAGGATAGTGCGCAATAGCGTCTTTATACTCTAATGAATCGGTAGTAATAATAATTTTTTCGAATACTTTTGATTTTAAAGCGGCTTCTATAGAATAGGCAATAAGAGGTTTACCATCTAATAAAAGTACATTTTTATTTGGCAAACCCTTTGAGCCAGATCGGGCTGGTATTATTGCAATTTTCTTCATGGTAATCTTACTTATGAAATTTAAATCAATATCTGTTTTAAGATTGAATTAATAGTTATACTTTAAGTTAGATTACGCAGGGTGTCAATTTATTTGATGTAAAACTTAAAATTATGCAAAAACCGACGAATATTATCTTTTGTGGAGTAATATTCCCGTCTAATTTTATCGCTAAGGCTGAGGGACGCTCTTTTTCTGCCTTCTTGGGTGATGATCGATTCTAATCCGGCATCAGAGATGCAAGGTGGAATGAGTGAAAGGTTTTCTATTTTATTTTCATAAAATCTTGCCATTTGATCATCAACAGGATAGATCACTTCTTCAAAAAAGCTAATTAATCTTTGCGCAATTTCTGGTGCGATAAGATAGCCAGTTGTGCAGATATATTCACGGAAATATTTTGCGATCGCAAAATGTTCTGTTTTCGCGATCACACGGTGTTTATCTGAGCGAGGATTCTTGTGTAGCCAGAGAAATTGGTATTTTTCTGCCAGTTGTTTGGCTTCTTGCAGAAAATAGACAAAATTGTCTAATAAGTTCGCATCATCTTCTAATACAATAATCGGCAGATTGTCTTTAATGCACTGTTGCCACAATTGATAGTGGCTGGCGAAACAGCCTAATTCAGAAAGTGATAGGTTGCGCCCTTTGCGCAGGAAATGTTTCTTGGCGTTGTATTTTTTGAATAGAGGATGATCGGGATTTTTAGTACCGTGTACTGCGGGGAAATAAGTAATATCCAATATTAGCTCGGGAGATTGTGCGATTAATTTTTCAAATTGCTGATCCATATAGGCTCTACGATCAAGCGATGTTTCAAGATTAACAATATAAATTTTAGGATACATACTATTTTCCCAATATCAGTGAGCAAAATAATGGCTAGTGATAATTCACTAGCCAAAACAGTTAGAACTAAATATCCAAATTTGCCTGCAACGCATTGCTTTCGATGAAGTCGCGGCGCGGTTCAACTTCATCGCCCATTAGGGTGGTGAATAGTTGGTCGGCGGCGACGGCATCTTTAATGGAAACTTGCAGCATATGGCGCACGTTTGGATCCATGGTGGTTTCCCACAGCTGCTCAGGGTTCATTTCGCCCAGCCCTTTATAGCGTTGAATGCCTAAGCCACGGCGGGATTCTTTCACTAGCCACTCAACCGCTTGCTCAAACGAGGAGACCGGAGTTTGGCGTTCGCCACGCACCACATACGCTCCTTCCTCAATGAGATTGCGCAATTGCTCACCCAATTTCACGATCCGTTGGTATTCCGAGCCTTCGGCAAAGTGGAAATCTAAACGGTAATCGGTGTCGATGCCGTGGGTGCGCACGGTCAGCACCACTTCGTGTAGGTGGCGCTCTTGGTTATAAACGGTGCGAATCGCATAGTGATTGCCGCCGGCTTCTTTGGTTTGCAGAGTTTCTAACAGCGGCTTCGCCCAATTTTGTACCGCACTTTCATCTTTCATCAGCTCAAGGGTCAACGTCGGCGCATAGATCAGCTCTTTTAACAGCGCGGTCGGGTAGTGGCGTGCCAAGCGGTTAATCATTTTGTTCACCGCATTGTATTCGCCGATCAGTTTTTCTAACGGCAAGCCGCCCATCACCGGTGCGGAATCCGAAATATGTAAACCAGCGCCGTCTAATGCGATCGCCCGTTCATATTGGGTCATCGCTTCGTCATCTTTAATATATTGTTCCTGTTTGCCTTTTTTCACTTTATACAGCGGTGGTTGAGCGATATACACATAGCCTTTTTCGATCAATTCAGGCATTTGGCGATAGAAGAATGTCAGTAATAAGGTACGAATGTGCGCACCGTCCACATCGGCATCGGTCATGATAATGATTTTGTGGTAGCGCAATTTTTCAGGGTTGTACTCATCACGCCCGATTCCGCAGCCAAGTGCGGTAATCAATGTTGCCACCTCTTGTGAAGAGAGCATTTTGTCGAAACGGGCTTTTTCTACGTTTAGGATTTTGCCTTTTAACGGTAGAATCGCTTGATTTTTACGGTTGCGCCCCTGTTTTGCCGAGCCGCCCGCAGAATCCCCTTCCACAATGTAGAGTTCGGACAGCGCAGGATCACGTTCTTGACAGTCGGCAAGTTTGCCCGGCAAGCCGCCGAGATCCAATGCACCTTTGCGGCGGGTCATTTCACGTGCTTTGCGTGCCGCTTCCCGTGCTCTTGCCGCATCAATGATTTTTCCGACAATGATTTTGGCATCATTCGGGTTTTCCAGCAGATATTCTTGCAAGCGTTCGCCCATTGCCGATTCCACCGCGCCTTTCACTTCGGAAGAGACCAATTTATCTTTGGTTTGCGAAGAGAATTTAGGATCAGGCACTTTCACCGAAATAATTGCTACCAAGCCTTCACGGGCATCATCGCCGGAGGTGTTGATTTTCGATTTTTTGTTGTAGCCCTCGTTTTCCATGTAGTTATTTAGGGTGCGGGTCAGTGCCGCACGGAAGCCGGCAAGGTGTGTGCCGCCGTCGCGCTGTGGAATGTTGTTGGTGAAACAATACAAATTTTCCTGAAAGCCGTCATTCCATTGTAATGCCACTTCCACGCCGATGCCGTCTTTTTCGTTATCGGCAGAGAAGTAGAACGGTTGCTGGTGAATCGGGGTTTTGTTTTTATTCAAATGCTCCACGAACGCACGAATCCCGCCTTCATATTTGAAGTGATCTTGCTTGTCGCTGCGCTTGTCGATCAGTTTAATCGACACACCTGAATTTAAGAATGAGAGTTCACGCAGGCGTTTTGCCAAAATTTCATATTGAAATTCGATGTTGGTGAAAATGGTCGGGCTCGGCCAAAAACGCACCGCCGTGCCGGTTTGTTCGGTTTCGCCGATCACGCCCAATGGTGCTTCAGGGACGCCCAAGTGGTAAGTCTGCTCATGCACTTTGCCCTCACGGCGAATGGTCAGCAACAGTTTATCCGACAGCGCATTCACCACCGACACACCCACGCCGTGCAAACCGCCGGAGACTTTATACGAGTTGTCGTCAAATTTTCCGCCGGCGTGCAGCACGGTCATGATCACTTCTGCCGCCGAAACGCCCTCTTCAGGGTGAATGCCGACAGGGATCCCACGCCCGTCATCTTGCACCGAGACAGAATTATCGGTGTGAATCGTCACGATAATATCTTGGCAATGACCGGCAAGGGCTTCGTCGATTGAGTTGTCCACCACTTCAAATACCATATGATGCAAGCCGCTGCCGTCATCGGTGTCCCCGATATACATTCCCGGGCGTTTTCTAACCGCATCAAGCCCTTTCAGGACTTTGATGCTGGAGGAATCATAGGCGTTTGAAATAGTGTTATTAGACATAATTTTTCTCGGTTTTTTATTCAAAAATTTCAAAGATTATAACAGATTTTGAGGGGTTTAACACGAGCTAATTTCAGCGCAAAAGTGCGGTCAGCGCAGCGGGGTTAACTTGCCGTGTTGTAGCTCAAACAGTGTACCGTTGGCAAGCGGCATTTGTTTGAGTTGATCTTGGGTGATAGCGGTGACAAACACTTGTGAGCCGCTGTTTTGCAGGCGTTCAGCCAGCAGGGCGCGCTTGGTTTGATCCAATTCGGAAGCGAAATCATCCAGCAGGAACAGGCAGCTGCGCTGTTTGGTTTGGGTTAAATGTTCGCCCTGTGCCAAACGCAGCGCGCACATCATCAATTTTAGCTGGCCGCGCGACAGCACATCATCGACCGGCAAGCCGTTGGCTTTAAAGCGGAAATCGGCTTTTTGCGGGCCGGCAACGGTGTAACCGATGTTTTTATCGCGTTCAAAATTTTGCGCCAACAGTTCGGCGTAGTGACTGTCTTTATCCCACCCTTGGTGAAAACTGAGTTGAATCTCCAGTTCCGGCAAAAACAACTTGCAGGTTTGCTCAATATTCGGGCGCAGGGTGTCGGCATATTCTCGGCGCCAGTCGCTGACTTGGTGCGCCAACAGTGAGAGTTCAGTGTCCCAAATTTTCAATGCTGCATAGTGTGAACTTTGTTGTAAAGCGGCATTGCGCTGCTTCAGTAGGCGACGCAGCCTTGCCCATGCACTGTAAAATTCAGCTTGATGATGAAACAGCCCCCAGTCGAGGAACGCGCGACGAAATGCCGGGCCGCCGTTTAACAGGGTTAAGCCTTCGGGTGAAATAATTTGCATCGGCAGCAGTTGCGCCAGATCGGAAATTTTATTGCCGTCTTCACCGTTGATTTTCACCAGGGTGTCGCCCTGTCGGGTTTTCTGTAAGCCCAACGCCCAGTCGTGTTGTTGCTCGTTCATGCGGGCGTGCAGGGTAAAGTGCGGTTGATCGTAGTGGATAATCCGTTGGCTGACCGCACTTTTAAATGAACGTCCATGCCCCAGATAGTAAATCGCTTCCAACAGGCTGGTTTTGCCGCTGCCGTTGTTGCCGACAATAAAGTTGAAGCCGGGATTCGGTTCAAAATCCACGGCTTGCAAGTTGCGAAAATCGCTGATGATTAAACGAGAGAGCGCCACAGTCGAATTTGCCTGTTATAAGCGCATCGGCATAATCACATATTCGGCGCTGGCTTCGTTGCAGTCTTCAATCAGGCAGCTGGAGTTGGAATCGCTGAAGCGGAACCGCACTTTGTCGCATTTTAATGCGTTTAGCACGTCGAGCAGATAGCTGACATTGAAGCTGATTTCCATTTCGTCGTTGTCATATTGAATGTCGATCACCTCTTCGGCAACATCTTTTTCAGCATTGCTGGAAGTGATGCCCATTTGATTCAGGCTCAGTGCCAAACGCACACCGTGGATCCGATCGCTGGATAAAATCGCCGCACGCGAGAACGCCTGTTTTAAGGTTGTCCAGTCGGCTTCCAACAGGTGATCGGCATTGCGTGGCAATACGCGGCGGTAGTCCGGGAAGCGTCCGTCAATCAGCTTAGAAGTGAACACCGTATGTTCAAATTGCACTCGAATATTACTGGTGCCGATTTGGATCCGCACCGCTTGTTCCGGTTCGTTTAACAAACGGTTCAATTCCAACACGCCTTTGCGCGGCACGATAACCGAATGGTTCGGCAGAGATTGTTCCAATGGAATGGTGCAAACCGCCAGTCGATGTCCGTCGGTAGCAATGGTGCGCAACAGATTGCCTTCGGTTTCAAATTTCATGCCGTTTAAGAAATAGCGTGCGTCTTGGTTTGCCATTGAAAACTGGGTGGCGTCAATCAAACGGCTTAAGGTCTCTTGCGGCACGGTGAAATCCACTTCGACATGCCAGTCGGTCAAGGTCGGGTATTCGTTTGCCGGCAGGGTAGAAAGCGTGAATTTACTGCGTCCGCTGCTGACAATCGCACGATCTTCTTCGAAAACCACGCTAATTTCAGCATCGTCGGAGAAACTGCGGCAAATATCGAGAAACTTTTTACCGGGAATGGTATAGAAACCGTCTTGAGCCGCACTTTTCAATTGGGATTGGGTGGAGAGTTCCACTTCCAGATCGGTGCCGGTCAGAATCAGGCGGTTGCCGTCGATTTGCAGCAGCAAATTGTGCAGCACCGCGGTCGGCGGGCGCGAATTTAACACGCCGCACACTTGTTGTAATGGTTTAATCAGGTTTTCCCGAGCGATAGAGAATTGCATACTCAACCTCTTCCTTAACAGTCGTACTTTCTAAAAATAAAGGGTTCAAAATTAAGCGGATAGTGTCCGAATTAAATTGGAAAAATCTTCTTGGATATTATTATCTTTTTCGCGCAAATCCGCAATTGTACGGCAGGCGTGCAACACCGTGGTGTGATCGCGATCACCGAATGCTTTGCCGATTTCCGGCAGGCTGCGGTTGGTCAGCTCTTTTGCTAGTGCCATTGCCAATTGGCGCGGACGGGTGACCGAGCGTGAACGGCTTTTGGATTTCAAATCGGAGACTTTGATTTTATAATATTCGGCAACCATTTTTTGAATGTTTTCAATCGTCACCAGTTTGTCTTGCAGCGCCAACATATCTTTCAACGCTTCGCGCACCAGATCAATGGTCACCAATTCGCCTTTAAAATCCGCCCAAGCGCGCACCCGGTTCAACGCGCCTTCCAGCTCACGCACATTGGTGCGCAATTTTTGCCCGATGAAAAACGCCACTTCTTCCGGCAGATTGACGCCGCTCTCTTCGGCTTTTTTCATTAAAATCGCCACGCGGGTTTCTAAATCCGGCGGTTCAATCGCAATGCTCAAACCCCAGCCGAAACGCGATTTCAGTCGATCTTCGATTTTATCAATCTCTTTCGGATAACGATCGGAAGTTAAAATAATCTGGTGATTGCTTTCAAACAGTGCGTTAAAGGTGTGGAAAAATTCTTCCTGCGTGCCTTCTTTGTTGGCAAAAAATTGAATGTCATCGATCAACAGCACATCTAAATTGCGATAAAACTTTTTGAAATTGTCGATTTTGTCATTGCGCAGTGCCCGCACCATTTCTTGCACGAAGCGTTCCGAGTGCAGATACACCACTTTGGCATCGGGCTTGTCGGCGAGAATGCCGTTACCAATCGCGTGCAATAAGTGGGTTTTACCCAGTCCGGTGCCGCCGTACAGATACAGCGGATTGGAATCTGAACTGCCCGGATTATCGACTACTTTCTGTGCCACCGCGCGCGCCATTTGGTTGGATTTCCCCTCAACGAAATTGTCGAAGGTGTGTTTGGCGTTCAAATTGCTGCGAAACGGTTTGCTTTCCGCTTCAGCGGCTTTCGCGCCGTTTTGCGTAGTTGCCGGTGTTTCGGTTTGCGCCGGTGTGTTGCTCGGCGGCTTAATTCCTTCCACCAGTTTCACCTTAAATTGCGGATTGCCCGCCAAAAAGCGCACGGTTTCTTTAATTTGGCTCAGATAACGATCTTGCACCCAGCCGATCACAAAGCGGTTCGGGGCGTATAGCACCAACATTTCCTGTTCTAAATCTGCCTGCAACGGACGCAGCCAAGTGCTGAAATCGGTCGGGGAAACTTTATCTTGTAAATGCGAGAGACAATCTTGCCAAAGGGAAGACAC